>NZ_JAGFPG010000099.1:0-525 GCF_025962675.1 Candidatus Symbiopectobacterium sp. NZEC127
GTGTCTTGGTGCGGCTGCAAAAGATGAGCGACGCCGATCGCCGCGAGATGGAAGAAGCGGTAGCCTGGCGTTGGATGGGAACCGGCGCGACGCCAGAACAGGCTGCCTGGCGTGATGCCGTTACGCAGCGCAGCCAATCCACCAGCCTGATTGAGCGCCGGGTGCGTATGACGCTCGGGGAGGGGGATAAAGCGGGGCTGCGCTTCTGGCTCGCGAAACTGCCGGCTGAGGCGTTACAGAAAGAAGAATGGCGCTACTGGCAAGCGATGTTGCTGTTAGATAACGGGCAACGTCAGGATGGGGAGGCGATACTGCGATCGCTGATGCAGGGGCGGGGCTTCTACCCGATGGTTGCTGCGCAGAAGCTCGGTATCCCTTATGCGTTGACCATTACCTCGTCGATCCCGGATAAGACATTGGCACAACGGCCGGAAATTGCTCGCGTGCGCGAACTGATGTACTGGAACATGGACAATCTGGCGCGCAGCGAATGGGGTGAACTGGCGGCGAACAGCGATAAGCCAC
>NZ_JAGFPG010000100.1:0-521 GCF_025962675.1 Candidatus Symbiopectobacterium sp. NZEC127
CCCGGCCGTTCGTTTCCGTGAGCCGCCGCCGTGCACCCGGTCCACCGCGAACCCTAGCCGCTGACGCAATAATTCCCTTTTCCTTTTCAAAAATAATTCATTATTGCGTCATAATTCAATTAAAATCCATATAAGTGTTTTAATCCGATTTAATCTTTAAAAATTCATAACTAATTCATCTTAACTCAGATTAATGTGGTTCAAGTTGCAAAAGTTGTATAAAATAAAGATCTACATATTAAAATTGTCCATAAATTGAATTAAATTTATTTAATTCTTTTTAAATGGGCTTTAAATAGATTTAATCTTGTAAAATTCATAATAAATTCATTTGAAGTCAGAATGAGGCCGTTCAAGTCTCATAATTCATCTAAAATTATGATCTACATGTTTGTTTACTTTTTATGTATTGTTTATTTGGTTTTTATTAGTCTTTTTCTTCGTTTTGCGTGTTAGCTTGTCGTTTCCGTCGTTGCGAAGGTTCGCGAGTGCGCCGGAAGTGTTCAAGAAGATTAATTGAA
>NZ_JAGFPG010000101.1:0-519 GCF_025962675.1 Candidatus Symbiopectobacterium sp. NZEC127
ACCACCTTTGTGGCAGACGGCATGACGGCAGAAATCACCGCAGCCAACCTCACGGTGACAGCAAACGATGCAGTGGCTAACGGTACGACGACCAATGCGGTGCAGGCGGTGGTGACGGATGCGAGCGGTAACAAAGTCGCGGGTCAGACGGTGAGCTTCTCGGCGAATAACGGAGCCACGGTGACCACGGTGATCGGCACCACGGGTGCGGACGGAATCGCCACGGCGACGCTGACCAGTACTACAGCTGGAAGCAGTACGGTGACCGCGACGGTGAACGGCAAGAGCCAGACGGTCAGTGTCAGCTTTGTGGCGGATGGCACGACGGCAGAAATCACGGCGGCTAACCTGACGGTGACGGCAGACGATGCCGCGGCCAACGGTACCGAGACTAATGCCGTGCAGGCGGTGGTGACGGATGCCAGCGGTAACAAGGTCGCGGGTCAGACGGTGAACTTCTCGGCGAATAACGGTGCTACTGTCACCACTGTGATCGGCACCACGGGTGCGGACGGAATC
>NZ_JAGFPG010000102.1:0-519 GCF_025962675.1 Candidatus Symbiopectobacterium sp. NZEC127
GCTATCAAGAAGCGGTTGGAATCTAATGCGTTAAAACGCAAGGATTGGGCGGCACTTTGTTCAAGCTATTTTGCTTACCAGCATGAATCACCCGAGACAAACCCGCACTGGTGCGTATTGCGGGGGCATATCGCCCGGGGTTACTTCGTGGTGAAAGCCGCGATACGACGAGAAAAATCATGGATGAAAACCATTGAGTTTTATCATGACATTTTTACCCCACAAGCTGGAGGCGTGATATCCAGGCAGTTACTTGCGGGTGAAAGCAATTCACTTTCAGCATTAGAGAAAATTGCGCAAATCCCCGATAGCAGCTGGTTGTGGAAACGTATTTTTACGGTGCTTTTAGCACAACTGGATACTCTTGACGCTCCCCAGTTTCTGGAAAAAATCAGCTGGTTATTGGGTTTGGCTGCACAGTGGGTACGTTTTCGTGATGACATCATGGCTGCGACCCTGACTCGCTATTATCATTCCATTTATCGCGATCAGGCACATTCAGCGCTGAAGCAGGCTGCG
>NZ_JAGFPG010000103.1:0-518 GCF_025962675.1 Candidatus Symbiopectobacterium sp. NZEC127
TTGCCAAGCGGTATAGCGCGTTTGGTACAGCGTTTCCTGTTCGGCCCGCTCGGCCTGAAGTTCGTCGCGCTGTTTTGCCAATACGGCGAGCGCGCCCTCGCGCTGTGCCAATTCGCTGCGCACCTGCTGACACAGTGTGCGCAGCTGTGCCATACGCACTTGTGCCTCGGAAGCCGTTAGCGCCAGCGTTTGATACTCGGCAATCGCCGGATGGTGCGTGGAGCCACACAGCGGGCAGGCCTTTCCCGGTTGTAACTGTGCACGCTCAGCCTCCAGCTTAACGATGCGCTGTTCCAGCTCGACACGCTGCTCGACATCGTTCAACTGCTGCTCCAGACGTTGACTGTCCGCGCGTTGCGTGTCGATACTCAGGCTGTCGGCCTGAAAACGCTGGTCCAGCGTGAGCCATTTGCTGGCGCTATTTTGCTGCTGTTGACGCAGGTTACTCAGTGCCTGTGTCAATTCCCCGAACTGCCGTCGCGCTTGCCGCGCACGTTGATGTGCCGCATAGCGTTCAC
>NZ_JAGFPG010000104.1:0-517 GCF_025962675.1 Candidatus Symbiopectobacterium sp. NZEC127
TCCTGCGTTGCATTCCCGATCTGATTATCATGGCACCGAGCGATGAGAACGAATGTCGCCAGATGTTGTTTACCGGCTACCGTTATCAAGATGGCCCTTGCGCCGTGCGTTACCCTCGCGGTACCGGTACGGGTGCCACGCTTGAGCCGTTGCAGGAATTGCCTATCGGTAAAGGGGTGGTACGACGCACGGGCGAGAAAGTCGCCATCCTCAACTTCGGTACACTGCTGCCGGAAGCGCAGCGGGTTGCCGAAAAGCGCAATGCAACATTGGTCGACATGCGTTTTGTCAAACCGCTGGATGAAGCGCTGATCGCTGAACTGGCAAAAAACCACAATCTGCTGGTGACACTGGAAGAGAACGCCTTGATGGGCGGTGCGGGCAGCGGCGTGAATGAAGTGGTGATGGCGCAGCGTCTGGGTATTCCGGTGTTAAATCTGGGGCTGCCGGACAGCTTTATTCCCCAAGGGACACAGGAAGAAGTACGTCAAGACTTGGGGTTGGATGCGGCGGGTAT
>NZ_JAGFPG010000105.1:0-515 GCF_025962675.1 Candidatus Symbiopectobacterium sp. NZEC127
GGGTATAGCACGGTTGGGGTGGTAGCCATTGGGCAGTCTCCATTGAGTAACAAGCGTCACTACCACCAGAGCTGCAAATCTCATGGGTGGTAGCCCAGACAAGGTTTGCAGTACCGGCCTCAATGGATACCGGCCAGCCCGAGGGCTGCCCTGCCTGAGCCACCATTGTTTGGATGCATTGCGGTGTGAAAAAGGCCGCATAACAAACAGGCGTGTCAGGTCATTGACGTAAAAAAAGACGCATGGCGCGTCCTACGTCACCATTGAGTGCTCGGGCTGCAAATCCCGGCTGCCGATTTTGCGGCAGCAGAAGAACTATAGCGTTTTAGGGGATGAAGAGGCAAGTTTGAGGAAGTGCTGTGAGCGTGTCGGAGAGGCTATGTTTAAGCCGCTGTTGCCTGCGGCTTGTCAGCCCGTATTACTGATTCAATCCACGCAGCAAATCCCGCCTGCTCCATGAAAGTATGACAGATACAACGATGTCGATGCCATAAACATGTCACGCCAATAGGGTT
>NZ_JAGFPG010000107.1:0-513 GCF_025962675.1 Candidatus Symbiopectobacterium sp. NZEC127
GGCAACAATGAGTCCAAAATAAAATCTGAACGTTCTACCAGTGGGTGGCAAGCCAGATTTAACAATATGGTTAAAAACGGGGGGATTATGACCCGCCGTTTACCTCGCTGGTTAGATAGTGATGGTACTGGATACTTAATCAAAGATTACGAAGTATCGATCATTCGTCAAATATTCACAGATTACATTAATGGACTTACAAGTCCTGTAATAGCTAAAAGACTTAATGCGGATAAGAGATTAATTAATGGTAGTTTATGGCGTCCTAATGCTATTACTAAACTAATTAAAGATCGTCGGTTACTAGGTTTCTTTTGTCGTAATGTCAATGACGAAGAAGTATCTGATATATTTCCTAAAATTATTGATGATGAAACTTTTTATCATGCTAATAGCATATTGAAGATTGCAAGCAGTGGAGTAAAAGGCAGACCAAGGTATAACGATAAGGAACGCACTGTAAGAAATATACTCACTGGTCTAATCCGTTGTGGAAAATGTGGAGGCAGACTA
>NZ_JAGFPG010000106.1:0-513 GCF_025962675.1 Candidatus Symbiopectobacterium sp. NZEC127
TGCTACAACATTAGCCTTTCCTGGGTGATAATGAATTCCCATGTCATAATCCTTAATTAATTCCAACCATCTTCTTTGTCTCATGTTCAGATCCGGCTGAGTAAAGATATACTTTAAACTCTTGTGATCGGTATACACTTCTGTACGAGTACCGAAAAGATAATGACGCCAAATCTTCAACGCATGAACTACTGCAGCTAACTCAAGATCATGAGTAGGGTAGTTCTTCTCATGCGGACGTAACTGACGAGATGCATAGGCAACCACCTTCCCATCTTGCATCAGAACACAACCTAACCCAAGTTTGGATGCATCACAATACACCTGGAAACCCTTCTTTGGATCAGGTAAAATCAAAATAGGAGCTGATACTAAGCGATTCTTCAACTCTTGAAAACTCTGCTCACATTCTTCTGACCACTTGTACTTCACATCTTTCTGAAGCAGTCGTGTCATGGGCTTAGCAATCTTGGAAAAATTCTCTATAAACCTCCGATAATATCCTGCGAGGCC
>NZ_JAGFPG010000109.1:0-512 GCF_025962675.1 Candidatus Symbiopectobacterium sp. NZEC127
GACACCGACGACCTTGATTGAGCGCTGACCTGCACCACCGGCATTGCTGCCACCAACCCACGGTACGCCGTTGTTGCCTCGGTTGTTTTCGGCCCGTTCAATGGCTGAAACGGCGTCGCTGCTGGTGATTGACTGACGCAACGCCATGCCTTCGGCTATTTGGCTCCAGCCTAGCTGGCCGCCTGCGGTTTCTGCCATTTTATCAGCCATCGCTCGGCAGGTGAGTTTGGAGCGATCAAAGTCGAGTCGGGCTTGCAGGACGCCATTGGTCAGAAGGTTGTAGAGTCCTGGATCGGCTCGCTGGATGATCAGTGCGGGCAACGAGGCGACGGCGCTGGTGGCGCTTTGGATCACGTTACCCATGATGTTTTGGAAGCCGCTGCTTAGCCCATTAAGCTGATTCTGGATCGTCGTACTGATGTTCATGTCGCCACATATCAGGTTGCTGTTCCAGCCCACACCGACACCAATCGAGCGCATGCCTGCCGCACCGCTCATCGATACGGCGTTAC
>NZ_JAGFPG010000010.1:0-97914 GCF_025962675.1 Candidatus Symbiopectobacterium sp. NZEC127
GAGCGGTAGTTCAGTCGGTTAGAATACCTGCCTGTCACGCAGGGGGTCGCGGGTTCGAGTCCCGTCCGTTCCGCCACTAAAAAGAAAAGCCCTGAGCATTTGCTCAGGGCTTTTTACTGTGTGCTATAGTCTGCTCACTCTGTAAAGATCTGTTATGCAGTGCAAGTCTTGCCGAATATCCCTGTCACTCAGGACGTTCTTTGCTTAAAGTAATAGCGTGTAGCACTGAAGAGACAAGCAGGTTCGTTGTGCGAAAGAAAACCTATGCGGTGAGGTACAGTGCGGGGCAACCCGTAGAGAGAATTTTTTCCTCTGGTGTACAGTATCCTGTTATGCAGGCACTGCCAGAGGCGCCGCTGCTTGAAAAAAACGACGTACTGCGTGTGTTGGTGTGGAATATCTATAAACAGCAGCGTCTGCATTGGCTTTCGGTATTACAAAACTTTGGTAAAGATGCACATCTCGTTTTACTGCAAGAGGCGCAAAGTACGCCTGAGCTGATTCGCTTTGCAACGGCGAACTACGTTGCGACCGATCAGGTTCCCGCCATTATTCTCCCCCAACACCCTTCTGGTGTGATGACGCTCTCCGCGGCTCAACCGTTATATTGCTGCCCTCTGAGAGAGAAAGAGCCCCTGCTGCGCCTGTCTAAATCGGCGCTGATAACGGTTTATGCATTGCAGAGCACTCAGCAACTGATGGTGATTAATATCCACGCCATTAATTTCAGCATCGGTGTTGAAGTGTATGGCAAGCAGCTGGATGCGATTGGTGAGCAGGTTAAACGTCATACCGGGCCAGTGATCATGGCGGGAGATTTTAATGCCTGGAGCCGGCAGCGTATCAATGCGCTTTATCAATTTGCCAGTGAGATTGCCTTGCGTGAGGTTCGCTTTGTTGACGACCAGCGGCGTCGAACGTTCGGCCGCCCGTTAGATTTTGTTTTTTACCGTGGTTTGCACGTCATGCAATCTTCCGTTCTGGTTACTCAGGCTTCTGACCATAATCCATTATTGGTTGAATTTCAGTTGCCAGCATGACGATAAAACAGCATACGAAAAAAAAAGCCACGGTCGTTATCAACAATCGTGGCTTTTTTATAGGCTATGCAGTACTTAAGAGTCTGGCGCTGTTGCCGTATTCACGAACAACGTTAACCGATCTCCAGGCTGAATATTCGCCTTTTTATTGATGACTGAATTCCACCGCATGACATCTGCGATATCTACCCCGTGACGTTTGGCGATACTCGCAAGAGAGTCTCCTTTACGCACCTGATAGGTAATGGAATTACTGTTACCCTTCTTACTGCCCGCAGCGGTTTGTGCTACCTGAAGCGATTGACCAATCTTCAGCGCGTTAGCGCTGGACAGATTGTTCCACTTACGCAGATCCTGCGCACTGACCTTCAGTTTCGCCGCAATACCTGACAACGTGTCGCCTGAACGAACCTTGTATTCCGTAGTTGCGGATAGCTGCGCCAGTTTAGTGGGTTGTACAGCGGCGATATCGCCATCTGCCAACGAATCCTTCAACTGCTCAACGTGTGCCTTAGGCACCATTATGTAATGTGGCCCGTTCGGAGCGGTCACGTCACGTTTGTAGCCTGTGTTGTAGCTCTTCAGTTTTGTTAGCGACAAGCCTGCCATTTCAGCCGCTTGCGTCAACTCCATCTGTTGACCCAGGTCTACCTGCGCCAGTGCCCGACTTTCGTTGGGCTTGGGTAACTCAATGCCGTATTTTTTGCTATTCTTAAGAATATCGCTTAAGGCTAGCATTTTGGGGACATAAAGTGACGTTTCACGTGGTAACGCCAATGCCCAGTAACTCGTTGACCTGCCTTTTGCCTTATTTGCTTTTACCGCTTGCAAGACACGTCCTTCACCGCTGTTATAAGCGGCGATGGTAAGTAGCCAGTCACCATCAAACATCGTGTTGAGGCGCTGCATCATGTCTAAGGCAGCCGTCGTTGATGCAACAACATCGCGACGACCATCATACCACTGGTTCTGTTTCAAACCGTAGTTACGCCCAGTGCCTGGCACAATCTGCCAGAGCCCTGCGGCATTGGCGGATGATGTGGCCTTGGGATCAAAAGCGCTCTCCACTATGGGTAGCAGTACCAGTTCCATCGGCATTTTGCGCTGCTTAATCTGCTCGACTATCCAGTACATGTACGGCTCTGCCCGTAATGTTACATCGTGGAGATAGCTCTTATTTTTTAAGTATCGTGTTTTTTGCTCGCGGATCCGGACATTATCCGGAACCTCCATCTTCAGCTCGTCGCTAATGAAGTTCCACAGGTCGCGCTGCGCTAGGCCATTATTATCCAACCAGCGCGCGGATGTCTCTCGACTTCCTGTGTACTTTCCTGCTTCACCTTGACCTGCTGAAGACAGACTCTGCCCATGTTGTTTCGGTTGTGAGGTGTCCTGGTAGACCCCTTGGCAACCTGCCAACAAGACTGAGGCGATAATAATCGCTTGAGCCTTCATATGTGTGTCAATAGTTTGCTTAAAAGACGAGCAATAATACTTTGATTAGCCGATCAGCACAACAAAAACCTTCAGAAGCAATCTTTCTTACCACGTAATTGGGCGAAAACTTGCCAATCCGCTATGTTACCGGGTTTTATTTTTAATTTTTCTTTTAAATCAATGTCATGGCATCTAAGGAAAAGGTTGATTTTTCGTTCAAGACCCAGGGTGGTTGGCAACGATGATTGAGATTTATCGCGTAATAGCCTGATTTCAGAAAGGTAAGCGGTAATATTGCACTCTTCAGGCCAGATAGTGTGAGCAAACTCAAGATTTGACAGCGTGTACTCGTGCGCGCAGCAAATGCGTGTGTCATCGGGTAATTTTGATATTTTTTCTATAGATTCATGCATTTGTTTTGGTGTCCCTTCAAAAATTCGTCCGCATCCAGCAGAAAACAGCGTATCTCCGCAGAACAAATACGGCGCGGAGTAGTACGAAATATGACCTAAAGTGTGACCCGGCACAGAAAACACGGAGAAATCCGAATTGAGTAACTGAATGTGATCTCCGTCGCGCAAAATGCGTGTTGCACCACGCTGCGCCGTCTCCTCGGGTCCATAAACCGGCAAGTCAGGATAAGCCTTCAGAATTTCAGGAACCCCCGCCACATGGTCACTATGATGGTGGGTGAGCAAGACCGCTACCGGTGTGAGTTGGTGTTTACCTAGCGCTTGTAATACTGGTTCCGCTTCACCGGGATCGACAATCACACAACGGTGCTGTGTGTCATGTAATAGCCAAATGTAGTTGTCTGAAAGTGCTGCAATACTGATAAGATTCATGCGATACCCCATTTATTACCTGGTCTGAGATAGCTATTGGGTCTGAGGGAGAATACTAAGATATGAAGCCAGCGCATACGCCCCAGGCTTACTCTACGCCAACGTGTTGGGAGGATATCCCTTGGGGCACACATTACCAGCAGACGCTTGAACATGCACTGGCTGCATGGTGGCCGCGTGTGTTCGGCTTCCACTTACTGAAAGTCGGCGCGCTCAGCAACGCTATCGCGACGGACACGTGTGCCATTTCTCATCAGGTCAACATCAACCCGTATGCGGCTGATGATGTGCATGTCTTGGCCGATCCTTATCAACTGCCCTTTTCTGAGAAGTCTATAGATGCCTGTTTGCTGGCGCATACGCTCTCTTATTCGTCGGACCCACATCGTATTTTGCGCGAAGTGGATCGGGTACTGATCAATGACGGATGGCTATTGCTGAGTGGTTTTAATCCTATAAGCCTGCTCGGGGCTGGGAAGCTGACGCCCGGTCTTCGTCAATGCCAACCCTATTGCGCACGTATGTTCACGCAGATGCGTATGATCGATTGGCTCAGCTTGCTCAATTATGAAGTGTTGTATCAGGGGACCTTCCACGTGGTGCCGTGGAAGATACCGCAGATGACAACAACATCAGCACCTCACTCTGCTCTCTTAGGCTGCCTGATGCTCCTGGTTGCGCGCAAACGTACCATTCCGCTCACCATGTCCCCTATGCGCCAGAAGTTCAATAAGGTACCGGTGCGCAGAGCGGTGGGGGCAACCAAGAGTTACCGTAAAGGATACAAGCCATTCTGAGCCGATTATTCCGGATGATACCCGGTATCGTCCTGCGTCGGGTGTGAGGCCGCCTGGCGTGCCAGTTCATCGCATTTCTCGTTCTCTGGATGACCCGCGTGACCTTTAACCCACTCCCAACGCATCGTATGCCGCTGAATAGCGGCATCCAGTCGCTGCCAGAGATCGATATTCTTGACCGGTTTTTTGTCAGCAGTTTTCCAGCCTTTAAGTTTCCAATTGTGGATCCAGCGCGTGATACCCTGCCGCACATATTGGCTATCGGTACTCAGTACCACCGTACATGGGGTCGTCAATGCTTCCAGCGCGGCAATCGCCGCCATTAATTCCATGCGGTTATTGGTCGTCAGATGATAACCTGCACTCATGGTTTTTTCGTGCTGCTTGTAGCGCAGCACAACACCATAACCACCCGGGCCGGGATTTCCCAGACAAGAACCATCGGTGAAAATTTCTACCTGCTTTGTCATCTCTGGTAGACTCTGCCTTAATCATAAAAACCGTAAGTCTGACATAAAACGAAAGCGATGAGCACTGCAATTACACGACAGATCGTTCTGGATACCGAAACCACGGGGATGAACAGGCTCGGTGTTCATTATGAAGGCCATAAAATCATTGAGATCGGTGCGGTGGAGGTCATCAATCGCCGCCTGACGGGGCGCCATTATCATGTGTATATCAAGCCTGATAGATTGGTTGACCCGGAAGCCTTCATGGTCCACGGCATCAGCGATGAATTTTTACAAGATAAACCCGCCTACGCTGAGGTAGCCGAGGAGTTTATTGAGTTCATTCGCGGTGCGGAGCTGGTTATTCATAATGCCGCGTTTGATATCGGCTTTATGGACTATGAATTCCGGATGCTGAATCGGGATATCCCGAAGACAGAGACCTTTTGCAAGATCACCGATAGCCTTATGGTCGCGCGTAAGCTGTTTCCTGGTAAAAGGAACAGCCTGGACGCACTGTGCGACCGTTATCAGATAGATAACAGCAAACGAACGCTGCACGGGGCGTTACTCGACGCCGAAATCCTGGCAGATGTCTATCTGGCCATGACGGGGGGACAAACCTCTTTGGCGTTTGCCATGGAGAGTGAGAACCAGCAAGTGAGTGCAGAAAGTGAGAGCGTGCAGCGAATTACGCGGCAGGCGTCTGCTTTGCCCATCGTTTATGCCAGCGCGGAAGAGCTGGCCGCGCATGAAACGCGCCTCGATCTGATTGCCAAAAAGGGGGGCAGTTGCCTGTGGCGCCAGTAATCACCACCCGATTGATGATGATTGCAGCATGACGCTGTAATTATAAACAAACAGTATGAATTGATTATAAAAAGCATTGACGCCATACTCAGATCACCTTAGTATTCATCCCGCTCGCAAGGGCATGTTAATGGGGAGCGGTAGTTCAGTCGGTTAGAATACCTGCCTGTCACGCAGGGGGTCGCGGGTTCGAGTCCCGTCCGTTCCGCCAATAACTAAAGAATGCTGATATAAGTTCGCTTATATCAGCATTTTTTTTTGCTTTTTCGATGGTTGATGAATTTATCAACAGCAAAGAAAACGAAATTGTGTAGTAATTCCTGTGCTGAAAATGCTAAGTATTAACCTTGTAGCACGCTTTTGAAGCTGGTTAGATGAAATCCGGTCATAAAATTACGTAAGTGAATCGGTCCGCTTGCTGTGTTAGATATTATCGGTTATAGGAATTTTGATCAGATAATTCATATTTTATTTTCTTGGTTTGAGCCATACCACCTTTACTGAAGGTAATGTGTATTACCCTCTGTCTGCGTTTGTTATTACTTTTGAATACTAATAAATTCACAATAAAACAATGTACTGTCTCTGTGAAAGTGACCTGATATCACATGGGCTGCATGTGTGCGTGAGGTTAGCAATCTCATTTTTAAGGCTGTGTCGCTTATTTTAATTGATTGTTTCATTGTGAATGTCGATATTTTATTTTTTTTATCTTTGAATGTTTGGCGCAAAATGCTAAATGTTGATTTATCATTCTTTTTTTTGATGGCTCGATGTAGATATGCCGTTTTTTTAATGTTCTTATGAATGAACATCTGTCCAATTTATTTAGGTTAGTTATTCTTAAGGCGTGTTTAAAGAAAGGTTATATTCGCTGATGTTTATTTTAAGGGGTGGGGTTAATAAGTAAGAAAATTCTTATTATTTTTTTAATTTTGCTAGTGTTTTGTTAATTGATAGGTTTTAACAATCGTTATTGTGTTTTTTTTTGACAATATAACCATTGTTAATGGCGAAAAAGAGATGCTATAAAATCCCCGCAAAATAATGAGTGTGAATATTACCAAGTCGAAAGTGAGATGCTAAGACATGGTGAAATAATAGCATTAATAAATGGAGATAATTGGATATGTATTCTTTAGTACGCTATGTTCAGGGGAAGTCAATCTCGAGTTATGTATATTTCACTGAGGTAATGCATAATTTTAAAAATAATCAGCGCGGGGTAACCGCTGTTGAGTATGCTATTGTGGCAGCGGGCGTTGCTGCGGTGGTCACAGTTATTTTTGGTGAAAAAGGGCCTGTTAGAGAGATGTTGGCTGGCATTTTCACTAAGATCAAAACTACAGTGGAGAACTCTGTTAAATAGAGGCTATTAACTATTCTCTGGAAATTTATAGCGATACGTGAGCCTGAAAATAGGTGCTTTATACCTTCATGCGTGTATAGAGCGCCTATTTCGAACGCCTTTATTGAGTTCATGCGGTAGCTATATATTAGCGAAAAGAGTTTTTATAATGGGTGTTATACCTGATGATTATTTTATAACAACAGCAAGAGCGGATTAGCGTTGAAATGAAAAAGAGCGCACTGATTATTTACATGTTAATGATCCTGACTGGCGGTATAGGTATTTTATTCTATATAAAATCCGCACATACGCCAGCACCAGGAGCGAGTGAAATGCAGGCGCATTCTTTAACAGAAACCATTATCGTGGCCGTCGCCCAGCGCGATCTGGCTGCCAACAGTATTCTGAAGAAAGATGATTTTCAATTGAAAAATATATCTGTATCACCTGAAAGCACAGAGATGCAGTTCAATATAATGGAAAATGACCTGACGCATTGGGCACTTAAAAGTGCGGTAGCCAAAGACAGTTATCTTCAGCCAACCGCGTTGGTTGAACCCGGAAGCGATGATTATATTGCCATGTTTATCACACCAGGAAATGTGCTTTATCCTTTTGAGTTAGATGCTTCTGATAATTATCTGCTAAACAATGTAAAGTCAGGTGCCAGTGTGGATATCTATCTCGCATATGGGCTCCGCCAAGACGATAACGGAAGTGAGGACATCATCTCTCCCGCAAAATCTATTCGTGATACACGGCTTAAACCCCTTATGGTCAACAGGCGTGTATTGGCAATCCGTCGGGTAAACCGGGATGAAAAAGAGAAGGCTCAAGAAAGCAGAAGTCAACTGCTGGTGGAACTGAGAGATGCAGAGCTCAAGCTGCTGAAAGGATTAGAAGGAAACGCCAGGGTACTGCTATTTCCCTCAATCAGAGGCCCTATTGACTTGCGTTCAAGAGGCAGTGAAACGCTATCCGGCAAAGAGGCGACATGGCCAGTCAGCAGCGCGCCCCTGTTTGATGAACCCCGCTCGCGGCCCACACATGAGTGGCGCGGTTAACAGGTCTTGTCTATTAGGGCTGATAGGGAAATTTTAACAGAGGAAAAAAGTTTGATTATGAAGCGCTTCTCATTTCACGTTAGCCTGATGCTAACGCTGATTTTAGTGTATCCGTTAGCGGCAATGGCCGATCAACTCTTTTTAAAGCCAGGCCAGTCAAAAACATTACGGACCAAAGGCCGTGTTAATACGGTATTTATCTCAGATCCTACGGTAGCGGACTATAAAGTATTGAATGAAAATACCATCGTATTGTATGCGAAAGCGCCCGGTATTTCAGAGGTCACAGCCTATGATGCTGACACAAGAATTTTGGCTGATTTACAGATAAATGTTGATTCTTTTCTCGGTGATATCAATCAGCGCATTGCGCTGGAGTTTCCCGGAAGCCAAGTAGTGGTTAAAAGCTTCATCAGTGGTGAAAATAAATCTTATATTCTGACCGGAACGGTGCCCGATGAGGAAACCCGTGGGGCAGTATATCAGCTGGTGGGCAGTGTTGTTGGAAAAGAAAGTCGAGAACTTAAGGTGAAAAATGATTCTGAGGATCAGAAAAGTTCAGAAGTTTTCTTTATGACAAAGAGAGTTTATAGCAATGTAATAAATAGATTGCAATTACCCTCATCAAATCAAGTTAATGTTAAGCTTAGCGTTGTTGAGGTAAGTAAAAAATTCACAGACACATTAGGGATTGAATGGAGTAATTTAACGCTGAGTGGGCTGATTAAAGGCAATGGCGCTGTTAATGACCCAGGGGTTTTCAGTTTGATTGGCCTCAAACATGGGTTTGATGCAGAAAATATCAGTACCACAATCAGTGCCGTTAATAATGACAGTTTGGCTAGAGTACTCGCGCAACCCAATCTCACGGTGTTGTCCGGTGAGGTAGCCAGCTTTTTAGTTGGTGGAGAAATCCCGCTTTTAGTGCAAAGCAAAGAGGGGACTACCGTACAATATAAAGAGTATGGTATTCGGTTAAATGTTGCTGCCAAAGTTGAAAAGAAACAGAAAATAAAACTGTTGATCTCGAATGAGATCAGCAGCGTTGCTGGGAGTTATGCGTACAATAATTACAATATACCTCAGATAAAAACGCGGCGTTCCAGTTCGACGATCGAACTGGCAGATGGCGATAGTTTTGTGATTGGGGGATTACTCAATGAGGAGGATGTGGAATCATTGACGAAAATCCCTTTCATTGGCGACATTCCCATTCTTGGGGCGCTGGCGCGTAAATCGCACACAGCGCGAAATAAAACAGAGTTGGTGGTTTTTGCTACTGTCGATCTTGTAAAGCCAGTATCTGCGGCATCACGGCAGAAAATTAAGTTGCCTGATTATCATCGTAGCTCTTCCGTTCAATTATTTTTTAATAGCGGAGTAGATAAAAATACCCTTGAAGGACGGCTTGCCAGTGATGCACGCAGTTTTATGGACCGCGGTGGATTTTCCAAATAGTCGCGATAAGCCAGTACACTGAACATTGGAGTTTCGCATGAAATTATTTTTTGATACCAAATCGAATAATAAGAATACAGCGGTGAAGTCGCAGAAGAAAAAATTTGCACAGCCCATTTTAATTATTTCACCAAGTCCTGATGTGATGTCTGATATTGTCAGCCAACTGCTGATGCATCATTTGGCTGATGTCATACCGCATGAAGCGGATTTTTTTACCATGAGTGATAATCCAGGTGCCAGCGATGCCATCGCGGTCATTGTTGATATTAATGATGTGGATAATGTTGAACTTATTATGCAGATGGTTGCGCTACTCATCCCGGTTTCGGCAAAACCGATTCTCGTGGGTAATAATGACTCAATCCGCTTTGCTCATGCGTTGATGATAGCAGGCGCTAACTATTTACATATTGGCTCGCAGTTACCGCAACTGCCCGATCTGATTCGTGACCCTATTCCGGCTGCACATAACCGAGCAACAATGAAAATCAGCATTCTGGGATGCAAGGGAGGGGCAGGAGCATCCACCGTGGCGCATCAGCTTTTTAAGGCTGCGGGAATGCTGACCTCAATACCCATGCTGTTGGTGCAGGGTTGCAGTGGCAGCCGGGATTTGGATTTATTGTTAGCTAAAGCGTTACCCAGCGACGGCAGCATTGCCGATCTTACCGCTCATCAGTCGGTAAAAATGGAAACGTGCGACGCTGCATGGCTGTATGAGGATACCGCGTTTAATCGTTATAACCTGGTTTTCTTTGATCATGGAATTCACACACACGTCGAACAGCAGCTGGAACAGGTATTCATGCAGTCCCATGTCATTGTGTTGGTCATTTCACGGGCGTTAGCCTCATTGCGTGTGGCGAAAAATATACTTGAAGAACATAAACGTTTCTTGTTGGCAAACCCACTGAAAGAAGTACGTATTTTGCTGTGTTTAAACGAGAGTCATCCCAAAAATACGGATGAACTTGTTAACGCTGATATTGAAGAGTATCTCGGGCTCGATATTTTTAGCGTAAATGCCTACAACGTTCACCATAATCCACTCTCCTCAGAGAGTGCGCTCTATCGACTTGCTGCTCACCTGTTAGGCAAATCATTGGGCCCTCCGTCCTCCCGTAAAACCCTGTTTACTCTACCGACTTTTCTTCGCCCCGCGCGTCAAAATGCGGCCGTGTGATTTTTGGTCTGTTTGATATCAGGGAGGTGGGAAATGGAACAGGTGATAGGGGGAAACGGCGATGAATCTTGAAACTGAAATGAACAGCACGCTGCTCTATTTTCGCGAGCAGGTGCTCAAAAATATCGATTTAGAACGCATTGATGAGTTGAAGAATCAGCGCGATGCGCTGCTGCGAGAAGTTAACGACGCCATTCAACGCGTGATGAATAGCACAGGACAATATCTTTCAAGCCGGGTTTGCAACTGCTTAAGCGAGCTTATTGCCGATGAGATTACGGGGTATGGGCCGCTGCGTGAGTTGATGGAGGATGAAAGTGTCAGCGACATTCTGGTCAATGGGCCCGAACGTATTTTTGTGGAGCGCGCGGGGAAATTGGAATTAGTCGATAAGCGTTTTATCAGCAACGAGCAGTTGATTGATATTGCGCGCCGACTGGTTGCGCGGGTGGGGCGCCGCGTTGATGACTCGCAGCCGTTGGTCGATGCGCGCATGCCTGACGGGAGTCGCCTGAACGTGGTCATTGCGCCTGTTGCACTGGATGGGGCTTCGATCTCTATTCGTAAGTTTGGCTCCGGGCAGAGAACGCTGGCCAATCTGATTGAGTACGGCAGTATGAATGAAATGATGGCTAATTTCCTGGTCATCGCGAGTCGCTGTCGCGTCAACATTATTGTTTCTGGCGGGACCGGGTCAGGGAAAACAACCCTATTAAATGCCATGTCCCATTATATCGATGAAGGGGAGCGGGTACTGACACTGGAAGATGCGGCTGAGCTACGTTTACAGCAACCGCACGTTGTCAGGCTGGAAACCCGTATGGCCGGTGCTGAGAACCAAGGCCAGATTACAATGCGTCATCTCGTGGTCAATGCACTGCGTATGAGACCCGATCGCATCATTATCGGAGAGTGCCGGGGAGAAGAAGCGTTCGAAATGTTGCAGGCAATGAACACCGGCCATGATGGCTCCATGTCAACCTTGCATGCCAACTCCCCACGCGATGCCTTGGCGCGTCTGGAAAGTATGGTCATGATGTCAAGCGCGGCGCTTCCCCTTACAGCAATCCGCCGCAATATCGTATCGGCCATCCATATTGTTGTTCAGGTATCGCGTTTGCCTGATGGCTCACGAAAAGTCATCAACATTACAGAAGTGATGGGGATGGAGGGCGATAACATTATCTTGCAAGATATTTTCAGCTATTCCGCGCAGGCAGAACGCTCTGAAACGGGGGAAATTCAGGGAAGTTTTACCTCTTACGGTCTATTACAGCGCTCAGCCGTGTACCAACAGGCAATAATCCATGATATGCAAGAACCCTTGAAGCAACTGTTCGGAAATAAATTACCATGATCGTTATCTTCACAAGCATGCTCCTGCTTGGCTTGCTCCAACTCGTGCTAGGGCATCGGAAGAAAAAAAACATTCAACGATTACGTCACGTTGCTACCGTGCCGAAAACCAACAAGTTAACCCACCAACTTAAACAGCACATATTATGGCAACATCTGGTGACGCTTTTCAGTGATATTTCCCGGTATTTGCTGGGTAAAAAGTATGACCTGGCGTTAAAAAATGGTTTGATTGTCTTCGCTGTTCAAGGGGCAAGCATTTATAGTAGCCTGGAGTATTTACAACTTGATGTGCTTATTGTATCACCGCTCATGTTGTTGTTGACATTGTATATACTTTTTCAACGGAGTAAAAAAGAGGCACGAATAGCCTTTGAAACCGCATTTTCGGAAGCGTTGAATATAATTAACAGCGTTATTAGCGCTGGGAATTCAGTGATGCTCGGCATTGAACAGTGTGGTGAGAAAGTTGCAGGTATTGTTGGTGAAGAGTTTAGAAAAATATCTCAGCGCCTTGAAATCGGTGAGGATATTGAAAGTGTTTTGATGGATTCGTATCGGCGTTTACCTTATAGAGAATATTACTTTTTTATTGTCACTGTCTTGGTGAATATGAAGGGGGGAGGGCAAATCAAGGACGTTATGACGCGGTTAGCAGCCATGATCTCCAATGGAAGAATTATTGATAGAAAAAAGTTAGCCATGACATCTGAAGTAAGAATGTCTGTAAAAATATTAACAGCCATCCCGATTTTTTTCTTCTTTTTTATAAAATACAGTTCTCCAGACAGTTTTGCTATATTGCTTTATGATCCAATGGGTAAAGTCATACTTTATTATGCGATAGGTAGCATTTCCTCAGGCATTTTTATTCTTTGGTTAATGATGAATAAGCTATAGGTGAGTTATGTTTTATCTATTTTCACTGCTCATGATAGTATTGGGCCTGGGTGGACTTCTCATCCATTTTTTCAAAGACAAGAATAAAAACAGGTCATTAGGGTTGTTGAATGTACATAAGCATTCATTGAGTGAGGCTGCAAGCCAGGATGACGCATCGCATGTTGAAACGATTATGATAAAATCAAGTCGTTTAATTTCGATTGCATCATTGTTAGATAAAAATGTGCTACTAAAAATGTTAACCGTCGTTACGCTTGGCGGCATATTATTTTTACTGAGCATCAGTGGTGTGCTTCAGGTGTCGATGAATGTTTTACTCATCTGTCTTTTAATACTGAGTGTGGCAGTCATTATTTTACCTGATATGGTAAAAAAACGTATTATTGGAAAACGCTTAAAAAGCATATCAAATGATTTACCTTTTATTATTGATATGATGGCGGTTTGTATTCAGTCTGGAATGACTGTTGAAAAATCTATGCGATATATTAGTGATAACACTAAACATGTTAATAAGGATATTGCCAGAATTCTGGAACGTGTGATGCTAAAAACAGAGGTGAGTGGAATCAATGCTGCGTTGGAACAACTTTATCAAGAGATGGCCAGTAATGAAGTGAGAATGTTCTGTACTACATTGCAGCAGAGCATAAATTTTGGCTCATCCATTTATAAAGTGTTAATCGCTTTAGGCAAGGAAATGAGAGATATACAGTTACTCGATATGGAAGAAAAAGTGGCAAGCTTATCTGCCAAAATGACCATGCCGATGATTGGCTTTATTATGTTTCCATTGTTGGCAATAATTGTCGGACCAGGTTTGATAGGGATGATGGCATTATGGGGAAGTTAGTTAATATTTTATTATTACTTTCAGGGTTGTTGCTCGGCGGGTGTGTTACGAAAGCCGGAGATCACGATGCTATCGATGAGGAACAGAAGGAGTTTATTCTTACCAAGATGAATGATTTCCAAGGACTCATTAAGTTATATCGTGAAAAACTAAATCGAAAAGAGGATGCAAAAACACGGTATATTTTGGCAAATCATTACCACTCTGCCATGGATTATGAATCATCAAGGCATTATTTAGCGCCTTTGCTGGTCGATAATCCCGATGAAGATATTCTGTTGCTTGAAGGCAAGAATTTGCTGGAACAGGGACAGATCGCGCAAGCGCTTGGTTGCGTCAGGGCGGCTTTAAGTAAAAATCCTGAACACGGGGAAGCGTTAAACACACAAGGCGTGTTGCTGGCGCAGCAGGGCGATTATCTTGCTGCCAAGGCATCGTTCGATAAAGCTCGGACGCATTTTGTTGATGAAGATAAGGTCATTAACAACCTGGCGATGCTGGCCATCATGCAGGAGGATTATCCTACCGCGAGGGATTATCTGGCACCCTTATATGCGCGAGGGTATACGGGTGAAAACCTATTACATAATTTAGTGTTTGTGCTGGTGAAAATGCGGGATTTTGAGGGCGCGGAAGCGGTGCTGCATCGAGCAAAGAACGTTGATGTCAGTGATGGTTTGCTTGAATCGTTATCAAAAATCAAGCCCCGCTCTCAACTCCAGTTACAGCAACGCGAATTGCTGGCTAAGCAAGAGGTATTGATAAAAAAAGGCCAAGGTGATGAAGACGCTACGCCCGCTTTACCGTTATCGAAAGAACATAATAACGAGATTATTGCGGTCCGGGCGGGACAACATGAAAAGTATTTCCGCATGGCAATGGCATCTCGGGAACGAATTGCAATTAAACAACTTGGTGATCGGGCACTGAACCAGGTAGTCTATGAATTACAAGGCGTGACGGCAAGTGATGACATATTACGCATAGGAAACAGCTTGATGGTAGATGGTAATGTACGGTCAATTTCAATTGCGCATAAAGATAATAACACTATTCTTGTTAAGTTCATATTAAAGAAAAAACTGGATAAGTTGAAAGTGTTCCACCTTGCGGCTGAAAAATCAGAACCGGAAAGATTGGTGTTTGATTTCTATCACGGCTAATCTTTTTGGGGCTCCTTTTATTTATTTTCTCTGAGCTGGTGTTGTTAGGCGGTTTATAATTGTATTACGTTGATTACCGTATCGCCTGTCGATTGCATACACCATACTATTCAGTGGATTATAAACGCTTCTGGCATGTTTAAGGGACAACTAAAAGTGAAAGTAGAAGGGATGCTGGCAATAGCTATCAGTGTAATATTGATATTCGTTTGTTATACAGATATTCGTTTTAGACAAATTACCAATGTGACAACATTGCTTATCTTTTTGCTTTCACTTTTATTAGCTTTTCACCATGTTGACGATCTCTCATTAATTATATTGTCGCTATTGTTTTGTGTCGGTTTTGTTTTCTCTGTAGCAGGAGTAATAGGTGCAGGTGATATTAAACTGGTATGTGCATTATCAACGGGGCTTTCAACGCCACATATAGGGGATTTTCTCTTATTGACGGGAATGGCAGGGATCCCACTCACGTTGCTTACGTGTTTATATTACCGAGTGTTCTCAAAACAGAATGTCATCACCGTACCCTACGGTGTTGCTATCTGCTGTGGCTATTGGCTGTTGTGGGCTGTGTAAGTAAGAAGGATTAAAAATTGAACAACAAAAGGAAATATGTGCTTTTATGGTACCGTTCGAGTACTGGAAGTGCCGCGCTTGAGTTTTCTTTGATCCTTATCCCTTTTATTATGGCACTTCTTTTTCTCGCAGAACTGTGTCGGGTGGTTTATATTTCATCTGCGCTGGATTTGATTCTGGCCGAATCCAGCTATCGTACATCGCTTCGTCAGCCTGATAGTGATTACCGCGCTTATTTCAAGAAAGCCTTTAATGAGCGTTTAGATGTATGGCCGTTATTTACCCAAAAAAATACGATACGTGTATCTGCACAATATTGTAATGACATTGCTGCGTTAATTGAGAATGGCAAACATTGCTCATCTACCCATGCGGTTGGAAAACCGTTGGCGCTGTATGATGTTAACATTCATTATCAACCTCTCTTCTTTATATTTCCAACGGTGATGGTTGAACAGCGATGGAAGCGAAAGATTGCTTTTGTTCAGGAATTTCAGCGAGGAGAATTGTAATATGTCTTCGCGTTACAGAAAAAGAAAATTGCTGTTTGGGATAGAAAGTGAGAAAGGAAGTGTAGTGATTGAGTTTATTTTCTATTTTTTTTCTATTATGCTGCTTTGTTTTTTATTAATTGATTACAGTCGATATTTTTTAAACAAAGGATATATGGAACGTGTCAGTCAGTCTCTTGCCAGTGTGTTGCGTGAGCGCACAGCACTTTATCAAGGAAAAGAAGTTTTGACACAGGATGATGTCGATCAGTTAGATATGTTGGCGGCGATGCTCTTGGCTGAAACTCACATCGGAAAAAAGTACAATCTCTACGTGGATGCAATCTATTTCGATGATGCTGCCAAATCAGAGAAAAAATTAAAAGGAAGCCCGATAGCGTTTACTGTTGATAATGTTAAGGATGACTATTGTCCAAAGTCTGACTTTGCCAAGGATTTTACTAAACGAATTCCGCTTTCCCCTTTTTCTCATGCTGATACTGCATCAGTGCAGGGGGGGCGTTGGCTACCTGTTTATCAAGTCACCCTCTGTACTCAAGGTCAGTATAGTTTATTAATAAGAATGTTAAATGCTATTGGACTATCTATTGGAAATATCTCGGTTAGTAATGCGGTAATTCCTCGGTGAGTTTTTTGGCGTTCGATAATCATCTCAGGGAGAGTCATGAAGATAAAACATGCTGTTGATTTCTTTCTCTTGGTATTCCGCAGAGAGTCTGGGGCAACGACATTGTTGTTTGCTATTATGTTTCCAATGCTGCTGATGTTTTTTTCTTTAGCACTTGATGGAGCTCATTTTCAGGCAAACCGCGCCCGATTGGCTGATGCGATGAATCAGGGGGTGTTAGCCATTGCGATAAACGATCGCTGCGATTACGTTGCTGATAAAGAATGTGGTATCAAGCATGGCAACAAGGAGGCGAATGAAAAGCTTCTGAGCCGCTATCTGAATTATTATCTGCCCAACGTAGCCTTTAATGATAACGATCTGGACGTTATGGTCAGTTTAAACCGTGATAATGCAAAAAAGTTAACCTCAATTGATTATAATGCATCAGGGATCGCAATATTACATCCTATTTTCAAGAAATATAACGAGGTGGGATTTAGCGATAATGTCCTTATTCGTGCTGACAGTTCTGCCGGTACAGTCAGAAAATCGATGGAACAGAAAAGTCTCCCTACGGATTTTGTTTTTGTTGTAGATATTTCTTCTTCTATGGGCGGTGAGATTAATGGGCTGAAATCTGGTATTAAATATGATATTTTAAAAGATGCAGTAGTGAATTTCTCTCAAACTATTCTTAATAGTAACGAGAAAAACACCATTGGCATTGTCCCTTTTAACATTGGCGTTCCTGTTAAATTGAGTAAAAAAAATGTTTTTGGTGGAAAAGAAACAGGCTGTTCTTTTGTTGGAAAACTTAAAAAAGAGTATGCGGAGTTTAAAAATAAAAGGGTTGATTTCGATTTTTGGTATAACAAAAACTTTGCTTTGAAAAATAAGGATATCAACCAGCAGGATGAGATCATCACCTCTTATTATAAATCAATCGTCTCACCTGGTTTGGGGCTTACTATGGCGCAAATGGTTGATGATAAAAAATGGTGTGCTGAAATTTCAAAAATGAATGGAAATTCATTTCCTTTTTATAGCTGTGATGCTGATCCTCGTGCCAATTTGCGGGCACATCCTGAAGAGTTTACTCTTCATTATCATAAGGCTGATAAATTATCCACACTGGCAAAAAATTATTTAAATGTGGTAAATGTTGAAACTATTGATTTCGATGAAACGTTGAAGGATGACTATTTGTTTTCTGAAAACTCAGTTACTACTTATACCTACTTTCCTTATCATGATAAAGATGGCATGTTTAACAATATGTGTTTTGATCATTGGCATACAATAAAGTTACCACGCGAATCTGATGTAAAGAAGATAACTGATTATGCCGAATTTTCGCGAAACAGAGAGTCTCCGACCTCATATTTGATTGAATTAACCTCGAAGGCTGATGTCATCTCTCATTTTAAAACAATGAAGATACAAGGAGGAAATACAGACAGTAGCAGTGGTTTGTTGCGATCGCTACCTGTGATTGCTAAGGGTATTAACCCTAAAAAAGTTATTATCATGGTTACTGATGGGGAAGATAGCGGTAGGCCGAAAGAATTGGCTACAGCGCTTCATAAGGAATACCATATTTGCAAACGCATAAAAGAGGGTTTGTTAAATTATAATAAAATCCATAAAACAGTGGAGGTGGATATTTTTTTTATTTCCTTGGCTAAGGACGGTCTTGATGGTAAAAATATTAAGTTTTGGAAGGAATTCTGTGTCGGCAATGATAATGCATTTGTGGTGGATAATTACTTAAGTTTGGTAAATATTTTGGCAAAAATATCCAAAAAAGAAAAAATTAATTTTATCGATAAAAGTGGTTTTAATCGATAAGTTGTTTCCATGTTTGGGGGGGGTATGAGAACAATAGTTATTGCGGATACACTCTATTATCGTTATATAGGGTTGAGCGATCTTTTTTATAAAAAATTCGATGGCAATCCTGATGTGGATGTATTCGATCACTACAACGAGAAAAAGCTAACACGTAGGGGGGAATACCGTAATGCGTTGGTTATAGGTAATCAAACCTTTCATGAGATGGAGAAAACAAATCAGTTATTACTTGCTAATAACAGCGATATCATTGTCTATCGTATCTTTTTTTCTGATGTAATTAAGCTACGGCGGTTGAAGCGACATTTGGTGCTGAGTCCTTATTGTATCGTGGTATCCTCAGATATCGCCAATCGTGATTTATTTATGCTAAGCCACTCTTGGTTGGGATCGCTAGACAAAGAGAAATGCGCCTATGTCAGGTTTAACTCACACGAGCGACAACTGTTAAAGTACTGGGAGGAGATAACGCATGGCCGTATTCCTGCCGGGCTTAAGGATATAGCCTACTCCGTTATTAGTCGTTTAAAGCGAAAAATGGATATTCGCAGTGAATACTCCCTTTATCTGCTGTGGCGGATAACGCATAGAGGGATTTTTTCTTTAAACAATTTTTCGATGGACAGTAACCGCAGCAGGGTCAGGACGCCCGTACCGCGAAAAGTATCGGCTACGCCGCCCATTCCCCACGGCTATTTTTTTCTGCGTTAACGCGGTTACGTCGTGCTGAGAGGGAGGTGGGCCCGGGATGCATTGCTTCCGGGCCGCATTTTGTCGCTTAAAAATCCCAATCGTCATCTTCGGTATTCACCGCCTTGCCGATGACGTAGGAGGAGCCCGATCCGGAGAAGAAATCGTGATTTTCATCCGCGTTGGGTGACAATGCGGAAAGAATGGCCGGATTAACATCGGTCATGTTGGCAGGGAACAGGGCTTCATAACCAAGGTTCATCAACGCTTTATTGGCGTTATAATGCAGAAACTTTTTCACATCCTCGGTCCAGCCCACACCGTCGTACAGCGCTTCTGTGTAGAGGATTTCGTTGTCATAAAGATCCTGCATTAAATCGAAGGCGTAGTCCTTTATCTGCTGTTGCCTTGCTGTGTCAACGGTGGCGAGGCTCTGTTGGAATTTATAGCCAATGTAATACCCGTGCACGGCTTCATCACGGATAATCAGACGAATCAGATCGGCGGTGTTGGTCAATTTGGCACGGCTGGACCAATACATCGGCAGATAAAAGCCGGAATAGAACAGAAAAGATTCGAGAAATACGCTGGCGACCTTTTTCATTAAGGGATCGTTGCTGCGGTATTGTTCAAGAATCAGTGTGGCTTTTTTTTGCAGTGTGGCGTTTTCTTCACTCCAGCGATAGGCATCATCCACTTCGCTGGTGAGACAGAGTGTCGAGAAAATAGAACTGTATGACCGGGCGTGCACCGCCTCCATAAAGCTGATGTTGGACAACACCGCTTCCTCATGCGGGGTGACGGCGTCTGGCATCAAGGTGGGGGCGCCCACGGTGTTTTGTATCGTGTCCAGCAACGTGAGGCCAGTAAAAACGCGAATGGTCAACTGGCGCTCTTGAGGGGTTAGCGTGCCCCAGGAGGGAATGTCGTTCGACAGCGGTACTTTCTCCGGCAGCCAGAAGTTACTGGTCAGACGATTCCATACTTCCAAATCCTTGTCGTCTTCGATTTTATTCCAGTTGATCGCTTTTACGCGTGTGAGCAGAGTCATCGTTAAATTCCTTCGAGAAACCTATCAGAGCGCACAGGAGACACAGCCTTGCACTTCGGTACCTTCCAGCGCCATCTGGCGTATGCGCACGTAATAGATGGTTTTAATGCCTTGTTTCCAGGCATAAATCTGTGCCTTGTTGATATCCCGGGTGGTGGCGGTATCGCGGAAAAACAGGGTTAACGACAGCCCTTGGTCGACGTGCTGGGTGGCGGCGGCATAGGTGTCGATGATTTTTTCCGGGCCTATTTCGTAAGCGTCCTGGTAGTAATCCAGATTGTCATTGGTCATATAGGGGGCAGGGTAGTACACGCGACCAATCTTGCCCTCTTTGCGGATCTCAATACGCGACACGATGGGATGAATGCTGGAGGTTGCATGGTTGATGTAAGAAATCGATCCGGTGGGCGGCACGGCCTGTAAATTCTGGTTATACAGCCCGTGCGCCATCACGGAATCGCGCAACTCAGCCCACGCTTGCTGGGAAGGAATGACAATCTGCGCCGCCTCGAACAGTTCACGCACGCGTTGCGTTTCCGGCTGCCAGGTACGTTCGATGTATTTGGTAAAATAGTCGCCGGACGCATAGGTCGATTGTGCAAACCCGGCAAAAGTGCGCCCACGCTCAATCGCCAGTTGGTTAGAGGCGCGCAGTGCATGATATGCCACGGTGTAGAAGTAGATGTTGGTAAAATCGATGCCTTCCGGTGAGCCATAGAAAATCCGTTCCCGCGCCAGATAACCGTGCAGGTTCATTTGTCCGAGGCCAATGGCATGAGAGTCATCATTGCCTTTGGCGATGGAGGGCACAGACCCGATGTGGCTCATGTCAGAAACCGCCGTCAAGGCGCGAATAGCGGTTTCCACCGTATTGCCGAAATCAGGTGAATCCATGGTTTTGGCGATGTTCAGCGATCCCAGATTACACGAGATATCCTTGCCGATGTGGCGATAGCCCAGGTCGTCATCGTAAAGGCTGGCTTCGTTGACCTGAAGGATCTCCGAACACAGGTTGCTCATGGTGATTCGGCCATGAATCGGGTTGGCGCGATTCACCGTATCTTCAAACATCATGTAGGGGTAGCCAGACTCAAACTGTATTTCTGCCAGAATCTGGAAAAACTCGCGCGCCTTGATTTGCGATTTACGGATGCGTTTGTCATTTACCATTTCATGGTACTTCTCGCTCACGCTGATTTCCGAGAAGGGCACGCCATACACCTGCTCCACATCGTAGGGAGAGAACAGGTACATCACCTGATTGGTTTTCGCCAATTGGAAGGTGATATCCGGGATCACTACGCCAAGAGAGAGCGTTTTGATGCGGATTTTTTCATCGGCGTTTTCACGCTTGGTGTCGAGAAAACGCAAAATGTCAGGATGGTGCGCGTTGAGGTAGACAGCGCCTGCACCTTGCCGTGCACCCAGTTGATTGGCATAGGAAAACGCATCCTCAAGCATCTTCATGATGGGGATGATTCCGGAAGACTGGTTTTCAATACGTTTGATCGGCGCGCCGGTTTCACGAATGTTGGTCAAGGTAAAGGCAACGCCACCGCCACGCTTGGAGAGCTGCAACGCCGAGTTGATGGCACGCCCAATAGATTCCATGTTGTCTTCGATACGCAACAGAAAACAGGAGACCAACTCACCGCGCTGTTTTTTACCGCAGTTGAGAAAGGTTGGCGTGGCGGGTTGAAAACGTCCGCTGATGATCTCGTCGACCAGGGCGCTTGCCAGTTGGGTATCGCCTTTGGCTAGCGCCAAGGCAACCAGACAGACCCGATCCTCATAGCGTTCCAGATAGCGTTTACCATCAAAGGTTTTCAGCGTATAGCTGGTGTAATATTTGAACGCACCGAGGAAGGTTTGGAAACGGAATTTGTGCGCATAGGCTTGCTGAAACAGGCTCTTGATAAAACTGAATTGATACTGTTCCAATACCTCAGCTTCATAGTAGCCTTCCTCCACCAGATAGCGCAGCTTCTCCTCCAGATTGTGGAAAAACACCGTGTTCTGGTTTACGTGCTGGAGGAAATAGCGTCGTGCCGCCAGCCGGTCTTTTTCAAACTGAATGTGCCCGTCAGCATCATAGAGATTCAGCATGGCATTGAGCGCATGGTAATCAAGCGCGTTATCGCTTTTTCCCTGCACGGGGGTGTTGATTACGGATGTTGTTGCCAAAATTGGGTTACTCCTTTGCGCACATTGATGACGTCTTCCGGTGTGCCGAGCAGTTCAAAGCGGTACAGGTACGGCACCTGGCATTTCTGCGCGATGATGTCACCCGCCAGACAATACGCAGTGCCGAAGTTCATATTGCCTGCGGCAATCACGCCGCGCAGACCGGCCCGGTTGTTGGCGTCGTTGAGGAAGCGAATCACCTGGTGCGGCACGGCACCTTTGCTGCTTCCTCCGCCGTAGCTGGGCACCACCAGAATGAACGGTTGTGCCACGTTGAGTACCGGCTGGTCTTCTGCTATCGGAATGCGCAGGGCGGGCAGACCCACACGAGCGATAAACCGATGCGTGTTTTCCGATTGGCTGGAAAAATAGACCAGTGGATTCATTACGCCCCCTTACTGCAACTGCGCTGAGCGCAACGCGCCGAGTTTATCCGGGCGAAAACCGCTCCAGTGGTCATCTTCTGTCATCACGACCGGCACCTGTTGATAACCCAATGCCCTTACCCGCTGTAACGCCTGCTCGTCTTCCGTCAGGTCGATAAGCTGATAAGCGATACCTTGTTTATCCAAAGCACGGCACGTCGCATTGCACTGAACACAGTGCGGTTTAGTGAAAATAGTAATGCGCATGATTCGTATTTACCTTTTGGGTTAAAGTCAGTATGGTGAAGCGGCCTTGTGACACCCTTCCGCTGCCGCCTTTCTGCGAAACGCGCCTCATCGATAACCGTGGCGTGTTTAAATACTAGATGTAGATGTTTTTAATTTCAACCATACAATATATGGTGTTTAGTGCGAATGGGTTCAGGTCGACACCTGAATGGGGGGAAGAGGGCTGCACTACCAAGCGGAAAACGGGGACAGCGTTGAGAATAAAAAAAATGGGCCGCTGTGGGCCCGTCGGTGCATCGTCTACAAAACCGGAAGATTCCTACCGTAGTAGATCTCTCGCATCTCATGATAGAGCAGATCGGTGATCCTTTTACGTTCGGCCGCTTGCAGATTTTCCGGCGCGGCGTTGAACAGGTAGTGCCGCAGATCGAAATCCTTGAGCAGCATTTTGGTGTGAAACATATTCTCCTGATACACATTCACATCCATCATGTGATACAGCGACTTCATATCTTCCGACATAAAGTTCTGAATGGAATTGATCTGATGGTCGATGAAATGTTTCACCCCGTTGATATCACGTGTAAAGCCGCGCACGCGGTAGTCAATGGTGACAATATCGGATTCCAACTGGTGAATCAGGTAATTCAGCGCTTTTAGTGGGGAAATCACGCCGCAGGTTGACACTTCAATGTCGGCGCGAAAGGTGCACAGGCCACCTTCGGGATGGCTTTCCGGGTAGGTATGTACACAAATATGGCTTTTGTCCAGATGCGCAACCACGGAATGGGGCAGCGGTCCGGGATGTTCGGAGTTATCGACATCGCGCGGATCCATCGGTTCCTCGCTGACCAGAATGGTCACGCTGGCGCCCTGAGGATCGTAGTCCTGCCGTGCGATGTTCAGCACATTAGCACCAATGATCGCGCAGGTTTCTGTCAGGATCTCCGTCAAACGATTGGCGTTGTACTGTTCGTCAATATAGGCGATATAGCCGTCGCGATCGTCAGCGGTTTTGGCATAGCAGATATCGTAGATACAAAAACTCAGGCTTTTGGTCAGGTTGTTAAAGCCGTGCAGTTTCAGCTTGTGCAATTTTCGTCACCCCCTTATGGCTGCAAGCGTCAGGCTAATGCATTCAGTAGATATTGTGGCAGCGCAAAGCTACCGGTATGGACTGCCGGCGTATAGTAACGGCAGGTAATGCCAGAGGCATGATAGCGTGCGGCAAGCGTCTCCTGCGCTACCTGGCGCAATGCCGGATCGTTACTGGCCCAGGCAAAGGTCATGATGCCACCGTAATAGGTGGGGATCGCCGCCTGATAGAAGGTGACATCCGAAAAGGAACGGTTAAGTAAGCGATGGCTGTTGATGGCTTCATCCTGTTGCAGGAAACAGACGCCATTTTGCGCCACAAACAGGCCGCCAGGATTCAGGCTGCGCGCACAGCCATCGTAAAACGCTGAGCTGAAAAGGCTTTCTCCGGGGCCGATGGGATCGGTGCAGTCAGAAATGATCACATCAAACCTGTCGCGGTTTTGGCTGACAAAATCAACGCCGTCGGCGATCACCAGCGTTAAACGCGGATCGTCATAAGCTCCGGCACTGTGGTTGGGAAGATACTGGCGGCAGAAACTGACCACACCCGCATCAATCTCCACCATGGTGATGTGTTCTACTTCCGGATGGCGACACACTTCGCGCAGGATGCCGCCATCGCCGCCGCCGACGATCAGCACACGCTTGGCATTGCCATGGGCCAGCAGAGGGACATGGGTCAGCATTTCATGGTAGATAAATTCGTCGCGTTCGGTGGTTTGCACCACGCCATCCAAGGCCATCACGCGCCCCAGCGCCGCATTTTCGAAGATAATCAGATCCTGATGTGCAGTTTTTTCATGAAACAGCACCCGGTCAATGGAAAAATACTGGCCGAAGCTGGCATGTAACGTTTCATGCCACATCTCTTTTCGGGACATGTCAGGGCTTCCTCTGCGATAACTGCCGTGAAAATGAGCGCGCCATCATAGCTAACTCGCTGATGGCATGCACGGCGAAATTTCAGGCAGTGCGGGAAACGTTACGCGAGCATTATTTTGCGTAAGCGAGCAGGCCGAGTGAGTTTTGTGCCAGTGATTGACACTTTTTGGGGGTCGGGATGGGGATATTACTCAGATCGCGGTAGCTATCCTCACCCAGGCGGGTCATATCAAAGTCACTGTAATTGTTGAGATTCCAACGGTTTTGTTGCGCGAAAGAGATCAGCACGCGTCGAATATGATCGTTGGGAATGTCTTGATAGCCACAGTTGTTTTTCAAATAGACGAAAATGGCCGTCAAGTCAGCGAGATCTTCTGCCTCAAATTCATTCAGTGCGTTACTGGCTGACGAAAATCCCATCAGACTCATAAGCAGCAGTGCCAGCGCAGAGCGTTTCATGATTAAACCTGTATCAACAATCGTAAAATGACGTTATCACAGATGGGGTAAGTGGGTTCAAGGTTTATTTTACGCGTTCAGGTTAGTAAAACCGGTTATTCCCTGATGTGCCACTCTGTACGCTTGAGTGCAATGGCCGGATTAAGCCCCATTTATTCCGTGTTGATAACATGACGCCGCGCGCAGCCTCTGTTATTAATAGAGGATGGTCAATAGGATTTACCGTTGCTGGTGTGATGATAGTGGGTCTCTGGCGTATCAGTTTTTGGGTGATTAACGGAGCATTTTTGCTTCCCGTGGGGATCGTCTTTGCGCTGGCATTTTGGCCCGAGGCTGGCGGCCTGCTGGCACTGTGGCAGCAGGGGATGCCGCTTTATCTGCTGCATACGACGATTCTGGTCTGTGGTGCGGTGGCGCTGAGCCTGCTGATTGGGCTGCCTGCCGCCTGGGTCATGGCCTATTACCGTTTTCCCGGCAAACGCGGTGTCGCCTGGGCCTTGTGCTTGCCGCTGGCGATGCCCGCCTTTCTGATGGCTGATTTTTATGCCGATATGCTGGGGCAACATGGTGTGCTGTGGTCCCTGTTTGATCTCCCTGCGTTCAACGAGGAAAGCGCGCACCGCCTAACGCTGTCGGGCGCTTGCGTCGCGCTGGCGCTGGCTTTTTACCCGTATGTTTATCTGCCGGTGCGTCATGCGCTGGAATCCCAACCTCCGCACTGGTTGCAGGCTGCGCAGCTACTCAAACTGACGCCGCGTCAGGTATTCTGGCGTTTATCTTTCCCGCTGGTGCGCCCGGTTATCGGGATGGGGGCCATGCTGGTGGCCGTCGAGGCCTTGAATGATTATGGTACCGCGCGCTTGCTGGCACTGCCGACGCTGACAACGCGTCTGATCGATGCTGGCGTGTTGCAAGGGGATACTCAGGCCGTCGCCCATTGGACGCTCTCTCTGTTGCCTTTCGTTGTACTGTTTACCTGGCTTGGGCTGCGCTTTGCCCGGCAGCAGCGGCAAAATACCTTTCCGGGTAGCACGGATTACGTCGCCAAGCCGGTGCTGACGGCAGGCAAAGCGCGCTTGGTCACGCTGGTATGCTGGGGGCTGGCGCTGTTGGCTTTCGGCTTGCCGCTCGGGCGTTTGCTGTATTGGCAATTAGCGAATATCAGCGACGGCTGGAACGCAACGCTGCTCGACGCGCTGTTGAACAGTCTGACCATGGCATCGCTAGCCGCTGTTATTCTGTGCCTGATGATGATCCCTTTTCTGTTGTTTATTCGTCTTGCGGGCTTGCGTGCCGGACGCGTTTCTTTCGCGCTGGCGCAGTGGGGGTATGTGTTTCCGGGGGCCGCGCTGGCGACGGGCATTGCCATTCCGCTGATTGCGCTCGATAACGGGCTCCGTTCTCTGGCGATGCTGGCGGAGATACCGTTTTCTCCCCCGCTGTTTTCCTGCGTCTGGTTGATCATGGTGCTGGTTTACTGCGCCAAATTCAGTCGTTTTGTACTGGAGCCGCTCAGTGTACGTATGGCGAGCATTCCGAGCCTGCTCGATCGGGCCAGCGAGGCTGCGGGTCTTTCGCTCTGGCAACGCGGGGTGCGCGTTTACTTCCCGTTACTGAAACCACAGGTGATGATGGGCGCGGTGATTCTGTTTTTCGAAGGCATGAAAGAGTTAAATGCCGCATTTTTGTTCCGCACGTTCGGATGGGAAACGTTGCCGACGTATGTTTTTCGTCTTGCTGCCGATAACCTGTTGCAGTGGGGTGCACTGCCTGCGCTGTGTCTCGTGGTGATTGGTGGTGTGCCGATGTTGTGGTTTCAATGGCTTTGGAAGGGAAATAATCGATGACGCCCACCACGGTTTTGGCAGTGCAAAGCGTGTCTTGTCATCTCAGGCAGCAGCCCGTACTGGACGCGGTAACCTTTTCAGTGCGCGAGCAGGAACTGATTTGCGTATTGGGTCCGCACGACAGCGGAAAGACCACGCTGTTGCAAGCGATCGCTGGCTTGTTGCCGGTGAGCAAAGGGGAGATCGCGCTTGTCGGTGAGCGCATGAGCACCCCGATGGTCTCTGTTCCTGCACATCAGCGTCCTGTTGGGCTGGTGTTTCAAGACTATGCTCTGTTTCCGCATCTGACCGCGCAGGAGAATCTGGCCTTTGCCTGCCCGGTGCCCATTACGCCAGCACATAAAGATGCGGTGCAGGAGATGCTGATGCTGTTGGGATTGACCGAGTGCGCGGCGCGCTATCCTCGCGATCTCTCTGCCGAGCAGCAGCTGCGCGTGGCGTTGGGGCGCGCGTTATTGTGTAAGCCGCGCCTGTTGCTGCTGGATGCGCCGTTCCCTGCGATGGATAGCCAGCAGCGCGATCGGCTGATTGCGGAAATTCGCGATTTGCTCAAACAGCGCCAGATTGCCGCCATTCTGGCGACGGTCAGTCGCGAAGAAGCGTTTGCCTGGTCAGATCATGTGGTGTTATTGCATGAAGGCAAGGTGATACAACAAGGCAATCCTTACGAACTCTATTACCGACCGGTGCAGCGCGTGGTGGCTGATTTTCTGGGTAACACCAACTATCTGCCGATCACCGTGCTGAGCGAACATCAGTGGCAAAGTCCGATGGGGGATTTTCATGCCAACTATCCGCTGGGTTTCCCGACTGGCAGCCAGTGCGACTGGTTGGTGCGACCGCAAGAAATTGCGCTGGCGCTCGATCCGGATGGCGCAGCGCTGATTGAAGATCGCGTGTTTCTGGGAACCTCAAACGTCTACAGGGTTCGGCTGGCGGAACGCGTGCTTACGGTGCAAACCAGCAACTGGTTTGAACCGGGGCAGCAGGTCAGGATCAGTATCCGACCGGATCAGCCGATCCTGTATCCTGCCTTGCCGCCTGAGCCCGTTGCTGAAGAGAACGCGCCCTGAGGGGCTATTTGTCGGTTTTTTTTACCTCAGAAGGCGGTGCCGGCAGTTCGCGAATCATCACCCTCACTTCATAGTTTTTGTTCTCCGCCTGCGGGGCGTTGGCAATCAGTTTGTTGAGCGCTTCCGCGGGCTGGTGGGTTTGCATCGAGGCCTGGTAAAGCGGCGGTGTGGGAGGTGGGGGAAGCTCGCCTTTGGCAAAGGGCGGGGCATCCATCGGCTGTGGCCGCGGTGTGTCTGGCGCTGCCTGCGCTATCCAGGATATCCCTAACAGCAGGGCAAAAAAAAGAGCAGGGTGCGGATGTGTGATGTTCATAAAGACCTTTCTCGCTGGCTGAATTCAGGCCCTATCAAAGCCGCTCTGGCAGGGGGGCGCAATGCGTTTTACCCAGTTTTATGCTGCGATAACGCTTCACTTACACTCCTGTCATTTTGCGATCGTCTGGCGATTAACGGCACATAAGCCTTTCCCTGTATCATTGAGAACCCTGTCCTGTGGCGTTATACTGCGCGCCTCAACGAGACCGTAAACAGGCTGCGAAAAAGCGGCGTAGTGCTTGCGTAGTGCTGTGGTGTCGCCCTTTTTAAAAACGAGTGATGTGTATGATGAAACATACTGTGGACGTCATGATTGCCGAGGCAGACGTTCGCGCGCGCGTGAGCGCATTGGGCCAGGAAATCAGCCAGCACTATCGTGGCAGTGACAGCGATCTGGTGCTGGTCGGGCTGCTGCGCGGTTCGTTTATTTTCATGGCCGATTTGTGCCGCGCGATCGATGTCTCCCACGAAGTGGACTTCATGACGGCGTCCAGCTACGGCAGCGGTACCAGCTCCACGCGAGACGTCAAGATCCTCAAAGATCTGGATGAAGATATTCGCGGTAAACATGTGCTTATCGTGGAAGACATCATTGATTCCGGTAACACCCTGAGCAAAGTGCGCGAAATTCTACGCCTGCGTGAGCCCGCGTCGCTGGCTATCTGCACGCTGCTGGATAAGCCGGAGCGTCGGGAAGTCGAAGTGAAAGTTGAGTGGGTTGGTTTCTCTATTCCTGACGAATTTGTGGTGGGATACGGTATCGACTACGCCCAGCACTATCGGCATTTGCCTTATGTTGGCAAAGTGATTCCGCAGGAATAAGTCGTCGCGTCAGATGCAGGGGCACAAAACGTGCCCCTGTAAAATCAGATCAGGGAAGAGATGGCGCGGCGATAGCGCTGTTCCAACGTTTCGCGGCTGGTGGCGGTAACCTCCAGATCGCTTAACAAACCGTCCTTGATGCCATACACCCAACCGTGAATCGTGACCTTTTGGCCGCGTTTCCAGGCGGATTGCATGATGGTGGAGTGGCCCAGGTTGTAGACTTGTTCTACGACATTGATTTCACACAGTTTGTTAAAGCGCTCTTCGGGCGGCAATTCTCCCAGCAGCGAGCTATGCTTGTACCACAAATCACGGATGTGCAGCAGCCAGTTGTTGATAAGCCCCAATTCAGGGTTTTCTACCGCCGCTTGCACGCCACCGCAACCGTAATGCCCGCAAATGATGATGTGTTCGACTTCGAGCACTTCAACGGCATACTGCACCACGGAAAGACAGTTTAAATCGGTATGGATAACCAGGTTTGCCACATTGCGGTGAACGAACAGTTCGCCGGGCGCAAGGCTGGTCAAACTTTCAGCCGGGACGCGACTGTCAGAGCAGCCAATCCACAAAAAACGGGGTTTTTGCGCCAACGCCAGACGTTCAAAGTAACCCGGATCTTCTTCAACCATGGTGTCTGACCAGCGCTGGTTGTTGGCGATGAGCGTTTCAATATCTTTCATGAAAGTAAATGGCCTGTGACAAAAAAAGGGCAGTGAAAGGTAATATAAGGCAAGCGTGAATGTTTTAAAATCGAAACTGAGTCACTCATTGATAATAGGGCTAGTTAACTTGTTATGACATATGCACTTGAACTGGAGAAACTGACCAAAACGTACCCAGGGGGCGTCAAGGCAGTGCGCGGTATCGATCTGCGCGTGGAGGCCGGGGATTTTTATGCGCTGCTGGGACCGAACGGCGCAGGAAAATCGACCACCATTGGCATCATCAGCTCACTGGTAAACAAATCTTCCGGTAAGGTGCGCGTTTTCGGCTACGATTTGGATCGCGACATCGTTAACGCCAAGCGCCAACTCGGGCTGGTGCCTCAAGAGTTTAACTTCAACCCGTTTGAAACGGTGCTGCAAATCGTTACCCATCAGGCGGGATACTATGGCGTATCGCGTCAGGACGCCCTGCAACGGGCGGAAAAATACCTCAAGCAGCTCGATCTGTGGGAAAAGCGCCAAGAAAAAGCACGCATGCTTTCCGGCGGTATGAAGCGCCGTTTGATGATTGCGCGCGCCTTGATGCACGAGCCCAAGCTGTTGATCCTCGATGAGCCGACCGCCGGGGTGGATATTGAACTGCGTCGTTCCATGTGGGGGTTTCTCAAGGCGCTGAACGCGCAGGGCACCACCATCATTCTCACCACGCACTACCTGGAAGAAGCGGAAATGCTGTGCCGCAATATCGGCATTATTCAGAATGGTGAACTGGTGGAAAACACCTCGATGAAGGCGTTGCTTGCCAACGTGCAATCGGAAACCTTTATCTTTGATTTAGCGCCGAAAAGCCCGCTGCCCAAGCTGGAGGGGTATGCCCACCGTCTGACGGATACCTCAACGCTGGAAGTGGACGTGATGCGTGAGCAGGGACTCAATAGTGTTTTCAGCCAACTAAGCACGCAAGGGATTCAAATATTGAGTATGCGTAACAAGGCGAACCGTCTGGAAGAGCTGTTCGTCTCCATGGTTAACGGTGAAAAGATGAAGCGAGTGAAGGCCAGCGGGGAGGCAAAAAAAGCATGACGCAGTTATATTGGGTCGCCCTGAAAAGTATCTGGACCAAAGAGATCAACCGCTTCAGCCGCATCTGGATACAAACGCTGGTGCCGCCAGTGATCACCATGACGCTCTATTTCATCATCTTCGGTAGCCTGATTGGCTCCCGCATCGGTGAAATGCACGGTTTCGACTACATGCAGTTTATCGTTCCTGGGCTCATCATGATGTCGGTGATCACCAACGCCTATGCTAACGTCGCGGCGTCTTTCTTCAGCGCCAAATTTCAGCGCAATATTGAAGAGCTGCTGGTTGCACCCGTTCCGACATACATCATTATTGCCGGCTACGTGGGGGGCGGGGTAGCCCGCGGCGTGTGTGTGGGCGTGCTGGTTACCGCGGTGTCGCTGTTTTTTGTTCCGCTGCATGTGCACGCCTGGTGGGTAGTGGTGGTTACGCTGCTGCTGACGGCAGTACTGTTCTCACTGGCCGGCTTGCTGAATGCGGTATTTGCCAAAACCTTTGATGACATCAGCCTTATCCCGACGTTTGTGCTGACGCCGTTAACCTACCTTGGCGGCGTGTTTTATTCATTGACGCTGCTGCCGCCATTCTGGCAAGCGGTGTCCAAGCTCAATCCCGTGGTGTACATGATAAGCGGCTTCCGCTACGGCTTTCTCGGCATTCAGGATGTACCGCTGGTCTTCACCATGACGGTGTTGCTGGTGTTTATTCTGGTGTTTTACGTGCTGGCGTGGTGGCTGATTGAACGCGGGCGCGGTCTGCGCAGTTGAGAGAAAAACGGCAGACTGCTGATAAAGTCCGTTGTTAGGCGAAGTACGGCGATGGGGTCGTAGCGGCGTAAGCCGCCGGAGCGCCCCTCGTCGTGATTCGCTGGGAAACACGGACGCGTCGAAATGGGTTTGTCAGCAACATACGGGGCCATCATGGCCCCGTTGCTGTTAGGCGACCTGAACCGGAATCGCCTTCGCCTGGCGTGACATCATGTTATCACCGGAGAAATAGGCGACTTTCGGGTGATGCGTGCGCGCCTCTTCGTCTGACATCTGTACATAGGAGCAGATAATCAGTTTGTCGCCGACGCAGGCGCAGCGTGCCGCCGCACCGTTGACAGAAATAATGCGTGATCCTCTTTCTGCCGCAATGGCATAGGTAGAGAAACGCGCCCCGTTATCCACGTTGTAGATATCGATGGCTTCATATTCCAGAATGCCCGCCGCATCCATGAAATCCTGATCGATGGCGCAAGAGCCTTCATAGTGCAGATCTGCCTGGGTGACTTTTACCCGGTGCAGCTTACCTTGTAGCATGGTGCGTATCACTGTCGGTTACCTCGGTTTATGTCTGTCATGCCAGTCAGTCGACCAGAACGACCTGCTGATTATCAATCAAACGGGCCTTACCCAGCCAGGCTGCCATCAATACCACCGCGCGCGTGCTAGCCACGGTCAGTGCTTGCAGCGTATCCGCGTCGCGAATATAGAGCTCATCGGGCGTGAACCCGGCTTCGCGCAATGCTTCTGCGGCACTGGTTACTATTTCCTCAAGCTGGCGATCGCCGTTGCTGAGTTTATCTACCATCTGATCCATGATGCGTTTAAGCGCGGGCGCAGACTGGCGCTCTTCCGGGCTAAGATAACCGTTGCGCGAGCTGAGTGCCAGCCCGTCCGGTGCACGGACAATCGGCACACCGACGATATCAATGTCGTAGCCCATATCGCGCACCATTTGGCGAATCAGCGCTAACTGTTGGTAATCCTTTTCACCAAAGCAGGCGATATCGGGTTGTACCATGTTAAACAGCTTGCTGACAATGGTTGCCACACCGCGAAAATGGCCCGGACGGCTGGCACCTTCCAGCATGGCAGACAGTCCCGGCACCTCGACAAACGTTTGCTGACCCAGTCCATGGGGATAGACTGTCTCAGGCGAGGGGGAAAACACCAGATCCACATTACGCCGGGTTAACTTCTCGCAATCCTCTTGCAAGGTGCGTGGATAACGTTTCAGATCGTCAGGCTTATCGAACTGCATCGGGTTGACGAAAATGGAGACGATAACAATATCGGCGCGTGCCCGCGCCTCGTCTACCAGCGTCATGTGTCCGTCATGCAGATTGCCCATGGTGGGCACCAATGCAATGCGTTTCCCCTCTTGACGCCAGCGGCGAATCTCACGGCGTAATAGCAAAGGGGTTTCAAGAATCAACACGGTCTTGCTCCTTTGTACCCGTCATACTTCAAGTTGCAGATGCGTTGGCTGCGTTCACTCACCCGAATCACTTACCTGAGTAAGCTCATCGGGATTCCTTCACTTGCCGCCTTCCTGCAACTCGAATTATTTAGGGTAATGTTCATTATATTTTCAATATCTGCTGTGGCAGCGAAAACGCTAATTTAACGGAACGAATGTTCCTCGGCAGGGTAGAGTCCCTGCTCAACTTCCTGCACATAAAGACGCGCGGCGGCGGGGATGTCGGCGCTCTGTGCCAAAAAGTTTTTGGCAAATTTTGGGGTGTTCTCGCCGGTAATGCCGAACGCATCGTGCATCACCAGAATTTGACCATCGGTGACATTGCCCGCACCGATGCCGATAACCGGAATCGACAATGCCTCGGTGACACGCTGTGCCAGCGGCACGGGTACGCATTCCAGTACCAGTAACTGAGCACCCGCAGCCTCCAGCGATAATGCGTCATCCAGTAATTGCGCCGCCGCAGCCTCATCGCGTCCCTGCACCTTATAGCCGCCGAAAATATTCACCGACTGCGGCGTCAAGCCCAGATGGCCGCATACCGGTACCGCGCGCTCGGTCAGCATCTTCACCGTGGGAGCCAGCCATTGGCCGCCTTCCAGTTTCACCATGTTGGCACCGGCGCGCATCACTTCCGCCGCGTTAGTAAACGTTTGCTCTGGCGTGGTGTAAGCCATAAACGGCAGGTCGGCAAGCAGCAGACAGAGCGGTGCACCGCGCCGTACACAGCGGGTATGATAGGCAATGTCACTGACGGTGACTGGCAGCGTGGAATCGTGGCCTTGTAACGTCATGCCCAGCGAATCACCCACCAGCATCACGCGAATGCCATTTTCGTAGAATAAGCGGGCAAAACTGGCGTCATAGGCGGTAATGGTCGCGAATTTACGCTTCTCCTGCTTACATTTGCGAAGGTAGGTCAGGGTTGTCGGTTTCATAGGCAGCCTCCCAGAATCAAAAAGTCAGGAGAGCATCTTAAAGGAAGCCTGCCTTAAGGCATAGCCGTTGAAGGGGGAAATGTAACGTCGGTGATGTTAGCCTTGCTGATCCCACAGCGTCATGCCGTTGCGCGGCACGACGGACAGGCGTAATGCCAGCGCTTCACCGTCAGGAAAGTGCAAGTCCGGGGCGATATCGGCCAGCGGATACAGCATGAATTCCCGGTTTTTCATGTCGTAGTGAGGCACGGTTAACCGCGCGGTGTGGAGGGTTTCATTGCCATACAGCAGAATATCCAGATCCAGCGTGCGCGGCCCCCAGCGGTGTGCTTTACGCTCGCGCCCATGTTGCTGCTCAATGGCTTGGGTGTGATCGAGCAGAATTTCCGGCGCGAGCGTGGTGTCCAATGCCACCACCGCATTGAGATAGTCGGGCTGATCTTGCGGGCCCAATGGGCGGCTGCGATAAAACGGTGAACAGCACAGTACGCGGGTGTGCGGCACGGCATCCAGCGCCGTTAGCGCAGAGTTAACCTGTTGCAGCGGGTGCGCCAGGTTGCTACCCAGCGCCAGATAAACGCGTGTCACGAGGTTCTTTCTCTGCGCGGCGCGCTTGGCTTACGGCGGCGGGAGTGGCGATGCGCCGTAGGCCCGTCATCCAGCGTGCTGAGCATGGCTTGCTGGCGCGGCACCGTGGCGACCTGAAATTCTCCCCACCATTGAGAGAGACGTTGCAACTCTGGCTGACGCTCTATTTCGGCGCGCAGGCTCAACAAATCGTAGGCAGCCCGGAATTTCGGGTGTTCCATCAGCTTGTAAGCGCGTTTGCCCTGACGCCGTGACAGGCGCAGTTGCAACTGCCAGATATCACGCACTAACGAGGTGATGCGTTTGGGAATGGCAAGGGAGCGGCACTGTTCGTCCAGAATGTCGTTCATGGCAAGGGCGAAGGAGTCGAAGTAGGTTAATCCACTCTCCTGTGCCAGTTTCTGCGCATGCTCGATCAACGGATACCACAGCATGGCAGCAAACAGAAACGCCGGGTTAACGCGCATATCATTTTGCAGCCGCTGGTCGGTGTTCTTTAACACCAGCGCCACCATGTTTTCCAGATGGCTATCGCCGTTAGGCGTAAAGTAGCGGCTGATCAACGGGAACAGCGGCTGAAACAGTTGATATTCGCACAGCAGGCGGTAAGTCGGGTAACCGTAGCCCGCTTGCAACAGCTTCAGCGATTCCTCAAACATACGTGCAGCGGGAATATCGTGCAGCAATGCCGCCAGACGTGGAATCGGCTCGGCGGTTTCCGGGCTGATGGTCATGTTCAGCTTGGCGGCGAAACGCACAGCACGCAGCATGCGTACCGGATCTTCCCGATAACGGGTTTCCGGATCGCCAATCAACCGAATCACACCCTGATGCAGATCGTTTAACCCGCCAGTGTAATCACGTACGCTGAAATCGGCGACGCTGTAATAGAGGCTGTTAATGGAGAAATCGCGGCGTTGCGCATCTTCTTCAATGCTGCCGAAAATATTATCGCGCAACAGCATGCCACTCTGTGCCTGCTGAGACGTGGTTTTTAGCTGCTGCTCCTGATGTTGCTCGTGATGACCGCGAAAGGTCGCGACTTCGATCACTTCAGGGCCAAACATCACGTGAGCGAGGCGGAAGCGGCGGCCAACCAGGCGGCAATTGCGAAATAGTTTACGCACCTGCTCCGGCGTCGCATTGGTAGTGATATCGAAATCTTTCGGCTTTTTCCCCAGCAGCAGATCTCTGACGCCGCCGCCAACCAGATAGGCTTCATAGCCCGACTTGTTCAGGCGATAGAGTACCTTCAGCGCATTTTCGCTGATATCACTGCGCGAAAGGGTATGCTGGTCGCGCGGAATCACGGTCATGGCCTGACGCACGGGCTCCGCGGTGGCCACGTCATTGTCGCGGCTGAGTACCTTACGACAGAAATTAGCGACTCGGGTAAAGATGGTACACCTCGATAGTGATGAAAAAATAACGGCACAACAAAAAATAGCGGCTAATCATAGCTCACCGCGCCACCTTTGAGAATGCCGATGTTGCCTTAGCCACATCGGATGCCCCGATTAACGGAACCGACGCGAGTGACCAACGGCTAACGGCCCACTGTAAAAGCGCAGGCAACGCCATATCCTGCCAGTGCTCCGGCACCGGTTGGTTAAGAAAACGCAGCGCGCTCAACAGCACCGGACGCGGATCGCCATCCGGTAGCGCTGGCGCGTGGTTCTGCTTGGAAAGCTTATTGCCCTGCGCGTTGAGCGCCAGCGGTAAGTGGATGTAATCCGGCACCGGATAGTGTAGCTGATGATAGAGCGCAATCTGTCGGACGGTGGGGGCTATCAGATCGGCGCCGCGCACAATTTCTGTTACCCCTTGATCGTGGTCATCCACCACAACGGCAAGATTATAGGCGAATAATCCATCGCGGCGATGAATGATGAAATCTTCCTGCGCCAGCGCCGGGTCGGCATATAACTCTCCGCGCAGTCTGTCGTGAAAGTGCAGCACCGGGTTGTCTTGTCGCAAACGCAGCGCGGCGTCGGTTGGCCCCAGTTGGCGCGTACGGCAATGGCCGTCATACTGCCCACCCAGCAAATGAATGCGCTGGCGCGTGCAATCGCAGTAATAGCACAGATGGCGGGCTTTCAGCGCGTCCAGCACCTCCAGATAGCGGGCATGCCGTTGGGATTGATAAAGCACCGGGCCATCCCACAGCAACCCATAGTGTTCCAACTGTGAAAGAATGCGGCTTGCCGCGCCGGCGACTTCGCGCGGCGGATCGATGTCTTCGATGCGCACCAGCCAGCGGCCACGATGAGCACGTGCCTGCAAATAGCTGCCTAATGCTGCGATCAGGGAACCAAAATGAAGATCGCCGGAAGGCGATGGGGCAAAGCGGCCGGTATAACGATGGGTATCAGGCATACGGGTGAACAAAGCCAGCACGTCACTCCCGCATTCGGTGCCGGGAGATGACGCTACGGCAAAAACGTAAAGCGGAACAGCTTTTCCGCCCTACTGTGGGATTTATCCCGCCATCTGTTTCTCGCGGATTTCCGCCAGCGTTTTGCAGTCAATGCATAAATCGGCGGTGGGTCGCGCTTCCAGGCGGCGGATACCAATTTCAACACCACAAGAATCACAGTAGCCGAAGTCCTCGTCTTCGATTTTCTGTAGTGTTTTGGAAATCTTTTTGATCAACTTGCGTTCCCGATCGCGGTTACGCAGTTCCAGACTGAACTCTTCTTCCTGTGCGGCGCGATCGACCGGATCCGGGAAGTTGGCTGCTTCATCGCGCATATGGGAAACGGTGCGATCCACTTCATCCCTGAGTTGATTGCGCCATGCTTCAAGAATACGCTTGAAATGAGCCAATTGGGCGTCGTTCATGTACTCTTCGCCCGGCTTTTCCTGGTACGGCTCCACTCCGGCAATTGCGAGAATGCTCAGAGAAGATGTCTTACGGTTTTGCTCTTCTTGCATGTTGCTTCTCCTACATAACACGACACGCACTATCGATCCCTAAGGGGGAGAAAAACAGGCCGCTATAAATAGCAGATGGAACTGGGGTTGGCAATAATTCCTGTCACAGGCCTGATAACGTGTCAGGAACCTCGTCGTCACATCCGATAATAAACAACAGGTAAAGCCTCCTGCCGCTTCTATCGCGTTACGGTTAACGGCAACGGGTACGTGAGCGTAATACCGTCAGGGCATAATGTGGTGGCATAGCAAAAAATTTCAACCCCCTTTTGCCGCGCTTCGCAAAATAATTCTGCATAGCGGGCATCGATGTGGTGCGCAGGCGCGACCTCGGCAATGCCAGAGTGCAGGACCGCGAAAAACAGCACCGCACGTTCGCCGTTTTCGGCCACCTGCATCAATTCGCGCAGGTGCTTTTGTCCGCGCTGTGTCACGGCGTCGGGAAAAAATCCCTGGTGAGGCGACAAATGCAACGGCGTTTGTTGCAATAATGTAACTGACTTCACCTCAATATAGCAGTTAATCCGCCCAGGTGCCTGTAACAGCAGGTCAATGCGGCTGTTCTCCGTGCCGTACTTCACTTCGGGGGTGATTTGGCTGTAACCGGCCAACTCAGGAATGCGTTGTGCCAGCAGCGCTTCATGCACCAGATGATTGGCGCGCAGCGTATTGACACCAATCCAGTGCCCCTGCGCCGTTTCCGTCAGTTCCCAACTGTGTGCGTATTTCCGCTTGGGATTATCCGAGGTGGAGTACCACACCGTATCGCCCGGCGTGGCGCACCCGGTCATCGCACCGGTGTTGGCACAGTGCAGCGTAAAGGTTTCTCCTTCGGGCGTAACCACATCAGCAAGGAAACGTTTGTAACGCTTAATCAACCGTGCCGGTTTGAGCGGCGGTGTAAAGTTCATCGGGCTATCCTGCGTTGTGCTGGGCTAACGACCATTCTGCTAACTGTTGATAGCAGGTTTTTCCCTGCTCCCAGCGAGATTCATACAAGGCAAAGCGCTCGGCAGACAGCGTCCAGTCAAAATGGGCGGGGGGAAGCGCCACGGGGCGCGTGGCACCGCGCAACAATGTGATATGCGGGTGAAAGGGTTGCGGGCTTTGGTAGCAACCGCTGCGTGCCGCTTGCGATCGTAGCAGTGCGGCCAATTGCAGCAGGCCGCGCGGTGCCTGACGGCAGCCCAGCCATACCACGCCGGGACGTGGCCACTGACCTGCATCATTAAGATGCAACTGAAACGCAGGCTGGCGGATCCTGTCGGCCAGCAGCCGAAGGGCGCGCTCTTTTTGCTCACTCACCTCACCCAAAAAGGCCAGCGTCAAATGCATATTGGCGGCAGCGACCGGGCGTCCCGCCTCTGGGGTAAAGTGCTGCGCACGCCACTGAACCAGCGTTTGCGCCAGCGAATCAGGCAAGGACAAGGCAAAAAACAGGCGACGTGTGGTTAGCATGGCTCTCTCTCTACGCAGATAACCGAGGATGCTACAATGCCCGCTCTAAGGCGACAACCACCGCTTTCGCGCAATATCCTATTTTGTGCGAACATGCATTGCGCCAGGAACGCGCCGTTTTGTCCGAGATCCAAGTGGCTCTCACGATGCAATAGAGGAGAATGCTGTGAGTTTACCGCCGGTCAGCGCCGTGCTGAATGAGGTGATTGACGCGTTAGGCCGTGCGCCCCAGGTGCTGCTGCACGCCCCCACCGGAGCGGGAAAATCCACCTGGCTGCCGTTAAAATTACTGGAAATGGGCGGGTTCTCTGGCCGGATCATTCTGCTCGAGCCGCGTCGGTTGGCTGCTAAAAACGTGGCGTGGCGCCTGGCGGAACAGTTGGGTGAAACACCGGGCGGCACCGTCGGGTACCGCATGCGCGCTGAAACGCGCGTCGGCCCCCAGACGCGCATCGAAGTGGTCACCGAAGGGGTACTGACACGCATGCTGCAACGGGATGCTGAGCTGACGGGCGTGTCGCTGGTGATTCTGGATGAATTTCACGAGCGCAGTTTGCAGGCAGATTTGGCATTGGCGTTGCTGCTCGATGTACAGCAAGGGCTGCGTGAGGATCTGGCGCTGCTCATCATGTCCGCCACGCTGGATAACGCGCGTCTGGCCGCGCTGTTACCGATGGCGGAGACGGTGGTGTCACAGGGGCGGGCTTTCCCAGTGGATCGCAATTATCAGCCGTTGGGCAGCCAGGAGCGGTTGGAAGAGGGCATTGCCCGGCAGATTCGCCGTTTGCTGACGGAACAGTCCGGATCCGCGTTGGTGTTTTTGCCCGGCGTGGCCGAGATCAAACGGGTTGAAGCCATGCTGCAAGAGACGCTTGCCAGCGATGTGGACATCTGCCCACTGTATGGCGCACTGACGCTGGCCGATCAACAGAAAGCGATTCACCCTGCCGTGCCGGGGCGGCGTAAAGTGGTGTTGTCCACCAATATTGCAGAAACCAGCCTGACGATTGAAGGTATCCGGCTGGTGGTCGATAGTGGACTGGAGCGCGTGGCCCGTTTTGATGTGAAAAGCGGGCTGACGCGCCTGGTGACGCAGCGCATCAGTCAGGCGTCGATGACGCAACGGGCAGGGCGTGCCGGACGACTGGAAGCGGGCCTGTGCGTGCACCTGTGCGCGAAAGAGCAGGCGGAGCGTGCCGCCGCACAGAGCAGCCCGGAGATTCTGAACAGCGACTTGAGCAGCGTCTGGCTTGAACTGCTGCAATGGGGCTGCACCTCCGTTGAGTCGCTCACCTGGCTCGATACCCCGCCGTTGCCCGCGTTTGATGCCGCGCGTCGTTTGCTGACGCAGTTGCAGGTCACCGACAACGCGGGGAAACTCACGACCCGCGGACGCCATATTGCCCGACTGGGCATTGAGCCACGTTTGGCAGCGATGCTGCACAGCACCGCGCAGCAGGATGCGCAAACCCAGGCTACCGCCTGTCTGTTGGCGGCACTGCTGGAAGAGCCGCCGCGCACGGGGGCATTGGATATTGAGCGTTTGCTTGCGCGGCCGTCGCCCTCCTGGCGGCAGCGTGCCACGCAGTTGATGACGCGTCTGGCGGGAAAATCGGCAAGCTGGCGCGAGCCACAGCACTTCGCCACATTGCCTGCGCTGCTGGCGTTTGCCTATCCCGATCGCATTGCCCAACGGCGCAGTGCCGATGGGCGTTATCAACTGGCGAGCGGGCTGGGCGCACGCCTGCCATTGGATGAGCCGCTGGCGGCGCAGGAGTGGCTGATTGTGCCCGCGCTGATGTTGGCAGAAGGGACGCAGAGCGCTGATGCGCGCATTACGCTGGCGCTGCCCGTGGATATTGAGGCGCTTATCGCGCAGCGCCCCGACCTGGTGTCAGAACAGAACATCGTGCACTGGGATGAAGAAAAAGGTACCCTGCGCGCCAGTCGACGTGAGGGGATCGGTTGTCTGACGCTGCGCCAACAGCCGCTGAATAAACCCTCTGCGGAGGCCATGCAGCAGGCGCTGCTCAACTGGGTGCGCGAGCAGGGTCTGTCCGCACTCAACTGGCAAACCGACGCGGAACAACTGCGGATACGCGTGGCCTGCGCCCAACGTTGGCTCGCCGAGGGTAACTGGCCCGCCATGGACGATGAGGCTTTGCTGGCAACGCTGGATACCTGGTTGCTGCCTTCGCTGAACGGCGTGCGCGATGTGCGGACTCTGCGAAACCTTGACCTTTACGACGCGCTGCTGCGCCTGCTGGATTGGCCAATGCGGCAGCGGCTGGAAAGTGCGCTGCCGCGCCATTACACCGCACCGGGCGGCAGCCATCTGCCCTTGCGCTATCATCACGATCGGCCGCCAGCGCTGGCGGTGCGCATGCAGGAGATGTTTGGCGAGCGGCAAAACCCCACGGTGGCAGAAGGGCGCGTTGCCGTGGTGCTGGAACTGCTCTCTCCGGCGCACCGGCCTTTGCAGATCACACGCGATCTGGCCGCCTTCTGGCAAGGGGCGTATCGTGAGGTGCAAAAAGAGATGAAAGGGCGCTATCCCAAACACGTATGGCCGGACGATCCTGCCAATACCGCGCCGACGCGGCGCACGAAGAAATACCAAGCGCCCTGATACGTTATCGCAACGTATTTCGGACGGTTCTGCTTTTCTGAAACCGGGCGGAACAACAGAGTAAGCGACGACAGTCAGCGCCAACGTCTATAGTGGTGCTGTTATTGTCATTAACCTGACGGAGAAGTAACCGCAATGTCACAGGACGATCGTGAACCTATCGGACGCAAAGGAAGAGCGTCAGGACGAAAACCGCCGCGCCCTCAGGCGACCCGGCGTCGTAGTAGAAAGGATGACTATGAAGAAGAGGATGACGTCTATCAGGATGACATTGATGAAGACGATGACGAGTACGACGATGAGGACGAGATGAGCAAAAAACCGCGTAAAAAAAGACGCTGGCTTGGGTTGTTCATTAAGCTGTCGCTGGTGTTCGCCGTGGTGCTGGCGCTGTATGGCGTCTATCTCGACAGCCAGATTCGCAGCCGAATCGAAGGCAAAGTGTGGCAACTGCCTGCGGCGGTGTATGGCCGGATGGTGAACCTCGAGCCGGGCATGTCCTACAGCCAGAAAGAGATGATAAACCTGCTGGAAGGGATGCAATACCGTCAGGTATCGCGCATCACTCGGCCGGGCGAATTCAGCGTGCGTGGCAACACCATTGATATACTTCGTCGCCCGTTTGATTTCCCCGATGGCAAGGAAGGGCAGATCAACGCCCGACTGATCTTTACCAACGATCGTTTGGCTCAGATCCAAAATCTGGAGAACCAACGCAATTTTGGTTTCTTCCGCCTCGATCCGCGTCTGATCACCATGATGCAATCCCCCAACGGGGAGCAGCGGCTGTTTGTGCAGCGCTCCGGTTTCCCTGATCTATTGGTCGATACGCTGGTTGCGACCGAAGACCGCCATTTCTACCAGCATGACGGCATCAGCTTCCTTTCTATTGGTCGTGCTTTTCTGGCGAACATCACGGCAGGCCGTGCGGTGCAGGGCGGGAGTACCCTGACGCAGCAGTTGGTGAAAAACCTGTTTCTTACCAATGAACGATCCCTGTGGCGTAAGGCGAACGAAGCCTACATGGCGTTGATCATGGATTACCGCTATAGCAAGGATCGCATTCTTGAGCTGTACCTGAACGAAGTGTATCTCGGCCAGAGTGGCAACGATCAGATTCGCGGTTTCCCGCTTGCCAGCCTTTACTACTTCGGTCGTCCGGTCAATGAACTGAGTCTGGATCAGCAGGCGCTGTTGGTCGGCATGGTAAAAGGCGCTTCGCTGTATAACCCGTGGCGTAACCCGCAACTGACATTAGAGCGCCGTAATCTGGTGCTGCGTTTGCTGCAAAACCAGCAGATTATTGACGAAGACCTCTACAACATGCTGAGCGCTCGCCCGTTAGGGGTGCAGCCGAAAGGGGGGGTGATCACACCGCAGCCCGCCTTTATGCAACTGGTGCGCCAAGAGTTGCAGCAGCGCCTGGGGGATAAGGTAAAAGATCTTTCCGGCGTGAAGATTTTCACCACGCTGGATCCGGTGTCGCAGGATGCGGCTGAAAAAGCGGTGGAAGAGGGAATTCCGGCGTTGCGCGCGGCGCGTAACGTTAACGATCTGGAATCGGCCATGGTGGTTGTCGATCGTTTCAGCGGTGAAATTCGCGCCATGGTGGGCGGTGCTCAAACCCAATACGCCGGTTTTAACCGTGCGATGCAGGCGCGTCGTCCTGTGGGGTCACTGGCAAAACCCCCGACTTACCTGACCGCGTTGAGTCAGCCCGACACCTTCCGTCTCAACACCTGGTTAGCGGATGAGCCGCTCTCGCTCAAGCAACCGAACGGGCAGGTGTGGCAGCCGAACAACTACGATCGTCAGTTCCGTGGACGTGTGATGTTGGTGGATGCATTAGCCAACTCGCTTAACGTGCCGACGGTCAATCTGGGGATGAAGGTCGGTCTGGAACAGATCAGCACCACGTTGCAACGTCTCGGGATCCCGAAAGAGGTGATCCAACCGGTGCCCGCCATGCTGCTGGGGGCCATTAGCCTGACGCCGATGGAAGTGGCGCAGGAGTATCAAACCATCGCCAGCGGCGGTAATCGCGCGTCGTTGTCGGCGCTGCGTTCGGTGATTGCGGAAGACGGCAGCGTGCTGTATCAAAGCTTCCCGCAGGCTGAGCGCGCGGTGCCTGCCCAGGCGGCGTACCTGACGCTGTATGGCATGCAGCAGGTGGTTGAGCGCGGTACCTCACGCTCATTGGCGGTGAAGTTCCCCAATTACCATCTGGCGGCGAAAACCGGGACCACCAACGACCTGCGCGACAGTTGGTTTGCCGGTATTGATGGCAAAGAAGTGGCGATCGCCTGGGTAGGGCGTGATAACAACGGTCCGGCAAAACTGACCGGTGCCAACGGTGCGTTAACCCTTTATCGCCGCTATCTGGAAAACCAGACGCCGCTGGCGCTGATGCTGACGCCGCCGGAAGGCATCGCCACCATGACCGTTGACGGTGGTGGTCAGTTTATCTGTAATGGCAGCGCAGGCCGGGCATTGCCGGTGTGGACGGAGAATCCGCAGGCGCTGTGCCAGAGCGCCCAACAGCAGCAACAGGCGCCTGCCCAGCAAAACGACAGCGGTGTGGCTGACTGGATCAAAGAGATGTTTGGTCAGTAGTTATAGATGGCGATACCTATTGGGGAAACTGAGCTCCAAATGGCTTTGTGACCTTTATAGAATTTGGTTGACGGTAATATGTGGCTGATCTCCTAATCATGACGAGGAATGTGACTTTCACATGGTTAGGAGATTGCTAAAATTGTGAATAAGGTGAAATAGCGTTCATCTTATAGAGAAGTCATTTTCTAGTATTTAATCTTTCTGATTTGATAAATTCTCTCGTTGAGCTATTACTTTTTTAAAGGAACGCAAGCGTGCGCTTGGAGGCCCCCAAATGCATTTTAGCTATTCAAAAAATGCAATTACCTAATATTTATTAGCGAGATTATTATATGACCAATAATAATTCATCTGATTATGAAAAAGATAATATATGTCATGACAACCCTATCACCCCTTTTGCTGCTCGGCAAGTGAATGTGACATTCAATAATTATACTGATTCTGTTCTTCACCTATCCCAAACACGTTTAATGTATGGGCTATTCAATCCTTCGCCCCCAACGGTTATTAGCGCTAGACGTAATGCGCGCTGGGCAACTGAATCCAACGGGGGGGCTGCGGGTACAGAGGCTTTAGCTGAATATAATGCGAGTGGTTCTAATCTTTACTTTGAACTTTATTGGAGTAATCCATTAATAGGTAATAATTCCTACAGGGCCACCATTAATAATAATTTTGGTCAATATGTCATTTTTGCTGCAGGCACTTCAGGGAATCATTCTGCGGTAACTTTTACAACGTTTAAAAATAACTCTTGGAACTATAACTCTTGGATGGGAGGCATCGATGGGACCAGATTAATCTCTCGTCTATCCATTCCCGGAACGCACCAATCAGGTGCAAGAGAGGATCACGGAACAGGATTGATCGCCTGTCAAGATATGACCATCAGCGAACAGCTTTTATATGGAATCAGGTTCCTGGACATAAGGTGTAGAGCTATTGATGGTGTTTTTACGATTCATCATGGTCCTGCATATCAAGGCTTAAATTTTGGTGAGGTATTGAATCAATGCATCAGCTTTTTGAATCAGAATCCATCGGAAACGATTCTTATGCGTGTAAAACAAGAGTATTCAACGGTAAGTGATACTGAGTTTATTCGTATCTTTAATGAGCAATATGGTAATTATCATTCCCGTATGTATTTGAATACAGCAACCCCTTCTTTAGATCAAGTGAGGAATAAAATTGTAATTCTGGCAAATGTATCTGGATTACCTGGTATACACTGGTCATCGATGAACATTCAGGATAATTATAATCCTAATTCTACTGAAGAGAAAGTTCAATATATACAAAAGCATCTGGCCTTAACAATTGATAACCATAGTAATGGAGGGAATTCTTTTTTTGTTAACTTCATAAGTCAGCAAGGTACGTTTGTAAGTGACCCTATCTATCATGCCGCTCTGTGGTTAAATCCAATATTTCTCACTTTAATGCTTGAAAAATTAATACACCCAGTTCCACCGGAGGTTGGTGTAGGCATCATACCAATGGATTTTCCTAACAATTCACCCGGAGTTGTTCATGGTATAATTAATAGTAATTTTGAATAAACACTACATAAAATAAATCTTTCCTATTTCAGGTTATAATTTTATTAATGTAATGAGACCAATGTATTGCTCTCACATACAACAACGCCTCGACGTGACCTGCGCCGGGGCGTTGTGCTTTTTTGGGCTATGCCCTAAGTAATTCGCGTTGCAGGAAGGCGGCAAGTTCTGGCCCGCAGGGAGAATCTCAGGGATGAGATTCCTTAATACCGATGAGCTTACTGAAGTAAGTGATTCGGGGGAGTGAGCGCAGCCAGCGCACCTGCAACGTGATGTATGACGGGTATAAATTGCTTGCGAGAGGGATCCCGTCCGCCTATCATTCCCGCTCTTGATAATAATCATTATCGTTCTCTTTTGCGTCGGTAGCGCCACGGTGAAAAGCGCCGCTACCTGACGAACGGCGGACAGCAACAACGGGTTACGACGGTTATGCAAAATCCAGACACGTCTTTTCATGAATCGGTGCGGGCTGATAATGGGCCGGATACCACCTTTCGTCTCGACGATGTCAGCTTCTCTGTGCCTGGTCGCACCCTGCTGCATCCGCTTTCTCTGACATTTCCCATCGGTAACGTGTGCGGGTTGATTGGTCACAACGGCTCAGGCAAATCAACGTTGTTGAAGATGCTGGGGCGTCATCAAACGCCGAGTACCGGGGTTATATCGGTCAAGGACACACCGTTGCCCGGCTGGGACAGCAAATCCTTTGCCCGACAGGTCGCTTATCTGCCGCAACAGCTCCCGGCTGCGGAAGGCATGACGGTGCGTGAGCTAGTGGCGCTAGGGCGTTATCCGTGGCACGGCGCGCTCGGGCGCTTTGGCAGTACCGATCGCGAAAAGGTGGAAAACGCTATCGCCGTGGTGGGGCTGAAGCCGTTCGCTCACCGTTTGGTGGACAGCCTGTCCGGCGGTGAACGTCAACGCGCCTGGCTGGCAATGACGGTGGCGCAGGACAGCCGCTGTCTACTGCTGGATGAGCCGACATCGGCGTTAGACATCGCGCATCAGGTTGAGGTACTGGCCCTGATCCAACGTATGAGCCGTGAGGAGGGGCTGACGGTGATTGCTGTGCTGCACGATATCAATATGGCGGCGCGCTACTGCGATTATCTGGTAGCGCTGCGCGGTGGGGAAATGATTGCACAGGGGACGCCTGATGCCATCATGACGCCGCAAGTGCTCGAAGCGGTATACGGCATTCCGATGGGGATCCTGCCGCATCCTGGCGGCGGTGCGCCAGTCAGCTTTGTGTGCTAAACATGGCTTCGTTATCCCATCACATTAATCACGATCGCCGTCGCGTGCTGACGGCGCTGTTGCTTTCCCCTCTGTGCTTCTCTGCCTGGGCAAAAACCGAGACACCGCCAGATCTGCGTCGTATCGTGGCGCTAGAGTGGTTGCCTGCTGAGCTGCTGCTGGCGCTGGGCATTACGCCGCTGGGTGTGGCTGAAATCCCGAATTATCGGCTGTGGGTTGCGGAGCCGCAACTGCCCGAGTCGGTGATTGATGTCGGCTTCCGTACTGAACCTAATATGGAACTGTTGGCGCAGTTGCGGCCTTCGTTGATGGTCTACTCTGCGGGCTACGGCCCGTCGGTAGAGAAAATGTCGCGTATTGCCCCGACCATGGGGTTCACCTTTAATAACGACGCCGGGCGGCCGTTGACTATGGCAAAAGCGTCGCTGCGCCAACTGGCGCAGCGGTTAGCCATCCCTGATGCCGCAGAGCAGCATCTGCACACCTTCTCAACGTTTATGCAGCAGGCCAAGATGCAGTTGCAGTCCTACACCCGTCGTCCGCTGCTGCTGTTCTCTTTTATCGACAGCACGCACGTCTTGATTATCGCGAAGAACAGCCTGTTTCAGGAAGTGATGGATGAACTTGGCATTGAAAATGCCTGGCGTGAAGAAACCAGCTTCTGGGGCAGCGTGGTGGTGGGCGTTGAGCGTCTGGCAGACATTCAGGATGCCAACGCCATCTGTTTTGGTCACGGTGACGAGGCCATGATGGCGCAGGTAGAGCGCAGCCCGTTATGGCAGGCGCTGCCGTTTGTGCGCCAACAGCGCTGGCAGCGGGTGCCTGCGGTGTGGTTGTATGGCAGCACGCTGTCTGCAATGCGTTTTTGTCAGGTATTGCAGGATGCGCAGGAGGCTCGCCATGATGCCAGCGTCTAAGCGCTCTGGCGCGGTGCTGACGGTTGCCAGCCTGCTGGCGTTGCTGCTGTTGATGATGGCTGTCAATCTGCGCCAGGCATTGCCAGCGGCGACGTGGTGGCAGGCCGTGGCAAACCCCGAACCTGAGGATTTGCGCCAACTGCTGTTCCATTACAGCCTGTTGCCGCGTGTGGCACTCTCGCTGCTGGTCGGTGCGGGGCTGGGGTTGGCGGGGCTGCTGTTTCAGCAGGTGCTGCGCAACCCGCTCGCGGAACCGGCTACGCTGGGCATTGCCACTGGCGCTCAACTCGGGGTGACGGTGGCAACCTTATGGATGCTGCCGGGCGGCGAAGCGGCGCAGCAGTGGATGGCGATGGCGGGGGCGCTCGGTATCGGCGTACTGGTGTTTGGCCTTTCATGGGGCAAGCAGATGTCACCGATTACGTTGCTGCTCGCTGGGCTGGTGCTGAGTTTTTACTGTGCTGCCGTCAATCAACTGCTGGTGTTGTTTAACCATGAGCAGCTACAAAACCTGTTTTTGTGGAGCAGCGGCATGCTGAACCAGCAGGATTGGAGCCGCGTGGCGTTTCTGCTTCCCAGGTTGCTGGCGTGCTTTGCGCTGGCGTTGCTGCTGTTGCGCCCGCTGACCCTGCTGGGGCTGGATGATGGCGTGGCACGTAACCTGGGATTGGGATTGGTGCTGGCACGCTTAACCACGCTTGGCGTCGCGATTTTCCTTAGCGCACAACTGGTGAACGTGGCGGGGATTATCGGCTTTGTTGGCCTGTTTGCCCCGTTGCTGGCCCGCATGCTGGGCGCTCGCCGCGTGTGGCAACGGCTCTGGCTGGCGCCATTGTTAGGGGCGTTGTTGCTGGGATTGACCGATCAAACCGTGCTGTGGCTGACCCGCGTCTGGCGTGAAGTACCGACTGGCGCGGTGACGGCGCTGATTGGTGCTCCACTGCTGCTATGGCTGCTGCCGCGCTTACGCACCACGCACCAGCCTGCGCTGGTGCCATCCGGAGACATTAACGCCACCGCACCCCGCTGGGGACGCTGGCTGCTGGCAGGGATAATGCTGTTGCTGGGCGCTTTGGCGATAGCGCTGATGCTGGGTAAAGGCGCACAAGGCTGGCAATGGAGCCGCGGTGAGGAGCTGGCACAGCTGTTGCCCTGGCGCTGGCCGCGCGCGGTGGCGGCACTGACGGCGGGCATGATGCTGGCGATGGCAGGCACACTGATTCAGAAACTGACGGCTAACCCGATGGGCAGCCCGGAAGTGTTGGGTATCAGCGCGGGTGCCGCGACCGGGGTCATTCTATTGCTGTTCCTGATACCGGGAGACACCAGCGCATGGCAGTTGCCCGCGGGCAGCGCGGGCGCGGCGTTGACACTGCTGGTGATGATCACCATCGCCAGTCGCGGTGGGTTTTCCACGCAGCGCATGTTATTGGCAGGGATTGCTCTCAGTACCGCATTTTCCACCGTGCTTACGTTGCTGTTGGCGAGCGGCGATCCGCGCATGAGCGGTGTCATCACCTGGATTTCCGGTTCAACCTACGGCGTTGAATCCGCGCAGGCGATCAACATCGCGGGTGTGGCACTGGTGTTAGCCCTTATGGTGCCATTGTGCCAGCGTTGGTTGCGCATTTTGCCGTTGGGCAGCGTGACAGCTCAGGCGTTGGGCGTTGCTGTCACGCCAGTGCGCTTGCTGATTTTGCTGTTGGCATCGGTGTTGACCGCGATGGCAACCCTGACGGTGGGACCGCTCAGCTTTGTCGGGTTGATGGCGCCGCATCTGGCGCGCATGTTGGGATTTTCCCGCGTGATCCCTCAGCTTTGCTGCTCGGCATTGATTGGCGGCATATTGATGCTGTTGGCCGATTGGGCGGGCCGCATGATCCTGTTTCCTAATCAGGTGCCCGCTGGCCTGCTGGCGACCTTTATCGGCGCGCCTTACTTTATTTATCTGCTGCGTAAACACACCCATTAACCACCTGTTGGCAGGAAAAACCGTGCCAACAGGTAAATCCTATTTACATATTAAATGCAAATCCTTCTCACTATGATTCCCATTATCTAATATTATGTAGGCTCAATAGGTAGATTAGTGCTTCAGGGGCACGACCATTGTCGGGCGTTAAACCGATGATAGCCAGGTAACACGGTGTCGTGTCAGCATGATGTACGCTTAAGGGATCGTTATGAAAGGAAAGAGGTTCGGCTGCGCGAAGTCGGTTCAGGCAATGGAATCGGTAAGCGGTTTTTCTGTTTTGGCGCTGTGTGTGGGCGCTGCACTGTGGCCCGCTCTGGCGGGGGCGGCACAGACCAGCACTGCGGTGGGTGACAACACCCATCAGAGCGCTGCACAATCTGCCTCATCACCGGGTAAAAAAAGTGGCGACACGCTGGTGGTCACCGCCACCGGGGGGGCTGCGGGGCAGGATGTGCCCGGCGACTACAGCACCAAATTGACCTCAGCGGGGACGCGCTTGCTGTTAAGTCCGCGTGATATTCCGCAATCCATCACCATCGTGAATAAACAGCGCATGCAGGATCAGAACCTGCAAACGGTGGGCGACGTGTTGGATAACGTGGTTGGTGTCACCGGCAACTATACCGACAGTGAACGCATTGGCTACTATGCGCGCGGTTTCTACATCAACAATTTCGTCATTGACGATATCCCCACTTCGGTATCCGAAGCCTGGAATTTTGGTGACGCGCTGGGAGATACCGCGATCTATGACCGCATCGAAGTGGTGCGCGGTGCCAACGGCCTGCTAACCGGAACCGGTAATCCCTCCGCAACGGTGAATATGGTGCGCAAACACGCCACCAGCAAGGAAGTGACCGGCAATGTTTCCGCCAGTTACGGCTCGTGGAATAACCAACGCTATGTGACCGATCTTTCCGCGCCCTTGACCGAATCCGGCAACGTGCGCGGGCGTATTATTGCCGGCTATCAGGATCAGGATAGCTGGCTCGATCGTTACCATAAGCGCAAAAAATTTATTTCCGGCATTGTCGATGCGGATCTGGCCAATAATTCCACGCTGTCATTCGGCTACGATTATCAGGAAAGCAAAACCCCCGGTTCAACCTGGGGCGGCTTGCCGACCTGGTTCAGTAACGGCAACCGTACCCACTTCGATCGCAGCTTCAATCCCGCCCCAAACTGGGCCTATTACAACATCGAGACCAACAAGGTTTTCGCCCAGTTCAGCCATATGTTTGATAACGGCTGGGACTGGCATATCAACAGTACCCATGCGGAAACCAAGTTTGATGACAAGCTGATGTACGCTTCACCTTATGATTATTATGATGCTAATGGCGTGAAAGATCCTGCCAAATCAGGCACCTTCCCCGATCAAACCACCGGCGAGGGCTTGGCGGGCGGTGCTGGCTGGTTTACTGGCACACGCAAACTGGACGCGTTGGAAACTTACGTGCGCGGTCCGTTCGAACTGCTGGGGCGCCAGCATGAGCTGGTTACCGGGGTAGGTTTCAGTCGCCAGCGCAACTACTACTACGCCTCGAACGATGCGGTGACGGTTGCGGATATGGGCAATTACTACAACTGGAACGGCAGTGCGCCGGAGCCGAACTGGCAGGCGCAGACCAAAAGTTCGGATGATACCGTGCATCAACGGTCGGTCTACAGTGCGGCCCGTTTCTCGCTGGCCGACCCGCTGGCGCTGGTGGCCGGTGCGCGCTATACCGAATGGAGCACGGGCGGCATGACCTCCAGCTTCAGCAAAGACAAGGTGTCGCCCTATGCCGGGTTGATTTACGACATCAATGACACCCTCTCTGCCTATGTCAGCTACACCTCTATCTTCCAGCCGCAAGATAACCGCAGTGTTAACGGCAACTACCTGGCACCGATTGAAGGCAAAAACTATGAAACCGGTCTGAAATCCGACTGGTTTGATGGTCGCCTGACGGCATCCATGGCGCTGTTCCGCATCGAGCAGGATAATCTGGCGCAGACCGATGGCAGCAACAAGGTCACTGGGTCGAGCGAACAGGCTTACTACGGTGCGCAAGGCGTGACCAGTAAAGGCATGGAACTGGAGCTGAACGGTGCCCTGACGGATAACTGGCAGATGACGTTTGGTGCCGCACGTTACGTTGCCAAAGACGCGGCGGATAACCGGGTAAACAGCCAACTACCGCAAACCTCGTTGAAATGGTTTACGCGCTACCAGTTGCCGATGCTGCCGGAACTGACGCTGGGTGGCGGGGTAAACTGGCAGAACGGCACCTTTGTGGATACCACGGGGCCGAATGGGGCAACGCGTGTGCATCAGGGAAGCTATCCGCTGGTTAACCTGTTTGGTCGCTACCAGATCAACAAACAGCTGGCGGTGCAGGCCAACGTCAACAATCTGCTGGATAAGAACTATTACAGCGCCCTCAGTGACAACTATGCCTATGGCGCGCCGCGCAGCGTGTCGATGAGTGTGAATTACAACTTCTGATGCGCAGACGCCCCGATCGTGCGATCGGGGCGTTTCTCTCGGCTGTGATTACAACTGGGCAAAGCAGCGGCGTGCTGCCGCGATGGTGTTCTCAATATCCTGCTGGCTGTGTGCCAGTGACATAAAGCCCGCTTCAAACGCTGACGGCGCCAGATAAACGCCTTCGGCCAGCATCAGGTGGAAGAAACGTTTGAAACGCTCCACATCACACTGCGTCACATCCTGATAGCAGGTTACGCTCGGTGCATCGGTGAAAAACAGACCGAACATGCCGCCCACGTGATTCACCACCAGAGGAATATTCTGCGCTTTGGCTGCGGCCTCCAGCCCCTGTGCCAACTGCGTGGTCAAGGCGGTAAGGGTGTCGTGCACACCGGGCTTAGCCACTTCGCTCAGGCAGGCAAAGCCCGCCGCCATGGCAATTGGGTTACCGGACAGCGTCCCCGCCTGATACACCGGGCCGGTCGGTGCCAGCGCCTGCATCACATCACGCCGTCCGCCAAACGCGCCCACCGGCATGCCACCGCCAATGATTTTACCCAGGCAGGTCAGGTCGGGCACCACGCCGTAATGCGCTTGCGCGCCGCCCAATGCCACGCGAAAGCCTGTCATCACTTCATCAATGATCAGCAGCGCGCCAAATTCATCGCACAATGCGCGCAATCCCGGCAGAAACTCTGGCAGCGGCGGAATACAGTTCATGTTGCCCGCTACTGGCTCAACGATAATCGCTGCAATGTCATCTGGGTATTGCTCAAAAGCCTGACGGACTGAATCCACATCGTTGTAGATGCAGGTCAGCGTGTGGCGTGCGAAATCAGCGGGTACGCCGGGGGAGTTGGGCTGTCCTAGGGTCAATGCGCCTGAGCCCGCCTTGACCAGCAGGCAGTCCGCGTGGCCGTGGTAGCAGCCTTCAAATTTGATGATTTTGTCACGGCCGGTGAAGCCGCGCGCCAGACGAATAGCGCTCATGGTGGCTTCAGTGCCCGAATTCACCATGCGCACCATGTCCATTGACGGCACCAGTGAGGTCACCAACCGTGCCATGTGCACTTCCATTTCGGTTGGCGCACCAAAGCTCAATCCGCGCTCTGCGGCGGCGATCACCGCCTGACGAATGGCCGGGTGGTTATGCCCCAACACCATCGGCCCCCAGGAGCCGACATAATCGATATAGGCGTTACCGTCTGCATCGTAGAGACGCGATCCTTCCGCCCGCTCGATAAACAACGGCACGCCGCCGACGCCGTTGAACGCGCGTACCGGCGAGTTGACGCCGCCTGGAATAAGCTGCTGGGCCGCAGCGTAGAGACTTTCTGATTTATTCATGGAAAGGGTCCTGAAAAGAGAGCGGAGTTTTGCCTATTGTAAACAACGCTGTCGCGTTATCAAATTCGATGCTGAAGTGAACAAAATGTGTCACATCTTGAACCTTGTTTCCCGCTGTTGGATAATGAGCGTATGATTGGGATAAGGCAAACGGCGTGCGCCGCCCAATAAAAGACAAGCTGGGAGTACGACAATGAGCGATGAAGTAATGGCTGTGCCGCTGCAATTCACTGATGCGGCGGCAAAAAAGGTGAAAGTCCTGATTGCTGATGAAGAGAATCCGGAGCTGAAGCTTCGCGTCTACATCACCGGGGGCGGCTGTAGCGGCTTCCAATACGGTTTCACTTTTGACGATAAGATTAACGACGGCGACATGACCATTGAAAAACAGGGCGTGGCGCTGGTGGTAGACCCGATGAGTCTGCAATATCTGGTCGGTGGCGCGGTGGATTACACCGAAGGCCTGGAAGGTTCGCGCTTCGTGGTCACTAACCCGAATGCGAAAAGCACCTGCGGCTGCGGCTCTTCTTTCAGCATCTGATTATCCAGCCACCTAATGGCAATAAAAAACCGCGTTCTTCAACGCGGTTTTTTGTTTTAACGGGCTGAATAAACCAACCATCACCATTCAATAGTGATCAGCCGCTGTTCCTGATGGGTTACCGTACGAGCCCCTGCGCTGAGAGACGTTTGCGTAATCTTCGGCATCAACGCTTTTGCGGCCGGGCACTCGACGCGGGCTGATGTTGCGGTTTCCTTGACTTCACAGGTGGGAACCACGCTCAACCCCACATTGATTTGCCCGCTGGTGCTTGCTGCACACGCAGTATTGCAGGCCAGCATCAGCAGGCCCGCAGTAAGCAGACTTATTTTTATCACTTTTTCTACCTGGTGTTAAAAAGAACCGTTACCGGCTCAGTGCACAATAGTGCGTTATCAAATCGTTATGTTTTGGTTTGTTTCTTGTCTAATCATGGTTGTATTTTGACCATTGCCGACATGATAACCGGTTTTTTTCTGGATGAAAAGCATGCAGTAATGCCTGCATGAGCGCAGGCATTACCCTGTGATTTACTGGGCGGGGAGGGCGGAGAGTTGCTGGCAAATGTACTGGGCTGCCAGCAGCAGGCGCGGGCTGCTGCGATTAAACCAATCTTCCTCTACCGTAATGATCGGCACGGACAACTGCGGCGACCAAAAATCACGGGTGGCGGCCGCATCGGCAGCGGTACCCGTAGTAATGATCACCTGTGGTTTGCGCCGCAACACCTGTTCACGACTGACCTGTGGCCAGGGCACTTTGCTGTCGTCGAAAACATTGACGCCGCCACACAGGGCCAGTACCTGGTTTTGCAACGACTGCTTGCCTGAGGTAAACAGCGGGTGTGTACCAAATTGCAAAAACACCTGATGTTTCGGCGCATCGGCGTAGCGCGCTTTCAAATCGGCCAACTGCTGGCGCAGGGCCTGTGCATTTTGCCGCGCTACGTCAGGGTGCGCGCTGTATTGCCCAAGCTGTTCCAGCATGGTCGGTATCGCATCCAGCGAGGTGGGATCCAGATACACCACTGGGATGCCAAAGGCAGAGAGCTGTTCAAGCGGTCGCTGCGGGTTTCCTTCACGCCAGGCCAGAATTAAGTCCGGTTTCAGCGCCAGCACCCGTTCCAGATTGATACCTTGCCAGGACGCAACCTGTTCTCGCTGCTCTGCTTCGGGCGGGTAGTTTGACCAGGCACTTACACCAATCACCTGATCGCCCATGCCAGCGGCGAAGGCCAACTCCGTAGCGTGCGGGGCCAGGCTGATAATGCGCTGAGCGACAGCGTCTGCGCTGACCCGCCCGCTAATGAGCAGGCACAGTATTGCCAGAAGAGCGAACCCGCGAACGCGCATCAGGCTTTTCCGGCAAGCTCTTGCAGCATGGCACTCACCATGCGCGACGATTGCTGGGCCGCCACGGCCAGAAACTCATCAAAACTCAGGTGCGACGCTTTGTCAGCCACATCGGAGATAGCGCGTACTACCACGAAAGGCACGCCGAACTGATGGCAAACGTGAGCAATTGCGGTGGCTTCCATTTCGACCGCGACGGCCTGCGGGAAGGTGCGACGGATGCGGGCCAGCGGCTCGGCACCGTTGATAAACGCATCACCACTGACGATAAGCCCCTGCACGGCATTCAGTTGCAGAGACACAATGGCGCGCTCGGCCAGCGCAATCAGGGACGCATCGGCGGGAAACGCCGCTGGACAACCTGCCATCTGACCTGCTTCATAACCGAAAGCGGTGACATCGGCATCGTGATAGCGCGCTTCACCGGATACCACGATATCGCCGACGTTCAGGGTCGGTGCCAGACCACCCGCAGAGCCGGTGTTGATGATGAGGTCCGGTTGAGCGTGTTCCAGCAGTAGCGTGGTGCCCATTGCCGCAGAAACCTTGCCAATACCCGATTTTAACAGCGCCACGTCGACGCCGTTCAGCGATCCGCTGTAGATTTCGCACCCGGCGCGCGTGAAGGTTTTGAGGTTTTCGATGCGATCGCGCAGAAGCGTCACTTCTTGTTCCATGGCCCCGATAATGCCGACTTTCATAAGATTCCCCACAAAATTTCGAATAGTATTTCGAATAGTTAGCCGTAGTGTGTGTTGTGTAGTCTATCATGGCTAACGGGGGGAAATGGAACCCAGGCGTGATTTTGGCGACGGTAAAGGAGGAAGGGGATGTCCGATATCGATTTTTCAAAGAAGTTCAGCGTTCAGCGGCCGCTGAGCAAACCGATTACGGCTGAGAGTGAATATGACATCGTGCGCCTGTTCGAAAGCGACAGGGGGCGTATCATCAACTCTGCCGCGATCCGCCGTTTACAACAGAAGACGCAGGTGTTTCCTCTGGAGCGTAACGCCGCGGTGCGTTCGCGACTGACACACTCTATGGAAGTGCAGCAGGTCGGTCGTTACATCGCCAAAGATATTCTGGTGCGGATAAAAGGCGAAAATCGACTGGATGCCCTCGGCCTGTCTCTCTGGCAAACCCCCTTTGAAAGCATGGTGGAAATGGCCTGCCTGATGCATGACATCGGTAACCCACCCTTTGGCCATTTTGGTGAATCCGCCATCAATAACTGGTTTAGAAAACGGTTGGATGCCGCTTATATTCAGGATGAGGCATTGCCGCGTGATGATGCCTGCCAGGCTGAAGCCCTGCGCCTGAAAGGCGATGCCCATGATGCATTGCGGCGTCAGGTGCGGCAGGACCTCAGCCATTTTGAAGGCAATGCGCAGGCGATTCGGTTGGTGCATACGTTGCTTAAACTGAATCTTACCTACAGCCAGGTGGGCTGTATTCTCAAATATACCCGGCCAGCGTATTGGGTCGGCGAGGTGCCTGACAACTACCGCTATCTGATGAAAAAGCCGGGCTACTATCTTTCCGAACAGGATTTTGTTGCCGATTTGCGCCATGCGTTGTCGCTGGACGAATACCACCGCTTCCCGCTCACCTACATCATGGAAGCCGCTGACGACATCTCCTACTGCGTCGCCGATCTGGAGGATGCGGTAGAAAAAGAGATCCTCAGCACCGAACAGCTTTATCTGTACCTGCGCCAGACCTGGGGTACTGTCGATCCTTCGGACTTGTTTGCCAAAACCGTAGAGCAGGCTTATGAAAGCCGAAAACGACACCGTTGGCGCAGCACCGACGATCAATTTTTCATGCAGTTGCGCGTCAATACCGTGGCAAGGCTGGTGCCTTACGCGGCACACCGTTTTCTCAAAAATCTGCCTGCAATTTACGCTGGCGCTTTTGATGAGGCGCTACTGGAGGACAAGGGCGCGCAGGCCAAGCTGTTGCGGGTATTCAAAGAGGTGGCGCGCAAGTATGTGTTTAATAACGCAGAAGTCGAAAAGCTGGAGCTGCAAGGCTATCGCGTTATCGGGGGGCTGTTGGATATCTACCATCCGCTGCTGGAAATGTCTTATGACGCCTTCAGCCTGATGGTGAATGACGATACGCATCCGCATTATCCCATTGAAACCCGGCTGTACCACAAACTGTCCAGTAAACATTGCCTGGCCTATCGTGAAGCCACGCTCCGGCTCTCCTCCCTGTCTCGCGACGAACAGGAGATATGGGAATACTATTATCGGGCACGATTGATTCAAGATTATATCAGCGGAATGACAGATCTTTACGCTTACGACGAATACCGGCGGCTGATGGCGGCGGAATAACAATTTATGTAAAGCGGCTCCATACTTGCTTACGTTTGGGCCAGCGCGCGGCGATGAACTTTGTGCTTTCTTGTTTATCTGATATAGCGCGAACGCCAATTGAGCCTGTTTACGAACCCGCCAGCGCGACATCGAGAGGGTGGGATGGTAAACAGGTTCGGCGACGTGGGATTCACCTGTTGATACGACGAGATAAGAGATCATGAAAAGAAAATCATTGGTTCTGAGTGCATTGGCGCTGAGCCTGGCAATGAGCATGGGGCAGGTCTTTGCGGCGACTGAGGCGGTAGTATCGACATCCAGCCAGATGCCAAGTCTGGCTCCGATGCTCGAGAAAGTGATGCCTTCCGTCGTCAGCATCTCCATTGAAGGGCATACCGACGTCAAGCGCAGCAATATTCCGCAGCAGATGCAGCCTTTCTTCGGTGAGAATTCGCCATTCTGTCAGGAGGGTTCCCCCTTCCAAAATTCCCCGATTTGTCAGGGGGCCGAAGATGAAGGGGAAGAAGGCGCGCCTGCAAAGCGTGAGAACTTCCAGGCATTGGGTTCAGGCGTGGTGATCAACGCGGAGAAAGGCTATGTGGTAACCAATAACCACGTGGTCGACAACGCCGACAAGATTCAGGTGCGGCTCTATGACGGGCGTAAGTACGATGCCAAAGTGATTGGCAAAGACCCGCGTACCGATGTCGCGTTGATTCAACTGATTGATTTTAAAAATCTTACCGCCATCAAGATCGCTGATTCCGATCAGTTGCGCGTGGGTGACTACACTGTGGCAATCGGTAACCCCTATGGTTTGGGTCAAACGGCCACGTCCGGTATTGTTTCAGCGCTGGGGCGCAGCGGGCTCAATATCGAAAACTATGAAAACTTTATCCAGACCGATGCGGCGATCAACCGAGGCAACTCCGGCGGCGCGCTGGTTAACCTCAACGGTGAACTAATCGGCCTGAACACCGCGATTCTGGCACCGGATGGCGGAAACATCGGTATCGGTTTTGCCATTCCGAGTAACATGGTGAAAAACCTCACGGCGCAATTGGTTGAGTTTGGCGACGTGAAACGCGGCGAACTGGGCATTACCGGCACCGAGCTGAATTCCGATCTGGCGCAAGCGATGAAAGTGGATGCGCAGCGCGGGGCATTTGTCAGCCAGGTCAGGCCGAAATCCGCTGCGGACGAAGCAGGCATCAAAGCCGGTGACGTTATTTTGACGCTGAACGACAAGCCGATAAGTAGCTTTGCGGCACTGCGTGCCCAGGTTGGGTCCTTGCCGGTTGGTAGCAAGGTCAAACTGGGGCTGCTGCGTGAAGGTAAACCGTTAACGGTAGAAGTCACTTTGCAGCAGACCAGTCAGACACAGGTCGCATCCGGCAATCTCTACACCGGCATCAGCGGCGCATCGCTCAGCAACACCGAAATCGACGGTCAGAAAGGCGTCAAGGTGGACGAGGTGAAAGCCGGTTCGGCGGCGGCGAAAATCGGCTTGAAGAAGGATGACGTGATCCTCGGGGTCAATCAGCAGTCGGTGCAGAACCTCGGTGAACTGCGTAAAATTCTGGACAGCAAACCTCCGGTGTTGGCGCTGAATGTGTTGCGCGGTAATACCACGCTTTATCTGTTGGCACAATAAACGCTAGCGGTTTCAGACTGAAAGGAGCGTATTCTTGACGCTCCTTTTTTATTTCCGCTTTTGCCCTGCGCCGCCTCGCTCTTATTTTGTGATATTTCCCGCAATTCTAATGAATTGGGCTGATGTTTGTGAAATTGCACAATGTCCAGCTTTCAGGGCAACGCTATGATAGTGCAATTGTCACTTTCTCTTTCCAGGGGCGGGAATGGCGTCATATCATCTCAACGCAAAGCTGGCGCAGGACATCGTTGCGCGCACCATGCAAATTATTGATAGTAATATCAACGTGATGGATGCACGTGGACGAATCATAGGCAGTGGCGATCGGGAACGTGTCGGGGAATTGCATGAAGGTGCGCTGCTGGCCTTGTCACAGGGGCGTGTGGTCGATATCGACGATGCGGTTGCCCGCCATCTGCACGGCGTGCGGCCCGGTATCAACTTGCCGCTGCGCATTGACGGTGAAATCGTCGGCGTCATCGGCCTGACCGGTAATCCCGCCCATTTGCGCCAGTTTGGTGAACTGGTGTGCATGACCGCAGAGATGATGCTGGAACAGGCCCGACTGTTGCACATGCTGGCGCAGGATAGCCGTTTGCGTGAAGAGCTGGTGCTCAACCTGATTCGTACCGACGAGCTGTCGCCTGCGCTGATGGAGTGGGCACAACGTTTGGGGATCGATCTCAATACGCCGCGCGTGGTGGCGGTTGTCGAAGTCGATAGCGGCCAATTGGGCGTAGACAGTGCCATGGCAGAATTGCAGCAGTTGCAAACGCTGTTGACCACGCCCGAACGCAACAACCTGATCGCTATCGTGTCTCTGACCGAAATGGTAGTGCTGAAACCCGCGCTGAACAGCCATGGCCGCTGGGATGCCGAAGAGCATCGGCGTCGAGTGGATAACCTGTTTTCTCGCATGACCGAAAGCGGCCGCCTGCGGGTACGGATGGCGTTGGGCAACTATTTTACCGGACCTGGCAGCATTGCGCGTTCTTATCGTACTGCGCGCACCACCATGAGCGTTGGGAAACAGCGTATGCCTAGCCAGCGTTGCTACTATTATCAGGATCTCATGCTGCCGGTGCTGCTCGATAGCCTGCGCGGTGGCTGGCAGGCCAATGAACTGGTTCGTCCGCTGGCAAAACTGAAAGCGATGGACGGCAATGGCTTGCTGCGACGCACGCTTAACGCCTGGTTTCGCAATAATGTTCAACCGGGGGCCACGGCTAAAGCGCTGTTTATCCATCGTAATACGCTCGAATATCGCCTGAACCGTATCTCCGAGCTGACCGGACTGGATTTGGGCAACTTCGATGACCGCTTGCTGCTCTATGTGGCATTGCAGCTGGATGAAGAAGAATAAGTTGCTATCTGATTGATCCAAGGGGCCTATGGCCCCTTTTTGCTGCCTGCGAGCCGGCAATCTGCTTAGATTTAAAAAAATGAATAAGGTCAAAGAATATAACGCGAGAGCATAAATTATCGCGAAACAATATTTTTGCCCCCACCCCCTATCCTCTATTGTCACTCCATGTTGTGAGCCCATTGCCCGCACTACGCCAAACACACTACACAAATTACGAGAAATGTTGAGGGAGTGATAATAATGTCAATACGCCGTCTGGGAGTATCTCTTGCAGCAGCAACGGTATTATTTGCGGGTGCTGCGTCTGCGGCAACGGAATTGTTGAACGTGTCTTATGACCCAACGCGTGAGTTGTATCAGGAATATAACGCTGCCTTCATCAAACATTGGAAAGAAACCACCGGTGAAACACTTTCCATTAAAAACTCCCACGGTGGCTCCGGCAAACAGGCGCGTTCGGTCATCGATGGTTTGCAGGCGGACGTGGTGACGCTGGCGCTGGCGGGGGATATTGATGCCCTGAACCTGAATCAGCCGCTGATCGATCCCAAATGGCAGGCACGCCTGCCGGATAACAGCACGCCTTACACCTCTACCATTGTGTTCCTGGTGCGCAAAGGCAACCCGAAAAACATCAAAGACTGGGGCGATCTGGTGAAACCGGGCGTGGAAGTGATTACGCCGAACCCGAAAACCTCCGGCGGTGCGCGTTGGAACTTCCTGGCGGCCTGGGCTTATGCCAAGCACCTGCCGGGTGGGAGTGATGCGACTGCACTGAAATTCGTGACTGAACTTTATCGCCATGCGCCGGTATTAGACACCGGTGCGCGCGGTGCCACCATCAGCTTCGTACAACGCCAACTGGGCGATGTGCTGCTGGCGTGGGAAAACGAAGCCTATCTCTCACTGAAAGAGCAGGGCGGCGATCAGTTGGAAATCGTCACACCGTCGCTGTCTATTCTGGCTGAGCCACCGGTTGCCGTTGTGGACAAAGTGGTTGAACGCAAAGGCACACAAAAACAGGCTGAAGCCTACCTGAAATACCTCTACAGCGACGATGCGCAGCGCATTATCGGTAAGAACTTCTACCGTCCGCGCAATGCCAAGATTGCTGAAGAATTTAAAGGTCAATTTGCACCGGTGAAACTGGTGACCATCGATGAAGAGTTTGGCGGCTGGACCAAAGTGCAGGACCAATACTTTAACGACGGTGGCGTTTTTGACAAGATTTTCAATGAAATCAATAAATAATTTTTAAAATTCCTGCTGGCTGGCCGCTACGTCGATAGCGGCTTTGCCATGTGGATGGGGCTGGTTCACTGGACTATTGCATTAAGAAAGGCTTGGTATGTCACGACGCATTTCTCCCGTCATTCCTGGTTTTGGCCTTACCTTAGGGTTTAGCCTCAGCTACTTAAGTTTGATTGTGTTGATCCCGCTGGCGGGCATGTTTGTCTACGCCAGTCAGCTTACACTCACGCAATTCTGGACGTTGATCACCAGCCGCCAGGTGCTGTTTTCACTGCAACTCTCTTTTGGCACGGCGCTGGCGGCGGCTTTTGTTAATGGCATTCTGGGAACCTTGCTGGCCTGGGTGTTGGTGCGCTATCAGTTTCCGGGCCGTAAGGTGATCGATGCCATGATCGACATGCCTTTTGCGCTGCCCACGGCGGTGGCGGGCATTGCACTCACGGCGCTGTATGCACCGAATGGGCTGATTGGCGGACTGTTTCCTTTCAAGATTGCCTACACCAGCTTGGGTATCACGCTGGCGTTGATTTTTGTCACCTTGCCCTTTGTGGTGCGAACGCTGCAACCGGTACTGGCTGATATTCCTCGCGAAGTGGAGGAAGCGGCGGCCTGTCTGGGCGCAAAACCGGCTCAGGTGTTCTGGCATGTACTGCTACCTGCTCTGCTGCCGGCCTGGTTGACGGGGTTTGCACTGGCGTTTGCACGTGGGGTAGGTGAATACGGATCGGTGGTGTTTATTGCGGGCAACATTCCCTTTAAAACCGAAATACTGCCGCTGCTGATTGTCTCCAAGCTCGATCAGTATGACTACAAAGGCGCTACCGGTATCGGCGTATTTATGCTGTTGGTCTCTTTCATTATGCTGCTGCTGATTAACCTGTTGCAGCGTCGTATTCAGCCCAAACTGTAAGGCGGTGACAATGGAACAGGTAATTGCTACCGCTGCGCGTGCTCCTAAGAGCAAAAAACGCGCAACGACCTATTACGTACTGGTGACGCTGGCCTGGCTGGTATTCTTTCTGGTGCTGGTACTGCCGCTATTGATGGTGCTGACGCAGGGGTTGGCGAAAGGCGTAGGTGCATTTTGGCAGGCGATTTCGGAACCAGATGCGATTTCTGCGCTGAAATTGACGCTGCTGGCGACGGTTATCTCCGTACCGCTTAACGTGGTGTTTGGTTTGGCGACAGCCTGGAGCGTGACCAAATTTGAATTTCGCGGCAAAACCTTACTGCTGGCACTGATTGACTTGCCTTTCTCGGTATCGCCGGTGGTGGTGGGGTTGGTGTATGTGCTGCTGTTTGGTGCACAAAGCTACTTTTACCCTTTCCTGACCGCGCACCATCTTGAAATCGTCTATGCCGTGCCGGGGATCGTGCTGGCAACCATTTTTGTCACCTTGCCTTATGTGGCGCGCGAGCTGATTCCTTTGATGGAGCAGCAGGGCACTCAGGAGGAGGAGGCGGCCCGTTTGCTGGGCGCCAACGGCTGGCAGATGTTCTGGCACATCACGCTGCCCAATGTGAAATGGGCGCTGATTTACGGCGTGGTGCTTTGTACGGCACGAGCGATGGGCGAGTTTGGCGCGGTATCCGTGGTATCTGGCCATATTCGTGGTTTGACCAACACCTTACCGTTGCACATTGAGATCCTTTACAACGAATACAACATTGTAGCCGCTTTTAGCGTGGCGATTTTATTGTTGCTGATGTCGTTAGTGGTATTGCTGCTGCGCCAATGGAGTGAAGGGCGTCTGGCAAAACAGGTTGAGAAACACCAACAGGAGCTGGCTCCAAATGAGCATTGATATTCGTAATATAAACAAACAGTTTGGCCAGTTCCGGGCCTTGAATGAAATCAATCTGGCGATCAACAGCGGCGAGCTGGTGGCATTGCTCGGGCCGTCGGGCTGTGGCAAAACCACCTTGCTGCGCATTATTGCTGGCCTGGAAAAGCCGGACAGCGGACAGATTGTGTTTCACGGTGAAGATGTGTCGGTGCACGATGTGCGCGATCGCAACGTGGGATTTGTGTTCCAGCACTATGCGCTGTTTCGTCACATGACCGTCTTTGACAACGTGGCCTTTGGCTTACGCATGAAACCGCGCAGTATCCGTCCTTCCAAGCGCGATATTGAAACGAAAGTGCATGAGCTGCTGAACATGGTGCAGTTAGACTGGCTGGCGGATCGTTATCCTGAGCAGCTTTCTGGCGGTCAGCGCCAGCGTATTGCGCTGGCACGTGCGCTGATTGTTGAACCGCGTATTTTGCTGCTGGATGAGCCTTTTGGTGCGTTGGATGCCAAAGTGCGTAAAGAGCTGCGCCGTTGGCTGTCACGGTTACACGAGAACATCAACCTGACATCGGTGTTTGTGACGCACGATCAGGAAGAGGCGATGGAAGTTGCTGACCGTATTGTGCTGATGAATAAAGGGGTTATCGAGCAGATTGGCTCGCCTGCTGAGGTGTATAACCACCCGGCAAGTGAGTTTGTCTATCACTTCCTGGGTGACAGTAATCGCCTGAAAGTGGCGCACAGTGAGAAACCCATCCTGTTCCGCCCTCATGAAGTGGCGATCGCTTCCGAAGCGCGAGAAGGGTTTCAGCCGGTGGTAGTGCGAGATATTCGTCCATTGGGGGCATTGACCCGTCTGTCGCTGAAAGTTGAAGGTGAACCCGAACTGATCGAAGCCGAAGTGGCACAGGATGATATCAACCTCAACGGCTTGAAACGTGGCGATGTTATCCAGTTCAAACCCAAAGTGTATAACCACGATTGGGAAATTTAATCGACAACCACATTCGAAAAATTACCAGACGATTCACCAAAAACAAAAACGCCCGCAATCGCGGGCGTTTTTTATTCAATTTCTTTGACGGTAAAATCAGCGGTAATCTGGGTTTGATACCACAGAGTAACGGCCACTGCCTACCAGCGTGATGATCAGGCCACCGAAGAAGTACAGTGCTTCCACTTCCAGCGCCCAGGCACCGACTTTGGTCAGGGTAAAGAAATTACCGATACCGACCATCAGCGTAGCAACCACCAGTGTTAACGCAGCAATCAGGCCGGAAACGCGAGTAAAGACACCCAAAATAATCAGGATCGGGGCAACCACTTCACCGATGTATACGCCGTAAGCGATAAAGCCCGGCAGGCCAGCTGCTTGCAGCATCTGCACAATCCAACCCACACCGTGCTCTATTTTGGCGACACCGTGAAACAGCAACAAAATACCAATGGTCAGACGCAGTAGCAGAATACCGGCATCCTGATGGTCTGCGAGGCGATTGAATGACCGATTGAGCTGAGCAATCATAATAATTAACCCTATGTATGTTCACAAAAATGGTGGGAAGGACAACAGGACGTAGTGTCGCCATTTTAGTGACGCAGTGAAAACAAATTTATTTGACATAGCTAATCAAAAAAATTGCTGAGGTATCAGCGAGTGGCAGTGTGACCGCGATGTTGAAATGAATATAGTAGGGGTACGGATAGGCGTAGATTCGGGCTGGACGGCGGTTGAGTGTTGGATGCTGGTCCGCTGTATGAAGGATGATGTGTTGTGTTATTCATCAACATCACACAGCGGATTGAACCAGGTAACGCGGTGAGCATGGATGATGTCGGTAAGCGACTACCGACATTAATTTTCAGCCACTGTTCGCTATTTGTTGTACTGGTCGTCGCCGTTATTTGACCATATTGACGGCGTCGAACAGACCTGAGGGCATTTTTTTATAATACCAGTACTCATCATTGACGGTTGCTTTGGTAAATGTCCCCAGCGCATAACTCACTTTGTTGCCATTGATTGTTATCGCTATCTCTCCCTCAAGTGGTTGGGTGCTCACCAACATAAAATCACCAGACTGATTGGTGTAGTAAGCGGTGTGGTCATCCAAAACCCCTTTTAGGCCACTGTACATGACTGAATAGTCAAATTTGACAATGGTTTTAAAAATCTCTTTCGCACCAAAATATCGTCCGTAAAGATTTGGAGCATGAAACAGGCCGAAATGCCCTCCGCTGTTCTGGAGTTTGGAGAAATAGAACTCTGGAATGGAAAAGCTCTCTTGATTCTTGGCTATTTCATCCGCAATGATCTTCATTCTGACTTTGTCTTGCACATAAACACGTGTGTAAGCGCTATACATTAGCGAATAAGACCATAGGAAGGTTGCCAGACAAAGAAAGGTAACAATGCTGATATTTAAAATATTTCTTCTTTCAGCCGTTTCCAGGATGCCATGGCCAAGGAATGATATTGCAAAGAGAAGAAACATCAATGTTCCATTGACAACCCTATCGGGGTAAGAGGGGGAGATGAACATGATAAAGCTTGTCCCCACCGCAATAGCTATCATCAGGTAAGTAGCGTAGATTCTCTTTCTGGAAACAGCGGTTCCTTTGCGAGCGCTTATCACTGCAATCAAAGCAAGCAATGCTAAAACAACATAGCTAATCCATATCAGTGCAAGATGTCCAGAGAGTCGTTCTGTAAAATGAAATACAATTTTTTCTAAAAATGATTTACCTAACCAAACCGGGGTTTCTTTTGCCCTGATAAAATTTCCAGGTGCAAGGATGAGTATGCAAGCACCCACTATTGTCATAAAGGCGTAAATTACTTTGTTGATATCAGTGTTTTTTCTTTTCCAAAAATCGTAACAAATCGCCAATAAGGATAATCCGATAACGAATGGAGCCACGCTTTCATTAGAGCATCCGGCTAACAGACTGATGATTATCATCAATATGCGGATCTTTTTATCATTATTTTGAAGCGTATGGCTTATTCCATATATCCATGCAGCAACAAAAAGATTTGTCCAGTGATAGTTGGCGCTACCAACAACCCAAAATATTGTCTCTCCAATATTAGGATTGGCTATCCAATAGGTAAGAAATACTAACAAAATGACTATACTGTCATTTTTATTCCATTTGAACGAACCCGATGGGGTCTTTGCAATGAAAAGGCAGAAAGATAATACGGCTGTAGCAATTGCAACGGAATAGATAATACGAGAGTTTAGAAAAAGTAACAGTGTGCTGATGTAATCAGCGACAACTCTTCCACTCCATGTCATGTAGTGTTGGTAGTGAGTGTCTAAAGATATGCCTAACAGTGTGTAGTGATAATCATCTGAATGAATAGGTGTATACCACTCAATTAAAAATATTGCTAAAAAAATAGCAGCTGATATTGATATTGTCAGTGTCTTGTTCATCTTTTTGATCTATCTCATTTTGGCGCTTGTTTTTTAATTATGTATCTTGGTCTTTGTTTTACTTCTACATAGATCCTGCCAATATATTCACCTAAAATCCCAATGCCGATAAGTTGAATACCACCGAGAAACAAAATAGAAACTAAAAGGGAAGGATAACCGCGCACCGGGTTCCCAAAAACCAGAGTGTTAAAAACCATCCAGGAACCGTAAAGGAAGGATAGCCCTGCTACAAACAGGCCAATATAGGTCCACACCCTTAACGGGATCGTTGAAAAACTGGTAATACCTTCGAGGGCGAGGTTCCAGAGTTTCCAACCATTAAACTTGGTGTTTCCTGCAATGCGTTCTGCACGGGTGTATTCAACAATGTCTGTTTTACCCCCGGCCCAGGAGAGTATCCCTTTCATGAAAAGGTTACGCTCCGGCATAAGCTTGATATCTTCAACAATCCCACGAGACATTAAGCGAAAGTCACCCACGTTTTCTTCGATCTTAGGTGTGCTAATTTTGTTGTGAAGTTTATAGAACCATTCTGCCGTTTTTCGCTTTAAGTGACCATCCGTAGAGCGATCCGAGCGCTTAGCCAGCACCATGTCTGCGCCGTGTTGCCATTTTTCAATAAGTGCAGGGATTATTTCAATTGGATCCTGAAGGTCAACGTCAATGGGAATAATGACATCACCGGTTGCATTCTCCAATCCTGCAAAAATAGCAGGCTCTTTACCAAAATTACGGGTGAACGACAGCGGATAAACCAATTCATCCGACACGGCGAGTGCATTGATGATTGACTCTGTGGCATCGGTGCTGCCATCGTTAATGAAAAGAATTTCTACTTGGTACTGTTTGAGAGATTCCATCTCTCTAACCGCTTTATAAAAGATTGGTATGGTATCTGCCTCATTAAAGACAGGAACTACCAGTGAGATTTTCATTTCTCTTTCCTAAAGACAATGAGCTTCGAGTAGAAAAAACCGCAGATCAGGCTAATTGCAGAAAATTCAATCATTGTGATCAAGGGGGGAATATTATAATGGTCTGATAATTGACCTGAAATAAAACTCAGTATCCCCATGAACGTAATGAAAAGAAAATATCTTCTGCCAGAAGCTCTGGCTTGAAAGGTAAATTTTGCATTGGCAAAAAATGAAAATGTGACTGCAACCAAAAATGCAATCAGGTTTCCTACCGATTGATCGTATGCGGCAAGATAAACCAGCGCGCCGAATACAGCCCAGTGAATAACCGTATTGATAATCCCGATGCTCACATATTTAGTGAATAATTTAAGCATTCAATAATCGTTTTTTATTAAGTTTTTGATATTTTATCACTGATTCTGACTATGATCTACACAACAGTAACGCTTCTTGCCTAAACGAAGGGTAATGTTTCGACTTGAAAAAGGTGCTACTAAAACGGCGGGAGGAAAGGTTAATTGGGATGAGGTTATCTTTTGCGATCGACGCTAACGCGCTTTTGGCTCAAGCCTAAACACAGACCGGTGTTTGTTGCGATATTTCATGCAGATGAGAAAATACAGATAAGAAAACATCAGAGGAAAAAGGAGAGATCTGCGGAAATGGTGGGTCGTGCAGGATTCGAACCTGCGACCAATTGATTAAAAGTCAACTGCTCTACCGACTGAGCTAACGACCCGCAGAAGTGGTGGGTGATGACGGGATCGAACCGCCGACCCCCTCCTTGTAAGGGAGGTGCTCTCCCAGCTGAGCTAATCACCCACTTCTAAATTGTCTGTAAGAAAAATCAGCTGGCTGAAATTGGTGGGTGATGACGGGATCGAACCGCCGACCCCCTCCTTGTAAGGGAGGTGCTCTCCCAGCTGAGCTAATCACCCAATTTCACTTTTTCTTACATCGTACTTCCGTGCTAACACAGTCGTACTTCATACCGTGATACTTCACACAACGGGCACTCAAAGTGAGTGGTGGGTGATGACGGGATCGAACCGCCGACCCCCTCCTTGTAAGGGAGGTGCTCTCCCAGCTGAGCTAATCACCCTCGCTGTGTGGAGTCGCATTATAGGGATAGTTGAAAGTGAGTCAACGGTTTTTAAATGCAAAATGCGTGTTCGTTGTAAAATTAGGCAACACGTCGTTTTTCTGGGCATTCCTGGTCAATAATTCGGCGTATTGTTAACCCTATTCCACGCGCAATGCGGTTACAGCGTTGAGGAATCAGGGCAGAGTGATAGAATATCGCCAACGTTTGACTGGAACCGTTGCTGGTGTCTGCCAGTCGCCCTTAAGTAACAAGGCTTATTATCCCAATGAAAATCAAAACTCGTTTCGCGCCAAGCCCCACTGGCTATTTGCATGTCGGCGGCGCTCGTACTGCGCTCTACTCCTGGCTGTTTTCCCGTCACCATCAGGGTGAGTTTGTTTTACGTATCGAAGACACGGACCTGGAGCGTTCAACGCAGGAGGCCATCGATGCCATTATGGACGGCATGAACTGGCTGAACCTGGATTGGGATGAGGGTCCGTACTACCAGACTAAACGTTTTGACCGCTACAACGCGGTGATTGATGAAATGCTGGTGCAGGGCACCGCCTATAAATGCTATTGCAGTCGTGAGCGTCTGGAAGCGCTGCGTGAAGATCAAATGGCGAAGGGTGAAAAACCGCGCTATGACGGCTGCTGCCGCGATTCTCATGCGCACCATGCCGATGATGAGCCTCACGTGGTGCGTTTTCGTAACCCGCAAGACGGTTCAGTGATTTTCAACGACCGTATTCGTGGCCCGATCGAATTCAGCAATCAGGAACTGGACGATCTGATCATTCGCCGCACTGATGGTTCGCCGACCTACAACTTCTGCGTGGTGATCGACGACTGGGATATGGAAATCACGCACGTTATTCGCGGTGAAGATCATATCAACAACACCCCGCGCCAAATCAATATTTTGAAAGCGTTGGGTGCGCCGGTGCCGGAATATGCCCATGTGTCGATGATTCTGGGTGATGATGGCAAGAAGCTGTCCAAACGCCACGGTGCCGTGGGCGTGATGCAGTATCGTGATGATGGTTATCTGCCGGAGGCGCTTCTCAACTATCTGGTCCGTTTGGGCTGGTCACATGGCGATCAGGAAATTTTCTCCATCGACGAAATGACGCAGTTGTTTACGCTGGACGCCGTAAGCAAATCGGCCAGCGCCTTCAACACCGAGAAGTTGCAGTGGCTCAACCACCACTATATCAATCATTTGCCGGCTGAATATGTAGCAACGCATCTGTCATGGCACATTGAGCAGGCGGGGATTGACACCCGCACCGGGCCGCAACTGTGCGAACTGGTGACGCTGCTGGGTGAGCGCTGCAAGACGCTGAAAGAAATTGCGGCGTCCTGCCGTTATTTCTATGAAGACTTTGCCGAGTTCGATGCCGATGCTGCCAAGAAACACTTGCGTCCGGTCGCTCGCCAGCCGCTGGAGTTGGTGCGTGAGAAACTTGCTGCCATCAGTGACTGGACTGCGGAAAACATTCATCACGCGATTCAGGGCACGGCGGACGAACTGCAACAGGGGATGGGTAAAGTGGGCATGCCGCTGCGTGTGGCGGTAACCGGCGCGGGCCAATCACCGGGCGTCGATGTCACGGTGCATGCGGTGGGTCAGCAACGTGCATTGGCACGCATCGATAAAGCGCTGGCCTTTATCGCCGAGCGTGAAGCACAGCAATAATCGCGTAACCCAGCGATCGATTAACGCCCCGTGTGGCCCTCCTTTTAAGGAGCACGCTGCACGGGGCGTTTTTTATTCACGGCTTCGGGGCAATCTTGATCTCACTGTGGCTGAATGGTCACTTCTACCGCCTTTGCCATCGCATCGGGGATCACGCTGCCATGGTGTTTGCCTTCGAACAGGATAAAGCTGGCCGCAGGGTTTTCTGTGTGCAATTGCGCCGCCAGATCGCGCGCTTTGGTCACCATGGTGCGCTGTGCCTGACGCTTGGCGCGTTTTGGATCGACCGGTTGGTTGGGGTCGGCCTTTGGCGGCTTCTCTTCATATTCGCCTACGCTTATCGTGATTGAGGTCGGTTGCGCGGTAAGCAGCGGTGAACGTTTGGGGATGACCACACCGTCTCCCCACCAGATAGACGGGCTGGCGGCCAGATAGCGCTGGAAGGATTCCCCATGGTTAAACAGGGTATACAGTACGAATAACCCGCCAAAGGAGTGGCCGGCGAGTGTTTGCTGCTGTGGATTAACGGGGGCTTGTGTTTCTACCCACGGTTTCACACTGTGTTGGATAAACTGATAAAACGGCTCCGCTTCTCCTCCCGCACCAAAATCCGGATCGGGTGTCGGGGCGGGGGGCGTGTAGTCGCGGGTGCGGGCAGGAATGTCATAACCCTGAGCGATACGATAGCCGATGCCGACAATCACCGGCGCAGGCCCCTGCGCGGGGGTGTAACTGTTGACCGCCAGCGGGAACTGGGCGTTGGCGTCCAGCACGTAGAGCACCGGACGTTTCTCCTGTGCGGCAATATCGCGTGGCGTGGCGATGAAGATACGGTACTGAAGCTGGCGCGTGCTTTCCATATCGTGTTGCTCAATGCTGAAGTAGCGCTTTGCGTTTTCAGAGAGCGTGGCGACAGGGGGTTGTGCCCGCGCGGGCAACAGGCTGGAGGCGATCAGAGTAATAAGCACAACGGGCAAATAGCGCATAACGACCTGTTAAGGTTCTTAAGTGTCAGTAGATGGATGATAATAAAACCCGTTATCATTGCCAGCGTTTTTTCTGTCTTTATGCAGCGCATTGCGTCAGAAGCGTTGATAAAATCGGCGCGCTGGCGGCTTTTTCAGCGGTTGACGGCAGAAAGAGATTTAGCCGTTGACACACCTGAGCGGGTTGCATATTATTCGGGCCGTTCACACAGACAATCAGTGTCACTGTCTGATGTAATGGGGCTATAGCTCAGCTGGGAGAGCGCTTGCATGGCATGCAAGAGGTCAGCGGTTCGATCCCGCTTAGCTCCACCACTTCAACCTTGTTGCAGTGGCTGTAGTAAACAGATGCAGTAAACATATCCAGCATTGTGGGGCTATAGCTCAGCTGGGAGAGCGCTTGCATGGCATGCAAGAGGTCAGCGGTTCGATCCCGCTTAGCTCCACCACACTCCTTCTCATTTCAGCGCTTATTTTCCTGTTTATATCCCTTAAGCCATCGCTATCACGTATTTAATTCTCGTATCGGGTTCAGTTCGCAAGCGATTTGCATCGCTGTAGCGCTGCGCTGCTTGCGAACTGATGGCATTACTGATCGGCTGAACCCGGTAGCTGTGGCATCCAATCAATCGGCGACTGCCCCTGCTGCTGCAGTAATTGATTCGTCTTGGAAAAATGGTGGCAACCCAGAAAGCCACGGTGTGCTGACAGCGGTGACGGATGTGGTGATTTCAGCACATGATGGCGCTGCGTATCGATAATGCTGCCTTTTTTCTGCGCATGAGCTCCCCATAACAGAAACACGATACCATCGCGTTTTTCATTTAACGCGCCGATTACGCGATCGGTAAATGTTTCCCAGCCGAGGTTCGCGTGGGAATGTGCCTGACCGGCCTCTACCGTTAACACGGTGTTTAACAGCAGCACACCTTGCTCCGCCCAGCTTTGCAGACAACCATGCTGGGGAATTGTAAAGCCGGGAATATCGTTCGCCAGCTCTTTATACATGTTCATTAATGACGGCGGCGCAGGAACGCCCGGGCGGACGGAGAATGACAGGCCGTGCGCTTGGTTTGGCCCGTGGTAGGGATCTTGTCCCAGTATCACCACCTTGACCTGATTGAACTCGGTATAGCGAAAGGCGTTAAACACATCTTTCTGCGGGGGATAAATTACCTTTCCTTCGGCGCGGGCATTGCCGACAAACGCCAACGTCTGCACAAAATAAGGCTGCTCTTTTTCCTGTGCCAAAACGTCATGCCACGTTAGTTCGGTTGTCATCCTGTCCTCGATGCGGGTGTTGTGAAAGAGGGCTGTAGCTTACCGATCTCTGCTCGCAAGGTAAAACACTGTGGCGGAAAAGTTGATGATAGCGAAGGGTAAATTATAAAAAAGTTGAAAATTTACAAAAAAAATTGCATTGTGGGTTTTGATTAAAATTGATGTAAAACAATTAATTGCTATCAGTCGTGTTTTTCGCACCCTGAATTAATTGATTTAAATCAAAGATTGGCGGCTAAGGTACTGGTATATAACTACACAAGGTAAGTGAATTTCATTTTGTGGTTAAAACCTCGTGTTGGTGAGTACTGCAACCCTTCCCAGGTTCAGACACGATTCTGCTGTTTTACGGAGGCAATTATGGTTACTGGCATTCAAATTACTAAAGCTAACAATAACGCTCTGGTTAACTCTTTCTGGCTGCTCGATGAAGAAAAATCAGAAGCACGCTGCGTTTGCGCAAAAGCGGATTACAGCGAAGATCAAATCGTTCCAGTGAGCGATCTGGGGCAGTTTGAATATCGTGAAGTTCCGTTGGAAATCAAACCGGAAGTGCGCGTGGAAGGGGGTCAACACCTGAACGTCAACGTTCTGCGCCGTGAAACGCTGGAAGATGCGGTAAAACATCCTGAAAAATACCCGCAGTTGACCATCCGTGTTTCTGGTTATGCAGTGCGTTTCAACTCACTGACCCCGGAACAGCAACGTGACGTGATTACGCGTACTTTCACTGAAAGCCTGTAATCGCGCGGTTGCGGTAATAAAAAAGGAGCGAAAGCTCCTTTTTTTTGTGCCCGATTTTTGTTCCCGGCGCTAATGCCGGGAGACGGTATCGAAACGGAATTACTCTGCGCCTGAAGGCGTATCGTCCGCTTTCTGCGCAGGCTGGCGGCGTTTGCCGACGTTCTTGCTGTCGCGGTGGCGCACTTTAACCTTGGTTTTTTCTTTCTCTTTCTTCTTTTTCTTATCTTCAGCACGCTTAGCCAACACTTTTTTCGACGGCTTGCCGTTGGTTTTTTCGCTTGGCGCTTTGGTTTTCGGACGCAGTTCATCAATGACGCGCGCTTTTAGCGGCTCATTTAAGTAACGGCTGATCTTGCCAAGCAGCAAGTGATCGTGGGCTTCCACCAGTGAGATGGCACACCCTTTTTTGCCGGCGCGTCCGGTACGCCCAATACGGTGCAAGTAAATATCGGCCGTGAGCGGCAAGTCAAAGTTGAATACGTGGCTGACATCGTTAATGTCCAACCCGCGTGCGGCAATGTCAGTGGCAATCAACACATTGACCAGTCCCTCACTCAGACGTGTGATGGCCTGATTACGCTTGGCCTGCACCATTTCGCCTTCCAGATGGCAACTGTTGATCCCCGCTTCGCGCAGCCAGGCGGCGAGTTCATGCACGCGCTCGCGCTTACGTACAAAAACAATGGCGCGGGTGGTTTCCGGCTGTTTCAGCAAATGTGCCAGCAACGCGGTTTTGTGTTCGGTATCATCGGCGCGGTAAAACCATTGCAGAATTTTTTTACGCTCACGCCGTGAAGGATCGGCTTCTATCTCTACCGGTTCTTTCAACAGTCGCTCTGCGAAATCCTTGACGGCATTGCCTTCCAGCGTGGCGGAAAACAGCAAGGTTTGTGTGCGCCAGCGGGTTTCACCGGCAATATGCTCGATATCCTGGGCAAATCCCATGTCGAGCATACGATCCGCTTCGTCCAGAATCAGTGTTTCCACCGCGCGGCAGTCAAAGTTTTCTTCTTTGATGTATTGCAGCAGACGTCCCGTTGTCGCTACCACAATATCCTGATTCTCGCTGAAGACTTCAGCGTGGTTCATGTACGCCACGCCGCCCGTGATGGTTGCCACGTCCAGATGGGTGTGCGCTGCCAAGGCTTTGGCCTGATCGGCTACCTGCATCGCCAGTTCACGCGTGGGCGTTACGATCAGAATACGCGGTGGCCCTGATTTTTTACGAGGAAAGTCAATCAGATGCTGCAACACCGGCAGCAAATAGGCTGCTGTTTTTCCTGTTCCTGTTGGCGCAGATCCAAGGACATCTCTCCCGTCCATTGCGGGTGGGATCGCCGCCAGTTGAATAGCGGTGGGGCGCTCATAGCCCATATCGCGCAAGGCATCTAGCAGGCTTTCATCAAGATCAAGATCGGAAAATTGGGTTGCAGTCATGGTCTACCTCTGTTTGGGGCGCTGATTATAGACGCATTACGCGTGCACTTCATCATCTGTTTACACACCCTCTGTGTCCTGTCGCCGGGGTTGCCCGGCGGGGTGCTTTCCCTGTTGCAGGGATTCCCTTATGCTACGGCGGTTTTCAGGAGGAGCAGCACATCATGCATCAGCACGCAGCGCGAGCACAAACATTGCGGCGCAACGGGTTTACGTTTAAACAATTTTTTGTCGCGCACGATCGTTGTGCGATGAAAGTGGGTACGGATGCCATTTTGCTCGGTGCCTGGGCGCCAGTGCCACAAACCGGCTGTGTGCTGGATATCGGCAGCGGTTCCGGCGTTATCACCCTGATGTTGGCGCAGCGCAGCCCAGACGCGGTGACGCTCGATGCGGTTGAGCTAGAGCCTGAAGCCAGTGCGCAGGCACAAGAGAATCGGCAGGCTTCACCGTGGGCATCACGTATTACCGTGGTGAACCGTGATATTGAGACGTTTACGGCACAAACGACATCAGGTTACGCGTTGATCGTGAGTAATCCTCCTTATTTTGCACCCGGCAGTGCGTGCCGGAGCGAGGCGCGCAGCAAAGCCCGCTATACCGAGAGCTTGTCCCATGAAACGTTGCTCCAGTGTGCCGCCAGGCTGCTGGAACCGGAAGGGCGTTTCTGTGTGGTGCTACCGAGTCAGGTTGCCAGTGATTTTTGCATCACGGCCTGTCAACAGGGGTGGTCGATACGTCAGCGGCTGGCGGTGCGTGAGCGGGAGGAGGGCAAACCGCATCGGGAACTGTTGACCCTCTCGAAGCAGACTGGCCCCTGCGAGAGGCAGACGCTGACGGTGCGCGCAGCAGATGGTAGCTACTCTTGTGATTTCCGCGCATTGACTCAGGATTTCTATTTATTTATGTAGGATATTCCCTATCGTTAACAATGGTGCGGGTACCCTCAGAGGCTAACGGTGCTATTGAACGCTTTTTCGCGTATGATCCCCTGACTGTCCCAGCTAAATAACAGAAAGCTGCGCGACGTGTACGGATGTAACGCCGACGCGCGAAGAGATATGGGGCAGGCTGAGCAACATAAAAGAAGAAGGAACAAACGCCGTCGGGAACTTTTCTTGTCCGATGATGTCCGACTTATCAGCTTGCTCCGATTATTTAATAACGACATGGCTGGCAGTACTATTTTACGTGTGGAGAACGGTTTGAGGAGACATTACCTCGGATGAGCGAGCAGCTAGCGGATCGCATTCTGGTCGAACGTGTCCAGAAAGGCGACCAGAAATCTTTTAATTTGCTGGTGGTGCGCTACCAGCACAAAGTGGCGAACCTGGTGTCACGGTACGTTCCTCCTGGGGATGTGCCGGATGTGGTGCAGGAGTCGTTTATCAAAGCCTATCGCGCGTTGGAGTCTTTTCGCGGCGATAGTGCGTTCTACACCTGGCTGTATCGCATTGCGGTCAATACGGCCAAAAACTATCTGGTTGCTCAGGGGCGGCGACCACCGTCGAGCGACGTTGATGCCAATGACGCTGAAAATTACGAAACCGCCAGCGCATTAAAAGAAATATCGAACCCTGAGAACTTAATGTTGTCAGAGGAATTGAGAAGTATCGTTTTTCGAACCATTGAAGCGTTGCCAGAAGATTTACGGATGGCGATTACGCTACGCGAACTTGATGGCCTGAGTTATGAAGAAATAGCCGCCATTATGGATTGCCCGGTCGGCACTGTTCGTTCTCGCATATTCCGTGCGCGAGAAGCGATCGATAACAAAGTACAACCGCTAATTCAACGTTAACCCGGTTTTCGCGTTAACCATGATGGATTTGACAAGGTAAGGGTATGGGTATGCAGAAAGAGAAACTTTCCGCTTTAATGGACGGCGAGGCAGCGGATACCGAACTGCTTAACACATTGGGGCGGGATGCTGAACTGCAAAAAAGTTGGCAAAGCTACCATTTGATTCGCGATACGCTGCGTGGTGACGTGGCGCAGAGTGTTATTGACATCGATATTGCCGCGCGCGTGGCGCAGGCGATTGCCGAAGAGCCGGTGCGCATTGCGCCCCAGGCTATTCCCGAAGCACAGCCTCATCCCGATACCTGGTCGCGTTTGTCGTTCTGGGACAAAGTGCGTCCCTGGGCAAGCCAGTTGACTCAGGTTGGCGTGGCCGCCTGTGTCTCGTTGGCGGTGATCGTCGGCGTGCAAATGCAACGCGCCCCGGATCAAGCCCCGGAAGCACAGAACGATATGCCTGCGTTTAGTACGCTTCCCGCCATGGGCACCGCCTCTCCGGTAAGCCTGGGCGTACCGTCTGAAAACGTGGTGTCGCACGGTGGTCAACGTCAGGTTGAAGCACAGCGCAACCGCATTAATGTCATGTTGCAGGACTATGAGTTGCAGCGACGCCTCCATTCGGAGCCGTTGCAAGGTCAGCAAGATGAAGAACAGCAGGCCGCTATTCAGGTGCCTGGCACTCAATCTTTAGGAACGCAATCTCGTTAATGAAGCGTGTTGGGTTTGCTTTTTGCATTCTGCTCGGTTGCTTACCTTATTCAACAACCGTCCTGGCGCAGCCTGCGTCAGGTACGGTGTTGCAGCCTCAGCCCTCGTCCTCGCTGCAACAGATGGGCAATGCTATCCGGGCATTGAATTATGAAATACATTTCATCAATATCTCACGGCAGGGCATCGAATCTCTGCGCTATCGGCATGCCCGTATAGACAACCGTCCCGTGGCACAGTTGCTGTTTATGGATGGGCCTCGCCGGGAAATCGTGCAGCGAGACCGGGACATCAGTTACTTTGATTCCGATCTCGAACCCTTCTCGCTCTCCAGCGATCACATCATCGATTCGTTCCCCAGCCTGGTTTATGCCGATCATCAATCGCTTTCCGCGTTCTATGATTTCATTCCGGCGGCAGGCAGAGTGCGTATTGCCGATCGCCTGTGTGAAGGGATGCGTATTATTTCCCGGGATGGGACTCGTTATAGTTACAGCGTATGGTTTGATGTTGCCACCAAACTGCCGTTGCGTATTGATTTGCAGGATCGCAACGGGGAACGGCTGGAGCAATTTCTGGTGACATCGCTGGTGGTCAGTGATGACATCCGTGAAACGTTGCGCCCATTATTAACCGAAGGCTTACCGCCATTGCTGACGACACCGTCGGCCGAAACGGTTAACCTGAGCTGGATCCCTGAATGGCTGCCGCAGGGCATGAAGGAGATCTCGCGTACCCGCAGAACGCTGCCCGGAATAAGCATCCCGGTGGAGTCGCGTCTGTTCAGTGATGGTTTATTCAGCTTTTCTGTTAATATTACGCCATCGTCGGAATCCCGTGCCGAGCAGTATGTCACCACGGGACGGCGCAGCGTACACACAGAAATCCGCAATGGTTATGAAATCACCGTAGTCGGCGAATTGCCCCCTACGACGGCCAAACGCATTGCGGACAATGTCATTTTTCAATCGCAGTAAATTCGCAAGATGTAGGGCGCAGGTATGATCAAAGAGTGGGCGACCGTGGTTTCCTGGCACAATGGCGTGGCCGTGCTGCACTGTGAGCAGCGTTCCGGGTGCAGCGGTTGTCAGTCGCGTAAAACCTGTGGCACTGGGCTGCTGAGTGAATTAGGGCTGTCCGCCGAGCAGGCGTTGCACGTTCCGTGCGAGCAGCCCTTGCTGCCGGGTCAACGTGTTGAATTGGGTATTTCCGAAAGTAGCCTGCTGCGTTCTGCCATGCTGGTTTATCTGGTGCCGCTGTTGGGGTTGTTCACGGGGGCGGGATTGTTGCAGTCGCTGTTCGCCAACGATCTGGCGGCGGTGCTGGGCGCGGTGCTGGGTGCCGCGTTGGCGTTTATTCTGGTACGCGGCTGGTCACTTAAATTAGGCGAGAAACGTCACTACCGCCCGGTTATTTTGCAGATAGCCCTGCCGGGACAGCCGCTGCAAATCGAATCTTAAGCCTCATTTAACCGGGCGAGCCGCTGTGCCACCCGGTGGCTTCTCACCGAACTATTCTCTGTCCAACGCGCGCGTGCTTGCCCTTAAACGTCTTCTTTTTCCCGGTTGTCTGCCATGATGGAATAAAAGCGCCATAATCAAAGGGAATACGGGTTGATGACTAGGTTTTCCGGCGTCTGACATGTAGAATGCATCGGTTCTGGTGAAAGGGGAAGGCATTGCCGCCATTTTCATCGCATGCGCATGCCAGACGGCAAGAATTTCAGAAATACCAAGGTAGAAAAACTTTCATAATGAAGCATATACGAAATTTCTCCATTATTGCCCATATCGACCACGGTAAGTCGACGCTTTCTGACCGCATCATTCAACTCTGCGGCGGTTTATCTGACCGTGAAATGGCGGCGCAGGTGCTGGACTCCATGGATCTGGAACGTGAACGCGGCATCACCATCAAAGCGCAAAGTGTAACGTTGGATTACCATGCGAAAGATGGCGAAACCTACCAACTGAATTTTATCGACACACCGGGACACGTTGACTTCTCCTATGAAGTTTCTCGTTCTCTGGCGGCGTGCGAAGGTGCGCTGCTGGTGGTGGATGCAGGACAAGGCGTAGAGGCGCAAACGCTCGCCAACTGCTATACCGCGATGGAAATGGACCTTCAAGTGGTCCCGGTGCTCAACAAGATTGACCTGCCCGCCGCCGATCCCGAGCGCGTGGCCGAAGAGATTGAAGATATCGTCGGCATTGATGCTACCGATGCGGTGCGCTGCTCGGCGAAAACCGGGGTTGGCGTTCCTGATGTGCTTGAGCGTCTGGTGAAAGAAATTCCACCGCCCGAGGGCGATCCTAACGCGCCGCTTCAGGCGCTGATCATCGACTCCTGGTTCGACAACTACCTTGGTGTGGTCTCACTGATTCGTATCAAAAACGGATCGTTGCGCAAGGGCGACAAAGTGAAGGTCATCAGTACCGGTCAGGTGTACAACGCCGATCGTCTGGGGATTTTCACGCCGAAGCAGGTCGATCGTGATGTGCTTAACTGCGGTGAAGTGGGTTGGCTGGTGTGCGCCATCAAGGACATTCTTGGTGCCCCGGTGGGGGATACTCTGACACTGGCTCGTCAACCGGCCGACAAAGCGCTGCCGGGCTTCAAAAAGGTTAAACCTCAGGTTTATGCCGGTTTATTCCCGGTCAGCTCTGATGATTACGAGAACTTCCGTGATGCGTTAGGCAAGCTGAGCCTCAACGACGCCTCACTGTTCTACGAACCGGAAACCTCAACCGCGTTGGGCTTTGGTTTTCGCTGCGGCTTCCTGGGCCTCCTGCACATGGAGATCATTCAGGAACGTCTGGAGCGTGAATACGATCTGGATCTGATCACCACGGCACCGACCGTGATTTACGAAGTGAAGACCACGCGTCAGGAAATTGTCTACGTTGACAGCCCTTCCAAGCTGCCGCCGCTCAACAACATCGAAGAGTTGCGGGAACCTATCGCGGAATGCCATATGCTGTTGCCGCAGGAATACCTGGGTAACGTGATCACTTTGTGCATCGAGAAACGCGGTGTGCAGACCAACATGGTTTACCACGGTAATCAGGTGTCGTTGACCTATGAAATTCCGATGGCAGAAGTGGTGCTCGATTTCTTCGACCGACTGAAATCGACCTCGCGCGGTTACGCATCGCTGGATTACAGTTTCAAACGTTTCCAACCCTCTGACATGGTACGGGTCGATGTCATGATCAACGCCGAACGTGTTGATGCGTTGGCGCTGATTACTCACCGCGATAACTCACAGTATCGTGGCCGTGAGTTGGTGGAAAAAATGAAAGAGCTGATCCCGCGCCAGCAATTTGATATTGCCATTCAGGCGGCCATTGGTAACCACATTATCGCGCGTTCGACCGTGAAACAGTTGCGTAAAAACGTATTGGCGAAATGTTATGGCGGTGACGTGAGCCGTAAGAAAAAGCTGTTGCAGAAACAGAAAGACGGTAAGAAGCGCATGAAACAGGTTGGCAACGTTGAATTGCCGCAAGAAGCCTTCCTCGCCATTCTGCACGTTGGCAAAGAGAGCAAATAAACCCTGAGGAGTTGGCATGGCCAATATGTTTGCCTTGGTTTTAGCGCTGGCGACGCTTGTCACCGGCATTGTCTGGTGTTTTGAACGCTTTAAATGGGCACCGGCACGCAAGGCGAGAGCAGAGGCGGCGCTAAGTGCGCAGCAGGATGGCGGCACGGGCGTTGTAACCATCAAACAGCCCGGTTGGATTGAAACCTGCGCGTCAGTGTTTCCGGTATTGGCGCTGGTGTTCGTTGTTCGCTCCTTTATTTACGAACCGTTCCAGATACCGTCGGGCTCAATGATGCCGACACTGCTGATTGGTGATTTTATTCTGGTGGAGAAATTTGCCTACGGCATTAAAGATCCTATCACGCAGACCACGCTGATCCCGACAGGGCATCCGCGACGCGGGGATGTTGCGGTATTCAAATATCCTGAAAATCCGCGTTTGGATTATATCAAACGCGTGATTGGTCTGCCGGGCGACAAGATTTCTTACGATCCGCTCAGCAAACAGGTTACGGTGCGTCCCGCGTGTGAAGGCACGGCGTGCGACAGCGCCGTCGCGGTGACGTACAGCAACCTCGAAGCCAGTGATTTCGTGCAAACGTTCGGCCGTCCTGGTTCGGAATCGAGCAGCGGTTTCTACGCGCTGCCACGCGGTGAGGAGAAGCCGGGCGGCGTGCGTATGGGCGTTCGTCAGGAGACGCTGGGCGACGTTTCGCACCGCATTCTGGTGGTGCCCGGTAGCCAGGATCAACTGGGGATGTACTACCAGCAGTCTCGCCAGCCGCTGGCCACGTGGGTGGTGCCAAACGGGCACTATTTCATGATGGGTGATAACCGTGATAACAGCGCCGATAGCCGTTTTTGGGGCTTTGTGCCGGAAAAGAATCTGGTCGGCCGCGCAACGGCAATCTGGATGAGCTTTGAGAAACAAGAAGGTGAATGGCCAACGGGCGTACGTTTAAGCCGAATTGGTCGAATTCATTAATCACCGTGATAAACCCGCAGCATTATTTTCGGGTACGTTGTAGAATTGTTGTATCTCGAACTGCATTCCCGTTGCAGGTAGCCTCTTGCAACGGTGAATGTCACGAGAATAAACGAAAAACGCAGGCTCCGTTCGGAGCCAATGCAAACGAAACAGCTTTGTTCCCCCTGTCGTGCGTAAGTGCGACCCGAACAGCGCTGTTCCGTATGCTGCGGTAAATAGGTATTGTTGATCTATTGGTAACACATGAATCCCATCTTAATAAATCGGTTACAAAGAAAGCTGGGCTATACTTTCCAGCAGTACGACCTGTTATTGCAGGCGTTAACGCACCGCAGTGCCAACAGCAAACACAATGAACGTCTGGAGTTTCTTGGTGACTCCATCCTGAGTTTTGTGATTGCCAATGCACTTTACCATCGCTTTCCCCGTGTCGATGAAGGGGACATGAGCCGTATGCGCGCCACGCTGGTGCGCGGCAATACGCTGGCGGAAATTGCGCGTGAATTCGAATTAGGTGAATGCCTGCGCCTTGGCCCCGGGGAATTGAAAAGCGGCGGCTTCCGCCGTGAGTCTATTTTGGCAGACACTGTCGAAGCGCTGATTGGCGGTATTTTTCTGGACAGCGATATCCAGAACATCGAAAGACTGATTCTGAATTGGTATCAGACCCGATTGGATGAAATCAGTCCAGGGGATAAACAGAAAGATCCCAAAACCCGGTTGCAGGAGTATCTGCAAGGGCGTCATCTGCCGTTGCCTACCTATCTGGTGGTGCAGGTGCGCGGTGAAGCACACGATCAGGAATTCACCATTCATTGTATGATCAGCGGTTTTAATGAACCGGTGATTGGTACGGGCTCCAGCCGACGCAAGGCGGAGCAGGCAGCAGCGGAACAAGCGTTGAAAATACTGGAGATTGAATGAGCGAAGAACAAACCTACTGCGGTTTCGTCGCGATAGTTGGGCGACCCAACGTGGGCAAATCCACGTTGTTGAACGAACTGCTGGGGCAAAAAGTCTCCATTACTTCGCGCAAGCCGCAAACCACGCGCCACCGCATTATGGGGATCCACACCGAAGGCGTCTATCAAGCCATTTACGTGGATACACCGGGACTGCACATTGAAGAAAAACGGGCGATCAACCGCCTGATGAACCGTGCAGCCAGCAGTTCCATCGGCGACGTTGAGCTGATCATCTTTGTGGTGGAAGGGACTCACTGGACTGACGACGATGAAATGGTCGTGGGCAAGCTGCGCGATCAAAAACATCCGGTATTGTTGGCAATCAACAAGATTGACAATGTGACGGATAAAACCAAGCTGCTGCCGCATATCCAGTTTTTAAGTGAAAAAATGAACTTCCTCGACGTGGTTCCTCTTTCTGCGGAAAAGGGCACCAACGTTGACACCATTGCCAGCATTGTGCGCAAACACCTGCCCGTGGCCGAGCATCACTTCCCGGAAGATTACATCACCGATCGTTCACAGCGCTTTATGGCGGCTGAGATTATTCGTGAAAAGCTGATGCGTTTTCTCGGTGAAGAGTTGCCCTATTCGGTGACCGTCGAGATCGAACGCTTCGTGACCAACGAACGCGGCGGCTATGACATCAATGGGTTGATTCTGGTTGAGCGCGAGGGTCAGAAGAAAATGGTGATCGGTAACAAAGGCGCAAAAATCAAGACGATTGGTATTGAAGCGCGTCAGGATATGGAAGCCATGTTCGAAGCCAAGGTACACCTGGAACTGTGGGTGAAAGTGAAATCCGGCTGGGCGGATGACGAACGGGCACTGCGCAGCCTGGGCTACATCGACGATTTATAAGGTCAACGCCGATGGAAGGCTGGCAGCGCGCGTTTGTCTTGCATGGGCGACCTTACAGTGAAACCAGCCTGCTGCTGGATCTTTTCACGGAAGACGAAGGGCGTGTCCGCGTTTTAGCCAAAGGCGCGCGTGCACGCCGCTCTCCGCTAAAAGGGTGTTTGCAACCGTTCACGCCGTTGCTGGTGCGCTGGGGCGGACGCGGTGAAATAAAAACTTTGCGTAACGCTGAACCGGTATCCCTGGCATTACCGCTCACTGGCATCATGTTGTACAGCGGCCTCTACGTCAATGAATTGCTTGCCCGCGTGCTGGAGCACGAAACCAACTTTTCCGCACTCTTCTTCGATTACCTGCATTGCTTGCAACAACTGGCGGCGTTGAGCTCCTCACCGGAACCGGCACTGCGCCGTTTTGAGCTGGCGCTGTTGGGCTATCTCGGTTATGGCGTTGATTTTCTGCACTGTGCAGGCAGCGGGGAGCCGGTTGCCGATACCATGACCTACCGCTACCGCGAAGAAAAAGGGTTTATCGCCAGTATGATTGTGGATCAGCGCAGTTTTACCGGCTATGAGCTGCGCGCGCTGGCGGCGCGGGAGTTTCCTGATGTGCAAACCCTGCGGGCTGCGAAACGCTTTACGCGTATGGCGCTCAAACCCTATCTGGGCGGCAAGCCCTTAAAGAGCCGTGAACTGTTTCAGAAATCTGCCGTTTTACGTACCCGCACGCCTCCTGTGGCAAAAGAATAATGACCTGAACGGTAAACCTTTCCGTCTTACCGTACCCAATGATTACCGCAGTGGTAACAACCCGAAAGGCCGGTGTACACTGGTCGCCTAACGGTGATTTTTTTGAGGACTGGTTTCATGGCAGAGCTTTTGCTGGGTGTAAATATCGATCATGTGGCGACCCTGCGCAATGCGCGCGGCACAGCGTACCCCGATCCGGTGCAGGCTGCGTTTGTTGCCGAGCAAGCTGGGGCGGACGGTATAACGGTTCATCTGCGTGAAGATCGTCGTCATATCACCGATCGCGATGTGCGTTTGTTACGCCAAACGTTGCAGACGCGCATGAATCTTGAAATGGCAGTGACGGAAGAGATGCTGACGATTGCCTGCGAGCTGCGCCCTCACTTTTGTTGTCTGGTGCCTGAGAAACGCCAGGAAGTGACAACGGAAGGCGGGTTGGACGTCGCGGGTCAACTGCCGCGCATGACATCCGCCGTGGCGCGTTTGCACGAGGCGGGGATTCTGGTATCCCTGTTTATCGATCCCGAACGTGTGCAAATTGATGCCGCTGTAGCCGTTGGCGCGCCTTATATCGAAATCCATACCGGTGCTTATGCTGATGCACAGGACGACACGCTGCGCCAGCAAGAGTGGGCGCGTATTCGCGATGCGGCGGTTTATGCTGCCAGCAAAGGACTCAAGGTAAATGCCGGGCACGGCCTGACCTACCACAACGTGCAGGCTATCGCAGCCCTGCCTGAAATTCATGAGCTTAATATCGGGCATGCGATTATCGGTCGCGCCGTCATGAGTGGCTTGGCAGAGGCCGTCGCGGAGATGAAAGCATTGCTGCGGGAAGCCCGTCGTTAATGGCTATTCTGGGACTTGGTTCGGACATTGTGGAGATCGCCCGTATCGAGGCGATTATCGCGCGATCCGGCGATCGCCTGGCGCGCCGGGTATTATCCGCGCAAGAGTGGTTGCACTATGAAAAACACCCGCAATCCGCCCGTTATCTTGCCAAGCGCTTTGCTGTCAAAGAAGCGGCGGCGAAAGCTTTAGGCACCGGAATTAGCCAAGGGCTGGCTTTCGATCAATTCGACGTGTTTAACGATGCGTTGGGTAAACCTTGCTTACGACTCTGGGGGCGCGCGCAATCAATGGCGGAAAACTTAGGGGTAGCGGAGATACACGTGACCATCGCCGATGAACGGCACTATGCCTGCGCCACGGTGATCCTTGAGGGGGAGCGAAAACGCCCGCTCACAGACGATCGGCGTGATGCATAACGACAAATTTTTCCCATAATTGATCCCGCGTTTCCACTTGTTGCGGGTCACGAATGATTGTATTGTCAATCGGGCATACCTTTTGGCAGGTAGGCACATCGTAGTGGCCCACACATTCCGTGCAACGCAGCGGGTCTATTTCATAGGTATCCAACCCCATGGAAATTGCCTGATTGGGACATTCAGGCTCGCACATGTCGCAGTTAATGCATTTAGGGGTGATCAGTAATGCCATTTCTCTATACCTTGCAAAACCAGCTGCGGATTATACCCGTAACGGCGTAGCCGAGCACTCTCTTTCCCAGACATCTCTCGCATAAAATAGCGTAATAAGCCAAATAACCAATAAAGTTTTCTGTGGCTTTGCCGATATCCATTTTTCTAAGTATGAGCAGGCTAACAACGTATCACATCAGGTCTTATGACAAAATGTATTGGGCAGCAGGGGAATTTAGGGGTTATACAGGCGCTGCCTTCTGAACTTGGGGATGCGGCAGCTTTTGAACGCCATTATTGGCATCACTGTCAAAGACGCTACAACTTTCAGCCTATTTACCGCACCAGCGGCAAGCTGTTAGCCATAGAGCTGCTTACCGCTGTGTTTTCGCCAGCGTTTCCGCAGCGGTTTGTTTCACCTGAAACCTATTTTGCCAGTATCAATGTGGGCGAGCGGTTACAGGTGGTGATTGAGCAAATGCAGCTTCTGTCCCGTTGGCATCCGCGTTTTATTCAGGATGGCATTCTGGCGTCAGTCAATGTGGACGGGCAAACATTGCACGCGTTACAACAGAGCCATGAAGCGAAGCAGTTGATCGCCTCCATGCCTTGGCTGCGATTTGAAATCGTGGAAAATCAGGGAGCACTCTCGCAAGAAGTCTTGACGATGTTTCCCGAAATGCAGCATCTGTGGCTGGATGATTTCGGGGCGGGCGTCGCCAATTTTTCATCGCTGATGCAGGCGCAATACGACTGTATCAAAGTGGCGCGCGAGCTGTTTATTTTGCTGCAAAAAAGTGAAGAGGGGCGTCAGTTGTTCCCGTCACTGGTGGCGCTACTGTCCCGCTTTTGTAATCACGTAGTGGTTGAAGGGGTCGAAACGCAGGAAGAGTGGGGCATGGTAACGCAAACGCGGGCTGACGCGGTACAAGGGTATTTTCTTTCGCGCCCCCAGCCTTTTGAGAATTTTAGCGAGCTGAAATCTACGTTGTAACGATGTGCAGGATCAGGTAAATCTGATGCACCTGTATCACTGTTAGCGCGTGGTTACTTGACACGATAATTTACATTTTATTTTTTCCTTTCTTCGCGCGCTGCTTTTTCGCCGTTTGCTGCCCTGCCTGACGCCTAAACGTTAAAAATGGTGATTCATTTTGTTAGATAGGCTCTTTTCATTGTTTGATTCTTGTAATTTTTTCAGCGATGGTGTTTTATATTGTTAATGATTGGTGGAGTGAACCTTGCCGCTCCTAATCCTCATCGGGGTTCAAGAGGTGCAGATGATAAGTGAAACGATTTTGCATTGATGGTAACTTTATGAATATAATGAGAAAAAGGGTTTTTTATTTAATGAGAACGATCAATTACCGTGTGGTGATAGATTTTATTGATTAAAACAGTGATACCTATTGGTATAATTGATTTGCTTACAGAATTTTGATGTTCAAAATACGTAACATTGGAATTCGTAAGTTTTTTATTTCATTAGATAAACTTATAACACTAGTTATTATTCATCACCTTAACGCTAATTAAAGATACTCTGTTTGGACTTGTTATTTTTATTTACACACAGTGATAGATGGGGGCTTTATGCTGATGTTCCTATGTTTTTGAGTTTATCTGAACACAGGAGCGTTTTTTTATCCCTCCCTCCCGCTCTCCGGAAAACTGCCGATCCCGAATCTGTATGGGAGAGCGGCGCTTTGTCTGTGTGTTTCACTATCCGTGATGTGGTTTGCATGACCAGTCCTTTCGAGGACTGAGGGGCGTGTTATTGTGTATGAGATAATAATAACCATACTTATAATACTGTTGTTAGTTTCTGTTATCAGAAACAGGGGAAGTAAGCAAAAATTTAAGCAGGATCGCGAAAAGCAAGACTTCCTCGATACGATTTTTTATGCCACAGAATATAGCCCGGCCTCGATCATTATTGCGAATGAGAATTGTGAAATTCTTTATGTAAATCGTCAGTTTGTAACCATGTCTGGTTATCTGCCAGATGAGGTGATTGGCAAAAAAACCAATATAATGAACTCGGGAATGACCAACCCCAGCGTCTATGAAGATCTCTGGTCAACGCTCGATCGTGGTGAGATCTGGAGCGGTGAATTTATTAACCGTCGCAAAGACGGCCAGCTCTATTGGGAAAAAGCCAATATTTCGAAGATGTATAACAAGGTAACAGATTCAACCAATTATGTTGGCGTGAAGCTGGATATCACGGAGCGTAAAGCCAAGGAACACCACGATAACTCCTACAACCGTGCGTTAGAACTTCTCTCCAGCGGTGCACCGTTGAAAGATATCCTTGATGCCATCGTGTTTAGCGTGGAGGAAAAAAACCCGGGCCGGATCGTCTGCTCCGTGTTGTTGGTGGATAAAGAGAAGAAATGCCTGACACTGGCTTCTGCACCCAGCTTGCCCGGCTTTTATAAAAATGCCATCCATAACGTTAAAATCGCTGACGGTGCAGCCTCTTTTGGTACGGCGGCATATACCGGTAAGCGCGTGATTGCGGAAGATATTTCCATTCATCCTGATTGGTCCTTGTATAAAGGGCTCGCACTCTATGCCGGGTTACGTTCTTGCTGGTCTGAGCCCGTTATCGGCCAGAATAAAGAGATCCTCGGTGTGCTCAGTGTTTACCACCGCAAGCCTTATGTGCCAAACGAAGAAGAGACGTTCTCCATTGAGAAATCTGCGCAATTGGTTGGCATTGCCATTGAACGCTACAGTGCCATTGATATGCTGCGTCGCAGTGAAGAGCATTATCGCCAACTGGCGCATTATGATTCACTGACATCACTGGCAAACGGCCTGACATTTGCGGAACAGATGGAACAGGCTATTTTGCTGTCAAAACAGACGGGACGCCGTATCGCCCTGATGTTTCTCGATTTGGATAAATTCAAACAGATCAATGACACCTTTGGCCATGCCATCGGTGACTTGTTGTTGAAAGAAGCCGCTGCACGCATGCGCAGTTCAGTACGTGATACTGACACTGTCTATCGCCGTAGCGGCGATGAATTTATTATCTTGCTGCAAGGCATTAAAGAAGAAGCTAACACCATCTATGTCGCGGACAAGATTCATAATGCCATGAATAAACCGTTTGAGATTGAAGGGAAAAAGCTCGAAGTATCGTGCAGTATCGGTATTGCGCTCTATCCCGAGCACGGCACTGATTCACTGACGTTAGCCATCAACGCGGACTCTGCCATGTACCAGGCAAAAGCGATGGGGCGTAGTCAAACGCAAATCTACGTCGTACAAAACGGTCATCAGTGATAATGGCAGGGACGTTAGGGAAATGAACAACACAAACTGTCATTAACAGGGCAGGTTGTGTTGTTCAATGAAAGTCTTGAATAGCACTGCGTGATAATTAGCGTTCCCGCAGTGCTTCGGCATTTGCTCGGATGATGGGTTTAAGCAAATAACTCAGAATGGTTTTCTTTCCGGTAATAATATCCACGGATGCTACCATGCCGGGAATAATCACCAGGGGTTTATCCTCAGTGCCCAAGTAATTTTTATCCGTGCGCAACCGAACGATATAAAAGCTATTGCCTTCTTTATCCGTCATGGTGTCAGGGCTAATTTGCTCAACTTTCCCTTTTAATCCACCATAGATCGTATAATCGTAGGCCGTCAGTTTGATTATTGCATTCTGACCGGCATGTAGAAAGGCAATATCTCGCGGTGAGATTTTTGCTTCAACCAGTAAATTTTCATCCAACGGAACTATTTCCACGATGTCGTTGCCCGGTTGGATAACGCCACCAATGGTATTGACCATCATCTGCTGCACAATGCCTTTCACCGGCGAGACCACCAGCGTGCGGTTTACGCGATCTTCCAGCGCCTTACCCGTGGCGGCTATCTTGTTCAGACTGGTTTGTGCTTCAGTCAACTGGGTCAGTGCATCGCTTTTATAGCGTCCGCGCGCTTCCTGAACCTTGTTTTCAATTTCCTTGATGGCAGAGTCAGCGCGAGGAATAGCCAGCGTCATGGATTCCAACTGCCCCTGCGTTTCCACTTCAGCCCGTTTCAACCGCAACACTTCGACTTTAGATATTGCACCCTCTGCAATCAATGGCTCTGACATTCTTATTTCTTGTTGCAGCAAATTGAGGCTATTACGAAATTGTGCCTGCTTGGCCACATAATCGCGCTGCTCCTGCTTTTTCTGCACCAGTTGCTCTTCCAGACCCGAGATCTCATTACGAAATTGTTGGCGTCTGCTGTTGTACAGGTCCATCTCGCCCTTGGCGATGGCAGGGGCTTTTTCTTTGATTTCTGCTGCGAAGTCTAATTCGCGATCGTTGATTTCAGCCGTTAACCGTTCGATACGCGAGAGCAGCCCCAGCCTGTCAGCCTCCGTCTCGCCAACGTTTGAGGCGAAGCGGGTGTCATCGAGTCGCAGTAACGGATCGCCCTGATTGACGATTTGCCCCTCGTGAACGTAAACCTCAGTGACGATACCGCCTTCCAGGTTCTGGATTTTTTGCAGACGGGATGACGGAATGGCCTTACCGTCGCCGCGCGTGACTTCATCAATACTGGCAAACGCGGCCCACAAGATGAAAAACAGGAAAAAAAAGAAAATCGCCCACAGCGTAATACGGATAGCTTTGGGAGAATCTTCCAGCATCGCGCGGCTGACCTCAGGAATTGCCTGAAGCGTTTCTCGATCCCTGCGGGAGAAATAGCGAAGGAAATCCGCGGTGCGTTTAGCGAGATGCATTGATCTGTCCTTTCTTTAACGCATCCATCACGATAGCCTTTGGACCATCGGCAATAATGCGGCCTTTATCGATAATGATTAAACGATCTACCAGGGCCAGCATGGAAACGCGGTGCGTCACCAACAGCAGGGTTTTATTTTGCAACACCGGCTGTAATGCCTGTTTTAAGCGGTCTTCGCTGGTGTTGTCCATTGAACTGGTGGGTTCATCTAACACCATGATCGGCGGATCGAGCAACAGCGCACGCGCGATGGCGACGGCCTGGCGCTGACCGCCAGAGAGTTGCAGGCCGCGCTCTCCCACCTGCAAGTTATAGCCATCCGCATGCAGGCGGGCGAATTCGTTGACGCCGGCGATTTCAGCGGCGCGCAGCATGGATTCATCATCAATATAGCGAGCACCGCTGATCAGGTTATCGCGCAGGGTGCCGCTGATCAGTTGAATATCCTGCGGTACATAGCCAATGTTGTGGCGCAAATCGCTGACATCCAACTGACGTGTGTCCACGCCGTCGATCAAAATATTCCCTTCGCTTGGCGGATAAAGATTGACGATCAGTTTTTCCAGCGAACTTTTGCCTGAACCACTTCGGCCAATGATGCCGACTTTTTCACCTGCGGCGATAGCGAGGTTGATGTTGTGCAAAGAGCGGTGCTTCTGTTCGGGATAGCTGAAGGTCACATCGCGGAATTCCAGGCTGCCCTGAATACGTTCGCGTTTAAGCGGCCGCTCATTTTCCTGGCGCTCTTGCGGCAACTGCATCATCTCTTCCGTGGTGGTCATGGTTATCTTGGCCTGCTGGTAACGCGCGACCAGACCCGATAGCTGACCAAGGGGCATGAGTGCGCGGCCACTGAGCATGTAGCTGGCAATCAATCCCCCCATACTGAGTTTGCCATCAATCAACAGGTAGACGCCTGCGATAATCATCACCACCCCGGCGATTTGCTGGAACCCCATTGTCAGGTTGACGGCCAGAGAAGAAAGCGCTTTAGCGCGCATTTCCAATCGGCTGAGGCTTCCCAACGTTTGTTCCCAACTGTGCTGGCGCTCGCTCTGGGCATTATTGACCTTCAACGCATCCAGGCTGCTGAGTGTTTCTATCAGGGTGGCTTGGCGCTCGCTTGCCAGTTCCATCGTCTTGCTGATGGTATCAACCAGCGGTTTTTGCAGCGCCCAACTGACGGCTAAGGCGATGGGATAGGTGAGTATGGGCACCCACACCAACGGACCGCCAATCAGGCCAATCACCAGCAATAGCAGCAGCGTGAACGGGAAATCGATCAGAGTGGTCAGGGTCAGCGAGGAGAGGAAATCCCTCAACGATTGAAATTCATGAATATTTTGCGCGAAACTGCCGACGCGGGCCGGGCGCGCAACCATCGACATCCCGATGATGCGTTCAAACAGCGAGGCGGAGATGATCAGGTCGGTCTTTTTTCCTGCCATATCGAGGCAAATGCCACGCAGCGTTTTCAGGATAAGATCGAAAATAAACGCACCAATAACGCCAATGGCCAACACCCAAAGGGTTGCCGTTGCTTGATTGGGCACCACTCTGTCATACACATTCATCACGAACAGCGGCGTGGCGAGTGCGATGATATTGATAACAAAACTGGCCAGCACCGCATCGGCATACAGGAAGCGCGACAGCCTCAGCGTGTCCTTGAACCAGGATTTGGTGTGTGGGATAAGCGATTCGTTTTGGATATCAAAAGCGTGTCTGGGTTGTGCAAACAGCACCAGACCAAGATAATTCTCCTGAAGCGTGTTGCGATCGACGCGTATCTCGCCGCCTTCCGTCTCACTCGGCATGATGCGTGCGGAACCATCGTCGTTCCAGCCAAGCAGTACCGCCGAGCGGCCTTCCCGCAGCAATAACATCGCAGGTAGCGACATATCGGGAATGCCATCCAGCGGGCGTTTTAATACCCGGCCTTGCAGCCCTGCGCGGCTGGCCGCGCGTGGCAGCAATGGCACCGTCAGGCGCTGTTTTGCCAAAGGAAGACCCGCAGTAAGCGTCGCACGACTCGCAGACTTGCCCTGTAGCGCGCACAAAATCAACAAACCATCCAGTAACGGATCGTCATGACGGGTGCGAGGATCGTTGTGTTCATGCGCAACGGGCGCTTCCGGAGTATCGATATCCTCGACGGAATGTAACTTCATCTCACTGATCTTCCCTTACATAACACAGTCTGCCGTGCTTACCACACGCTTGATAGGTGCGATAAAACACGGCAGACAAACGAGCCACGGCCTCGTGCAACCCACTGTCGTTTCCGACGCAGATGCTAGTTTAACGAAGGCAAATCCACATCTGCCGTGACGTTATCCAAACTTTGTCCCGCTGTTGGGCTCTGGATTGAGAGATTGCGCAGCAGGTCTCCCATTCTGGCCTTGATACGATACTCGGTAAACCTCTCAATGAATTGAATCTCTACCAGACGACGCTGTGCGGTGAGAAGTTCATTTTCACTGTCCAGCAAATCCAGCAGTGTACGTTCGCCAATGCTGAATTGCTTTTGGTAAGCCGTGCGAACTTTCGTACTGCGATCGGCATACTCGGCTGCGATGGGGATTTGCTGGCGGGCGTTATTCAGCGCCGTCCAGGCAAGACGCAGTTCTTCGTTCAACTGACGCAGCGTGTTGTTGCGAATATCCTGTGCCTCTTTGATTTGATACGCTTTTGCATCCGCGTTGGCCTTATTGCTTCCTCCCTGATAGAGGTTGTAACGCATTCTGACCATCGCCTGCCACTCGTTGCTTTGTCCGCGTACGCCGTCCACGTTGTTATTCATATTGCGGTCGAGCTCGACGTTGACACGAGGATAATAGGAGGACTTTGCAGCCTCATATTGTTGTTGTGTCGCTGTGATGTCAGATTCGGCGGATTTGAGGATCGGGCTGTTGGTCAGCATGACGCGCCGGGCCTCTGCCAGCGAGGCGGGAATGGTTAACAATGCGGTATCTGGCAGTATCAGATTATCGGGCTCGATACCTGTAACGCTAAAGTAGTTGGTCTTTGCGTCGTCCAGATTGGTCTGCTCGGTAAGCAGATTGTTCCTGGCCTGTGCCAAACGCGCTTCTGCCTGCTCGAGATCTGCCAGACGCGCAACGCCTTGCTGGCTGCGCAGCCGGATCTGATCGTAGATACGCTCGTGATTAGCGAGATTGTTTTGTGCCAGTTTGACAAATTCTGCCCGTTGCAGCACATCAAGGTAAACCTGGACGGTATTCAAGGCCACGTTCTCAGACGTGTTCAGTACTTTATAGGCGCGAGAGTTAACGGTAGCGCGCTGCCGACCGACTTCACTCGACGTAGCAAACCCGTCAAACAGCGTTTGTTGTAAAGTGATACTGGATTCACGGCGTTGCAGTTCTGTTTTGCCGCCGCTGGCGCGTGTAGAAACGGTATCCGTTTGCTCACGACCGGTCCCTGCGTTCATATTGATTGACGGCAAGTATCCGCCCTTGGCGGAGCGTAAATCATGATCGGCGGAGAGCCGACTGTTCACCGACGCACTGACTTCGGGATGCGTGGCAAGAGTTTGTTTGATTACATCCTGTAAAGTCGCGGCGCTGGAGGGCTGTGCGACCATAATCCCTAAAGGTAAAAAAGCGTATCGAAATACAGGTAGCATAATGCTGTTTTCCTTTATGGCATGTAAACGCTGTGATTAATTTGAATGCTTGGTTTTTTTTGTGATTATTCTTAATTTACCCTCACGCCTTTTTTTCTCAATAGCACACCGCGAGAGTTTTGAAACTCCTTTATGATCAGTTGATTGTATTGTTATCTCATTCTGATTCAAGGTCTGAGAAATATTTGATGCTCTTTTGTATTAAAGTTTGTAGCAAGAATATTCCGAATTTTTTATGATTATGCTGAGCGAGTCAAGTGATTGACGCTTATACCGTCATTTTTTGCTCCGGCAAACCGGTTTTCTCCATCATGGTTAACTCATTAGTACGCTAAGTGGTTAACATTTCTGGAGCGCCGTTTTTTTGCTTAAGCAAGTGTACGGTCAACGCGCGTTGATTGATGACTGCACAGTTTCAAGGCCAGGAGAGCAAATCGCAGATTTACCCATCAGGATGATGTTGATATCCCCTTACAACAACTCAATATCTGTATAAAAATAATTATAGATATCAAGGAGAAGCCGTAGTGAATAGCGTAATCGGTATCATTAAATTCGTTATCGGGCAAGTCTTCGTCATTTCTCTTGATGGCACACAGCGGTTATTAACGGCAGGTGACAAAATTTATCGTGGCGAAGAAATCGTCACGGGCGGTGACGGTTCGGTGTCTATCACGTTGCCGGACGGAAAAACCCTGGATGTTGGGAGAAACAGCCAGTGGAGTGACACTACCAGCGTAGTGCCGCAAGCTACCGCGCAAGACGCTCAGGATGTGGCAGCATTACAGGATGCCATCGCACAAGGCGCTGACCCGACTCAAGTGCTGGAAGCGCCAGCCGCGGGTAATACTGACGTTGGCGAAGCGGGCGACGGTGGTGGCAGTCACGTCAATGCTGCCGATATGGTCTTTGGCTTGACAGGGCAGGTGGTTGAGGCTACTGCGGGTTATGATACCCAAGGGCTGGCATTTGCCGCGACGTCTACCGACGATCTGACAGGCGCTGATGCTGCCAATCGCGCCGCCGCAGCCAGCAGCGAAACGACACCGGATACTACGCCTCCTGCGTTGACCATTGTTATCAATCCTGATGGCTCGGTGACCTTCACCTTTACCAAGCCGCCAGTCGGTTTTGATGCCAGTGATGTGAGCGTGAGCAACGGCACGCTCACCAATCTGGTTCAGGATCCCACCGATCCTACCCGCTGGACGGGTACGCTCACCCCAAATCCCAATTTTGAAGGGACGGTCACTGTCACCGTGCCTGATGGTTCATATAGCGATGAAAACGGCATTCCTGGTACGGGCGGGCAGGATTCGGTAACCGTCGATACGTTGCCCCCTGATGCAGGCATTGCGATCGATCTCATTGCCAATGACGATGTTGTTAACGCAGAAGAGGCCGGACAAAGTCAAACCATTGGTGGAACGGTATCGGGTGACGTGAAGGCGGGTGATACCGTCACGCTGACGATTGGTAATGAACGTTATACCACCACGGTGAATGCGGATGGAAAAACGTGGAGCGTGAGCGGCGTGCCGGGTAGCGTGCTGGCAAGTAACAGCGCTGTTAATGCCTCTGTGACCACTTCCGATGAGGCGGGTAACCAGACTACTGCCAATGCTACACGCCCTTACGGGGTCGATACCTCTGCCCCAGACGTTGCGATTACCCACTTCGCGGGTGACGACGGCTTTATTAATAGCGCTGAGTCGACAGCGACCGTTATCAGCGGGACCAGCAGTGAGTCTTCCGTAGACCTGACGTTCACGGACGTTAACGGCAAGGTAGTCACGATCGTTGGCGTGCCGGTGGTGAACGGCCAGTGGAGCACCTCTGTTGATCTGAGCGGTCTGGCGGAAGGCAAGATCGACGCCAAAGCCACCGCCACCGATCCGGCCGGCAATCAGGCACACGACACCGCCAATTCCACCCTGGACGTCACCGGCCCGAGTGTCGATATCGAGCACTTCGCCGGAGACGATGGCTTTATCAATACTGCGGAATCCACCGCCACCCCAGTCAGCGGCACCAGCAGCGAGAAGACGGTCGATCTGGTGTTTACCGACGTCAATGGCAAGACGGTAGAGGTCAAGAATGTCAGCGTGGTGGACGGCAAGTGGAGCACCACGGCGGATCTGAGCAGTCTGGCGGAGGGCAAGGTGGAAGCCAAAGCCACCGCTACGGACCCGGCGGGTAATCAGGCGCACGACACTGCCAACTCGACGCTGGATGTCACTGGCCCGAGCGTCGATATCGAGCACTTTGCCGGCGACGATGGCTTTATCAATACCAGCGAGTCCACCGCCACCCCAGTCAGCGGCACCAGCAGCGAGAAGACCGTGGATCTGGTGTTTACCGACGTCAATGGCAAAACCGTGGAAGTGAAAAACGTCAGCGTGGTGGACGGCAAATGGAGCACCACGGCCGATCTGAGCAGTCTGGCGGAGGGCAAGGTGGAAGCCAAAGCCACCGCCACTGACCCGGCCGGTAATCAGGCGCACGACACCGCCAACTCGACGCTGGA
>NZ_JAGFPG010000108.1:0-512 GCF_025962675.1 Candidatus Symbiopectobacterium sp. NZEC127
ATGCTGAGGTAGTTACGTCTATCACTACACAGACATTCTTCGTTTTGACGTGATGTTATTCTCTTCTAATGAGCCTGAGATAATCAAATGGAAAGCCTCTTTGTTATAAGAGTTGCCGATGTTACGGATGTTGCGGATATGTTTCGCATTAGAATCAGTGTGAAAGAAAATAAAGCAACTATGGCTGATTTAGCAAGGTATGGGGTAACGCCAGAATCACTGCCCGCAATGCTAACCGGTCACGGTCGTGGATGGGTTGCCGAAATTGATGGGGTAACCAGAGCTTTTGCCATGGCTGATGCAAATAATTCTTCCGTTTTTGCATTATTTGTCGAACCTGGCTTTGAAGGGAAAGGCATGGGGCGTCACTTAATGATAGAGGTTGAAAAATGGCTCACCGAAATGAAGTGTCAACAAATATGGTTAGAAACAGACCGTAATGTATTGGTGCGCGCTAACGGGTTTTATCGATATATTGGCTGGGTTGAAAGTTGTCTTCAGCCTGATGGACA
>NZ_JAGFPG010000110.1:0-508 GCF_025962675.1 Candidatus Symbiopectobacterium sp. NZEC127
GGTTGCCCTAAGCCTAAATCCCTACCGGCTGCGGAAAAACTGCCTGTTTCAGCGGTACGGACAAAGCATGTCATCAAAAGTAATCTATCCATCTTGAAACCAACCTATGCTTTTAATGCATGAAAGATATTTAAAAATGCAATCTTATCACTATCTGGGCATGAGCATACAGTGGCTATCAAATCGGCCATTCGCCGATCCGTTGTTAAAACTAACAGGAGATTTTTACATGTCCAGATTACACGGTAAACGCGCACTGATTACGGGTGGAACAAGTGGTATTGGGCTTCAAACAGCGAAGCTGTTTGTTGCAGAAGGTGCACGCGTAATTGTTACTGGTGTTAACCCTGATTCTATCGAAAAAGCGAAAGCAGAACTGGGTAATGATGTGTTAGTCGTGAGCGCCGACTCCGCTGATGTGAACGCACAGAAAGCTCTGGCTCAAACGGTTAAGGAACACTTTGGTCAACTGGATATCGCTTTCCTGTATGCGTGTATATCCATGTAT
>NZ_JAGFPG010000112.1:0-506 GCF_025962675.1 Candidatus Symbiopectobacterium sp. NZEC127
TGCCTTTGCGGAACGCGGGCGTATTGGCAGGCGCACGCCAGAAGCGCTCCAGTTCCTCATCCAGCCAGAACAGGGTGAGTGAAAGCCCAGCCATATCAAAACTGGTCACCAGCTCACCCACCTCTGGCTCAACGATGGTGAGCCCTTGTGCCGTCAGCAGTTGAGCAACGCGGCGATACACCACAAACAGCTCTTCATACTTCACGCCACCCAGCCCATTAAGCACCACGCTGAGGCGCTGCCCTGACAGTGTGGTCACCGCCTGCGGCACCTCTTTTAACAACGCGTTGACCAACAGTTCAGCCAGTTCATCCGCACTGGAAATCGGCGCATCGTTAATACCGGGCTCACCGTGGATGCCCATCCCGACACCCATCATGCCCTCGGGCACAGTAAACAGTGGGTGATCGGCTCCGGGTAAGGTGCAACCCGAAAAAGCGACGCCGAAAGAGCGCGTGCGCTGGTTGGCTCGCTCAGCCACCGCCAGCACCGCCGCCAGACCGTAT
>NZ_JAGFPG010000111.1:0-506 GCF_025962675.1 Candidatus Symbiopectobacterium sp. NZEC127
TCACAACCGGGCTTGCTGTTTTCCAAAATCCATGCACGGTATCAAGCGTTGCCAGGTTTGGCAGGTTTCTAGTAGTCCATATCTCAGCCCAACCGACATTCCCCCCGCTACGACGGCTATGCACAGCAATCCGTTAAGCAGGCGCTCGAACCAAAACATCGCGCTCCCACCAGATGCAGCGTAGGAAGCGCCCGTTGTAATATTTGACATACACATGAACCTCACCTCCGCTGTTACGGGGCGCGGTGTGATTTACAGGAAAAAGAAAAGGCCCCCCGAAGTGAGCCTGATTGAATTTTTTGGGGCCTAAACGGCCAGACCTTTCTGGTCCGAGAATTGCTCTCTCAGATTATGGTTATCTGGCAACAATGCCCATGCGACGTAAAAATCATGCGGAGTATATTCATCCATCGCTCGAGTTATAGATCAGCACATCCTTTCCATCCATGCTCACAACAGGTTTTTCGCTCGCTGGGCGAAAGAGCAATTGCTCGGTTATCTGTTTC
>NZ_JAGFPG010000113.1:0-505 GCF_025962675.1 Candidatus Symbiopectobacterium sp. NZEC127
CAAAAAACCCTTCTTCTGCTGGGGGTATTCAGATTAACGCATTCCTGTCTGTTGGGGAATAGCAGGGACCACTGCCGCCTGAGGTGGTGATGTGACCAGGCACAGATTAACCAGAACGGTGTGAGGACCAGATGAGCAAAGCAAATGTGAACCACCAGCTAAAACTTTGGGCAGCGTTCTATGTGGTCGCCCTGCTGCTGATCGGTGTTGTGTCCTCATTCCTGTTATTGAAGTTTTTGTAAGCGTCCACACCAGGGTACGACCGCTAATGCGGGGCTGGAACCGTAACCAGCACACTTAACAGCGAGGGCTTATGTTGACCTATAGCCAGATAACTCAAAAGGCAGTTGATGAGATTGACCGGCTGAAAAAGAACTCTGAGCACTGTTCATCAACAGCAGAAGAAATGCACCGCGACTGGATGCATGGCGTATTCCTCTTGTGGGACAAGTTAACCGCAGGAAGCCAGGTTGATGGCGATTATGAGCGCATTAGCAACATGGTG
>NZ_JAGFPG010000115.1:0-503 GCF_025962675.1 Candidatus Symbiopectobacterium sp. NZEC127
GCTGTTTACCCTGAAGGAAGGAGAAACCTTAAAACCGAACGGTAAATAATCACCAAAAATGACGCCCTCTATATCGAGGGCGTCATACACTAAATCTCTACCTGAATCCCCAGCTCTATCAGCCGGTTCGGCGGTATCTCAAACTGATCGGCTGCACGCAGAGCATTACGACTCAGCATCATAAACACCTTGCCGCGCACGCGCAGATACCAGGGCCGTTTGCCCATGGTCAGCGACTCATTGGACATGAAAAACGATGTTTCCATCATTTGGCACGCCAATCCCTCCTGCCAACAGCGGTGAAATACCTCTTCCACGTTGGGCGTTTCTCGCCAGCCGTAGTTGGCAATCACGCGCCAAAAGGTCGGGGAAAGCTGTTCAACCGTAACGCGCTGCACGTTATGCACATAGGGAACCGCTTCTGTGCGCATGGTCAGTAGTACCACCCTTTCATGCAACACTTTGTTGTGCTTGAGATTATGCAGTAATGCAAACGGGATAAC
>NZ_JAGFPG010000116.1:0-503 GCF_025962675.1 Candidatus Symbiopectobacterium sp. NZEC127
TATTCGCCCACCATCCGCCATAAAGCTGACCAAAGCTAGGTGCCAGAAATGCTGTACCATACGATAAAGTAACGCGATAATCGGGGACGAACTCCCATCCAGCCGCAGTCTGCCAAGTATTATGGCGATCATATTGCGTACTATCATCGGTACGAACGGCACCTTCCAGCGTTAACTGATCAAAATAACGCTGCTGCGCTGACAAATACAATCCAGTATTTTCACGTGAATACGCTTCACTACCTGAGCCCGATTTTTTCTCTTCCCGACGCCAGTCTACGCCACCACTGACCGTTCCTGAACCAACCTGGACAGCGTTGCCCCATAACACGCTGCGCTGGGTAATCTCTGCAAGTGAATAACCTGTAGAGTAGTTACCGTTTGTACTATTGAAGTTATAGTCCTTATAAGTCTGATAGCTCCCTACTAACTGAGAACTCCATCTTTCATGCTGAAAACGTAAGCCCGAATCAAAACTTTTGGAATAGAGTTGGCGTACATCG
>NZ_JAGFPG010000114.1:0-503 GCF_025962675.1 Candidatus Symbiopectobacterium sp. NZEC127
TTAATACCCTGAACAGTAAAGTTTTTTTTTAAAAAAGAAAAGAACAGGTTTCTGTTTTGGTAAAGTAGGATTTAGAAAATTTTGTACATACCCTTTGATGAACCCTGAGTTCCTCTCGACACTCAAGGCTGTTGTTGGCCCGATCTTTCGGTGAGTTGTGATAACTACGATTTGGGAGATACGTTGACGATCCGACTACAACCGTACGAGACGTTGTGTTGCGCCTTAGCGATCGATACACCTCTCCGTGGGTTGTTGATCTTGCCGGTGCAGATCAACCCTATTCCTGCAAGCAAATCGAAGAAACAAGCAAGAACAAGATAAAAGCAATCTGATATTGCAAATAGGAATTTAATACAAATGATAAGTTGGGGTTCCGAAGAACAAGCAGACGGACGGTCTAGCCGACACGCGCGCTGCAAGCAAGTAGCAATGGCTAAACTTTAATCTAACAAAACCCAAGAAACCCTGAAGGGGTACCTAGCTATATATAGGGGTGGGAG
>NZ_JAGFPG010000011.1:0-39181 GCF_025962675.1 Candidatus Symbiopectobacterium sp. NZEC127
TCTGGCTTTCCGTTTTACTTCTTACCGTTACCACAACCGCGTGTCGCTGTTGCCGTGTCAGTGGAGGCGCAGTATAGGGATTTCCGCGCAGCCTGCAATAGGTATTTTGAATAAAATTGACTGTTTGCTGAATTCCACAGCAAAACCCCGCTTTATACCCACTTTTGCACAATGTTATCCACAAATGAGATTCTCCCTAAAATTAGACGAGCATCACGCAAACGTTTTCGCTACAATTCTCCCGCGCAAAATTACCGCACAAGAACAGAATAGGAATGCGGTTTTATCCAGATAAAGGATAAAAACAGCAAAACTGCATTCATATACTGTTCTTTTATGCCTATCCAAAGCCAAGGGATACATCACCATGTCACAACCTCGTCCTATCCGCCGCGCTTTACTCAGCGTTTCTGACAAAGCCGGTATTGTCGAATTTGCTCAGGCGCTTTCTCAACGTGGCGTGGAGCTGCTATCCACTGGCGGTACTGCCCGCCTGTTGGCTGATGCGGGCTTACCCGTCACTGAAGTGTCCGACTACACGGGCTTCCCAGAGATGATGGATGGTCGCGTTAAAACCCTGCACCCGAAAGTACACGGCGGGATCCTGGGTCGTCGCGGCACGGATGACGCCATCATGGCAGAACATGACATCAGCCCCATCGATATGGTGGTGGTAAACCTGTACCCCTTCGCGCAAACGGTGGCTCGCCCCGATTGCTCACTGGCTGATGCCGTCGAGAATATCGATATTGGCGGCCCGACCATGGTGCGTTCCGCCGCCAAGAACCATAACGATGTAGCCATCGTAGTAAAAAGCAGTGACTACACTGACATCATCAATGAAATGGATGGCAATGCGCACTCTCTGACGTTGGAAACCCGCTTCAATCTGGCAATTAAAGCCTTTGAACATACCGCGGCCTACGACAGCATGATCGCCAACTACTTTGGCACCATGGTTCCTCCTTACCACGGTGAGACAGAGAAGCCGGCCGGCCACTTCCCGCGTACGCTGAACCTGAACTTCATCAAGAAGCAGGATATGCGTTACGGCGAGAACAGCCACCAGCAGGCCGCCTTCTATATAGAAGAGACGCTGAAAGAGGCCTCGGTTGCGACAGCAGAACAGTTGCAGGGCAAAGCGCTGTCTTACAACAACATTGCCGACACCGATGCGGCGCTGGAGTGCGTAAAAGAGTTCGCCGAACCGGCCTGCGTTATCGTGAAACACGCTAACCCCTGTGGTGTGGCTATTGGCGAGTCGATTCTGGCGGCCTACGAGCGCGCCTACAAAACCGACCCCACCTCTGCGTTTGGCGGCATCATCGCGTTTAACCGCGAACTGGACGAAGCCACCGCGCAAGCGATCATCAGCCGTCAGTTTGTGGAAGTGATCATCGCCCCCTCAGCCAGTGCAGCAGCATTGAAAGTGACAGCGGCAAAACAGAACGTGCGTGTCCTTACTTGCGGTCAGTGGCAGCAACGCGTTTCCGGGTTGGATTTCAAACGCGTCAACGGTGGCCTGCTGGTGCAGGACCGCGATCTGGGCATGGTTGATGCGAGTCAACTGCGCGTTGTCACTGAGCGTCAACCGACAGAAACCGAACTGCGCGATGCACTGTTCTGCTGGAAAGTCGCGAAGTTCGTCAAATCCAATGCCATCGTCTATGCCCGTGATAATATGACGGTCGGCATCGGTGCAGGACAAATGAGCCGCGTCTATTCCGCAAAAATCGCGGGTATTAAAGCCGGTGACGAAGGATTGCAAGTTGAAGGCTCCGTGATGGCTTCCGATGCGTTCTTCCCGTTCCGTGACGGTATCGATGCCGCCGCCGCCGTTGGCATTACCTGTGTGATTCAGCCGGGGGGTTCTATTCGTGATGACGAGGTTATCACTGCCGCCAACGAACACGGCATTGCCATGATCTTCACCGACATGCGCCATTTCCGCCACTAATTCAGGATATGACACAGATGAACATTTTAATCATTGGTAATGGCGGGCGCGAACACGCGCTGGCGTGGAAAGCCGCCCAGTCGCCGCTGGCAGATAATGTGTATGTCGCGCCCGGTAATGCGGGTACGGCACGCGAACCTGCGCTGCACAACGTGGCGATCTCCGCTACCGATATTCCGGCGCTGGTTGCTTTTGCCCAGGAAAAACAGATTGGTTTAACCATCGTCGGTCCGGAAGCACCGCTGGTGATTGGCGTGGTTGATGCTTTCCGCGCCGCGGGCCTGACGATTTTTGGCCCAACGCAGGCCGCAGCGCAGTTGGAAGGTTCCAAGGCCTTTACCAAAGATTTCCTGGCGCGTCAGCAGATCCCCACCGCGTTCTATCAGAATTTCACCGAGGTTGAGCCTGCGCTGGCCTATGTGCGCAAGCACGGCGCGCCTATCGTGATCAAGGCTGACGGCCTGGCGGCGGGCAAAGGCGTTATCGTTGCCATGACGCAGGAAGAAGCGGAAAACGCGGTTCAGGATATGCTGGCGGGCAATGCATTTGGCGATGCCGGACACCGCATCGTCATCGAAGAGTTTCTGGAAGGGGAAGAGGCCAGCTTTATCGTCATGGTCGATGGCGATAACGTATTGCCCATGGCCACCAGCCAGGACCACAAACGGGTTGGCGATAAAGACACCGGCCCGAACACCGGCGGTATGGGCGCATACTCTCCTGCCCCGGTGGTGACCGATGAGATTCACCAGCGCGTGATGGATCAGGTGATTTGGCCGACAGTGCGCGGCATGAAGGCGGAAGGAAATACCTACACCGGCTTCCTGTATGCCGGGTTGATGATCGATGACGCGGGCCAACCGAAGGTGATCGAATTCAACTGCCGCTTTGGCGATCCGGAAACGCAACCGATCATGATGCGCCTGCGCTCCGATCTGGTGGAGATGTGTCTGGCGGGCTGTGAAGGCAAACTGGATCAGACAACGTCGGTCTGGGATGAACGCCCGGCGTTAGGCGTGGTGATCGCGGCGGGCGGTTACCCCGGCGACTACGCTTCCGGCGATGTCATCAGCGGCTTACCGCAGCAAGAAGCGGAAGACAGCAAGGTGTTCCAGGCTGGCACCGCACTGCGTGGCGATGACGTAGTGACCAGCGGTGGACGCGTGCTGTGCGTGACCGCCTTGGGTCGCACTGTCGCACTGGCGCAGCAGAACGCGTATCAGGTTGCCAAAGATATCCGCTGGAACGGCAGTTTCTACCGCAATGATATCGGCTATCGCGCTATTGCTCGTGAGCAGAAGCAGTAATGCAGGAATGATAGGTAGTTCGTCGTCCTCGGCGTAGGCCGGGGACCTCTGATAGGAAGAACGCCCCTCGTCGTCCTCGGCGAAAGCCGGGGACCCCTGACAGAAAGAACGCGTTAAGCCTGTAGGAGATTCCCGCCTGTGCGGGAATGACAGGTAGTGGGCGGGAATGGCAGAGGTTTGTGGGAATGACGGATGGATTTCACCCTACTCGCTGGCAAAGGGCTTCCACTGACACAAATCTTCCTCAGCGACCAGCAGCAGTTGCGTTCCCGCAGGGGCATCCAACCACGCCACGCGCTGCGTGACGTCAGGACGATGCTGTCGCTGTTCCGCAATCCATCTCAGCGAGAGCCTATCAAAATCAGGGCTGACATTTTGCCCCTCACAAGTCAGCACGCGATTGCCCTGTAGCACCCCCTGACGCAGTTTCACACTGCCAGTGCGCAACACCTCGCTGAGTTCCAGCACCCGCTTGGCATCAAACTGAAACAGCGCAATCTCGTCTTCAGAAACGCTTTCACGCCGATCGTCGAGTTGCCGTTGCATAAAGCTCACTGTCCCGTCGTCAGCAAAACGAAGATGGAGGCTTTCAGGATGGGCACCGCGATAACTGCGCTTTATTTCACGCAGGTGGTCCTGAACAAACAGGTAGCGCGTTTCCACCCCGTGGCGATCGGGCCACAGGTTATCATCCTGCAACGCATTGGAGAGCGTCACCAACTGCGTGCTGTTCTGTTGGCTGTCATCCTTGCGCCACACGCGCACCACCGCACGATCGCCGACATAGCCGGTGGCGAAGGTCGTTGGCGGTGGCGAATGGCTGGAACAGGCAGTGAGCAATCCGGCAAGAGCCACCGTGCCCAACCTGCGCCACAAAAGCAAAAGGGGCGCTAACGCCCCTTTGCTTGAATCCTTCACTGACATTCGCTTATTTAACAGCGTCTTTCAGTGCTTTGCCCGCGACAAATGCCGGGACATTCGCCGCAGCGATTTTGATTTCTTTACCCGTTTGCGGGTTGCGGCCAGTGCGCTCGTTACGATGGTTCACTTTAAACGTACCAAAACCCACTAATTGTACTGCATCGCCTGCTTTCAGAGACTCAGTTACCGCGGCCAGAGTGGCTTCTAACGCTGTTTTAGCCTGAGCCTTGGACAGGTCAGCTTTGTCTGCAATCACATCAATCAGTTGAGTCTTATTCATAAGTTATCCTTACAGTGTGTTTATCGCTTGCTTAGCATCGAGTGCGACGGATATGCTCAAAAGCACTCTCCTGCATACACGCACCGACAGCCACTTTTTTTACGCCCCCCAAATGTAGACCAGACAGGGGGCGGATGTGAAGCCCTTCAACTTGTCATTTAGGGCCTTAAATCACGTTTTATCGCCTTATTGACCTAAATTTATGCCAATATTGCTGCTCCCCGCTTCCCGCAGGTCGGCACGCAGCCCTTTAATCAATTCCAAATCACGCTCTTCACACGCCGCCAGCAACCGAAAAATCTCCCACTGAATGTCCCATTCTTCTTCGATCGCGGGCAGCGTGTAGAGTTCTTCGTCCGTCATTTCACGGCCGGCTTGCGTCATTTCCAGCATCGCTACCGTGCGAATGGAGGTCTCGCTAATGGCAATCGCATGCTCGAGCGTGGCACCACTCAGTTGCGAATGCAGCAGTTCACCCAATGCAATGCACGCGTCAATGGCCGGATAGACACCGTATAAATCGTAATCATCGGCGGAGGGAATGGCGTCTTCCCATTTCTCCAACTGGCTGTCGAAATTGACCTTGGCCTCTTTCACCACCAGCACTTCCCACACCAGGTCGAGGATGCGGCGATACAGCTGCGCATCACCAAACTCGGTCTGGCGACAAAATTCATAATAGTTCGGATACATCCGCTCGCAAAGGCAAGCCATAAAAGTCACGTGCTGCCAGCTTTCCAGCTTCTCCAGCCGCAGGTGAATCGGATTACGTAACATCGTCGACGCTCATTATTTTTAATGGCAGGCAGTGTACCTGAAAATTTTGCCTTGCCCTATGCCTGAATTCTTAAACTTACCGCATCCCGCCTGCGTTACTGTGGATTTTCTCGCAGCCAGCGTTGAAAGGCTGGCCGCTGTGAGGCAACGGCGTCCGCCCAACGCGTAGGTTCGGGTAAACGGTAGCCCTGCTGGCAGCGTTTTACCCACATCAGTGCGCTGTTCAGGCTCACCCGATGGCCGGTGGAGATAAACAGCGGATTACAGCGCGCCTTGCTGCGCCATACCCAGCCAATCTGTTCGTCATGGTCCATCAGCGCGCTTTGGCTGCCGGGCGCATCAGAAAGCGGAGCAATCTGACCGCACAGCCGTTTTTTAGCCACGCCAATGGTCGGGACATCCACCAATAACCCAAAATGGCTGGCAACGCCCAACCGCCTGGGGTGAGAAATGCCGTGACCGTCAACGAACAGCAACTCAGGCTTTTGCGCCAGTTGTTGCCAAGCAGCCAACAGGCCAGGACACTCACGAAAAGAGAGCAACCCCGGCACATAGGGCATGACCGTCGGGATACGGGCAATCTGGTACTCAACCAACTGAAGTGAAGGGTAGTGCAATATCGCGATCGCCGCACGCGTCACCGCGCCCTCTTGCTCGAATCCGACATCAGCCCCGCCAATAAACGTGGGCTCGACAAAGGGCAGGCTGTCAACACGCACAATGTCCTGCGCCCGCCGTTTCTGTTCCGCCTTCAATGCTTGCGTATCCATCAGCCTACTCCTTAAGGCACCTTCAATCCTGATGATGGCGATTTATTGATGGAACGGGCGCGACAACCGGTGCACCGCATCAACAAACGCACCGGCATGTTCCGGGGGTACATCCTGATGAATCCCGTGCCCCAAATTGAACACGTGCCCCTCCCCCGGACCGAACGCGGTTAAAATCGTCTCAACCTCTTGCTCAATACGCGCTGGCGACGCATAGAGCATTGAAGGGTCCATATTGCCTTGCAGCGCCACCGTGTCCCCAACCCGCGCGCGCGCCTCACCGATATCCGTGGTCCAATCCAGACCCAGCGCATCGCACCCCGTCGCGGCCATCGCTTCCAGCCATTGCCCGCCGCCTTTGGTAAACAGCGTTACCGGTACGCGCCGACCCTCATGCTCACGCAGCAGGCCATCCACGATTTTGTGCATGTAGTGCAGTGAAAATTCACGGTAATCGCGACCGCTCAGCGCGCCGCCCCAGGTATCGAAAATCATCACCGATTGAGCACCGGCCTTGATCTGCGCATTGAGGTAGAGAATCACGCTGTCAGCCAGCTTATCCAGCAGCAGGTGGAGCGTCTGCGGCTCGGCAAACAGCATTTTCTTGATAAGCGTAAACGCTTTACTGCTGCCGCCTTCCACCATATAGGTTGCCAGCGTCCAGGGACTGCCGGAAAAACCGATCAATGGCACCGCACCGGCCAGTTCGCGGCGAATGGTGCGAACCGCATCCATCACGTAGCCCAGTTCCTGCTCGGGATCGGGAATGGGCAAGCGCGCCACATCCGCAGCGGTTCGCACCGGATGGGCAAAACGCGGCCCTTCCCCGGTTTCAAAATAGAGCCCCAATCCCATGGCATCCGGCACGGTGAGAATATCGGAAAACAGGATGGCGGCATCCAGCGCATAGCGCCGCAGCGGTTGCAGCGTGACTTCACAAGCCAGCTCTGGATTTTTGCACAGCGACATAAAATCACCGGCTTGTGCGCGCGTCGCTTTGTACTCCGGCAGATAGCGGCCGGCCTGGCGCATCATCCACACCGGCGTCACGTCAACGGGCTGGCGCAGTAGCGCGCGCAGATAGCGATCATTTTTCAGGTCTGGCATGCGGTGTCCTTTTGTCATCCTGAGAGAGGGTCAAAACGCGATAACGAAACGAGTGGCGCGAAGTGTAGCACGCCAGCGGCGCTATTCCTGCCCATCGCGGCACAGTACCACGGTGTCTTCAATCAAACGTCGCGCAACCGTACCCGGCGGCGGGAGAATCGGCAGTTGATCGTAGCGGAACCAGCCCGCATCTCTGAGTTCTTTGGGATCGTGGCGCAGATCGCCGTCGGCATACTCGGCCATAAACGCCATCATCAGCGAATGCGGGAACGGCCACGGCTGCGAGCTGATGTAGCGCAGATTTTTAATACGAATGTTGCTCTCTTCCATCACCTCGCGGGCAACCGCTTGCTCGAGCGTTTCGCCCACTTCCACGAACCCCGCCAGCACGGTATACATATTACCGCGGTGGCGTTGATGCTGCGCCAGCAAGATCTCCTCACCGCGCCGGATCGCCACGATCACGCACGGGGCGATTTGCGGGTAATAACGCTCTTTACACTGCGGGCACAGGCAGGCCAGTTCCGTTTTGCTGTGCACCATTTTCTGCCCGCAATAGCCACAAAACTGATGCGAGCGATAGAATTCGACCAGTTGCACACCGCGCCCTGCCAGTTGAAACAGCGCCACGTCTTCATCCAGCAGTTGGCGCACGGAGTCCATCTGCGAGGTTTTCTGGTGACTGACCAACCATACGCACTCGCCCTGCCACTCCCCTATCTGGCGTCCAACAATGCCTTCCAATCCGCACTGCGCCGCCGTGCCATGCGGGAGTTTCCCTTCGGGCAGCCACACTTGATTATCATGGCTGACCACCCACCATCCATGCTCATCACCTTTTAATGTTTGTTCCATATCTTTTCTATTGCTCCACAGACACTTCACTGGCATTTTAACTGTCAGGGATATGGCAGAATTTCATCGTCACCGATTGTTCTTTCTTATCAATGCACGGAGTCAACAATGTTAAACCAATTACAAAGTCTGACTGAGTACGTTGGTGGCAATAATGCGTTAATCGACCAATGGCTACAAGCGCGCAAGCAACTTCTGGTTGCCTATTACCATCTGGTCGGCATTAAGCCAAACAAAGATAAACACACCCCGCTCGATGAGCAGGCCTTGGATGATTTTTGCCACAACCTTGTGGACTATCTTTCCGCCTGCCATTTCCATGTTTATGAGCGCATCCTGCAAGAGGCGGTTGTACTGAGCGATCAAAAGCTGGCGCAAACGCACCGTCTGGCGCTGGCGTTGCAGGCCAACACCCAATTCATTATGGATTTCTACGACAGCAGTCTGGCGACCGCCATCGATCACGACAACTGCATTGAGTTTCAGCAAGCGCTGTCGAGCGTCGGCGAAGCCATGGCGGAACGCTTTGCACTGGAAGATCGCCTGATTCGTCTGGCGATTGATAAAGAATAACGCCATCGCCCCACCTTACATTTTGACAGTGTCTCTCAGACGTCCTAAAGTGTTAGCGTTTTATTAACCTCATGGTAATGGGGTTATTGCTTGGTAAACAGCCTCTGAGCTGACTATCGGGCGTATCTTGTCGGAGTGCCTAGCGTGTTTATGTGATACATAAACCGCAGGCTGAGACCGTTTATTCGGGATCCGCGGAACCTGATCAGGTTAAAACCTGCGAAGGGAACAAGAGTAATCCACTCTGTTTTGTCACCGTTGTCATCGCCATGTTGTTACCGGCATAGCGCGTAAAATCGGGGCCAAAGCAACCATAATTACTCCCTGCGAGCTCCAGACAAGCATTTTTCCTTAACCATAATCAGGAACATGCTATGTCTCAATCACCCGCTACAACGCCTAAAACCCCGTCTGGCCGTCGCGAAAAGCGCGAAGCAGCCGAGGCATTTATTCATAATCTGCGCGGCACTGCCTTTCCTAACTCCACGCGCATCTACCTTGCCGGGTCGCGCAGCGATATCCGCGTGCCGATGCGGGAAATCGCCCTCAGCCCAACGCTGGTGGGTGGTGGCAAAGATAACCCTCACTATGAACCTAACGAAGCCGTGCCGGTGTATGACACCGCGGGGCCGTATGGCGATCCCGATGCGCGGCCGGACGTGCGTACTGGGCTGGCGAAACTGCGTGCTGACTGGATTGCAGAACGTAGCGATACCGAGCCGCTCTCCGGCGTCAGCTCCCGTTTTACCCAGCAGCGACTGGCGGATGCCGGGTTGGATCACCTGCGCTTTGAACAGTTGCCGCAGCCCAAACGCGCTCAGTCGGGCAAATGCGTCACGCAATTGCACTATGCGCGCCAAGGGATCGTCACGCCGGAAATGGAGTTTATCGCCATCCGCGAAAACATGGGACGCGAGCGCATTCGCAGCGAAGTGCTGCGCCACCAGCATCCGGGGCAAAGCTTTGGCGCGATCCTGCCGGACAACATCACCCCGGAATTTGTGCGTCAGGAAGTCGCCGCAGGCCGTGCCATCATCCCGTCCAACATCAATCACCCTGAATCTGAACCGATGATTATCGGGCGCAATTTTCTGGTCAAGGTGAACGCCAATATCGGCAACTCGGCGGTCACCTCGTCTATCGAGGAAGAGGTGGAAAAGCTGGTCTGGTCCACGCTGTGGGGGGCCGATACGGTGATGGATCTCTCCACTGGACGCTATATTCACGAAACCCGTGAATGGATCCTGCGCAACAGCCCGGTGCCGATTGGCACCGTTCCTATTTATCAGGCGCTGGAGAAGGTCAACGGCATAGCGGAAAACCTCACGTGGGAAATGTTCCGCGATACGCTGCTTGAGCAAGCAGAGCAAGGGGTTGATTACTTCACCATTCATGCGGGTGTGCTGCTGCGCTATGTGCCGATGACCGCACAGCGTCTGACCGGCATTGTATCGCGCGGCGGCTCCATCATGGCGAAGTGGTGCCTGTCGCATCATCAGGAGAATTTCCTCTACGTCCACTTCCGTGAAATCTGTGAGATTTGTGCCGCCTACGACGTTGCCCTGTCACTGGGCGATGGCTTGCGTCCCGGCTCCATTCAGGATGCCAACGATCAGGCGCAGTTTGCCGAACTGCATACCCTGGGCGAGCTGACCAAAATCGCCTGGGAGTATGACGTGCAGGTAATGATTGAAGGGCCGGGACATGTGCCGATGCAGATGATTCGCCGCAACATGACCGAAGAGCTGGAGCACTGCCACGAAGCGCCGTTCTATACCCTGGGGCCGCTGACCACCGATATCGCCCCCGGTTATGACCATTTCACCTCCGGTATCGGGGCCGCGATGATTGGCTGGTTCGGTTGCGCCATGCTCTGCTACGTCACGCCGAAAGAACACCTCGGGCTGCCCAACAAAGAGGATGTGAAGCAGGGGCTTATCACCTACAAGATCGCCGCGCATGCCGCCGATCTGGCGAAAGGGCATCCCGGCGCGCAGATCCGCGATAACGCCATGTCCAAAGCGCGCTTTGAGTTTCGTTGGGAAGACCAGTTCAATCTGGCGCTCGATCCGACCACCGCGCGCGCCTATCACGATGAAACCCTGCCGCAAGAATCTGGCAAAGTCGCACATTTCTGTTCCATGTGCGGGCCCAAATTCTGTTCGATGAAAATTTCGCAGGAAGTGCGTGAGTACGCGGCGAAAAATCCGGTCCCCGCCGTGGAAGCGCAGCCAATTGAAATCGGCATGGCAGAGATGTCGGCCCAGTTCCGAGCGCGCGGCAGCGAGCTCTACCACAGTGCCACGACGCTGCTCGGGGAGGATGCGAAATGAATCCGGCATTTCCCGCAACCGCGCCCCAGCTCGGGCTTTACCCGGTAGTGGACAGCGTGACCTGGATCGAGCGCCTGCTCAGCGCTGGCGTAAAAACCATCCAGTTACGCATCAAGGATAAAACCGCAGCACAGACCGAGGCCGTCATCATGCAGGCCATCGCGCTCGGGCAGGATTATCAGGCTCGCTTGTTTATTAACGATTTTTGGCAACTGGCCGTCAAGCATCGGGCATACGGCGTGCACTTGGGTCAGGAGGATCTGGATACCGCCGATCTGCATGCGATCCGTGATGCGGGGCTGCGCTTGGGTATTTCAACCCACGACGACGTGGAACTGGCACGCGCCGTGGCACTCAAGCCGTCGTATATCGCCCTCGGGCATATCTTCCCGACGCAAACCAAAGAGATGCCCTCCGCGCCGCAGGGGGTGAGCGAATTGAAGCGTCACATTGATGCGCTGCAAGGGCGTTTCCCTACCGTGGCCATCGGTGGCATCAGCATTGACCGCGTACCAAGCGTGCTGGCAACCGGCGTCGGCAGCATTGCGGTGGTCAGCGCGATAACGCAGGCCGCCGACTGGCGTCAGGCAACTGCCACCTTGCTCAGCCTGATTGAAAATCAGGAGGCCTCCGATGCATAACGATCCGGTACTGAGCGATCAAGAGTTCTTGCGCTACAGCCGTCAATTGCTGCTGGAAGACATCGGCCCGGAAGGGCAAGAAAAGCTGAAGAAATCCCGCGTACTGCTGGTCGGCATGGGTGGGCTAGGCGCACCCGCCGCGCTCTACCTCGCCGCCGCGGGGGTTGGTACCTTGACGATCGCCGATGATGACCAACTGCATATCTCCAATCTGCAACGGCAGATCCTCTATCGCACGCAGGATATTTCTCGCCCCAAGGCCATGCTCGCCAAGCAGCAACTCTTGGCGCTCAACCCGTTAACCGAGGTGGTGACGCTCACCGAGCGTCTGGCGGGAGCGGCATTACACCACGCGGTGCAACAGGCCGATCTGGTGCTGGATTGCAGCGACAACATGGTCACACGCCACGCGGTTAATGCCGCTTGCGTTCAGCAGCAAACGCCGTTGGTCAGCGGCAGTGCGGTGGGCTTTAGCGGACAGTTGCTGGTGCTAACGCCCCCCTACGCGCACGGCTGCTACGCCTGTCTCTACCCGGAAGCGACGGAACCACAACGCAACTGCCGCACCGCCGGTGTACTCGGCCCGGTGGTCGGGGTCATCGGCACGCTTCAGGCGCTGGAAGCCATCAAACTACTGGCGGGGTTGCCTTCGGCACTCAGCGGCAAGCTGCGCCTGTTTGATGGCAAGCAACAGAGCTGGCAAACCTTTCAGTTAAGCCGCTCGGCACGCTGTCCGGTCTGTAAGGATATCGCGGCATGAACATTACGCTGAACGACACCCCGATGGCGTGCGATGAGGCCATCACGGTGGAAACCCTGCTGGCGGGGTTGGATCGCTTACAGCCCGGCACGGCGCTGGCGATAAACCAGACCATTGTGCCGCGTGACGAATGGGCGACACGACCCGTTTGCTCAGGCGACGATATTCTTCTTTTTCAGGCTATCGCAGGGGGTTGATATGTTGCAGATTGCCGATACACGTTTTTCTTCCCGGTTATTAACCGGAACGGGTAAATTCGCCACTGCCGAGCTGATGCACGCGGCGTTGCAGGCATCGGGTTCTCAGTTAGTCACGCTGGCCATGAAGCGCGTTGACCTGAAAACCGGTAATGACGCCATTTTCGCGCCGCTCAAGCAGCTAGGTGTGAAACTGCTGCCCAACACCTCAGGGGCGAAAACCGCAGATGAAGCGGTGTTCGCCGCACGGTTGGCGCGCGAAGCGCTGGGCACGCACTGGCTCAAACTGGAAATTCACCCCGACGCCAAATACCTGTTGCCCGACCCGATTGAAACCCTGCGCGCCGCTGAGCGCCTGGTTAAAGAGGGTTTTGTGGTGTTGCCCTACTGCGGCGCGGACCCGGTGCTGTGCAAACGGCTGGAAGAGGTGGGTTGCGCCGCCGTGATGCCGCTGGGCGCGCCCATCGGCTCCAATCAGGGGCTGCAAACGCGCGATTTCCTGCGCATCATTATCGAGCAAGCCACGGTGCCGGTGGTGGTTGACGCAGGCATTGGTGCACCCAGCCATGCCACCGAGGCGCTGGAGATGGGGGCCGATGCGGTGCTGGTTAACACGGCGATTGCCGTGGCACGCGATCCGGTACAGATGGCTCACGCCTTTCGTTTAGCGGTAGACGCGGGCGAACGGGCACGTCAGGCCGGATTAGGCCAACGCCAGTTCGTGGCAAGCGCCACCAGCCCGCTGACCGGCTTTCTTCAGCAGATAACGCCGGAGGCGCAATCATGACCCGCGCGTTTCGCACCCGCTGGGAGCAGCTCGATTGGGACGGCATCACCCTCGACATCAATAGCAAAACCGCACGCGATGTGGAACGGGCACTGACGTCGACCACGCTCTCCCGTGACGATATGATGGCGCTGCTTTCCCCGGCAGCGCTGCACTGTCTGGAGCCGTTGGCCGCGCGGGCTCAGCAGCTTACCCGGCAACGTTTTGGCAATACCGTGGGTTTTTATGTTCCGCTCTATCTGTCGAACCTGTGTGCCAATGACTGCACCTACTGTGGTTTCTCCATGAGCAACCACATCAAGCGCAAAACCTTGAACCAAGAGGAAATCCTGCGCGAGATTGCCGCCATCAAAGCGCTGGGGTTTGATAACCTGCTGCTGGTCACGGGAGAACATCAACGTAAAGTCGGCATGGCGTATTTTCGCGACATGTTGCCCCTGATTCGGCCACACTTTAGTGCGCTGATGATGGAAGTGCAGCCGATGGCGCAAGAGGATTATGCGGAGCTAAAAACGCTGGGGCTGGACGGCGTCATGGTCTATCAGGAAACCTACCATCCTGTGACCTATCAGCAACATCACCTGCGTGGCAATAAGCAGGATTTCCATTGGCGCCTGGAGACACCGGATCGTTTGGGCCGCGCCGGGATCGACAAGATCGGGCTCGGTGCATTGATCGGCTTATCGAACAGTTGGCGCACCGACTGCTATATGGTGGCGGAGCATCTGCTGTATTTGCAGCAAACCTACTGGCAGAGCCGTTACTCCATCTCCTTCCCGCGTCTGCGGCCCTGTGCGGGCGGCATCACACCGGCGTCGATAATGGACGAAGCGCAGTTACTGCAAGTGATTTGCGCATTCCGATTGCTGGCTCCCGAGGTGGAGTTGTCGCTATCTACCCGAGAATCGCCCTATTTTCGCGATAACGTGGTGCCTATTGCTATCAACAGCGTCAGCGCATTTTCCAAAACGCAGCCGGGGGGCTACGCAGACGATCGTTCCGAATTGGAGCAGTTTGCCCCCCATGATAATCGCCGCCCGGAGGCCGTCGCACAGGCAATCACGCAGGCTGGGCTGCAACCGGTATGGAAAGACTGGGATGGGTATTTGGGAAGGCAGTCGCATCATCGACATAATGCGGGATAAAGGGGCGAAACGTGCCATTATCGGACGATAAAACGGCCAGATCATGCACCCTCTGTTTATCTTCCACTACGTAAAGTGATGCTGTTGACGACCTCGATTCGCCAACCGAAACCGGATTGTTTCATTCGGTTTCGCCCCCTCTGCCGATACAGGGTGGCCCTATCGCCCTGTATCGGTCCTTCTTCGGCACGCGCTTAGTGGCCGCTCAACGTATCTTCATGCAGCAGGTGTTCCGCCTGCTCCCCAATCACGCGTAACATCTGCTGCATCTCATCGGTTAACGGCAGACCGTAGTGCACGCGCATACAGTTGCGATATTTACCCGACGCAGAGAACAACGATCCGGAGGCTATCTGGATACCGGACTGGCGCAGCAGGCTGTTGAGTCGCAACGTATCGAAGGTTTCCGGAAACTCAATCCACATCATAAACCCGCCCTGCGGTCGGCTAACGCAAATCCCGCAGGGAAAATAGCGCCGCACCCAGCAGGTGAACGTATCAAGATTGCTTTTGTAGTAGGCGCGCATCCGGCGTACATGGGGCTGATAGTGGCCCTGACGAATAAACTCCGCCACGGCTAACTGGGTATGGGTAACGGCATAGCCCGTGCTGGTGTATTTGGTGTGCAGCACGCGTTCCAGATAGCGTCCAGGCGCAATCCATCCCACACGCAGTCCCGGTGCCAAACTTTTGGAAAATGAGCTGCACAGCAGCACTCTGCCATCGTTATCAAAGGATTTGATGGTGCGTGGCCGCGGATACTCGTAAGCCAGCTCACCGTAAGCGTCATCTTCAATGATGGCAATATCAAACTGTTGTGCCAGCACGATCAGCGCCTTCTTGCGCGCATCCGGCATATAAAAGCCGAGTGGATTATTGCAGCTTGGCACCAGCATAACGGCTTTTATCGGCCACTGTTCCAGCGCCAACTGCAAAGCCTCCAGGCTGATGCCCGTCACGGCATCGGTGGGAATTTCCACTACCTTGATCCCCAAACCACGCAGCGTTTGCAGCGTACCGGGAAAGGTGGGTGACTCCACCGCCACAATATCCCCTTCTCGACACAGGGAACGTAATGCGGTGAACAACGCCTCCTGACAGCCGGTGGTGATCACGATATCTTCTGCCGACAGTTGGCAATTACTGTCCAGCGCCAATCGCGCAATTTGCTCGCGCAGTTCCGGCGCGCCATACATATTGCCGTAATTCAATATTCGCACGTCTTGTCGCTGACAAAAGCGCGTCAGGGATTTCCATAAGGGTTTAATCGAAGACTGGCTGACATCCGGCCCGCCGCCACCCAGGTTGTACAGGTTACGCTCTGGGTTGGGGTTGAACAGCTCACGCACCGAGTCCCATTGGCTGATTTCTACCGGGCGCTGCACCGGGCGGGTTAACCCCGGCACCGGCGGGTGCGCTTTGCGCGGCGCAACGTAATAGCCAGAACGGGGCTGCGGCAAAATAAGCTGTTGGGATTCCAGCACATGGTAGGCCTGCTGTACGGTGCTGATGCTCACACCGTGTTCCTGACTGAGCGTGCGCACGGAGGGCAGACGCTCACCGTTTTGGTACAACCCCTGCTCAATGCGTTGCGCCAAAAGCGCCGCGAGATGCTGGTAACGCGTCATAAGTATCCTTGCTGTGCCGTGCATCAGCGAAAAAACCAGTACAGATTAAGGGAAAACCGGCCATTCAGTTGCAATATGACACAATCTGTATGCTTGAAAAAGCGATTTTCTGAGGCTGTATCCTCATCGCGTTCACCTTCATCATAAACAGTATCTTGAGGAGAAGGAGAGCGCAATGAGCCAGTGGAGAAGCGGTTGTAAAACAGCAATAACGCGGAGTATTGATATCACTATCCGCACCCCGTTTCGCTGGTGGTGTCACTGGCGCAAACGCCGCACCACACTGCGCGAACTGCGTCGACTCAACGACGCTCAGCTCAAAGACATTGGCCTTACGTCACACGATGTTGACCGCTTTCGCTAAACAGAGGTTCCGGCCGGACAGGTTGGGTTCGGTCGGGTTTACAACATCCATCCAGTATGGTTCTATGTCCCGGCGTTACTCTCTCAGCCATGCGCATGGCGTTAACTCAACCTGAATGACATCATCATGCGTAAGTTCGCCATTTGGTTACTCTTGACGGCCCTATCCGCTCTTGGTCTTAGCGTTCATACGCTGCAACAGCAGTATGAAGAACACAGCGCCGAGTTCCGCATCCTTTATCGCGATGTGGCCCTCAAACTGTCTCAGCATGATGTCATCCTGACGCTGCTTTCCACCACCAGCGATCCCGAGGTTGTCAAAAAAGCGTTTCCCCAAATTCTTATCTTAAAAACACGTTCGCTGGAATACAGTGCTAGCGAACCACAACTGGCGGGCAATGGCACCTATTGGCTAAACGGCCAGCACTTCTCGTTGCTGATCGATCTTAAGCAGGTACTCAGCACGCTGCCGCAGAGCAATGCATTCCGCACGCTGGGGTTGTACTTGCATGACACCCCGCTGGTGGTACTCGGTGATAGCGCTACCGCACCTTACTGGCAGTGGAGTAAAGCGCTGGTTGGCGATTCGCAGCCGTTCGAGCTTTCGGCAGGAAACGATCCCGACTGGCGTCATCTGCCCTGGATCAGCATGCTGTTGTTTGCCCTACTCTGGGCGGTCGTGGTGGAGTTTGTCAGCCGCTATCTGATGTATAAACGTCAACGTGTGCTGGCGGATTTACGTGCACAGTTTTCCGAACTCACCCGGCTCAATACCATGGGAGAGATTACCGCCGGTATGGTGCATGAACTGAATCAACCGCTTACCGCGATTCTGAGTTATAACCAAACCGCCCTGAGTTTGTTGAAACAAGAAAGGAGTGCGGAGATCGCCCCACTGCTCGACGCCGCCGTGGTGCAAACCAAGCGCATCAGTGCCCTGCTCACCGATCTGCGCCAAAAAATGCACAGCGACCACGTGCCCTTACAGCCGGTCAATCTGAAACCGGTTTGGTCACGGGTGCTGATGCTGCTGGAAAACGAGTTGCTGGCGGGAAAAGTAAAAATCATCAACCACATCCCCGATGATCTGCCGCCGTTTCCCGCCGCACCGCAGTGGGTCGAGCAAATTCTGCATAACCTGCTGCTCAATGCCATCCAGGCACAGCAAGATAATGCGCCCACATCGGCCTGGGTTGAGATCGCCGCGCAGCCAACAGAAAAGGGCATTACACTAACCCTAACGGACGGCGGGCCGGGTTTATCGGAGCAGGCGCTACTGCATGTCTTTCTGCCCTTTTTCACCACCCGACAAGGGGGATTAGGACTCGGGATGGCGCTGACCCAAACCTTGGTTCAGGGTCTTAACGGCGATATCAGCGCAGAAAATGTCGCTGGCAGCGGTGCCCGATTCACACTGTGGTTTCCTTTCAACGCAGAGGAGCAGGGTCAATGACAGGGTGTGTTTACCTGATTGACGATGATGACGCTATCCGCGACTCACTCAGCGCGTTGCTGGCTACCGTCGGGTGGCAAACACAACCCTATGCCAGCATTGCCGATTTTGAACATGAGCACAGCGACTGGCGCTCACTGCACGGCTGTTTGCTGCTCGATATTCGTATGCCAGGCAAAACAGGGTTAACCCTGTTGGAGGAGTGGCAACAACGGGGCATGGATATCCCCGTTATCATCATGACAGGCCATGGCAATATCAATTTGTGCCGACGCGCCTTTAAAAGTGGAGCCTTCGAGTTTTTGACCAAACCCATCGATGCGGATCTGCTGCTCGAAACGGTTTCTGGCGCGATGACACAGTTTCAAACCCAGGCCAACCAGCGCCAACAAGCCACACAGTTACGGGATAAGCTCAACACGCTCTCTGCGCGCGAGCATGAAGTGATGGCGCTGATGATGGAGGGGAAATCAAACAAAGAGATCGCCAAACACCTGCAACTCTCCGCCCGCACCGTGGAAGCACACCGCGCCAACCTGTTCGCTAAACTGGAGATAAACTCGCTGGCAAAATTGATAAAACTGTATGGCGGGCAGTCGCTTATCGATAAAACTCCGTAAAATTACGCAGTGGCTTGAGTAATCAAGCGAATGGTTGCGCCCACCGTCTCTGGTTACGCTGTCCTTGTCGAATACCTTCCAAGGACCACAGGAGCCAGAACACCATGAAACGTCTTCTTATCACCACCCTGCTTTTCAGCGGCATTACCGCCTTTCCCAGCTTTGCCAATGGCGTGTTAAGCGAGAAAAACCTTTCTTTGGCGCTGGCCGAACAGTTGGCACAGCATGCCATCCAGTCGTGCAGCGCCAAGAATGTGAACGTGGCTGTGACCATCGTCGATCGTGCTGGCGTAGTGAAACTGGCCAAACGCATGGACAACGCCGGCCCGCATACCCTTGAAGCCAGCCGGATGAAGGCGTTTACCGCACTCACCACCAAAGCGCCCACCGAAAACGTGATGAAGAACGCTCAGGCCAATGCGGAAGCGCAAAATCTGCGTGATATTCCGGGCTTTTTATTACTGGCGGGCGGCGTGCCGGTGAAAGTGGGGGATCAAACCATTGGGGCGATTGGCATTGGCGGTGCGCCCTCGGGCAGCATCGACCAGCAGTGTGCGCTGGATGCGCTGGATGCAGCTAAAGGGCAACTCAGCACAAAATAACTGGAGAGACCGTAACCTACAGCACCTGGCGTGGCGTTACGGTCTTTATTTTCTCTTAGTCGGTTGATTGCGGCTTCATACTCATCCCCACCACGGCAGAAATCAGGCACCCCATCGCCAGATAACCCGCTACGCCATACCAGGCACCGGAGAAGAGCTCCACCAGCAGCACGGCGATAAACGGCGTAAAGCCGCCACCCACCACGCTGGCGACCTGATAGCCGACGCCCGCACCGCTGTAACGGTAGGCAGTGCCAAACAGTTCGGTAAACATCGGTTGCTGTACGCTGACAATCATATCGTGTGCAATATTCGCCAGCAGAATGGCGAACAGCAGGATCAGCGCCGTGTTGTGATTCTCCAGCGCGATAAAGAACGGCACCGCACTGGCTGCACCGATCAGCGCCCCGGTGACATAAATACGACGACGGCCAAAGCTGTCCGCAAGCCAGGCAAAGGAAGGGATAGAAAAACAGCTGATCGCACCTACCAGCAGACCGATATTCAGGAACATATCGCGCGACAGGCCTAAATGGGTGGTCGAGTAGTTAAGCGCGAATGCGGTAACGATATACATCGTCAACAGTTCGCCGAGGCGCAGTGCAATAATCAACAGGAAGGCTTTAGGGTGTTGACGCAGCGCTTCGAAAATCGGGAAGGAGCGGAGCTTATTGGCGCGATCTTCCAGCGTTTTATTCGCCTCAAACTCCTGCGATTCATCCATGCCGTTACGCACCCACCAGGCGATAGCGACCAGAATCAGGCTGAACAGGAACGGCAAGCGCCAGCCCCAGGTGACAAACTCTTGGTTGCTGGTTAAATGACTCACCACCGATACCGACCCGGTTGCCAGCAACAAGCCAACGCCAAAGCCGACCTGTACCCCGCTGCTGTAAAACGCTTTTCTTTTCTTGGGCGCGCTTTCCACCGCTAACAGCGCCGCGCCGCCCCACTCACCACCGACAGCAAACCCTTGAATGGCGCGCAGGGTGACCAGCAACACCGGAGCCCACCAGCCGATAGAAGCGAATGAAGGTAACAGGCCGATTAGCGCGGTAGCAATACCCATCATCCACACGGTGATCATCAGCATGCGTTTACGGCCCAGGCGATCGCCAAAGTGCCCAAACACCATGCCGCCCAGCGGGCGGAACAAAAAGCCAACGCCAAAAGTCCCGAATGCCGCCAACGTTCCCATGGTCGGGCTTATCTGTGGGAAAAATTCAGTGTTAAACACCAAAGCGGCAACTATTCCGTACAGTAAAAAATCATACCAGTCGACAACGGCGCCGACAAAACTTCCCAAGGCTGCACGGCGCGCCCGGTTGTGTGGGTGGCTTTCAGGCAGGGATGGTGAGCTGTTGTGGTTTATTGCGCTGTCACTCTGCGGCGACATTGGTGTGCTTGTGCTGTTCATGTCTGTCTCGTTATTTTAAATTTACACAACTGTACACTAAATATTACTCAGAAGAAATTCATATCATCGCGATGACAATATGATTAAGGAGTATGCGTGTCGCAGGGGAACACGTCTGCTTTTTTCTATATTGCTCGCGCTGAGAGATAAAAAAAACCCCGGCCAACGGGCCGGGGTTTAGACGTTTAAGCGTTATCGGTAGATAGCTTATTCGTCGTCGCTGCTACCAAAGCCTGCGTTCAGCAGTTCAGCCAGGTTTGCAGAGGCTTCATCTGCACTCACTGGAGCCACTGCTGGCACTTCGCCGACATGGCGGCGACGCATGCGATCCTGGTGGTACGCATAACCGGTACCGGCCGGGATCAAACGACCCACGATGACGTTCTCTTTCAGACCGCGCAGTTCGTCGCGTTTACCCGCAACGGCTGCTTCCGTCAACACGCGCGTCGTTTCTTGGAACGATGCCGCAGAGATGAAGGATTCGGTTGCCAGAGAAGCTTTGGTGATACCCAGCAGGTCACGGTGGTACGTAGCCGCGATCTTGCCATCCGCTTCCAACTGACGGTTGGCGATCTTGATGCGTGACACTTCTGCCTGCTCGCCTTCCAGGAATTCGGAGCTACCCGCGCTGGCAATAGTCCCTTTACGCAGCATCTGACGAACGATAACTTCGATGTGTTTATCGTTAATCTTAACGCCTTGCAGACGGTAAACTTCTTGCACTTCGTTGGTGATGTAACGGGTTACCGCATGCACACCACGCAAACGCAGGATATCGTGCGCCGATTCCGGACCGTCGGAAACCACATCGCCACGTTCTACGCGTTCACCTTCAAACACGTTGAGCTGACGCCATTTCGGGATCATCTCTTCGTAAGCATCGCTGCCATCCAACGGAGAGATCACCAGACGACGTTTGCCTTTGGTTTCTTTACCGAAGGAAATGATACCGGTGATTTCAGCCAGGATAGCCGGTTCTTTCGGACGACGCGCTTCGAACAGGTCGGCAACGCGCGGCAGACCACCGGTGATGTCCTTGGTACCACCGGATTCCTGCGGAATACGGGCCAGGGTGTCACCCGCACCGATCTGAGTGCCATCTTCCAACTGAACGATCGCTTTGCCCGGCAGGAAGTACTGTGCCGGCATGTCGGTGCCCGGGATCAGTACATCGTTACCTTTGGCATCAACGATTTTCAGTGCCGGACGCAGATCTTTACCGCCACCGGTACGTTCTGCACTGTCCAGAACCACGATGGAGGACAGACCGGTCAGTTCGTCAGTCTGACGAGTAATCGTCTGACCGTCGATCATGTCGGTGAAGCGAATGCTACCGCCCACTTCGGTGATAACCGGCATGGTATGCGGATCCCAGTTTGCGACGGTTTCACCGCCGGTCACGTCGTCACCGTTGCCTTTGCCCATTACCGCACCGTAAGGCACTTTATAGCTTTCTTTGGTACGACCGAATTCGTCGATCAGTTTCAGCTCGGTGTTACGCGAGGTGATAACCAGCTTGCCCGCGGCGTTCTTAACGAACTTGGCGTTGGACAGTTTCAGGCTACCTTTGTTTTTCACCTGAATGCTGGATTCAGCCGCCGCACGCGATGCCGCACCACCGATGTGGAACGTACGCATGGTCAGCTGAGTACCCGGTTCACCGATGGACTGTGCTGCGATAACCCCGATGGCCTCACCTTTGTTGATGATGTGACCACGTGCCAGGTCGCGACCGTAGCACTTGGCGCACACGCCGAAGTCAGTTTCACAACTTACCACAGAGCGAACTTTAACGGCGTCGACGGAGTTTTCTTCCAGCAGGTCACACCATTGCTCGTCCAGCAGCGTGTTACGCGCTACCAGAATGTCAGCGGTGCCCGGCTTGATCACGTCTTCAGCCGTTACACGACCCAGTACGCGCTCACGCAGCGGCTCTTTAACGTCGCCACCTTCGATAACCGGGGTCATCATGATGCCTTCGTGCGTGCCGCAATCGTCCTCGGTCACTACCAGATCCTGTGCCACGTCAACCAGACGACGGGTCAGGTAACCGGAGTTCGCTGTCTTCAACGCGGTATCCGCCAGACCTTTACGCGCACCGTGCGTGGAGATGAAGTACTGGAGTACGTTCAGGCCTTCACGGAAGTTCGCGGTGATCGGCGTTTCGATGATGGAGCCATCCGGCTTCGCCATCAGACCACGCATACCGGCCAGCTGACGAATCTGTGCCGCAGAACCACGCGCACCGGAGTCGGCCATCATAAAGATGCTGTTAAAGGAAACCTGGCGTTCTTCTACACCATCGCGGTTGATAACCACTTCGGTGGAGAGGTTTTCCATCATCGCTTTGGCCACGCGCTCGTTAGCAGCGGCCCAAATGTCGATGACTTTGTTGTAACGTTCGCCGGCGGTTACCAGACCAGACTGGAATTGTTCCTGGATTTCAGCAACTTCAGCTTCCGCTTCGTTGATGATTTCCACTTTCTTCGCCGGGATGACCATATCGTCGATACCAACAGAAGAACCGGAACGCGCCGCATAGGCGAAACCGGTGTACATGATCTGGTCAGCAAAGATAACGGTCGGCTTCAGCCCCAACACGCGGTAGCAGGTATTAAGCATCTTGGAGATGGCTTTTTTACCCAGCGCCTGGTTGACGATAGAGTACGGCAGACCTTTCGGCACGATCATCCACAGGATGGAACGGCCTACAGTGGTATCGATGATGCTGGTTTTAGCAACCCACTCACCCTGCGCGTTTTTCTCGTGCTCGGTGATACGCACTTTAACGCGCGCATGCAGAGAGGCCAGACCCGCACGGTAGATACGTTCTGCTTCTTTCGGACCGGTCAGCACCATGCCTTCGCCTTTGGCGTTAACACAGTCGCGGGTCATGTAGTACAGACCCAACACCACGTCCTGAGACGGAACGATGATAGGCTCGCCGTTCGCCGGAGACAGAATGTTGTTGGTGGACATCATCAGCGCACGCGCTTCCAACTGGGCTTCCAGCGTCAGCGGTACGTGAACAGCCATCTGGTCACCGTCGAAGTCGGCGTTATACGCCGCACACACCAGCGGGTGCAGCTGAATGGCTTTACCTTCGATCAGAACCGGTTCGAATGCCTGGATACCCAAACGGTGCAGCGTCGGCGCACGGTTCAGCAGTACCGGGTGTTCGCGGATAACTTCATCCAGGATATCCCAAACTACCGCTTCTTCACGCTCAACCATTTTCTTGGCGGCTTTGATGGTGGTAGCAAGACCACGCAGTTCCAGCTTGCCGTAGATGAACGGTTTGAACAGTTCGAGTGCCATTTTCTTCGGCAGACCGCACTGATGCAGACGCAGGTACGGACCTACGGTAATAACGGAACGACCAGAGTAGTCCACGCGCTTACCGAGCAGGTTCTGACGGAAACGACCCTGCTTACCTTTGATCATGTCGGCCAAAGATTTCAGCGGACGCTTGTTGGAACCGGTGATCGCACGACCGCGACGACCGTTATCCAGCAGGGCATCTACCGCTTCTTGCAGCATACGTTTTTCGTTACGTACGATGATATCCGGCGCAGCCAGATCCAGCAGACGTTTCAAACGGTTGTTACGGTTGATCACGCGACGATACAGATCGTTCAGATCTGAGGTTGCGAAACGACCACCGTCCAGCGGAACCAGCGGACGCAGATCCGGCGGCAGCACCGGCAGCACGGTCAGGATCATCCACTCCGGCTTGTTGCCAGACTGGACGAACGCTTCCAGCAGCTTGATGCGTTTGGTCAGCTTTTTACGCTTGGTTTCAGAGTTGGTTTCATTCAACTCTTCGCGCAGCTGTTCGCATTCCTGTTCCAGATCCATGTTTTTCAACAGGGCCTGGATCGCTTCGGCGCCCATCTTGGCGTCGAATTCGTCACCGAACTCTTCCAACGCGTCCAGATACTGCTCTTCAGTCAGGATCTGACGTTTTTCCAGGTTGGTCATGCCGCCTTCAACCACCACGTAGGATTCGAAGTACAGCACGCGTTCGATATCGCGCAGCGGCATATCCAGCAGCAAGCCGATACGGGACGGCAGCGATTTCAGGAACCAGATGTGAGCGGTCGGAGACGCCAGCTCGATGTGGCCCATGCGCTCACGGCGCACTTTGGTTTGGGTCACTTCAACGCCGCACTTCTCGCAGATTACGCCACGGTGTTTCAAGCGCTTGTACTTACCGCACAGGCACTCATAGTCTTTCACTGGCCCAAAGATACGGGCGCAGAACAGACCGTCACGTTCAGGTTTGAACGTACGGTAGTTAATGGTTTCCGGCTTTTTAACTTCACCGAAAGACCAGGAACGAATCATGTCTGGCGATGCCAGCGCAATTTTGATCGCATCAAACTCTTCGGTCTTGGTTTGCGCTTTCAGAAACTTTAATAAGTCTTTCACGGATTGGCTCCCGTCGGAGTTAGACCTGTTGGATGCCTGAGCCGAAGCTCAGGCACTCCTTTACACGAGCAAAGCGTACCAGCGAGCAGGATTAACCTTCTTCCAGCTCGATGTTGATACCCAGCGAGCGGATTTCTTTCAACAGTACGTTGAAGGATTCCGGCATGCCCGGTTCCATACGATGGTCGCCATCCACGATGTTTTTATACATCTTGGTACGGCCGTTGACGTCATCGGATTTCACCGTCAGCATTTCCTGAAGGGTATACGCTGCGCCGTACGCTTCCAGCGCCCACACTTCCATCTCACCGAAGCGTTGACCACCGAACTGGGCTTTACCACCCAACGGTTGCTGGGTTACCAGGCTGTAAGAACCGGTAGAACGCGCGTGCATCTTGTCGTCAACCAAGTGGTTCAGTTTCAGCATGTACATGTAACCTACGGTTACTGAACGCTCAAACTGTTCACCGGTACGACCATCAAACAGCGTGATCTGACCAGAGGTCGGCAGACCACCCAGCGTCAGCAGTTCTTTGATCTCAGACTCTTTGGCACCGTCGAACACTGGCGTTGCCAGCGGCATCCCTTTCTTCAGGTTGTCCGCCAGACGCAACACTTCATCATCGGTGAAGGTGTTCAGGTCGACTTTTTGACGCACGTCGTTGCCCAGATCGTAGGCTTTCTGGATGAATTCGCGCAGTTTAGCCACTTCTTCCTGACGCTTCAGCATGGCGTTGATCTTCTCGCCGATACCTTTAGCCGCCATACCCAGGTGGGTTTCCAGAATCTGACCGATGTTCATACGCGATGGAACGCCCAGCGGGTTCAATACGATATCGACCGGCGTACCGTTCTCATCGTAAGGCATATCCTCGATCGGGTTGATCTTGGAGATAACACCCTTGTTACCGTGGCGACCTGCCATCTTATCACCCGGTTGAATCTGACGTTTAACGGCCAGATACACCTTGACGATCTTCAGCACGCCCGGAGCCAGATCGTCGCCTTGCGTGATCTTGCGGCGTTTCGCTTCGAGTTTTTTCTCGAATTCGTGTTTCAGCTCGTCGTACTGCTCGGCCAGTTGTTCCAACTGATTCTGTTTCTCTTCATCAGTCAGACCCAGTTCCAACCAACGCTCACGCGGCAGCTTGTCCAGTTTGTCCGCTTCCACACCGCCGGAAACCAGCACGGCGTGAATACGGGCAAACAGACCGGCTTCGAGGATCTGCAATTCTTCCGTCAGGTCTTTTTTGGCCTGCTTCAGTTGCATCTCTTCGATTTCCAGCGCACGTTTGTCTTTTTCCACGCCATCGCGGGTGAAGACCTGAACGTCGATAACCGTACCGGACACGCCGTTCGGCACACGCAGGGAAGAGTCTTTAACGTCAGACGCTTTCTCACCGAAGATTGCGCGCAGCAGTTTTTCTTCCGGCGTCAGTTGAGTTTCGCCTTTCGGCGTCACTTTACCGACCAGAATGTCGCCGCCCGTCACTTCAGCACCGATATACACGATACCGGACTCATCCAGTTTGGAGAGCGCTGCTTCACCCACGTTCGGGATGTCGGCAGTGATCTCTTCTGGCCCCAGCTTGGTGTCACGGGACACGCACGCCAGTTCCTGAATGTGGATAGAGGTGAAACGGTCTTCCTGCACCACACGCTCGGAAACGAGGATGGAGTCTTCGAAGTTGTAACCGTTCCAAGGCATGAACGCGACGCGCATGTTCTGACCCAGCGCCAGTTCACCCAGATCGGTGGACGGGCCGTCAGCCAGCACATCACCGCGTTCAACCGGCTCACCCAGAGATACGCACGGCATCTGGTTGATACAGGTGTTCTGGTTAGAACGGGTGTATTTGGTCAGGTTGTAGATGTCGATGCCCGCTTCGCCCGGATACATCTCGTCTTCGTTAACTTTGATAACGATACGGGATGCGTCGACGTACTGTACGGTACCGCCACGTTTGGCAACGGCAGTTACACCGGAGTCAACGGCCACAGCGCGTTCCATACCGGTACCGACCAGCGGCTTGTCAGCACGCAGGGTAGGTACTGCCTGACGTTGCATGTTCGCACCCATCAGGGCGCGGTTGGCGTCATCGTGTTCCAGGAACGGGATCAGGGATGCACCGACAGAAACCACCTGTTGGGTGGAAACGTCCATGTAGTCAACCTGATCGCGGCTGAACAAGCTGGATTCGCCTTTGCTACGGCAGGTCACCAGATCGTCAACGAAATGCCCTTCTTCGTCGAGGTTGGTGTTCGCCTGTGCAATAACGTAGTTGCCTTCTTCAATCGCGGACAGGTAATGGATTTCATCCGTTACCACACCGTCACGCACCAGACGATACGGGGTTTCAAGGAAACCGTATTCGTTGGTCTGTGCGTACACGGACAGCGAGTTGATAAGACCGATGTTCGGACCTTCCGGCGTTTCGATAGGACATACGCGACCGTAGTGGGTCGGGTGTACGTCACGCACTTCAAAGCCAGCACGTTCACGGGTCAGACCGCCTGGGCCCAACGCGGAGATACGGCGTTTGTGCGTAATTTCGGACAGCGGGTTGTTCTGGTCCATAAACTGGGACAGCTGGCTGGAGCCGAAGAACTCTTTCACCGCCGCCGAAATCGGCTTGGCGTTGATCATGTCCTGCGGCATCAGGGTATCCAGATCGCCCAGAGACAGACGCTCTTTCACCGCACGCTCTACGCGCACCAGGCCAACGCGGAATTGGTTTTCCGCCATTTCGCCCACGGAACGGATACGACGGTTGCCCAGGTGGTCGATATCATCGACTTCGCCGGAACCGTTACGGATATCGATGAGCTTCTTCATCACCTGAATGATGTCGTCTTTGCTCAGGATACCGGAACCTTCAATCTCGTCACGCAGCAGGGAGCGGTTAAACTTCATGCGGCCCACAGCGGACAGATCGTAACGATCTTCAGAGAAGAACAGGTTCTCGAACAGCGTTTCTGCGGCTTCACGTGTTGGCGGCTCGCCCGGACGCATCATGCGGTAGATTTCAACCAGCGCGCTCAGGCGATCGTTGGTCGGGTCAACACGCAGCGTTTCGGAGATATACGGGCCGTGATCCAGATCGTTGGTGAACAGGGTTTCGATGCGCTTATGGCCTGCCTGACTCAGTTTAGCCAGCAGATCCAGCGACAGCTCCATGTTCGCCACACCGATCAGTTCGCCGGTGCTTGCATCCACATAGTCTTTCGCCAGCACTTTCCCAGCGATGTATTCAACCGGTACTTCAATGCGATCTACGTTATCTTTTTCTAGCTGGCGAATGTGGCGCGCAGTAATACGGCGGCCTTTTTCAATGTACACTTTGCCGTTGGCTTCGATGTCGAACGAGGCAGTTTCGCCGCGCAAGCGATCTGGCACCAGGTCCATCTGCAACTTATTGCCATTGATTTCATAGACAATTTTATCGAAGAACAGATCCAGAATTTGTTCGGCAGAGAAACTCAGCGCACGCAAAACGATGGTCGCCGGCAGTTTACGGCGGCGGTCGATACGCACAAACAGGTTATCTTTCGGATCGAACTCGAAATCCAGCCAGGAACCACGGTAAGGGATGATACGTGCGTTATACAGCACTTTACCGGAGGAGTGGGTTTTACCCTTGTCACTGTCAAAGAACACGCCCGGGCTACGGTGCAACTGAGAAACGATAACGCGCTCAGTCCCGTTGATAACAAAGGTCCCGTTTTCGGTCATGAGCGGAATTTCGCCCATGTACACTTCTTGTTCTTTAATGTCTTTTACGGTGCCTTCCGGCGCTTCGCGCTCGTAGATCACCAGACGCAGCTTGACGCGCAGCGGTGCTGAGAAGGTCACCCCGCGAATCTGACACTCTTTGACGTCAAATACGGGCTCACCCAAACGGTAGCTTACGTATTGCAGTTCAGAGCTACCGCTGTAGCTTGAAATTGGGAATACGGAACGGAATGCGGCTTCCAGACCGTACTGACCTTCCGGATCTTGCTCGATGAACTTCTGAAACGAGTCAAGCTGGATAGAAAGGAGATAAGGTATGTCCAACACTTGCGGACGTTTACCAAAATCCTTACGAATGCGTTTTTTCTCGGTATAGGAGTAAACCATGGGGTTCCTCAGCTCGCTGAAAAGTAAGAACCACTTGCTCGTCCTGACAGGACGGTTCATTGCAACACGATTTTGTTGATCGAAAGGCAATCCGCCCTTCGTGAATACGTCTTTCTATCACTCTTAAATCATTTCATCGCTTTTGCACAGGCAGGGAACCTACGCTGGAAAGCAATATATTAAGGCGTCGATAGAAAAAAATATTGGGATAATCCGTGGTCAAACAGTGCGAAATACCACAGAGCCCCTACAGCGCAAAAAGGCTGGTGACCAAAAAGTCACCAGCCATCAGCCTGAAAACTCAGGCTGCAACCGGAAGGGTTGGCTTATTTAACTTCAACTTCAGCGCCAGCTTCTTCCAGAGATTTCTTCAGAGACTCAGCGTCATCTTTGCTCACGCCTTCTTTCAGCGCAGCAGGTGCAGACTCAACCAGGTCTTTCGCTTCTTTCAGACCCAGGCCAGTTGCGCCACGAACAGCTTTGATTACGGCAACTTTGTTAGCGCCGATAGCTTTCAGGATAACGTCGAATTCAGTTTTTTCTTCAGCAGCTTCAACCGGGCCAGCAGCAACAGCTACAGCAGCAGCAGCAGAAACGCCGAATTTTTCTTCCATTGCAGAGATCAGCTCAACAACGTCCATTACGGACATAGCGGCAACTGCTTCGATAATTTGATCTTTAGTGATAGACATGACAAGTGTTCCTAACAATCAGAAATAGTTTATACGTAAGCAAATGCGATAACAGGAAAAGGGCGATTACGCCGCTTCTTTCTGATCGCGAACAGCTGCCAGAGTGCGGACCAGTTTGCCTGCAGAGGCTTCTTTCATGGTCGCCATCAGGCGTGCAATTGCTTCTTCGTAAGTCGGCAGCGTTGCCAGACGGTCAATATTGGCCGCTGTGATCAACTCACCTTCAAAGGCCGCAGCTTTAACCTCAAATTTTGCATTCGCTTTCGCGAATTCTTTGAACAGACGAGCAGCAGCGCCCGGGTGTTCCATAGAATATGCAATCAAGGTCGGACCAACAAACGTGTCTTTCAGGCATTCGAACTGAGTGCCTTCAACGACGCGACGCAGCAGGGTGTTGCGAACAACACGCATGTATACGCCAGCTTCACGACCTGCTTTACGCAGTTCAGTCATTTTATCTACGGTTACGCCACGAGAATCCGCAACGACCGCAGACAGCGCGCCTTTGGCCACTTCGCTGACTTCAGCAACAATCGCTTGTTTGTCTTGAAGATTTAATGCCATTAGCTTGTGCTCCTGGATATAGCCGGAATACATTTCCGGAACTCACTTCACCTGCAACCACATGGAAAACAGGCGTCAAAACACGGTGAGCAGAATCCAGTAAAAGAAAATTTTCTTTAGGCTCTGTCACCGTCTACGCAGGAAAATTAAGCGTCTCTTTTTTCAGGTAAACCTGAAAACGTTGCAGCACCTGCGGTCTTGGACGGAGGCCTGGATCAGGCCAGGCTCCAACCGAAAAAATCTGTTTGTCCGTTAAGGGACAATGGGCGAAAGATTATACGTATAAATTTCGCCCAGGTAAAGCTATCAGTTAGCGACCGCGTTCAGGCCACTCTGATCTACAGCAACGCCAGCACCCATGGTGGTGGAGAGGCTAACTTTCTTGATGTACACGCCTTTCGCCTGAGCAGGTTTAGCTTTTTTCAGCGCAACCAGCAGAGATTCCAGGTTTTCTTTCAGTTTGTCAGCGTCGAAATCAACCTTACCGATGGTGGTGTGGATGATGCCGTTTTTGTCGTTGCGATAACGAACCTGACCGGCTTTGGCGTTTTTAACCGCTTCAGCAACGTTCGGCGTTACAGTACCGACTTTCGGGTTCGGCATCAGGCCACGCGGACCCAGAACCTGACCCAACTGGCCAACAACGCGCATTGCATCCGGAGAAGCAATAACCACGTCAAAGTTCATTTCGCCTTTTTTGATCTGGTCAGCCAGATCTTCCATACCTACCAGCTCTGCGCCAGCTGCTTTAGCAGCTTCAGCGTTTGCGCCTTGGGTAAATACGGCAACGCGAACGGAACGGCCAGTACCGTGCGGCAGTACAGTCGCGCCACGAACGTTCTGGTCAGATTTACGAGCGTCGATGCCCAGGTTTACGGCAACGTCAACGCTTTCAACAAACTTAGCAGTGGCCAGCTCTTTGAGCAGGGCAACAGCTTCGTTGATGTCATATTGTTTGGTAACATCAACTTTCTCACGGATCACGCGCATGCGCTTGGTCAGCTTAGCCATTTCTTAGTCCTCCACTACCAGGCCCATGGAACGAGCAGTACCCGCGATGGAGCGCGCCATGGCGTCCACGTCGGCACCCGTCATATCCGCCGCTTTGGTCTGGGCAATTTCCAGAACCTGAGCGTGGGTCACTTTACCTACTTTGTCTTTGTTCGGCTTGCCAGAACCAGACTTGATACCAGCCGCTTTCTTCAGCAGAACCGCTGCCGGAGGCGTTTTGGTAACGAAGGTGAAAGAACGGTCGGAGTAAACGGTGATAACGACCGGAGTCGGCAGACCTTTTTCCAGGCTTTCTGTTTTAGCATTGAATGCCTTACAGAATTCCATGATGTTCACACCTTGCTGACCCAGAGCAGGACCAACCGGCGGGCTCGGGTTAGCCATACCAGCTGCAACTTGCAGCTTGACGTAGGCTTGTACTTTCTTGGCCATTTAACTTTCCTCTAATGGGTAATAGCGCCTTAAAAAGGCTCCCCGTGATATTTATTTTTTTAGGCGCCATGGCACCTAAAAACAAAAGGCGCGAAATAATAGATTAATTTCGCGCCAATTACAAGAGATTATTTACAGATGAGAGACTGTATCAGCCTTTCTCCACCTGGCCGAAATCCAGCTCAACGGGCGTAGCACGTCCGAAGATAGAGACCGACACTTTCAGGCGGCTTTTTTCGTAATCCACTTCTTCCACGACGCCGTTGAAGTCGGCAAACGGGCCGTCGTTGACGCGCACCATTTCGCCCGGTTCGAACAGCGTTTTCGGACGCGGCTTATCACCCACCTGTTGCAGGCGGTTCATGATAGCGTCAACTTCTTTGTCGCTGATCGGCGCAGGACGATCGGACGTACCGCCGATAAAGCCCATCACACGCGGAACGCTACGCACCAAGTGCCAGCTGGCGTCTTCCATTACCATCTGTACCAACACGTAGCCGGGGAAGAATTTGCGTTCGCTTTTACGGCGTTGGCCGCCACGAATCTCAACCACTTCCTCGGTCGGCACCATGACGTCGCCAAACAGCTCTTCCATGTTGTGCAATTTGATGTGCTCGCGCAGCGATTGTGCAACGCGGCCTTCAAAGCCGGAAAACGCCTGAACGACGTACCAACGTTTTTTTGGAGCTTCAGACATCTTAGAACCTCAGGCCTGTGATAAATGATATCAAACGGACCAGAATACCATCCAGCCCCCACAGAATCAGTGACATCACGGCTGTTACCGCGGCAACGATCAACGTGGTATGCAGCGTTTCCTGGCGGGTTGGCCAAATCACTTTACGCACTTCAGTGCGCGCTTCGCGGGCAAAGGTCACCGTTGCTTTGCCTTTGGCGGTTAACAGTGCAACACCGCCTGCGGCAGCAATCAGGATAACAACGGCCAATGCGCGAAGCGGCAGACTGTACCCGCGGTAGTAATAGTTACCCACTATGGCAACAACGAGTAAGGCCGCCACAACCAGCCACTTGATCACTTCCAGGCCACGCCCACTACCCTGGGTCTCGGTATTTGCACTCATAAACCAACCTGTCACTCATGAATCAGACAAATAACTTTGCCCCGCAACGCAGGGCAAACCAAACCGACATGATGTTTCGCTCGCAGCGAAACTCGGCATTTACGCTGTAATCTACAGAGCCTATCTCACCACAGATTAGCAGGATTATACGCCACAATCCGTGATGAGATAGGTTCTACTGAGGGCAGCGTAGAAAAAGGGCATCAAATGATGCCCTTTTACTGCATGTTGAGTCAAATTTATCCGCGATTAAGCGATAACTTTAGCAACAACACCTGCACCAACGGTACGGCCGCCTTCACGGATTGCGAAACGCAAACCGTCGTCCATCGCGATCGGGTGGATCAGGGTAACAACCATTTTGATGTTGTCGCCCGGCATTACCATTTCCACGCCTTCCGGCAGTTCGATGGTGCCCGTTACGTCAGTAGTACGGAAGTAGAACTGAGGACGGTAGCCTTTGAAGAACGGCGTATGACGGCCACCTTCATCTTTGCTCAGGATATACACTTCAGATTCGAACTGGGTGTGCGGCTTGATAGAACCCGGCTTAGCCAGTACCTGACCACGTTCGATTTCTTCACGTTTGATACCACGCAGCAGAACACCAACGTTCTCACCCGCACGGCCTTCGTCCAGCAGTTTGCGGAACATTTCAACGCCAGTACACGTCGATTTCGCAGTATCTTTGATACCAACGATTTCAACTTCTTCACCGACTTTAACGATACCGCGCTCTACACGACCGGTTACTACAGTACCACGGCCGGAGATGGAGAATACGTCTTCGATAGGCAGCAGGAACGGACGGTCAATCGCACGCTCTGGTTCTGGGATGTAGGAATCCAGGTAGCCAGCCAGTTCGATGATTTTTGCTTCCCACTCTGCTTCGCCTTCCAGGGCTTTCAGCGCTGAACCACGAACGATTGGGGTATCATCACCCGGGAAGTCGTACTGAGACAGCAGCTCACGCACTTCCATCTCAACCAGTTCCAGCAGCTCTTCGTCATCAACCATGTCACATTTGTTCAGGAACACGATGATGTACGGAACGCCTACCTGACGACCCAGCAGGATGTGCTCACGTGTCTGCGGCATCGGGCCGTCAGTCGCAGCAACTACCAGGATCGCGCCGTCCATCTGGGCAGCACCGGTGATCATGTTTTTCACGTAGTCGGCGTGTCCCGGGCAGTCAACGTGTGCGTAGTGACGGGTCGGGGTGTCGTATTCAACGTGAGAGGTATTGATGGTGATACCACGCGCTTTTTCTTCCGGCGCATTATCGATCTGATCGAATGCACGCGCGCTACCGCCGTAGGTTTTAGCCAGTACGGTAGTGATCGCTGCGGTCAGCGTGGTTTTACCATGGTCAACGTGGCCGATAGTACCGACGTTAACGTGCGGTTTAGTACGTTCAAACTTTTCTTTAGACATCGACTGTCCCTCTAAGACACGGATAAATCGGTGATAGCACCACATTAACCAAGCTAACGCTTGACGAATTTTTTACAGAAAGGAAATCAGGAGATGAAAAAGAAGTGGTGCTGATAGGCAGATTCGAACTGCCGACCTCACCCTTACCAAGGGTGCGCTCTACCAACTGAGCTATATCAGCACTTATTGGAGCGGGCAGTGGGAATCGAACCCACATCATCAGCTTGGAAGGCTGAGGTAATAGCCATTATACGATGCCCGCATCCTGAACTCGGCTACCTGATTTCTCTGTTGAAAGCTTCCGCCTTCACCAACACGGTGATTGCCTCATCGCGTTGGTTCAGCCACAACGTGTATGGCTTGAATTTGGTGGTGGGGGAAGGATTCGAACCTTCGAAGTCTGTGACGGCAGATTTACAGTCTGCTCCCTTTGGCCGCTCGGGAACCCCACCTAATTGTGTACTTGATGGTGCCGGCTGCCGGAATCGAACTGGCGACCTACTGATTACAAGTCAGTTGCTCTACCAACTGAGCTAAGCCGGCATCAAGTGCTGCGCATTCTAGGTAGAGCGAGCCACCTATGCAACAAAAAAATTGCTTAAAATGTGCTATCGCTTAGATTTTATCCAAATTCGAGCATGAATTCACGTACCTCGCGATAAAATGCCTAAAGAACATCCAAATTCACGACCAATCCCGCACAATCCCCCCCGGTGGTGCACTCTTTTTTTAGCATGGCTTCAGCGCGGTGCTGCACCAACAATGACCTTTTGCTCCAAGGTAACGCACCGTCTTCGCCATAAATGCGTGTTTAACCGCATTTATGACCTGAATCTGGCCTGGCATGTATCTTGCTTTATTTCGGTAAAGCGGGTCAGAGAGGGCTCATTTCGCTGGAGACTGCATGATGAAAATCGTTTTACTCAATGACACAACCCTTCCGGTTTACCGCACGGAGCTGGCAGACCTGCTGCTAGATGCGGTCATGCATGGCGCCTCTGTTGGCTATGAGATGCCTTTGTCGCACGAAACTGCAGCCAGCTATTTTCACGGATTACGCACCTCTCTGGCGGAGGGGGCTCGTTTGCTGTGGATCGCTCGTGACACTCAAGGCATTGTCGGAAGCGTGCAGCTTGAGCTGTGCCAAAAAAGTAATGGTTTGAACCGGGCAGAAGTGCAAAAACTGCTGGTACACAGCCGCGCACGTCGCCAGGGGATTGGCCGTAAACTGCTGTCGGTGCTAGAAACAACCGCTTTTGAGCTTAATCGAGGTTTGCTGTATCTGGATACTCAGGCGGGCTCTCCAGCAGAGGCCTTTTACCGCACGCAAGGGTATCGTTATCTGGGAGAAATCCCTGATTATGCCAGTGCGCCCGATGGTAGCTATCACCCGACCGCCATCTACTACAAGCGCCTGTTTGTCGCCAACCGGATGACACATGCTCTGGCAAGTTAACCGTTTCCTGACGCCATTGCGTCAGGAAATATCATACTGTTGTCTTCTTTTCTGCGTGCCCAACGTGTAACCTGCCTGACATCTACTAATCGAATCACAACATTACCGTGTATGACCACCCGCGGCTTATACTCCCAGCTCACACAACGCGTGGGCAGTTTCGCCTCCAGGCAGGATGGTCTATAGGATAAATTGGACAGATGAGAGACAGCGAGCAACCTTTGGTAACACCCTACCTACACTTCGATCGCCGTCAATGGGCTGCATTGCGCAATTCAGTACCATTAACGCTGACAGAAGAAGAAATCATCCGGTTGAAAGGGATCAATGACGAGTTGTCGCTCGATGAAGTTGCCGAAATCTATCTGCCTTTATCACGTCTGCTTAATTTTTATATCAGCTCAAACCTGAGACGCCAGGCGGTATTGGAGCAGTTTCTCGGCACGAACGGGCAACGCATTCCCTATATTATCGGCATCGCAGGCAGTGTCGCGGTTGGCAAAAGTACTACAGCGCGCGTATTGCAGGCATTGCTAAGCCGTTGGCCCGAGCATCGTCGGGTTGAATTGATCACCACTGATGGTTTTTTGCATTCCAAACAGGTGCTTAAAGACAGAAACCTGATGCAGAAAAAAGGGTTCCCTGAATCTTACGATATTCATAGCCTGATGAAATTTGTGTCGGATATAAAATCAGGGGCTAAAAAAGTCACTGCGCCAATATATTCGCATTTGACTTACGATATTGTGCCAAATAGCAATAAAGTGGTGGAACAGCCGGATATTCTTATCCTCGAAGGATTAAACGTCCTGCAAAGCGGAATGGATTACCCACACGCACAACCACGCGCCTTTGTTTCTGATTTTATTGATTTTTCTATATATGTTGACGCTTCGGAAGCATTATTAAAATCCTGGTATATCAACCGGTTTTTAAAATTCCGCCTGGGGGCATTCTCCGATCCTAATTCTTATTTTCATGAGTATGCAAAATTAACGGAAGAGCAAGCGGTGACAATCGCAACCAAAATTTGGCGCGATATTAATGAACCTAACTTACACCAAAATATTTTGCCCACCCGTGAGCGCGCCAGCTTGATTATGACCAAAAGCGCTAATCATGCCGTTGACTATGTGCGTTTGAGAAAATAGCAGAATTACAAGACAGTAGGGGGTAATCCCCCCTACTGACTACTTGCCACGCAGTGATATTTCGCCACCAATATAGGCCTTAATCTCGCCGTTCTCTTCGAGTAACAGCGCGCCCTGCTCATCAATTCCACGTTCGATCCCGTGGATCTCGCGCTCACCCATGATCAATTTCACTGGCCGATTATAGTAATTATCGATGGCTTGCCAGCGAGGGATGAACGAACGCAGTCCACCTTGTTCAAACACTTCCAACGCGTTACTCAATTCAGTAATCAGCGTAGCGGCCAGGATATTACGATCGATATCGATCCCAGCCTCTTGCAAATTGATCCATTCCTGCGTGACGCCTTGCCCAGAGGAAGGCCGCATCCGCAAGTTGATGCCAATACCGATCACTAACTGTGCCGCGTCTCCTGTTTTTCCCAGCAACTCAACCAGAATACCGGCCAGTTTGCGATCGTGCATATAGAGGTCATTGGGCCATTTTACTTTGACATCATGTGCACCGAGGCGATGCAGCACTTCTGCAATCACGATACCAATCGCCAGGCTCACGCCCACCGCTGCCGCAGGCCCCTGTTCCAACCGCCAGAACATGGAGAGATAGAGATTGGCACCAAACGGTGATTGCCATTGCCGCCCACGACGACCGCGGCCCGCGTGCTGGTACTCTGCCACACAGGCATCGCCAGAGTGCAAGCTCTCCAGCCGGTCTAGCAGATACTGATTGGTTGAATCAATAACGGGCAGTACCGCAACGTTATTTCCGGGGAGTGCGGCACGAATGACATTTTCATCCAGCAATTGCATCGGTTCAGGCAGGCTGTACCCTTTCCCCGTAACGGGAAACACATCCAGCCCCCATTCTCTGATGGTTTGGATATGTTTGTTGATACCGGCTCGGCTCATTCCCAACAGCTCACCCAGGTATTCACCCGAGTAAAACTCACCGTCGGAAAGAATCTGGATTAGCGTTAAAGGGACTCGGATATCTTTCATGACAGCACCTCTGTTGCGCTTACTTCACCCTGTGCCGCAATAAAGCGCACTTCCGGCTCAAGCCAGAGTGCAAATGTCTCTGCAACGTTATCACGCACATAACGCGCCAGTGCAACGATATCGTCGCTCGTCGCCTCATCAAGGTTAACCAGCACCAAAGCCTGCTGCTGATGGACCGCCGCGCCGCCAATGCGGTGCCCCTTTAACTGGCACTGATCGATAAGCCAGCCAGCAGCAAATTTAACCGTACCGTCGGGCTGTGGATAGTATGGCGCAGTGGGGTAACGCATCAGAATAGCCTGGGCCTGCTCGGCGCTAACCACCGGATTTTTGAAAAAGCTGCCCGCATTTCCCATCAGCGCGGGATCGGGTAATTTCTTACGCCGCATGGCACATACCGTAGTAAAGATAGCATCAGGCGTCGCAGTTGCAGGATCGAGCTGCGCCAAATCACCATAGCCCAATACAGGAACCCAGGACTTGGTCAGATGCAGACCTACCGCAATAATGGCAAACCCCTGGCGGTATTCATGCTTGAAGATACTTTCACGATAGCCAAACTGGCACTGCTCCGCACTGAGGCGGGTCACCTGATTGAGGGTAAGATCCAAGACATCGACATATGCGCAAAACTGCTTGAACTCAGCGCCATAAGCGCCAATATTTTGGATAGGTGCCGAGCCAACACAGCCTGGGATCAGCGCCAGATTTTCCAGGCCCGGCACGCCTTGTTGCAGCGTGTACTCGACCAGATGATGCCAGTTCTCACCGGCACCAACGTGCAGATGCCATCCGCCATCATCCTCAGCAATCTCAATCCCTTTTATGCGGTTAGCAATGACTGTTCCTGCAAAATCAGCCAAAAACAGGACATTGCTACCTTCCCCCAACATCAACACCGGCCTGCTCTGCGCGTTCGCATGACGCCAGGAAGCGACTAACGCATCAGGGGTATCGGCGAAGACTACCTCATCGGCATAAACGGGCAAAGAGAAGGTGTGGTAAGGCTTAAGGGATATGGCACTGCTCGTCATCAGAACGTACTCTCCAGATTGAATACGCCGTAGTTTACCCGATCCCGAACGCCAAATCTCTACGGTCCACGGGCATCTTCAATCCTTGAGTGAGCAATAAAAGGCGAATCATTCCTGATGATAAATGACTGACGCTAAAAACCACGCACAGCAAAAAGGGCTGTCCTTTCGGACAGCCCCTTCGCTACTTTTCATCATCAGACGTCGTCTGATAACTGATATAAAAGCCTGGCAGTTCCCTACTCTCACATGGGGAAGCCCCACACTACCATCGGCGCTACG
>NZ_JAGFPG010000012.1:0-31742 GCF_025962675.1 Candidatus Symbiopectobacterium sp. NZEC127
CGCGTTGTAAGTAGGGGACCGTTTAAATAACGTTGCCAGACAAAGTTCTTTGCTTTCAGCCAACTGGGTTTTCAATACAGAGCGTTCCACCTGATGACCGGCATGGCGGGATGCCTGAGCCGGAGATTGCCCTTCGAGTGAGGCCGCTGTCAATTCGGCACAGAGCAGACCGCCAGTACCTTTCGGCGCGATCGGTAAGGGGGGGTGACGGTCAATCATGTAAAAACCATGAAAAAGAGGTAATTTATTGTTTATAGCCGTGATCATTGAAGGTGCTTGATTTTACGTAGCAAGGAGATCCATGCTCTCGCACATGAAAATTTTTATCACTGTTGATCAAAAGACTGAACTTGAGCGCCTCCATGATACCAGTCGTGACAAGCGGGTTTGCGATCGCATCAAAGCCATCCTTCTGGCATCTGAAGGATGGCTTTCTCCCATGAGTGCTCAGGCTCTTCGCCTGCATGAGAGCACTATCAACCGCCATATCAGTGATTATCTTAATGACCGGAAGCTCAAACCTGAAAACGGCGGCTCTGACAGCTTGCTCAACGCTGACCAAACCGATAAGTTAATCCAACACTTATCTCAGTATTTGTTCCATCATACCCATGAAATCGTGGCTTATGTTGCTCATTGCTGGCGCATCCGTTTCAGCGTTCCCGGCATGAACAAATGGCTGTACCGCCATGGTTTCACTTACAAGAAACCCGCAGGCATTCCTCATAAATTCAGTGAAGAAAAGCAGAAGCAGTTCATTGAATATTATGAAAGTTTAAAAGAAAGCGCCGGTAATGAACTGTAGTGGTTCACTGATTCCGGACACCTCAATAGCCTGTTAATGTAACAACAGAAAATTGAGGTGATCGAGCAATGACTCAACGTAAGCGAACCAAACGTCGTTTTTCTCCCGAGTTCAAGCTGAAAGCTATCGAGCAGGTGATTAAATACCAACAGCGTGCTGTTGATGTTGCCCAATCGCTGGACCTGGACCCCAGCCAACTTCGCAAGTGGATACGTCAGTATGAAGCTGAAATTCAAGGCATCACTCCTGCTGGTGTGGCGTTGACACCGGATCAATGTCGGATTCAGGAACTGGAAAAACAGGTTCGACGCCTTGACATGGAGAAAGAAATTTTAAAGCAGGCGGCCGTGTTGATGAGCGAAATCCCCGTCAAATCTGCGCGTTAATCACACGGCTAAACACGAAATGGTCGGTAACGGAACTGTGCCGTTTGCTGAATATAACGCGTAGTGTTTATTACGCCTCACGGCATCAACAGGTTGATGTTAAACCCTTGCAACTACGGGCGCTGGCGCGCGAGCTACATCAGATAAGCCGTGGCTCTGCCGGCAGCAGAACACTAAGTTTACTTATGCGTCGGAATGGTCATGCTGTAGGGCGCTGGCTGGCAAGAAAATTGATGCAGGAATGTGGTTTACTCAGCCGACAGCCAGGAAAATACCGATATCTAGGAAGTAGGGAAACGTCCCTCGCTTCGCCGAACCTGCTGAAAAGACGGTTCATGCCGGCCTCACCGAACCAGGTCTGGTGTGGTGACATAAGTTATAGTGTGCCCGGAGTTCAGGGCGAGCATGGATGCTCAAATGAACCACGAGTCTGTCTGGAATATTGAACCGGTAACTCGCCATCAGAAACCCAACAATCCCACCGGGTGTGACGGTGGAGAACCTGAGCGGCAGTGACCTGCGGCATGCCCGCAGCGTGACGTAACCCGCTGACAACGGGGATTGAGGCGAGATCACTAAGCCGAGATGATCCTCAAGGTTGAGTACTGAAAGGCTGAAGAACATGAACCCGTTAATCCACCTCTGTGGGTTGAAAATGTCACCACGGCCTACGTGATCTGACAAGCCGTGCAGAAGGAACTGGCAGTGATACGTAAGCACTGGCAGTCGAAGGTGTTTTGAAATATATTCGAAACACTGGAACAGCAGCGTCTATCACACTCGCATTGCTGACTTCTGCCAACTTGCGGCAAGCAAGGACAAAGAGTGCGACGGGCAGCCTCCTCAATACGTCTGAGTCCAGGCAGGTGAACCGGGGAAGGTCAGCGACGAATGTTAAGGGGGCATGGCTCCGATGACGCACTGGCTGGCGGAGCTTCCGTAGTAGTCTGCGATGGGGAAAGCCCATTACATGGCGAAGGGGAGCAGTTTAAATGTGTTTGCGACGTGAATTAACTGACCTAACGAGGTGAAGACCTTTGATAATCAGCGAAATGCAACGCAAGCTTGCCACATGGACAGCAACCGATCCGTCCCGACGGATTGAGCGTCTGCTACGTCTGATAACACAACCAGAATGGCTGACTGAAGCGGCGCGGATCACGCTCTCATCAAGGGGGGCACATACCCCCGGCGTTGATGGTGTGAACAAAGCAACGCTACAGACCAGTCTGGCTGCTGAGCTGCAAAAGCTCAGGGATGAACTCCTCTCAGGTCACTACCAGCCCCTGCCAGCCAGACGGGTCTACATCCCTAAAAGCAACGGCAAACAGCGACCGCTGGGTATCCCTGCCTTGCGAGATCGTATTGTTCAGCGGGCTATGCTGATGGTCATGGAGCCGATCTGGGAGAGTGATTTTCATACATTCTCATATGGTTTCCGGCCTGAACGCAGCGTCCAGTATGCGATCCGCACGGTGAAATTACAACTTACCGACTGCGGCGAAACGCGGGGCCGCTGGGTGATTGAGGGTGACCTGTCCAGCTACTTCGACACTGTGCATCATCGACTGCTGATGAAAGCCGTGCGCCGCAGGATCAGTGACGCACGCTTTATGAGCCTGCTGTGGAAAACCATTAAGGCCGGGCATGTTGATGTAGGTCGGCCAGTGAAGGCGTGCCACAGGGAGGCGTAATATCGCCGCTGCTGTCGAATATCATGCTGAATGAGTTCGACCAGTATCTGCATAAACGCTACCTGAGCGAAAAAGCCCGCAAGGATCGCTGGTACTGGAATAGCAGTATCCAGCGGGGCCGAAGTACTGCAGTCAGAGAAAACTGGTAATGGAAACCTGCCGTGGCGTACTGCCGTTATGCCGATGACTTTGTGCTTATTGTCAAAGGCACCAAAGCACAGGCGGAAACCATCAGGGAAGAGTGCCGAAACGTACTTGAAGGCAGCCTGAAACTCAGGCTGAACATGGACAAGACCAGAATCACCCATGTTAATGACGGTTTTATCTTTCTGGGTCATAGAATTATCCGCAAACGCAGCCTTTATGGTGATATGCGGGTGGTATCGACGATCCCGAAGGAGAAAGCCAGAAACTTCGCCGCGTCGCTGACGTCTCTGTTATCAGGCAATTACAGTGAAAGCAAAATCGATATGGTTGAGATACTCAACCGGAAACTGAAAGGCTGGGCCGCGTTCTATCAGTTCGTTGATTTTAAGGCCAAAGTGTTTAGTTCTGTCGATCGTGTGGTGTTCTGGAAGCTGGCTCACTGGCTGGCCCGAAAATACCGTAAAGGTATCGCATACCTGATGAGGTGGTGGTGTAAACCACCGAAACCGGGTCAGAGTAAAACGTGGGTATTATTTGGTAAAACCAACCACGGGAAGCTCAACGGTGAAGTACTTTACCGGTTGGTAGGGCAAGGTAAGAAGCTGTTCCGCTGGCGTCTGCCCGAAGGAAACCCTTACCTGAGGACAGAAGCCAGAAACACCTATACATCACGGTATCCGGAAGTGGCAATGGCGTTCGCCAGCGTTTAAACGGAGAGCCGGATGCGCTGAAAGGTGTACGTCCGGTTCGGAGAGGAGAGGCAGGGAAATAGTCCGACTACGCCCTGTCTCTTACTCTACTTAAAACACATGAAGGTTGGTTATATCTTGCGGTAGTGGTCGATCTGTTTTCCCGTAAAATCATTGGCTGGTCGATGCAGGCCAGAATGACGAAGGACATCGTGCTGAACGCATTGCTAATGGCGCTGTGGAGGCGTAATCCGCAAAAACAGGTGTTGATACATTCAGACCAAGGCAGTCAATATACTAGCCACGAGTGGCAGTCATTCCTGAAGTCACATGGTCTGGAAGGTAGCATGAGTAGACGCGGCAACTGTCATGATAACGCCGTTGCCGAAAGTTTTTTCAAGCTTCTCAAGCGTGAGCGGATAAAGAAAAGGATCTACGGAACGCGGGAGGAAGCCCGAAGCGATATTTTTGATTACATCGAAATGTTTTATAACAGCAGGCGTCGACATGGCTCGAGCAATCAGGTGTCGCCGAATGAATATGAACAGCAGTATTATCAACGACTCGAAAGTGTCTAGATTACCCGTAGCGATTCACACAGTATGCTCGTATGTATGCTAAGAGTAATTCAATTTCGAGTAATTGTATTGTAGAATTGAACTCGCTTATCAAAAGAATTTCATCTATAACTACAGAAACTCCTGTCCCTAAAGCTATAGTACTGGTAGACGATGTTGTAGTAAGTGGTGAAACCCTTTCAGATGGAATTTAATCTTTGTTAAATTCCATTGGAACTAATCTTCAACAGCAAAAAATTCCCTTATTAGTCATCGCTATCGTCGGAACTGAAGAAGGTGAAGCAAAAGTTAATGAGATTCTTAAGCGACATTTAGAAATTAATAAAATTTATGTCGCAGAAATGCTCGAAAATACCAGCACTGCTTTTCATAAAGATGGATATGGTTTTTGGAATGATATGGATGAAATGCACAGAGCTAAATCATTATGCTTGATATTAGGGACAAAAATTTATAAAAAACCTTTAGGATTTAATGATCAAGGATTATTATTGGTATTGCCTGAAACTTGTCCAAACAACTCTTTACCTATTCTGTTTCAGAGCAAAGCTGGCAAAGAACCTTGGAAGCCGTTATTTGAGCGGCCTACATCCTAAATCGGGTCAAGAGAAAGGGGCGATCCCTTATTATCAATAATGTAATATTTGAATCGGATCGCCTATTTTTTAATTTAATTAAAAAAACATCCTTAATTTTTCAAATAATGATGTGTAATAGTTGCGACTTGATCTGACTCATGACCTTGAACGGTTGAGTTTTATCGGTTTTGATATGGGTACCGAATCCTTATACAAAACACGAGGTAACTCTCATGATTCATACTAACAATCCTGTCATCAAACACAAAACAGGTTCGCTCCATCTTGCTAAAGAACTCAGCAATGCTTCTAAAGCCTGTAAAATCATGGGTGTCTCTCGCGATACCTTTTACCGTTATCGGTGTAGTCTCTCCGGTTTTTAGTACCACCGCCAATGAGGATCTCCGGCCAGTTTTTGCCGCGCATAGATAACAGGCGGCATATCACCCAGTGAGCTATGTGGGCGTTCTTGGTTATATTCTGTGCGCTAGTCCTCTGTGAGTTCGCGCACTTCAGACAAGGTTCTGAACAGATACATATCGAGTATTTCTGTTCGTAGCGTTTTGTTAAATCGCTCGATAAATCCGTTCTGCATCGGCTTTCCGGGCTGAATAAAATTGAGTTTCACACCGTGGCGTTCTGCCCATTCGGCTAATGCTGCAGCGGTGAGCTCTGGCCCATTATCACTTCGTATAAAAGCCGGGTAGCCTCGTTCTGCGCTTAATCGTTCCAGAATGCGAACAACACGATGAGCTGGTATATTTAAATCAACGTCGATGGCCAACGCTTCCCGATTAAAGTCATCGACGACGTTAAATAACCTGAATCGCAGCCCGTCGCTCAAGGCATCACTCATAAAATCAACAGACCAACAGTGGTTCATTTTATGCGGTATAACCAACGGCTGTGGATGTCTGTTAGGTAAATGTTTTTTCCCTTTGCGCCGAAAGTTGTGTTTTAACAACCGATAGATCCGGTAAACCCGCTTTGCATTCCACAGTAACCCTGCCTGTCGTAACTTATTGAACATAAGCCCAAAACCATAGGCACGGATACTGGTGCGCCAGTTTTTGTAGTGCCTCGACCACAGGCAGATCCCGTGTTGTGTTCGGGCAATAATGCAACAGACTTCGACTGATACCGATAATCCGGCACCTGCGTCGTTCGCTGGCCTGATGTTCCGTCATAACATAACGCACCAGCTCACGCTTCTCAGGCACCGTTAAAGTTTTTTTGAAACAACATCCTTAAGAATTTCATGATATAAGCATCAGGGATGCGTACATTTGCTTTAATCGGCGATTTTCCTCTTCCAACTCTTTCATCCGTTTGATATCAGAGGACTCCATACCGCCATATTTGGATTTCCAGTTGTAGTACGATGTCTCGGATATTCCCGCTTTTCGGCAGACGTCTTTGACGGTACGTCCGGTTTCAACGGACTTTAACACGGCGATGATCTGGTGTTCTGTAAATCGGGCTTTGCGCATAGCGATCTCCTCAACGGGACATAATCAGTATGTCGGAAGATCTCTAAAAGTGAATGGTTCGGTTTACCGGGATACTTACACCCAAACCCCAAACCCCAAACCCCAAACCCCAAACCCCAAACCCCAAACCCCAAACCCCAAACCCCAAACCCCAAACCCCAAACCCCCATACCCCATACCCTTTTTCACCGCTACAGACCAAGGGGCGCTAGCTCCGGGTAGGCAGGGTTGGTTTTTTCTCCCGTGTGTTTTTCGTTCGTCTCTGCTTCCGGTTAATTGTTTCCCAGCACAACCCGTCACGCAAGGGTGAAGTGCACGCATGCTGCGCCCTTGCATGCCAGAACGATGCCGGGAAAGCAAACCGTCAGGCGATACGAAGACGAAAACCACACAACCGACGGAGAAAAAACCATGAAAACTTCCCTGCATACCCGGACCAGCGCCCCTAACACTGCAACGGCGACCAGCGTATCCCCGCTGGACCCGTCAGGCCCCTCAAACACGAAATGGTCTCAAACCCAGACGGATATCTGCCAGACCGTTACCAACAACATCATTGCAGCCCTGGAAGCGGGCGTAAAACCCTGGACCTGTCCCTGGCAGCGAGTGCCCGGTATGTCAGATTTACCGGCTAACTTTGCCACCGGCATTGCTTACAGCGGCATCAATATCATGTTGCTGTGGTGCAGTGCCTCAAAGCAGGGATTCAGTGATCCGCGCTGGATGACCTACAAACAGGCGCAGGCAGTGGGCGGGCAGGTGCGCAGAGGTGAGCATGGCACCACGGGCATTTTTTACACCACCGTGGAGAAGGAAAATAAGGAGGGCGATATCGAGCATTTTCCCATGTTAAAAACGTTCGTTGTTTTTAACGTTGAACAGATTGACTGTTTGTCCCAGGACGTTGCGCCAGCACAGCCCGCTGAAACCTTCGCGCCGTTGTCGCGTGTTGAAGCCCTTTTTCATCACACCGGCGCGACCATTACTGAGAAAGGCCAAAATGCGTTTTACCGGCCATCAACCGATGAAATCTGGCTGCCAGAGCGCCGTCTGTTCGCGGATGCTGCTAGTTTTTACGCAACTGGCCTGCACGAACTGGTGCACTGGACGGGGGCCAAAAGCCGTCTGAACCGTGACATGAAAGGACGCTTTGGCAGTGAGGATTATGCGTTTGAGGAACTGATTGTGCGCCGTAGAGGCGCGAATACTGGAGTGGATATGATTATTCTGGATAGCTGGGAAAATCCATGCGAGCCTGACTTACCGGTGCCGGTGATGAACTGGTTGAAATCCCAAAAGGGGAACGGAACCATAGCATGTCAGGAAAAGGCTCAAACTGCCGAAGCCATCGTAGGCCGGGCGGGTCATCGCAAGATGCGTATGGTGAAAGCTAAACTGCCTGAACCTCAGTCCTCAGAGTTTTATCCTCAACAACGACGTAGCGGTGGCTGCAACGTCGTGCCGTGCCGATACCGGGATGCCATCAGGCCCGGTCTGAAGAAGATGGTGCGACTAAACATCTTCGGCCCAGCCAGCACGGTCTGCCCCCTGTCAGGGGGATCAAAAGGACGAACGGGGCACCTGTCCGCATCGTATCTCCATATTCGCGTAACTACGGGATCGCCTAAATGGGCGCGAGTTTTGCGACCCACATGGCGACAGAGCTGCCATAGTAGCCAAATGCCTGAGGTAATGCTCAGGACAGCCATCTCAGGGTGGATGATCGGGAACGAAAGGTTCCGGGTGACCGGGCCGGGAGTATCCGCTGATCAGGTGAAGGGCAGCAGTGTTTGCGATTCGGGTCTGCCTACAGAGGGGGGGTGCTGATGCTATCCGATACTCTGCAAAGGCGACTGGAATCAATTCCCGTCCTGTCGAAACAGGGGAAGAGAATCAATGGATTGTCACGGATTATGACTGCGCCGAAGCTCTGGTTGCAGGCGTATGAAGATATTGCACCTAACCGTGGGGCGACGACCCGGGGAGTCTCCAGCGACACGCTGGATGGTTTCTCTCTGGAGCGTTTAACCAAAATTATCGATCAGGTCAGTAACGGCACCCACAGGTTCTCCCCTGTGCGGCGGGTACTCATTCCCAAAGCCAATGGAAAGACCCGCCCTCTGGGCATTCCAACGGCGAGTGACAAACTGGTGCAGTCAGTGGTGAAAATTATTCTTGAGCGCATCTATGAACCGGTGTTTTCGCCAAAATCATACGGTTTCCGGCGGGGATGTTCGTGCCATGATGCACTTCTGGATATTAAACATCACTGGACTGGAGTTAAGTGGTTGATCGACATAGATGTGGTCAGCTTTTTTGACAACATTGATCACCGTGTACTGCTGGCACTGTTATCCAGGAAAATCGAGGATAAACGGTTCCTCAGGCTGATAAACAATATGCTGAAAGCGGGTTATATGGAGGACTGGAAGTTCAGCGCCACCTATAGCGGAACGCCACAGGGCGGCGTTGTTTCACCCATCCTTGCCAATATTTACCTGCATGAGCTGGATCAGTTTCTGATACAGAAAAAATCACAGTTCAATAAGGGTGAGCGCCGTGTGGAAAACCCGCAATACCAGCGTCTTACACAGCGTATATATCAGAGGAGACGCAGGGCTGAGAAATTACTGAGTGAAGGCCGTGAAGGTGATGCTCAGGTAATCCTCACCTCGGTCCGTTGTCTTGAAGAGGAACGGTCCGTCATGCCATCAAAAGACGGCATGGATCCGGGCTATAAACGGTTAATGTTCTGCCGGTATGCTGATGATTTCTTGATTGGCGTTATCGGTTCCAGAGACGAAGCACGGGAAATAATGCGCGAAGTCACAGCATTTCTTTCTGAAATTCTCCATCTGGAGGCGTCTCAGGAAAAGAGCAAAATCAGTAAGGCGACGGATGGAACGATTTTCCTTGGTTATACAGTGAGAGCGATCACCGACAGTCGGATCAGAAGAACGAAACTGGGCAGACGCGTAGTTCGTTCAAGGGACCCGGCGGGTCGGATCCATCTTCTTGTTCCGCCTGAAAGGCTGGTCCGGTTTAATCAGCGTAATGGCTATGGCGATCTCGGTCGACTGAAAGCGATACACCGGCGTCATCTGGTGGACAGCAGCCTGCTGGAAATCGTTTTAGCCTATAACGCGGAAATGCGGGGGCTGGCCAATTATTACCGTCTGGCTTACTGTGCGAAGTTCAGCCTACGCAAGCTGTGGTTCCTCTGGGAAACCAGCCTGCTCAAAACGCTGGCCTTCAAATTACGCCTTTCCGTAAATCAGGTGGCTCATCGTCTTAAAACAAGAAATGGTCTCGTGGTTCGCTTTTGTATACATGGTAAAGAACGGGCTGTTGCCGTGTTCAGTCTGAAACACCTGAACCAGCTTCCGAATCTCGGAAACAAAGTTGATAAACTGGCAGTTCCCTGGTTTACCAGCGGACGTTCTGATGTTATGGACAGGCTTTTAGCCCGACAGTGTGAATACTGCGGAGCAACAGGCGTTCCATGTGAAATCCATCACAGCCGTAAGCTTGCGGATATGAAGGATACACCACTCTGGAAGCAGGTGGCGGCAGCAAGACGGCGCAAGCGAATCGTTTTGTGCCTGACATGCCACAAGTCTCTGCATGCAGGAACACTGAAACCACGTAACGGGAATGGGAACAGGCAAACATGGAGAGCCGGATGATGGGAAACTATCACGTCCGGTTCGGTGGGCGGGAGAGGCATGTTCTCTCTGAGACATGATCCTCCCGACCCAATGCTGAGCTTGGAAGCGCGTTCCTTATGGCGGATCTGGGGATTCTCGGCGAGGTTCAGCATGAAAGCTATATCGCCGCATGGTTAAAGGCCCTGAAAGATAACAAGCGTTATATTTTTAAAGCCGCTAGCGCTGCCTCAAAGGCGCATCGATATTTGATGGATAGACTCTGAATTGGACGGGGCAGCAAAGGAATGCTGCCTTTGGAATTATAGCGTTAATTGGTAGTGTTATAGAGAAATAACGATCAGAATCAAGCCGACTTTAATAGCGATGCACTGTTTACTGGTGCAGCCGCTATTTCCTTGCTGATTATCAATCCCAGAAGGATAATTGTGAGTAATAAAAATCTGTCCATTTCATATTGACCTGATAACATAGGTAATGAGAGGGTTCCTGACTCTGTCGGTGAGCGCCTCGCTCTTAACCGACAGTCAGATTGAGTAACACCTTACCCGGTTTATGAGTATTGCTTCAGCTCCAGCTGTTGCAGTTCAACAAGGGTATAAATACGAAAAACATTCCGATGGCGTGTCTCCAGAGGAATATGCTGATGATTCACGATGACGTATTTTATATTAGCGAACAGCAGTTCAAGGGCGCGTTTTTTCTGTAGATCTGGCACGATATAGAAAACGTATATCCAATGCTTATTGGTCCGCGCCAGTAGGTGGTTGGCGATAATCATCTGGTAGCGCGCTTTGGTTTTCAGGTGTCTTTCTGTTTCGATGGCGATGACTTTTCCGCCCGGGAGAGTGATCACCCCATCCGGACGGTGTTTTACCTGATATTGTCTGACAAAGCCTGAACGGTCACCGTTTATCCAGCCAGAAGCGCCTTTCTTCTCCAGAATTAGCTGGGCTGCCTGATTATCCAGGTGATGTGCCAGCGTCCAGCCCGTGATTTTTGAGGGCTCGAAGCGAGCCGGGAATATATCATCGTCAGGGGTTAAAACGAGGGCCAGTCCGTCATTGGTTATCCCCCATAATGAAGTTTTTATGTGAGGTAATTTGAGCTCATGTTTTTGGATTAACCCCATCCCCACGACCTTTGCCAGCAGCGTATAAAGCGACTTGTGATCTCTGAAACCAAAAAGCAGCATCAGCATTTTGAAGTCGCTGTAGGTTTCTTCTTTCAGAAAGCACAGTAATCTTTTTATCTTCCCGCTATTCAGTGCTGTGCGTTCGCCCGGTGATGAGATAAGCATTAATCCTCCTGATTATCGGGTGAGTATGATCCTGTTTCATGGGATGCTGGTGCGACTGCGCTTTCTTCTTCATCACTGAAAGCCAGTGCGACTTTTACCGTTGCTGTGCGGGTGGCAATATCAGGAGAAAGGGAACAAATCTCCAGCGTGCGTTTCTTGACCCTGATGGGTGAAATCAACGAGGCTGTGGGAAGGGCTTTTGTCGTAAAGATGAAGCTGACAAAGTCGGGCAGGTTCAGCACCATATTACTGTCGATAAAAAACCGTTCCGCCTGCCTGATGCTACGTTCACTGTCGATCGTCTCTGTCAGTACCGCATTGGTTTGTGCCTTGCGGATTTCATCATCAACTAATATGGTGCCAGACATTCTCGCTACCCATTCAGCGGTATCCGGATCCATAACACGATAAACCAGTTTGAATTTGGCGTTTTCAACGACAGCGCTAATAACTGCCTCACCGTTCAAATCTGCCGGACAGTCTTTCAGATCGGCGATGGATTGATGCGCCATGATGATATGTACGCCTTTATCCCGGGCCGCCCCCAATCCTTCCAGTGCCGGTTTTGATAAATGGTATTTCAGTTCATCGAGAAAAATAGCAATGGGGCGGGGCGCTGCGTTTATCCTGTCGCGTCGTTCGGCTAACTGATAAAGGCGAACCAGCAACATGCGTTGTGCGGTAATAATTTTGCTGTTGCGCATCGAGCCGATGACATAGCAACAGCCGCCTTCCTCAAAGGTCTGTTTAAGTGCATATCCTCCCGGCGCATTGATGGCATTGAGTAATGCCTGCTCTTCTATCTTGCCGTAAAAAGCTTTTATGTTTTCCGCAATACCCTGAACATAATCACCGTTATAAATATCCCGGAGGGTAGCCTCTGGATGGTGGCGGATAAATTGCGCTGCCATCCGTGCCGCCTTTCTGTCATCGATACGGTAAAAGTCGGACTCCTGACCTTTCTCCGCCAGACTGAATCCCGCAACAAAAAGCTCTTCCAGTTCGTCGTCGGTAATATCCTCAATGAGATTTAACTGGTAATGCTGTTTTCGCAGGTCAATCAGGACAAAGGGTTTACCGGCATCCTCGCAGGCTTTGCGGTAAAGATGCGGTGCCCATTCATCATCTTTGGGGTCCATAATAAATACGCCTTCACCGGCAAGAATACTTTGATAAAGTAATATTCCGGTGGCTACCCCCTTACCGGCACCGGTGGTTCCGATAATATCCGCATGTTGTTTTTGCCAGTCTTTTAACGGGAGATACATGGGGCGTTTCTCCCGATCTATGCCGATGAAGATGCCTTTGTTCAGGTTGATATAATCCAGAGGATCATAATGCAGTGTGTCTGGCAGGAGTGACTTTACCGTGCGGATATCCGTTCGCAGCGCTCTTTCAAGCGTTGTCTTTTTGACGAGACGTTTTTTTATCCTGTCCAGTTCCGGTGTTAATACCCGGCGCAGCATAATATGAAAAACAATCCCGGTGACAGTGAAAGCCATCCGTAGTGACCAGGCCAGCACGGTATTATCACTGGTGAGTCTGATCTTATACAGCCACTGAAAAAATTCGATAACGACCGGGGCCATGGTGCCAGAGAGAAAACATAACAGGGAAAACGCCATAATCAGTTTTTTCCATAACACAATATGTTGCCGACCATCGTTTCTGAAGGTCAGTAAAAAGGGCATGGTCAGACCCGAGAATAATGCCAGCACCAGTTGATAAGCTTGCGTGAAAGCAATAACGGTCAACGCGCCATTGACTATCGGAGAGAGTGAGATGGCCAGCTTATGTAAAATCATGGAGCCTCCTTTGTGAGCCACTCGCCCCAACGCATTGCCCCAGCCATTCGCCCCACGGTGTTGGGCGAAAAGGCGGGGCGAACGTCTGGGGTTAAGAAGGTGGCCGCTGTGCGGCCATGTGCAGGAAAGCATGCTTCCCTGCACGAAACGGCGTGCGCCAGTACATGCGGGCTGGACGCCCTTATTGCCTGGCACATGGGTGTAATGTTGCGGCTGGACGCCGCACCAAAACCCCCAACGTCAAAGGCGGCACACCGTCGCGCGCTACGCGCGACCAACCCCTTTAAGACGGTCGCTTTGGCCCTTTATTTCCCTTGCGCGTTCCTTGCAACGTGAAATAAGCGGGAAGCGGACCTTTAAAGGGGTTGGTCGCGCCACGCTACCGGCTGTTGGCCGGAGACTTGGCAGCGACGGTGTGCGGGGCTGCCGCCCCCCAAATAAACCGACGCGTGGGCGCGTCTTTTTGCTCGCTGGGGCGGCAAAATTTATTCGGCTCCCCCCGGCCAGCGCGATTCACCTGGGGTGAATGCGCGCCGGTGGGTGCGGCGACGCCAATTAGCAATTTCTGCGAAATTGAATTTACTCACCGCACACCACTTTTTAATGCCTGCGCGGGGCAAGCATTAAAAAGCCTGAAAGCGCCATGCCCTGCGCCGGACTTGCCCAAATTACGGCGTAATTTGCCCCGCCCCTCCGGGGGGGCTATCGCCATCCGTTGCTAAAAACAGGTCGGGGTTCTGGGTGATATTTTCAGCGGGGGTTTTGTCGGGGGGCCGTTATTTTTATGCTCATGCTTACTCTTCGTTATAGCGGATCGCTACGAGCGTGTCCTGATAACACTGGCGACTCTCTTTAACGCTGTTTTTATCCAGAGTAAATCCACGTCTGGCTGCTTAGCCGGGTTTAGTCATGATGGTTATTTCTCCTGGTTAACCCCGCAGGCGGCCAAATTGCGTGATTATCTGGCGGATAATGGCAGGATCTGCAGATGCACATTCCGCTAAATAGGCCTGGCGCGCCCCGGCGGTGGCAGCGGGCAGAAAGCCCCAGCGGTTGGTTTTCACGATAGTAAAAAAGTCCCGTTCGGCGTTTTGGCATTCACTGCCGGTATCGCTTCCGGTTATTTTTCCGTACAGGCATAACACCGTTTCACAGGCATCAGCGGCGAAAGCCGATGAAGTAAATAATGTGGACGTGCAAAAAATAATCGTGGATAGGGTGTGTTTCTGCATAGTGTTTTCCTTATTAAGATGGGTGCGTGTTGTTGATGGTGTCCTTCATTTCTTTCAGGTGCAGCGGTTTGAAATAGATATCGCCCATGCGGCGAATATCACCGTCGATATTCACGCTGACGATAATATCGACACTGTTAAGCACCTTGCGCAGCAGTACATCAAACGGGATGTTGTGGCAGTCGGGGTTTTCGTAGCAGCGATCGATGATCCCTTCAATACATTCTCTGGGGCTGCCGGCATGCAGTGAGGTCATCAGTCCCTGATGGCCTGAGCCGATTATTTTTAATGCGTCCCAGGCTTCCTTGCCGCGTATTTCTGCCAGCAGGATCCGGTCTGGATTCATGCGGTAATTGGCACGTATCAGCCTGCCGGGGGTAATAATCGCCTCCTCCCCGGCATCCGCCGGGTAAAACAGATGCACATAATTGCTGTGGCGATAAAATTTGATTTCCGTGTTGTCTTCGAGGGTGATCAGCCTGAGGTGCAGCGGAATATAGTGCAGCAGCATTTTCATGTAGGTGGTTTTACCTGAACCGGTTTCACCGACAATAAAAAGGGTCTTGCCGTATTCCACCGCCTTTTCCATAAAACGGGGAATATCGCCCCGCTGATAGTATTGCGTCAGTGCATCATCGCGACTTTCCGTCTGCTGCTTATTGGTTACCCGGTGATAAAACCCGTTATCGATGTACAGCTGATGGGCTTTTTGTTCAAAGGCGGGTTTGCGCAGCGTAATGGAAACGGTATCGCGCTCGCACGCCGGAGGAATAATTACCTGAACGCGCTCACCGGATCCGAGTGTGGCAGAAAGGATAGGGGATACATCATCAATATTGTCCTCGTGCCAGGCAGCCAGCGCGTTGGCAAAGGCATAACACTGGCGCAGGGTGACGGCGGCAGCGTGCCTTTTCCATGCCCCGTGTATTTTGGTGTGGATCTCGCCCGGTCGGTTAATGGCGATTTCAGTTAGTCCTTCAATCGGCAGTAGTTCACCGAACAACTGCTGTTTCATGAAATCCAGCGACAGGTTTTCAGTGCCCATATCCCCTCGCTTTCAGCCGTAGCTGATAGATGGAAGAAAAATCAATATCCGCCCCGGTCATGATGCCGATGATGTCCCCCTGATTCAGGTAGAGCGTCGGAGGGATGTTGATGCTGTTCTCCAGCGTGATTTTTGCCATTTCAGCCGTGGCGGCACGGGTGTTTTCGGTGTAGTCGGTATGGCGGTCTTTGCCCGGCGCTGCGCCTGCCGCTGCGGCGGCCACATCCTGCACCGTGCTCAGCATCAGCGCATTGCCAAACCGTTGCCAGAAATGGCTGTCGATCCGGCCCGTGATACCGGCTTCGCCCAGTTGGCCGGTGACCTCGGTATCGGTCAGCGGTATTTGCAGGCTGCCGGGCTCCGGCGTGCGCAATTCAGTCCAGATAACAAACATCCGGCTGCGCCCGTGCTGCAATGCGCCGGTGTGATAGACTCCCCGCGCCAGGGTGCCTGCCGGGATCAGCCTGACGTGGTTGCTGGCGCTGTAGACATCCTCACCGATCAGGCAGGAGATCCTGCCGCCCACCTCGGAAACAAAACGCCGCATCATCGAGCAGGGGATATAGCGGTCAACCGGGATATACAGATCGGGATCGAGCCCCAGCCGCCTGACATGGGTAATGGGGGCTAATGCCGGGCGGTCATGGGGACTGTCTGAAGGCGACGCGTTCTGTTCACTGCTGTATGGCTGCTCTTCTTTGCCCTTAACCAATGTCGCAGAGGGGACGCTCGAACTGCGCTCTGAGGCGGCTGTGGTTGTACCGGTGCTGTCGGCCAGCGCCGCCGCCTTATTTAACGTTGGCGGTTCAGGGGGCAACGTGGCGGCAGGTGGGCTGGCAGGCGCTGTGACGGAAGGCGGTGTCTGTTGCCCGGACAGCCCGAAAGGGTCGCTGTCCATACCCAGATTGCGGCGCACAGGCGCTGGCGTAACGCCTGAGGGTGACGCGCTTCCTGCCTCATTCTTTCCTCCTGTTTTCAGCGTACCAAAAAAGCGACTACCACCCAGCGACAGTGCTATCGATAAGGCCAGACTCAGCAGGATGACAATCAGTGTGCGATGCCCGGAGGTTTTACGAAAACGCGCCACTTCAGGCTGGTTGGGATCATGCCGCTGCGCCTGCGTATGTGGGGTCCTCTCCGCACGCAGGCGTGTGCGGGCTTCCGCTTCCCGCTCTGCGGTTGTTTTCTCTGTTTCGGTCGATGGCGTGTCTGTCATTTGGCCTCCAACTCGACGTCTGGCGACACGGTGTCACCCCTGATCAACGGTGTTTTGCCAAAGGCGCTGTTTTCAATGCCGACCACGGCGTGCCCGTAGCGCAACACCAGTTGCGGCGAAAGGGCGCGTAGCGTCAGCACGGTGTAGCGGCCCTGCTGCATCACCACGGGCGTGACCACCTGCTCCTGACCGTTAACCACCAGAAAAGGCGCAGGCAGGGTTTTGGACGGTGAAAAGCCGAGATAGGTAAAACGGCCATCATCATAGGCAAAGTCGGGCGTAATAAAGGCGGCGTGTGCGGCAACCCGTTTGGTGTAATCCCAGTTGCGCGCTGTACCCGACTGGCTGAATGCGGCCGCGATACGCTGTTTTTCTTCCTGCTCTGTTTTTTGCTGCGTTGTACTGGCCGCCGTTTGCAGAGCATTATCCGGGTAGTGATAGCGGATAACGAACGCCAGCGTGGGCGTATCCTGATCCAATACCCTTAGCACCATGCTGTAAACGCGTTTGCTGGTCACCACAATCAGATTGGTGTTCCAGTCCTTGCCGGTCGGCAGAAACACCTGATTGACGCTGTTGCCCGGGGTATCGGTGACCGGCTGGCTGATGGGCGTGGGGCTGACGTCTACCCGGTTGCCATTTTTGGTGACCGTCCATCCTTTGGCAAAGCCGGTTTGTGCGTCGATAACCTGTTCATCATCATCAAACAGCAGCGTGGTGAGATAGCCGGGGCGGGTGTTCACTTCGGTGGCATTCTGGCTGTTGTAGGTGACGTTTTGTATCCGGCGATCGTATCTGCTGCTCTGGGGCACCGAGGCGGCCCAGACGCAGGACATGAAAAGAAGGCCGAGGGGCAGGAGAATTTTCAGCATCATTCTTTCCTCAACTCTTTATCGCGTTGGTAACTGGTGACGATAAACCCGAGCGGGTTTATCTCGCGTTGGCTGTCGGTCAGCACCTTGTGTGGCAGATAGCGGTAGGTCAGGCGGATATTCCAGAAATCGGTTTTGACCGCGTTATCGGCAATGTGTCTGAGGGTGCGTTTGACGCGTAAGGTAGCGAGATGATCCGGCTGGGTGGCAGGGGCATGGACATTGGAAATAATCTCTATATCCACCCGGTATTCCGCTTTATTAAACAGAATATCCGGTGCCTGCACGCCATTAAATTGGTCCAGATAATCCCGGTTCACGCTGTCGCTGTTAAATAACTGCACCTCGTCGTAATCGCGCTGAAGTGAAAAATAGTTATACCCTTCGCGCAATGTGACGTACTGCGCTGCGAAGGCATGAGCAAGGGCGTCCTGGGTGGCAATGTCCCGCTCTTTAATGCGCGTCATATATTCATAACGCTCGGTTTGCTTATCCACCGACCATAATTCAACGTTGGTGGTTTTCAGCGGCAGCAGCAGAATGATGGCAATGAGCGCCAGCGCGGTGAGAAGGGCACCTGTCGCTGCCAGACGCCAGGCGAGCTTTTTTTCACGGGCCTCTTTTTCCAGCATGACGCTTTCAAAGCGGCGGGACGAGGCAATGATTTTTTCGGTTTCAAACATGCGCGGTGACCTCATGAATGATGGCCGGGGAATTGACGGGCTCCCGGTCGCCGGAGACCGGCGGGAGCTCGTCGTGATGCCGTGCGCAGCCGATAAGCGCGCACAGCAGCAGGAGAAACAGGCTGGCTTTCATGGCAACTCCTTCGATGATGAACGTGACCCCACCGCGCCGGTCGGCGTGGTGATTGCACGATGAGGGAATAGGGGAGGAATGCTTAGCGGTGACGTTGCAGGTTGAGGTGTTTCATACTTTCGATGGACGCGGCGCGTTTTTGCCAGGCGGAGATTGCGTTGCCGGTACTGCCGGCAATAGCTTTACCCGCTGTAATACTGCCTTTTGCTACCCGTCTGGCTGCGGATGCACCCGCTTTGAGGGTGGGTTTGGCGGCCTCAGCGGATTTTCTTATTCCGCCGCCGATGCCCGCCATTGCTGCACCCTGTAATGTTGCGTGAACGGCGACGCCAGCTAATGCACTGGCGATTTTGGCTGAAAAGAAAATGATGATGCCCGCAATGGCTCCGGCAATAGCGCATTGCGCGCCCAGCGTGATGATATTGGCGTTGTCGGCGAAATGCGTCGCCTCATCGAATACCCCGTTGAGGTAATTAATCACAATACGTATCGACAAGGCGGAAAACATCACGGTAAGAATGGCGGTGAAGATAATTTTCAGCCAGTTATTAAACATCGGGATCAGAAACCCATACAGCAGGCAGAAAATAAACAGCGGGGCAGTGGTGGTCATCAACAGAAGAGTGATTTCAGCGAGCAGGTTAACGGTGGTGCCCAGCAATAAGGTGATGAGCGCACCGCCCCACACCAGACCTTCAGCCAGACTGCCATTCAACTTCAGGTAGGTTGACTCATCCCGTTGATAGAGCTGTTGTGCGATAGCCTGGGTCTTTTCCCACACCGTATCCAGTAATGCCCAGACGTTGTCATTGCCGCTGACGCCTTCCCGCAATCCATCAATGGCGAGCAGGGAAATATCCAGCCAGCCGCCGAGATTTAACACGAACGTCATGATTAACGCCATGCGTCCGATATCCCAGGCGATATCTTCAACCGGGGTCTGAAGTTTTCCGGCGAGCGTCTGGTAGCCACGATAAGTGATAAACAAGGTGAATGAACTGACGGCGATAACTCGGATCATATTGCCGTACACGGCGGTTTGCCCCTGCAGTACGGCATGTAACCCGTCAGTGATGGCCTTGTCCATTCCGACAAAGAGACCTGCTGACATGGGGACCTCATTGGTTGACGTTGGGAACCGGGGCGTTCTCCTGGCTGAGTTGAAACCGTGCTTCACGCACGTTGCGGCAATCCTGAGAATCGTTACCGGAATATTCACATTCTTTATATCGGACGGTTAATTCATTCGGGTGCGCCTTGTACCACGCTATTGATTTGGGAGAATCACACCCTGCCAGTAATAACGTAGCGAGCAGGGTTGGATAAAAGAGAAAAGGGGGTTTCATGGTTGACCTCTCAGTGATTAAAGTCAGGAATGGGGGCCGTGGCTTGTTGCTTGTCGAATGCCTGTCGCCGTTGCTGTTCCAGCAATGTGGCGCGTTGCTCGGCTTGTTTGATGGTCATCTCCCATTGGTGAGTCAGTACGTTTAATTGCACACTTCTGGCTGCTATGGCATTGGCCAGATCCTGTGATTCTTTTGCGTCTTTGGCATCGGTGATGCGCTTGGATAACAGGGCTATATCGTTGAGCGCGTTGCCGATGCGTGTTTCAACGTCACGGGTATGCTCAATCGCCAGCGCCTGATTGAGGACGATTTGCCGACAGATGGCCTGATAGTAGTCAGATGCGCTGGCCGGGTTGCATACATTAAAAGCCTGGTATTTGTCGTACAGCTTATTCAGCGCCGAGGAATATTCCCCGTCCGGATGAGTCAGTAACGCATCGAGTGAAATCCCGTTTTTACGTAACGCATCAATATCGGTTTTAAGGTTTCGGGTCTCGCTGAGAAAACCCTGAATATCGCGAATGCCGGTTGCGGTGGCTAATTGCTTTTGATAGGCATCAAGCTGGCTTTTATAGTGGGTGACGGTCTCCTCCCATTGCTTTAATTCCTGAGTCCACTGTCTGATGGATTCGGCGTTCTGTATGGTATCGAATACCGGGATGCCGCCGCCGATGGCCGGTAGGGCAATAAGCAGCGATAGCGCCAGCATGGCGTGTCGGACAGGCATAGTGATCACCTCTGTGGTGGTGTCAGATGGCTAACGCGAGGAATTTTTCTTTCCACTCACCGGGCGGCATTCCTGGCTGATAGAGCGTGTCAAAGAGCTTCAGGTTGTCTTCCGTCCCGCTCAGCAGTTTGGTGAGTCTGCCGAGGCCGGACAGGTCCATTTTTGCCAGTGCGATAAAGGGGCGGGTCTCCCCAGTGTGTAACGGTGTTTTCACTACCACCATGTAATGCTCACCGGGATCAAGGTTTCTCACGATGTCGTAAACGCTTTCCGGGACTTTGAGTTTCTCTACGTAATCGGTACGGCTGGCTTTCGGGTTGGCGAGAAAGAGTTGTGTGCTGCACTGTTCAATGATGGCCGGGGCAATCGGGTGCCTGACGATTTCATCCGGTGACTGGGTGGCTGCGATAAAGATGCCGTTCAGCTTGCGGATCACCTTGAGCATGTTGAGCGAGAAGTCAGAAAACTCGACGTCGGCCAGCCACTTCCAGAATTCATCCATAAACATCACCAGTCGGCGACCGTCCAGCAGGCCGGTCACGCGGTACAACAGGTAACAGGTGACGGGCCCGCGAATGTCGTCATCATCCAGAAACTCGGTGCCGTCGATGCCCATATTATCGCTGTCACCGATGTCAAAGCTGTCCTGCTCGTTGTCAAACACCCAGCCGAATTCACCGCCCTGCGCCCAGGGTTTCAGGCGGATACGCAACCCGTTGGTTCTGGCCTCTCTGGTCGGCGCTTCGGGCAGCACTTCCAGCAGTCGCGTGATACCAAAGCGGCGGTATGCCTGCGGGTAGTCCAGCATGATGGTTTCCACGGCGGTGCTGATCCGCTGTTCGTCGCGCGGATCTAACGGTGCGCCGTTGCGACGACACAGCATGCGCACCAGATGCTTGATAAAGCCGATGTTGCGCCGAGTGGGGGCCAGTGAAAACGGGTTAAAACCGGTCGCAACACCCGAGCGGATACGGAAGTAATGGCCGCCCATCTGGCGGATCGCCATCTCCGCTGCCCGATCTTTATCAAAATACACGGTGGTCAGTCGTTTGATGGTGGCCGATCCGGCAAACGTGGCCGGGTTACGGTATTTCTGCATCAACTGCTGCAACACGGTCATCAGCAGGGTCTTGCCCGATCCGGTTTTACCGATAATGGCGGTATTGCCCGGCGTTTTTTCGTTGAAGTCATCGCGTCCGACCTGACTGTCATGCAGGTTGAGGCAGTAACCGCCGCCACCGGGTGATGTCAGAATAGCGATGGCTTCGCCCCACGGGTTGCCGTCCCGCTTGTGCGGATGAAAGTTATGCAGGCTTGCCATGTCCGCATAGTTCTGGCTGCTGATCACCACCAGCCGGGGGCGCAGGGTATACACACCCGGCAACTGTGCCAGATACGCGGCAGGCAGCGACAGCGTAGACAGAGTAGTCATGATGCCGAGATCGGCAAAGGGCTGGGCCAGCGTGTTGCTATCCTTCACCACCTGGTCGGCATTGTCGGCCGATACCAGCAGAGAAAAGTGGTATTTGCCGCACGACACATGTCCGGACTGGAGTAAATCACGCAACACAATCAGTTCTTCACGCTGCGAAAGCGCATCATCGTCGGTGGCATTCAGCCGCTTTTCTGCCAGCCGGATATGCTGTTGTGCTTCATCGCGCGCCATGCAGGTGAAGGACTGCGTCAGAACGTATTCGCTTTCGGCATACAGCAGCGCATCCAGCAATCCGGTCGCGGTTTCCGGTGAATAATCCTTGATTTCCAGAGCGCGAAAGAAACGCGATCCCCACAGGGTGCGGCATTCGGCGGTGTCGGTACTGAAGAACAGGTCTGATGTGCCAAGCAGGTCGTAAAACGGGGTGCGGGTGACTGCCACGCGCTGCCATTTTCCGCTGAGCAGGCGGTGATAAAATGACAGCTGTGAGGAATACACCCGGCGCTTTTCTTCGAATAAACCCAGCGGTTGTGCCTGATAGCGTGATAACGCGCTCGAGAGATTTTCCCGGTATTCCAGCATCACGTTTAAGGCCTCATCAAGTTCGGAGCGGGGCGCATAGCAGAGGGTAAAAAACAGGCGATGTCGCCACAACGGTTTGTCTTTACCCGGCTGGTAATAACGTTCGGTCACCTCGTCTGAGAACGGGATACCCGAGTTTGCGGCAAAGGCATCGTGGTATTTTTCCCGGATACGGTGCACGTAGAACGTCACCGGCAACCCTTCATACGCGCGAATGACGTTATTAAGGTGAGTTGCCATTAACGTCAGGTGATGCTCATTTTCACCCTCGAAAAGGGTTCCATCCACTTCCCAGGTGGCAACAAAATCACCGCAACGGTTCCTGATAACTTGAGGATGAACGTGAGTAGAATAGGGCAGGTAGTTATCCAGCGTGATGCATTGGTTTAATTTCATCGTTTGCATAAACTCCGAGATATCGACGGCATCGTATTGCCCGGCCAGAAGGGCATTGACGCCAAACCGTTTATTGGTGGCAAACCGCCCCCGGGTTTTAAACGCCAGCCACAACAGCCCGAAATAATGTACGTCGGCTCTGGCTTTCACTTTCATTTCTACCCAGACCGGGAGCAGTAACAGCGCGAGGGAATAGCTTATATAGACCGACAACAGAAGGATGAAGCCGCTGACGATGACGAAGGGCACCAGCGGAATACCCATGATGGTGGCGGGGCGGGTAAGCGCTTTATTCAGCGTGGTCATTGGTTTTTCTCCTAGGAGGCCCAGTAGGCACCGAAGCCGGAGGCACCGACAATCAGGATGGCCCCGATGATCACGTTGCGCATGTCGTGCAGGCTCTTGCCGTCAAACAGCACTTTGTAGCCTATCCACATGGTAGCCAACGTGATGGTGGCAGCGGCCAGACCGAGCAGGCCTGCGGAGGTATGGTTCAGCGTGTCGTTGGCTTTGGTAAAGCCACTGTCGGCGGCCAGCGTCTGTACAGAAATAAATGGGGTGATGAACATCGTGGTCCAATATTTTCGTTTGTGCATGGTGACGGCTCCTTATAAATGACAAGTAACGGCAACGTATTGAGGCAATAAACCGGTCACATCCCGATCCTGCATTCCGGTTCTAACGGGTCAGCGAGGACATTCAGCGGCACCCTGAATTGTGGTTATGTGACAGCCCGATCCCTGTTGTTAAAGAGCGATACGGTACCGAGACGAATAGACGCCCCTGTGGTTCGCCAGGCGGTGCTGGCGAGAGTAGGGTGTGCTATGGAGAGATGTTTCGATAGGGGAAACTCTGATTGGAAAAGTGGAAGAAAAAAGGGGAGTTTTTAGAGTGGGTTAGCGTTATTGGTTAAGTGTGGGGTGACGCTTTACGGCTCTAATCAGGCCGACCGCTTTGTGCCAGATATAGTCATTCGAACCCTGAGAGTTACACTTTTAAGTGATTCAGGGTATGCGCTTATTGGTTACGAATATTGTGCCAGAATCATGTGATTTGATGATTGCCGCTTTGCTTTCGAGCCAGTAAGTGCTCCACGTTCGCTAACGAATACTCAGGGCATGCAGACAAACTGCTGACTATATTTCTTTCGAAGAGCGTGGAATGCATACCAATCCCCGGTAAAAGGAGTTGGTGATGACTGCTATAGATCAGTTTGCTGCTCATGTTGGTCTGGACTGGGCGGATAAAAAACACGATATCTGCGTTCAGTTTAAAAATGGTGATCGCATATTCCATGTGATTGAACATACGCCTGAGGCGCTTGATATCTGGCTCAATGAGTTACACCAGAAGGCAAAAGGCAGGATTGCTATTGCCGTTGAGCTGAAGAAAGGCCCGGTGGTGTATGCCTCCAGAAGTACCCATTTGTCACTGTTTTTCCAGTACACACCTTGTCACTGGCCCGCTACCGACAGGCTTTCTGGCCCAGCGGTACGAAGGATGATCCGCAGGATGCTGAGCTGGCATTAGACCTGATGCTACGTTATCCGGGCTCTAGCGTTTAAATGGATAAGGATCATTTACCGCTGTTGGAAGACCAAAACCCTGTACGACGAAGCGAAATACTTGCTGGCACTGGAAGCGCGAAAGTCGCCCTTACTGAAGCCATAAAAAGCTTGTCGAATGTCTCAGGGCGTGAAGCGGAAGTTTGCAACATGGTTGATGCCCATTAAATAGAGGAGTTTCGTGTATATTTAAGCTGAATACTGGGCGTTACAAACGCCCTCGCTGTGATTTTCTCAGATGAGAATATAAGTAGTTTAAATGCAAAATTCCTAGCCCTTGAATGTTATTAACGATCTATTTGTAATAAAGAAGTGGTATATTTCTTAAAGCTTGAAATTATTTTATTAATTTCAATTTTTTCTATAGTTATATCTTCTATAATAGGGTGTTTAATATCTTGCCAAACGCGCCTCTCGCCATGATCGACTAATTCAGATACCTTACCACCTAAGATTCTAACGAAATTTTTGTTCGAAACGGCAAAAAAACATGCTCCAGATTCTAAAATGATCGTGGGTGAAGCATTGAACTTACAAATTCCATCAGGATATTCATTCTCTGGCGTGGGCTGTGGGTAAGCCATTTTATACAGATATTCAAAAGCTTCATCTGTTGATGCATTAAATATTTCATCATCGCATGGCATAGCTATAAGAGCATTTTCAGAATCAATAACATCATCATAATCAACGAATAAGGTCGATGTGCGGATATCATTAGGATACATACTCCCGTTCAAAAAGAAATAGAAGAAACCATTCTTTATAGAATCGCCCCATTGCGGAACGTATTCAATCCAGATTGCAAAGCGATAGGGATCACCAAAAATCATAATATTCCTTTACCGAATAGTTTACCGATTTAGAGAAGTTCTGTTCGAAGAACATCTATGCTCTTAAAAATTTATGGTTTTTTTATATAGTAACCACTCATCCCAGGCATTTTGCACATCAATATCGGGATAGCCTAGGCTTTTGATCATGTCCCAGGCAATCTCTGCAGGTAACTCAATAGCAGTAGCATTATCTCGGATCGACTCAACATCCTCTCGTGTCAATTCTCGTCTGAAGTCCTTCTCTTTGGCTTCAAGCAGCGAAACAAGGGCAGGAATGAACACTATAGCCATGATTTGCAATACTCCGTAAATGATTGAATTCAATTCATTTTGGCATAGATATCATGTCAATACATTCCTTATAGCCACTGCATAACTGGAAAAATTTTATATTTAAGTTCGTTCGTGAGGTGTAAACGTCCGTTCCTCGTTGTGAGTTCAATGAGTCGATGCAACGCTATCCTTAATCAAGGGGGTGTTGCCATGAAACGAAGAACGCGTATTAACTACACGCCAGAACAGAAAGTGCTTCACCTTTGGTGACAAGTTGCTTGCGAATTCGTTTGCCGTTTGTCCCAAATGGATAACACTCCCTAAGCCATCTTTCCTGATGGGTGCTTACGAACGGTCATTCTGTTTAGTTTTCATAAGTAAATCCCGAATTTTCGCAAGGTTTGAATTTTCAGGGACTGAATCAATGTAGGGATCGCGCTCAAACACTAATTGCTCAGACTCAACGAAAGCCTTCCACTCTGCTGGATCTAGCTCAAATTCCATCGCAGACATATCACTTTCATCTTCCCCCTCGATCCAGCGGACTAAATAAAACAATTCATCATCAGGAGAGTCATCGACAATATCAACGGCGGTTACAGTGATGCAAAGGGTGGGATCGATTTTTGAGACATAAATCCCTAACTGCGGCATAGATGGAAGATTGTTCATGAAAATTCCTTTTATTGGTGTTTGCTATTTGATTAAAAATACGCCAAACAGAGTACTTACGGTGAATACGGCAAGAATCGTTGCAAGTATCCCGCTTAGACGCCCCATTCTCTTTTAGAAATCCTCTTGCATATGGATTATGTTACCCGAAAACGAATTTCCGGACTTCGCTCACTGCAGACCTAACTGCCTTTCTTTAGGTCTGCTTCGTGTCAAGGAGCGGACGTTGTTACAGCATTTTGTAGTAATCACTGGTGAGCAGGTCACTAATCGCAAACATTAAGTGCATATTCTGACCTAATCCGGAGCGCTGATATGGCCGCCGAAGTTGCTTGTTACAGCCTTGCCAGCATGGGCGAGGGAGTGTGGCCCAATGCACAGCGACGGTCGGAATTAATAAAATCACACTATCTAATGAATGGGTCATGCAGATTTGAATGAGCAGTTTTGTAATAAGATAATTTAAATGCTTCAATTGCCTTTTCGGCAACTTCATCAATCTCTTACTTCAAATTTATATGATTTTGATCCAGGCATGTTAACTCCTTGTGGTGCTTTTATTTGCAATGCATAACTCTCAAAATAAAAAATATCTTTACTTCTCATTCCAATTATTGAATTTGTGATTTTAAAATTTTCTCTTGATTTCTATTTTTTATAATATTAGGTGTCTCTGTTTTATATAAACCGCACTGAACCAATTCGTCAACCTCTTTTGGATTGCCCTCCATTGCAAAAGCCATACTTCCCAACATCAAATTGGCCCAACGAGTCTCCTCTCCTTGTACTTGATCTGACATCTCTCCAGTTAACGTTATTGACCGCGAGCTCATTGACTTAACTACTGCTAGACTAAATGGGAACTGTGGTGGTTCGATATTATAATTATTTCGCTCACTGATAAGTTGGTTCAGTTCTTTTGCTTCTTCCATAAGGGTTTGTGGTATCTGCTGGTTATTTATCTGCCTGGTAGAGACAAGAACCTGTGCCCTTACCGCATCTAAACTTGGCATTATGAAATCACTGAGAACAAAGTAAAACTCAAGCTGGCTTATTTGTGCAGCTTCTGCAGGTTCTCTTAGCTCAATGAACATACGATCCATAATCCCCTTATCCTTGAATGGCGGACAAAGAGCTTTCATATTATGTAGCACATTTTTTTCAAATGAACGGGTTCTGTCGGACGCAATTAGCACTTGCCTATAATCTACACGAAATATCTTTAAAATAGCGGACAGATTGTCAAAAGCACGCGCGTCTATATTTAACCCAGTTTCTTTCACTTGAGATTCAATTTCCCCCAGCGATATTGACACCGGTCTTGCACAGAATGTATCCAGTTCCCATGATGATAAAAATGGTTTTTCATCAAGGGTCTTCAGACATGTGCTGTATGCATGATCCAGTTTATTGGTCAGAGTTAAAAACTGAGAGATGTCTTTATCCGTGTTCTCTCTGAGATCAACCTGAGCATTGTGATAAGTTAGATACTGATGAACTACGTAAATACTGCTAATGATCAACAGACATCCAATAGCAATTCGCATTGCCCACTGTAGAGTGGATAAACGCTTGAACCAATACCCAAAATGTTCCCGCTGTACAGATTCATACCTCCTAATTTGATTTTCAAGTGTCTGCCACCCCCAAAACGTTACCGGAAAGCGTCCTTGAAGCAAATGCGACTGAGTAATCTGCACGGCTTCATCTTCAAGAGCAACATCATTTGGGCAGGTCGACAGAATGTAGAAGTAAGCGATTCTATTCTTGAAATTCTTAGTTTCTCTAACTGCGGTATGAATATCCTTTGGTTTAAGTCTACTACCATAACCTTGATCCCTACCTTTGCACTGAACTGCGATTACATCTCCATTTGGAAGAATGCCAAGCGCATCTACGCCGTTCTGCCGCTGCCCGCTACGGCCATAGGCCTGAAACTTGCAACCATAGATTTCGCTCATCAAAGTGATGCAAAGTCTCTCAAAATTTTGCCAATCAGCAGGAATGGGATAGCTTGCGGAGTTTGGGGCCGTCATTCGTAAACCTTATTTATTCCATATTCACTTAAGTGATTGTCCATAATCTGACTAACAAGGGGTTGTTAACTCCTATGACCTTTAGTCAGTAACGGAGTGAAAACATTATGCATCAAAAAGGGGATGTCGGTAGGATTTATAACAGGTTTAGCTCGGAACGCTTATCGATTTTCATTTTGTCACCCATCCGCAGTGTGAGCAATGAACTCGTTAAAAAAGCTCTCAAGAACTTTGACACATAAGAACAATCATTCAATAAATACAGATATCGATAAACATTAAGCTATCAAGGTTGGCTCTGCCTAGTAGGGCCATAAATGCTCAGTTACGCGCCTGGCCACTTCCTGAGACCTGCTCCCCGATGGTTAATATACCGCGATGTAAGCAATGTCCGGTCCTCGCTCATTTCGGACTGTCAGGTTTTATCCTGTGAAAACGCAGAACACCGCTAGCCCAAGTCTGAACATTCATAGCCTAGTGTTCTGTGTTCCCGAGCGAAAAAGATGTTTTGTGTCTAACGCTGTATTTTTAGCGCCGAATGCCTTCAATTTTTTTCTGACAAGAAATACATGTGGTCACACCGGGCAAGGTCTGACGTCGTTTGTCTGGAATGGGGTCACCACAGAGTCGACAATGAAATAGTGATGGTGTTACGGCCGGTTGAAAACGGCTTTTTTCAATCATTGCTTCCAACTGCTGCTCATTAAATCCCTGATCGCGATCGATGTCATCCGGCATACACGTTTCTCCTGATTAACGTCTCTTTTTCATAACGTGTGATGAGATGCCAGACAGCAGTAAGGCTCGGAGCGTCGTCAGTACAAGAGAGTTGCTCGGTGATTAGCATCATGGCATCGAGTGCATGGAGAGATTCGATGTTTTCCGTGCGGTGCTTTTGCCAGCGTAGCCAGATATCGATATCGACATTTTCATTCGGATGCGGTGTTCTTCCCTGAGCAACGCGGATACCCAGCAATCGGCGACGGGCGCATGTTTCGTGACAGCTAAGGCCAAAATACTGATTAATGAGCTTAAGCGAACCGCCAAGCGAAATTGCCCGATTAATTTGATGCTGAAGTTTTACTTCCTGGTCGGATTGGATCAGAAGAAGATGCAACGCCTCATGGTGAATGGTCACATTCATAAACTGGGCAGATGCTCTGCTGATAATAAAAAAATCATCCAGGGTAATTCGATTGAGCGCATTCATTTCATCGTAAGTGAAGCCTAATTTTTCGCAATAACGAATGTTCCCTTCTTTTAGCGCGCGTAAGGCATCAATCAATATTACGTAATTGAGTGAGGGGCTCATGGCTATTCACCCTCCTGTTTTTTCTGACTACGGCCAGATAATTTTTGTTCAATCCATTCATTAATCTCGGATTCAAGCCAGGCAACGCTGGTGGGGCCAATTTTAATAGATTTCGGAAAATCATCTGTTTTCATATACAAATAAATTTGTGAACGTTTAAGCCCTGTTTTTTCTCTCACTTGTTTCAAGCGCAGTAATTGATGAGATGTCATTGCTTTCCTCCTGAAACCGAAAGGTGTTATGTGCATCAATACAACAACACAGACGGTGTAGGAGAGGAAGTATATGAACCCGTATTACGGATCATCCAATGCTTAATACGGGTTTTTATATCGGCGTTTTTGACAGAGGGATAGGGTGTATCATGTTGTTAGTGATAATAAATCCAGATTCTCAGGCGAGATTCTGGATTATAATATTTGGGGTTTAACCCTACAGGCTTTAAACAGATGATCTAAACCAGTGGCTTGTATTTTTTTGAGATCTTTTCAATAATGGAGGAAGGATCTACGGCGAGCAGGCGGGCAATATGGATAAACTCTACAATGTCTAACCGTCTTTCCCCATTCTCAACCTTGGCGATAAAGGATTGGGGACGATTTAGCGCACGCGCTAAATTTTCCTGTGTGATGCATTTAGCAATACGAGCCTCACGTAATGCCTTAATAATGCTTTGATATTCATCAGAGTAAATGGAGGCCATCAATTCAATCCGTAAAAAATAAGTAATCAACTATCAGCTTTCTAATGATTAATCCCAAAATGGGATTTTATTGTCTGTTATTGAACGTTATCTCATAGGTTTATCATCATGTTTTTTATTGATTATTCTATCTAAAATCGCTGAGGGATCTACCAATAACAGGTTAGCGATGTGAGCAAACTCAACAACATCTATCCTCCTTTCTCCATTTTCGATTTTGGCGATAAAAGATTGTGGGCGCCCCAAACACTTCGCCAGCATTGCCTGGGTCATACCTTTCTGAATTCGGGTATCGCGGAGTTTTTTTATAACCATTTGATATTCATCAGAATAAATTGATGCCATGTCGCAAGCCTTGACTGATATCCTAAAATGGAATATTGATCATTTTAGTTGTTATCCCAAAATGGGATAATTGGTTGGGGTTGTTACTGAGAGGAGTGACTGATATGGAAAAAGGTGACTGGCATCCTGCTGACATCATTGCATCTTTAAAAAAGCGGGGGACAACCATGACGGCGCTTTCAAGGAAAGCGGGACTGGCGTCTTCAACATTAGCGAATACGTTAGCCCGCCACTGGCCCAAAGGAGAACGCCTGATTGCCGATGCGTTAAACACACAACCGGAAAAAATCTGGCCCTCGCGCTATCGAAACATCCAACGTGGTCACGGTGAACAAGGAGAGTAGTGGGGCCGTGTTTTGAGTTCAGCGCTCCTGACGGGATACCTATTTCATAGATATTCCGTCAGGAGCCAACAAGCGCAGCGCGTTAGGGGCTGTTGCCTAAGAATCACATTCTCTTTGACGAAGCAGAGAGGTCAGGGTTGTTAACATCGTGAAAGACGACTTATTGAGCCTGACACAATGAAAAAGAGCAGCAACACGCCGACACCCCATGATGCGACTTTCAAACAGTTTCTGGCAAACCCGGATACCGCCAGAGATTTTATGCAACTCCATTTGCCGGGTGAACTGCGGGAGCTGTGTGACCTTACCACCCTGAAACTCGAGTCAGGCTCTTTTATTGAAGATGACCTACGTGCCTACTTCAGCGACGTGCTGTACAGTGTAAAAACGCGGGTAGGGGACGGGTACATTCATGTGCTGATTGAGCACCAAAGCTCAGCGGACAAGCACATGGCATTTCGTCTGATGAGATACGCCATCGCGGCCATGCAAAAGCATCTTGACGCGAAACACAAGACATTACCGCTGGTGATCCCGATTCTGTTTTATGCAGGCAGTCCCAGCCCTTATCCGTACTCCACCAATTGGTTAGACGGATTCGATCGCCCGGACGTGGCTGAACGGCTTTACAGTAGCCCTTTCCCGCTGGTGGATATCACGGTGATCCCGGATGATGAGATCATGGAGCATCGCAGCATGGCGGCGCTGACCCTGTTGCAAAAGCATATTCGTCAACGCGATCTGGCGGAGTTGATGGACAGACTGGTGACGCTGTTGCTGGCGGGTTACATGACCAGACAACAGACGATATCACTGGTAAACTACATGGTAGAGGCAGGAGACGCGTTAGAC
>NZ_JAGFPG010000013.1:0-9010 GCF_025962675.1 Candidatus Symbiopectobacterium sp. NZEC127
GAATATCAGTTTATAAATTTGGTCATTTAGCTTTGAATGGAGATATTGTTTCTGCTTGTAAGGTAACAATCCAAGACAAAAAAACAACAATAAATGAGGAGATATATTCACAAGATCAAGATGCATGTTCAAGGTTAGAAGGTTTTTTCTTTTCTTCAGCTAATGAAGGAGAATTAACCGCATGCAATATATCATCAGACCAAAATAAAAAGCTTAGACTAATTAACATGACAATAATAAGATGAATTTTTTAAAATAGAGGGCTAAGAAATGGAAGAAAAACTTACGCCACCATCTGATTCTTCTTATGAGACAAGAGGAAATTACGTACAGAGTGGTATTATAACCATGCTGCGAGCAAACGTAGATGGATATTGTCATTGCATGGTTACTTATTTAACAAGAGATGCTGATGCTGATACTAGGTATGATAACCAGGTAGAGCAATTAGGTGTATGGAAGTGTAACTCCTATTCTGGACTGGCTATGTTTCATTTAGCTATGCAATCTATGGTGACGAGATACACCGTTGATGTTTTATTTGTTGGAGGTGAAGAGAATCAAAAAGAAATAAAGGCAATTACCCTTGGTAAAGAGAAATGGTAAATCATGTGAATTGGGAATTCCCGCCGTAAACGGCGAGGAGTCCCAATTCACAGAGTCCAACCTAAGCCGCTTGATGCAGTTTAGGATTTACAGACTCTCCAAAGGCTAACACCGCTAGACCAGCGGCTTTTATATTCTTGGCGGCGTTAATATCACGGTCATGGTCAGCATTGCGCTCAGGGCATACCCAAGACCGAACATTTAACGCCAATTTAGGCAATGTATACCCGCAACAGTGACACCTTTTAGACGAGGGGAAAAACTGATCGATGGCAACGACAGAACGACCAGACCATTCAGCCTTGTATGTTAGCAACTTACCTAACTTATTAATTGGCTCATCATTAATAAATATTAACAATTCTCAACCAGAGGATTCATCAACATTACCCTCACCTCAGTACAATCCACAGTCTCTATTTTCTTGCTTCTCCTGTTTTTCATTTAAATAATATAAATAAAGCCATTTCACTTGCATTCATGGTTCATCAAAAAAAAACAACCTATCATATATTTTATATAAAAAGGTTTTAAAATGACAAAGACAAAGACAAAGACAAAGACAAAGACAAAGACAAAGACAAAGACAAAGACATTAATTACATTAATTTTGGTTTTTTCTTCTAACAATCTACTTGCTTATAATGTGCCAAATAAAGGAGTATTTTATCGAGTAGACACACGGAATGAAACGGAAATATTTGCCAATGGATTTTCAAATCTTGGTAATAACACGAGTATTAGAGACCATTCTCGGGGGATTAGTTGTCGACATGGACAAGGAAATAGTTCTTTTATTTCTGTCAGTACAGATTCAGAATATGCAGAACATTATGCCCAACGGCTCCTGAGTCCAACTCAAAGAGTTACATATGTCTATATTATTGACTCTGGAGAGCATTTTTATAATATGGCAGATTCCCTAATTGCGAGTAATTATACCGCCGGAGTGAATGATGCAATGAGACAATCTGAGTGGATATCACATGGTCCTATTCCTGCCAGTTCTATTAGAGGAGTCAGAAGGTACACAACGAACAGTACACCACCAATTATCGCTAACCCCAATTATATATACGCCCCCCCTGTGATTAATGATGAGTTTATTTACTCCCGAGAACGCATGCCCGGAATAAATTCTTATATAGCGAATTTTATTCCGTTCGTTCTTCTTTGTATGTCTGCAACTACATATTGCCCCAAACCTACTAGTCAAAAAGAATCAGGTGATGGCTGTTACTTTACTGAGCCGTACAGAATAAAGACAGTTTTATTTTATTCCACATTCATTGTTAGCAAATAAGGGGGCTTATTTCCAAAATTGGGTCGTGACGCAGATTTAGTGGTAGTGATGGATCGTCAGATACCAACCGATGATCTTATCGTGCATGACCTCTGATTTTGGATGACCGTAAGGATTCGTTAATATTTGGCAATAAGCCTAAAAGTTATATAGTTACCAGTGGTTATAACTATTTATTGACACAAATGCATGCTCCGCCCCGCACGAGAGAAACATGCATTTGCAGCTGTGATTAGCTTAACGCTTCAAATATCATATCCATCGCAAACCCCTTGTACTGAAGGTTCCTGATTTGTTTGTTTTTATCCTTCGGTCAGTGGGTAACATTTCACCAAACATCCTGACTCTGGCTTCTTTTGCTAATGCATACCAGTCAATATTGCTCTTTTCGAGTTCCTGCTCTATCAGCGCTTGTGAAAATCCTTTCTGCCGAAGCTCCTGCTTTATCCGTGTGGGGCCATGTAGTTTCTTAACATGTTTGTCAAAAAGATAAGCAGAAAATTGAACATCATTAAGATAATGATTATCAGTCAGAAGCCGTAAAACACGTTCCGCGTCTTCTGTTTTTTCGGTCAGTCGGGTCAACTGCCGGTACATATCACCAGATGCGTAATTCTTTTTTGCCAGCAATGACACCGCATAGTCATATAATTCCTGTCTGGTCATGACTGGCTCCTTTTGTAGCAAATTCCGTCTTTCCCCACCGATAATCCCTGAATTTTCTCTGCCATCAACGGCCAGAGTGACGTTTTACGCTTGTGTTGTTCGTAGAGTGTCCTGAGGTAGCTTTCAGTTCCCGGGAACTGCGGGCCATCTTCCAGATCTTCACTGTAATCAATCGCTTTTTTCATATCGGAAACGGCATAGCTGTAATATTTGCTTTTCGCCTGATTAATCGCGTCTTCCACCAGAAGACGTCGCAACAACGTGGCCGCAAGGGCATATCCATGTTTATATAATGTACTGGATAATGTCCGGATAAATGAGTTCGTAAGATACGCAAGGGACCTGGCAAGTTCCATTCCTTCACTTTGTAGTTCTTTAAGTGCCTTTGTCATTGAGTGGCAATTATGAAAAATCAGCAAATTGGCAATGAGGTGATTGTATTTAATAATCTTCAACTTGCTTATCCCGTACATTTTCTTCGAGTGTACTGGCTGCAAAATAAACCCACTGCACAAATTTATTAAAACTTTCACATTTATTTGTTGCCCCTGGATCATTCTGCGTAACTCTTCACTGCTGACATACTCCAGAAGAAACAATGTCCGGATTACACGTCCAAGCTCCCGAAAGGCAAAATACAATTTATTTTTACGACTGGCTGTTCCCAGTTTGCGCAGGATCGTCGACGGGGCAATGTAGCCGGCTTTAACAGACTGAGCCACCTGCAACATATCGGGTAAATGTCGTTCTATTAACGCCCTGTCGATATTATCCTTGCTGAAAAGCGCCTGAATATGCTGGTAAGTCTGTTCAGATGACGATTTATAGCATTTCAAATCCTTCCAGTTACGAATTCTGGACATGAGTCTGATCCCCAGCAGATACGCCAGCCAAAACACCACTGCATTTTGCGCCTGAGTGTCACCATGTACAGTATCTGGCTGGATATCCGATATCAGGCCATCGAGGATGTAAATGGCTTCCCATACGCCACAGGGAATAAAATGTGAGAAAAGAGCTATGTCGGTATCACTGACGTGATAATAAGCAACTCCGCCCCAGCCACCATAACGGATGTGATATTCTGATAATATGTTGTTTTCATAAATATCCCATTTGGTTCCATCGGCTGCGGCCCGTCCGGGATCGCCCCAGAGGCCGGGCAGCCAGAATCGCTTGTATCCGTTGACCGTATAACGTATTGCTGCATCCAGCTTTTCTTCTGTAACATGCCGTTGATTCAGAAAAGAAATCTGGCGTTCTCCGACGCCTGTAATATTTCTTGCCAGTTGCGCAGTCCCCAGTCCTGTTCCATAGGCAAAGGTCGTCAGAATTTGCCGATATTCTTCATCACCTCTTTTACTTTCATGACCACTGAGTGGACCGAAATGCTGTCCCCATTTCAGCCAGTGCATTGTGTCGCCAAGTGCATCAAGAACTGACAAATTGAGAGCCTGTAATTTTGTGGTCAGGGTTTTATTGACGGCATTAAATCCTGCTGGTAACGGTTTTTTGACCAGTTTTATCAGAACAGGCCGGTCGTTGATTATGGTGAAGTACGAATTGGCCATATAACCCCGGTCAACGCTGTCAGCCACCTCTTTCAGTCGCGTCTGTAAATGCCCGACGAAGGATTTACCCTCCACTGGCAGGCCGACCAGTTCACCATATTCAGCCCGTATTTCTGTGCATTTTTCCATAGGTAAAAGCTGAGTACGGGTATCGGAATAACTATCCCCTCCGGGTACGCAAATATCTGCGGATACCAGCTGGCGGCAAACGCAAACCTCAAGAGCTCGTCGATTCAGCCTGTGTGGAGTGTTATTACGCTTTGTTTCTCCGGTAACCAGTCCCCACCATTTATCAGGGATCCTGTCAAGATCCCGGGCGGTCAGTATGCCATTTTCCTTACTCCCGAGACGCAACCAGTCACTGTGCCGGTGTTTATTGGCCAGAACGAATGCAAGGACCTGAACAAAACTTTGATCCTGTCTGGTTGCCACAAATGTCAGTTTGCTCAGAATACGAAAAATTTGAGTCCGGCGAGTCTTGAAATGGCGCCACATGAAGCGGCTTTCGTTTTTACCCCCGTGTTCAGCATGAATCTGGGAAAATTCACATAAATCCTGGCGGGCCGATACCAGTTGGGAGATGCAGGCGATTTGCTCTTCAATCGACTGCTCTGACTTCAGTACAGTGTCAAGCTGGGCAAACCGGCGAATAATTTCGTCAGTCTTGTCCTGGTTCGCGGAGAGGTATCCACCAAGTTCTTCTGCAGCACGGTGCTGTACTTTAGCCATTTGTTTGCAGAATACATTACACAGATCATCAGTGATTCTGGCCAGTTGCCGCTGTATCAAGGATAGTGTTACCACATATCGCTTTTTGGCCTCCATATCGACCATACTGGCTGCATCCAGGCTCATTCCTTCCAGCGCTAATTGTTTGCGTTTGATCTCGGGGATATCTTCCAGAATACAGATGTTACTGCTCAGCCTGGAAAGCTGGTCATAGCGCAATAATAGCTCTCTGAGCCCTTCTATTGTCGCTTTTGTCAGCACCAGTGATATAAGTCCCTAAATCACCATTTGATTTGTCCGCTCCACCCAACATGTTGTTTCCTGATGGTTCCGACACCGAAAAGGATATCAACATGCTGAGCAGAGAGGACTTTTTCATGATAAAGCAAATGCGCCATCAGGGCGCTTACATTGTCGATATTGCCACCCAAATCGGTTGTTCCCAACGTACCGTCAGACGGTACCTGCGTTATCCGTCACCGCCGGCGCGCAAGGCCCGACTGCGAATGGAAAAACTCCGCCCTTTTATGGAGTACATCGATATGCGTCTGACCGAAAACGTCTGGAACGCCGAAGTGATATTCCATGAAATCAGAAAGATGGGCTATCCCGGCGGACGCTCCACGCTTCGGGCTTACATCCAGCCCAAACGCAAAATGCGGCCGGGTAAAAAGACCGTGCGCTTCGAAACCCAGCCAGGCTACCAGTTGCAGCATGACTGGGGAGAAATCGACGCGGAAGTGGCCAGTGAGCGCTGCAAAATCAACTTCGCCGTTAACACGCTGGGCTACTCGCGTCGCCTCCATGTCTTTGCGGCGTCGAGCCAGGACGCGGAACACACCTATGAGTCCCTGGTGCGGGCCTTGCGCTACTTCGGTGGCGGCGTGAAAACCGTGCTGGTCGATAACCAGAAAGCGGCCGTGCTGAAAAATCACAACGGCAATGTGGTGTTCAACGCCGGCTTCCTGCAACTGGCACAGCACTATGACTTCCAGCCCCGGGCTTGTCGCCCCCGCCGCGCGCGAACCAAGGGCAAGGTTGAACGCATGGTTGAATACCTGAAATACAACTTCTTCGTCCGTTACACGCAGTTCGACAGCTTCGCGCACGTTAATCAGTTGTTGGAGCAGTGGCTTGCCGAGGTCGCGGACCAGCGTGAGCTGCGCCAGTTCCGGCAAACACCGGCGACCCGCTTCGAGGAAGAAAAAGCGCACCTGCAGGCGTTGCCGGCAACGGACTTCGATACCAGCTACTTCGACATCTGTCATGTGGCCTGGGACGGCTATATCGAGGTGCGAGGTAATCGTTACTCCGTGCCGGAGGCCTGGTGCGGCCGCCCAGTCTCCATCCGGATCATGCTGTATGATGAGCTGAGGATCTACGGCAATGAGCAGCTTGTGGCCACTCATCGCCTGAACAACCGTGGTGCCGGGTGGCAGACCGTTCCGGAGCACCACGCGCTGCTGTGGCAACAGGTGAGCATGCTAGAACACCGACCGTTGAGTGCTTATGAGGAGTTGCTGTGATGCATGAACTGGAAACGCTGCTGAGTCGCCTGAAAATGGAGCATCTGGGGTACCAGGTGGAAAGCCTGCTGGAGCAGGCGGCGAAGGAAGAACTCAACTACCGCGAGTTCCTGTGCCGAGCGCTGCAACAGGAATGGAGCGGGCGCCATCAACGCGGCATGGAGTCCCGGCTGAAGCAAGCCCGGCTCCCTTGGGTGAAAACGCTGGAGCAGTTCGACTTCAGCTTCCAGCCGGGCATCGACCGTAAAGTGGTGAGAGAGCTTGCCGGCCTGGCGTTCGTGGAGCGAAGCGAAAACGTGATCCTGCTGGGCCCACCGGGCGTGGGCAAAACGCATCTGGCGGTGGCGCTGGGCGTGAAAGCGGCTGATGCAGGGCATCGGGTGCTGTTCATGCCGCTTGACAGGCTGATAGCGATGCTGATGAAGGCGCGGCAGGAAAACCGGCTGGAGCGCCAACTGCAGCAACTGAGTTATGCACGAGTGCTGATCCTTGATGAAATCGGCTACCTGCCGATGAACCGTGAGGAGGCAAACCTGTTCTTCAGGCTGCTGAATCGGCGTTACGAGAAGGCAAGCATCATCCTGACGTCGAACAAGGGGTTTGGCGGACTGGGGAGAGATGTTCGGCGACAACGTGCTGGCAACGGCGATCCTGGACAGGTTGCTGCATCACTCAACGACGCTGAATATCAAGGGGGAGAGCTACCAGCTAAGAGAGAAACGAAAAGCAGGCGTGCTGAGCAAGAATCTAGCGCCAGAAAACAATGAGGCATCGCTGGAGAAAAGCGGTCAACCTGGTTGATGAATAGCGGACATTAAAAATGGTGAAAAACGGTCAAAGATCGTGGCGTTGACACCCGCATCGGGTGAACTGGTGCTTAACATTTTTTCGTCCCTGGCCCAGTTTGAGAGACGCCTCCTCCAGGAGCGAACCAGGGCAGGCCTCGCGGCTGCACGCGCCCGGGGGCGAAAAGGAGGACGCAGGGCAGTCAGCAAAAGCGCACCGAAAGTGATGATGGCCAGGCATATGTATCATGATAAATCTTTAAGTATCAATGAGATTTGTGAAACGTTAAAAATTTCCCGGGCGACATTCTTCAGGTACGTATCTTTAGCAAAAGATGCAGCCTAATGGTTATATAAAATATTTAGATATAACTTTCAGGCTTATTGCCAGAAATTAACGAATCCTTACGGTCACCCGGAGTGGCCCAGCAACAAAGTGGCAGAACTGCTGCCATGGAACGTAGATCTCACCAATAAATAATAGTCAATACGGCGCTCACTTAATGCTTACAAAAAAACAATGAAAACAAGAAAATAAAGATTGTGGGTTATACTGAGGCGAGGGTAATGTTGATGAGTCATCTGGTTGAGAGTTATTAATATTTGTCAATGATGAGCCCATTAATAAAATAGGTGAGCTAGTTATTGGCGTTTGATTTCCAAAAGTAAAAGGCGAGTCATTAGAGTGAGTGTCAGCATTTACATAATTTCCGTTTTGGAAGTTTTGTACTAAAACACCTCCGTTATTAGACAGACGAGTATAAACGGTCACGGATTCAATTAGTTCACTAGGAATATGTCTATATGCAGCGTATTCGTGTTCCCGCATTACAACGGCTCTTACGTCATGTGACATATTAATTCCAGATGCATCATAATTATGATACATCGTATCTGAAACTGAATAGAAATCTTCGGTAGCTCTTATTGTGTAAAGATAAGCAACATTATTTTCCGCTATATCCATTAGATCATATGAAAAACCTCTGGCTATTTGTGGATTGGAACTTGTAGGTATAAATGCATCATTTCTGGTTCCAATAGCGGCCCTTCTTCCAGATAAGCCAAGAACATGAGCATTGAAGTTAATATTTACACCATTATCTCCACTCTCTGACCATGAAGAAAAACCATTCTTAAAAACCTCTTCGGGAGGTCGATTATCACCTCTATAAACCTTTTTCACTGGGAGGGAGTATACCAATGATGAAAACATTGCTATTAAAAATAAAAATAGTATTTTTTTTAGTGCTTTCATGTGTAACCTCATTATATGTATATGTGAATTCACTAAGGTGTATTTAGAAATTTCCATTTTTATTTTATTAAATAATAATTCAATCAAATACCATCTCATAAGAATAGCTAATTGATACCAAACAAACACAGACACTAATAACCAAAAACGCTCAACCAAAAAATTACATAATTTTAAAAATCAATATGAACAATGTAACCTATATTAAAGTAATATCGTAATTAACCTAAAAAAGCATTGTTGATTTAGATCACAAAAAATAGTATATAAGCACACTCAATGGATTTATTATTTTTACGGTTTTTCTTGATCTAACGTAATAGCTTTTATCTCTTTTGGATTATCGTCGGATTTGTCAAATAAAACATCAACGCGAGTTCTCGTCGTCATCGACTCCATAGCTATATTAAACATAGCCAACCCAGAATAGCTATTACATTTCCATATTCCTAATTGCTCTACAGTGTTATCATACCTAGCATCAGCATTTCTTGTGAGATAAGTAACCATACAGTGACAATATCCATCTATATTTGCTCGTAACATGGTTATAATACCACTTATTT
>NZ_JAGFPG010000014.1:0-5073 GCF_025962675.1 Candidatus Symbiopectobacterium sp. NZEC127
TCTGGTGTTTACCGACGTCAATGGCAAAACCGTTGAGGTCAAGAACGTATCGGTAGTGGACGGCAAGTGGAGCACCAGCGCCGATCTGAGCAGCCTGGCGGAAGGCAAGGTGGAAGCCAAAGCCACCGCCACGGACCCGGCGGGTAATCAGGCGCATGACACCGCCAATTCCACCCTGGATGTCACTGGTCCAACGGTCGATATCGAGCACTTTGCCGGTGACGACGGCTTTATCAATACCAGCGAGTCGACGGCGACGCCAGTCAGCGGCACCAGCAGTGAGAAGACCGTGGATCTGGTGTTTACCGACGTCAACGGCAAAACCGTGGAAGTGAAAAACGTATCGGTAGTGGACGGCAAGTGGAGCACCACGGCCGATCTGAGCAGTCTGGCGGAAGGCAAGGTGGAAGCCAAAGCCACGGCCACGGACCCGGCCGGCAATCAGGCGCACGACAGCGCCAACTCGACGCTGGACGTCACCGGTCCGAGCGTCGATATCGAGCACTTCGCCGGCGATGACGGCTTTATCAATACCAGCGAGTCCACCGCCACGCCGGTGAGCGGCACCAGCAGCGAAAAAACCGTCGATCTGGTGTTTACCGACGTCAACGGCAAAACCGTGGAAGTGAAAAATGTCTCGGTAGTGGACGGCAAGTGGAGCACCACGGCCGATCTGAGCAGTCTGGCCGAGGGCAAGGTGGAAGCCAAAGCCACCGCCACGGACCCGGCCGGCAATCAGGCGCACGACAGCGCCAACTCGACGCTGGACGTCACCGGTCCGAGCGTGGATATCGAGCACTTTGCCGGCGATGACGGCTATATCAATACCAGCGAGTCGACGGCGACGCCAGTCAGCGGCACCAGCAGCGAGAAGACCGTGGATCTGGTGTTTACCGACGTCAACGGCAAGACGGTAGAGGTCAAGAACGTCTCGGTAGTAGACGGCAAGTGGAGCACCAACGCCGATCTGAGCAGCCTGACGGAGGGCAAGGTGGAAGCCAAAGCCACCGCCACTGACCCGGCCGGCAATCAGGCGCACGACAGCGCCAACTCGACGCTGGACGTCACCGGTCCGAGCGTCGATATCGAGCACTTCGCCGGCGATGACGGCTTTATCAATACCAGCGAGTCCACCGCCACCCCAGTCAGCGGCACCAGCAGTGAGAAGACGGTCGATTTGGTGTTTACCGACGTTAATGGCAAGACCGTTGAAGTGAAAAATGTCAGCGTGGTGGACGGCAAGTGGAGTACCAGTGCCGATCTGAGCAGTCTGGCCGAGGGCAAGATCGACGCCAAAGCCACCGCCACCGATGCGGCCGGCAATCAGGCGCATGACAGCGCCAACTCGACGCTGGATGTCACTGGTCCGGCGGTAGATATCGAGCACTTTGCCGGCGATGACGGCTATATCAATACCAGCGAATCCACCGCCACGCCAGTGAGCGGCACCAGCAGCGAGAAGACCGTCGATCTGGTGTTTACCGACGTCAACGGCAAGACCGTGGAAGTGAAAAATGTCAGCGTGGTGGACGGCAAGTGGAGCACCAGCGCCGATCTGAGCAGCCTGGCGGAAGGCAAGGTGGAAGCCAAAGCCACCGCCACAGACCCGGCCGGCAATCAGGCGCACGACACCGCCAACTCGACGCTGGATGTGACCGGTCCAAGCGTCGATATCGAGCACTTTGCCGGCGATGACGGCTTTATCAATACCAGCGAGTCCACCGCCACGCCGGTCAGTGGGACCAGCAGCGAAAAAACCGTGGATCTGGTGTTTACCGACGTCAATGGCAAGACGGTAGAGGTCAAGAACGTCTCGGTAGTGGACGGCAAGTGGAGCACCACGGCGGATCTGAGCAGCCTGGCGGAAGGCAAGGTGGAAGCCAAAGCCACCGCCACGGACCCGGCCGGCAATCAGGCGCACGACACCGCCAACTCGACGCTGGACGTGACTGGCCCGAGCGTCGATATCGAGCACTTTGCCGGTGACGACGGCTATATCAATACTGCGGAATCCACCGCCACCCCGGTCAGCGGCACCAGCAGCGAGAAGACGGTTGATCTGGTGTTTACCGACGTTAATGGCAAGACGGTAGAGGTCAAGAATGTCAGCGTGGTGGACGGCAAGTGGAGCACCACGGCCGATCTGAGCAGCCTGGCGGAAGGCAAGGTGGAAGCCAAAGCCACCGCCACTGACCCGGCCGGTAATCAGGCGCATGACACCGCCAATTCCACCCTGGATGTCACCGGCCCGAGCGTGGATATCGAGCACTTTGCCGGCGATGATGGCTATATCAATACCAGCGAGTCGACGGCGACGCCAGTGAGCGGCACCAGCAGTGAGAAGACGGTCGATTTGGTGTTTACCGACGTCAACGGCAAGACGGTAGAGGTCAAGAATGTCAGCGTGGTGGACGGCAAGTGGAGCACCACGGCCGATCTGAGCAGCCTGGCGGAGGGCAAGGTGGAAGCCAAAGCTACCGCCACTGACCCGGCAGGCAATCAGGCGCACGACACTGCCAACTCGACGCTGGACGTCACCGGCCCGAGCGTCGATATCGAGCATTTTGCCGGCGATGACGGCTTTATCAATACCAGCGAGTCCACCGCCACGCCGGTCAGTGGTACCAGCAGCGAGAAGACGGTTGATCTGGTGTTTACCGACGTCAACGGCAAAACCGTTGAAGTGAAAAATGTCTCGGTAGTGGACGGCAAGTGGAGCACCAACGCCGATCTGAGCAGTCTGGCGGAAGGCAAGGTGGAAGCCAAAGCTACCGCCACTGACCCGGCGGGTAATCAGGCGCACGACACCGCCAACTCGACGCTGGATGTGACTGGCCCGAGCGTCGATATCGAGCACTTTGCCGGCGACGACGGCTTTATCAATACCAGCGAGTCCACCGCCACGCCAGTGAGTGGGACCAGCAGCGAGAAGACGGTTGACCTGACGTTCACGGATGTGAACGGCAAGGTTGTCACGGTAACTGGTGTGACCGTGGTGGACGGCAAGTGGAGCACCACGGCCGATCTGAGCAGCCTGGCCGAGGGCAAGGTGGAAGCCAAAGCCACGGCCACTGACCCGGCGGGTAATCAGGCGCACGACACCGCCAATTCCACCCTGGACGTCACCGGCCCGAGCGTCGATATCGAGCACTTTGCCGGCGACGACGGCTATATCAATACTGCGGAATCCAAAGCCACGCCAGTCAGCGGCACCAGCAGTGAGAAGACGGTCGATCTGGTGTTTACCGACGTCAATGGCAAAACCGTTGAGGTCAAGAACGTCTCGGTAGTGGACGGCAAGTGGAGCACCACGGCCGATCTGAGCAGCCTGGCGGAAGGCAAGGTGGAAGCCAAAGCCACGGCCACGGACCCGGCCGGCAATCAGGCGCACGACACCGCCAACTCGACGCTGGATGTCACCGGACCGAGCGTCGATATCGAGCACTTTGCCGGCGACGATGGCTATATCAATACCAGCGAGTCCACCGCTACCCCGGTCAGCGGCACCAGCAGTGAGAAGACCGTTGATCTGGTGTTTACCGATGTCAACGGCAAGACGGTAGAGGTCAAGAATGTCAGCGTGGTGGACGGCAAGTGGAGCACCACGGCCGATCTGAGCAGCCTGGCGGAAGGCAAGGTGGAAGCCAAAGCCACGGCCACGGACCCGGCCGGCAATCAGGCGCACGACACCGCCAACTCGACCCTGGACGTGACTGGCCCGAGCGTCGATATCGAGCACTTTGCCGGTGACGACGGCTATATCAATACCAGCGAGTCGACGGCGACCCCGGTCAGCGGCACCAGCAGTGAGAAGACCGTTGATCTGGTGTTTACCGACGTTAATGGCAAAACCGTTGAGGTCAAGAACGTATCGGTAGTGGACGGCAAGTGGAGCACCACGGCCGATCTGAGCAGCCTGGCCGAGGGCAAGGTGGAAGCCAAAGCTACCGCCACTGACCCGGCGGGCAATCAGGCGCACGACACCGCCAACTCGACGCTGGATGTCACCGGTCCGAGCGTCGATATCGAGCACTTTGCCGGCGATGACGGCTATATCAATACCAGCGAGTCCACTGCCACGCCAGTCAGCGGCACCAGCAGCGAAAAAACCGTGGATCTGGTGTTTACCGACGTCAACGGCAAAACCGTTGAAGTGAAAAACGTCTCGGTAGTGGACGGCAAGTGGAGCACCAGCGCCGATCTGAGCAGCCTGGCGGAAGGCAAGGTGGAAGCCAAAGCCACCGCCACTGACCCGGCGGGTAATCAGGCGCACGACAGCGCCAACTCGACGCTGGACGTCACCGGCCCGAGCGTCGATATCGAGCACTTTGCCGGCGACGACGGTTATATCAATACCGCGGAATCCAAAGCCACGCCGGTCAGCGGCACCAGCAGTGAGAAGACGGTCGATCTGACGTTCACGGACGTGAACGGCAAGGTCGTTACGGTAACCGGTGTGACCGTGGTAGACGGCAAGTGGAGCACCACGGCCGATCTGAGCAGCCTGGCGGAGGGCAAGGTGGAAGCCAAAGCCACGGCTACGGACCCGGCGGGTAATCAGGCGCACGACACCGCCAATTCCACGCTGGATGTGACTGGTCCGACGGTCGATATCGAGCACTTCGCCGGTGATGACGGCTTTATCAATACCAGCGAGTCGACGGCGACGCCAGTGAGTGGTACCAGCAGCGAGAAGACGGTCGATCTGGTGTTTACCGACGTTAACGGCAAAACCGTTGAGGTCAAGAACGTCTCGGTAGTGGACGGCAAGTGGAGCACCACGGCCGATCTGAGCAGTCTGGCGGAAGGCAAGGTGGAAGCCAAAGCCACGGCTACGGACCCGGCGGGTAATCAGGCGCACGACACCGCCAACTCGACGCTGGATGTCACTGGTCCGAGCGTGGATATCGAGCATTTTGCCGGTGACGACGGCTTTATCAATACCAGCGAGTCGACGGCGACGCCGGTCAGCGGCACCAGCAGCGAGAAGACGGTTGATCTGGTGTTTACCGACGTTAATGGCAAGACGGTAGAGGTCAAGAATGTCAGCGTGGTGGACGGCAAGTGGAGCAC
>NZ_JAGFPG010000015.1:0-3004 GCF_025962675.1 Candidatus Symbiopectobacterium sp. NZEC127
CGTTGCACTATCATGTCATGAATACATAGTGGCATGAGGCGAACCGGGGGAACTGAAACATCTCAGTACCCCGAGGAAAAGAAATCAACCGAGATTCCCCCAGTAGCGGCGAGCGAACGGGGAAGAGCCCAGAGTCTGAATCAGCTTGTGTGTCAGTGGAAGCGTCTGGAAAGTCGCACAGTAAAGGGTGATAGTCCCGTACACGAAGATGCACAGGTTGTGAGCTCGATGAGTAGGGCGGGACACGTGACATCCTGTCTGAATATGGGGGGACCATCCTCCAAGGCTAAATACTCCTGACTGACCGATAGTGAACCAGTACCGTGAGGGAAAGGCGAAAAGAACCCCGGCGAGGGGAGTGAAATAGAACCTGAAACCGTGTACGTACAAGCAGTGGGAGCCTTGATTTATCAGGGTGACTGCGTACCTTTTGTATAATGGGTCAGCGACTTATATTCTGTAGCAAGGTTAACCGTATAGGGGAGCCGCAGGGAAACCGAGTCTTAACTGGGCGTTAAGTTGCAGGGTATAGACCCGAAACCCGGTGATCTAGCCATGGGCAGGTTGAAGGTTGGGTAACACTAACTGGAGGACCGAACCGACTAATGTTGAAAAATTAGCGGATGACTTGTGGCTGGGGGTGAAAGGCCAATCAAACCGGGAGATAGCTGGTTCTCCCCGAAAGCTATTTAGGTAGCGCCTCGTGAATTCATCTTCGGGGGTAGAGCACTGTTTCGGCTAGGGGGTCATCCCGACTTACCAACCCGATGCAAACTACGAATACCGAAGAATGTTATCACGGGAGACACACGGCGGGTGCTAACGTTCGTCGTGAAGAGGGAAACAACCCAGACCGCCAGCTAAGGTCCCAAAGTCATGGTTAAGTGGGAAACGATGTGGGAAGGCACAGACAGCCAGGATGTTGGCTTAGAAGCAGCCATCATTTAAAGAAAGCGTAATAGCTCACTGGTCGAGTCGGCCTGCGCGGAAGATGTAACGGGGCTAAACCATGCACCGAAGCTGCGGCAGCGACGCTTAGGCGTTGTTGGGTAGGGGAGCGTTCTGTAAGCCGTTGAAGGTGAACTGTGAGGTTTGCTGGAGGTATCAGAAGTGCGAATGCTGACATAAGTAACGATAAAGCGGGTGAAAAGCCCGCTCGCCGGAAGACCAAGGGTTCCTGTCCAACGTTAATCGGGGCAGGGTGAGTCGACCCCTAAGGCGAGGCCGAAAGGCGTAGTCGATGGGAAACAGGTTAATATTCCTGTACTTGGTGTTACTGCGAAGGGGGGACGGAGAAGGCTATGTCATCCGGGCGACGGTTGTCCCGGTTTAAGCGTGTAGGTGGGTGACTTTGGTAAATCCGGGTCGCTGTTAACACTGAGGCGTGATGACGAGGTACTACGGTACTGAAGTGACAGATGCCCAGCTTCCAGGAAAAGCCTCTAAGCATCAGGTAACATTGAATCGTACCCCAAACCGACACAGGTGGTCAGGTAGAGAATACCAAGGCGCTTGAGAGAACTCGGGTGAAGGAACTAGGCAAAATGGTGCCGTAACTTCGGGAGAAGGCACGCTGTGCGAGGTGAAGAGACTTGCTCTCCAAGCTTTGCGCAGTCGCAGATACCAGCTGGCTGCAACTGTTTAATAAAAACACAGCACTGTGCAAACACGAAAGTGGACGTATACGGTGTGACGCCTGCCCGGTGCTGGAAGGTTAATTGATGGGGTTATCCGCAAGGAGAAGCTCTTGATCGAAGCCCCAGTAAACGGCGGCCGTAACTATAACGGTCCTAAGGTAGCGAAATTCCTTGTCGGGTAAGTTCCGACCTGCACGAATGGCGTAATGATGGCCAGGCTGTCTCCACCCGAGACTCAGTGAAATTGAACTCGCTGTGAAGATGCAGTGTACCCGCGGCAAGACGGAAAGACCCCGTGAACCTTTACTATAGCTTGACACTGAACCTTGAGCCTTGATGTGTAGGATAGGTGGGAGGCTTTGAAGTGTGGACGCCAGTCTGCATGGAGCCAACCTTGAAATACCACCCTTTAATGTTTGATGTTCTAACCTGGGTCCGTAATCCGGACTGGGGACAGTGTCTGGTGGGTAGTTTGACTGGGGCGGTCTCCTCCCAAAGAGTAACGGAGGAGCACGAAGGTTAGCTAATCCTGGTCGGACATCAGGAGGTTAGTGCAAAGGCATAAGCTAGCTTGACTGCGAGAGTGACGGCTCGAGCAGGTACGAAAGTAGGTCTTAGTGATCCGGTGGTTCTGAATGGAAGGGCCATCGCTCAACGGATAAAAGGTACTCCGGGGATAACAGGCTGATACCGCCCAAGAGTTCATATCGACGGCGGTGTTTGGCACCTCGATGTCGGCTCATCACATCCTGGGGCTGAAGTAGGTCCCAAGGGTATGGCTGTTCGCCATTTAAAGTGGTACGCGAGCTGGGTTTAGAACGTCGTGAGACAGTTCGGTCCCTATCTGCCGTGGGCGTTGGAGAATTGAGGGGGGTTGCTCCTAGTACGAGAGGACCGGAGTGAACGCACCACTGGTGTTCGGGTTGTCATGCCAATGGCATTGCCCGGTAGCTACGTGCGGAAGAGATAAGTGCTGAAAGCATCTAAGCACGAAACTTGCCCCGAGATGAGTTCTCCCTTGTCCCTAGAGGACGCTGAAAGGCCGTTGAAGACGACGACGTAGATAGGCTGGGTGTGTAAGTGCAGCGATGCATTGAGCTAACCAGTACTAATGACCTGTGAGGCTTAACCTTACAACGCCGAAGATGTTTTGGTGTTGGTGTAGAGAATCGGTACTCGTATAATCAAGTTCAGCTTGTTGACAGATTGGTCTTGCTGGTCCGAAAGGACGGGTGAGATGAAACAGAATATGCCTGGCGGCGATAGCGCGGTGGTCCCACCTGACCCCATGCCGAACTCAGAAGTGAAACGCCGTAGCGCCGATGGTAGTGTGGGGCTTCCCCATGTGAGAGTAGGGAACTGCCAGG
>NZ_JAGFPG010000016.1:0-1241 GCF_025962675.1 Candidatus Symbiopectobacterium sp. NZEC127
AAGACGGTGGATCTGACGTTCACGGACGTGAACGGCAAGGTCGTTACGGTAACCGGTGTGACCGTGGTAGACGGCAAATGGAGCACCACGGCCGATCTGAGCGATCTGGCCGAGGGCAAGGTGGACGTCAAGGCCACGGCGACCGATCCTGCCGGTAACCAGGCGCACGACACCGCCAGTTCTACGCTGGACGTGACCGGCCCGAGTGTCGATATCGAGCACTTTGCCGGCGACGACGGTTATATCAATACCGCGGAATCCAAAGCCACGCCAGTCAGCGGCACCAGCAGTGAGAAGACGGTTGATCTGGTGTTTACCGACGTCAATGGCAAGACGGTTGAGGTCAAGAACGTATCGGTAGTGGACGGCAAGTGGAGCACCACGGCGGATCTGAGCAGTCTGGCGGAAGGCAAGGTGGAAGCCAAAGCTACCGCTACGGACCCGGCCGGTAATCAGGCGCACGACACCGCCAACTCGACGCTGGACGTGACCGGCCCGAGCGTCGATATCGAGCACTTTGCCGGCGACGATGGCTATATCAATACCAGCGAGTCCACCGCCACACCGGTCAGCGGCACCAGCAGCGAAAAAACCGTCGATCTGGTGTTTACCGATGTCAACGGCAAGACGGTAGAGGTCAAGAACGTCAGCGTGGTGGACGGCAAGTGGAGCACCAACGCCGATCTAAGCGGTCTGGCGGAAGGCAAGGTGGAAGCCAGGGCTACCGCCACTGACCCAGCCGGTAATCAGGCGCACGACACCGCCAACTCGACGCTGGACGTCACCGGACCGAGCGTCGATATCGAGCACTTTGCCGGTGATGACGGCTTTATCAATACCAGCGAGTCGACGGCGACGCCAGTCAGCGGCACCAGCAGCGAGAAGACCGTCGATCTGCTGTTTACCGACGTCAACGGCAAGACCGTTGAAGTGAAAAATGTCAGCGTGGTGGACGGCAAGTGGAGCACCAACGCCGATCTGAGCAGCCTGACGGAGGGCAAGGTGGAAGCCAGGGCTACCGCCACTGACCCGGCGGGCAATCAGGCGCACGATACCGCCAACTCCACCCTGGATGTCACCGGCCCGAGTGTCGATATCGAGCACTTTGCCGGCGATGACGGATTTATCAATACCAGCGAGTCGACGGCGACGCCGGTGAGCGGCACCAGCAGCGAAAAAACCGTGGATCTGGTGTTTACCGACGTCAATGGCAAGACGGTAGAGGTCAAGAACGTCTCGGT
>NZ_JAGFPG010000017.1:0-1237 GCF_025962675.1 Candidatus Symbiopectobacterium sp. NZEC127
TCCTCGGGGTACTGAGATGTTTCAGTTCCCCCGGTTCGCCTCATGCCACTATGTATTCATGACATGATAGTGCAACGGATTGCACTGGGTTTCCCCATTCGGGTATCGTCGGTTGTAACGCTTCATATCAGCTTACCGACGCTTTTCGCAGATTAGCACGCCCTTCATCGCCTCTGACTGCCTAGGCATCCACCGTGTACGCTTATTCACTTAACCTCACAACCCGAAAATGTTTCGGATGTGAAAGCTTGAGAGAATCACAATAGTAGTAGTGAGCCACTATTGCTCGTTTCAATTTTCAGCTTGTTCCAGATTGTTAAAGAGCAAATATCGTAAACACGACTCGAAAGTCATCTTTACGTTATTGTCGGTTCGGCAGAACCGGTGATAATGTCTTTCACTCATTATCGGTATGGCGTCCCCAAGGGGATTCGAACCCCTGTTACAGCCGTGAAAGGGCAGTGTCCTAGGCCTCTAGACGATGGGGACACGAAAACCCGATTAACACAACTGCTCTAATCGGTTCGTATCAGCATGAGTCAGAAACTCATTCATCAACAGGTGCTTTGCTCAGCATTTTCATCAGACAATCTGTGTGAACACTTCACAGAATCAGTATCATTAGGTAAGGAGGTGATCCAACCGCAGGTTCCCCTACGGTTACCTTGTTACGACTTCACCCCAGTCATGAATCACAAAGTGGTAAGCGCCCTCCCGAAGGTTAAGCTACCTACTTCTTTTGCAACCCACTCCCATGGTGTGACGGGCGGTGTGTACAAGGCCCGGGAACGTATTCACCGTAGCATTCTGATCTACGATTACTAGCGATTCCGACTTCATGGAGTCGAGTTGCAGACTCCAATCCGGACTACGACGTACTTTATGAGGTCCGCTTGCTCTCGCGAGGTCGCTTCTCTTTGTATACGCCATTGTAGCACGTGTGTAGCCCTACTCGTAAGGGCCATGATGACTTGACGTCATCCCCACCTTCCTCCAGTTTATCACTGGCAGTCTCCTTTGAGTTCCCGACCGAATCGCTGGCAACAAAGGATAAGGGTTGCGCTCGTTGCGGGACTTAACCCAACATTTCACAACACGAGCTGACGACAGCCATGCAGCACCTGTCTCAGAGTTCCCGAAGGCACCAATCCATCTCTGGAAAGTTCTCTGGATGTCAAGAGTAGGTAAGGTTCTTCGCGTTGCATCGAATTAAACCACATGCTCCACCGCTTGTGCG
>NZ_JAGFPG010000018.1:0-1011 GCF_025962675.1 Candidatus Symbiopectobacterium sp. NZEC127
CACCATCCGTCAAAAAAGTGCTATGAATATAATCTCTATATTTTATGAGATTTTGTCACAGATGCAAAATGTTATTTATTTAATAAGCCTTTGTACATTATGTATGCAAGTATAAAATATGGTGGCATTATATCGACATCATGCCTGTGAGTTTTATCATTAAACTCTACTTTATGTGAATGCCCTTTACTGCCACCGACAGACTCAGTAATAGGAGCTACACGATTATTCTTTGTATTATTCAGTGCTCCACCATTTATCCAGCTATCTTTTAATGGAACGTTCCAATAACCAAAACCGAATGCATAATTTATATCATAGATGTCTCCCTGCTTATGATTATGATTAGGAAGTTCGCTAATAGATAAGCTATGTTCTAAAACTTCCACACTTATATTTGACTCTGAAAATTCAGTGTATTGTTTTATTCTGTATACGCCGTCCGATGCATTCTTTATTATTTCTTTTTCACTTCCAGCACCCACATTATTTATTCCTCCACCTAATATGAATTTATCTATAAGATTAGGGGTTCCATTTTTACCATCGCACAATAGCCACCCATCAGGTATTTCATTTCCGAAAAAAATAATAATAGTTCCGATAGGTAAAGTTGTTGTTAATGTCATAGTTTCTCTATCCCTTTAAAAGGTTAATTTAACAGTAACTAACTAATAAGGTTGTTTACTCTGTGTTACGGTAAGTGACAAATTAGTTGGTACTCTGGTTAATTTAGGCTGCCTGTATTTCCCATTACGTGTTCAGCATGACTTCACCTATCGGTTGCCAGTTTAGTGCCCTGCCTAACCGACGTTCAATTAGGAACTTCTTTCTCGAAAAAAGAATAACCTTTCCAATTGGAAAATTATTTCTGTACTATATATTACCGTATTTTTTAATAGGCCAAACTCACAACACCCAACCAACGTGAGCATTAACCAAATTTTACTTGTAACATTATTGATAATAGCAGAGATTCCAGAATTATCTGCATGCGTATAAAAACAGATG
>NZ_JAGFPG010000019.1:0-990 GCF_025962675.1 Candidatus Symbiopectobacterium sp. NZEC127
TGTTTAAGGGATTAAGTAAAGTGAAACTAGAAGGGATGCTTGCAATGACCATCAGTGTAATATTGACATTCGTCTGTTATACGGATATTCGTTATCGGAAAATTACCAATGCGACGACATTGCTCATTTTTTCTCTTTCACTTTTATTAACTTTTCACCATCTTGAAGAATGCTCTTTACCATTACTGTTGCTATTGTTTGGTGTCGGTTTTGTTTTCTCTATAGTCGGTGTGATCGGTGCAGGTGATGTTAAACTGGTATGTGCATTATCAACGGGGCTTTCAACGACAGATATAGGTAATTTTTTATTTTTGATGGGAATGACGGGGATTCCACTCACGTTGCTTACGTGTTTATATTATAAGCTATTCTCAAAAAATAACGTCATTACTATACCCTATGGTGTTGCTATTTGCTCTGGCTATTGGTTGTTGTGGGCAGTGTAAGTAAAAGGAATGAAAATTGAACAACAAGAGAGAAAGTGTGTTGTTATGGTATCGTTCAAGCAATGGAAGTGCTGCACTTGAGTTTTCTTTACTCTTTATTCCCTTTGTTATGGCATTTCTTTTTCTCGCAGAGCTGTGTCGGGTGGTTTATATTTCATCAGCTCTGGATTTGGTACTGGCTGAGTCCAGTTATAGTGCATCGCTTCGTCAGTCTGATAGAGATTATAACGCTTATTTTAAGAAGGCTTTGAATATGCGTTTAGATGTATGGCCATTATTTACCAAAGAAAATATTATAAGTACGTCTGTAAAATATTGTGATGACATTGCTGCATTAATTGAGAATGACAAACATTGCTTATCCCCCAATGCAGTTGGAAAACCGTTGGCATTGTATCTCGTGAATATTCATTATCGGCCTCTCTTCTTTCTGTTTCCGAAAGTGATGGTTGAACAGCAATGGAAGAGAAAGGTTGCTTTTGTTCAGGAATTTCAGCGAGGAGAATTGTAATATGTCTTCGCTTTGCAGAAATGGAAAATGGCT
>NZ_JAGFPG010000001.1:0-2199636 GCF_025962675.1 Candidatus Symbiopectobacterium sp. NZEC127
AAAATTGTTAGCACCATGCGGCAGAATGGCATGGATGATGCGGCTGTAATGAAAATGACTGGGCTGACAGCAGAGGAACTGGCGCAACTGCATCAGTAATCGCTTATCAAACAACAACGCGCGTTGTGAGCATGGGCGATGAGTATGCCTGAGTCTGTCTTCGTAGTGAGTTTTATCCTTTCAATATATGAGGCTTGCCGCGTTCAAGTGCAGCTTTCAATGTGTCGCCACTGAGTCGATCGCTGATCCCGTCAGCCTGAGCCCACTGCTCAAAGATAGACACCAGTTTATACGGCTGATTAATTAATGGGGTGATGATTTGATTATGCTTACAGGAAAGCCAAAAAAGACGTGAGAGAGGAGATGATATACGCGTGGATGAGGGTGGAGTTGAATCTTTTTTTAATAATATTCTACGAAGTTTATCGAGTTCAGTTTGACGGAGTACAAAGCAAGCATCCTGAGGGATATGATGGATAGGAAAATACCGCTTTTTGCAATGATCCTTTAGACAGCAGGAAGGAATATGCTGATTAACCTCTTCGGCTAATGCTTTGGGTAACCTAATTATTTGTTGTTTTATTCTTTCGGATAATGAGTTTATTTCAAATGCCTGAAATAACTCTCCTGCATGTATGACTGAGATACCATAGTTTACATCACAGTCTTGCTGCAAGGGCCGACGTAGATGCAGCGTAGTTGCTAATAATCGTTGTGTTTCAAAAAACTCATGTCCAATTAACGCCGTATCAATAATTTGGGAGTGAGGCGATATATACTCACCTGTTGCACTAGGTATTAAATTGTTTCCGTTAGAAAAACTGTGAGTGTCAAGAAAACATAAACGGTTAACCAATGAATCATCAATTTTAATCAGATGTATTTTACCTTGCGATAATCGTACTCTTCTAAGTTTAATCGGTGATTGAAAGTAAATGGATAAATGTAATTTATTGCACAGAGCATATCTGTATATGTCACTGTCTGATAAATCCAGACTGGCTTGTTTTTTCATAATGTGAACAGCTTCATTAACTGTCACCCAGTCGCACATCTTGCTGCCAGCTTTTGCATATGGATCATGTTGTTGCATAACACGCCTCCTTGTGACCTAGGCTGACGTTACGATGCTATCATTAATTATCATGTCAAATTTAAACGGTGTGTGTCGATAACTTAATACTTCTCAAGAGTAAAAATCGAGTGGTTAAACCTGAGCTGGGTGTTATTTATAATAATGCCCATCACTTTTAGAGGGTTGGGTTTGGGAATTTTCTTTAGCGGGAAAAAAGAAATGAAATCTTTATTTGCAAAGATGATTTTAATAAAGAAATGCGAGCAGCAATGAAAAAATAATTTGTAGAATATTCTGTTAATGCAAAACTCCTCGTAAACATACCCCAACCATCCTCACTGACGGTTGGGGACTTATCACAGTCAGATACTAATCTTGCTAGTCAATGCTTGCGCGCGTTCTTGCATATCGGTGAGGGCAGGAATAAGTAGGCAGATAGCCGTCAGCCCATGACCTAATTGGCACAGGCTCTCAGGCGTGGATTCGTATACCTCATTCTCGGCAAAGGTGATCAGTGCATCGCCAATAAAATTGAGGCAATGACAAAGCCCGGCGCGCGCCTCGGCACAGTAATAGGCGGTCAGCGACAACTCATCCTTGTTCATGCTTGCGAAGTCCAGATGAGCCAGTGCGGCACTCATGGCAGAATAGAGGCTATCGCACTCCGCCAGTGATTGATAAGGCGTGCTCGTGTTACAATCGATATCAGCCATAGCATTAATCTCCTTAATGTTGTGGTTAGACGCCCTGGCAGTGTTACAGCACTGTTGGGGCGTTGTTTTGACCGGTATTACCATGATAGGGTGTACACCTAAATGTTACTCTACGCTTTAGGTGTACACATGTCAATCAGGGATAGTCAGGCGCGCGGTGCAGGAAAATCGCCTCCGTTCCATATGCGCATTCATCCTGAGTTGAAAGCGCAGCTCGAATCGGCAGCGGCGGATGCAGGGATGAGTCTCGGTAATTGGTTGAAAACGCTTGCCCGGGCAGAGTTAAAGCGCCTTGGTATCGAGCCAAAAGGTTAAGTGAGTCTGGTTGGGGCCACCTGTATTGCATGGCCCCTTACTAACCTTTTCGCTAAGAGAAGGGTAGAAACGCCTTAACCACTGACTCTGCTCTTTTCATTTTCCCGACAGCTTCTCGCATAAATATACGGCGCAACGTACCCCTCACGGTTTACATCCAGATAATCCGACCACCACTGCATCATCGCAATGCGCGCATGAAGGTGCTCCGCTTTATGAACATAGGCTGCCCGCACGCTGTTACGCTCCTGATGGCTCATTTGGCGCTCGACGGCATCCCGCGACCACAGTTCCGATTCCATCAGGGCACTGCATGCCATCGCGCGGAACCCATGACCACAGACATCATTTTTGGTGTCATACCCCATTAACCGCAGTGCCCTGTTAACCGTGTTTTCACTCATCGGTTTGGACGGGTTATGGTCGCCGGGGAACACCAATGCCTGATGGCCGGAGATATCTTGTATCTGTTGCAGAATAGCTACGGCCTGTTGAGAAAGGGGGACGAGGTGCGGGGTGCACATTTTTGCTCCGCGCCCGGAGTAGCGCACGTTAGTAATGGCCTCCCGGGTGGCGGGAATGGTCCATATCTTGTTTTTGAAATCAAACTCACCCCAGCGGGCAAAACGTAATTCACTGGAGCGGATAAACAGATGCAGGGTGAGCATCACCGCTAATCGAGTCAAATGCCTTCCGGCCGTATAATCGCCAACGCGCGCCAGCAACTCCGGCAAGCGCTCAAGCTCTAGGGCAGGGTAATGACGCTTTACCGGCGGTGCGGTTACCCCTTCAAGGTTCAGCGCCGTGTTGTTTTCTACCAGCCCCTGCTGCACGGCATAACGCATGATGTTGCACAGATACTGCCGGGAGCGGGATGCGACTTCCAGCAATCCCTTTGCTTCGATGCCTTTTAGCAGAGTGGTGAAGTGCTGCGTTTTTAACTCCGTCACGAGCATGTTTCCAATCGACGGAAAGAGATGGTTGTTCATGCTGGCAAGCAGTCGGGCGGCGTGGTTTTCTGACCAGGCCTTGTTGCTGCGATGCCAGTCAAGTGCGACGGTTTTAAAGCATTTTTCAGGGGAACTGGCAGCCTTTTCAGCGATACGCTGCTGCATCGGGTTGATGTTCTGCGCCAACTGCTTGCGGATGGTTTCACTCTGCTGACGTGCTTCGGCAAGGGTGATCAGCGGATAAGCCCCCAGGCTGAGACGGGATTCTTTGCCTTTGATGCGATATTTAAGATACCAGTTGCGTGAACCGTTGGGATTGACGAGTAAATACAGACCGTGTGAATCGGAGGCTTTAAAAGGTTTAGCGGATGTTTTTAAGTTGCGGATTTTTAGATCGTTAAGAGCCATTTGGGGGTAACTCCATTATCGAACCAATCTGACCCCAAATCTGACCACCAAATTCGCCCGATGCAGAGGGAAAAGTAAGAACGCATCGGGAAAGGTTTTCACGCTAACCTGTTGAACCTAAAACACATAGGGATTCGCAAGGATGCATAAGAACAAGAATTTGGCTCCTCTGACTGGACTCGAACCAGTGACATACGGATTAACAGTCCGCCGTTCTACCGACTGAACTACAGAGGAATCGTGTGAACGGGGCGCATAATAACGGCGTGGTGCGGGGATGTCAAAGGAAGAACATGCAAAGGACGATCGTTTGCTGAGAGATTAGGCAGATCGCCCTTTTTTTCTGCGTTGCGGCGAAAATCAGGGCAAATCAGCGGTGTTTATCGCGGTCAACCTTGGTGCATAAAAGTGGTGGGGCATCGTTCTCAGGCAGCAATCGGGTGATGGGGCGTACCCTGATGGCTGGGATGGCGCGGAGAGTGGGCGAAATACCACTCAACGGTTTTCTTGATCAGTGCATCCGTTGCATCAATGTAGTGTTCTGGTGCTGATGTCATATCGTGCTGGAGAATTAACGGCAGCTCAGTACAGCCGAGAATCAACTTTTCCACGCCCGCATCAAGCAATCTGTCTCTGACCGGTGCCAGAAGTCGATGCGCATCGGCAATGCGGCCTGCCTTGTAGGCATAAATGCTGTCCATTACCGCCTGCTGTGCAGTGTCATCCGGGATCTGGCAGGTGACACCCAGCGCGCTAAGGTTATCCTGATAAATTTTTGCTTTGCACGTGGCGGTGGTTGCCAGTAATCCAACAGCGTGCAAATGTTGCTGTTTAATCAACTCGCAGGTGGTGTCGATGATACTGATCATTTCGACATGAGTGCGTTTTTTTAATTCATCAAACCAGAAGTGAGCGGTATTACAAGGAATGATAATACATTCTGCTCCGGCATTTTCGAGGATTTTCATATATTGAACCATTTTATCCAACGGTGATGCGCCATGGTTCAAAATACATTGCGTTCTATCCGGGATGTCAGGGATGGATACCGCAATGGTAGGAATATGATCCTGGTCTTTATTGGCCGGTGTGTTGTTAATTAATTTCTGCATGGCGTCAACCGTCGCCCCTGGCCCCATTCCACCAAGAATACCGATTAAATTATTCACGTTATTAACCTCAATACATGAAAGGATTGAAAATATCTTCGCACAACCAGCCGGAATGTGAATTGCTAAATTCCCATCCCCTATGTATGATTTGCATAGCCAACCCGGTGGCTATGCTTTTCCTGGTTATGCTACTGCGCAGGCTGTACAGCAGCGGTGGTGGTAGCGTCAGGCGCTGTGCGGCCTGAGGATGAATAGAGGTGAGTGTGCTTAATAACATTGAAACAAAATGGCTGTATGACTTTATTGCGTTGGAAGAACATCGCAGTTTTACGTTGGCTGCGGAAAAACGTAATATTTCTCAGTCGTCATTCAGCCGTCGAATTCGTGCGCTGGAAACGGCCATCGGCATTGAATTATTTGACAGAAATGCCACCCCGTTAAAACTGACGGAGCAAGGGCGGCTGTTTCATGCCCATATTCGTAATACGCTAGACGATCTGGCCTATCAGTTAAATAAATTACACGGCGGTAGCCACTATAAAAATAAAATCACCCTGGCCGCCGCGCATTCACTTTCGGTATTTATTCTTCCTGAATTGTTAAAAACGGTACCGGAACCACAGGAAAAAATATTCTATGTGGAATCTATCGATGTCGATGAGGCTGTTCTCAATCTTAAAGAGGGGAAAAGCGATTTTATTTTTTCCTTCTTTAATGAAGAACTGATGTCTGAACCTTTTATGCACACCAAGATCCTCGAATCCCATCTCTATCCGGTCAGCGCTTGCGATAAAACCGGAAAGCCCGTTTTTAACCCCCGATCCGAAACGGTGCCGCTGCTCAATTACACCGATACCAGCTATATGGGGCGGCAGGTGAACCGTTATCTTTCTGCCACCAACAGCGAGCGTTTTTCAATAACGTTTGTTTCTTCGATGAGTGACCTGCTTAAACGTATGACGTTGCAGGGCTACGGCATTGCCTGGTTACCGGATTACTCCATTCGGGAGGAACTTAAAAATCGGGAGCTGGCAGTGCTGGATATGCCCGATGCGGTAATGCGCATGGGGGTTTACCTGTATCGAATGAATGCCAAACTCAATGTCGCGTCTGAGAAATTTTGGCGCTATATGAAGAGCTTGAATCATTAACCAGCGGTGCGTAGTTTCGCAGGTAAAAAAAGCGGCCAATCGGCCGCTTTTCAGTTGTGTGCTATTTCACTGATGTTGATGGTTTAGCTGACTTTGACTTCGTCGTATTCGACTTCTTCGTCAACGTCATCCTCAATCAATCCATTTTTCTGTTCGAGCTTCGCGACCACTGCGGTGGAGATACTGTTGCCCACTACGTTAGTGGCAGTACGGCCCATATCCAGGAACTGGTCGATACCGATAATCAACAGAATACCGGCTTCCGGCAGGCTGAACATCGGCAGCGTTGCCGCCACGACAACAACAGAAGCGCGTGCAACACCCGCCATGCCTTTACTGGTGATCATCAGCGTTAACAGAATCAGGATCTGCTGAGTGATGCTCAGGTCAATGTTGTAGGCTTGCGCGATAAACAGGATGGCAAAAGACTGGTACATCATCGAGCCGTCGAGGTTGAACGAATAACCCAACGGCAATACGAAGCTGGAGATCTTTTTCGGCACACCAAACTTGTTCAGTGCTTCCATGGTTTTAGGATAAGCCGATTCGCTGCTTGCCGTAGCGAAGGCCAGCATGGTGGGTTCGCGAATCAGTTTGGCCAGGTGGAAAATCGGTTTGCCGAGGAACAGATAGCCAGCGCCAAACAATACCGCCCACAGCACAGCCAGACCAATATAGAACTCGCCAATCAGTTTACCAAAGTCATAAATCAGACCCAGACCTTGCGTGGTGATAGCAGAAGCCAACGCAGCAAACACGGCGATGGGTGCCAGATTCATCACGTAGTCAGTGACGCGGAACATCACTTTAGCCAGTTCATTAATCAAAGAATCGATGGCTGTGGCTGCTTTGTTTTTCGCTTTGACATAGGCCAGCGCAGAACCAAAGAACAGTGAGAACACTAAAATCTGGAGGATTTCGTTGTTCGCCATGGCTTCTACGATGCTTTTCGGGAAGATATGGCTGATGAAGCTCTTCAACGTAAAGCCGTCAGTATTCAGTCCAGTTGCAACCGCTGTGGCTGGCGCGGTCAGGTTCATGCCTGCGCCTGGTTGGAAAATGTTGGCAAACAGCATACCGATCAGCAGTGAAATAACTGAAGCGGTAATGAACCAGGTCATCGCTTTAAGACCGACACGGCCTACATCCGATGAGTTGCCCATACTTGCCAGCCCGGAAACCAGGGTAGCAAACACCAGCGGTGCGATGATCATTTTGATCATGCGTAAGAAGATGTCGGTGACCATGTTGAAGTATGATGCAACTTCTTTTGCTCGTGCGCCATCCAGAAAATGATGACAAGCCCAGCCAATCAATATCCCTAAGATGATAGCCAGCGCTATCTGCTTAAATAACTTCTGCCTTTGCATAGTGACCTCATGTTGATGAATAAACTCAGGCAATAAACATTGTTATTGGTAGTCAGCAGATCTCGGCGGCCATGCCTGCGAAAAGCACGACCTGCTGCACCAGTCATGTTTTATGGGTGATATTGCCTGGGCCAAGATATTACAACGATTCTACGGTTTTACCTTTTTTTTCTTATACCTCACCATGCAAAGACAGAAACAATTATGCAAAAAACGCATTTATTTTAGTTTTTTTATCTAAAATGAGAATTAAATGGTGATTGTTCATTCGTTGAGCTGAATTTAATTTATATTTAAAACAATAAGTTAATGGTTGTTGTTGTCATTGATATGCATGGTTATCATTTTTGCTTATGAAAACTGCGCTCTTAGTAATTAATAGAATGAAGAGCTGAGGGAAAAGTGTGCTGCAACAGCGCGCCGATCGCAGACAAATTCTCTGTTGCGGCATTCATTTATTGCAGTAATTTTCTGTGAGTAATATCAAAATTCGTTAATACGGGCCACCCTGGTTGTCTTCAGGAAAATGAATCACGATTCAGATCAAGCTATGGCTATCGCATCGTGTCATTTCCTGTGGTCAGCCCTTACACTATTACCCTTAAGGATTATGGTGATTAAACTGCGGTGGCTATGGCGATACATTTGACGGATTCTCCATCCCGACAGTCTATTCTCTGGCAGGATACGCTGTTAAAGGTTTCCCAATCATTGTTGCAACAACGCACAGTCGACGATCTGTTGCAGGTTTTGCAGGGGGCCTCCTTTTCGGTGGTGAGGTTTCAGCGTGTCCATCTGCTCTGGTTGAACCCGCTACATAATCAGATTCGCTTTTACCGCTACGATCCGCTTACCGACAAGGTGATGAGCAGTGAAGAGGGGGCATTGCTGGCTGAAGGGCCGGGCAGTGCGAGCTGGACCTATGCCACACTCCAGCGGCGCGATCGGTTGCATTTTTTGCGCGATTACCCTTATCTGGCGCAACATCCTGCCTATTTAGGGTTAAGCGATTACTGCCTGGTGCCACTGGTACGAACGGGTGCGGATCGCGTGATGGGGGGCCTGGAGTTTCTCAAGGCGGACGGCAGCCTGTTTGATGACAGTGAAATCGCTTTTTTTCAAGCATTGGCCAGTGTAGTGACCTGCGCGCTGGAAAATATCATGACGCGCGAGCAGTCGCAGAAAGAGACAGAATCCCTGCGCCATGAACGCGATCACTACCGCATTCTGGTGGATGTTACTAATACCGTTATCTCCAAACTGGAATTAAAGGCGTTAGCGCAAGAGGTCTCGCGCGAGATCCACCGTTTCTTTGGCATTGATTTTATCGCGCTGGCGCTGGGGGATGGTGAGAACGAGGACGGGCCGTTAACCTACTATGCCACTCATTATCCTGCTGGAGAAAGTCCCGCAGGAAAAACCTCATACCACAAACAAGGCAAAGTGCCGCTGACGGAAACCCTGGCAGCGCAAGTAATGCAAAACAATGCCGTGGTGCTGAGTGCACCGGGTGAGGGGACACCCGGTACACCGACGCGTTGTTCGTTGGCGCAGCGACTAGACGGGGGCTTAACCCACGCGTGTCTATTGCCGCTAACCTTTGGCACCAGAGTATTAGGGGTGTTGGAGTTGGCCCACCGTCATGAATTGGCGGTAACCGACGCGGATATTCGGCTGTTGCGGCAAATTGCGGCACGTATCGCAATTGCGCTGGATAACGCCGTGGCCTACGAGCAGATAACCCGCCTGAAAGACAGCCTGATCCATGAAAACTTCTATCTGACGGAACAGTTGACCGAGCATGTGCGTCAGCATGGCGACGATGCTTTTGGTGAAATCATTGGTTGCAGCCAGGCCATTCGTCAGGTGTTGGAACAAGTAGAGATGGTGGCCGCCAGCGACAGCACGGTGCTGATTTTGGGCGAGACGGGCACCGGCAAAGAGTTGATTGCCCGGGCCATACACCGCTTGAGCCCAAGGCAGGGCAAACGCATGGTAAAAATGAACTGTGCCGCTATCCCTTCCGGGCTTCTGGAGAGTGATCTGTTTGGTCATGAAAAAGGGGCTTTTACCGGGGCAAGTGCGCAACGTCAGGGCCGTTTTGAACTGGCGGATAACAGCACGCTGTTTCTCGACGAGGTGGGCGATATTCCACTGGAGTTGCAACCCAAACTGCTGCGCGTGTTGCAGGAGCGAGAAATTGAACGACTCGGTGGCAGTAAGGTCATCTCTGTTGACGTGCGCCTGATTGCAGCCACCAACCGTGATTTAAAACAGATGGTGGCAGATCGAGAATACCGCAGCGATCTCTATTACCGGTTGAATGTCTTCCCCATCGTCATTCCCCCGTTGCGGGAGCGCCCGGAGGATATTCCGCTGCTGGTGAAGTTCTTCACGCACAAGATAGCCCGCCGGATGAACCGCACTATCGACAATATTCCCTCTGAGGTGCTGCGTCGTTTAAGCCGCCTGCCGTGGCCGGGCAATGTGCGGGAATTGGAAAATGTCGTCGAGCGCGCGGTGATCCTCACGCGTGGCACCACCTTGAATCTGCAACTGGCGGAGTTTCAGCAGATGCCACCGTCAGCGAGCGATGTTCAAAAACCTGCAACTACCTCACTGGATATGCCACCCCGTCAGCCGTTACAGGACGACGAAGTGGAATCCGAGCGGCAAAAAATTATCCGCGTGCTGCGTGAAACCAACGGCATTGTCGCCGGGCCAAAAGGCGCAGCGGCACGCATGGGGGTGAAACGTACCACATTGTTATCGCGGATGCAGCGTATGGGGATCTCGGTGAAAGATATCGAGGAGATGGAGTAAGTCCAGGGATTACTCAAAAACTTTTTCGCTACATGTGGGGTGTTGATATCCGCGTTGAATGGTGCTGAGGAAAACGATGACGCCAGGATGAGCCGCATGGATGCGGCGAAAGCCAGCGCCGTGCCGGGAGCACGTCGCTGGCGGTCCGTCCGGCGACAACGGTTTCCGAAGGTATCGCGTAGCGACACCATTCCGCAAAGAGCGCGGGGTCACGGGGTGTGGGCGACTGCACACCCCGTGTCGGGCGCGTGCCACGCGAGTGGCAGAGATATGCAGAACGGTTAGCGCACGAAACATAGCGCAGTCCTCTGCATAAATTCGCCCTCCGTCGGATGACGGATCCTTTACGCTCCCGCCACCTCGGCTTCCTTCCGCAGGCGGGCTTTCAATGCGCTGTATTCTTGTTGCACAAAGTTTTCAGCCCATGCCTGATTCTCAATGGCTTCCAGTTTCACCGCGCAGTGCTTGTATTCTGGCGTTTTGGATATGGGGTCAACTTCATCCAGCGTCAGTTCGTTACAGGCACCGATCCACCATTGATAGGTCATGTATACCGCACCTTTATTGATGCGTTCGCTGACCATCACGCGGCTGATCACCTTGCCACGACGGGAAGAGACCCACGCCAACTGCTGATCGCGCAGGCCAAGGTGTTCAGCGTCTGCCGGGCTGACTTGTACGTAGCCCGGTTCGTCCGCCAGCGTTTGCAGCGCAGTACAGTTGCCGGTCATGGAGCGGCATGAGTAGTGGCCCACTTCGCGCACCGTGGAGAGCACCAACGGATAATCGCTGTCGGTTTGTTCCATCGGCGGACGCCATTCCGTGGCAAACAACAATCCTTTGCCGCCGGGACGGTCGAACTTGTTACCGGCGTACAGCCACGGTGTGCCGGGGCTATCCTCCGTCAGACACGGCCAGGGAATGTAGCCCAAACCGGACATTTTCTCGTAGGTTGCGCCGAAGTAGAGCGGGCACAGGTGGCGCAGTTCGTCCCAAATTTCTTGAGTATTGTTGTAGTGCATCGGGTAGCCCATCGCCGTTGCCATCAGGCTGATGATCTCCCAGTCAGGCTTGACGTTGCCTTTTGCCTGCACCGCTTTGTAGAAGCGCTGGAAGCCACGGTCAGCAGCGGAATACACCCCTTCATGTTCTCCCCAGGAGGTCGCCGGGAAGATAACGTCCGCCATTGCCGCCGTCTTGGTCATAAAGATGTCTTGTACGATCAGCAGTTCCAATTCGGCGAAAGTTTCACGCACCATCGACAAATCCGGCTCCGTCTGAAGTGGGTCTTCCCCCATCAGGTAGTTGGCCTTGATCTTACCTTCCTTGATTTTGTGCGGCACATCCGTCAGTGAATAACCGACATGTCCGGCCAGATCTTGCACGCCCCAGGCTTTGGCAAACTTGGCTCGCACGTCTGGGTCGGTCACATTCTGGTAGCCGGGGAATTGGTTCGGCAGTGCGCCCATGTCGCACGCCCCCTGCACGTTGTTTTGACCACGCACCGGGCCAACGCCGACGTTGGGACGCCCCAGATTACCAGTGAGCAACGCCAGACCGGAAAGCCCTTTCACCACGTCAACGCCCTGCGTCCACTGTGTGACGCCCATGCCCCACAGGATGGTGGCAGACGGCGCGGCGGCATACATACGCATGGCATCGCGAATCAACTGCGGAGACAGACCGGTGATTTCTGCAACGTATTCCGGAGTGTATTTGGCCACCAACGCACGGTATTCATTAAATCCTTCCGTGTGCTGTGCCACAAAGTTGGTGTCGTAAAGTCCCTCGTTGATCAATACGTTGGCAAACGCGTTAACCAACGCCATGTTGGAGCCATTTTTCAGTGGCAGCCAGAGATCGGCGATGCGGGCGGTTTCGATGTGGCGCGGATCGCACACGATAACTTTTGCGCCACGCTCTTTGGCTTTGATGATGCGACGTGCCACGATGGGGTGAGAGTCAGCGGCGTTGTAGCCAAACACCAGAATGCACTCAGTATTCTCAATCTCGCAAATGGAGTTGCTCATGGCACCGTTGCCGAGCGTCACCTGCAATCCGGCCACGGAAGGGCCGTGGCAGACGCGAGCGCAGCAGTCGATATTGTTGGTGCCGGTCACTGCGCGCGCAAATTTTTGCATCACATAGTTGGTTTCGTTACCGGGACCGCGTGATGAACCGGTATGCATGATGGCATCGGGGCCGTACTTTTCTTTGATGGCGAGCAGCTTCGAACTGGCAAAACCGATAGCTTCATCCCAGGACACTACCTCAAACGGCGCGCCTTTTTGGCGCCGGATCATCGGCTGGGTCAAACGCGGGGTGAGCAGTTTGGTGTCGTTGAGAAAATCCCAGCCGTAGTAGCCTTTCAGGCACAGTTCGCCCTCGTTGGTTACGCCGTTCGCACCTTCTGCGCCAACCACTTTGCCGTTTTCAACCAGCAGGTTGATCTTGCAGCCTGACCCACAGTAAGGACAGACGGTAATCACTTTTTGCATGATGTTGTATCTCCTTGCACGTACCTGGACGGCACCGTTCAGAACTGGATTCCTGCGGCGTCATCAAGTGCCGCACGCCGTTGTTTTTGTTGGATCATGGTGTCGATATCATCGCGGCTGACCAGATGCAGCGCCTTGGTGGGGCACACCTGAACACACGCCGGGCCAGCCGTGCGCTCCTGACACAGATCGCATTTATGTGCTTCGGCTTTCATCCCACTCCCCATCAACTGATGATGGCTGATTCTGACGACCGGTTTACTGATCACGGTCATGGCACCGTAGGGACATGCCACCACGCAGGTCTTGCAGCCGATACATTTTTCCTGCCTTACCTGAATGCTGTCCTGCGCGCGGACAATGGCGCCGTTGGGGCACACATTGGCACAGGGGGCGTCCTCACAATGGCGGCATTGAACGGTGGTGCTGACATCAAGACTCTTTACCACCGTGAGACGCGGTGCAAACTGCGTTGCACTGAGCGATGCCGTATTGCCATCGCCGTGGGCCAGCACGCAAGCGACTTCGCAGGTGCGACAACCGATACATCTTTTGGAATCTGCAATAACGAACCGGTTCATGACGGGCTCTCCTTCCTCGGCTCTGTACATAACGTAGGTGTCGACACTTTGCCGGTGTCGGCGGATCGCCCTACATAAAGCAGGGTTTATGCCAACCTGATAATAAAAATGTAATATGTTGATTGGTATATTAAAAATAAGATGTTGTTGGGTGTCGATATCCGGTGACGACACCACTGAAGCTGGATTTCGGCAGATTTGACGATGGCAGTGACGGGAATAAAGAGCGTTTTATGTAATTTGCCTCACGTTTCCTTATTCACTGCCTATACTTCAAAAGGGTGCCTGTAATGGACTCGGCGTGCATATTTTATAAAAAAGGGTTTCTTATTTAACGGTGTTCTCATTGGCCGATATTCCGGTGCAGGCAAGCTTTCAGGGCGCATGTCTGAAACTCGGTAATGTTTCCTGCTGGCTCCTGTCGGTGGGTCTGACTATACGATGGCGATTCAACCTCCTTCCGTTTTTCGGTGCAGTGTTGTGCCTTTGGGCTTGCCTGTCACTGATGTATGGGAAGGCATGATGGAGTGGTGATATGAGCTTTCTGAAGAACATCAGTATAAGAGTTATGGTGTTGATGATTGTGGCGTTTCTCTTGGCAATCTGGGGCGTAGCATCTGGCTATAGCCTGTACTCCCTGCAACAGGCGACCCAGCTTATCGCGCAAAGTGAAGTGCAAAAAAAGAGCCATGCGCAACTGCTCTACGGTGTTGAACAATCTTTTCGTGCCATGACGACGCTCGAACGGGCGGCAAACTACACGCAAAACGGTGAGGCGGAAAATGCCCGGCAGGCGCTGGCGCAGGCACAGCCGACGATTGCCAATGTGAAATCGGCGTTGGACGCGTTCAAAAACAGCGCACACGGCGATGTCACATCCGCTGCGGTTGAGGGCGTGGTTCGCACTTGGTCGGCGTTGGTGACTTCTGCATTGGAACCGTTACAGCAGGCGTTGCAGCAAAATGATGCGGATGCGTTACGGCAACGTCTGAACCAAACCTCTCCCATGGTGAATGCCTTTGGCGATGAAATCAAACGCTACACCGATCAGGTTGCCGCATCGCCCGCCATCGGCGAAGCGCAAGGCCACCACGAGAATAACCGTAATGCGCTGATTGCTGCCTTGCTTGTCGGGGTGTTGGCACTGTTTTTCACCGAATATTATCTGAAAAATTATCTGGTGAAGCCGATCAGCGTGCTGAAATCCCATCTGGCACAGTTAACAGCGGGGCGTTTGGGCTATGAACTCACCGAGTTTGGCCGCAACTGCGCGGGCCGTCTGATTCCCGATATCAAACTGCTACAGAAAACTTTGCGCGATACCGTCACCTCTATCCGACAAGGCGCAAGCGTTGTGCAGGATCGCACGGCCAACATCAAGGAGGGGAACGATAGCCTTTCCTCGCGCACCGAGCAGCAGGCGGCGGCGCTACAGCAGACCGCTGCCAGCATGGAACAGATGAGCGCCACGGTAAAACAGAATACCGAAAACGTGCATCAGGCGCGTCGTTTGGCGCAGGATGCGTCAAATATGGCGAAACGCGGTGGTGACATCAGCAAAAATGTAATGCAAACCATGAATGACATCAGCGCCAGTTCGCGCAAGATCTCTGATATTAACACCGTGATTAATGGTATCGCGTTCCAGACCAATATCCTGGCGCTGAATGCGGCGGTAGAAGCGGCGCGGGCCGGTGAACAGGGCAAGGGTTTTGCCGTGGTGGCCGGTGAGGTGCGCAGTCTGGCGCAGCGCAGTGCTCAGGCGGCGAAAGAGATTGAAGCGCTGATTGCGGAATCCGTCACGCGTGTGTCAGCCGGGGCCAGTCAGGTGCAGCAATCCGGTGAAGCCATGAGTGGCATTATCGAGTCAGTGAGCCACGTTAATGATGTGATCAGTGAAATTGCTGCGGCGACCGAGGAGCAGAGCCACGGCATTTCGCAAATCAGCCAAACGGTGCATGAAATGGATCGTGTGACACAGCAGAATGCGGCGCTGGTGGTGCAGTCTGCCGAAGCGGCGGCCGAGTTGGAAGACGAAGCCGACGGCTTGTTGGCGGCGGTCGATGTGTTCCACCTGACGGAGTCAGCGCCTGCATCCCGACCGACACAGAGTGTCATTAAACCGTTGGTCAAACGGCCAGGCGTAGCGCCTCGACCCACGGCGCTGCTTTCCGGCGGGCAGAACGCGGCCCATGGCGGCTGGGAGAAATTCTAAGCCGCAATAGCAACGCCCCGCCTATCGCGGGGCGTTTTGCTTTTTGATATCCGTAACTGTAAATGCTTACAATCGCGCGAATCCGCCGTCACCGTGCCAGTGCGGTAACTGCTGATAAATCTGCTCTACAGCCTGCGTGACTGCGCGGTTGACCGGGCAATAAAATGCCACCAGTGCTGGCTGAATGCCGACAAAAATCACTTCCGGAATAAACGTTTGCAGCGTATCAATCATAAAGGTGAGCGGCATGCTGTGGGTATTCATCAGCATATCTTCGGCAATGCGCGTCGGATCGACGATGCGTATGGCTCCCGGTTCGAGTCCCATGTCCGTGGCGTCTACCACTAACAGGCGCTGCGGCGGCGCGGCGCGCAGGCGATGGACCGCATTTTCCGGGATGGCACCCCCGTCGATGACCGCCCAACCCGCTAGCGGACTCTGTTGCAAGCGCTCGGCGAGCAACGGGCCTGCGCCGTCGTCACCCATCATCACATTGCCTACCGCCAGTATCATGTTAGGGGCAGAGCGCGGTGCATCCGTATCAACCGCTTCCAGACTGGCAAGATGCGTTTCCCAATCCATGGCTTACTCCTCCCTCCGTTTAACCATCAGGTACAGCGCAGACTCGCGCTCAATGGCGACCAGATAGTCGAGCAGGGTGGCGCTCCAGGCGGCAAAACGATCGCCGTCTCCCAGCGCGCTAAATGCCTGATGCAACAACCGGGTATGTGAACTGTCGAGGGTAATTTCGCCAAATTTCAGCAAGCCCGCCATTTTGCGCTGTGCATCACCTGCAGGCAATTGGGCTATCCATGTCTGATAGTCGTCGAGCGGACACGTCAGCACCGGTTTCAGGCAGTCGATCACGCCGACATGGTGGCCGATGGCCAGCGAATAATACATGACTTGCTGCGCCTGTTCCGGCACCTTCTCTTTACTGTCGAGAAACTTTTGGCTTAGCGCGTAAAAGATGACTTTTGCACTCATAGTGGCCGAACTCCCTGCTGCCAGCCGTGATATTGCGCCAGTAAGCGCCGCACGATTTCACTCAAACGCGGATCGTTTTGGTGTGCCAGATAGGCGTTAACACGCGCCTCCAGCATCTCCTGCGGTGACTGGAGCAGCAGGTTGATAAACGCGTCGCTGATTTCTCGGCCCTGACGATAGCCCGCCATGCGTCTGGCTTCCCGCTCCAACTGCACGCGTAAATCCAGCGGCGCGTCAGGCAACAGCAGCGCGGCCTGCTCATCTTCTCCTTGTTGCGTGCTGACGCCGTGCAGTTTCTGCTCCAGCAACCCCAGCGCCACGGCAAAGCCGTATATCGTGGCGGCTGGCGTAGGGGGGCAGCCGGGGATATACACATCAATCGGCACGATGGTATCGCTGCCGCCCCACACGCAGTAGAGATCGTGGAAGATACCGCCGCCGCAGCCGCAGGCACCGTAGGAGATACAGATTTTCGGGTCGGGTGCAGATTCATAGGCACGCAGCGCCGGGCTGCGCATCGCCCGCGTGACCGCGCCGGTAAACAGCAGAATATCGGCATGGCGCGGCGAGGCCACCACCTTGATGCCAAAACGCTCGGCATCGAAAACCGGGGTGATGGCGGAGAATATTTCGATTTCACAGCCGTTGCAGCCACCGCAGTCGACTCGATAGACGTAGGCAGAACGCTGGATATCTTTCAGCAACGTTTTCTTTAACTGCTGGGTCTGTTCATCTAGCTGGATGGGCGTGCTGCGCGTATGGACCGATGAAGGAACCTCTACGCCGTTGAGTGGTTCACTCATGATGGCCCCCTTGACTGAAAGCCGCCGCAGGCGGCGTGATAAAATGCTGGCTCAGCGTTACGTTGCCTTTATGCGGCATGCTCTGTTTGCGTTTGCATTCCGGGCAGGTTTCGAACTGCGCGCGCCGGGCTTCTGCGTCCTCCGCCGACATGCCAGCCTGTTGCAGCAGGGCTACCGTATAAGCCACCTCTTTCTCCGGGGCGAAGGGGCGGTGGCATTCGTGGCATGCCAGCAGTCGGAAGGTGGCGCGTTGAAACAGGTCCGCTTTATTGGCGACAGCCATCTCAAACTCTTGCGACAGCACGATCGCACGCGTCGGGCACACTTCCTCGCAGCGTCCACAAAAAATGCAGCGTCCGAGAAACAGTTGCCAGGTGCGGGTGCCGTTCACCACATCGGTTTCCATGGTCAGCGCATTAGCCGGGCAGGCAACGGTGCAGGCCGCGCAGGCAATGCACTGCTCGGGGTCGTACTGCGGTTTGCCGCGAAACCCGGCGGGCACCTCGAGCGGTGCAAACGGGTATTTGACCGTACTGTTGCCCGCGTCGCGCAGGATTTTGAACAGTTTTAACATGGTGTCATCCCTCTATTTCAGCGGCGAACGCGTGCGTTCCAGCCCATAGCGCTCGATCTCTTTATAGGGCACGGTAGTGATTTTCTGTTTGCGCACGTCGATCAGCGTCACCCGATCGGTACAGGAGTAGCACGGATCCAGGCTGCCGATGATCAGCGGCGCGTCGGACACCGTATTACCGCGCAGCATATAGCGCAGCACCGGCCAGTTGGCGTAGGTAGCGGCACGGCAGCGCCAGCGGAACAGTTTCTGGTTATCGCCGGTCATGCTCCAGTGCACGTCTTCGCCACGCGGCGCTTCTGCGTATCCCAGGGCGAACTGATAAGGTTTATACGCAAACCCTTCGGTCAACAGCGGGCCTTCGGGCAGATTGTCCAAACCGTATTCCACGATAGCCAACGAGGTCAGCACTTCGCGAATGCGCACCAGCACACGGGAATAGACGTCCCCGGCGCTCAGGTGGTGCAGTTCCATCGGCAAATCGATGTAGGCGGAGTAGGGGTGATCGATACGCATGTCGCGTTGGAAGCCGCTGGCGCGAATCATCGGGCCCACCGGGCTGTAATCACGTGCCACCTGTGATGACAAAATGCCAATGCCCTGCGTGCGTTGCAGCATATTGGGCGTATTCAGCAGCATGTCAGAGAGTTGCATAACTTCGGTACGCATCTCACGAATCAGCTTGATGGTTTTCAGCCTGTCCTCTTTCAGAATATCGCGGCGAATGCCGCCAATCAGGTTCAGGCCGTAGGTTTTACGCGCGCCGGTCAGCATTTCGGCAATGGTCATGGATTTTTCGCGGATGCGAAAGAATTGCATAAACCCGGTATCAAAACCGACGAAGTGGCTCGACAGACCGATGTTCAGCAGGTGACTGTGCAGGCGCTCCACTTCCAGCAGAATACTGCGAATGGCGTGTGCCCGTGGCGGCACCACAATGCCCATCGCATTTTCGATCGACGTGGTGTAGGCCACGCTGTGGGTGAAACCGCAGATGCCACAGACCCGGTCGGACAGGAAGGTGACTTCGTTATAGCCCATACGGGTTTCCGCCAGTTTCTCCATGCCGCGGTGGACGTAGAACAGTCGGTAGTCGGCGTCGATAATTTGCTCGCCGTCGACAAACAGGCGGAAGTGACCGGGTTCGTCGGAGGTGATGTGCAGCGGCCCAATCGGCACCACGCGGGTGTCGCCAGTGGCTTCGTTCACAAAGGAGTAGGTTTCATTATCCTGTGTCGGTGCCGGGCGCTGGCGGTAATCCATCGCATCTTTGCGCAGCGGGTAAAGATCGTCCGGCCAATCATCGGGCAACACCAGACGGCGTTCGTCCGGCAGACCGACGGGGATCAGGCCATACATATCGCGCACTTCGCGCTCGCCCCACACGGCGGCAGGCACGCGCGGCGTCACCGAGGGAAATTCAGGGTTGATCGGGTCTACCAGTGCCTTGACGATCACCCAGCATTTTTCTCCCTGTTCCATCGACAGCACATAGTAAATGGCAAAATAGCCGTTCAACGTCCGTTCATCGTTACCAAACAGGACTGACAGCCAACCGCCATGCTGATAGTAGAGATGCTCCACCACATCCGGCAGGCTTGCCAGTTTCACCGTCAGCGTCAACTGGTCGTCGGTTTGCCACGCCTGTTCCAGTATGGCGTGGGGGAACCGCTGCTGCACCTGCGCGGCATAACCCGCGCCGCGTTTGGCGTTGGTTGCAGCAGCCACGGGGGGAGTAGGATGTTCATTCATCACGGGACGTCTCCTGACGAGAAAGGGTAAGCGGTGCGCGTTCGATCGGCGACAGTGCCGTGGCAGTGGCGGCCTCGGTGGTGTGCGATTGCAACACCAGCGCGCTGGCGCTTTCCAGTAAACGGGTAACGGGTTGTGGAATATGCGTGCCCATCAGCAGCATTAATGCCAGCAGAATCGCCATCGGTGCGGTGGTCAGAATGCCTAACTCACCTTTGCTGACGGCGGCGGGACTGTTGCCCAACACGGTGCTGGCGACCATGCGTACCAACCCAGCCAGCACGATAGTCAACAGAAACAGCAACACGATAACCAGCCACAGATAGCCCGCATTGATGCCGGCGGTGACGGTCATAAACTCGCTTAAAAACAGATTGAATGGCGGCATGCCGCCCAGCGCCAGCGCGCCGCCGGCCAGCAGCGCGCCGGTAATAGGGGTGACACGCAGGATGCCCTTCACCGCATCCATATCGCGCGTGCCATATTTAAGCAGCACGTTGCCGGAGCCGCAGAACAGCAGGGTTTTCGCCAGACTGTGATTCAGCGTGTGCAGCAGTGCCGCCAGCACGCCGAGCGGGCCACCAATACCGAGCGCCACGGCAATCAATCCCATATTTTCCACGCTGGAGTAGGCGAGCAGACGTTTCATGTCGCGCTGAACCAGAATCAGGAACGCGGCCACCGCGACAGACAGCAGCCCGAACACCAGCAACAGTCGCTGCGGAAATACCGGGCCGATGGCGGCGCTGACGATCATGGTATAACGCACGATCACCAGCAGCGCGCAGTTGAGCAGCACGGCAGAAAGCAGGGCGCTGGTCGGGCTGGGCGCTTCGCTGTGGGCATCCGGTAACCAGGCGTGCATCGGGAACAACCCGGTCTTGGTGCCGAAGCCGATGATGACGAAGATAAACGCCAGATGCATCAGCGTGCTGTCCAGTTCGGAAGCGTGTTGCAGCACTTCGGTCCAGAAGATGGCATCACCCGGTGTCGCCATCACGTTGGCGGCGTTGGCGTAGACCAACACGGTGCCGTATAACCCAAATGCGACCCCGACAGTACAAATGATGACATACTTCCAGGCCGCCTCCAGCGACGAGCGCTGGCCGTACAGGCCAACCAGAAATGCAGAGCTGAGCGTGGTGGCCTCAATCGCGGCCCACATCACAATCAGGTTGTTACTGGTGATCACCAGTAACATGGTGAACAGAAACAGGTGGAAGAAGCCGTAGTAGTGGCACAACGTCGGGACAGAGACCTCGCCGCTGTTCACTTCATGGTTCATATATCCCACTGAGTAAAGCCCGGTGAGAAAGCCGATAATGCCGAGAATGGCGAGAAACAGCGCGCTCAGGCTATCCAGATGCAGCCAGCGATGTGCTGCCAGAATCTCGCCCTGAGAAGCAATCATGCCCACCACGTACAGCGACAGCACCAACAGCAGGCTGATGCCGCACAGGTGAATAATGCTCACCGCCGTGCGCGCCGCGCCGCCGCACCAGCGGCAGAGAAACGCCAGCAGCGCGGTGATGAACGGCGTGGCAAGCAGGGTGAAAAGCAAGGTCGAACTGGTCATGCGCTTACCCCTTCAGTGCCGTAAGTTGTTGAACATCCAAGGTATGCAAGGTGCGATGGATTTTACGTGCCATCAGCGCCATGACGATAACGGCAAAGATGGCGTCGGTGGCGATACCAATCTCCACCAGCTCCGGCGCGCGGTGCGCCAGCAGCGCCAATGTCAGATGCGCACCGTTCTCCATCAGGCAATAGCCAAATACCTGTTTGAGGATGTTACGTTGGGTGACGATACACAGCAGACCGATCATAAAGTGACCGAGAGACACCGCGAGCGCCGGTTTAAGCGCACTGACCATCGGCAGTTGCACCGGGGCCACCACAAAGTAGCTCAGCACCACAATCAATACCGCCAGTAGCAAGATAGCCACCGGGCTGATAATGCCGCCGTCGGCGCTGGGGTCGTCCAACCGGCGAAAGGCGCGGTACATGATGGCGGGCACCAGAATCACTTTGGTGACCAGCGCGGTCAGCGACCAGAGATACAGCTCGTGCGCTTGCAACAGGTTTGCCAGCGCGACGAATATCAGCACCAGCACCAGCGATTGCAACGCGTAGAGTAACGATGAGGTGGTAGGCCGTTTGGCGACGATCACCAGTAGCGAGGTGATGATCAACAGTCCGGCCAAATTGTTGACGATAAGCGAACCAGTCATTTCATTTTCTCCTTTCGCCCGTGCCTATTGCAGCCACAGCGCAGCAAACACGCTGGAACACAGCGACATGATGATTAACACCACCAACACGCCCTGCATGGTGACAGGGAGCGGTGCCGCCGTTGCCACCTCTTCCGACGGCTCACCCGGTACCGTGCGTCCGAACCAGTAAAGGAACCAGGCAAAGCTGGCGACGGACTCCACTAACGCGATCGCCAGTAGCGGTAACAGCCAGAGGTGCTCTGCCGAAAGCGAGAAACCGGCGGCAAACAGCGGGAATTTGCTGAAGAAACCGTTAAACGGCGGCACCCCGGTAATCGCCAACGCGGCCACGCAAAAACCAATGCCGAGCAACGGCGTTTTACGCATCAATCCTTTCAACCGTGGCAACATGCGGGTGCCGCAGCTGTAGCTGAGCGCACCGGCGACCAGGAAGAACAGGCTCTTGGCGAACGCGTGGTTGAAGATGTAGGCAATCCCAGCTTCAAACGCCATGCGTGAGCCGAAGGTCGCCAGTGACAGTGCGAAAAAGATGTACGACAGTTGGGTGATGGTGGAGTAGGCCAGCAGGCGTTTCATGTCCTTCTGCGGTAAATACATCAGAAAGCCGTACACCAGCGTGAAGGTGGCCATCACCAGCCCGACCACGCCGATCACATGCGGGATGTCGTCCGTCGCCAGAATGGCGCGGGCAAAAATATACACGCCCACTTTCACCATCGAGGCGGCGTGCAGATAGGCACTGACCGGCGTCGGTGCTTCCATCGCATCCGGCAGCCAGACGTGCAGCGGCCACTGGGCCGATTTCCCCCAGGCGGCGAACATGATGCCAGCGAACACCACAATTTTGTCGGCACTGTCTAACTGGCTGATGGCGCTCAGCGCAAAGGTGCCGGTTTTGGCAAACAGCCAGGCGGTGGCAAGGTAGAGGCCGATAGAGGCCACGTGGGTGATCAACAGCGCTTTTAGCGCTGAGCGCAGCGGCTTGGGTTGCTGGTAGTAACCAATCAACGCCCAGGAACACCCGCCGGTGATTTCGAAAAACAGCAATTGCCCGAGCAGCGTTGAGGAGAGCGTCAGGCCCGCCATCGCCCCGATGAACACCAGCAGAAACGCATAGTAGCGATTGGTGCCTTCGTGCGGGTGCTCCCGGTTGCCTGAGGTCAGATAGCCGCAGGAGTAGACGCTGACCAGCAGGCCGAGGAACACCACGGCAAAACCGATGAGCAGGCTGACGCGGTCAAACACAAAGCCGAACAGCTCGGCATCGCCGTAGCGATACAGCGTAATCACCGTATCGTGCTGCCCTGCCGCATGCCAGCCCCAGGCCAGCGACGCCATACCTAACGTCGCCAACAGGGCAAACAGACTGCACAGCACTTTGGCGTGACGCTGTGGCGCAATGGCAATCCACAGCGCGCCGATAAAGGGCAGCAGCAGCGTCGCCAGCGCGCGACTTTCTATAACGAACGTATCCATAATCGCGATGGGCTCCTATAGACCGGTGAGGTAAAAAACAAAGGCCAGCGCGGCGATACCGAATCCGAGCCAGGTAACGCGCCCGGTCAGCAGAAAGCGCCCGCGCGCCAGGCTGTTTTCAAACACCGCAGCGGCGACAAACACCAGCAACAGCTTTAATAGCAGCGTGATGCTGCCCCACAGCATGGCACCGAGGGTGAAGCTGTCCGCCTTGCCAAACGGCACGAAAATGGAGAGAAACAGCACCGCTACCACTACCTGCTTGAGGCTGATCCCCCATTTCACCAGTGCCAGTCCGGCACCGGAATATTCGGTCAACGGGCCTTCCTGTAGCTCCTGTTCAGCCTCGGCAACGTCGAAAGGAATTTTCCCCATCTCGATAAAGGTGGCGAAAGCGCAGGCCAGCAGCGCCAGACCGGTCGCGGTAGGCGAGAGCCAGGCCCCCTCTGCCAGCACATGGCTGATATTGCCGATATTGGTGGAACCGGCAATCAGCGCCACCACCAACAGAGACAGAATCAAAATCGGCTCGACCAAAATACCGAGCGTCAGTTCGCGGCTGGCACCGATACCGGCAAACGGGCTGCCGGAATCCAGTCCTGCCAGTGAAAAGAAGAAGCGAAACAGGGCAAACAGATAGAGCAGGGTGATGATGTCGCCACCGGCACCAAACGGCGAACGCAGCGTCACGGCCGGCAGCGTCATGGCAACCAACAGCATGGAGCCGATCAGCACAAAGGGCATCAGGCGAAACACGCCGCCAGCGTGCTCCGGCGCGACGGATTGCCGCTTCAGCAGCTTGATGATGTCGCGGTAGTCCTGTAACAGTCCCGGCCCTTGACGCGAATGCATCTTGGCGCGAATCACCCGCGCCAGCCCGGAGAACAGCGGGGCAAGCGCGAAGAGCGCCAGCGCCTGTAACAAGGCGCACACCAGACGGATGAGGAGCGGGGCGGCACCGGATAACGTGGTTTCAGTAAACATCGGATTCTCCTTATGCCATCGTGATCAGCAGCAGCACCACCAGCGCCGCTACCACGTACAGGCAATAGAGCCGGAAATCGCCGTGTTGGATCCACTGCATCGCACGGCTCACCCGCTGCAAGGCGCTGGCTAACGGCATCACCACGCGGTTATCCAGCATGGGCTCGGCGTTTTCAGCGGCACGCGTCGTCTGTTCCAGCGCCCGTTGTAGCATCGGGCCCGGTGCCAAGGTTTTCCGTATGCGGTAGAGCGGGGCAAACAGCACGCGCAGCGGCTGGGTAAAGCTGCCCGCCGAAGCGGCCATGGCACCTTCGTACTCATAGCCGCACGCCCAGGGCGTGCCACGCTGGCGAAATGCCTGACGACCGCCTTTTGCGCCCACGTAGAGCAGCAGTGGCAACAGCGGCAGCGCCAGCAGCAAAATAAAGATCAACGGGGTCGACAGAGAGGTTTGTGCCGGATTGCCGGGGAACAGCGTTAGCCCGTGTGCCACCACCGGAGCAGCTGTGCCGGTCAGACTGACGGCAACCTGGGTGATAACCGGCGCCACCAGACTGGCTCCGACGCCCAGCGCGACACACAGCAGCGCCAGCAGGCCCATGGCGAGGGTCATCGGCCAGGGCACTTCCCGTGCCCGATCGGCTTTCTCACTGCGCGGGGCACCGGAGAAGCTGATGCCATACACTTTAACGAAACACATGGCGGCCAGCGCACCGGTGATGGCGAGCATCACAATGGCAATCGGGGCAATCAGTCGCAACCCAAAGCTCCCCTGATGACTCAGGGTGAACAGCGACTGATAGGTGAACCATTCGCTGACAAAGCCGTTGAGCGGTGGCAGCGCGGAAATCGCCATACAGCCGACCAGAAACGCCAGCGCGGTATAAGGCATGCGGCGGGCAAGGCCGCCCATCTTTTCCATGTCTTTGGTGTGCAGCCGGTAGATCACCGCGCCAGCGCCAAGGAACAGCAAGCCTTTAAACAGTGCATGGTTCAGCAGGTGGTACAGCCCTCCCAGCAGGCCTAACGCGGCCAGCAGCGGCTGATGCGTGGCGATACCAATCATGCCAACGCCGACGCCCATCAGAATAATGCCGATGTTCTCTACCGTGTGATAAGCCAGCAGGCGCTTGATATCGTGCTCTGCCAGCGCGTACAGCACCCCCAGCACCGAAGAGACCGCGCCGAATGCCAGTACCACTACGCCCCACCAGGTTGCGGTGGCACCGAGCAGATCGATTCCCACCTTGATGATGCCGAAGATGCCGATTTTCACCATCACGCCCGACATCAGCGCAGAGGCGTGGGACGGTGCGGCGGGGTGGGCGCGCGGCAGCCAGCCGTGCAGCGGCAACATCCCAGCCTTTGCGCCAAAGCCGAAGAATGCCAGCAGGAACACCACGGAAGCCTGTAGCGGCGGCAGTTTTGCCTGACGGAAATCGGCAAAATCCAAACTGCCGCTGGCGCGGTAAAGCAGGAAGAATGCCACCATGATCAGCACCGATCCGGCATGGGCGATCAGGAAGTAGAGCAACCCGGCGTTGATGGCTTCGTCATCCTGATCGGAGATCACCAGGAAGTAGGAACTGAGCGACATCACTTCAAACAGGATGATGAAATAGAAGGCGTTATCCGTCACCACCAGCGCCACCATCGAGGCGATAAACAGGTTCATATAGAACCCCATCGCGCCAGCGCGTCCGCGATACTCTTGCAGATAGGCGAACGAATACAGGGCGGTGATGGTTGCCAGCAGTGAAATCACCAGCACCATAAAGGCAGCCAATGCATCCAGCCGCAGCGTTAATCGCGCAAAGGCGACGAAGGGGCCATCGAACGATGCCAGTAACGGCTGGGCACCGGTCAGCACCGGAAGCGCGGCGGCGACACCGGCGAGTCCGGCGAGCAATGCAGCGGCGCCACTGAGCTTGATCGCCCAGTCGTCGTTGCGGGCCAGACAAAGCGATAACAGCGCGCCCGCCACATAGAGCGCCAGCGAGAGAGCCAGCCATGCAAAGGGGGTCATCATGATTTTGGCTCCCATTCCGTTGCCGCAAAGGGTTGATTGCCCTGCGGCCACATCATTGCCTGACGGCGCTTGGCCTCGGTAGCGGCGGCAATATGTGACTCATCCACGATAAAGAGTGCCTGCGTTGGGCAAACACGCACACATTCCGGTCTATCCTGAAAGGCACACAGGTCGCATTTTACCGCCACGCTTTTCACACCCGCATTCCACGACAGGAACGGATTGATGGAGGCAACGCTGACGGGCACGTCCGTTAATGCTTCAACGGGAATGTGGTGAGCGAAGGTCTGCGGCACGGCCAGCGGTTTGCTGCCAGACGGGGTTATCGCGCCGAACGGGCACGCGATGGCGCACAGCTTGCAGCCGATACAGGCCACTTCATCCAACACCACAGAATTATTGCGCTGCGTGATGGCGTTAACCGGGCATACCTGTGCGCACGGCGCATCCTCACAGTGGCGACACAGCACGGGGGCGGTGCCTTGGGCATCTCGCTCCACCGTCAAACGGGGATGGGTTTGCAACCCATGCTGGCGGTGGACCTGCGTACAGGCCGCCATACAGGTGTTACATCCGATACAGCGTTTGGGCTCCGCAATGACGAAGCGATTCATAGCCATACCCTCCGGGGCTTTCTCCTATTGTTGGGCTGCGTGAAGCATATTCTGTGCCACGTCAGCGAGTTAGCCGGAGAGGCCCGTCCTTGCTCGGGTGCTGTGCTGCGGCGTCCGTCGGTGACGGCATTGACGATGTCGGTTTCGACATTAGTGACGAGAAGGGTGACGATGGCGTGACGCACCGGCTTACCGGAATTGCCTTATCATTTTCCACTGAAGAGGGATAAAATATTTCTGTCTGTGTTTAATCGCCCTAAAGTTGTTTTCTTGAAGGGGCGGCGATAATTATTGTGTACATTAGTATTTTTACTGAGGTGCACGATGTTTTTCATAAATACTCAATCTCGAATTGATGTTAAAAAAGACACAATCTATTCCGCGTTGCTGAAAAAAACCAATAACAATACCCTTTCCTCGAAAACATTAAAGAAGTTAGCGAAAATAGCCACTACTTCCTTCGAGTTGCCCAAGTCGGATGCCAGGGGAATTTTTATACATAATAAACCCGTTATACCATCGGGTCCGTCGATAATATTGGCGTATAATATCTATAAAGCACTGGCACAAGTGTCTAATGATAATCTCAGGCCGCAATTGAAGGTGTTTATCGCGCATTGCGGAAGACCCTCTATGGATAGCCATCAAAGAACAGGGATCCCGAACTCTGCGTCATCATGTACAGCCACTACATCTGAATTTATAGAAAAAAATAGCGGTAGAATCGGAGCTACGCTGGGCGAGGGGGCGCAGGCCATTGTGGTCGAAGATAACAAAAACCCCGGGAAAGTGTTGAAAATTTTCTTTGATGATGTTTCGGCCGATGAGGTCGCGCGGCAAGCAGATTCTTTCCGGCTATTTTATGGAAAGAATTCTGCCTGTATTATTGCGCAGGGAATTATTCAGTTGGATAAAATTGATGGTGTTCCTTTGTCCAAGGTTGATTATTTTTATGATAATGCAGCGGAGGATTTTATTTTGTTATTATACGAAATGTGTGAAAAAGGTTGTCCTCCCACAGATATGTCGGAAAATAACTTTTTATACAATGCCTCAAGGAACCAATTTTACCCTGTTGATATCTCCTATTTCCCTGGAGACAACATTGACAGTAGCGGTTTGCATTATATTCTCAAGTTCATCGAAGAAAAAAGCAAACCTCAGCCAGTTGGGTCATCGACAATGACGGGTATAGCGATATAGGCGGAAACATTGATTGTATCGTTGGCATAAACATTGCTAAATCGGTATACGGCAGCCCATATTCATCAACAAGGATCATCACCATGTGTCTCGGCATTCCCGGAAAAGTCATCGCATTAGCGGATAACGTGCAGGATACGGCGTGGGTGGATGTCTGCGGCGTTAAGCGTGAAGTGAATGTCGCGCTGGTGGCAGACGGCGTTGACGCTGCCAGCCTGATCGGCAGTTGGGTATTGGTACACGTCGGATTTGCCATGAGTCGGCTGGATGAACAGGAGGCGCTCGACACGCTGGCAGCGCTGCGCCAAATGGAAGAGGTAGAGCACGATGTTACAATATTTCTGAAACAGTGAGGCATTTTGTGATTTACGTCAAGAAATGTAAATGTTAAAACGTGATAATGAAAATAACTCTCATTGTCGATGACCATCGTATTTATGTCTATATGGCAGAAGTGTTTGATTGTACTGTGTTTTGTGTTTTCCAGCCTGTCGGCGTTTGCCGCAACGGATTACAACACCTTCATCCATGACATTCAGGGCCGCCTGGATAAGACCGCTGAGCTCTACCAGCAGAAGAAACCGGATGAAGCCCGTACCGAAGTTCAAATGGCCTACTTCGAGGTGTTTGAAAACCTGGAAGGGCCGATTCGTATCAATATCTCCGCACAGAAAAGCTATCAACTGGAAGCCACCTTTGGTGAAATTCGCCGCATGATTGGCGAAGGTAAGCCGCAAGCCGACATCCAGGCCAAGGTGAACTGGCTGAAAAGCGAGCTGGACAGTGTGCTGCCGGTGCTGACTGACGGTCACAAATTGGTGGCGCAGGAGCAGCACGGGGCCTATGGCAACAGCGATATCGCCCTCTACTGGCAGCAAAGCTTCAAGACCATTGATGATGGGTTGGCTCAAGCGGTGGCTGACTATCAGACGGGTGATTATCAAAAAGCCAGTCAAAGCGTACAGCAGGCACACTATCAGGGATTTAAAAACTCCGAGATGGAAATGTCGGTGCGCCAAAACCGCTCCTCGCAGCAAGCCGCGTCTATCAACCAGCAATTTAGTGCACTGATTGCGCTGACTACTCAGCCGGATCAAATGAGCGAAGTGGCTTATCGGGTCACTACGCTGCTGCAAGATATTGAAGATGTGCTGCCGGGCTTGCCCACCACCCGTGACGATCAGCCGGTGTCAGCGGCACCGGATAACAGCATGGCTGGCGCTGACGTCCCGGATGCGGACTGGGCCAGCGTGGTGAACAACATCAATCAGGCTATCGCGGCAGCGATTGCACAGTATGAAAACGGGCAGGCGAAACCGGCCATTATGGCGGTGCAGGATGCCTACTTCGATCTGTTCGAAGCCAGCGGTATGGAGAACAAGGTCGGCTCGCGTGATTCTGCGTTCAAATCCACGCTGGAAGGCTACTTCACCCGTCTGGTCAGTATGATGAGCGCCGGACAGCCGGTTTCTGCGCTGCATGCGCAGGCCGATGCGATGCAACAGGACTTGGCTAACGCGGTCACCATGCTGGGCAGCGGCAGCGAAACGCACTGGAGCCTGCTGATTTACAGTCTGTTGATCATCGTGCGTGAAGGGCTGGAGGCGCTGCTGATCGTGGCTGCCATCGTGGCCTATCTGGTGAAAAACAATCATCATGACAAGCTGCCGTTAATCCGCCAGTCGGTGTATGTGGCGCTGGTGTGCAGCGTATTGACCGCCGTGCTGTTCCAGATGCTGTTCAGCAATTCCGGTGCCAGCCGCGAATTGCTGGAAGGGTTCACCATGCTGATTGCGGTGGTGATGTTGTTCAGCATGAGTTATTGGCTACTGTCGAAAGTCGAAGCCCGACACTGGAAAGCCTACCTGGAAGGAAAGCTGTCGCACTCCCTGAGCAGCGGGTCGGTGATCGGGTTGTGGCTGACCAGTTTCCTGGCGGTATACCGCGAAGGCGCGGAAACGGTGCTGTTCTACTTTGCATTAGTGGGGGATGCCAGCAACGTGGCGGGGCACCTCTCTATTCTGGCGGGCTTCCTGATTGGCTGCGTGATTTTGCTTATCGCTTATCTGGTGATGCGCTTTACCGTGGTCAAACTGCCGCTGAAACCCTTCTTTATGTTTACCGGTTGTTTCATGTACCTGATGGCGTTTGTGTTTGCCGGTAAAGGTGTACTGGAGTTAATCGAAGGCAAGCTGTTCGAGCCCACGCTGTTGACGTGGGTTCCGGAAATCAGCGTATTGGGGATTTACCCCTACGTAGAAACGCTGATACCACAAGTCGTATTGGTGTTCGCTGCTCTGGCCGCGCTGTGGATTATGCGTCGGCGCGCTGAGACGTTCGAATACGGGAAGCAATGATAAGCAAAAATCAAAAACAACATGATAGTGATGATATGAGGATGGGTTTGATGAAGATGCAAAAGAGTTTGATTGCCAGCGCGATTATTGCCGGAGTATTAACGGCACCTGCCGCGTTCGCGTTTACCGAACATCCGGCTGGTGAGCCGATCACCATCAACGAACTGGAGATCGCTGCGGTCTACTTGCAGCCGATCGACATGGAACCGCGCGGCATGGGTCTGCCTGCGGCTAAATCCGATATTCACCTGGAAGCCGATATCCACGCCGTGGAAGGCAACAAAAACGGCTTCGGTGCAGGTGAATGGATGCCGTACCTGACCATCGCTTACACCCTGGTGAACACCGATACCGGTGCCAAGCAGGAAGGGACCTTCATGCCGATGGTCGCGAGCGATGGCCCGCACTACGGTGCCAACATCAAAATGATGGGCGTTGGTAACTACAAAGTGACCTACCACATCGAGCCGCCGTCAAAAGCTGGTATGCACCGCCATACCGATGGCGAAACGGGTGTTGGCCGCTGGTGGAAACCGTTTGATGTCAGCTACGACTTCAAATACGTTGGTCTGGACAAATAATTCGATTCTGGATTGCGTAAGGCCGTTACGGAAATTCCCCCTGCCGCCCTGGGCGCGGGGGGCTTCGCCTGAGTGTGCGCTATGAGTCATTTTTTTGTTACCGTGCTACAAGCGTTTCTGCCTGTTGCACTGCTGTTAGGGCTCCACTGGAGTCACCGTTCTGCCCCTCGTCTGCGCCCGCTGGTGTGGACCACGCTGCTGGCCCTGCTGGTCGGTACCTTGGTGGGAATTCGCCTGCCTTCAAGCCAAACCGTTCAACTCATATTTACCTTGATTCAACTGGTCGCGCTGGCGCTGTTTTTGCTCAGCCAGCTAATGCAGAGTAGCAAACTCGGCTATCTCTGGCAGGGGCTGTTGATCATCGGGGCCGCAGTGCATTGGGGCGACGATCCCAATCTGACGGCACTGACTACCACCCACGTGGTGAATACCGATTTACTGTTGAATATCAGTGCGGTGATCCTGGCCTTTGGCTGGGTGGCTTTCAGCGCCGTGCTGTGCGGCATGATGGTGCGGCGTTTACCGCGCCTGCGCTGGCCGCTACTGTTGCTGCTGGTGGCACTGTTGGTGCTGCCGCTGAGCGGCGGCCTGATGTTGCTGTTGATGAAGCTGCAAGCGTTGGGATTGACCAAACCGCGCCTGAGCTTTGTGGCGCGCGTCACCAATAACGGCGCGGCGCTTAACTACCTTTGCGCATTGCTGCTGGCGCTGCTGTCGGCGGGGTTCATGCTGCCGCTACTGAAAACCCGTCAGCAGATGCAGGCAACTGACGAAGCGATCGCCAAACGCAAGGCAACCGCCGATTACCGTAATACGCGCCGGACCTTTACCGCCGCGTTGGTGGCGCTGCTGGTGGTGGCGCTGGGGCAGCTTTATTGGGATCAGGTAGCCTCGCAGCCGCCGCGCTTGTCGGAAGCGCAACCCGTGACGCTCGGTCCGGATGGCAAAGTGCATATTCCTATCGAACAGGTGCGTGACGGCAAGCTGCACCGCTTTGTCTGGATTGCCGATGACGGCAAAGCCGTTCGCTTCTTTGTGATTAACCGCTATCCTGACCGGCTTCGCCTCGGCGTGGTGTTTGATGCCTGTCTGCTGTGTGGCGATCAGGGCTATGTGATGGAAGGTAACCAGGTGATTTGTGTCGCCTGCGGTGTGCGCATCTTTATTCCGTCTATTGGTAAAGCCGGTGGATGTAACCCGGTACCGATTGAAGGCTGGAGCAACGACGACAACGAACTGGTGATCAGCTATGCGTCGCTGGCGGTGGGGGCGAACTACTTCACCACGGTGGTATCCATGGATGTGGTGGACCCGGTCGACGGCAGCAAGCTGACCAACCTGAAAGCCGAGCACAAATACCGTTATGCCGGCAAGACCTACTTCTTTGCGTCGGAAGCCAACTACAACAAGTTCCGTGACAACCCCCGCAGCTTCGTGACAGCACATTCGGCGGGTAATACCGAGTCTGCGACGGATAACGCCGCAGCGGACGAGGAGGAGTAATCATGTTATGGCGCATGCTACGTCAGTCATGGAGCCGCAATGTGCGGCGCAAATCGCTGGCGGTATTGACGGTGTTTCTGGCCGCCGGGTTGATCTCGGCGCTGCTGGCGGTATCGATCGATATTGGCGACAAAATGGCGCGCGAGCTGAAATCCTACGGTGCCAATATTCTGGTGGAGCCTGCCGGTCAGGCGGCGCTGCCGGCGCTGTTTGGTGAAAACAGCAATCCGCTGGCCAGTGAGGAATTTCTTGATGAATCAGAACTGCCCAACATCAAGGATATCTTTTGGCGTAACAATATCGTTGGCTTCGCACCGCTGCTCAGCGGGGATGTGATCGTCGCCGGCAAGCACATTTCCGTGCTGGGCACCTTCTTTTCGCAACCGATCACCATCCCGGACGAAGAGGATTACCACACCGGGCAACAGAGCGTTAGCCCCTACTGGCAGGTGACCGGCAACTGGCCGAGCGAACCGGTGAGCGAAAACGCCTTGCAGAGCGGGCAGGGGATCGACGTGTTGGCGGGAAAACAGCTGGTACAGCAAAACGGTTGGCAGGTGGGGCAAACCTTACGTTTGCAAGGGCCAGAACACGCGCTGGAGGTGCGTATCAGCGGTATTCTCGCCAGCGGTGGCGATGAAGAAAACCGTCTGGTGATGCCGCTGGCGGCGGTGCAGAACATGCTGGGGCTGGAAGGGAAGATTCAGGCCGTGCGTGTGTCTGCGCTGACGGTGCCGGAAAACGAACTGTCACGCCGGGCGCGCGAGAATCTCGAAGCGCTTAACGCCGAAGAGTACGACCTGTGGTACTGCACCGCGTACGTGTCGTCGATTGCCCACCAGTTGGAAGAAGCCATATCAGGATCGGTGGTTCGTCCTATCTGGCAGGTGGCGGCGTCAGAAGGGGTGGTTATCGACAAGATTCAGTTGCTGCTGGGCGTGGTAACCTTTGCCGCACTGGTCGCTGCTGCCATGGGCATCGCGTCATTGATGACCAGTACCATTATGGAGCGTTCCAAGGAAATCGGTTTGATGAAAGCGCTTGGCGCACGGCAGTGGCAGATCATGCTGCTGTTCTATCTTGAAGCGGCAATGAGCGGCCTGCTCGGCGGCGCACTGGGCTGCATTGCAGGCTGGGGATTGGCGCGCGCGATTGGCCTGATGCTGTTCGGCGTACCGCTCAGCTTTGCCTGGGTGGTGATCCCGTGCGTGCTGGTGATCGCCATGCTGATTGCCATCATCGGCACCTGGTTCCCGGCGCGGCGCATTGCCCGTCTCTATCCGGTGGAGGTGCTGTATGGCCGTTAATCCATCGGGTTCAGATCGCTGGATCGGCAGTATGTTCTGGCGGCTGGTGATTCGCGCATTGCGCTTGCGCATGCAGCGTGTCAGTGTGGTGTTTGCCGCACTGACCGTCGGTGCCGCCATCGTTACCGCCATGTCGGCGGTGTACTTTGATATCAATGCCAAAATGAGCCAGGAACTGCGTACCTTTGGTGCCAACTTTTATATTGGTCCGGCGCACGGCGGCTCCCTGGCACAAAGCGGCTTTCAGCCGATTCTCGATAACGCCCCGACGGGGTTGATCAATGCCGCCAGCCCGTATTTGTACGGTATGGCGCGTACCGAGTTGGAGAAAGTGGTTTTGATGGGCGTGTGGTTTGACGCGCTGCGTCAACTCTCTCCCTACTGGCAGGTAACCGGCGACTGGATCGGCGTCAAGTTTGACGATCGTAACGCGATGATCGGCGTCAAGCTGGCGGAGCGACTGCATGTCAAAGTCGGCGATAACGTTACGCTTATCGATGGCAGCGAGCGTCAGCGCCTGCGCATCAAAGGGATCGTTGAAGCCGGTGACGCTACCGACAATATGCTGATCGTGAATCTGGAGCTGGCGCAAAAATGGCTGCAAAAGGAAGGCATCATCAGTAACGCCCTGTTGAGCGTCAGTAACGATCTGGGGCAGGTAGATCGCTTTGCGGCCAGCCTGCAACAACAATATCCCGATCTGGAAATCCGGCCTATCCTCAAGGTTTCCGCCTCGGAAGGGCAGGTGCTGGACAAGATTAAAGGGCTGATGGGACTGGTTTCTGCCGTCATTCTGGTGCTCTCTTCACTGTGCGTGAACACCACTTTGATGGCGATTGTCGGCGAACGTGCCAAAGAGTTTGCGTTGCAGAAGGCGTTGGGCGCGAGCGGTAAAGATATCGTGCGCCAGATGCTGGCCGAAACTGGCGTGATTGCGCTTGCAGCGGTGGTCTGCGGTTGCCTGCTCGGTTATCTGTTGGCTCAGGTGCTGGGACTGACGGTGTTCAACGCCAGCATTTCGCTGCGTGCGCCGGTGCTGCCGCTGACGCTGCTGCTGTCCTTGCTGGTGGCCGCCGCCGCCGCTGTGTTTCCTACCCGGCGCGCGATCCACGTCGAGCCCGCAAAAGTGTTAAAAGGGGAGTGATTCAATGGGTGTTGCACATAACCCGCAAGAGGCGGTGATTGAAACCCGCCAACTGTACAAACGCTTCGGGCAGGTCACTGCGCTGGAAAACATCAATATTTGTATTCAGCGCGGTGAATTTGTCGCCATCATGGGGGCATCCGGCTCGGGGAAAACCACGCTGATGAATATCCTCACCTGCCTTGATACCGTGACGGAAGGACAGGTGCTGCTGGATGGCGTCGATGCTGCCGCGTTGGATGAAGAAGGTCGGCGACGCTTTCGCGCGGACAAAATCGGGCTGGTGTTTCAGCAGTTCCACCTGATCCCGTTCCTCACCGCGCTGGAAAACGTGATGCTGGCGCAGCACTACCATAGCGTGGTGGATGAAACCGCGGCGCGTCAGGTGCTGGCGCAGGTCGGGTTGGAGCACCGCACCGATCACCTGCCTAGCCAGCTTTCCGGTGGGGAACAGCAGCGCGTCTGTATTGCTCGGGCGCTGGTGAACGAGCCGCCGGTGATTTTTGCCGATGAACCGACCGGTAATCTGGACGAAGAGAACGAACAGCGCGTGCTGGCGTTGTTGCAGGATCTTCATCATCAGGGACGTACTATTGTGATGGTGACGCATAACCCGGAACTGGGGCGGTTTGCCGATCGTATTATCCGCTTGCAGCACGGCAAGTACCTGAGTGAGGAGGTTCAACAACATGCAGTGGCGTAAACTGATAACGCTGGGGTGCCTGATGGGCGCGCTGGCACTGCTGTCGGGCTGCAAAGAAGAGCAGGTACAGGTTGGCGCACGCGCGCCTGCGCTGGCGGCCTACGATCTGACCGGTCAACAGGTGGAACTGGCACGCTGGCAGGGCAAACAGGTCTATCTTAACTTCTGGTCTTCCGGCTGTGGCGGATGTCTGGCGGAGATGGGCACGTTGGAAAAACTGAGCAAAACCTACGCGGATAACGTGGTGGTGGTGGCGGTGAATACCGATCCTGACGGGGTGGACATTGCCGCGCTGTTGGCCCAGCAGCACATCAGCTATCCGGTCATCCGCGACCAACTGGGCATTACCAAAGAGCGCTATCAGGTGGTGGGCACGCCGACCTCGTTCGTGATTGACGCGTCTGGCAACGTGACAGCCCAGCATGAAGGGGCGCGCAATGAGCAGCAGCTAACGGCGTTGTTCAAACAGCTAGCCACCGGGGCTTAATGCCCTTTTAGCGCGTGGCGCAGAGGGAACCCTGCGCCACCGTCAGGTTTATTTTTTCTGCGCCGCCGTCTCCACCTTCACCACCACGGGTTTTGGCTTGATGCGCATGGCACCCACCACACCCACCAACAAACAGCAGATACCGCACAGCGTCAGCAGCGGCGGCCATGCCTGACGCAGCATAAAGGTGTAGGTCAGCCCTGCCAGCGTTTCGAACACGATCAGCGGCCCCACCAGCACCGTCGGCAGACGTTGGCTGGCTTGGTTCCAGCAGAAGGTGCCAAGCCAGGAGCAAAGCAACCCGATCGCCAGCATCAAGCCAATAAACACCAGCGGACGCGGGCCAAACGGCAGGGCAAAATCCGGTTTGGTCAGCGCAAGTTGCCCGCTGACAAGGACGTAGGCCAGCAACGCCATCGGCAACGTCACGAGCCCTTGCGCGGTGGCCCAGGTGGTGGATTTTTTATCCAGATTACGACGCAGCCAGCGCGCATTACGCAGTGGATACCAGGTCCAGCAGATCACGGCGACGACCGCCATACCGATCCCACCGAGATAACGCTCCATATCGACCTGCTCATCCTGGGCGCTCAGTTCCGCCAGATTCACACATAACAGTCCAAGCAAAATCAGCACCAGCGGCGGCGTTAATCGCCACCAGGAGAGCGCGCCTTCCTGTCGTCCGTACAGCAGATTAGCGGTAACGGCAATCACCACCGGCAGCGTGCCGATAATCATGGTAGAGACCGGAGCGCCGGTACGCTGGATGGCGCTGGCAAGGAAAAAGTAATAGAGCAGATTACCCACCGCCGAGAGCTTCAGCGCTTCGGTCCAATCTGCCCGGCTTAAGCGGCGCAGACGTGTTCTGTCAGCCCATGCCAACGGCAGTGCGATCAGCCCAAACGCTACATAGCGACCCGCAGACTGCAACGCGGCAGGATATTCCGGCACCATCAACGGGCCCACGAAAATCAGCCCCCACATCAAACCCGCCGTCAGGGCGAAAACGATACCGCTTAACATATCACACCCGTTACCCATTTATGCTTGAAGGGCCAGGCCCTTGTGTTGTCGTATCAACGGCAGCCTAACCGGTAAGACGGATAACATATTGTAGGATATTGCGCTTTTTTTAGCGGTGGCGGCCGTGCGGCGCAACCTGTTTTTGATAGCGCACCGGCGTAATGCCGTAACGTTGGGCAAAGCTGCGCGTCAGATGGGCTTGATCGGTCAGTCCGACCTCCGCAGCCACCTGCGCGGCAGGCATACCGCGGCACAGCAGCTGTTTGGCCCGCTGCAAACGGATCGCCATCAGCATCTGGTGCGGGGTGACGTTGTAGTGCGCTTTGAAACGCCGCAGGAAGTGGTAAGGGCTGAGGGCGGCGACGGCGGCCAGCTGGTTAAGCGTGACTGCCTGCGCAAAGTTATCGTTAAGGTAGTGCTTCACCTCGTCAAAACGCGACAGGGCTTGCGTTTGCAACGGCTGTGCCACGCGGGCAAAGGGCCGAAAAATATCGATGATGCTCAGCATCAGGCTATCGCAGGCCAGCGGGTCGTGAGCACGCCACAGCGCAGCCAGCAGAGCAGACAGTTGGCGGGCTGCCAGTGGGTCATGACGCACCACATCGTTGAACCACCAGCCTTGCTCACCGGAAAGCGCCTCCAACTGCACAGGATCAATATAGATCATGCGGTAACGCCACCCTTCTGCGCCGACGGCCTGCCCGGTATGCAGTTCGTCAGGATTCATCAACACCAGCGTATCCTGCGCTGCCACGTGCTGAGCGCCCCGATAGCGAAAACGCTCGGCACCAAAGTCAATGGTGCCGATACCAAAGGCGTCATGGGTATGGGGTTCAAAAGCACAGCGAGCAATGTGCGCCTGATATAATTCAACGCCGGGTTGCTGTGGCACATGGCGAAATTGCGCGCGATCCAACGGACCTTGAAACATCTCGCGATCGACGCCTTCTTTTTTATCCAGTAATGAGAGCGGGGCGTTATTCATGTTCAGGTCCATGACGTTTTTTTGAATGGGTAAGACTGGATTTGTATAAATCATAACAAAAAGATTTATAGTTCCGCGATGAAAATTAAATCCACAGAAAAAGTAATTATATTAATATGTTGATTTTTAAGTGTTTTACTGGCTTATGCGCCGCAAGGAATAACTCAACCTGTCTCTGCTTATTTTCTTAGTAGAAAATAATATAACACCATCCGATTGCTTATTTGTCGCGGCATTTTTTCCCCCGTATCTATATGGTGTTAGGGTAAAACGATGCAGAGATGGAGAACCAAGTGAATTTTCAACAACTGAAGATTATTCGAGAATCGGCACGGCGTAACTATAATCTGACGGAAGTCGCCAATTCGCTGTTTACGTCTCAGTCGGGCGTGAGTCGCCATATCCGTGAACTGGAAGAAGAGCTGGGCATCGAAATTTTTATTCGCCGTGGCAAACGACTGCTTGGCATGACCGAGCCGGGCAAAGAGTTGCTGGTGGTTGCTGAACGTATTCTGAATGACGCCAACAACATTCGCCGTCTGGCTAATGTGTTCACCAACAACGATGTGGGTCAACTGGTGATTGCCACCACGCATACTCAGGCGCGTTACAGCTTGCCCAATGTGATTAAAGAGTTTCGTGCCATCTATCCGCAAGTACGCCTGGTGCTTAACCAGGGCACGCCGGACGATATTGTTGCCATGCTGCACTCCGGCGAAGCGGATATCGGCATCGCCAGCGAGCAATTGATGAATGACGCCACGCTGGCGGCATTTCCCTACTACCGCTGGCATCACGCTATCCTGGTGCCGCAGCAACATCCCCTGATAGACGTGCCAACGGTGACGCTGGATATGCTCAGCAAAGTGCCGCTGATCACATACCGGCAAGGGATTACCGGGCGTTCTCGCGTCGATCGCGCTTTTCTGGCGGCAGGCATGACGCCGGATATTGCCCTGAGTGCTCAGGATTCGGATGTGATTAAAACCTACGTTGAATTGGGCTTGGGCGTGGGGATTGTTGCCGATCACTCCTACGAACCGGCGCGTGATAAAGGGCTGGTGCGCCTGAATGCTGAGCACCTGTTTGAAGGGAACACGGTGTGGATTGGGCTAAAGAAAAGCCAGCTACAGCGCAATTATGCCTGGAAATTCCTGCAACTGTGCAACAGCGAGCTTTCGCTGGATGAGATCAAGGATAAAGTCTTCTCGGATAACGGAGAGTCCGTTATCGACTATCAGATTTAGCGCCTATTCCATTAGGCCCTCAACCCCCAGACTCTCGGCACTAACGGTTTGCTTGATATCGATCAAGTGAACCGTTGTTGGCTGCCGTTATGCATCCTGCTGCTTCTTATGCCTCCGCCTGACATATCTTCTTTATCTTTTCTTTATCACGGTGAATAACTGCTTTTTTCACGCGTTTTTCAGTGTTTTATCACATTTTTTTGACATAACTGTGACTTTTAACCCGATTTGGCTGCTTGATCTCACGGAAGTGGGATAGTAGTATCCCCGGCCATAACAATAACGTATGTCTGATGTTTTGCTTTCAGATACAGTCACTTGTCAATCCATTCAACGCTATTGCGGGCATATTCGAGCGCGCGCCGCAGCGCAGGGTTATCAAGGCGTGCTGCATCGGCATTCACATTGGTCGCATTTTATCTCAGTCACCCGTGTGCGCCGTTCAACCGGAAGAGAGGCGCAGTGGCCGTGCGTTCGCGGCGCCGGGTGGTGTTGCAATGGAATTCACTATGAAATCAGTCAAAATCAGCCTTGCCTGGCAAATCCTTATTGCGTTGTTCCTCGGCATCCTTGTCGGTGCCGTACTGCATGAAAGCCCCGATGACCGCCAGTGGCTTATCAGTAACATTTTGATGCCTGCCGGTGATATTTTTATCCGGCTGATCAAAATGATCGTGGTGCCGATTGTGATCGCAACGCTGATTGTGGGTATCGCTGGGGTAGGGGATGCCAAGAAGCTGGGGCGTATCGGTCTTAAGACCATTGTCTATTTTGAAGTGATCACCACCTTTGCCATTATCCTTGGCATTACGTTGGCAAACCTGTTCCAACCCGGTCACGGTATCGATATGTCGTCATTGACCACGGTTGACATCTCTCAATACCAAAAGACCACCGAACAGGTGCAGAGTGGGTCGCACAGCTTGGTGGTGACCGTGTTATCGCTGATCCCGCCCAACATTTTTGCCGCGATTGCCAAAGGCGACATGTTGCCGATTATCTTCTTCTCCGTCCTGTTCGGGCTGGGGCTGTCGTCGCTGCCCAAAGCGCATCGCGATCCGTTGTTGAACGTGTTTCGCGGCGTATCGGAAACCATGTTTAAAGTCACGCACATGATCATGCGCTATGCGCCGGTTGGGGTGTTTGCGCTGATTTCGGTGACCGTTGCCAACTTTGGTTTTGCATCGCTGTGGCCGCTCGCCAAACTGGTGATTCTGGTGTACGTCGCCATTCTGTTCTTCGCATTGGTGGTATTGGGTATGGTGGCACGCTTGTGCCGTCTGCGGGTCACCATGTTGATCCGTATTTTGAAAGATGAATTGATTCTGGCCTACTCCACCGCCAGTTCTGAAACCGTGTTGCCGCGCATCATTGAAAAGATGGAAGCCTACGGTGCGCCAAAATCGATCACCAGTTTTGTGGTGCCGACGGGCTACTCATTTAATCTGGATGGCTCCACGCTTTATCAAAGTATTGCCGCCATTTTTATTGCTCAACTGTACGGCATCGATCTCTCACTGTGGCAAGAGATTGTGCTGGTGTTAACGCTGATGCTGACCTCCAAAGGGATTGCCGGTGTGCCGGGCGTCTCGTTTGTGGTGCTGCTGGCAACCTTGGGCAGTGTCGGCATTCCGCTGGAGGGTCTGGCCTTTATCGCCGGTGTGGATCGCATCATGGACATGGCGCGCACGGCGCTGAACGTGGTAGGCAATGCGCTTGCCGTACTGGTCGTCGCGAAGTGGGAAGGGCAGTTTGATGAAGAGAAAGCCCGAGCCTACGAGCGTGAAATCAAAGGCACTGGCGAAACGCTGGTACAGCGCAAGGTTTGATCGGCGCGTTGGACAGACAATAAAAAAACCGCCCGAGAACCGGGCGGTTTTTTTGTGTGGCAAGAATCAGAGGAAGCCGTACATGGCGGCAAATACCCAACCAAACACACAGGATGTGGATACGCCAATCAACCCCGGCAGAATAAAGCTGTGGTTGATAACGAAGCGACCAATCTTGGTGGTCCCGGAGCGGTCAAACTGGATGGCAGCCAGATCGCTTGGGTAGGTTGGCAGAATATAGTAGCCGTAACAGGCTGGCGCTGAGGCGACGATATACGCCGGATCCACACCGATGGCTAACGCAACCGGCACGATCGCTGCCAGTGCTGCCGCCTGAGAGTTAACAAACTTCGACACCAGCAGCAGGATCAAGGCATAGGCCCACGGGTACTGTTTCACCAGGGTACCCAGCGTGGCCTTGATTTCCTCCAGATGCGCACCGAACATGGTCTCTGCCATCCAGGCAATCCCATATACCGCAACGATGGCGATCATCCCAGAGCGGAACACCTCGTTTTTGGATATATTGGCCGGGTTGGTTTTGGTGGCAATGATAATGATGGCACCCGCGAACAGCATGAACATCTGGATGACCAGCACCATGGAGAGCGGTTTGCCGCCAAAGCTTGGACGCAAACCTTCATCAGCACCGAGAATCGCTACCGCAGCAATGGCGGCCAGGAAGATCCACATGGCGACCCAGTTGCTCTTGGGCAGTTTTTTATCCAGCAGCGTCGCGGTATCACCGTAAACGTAATGCTTGTTTTCCGGCACGGAGATAAATTTCTGGAAGTCTTCATCTTTATCCAGATCTTTACCGCGGAACCAACTGAAAATACCAATTGCCAGAATACCTAACAGCGTGGACGGAATGGTAATGGCCAGCAGGTCGAGAAATTCCAGATGGCGACCGTTAAAGGTAAAATTCCCCAGCATGGCGACCAACGAAACCACCGCCACGGAAACCGGGCTGGCGATAATCCCCATTTGCGCGCCGATCGAACTGGCGGCCATGGGGCGTTCCGGGCGGATATTATTTTTGATGGCGACATCATAAATAATCGGCAGGATGGTATACACCACATGCCCTGTACCGCAAAGAATGGTCAGGATACAGGTGACAAACGGTGCAATGACAGAAACATATTTCGGGTTACGGCGCAGCAGACGCTCTGCGATTTGCAGCATCACGTCCAACCCGCCGGAGGCCTGGAGGGTGGCGGAAGCAGCAACCACCGCGATAATCACCAGCATAACGTCGACGGGCGGCGTGCCGGGTTTGAGTTTAAACACAAAGACCAGAATAACCAGCCCGATACCACCGAGCAGGCCGAGCGCTATACCGCCTTTTCTTGCCCCGTAAAAAAGGCAGATCAGAACGATCACTAATTGTAAGATAAAATCCATAAGTACCCCATTGCTCAATATTGACGAGTTAAATTAATTAAGTTGGCTTACTGTCGTCGTGGGTACTATAGGGATTATTCGATTATTATTTATTTGATCCATGTCTACAAATTTTTATATTTATAAACTTTAATTCAAATAAAAGAAGCAGATCCCAATAATAATTATTATTTGGTTTATTTAGTTATTTAACACTAAAAATAATTATATTAGAGAAATTAAAACAGAAGGTGAATTTATTGCGTTAATTATCTTAATTAATGTTCATTATATTTTTCAATGTTGTTTTTGATTTGTTGTTTTATTGCTTTACTTAAGTATGTTTTTTGCTGCCAAATGGATAATGAAAATAAGGCAGGGTGTTTTGTCACGGTGTTTATTACCTATGATAATGATTTTCAATGCCTTTACCTCTTTGGTGGTAAGAGGTTTTTTTTTCGTTACCGTTACGCCATTGCAGCAATCATTGTGCCAGTTGTCATGTTATGGCTTTCGCTAAAATCGTTTTTCACCTTTATTGCGTTTTCTGATGCAGAAGTGGAAACCGATAACGGTGTTTTTTTATAGCATAATCGGTTATTAAAAAAATTATTTACTGTCTGATTTAAGAATAACTTTAGTTAGCGTGAAGAAAATATTCAGACAGTGCCTGCAAGGCTCGCCGATTTGCCATTGTTATCGTCGTGCCGCGATGAGCAGGCCGAGATGTTCGACTACACTTAAGGGTCAAAGACGCAGTCAGTAACAGGCGGAAGAGGTCAATATGGCAGAGCAACAAGCGGACGATCCCAAAGCGGTTACGGTAGGGGATGGATTAGCCAAAGTGCACGAAGCGGCAGAGCAGTTAACCGAAGAGGAGATCGACGCGTTGGCGGATGCTGCGCGTGCAGCGGCGCAAAATGCTAATAAAGAACGTCCGGATTGATCGCAGGGTGGTGAACGAAAGTGGCAGGTTTTTTGCACACTTAGCACCACAATGCAGAGAAACCCTATGCAGACAACAGACTGATTTCTGGTGACGAGGACGCGATGATGGACGACAAACTGCTGATAGACGGTAAGCTCGAAGCGGGCCAGGGCGCTGCGCTGACGGTGTTCAACCCCGCGACGGGGGAAGAGATTGCACGTATACCCCAGGCAGACCTGCACCAGGTTGATGCAGCCGTGCGTGCTGCGGAGAGCGCTTTTGCGCAATGGGGGCAGACCACGCCAAAAACCCGCTCGTTGCTGCTGTTGGCACTGGCGGATGCTATCGATCAGCACGCAGAATCCTTTGCGCGTCTGGAGTCGCTGAACTGTGGCAAACCCTACCACGCCGCGTTAAATGACGAACTGCCCGCCGTGGCGGACGTGTTCCGCTTTTTCGCCGGTGCAGCAAGATGTCTGAGTGGTTCTGCCGCCGGTGAATATCTGGAAGGGCACACCTCAATGATTCGACGCGATCCCATCGGCGTGGTGGCATCCATTGCGCCCTGGAACTACCCGTTGATGATGGCCGCCTGGAAACTGGCACCCGCGCTGGCGGCCGGTAACTGTGTGGTATTGAAGCCGGCGGAGCAAACGCCGCTCACCACGTTTCATCTGGCATCTTTACTGGCCGACATTTTCCCTGCGGGTGTGGTCAACGTGGTATTCGGTACCGGAGCGGCCATCGGCGACGCGCTAACCGGGCATCCGCTGGTGAACATGGTGTCGCTCACCGGATCGATTGCAACCGGGGCACACATTTTGTCGCATACCGCCCCCAGTATTAAACGCACGCATATGGAACTGGGCGGCAAAGCGCCGGTAATCGTGTTCGATGATGCCAATATCGATCAGGTAGTAGACGGCATCCGCAGCTTTGGTTTTTACAACGCCGGGCAGGATTGCACGGCGGCCTGTCGCTTGTATGTGCAGCGCGGCGTCTATGATGAGGTGGTCAGCAAATTGGGTCAGGCCGTCGCCAGCCTCAATATGGGCGACCCTAACAGCGAGGATACTGAGCTTGGGCCGTTGATCACCGCCGCACAGTTGGAGCGTGTCGCCCACTTCGTCGAGCAGGCCAGCGCGTTGCCACACATTCAGGTGGTTACGGGGGGGCAACGCGTTGAAGGGCCGGGGTACTACTTCCAGCCGACCGTTCTGGCGGGCGCACAGCAGGATGATGATATTGTACAAAAAGAGGTGTTTGGCCCGGTGGTGTCGATTACCCCGTTTGACGATGAGGCGCAAGTCGTCGCCTGGGCCAATGCGTCCGGCTACGGGCTGGCGTCCTCGGTGTGGACGCGCGACGTGGGGCGGGCGCATCGTCTGGCGGCCTGTCTGCAATATGGCTGCACCTGGGTCAATACCCACTTTATGCTGGTGAGCGAAATGCCGCACGGTGGGCAGAAACTGTCCGGCTACGGCAAAGACATGTCGATGTATGGATTGGAGGATTACACCGTCGTGCGACATATAATGATTCGTCATTGATCGTTGCGAGGTTGTGTTTCGTAAATGTTAATGTAAACCGCTGTTATCAGTGTTGATATCCGGCGTCAGGGGCAATAGAGGCACTGACGCCAGCGCCTTTTAGGGGGTTATTCAGATGCCCCATCGTGGGGCAATATGCGCGATAATGGGGCAATCATGTTGTTTTTCCATATATTTACTCCCATTAGCGTTTCCGATACGGTAGTTAATTCCGATAAGTACGCATAATCCCACCGCTTTGTTCTTGCTGGCCTTCCAATGTAAAAATTTTGTTTCAAAGTGCGCCTTTTGACAGACAATTGGCGTGTTCTGTGCATTAATTAAATTGATATCACATGATATCCGTTGCGAAGGAGCACAGTTTGTCCAGACTACGCACTACACTCACCCCGTTAGAGTGTTCTCAACGGGCGCTACAGTGGGTCCATAAAGAGACCCTCACGCAAGAAGAAACCATCGCATTAAATCAGGAAGTGCTGAGCAACTTCCGCGATTACGTCAATCCGGGTTTTCTGAGCTACAGAAAATCCGTCACCTCTGGGGGGGACTTTGGCGCCGTAGAGTGGCGCGCCAGCGGTCCGAATACGCTTGTTGATACGCAAGGAAAGGAATATCTCGATTGTCTGGGGGGGTATGGCATTTTCAACGTTGGCCATCGTAACCCGACGGTGCTTGCGGCAGTAGAGAGTCAGTTGGCCAAGCAGCCGTTGCACAGTCAGGAATTGCTCGATCCGATGCGTGCCATGTTGGCGAAAACGTTGGCGGCGCTTACGCCGGGCAGTTTGCAGTACAGCTTTTTCAGCAACAGCGGCACCGAAGCGGTGGAAGCGGCGCTGAAATTGGCTAAAGCCTATCAGGCACCGCGCGGACGCTTCACTTTTATCGCGACCAACGGTGCCTTTCACGGCAAATCGTTAGGTTCATTATCCGCAACGGCCAAACCGGCATTCCGTCAACCGTTTATGCCGCTGTTGCCCGGTTTTCACCATGTGCCCTTTGGCGACATTGAGGCCATGAAACAGCAGGTTGCCCTGTGTGAAAAACGCGGAGACGGCATTGCGGCTATCATCCTGGAGCCAATTCAGGGAGAAGGCGGTGTTATCGTTCCCCCCGCTCACTACCTGCCGGCGGTTCGCGCGCTGTGCGATGAAATTGGCGCGTTGCTGATTCTGGATGAAGTGCAAACCGGAATGGGGCGCACGGGTAAAATGTTTGCCTGTGAGCACTATGGTGTGCAGCCGGATATCCTCTGTTTGGCGAAAGCGCTGGGGGGCGGTGTGATGCCCATCGGCGCGACCGTGGCGACAGAAGCGGTCTTTTCCGTGTTGTTCGATAATCCGTTCCTGCATACCACGACGTTTGGCGGTAACCCGTTGGCCTGTACTGCGGCGTTGGCGACCATCAACGTTTTGCTCACGCAGAATCTGGCGGACAGAGCCGCACAACAAGGGGCGTTTTTACTGGATGGATTACGGCAGTTAGCCACCGACTATCCAGAACTGATTGTCGAGGCGCGCGGTTTAGGATTGCTGCAAGCGATCGAATTCAGAGAAAACGAAATTGGCTACGCCTTCGCCAGTGAGCTGTTTAAACGCGGCATTCTGGTGGCGGGTACGCTGAACAATGCCAAATCGGTCCGTATCGAACCGCCGTTAACCATTACCCACAACCAGTGCGCACAGGTTTTGCTGCAAGCCGGTGAGGTGTTGAAAAAACTGCGGGGAGCACAACCGAATGACATTCAACTTAAGGAATACGCTGTAGGGTGAAACGCTACCTTGATACGCTGAGTAAAACTCATGCACGAAAGCCGGTCTGCAACCAGACCGGCTTTTTTTATGCGCCGCGCTGCTCCAGTGCGGTTAACAGTGTGTCTAACAGGCCGGGGAAAAGCGCATCCAGATCGTCACGTCGCAGTGAAAGGAGGTTTTCTCGGCCATTAGGGCGTTGCCAAATCACGCCACTGTCGCGCAATACCCGCCAATGGTGCGACATGGTGGATTTTGCCGCCCCTTGCGAAAGGGCTCCGCAGGATTGCTCCCCCTGCTGGGCTAAAATACGTACTACTTCTAACCGTACCGGGTTACCCAAAGCCAGTAAAACGTTCTCTAATCGAATCTGCTCAGGTTCGGGATGGTGAGCGATCATAGTACTCCGTATCCATTTATTAACGACGCCATCTGGTCGCCGTAACCGTTCGTCAGCGGTCACTATAGCGGGAGTGTTTGATGATGTCATCCTGACGTGTGTTTTACGCCTTGCTGTAATTATCCTTGCTCCAGAATTCATTCTCAATGGCACTATTGAGTTGATGTTGAGAAAAGAAATCAGCAATCAGCGCGCGATCAATCTCAAGCTGCATTTTTTTTAATACTATTTTTCCCGCATTTATTTCGGCATCTGGGATATTTTTTAATATGTTCTTTCGCAGCAAATCATCAACATTTTTTTGGTATTCAAACTCCAGCATATGGTATCTTTTCTCCTGAGCGGCCCGTATTTTTTCTGGCGCAAGCCGTTCAATCAACGCATGTAACGGCTCCCACTGTGCGAGCCAGGCTGGAAATTGAATGTTTTCATTTTTTTTAATGGTTTTCTCCGCCGAGATTAGGTCTTCTGCTGAAATTTTTGAGCAAATAAAACTGTGCATATCTGGCGCGAAGTGTTGCAAATCTAACGCGCTGTGCAAACGGGTTTGGAAACCGAGGTAAACTTCAACTTCATCCGTGTTAGGATGCCGCTTCATATGCTGATTGGCCATTATCGTTAATTGTCTGGTGCGATAAACGCGTCTGGCCATGATAATCAACGCATCCAGTTGGTTGTCATATTTTCCCTTGTTAATGTCGTCAACAATCATCACTTGCTGCATCTGGTTGTAAGTAAACAGGGTCTTGTCGTTGCAACTGGCGGTTCCGTCATAGGCGATAGCAAACAAGGTTTCTGCCAACGAGGGTGATAAAACAATATTGTCCAGAAACGTTCTGATGTGCTGTTTAAATTCCGAAGAGTGAGTAACGACATCACAGGCTCTGAGTTTACTCAAGAATTGGGAAAATGATGCACTGTTGCTGTTTTTAGCCAGCGTCTCCCAGTGTGCCAATTTCGTTAGGTGTGGTTGTGATACCAGAAGTTTGCTGTTTAGATCTTCTGGCGTATACCAATGGTGGATCTCCATAAGCAACATTCTACCCTCTGTGGCAGTGTTTATATTTACCTCTGAGGGAAAGTAATTTAACTGCGGCTGGAAAAGAATTCTCAGTATATCTGCCGTGGTATTTCCTGCATTCACAGAAGGGCGGGGCGGGGCGCTGATGGGTATTTCTTGGCTTAACTCTGAGAGATTGCCGGGATATATGGCGTTATACTGTAGTTGAAGATATTCGTTTTGTGCACGATTGACCCTTGTTAAAAAAATACCGGCTCTGATTGGGTTTCTATTACTCCATCTGGCGTCTGATGTGAACGTGAGATGATCTGCTAATTCATTAACATGGGAGTAGGGCATGGTGATATCCTATCAGTCAAAGGATTAATATCTTTTTTTTTGATAGCCATGTCTTGCATATTCCAATTTAGTTTTTAGGGATAAATAAAAGTTATTATTCACGCTTTTGTTTATATTATGGTTTTTATAAAAAGCGTTTCGAGTTAGGCCCGTTTTTTGTAACCAAAACCTATCACCGATTGCAGGGAATGTTGCTGAGGCGTAGGCTGCAAGTGGGCCATCCTCCAGACGTCCATCAACGCGCAACGGATCGCGATTGGGCAACCTGTTGAATGACATTTTCAAAAAAATAGTTCGAATATACTCGAACAGTTGTACTATAATCGTCGCCGTTATCAATCCGGGTTCTCCCTGCGACAGTTCACTGCCACGTCCGAACCCTTTCGTTATTAAGGACACATCATGGCTCGTACAACGTCTATTGACCGTTACCGCAACATTGGCATCTCTGCACACATCGACGCGGGGAAAACCACCACCACGGAGCGCATCCTGTTTTACACCGGGATGAGCCATAAGCTGGGTGAAGTGCATGACGGTGCGGCCACGACTGACTGGATGGCGCAGGAGCAGGAGCGCGGGATCACCATTACCTCTGCGGCAGTGACCTGTTTTTGGCAGGGGATGGACAACCGCTTTGCCCAGCACCGCATCAACATCATCGACACCCCGGGGCACGTGGATTTCACTATCGAGGTAGAGCGCTCGATGCGCGTGCTTGACGGCGCGGTGATGGTGTATGACGCCGTGGGTGGCGTTCAGCCGCAATCGGAAACCGTCTGGCGTCAGGCCAATAAGTACCGGGTTCCGCGTCTGGCGTTCGTGAATAAAATGGACCGCGCCGGTGCCGATTTTTTCCGCGTGCGCCAGATGATGGTTGAGCGCCTGAAGGCCAATCCGGTGCCGATCGTCGTGCCCATCGGCAGCGAAGAGCATTTCAGCGGCGTGGTGGATTTGGTGAAGATGCGTGCCATTTTTTGGGATGATGCCACTCAGGGGATGACCTTCAGCTACCAGCCCATCCCGGCTGAGGTGGTGGAAACGGCGCAGGTATGGCGTGAGCAGATGGTGTCTGCGGCGGCGGAAGCCTCCGAGACGTTGATGGATCGCTATCTTGAGCAGGGCGATCTGAGCGAAGCGGAGATCGTACAAGGCTTGCGTCTGCGCACCATTGCCGGTGAGATTCAGCCTATGCTGTGCGGCAGCGCGTTCAAAAACAAAGGGGTGCAGCGCCTGCTGGATGCCATTGTGGAACTGATGCCCTCACCGCTGGATATTCCGGCGGTGCAGGGGGTGGATGAGCAGGGCGCACCAGCAGAACGCCATGCCGATGACGATGAAGCGTTCTCGGCGTTGGCATTCAAACTGATGAGCGATCCGTACGTCGGTCAATTGACTTTCGTGCGTGTTTATTCGGGCGTGCTGAGCAAAGGCGACAGCGTCTTTAACCCGGTGAAGGGCAAACGGGAACGTATTGGCCGTATCGTACAAATGCATGCCAATACGCGCCACGAGGTCGATGAGATCCGCGCCGGTGATATCGCCGCCTGTGTCGGACTTAAGGATGTCACGACCGGTGATACCTTGTCCGATCCCGATACGGTTATCACGCTGGAACGGATGGTCTTCCCGGAACCGGTGATCGCGTTGGCGATCGAACCGAAAACCAAAGGCGATCAGGAAAAGATGGCGCTGGCCTTGCAGCGATTGGCGGCAGAGGACCCGTCGTTACGCCTGAAAACGGACGAAGAGTCAGGCCAGACCCTTATTGCCGGTATGGGGGAACTGCATCTGGAGATCATCGTTGATCGCATGCGACGTGAATTTGGCGTGGAAGCGAATGTCGGTCGACCGCAGGTGACCTATCGCGAAACGATACGCCAGACGGTAACGGACGTAGAAGGCAAGTTTGTGCGCCAATCTGGCGGCAAAGGGCAGTATGGTCATGTGGTGCTGTCACTCGAACCGCTGGCCGCCGGTGCCGGGTTCACCTTTGTGGATGCCACCAAGGGCGGCGTGGTGCCGCGTGAGTACATCCCCTCGGTGGAAAAAGGGGTGCGGGAAGCGATGAGCAACGGCGTGTTGGCGGGTTATCCGCTGGTGGATGTGAAAGTCACGCTGACGTTTGGTTCCTATCATGAAGTGGACTCGTCAGAAATGGCGTTTCGCATGGCGGCGATCTTCGGTTTTAAAGAGGGAGTAAAACGCGCTCATCCGGTGATTTTGGAACCGATGATGCAGGTGGAAGTGGAAACACCAGAACCCTACGCCGGGAACGTGATGGGGGATTTATCCTCACGGCGTGGCATGGTGCAAGGCATGGAAGAACGGCTGGGTGACCGGGTGATTCGCGCTGAGGTACCGTTGTCAGAGATGTTTGGCTATGCCACCACGCTGCGTTCCATGACCCAAGGGCGCGCTACCTTTACCATGGAGTTCAAGCATTACGCGGAAGCACCGCGCAACGTGATGGAGGCGATTATCACGGCGCGCGCCAAAGCCTAGTGCACCCTTTCATGTGAGTGAAAAACCCCGGCAAACGTTGCCGGGGTTTTCTTTTTTTTGCACTTACCACAACATACCCATTATCGCGCTGTTTCATTTCGATATTTCTGTTTTTTCATACCGAACTTTGGCTTACCATAGCTGTATCCTATCATTTGGCGTTAAATGGCTTTCTGATGCGTTATTTGGCTGTTGTGTTACCCCTGCTGTTGGCTGCCTGTAGCAGCCATGCCCCCGCACCTTCGGCGGCAGATCCTGCCACCCAACCGCCGGTAGCCGGTGGCTTTCTGTTGCAGCCTGAACATACCGGGCCACTGCAACAGGGTGATTTTGCATTCAATAAAGAAACAGACCGTTTTGTTGCGCGAATGGTGCAAGAGCACGGTTTCGATCGCCAGCAATTGCACGATGTCCTGATACAGGCCAAAAAGCTCGATTGGGTGATCCGTTTGATGGATCAGCAAGCACCGGTCTCAGCCGGTGGACCTCCGACGCCAAACGGGGCCTGGGTGCGTTATCGCAGCAAGTTCATTACGCCGGATAACGTGCAAAATGGGGTGCTGTTCTGGAATCAATATAACGACGCATTACAACGCGCCTGGCAAACCTATGGTGTGCCGCCCGAGATCATCGTCGGCATTATTGGCGTGGAAACCCGCTGGGGCCGGGTGATGGGAAAAACCCGCATCATTGACGCCCTGGCGACGCTGGCGTTTGCCTACCCACGCCGTGCCGACTATTTTGCCGGTGAGCTGGAAACCTTCCTGCTGATGGCGCGCAAAGAGGGAGACGATCCGCTCTCGCTCAAAGGCTCCTATGCGGGTGCCATGGGCTACGGCCAGTTTATGCCATCGTCGTTTAAGCAGTACGCGGTCGATTTCAACGGTGATGGGCATATCAACTTGTGGGACCCGGTCGATGCCATTGGCAGCGTGGCCAACTACTTCAAAGCGCACGGCTGGACCGCTGGTGCCGAGGTAGCTATCCCGACACAAGGGCAGGTGCCCAACACCTGGGACAGCGGTTTCAAAACGCGTTATCCAGTGGCGACGCTGACGGCGGCCGGGCTGCGTACTGCCCAACCGCTGATTGGTCATACCGAGGTCAGTTTACTGCGCTTGGATATGGGCAACCAATTCCAATACTGGTTCGGCTTGCCGAATTTCTACGCCATCACCCGCTATAATCACAGCGTCCACTATGCGATGGCCGTGTGGCAACTGGGGCTGGCGGTGAAGCAGGCCAGCCAGGGTAACGCCGTACAGGCAATGCCCACCCGTCAGCCGACGAGTGGGGCGCAGCCTAGCCTGCGCTGGGAATAAACGTCACGCTGGGGCGTTGCCGTTATTGCGGATCAACGCCTGATACCAGTAGAAGCTGTCCTTCTTGATGCGCGTCAACGGGGTGGGATCGAACTCACCCCGATCGATATAGACAAAGCCGTAGCGCTTCTTGAAACCATCGCTCGAACTGAGCACATCGATAAAGGTCCAGGGGTTGTAGGAGATAACCTCTGCACCGTCCTGAATGGCGAGCCGCATCTGCTCGATGTGATCGCAAATATAGGCAATGCGATAGTCGTCGTGCACCTGACCGTCCGGCGTGAGCTCATCGCGTGTACCCAATCCATTCTCTGTCACCATCAGCGGTAGCCGATAGCGTTCATGCAGTTCACGAAATGCCAGGCGAAAGCCAATCGGATCGATCTGCCAGCCATATTCTGTTGCCTTCAGGTAGGGGTTCTTTTCACGCTGATAGTAACCGGGGATTACGGACGCCAAACGATCGCCCGTTTCGTCTTTGATGCGCTCAATGTCCTGTACGCTGATGTCTGCCGGGCAGGCGCTGGCAACGTTGGTGCGATAGTAGTTAAAGGCGATGAAATCCGGCGCATGCTGGCGCAGATAGTCAAAATCACCGTCTTCCACCTGCGGATACCAGCCGTGCTGTTGCAAAAATGCGGTGTAGTAACCGGGATAGTCGCCATAGCAATGCACGTGCAGCATGGCGTGGTTGCGCAGATCGTGGTTGTGACGCGCGGCTAAAACATCTTCAGGGCGCGGTGATGCCGGGTAGATAGGCACATAGGAGACCGCCGGACCAATCTTCGCCTGTGGCAGCAGTTCATGGCAGGCTTCAATCGCCTTGGCGGTCGCCAGAAACATGTGGTGGTTCATCTGATAGCGGCGGCGATCGGCCTCGTTGGCGTCCAGACCCTGCAATCCCATAAGCACATCCACTGACAGCATCAGGTTCTGTTCGTTAATGGTCAGCCAGTATTTCACGCGGTCGCCAAAGGCGCTAAACAAGGTGCGTGCATATTTCTCGAAATCGGCGATGGATTCACGCGCCAGCCAGCCTCCGTACTTTTTATTCAACCCTTCCGGAAAATCGAAATGGTACAGGGTGACGATGGGTTCAATGTGGTGGTGGCGCAGTTCATCAATCAGTGCCAGATAAAAATCAATCCCAGCCTGATTCGGCTCGGCTTCATCGCCATTGGGGAAAATACGGGTCCAGGCGATGGAAAAACGGTAGGAGCGCAGGCCCAGTTCGGCCATCAAGGCGATATCTTCCCGCCAGTGGGTGTAGTGTCCACTGGCGACTGTGGTATCAGCTTGTTGATGAGATTTCAGCAACGCGCGCGTGTCCGCGGTGGAAAGCCCTTTGCCATCCTCCAGATAGCCACCTTCTACCTGAAAAGCGGAGGTGGCGGCGCCCCACAGAAAGTCGGCGGGAAAGTCAGTTTTTATCTTGTTCAGCATGCAATCACCTTGGTGTAGTAGAAAACGGTCATGAGTAAATGTGTTCTCGCACGGTGCGGCTTTTTACCGCCTGCGCTTGATACAGCGCCACGTTGTCCGGCTGCGGCGAGAAGCTCCGTGTGTGTTGATGGCGGGCAATCTGTTGGTGGGCTTGCGCGTAGCTGCGGTAGTGTTGCAGCGTGACCACCGCAGAGATCCAGGCACCCGCCGCCGTGGCGTTCTCATCGAGTGCCACCACCGGGCGGTTGTAAATATCTGCCTGAATCTGGTTGAAGGTGCCGAATTGGGTGATGCCACCCGCGGTGTAGATATCGGTTATTTCCCCCACCAGCGGGGCGATGCCCTGAATCTGGTGATGAAGTTCATGGGCAATACCTTCCAGAATGGCGCGGGCGAAATCCCCCCGTGTGTGGTGCAAGGCGATGTCATAAAAGAACGCTTTTGCTTCACCGGGCGATTGCTGGGCGAGCTTCCCTTTGAAAAAAGGCGACAGCACCAGCCCGTAGCCGCCGGGTGAGGCGGCGCTGACTTCCTGATTGATGGTGTGATAGTCGCCGTCAGCCTGATAGAACGTGCGGTTGAACCAGTCATAGGCGCAACTGGCGGAGAGCAACGCGCCTTCAATCACGATGTTGCCCGGCAGGGCGGCGTGGTTGTAGGCAAAATGGCCGTCGAGTGACGTAGTGCTCAGCGTTGCGGCCATGCCCATGACGTAGGCACCGGTGCCGACATTGACGATCACCCGGTCTGAAGCGAACTGCCCCATGCCCAAGGCGCAGCACTGCTGATCGCCACCGGCGCTGATCACCGGAATGCCCGCCGGCAGACCGACCTGCGCGGCGATCGACGGTTGCAGTGCACCGACCACGCTGCCGGGAGGGAGCAAGGTGCAGAGCTTGTCCTTATCGAGCTCGAACAGCGCCAATAAGCTGTCATCCCACTGCCGGGTGCGCAGGTTAAACAGGTTGGTGCGTGACGCCAGCGAATAGTCGGTACAAAAACGGCCGGTCAGCCTGTGTAGCAGGAAGTCGTGGATGCCGACCAACTTTGCGGCGCGGTGATACAGTGCCGTTTGGTTTTGCTTCAGCCAGCGCATCTTGGCGGCGGAAAACACCGGTGAAATCGGCAGTCCGCAGCGTTGATGCACCTGAGGGGAGGCATCAGCCAGGCTGTCGCACAGCGCCTGTGAGCGCGTGTCTTGCCACATCAGCGTGGGTGACAGCGCGTTGCCTTGCGCATCGACAGCGATAATTGACGAACGCTGTGACGTCAACGCCAGCGCGTGCAGCGCCAACCCCTGAGCGGAGAGATACTGCGCCGCCGCGTGCAGCAGCACCGCCAATGCATCATGCCAACGCTGTGGATCCTGTTCCACGCGTCCGTCATCGAAATAGCGTGGCGTGGTGCTGACGGCGTGCTGAAACTGCGTGGCACCCTGTATGTCGAACAGCACCAGCTTCATCTGTGTGGTGCCGGTATCAATCACGGCGATCGTCATCTGTGCGGCCTCCCTTGTTTCAAATCTGTCTCGCCTCAAGCCTGCGTGGCCTGAGTGCGCATGGTATTATCCAGCCGTTTGAAAAACGGATAGTAAATCAGCGTGTTGAGCACGATCAGAAACACCTGTAGCAGCGCAAACAGCCAACTGCCCTGGATAAAGGCGTTAGCAAATACCGGCATACCGATCACGTTGAACACGCCAATCATGCGTGGCAGCACGTCGGTTGCGATCAGGAAATAGGCGACGGTGACGTTCAGTGCCGGGGCCAGCACGAACGGAATCGCCAGCATCGGATTAAGTACAATGGGAATACCGAAAATAATCGGCTCGTTGATGCACAGGAACGAGGTTGGCAACGCCATACGGCCTAACTTCTTCAACCCTTCACTTTTGGCTTTGAAGGCCATCAACAGGTTCAGACCCAGCGTGGAGCCACTGCCACCCAGACTGGCCCAGATGCCCCAGAAGGCATAGCCGACAATGTGCGGCAGCGGATCGCCGTTTTGGAACGCAGTCAGGTTTTCCAGATCCATCGCCAGATAAAGCGGTTTCCAGATAGTCCCGGTCACCATCGGACCGTGAATGCCAAACAGCCACAGCACGTGCGCTACCACCACAAACGTGATCATGCCGCTGTAAGAGCCGGTGATGCCGAGTAAGGGCTGCTGGATAATAAAGTAAATGTAGGCGTGCAAGCTGCCGGCAGAGGTCAGTTTGAACAGGGCCGCAATGGTGGCAAAAATAATGACGTTGATGATGGCGGGGATCAGGCCGTTAAAGGTCTCCGCGACCACCGGAGGGACATTGTCGCCCATACGTATGGTGAGCTGGCGATCGACGACAAAGGAATAGATTTTATTCACCAGCAGGGCAACCATAATCGCCACAAACAGCCCGCCCGCCCCGAGATATTTAAACGGCATGACCTCCGCGCCATCCACTATCGTCACCGGACTGGTGATCAGAAAGCACATGATAGCAATCGAGCTGACCACCATTTCATTATGGCCCAACGATCCGGCCAGTTTATAAGCAATAAAGAAACACACGTAAATCGACATTATTTTTAACGTCACGCTGGCGGGTAATGCAATCGCCTGCTGTAATCCGTGTGCCTTAATAAAAGCCAAATAACTGTCAATCGGCAGATTCGCCAATAGCGTGGAAAATGCCCCGATAATAAATACTGGAAGTGCAGCGGTAAAACCGTTGGAAATTGACATCAAATATTTGTTGCTTTGCATGTGCGAGGCGGCTAATTGCAGCCCGGACATGGCATTTTGTAGGTTAGCCATCTTTCTTTCCTTTATAATTATACGTACCGGATAGAAAATTTTTGGTATAGAACGCCCGGCAACGTGACTCGCCTGGTCGATGCTTTATATATTTTCTACACATTCATTATGGATATGCGTTAATAACCTCTTTTGTTGATTGACTGATGTCCTGTGAAATAAAAAAACGGCAAAGGGTACATATTTCGTCTTCACTGATGTTCAGCGAAAACGCCTGTTCAATGGCGGCCAGCTCGTGACGAATAAGACGAATCATCGCGTCATGCTGTTGTAGGTAACGCACCTTGTCGGGAAAGTCGCTATGGGTTGGCCCCTCCAGCAAACGATCGAGCAGGCACGCCAGATGCATGGTCAGCCCGATAAGCATATTGGAAGAGAGTGTTATCCCCAGCGCCGCAGACACGCGCGCGTTAAACCCTTTGATGGTAAGCAGCGCCGTATCGGGTTTCACATGCTGCAAAATCTGTGTCAGCGTTTCGGCTACCAGCAGATAGGTAGATTCTCGCTCGATCAGCCGATCCAACGCCGTCACGCCGTCGTAGTACAGCACATCAGCCAGATCGAACTGGGTGAGCGCCGTGGCGAGGGGGAACGGGCTGACCAGCGCAACCAGCGTATAGCGTTGGCCCAGTACAGCCAGTTCCTGATTGAGCTGGGCATCGTTATCAAAACGCTGCGAGAGCACGGCGACGCGCTGCATACGACTCGATAGCGCCTGTGACAGGCGGTTTTCCAATACTTTTGCCGTGCCTTCTCCGGTGGTGCAGATCATCACGATGGCCAGTTTCTTCTCGGCGGCGGCGGGCACGCGGGCGGGTGCTGGATCTCTATCGCGCGGCACTTCCTGTTCAAGCAACTGGTTAACCATCAGCACGTTATGGTACACCTCCTGTAACGGTAGGCCGTTCATGGCGCTCTGGATCGCCTCGACAATGTGCATGGTGCTGATTAACTGTATGGTACGCGTTGCCACATCGCAGTGTTGCGCCAGGGCGGCACCAAAGGTAGTCAGTGAGCCCATATCGACCAGCAACAGCACTTCCGACACGCCTTCGCTGGCCTGAATGTGACGAATAATCCGCTCCAGCACCAACTGCGCCTTTTCGTACAGAGGAACGTTAAAACCCACCGCATAATTGACCCCGAGCAGCTCGTTGGCGGTGGCAACCAGTGCGCTGGCGGTGTCCATCCCGTGCGCCACCACGATCACCTTGACATCGGTCTGTCGCTGCTCCAGATCCCGTTCGCTGTAGACAAAGAACATGGCGAGAAACCCTGCCTCATCAATGGGCAGCGTGATTTCCATCACTCGCTCAATCATGCGCAGGCAATCCAGCGCCGCATTGAAAGCCTCCGGGTGACCGGTGCGAATACGGTTAAGCTGCGGATGGACAATGCTTTTGTTGCGACGCACGCGATCGAGCGCATTTTCAATATGGGTTGCCAAACCGTAATAGACTTTATTGTCCAGCGTGCGCTGCAATTTCCCTTCGGCATAGCGGATGATCTCTTCGGTCAGGCGCAGCACTGCTGCCGTGACCAGATTCTCCAGACGACGCGTATCATATTTGCCCTGATAGCGGCTAATCCGAGTTTGGAAATAGTCCGCGATATCTTTCTCAATCTCTTCTTCCAGGGTATTGCCTTCAATCCCCTGGCTGCGCAGTTCCGACATGCGCAGATTAAGCATGTCGTAAATGTCGTTGAGCGCATCGTCTTCAAACAGCGGCGTGTTGCTGGTGCCAGAGAAGGTGACGCTCTTCTTGTTGATGCCAATAATGGTGTTCCAAATTTGGCGATGCTCAAGATGGGTATACAGCGCCTGACTGACGTGGTTAGGCAGCGTTCGACTGTTGATGGCGAAGCTGGTTTTTTTGCCGGTCATGAATTCCGCATACGCGCCCGCACAGGCGAAACGAATATCCGCTTTGAGCTGACCAATGTTGTTCGGGCAGTCGTAGCTCAGCAGGGCGCGCAGGGCATTTACGGAAACGCTGATACTCTCCTGCAAATGCGCCGCTTCCTGATTGAAAAAAAACTGGATCAGCGCAAAACGTTCCTGAAAGGTGCGTTTTCTCAAGGCAGGTAAATGGATAACCATCGGAAAACGGCGGGTAAAGGTGCGTAACAGGCTGGAGTCCGGCTCTTCCGTGGTGGCGGAAAAAATGCGCACGCTGGCGGTGCGTTCGACCTGCGTTTCCCCTAAACGGCGGAAAATTCCCTTGTCGATAAAGGTGAAAAAGATTTCCTGTCCTTCTGGCGGCAAACGGTGCACTTCATCCAAAAATAGCACCCCGTGATTCGCCTTTTCCAGCAGGCCAACCTTATCTTCATCGGCGCCGGTATAAGCCCCTTTTTTACAACCAAACAATTGCGCCAGCAGCAGTTGCGGATTGTTAGCATAATCGGCGCAGTTAAAAATCACAAACGGAGCCTGTGCCGGCAGTTTGCCGATGGCTTTGGCATACTGGTACATCAGCTCGGCAAACAGGGATTTTCCCACGCCGGTTTCACCCAGAATCAGCATATTCATCCCGTTGGGGGGATAGAACACCGCCGCCTTGGCCTGCTCTATCGCCGGAAACAGACTGGCGTTGCTGCCGATAAACTGCGCGAATTCGCCTTCACTGTTACGGGCCAGGGTTCCTGGGTTGATTGCCTGAAACAGAACGGGTTTACCTTTTATTTTGACCGCTTTTCCTTGCGCGACCAGGCTGTTCAGATCGTTGCTGACATTGGCTCTGGCATAGCCAAGCGCCTCCGCCAACTGCGGGGCGGAGATGCCAGATTCGACGCTAAGCGCCTTCAATTTGTCATAGACGATGTCGATCCGCATGCTCTGGTGCTCCTGATCCATTTGCGCAAAATAGTGCTGGTGCAAGGACTATCATTAGCCTGAGAACTATCTGCTGCCAATATACCGAGTGACGCACGGCGCGGCGAAACAATGCGCCAGTAATAACTGCATGCTCACAAATTACGGGCGAATTCGAGTACCTTTCCACCGTTCATCGAGCCGTAATCTACGGCGTTAATCACCGCGATTTTCAAATTTGGGTAGCGGCTTTTCATCGTGCCTTCAATAAAACTCACCTGCGGCCCGATCAGTAAGACGTCGGTTTTGTCGGCGAAGTTTTTAAAATTGCTTTCCGACGTCGCGTTAATTTCAACATCGAGCGCTTGTTTGACGGCATCCTCACGCATTCTTTTTACCAACATGCCCGTGGAAAAACCGCCCATACAAACCAGCGTAATATGCAACATGGCCTACTCCTTGTTTCAATAATGTGCCTGGGTAAGTGAGAGTGCTTGCACCTGTTTGCTTAATTCAGCCATGTGCTGGTAGCAAGCCACCTGCTGCCGGGCCAAATCTTTCACCGTGATGGCGTTCATCAAATGATCCTGAGCGTGCACCATCAGCAGCGTGACGGGGTGATGCACACCGCGCGCTTCATCTTCTATCAGGTTAGTTTGTGCCTGATGAGCAACACGCAACGCCTCGGTGGCTTGTTCCAACAACTCCTGTGCAGGAGCAAACTCCTGACGCGCCGCGCACTCAATGGCCTTGATGGCATGGCTTCTCGCCTGACCTGCGTTGACAATGATGTTAATCACCAACTCCTCAAAATCGCTATCCACCTGCTCGTTCATCACTACCAGCTCCTTAAATGATGACAATCACTGCTCTGTTTTTCACTGACAAGGTATAAGCAATAACAATGCCAAGAAAATAAAATGATTATTTTCAATGCATTAAATGATGTTTTGGCAAACTGTATCGATCTGTTTTACCCACAGCGCGTTATTGGCAATCGGGATAACGGGGTGAAATACGACACCCAGAAGGGCAGAAGCGGAGGACGTGCTCGCACAGGGGGAGAACGGCGCGAGTGTCTAGCCAGCGCGTCTTAACATAAGACGCGCTGGTGGCGTAGGGTTTAGACTTTGTCGAATCGTGTTAACGCGAACACTTTATTGCCCGGCTGACGCGGTAGAATAATACGCACAAAATGGGTGGAGTTTCGTTTAAACCATCGAGTTGCTGATTCATCTTCGTAATGAATGGGAATCTGCATCTCTGCGCCCAGTTTTAAGTTAGAAAAATAACTGATGTTTTTACCTGGCGCAGCAGCAGAAATCGAGAGGAAAAGTATTGGTTTGTCGCGCTTGGGTAACAATGGATAATAACCTTCTACCAAGTCAGTTCGATCGAAATAGATGTTTCTTCGCGCTGCATTTTGCAAATTGACGTGAACGCCCTGAATGACTGAAGAGTGAAAGTAAACATTGGCCGAATCACTTTGTTTATTGGTATTGGAAAAAAACTCCAAAAAATAATCCGTTACCGGTTGATCCTGATCGTCAGTGACGTAAAAGTTTGCCTGCAAATATTGATGGTAATAGTCGGCGTTTTCTTTTCTTTCCGCTGTTTTTTCACTGAATGCCTGCCACTCTAGTTGAATCTTCAGGTATTGGTCAAACGCGTCGCAGGCCAGCGCCTCTAATATAAACGTGCCCAATTGCGCTTTTTCTTCTGGTGTTTCTTCAATATCGTCCTGATTGCTTTTATCTGCTCTGTCAGGATCAATGACAGAGCCGTGGGTTCGGGTAGGTAATACGGCAAGCGGTATGGAAAAACCATCAAGCCGTGATTGCCAACAAGTGACGGCTTTATCAATGTCACTTTCCCGGAAATCAATCGTGATTCCTTGCGTATTCAAATTGGCGGCACAAACTCTTACTGTGCCGTCAGCGCCATCTTCATTGACGATTTGGCGTAATAGGGAGGTATAGGGATGGGTGCCCACAATTACAAACGGCCAGACTTTATCTTCACCGTAATAGCGTGCCGTGTCGTCAGAATCGGGGCCAATGAGCATATCGCGCTGGGCTAATTCCCACTGGTAGGGTGAGCTCAGTTCAAGATCGTTAAGGATACCTTGCCCGGTATGAAACCAGTTGTTATAGCCCTTGACGATACGCCCCAGCATACTCTTGCCCGTTGCTGCCAGTTTGGATCCATAATTGGCGGGGGCGAGCATAATAAAACGTTTCATCGGACAGGCTTCGGCTTTACCACGGTAGTGTGAGGTGAGCCATTCACGCGTTACCAGTCCCCCGGTACTGTGAACAATAACGTCGAATAAGGGGGGCAACTCTGCTTTTTCCATCATGTCATCGATGACTTGTCCCATCTTTTTGCCGACATCGGCCACACGCACATCGTCATCCAGTGATATATAGTCTCCTAACCATAACTCGGTGGTTGTATAGTTATTTTTTCGTAAGAATTCAGCCAAAGCATAAAATGATTTAGAGGTGTCACTCCACCCATGAATAATTAACACATGTTTTTTCATTGAGGTATCTCCTCGATTGTGTGTGTAAGTCTGAAGTGAATTTTTATTGAAATAAAAAGAAGGTTATTATTTTATTGTCAGTGGGTTCGGGAATTGATTTATGTGCAAATATATGCCACAGCACGATAATGTCGACGGCTACATGTAAAAGCAACGTGAGCGTATATCGGAATTTAAAGCCATCTTCAGCAAAGGCGAGAGATAATTTTTTACTTGTGAAAGGGATATTTTGTGCTTGCAAACGGATTTCATCACGCACGCTGGCGGCCAGTCGTGTACAGGGTAATAGCACGCCTAAATTGGCAAAGAAAAAAACGGCTGCACCCAAGGCGATCCCTATTTTTTGATCAAGAATGAGCGTCTGTTTTCCTGAAAATAACCAACCCGCTATCGCAAATATAGCAACAGACCAATATGTCCAATAAGCATTAATACGGCTTTCAAGTCTTTCATGCAAATCAAGAAGCTCTTTAAATTCCATAAAGGTACGCCGCAAGATTGAACAATCTATGTTGTCAGGGGAGTCTATTCATAATGATTAATCATGAGTGATTATTTTATATTCGCTTTATTTATGATGGCTTTTTGTGATCGATATCAAAAAACGATTCTTTATATTTTTGCTTAGCGTGCAATGCTTTATTTCGGGTTGGGGTTTACATCTACCAACCCGATAATAAGGAAAGCATTATTCCATTAGGTGTGCCAGAGATACCCGAAACTCGATCAGCCCTCCGCCAACCGACGATAACGTTCAAAGCGATCTTTGGCATCCTGCTCGGTTTGCTCAAACAGGCTGTCGGCGACTGCCGGATGCTGGCGTTTGAGCGAGGCATAGCGCACTTCGCCCATCAGAAAGGCTTGAAAATCCTCTTCCGGCTCGTCCGAATCGAGCACAAACGGGTTTTTGCCTTTATCCTGGCGCAGCGGATCGAAGCGATACAGGTGCCAGTAACCGGCGTCCACCGCGCGTTTTGCCTCGCGCTGGCTGCATCCCATGCCTGCGCTCAGTCCGTGGTTGATACAGGCCGCGTAGGCGATGATCAACGACGGGCCCGGCCAGGCTTCCGCTTCGGCAATGGCGCGCAGCGTTTGCGCCTTATCGGCCCCCATGGCAATCTGCGCCACATAAACGTTGCCGTAGCTCATCGCCATCATACCGAGATCTTTTTTGCGCGTGCGTTTCCCCTCTGCGGCAAACTTGGCGATGGCCGCTACCGGTGTGGATTTGGACGACTGGCCGCCGGTGTTGGAATACACCTCGGTATCGAATACCAGCACATTGATATCTTCCCCAGAAGCCAGCACGTGATCCAACCCGCCATAGCCAATATCGTAGGCCCAGCCGTCGCCACCGAAGATCCACTGCGACGGTTTCGGCAGATAGTCGCGATTCTGGTAGATGCGTGCCAGCAGCGGTGAGGTGGTGTGTTCCTGCGCCAACTGGGCGATAACGGCTTCAGCCCGTGCCCGCGTGCCATCGCCGCGCTCTTTGTGCTCCAGCCAGTCGGTGAGCACGGTATGCAATGCCGGGGTGATAGGCAACGCCAGCGCGGTTTGAATATCGCTCGCCACTTGTGCACGCACGGCCCGGCTGCCGAGTAACATCCCTAAACCGAATTCGGCGTTGTCTTCAAACAGCGAGTTGGCCCAAGCCGGGCCTTGCCCCTTGTGGTTGGTGGTGTACGGGATCGACGGTGCGCTCGCGCCCCAGATTGACGAGCAACCTGTCGCATTGGCTACCAACATGCGATCGCCAAACAGTTGCGTCAGCAAGCGCGCATAAGGCGTCTCTCCGCAACCGGCGCAGGCACCGGAGAATTCCAGCAGCGGTGTTTCAAACTGGCTGCCTTTGACGGTGGTTTTGCTAAACGGGTTCACTTTGGGCGACAGTGCCAGCACATGTTCCCATAGTCCAACCTGATGCCGCTGGCTTTCCAGCGGTTGCAGGGTGAGTGATTTGCCACGTGACGGGCAGATATCCGCACAGTTGCCGCAACCGGAGCAATCCAGCGGCGATACCGACAGATGATACTCCATCGTCTTGGCCCCTTGTGCCGGGGTGCTGAGCAAGGAAACCGGCGCTGCTGCGCGCTCTTCCTCATTCAACAATGCCGGGCGGATAGCCGCGTGCGGGCAGATAAAGGCGCACTGGTTACACTGGGTGCAGCCTTCCGGCTGCCAAACCGGAACCTGAATCGCAATGCCGCGTTTCTCATAGGCTGCGGTACCGGGGGGAAAGGTGCCATCTTCCATGCCAATAAAGGCGCTGACGGGCAACGCGTCACCTTCCTGGCGGTTCATCGGTTCCAGAATCTGGCGGATAAAATCGGGTACGGCGCGCGCGAGCGGGCGTGTGTCATCGGGCAGCGTGGCCCACACTGTGGGGATAGCCACTTCCACCAACGCCTGCATACCCTGATCGATCGCGGCATGGTTCATCTCCACCACCTTTGGCCCTTTACTGCCATAGGATTTAACCACCGCGCTTTTTAAATAGTCGGCGGCGGTTTCCGGAGGAATAATGTTGGTGAGCTTAAAGAAGGCGGCCTGCATGATCATGTTAAAGCGCCCGCCCAGGCCGAGACGTTGAGCAATCTGCACCGCATTGAGGGTGTAGCAGCGAATGTGGTTCTGGGCCAGATAGCGCTTCATGGCGGTGGGCAGCTTTAACGCCAGCTCATCCGGCGTCCAGGTGCAGTTGAGTAGAAAAGTCCCGCCCGGTTTCAGCCCGGCCAGCAGGTCATATTTTTCGACGTAGCTCTGTTGCGAACAGGCAATAAAATCCGCGTGATGAATAAGATAGGGTGAGGTGATCGGGCTTTGCCCAAATCGCAGGTGAGAGACGGTGATCCCACCCGATTTCTTCGAGTCATAGGAGAAATAAGCCTGGGCATAGAGCGGCGTTTTATCGCCGATAATCTTGATGGCGCTTTTGTTGGCACCCACCGTGCCGTCCGATCCCAGCCCCCAGAATTTGCAGGCGGTGGTGCCGACGCGCGCGACATCAATAACCGCGCTGGCCTGCGGCAGTGAGGTGTGGGTGACATCATCGGTGATGCCGACGGTAAAGCCATCCTGCGGCAGTGGCCGGGTAAGATTCTCAAAGACCGACACGATGTGCGTTGGCAAAATGTCCTTGCCGCCCAACCCGTAACGACCGCCGACGATCAGTGGCGGCTGAGCGTGACGATAGTAGGCATTTTTCACGTCCAGACACAGCGGCTCCGTTTGCGCGCCGGGTTCCTTGGTGCGATCCAGCACGGCAATGCGTTGTACCGAATCCGGGATCTGCGCAAAGAAGTGCGACAGCGAGAACGGGCGGTACAAATGCACCGTCAGCAATCCCACTTTCTCACCGCGCTGGTTGAGATAATCCACCGTTTCCTGAATGGTTTCGCATACCGATCCCATGGCAACGATCATCCGTTCGGCATCGGGCGCGCCGTAATAATTAAACAGATGGTATTCACGTCCGGTGAGTCGGGTGATGTCAGCCATGTAACTTTCCACCATCGCAGGCAGCGCGTCGTAAAAACGGTTGGCGGATTCTCGTTCCTGAAAGTAGATATCCGGGTTTTGCGCCGTGCCGCGCACCACCGGATGGTCGGGGTTCAACGCGTTGCGGCGAAAGCGGTTGAGCGCGTCGCGGTCCAGCAGCGGTTCCAGCTCATCGTACTCCAGCACTTCAATCTTCTGGATCTCATGGGAGGTGCGAAAGCCGTCAAAGAAATTGATAAAGGGCACGCGCCCTTTGATGGCCGTCAGATGCGCGACCGCAGACAGATCCATCACTTGCTGTACGCTGCTTTCTGCCAGCATGGCGCAGCCGGTTTGGCGCACCGCCATTACGTCCTGATGATCGCCAAATATATTGAGCGAGTTGGTCGCCAATGCCCGGGCACTGACGTGAAACACTCCCGGCAACAGTTCGCCGGCGACTTTATACAGGTTGGGGATCATCAACAGCAGCCCCTGCGAAGCGGTATAGGTGGTGGTGAGCGCTCCGGCCTGTAGCGCACCGTGCACTGCACCGGCAGCGCCGGCTTCGGACTGCATCTCGATCAAACGCACCGGCTGGCCGAACAGGTTTTTTTTATGCTGTGCGGCCCATTCGTCCACGTTTTCCGCCATCGGCGTGGAGGGCGTGATGGGATAGATAGCGGCCACGTCGGTAAAGGCGTAAGAGATGTAGGCGGCGGCGGCATTTCCATCCATCGTTTTCATTTTTCTGCTCATGCGGGCTTCCTCATTGGTATGGCGCGGGTGATTACGGGGCGCAGAGCGGTCGCGCCATCGATTCGCCGTTTCAGCGAGGCTTGAAGCACAGCCTGTGCCATTTCGCTATCGAGATGAAAAAATGTTTTTATTGAATGGGTTATGCGCTTTTCTTTGCTTCTGGTGCGGTGTGCCATCAGGGAAAATTGCATGAAATAAGACAGAAAGCACCACATCCTGTCGTGCAGCCAACAAACTGTCGTGCCTGTCACCGCAAAACCGCGTTGCCGCTCCTCCGTGGCGCGATTGTCCGCTTTACAACAATTGGTTTGCCCTTTGTCTTGTGTTTGTTTCTTCCCCGGCGGCTAAGCTTCTAACAAAATGAATACTTTCAATATATTAACCGTTTTGGCATGGCTGGTACGTTCCCTGCAACAGGGAGAATGCAACATATTCGGCGTACCACACGCCGCCAACCCGAAACAGGAGAAGCAATCATGGCTTTGCGTCAATGTGCCATCTATGGCAAAGGGGGGATTGGTAAATCCACCACCACTCAGAATCTGGTCGCCGCACTGGCGGAAATGGGCAAGAAGGTCATGATCATCGGTTGTGACCCCAAGGCGGACTCCACGCGTTTGATCCTTCACGCCAAAGCGCAGAACACCATTATGGAAATGGCGGCAGAAGTCGGTTCAGTTGAAGACCTCGAACTGGAAGATGTTTTGCAAATTGGCTACGGCAACGTGCGCTGCGCCGAATCCGGTGGTCCGGAGCCGGGTGTGGGCTGTGCGGGACGTGGGGTGATCACCGCCATCAACTTCCTGGAAGAAGAAGGGGCGTATGAGGAAGATCTTGATTTTGTGTTCTACGACGTCTTGGGCGACGTGGTGTGCGGCGGCTTCGCCATGCCGATTCGCGAGAACAAAGCGCAGGAGATTTACATTGTGTGCTCCGGCGAAATGATGGCGATGTATGCCGCTAACAACATTTCCAAAGGGATCGTGAAATACGCCAAAACCGGCAAGGTGCGTTTGGGGGGATTGATTTGCAATTCGCGTAATACCGATCGTGAAGATGAGCTAATCGTTGCGCTGGCAGAAAAACTCGGCACGCAGATGATCCACTTCGTACCGCGCGACAACATCGTACAGCGCGCTGAAATTCGCCGTATGACGGTCATCGAATATGACCCGAACTGCAAGCAGGCTAACGAATACCGCACGCTGGCCCAGAAGATTGTCAACAACACCATGAAAGTGATCCCAGTGCCTTGCACCATGGATGAACTGGAAGATCTGCTGATGGAATTCGGCATCATGGAAGAGGAAGACACCAGCATCATCGGTAAAACCGCTGCCGAAGAGAATGCGGCCTGATTGCTCAACGGCGTCAGCCCCCGCCCGTGGGAGCCTTGATGCAGAAGGAACAGTGAAATGACAAACGCAACCCGTGAACGCAATCAGGCGATCATCCAGGAAGTGCTGGAGGTTTTCCCTGAGAAAACGCGCAAAGAGCGCCAAAAACACATGATGGTTACCGACCCGGCGCAGGAGAGCGTGGGGAAGTGCCTGGTATCAAACCGTAAATCGCAACCGGGCGTGATGACGGTGCGCGGCTGCGCCTACGCCGGTTCCAAAGGCGTGGTGTTTGGACCGATCAAAGATATGGCCCATATCTCACACGGTCCGATTGGCTGCGGCCAATACTCCCGTGCCGGACGCCGCAACTATTACACCGGGGTCAGCGGCGTAAACAGCTTTGGCACCCTGAACTTTACCTCGGATTTTCAGGAAAAGGACATCGTGTTTGGTGGTGACAAGAAACTCACCAAACTGATTGAAGAGCTGGAAATGCTGTTCCCGCTCAGTAAAGGGATCTCCATTCAATCGGAATGCCCGGTGGGATTGATTGGCGATGATATCGAAGCAGTGGCGAATACCAGCCGTAAAGCGATCGGTAAACCGGTGGTGCCGGTGCGCTGCGAAGGGTTTCGCGGCGTGTCGCAATCCCTCGGTCACCACATTGCCAACGACGTGATCCGCGATTGGGTGCTGGATAACCGTGAAGGGAAACCCTTTGAATCCACGCCGTATGACGTGGCGATCATCGGGGACTACAACATCGGCGGTGACGCCTGGGCGTCGCGTATTCTGTTGGAAGAAATGGGGTTGCGCGTGGTGGCGCAGTGGTCAGGCGATGGCACGCTGGTGGAAATGGAAAACACCCCTAACGTGAAATTGAATCTGGTGCACTGCTACCGTTCGATGAACTACATCTCGCGGCATATGGAAGAGAAGCACGGTATTCCCTGGATGGAATACAACTTCTTTGGCCCGACCAAGATTGCCGAATCGCTGCGCAAAATCGCCGAGCAGTTTGATGACACCATCAAGCAAAACGCCGAAGCGGTGATTGCCCGCTATCAGGCGCAAACGGAGGCGATTATCGCCAAGTATCGTCCGCGTTTGGAAGGGCGTCGGGTGCTGCTGTATCTCGGCGGTTTGCGTCCACGCCATATCATCGGTGCTTATGAAGATCTCGGCATGGAGATTATCGGTACCGGTTATGAATTCGGCCACAACGACGACTATGACCGCACGCTGCCGGATCTGAAAGAAGGCACCCTGCTGTTTGATGATGCCAGCAGCTATGAGCTGGAAGCGTTCGTCAAGGCGCTGAAACCCGATTTGATCGGCTCTGGCATTAAAGAAAAGTACATCTTTCAAAAAATGGGCGTGCCTTTCCGCCAGATGCACTCCTGGGATTACTCCGGTCCGTACCACGGCTATGACGGTTTCGCCATTTTTGCCCGTGACATGGACATGACGCTGAATAACCCCTGTTGGCGTGAACTGACGGCTCCGTGGCTGAAATCGGCCTAACCCTTATCCTGATATCCCGTTTGTTCACCGATTTGTGGCGCGGGAGGAGTACACCATGAGTCAAACTGCTGAAAAAACACAGTCCTGCTTTCCGTTGTTTGAGCAGGATGAATACCAGGCGCTGTTTCACAATAAACGCCCGATGGAAGAGGCGCATGATGAGCAGCGTGTGCGTGAGGTCTTCGAGTGGACCACCACCCCGGAGTACCAGGAACTTAACTTTGCGCGCGAAGCGCTGACCATTGATCCGGCGAAAGCGTGCCAGCCGCTAGGCTCGGTATTGTGTGCGCTGGGTTTTGCCAACACCTTGCCCTATGTCCACGGCTCTCAGGGGTGCGTTGCCTATTTTCGCACCTATTTTAACCGTCATTTCAAGGAGCCCGTCGCCTGCGTTTCCGACTCCATGACGGAAGACGCCGCGGTGTTTGGCGGGAATAACAACCTGAATGCCGGTTTGCAGAACGCCAGCGCGCTCTACAAACCGGAGATGATTGCGGTTTCCACCACCTGCATGGCGGAAGTGATTGGCGATGACCTGCAAGCGTTTATCGCCAATGCCAAGAAAGACGGGTTTGTGGACGCGCAAATGCCGATCCCCTACGCCCACACGCCGAGCTTTATCGGCAGCCATATCACCGGCTGGGACAACATGTTTGAAGGGGTTGCACGCACTTTTACCGGCGGTGAAGACAAACACTACCAGCCAGGCAGCCTGGCGCGTCTGAATCTGGTTACCGGCTTTGAAACCTATCTGGGTAACTACCGGGTGCTGAAACGCATGATGGAACAGATGGGGGTGCCGTGCGCCATCCTGTCCGATCCGACTGAGGTGCTGGATACGCCAGCCGACGGCCACTACCGCATGTACGCTGGCGGTACCACCCAGCAACAGATGCGCGACGCACCGAACGCCATCGATACGCTGCTGCTGCAACCGTGGCACCTGATAAAAACCAAGAAAATGGTGCAGGAGAACTGGAACCAGCCGGCCACCGAGGTGACGGTGCCGATTGGGCTGGATGCGACGGACAAACTGCTGATGGCGGTTAGCGCACTGACCGGCGTGCCGGTCGGCGAGGCGTTGACGTTAGAGCGCGGCAGGCTGGTGGATATGATGCTGGATTCCCACACCTGGCTGCACGGCAAACGCTTTGGCCTGTACGGCGACCCGGATTTTGTGATGGGGCTGACGCAATTCCTGTTGGAGTTGGGCTGTGAACCGACGGTGATCCTGTGCCATAACGGCAACAAGCGTTGGCAGAAAGCGATGAAAAAAATGCTGAGTGCCTCTCCCTATGGGCAGGAGAGTGACGTGTATATCAACTGCGATCTGTGGCATTTTCGCTCGCTGATGTTCACCAACAAGCCGGATTTTATGATCGGCAACTCCTACGGCAAATTTATTCAGCGCGACACATTGGCGAAGGGGGAACAGTTTGAAGTGCCGTTAATCCGCCTGGGATTCCCCATTTTCGATCGCCATCATCTGCATCGCCAAACCACCTGGGGCTATGAAGGGGCGATGTCGATTCTCACGCAGTTGGTCAATGCGGTACTGGAGAAGCTCGACAGAGATACCATGAAGCTCGGCAAGACCGACTACAACTTCGATCTTGTTCGTTAATCCCCTGACCAAAGTGGCCTGCTTTGCGGCCCGGCACTGTCCGGGCCGTCACCTTGCCACTGAGGAGGTGTGTATGCCGATAGTGATTTTCCGTGAGCGCAACGCGCAGCTGTATTGCTATATCGCCAAGCAGGATTTGGAGGCGAGGGTGATCGGAATAGAGTTTGACCGTCAGGATTGCTGGGGGGGGGAGGTGGCGTTGGAAGGGGGAAAACGCTACTACGTGAACCCACAAACGGAAAAACCGCAGTTTCCCATCAGCCTGCGCGCCTCGCGTCCCGGCCTGGCATGAGGAGGTGAAGATGTCTGATGATGATCGTCTGTTCTGGCGACTGTTTGCGCTGATGCATTGCCTGCCAGAGCTGTCCTCGCCGCAACTGTTACGCTGGATTGCGCAACAGGATGAGGCCTCGCTCGATCTGGCCTATTTGTCGTCGCTGGATCAACCACAACTGATGGCGCGTTTTCCCGGCGATCGCGCGGTAATGACCCGGGGCCGGTGGCAACGGGTGATGGCGTGTCTGCGCGGTGAACTGCCTGCGCATCTGGCGGTAATGTCGCCGCCGGGGCGCGAACCGCAACTGCTGGTGGCCTTTTCGTCACAGGATGGTATCGCGATTAACGGCCATTTTGGGCAGTGTCGCCTGTTTTTTATCTATGCGTTTGATGGCAACGGCTCGTGGCTACACGGGTTGCGTCGTTATCCCAGCGAACCGGGGGAGCAGGAAAGCAACGAAGTGCGTGCTCAACTGCTTGCCGGCTGCCACCTGCTGTTCTGTGAAGCGATTGGCGGCCCGGCCGCAGCGCGGATTATTCGCCACAATATTCATCCGATGAAGGTGCCGCCCGGTACCACCGTCTCTTCACAACGTGACGCTTTACAAACGCTGATGGCCGATCGCCTGCCGCCTTGGCTGGCAAAACGGCTGGAGAAAGGTAACCCGCTTGAGACGCGGGTGTTTTAGCTATCGTAATAACCATGCCGTTCCCGCGTAAGCGGGAACGGTTAACCGCGTAAATGCCTTTCTTGCCTCAAAATCCCCTGATTCTCGTTTAATAGTGAAAAACGCTAATCTTGCTCCTCACCGAGGATGAGCCCGCGCCGCGTTGCTATAGGTATCAGGGGGAACCTGATTCGTGAATTATCGCTTTTGTTCCATCAGCCGTGAGGAACAGGACGCTAGAGTGTTGACGTGACAATGCGCCGTATATTTACCCGCATGACCGAGTCGTAAATTCAGAACCTGTACCCGTTGCGAAAATCAATGTTAACTCCCTGTGTGACTATCCTCTTTTTAATAAACGTACAAGGAAAGTAGACCATGCCAGTAATATCAACCGCGTCTCCTTTACTCAATGCTGTTTTGCCTCTCAACGCTGAAGCAGAGAAAAAGCAACATTACAAAAATCATTCAGTTAATAGCCATCTCGTTTCAATAACCTCACCGTCTGATGCTGATGCCAGACATTTGAAAAAAAGCAGTGTCAGCGTTAGCTATAACCTGCTGAGTTGGTTGAAGGCATGGTGTCCAATTAAAAACACCCAAAAGGCCGCAGAAAATGATGAGCTCAGTGTCATGGGACCTTCATTATTACAGCAGGCAGAGGCTATTTCCGCTCAGCGTCATGAGGGGTTGGCACCTTTCTCACCACCGCCCTTAAGGCTGAGGGGGAAAGCCGGATGGCTTATGGGGGCAGGTATTTTGGCGGGTGCAACAGCGGGCACATTAACGTTGCGTCACAACGCAGCGCATCAGTCGAGCGGCGCCACGGACTGGCCCGCAGGCACGCGTACACTCGCTGCACCCGGCAATGATTCGATTGGAGAATATCATCACATTGAAAATATCGGGTATTTTGAACATATTCCTCCCGCGTTACAAAGTGCCAACCTTATCAGCGAATCGTACCTGCACCCAAACGAAAAAGATCATTCAAATTCTGATAATAACCATGACATAAGATCGGGTGTTATCGGGTTTTTGAAAAAGAATAATTTTCTGGATAAAAATGTAGTCAATAATCAAATCAAAAAAGAAGTTTTGGTCTCGGCGGTGGCTGAATATATTTATGGTGATGACGGTGATGGTGTTAAAACGCTAGCCAATAAAGAAATAAGCGTTGCCAAACATATTTTGGCGGAAACCGATCTCTACGGTGGAAGAAGAGGGGAGAGTATCTCTGCTGAATTTTCTCAGGCCGTAATCAGTCACTGGATGTTCAATCAGGTTCTCGGTATGTATCCGGGAGAGTATCTGGCGGATAAAATTAAATCTAACGACTACCCCTCCTATTTTACGGTCAGCAGCCTTAAGTACATTCTAGGATTGAATCAGATCTTTAATGATGGCCTGCTGAACTATCAAGAGATTCCTGCTGACCGCTGGGGGGAATTTAATAGCATGTGGTATTTATATGTAGAAAAAGAGATCCCCATGCTGAAATGGCCAGAAAAGAACATTGATAAAATTTCACTGGGGAGTCAGGTTTTTGCCGATCTCTATGCAGGGTCTGCCCTGTTAGATAAAACGCATGATTTGAAAAAATTCACCCTCAACGAAACGTTACAAATCGGAAGTGGGCTATGGGATATGGTGACCGACCAGGGCGCCGGCCTGGATAATATTGGCTATTTTTTGCTTCCCTCTCTCATTATTCCCGTGAGTAACCAGAAGAAACTGCCAGTCACCCGTGGACATTCATTCAGAACACAGGTTGCAGCTGTAGAGGATTATATTCATTATCGAAAAGAGGTAATGGCTATACAACAGGCGTTAACCAAGCAGTTTGAAAGATATACCTCCGCTGTCAATGCCTGGCTCAGTAAAGGAAAACTGGCTGATAAAATTATTGCTGATTGCCCTACATCGGAGCTGCCAGGGTTGCCTGATTTAGCCGATGGGATTCGCTCTAAGCAACAAATGCGTGAAAAAAAAGAAAAACAAGCCAAGCAGTTGTACTTGAATGAATTTGTAAAACCCTGCAAAAAAGCGCCAGAGAAACTCGATGATGAATATAATAAACTGACTCGCGAGGTGGTGAGCAGTTTTCAAAAACTCGATGAGAATATTATTTTTTCTTCGTTTGGTACGATTGATAGAACTGAAGCGGATTTTATTTTATCATCAGATGTAAAAATAAATCCCGTGCAGTTTTATATGCGCGCCGATCGTCCCGTTGCTTGTGTGCACGGCGTCTGCCGAATCACTGATTTTGATGTCAAGTTAAAAGACACCGATCTGTTTTCTGTAAATAAAGATAATCAGGAGAGAATTTATGCGTTGAAGAGGGTGATGAGTCATTCAACCTTTTCCTATCGACTTATCCGTGTCGATCGTGATATCAGAAAGTATATTAATAACGGGCTGCTCGATAATGGTTTTACTAAAAATTACGTGGTTGAGACAGATCGAGTAATCGACAGCGATAATTTTAATTTCAGCATCACTACGCTACGTTCCCCAATCGAAAATAATAATACCGATGCTCATCCTTTGATAGGCTATCTTTCCAAAAAACACAGTGATGATTTCTATCATCAGTTATATGCTTCCGGTAATGATAAATCCGGATTGCAAAAAGCGTGGGGTTTTGTCAAACACGTAATTCCTTTTTATGATTGTATTGAGGGTATTGTTAATAATGATGCCGCACAAGCGGTTCCCGCTTGTATGATGGATATTATTGGTCTGATTCCTGTCGCAGGGCAGGCGGCAAACATGGCAGGTAAATTTGGAACGGGGCTGGCAAAAGGCTTACGCTATGGAGGTAGGTCGCTAATGCGCGGAACGGTAGGTGATGCCGGAACTGTGCTGCTTAAGGAAATCAGACTCCCCCACGCAAATGAATTCCTCGGGTTAAGTAAAAGTGCATTGAGAGCCGTAGACCCGGGGTTCGAATTATTAAGTAAGGGCGGTAAATTGTTGGACCGCAAACTAGAATCTTTTCTGAGAATGAAACAGAGTAGTATCCCGTTAGCGGATAAAATGTCTTCTTTTCGCTCGGTGGAACCATTACCGTTAACCACCAAAGCCTACATGACCGCGCGTTTGCCTCATTCAGAGATTGAAGTACCCATACAAAAAGTAGGTGCGGATTTGCGCGGTGAATATTATTCATTGGTTAATCCTGAAACCGGCGGAATGTTTGGACGGCATTATCACCTATTAGACGACGGCAGGTTGAAACCTGTTGCAACGAGAATACATCAACAGAAAATCAGGCAAAAAAGCACAGTAGAAATAAACCGAATGGATCAAAACCATTTTCCTATGGCAGCCCATAGCCCTGCTATCGATATCACACACATCCCTCCGCTAAGGAAATTTTTGTCATCGTCTGCTTATCTTCCTCCTCATATGCAATTTAATCGCGCTCCCATTGTTCATCAGGGAATACAAAGGCATCTTTCTGACGATTTCACGCATATGGGGGTGGAGTTAAAAAATTTTGTTACCACCAACTATAACCAAAATGATGTCTATTTTGGCCGTTTTAGTCAGACTCCCGATGAAATTCCCGTGCGGTTTGCTCAATTGAAAAATAATCTTCAGCACTATAAAGAAGGTGTTTTATTGGCGAAGCACTGTGCCGATGCTTTGGAGTATGAATTTTCTCGTACGACGATGAGAAACATTCACGGTGAATTACAATTCGCCCCTAGGGGAAACAGGATTGAGTCCTATTTATCCAAAGTGATGAAACTGGATGAAATAGCAGATGCAAACATTGCTAAGATAATAAAGAAAGAAATGATGCAAAGACTGAGGTATCACACCGAAAAAATTAAAGATTATCTCAACAATGAGATTGATAATATCTATTTTGCCTCAAGTGACACTTATGCCCATCCTTATGTTTATAATCCTAATAGCCCAATGGGCTTTGTGGGCAAAGAGGATACTTTTAGACGAATCATTATTATGGTGGATAATTATCATGCCTCACCCCTACTCAGTACAAAATTACACCTTACGGCCTTACATGAGGCGTCACATTTTTCCGGAACACTCGATTTTCAGATTGCACCGTCAACCAGTTTGGTGGGCGATGCCAGTGAATTTATCGAAACGTTTAATGATGGATTGTTGGGGATCAATAACGAATACGTTCATATTGACGACGATTTTATCAATGCGTATCGGCGTGAATTCCCCCATATCGCCATTACTGAAGGCCAATTTAGAGAACTGCTCAAAAGGGATCCGGTGTTAAGAGCGAATGCCTTTATAGAGAATGCGGATTTTCTGGCAAGAATCATCTCCGATCTCGCCAGTCGCGCGCGCCACAATAGCGATATGTATCATCGGAGTAGGAGAGAAACTCAGTTACCTCGCTCGATGGTGTCCGTACTTCTCTACCGATTGATGATTGCCAGCATGAAATCGGTAACACCGGATGCCCACGTCTAAGGCTGATTCCGCCGCGCTGCACGGCGGTGTGTTGACGGGTTTTGCTCCTGTCTCTTTTACGTCATTGTCACGTTTGTTGCAAAGCGAACAATTGTATCATTATGAAATAAAGAGATTTATTCATGGCCCGCGAATTGCAATAGCGTCCTAAAGTCAACTGACATGACGAGGGCACTATGAAGGGGAATGACATTCTGGCGCTGCTTGATGAGCCCGCCTGTGAGCATAACCATAAACAAAAAACCGGGTGCAGCGCACCGAAACCCGGCGCCACGGCAGGGGGGTGCGCCTTTGATGGCGCACAGATCACCTTGCTGCCGCTGGCGGATGTCGCTCATCTGGTGCACGGCCCTATCGGGTGCGCGGGCAGTTCCTGGGATAATCGCGGCAGTCAGAGTTCCGGGCCAAGGTTGAACCGGCTCGGCTTCACCACCGATCTCAATGAGCAGGATGTAATCATGGGGCGCGGTGAACGGCGGCTGTTTCATGCCGTGCGCCATATCGTGGAACGCTACGATCCTGCCGCCGTTTTTGTCTACAACACCTGCGTTCCCGCGATGGAGGGTGATGATATCGATGCGGTGTGCCGTGCCGCAACCGTGGCAGTGGGCGTGCCGGTGATCGCCGTCGATGCCGCAGGGTTTTACGGCAGCAAAAATTTTGGTAACCGTCTGGCCGGTGAGGTGATGCTCAAGCAGGTGATCGGCACGCGCGAACCGGCTCCGTGGCCGGAAAGCAGCCCGATCCCTGTCGCGCAGCGTCACGATATCGGCTTAATTGGCGAGTTCAATATCGCCGGTGAGTTCTGGCATGTACATCCGCTACTCGACGAACTGGGCATTCGTGTGTTGGGCAATTTGTCCGGCGATGGACGCTTTGCCGAAATTCAGACCTTGCACCGCGCGCAGGCTAACATGCTGGTGTGTTCCCGCGCGCTCATCAACGTGGCGCGCAGTCTGGAGCAACGTTACGGCACACCGTGGTTCGAAGGTAGTTTCTACGGGGTACGTGCCATGTCTGACGCGCTGCGCCAGCTTGCCGCCCTGTTGCAGGACGATTCTCTGATGCAACGTACCGAAACGCTGATCGTTCGGGAAGAAGCCGCTGCGGAAAAGGCGTTGGCACCGTATCGCGCACGGCTTAAAGGGCGCAAGGCACTGCTCTATACCGGCGGTGTGAAATCCTGGTCGGTGGTATCGGCGCTGCAAGATCTCGGTATGACGGTGGTTGCTACCGGCACGCGGAAATCCACGCAGGAAGATAAAGCGCGCATCCGCGAACTGATGGGAGATGATGCCGTGATGCTTGATGAGGGCAATGCGCGCACCCTGTTGGACGTGGCCTATCGCTACGGTGCGGACATGATGATTGCCGGGGGGCGCAACATGTACACCGCCTACAAAGCGCGCATTCCGTTTCTTGATATTAATCAGGAGCGTGAGCACGCCTATGCGGGCTATCGCGGCATTGTCACGCTGGCAGAACAAATTTGCCTCACGTTGGAAAGCCCGGTCTGGCCGCAAACCCATCTCTCTGCCCCCTGGCGCTAAGGAGTACGCAATGGCTGACGTTATCCGTAATAAGAAACCCCTTGCCACCAGCCCTATCAAGAGCGGGCAACCGCTCGGTGCCATTCTGGCGAGTCAGGGCTTTGAGCAGAGCATTCCGTTGGTACACGGCGCACAAGGGTGCAGCGCTTTTGCCAAAGTGTTCTTTATCCAACATTTTCATGACCCGATCCCGCTGCAATCGACGGCGATGGACCCCACCACCACGGTGATGGGCGCGGATGGCAACATTATGACGGCGCTCAGCACCCTGTGTCAGCGCAATGCTCCTAAAGCCATCATATTGATCAGCACCGGGCTGTCGGAAGCGCAGGGCAGCGATCTGACGCGCGCGGTACGTGAATTTCGTGCAGAGCACCCGCGCTTTAAATCCACCGCTATTCTGACGGTGAACACGCCGGACTTCTATGGATCGCTGGAGAACGGGTTTAGTACCGTGGTGGAAAGTGTGATTGAACAATGGGTGCCGGAAAAGCCGCCGGCGGGCGTGCGCAACCGGCGCGTCAACCTGCTGCTCAGCCATCTGGTGAATCCCGGTGAAGTGGAACTGCTGCGCAGTTACGTTGAGGCATTCGGCCTGCAAGCGGTGATGGTGCCCGACCTGTCGTTGTCGCTGGATGGGCATCTTGCCAGCGGAGACTACCAGTCTGTGACGCAGGGCGGGACAACGCTGCGCGCTATCGAACAGATGGGGCAGAGTCTAAGCACCATCAGCGTGGGGCTGTCACTCCAGCGTGCTGCCGGGTTGATGGCGCAGCGTAGTCGCGGTCTGGCGCTAACCGTGCCGCATATGATGACGATGGCGACGGTGGATGCGGTGATCCATCATCTGCAACAACTCTCCGGGCGCGAGGTACCGGCATGGATTGAGCGCCAGCGTGGTCAGGTGCAGGATGCGATGATCGACTGCCATATGGCGCTACAGGGCAGAAAGGTGGCGCTGGCGGCCGAAGGCGATCTGCTGGCCGCGTGGAGCGATTTTGCACTGAGCCACGGCATGCAGCCGGGACCGGTGGTTGCTCCCGTCAGCCAGCCCGGATTGCTTTCTCTGCCGGTTGAACAGGTGGTGATTGGCGATCTGGAAGACATGCAGGATCTGCTGGTTAAACACCCGGCGGATATGCTGGTGGCGAACTCTCATGCCGCCGATCTGGCGGAACAGTTTGGTATTCCGCTGATACGCGCGGGCTTCCCGGTGTTCGATCGGCTGGGTGAATTTCGCAGGGTGCGACAAGGCTACGCCGGGATTCGGGATACCTTGTTCGAACTGGCGAACCTGATGCTGGAACACCATCATCCGGTCTCTGCCTATCACTCGCCGCTGCGTCAGCAATTTCGCAGCGCACCGCGTTCGGAGGTGGGGCATGCAACCTGTTAGCCGTCATCTTAGCACCATCAGTTCGGCCGTCTGGTCAATGCAGGTCGCCTTCGCCAGTTCGGATTACCACCATGTGGATCAGCATTTTGGTGCCACACCGCGGCTGGTGGTCTATGGCGTAAAACAAGATCAGGTGCGGCTGCTGAAGGTGGTGGATTTTAATGTGCAGCACGGCCATCAGGAAGAGAAGCTGGCGAGCCGTATCAACGCGCTGGAGGAGTGCGTAACGCTCTACTGTGTCGCCATCGGCGATGCGGTGTTTCGCCAACTGTTGCAAGTGGGGGTGCGCGCCGTGCGCGTGCCGCCGGAAACCTCTATCGCGCAACTGTTGCAGCAGATACAGCTGTGTTGGGCAGACAGCGAACAAAGTTCCCGTCGACGCCAGCGCGATCCGAACCGCTTTGTACACCTGCTGGCGGAATCCGAATGGCAGGATGAAGACGACGCCTGTTAAACGCTGACAAGATCGTCGCTTGTGCGACAAAACCGACATAAACCGCGACATTGGTCGCGGTTTTTTTTGCCCATTAAACCTTATCACATTGATTATAGGCGATTTTTGTGAGTGGTATCACATTTGCTAGTTCCTTGTGAACCCGTCCATGACGTGCGTGTGGGAGGAAGACGACCCGTGAGGCCTTCCCCCGTCACCCTAGGGAGCAAACAGCATGTGGAACTATTCCGAGAAAGTGAAAGACCATTTTTTTAATCCGCGCAATGCCCGCGTGGTGGAGCAGGCGAACGCGATCGGTGATGTCGGCTCGCTGAGCTGTGGCGATGCCTTGCGGCTGATGCTGCGGGTGGACCCGATAACCGAAACCATTTTGGAGGCCGGTTTCCAAACCTTTGGGTGCGGCAGCGCCATTGCCTCTTCGTCGGCGCTGACTGAGCTGATCATTGGCCGCACCTTGCAGCAAGCCGAGCAAGTGACCAACCAGCAGATTGCGGACTATCTCGATGGCTTGCCGCCGGAAAAAATGCACTGCTCGGTGATGGGACAAGAGGCTTTGCGCGCCGCCATTGCGCAATACCGTGGTGAAACGCTGGACGACGATCACGAAGAAGGCGCACTGATTTGCAAATGCTTTGCCGTGGATGAAGGGCAGATTCGTCGCGCGGTGATGACAAACGGGTTGACCACGCTGCAAGAGGTGATCAATTACACCAAAGCGGGCGGCGGGTGCACCGCCTGCCATGAAAAAATTGAACTGACGTTGGAAGCGCTGCTGGCTGAGCGAGATGCCGCTCCGGTAATGGCAGTGGCGGCAGCGGTGGTGGACGTTAAAGATCCCCAGTGGCGTCAGGTAGCGGATGCAGTGGCGGAATTGCGCCCGCATATTCAGGCGGATGGCGGTGACATGACGTTGCTCAACGTCAGCGGCCATCAGGTCACGGTCAGCCTGTCGGGAAGCTGTAGCGGCTGCATGATGACTGACATGACGTTGGCCTGGCTGCAACAAAAGCTGGTGGAGCGCACCGGGCGCTATATGGAAGTGGTTGCGGCACAGGCCGCGTGAGCTGACTGCGTATTCAGTGAGGCAACGAACATGAAAAATATCTATCTGGATAATAACGCCACCACCCGTCTCGATCCCATGGTGCTGGAAGCCATGATGCCCTTCCTGACGGATTACTACGGCAACCCCTCGTCGATTCACGATTTTGGTACGCCCTGTCGCGGGGCGCTAGAACGGGCGCGGCAGCAGGTCGCCAGCCTGCTCGGTGCGCGCCACGACAGCGAAATTATCTTTACCTCCTGTGCCACAGAGGCGACGTCTACGGCGATCCACTCTGCCGTTGCACTCGATGCCAAGCGGCGCGAAATCATCACCACCGCGGTAGAACACCCGGCGACGCTGGAAGTGTGTGAACATCTGGAGCGTCAGGGCTATACCATCCATCGCCTGGGCGTGTCGGCGCAGGGCGAACTGGATATGGCGCAGTATCGCGCCTTGCTAAGCGAACGCGTGGCGCTGGTGACGGTGATGTGGGCGAACAATGAAACCGGAGTGCTGTTTCCGGTGCGTGAGATGGCCGCGCTGGCCCATGAGCACGGCGCACTGTTTCATTGTGATGCGGTTCAGGCCGTCGGGAAGATCCCGATTGTGCTCTCCAGCAGCGAGATCGACATGCTCTCTTGTTCAGCGCATAAGATCCACGGGCCGAAAGGGGTGGGCTGTCTCTATCTGAAACGCTCCACCCGGTTCCGTCCGCTGCTGCGTGGCGGACATCAGGAGCGCGGGCGCCGCGCGGGCACGGAGAATATTGCCGGCATTGTCGGTATGGGCAGCGCCTGCGAACTGGCAGACGTGCATTTACCCATGATGACTGCGGCGGTTGCCCCGCTGCGCGATCGCTTACAGCACGCGCTGAGTCAGATCATCCCAAGCGTGATGGTGATGGGTGGGGAGCAACCGCGCACCCCTAACACGCTCAATATCGCCTTTGAGTTTATTGAAGGCGAAGCCATCCTGCTGCTGCTCAACCACGCTGGGATCGCCGCTTCCAGCGGCAGCGCCTGCACATCGGGTTCGCTGGAGCCTTCCCATGTGATGCGCGCCATGAGCATTCCTTACACCGCCGCTCACGGCAGCATCCGCTTCTCCCTGTCGCGCTATACCCGTGAAAAAGAGATTGACGGGGTGATCGCCGCGCTGCCGTCGATCGTCGAACGGTTGCGCACGCTCTCGCCCTATTGGCAGCAGGGAAAACCGCAGGCGACGGCGGGCGATTTTGCACCGACCTATGGCTGACACAGGGGAGAAAACATGGCGGATATGACGCTCAACGGCACGGTGATGATAAACGACACCACGCTGCGTGATGGGGAACAAAGCCCCGGTGTGGCGTTTCGCGCCAGCGAGAAGCTGGCGATTGCCGAGGCGCTGGTGGAGGCGGGCGTTCAAGAGTTGGAAGTCGGCACGCCTGCGATGGGTGGTGATGAGCGGGCGCGCCTGTCGGTGATCCGCCGTCGTTTGCCGGAAACCGTGATGATGACCTGGTGCCGGATGAACGCGCAGGAAATACAGCAAAGTGCAGATTTGGGCATGAACTGGGTCGATATTTCCATTCCGGCTTCCGATCGCTTACGCCAGCAAAAGCTGCGCCAACCGCTTGATGCCTTGTTACCGCAGCTTTGCCAATTGATCGAGCTGGCACGTCGGCAGGGGGTGCGCGTCTGCGTGGGGTGTGAGGATGCCTCTCGCGCCAGCGATGAAACCTTAGCCACGCTGGCGCAGGCGGCGCACGCTGCTGGCGCGCAGCGCCTGCGTTTCGCCGATACGCTGGGCGTGCTCGATCCTTTTACCACCTTCACCCGCATCAACGCCCTGCGGCAGGTTTGGGCAGGGCAAATCGAAATGCACGCCCATAACGATTTGGGGATGGCAACGGCAAATACGCTGGCGGCGGTCAAGGCGGGGGCGACGCATGTCAATACCACGGTGTTAGGGCTGGGCGAGCGCGCGGGCAATGCGGCGTTGGAAACGGTGGCGCTGGCGCTGGAGCGCTGTCTGAGATACGACAGCGGTATCCATTTTCCAATGTTGCCCGCACTGTGCCAACGGGTGGCGAACGCCGCGCAGCGCACGATCGATAAACAGCAACCGCTGGTGGGTGAGCAGGTGTTTACTCATGAGTCGGGGATTCACGTCGCGGCGCTGTTGCAGGACAGTGGCAGCTACCAGGAAATTGAACCGTCGCTGCTGGGACGGGAATATCGGCTGGTGCTGGGTAAGCACTCTGGACGGCAGGCGGTGGAAGGTATTTTTGCCCGACTTGGCTATCAGCCCGATGTGGCGCAGACCGCGGCGCTATTAACCGCCGTGCGCGAGTTTGCCGAAAGTACCAAGCGTAACCCGCTGGATTATGAACTGCTGGAGATGTTCCAGTCGCTGTGCGACAGCACGTTATTACCGGGGAGGCGGGACGATGGAATGGTTCTACCAACTGCCCGGCGTTGAAACGCTGGACAGCGCCGAGGCTTTTTTCAGGTTTTTCTCGGTTCCTTATGAAACCCAGGAACTTCAGGCGTGCAATCTGACGGTGCTCAGCGAGTTTCACCGTCGACTGCGCGCGGCGGTGCCGCTGCGCAATTCGTTGGAACTGGCGCCGGATGCTGATTGGCAACTGGCACGCCGTCTGTTGGCAGAGAGCTATCAGAGCAAACGGCCGGGAGCTCTATCATGATGGCGCGCTTCGAATTTGGTGATGCGGTGCGCGTGGTGCGCCCACTGCGCAATGACGGCACGGTGGCAGGGCTAAAACGCGGGGAGCTGCTGGTGCGGCGTGGCAGCATCGGCTATGTGCGCGAATGGGGCACCTTTCTACAGGACCAGCTGATTTATCAGGTGCATTTCCTCGAGGGAGACAAAATCGTCGGCTGCCGCGCACAGGAACTGATCGCCGCAGATGCCCCCTGGCACCGCGGCGAGTTTCAATACGGCGATTGGGTGGTTTGCCTGCACGCTCTGGCGGTAAACGGCGAGACGGTAGTCAGTGCGGGTCAGCAGGGACAGATTCAGGCGACCGATCAGGGCGAGCGCGGCGAATGTTACACCGTGGTGTTTGGTGAACGCTGGTTTCAGGTGCCCTCCAGCACGCTGGAACTGTGCGAGGAGACGTCCTGATGCTGGCCTGGCAGCGTTTTAGCCAGTGGCAACTGGCGCACAAACTGTGGAACAGCGCGCCTGATACGCTGCCACCCGAGCGCCAGCGCGCGCTGGAACGGCAACTGGCACCGCAGTTGCGCTTGGAGCAGGCCGTGGAGGAGGCGGCATTGCAACATCAGCCGACGCTTCCTGACGCCTTGACCCTTGCCGTAACCGATGCGCTGGCGGCTACGCTCGGCGAGGCGGGGTTCTCAGCGACCGATCGGCAGGCGGTGATTTTGCATCATACGTTGATGGAATGGCAGATGGCGCAGGTATCAGCGCGAGCAACTGAACCGACATCCTCAGAAGTGGACGACTGGTATCAGCAGCATGTAGATCGCTTTTGTCGCCCGGAGCAGCGACTGGCACGGCATCTGCTGCTGACGGTTGATGACGGAGAAGAGACGGTGGTGAAAGCGCAAATCCTGACGTTGCGGGACAAACTCACGCGTGAGGGTGAAACCTTTGCCGCGCTGGCGGCGCGTTACTCCCAGTGTCCGACGGCGATGGAAGGCGGCGTATTGGGCTGGGTCAGCCGAGGTTTGCTGTTTGCGCCGCTGGAACAGGCACTGTTTGCGCTGCCATCGGGCGCGTTGAGCGAGCCCGTGGCGACCGACCTCGGTTGGCATCTGTTGCAGTGCGAAGCGGTTCGGCCAGAAACACCGCTGGCACGGGAAGAGGCGTTGCCGAAAGTCTTTCAGCACCTGCTGCACCAGCGGCAAAAACAGCAGCAGCGGGCGTGGCTGCGCAGCCTGACCGATGCCTGGCGTGGCTAGCGCGTTTTGGTCATTTTCACATAGGCGACGCCCTCTTTGTGGCACACTTCGCCCGCCACCTGAAAGCCAAAACGCAGATAAAATTCCGTGGCGGTGAGTCGGGCGTTCAACATGATGTCATTGATGCCCTCCGCGTGGAGTTTATCTAACACCTGAGTTAACAGCCTGCTGCCATATCCCTGACGCTGAAAAGCGGCATCAGTGGCGAATTTGCGTATCTGCCGCGCTGTGTTGGTGAGTGGGAAAACAGAAAGACAGCTGACAAGCGTATCCTCCTGATAGAGCCCGTAATGCTGGGCCTGCTCATCGCCTTCCATACGCAGAAAATCGAGAGGGCGATCGGGCCACAACTCTTTTTGACGCAGTGGCAGACAGGTATCAACCGTGATAGGGCGGACAGTGATTGGCATGGTGTTCTCTTGCGGGGGCGTCGTCTCGGTGAGTATCAAGACTATGATGAAACCTGTAGGAGGGGAAAGCGGAAAATGCGGCGACGCTAAAAAAGACAAGGTGCATTTCGTCGTGGAGAAACACACCTTGTGCTCGATAACTGCATCAGGCGGCCAATGCGGTTTTTATCTGCTCAAGCCAACTGTCCAGTCGCTCTTCGGTCAGATCGTACTGGTTGTCCTGATCCAACGCTAACCCGACAAACCTGTCGTCAATCAGTGCGGCAGAGGTATTGAAATCATAACCTGCACTCGGCCAGGCACCGACCACGCGGGCTCCGCGATCGGTCACAGCGTCATACAACGCTTTCATGCCGCTGACAAAATTGTCTGGGTAGCCGACCTGATCGCCCAGACCGAACAGCGCAACGGTTTTGTCCGCCAGTTCCATGCCGGATAATCCGTCAATAAATTCCTGCCAGGACTCGCCTTCGCACCCGGCATCCATACCCGGTAGCTGTCCTTGCCCCAGCGTAGGCGTGCCGAGCAGCAGCACGGGATAGGACAGAAAACTGTCCAGCGTGGTTCGGTTGATATTGACCGGCGCGTCTGCCGCATCGCCCAGTTTTTGATGAATCAACTTGGCGATCTTGCGTGTTTTACCGGTATCGGTGCCAAAAAATATACCAATGTTCGCCATAACATGCTCCTGACTGACTCGATGAAAGTGGAAAAGCGGCGGTGGGTATCCGCACATTCTGGTGACTATCAGGGTGCGAAGATCGTGCCAGCTTTTGATAGGGTGCAGTTGGCGATAATTTGCACATTTATGGCGCAATATTGCACTATCAGTGACCGTTCTGGTGCTGATGCCACCCGAGAAAACAGGACAATGATCCAGGGAAAACGCTGCCAGCGCATGAAATGGCGAAAAAACCCGCATCAGGATCAATGTTCAGGCGAGTTAATGAATAAAAGGTGCAGTGTTTGCATGGTTATTCGCACCGGTAACAGGCCGGAGAAGGTTGTCGGATCGTGGCACAAATTGTTGCGAACCTGACATAACGGCGTCGGTTGTTGTAAGGATAAGCCATGACCATGAACCTGATGACGGAATCTTTCCCACTGGGGGAGATTGCCAGCCATTTATCGCGCCAGCATCCGGCGCTGTTTTCTACCGTGGTGGAGCAATCGTCGGTGGCCATTTCCTTAACGGACCCGCAGGCGCGCATTGTCTACACCAACCCGGCATTTTGTCGCTTGACCGGCTTTTCGCTGTCGCAGCTGCTTGGGGAGAATCACCGCGTGCTGGCGAGCCAGCAGACGCCGCGCGAGGTCTATCAGGAGATGTGGCATACCCTGCTGCAAGGAGAGGCCTGGCGCGGTCAACTGATCAACCGGCGCAGTGATGGCAGCCTTTATTTGGCGGATATCGACATCACCCCCATCGTGAATTCGCAGGGGGAGTTGGAGCACTATCTGGCCATGCATAAGGACATCAGCGCGCGCTATGCCCTCGAACAGCGGCTGCGTAACCACATGACGCTAACCACGGCGGTGCTGAACAATATCCCTGCGGCGGTGGTGGTGGTGAATGAAAACGACCGCGTGATCATGGATAACCTGGCGTACAAAACCCTGTGTGCCGATTGCGGGGGACAGGAACTGCTGGCGGTGCTGGATTACCACAATAATAAAGCGGCGCTGCGTGACGGTGTGCCGCAACCGGTGTCGGTGCGTGGCATGACGCGCTGGCTCACTGTGGGTATCTGGGCGCTGCCGGGCGTTAATGAAGAAGCCAGCCGCTATTTCACCGATAGCGCATTGCCGCGCACGCTGATTGTGATCACCGATTGCACCGAACAGCAACAACAGCAGCAGCAGGGGCAACTCGACCGATTAAAGCAGCAGATCACCAGCGGCACGTTGCTGGCGGCGATCCGCGAATCGCTGGATGCGGCGTTGGTGCAGCTTAACTGTCCGCTTAACATGCTGGCGGCGGCACGGCGTCTTAACGGTGAGGATCGCAGCAATGTGGCGCTGGAATCCGCCTGGCGTGAGGGCGAAGAGGCCGTGGCGCGCTTACAGGCTTGTCGTCCATCGTTGGCGTTTGAAGCGCCAGATGAATGGCCGGTTAAAACCCTGCTGGACGATCTCTGCGCCCTCTACCACACCCGTTTTAACGGCTTGCACTGCGTGTTGGCGTCGCCACACCTGACCGGATTTGGTCAGCGAACGCAGGTGCTGGCCTGCCTCAGTTTGTGGCTCGATCGTACGCTGGCATTGGCGACGGAGATTGTGCCCGCCGAGACCTTTCCTTTTTCACTGGCGGTACAGATCTACGCCCGGGAAGAAGGCGGCTGGCTATCACTCTACATTGAAGACAACGTCCCCTTGATGCAGGTGCGCTATGCCGCTGCGGCAGCTGCAACCATCAGCACACCGGGCAAAGGCATGGAGCTACGCTTGATACAAACGCTGGTGGCGCATCATCAAGGCGCTATCGATCTGACATCGCGTCCGGCAGGCGGTACGTGCCTTACGCTCCGCTTTCCCCTCTCTGCGGTTTTGACTGGAGGTGCAAAATGACTCGCGTACCTGATACCGGCACTGTGGTGTGGCGTTTCGATCTTTCACAGCAATTTACCGCGATACAACGTCTTAGCAGCGCCTTGAGCCGCTCAACCAATGTCCGTGAGGCGCTGCAATCCGTGCTGCGAATATTGCATGACGATGCCTTTATGCAACATGGCATGATCTGCCTTTATGATACCCAGCGCGGGGTGCTGGTGGTGGAAGCGCTGCACCAGGCAGATGAGCAGTTAATTGCCAGCGGCAGTCAGGTGCGCTATCGGCCCGGCGAAGGCTTAGTGGGCACCGTGCTGTCACAGCACCAACCGCTGGTGTTGCCGAGAGTGGCTGATGACCAACGCTTTCTCGATCGTCTTGGCTTGTACGACTACAACCTGCCGTTTATTGCGGTACCCCTGTTTGGCGTGGAGACCCAACCCATCGGGGTATTGGCGGCCCAACCGATGGCTCGCTATGAAGAACGGCTTCCGGCCTGCACGCGCTTTCTGGAAACAGTCGCCAATATGGTGGCGCAAACGGTGCGCCTGATGCAGCCTGCGCGTCCGGGGGCGGAAGCGCCAAGCCCTGCCGAGCGCGCTCCTGTCTGTGCCGCTGCTCCGCGCCCGTTCGGGTTTGAAAATATGGTCGGAAAAAGTGCCGCAATGCGCCAAACCATGGAGATTATCCGTCAGGTTTCACGTTGGGACACCACGGTGCTGGTGCAGGGAGAAAGCGGCACCGGTAAGGAGCTGGTGGCTAATGCCATTCATCACCATTCGCCGCGAGCCGCCGCACCGTTTGTGAAGTTCAACTGCGCTGCCTTGCCCGATAACCTGCTGGAAAGCGAACTGTTCGGCCATGAAAAGGGGGCATTCACCGGCGCAGTTCGCCAGCGTAAAGGCCGGTTTGAACTGGCGGATGGCGGTACATTGTTTCTGGATGAAATTGGTGAAAGCAGCGCCTCGTTTCAGGCCAAACTGCTGCGTATCTTACAAGAAGGCGAAATGGAACGGGTGGGGGGTGACGAAACCCTGCGGGTGAATGTGCGCATTATCGCCGCGACCAACCGCAATCTGGAGGAGGAAGTGCGTGCCGGCCATTTTCGTGAAGATCTCTACTATCGTCTGAACGTGATGCCGCTGGCGCTCCCGCCGCTGCGCGAACGTCAGGAAGATATCGCCGAACTGGCGCACTTTCTGGTACGTAAAATCGGGCAGCATCAAGGCCGTGCGTTGCGTATCAGCGACGGGGCAATCCGCATGCTGATGAGCTATAGCTGGCCGGGCAACGTGCGCGAGCTGGAAAACTGTCTGGAGCGCTCCGCTGTGATGTCGGAAAGTGGGCTGATCGACAGAGACGTCATTCTGTTCAATCACCGCGAAGCGGCCCCCAAGGCGAGCGTGGTGGCACCTGCGCACGAAGAGAGCTGGCTGGATCAATCGCTTGATGAGCGGCAGCGGCTGATTGCCGCGCTGGAGAAAACCGGCTGGGTGCAGGCCAAGGCGGCACGCCTGCTGGGCATGACACCGCGCCAGGTGGCCTACCGTATCCAGACGCTGGATATCAATATGCACCGCTTGTAATCACCCGCCCGTGTCGGGATTGTGGCATTAGAGACATTGTCGCGTCACTGCGACAATCCCGACAAAGCCTCTCTAAGCAAAAATATGATAATTCATTGTTTATAAATGTTTTTTATATTAAATCCAATCGGTACGGCCTTTGCAACTCTATAAACAGGATTCCGTAACCGTAGGCACTATTATGACAGCATGTCCTTCCGCATCCGGCGCAGCAGGCTGCCGGACATCTCAATTCAACGGGTTGACGCCGTTGCAGGCCAGCAAAGCTGCGCACCATCCTTGCTATTCGGTGAATGGTCACCACCGTTACGCGCGTATGCATCTGGCAGTCGCTCCTGCCTGCAATCTGCAATGCAACTACTGCAACCGCAAGTATGATTGCAGCAATGAATCGCGACCTGGGGTGGTATCGACGCTGCTGACGCCCGAGCAGGCGGTGGCACAGGCGCGCCAGGTGGCCGCGGCCATTCCACAACTGTCGGTGGTGGGTATTGCCGGGCCGGGCGACCCGCTGGCGAATATGACGCGCACCTTTAACACCTTGACCCAACTGCGCGAGCAACTGCCGGATGTGAAACTGTGCCTGTCCACCAACGGCCTGCTGCTGCCAGACGCGGTGGATCGTCTGCTGGACGTTGGCGTGGATCACGTCACCGTCACGCTCAACACGCTGGACCCCGCCGTTGCTGCACAGATCTATGCCTGGCTGTGGTTGGATGGCGAACGCTATACCGGCGAAGAGGCGGGCAGAATACTGTTGGCGCGTCAGGAAGAGGGCATTCGCCGCCTGACGGAGCGCGGGGTATTGGTCAAAATTAACTCAGTGCTGATCCCGGATATCAACGAGGCGTCGATGCTGGCCGTCAGTGAAAAAGTCCGCGAGTGGGGCGCTTTTTTGCACAACATTATGCCGCTGATTGCACGTCCTGAGCACGGTACGGTCTTTGGTCTGCAAGGACAGCCGGAACCGGATGCGGACTGTATGGCGCGCGTGCGGTCGCGCTGTGGTCAGGCGATGCCACAAATGTCGCATTGCCAACAGTGCCGTGCCGATGCAATCGGGATGCTGGGCGAGGATCGCAGCCAGCAGTTCCCGCTGTCGGCGTTGCCTGCCACGCCACAGCCGTACACACCGTTGATGCACCAGCGCGCGCAGTTGCATGCCAGCATGGCGACGCTCGGTGAGTCGGAGGAGCCTGACGCCTGTTTGGTGGCGGTGGCGTCATCGCACGGCGACGTGATTGACCAGCATTTCGGGCACGCGCAACGCTTTCAGATATACAGCCTGTCGGCGGCGGGGGTGGTGCGGGTCAATGAGCGTTTTACCCCGCAATATTGTCACGGTAGTGCAGAATGCCCGCCGGAGGAAAATGGCGATCGCATGGCGCGACTGCTGGAACTGCTGGCGGATGTGCAGGCGGTCTTTTGTGCGCGCATCGGTTACGGTCCCTGGCAGCAGTTGGAACAGCGTGGCATTCAGCCCTGTGTGGAAGGTGCCTGGCAGAACGTGAACGAGGTGCTGGCCGACTGGTGGCAAACGCGGCAGGCACAGCCTGCTGTACAACCTAAGGCGCAAGGGGCGGCCTGATGACGCAAGCGCATTACTGGCTACGCCGACTGCTGGCACAATATGAATCGGGGGCGGCCAGCTTTCCTTACCATATGGGGCTATCCACGGCGGCCTGGCGCGCCTTGCTGGCGCAATTGCGCTGGTCGGCCGCGCCGCTCACCCCAGCGCATCAGCAGCGGTTGATACTGTTAACCGAGTTGCAATCACACCGCAACGCCGAGTGCGACCAGCTTGCCAACTGGCTGGACGAACATAGGGTAGACGACGCGGCACCGATGCACCGTGTGATTGCCCGCGCATCGCTGGGATTTAACCACCTGTGGCAGGATTTGGGGCTGGATTCACGGGCGGAACTGCGGGAGCTGATGACGGACTGCTTTCCATCGCTGGTGGCACTCAACGTGAACAATATGCGCTGGAAGAAATTCTTCTACCGTGAGCGGTGTCTGCACAGTGACGGGGAGCTGGTGTGCCGCTCCCCCAGTTGTGATGACTGCTGTGAATGGGCGCACTGTTTCGCGCCCGAAGTGTGAGGGTTTAGAACGACGTGGTGACGCCCAGATAGTAGGCACGCCCCGGTTCGTTGTAGGTGGAAGCCCCATCTGCGGCGCGGTACAGGCGTTTATCAAACAGGTTGCTGATGCCGCCGTTGACGAGCAGGTTTTTATTCACCTGATAGCTTGCGCCCGCCCCCCAGACGGCATAACTGCCGATGGTGCGCGAAGAAAGGCCATTTGGTACATTTTCTATGCGGTTAGTCGCGGTATGGCGCGGCTTCTGCTCGCCGTACTGCGTCCAGCTCAGGGTAGTGGAGAACGCCTCGGTAGCTTGCCATTCCAGCATGGTGTTAACGGTGTATTTGGGAATGATGGAGAGCGGGTTACCGGTTTTCTTCTCTTTTGATTCGATCATGTAAGTGGCATTGGTGCGCCAGTTCAACACATCGTCGACCAGAGGAACCAGCAGATTGCCTTCTAGCCCTTGCACGATAGCCTTGCCGCCATTTTCCCAGCGCAGCACGTTATTGTTGCCGACTGTTGGGACAACCAGATTGGAGCCGGAAACGATTTTGTTGTTATAGTCGTTGCGGAAATAGGTCACACCCGCTTGGTAGCCCGCGTGATTAAACTCCAACCCGATTTCTTTGTTGATACTGGTTTCCGGTTTCAGATCCGGGTTTCCCAACAGGTAACAGCCGCCATTAGATATGTTTATCGGACAGCCGTTACCGCGCGAATAGAGGAGATAACCGGCCGATGACTGGTACAGGTTAGGGGCTTTAAACACACGCGCAATGCCAGCTTTCAGGCTAAACATGTCGCCCAGTTCCTGTTGCAGATTAAGGCTGGGGCTGTAGTTGCTGCCAAAACGGCTATGATAATCAAAACGCAACCCAGGGATCACTTTGGTTCCAGGCACCACTTCAATGTTGTCTTCCAGATAGACCGCGCTCAGATCCGCACTATTCTTGCTACTGCGCTGGCTGGGATCGATCGACGATCCTGGCAGTGCCACACCTGAATTGTCGGTATACGAACTGGAGGCCGGGTCATTTAACTGCTCGCGGTTCCATTCGGCACCCAGCGTCAGCGTCTGCTCGACCCATTGTTCCAGCGGAATATTCACTTCGCCGTTGACGCGGTAGTTATCCAAGCGGCTGGTGTTGTAACGTCCCGGATCGGTGATCGAGCCTTCAAAACGACCATACAGCCCCTCTTCCAGACGGGTATTGTTGGTGTGATCGTAGGCAACGCCAAAGCGTGATTGCCCCCAATCCCAAATGCCGTTATGGGTCAGCGCGTAGTTCTGGCGATACATGCGGTTGGTTTCTGCGCCACTTTCTGCCAGTGCCTGAGGGATTACCTGACTACTGCTGAACTGGGTGTCACCGGTATAGATATTGCCCTGACGGCTGTAGCCCGCATCGAAATCGATAATCTGCTGCGGCGACAGTTTCCATGACAGCTGGGTGTTGATGTCACGATTGCGCACCCCTTCGCGGCCCGCCGCGTAGGAACCGTTCTGATTATGGTTAATGTTCGGGTCATCCGCGTCAGTTTTATTGATATTGCCGTACATGCGCATGGTGAGTGCTTCACCCGCTAACGGGCCGGACAGCGTGAAATTGGTGCGTCGGGTGGCACCTTCCTTGCTGCTCTCTGGCTGGTTACCGTACAGGGATAGCGTGCCCGTCCAGTCATTGGTTGGGCGTTTGGTGATGATGTTGACCACGCCGCCGGCAGCACCGGAACCATAACGCGCCGCTGCCGGGCCGCGCAGTACTTCAATGCGTTCCACGGCTTCGACCGGCACCCAGTTAGTATCACCGCGCGTGTCGCGTTCACCGTCCCACGAATAGCGGATGGCGTTGCGCGAAGTAACCGGGCGGCCATCAATCAGAATCAGGGTATTTTCCGGCCCCATGCCGCGCAGGTCGATTTGGCGGTTGTTACCGCGCGCGCCCGTGGCGCTGTTACCGGTCAGATTCACCCCCGGCATCTTGCGGATGATCTCTGACAGATCGTTGACCGGCGGTGATTTTTGGATGTCTTCTGCTGTGATAATCGAAACACCCGGCTGCTGCTTTAGCTCCTGTTCGGCGGTGGCTCTGACGGTGATGGTATCTTCATCGGCAGCATACGCCATGCCGGAGACGGAACCGACCAAACCCGCGACGATCAGCGTCAGCGGCGTGAGTGTGAAGAGAGGCGCTTTGTGCATTGTCCTTTTCCCTTTTGTCAGTAAGATGGGCTGCGCTGGCCCAAACGCTAATGATTCGCGTTCGCTAATCTGGCAAAAAATAGTACGTATGTACAGCTTTTTGTCAATAAAATGTAAAGGCACAAAAAGCATAAGGGAATGGCAATGCGTGGAGAGGTTCTCCCGCAGGAAAGCCGTCAGGGATTAACGGAAGGCGTGATACAGCGCGGCTATCGCCGGGTAAATTTGCCGATGGGTCAGCGGGTGTTCATGTTGCGTTAACAGCGCGCGAATGAAAAAGCCGTTCATCAGCGTCCCGAGCGGCTGGGCGGCATTGTCGGGTACCACCAGTTTCAACAGCGCAATTACCGTGTTTGACCATTCCAGTGCCATAGGACGCAGGGAAGGGCGCGAAATAGCGGCGGTAAACAGTTCGTACTCGCGCGCCAGATCTTGAATGTCGGTGGTGCCGCGCAAAATAAACTGGGTCAGTACTTCGCAAGGGTCGTCATGGCGGCGCGCATTGAGCCAGTGAAACATATCTTCGCGAAACAGGGCGATGGCTTCACGCATCACTGCATTGAGCAGGTCGTCCAGGCTTTTAAAATGGTAGGTCGTTGATCCCAGCGGTACTCCGGCTTCAGCGGCGACCGCGCGGTGCGTCAGCGTGGCGATGCCGTCACGGCGGATAATCTGCGTAGCGGTGGCAATAATCTGTGCCGCGCGTGCATGCCTGCGCTCTACCGACAGGCTGACCCCGTTCACGCCGTTGGCGGATAACCAGGCGACCGCCGGTGTCGGGGGAAACGGTGGCGAACTGGGGGAATAGGCCTGTATTGAACCGCTAGGTCGTGCGGTTTCTTCATGGCTGTTATAGGCCGAACGCACCATATCGCAGACGTCATCAAGCATGGATTGGCGTTCATCCCGGCTGATGGCGGCAAAGCCGGTGCCGTGAAGCAAGAACACGCCTTCTGCGGCCAGAAAAGCAATGCGCAAGCGTTTGGTGAGCGGTGTCGCTTGTGCCAGACGCGCCAGTTGCGTGCGGTAAAAGGTTTGTACCGGTGCCAGCATGGCCGGGGCATGGACCAGCGCGGTCAGCAAGCCAATGGCGCGCGACGCAGTTTCTTCAGTCTCTTGTCCGATAGCGCTGATATGACCCAACATATCGGCACCCGGTGTGTCGCCATAACGCACGCTTTGCTGCTCAGCGTCTTGCGAAAAACGAGTCAGTTCCCGCTGTAACAGGGTTTGAATCAGTTGATCCTTACTGGGGAAACGGTAAACCAGCCCACCTTTACTGATGCCTGCCTGAGCGGCAACGGCATCGAGGGTGAAACCGTGCACACCACTGCGCAGCAAAACGGCTTCCGCTGCATCAAGGATCTGATCGCTATCAATGGTTTGTTTGCGTGCCATTTCCCTACCTTGCATTTCCGACTGATCAGTCATATATTGCGCTGCGTATTACGCATGTTAGCCGATTGGTCAGCACTTTGCCGACGGTTATTACTTCTTTTGCATTGTTAACAAGGTTACATCAATGTCTGAGTCTTTACGGCCGGGCGTGCACCGTTTTACCCTTATCGCCATTCTCGGGATACTGTGCGCGTTTGACGCCATGTCCATCGACCTCTATTTGCCTGCATTCCCTGCGATCGCCCACGCCATTGGTGCCGATGCTGCTGGTATGCAAACTTCGCTTTCGGTGTTTCTTATCGGGTTGGCGTTCGGGCAGATTCTCTATGGGCCGTTTACCGATCGCTACGGGCGAAAAGGACCGTTGCTGTTGGGTATCGTGCTGTTTCTGGCTGCATCGCTGTGTCTTTCTCATGCGACCTCATTGACCGAGTTTGTTTTCTTCCGCCTGTTGCAGGGCATTGGCGGTGCGGCAGGGTTGGTGATCCCGCGAGCCATCGTGGCCGATCTTTACGCCGAGCGTGAAGCGGCCAAGGTGTTTTCGCTATTGATGCAGGTGATGGCGATAGCGCCGATTGTGGCACCGCCGTTGGGCAACCTGTTGTCGGGTACGCTGGGTTGGCAGGCGATTTTCTGGGGACTGGGTATCGTCGGGGCAATCATGCTGTTTGCCACCTGGCGCTGGGTGCCAGAGAGTCTGCCGCGAAGTCAGCGCATGCAGGGCAATATTGGTGCGGCTTTTGTCGGTTATACCGCGCTGTTTCGCCAGCGCATCTATATGGGATTCACCCTGTCCGGGGCGTTTACCATGGGCGGACTGTTTACCTACATTGGCGCATCGGCATTTATTTTTATCGATTATTTCCATCTCTCTCCCACCCTCTACAGCACCCTGTTTGCCGCGAATGCGCTGGGCATGGTGGTGTGCGGGCAGATCAACATCTTTCTGCTTAACCGCTGGCGCGAGCAGCAGATTCTCGCCGTGGGATTAGGGATACATCTGGTCGGAACCTTGTTGCTGGTAGGGCTGTGGTTGAGCGGTGGCGCGACGCTGTGGCTGTTAACGGCGCTGCTGTTTATGACCATGAGCAGCCTGAGCCTGGTGTTTGGCAACGGCGTGGCGGTCGCCATGGGATCGGCGGCGGGGCAGACCGGCGTGGCGTCGTCGCTGCTGGGGGTGATGCAGTACCTGTTCGGCGGTGTGGTCGGCGTGCTGCTCGGCGTTTTACACGATGGTACGCTGTTGCCGCCGCTGCTCATGCTGGCAGTGTGTGCGCTGGCGGCACTGCTGTGCTGGCGCGATGCGCATCGACAACAGGCGGGAAAACATGCCGCGTTGTCCTCCACCGCCTCTGAGATATCGCACTGATAGCTTGGTGAGCATAACAACGCTATCGCCAGCGAACTGGCGATAGCGCCGGGAAGGGCATTAATCCAGGTCGGATGCCTGATGGCGTTCTGCAACGCCATCGTTGCCAGTGCGGTTGACCTTACGGCCACGGATGGCTGCGGGGCGTGCCGCAATCTCATCAGCCCAACGTTTCACGTGGGTATAATCCTGTACGGATAAAAACTCGCTTGCGCCATACAAGGTGCCTTGCACCAGCCAGCCATACCAGGGCCAGGCGGCGATGTCGGCGATGCTGTAGTCATCCCCCGCCAGATAACGGTTTTCAGCCAAACGGCGGTTTAATACGTCGAGCTGACGCTTGGTTTCCATCGCGTAACGGTTTATCGGGTACTCAAATTTTTCCGGCGCGTAGGCATAAAAATGGCCGAAACCGCCGCCGACGAACGGTGCAGAGCCCATCTGCCAGAACAACCAGTTGAGGGCTTCGGTACGCGAAGCCGCATCGTGTGGCAGCAGGGCACCAAATTTCTCTGCCAGATAGAGCAGGATCGAACCCGATTCAAACACCCGCACCGGTGTTTCACCGCTGCTGTCGAGCAGCGCCGGGATCTTGGAATTGGGGTTGACCTCAACGAAACCGCTGGAAAACTGATCGCCTTCGCCGATGCGAATCAGCCAGGCATCGTATTCGGCACCGGTATGTCCAAGCGCCAGCAGCTCTTCCAGCATTACCGTGACCTTTACGCCGTTCGGGGTGCCCTGCGAATAGAGTTGCAGCGGGTGCTTGCCGACCGGCAGCGCCTTTTCGTGGGTTGGGCCGGAAACCGGACGGTTGATATTGGCGAAAGCGCCGCCAGAGGGGGCTGGCTGCCATACGTTGGGCGGCACATAGGTCGAAGAACTGGCCATGAAAAACCTCCATTGATGGTTGACGTAGCGTGCAACAGCGCCTGAAACGCTGCTGCACACCCGAAAGGTAACGGTCCAGTTATAGCGCTGATGGGGGGTAAAGTCAGCACTGCGCCGAGAGTAAGCGCATTTTTCACCCCGAACTTCGCTAGCACCCCTTGCTGTGACGGTGTTATTTTCCTGCTTTAAAGCCGTCTTTTATCACGCGCTTTCCATCCATAGAGAGGGATGCCGTGACATATTTATTGATACCGTTGCTGGTTAATAGCCCATCCATTCTGATCGACAATACGTGCTTGTCATTAAACGGGCCCGGTTCATTTAGCGTTACGGAGTAAAGTGCGTGTTCGGAGAAATAGGTATCTAACCAGCTTTTTTTACCGTCAAGGAAAGGCTTGATGGCTGCGGCATCAACCTTGCTGAGCGCGATCAGGTAATCATCCAGTTTAAAGCTGTCGGCATTGCCCGTGACGGTGATTTTCACCCGAACCGGTGCTTTGAATTCGCCGGAAAAAGCATCCATATCGAGGCTGAGCAGTTTTTTGCCATCCTGCGGATCCTGGTATTCTACCGAGCAGGTTTTCAATACGCCTTTCGGTGTCACAAAGGCAGGGCTACTGCTCAATGCTTCGCCGGTGCCAAAAAAGGATTTAACCGACGTCACTTTGGTCTCTTTGCCCAATATCTCGACCACGCGTCGCAAGCAGATATCAGGGCCATCGGCTTGTAACGAATAACGATAATCGCTGGCAATGTCTCCACGCCGTTGTACCGGGGTTTTGGGTTTTTCCGCAGGAGCGGCAGCTGTCTGTTGTGTGGATTGATCGCAACCCACCAATAAGGTGGTGAATATCAGTGAAGCAAGCAGTGTTTTCGATTTCATCAGGTTCCTTCCTGCATTAAGAGTGACGCAGAAACCGAACGTCGGTTTATCACAAAATTAGCGCTACACGCTATTGCGCCAGCGACCTATTCCTTTAGCCACGCCGGTTTCTATCAATATCGCGGGGATTGTAGTAAAAGCTATTATAAATCTCTAGTATTTTCAGGTGACTAGGTAATTTTTGTCTTTTTTAATAATGGATGCGTCCCATAAAAGAAATTTTTATTCCAATAAAGAATAAAATCAATGTCGGGAATGGTTTATTTACCGTTAACCTTATGCGGTATTTTTCGCTTTATCTTTACCGCGTTAATTAATTATTTTCATCTGTAGGATGGTATTATTTTTGAAGTTGTATTTTTCATGAATCTTTTGTATTGTCGGAAGCGCATGAGGTCGTTTGAAAGGGTTCAAACGCACGCTGTACCCATAAAGGGGGATAAACATGCTACCTATTCCGCAGCAATGTATTCATACGCGGTCCACGCCTTTTTGGAATAAAGACACCGCGCCTGCCGGCATTTTTAAACGCCATCTGGATGCGGGCACCCAGCCCGGCGTTTACCCGCGGTTATCGGTGATACGCGGTGCCGTAAAGTATCTGGGTTTTGCCGATGCAACCACACCCGAACCTGAGCGTGAATTGCTGATTACTGCCGGACACTTTGGTGTATTTCCGCCAGAGAAATGGCACTGCATCGAAGTCATGACGGAAGATACCTATTTTAATATCGAATTTTTCGTTGAGCCCGACGTATTAAAATCTGCACCAGCAATGGTCAGTAACATCAAGGAATAATGATGATATTGATTCCTGAAAATTATATTCATAAATATGCCACGACGTTCTGGAGCAATACCACATTGCCAGAGCCGGTTTGCGGTATATATGCGAATAAGCCGGGCGTTTACGGACGTGTGTCGGTCATGCAGGGCGCAGTCAGCTATCAAGCGTTCTCTGCGGCGGATGCGCCGACGCCTGACAGCGAAATGCGCATTGAAGCGGGGGCATTCTTGGCAACGGCACCGTCGCAGTGGCAGCGTATCGCGCCGTTGACCGAAGATACCTATTTTATGATTGATTTCTTCGCCGATCCTGAGGTGAAGCTGCAAGGATTTGGGTTGAAAAAAGTGTTGAACGCAGAGCGAGGTGTAGAATGAGCAAAATAACGTACACGGTGACAGTCACCAACAACAGCAACGGCGTGTCAGCCGATTATGAGACTGAAACCCCCATTACCTTATTAGCGCCGGATGTGGCGGCTGAAGTGATCAGGGAGTTGATTAATACCGTGCGCGCGTATGACACGGAAGATGAACATAACGTCTGCGGCTGGTAGTAAAAAGGAAGTAGCAGACGCCGATTGACGTCTGCTTGATATCGCTATCCCGTCAGGCCAATGGCCTCAAACCAAACATCTGCCGGGCATCCTCCGGCGTCGCGACCTCGAAACCGATATTTTTGATGATGGTGCTCATGCGCTCAATCAATATCGCGTTGTGCTCCACTTTCTGCGTGGGCGACAGGTAGGCGCTGTCTTCAAACCCGACTCTGACCATACAGGCACCCAGACCCAACGCCGCCGTTAATATCGAAAAATCATCCCGGCGTCCGTAGTGGGTGATGCTCCACAGCGCATCGCGTGGGATATATTGGCTAAACAGCGCCAGCGTGGCGGGCGTTGCCGGGCAGCCACCTTTATGGCCTAACACCATGGCATAGATAACCGGCGTCGGCAGCGGCATTTCCTGCGCGATAAGCTGCATGTTATGGATCATGCCCAGTTCGAACACTTCAATTTCCGGCACAATGCCGGTCTGCACACAGCGCTCGGTGACGTACTTGATCTCCGGCATCGGGTTGCGATACACCACATCACCCAGATTCACGGAACCGGCATTCAGCGACGACATCTCCACCAGCGGGCAGTCCAGCGGTGAGCAGCGCTCTTCGATGGTCATAGCCGAAACGCCGCCCGTTGAGCCCTGAATAACCATATCGGTGTGTTGGCGGATCAAACGCAGCGTTTCCTGAAATTGCGTTGGATCGCGCGTCAATTGCCCATTACGCTCGCGCACGTGCAGGTGCACCATCGCTGCACCTGCATGGTAGGATTCGATCGCTTCTCTGGCGACATCTTCCGGATTGGCGGATGTGGTGTCTCCCGCCACCGGCGCGACGGAAATAACAATTTTTCTCATACCTTTGCCTCTGCGGTTAGTTCTGCGCATCCAGGCGCTGTTTCAACAACTGAATCCCGCGCTCTGGCGAGGTCAGCACCGGTACCGGCAGTTCACCCACTGACGCCAATACGCGCGACATTGACGCCTGAGCCAGCACGATGGCATCACAGTTTTTCCCGAGCGCCTCGTGAATGCCCGCCGCCACGATGGCATCGTGTTTATTCAGTTCACCGGCCAGAAACGCGGTGAACGCGTCGGCCATCAACTGCGAGTGAATCACCGTCTGTTTACCAAGCTCGGCCGCTTTGCGTTGAATCAGCTCGAGTGTGGGTGCCAGGGTCGTGCCAACCGTCGCCAGTACGGCAATGGTGTCGTAACGTTCAACCGCCTCCAACGCCATGGCTTCATCAATACGCATCACCGGGATCGGGCTGATAAACTGGCAACGCTCCACGCTTGCACCAATCGAGGAGCAGGCGGTAAAGAAGATGTCGCAGCCAGCCAGATTCGCGCTGGTGACATAGGCGGCAATGCGCGCATTGATGGCGGGTGTGACGCCGCCTTGTGCCATGACATCGGCAATCATGGAATCTTCCACGATGTGCATCAGTGTGACGTCCGGCATGATGCGTTTTGCCAGCTCATCCACCATCGCGAGCGTCCCTTTACTGGTGTGAAATATGGCCGCTTTTTTCATTGTTAACCCCTTATTATTCTGAGATCGCGGAAACGATCAGTTCAGCCGCTTCGACATCTTCCGCAACGCTGATTCCACCCACGGCGACGGCGCCAATCACAGCCTGACCGCGCAGTACCGGGATGCCGCCGGGCAGCGGTGAAAAGTTGTCGTCAGCAAAATAGGAGAGCGAGAGATTTTCTTTTTGCAGCCGCTCCAGCAATTTTGCAGTGGGAATACCAAACTGTGCGGCGGTATAGGCTTTGCGCTGTGTCAGCGTTGCCGTGAAGGCCTTGGTGCCATCCATGCGGGCATAGGCCAGCAGTACGCCGCTGCGATCGCATACCGCGACCGTCAATGGACGACCCGCGTATTTGTCTTGTGACAGCGCCAGTGCGACATTAACGGCGCGCTGCGCGTGTTCAAACGTCAGATTTTCCATGCTATTTCCTTATCCGCTGTCAACAGCCGGATGTAATGGTGTTAGCGGCTGCTGTTATAAGAACCCAATGGAAATCCATGGGAACATGGCAACAATAATCAGCCCGACCGTAGCTGCGCCCAGATAAGCCCAAATGTAAGGCAGCGGCTCATTGGGATCGGTTTTACTGACCGCACAGCAGCCGTAATAGCCGACGCCAAACGGCGGTGCGAACAGCCCGATGCCCATTGCCAGCACCACGACCATGGCGTAATGCACTTCGTGTACGCCCAAATCGCGTGCAATCGGGAACAGCAACGGCCCGAACAGCACAATGGAGGGAATGCCTTCCAGCACGCTGCCCAGAATGATGAACGCCACCACCGAGATAGCCACGAAGGTCATGCCGCCGCCCAGTGAGGCCATCAGTGTAGCCAGATCTTTGGAGAAGCCGGATTGCGTTAAGCCCCACGCCATGGCCGTTGCCGCACCGATGATAAAAATGATGGCACCCGACAGTGATGCGGTATCAATCAGCATCGACCAGGCGCGTTTCATATCAAAATGGCGGTAATACACGGCCCCAACCAGTGCGGTATAGGCCACGCCAATGGTAGACACTTCGGTTGCGGTAGCGACGCCTTCGATGACCGCGGCGCGGATGATGAACGGCAGGATCAGCGCGGGCAGCGCGATGACAAACAGCTTGGCGATCTCTTTTCTCTTATAGCGTTTGACCTGGCTTAAGTCTTCGCCCCGATTACGCCACCAGATAACCAGACACAGCATGGCACCGAGTACGGCAGAAGGCAGCAGCCCGCCGACAAACAGCGCAGCGATGGAAACCCCGGTGACGGAGCCGATGGTGATCAGCACGATGCTGGGTGGAACCGTTTCTGTTTGCGCACCGGTGACGGAGAGCAGGGCGACCAAATCCCCGCGCTTGGCACCGCGTGAGGTCATTTCCGGCAGCAGCACCGGCGCAATCGCTGCCTGATCGGCGGTTTTAGAACCGGAGATACCAGACACCAGATACATGGCACCGACCAGCACATAGGAGAGCCCGCCGCGCACGTGGCCGAGCAGACTGGAAAGGCACTGCACCATGGCTTTTGCCATGCCGGTCATCTCGATCAACCCACCGAGGAACACGAACAGCGGCACCGCCAGCAGCATCATGTGCGACATGCCTTCTTCCAACCGACCGACCATGGTGGGCATCGGGGTCCGCGTGGTCAATGCCAGATAACCGAAGGTCGCCAGGGCAAATGAGAACGCGATAGGCACACCGGACAGCACGCCGATGGCGACAATCACCACAAAGAACAGGATCAGGTTCAGCTTGCCGAGCGGCATCAGAATCGAGCCGGAGAAGGAGAAGGCCACCACTGCGATCGCCACGACCAGCAAGCCGAGATAGGTTGCCTGTGAACGCGGTGCGGACAACATCAGACGCAGTAGCATGGTGATCAGCATCAGCGTGATGCCAACCGGGATCGACGCAGCGCGCCAGAATACGCTGATCTCCAGCGCTGGCGTCACCACGATCAACTCTTCCAGCGCGTATTCCCAGGCGGGTTCGAAAATCAGAATCAGGAAGGCCAATGACACGCCCATCGCCAGGGCTTCAACAAAGGCGCGTTTCCCCTCGGACAAATGTGACACCAGTGCCGTCATGCGCATGTGCTGTCCACGTCGCAGCGCAATGACCGCGCCCAGCATGGTCAGCCAGACGAAGCCAATGGTTGCCACTTCGTCGGACCAGACCAGCGGTGCGTGAAACACGTAGCGGGAGATAACGCCGGAGAGCAGGACGATAATTTCCGCCAGCACCAGAAGCCCCGCCAGTGCCTCGATGCCACGGCCCATATAGTCATAAAAAATTTCCAGACCAGTGGCCAGTCTCCCCGGTGGCAGGAGCGGCTTGATGTGATGTGAAACTTCCATTCGCTTTACTCTTGTGAATGTTTGATAAACAGGAACGTTGCTAACAGGCCGTGACCTTAACGGTTCGCCACGGTGCCAGGGGCGTTTACCTTGGCACGTGGCAACCGCGCTGAACGCCTTTAGGAAAGTTTGCCCACCGCCCCTTCCAGCAGGGCCCAGGCCTCATCACCAAATTTCTTGTGCCAGGTGGCGTAGTAGCCGCTCTCTTTGAGTTTTTGACGGAAACTGGTGGGATCGGTGGTGTTGAAGGTAAGACCGGTCGCTTTCAAATCGTCCAGCAGGCTGGCGTTCAGACGGCTGATTTCCGCACGCTGATTCATCGCGCCTTCTTTGAACGCCGTGGCAACAATCTGCTGCAAATCAGGCGGCAAACTCTGCCAGGATTTTTTGTTCATGATGCACCAGTAGCCGTCCCAAATATGGTTGGTCAACGAGCAATACTTCTGCACTTCGAACAGCTTGCCGGTTTTCAGTACCACCAGCGGGTTTTCCTGCGCGTCGATCACACGGGTCTGTAATGAGGAGTAGACTTCGGAATACTGCATGCCGACGGGAGCGGCACCCATGCCTTTAAACATGTCCACGATGATCGGGCTGACCGGCACGCGGATTTTCAACCCCTGCATATCGGCCACGGTGTTCACCGGCCCGGCATTGCTGGTTATCTGGCGGAAACCGTTGTCCCACATGTTTTCCATTGCGTGCAGTCCCACGCGGTCAAATCCCTGGCGCACCAGTGCACCGAGCGGGCCATCCATGGTTTTCCACACTTGATCGTAATCGGCGAAAGCAAAGCCAACGGCATTGATCGCCGCCACCGGGGCCAGCGTGGCAATCACCAGCGAAGAGGGGTTAAACATATCGATACCGCCGCGCCTTACCTGAGCCAGCATGTCGGTATCACCCCCTAACTGGTTGTTCGGGAACACATCAATCACCACGCGCCCTTGAGTGCGCTCTTTGATCAGATCGGCGGTTTTCTGTGTCCAGATGCTGAACGGATGTTCTTGCTGCAAATTGGTGCCGTATTTGAAATGGAATTCAGGCTGCGCAGCGTTTGCAATAAAAGGGAATCCCATAACCGCCGTGGCCGGCGCGACAACGGCGGCGGCTTTTAGAAATGTGCGTCGTGTGATGTTCGACATGATGTCCTCTCTCAATCATTCTGGTTAGGTACAGAGAATATTGACCGGTTAGAACCGCTGGATCGGCCGGTTGGCTTATCTCTCGTTCAGTTCTGAAGCTGTTTTGTTGTTTTTTGTTAAATCTTGCGTCGGGCGGGTTTACGAGCATCGACCGCTGGCGCGTTCTCGTTTTTATTTCTATAACGTGCTTATTTATCACGTTTTTATTATGATTTATAAATACTGTCACCTGAGTGTTAGCGCGTTTTGTGTCCAGCATCAGTATGCGTTAATCGAAATAAACCACAATGACCTAACGCCCAATTTGTGACTTTTGTATAATTTCTCGGCCTTTTTTAAAAATAAATCACAAAAAAGTGCGCGAATCGGCGATAGTGTGACCCGTATTTAATATTTTTTCACAACCAGCGATGATAATGAGGCACTTTCCTCGACGACGGAACAGGGTTATCTCTATGCCAACCAACACACCACGGCTCCACGCCGTGCCGCCCAGAATAGGTGTTATCGCCGATGATTTTACCGGGGGCACCGATATCGCCAGCTTTTTGGTCAACGGCGGTTTGTCCGCTATTCAGGTGACGCAACTGGATGAACAAAAAATCACAACCGATGTGGATGCCATCGTTGTTAGCCTGAAGAGCCGTTCCTGTCCGGCAGAGGAAGCGGTCGCCCTGAGCCTTGAGGCGTTGCGTTGGTTGCAACAGCAAGGGTGTGAGCAGATCTACTTTAAATATTGCTCGACCTTCGACAGCACGGCGCAAGGCAACATTGGCCCGGTAACGGATAGTCTGCTGGACGCGCTGGCGCAGGACATCACGCTGTTATGTCCGGCATTGCCGGTGAATGGGCGCACCGTTTACCACGGTTACCTGTTTGTCAACGGTGTGCCGCTGGATGAATCCGGCATGCGTAACCACCCTGTGACGCCGATGCGCGATGCCAACGTGATGCGCTTAATGGAAGCGCAGGCGACAGGGCGCGCGGCAAACATTCCCTGTTTCGTGATTGATGCGGGCGTGCAGGCGGTGCAGCAGGCAATTGCTGATTTGCGTCAGGCGGGTTATCGCTATCTGGTGCCCGACGCGCTGAATTCCACGCATCTGGAAACCATTGCCGAGGCGAGCCAAACGCTGACGCTGCTTACCGGTGGCTCGGGTCTGGCGGGCGGACTGGCCTCTGTACAAACGCGGGGTTCATCGTCGCGTAACGTGGATGCCAGTGAGGCGGGCAAACCCGCTAACGGTGGCAAGACGGTGATTTTATCGGGTTCTTGCTCTGTCATGACCAATGCGCAGGTCGCCACTTATGCGGCTCAGGCCCCTGCGCTGCCGCTCGATGTTGCCGGTTGTATTGAACGCCTTGCGGATTACGTTTCAGAGGTGGCGGAGTGGGTCTGCCAACAGCAAGGTGCGCTTGCGCCGCTCGTCTATTCAACCGCTGGCGATGACGTTGCGCGCATTCAGGCGCGTTACGGTGCCAAGCCAGCCAGTGCGGCGGTAGAGGCTTTCTTCGCCGCGTTGGCGCTGAAGCTGGCTCAGCACGGGTTCGATCATTTTATCGTGGCAGGCGGAGAGACCTCTGGTGCGGTGATGCAGCGCTTGCAGGTGGGTGCGCTACTCATCGGCCCGCAAATCGCGCCCGGCGTTCCCTGGGTACGGGCGGCGAATGCAGCACGCTTTTTCGCGCTTAAATCCGGCAATTTTGGCGATGAACGCTTCTTTTTTACCGCACAGGATTTCTATCAGAAGGATAATAAATAATGGAACGTGAACTGCGTGAACAGATGGTTTCCTGCGGTGCGTCATACTATCAGCGCGGATATTCCGTTGGTTCTGCCGGAAACCTGTCGTTGCGCTTGCCGGATGGTCATATTTTGGCGACGCCCACCAACTCGTGTCTGGGATCGTTGAAGGCCGAACGGCTATCCAAAGTGACGATGGACGCAGAGCAAGTGACCGGCGATCGCATGTCCAAGGAGATCGCCTTCCACCTGGCGATTTATCGCCAGCGCCCGGACTGCAATGCCATTGTGCACCTGCATTCGACCTACCTGACCGCGTTGTCCTGTCTGGACAGTCTCGATCCGGATAATATCATTCGTCCTTTCACCCCCTACTATGTGATGAAAGTAGGCAAGATGCCTCTGCTGCCTTATTTTAAGCCGGGCAGCATTAAGATTGCGGAAACGCTGGCGCAGCGAGCGCACGAGGCGAATGCCTTTTTGTTGGCAAACCACGGTCCGGTGGTGTTGGGAACCTCGCTGACGGAAGCGGCCAATGCCATGGATGAACTGGAAGAGACCGCAAAGCTGATGTTTTTACTCAAAGATAGCAACGTGCGTTATCTCACTGAGGCCGAAATCAGTGAGCTGCGTCCCTGAGGGCGAAAAGGAGACATGATGCCCAGATTTGCCGCTAATCTCTCGATGCTGTTTACCGAAGTGCCGTTTCTGGCACGGTTTGAAGCCGCTGCCAGAGCCGGGTTCAGCGCGGTAGAGTTTTTGTTTCCTTACGCGTATCCGGTGGAGGATATTCGCCAGGAACTGCGTCGCAATGGATTGCAACTCGCCCTGTTTAACGTCAATCCCGGTGATTATGCGGGCGGCGAACGCGGTTTGGCGGTGCTGCCCGGCCGCGATCGTGACTTCGAAGAAGCACTGGAACAGGCTTTACACTATGCAGGGCACCTGGGGTGCAAAAAGCTGCACGTGATGTCGGGCAATACGCCAGCATCGCTCTCCACTGCTGATGCGACCGAACTATGGCTCGCCAATATGCGGTTGGCCGCGGATCGGCTGGCGCAGCAGCAGGTAATGCTACTGTGCGAAGCGCTTAATCCGCGCGATGCGCCGGGCTATTTTCTGCACGACCAGCGCCTTACCGATCGGCTGGTGAGTATGATTGACCGCCCTAATGCTCGCGTACAACTGGATCTCTACCATGCCCAGATTACCCACGGCGATCTCAGCATGCTGATCCGCTCGCTGGCCGGGCGTATCGGTCACGTACAGATTGCGTCCGTGCCGGACCGGCATGAGCCGGTATCGGGGGAAATCAATTACGCCTTTATTTTTCGGGAACTGGCAAAGGCGGGATACCGTGACTGGATAGGCTGTGAGTATCATCCCGAATCCGGTACGCATGCAGGGCTCATCTGGCGGAAAGCGTTTGACGAACCATAAACAGAATTGAACAATACGCCTTGGCAATAAGCGTATTCCATCAGGCGGTTACCGGCGCATGGCCGGTGAAAAACAGTATAAAAAGGCGATAGATGATTCCAGCTAAAAGACAGCAATTGATACTCACAGCACTGGTTGAACGCGAGCTGATCTCGATCACCGAATTGACCGAACTGTTGGGTGTGTCACACATGACCGTGCGCCGGGATATCCAAAAGCTGGAACAGGAAGGACGCGTGCTTTCCGTGTCGGGAGGCGTGCAACTGTCGGAAAAAATCACTTCGGAACCGTCGCACCTGACCAAACGTGCGCTGCAATTTGCCGAAAAGACGCTGATCGCCCATGCGGCGGCGCAGTACGTTCAGCCGGGGATGTCACTGTATCTGGATGCGGGCACCACCTCGCTGGCACTGGCGCAGGCGTTGGAATCTCTGGACGATCTGCTGATCGTCAGTAACGATCTGATGGTGATCAACTACCTTATCGAACATTCCGACTGCAAGCTCTACCACACCGGTGGCTTGGTGCTGCGCGAGAACCGTTCCTGCGTCGGCGACAGTTCCACCCATTTTCTGCATAACCTTAACGTGGATATCAGCTTTATCTCCTCCTCCTCGTGGAATGCGCGCTGGATTTCCACGCCGACCGAGGCCAAAGTTGCCATCAAGAAAGCGGCGGTGGCGGCGGCGAATAAACGTATCCTGATTTGTGACTCCAGCAAGTACGGCAAGGTGGGCACGTTTAATGCGGTCTCACTGGAAGAGATGGATATCGTTATCACCGACGGTAATTTGCCGGAAAGCGCAAAAAGCGCCTTGCTGCAAACCGGCGTGCACCTGGTGGTAGCGGAGTAGGGAACGCAACACCGGAACATGCCCTTTCTGATCCACGGCCAGCGCAGCGGCTTTCAGATGGGCAAGGTGGCTGGCGATCAAAATGGGTTGTGTTGCACTAGAGGGTGTCGACATCGCGCACTTAAAGTATGCCTTTCAGCGCGATGTACTGTAGCAACATGATGGTTTTGCCATCGGCGATCAGACCGCTGTCAATCGCCTCCAGCGCTTGCTCCAGGGGCATTTCCAGCACTTCGATATCCTCCCCTTCCGCTTTAATCCCTCCTCCGAAACCTGCACGATCGTGCGCGCGGTATTCGGCAATAAAGAAAAACAGCTTCTCGGTGACCGAGCCGGGGCTCATAAAGGCTTCAAACACTTTTTGCACGTTGGTGATGCGGTATCCTGTTTCCTCCTCCGCTTCCGCTTTTATCCGGCTTTCTGGATCCATGTTATCGAGCAGGCCAGCCGCGGTTTCGATCAGAAAACCGTGATAGCCATTGACATAGGTCGGAAAACGAAACTGGCGCGTTAACACCACTGTGCGCTGTTGCCGGTTATACAGCAGGATGGTGGCACCGTTGCCGCGATCGTAAACTTCACGGTGTTGTCGCTGCCATTCGCCGTCGCGGCGTTGTAAATCAAAGGTGTATTTTTTCAGCGTATACCAATCGTCAGAGAGAATCTGGCAGTTTTGTATGCGTATTTCTGCATGTTTAAATGGCATTTGGTGGCCTCTTTGTGTATTTTAGGCATCATAAACAGCAAAAACACGCATGGTCAATTAATTTCGTGCATAAAGAGGACCCGATGCTCACGCCACAACGTAAAAAAGCCATTCTCGAAAAGCTTGCCAGTGATGGGCAGGTGTTATCTAAAGCACTCAGTGAGTGGCTTGAGGTTTCGGAAGACACGGTGCGTCGCGATTTACGGGAATTGTCCGCCCAAGGGCTGCTGCAACGGGTACACGGCGGCGCCGTGCCTGCCGCTGATGCCAAGGTCACCTTTTCCGAACGTCAGTCGCTACGCATGGATTCGAAGATGAGGGTGGCGAAAAAAGGGGCCGAACTGATTTCACCAGGCCAGGTGGTGATTATTGACGGCGGCACCACCACGGCTGAATTGATCAAATTTCTGCCTGTGGATTTATCCATTACCGTGGTAACGCACAGCCCAAGCATTGCGCTGGGGTTGGTGGCACATCCGCTGATCGAAGTGATTCTGATTGGTGGCAAACTCTACAAACACTCCATCGTGACCGTGGGTGCTGCCGCCTTGGAAGGTATTGCGCAGTATCACGCCGATATTTTCTTTATGGGCGTCACCGGTGTGCATCCGGAAGCGGGGCTCACCACCGGCGACTATGAAGAAGCCTGCATCAAACGTGCGTTATCAAAACGTGCTGCCGAGACCATTGTGCTGGCCTCGGCAGAAAAAATAAACGCTGCATCACCGTTTGTCATCGGTGATTTGTCAGTGATGAATACGCTGGTGGTGGAAGAGGACACCGATGTCACATTGTCAGCGGCACTGGCGACCCACGGTGTTAGCGTTATCAATGCTTGAGCCCCACGCTATAACTTATGCACCTTGAGTCCGTACTCTTGCGGGTTGGCGATGTTAACCAGTTTGCCAACCTGAGATAAATCCCCTTTGGATACCACGCTGCTGATATTGGTATCGGGAAAGCGCAGATTTTTCACTAAATGCACCACCGTCGGCCGGCCTTTGTTATCAATATCAAGGATCCAGCCCAGGAAACCGGCCGAGAATTTCGCCAGGCTACCGATGGGATAGGGGCCATAAATCTGGATATATTTCACCAACAGCGGCTTGTCATAGGCGTCGTGCGCTTCATGAATTTTGCGATAAGCCTCCAGCGGCGTGCGGGGCGAAACGCTGTTGCGCGCGTGTCGTAATGTGTTGACGGCTTTGATCACCGACACCAACCTGACCAGCGGTGACAGTTGAGTGCCCGATTTGCCCGCTGGATAGCCGCTGCCATCAAGACGTTCATTGGCATTCTCGATCACTTCACGGCAAATGGGACTCATTTCCCAGCCAAGTTCGCTTAATTTATGGCACAGTTCGGTAACATGGCCGCGCAGTATCGCTTTCTGCGCCGGGTTCATATTGACCTTCAGGGAGGGAAGGTTGGCATTGACTAACAGCGGCTTACCCATGGTGTGCAGCAGCGTACCGAGAACCGCTTCGCGTATTTGCGCATCGTGAGGATCGTGAAGCAGCAACATGTCGGCTACTGTTCCGGAGACCTGCACCGCATGCCGCACCCAGTCGGCTTCGTCGCGCAGAAAAGAGAGCGCGTACAAGAAGGCTTTGCGATCGTTTTTGACCAGATACAGCAAGGTGTCGACGCAGTCATAAAAAATTTCCAGCGGCAGCTGGTTGCGGGTTTTTACGTACATCAGTCCAATCTGGAGGCGATGTGCCACTTCCAGCACGCCGCGTTCCATCGGGGTTTGGCGCGTACGTTTCTCGCGTTCCTGATTTTCCCGTAACAGAATGCTTTTCTCCTTGGCACTCGGAATGAACAGCGGAGATTGATAGATCATGCTGCCGGTGATACCGGTACGAAATGCCGCCTCTCTTTCCACTTCGTTCGTGCAATGAAACAGCGCTTCAGATTGTGATGAAGATAAATTAATGAATTGAACACCCACTGCGGCATAACCGTTATTGCCAAAGGGGCGCATATGTCGAATTTTGCCTTGTGCAAACAGGGTGGTGCCATTAGGAAATTCTATGGTGATACCCGGAATGTCCTGACCCACTTCTACGGCAATACTTTCTACCAGATCGATTTCGACCAGGCAGCCACCGGTTGAAAGATTGCGTAATTTCCCGGTTACGGTCAGCACATGGCGATAGATTTCAACGCGCACGCGTGCCTGCATCCCGAGAATAAAAGGAATCCGAATCGCGCCTCGGTTTTCATTGATAAATACCGACTCTGGCAGTTGGCATTCCAGTCGGTACAGCATGCTGTCTACCTTAAACAACCGGGTCGGGATATTACACAGGCTGTAGGTTTCTCGCTCACTGCTATCGACGCCTTTGAGGGCCTCCAGATCGAAATTTAATCCCCCTTCATCGAGGTAGTGCTCAATATCAGACCCCGAGTATTCGACTTCCAATATCATACTGCTGGTATCGAGACTGAGCTCCCTGACATCGGCTTTCAGAGGATATGGCATATTTTTGGCATAAATTGACATCGCGTGAGGGTGTTGAATCAGCGAACGAATAACATTATTTGGCGGGGGGGCGTAATGCTCCATCATACGATATCCCTCTTGGTATAGATAAGCCCTGGTGTTTGGCGACGTTTCCGTTTTCTTAGCCGAATGGTAAGCAAATTATTTGATGGATTAACGTTGGTAATAATCAAAAAAATCTAATGATTTATTGGTTAAAAGCAAACGCCAATCCTGTTAATAAGCTAATAAACTCAGCGTTTTTTTCATCCTAACAAGGTTTATACGCGGTTACAATGACTCTATTTTTGAGGTAAATCGAGGTATTTTTCGATAAAACGACATAATTTTCTTATTACAATTAAAATATTGAAATTTATCCTTATTAAATTCTTTTTTAATGGTTTTTAATGCTGCTTTATGATATAGATTTTAGCGATCATTAAATTGCGAGCAATAGATCAAACCTATCAAATAGGGATTATTGATCATTCTAAACAATTTTCAAATGCTTTGAATAAATGTTTAGAATTTATAAGGGCGAAATTAAAAAGCCTAATTCCTATGGAGAGGGAGTAAAACGGTAAGATGAACACGACTCTGTTATACGTTAATGGAAAACGGATTTGGCTAAAAGCCGAGTACCAACCTATCATTCATCTTCCTGAAAATAGAATCTTTAGGTATGAAACCCTTGCCCGGTTTTACGCTTCAAACGGCGAGTTAATCCCAACGCAATCAATGATAGAAGAGATCGAAGCGTGCGGATTGATTAACCAGGTCACCGATTTCATCTTCGACCTGGTCTGCCGGTTAATATATTGTAAGAAAACGTTATCAATCTCCTTCAACCTCTCGCCGCTTATTTTCAATAATATTGAGTATTTGGATAAGTTGCATCAAATATGCTTATTATATGATGTTGACCCGAGAAACATCGAAATAGAGTTGAGTGAAAAGATTACCCAAAAGCAATTGATTGAAGGCGTAGCGTTTTTAAACCAGGCAAAAAGGTATGGCTTCATGATCTCACTCGATGATTTTGGTGCTGGCTGCTTGAAAACCGATAGCCTTTCCTTGTTTAATTTCGATACGATAAAAATCGATCGCTCTATTGTTAATGGCATCGGTACCGATCCCAGCAAGTTGGAGAGGATGCAAAAATTATTGCATGTGTTAATTCCTCTTGGTGTCAATATCATCTGTGAAGGTGTCGAAAAAGCGGCAGATTTAAACAAGCTGAAACGCTATTTACCCATTTTTATTCAGGGTTATATTTTTTACCGTCCTCTGACGCTTAATCAGCTCAAGCTGCTGGAAAATTTTTAACCTTTCTCTCTGTCTCTCACCGTCCAGCGGGTGCCTGTGGGCACCTGAATCCCACCGTAGGCTAGCCGCACCCCAAAGCGGTTTAACACGCCATTGGCAAGGCGAACAGCACCTCGCCGGACTTAAATCCACAAAATAATTGTGGAAATGCGGTGGCCTTCATAAATACACGGATACATTTCATCACTTCTTCTTACTTTTGATCAAAAGCAATATTTTGAATGCATCTTTTTGCTACTGATAGTCGCGGGTAATGTCATGACAGTTTTTGGGGTTATGTCGTATTGCTGTCATCAAGATTCGTAAAATGGCCGCCAGCGGGTGGCCCAATTCGGACATATATGCATGGTCAGGATCAGCATGTTAATCCCCTCTCTATGGGGCATGGTAGCCAGCCTTTTTATTCTTTTTTCCGCGCACGCGGAGGATGCAGCGCCTGCGAAAACGCCTGCCGCTGTTGAAGCACGTAACGATACCTTCACGCAAAAACATCCCGACCAGTACAACTCATGGAAAGCGACCAGTGAGCAATCTGAGCGCCATGATGCCCTGGCCGAAGACCCCAGGATGGTGATCCTCTGGGCGGGTTATCCGTTTTCACGGGATTACAACAAGCCGCGTGGTCACGCCTTCGCCATCACCGATGTACGCCAAACCTTGCGTACCGGGGCACCCAAAAATGCAGAAGACGGTCCACTACCGATGGCGTGTTGGAGCTGTAAAAGCCCGGATGTTGCCCGCCTGATTCAACAGGAAGGGGAAGACGGGTATTTCAAAGGGAAATGGGCGCGCGGCGGACCGGAGATTGTTAACGATCTTGGCTGTGCCGACTGCCACAACACCGCTTCGCCAGAGTTTGCCCAGGGTAAACCGGCACTGACGCTTTCTCGCCCTTATGCCGCCAGAGGCATGGCGGTGATAGGTAAGCCGTTCGAAAAAGCCGGTCGTTTCGACCAGCAAGCGATGGTCTGCGGGCAGTGCCACGTCGAGTACTATTTTTCCGGCAAAGACAAAGCGGTCAAACTGCCGTGGGACAACGGCACCAAAGTGGAAGACATGGAAAAATACTATGATGCCATTGCCTTCTCCGACTGGAACAACTCACTTTCTCGTGCGCCGATGATCAAGGCGCAACACCCGGAATATGAAACCTGGAGCGCGGGCATTCACGGCAAAAACAACGTGACCTGTATCGATTGTCATATGCCCAAGGTGAAAAACGCGAAGGGCAAATTGTATACCGATCATAAGATTGGCAACCCGTTCGACAACTACGAGCAAACCTGTACCAACTGTCACACACAAGACAAAGCATCTATGCAGGGCATCGTGGCTGAGCGTAAAGCCGCTATTCAATCACTGAAAATCAAAGCGGAAGATCAACTGGTTCACGCGCATTTTGAAGCCAAAGCCGCCTGGGATGCCGGTGCAACCGAAGCCGAAATGCAACCGATTCTGACCGACATCCGCCACGCGCAGTGGCGTTGGGATCTGGCGATCGCCTCCCACGGCATTCATATGCATGCGCCGGACGAAGGGTTGAGAATGCTCGGTACTTCTCTGGATAAAGCGGCCGAGGCACGAACCAAACTGGTGCGCCTGCTGGCGACCAAAGGGATCACGCAAGAGGTCAAACTGCCGGATATCTCCACCAAAGAAAAAGCGCAGCAGGCGATAGGACTCAACATGCAGCAAATCACGGCGGAAAAACAGGACTTCCTCAATACGGTGGTGCCGCAGTGGGATGAACAGGCGCGCAAAGCCGGGCGATTGAGCCAATAACCCCTCACCGCCCGCGTGCGGGCGGTCATTACGTGGAGTGGATATGAGCGTATTACGTTCGTTATTAACTGCCGGGGTGTTGGTGCTAGGCATGTTTTGGACCGTGCCGGGGCAGACGGAACCCGCATCTCAGGCAGCGACAGGAAAACGGTGGACGGTGATGCCACAGCGCAACCCCGATGAGGCGTGTTTGCAGTGCCATAAGCCGGAAGAAGAGGGCATGAAGGGTAAACACGCTAAGGCAATGAATCCGCAGAATCGGCAACCGATAACCTGTACCAGTTGTCACGGCAAGCCGTCGCTGCATCACCGTGAAGGGGTGAAAGACGTGATGCGCTTTAACGACCCGATGTATACGGTAGAGCAGCAAAACGGCGTCTGTATGTCATGCCATACCCCGAAACAGCTGCAAAAAGCGTTCTGGCCGCACGATGTTCACATGGCAAAAGTGGCCTGCGCCAGCTGCCATCAGTTGCACCCGACACAGGATAAAATGCAGGGGCTGGATGACAAGGGGCGCATCAAGCTGTGCGTCGATTGCCATAGCGATCAGCGCAACAACCCAGACTTCAATCCTTCCTCGGTTCATCTGGGTAAGAGGCAGCCATGAGTTGTTCTCGTCGTCAATTTATTGCTCGTATGGGCGGGCTGATTGCTATCACCAGCACCACCGGGCTGGTGGTGGCGCAGACGCTGAATATCAACGGCGTGCGCTACGGCATGATCCATGACGAATCGCTGTGCATTGGCTGCAACGCTTGCATGGAAGCTTGTCGGGACGTCAATCAGGTGCCAGCGGGCGTATCGCGTCTGAAGATTATTCGCAGCGAGCCGATCGGCACCTTCCCGGATGTGAAGTACCGGTTTTTCCGTCACTCCTGCCAGCATTGCGACAACCCGCCGTGCGTGGATGTCTGCCCGACCGGTGCGTCATACCGCGATGCGGCAAGCGGCATCGTTGATGTCGATCCTTCCCTGTGCGTCGGTTGTCAGTACTGTATTGCCGCTTGTCCTTATCAGGTGCGCTTTATTCATCCGGAGAACAAGACGGCAGACAAGTGTGATTTCTGCCGCAAGACCAACCTGAAACAGGGAAAACAGCCTGCCTGCGTGGCGGTGTGCCCGACAAAGGCATTGACGTTTGGCAACCTTGACGATCCGGACAGCGACATCTCCCGTCTGCTTAATCAACGGGCGACCTATCGTTACAAAATTGCGCTGGGAACTCGGCCCAAGATGTATCGCGTACCGTTTAAATTTGGGGAGGTTCATCAATGACGCCTGTCTCTTCAAGCCCGTTCCACTTTGATTCATTAGTGTGGGACTGGCCGATCGCGATTTATCTGTTTCTGATCGGGATCTCCGCGGGGTTGGTCACGCTGTCGGTGCTGTTGCGTTGTTATCGCCCGGCTCTGGCAACGTCAGACAGTACCCTGATGCGCACCACGCTGTTGCTGGCACCCGGTGTGATTATTTTGGGATTGCTGATTTTGGTGTTCCACCTGACGCGCCCCTGGACGTTTTGGAAACTGATGTTCCATTACAGCTTTACCTCCGTAATGTCGGTGGGGGTGATGCTGTTTCAGGTTTACATGGCGGTGCTGGTGGTCTGGTTGGCGAAGATTTTCGATCAACAGCTGATTGGGCTGCAACAGCGCTGGTTGCCGAAACTCCGCATTCTGCCCGCGGTGCTGGCCCGGCTGACGCCGCTGATGAAAACGTTGGATATCGTGATGCTGGTGTTGGCGGTGATGCTCGGAGCCTACACCGGTTTCCTGCTGTCGGCGCTGAAAACCTATCCGCTGCTCAATAACCCAATCCTGCCGATCCTGTTTCTGTTCTCGGGCATCTCCTCTGGCGCTGCCGTGGCGCTGATCGCCATGACGCTGCGCGCGCGCCGCAATCCGCACAGTGAAGAAGCGCACTTTATTCATCGGTTGGAAACCCCCATCGTTTGGCTGGAAATCTTTGTGCTGTTTGCCTTCTTTATCGGTCTGGCATTAGGCGATGAAGGGAAACACCGCGCACTGATCAACGCGCTGGCGGGAGGGTTTTGGGCCACATGGTTCTGGGTTGGCGTGGTGGGGATTGGGTTGGTCGCCCCGTTGCTGCTCAAATCCTGGGCCAATCGTTGGCATTCACCCTATGGCGTGCTGGCCGTCAGTGGCATGAGCCTGACCGGCGTGTTGCTGCTGCGTTTCTTTATTTTGTATGCGGGACAGTTAACCGTTGTGTAGCCCCCGACAAGAGGCATGTTGATGTTGCTATTGCCAGAGTTTGGCTATATTGCGTTGTTGCTTGCAAGCGTCGTCGGCGTGGCGACGACGCTGCTTACCGCATCAGGCTGCTACCGCCATTGGCACACGGTTTATCGATTGGCGCGCGTGTGGACGTGGGTGCTGTTCGGTCTGGTGCTGTTTGCGTTTGTCGTACTGACGCTGAGTTTCATGCTGAATGATTTCTCGGTCAATTATGTCGCACAGCACGGACACCGTGATTTACCGTTTGGGCTAAAAATAGCCGCCGTGTGGGGCGGCCATGAGGGCTCACTGCTGCTGTGGCTGCTCTGTTTGTCGGGATGGAGCGCGCTGTTTGCCTTTCGCTATCGTCACGCGCAAGGAAATCTGTTTCCGCTTACGTTAGCGGTGCTGGCCGCCATCGCCAGCGCACTGCTGATGTTCATCGTGCTTTTTTCCGATCCCTTTACGCGTCTGCTGCCGCCTGCGGTGGCAGGGCGCGATCTTAATCCGATGCTGCAACATATCGGCCTGATTCTGCATCCACCGCTGCTCTACCTGGGCTACGGCGGGTTGACGGTAAGCGCCGCGCTGGCGCTGGCGGCGCTGCTCAACGGGGAATTTGACGCACGCGCTGCCTGGGTGTGCTGGCGCTGGGCGCTGCCGGCCTGGTGCGCCTTAACCCTGGGCATCATGTTGGGGTCATGGTGGGCCTATAACGAGCTGGGGTGGGGCGGTTGGTGGTTTTGGGATCCGGTAGAAAACGCCTCGTTGCTTCCCTGGATCACCGCCAGCGCGCTGTTGCACAGTTTATACGTGACCCGGATGCGCGGGATCTTCCGCCATTGGTCGATGATGCTGGCGATATTGACGTTTATCCTCAGCCTGCTTGGCACCTTGATCGTGCGCTCCGGCATTCTGGTGTCCGTTCACGCCTTTGCGCTTGAACATGACAGAGCCGTGCCGCTGTTTATCCTGTTTTCCGCATTAAGCATGGCCGCGTTGCTGATTTATGGCTGGCGCGCAACAACCTACCGCCCAGCGGCGCGCTTCTGCGGCTGGTCGCGGGAAATTGCCCTTCTGCTGGCATTGTTGTTATTTGCCGCTGTTGCGCTGGTGGTGCTGCTGGGCACGCTCTATCCGATGGTCTACGGGCTGGCAGGGTGGGGCAAAATGTCGGTGGGTGCCCCCTATTTCAACACGGTATTACTGCCTTTCGCGGGCGTGATGTTGCTGCTGATTGGGCTGTCGGCAGGGGGTTTTTGGAAACGCAGCGCGCGTTGGCCAACGCGACGTCTCGGTTGCACGCTGGCATTGAGCGTTATGACGATGCTGATGCTGTGGCCGCAGGGCGTTAACGTTGCGCTCGGTGCGGGGCTGGTGGTGTGGATGTTGGCGGCACAGTGGTTACAACCGATAACGGCGCTGCGCCAGCAACTTCCGGCGCTGCTGGCGCATAGTGGCGTCGCGCTGCTGGCGCTGGGGATCATCTTCTCTGCGGGCAGCAAACAGGAGATCAGCGCCAATGTGGCGCAGGGTGAGCAGATTGCGCTCGGGGATTACCGTTTCCATTTTCTTCAGCTTAATTTGCTGGTTGGGCAAAATTACACCGCCGAGCAAGCGGTGATCGCTATTTCTCGCGGCGACGCGCCGATCGCTACGGTCACGCCGGAACGCCGCCACTACAACGTACGCCAGCAGCAGATGATGGAGCCGGGCATCGCCTGGGGACCGATCCGAGAGTGGTACGCCGTGATGGGCGAAAAAACCGGTGAAAACCGCTACGCCATGCGTTTCTATGTACAAACCGGTATTCGTTGGATTTGGGGCGGCGGCCTGCTGATGATCGGCGGTGCACTGTTGGGATGGTGGCGCGGGAGGCAAGCCTATGACTAAACGTGCGATGCTGCTGTTCCTGTTACTGAGTGCGGTTGTGCAGGCGCAAGTGGTCGATACCTGGGCGTTTTCCAGCCCTGTACAGCGCGAGACGGCGCTGAATATCGCCGGGGAGTTACGCTGCCCGCAGTGTCAAAATCAAAGCCTGCTGGAGTCGACTTCACCCGTGGCGGTCAGTATGCGGCATGAAGTGTTCTCCATGGTCGAACAGGGAAAAACCAAATCAGACATCATGGCGTTCATGACCGAGCGCTATGGCGATTTTGTGCAGTATAACCCGCCGTTAAAAATGCATACCGGCCTGCTGTGGTTCACGCCGCTGCTGCTGCTGCTGGCCATTGTTGCCATCCTGTGGCGCGTGGTACGCAAGCAAGCCAGGGGGCGGTCATGATAGTCACTGCTGCAACCGTGCTGGTGGTTATCGTTGGTGGCCTGCTGTGGCCGCTGATTCCCGTTAAAAAAACCAAAGAAGACAACCGGCTGTCGGGTTTAACCCTGCATCTCTGGCAATGGCAGTGCCGACAGGCGAAAACGCAACTCTCGGCCCGTGACGCGCAGGCGTTGAGGGATGAGTTGGAGAAGGATCTACCCGTTGCCGAACGCGCAGCGGCGGCACAGCGGACGATGCCGCTATTACCGCTGGTTATCGCCGTTGCCGTTATCGTGGTGAGCGGTTTTACCGGCTATTCCCTGAGTCACCGTGGTGAAGCGCTCGTGGCCGAGCGTCAGCGGCTTGCCGATCCGCTGCGTGGTTTTAGTGACGCGCAGCAGCAGGAAAAACAGCTTGCGACCCTGCAACGGGCGATTCGTGCCACACCGGATAACAGCGTGCTATGGGCTGAACTGGGGGAGTATTACCTCTACCGTAACGCCTATGACAACGCACAGCGCGCTTACCGCCGAGCGATGGCGCTGAAAGGCGAGAATGCCGAGCTCTATTCGGCATTAGCCACCGTGCTGTACTACCAGTCCGGCCAGATAATGACGCCAGCGACGCGGGAAATGATTGATAACGCGCTGGCGCTGGATGCCAATGAAGTGACCGCGTTGATGCTGTTGGCATCGGATGCTTTCTTGCGCGCGGATTATGCCGCTGCCGTGACCCTTTGGCAGCGTTTGCTCGATGGCTACAGCCCGCGCATTAACCGGGTTCAGCTGATAGAAGCCATTAACACGGCAAAGCTGTTACAGCAGAGCCAGCAATAGACGCACGACAGTCCTCAATCGCCGGTTTTATTGATCTCGATAAAACAGATTAACTCTTTATGAGTAGGCCGCTGACGGGGGGAAACAAGGGCGTCATGGTATGCTAAAACCCTCTGTAAGGTAAGGAGTTAACGCCTGATGCTCGAAGCGCGCGATGTGGTCTGCATTCGTGATGAACATGTGCTGTTTAGCGCCTTATCGTTCACGGCCAGCGCGGGTGACATGGTGCAGATTGCCGGTGCGAATGGCGTCGGAAAAACCTCGTTGTTGCGCATATTAAGCGGCCTGGCAAGGCCCGGTGCGGGTGAGGTGTTCTGGCAAGGACAACGCACGGAGCGGGTGCGAGCGCGTTTCAACCAGCAGCTTTTGTGGTTAGGGCACCAGCCGGGTATCAAAGGCGTGTTGACCGGGGAAGAGAATCTGCGGTTTTTCTATCCGCAGCACAGCCAGCAATCACTGTGGCAGGCGCTGGCCTCGGTTGGCTTAGCGGGCTATGAGGATGTGCCCGTCGCGCGCTTGTCGGCTGGACAACAGCGGCGCGTGGCGCTGGCGCGGTTGTGGTTGACGGATGTCCCGTTGTGGATATTGGATGAGCCTTTGACGGCGCTCGATGTCGCCGGTGTCGACATGTTAACGCAACGCATGGAGCTCCATGTCGCGCAGGGCGGCATCATTATCCTTACCACGCATCAGCCGCTGCACCCGCGCGCTCAGAACATACGCTGTATCCAATTAGTGCCGGATGAGGGAGACCGATAATGCGACGGCTTATGGTGCGTGAACTGCGCGTCGCGTTACGCAACAACGCTGAAATCCTTAACCCGATGTGGTTTTTTCTGATTGTAATCATTCTGTTCCCGCTGGCGATAGGGCCTGAGCCGCAACTGTTGCTGCGTATAGCTTCGGGCGTGGTATGGGTTGCCGCCTTGCTGGCGTCACTGCTGGCAATGGATCGCCTGTTTCGCGACGACTATCAGGATGGTTCGTTGGAACAGTTAACGCTACTGCCTTTGCCCTTGCCGTTAGTGGTTCTGGCGAAAGTGGTGGTGCATTGGATGGTCAGCGGATTGCCGCTGTTACTGCTTTCCCCTCTGGCGGCACTGCTGTTTGGTCTGAGCTTTCGTGAGTGGTCGGTGATGGCGCTGACGCTGTTATTGAGCACGCCGACGCTCAGTTTTTTAGGCGCTATCGGCGCTGGGTTAACGGTCGGGTTACGCCGCAGCGGCGTGCTACTGAGCCTGCTGGTGCTGCCGCTGACCATCCCGTTATTGATTTTTGCCACGGCAGCCATTGAAGCCGCCATGATGCAATTACCGGTCGGTGGCTATCTGGCGATCCTCGGTGCCTTTCTGGCGGGTAGCGCAACGCTGTGTCCGTTCGCTACTGCCGCGGCGCTAAGGGTGGGCCTGAATTGATTATCGATCTTCGGATTTTATCGTCCCGCAGGGATGCGTTTTACGCAAAGTGAGCACACGATTATGTTGAATAAAAACCATCAGCATACCCCGCCACAGCGGCTTTATCACCGCTGTGGCACGCTTGTTCCCCTCTTTGCGCTGATCAGCGCAGTGATACTGATCGGCGGTCTGGTGTGGGGATTTGGATTTGCACCCGCAGACTACCAGCAGGGGCAGGGCTATCGCATCATGTACCTGCATGTGCCCGCCGCCGTCTGGTCCATGGGGGTTTATGCCACCATGGCGATTTTTTCCGTGTGGGCGCTGAGTAAACGCTCGCAGACAGCGGAGCTGATTATCGCGGCGATGGCACCCGTCGGCGCGGTGTTCACCTTTATTGCGTTGACCACCGGCTCCACCTGGGGGAAACCGATGTGGGGCACCTGGTGGGTTTGGGATGCACGCCTGACGTCTGAACTGGTGTTGCTGTTTATCTATATTGGCGTGATTGCGCTCTACAACGCGTTTGACGATCGCCGGTTAGCCGGGCGCGCCATGGCTATCATGGTGCTGGTTGGCGTGGTGAATCTGCCTATCATTCATTTTTCCGTGGAGTGGTGGAACACCCTGCATCAGGGGTCGACGAAAATGCAAAAAACTATCGATCCGGCAATGCGTCTTCCACTGCGACTGATGATGTTAGGGTTTATGAGCCTGTTTGTGACTTTGTCACTGATGCGTTTACGTAACCTGATCCTGATGCAACAGCGCCGTTCCTCCTGGGTGGCTGCGCTGGTTAACCCAAAAGGAGCCGCACGATGAATATTGCGTTTACCAGTTGGCAAGCGTTCTTTGCAATGGGCGGCTATGCCTTTTATGTCTGGTTAGCCGCAGCGTTAACGCTGCTGCCGCTTTGTGCCCTGATAGGTCACACCCTGTGGTGCCGTCGCGTATTGCTGCGGGACATTGATCGTCAGCAGGCGCGTGAACAGCGCAAGCATCAGGCGCGCCAGAATACCGGGGAGGTGATGCCGTGAGTGTAGCGCGCAAAACCCGACTTTATGCCATTGGGGCCGTTGTTTGCGGGCTGGCGCTGACGATTGGTTTGACGCTCTATGCGTTACGCTCGAATATCGATCTCTTCTATACGCCCAGTGAAATCCTGTACGGAAAAAATGAGACGCAAGAAATTCCGGTGATCGGACAACGTTTACGCGTTGGCGGCATGGTGATGCCGGGCAGCGTGCGGCGTGATAGCCAAAGCCTGCAAGTGCATTTCACCGTGTATGACGCCCAAGGCTCGGTGGAGGTGACCTATCAGGGTATTCTGCCGGACCTGTTCCGCGAAGGGCAGGGCGTGGTGGCACAGGGCGTGTTGGAGTCTGAGAACCGCATTGCGGCAAAAGAAGTGCTGGCGCGTCATGATGAGAAATACACGCCCCCGGAAGTGAAAGCCGCCATGGACGGACAACATCAACACCAGCCATCGCCTGCGGCCAAAGAAGGTGCCCGCTTATGATGCCGGAAGTTGGGAATTATCTGCTCTGTCTGGCGCTGGGCGTGGCGTTATTGCTCAGTATTTATCCGCTGTGGGGGGCGACACGTCAGGATGCACGCTTAATGGCGCTGGCTCGCCCGCTTGCCTGTACGCTGTTTGCTTTGGTGTTGGCGTCGTTCCTGCTGCTGGTCTACGCGCTGGTCATTAACGATTTCACCGTGCTGTACGTAGTGAACAACTCGAATCGCGCTTTGCCGGTGTGGTATCGGGTAGCGGCGGCTTGGGGGGCACATGAAGGCTCGCTCCTGCTCTGGGTGCTCCTGATGAGCGGCTGGACCTTCGCGGTTGCCCTGCTTAGCCGCGGCATGTCGAGCGACGCCGTGGCGCGCGTGTTGGCGGTGATGGGGATGATCAACGTCGGTTTTTTACTGTTTATCGTGCTGACCTCGAACCCGTTTATCCGCACGCTGCCGGATTACCCGATTGAGGGGCGCGATCTCAATCCGTTGCTACAGGACATTGGTTTAATCTTCCATCCGCCACTGCTCTACATGGGCTATGTCGGGTTCTCGGTGGCGTTTGCCTTTGCGGTGGCGTCGCTGCTGGCTGGACGTTTGGACAGCGCCTGGGCGCGCTGGTCGCGCCCGTGGACGCAGGCGGCATGGTCGTTTTTAACCTTGGGGATTGTGCTGGGTTCCGGCTGGGCCTACTACGAGTTGGGCTGGGGCGGCTGGTGGTTCTGGGATCCGGTTGAGAATGCATCGCTGATGCCGTGGCTGGTGGGGACGGCGCTGATGCACTCGCTGTCGGTCACCGAAAAGCGCGGCAGCTTTAAAGCCTGGACGGTATTGTTAGCCATCGGCGCGTTCTCGTTGTGTCTGCTCGGCACCTTTCTGGTACGCTCGGGCGTGCTGGTCTCGGTGCACGCGTTTGCGTCTGACCCCTCGCGCGGGATGTTTATTCTGGCGTTTCTGGTGATGGTGATCGGGGGTTCGTTACTGCTGTTTGCCATCAAGGGCAACCGGGTGCGTTCGCGGGTCACCAACTCGCTCTGGTCGCGTGAAACCTTCCTGCTCGGCAATAACCTGATTCTGGTGGCGGCCACGCTGGTGGTGCTACTGGGTACGCTGTTACCGCTGGTGCACAAGCAGCTTGGACTCGGCAGTATTTCGATTGGTGCGCCGTTTTTCAACATCATGTTTACCGTGCTGATGGCCCCTTTTGCCCTGTTGCTGGGGGTAGGGCCGCTGGTGCGCTGGCGGCGCGATGAGCCGCAAAAACTGCGTAAACTGCTGTTGATTGCCATGGGTGTGACGGCGCTGCTGTCACTGCTGCTGCCGTGGCTGTTGCAAGACACCATTATCGCCATGACGGTGGTCGGGTTGTCGATGGCGCTTTGGGTGTTCTTCCTGACGTTTTATGAACTGCACAGCAATGCGACCCGACGCCACGGCCTGCTGCGCGGATTGACTTCGCTGTCTCGCAGTCAGTGGGGCATGACCTGCGCGCACCTTGGCGTTGCGGTCACCGTCGTGGGCATCGCGTTCAGCCAAAATTACAGCGTCGAGCGGGATGTGCGCATGAAGGCGGGCGACAGCGCGCTTGTCCATGATTACCGTTTTACCTTTGAAGGCGTGCGCGATGTGGCTGGCCCCAACTGGCACAGCGCCAAAGGAACCATTGTGATTACCCGCAACGACAAGCATGAAGCGACGCTGAAAGCGGAAAAACGCTTCTACACCACCAGCGGCATGATCATGACGGAAGCGGCGATCGATGCTGGCATTACCCGCGATCTCTATGCCGCACTGGGGGAAGAACTGGATGACGGCAGTTGGGCGGTACGGCTCTATTACAAACCCTTTATGCGCTGGATTTGGTACGGAGGCGGGTTGATGGCATTGGGCGGTATCCTGTGCATGTTCGATCCGCGTTATCGCCTGCGCCGCGCCGTTCGGGAGAGTCAACCATGAGCCGTAGAGTGTTGTTTATTCCGCTGGCGCTGTTTTTGCTGTTGGCCGTGGCGCTGCTGTGGCAACTGGTGCGTAACAGCGGCGGTGACGACCCGATGCGGCTTGAATCCGCGCTGATCGGCAAACCCATCCCGGCATTCCGTCTCGAATCGCTGGACGTGCCGGGAAAAATCTACCAGCAATCTGAACTGCAAGATGGCAAACCGCTGCTGCTCAACGTCTGGGCGACATGGTGCCCAACCTGCCGGGCGGAACACCGCTTCCTGAATATGCTGGCGGCGCAGGGCGTTCGCATTGTGGGGATGAACTACAAGGACGATCGCGTTAAAGCGGTTGACTGGCTGAAAGAACTGGGCAACCCGTATGCCATGAGCCTGTTTGATGGCAACGGTATGTTAGGGCTGGATCTGGGCGTGTACGGTGCGCCGGAAACCTTTCTGATCGATGGTAAAGGTATTATTCGCTACCGCCACGCCGGCGATCTGAATATGCAGGTGTGGCAGGAGACGCTGAAGCCGCTGTGGGAGAAATACAGTCGCGAGGGGGGCGTATGAAACTGATGGTTTGGTTGGGCGCTCTGCTGCTGTCGTTTGGCGTACTGGCATCCTCGACTGACGCGTGGCGTTTTGACAACGAGGTGCAAGAGCAACAGTTTCGTGAGTTAACCACGCAATTGCGCTGTCCGAAATGCCAAAACAACAGCATTGCCGACTCGAATTCGATGATTGCCTCGGATATGCGGCAAAAAGTGTATGAGCTGATGCAGCAGGGGCAGAGCAAACAGCAAGTGGTTGACTACATGGTGAACCGCTATGGCTATTTTGTGACTTACGAACCGCCATTAACGCCCTTCACCATTTTGCTGTGGCTGCTGCCTGCGCTCTTTCTGGTTGCCGGCATCTGGGTGATTGTGCGACGTACGCGTCGCACCACGCGCACTGAGCCACCGATAAGTGAACAAGAGAAAAAACGGCTGCAAGCGTTGTTGGGACGCACGGAGAAACGACCATGATGTTACTGACAACCGTCATTATTTTATCGTTGGTGGGGCTGACTGTATTGCTGTTTGCGCCTTGGTCTTCGACAAGCGAATACTCGCGCGACGCGATAAATCAGGCGCTGTATCACGACCGGCTGCGTGAAATACACGCAGATATCGCCAATGAAGGCGAGCGCACGCCACTGGTGGAAGATCTGCAACATACGCTGTTGCAGGACATTCCCGGCAGCGCGGGTGTGCCGCAACGTCCGCTGAGCCGCTGGGTGCTGTTGCCGGGCATTGTGTTGCTGGCGGCGGTAAGCCTGAGTGTGTTTTGGCACACATCCTCGATCGATCGGGTGCAAGAGTGGCAGCAGGTGGTGACATTGACGCCAGACCTGTTGAAACGTGCACTCGACCCGCAAGCGGAGCCGCTGACCATGGAAGAGGTCACTCGTCTTGGTCTGGGGCTGCGCAGCCAGTTGGAAGCGCAGCCGGATAATGCGCAGGACTGGTGGTTGCTGGGACGGATTGCCAGCTTGCTCAACAACTACGATATGGCGGTACAGGCCTATGCTAACGCCTATCGACGCGATCCGCACAACAGCGAGTTGGCGTTGGATTATGCGGATATCCTGTCGCGCTCTACCAACCCGCGCGACAGCGAGCGTGGCGGTGAGATGCTACGTGAACTGCTGCCAGCGGGTTCCAGCAATGTGCGCGCCTTGAGCCTGTTGGCGTTCAATGCCTATGAAGGGCAACGTTATCAGGAAGCTATCGACGCCTGGAAGGGGATGTTACGCGTCTTACCGCAAAACGATACGCGCCGTGGGGTGATTGAACGCAGTATTCAGCAGGCGGAAGCCGCATTGGCGGCGACACCGCAGCACCCGTGACGTTTTAATGCGTGGTCTGTTGTTGGTAAGTGTATTTTTGCCTCTACCGTTAGGGTTTCGTGCGCGCGGTTCGGACGGTATCTCTTTGTCCTCCTCGGCCTCTCTTTCGTCATCCCTGGCTTCCCACTCGTCATCCCTGGCTTCCCACTCGTCATCCTCGGCTTCCCTCTCGTCATCCTCGGCGAAAGCCGGGGATCTCTGACAGAATAAACGCGTTTCTGCTGCAAGAGATTCCCGCCTGCGCGGGAATGACGGAGGTAGGTGGGAATGACGGAGGTGGATGAGAATGATTGCTTTGGGTGAAATTCGCTATTTCAGTTAGGTTTTCAGCTGCAACGGAGTCAGTGTAAGCCGACCCCGTTGGGTAGAAAAGTGAGGATCAGAACTCGCTTTTGACACCGTGCATATCTGGCAACTGATGCGCGATGCCTTTATGGCAATCAATACAAGTTTGGCCGGTTTTAATCGCTTCGGTGTGTTTCTCCATCGCTACCGTTTTTTGCCCTGAGTAGTCCATATAGTCAAAATTGTGGCAATTGCGACACTCCTGCGAGTTGTTGTTTTTCATTCGTCGCCACTCGTTTTGCGCCATCGTCAGCCGGTGTGCTTCAAATTTTTGCGGCGTATCAATGGTGCCCATGATCTTACCGTAAAGCTCTTTGCTGGCCTGAATCTTACGCACCATCTTGGGCACAAACTCATGCGGAACGTGGCAGTCCGGACAGGTGGCGCGCACCCCGCTACGGTTGTTGTAGTGGGCGGTGGTCATGTATTCCTGATAAACGGTATTGTTCATCTCATGGCAACTAATGCAAAACGCCTCGCTGTTGCTGTTTTCCATGGTTTTCTGAAAGGTGGCCAGAAAGAAGATACCGCCAGCAAAACCGGCAATTAACAGCGTCCCTAATGCCAGCCGACTCGGTCGACGCCACCACTGCCACACTCTGTGTAGCCATCCCGCTTTTTCAGGTTGTTTCATTGAAAACCTCACTGTCCAAAACCTTTAGAAGGGGTGAAGGTGTTGCCGGTAATCGGTGTAGCATCCGTCTGCGGCACGTGGCATTGCAGACAGAAATAACGGGCTGGTGCGACATTGCCCAGCGTCTTGCCATCACGATCGACAAAGTGGGTCGGGCTGACGCGCGGCGCGTTGGTGGAGCGGTAGTTTTCTACGCTATGGCATTGCAGGCAGCGGTTAAATGTCGGCGTCACCTGATAGCCATCCACGCTGTGCGGGATCATCGGCGGCTGGTTGACGTAGTTGAGCGCCATTTTCTCCTGCTGTTTGGGCATGCGCGTATTGCCCGGTTGGGCAGTGGAGACTTCCGGTGACTGGCTTAACAGATCGGCCTGCGCCGTTGCGAAGGTACTGACAATCATCGCCAGGGCGGGTATCCAGCGACACCATCCCGTTCTTAAGCTCTGGCTTTTCATGATTTTGCTCCCGATTTCCATCTAAGGGTTATTTTAAAAACGTCTTCTGCGCAGACATCAATACAGCGTCCGCAGGTTATGCAGTCACGGTCGGTAACCTGCACCGGACTGTGTTTATCAAGTAAAGGGGCGCGCAGTACCTGCGGTTCCGGACAGACATGAAAGCAGTCCATGCAGCGGGTACAGCGCGCGCGTTCGGTGGCTTCCACTACCAGTGCGCTTTTGCTGCCCAGTGCGCTATACAGTGCGCCCGTTGGGCAGAGGTGGCCGCACCAGCCGTGCTCAACCACCAGTAAATCAAATAAGAACAGTGCGATAAGCAGCCAGACGCCCGCGCCAAAGCCGAAAATCAGCCCACGGCCGGTTAATGACACCGGATTGACCCACTCCCACAGCAATCCACCTGTCACGGCGCTGCCGAGCAGGATCAGCCCCAGCAGCCAGTAGCGCAGACTGCGGGACAGCGTAGCGGAGGTGGTAATACCGAGGCGTCGCCGCAGCCAGGCCGCCAAATCGGTCAGCGGATTGACCGGGCACGCCCAGCTACAAAACAGGCGCTTTCCTGCCAACGCATAGCCGACAGCAATAATCAGCGCGCCGACCAGTGCGAGCGTGGCGGGCAGATGACCGCTGGCGAGGCTTTGCAGCACCATCAGCGGATCGCTGAACGGCACGGTATCAAGCAACCGACTGGCGCTGTAATTGCCGTGCAGGATCCAGACACCGAACAGCGGACCACTGAGAAACATCAGCAGTATCAGCGATTGTGTCAGTCGCCGCAGCGCCAGCCAGCGATGGCTGCGCCACCACCCTTTTCTGGCCTGCGCCTCGCGTCCGGCGTCTTGCTTACGATTTGCCATCGCGCGCCTCCAGCCAGCTAAAGCGGTAGTGATGTCCAAGTTCCCCTTTTGCCAGCGAACGCGGCAACACCTTGATCGCCGGTTGCTCCAGTACGCAGGCTTTCTCGCATTTTCCGCAGCCGGTACAGGTATTGCTGTGTACCGTCGGCAGGAAGCGGGCGTGTTTGCCGGTGCGCGGGTTGCGTTCCGGTTCCAGCGTGATCGCGCTGTCAATCAACGGGCAGACGCGATAACAGACATCGCAACGTAACCCTTGAAAACTCAGGCAGTTTTCCTGGTCCAACAGCACCGCTAATCCCATGCGGGCATCATCGATGGCTTCCAATGGCTGTAAGGCGCTACTGGGGCAGGCCGCGACACACGGGATGTCTTCACACATTTCGCAGGGGATATCGCGCGCGGTAAAATAGGGGGTACCCGCCGCCGGACCGGAAACCAGCGTCGCCAGTTTCAACGTCTGGTACGGGCACGCCTGTACGCACTGACCGCAGCGAATGCAAGCACCGGAGAATGCCGCTTCAGGCATGGCGCCCGGTGGGCGCAGTCGCAGCACATCGGCCTGACTGCGCCGCTGCTGGAGACCGAGCACCGCCACCGCGGCCGATAATCCGGCAACGGTACGCACCGCGTCGCGCAGAAAGCGACGGCGGGCAGGCGATGAATTTTCCGGGCGAGCCATCTGTGTTACACCTTAGCCAACTTGACGGCACACTTCTTGAAATCCGCCTCTTTTGACAAGGGGTCGGTGGCGTCCAGCGTCAGGATGTTGACCAACTGGGCGGCGTCGAAGAACGGCATATACACCAGACCGCGCGGCGGCTTGTTACGGCCTCGCGTCTCGACCACGGAAACAATTTCTCCCCGGCGCGAGATAATCTTCACTTTTTCGCCGCGGCGCAGATTGCGCTCTTTGGCATCCAGCGGGTGGATAAACAGCACCGCCTCGGGAAACGCGCGGTGCAACTCCGGTACGCGGCGCGTCATGCTGCCGGTGTGCCAGTGTTCCAGAACGCGACCGGTGGAGAGCCAGAGATCGTATTCGCTGTCAGGGGCTTCCGCCGCCGGTTCGAAGGGCAGGGCGAAGATCACCGCTTTGCCATCCGGCTTGCCGTAGAAGCGATACTCTTCACCCGCTTTAACGTAAGGATCGTTCCCTTCGCTGTAGCGCCACTGGGTTTCTTTGCCGTCAACCACCGGCCAGCGCATGCCACGTACCTGATGGTAGGTGTCAAACGGCGCTAAATCGTGGCCGTGGCCCCGGCCAAAGGCGGCGTATTCTTCAAACAAGCCTTTCTGCAAGTAGAAACCGAGCTCGCGTGACTCATCGTTGAGCTGGTTTTCTGCCAGTTCACTGAGCGGGAAGCGTTTAACCGCATCGTTGGCGAACAGCACGTCATAGAGCGTTTTGCCGCGATATTGCGGTTTTTGCGCCAGCAGCGTTTCCGGCCACACCTCTTCGACTTTGAAGCGCTTGGCAAAGCTGACCACCTGCCACAGATCGGATTTGGATTCACCGGGCGCTTTAACCTGCTGACGCCAGAATTGCGTGCGACGCTCGGCGTTGCCGTAGGCACCCTCTTTTTCCACCCACATGGCGGTGGGCAAAATCAGGTCAGCGGTCAGTGCGCTGATGGTGGGGTAGGGATCGGACACCACGATGAAGTTGCGCGGATCGCGCCAGCCGGGCATACGCTCCTGGTTGATGTTCGGTCCGCCCTGCATGTTGTTGTTGCACATCACCCAATAGGCATTGAGCGTGCCGTCTTTCAGTGCACGGTCTTGCGCCACGGCATGCAAGCCAATTTTTTCGGGGATGGTGCCAGACGGCAGTTGCCACAGTTTCTCCGCGATGTCGCGGTGTTTCTCGTTGGTGACCACCATGTCCGCTGGCAGGCGGTGGGCAAAGGTGCCGACTTCACGCGCGGTGCCACAGGCGGAAGGCTGGCCGGTTAACGAGAACGGACCACAGCCCGGTTGGGAGATCTTGCCGGTCAGCAGGTGAATGTTATAGACCAGATTGTTGGCCCACACGCCGCGCGTGTGCTGGTTAAAGCCCATGGTCCAGTAAGAGATCACTTTCTTGTGCGGATCGGCATAGAGTTTTGCCAGCGCTTCCAACTGATCGGCGGGCACACCGCTGAGCGCTGCGGTTTTCTCCAACGTGTATTCCGCGACAAACGCTTTATAAGCCTCAAACGTCATTGGCTCAGACGCATCAGAACCGGGGTTTTTCGCTGCCTTTTCCAATGGATGGGTCGGGCGCAGGCCATAGCCAATATCCGTCGCGCCTTGACGAATGTTCACATGCGCCTTGAGGAATTTCTCGTTAACCGCATTATTCTGAATGATGTAGTTGGCGATGTAGTTGAGAATGGCGAGGTCGGTTTGCGGCGTGAACACCATGCCGTTATCCGCCAGTTCGAAGCTGCGGTGTTGGTAGGTGGAGAGCACCGCCACGTTGACATTGGGGTTCGACAGGCGGCGATCGGTGATGCGCGACCAGAGGATCGGGTGCATCTCGGCCATGTTTGAGCCCCACAGCACGAATGCATCGGTTTGCTCGATATCATCGTAGCAGCCCATGGGTTCATCCATGCCGAAAGTGCGCATGAAGCCAACAACTGCCGAGGCCATGCAGTGGCGCGCATTCGGGTCGATATTGTTAGAACGGAACCCGGCCTTGAACAATTTGGCAGCGGCGTAGCCTTCCCAGATGGTCGACTGGCCGGAACCGAACATGCCGATACCGTTCGGACCTTTCTCTTTCAGCGCGGTTTTGAACTTCTGCTCCATGATGTCAAACGCCTGATCCCAGGAGACGGGGGTAAATTCCCCTTCTTTATCGTATTGACCATCACGCATGCGCAGCAGCGGTTGGGTCACGCGATCCTGTCCGTACATGATTTTCGGCAGAAAATAGCCTTTGATGCAGTTGAGGCCGCGGTTTACCGGTGCGTCGGGATCGCCCTGGCTGGCAACAATACGGCCATTTTGCGTTCCGACCAGCACGCCACATCCCACGCCGCAGAAGCGACAGGGCGCTTTATCCCAGTGGATGCTGTCCTGCTGCTCGGTCACGGCGCGGACAGCCGTCGGTATACTGATGCCTGCTACCGTTGCCGCCGCTGCGACAGCGTTAGCCTTCATAAAGTGTCGTCGACTGAGTTTCATGGTGTTTCCTCACCCTGAGGTTGTTCATCAAGCTGGTGATAAACCAGCGAAACCGCCAGTACGCCTGCAACTTCACGTATTGACGCTATGTGTGTTAACAGCGTGTCTTCTGAATCTGACTCCAGCACCACGGCCATTTTTCCGCTCTTGCTGTCGCAGGCGGCAACCTCCACATTAGGGAGTGCGCCCAATGTCGCCGCCACGCTCGCGGTGTTTTGCGTGCGGGCGTGAACCACCAAACTGCAAACGTGCCAGACTGTGTTCATCGGTTTTCCTGTTGCGCCGTGAGACGCGGTGCGGGGGTGTGCGTAACCACCGTTTTTATTATTGATATCGCGTGAGCGGGGCACCCGGCGATACAGGCGCCACAAGCGGTACAGACCGCCTCATCGAGTTGCGGTGTGGCAACGCGATGAAGCGTTGGGCGAAACAGGATGGCTCCCGCTTCGCAGCTATCCTGACAACTGCGGCACTCCACCTGCTGTTGCGCCAGACAGCGCTCGCCGATCAACAGGGAGTACTCCCAAGGCGTGGTGTGACGCTCGGCAAACAGCGCTTGCGGGCAGGCACTGGCGCAGTCATAACAAAACGTGCATTCACCGCGCAGGAAGTCGATCACCGGAAATCCCCCCGGTCCGCGTTGCACGATGCCGGTGTCGCAGGCATCAACGCAGGCGTTGCAGCGCGTGCAGGCATCGATAAAAACCGCTTCCGCACCGCTCCACGGAGGGCGCAGCGTGCTGTCTGCGCGCTGTCGGCCACCGCTGAACAGGAAACGACGGGAGAGATCGGTCATGGCAATACGTTGCTCCGGCAGGGGAAACATGCCCCCAGAAAAAACACTGTTTTTGTAGGGGTTACACTATTCCTCTTACCGTTTAGTGGATAATCACCCTTTAGAGGTAAATACGGATGCAGGATCAAGCTTATGCCGGATTACCCCACGGCCTGCTCGCCTGATTGACGGCAGAAAGTGATAATGGTGCCAGCAGCATTCTTGCTGCTTTCTGGGTGACTCATGTGATGTGAAAGGGGATTAATCGTCGTGATGGTCAAACGTCCTGTCTCTACCAGCCTTGCCCGCGCTTTCTTTTACATTGCCTTGCTGTCATTCCTGACAACCGGTATTGCGTTGTTAACCTTGGCCAGCGGCCTGCGCGATGCCGAAGCCATCAATATCGCCGGTTCAATGCGTATGCAGAGCTATCGCATGGGCTATGACTTGCAGGGCGATCGCGCCGAATTAACCCAGCACCGCCAGTTTTATGCGCAAACGCTGGATTCGCCGGTGTTTCATCTGTTGGCGCGTTGGTACGTGCCGCGTGAGGTGCATGAACAATACACGGCGCTGTTGGTGAACTGGACCCTGATGGACGAGCGGTTGGGCGCGGGGGATCTGGTCTGGTATCAACAGAATATTGCCCGCTATGTCACGCAGATCGACCATTTCGTACTGGCATTGCAGCACTATTCCGAGCGCAAAATGAAGATAGTGGTGGCGACATCAATGATTGGGGCCGTCACTATTTATATACTGATCTTCTTCACGCTGCGCCGCATTCGCCGTCAGGTGGTAGTGCCGCTTAGCAAACTGATGGCAGCCTGTGCGGCGGTGGAGAAAGGCTACTTCACCCATGCGCGCCTGGACACGTCGCTGCCAAATGAACTGGGGCTGCTGGCGCAAACCTTCACCCGCATGACGGACGAGTTGCATAAGGTGTACCGTTCGCTGGAGGAGAAGGTTCGGCAGAAAACGCTGCGCTTGCAAGAAGCGAACCGCATGCTGAAGGTGCTGTATAACTGCTCTCAGGCGCTGAATGTCAGCACCATCGACAGGCACTGTTTCCAGCGCATCTTGCAGATCGTCCACCGCTATGAAACGGTTGGCTGTCTGGAAATGTGTGTCGGTGAGAACTGGCGGCTGAGCGAAGGGAAGGAAAATGGGGGGGCGGCGTGGCAGGCATTGCCCATTCGCTTGCAGGACGTCGAGTTTGGGCAACTGCGCTGGCAGGCCTCCACGCAGCAGCCGTCGACGCAACTGATGGAGAGCGTCGCCAACATGCTGGGTCGCGGTCTCTATTTTAATCAGGCCCAGAAGCACTACCAACAGCTGTTGCTGATGGAAGAGCGCGCCACGATCGCCCGAGAGTTGCATGACTCGTTGGCCCAGGTGTTGTCGTATTTGAATATCCAACTGACGCTGCTCAAGCGCGCGGTATCGGAAGAAAATGTGCAGGCCCGGCATATCATCACAGATTTTGAGCAGGCGCTGAGCGATGCTTATCGTCAACTGCGCGAGCTGTTGGTGACGTTTCGTTTGACGTTGCAGCAGGCGGATTTACCGGCTGCATTACAAGAGATGATTGAACCGCTGCGTGCGCAAACCAGCGCCAGCATCCAGATCGATTGCCGCATTCCGACGCAGGCGCTGGATGCCGCGCAGCAGGTGCATTTGTTGCAGATCATTCGTGAAGCGGTGTTGAACGCCATCAAGCACGCGCAGGCAACGACTATCGTGGTCAGTTGCCGCACTCAGCCTGATGGCGGTCACTGTGTTGATATTCGTGATGATGGACGCGGTATCAGCAGCCACGAGGAGCCCGTGGGGCATTATGGCCTGAATATTATGCATGAACGCGCCGAGCGTTTGGGAGGCACGCTCTCTATCGGTTCCCATCCTGACGGTGGAACGCGGGTAAGCGTGTGCTTTTCAGCGCCAGCGACCGAACACAGCAGTACCAACAATATCAATGATAAAGAAGAATAAGATCTAGACCCTAAATAATTCGCGTGTTGTCTTGCAACGTGAAGTATGACGGGTATGTCCTTTGGGAGTGGGTAATGTCAGATACATTGAGCTACCGCGTGATGATTGTCGACGATCATCCGCTTATGCGCCGGGGCATCCGCCAGTTATTGGAAACCGATGCAATTTTTGAGGTAATTGGGGAAGCCAGTAATGGTATGGAGGCGCTTAGCCTCGCCAATCGCGATTCACCCGATATTATTTTGCTCGACCTCAATATGAAAGGGTTGAGCGGACTGGATACGCTCCACGCACTGCGGCGCGATGGCATCTGCGCGCGCATTATCGTGCTGACCGTGTCGGATTCACCGGGCGACATTTACGCGCTGGTGGATGCGGGGGCGGATGGGTATCTGCTGAAAGACAGCGCCCCGGAGAACCTGTTAGCGGCAATCCGTAACGGCGATGCCTTCAGTGAGCAGGTGAAGGAGGTTTTACAAAACCGCATGGCGGTGCAGGAGATCCCTTCGCCGTTTACCGTACTCACCGAGCGTGAACTGGACGTGCTTCAGGAAGTGGCGTCGGGGCTGTCCAACAAGCAGATCGCCTCTGCGCTGTTTATTTCGGAAGAGACCGTGAAGGTGCATATCCGCAATATCCTGCGCAAGTTAAACGTCAGTTCACGCGTGGCAGCTACCGTGCTGTACCTGCAAACGCGCGGTTTATAACGTCAGGGGCGTCAGATCTTCGGTTTTTTGATCAGCGCCCACTGGATCGACAATACGCTCACCATCACGATAATCAGCCCGGGCAACGCCATTCCCTGAATGCGCTGCCCGAGAAATACCCACCCGAGCACCACGGCCGTGACCGGGCTCAGCAGGCTCATCGCCGACACCGCGACCGGAGAAAGACGGCGAATGCCGCGGAACCACAGCGCATAGGCCAGCATCGCACCTGCCACGCACAACCACAGATAACCGGCAATCTGGGTGACTGTCAGCGTGGGTAGCGGCGGATCGACCAGCAGCGCCACCGGCAACAAAAAGATTCCGCCGAGCAGTAACTGCCATCCGGTCAGTGCCATCACCGGCATCGAGAGCGACCAGCGCCGTGACAGCCAGGTGCCCAATGCCATGCTGACCGCACCCAGAAATGCCGCGCCGATCCCGATGGTGTCTACCACCGTTTGCGGTGAAAGCAGTAACATCGCCATGCCAATAATACCGGTAACCGCTGCCAGGACGGCGGTTAGCGGGGATCGCTGCCGGTCAATACCCCAGGCCAGCAGCATCACCAGCAGCGGCTGTATCGCACCGATAACGGCAGCCATGCCGCCGGGTAAACGGTAGGCGGCGATAAACAACAGTGCCTGAAACGCGCCGATATTGAGGATGCCGGTGACGATGAGCTTCCACCATTCGTTTCGTAAAGGGAAATGGCGACACCATAACAGCAGCGCAAACCCGGCAGGCAGCACACGCAGCAGTGCCGCGATAAAGGGTCTGTCAGGCGGCAGAAATTGGGTGGTAACGATATAGGTTGTGCCCCAAATCGTAGGTGCCAGCGCGGTGAGCAGCAGATCGAAAAGGGGATAACGTGACAGAAAGGCCATGATTTTATCTTTGCTTCAAGCTAAATTAGTGAGCAAAGTATGCAATGATAATTATCTTGATATCAAGATAAATGAGCGAGTGATGACAAAAAAAACGCAGGCGGATGCCGTCGATCGAATTTTAGAACAGTGGAAGCGTGAACGCCCGGATCTGGATTGCAGCCCGATGGGACCGATTGGCCGCCTGAAGCGCTGCGCATTGCTGCTGGAGCCGCGTGTCGATGAGGCCTTCGTGGAGCATGGCTTGGTACGTTGGGAATTTGATATGCTTGCCACGCTGCGGCGCGCTGGTGCGCCGTTTGTGCTGTCACCCACGCAGCTGTTTTCGACCCTGATGATCACCTCTGGTACCATCACACACCGACTGAAAGCGTTGGAGAAACGCGCGTTTATTTCGCGACTGCCCAATCCAGAGGATGCTCGCAGCATGCTGGTGGCGCTGACGCCACAAGGCCGCGAGGTGATCGACCGCGCCGTCGAAACCCATATCGAAAACGAACGACACCTGCTGTCCGGGCTATCTGCGGCACAGCGCCAGCAGTTGAACGAGGCGCTATCCACCCTGATGCGCCTGCTCGAGGATGAGTAACGATCATCAGGGAAAATCTAGCGTAAGCTGCTGCGCCGCACGGGAAGGGCGTTGAACACGTGCCGCGACGGTGTTCCCGTTGCCGGGGCGATCACCAATTGGCACGCGGCTTCCGCCATCTCGGACAAAGGCTGGGCGAAAGTGGTCAGGTCATAGCCCAGCCAACTGGCCTGTTCGATATCATCGAAGCCGATGACGCTGATATCTTCTGGAATGCGTAGGCCGAACTCGTGCCGAGCGACGTCGATAAAGCCACAGGCAAGCAGGTCGGTGACGCAAAACACCCCGTCCGGACGCGATTCTGCGTTTAACAACTCGCGCGCGGCGGCAGCGCCAGTAAGGTAACTGGCGCTGCCCGGTTGGGTCAGCGTGACGTTAATCCCCCGTTCAGCCGCCGCATCGAGAAAGCGCGTTTCGCGCAGCACCATACTGGGAGAACGCGCCGATGACGACACCAGCGCAATCTGCTGACAGCCGGCAGTGAGCAACAAGTTCAACGCATCGGCCATCGTCGAACGGTAGTCAATCTCGATATTGTCCGCCCCGGAAAACTGTCCCATGCGGTTGATCAAAATCACCTGCTGTCCGCTTTGCAGGCAGGTTTCAATCAGCGCACCCGGCGGCTTTCCTGACAACACAATCGTTGCCGTCGAACGATAATTCAGGGTTTGTTGCAGGGCTTCCCTGACACTCTCTTCACCGTCGTCGGTGTTGATCACCATCACCGCGCGTCCGGCGTGGTTCAAACGACGGGTGAGGTGTTCCAGCAAACTGGCCTGATAAGGTGCAGCCAGATTACCGCCCAGAATACACACCGGGCGGCAGGCCTCTTTGGAGAGGCCGCGTGCCAGATGATTGACGTGGTAGTTAAGCGTTTGTGCGGCGGCAAGGACCTTGCGCCGCGTCTCCGCTGAGACGCTGCTGCCCGGCGTGAAGGTGCGCGATACCGCCGAGCGCGATACGCCTGCCAATTGCGCGACTTCGGCGGCGCTGGCAAACCCGCTGTTTTTGCTGTAACTGCTCTCACTCATCGTGCCATTCCGTTGCAATCAATGCCTTTTCACGCAGGATGGCATGTTCAGCCAGACGCGTCAGCGACGGCTTCGGCGTTTCAAACCATTCGTCCGGGTGTAGCTGACGCTTTTCTCGAATCAGCGCGATGGCATCGTCAAGCGTCGGGTAACGTTCCGGGCATTCAAGGTGCATAAACAGGGCGACCAGCGCCACAGAACGGCTGCGTCCGCCGCGACAGTTGACCAGAATATTGCCCCGACGGCGGTTGCGATAAGAGGGTTTATCGGGAATTTGCTGCAACAGCGCGGAGCGCATCAAGTGATAGCCCGCGTGAAGCATCTCCTGCGCATTGCCTTCGCCATCAATCAGCCCGAGTTTGTAATAGCGAACCGGTCCGGCACCGTGGGAAAGCAGATGGGCATCAGGTGCCGCTTCCTGGGTGGTCACCCAATCGATATCGAGATTCACCGCGCAATTAATCACAATACCGATATCGTGTTCGGCCAGCAGCGCGGCGTCGCAGACGCCGCTGGCACCGCCGATATAGATATCCATGCCCCAGCCGGGGAAGTTTTCGCTAATCAGGCTGATAGGCGGACGTGGGTATACCGGCGTGGACGGAGAAACTGGCGCAGGCGTGACCGTCCCGCTGGCCAACGGAATGCTGGCGGCGCGCGCCAACGCTGCGGCGACGCCCGGTGCTGCTGCCAGCACGGGCAAACCCTTATACAGGCCGGCGGCATCCTGAGGAATGATGCCGGTTTGCCCTCCCGCTTCGCGCACCAGCAATAATCCAGCCAGACAGTCCCAGGCGTTCATATGGATTTCCACATAACCCTCCGTGCGGCCTTCCGCGACCCAGGCCAGCGCCAGCGCGCCCGAACCGCCACGGCGAATGCTGGCACCCAGATTGAGCAGGGCGGCCATCACGTCCAGATAGCGGCGCTGGCTGTGACGCGCAGACCACCCCAGTTCAAAAGAGGCCAACTGCGTATCTGCGATGGTAGTGCAGCGCAGCGGTTGGTCGTTTTTCAAGGCGTAGTGTCCACGGCGTGCCAGATAGAGTTCCTGACTGACCGGGTTATAGATGGCGCCAAGCTCGGTGGTGCCACGATAAACCCAGGCGATGCACACGCAGAAATGGGCGATGCCGCGCGCAAAGTTGGCGGTACCATCAATCGGATCGACAACCCACAAACTCGCGGTGTTGGCGGGTTGGCGCGCGGATTCTTCACCCAAAACCAGATCGTCGGGAAAAGCTGCGCCAAGTTCCCGTAAAATCAGGGCTTCAACCAGGGTGTCTGCTTCGGTCAGGATATCCTGATGGCCCTTGAGTTCATATTCTCCCGCTTTGCGCGAAAGAAAATAGCGCAGGGCGGTATCGCCAGCGTCCAGAATGATGCGTTTTAATGCCGCTTCGCGCTGCTCAATGTCGATGTTCGTCAACGTAATCTGCCTGTTTAAAAGTGAAGTTGGGTAATGTCATGGTCAGCGTGAAACGTTATTTCTTGTAGTTCAGGCTCCAGATATCCTGCCAGTCCTGACGGCTTTTCCAATCCTCTTTAGCCGTGACCGTCAGGTATTCCATTAACTCTGAGCGGTACTTTTCGATCCCGGACGCTTCGTTGGCGGGCAGTGAGACCGTCTGGTTGGTGGACATTTTGCCATCGACGCTCTGCGGCTCAATCCCTTCTGCGGTCAGCAAATAGTGGATAAACAGCTTGGCGGCGTTAGGGCTGTGGCTGCCGGTGGCGATCACCCCCAGGCTGGGATAATTCCAGCCGATAAACGGTTTGAGTCCGTTACACAGTCCCAGCTTCATCCCCTGTTGGTTATCACGGAATTTCGCGGTTGAAACCAGACCGACAAAATCCGCATTGCCGTCCGGTGCGCCAATGGCAGAGGCCGCGTCATTATCGGAGTGGGTGAGCAACACGCTGTTTCCTGCCAGCGCTTTGACAAACGCCGCCGTAGCTGATTTCTCGCTGGTTTGCAGCGGCTTACCGAATTGTTGCTGATACGCATCACGAATTTGCTGATCGTAGTGGGTTTCCATCTGGCTAAACCAATCGGTGTAGGCAGGTTTGCCGGTCGGATCCTGCATCGCCACCTTGCCCCGCCACGCGGGTTGGGTAAGCTGCCAGATATTGGTGACAGGGCAGGTGGTGTGACGCGCGGTATTGTAGGCAAACACGTTAGGCGCCAGCACCACGGTTAATGGGTTTTGATAACGGGCGGCGATGTTGCCTTTCAGGTCATCCGGAACCCAGCTTTGCACATAGCCTTTACTGAGCAATTGCGTGATTGCCGCAGGGGTATCTTCCACGATGGCGACATCGGCCCTGACGTTTTTGGCTTGCGCTTCGCGGCTGATAATTTCGATGATTTGCGGCGCATCGGCTTTTACACCGGTGGCTTTAAGCCCGTATTTTTCGCTAAAGGCTTTGGCCTGCTGCACGATTTTACCGGTTGAAGCATAAACGGTGATCGGGTTCTCTTGCTGTGCGGCGGCGATCAGCGCTTGCAGTTCGGCGGTTTCAGCATGGGTTAATGGGCTGCTTAGCAAGGTACTGGTGACCAACAGTGCGGTGAACGTGCGCTTCATCATGACTCCTGATAATAAGTTAGGGGGTTACTGGGCGGCTATCTCGTGGCGCAGCCCGTGACGATTGAAAAAGTGCAGAGAGTGGGACGGCAACTGACAGAACACTTGCTGATGAGGCTGCCAGCGTGGCCGCAGTTGCGTCGAATGAAACAGGCGATCGTTGCCGGTGACCAGTTCAATGATCCAACTGCCGCCGGTAGGCATGATGTTATCGATGGTCATGGCAACGCCGTTATGGCCCGCATCCGCGCTGAGGACGATCTCTTCAGGTCGGATACCGCACAGCTCGGTGTGCTCGCTGTCGTGCAGGGAAAATCGCTGGTGCAGATGCTGTGCCAAATGGCTCAACGGCGGGTGTAACGGGATCATATTGAGCTTGGGCGTACCAATAAATTCGGCGACAAAGCGGTTGGCGGGGGCGGCATAGATTTGATCCGGCGTCCCAACCTGCTGCATCTGCCCGGCGCTCATCACCGCGATGGTGGTCGCCAGGGTCATCGCTTCCCACTGGTCGTGACTGACAAACACGATGGTAGTACCGAAAGTTTCGTGTAAGCGACGCAGTTCGGCCCGCATTTCCAGACGCAACGTGGCGTCCAGATTCGAGAGCGGCTCGTCCAGCAACAGCACGCCGGGATTAACTGCTAGCATGCGCGCCAGGGCGACGCGCTGCTGCTGTCCTCCGGAGAGCTGCGCCGGATAGCGCTTGGCATAATCCGCGATGCGCAATTTTTCCATCACGTCCTGAGTGCGTGCGATACGCGCTTGTGTCGGGACTTTTTGCAAACGCAGACCAAAATCGACATTCTGTTCGACCGTCATATGGGGCCAGAGCGCGTAGCTCTGAAACACCAGACCGATGCCGCGTTTTTCGGGAGGGACATAAAGGCCCTGCGTGACGGAATCGACCACCTTGTCGCCGATGATAATCTCCCCGCCGCTGGCGTGCTCAATCCCGGCGATCATACGCAAAATCGTGGTTTTTCCGCAGCCAGACGGCCCGAGCAAACACATGAATTCGCCATCGTTGACGGTCAGACTGATGTTGTTGACTGCCGGACTGTCGCTGCCGGCGTAGGTTTTGGTGAGGTGGGACAACTGGATGGAAGGCATGTTAGTTCTCCAGCGCGTCAGCCAGACCGGTGCCGGTGATCTTCTGGATCATCACCGTACCTGCCCATGAAATCAGCGCAATCATCAGTACCACGGCGTTGGCCGCCTGCTGGTAGTTGTAGTCAATCAAACGCAGGGAATAGGTGGTCAGCACGTCGGTTGCTGGGGTGGCGAGAATGACGAACAGACTGACGCCCTTAATGCCGGAGATAAACGGCAGCAGGATGCCGGTCGCCAGCGGGCCTGCTTGAATCGGAATCACGATGCGGCGCAGGCGCGCCAACCAACCGGCGCCGGCAATCTGCGCGGCTTCTTCGGCCTCTTTGCCGAGCTGGGTCATGGCGGCAATGCCCGAGCGGCTGGCATACGGCATTTTTTCTGCAATCAGCGCCAGAATTAAGATCAACGGCGTGCCGTACAGCGCCGGAATGGGGCCTCTTGCTACCGCAAACAGAGAGAGAAACGCGGTGGCAAAGGCAATGCCAGGTACCAGATAGGGCAGAAACGTCAACTGACGCAGGAAGGCGGCAATCCAGCGGAAGTGGCAGCGCATCACGGTATAGCCCACCAGCAGACCGAGCACGCCGCAGGTAACCGAGGCGGATCCGACGATAAGCAAGGTATTTGCCACCGTGCGCCAAAATTCAGGCGTCAGTAATATGCCGTTATGCAGCGCTACGGTATCGAGGTTGTGACCAACCCAGTAGGCCAGGGTGAAATTATCCGCCGTGAAGCGACCGGGCAGCAGCATCACCGTAGAAAGAAACAGCGTCAGCAGCGGAATGGCGACCCCTATCAAAATAAAAGTAAGCGGTACGGCGGCGGCCAAAATCCGCCAACGCCCGAGCGCGCGGCGACGCTCCATGACCCCTTTGCCGCCTACCGTGACAAAGCGTTTCGCTTCGCGCAGCATTTTCATATCCAGCAGCAAGGTGATCATACCCATCAGCATGATCACCGTGGCGATAACCGCCGCCACGCCGGACTGTCGGGTGCTGATGGCCCGATACAGGCTGGTCGATAACGTATCAAAATGGACCGGCAGGCCGAGAATATAGGGCAGGGCAAACTCGCCGATGCAGTCGGCAAAAATCAACAACGACGCCGATAACAGCGCGGGACGCACCAGCGGGATAATGATTTTGAACGCAATCACCTTGCGTGAGGCACCCAGCACGCGGGCGCACTCTTCCATCTGACTGTCAATACGCCTCAGGGCATTGCCAACGATCAGGATAACCAGCGGTGTGTAGTGCAACGTCATGATGACCACAATGGGAAAATAGCCGTAGGCCATCCAGTTGGGCGTCTGGATCCCCATTGCCTCCAGCCAGCCGGGCTGACCGCCAATCGCATGGTTCTTGAACAGGGTGGTCCAGGCCAGCGCGAAGGTCCAGGAAGGCAGCATAAACGGTACAATCAGCAGGGTGGCAAACCCTTTGCGCCCGGCAATATCGGTGCGGTGGATAAGCCAGGCCAGCGTGATGCCCACCACCAGTGCGCCCACGACGGTACTCACTGCCACAGCCAAGGTGTTCAGTAAGGGTGTCCACAGCAACAGGTCGGACATTCTCGAGGCCAACGTGCGCAGCAGGTAATAGGCGGTAAATGCGCCCTCGGCGGCATCGGTGCGGCCTTCATCGCCGCTTTGCACCAGTGTTGCATTCAGCAAAACGGAAAGCACCGGTGACAGAATGATCCCGCTAAACAGCATCAGCAGCAGTGCGCCCAGTAAGTTGGCAGGCTCGTGGCTGGCGATAGACAGCGCATGGCGCAGCTTTGGCCACGCGATTTTGCGGTGGCGAATTTCGGCTTGGTAAGACACAGATTTACCCCTGTCTGTTGACAACAGGCAGGAATATAACGAGGCAATGTTACAGTTTGTCGAGTTGTTTGCACCTATGTGCAAATCCTATATTGCCGTTCATTGTTGTTAAGGTCAGGAGCCTAAATGGGCCCGTCTACAGAGAAGTGAGCCGCGACAACACCGCTTTTTTCAGGACGAACCAATCGCCACTGAATATTTTCTTTAGCGCAGCATGATGAAGTTTCGTCTATCGGCCCAGCCTTGGGCGTATTCTCTTTCTTCAACCTTGCTATTGATGGCACAGATTAACCTGATTGGTATCGAGCAATGAACGCGTTGCAGAAAGTTGCACTAGGGATTAAACGGACCCGCTGTTTTCAATTTGTGCGATGGCTTATTATAGGAATATTCTCATTCTGCTTCTTCAGAAAACTCCTCCCTACGAGCAGGCCCATAAACAAAGCATTGCGGGGCTGTTTCATTTTTGTCCAGTAAATCGATCAAATACGCAGATTTTCAGACTTTATTGCATTGCTCTTTTTGTCATTATCTGATTTGTTGGAATTTGTTTGCTGGCATTTGGTTTAAGTGCGCGGATTTTATCGTTTATCATGTTGTTTTCCTCTGTGTTAACCCCAGAAAATAAAGGTGAGAATAATCCTAAATTAACGCCGTGATGTTAAGGGCTAATCCAGGAATGGTGGTATTTAATCGAGGTTTAAGAAAAAGGGAAAAATCAGAATAATATCCAAATGAATTACTTAACATGCTAACTATTTTGTTTTTATTAAAATAAAAAGGGTATAAATACCCCTGTTTTTCCCTAATGAAAATCAGTCGTTTTTTGTTCGATTTTTTCGATTTTTAAAAAAAACTTATCAATGTATGTTATTTATATTGTTGTTTTTGATCGTTTTTTTATTTTTTCCACGCTGTGCGTAGTGTCTGATTTAAGACCCGTTGACCGTTGGTTTATATTATGTGTATGATTGCGATACATGTGGCAACAGTTGTTTTTCTTCCTTTTTGGGTAAATATTCCGTTTGCTCCGTTTTACCGTGCATGCATGTCTTTAAATATTTATTTTCATTTTTTTAACACGGTTTTGAATTTTACATCGCTGGTCGAATGACAAATCTTATTTGCTCTCCGCAGGTTTGCTCTCTCATTACTGATGACAGCATTCAGTGGGATTCGGCTTTACTTTTCCTGGGTGATGGAGCCCTATACTGGTATAGACTTATGGCAAAAGGAACTGACGGTGCATCTGTCGCACCAAAAGAGCGTATTAATATCAAATATGTCCCCGCCACTGGAGGCCAGCAGGCAGAAATAGAGTTGCCGCTGACGTTGATGGTCGTGGGAAATATGAAAGGACGTACCGAAGAGACACCGATCGAGGAGCGTGAGACGGTATCAATCGATAAAAATAATTTCGCTTCGGTAATGAAAGAGGCCAAGCTGGAACTGAATTTCAACGTTCCGAATCGCCTGGAAGACGATTCTCAAGATGATATGCCGGTGAAGCTGAATATTGCTTCACTGAATGACTTTTCCCCCGATCGTATTGCTCAACAGGTGCCTGAATTGCGCAAACTGTTGGCGCTGCGTGAAGCACTCGTTGCCCTCAAGGGGCCGCTCGGCAATATTCCCGCTTTCCGTAACCGTTTACAGGATCTGTTAGCCAGCGATGAAGCCAGAGAACAACTGCTGAAAGAGCTGGATCTGGTGAAACCGGCTGAATAATTGATGCCCACAACGAGATAGGGAAATAACGATGTCAATCATTGAAGCACAAACACAGGCCAACGCCGCCAGTGCCTCTGGCTCATTGCTGGATGAAATCATGGCGCAGGCGCGCATTACGCCAGTCGATGAGGGCTATAGCGTCGCCAAACAGGGAATTGCGGCGCTGGTGGCCAATATTCTTGACAACGGCAATGCCGCAGAACCGGTAAACAAAGCGCTGGTTGATAGTATGATCGTCGAACTGGACAAGACATTGAGCAAGCAGGTCGATGTCATTCTGCATGCTAAACCGCTACAGGAACTGGAATCCTCCTGGCGCTCGCTGAAACTGCTGGTCGATCGCACTGACTTTCGTGAAAACATCAAGCTGCTGGTGCTCCATGCTACCAAAGAAGAGTTGCTGGATGATTTTGAGTTCGCACCGGAAATTACCCAGTCTGGCTTTTACAAACACGTTTATTCCAGTGGTTACGGGCAATTTGGCGGCCAGCCTATCGGTGGGGTGATCGGCGACTATGCCATGACGCAAAGCTCACCTGATATCAAACTGATGCAATACGTCAGCGCCGTGGGTGCCATGGCGCACGCACCGTTTGTTTCTTCCGTCGCGCCGACCTTTTTCGGTGTCGATAGCTTCACCGATCTGCCGACCATCAAGGATCTTAAATCGGTGTTTGAAGGCCCAGCCTATACCAAGTGGCGTTCGCTGCGTGAGTCCGAGGATGCGCGCTACCTGGGATTGACGGCACCGCGCTTCCTGGCACGTTTGCCCTACGATCCGATTGAAAACCCCATCAAGGGCTTCAATTACAAAGAAGATATTAGTTCCGATCACGATCACTACCTGTGGGGCAATACCGCTTATCTGATGGGCTCGGCCATCACCGACAGCTTCGCCAAATACCGTTGGTGCCCGAATATTATCGGCCCGCAAAGCGGTGGTGCTATTACCGATCTGCCCGTGCATGTGTATGAAGCCATGGGGCAATTGCAGGCAAAAATCCCGACGGAAGTGCTGATCACTGACCGCCGCGAATATGAGATGGCCGAAGAAGGTTTCATCACGCTGACCATGCGCAAGGACAGCGACAACGCCGCGTTCTTCTCTGCCAACTCGGTGCAGAAGCCCAAGGTGTTCCCCAATACCAAAGAGGGTAAAGAGGCGGAAACCAACTATAAGTTGGGCACCCAACTGCCGTACATGTTCATCATCAACCGTCTGGCGCACTACATCAAGGTGTTACAGCGCGAGCAGATTGGCGCGTGGAAAGAGCGTCAGGATCTGGAGCGTGAGCTGAATACCTGGATCAAACAGTACATCGCGGATCAGGAAAACCCGCCGGCAGACGTGCGTAGCCGTCGTCCGCTGCGTGCGGCGCAGATCAAGGTGCTGGATGTGGAAGGGGAGCCAGGCTGGTATCAGGTCTCGCTGTCAGTGCGTCCCCATTTCAAATACATGGGCGCTAACTTCGAACTGTCGTTGGTTGGGCGTTTGGATAAGGAATAAGGCCGATGCCGTCACTTTCTGCCTGGGAACGGGGAAATACGGCAAGTCTGTTCGATCGTATTCGGGGGGAGACGCGGCGCGCCTCCCCTGAAACGGAGCTTGAGACACTGATTTTGTCCATCAAACGCCAGTTGGACAACGTGCTCAATACCCGTCCGGGCAATTGCCGCAGTGCACCTGAGCTGGGCGTGATTGATTTCAATGACGCGACGCAGGGGGGCGCAGATATCTACGGCAAAATTTGCGAAGCGATCCGGCAGTGCATTTGCCGCTTTGAACCGCGCATTGTGCATGTGGACATCCTCGACTCGGGTTCGTTATCGAATCCTTTGGAGATGTCATTTCAGGTGACCGCTCACGTCAAGCTGGACGATTTGGAGCAGGTCACTTCGTTCAACATTCACATGGATAACCACCGCCATTACCGAATGGTCTGACCCTGTCATTGAGGCGTTATGTCATTGGAACAGTTTTTCAGGGATGAGTTGACCTTCTTGCGCTTGCAAGGGCGTGAATTCGCCAAGGCCCATCCTGAGCTTACGCGCTTTTTGTCCGAGCAGACCACGGACCCGGATGTCGAGCGGTTGCTCGAAGGGTTTGCCTTTCTGACCGGAAGCCTGCGCGCCAAGCTGGAGGATGAGTTTCCCGAACTGACTCACGGTTTGCTGGGCATGCTGTGGCCGAACTATCTGCGCCCGGTGCCGAGCATGACCATCATGCAGTTTTCGGTGCTGCCTGGGGCGCTGGCACAACCTGCTTTCGTGGCCGGAGGGTGTGAGCTGGATAGCTTGCCGATGGACGACGTGGTGTGCCATTTTCGAACCTGTCATGACGCCTGGATTTACCCGGCGGACATTCGCCACATCAATGTACAAAGCGGCAACGATCTCTCCACCATCACCGTTGATATCGCGCTGCATGGCCCGCAGTCGCTGCAACAGTTGCAATTGGACAAGCTGCGCTTTTACCTCGGCGGCGATACCTATACCGCCTCTGAGCTCTATTTCTGGCTTGCCAGTCAACTGTCGCACATTGAGCTGGAGGTAGCAGGACAGCGTTTTCGCCAGGAGGCGAGCGCGCTGAAGATGGTCGGCTTTGAGCGCGAAGACGCGCTGCTGCCGTACCCCGGTAATGTCTACTCCGGTTATCGCATTTTGCAGGAGTATTTCTGCTTTCCAGAAAGCTTCCAGTTTTTTGAACTGTCCGGCGCCCATTGGCCCGATTTGCCGCTGACGCTTACCTCGTTCCAACTGCATTTCTGCTTCGATCGTCCATTGCCAGCCGAACTGAAGATCCGATCGGACGCGTTTTTGCTCAACTGTGTGCCCGCCATTAACCTGTTTCAGCATGACAGCGAGCCTATCAACCTAAGCGGCCGTCAGACGGAGTATCCGCTCAAAGCCAGTTTCCGCCATGCTGACAGCTTCGAAATTTTCTCGGTGGATAACGTGGAAGGGTGGGTGGAAGGTCGAGCCGGGCGCTCGCGCGGCGTGCCACGAATCTACCAACCCTTTGAAAGTTTCCAGCATCAAATCGAACGTGCCAAAGGGCGGCTGGCGCTCTACTACCGTATTCGGGTGAAAGAGGCGGTAGAGGGCAATGGGTTCGAGCACCTGCTGTCATTTGTGCGCGGGGATGAACGTGAAGCGATCAATCTTGATGAATCGGTCTCGGTCACGTTGACCTGCACTAACCGCGCTCGCGCCGCGCAACTGCCAGTGGGCAGCATCTGTGTGCCTACCGGCACATCGCCCACCTTTGCCACCTTTCGCAACCTGATGCGACCTACCCGGCCGCTGCGTCCGGCGATGGACGGCAGCCTGCACTGGACGCTGATCTCTAATCTGTCGCTCAACTATGTGTCGCTGTTGCGCCGTGATGCGCTGGTGCAGATTCTGCGTACCTACGATTTTCCCGCGCTGCACGATAAGCAGGCAGAACAGGCATCGCGCAAGCGATTGGCTGGGATAGAAACCATCGAAACCACACCGATCGACCGGTTGGTGCAGGGGATGCCGGTGCGTGGTCTGAAATCGGTACTGTCGGTGCGGCAATCGGCCTTTGGTAACGAAGGTGAGCTGTATTTGTTCAGTACCGTGCTGGCGCACTTTTTCTCACTGTACGCCAGCGTTAACGCCTTCCACCTGCTGGAGGTGGTCAATCTCGATAACAAGGAGCGCTACCGATGGCCGGTGCAGATAGGTCAGCACTCGATGATGTGACGTTCTATCAGGACGCATCGCGCTTTAATTTCTACCAGTTGGTGGAACTGCTTAACCAATTGGAAGGGGTGGATCTGGAACGGGCATTGGATTTCCGCCCGGAACAAGAGCGATTGCGTTTTCGTTCCACCGCGTCTATCGGCTTTCATCCCGGCGATATCGTACAGGTGGAGCGCGATGAGAACGGACGTCAGGCGCTCGAAGTGGCGTTTCTGGGTCTGCACGGCAGTCAGTCGCCACTGCCAGGCTACTACCTGGACGATCTCGCCTGGGAGTACGCACAGGGTGAACAGAAACTGGGGCTGTTCCTCGATTTCTTTCATCACCGCTTGCTCACGCTGCTGCACCGTGCCTGGCGTAAATACCGCTATCACGTGCGTTTTCAGAACGATGGCGAAGATGGCTTCTCACGGCTGATGTTTGCGCTGGTTGGGCTGGGGAACGATGCAGTGCGCGACAGCTTGCCGGTCAACCGCGCCAAGATGCTCTCTTATGCCGGGGTGCTCGCCAGTCCCAGTCGCTCACCGGAAGTGGTGGCGGGGCTGGTGAGCCACTGTTTTGATCTGGAGGACGTCGAGGTGCTGGCCTGGCAAAAACGTCGGGTGGCGATCCACGACAGTCAGCAGAACCGGCTTGGCAAGGCCAATATCGCGCTGGGCGGTGATTTTGTCATTGGTGACAGCGTCAATGACTGTGCGGGCAAGTTCCTGTTGAAGATTGGCAGCCTGAGCTTTGGCCGATTCCTTAGCTTCTTGCCCAACGGCGAGCACTTCCAGCCGCTGGTGCGTTTCGTCTCTTTTATCCTGCGCGATCAGTTGGCCTGGGATTTACGCCTTGGCTTTGCCGAGGGTGAAGCCAAAGGGTTGAGGTTGGGCAGTGAGCAGAGCGGCATTTTGGGTTGGAGCAGCTTCCTTGGGCAGCCTCCGACGGAGCCTTACGTAACCATCTGTGTTCAAGAGTAAATCGTGTCTTCACGTATACATCGCGTTCAGGAGTCAATGTGACCGTTAGTCATCCACTCACTCTGGTTGTTCTCAACAGCGAACAGCTGGATATCAATTCTCAGGTGCAGCACCAGTTTGACCACAACGGCGGCACGCTGGGGGCGTCAGAAAAGGACCATTGGCAACTGCGCGACAGGCTGGGTGCCGTGCTGCCGGAGCATGCCCGCATCGAGATGAGCGACGGCCATTTCAGTTTGTGCGATCTGAGCGGACAGTCCTTTATCAATGGCTCGCTGTCGCCGATCGGCCGCGGGCGCAAAGTGCTGTTGTCACACGGCGATGAGTTGGTTATTGGCCCATTTCGTCTCGGTGTCTATCTGAGCGACCTGATGCAGGAAAAAAGTATCGACCAACTGCTGGGGCAGGGCACTGCGCGTGGGCTCGATGGCTGGCTCGGGGATGCGACCAAACGTCAGACACAGACGGACGCCCCGCGCGATGACGTCACTAACGATCCGCTGTGGGCATTGCAGCAAGAACGGCGCCATAGCCTGCTGAGTGCCCACGGTGACGATGCGCAGGCGGCGTTACCGACTGCGCTTACTACTTTTTCAGCTGCTGAGGACACCATGGACCAGAAATTTGTGGAATTACCCGACATCAATAATCCCCTTGCGACGCAGGATGCCGCGGGTTCACTGGATAGCCACCTGTTGGCACCGTTGATGCGCGGGCTGGGACAGACGTTGACAGTGGAGGATGCCAGGCAACAGCGAGAGATGCTGGAAGAGATGGGAAAAAGCCTGCGTGCCATGGTGGAAGGGCTGTTGGTGTTGCAGCGCGGGCAAGGCGCATTGGCAGATACCCATCTGCGCCCGATTGAAGATAACCCGCTGCGTCTGGGCCTGGACTATGCCGACACCTTACCGTTGCTGTTTGCCGATGGGAAAAGTCCGGTACACCTTTCTGCGCCAGCAGCAGTCGCTGAAGTGCTGAATAACGTCCGGGTGCACCAGGCGGCAAACCAGCAGGCCATTACCGTTGCGCTGGAAACCATCCTGCAAGCGTTCTCGCCAGCCGCCTTGCTCGACCGTTTTGCGCACTATCGCCGCAGCGGCGAGCAAGATGTGGTGGATGACGGTTGGGCTTGGGAAATGTACCAGCACTACTACCGTGAACTGACCTCTGTACGTCAGCAAGGTTTTCAGAAGCTGTTTCAGCAGGTGTACGCCCAGGCGTATGACCACGCGGTGCGCCAGCAGCAGGTACAACAATGATGTGGCGTCTGCTCTGTTTTGTCAGCCTGTTGGCTTTGCTGCCAGGCTGCACCACCCTCGGCAAGATGGCGAAAGTCGCCGCCAATCCCGATATTCAGGTGGGCAGCAACGATCATCAACCCTCCACGGTGGGGTTTAGCCTGCTGGCAGAGCCGGACGTAAACCCTAACGAGAGCGGTGATGCCGCGCCCATCGAATTCCAACTGGTGTTACTGGCTGAGGATTCACGCCTGCTGGCCGCCGACTACGACCAGATCACCGAGGATATCGAAAAAGCGCTGACCAAGAACTATGTCAGTCATCAGGACTATACCCTGCTGCCGGGGCAGTTTAAGTACCTGCCGCCCGAAGCGTTGGATGCCAAGGTGCATTACATCGGCGTTATCGCGCGCTATGCCGATCCAGAGAGTGCGGAATGGCGCAAGGTGATCAAACTGAAAAACACCGGGCGCAGTTATCAGGTTCTGGTGCACCTGCGCCGGGATGAAGTCGACATCAAAAAAGACCAGGAAGAAGAATAACCATGTCGAGTCGAAATCGCATTATTTGGCGGGAAGGGCTGTTCATCAAACCTCAGCATTTTCAACAGCAGCAACGGCATACCGACTACACCCTGCACGCGCGTCTTAGCGCGCTCAGCGACTATTTTTATGGCCTGCAAACGCTGGCTATTAACGAAGAGTATCTCAACTTTGGCCGTATCGCGCTGGTCAACGCCAGCGGCGTGATGCCGGATGGCACCGTGTTCAACATTCCCGGTGACGATGTGCTGCCACCGCCGCTGGAAATCACTGATGTGGCGCTGGCGAATCAAAAAGTTTATCTCGCCTTGCCGCTGGCGGTAAGCGGTGTCAGCGAAGTCGGGCAACCGGGGCAGGGGGTTGCCAGCCGCTTGCAGGCGCAACGCCACGATGTGCGCGATCTGCACAGCGAGGGCGGCGATGTGGTGTCGCTCGAGGTGGGGAAGGTCAGCCTGCGTCTGATGCTGGAGCGCGACGATCGCAGCGCCTACGCCTCATTGGCTATTGCCACTATTCTCGATAAACGCCCCGATGGCGGGTTGGTGCTCGATCCGAACTTTATGCCGTGCAGTGTGAGCATCACGGCCATTCCTGCCCTGAAGCGTTTTTTGGGGGAATCTGCCGGGCTGGTCGCCGAACGTGCGCGCAGTCTGGCACAGCGCATCGCCGCGCCAGGACAACAAGGCGTCGCCGATGTGGCGGAATTTATGATGCTGCAACTGCTTAACCGCGCGCAGCCCCGCTTGTCCCACCTGGCGCGCCTGGGCACGTTGCACCCCGAAAGGTTGCATGAAGCGCTGGTCGCACTGTGTGGCGAACTGATGACTTTTACCGATGAATCCCGACTGCCGCCAGAGTTTCCTGCCTATCGCCACGAACATCCGCAGAGCAGCTTCGAGCCGATAATGCTGGCGCTGCGTCAGGCTCTGAGCACCGTGCTGTCGCCGCGAGCCGTCTCGGTCCAGCTCATTAAGCAACCCTATGGGATTATGGTGGCGATGGTGGGCGACGCTGAGCTGTTGTCCAGCGCCGAGTTTGTGCTGGCGGTGAAAGCGCGGATGCCGCAGGAGCACCTGCGCAAGCAACTGTTGCAACAGACCAAGATTGCCTCCAGCGAGAAGATCCGCGAACTGATCAGTCTGCAACTGCCGGGCGTGCCGCTGCTGCCGCTGCCGGTTGCACCACGCCAACTGCCGTATCACGCCGGTTACAGCTATTTCCAATTGGACAGACAAAGCCCTTCCTGGCAGGTGCTGGTGTCCGGCAACACCCTGGCGTTCCACATCGCGGGCGAATTCCCGGAGCTGGATATGCAGCTGTGGGCCATCCGCGGTCAGGGTTAACTGAGGGGAAATGATGAGCATCGACGTGATTAAAAACGATCAACTGGGCGACCTGCTGTATGACCATGCCCGGCAACTGGATAGCGACTCCGATTACTGGTTCAGCCTGCGCGGACAAAGTATCAACCCGATGATCGATGCGGTGACGCCGCTGTTGGGGATGGTAGAGCGGGTGCGTCAGCTCTCGGCTTACGAGGGCGTGGCCGATCTCTACCAACGGGTGGTGTCCGAGATTCAGGCCATTGAGCAGGAGTTGCAGGCGCATGGCTACGAAAACGGCGTGATCCTGTCGTTTCGTTACATTCTGTGCACCGTTATCGATGAGGCGGTGATGGCGCGGGAATGGGGGGCGCAGAGTATCTGGTCCGCACATTCGCTGCTGACGCGTTTTCACAATGAAACCTGGGGCGGTGAAAAAGTGTTTGTGCTGCTGGATCGCCTTCAGGAAGACCCGGCTCGCTACCGCGACATCCTCGAGTTTATCTATCTGTGCCTGTGTCTGGGGTTTGAAGGGCGCTACCGGGTAATGGTGCAAGGACGTGAGGAGCTGGACCGTGTGGTGCGCAAACTGCACGACACGTTGCATCCGGAACCTGCTGCGATCCCTACGGTGTTTCACCAACATCTCGGGCAGCAGGCATCGCGCTATCGTCTGCGCAAACAGGTGTCGCTCAGCGTCCTGTTTCTCGGCCTGTGTGTCGTGCTGGCTGCGGCGTTCGGGGCTTACCACTACCAGTTGATTCACCAAACCCAGGATGTGCTACGCCAACTGGGCGAATTATTACAGTAACAGGAGCTGCACCGTGATTCGAATCGAACTGCCTACGCTGGTTGAACGTCTCAACCCTGTGTGTCGCCATATGCTGGAACAAGCGGCGGCGCTCTGCATACAGCATCAGGGCGCGGAAATCCGCATTGAGCACCTGTTGATGAACATGCTGGATACGCCGCTGTGCGACGTACGCCAGATCTGCACGCGCGCCGACGTGGATGTGCAGGCCCTCGGGGCTCTGCTCGAACCAACCGTCGCAGACAGCGATTTCGTGGCGGCAGGCTATCCCTCTTTCTCACCGCTGCTGGTGGAGTGGCTGCAAGACAGCTGGTTGCTGGCATCGGCTGAGTTTCAGCACAGTCACCTGCGTAGCGGCGTGTTGCTATTGGTATTGCTGATGATGCCAAACCGGTATCTGTCGGCAGTCGCATCGCGCCCACTGGCACACATCAACCGTGAACTGCTGCGCCAGCAGTTTGATGAGTGGGTGAAAGAGTCATCGGAAACTCCGGTTGCTGTGAACGCGATGGCTGCAACGGAGCAAGCGGCAGCGGTGAGCGCTCAGCTGGGCCGCTATACCCAGAATGTGACTGAGGCTGCACGGCAAGGACAGCTCGATCCGGTGCTGTGCCGCGATCGCGAAATCGATGTAATGATCGATATCCTTTCACGTCGCCGTAAAAACAACCCGATGGTGGTTGGGGAAGCCGGGGTGGGTAAAAGTGCACTGATTGAGGGATTGGCCCTACGCATCGTTGCCGGACAGGTGCCGGAACGGTTGCGCGAGGTGGAACTGCTGACGCTGGATCTGGGTGCGATGCAGGCCGGTGCTTCGGTGAAGGGGGAATTTGAGAAGCGCTTCAAAGGTGTGATGCAGGAGGTCAAAGACTCGCCCCGGCCTATCATTCTGTTTATTGATGAGGCACACACTCTGATTGGTGCGGGTAATCAGGCTGGCGGACTGGATGTCTCCAACCTGCTGAAACCCGCGCTGGCTCGGGGGGAGTTGCGCACCATTGCCGCGACCACCTGGAGCGAATACAAGAAATACGTTGAGAAAGATGCTGCACTGTCACGCCGTTTCCAACGGGTCAACGTGGGAGAGCCGAGTGCGGACGAAAGCGCCGTTATTTTGCGTGGGCTGCGCGCCATTTATGAGAAAGCGCACGGCGTACTGATTGATGAGGATGCGCTGCATGCGGCGGCACACCTCTCCGCGCGCTATATCTCTGGTCGCCAACTGCCGGATAAAGCGATTGATGTGCTGGACACTGCCAGCGCGCGGGTTGCCATCAACCTCACCACGCCGCCTCGTGCTGTCAGCCAGTTGCAAACGCGCCTGCATCAGCAGGAGATGGAAATCGCACAACTGGAGCGCCAACGTCGCATTGGGCTGGGTGATACCGCTGAACGACTGGCGACATTGCGTACCGAGTGTGAAACCTGTGTCGCAGAGCTGGCGCAGCAGGAAGCCGATTGGCAACAGCAGAAGCTGCATGTGCAGCGCATTATCGCCTTGCGCAGCGCTCTGCTGGCCGATGAACGACCTGATGATGATCAACTACCCGATGATATCGAAGCGATGGCTGATGAACTGACGGCGTGCGAGCGTGAATTGGAGGCGCTCCAGCAGGCGTCTGTATTGGTATCCCCACACGTGGACAAAACCCAGATTGCCGCCGTGATCTCCGAGTGGACCGGCGTGCCGCTCAACCGCATTTCGCAAGGAGAAATGGAGGTGGTGACTCGCCTGCCTGAGTTCCTGGGTGAAACCATCAAAGGCCAAACGTTGGCTATCGCACACCTGCACAAACATCTGTTGACGGCGCGAGCGGATCTGCGTCGTCCTGGTCGTCCGTTGGGCGCTTTCCTGCTGGTCGGGCCGAGCGGTGTGGGGAAAACGGAAACGGTGTTGCAGATTGCCGATCTGCTGTTCGGCGGGCGTAATTACCTGACCACCATCAACATGTCGGAATATCAGGAAAAACACACGGTATCGCGCCTGATCGGTTCCCCGCCCGGATACGTAGGGTTTGGTGAAGGCGGTGTGTTGACCGAAGCCATCCGTCAGAAACCCTATTCAGTCGTGCTGCTGGACGAAGTGGAAAAGGCCCATCCTGACGTGCTTAACCTGTTTTATCAGGCGTTCGATAAAGGTGAATTGGCCGATGGTGAAGGGCGGGTCATCGATTGCCGCAACGTGGTGTTCTTCCTCACCTCTAACCTCGGTTTTCAAACCATTGTTAACTATGCCGCCCATGCGTCACAGGATGTGCAGACGGAACGCTCGAATGATCTGCTGGATGCGCTCTATCCCGAGCTGGCGGCATTCTTCAAGCCGGCGCTGTTGGCGCGCATGGAAGTCATTCCCTACCTGCCGTTGGATCACGCCACGATGGTCGCCATCGTCCACGGCAAGCTGGCGCGCCTGGTGGCACTGCTGCAACAGCGTTTTGGTGCCGAAACCGTGATCGACGAGGCGGTGCCGGAAGAGATTCTGCGTCTGGCAAACCGCAGCGAAAACGGTGCCCGAATGCTGGAATCGGTGATCGATGGCGCGCTGTTGCCACCGGTTTCATTGCAACTGCTGCAACGCCTTTCCGCTGGCGAGCCGGTTCGGCGGGTGCATTTCCAGGTGAAAGAGGGCCAGTTCCAGTCTGAGGTGGAGGGCTGAATATGCAACGAGCCCTCGATCTGGCGCTGGCGCTAACGCAACCCCGAGACGAAGCGGCGTTGCGCGACTGGCTGCTGGAGACCATTCAGCGCGTCTGGCAACCGCAGGGGGTGCTGCTGGGCATGGTGGATGTCAGCGGCCGTCAACTGACGTGCCACGGGCACGTTCATGATGCGCCAGTATCGTTGCAACTGGCGGTGGATGATTTTAGCCACCCACTGGCCTACGTATTGCACAAAAATCAGGTGCGCACCTGGGATTCTTTGTACGGTGGCGCACGCATCGAGCATCACGATTTTCGTCAGATGTTGTGCCGTGTTGGCACGGCCTGCGGGCTGCATGCGTTACCGTTGTTGGCAGAAAATGGCAAACCGCTGGCGGTGTTGGCGCTGCTGGATTCGTCTGACCGCCTGTTTGCACTGCATCACAGCGGCGAGGGAGTGCGCCTTGGGCAAGTATTCTGCCGCCAGTTAATGTTGCTGCGTCAGTTAGCCATTACCCAGCGTGAACAGACGGCGCTGCGTGATTCGCTGCGCCAAATCAAAGATCAAGATGTGCATCGCCGCGATCGGGAGAAGCAGGTTGAAGCGACGCTGATCGGCCAGTCTTCCGCCACCAAGGCACTGCATACCCAGATCTATCAGGCGGCACATCATCGTCTCGCGGTGTTGATACTGGGCGAAACCGGTGTCGGCAAGGACGTGGTGGCACGCTTGTTACACCAGTGCTCGGACCGTGCGGATAAGCCATACGTCGCGATCAACTGTGCGGCTATTCCGGAGAATCTGGTGGAAAGTGAGCTGTTTGGCTACGAAAAAGGCGCGTTTTCTGGCGCGCAGAGCAACAAGGTTGGACTGGTGGCACAGGCTAACGGTGGCACGCTGTTTCTCGATGAAGTCGGCGATATGCCACCGTTGATGCAGGCCAAGCTGCTGCGCGTGCTGGAAACACACCGTTTCCGCCCGCTCGGCGCGGGCAAGGAGAGCCATTCCGATTTCCGCCTGATTGCTGCCACGCACCAACCGCTGGAGCAGCGCGTGGCAGAAGGCACCTTCCGTCAGGATCTCTACCACCGCCTATGCCAATGCCTGATGCAGATCGCGCCGCTGCGCGAACGCCCGGATGATATCAGCCTGCTGAGCGAACACTTTATCGTACAGATTAGCCGACAGCAGCAGAAACGCGTCGGGCCGTTGCACCGCGCTCTGTTGCGCCAACTGGTGGGATATGACTTCCCCGGCAACGTGCGTGAACTGCGCAACTTGCTGGAGATTGCCTGCGCGCATACGCCGGAGGGGGAAACGGTGACGTTGGCTGCCTTGCCACAAGAAATATGCGAACGCATGGCGGGAAGCGCGGAGGAAACCAAAGCGCATTTTCAGGAGATCCACGATCTGCGCGTCGCCACGCAGCAATATGAGGCCGCGGTGATCAAAGCACGCATGAGCCAGTTCCATGGTAACCGTCTGCTGGTGGCGGAGAGTCTCAATATTCCCAAACGTACACTCGATCACAAATGCCAGAAGCTGGAGGTGAACTGATGCTGCTGACTGCATTACCGCTGCTGTTAGCGACGACGGGCGCTCCGGATTCGGCTTGGCTGGCATTGTGGGAACAGTGCCGCAGTGAAACCACCTCTGAGGTACGGCTGGCCTGCTATGACGCACTCAGTCGTGAAGGGGAGCGTGCGGGAGCAATGTCGTCTGCGGAGAAAAACGATGGCTTCCACTTACAGCGTGAGGCAAACGGTGGCGATATGACCTTAACGCGCTCGCTGGCTGACGGCAATCAACTGGTAGTGAGCTGTACCAGCAACATCACGCACCTGCGGCTGACGCTGGTGACGCCCTGGGTGGGAGAGGCGGTTAACGTGCAGTTGGACGGTATCCGCAGCGCAGACAGCTGGTTTGTGCGCAACCACGGTCAACTGCTGGAGTATGGGCGTGGCTTGCCGGCGATCGATGCACTTAAACGCTGGATGGGACATCAGCAATTAGTGTTAAGCGATGCCAGCGGCAAACCGCTCCGCATCGACCTTACCGGTCTTACTGAGGCGCTGACGCCGTTGCGTCAGCAGTGTCACTGGTGATGGCGGTGTTGATGCATACCCATCCCTGGGCCGGGCGCTTGTTGACACCGTTGCCGGACGACCTGTTGCGCGCTGCCGTGGCGGCGGACGATCCCTTGTGGGAACAGGTGGAAAACGAGCTGGTCAAGCTGGGATCGCTGGCGCACAGCCAGGTGGATCTCAATGCGGTGGCGGGTCAATGCCTGACGCTGCTGGAGACGCGCACCAAAGATATGCGGGTGCTGGCGCAACTGTTGCGCTGTTTACAGCATCCCGCCAGAGCGACGCCGTTCACCACCGCGTTAACGCTGTTGGATGCCTGGCTGGCGCACTACTGGCAAGTCGCCTGGCCAGCCAGCCCGGTGCAGAAACAGAAAGTGATGATCTCTATCTTGCGCCGTTTTGAGAGCGTGCTGCCGCGCGCCGTGGAAAACGCGTCTGCCAGCGAATTGGAACAGCTGGAGCGCCAGGCGCTGGCGCTATCAGAACGCTGGCGTCAGCTTGCAAACGACAAAACGGCACTGATGGATGAACTGGTCAGCAGCATCAGTCGTGTGCGGCAACGCCAGCAGGCTCAGGCCGATCGTGAGTCAACGCCTGCCGCAGCGCCGAGCCATGACGCGGCATCTTTGCACGTCACTGCGCCAGCACCGGCCAGTGCCGTAGAGATCAATGCTTCCGATGAGCGCGGCTGGCGTCAGACACAGCTCAATGTGGCGGCGCTGTTGGTTGAACGCCAACCGGATGCGCCCGTGGGTTACCGGCTGCGGCGCAATGCCCTGTGGTCCGGCATTACCACGCCGCCGATGAGTACCCAGGGCAATAAAACCCCATTGGCACCGGTATCGCCGGACCGCGTGGATGAATACCAGGGTGCGCTGGCGCAGGCCGATCAAAGCCTGTGGCAGCGCATTGAACAAAGTCTGGTGCTGGCACCCTACTGGTTTGACGGTCATATGCTCTCGGCTACGGTTGCGACACACCTCGGGCACGCTGCGGTCGCTCACGCTATCGCGGATGAGCTATCCGTATTTCTCCAACGGGTGCCCGAACTTAGCGATTTGGCGTTTAGTGACGGTTCGCCCTTTTTAACCAGGAAGTGTCACCAATGGCTGCAATCCAGCCAGCCAGCACACGGTGGCGGCAGGCGTCAGGAGGGGTTGGCAACGGAAGTCGCCAACTGTCGCGTCGAAAAGGGCATCAATGCGGCGCTGGCGCTGATGGATGAACGGATGCATCGCCTGAAAGCGCCGCGCGATCGCTTTTATGCCGAGTTGGTGCTGGCGGATTTACTGATGGAAGAGGGCATGAAAGCGCTGGCCGCACAGCACTATCAGCATTTGTGGCAGACCTGTCAGCGTTTAGCGCTGATGCAGTGGGAGCCAGAAATGGTGGGCCGTGTGGAGCAATTGGCTGCGATCCGTCAACGATAAGAGATTCAGGAGTGAGTGGTTACCTATGTTCAAAACGATTTTAACGTTTTTGCGCAAGCAATTGCCAAAATTGAAACCCTCCTGGCTGTTGCTGGGTGTGCTGCTGTGGAGCATTGTGCTGATCGCGGCCTGGTGGTTCGGCCCACTGTTGCAGGTGGGGGAACGGCGTCCGCTGCAAGGGATATGGGAACGGGTGGTGTTCAGCGTTATCTGGTTATGGCTGGGATTTGCCTACAGCGCCTGGTGCGTTTGGCGACGCGTTCGACAACTGCGTGCCGAGCGGCGTGAACAGCAGGTCATCGAGCTGGATCCGCTGCAACGCGATGTTGACCATCAGCAAACCTTCCTCGATCGCTGGCTGGCGGCGTTCCAGAACCAACTCGGTGCGCGGGCGTTGTACACCATGCCGTGGTATCTGATGATTGGGCTGTCAGGCAGCGGTAAAAGCAGCCTGGTGCACCGCGCCAACCCGGCCAATAAGCTCAATCCCAAGCTGGATGCGGAACTGCGGGATATCGCTTCCGGCCAGCAGGTCAGCTGTTGGGTTGGAGAGTCGGCGGTGATTTGGGACCCTAGCGGTCACTTGTTAGCTCAGCCAGCGCTGGATGGCGATATGGACGGGCAGCGCCATGCGCGCCTGTGGCAGCATTTACTGCAATGGCTGTGCGAAAACCGTCGACGTCAGCCACTCAACGGCTTGGTGTTCACGCTGGATATCGCCTGGCTGGCTCAGGCCAGCGTGGCGGAACGTAAAGCCTATGCGCAGGTGATGCGGGCGCGGTTACAGGATATCGCGGTTAACATCAATACCCGGTTGCCGGTCTACATCGCCTTGACCCGGCTGGATATGTTGAGCGGTTTTGACAAAGTGTATCGTCAACTTAACCGTGAGGCGCGTCAGGCGGTGCTCGGTGTGACGTTTACCCTCGAATCGAGTCAGGGCAACGCGTGGCTGGATGATTTGGCTGGCTTTTGGGATTCCTGGACGGAACACCTCAACAGTAACTTGCCGGATATGTTGCTTAATCAGACCGATCGCGGCGTGCGCAATAACCTGTTTGCCTTTGTGCGTCAGTTGGCCGGCTTGAAAGCGTATGTGCTTGAGGTGCTGACGGAAACCCTGACGGCGGGCGATGAGCGCGCTTTCATGGTGCGTGGCCTGTATGCCTGCTCCGTGTACCAACAGGGCGTACCGTTTGATGCGTTTGCCCAGTCCGCTTCGCGACGCTATCAGTTACCGGAGCCGGTGAACAGCGCGATGCGCGGGGAGTCGACCACCTTTTTTGTACAGCGCCTTTTCCCTGAGGTGATCTTTTCTGAAGCGAGCCTGGCGGGGGAAAGTCGCCTGCATCATCTCTATCGCCGTCGCCGTTTGAGCATCGGCATCAGCGCTATGGTAGTGGCTGGCATTGCCTTGATGGGCGGCTGGCACCATTTTTATCGTGTCAACGAAGAAGCCGGGCGCAACGTGCTGACCAAAGCGCAAGCGTTTATCGGTACCAATGAACTGGAAGGCCAGCCGGGCTACGGTTTCCAGCAGCTACCGCGTCTTAATCTGATCCGCGACGCCACCTTGTCGTTCGGTAACTACCATGAGCGCACGCCGATGCTGGCGGATCTCGGCCTGTATCAGGGGGGGAAGATCGGTCCGTTTGTTGAAGGAACCTACCTGCAAATGCTCAATCAGCGCTTTCTGCCTGCGGTGATGCAGGGGTTGCTGGAAGATCTGATGCAGGCACCGGCCAACAGTGAACAGAAGCTGACCATTCTGCGCGTGATGCGCATGCTGGATGATGCCTCCGGGCGTAACAATGCGCTGGTGGAACAGTTTATGGCCCAACGTTGGCAGCGCGCGTTCCCGGGACAAGGCCCAGTGCAGGAACAACTGATGCAGCATCTGGATTACGCGTTGCTACATACCGACTGGCACCGTGACCGCGAGCAGAAAGACGCCGTGGCGATAAGCAGCTTTGAACCGTTCAATGCGCCGATTAGCGCGGCACAGCGGGAGTTGGGCAAACTCCCGATGTACCAGCGGGTGTATCAGAGTCTGGTGATGAGAGCAATGGAGGTGTTGCCACCGGATCTGGCGATTCGTGACGAAGTGGGGCCGACGTTTGAATCGGTATTTACCCTGCGCAATGAAAGCGCAGGCAGCGTGCCGCGCTTGCTTACCTATCCGGGGTTTAGCGACTACTACCTCAAGCAGGATAAGGCGTTGCTGGAATTGACGGCGCTGGATGCCTGGGTACTGGGACAGCGTGAACGCGCCCAGTTTAGCGACGCAGACCGGCGTGAGATTCTGCGCCAGGTGAACGATCGCTATATCACCGATTACATCAACCAGTGGCAAAAGGTACTGGCTAACATCGATGTGCAGACGTTGGCAACCCCGGAACAGGCGCTGGATATCCTGACGGATATCACCGGTAACGATCAACCCTTCCAGCGTGTGCTGACCACGGTGAACGACAATACCCGTATCCGTAAGCTGGCTGATGATGACAACGACACGGCGCAAAACATCAATACCCGCGCTGGTCGCCCCTTCATGGCTATTAATGCGGCATTGAGCGGCCGGGGAGAACAAGGCCCGCTGGTGCAGGAAGTGAACCAGAAACTGACCGATCTGTACCACTATCTGGATCAGATAGTGAATGCCACCGATCCCGGGCAGGCCGCACTTAAAGCCCTACAGGCGCGTCAGGGTAACAAATTTTCCGATCCACTGTTTGCTTTGCAGCAATATGCGCGCGGCTTGCCGGCGCCGCTCGATCGCTGGGTGGGCAGGTTGGCAGCGGAGAGCACCAGTCTGGTGACGGGGCTGGCGATGTCTTCCCTCAATGATGAGTGGCTGAATAAGGTGGTGACGCCGTTTAACGAGAAACTGGCGAATCGCTACCCGTTCGATCCCACCTCTAACAAGGATGTACCACTGTCAGAAATAGAACAGTTCTTTATGGCGGGTGGCACGCTGGACAGCTTTTACCAGACCAACCTCAAAGCCATGCTGGAGAGCGGGATGCTGGAGGAGGGCATGTCAACGCCGGGCCAAACCGAGCTGATGAAGCAGTTGGAGCGCGCCAACCGCATTCGACAGACGCTGTTTAATGCGCAAGGCAGTCTGGAAGTGCATTTTGTGCTGGAGCCGCTGGAGCTGACCGCGAACAAGCGTCGCAGCGTATTGAACCTTGACGGCCAGTTGTTGGAATACACCCACGGTCGCCGTTTGAAAACGCCTCTGGTATGGCCGAACAGCATGCGCGATGGCGCGGAAAGCAAGCTGACGCTGGTACCGGACGATCGCGAGCGTTCGCCGCGCAGTGTGAGTTTTAGCGGACCCTGGGCGATGTATCGCCTGCTCGACAGCGCCCAGCTTACTCAAGTCAACGACAATACCTTTGACGTGCGCTTCGGGCTGGAACAGGGGGCGATGACCTATCGCGTCTACACCGATGCCAGCCACAACCCGTTTGCAGGCGGCCTGTTCAGCCAGTTTACGCTGCCAGAGTCTCTCTACTAACTAACCGGACGGGCATCCCGTGTGGTGCCTGCCTGCGAGATGAAGTGATATGCAAGATGCACAACAGGCCCTGAATGTGGGCCGCGATCCACGGATGTTGCCTGAGTTTGACGCGTTGCGGGCAGAGATCAACAAACTGAGTCACGCCTCGCGTCCTGATGTTGACTGGATGCGGGTGCATGATATGGCGACCACCCTGTTTGAAAAACAGGGAGTGGACTTGCAAACCGCCCTTTACTTCGCGCTGGCACGTTCACGGTTGGCGGGGTTGAGCGGTTTTACCGAAAGCTGCGAGTTTCTCGCCAATCTTATCGTCACCCAGTGGGACAACTTCTGGCCGCCGGTGCATCAGGAACGGGCACGCGTGGAGATGTTGGATTGGTTTATTGCCCGCATCAGTGAAGTGATTCGCCAGTACGACATCAGTCATGAAGATAAACGGCTGGTGTATCGCTGTGAACGCGCGCTGCAACTGATGAGCGAGAAGCTGCATAACGTTGGACTGAGCCGTATTCCGCGCGTGGAGAATTTGCTGCATTTTATCGAAGGTTATACCCACCTGTTTGATGAGTCGGAAATCGTCATCGTGTCGGACGATCCGGCATTGAACAAGCATGACATGCAGGTCCCGCCGATGGTGTTTTTTCACTCCGAGATGGAGGCCGTGACGGCGGACCCGAGCGGCGTTGTCACGCGCGACGGAAAGGCGCCGTTACCAACGGGCAGCATACTTATCGGACGGGAGAAAGGGCAGATGAAACCGACGGTGCTGAAAATTGAGACACACAAGAAACCCACACCGGCCTGGTTGTGGTTCGCCGCCGGTTTGTTGAGCTGTGCGCTTCCCGTGGCGGCATTCAGCGTCTGGCAATACGTGCAGGAGCAAAAGGCGCAGGCACTGGCATTAGTGCAGCAGTCGGCTTCTGCGCTGCCGAGTGCCCCCGATTACAACGCGATTCGCAGCGTACGCATTGCGCTGGGAGAACAAAAATTGCAAAGCATGGAAGGGGCACTGATCGGTCATTATCAGACGCAACTGGAGCAGGTGAAAAATACCTCGCCGCTCTACCTCTATCAGTACGGCGATGGGCTGAAAAACGTCATGCATCAACTCTATCCCGATTCACTGGCGGTGAAGGAGATGGAGCGCCAGTGGCAACGCTCGCTTGACCAGCTCCAGGGAGAGCAACCGCGTATTACCGGCTACGAGCAGGCGCGTGCCAACGTTGACGATACCCTGCAACACTTGCTTGAACTGGAACGGCAGCGGCGTACGGTGACCCTCTCGTTCCTCAAATCCAAACTGTACGATCTGCAAAAGGATTTGGCCGCAGACGTGCCCTTTACCCTGCGCCTGCGTGAGCTTGAAGCGCGCAATGCCAAGCATCAATCGCTGTCTCCGGCTGAACTGCGCGGGATTGAGGATGAGCTGCGCGCTTTCTCCATCAGGCTGTATCGCCTGCAACAAGGCGATGTGGCGCGTTAATGATGAAACCAAACGGTCTAAATTGCATGTTCAAAGATAAACGACTCGCACTGGCGTTCGCGGCTTGCTGTTTGGTGGCGTGCCAGGCTCCGGTGACCACGCTGTCAGAGGCAGAACTCACTGCATCGGCGCAACGGGGCAACGGTGAGGCGCAGTATCAGTTGGCGAAACAGCTGGCGGGGCAGAGAAAGTATCCCGAAGCGATGAAATGGATGCAGCAAACGGTCGGAGAGACGCAACGCGCGGCGACGCCTGAAATGCGTGGCGCGGCGGCTCTGCAAGTCGGTGACTGGTATCAGGCTGGGCTGGGGGAACCGAAGAATGCGCTTGCCGCACGGCACTGGTGGAACAGGGCCTCACGCCTTGGCAATGGTGAAGCGGGGTATCGTCTGGGAACGGATTGTCAGGCGCAGCATCAGGGCAAGCTGGTTGCCGCCTGTCTGGATGATTTTGAAACCTCTGCGGCCAATGGTTACGCGCCATCACAGTTGAGGGTGGCGCAGTGGCATGCCAGCCGAACAGGCGGTGAGGCTGATGCCGTCAATTGGTTGCAGAAGGCCGCTGAGCGCGATAACCGGGATGCGCAATATCAACTGGCAAAACGCTATGAGCAGGCCAGCGGTGTGGCAGTTCGGCGCGATGTGGCGGAGCGCTGGTATTTCCGTGCGGCAACGCTCGGTCAGCCGCAAGCACAGCTGTGGATCGCGCAACATGAAAGCGGGCAGAACGCGTTGGCCTGGTATCAACGGGCGGCATCTAACGGCGAGCCGAGCGCTCAGCTGTGGCTGGGCAAAGCGTATCGGGAAGGCACATTGCTACCGATGGATGGACAAAAATCCCACGACTGGCTGACGCGCGCGGCAGCAGGGGGATCGGGCGAAGCCAGCTATTTACTCAGCCAGCAGCAAACTCGACACGAAGGGCGTGAGCAACTGTTGCAGCAATCCTCCGCAGCGGGGTTCGTGCGGGCGCAGCGTGAATTGGGAGACGTGTTTTTCAAACGCAACGCGCTGGAACGCGCGCGCGAAGAGTATGCAAAGGCTGCGGCGAGCGGTGATACTGCTGCACGCGTGGCCTATGCCGATATGCTGCGGCTTGGGCAGGGTGGTAAAACTGATTATGTGGCGGCGGCAAAACAGTACGGACTGGCGGCGCAAACCGGGAGCCGCATGGCGCAATACCGGATGGGCATGATGCGCCAGGATGGGATGGGGGTTTCGCGTAACCGCATTCATGCTTATGCCTGGTACGCCATGGCGGCGACGGAGGGAATGAACGATGCCATTCATGCACGCAACGATCTGGAAGCGGTGATGCAGCCCGATGAAATCAAAGCCGGGCAGCGGCTGGCGATGCACTGGTCGTCAGGGAAAATGGACGAGTAGACGGTGGATGTTTATCTGAGTCAAAAGGCGGCTAGTACCCAGTACTATGATGCACTGGGTCAACGTGCCGCTTTCAATCTTTTACTCACGCTAAAAAGGGCAGGTACAGGAAATAAGATACGGATTATGTCTAAGAGATATAATGAAGAGCCCTGTTATTTATTTTTCTTACAATAGCAGTAAGATTTATAACTCAGGGGTAAAGCGCCAATGTGATATGTACAAAACAGGCCAAAGAGCGTCACGATAAAATTGCTTATAAACGATGGCGTACTGATTGGATATTTAAAATAAATGTTTAAAATAAACACTGCGATTATCAGCAAAACTATCGAAAATAGGTTATAAAAGCGATTTTTTAAGGTGTGTACTAAGGAAAGTAATGTTTCTTCGGTATCACCTTTTTTTACACCACGACTGATGATCTTTTTCATATGCGCAATGTCTTTGGGCGTGAAACCCTTGCCCAGCAGTTTTTCTTCCATGTCATCGTTGTTCATGTTTGATCCTTCAATTTTTTGACTATCAAACAAGTATACATTATTCTATCTAATTGAATGTAGTGGTATTTGCTGCGTTCTCTGTTATTTTTGGGAATGATGGATATTATTCAGTGCCAGTTCAAACGATAAGGATTTCGTAATGAGATGTTATACCCGTTTCACCGGCGGTGTGCTTTTGCTCGCCGCGCTTTCTCTCTGTCTGCCAGCCACAACCCTCGCACAAAACAGTCAAAAAAATGCAATAAGTATCGACAGTTTGAGTAGTGCGCGGGCAAAATTCAAGACCGAAATTATTGATACCAGTTTCCAGGGAGATGGTGAACCACAAACGCCGCCTGCTGATATTTTTTCGCTGGTTCATTATCCCGCCAAAGATGGCCCCATGGCTGCTTTTCTTACGCCCAATCCTAATGATGGAAAAAAATATCCGGCTGTAATTTGGTTGGTGGGCGGGTATGGTGGTATCGGTGATGATGATTTTTTCTGGGCAGAGCATCCCAAAGATAATGATCAGAGCGGAAGCGCATTCAGACATGCGGGTTTAGTTATGATGGTACCAAGCTTTCGTGGAGAAAATAATAACCCAGGGCGCTATGAGATGTTTTATGGCGAAATTGATGATATAGCGTCTGCCAGAACGTATTTAGCCTCATTGCCGTATGTCGATCCAAACAGAATTTATTTGGCCGGGCACAGTACAGGCGGCACCCGTGTTTTGCTGGCGAGCGAAGCGCTGAGTGGTTTTAGAGCCGCGTTTTCTTTAGGAGGAATCCCCGATCTGAAAGCGCGTATTGAAGGCGGCCGCATGATGGTCGCTGTGCCATTTAACCAGAAAAATCCTGAAGAGTTCCGCCTCCGTTCACCCGGTATGTTCGTAACATCAATAACATCGCCAACGTTTTACTTTGAGGGTGAAGAAAGTTACTGGCCGGAATTTAATCGTTTAAAAAATCAGGCAAAAGATAATAACATTCCTTTTCATGTCTATGAGATTGAGGGGGCTGACCATTTCAATATAATTAGCCCTGTGACAGAAATGATTGCTCAGAAAATAGTGGAAGATACGGGTGAAAAGGTAAATATTTCATTCAGTGCTGATGATATTAACCGAATAAAACGTGATATTTCGCGTTGATTGGGGGCTACGCGGGCTAGCACTACACTTTTTTTGCTGATCTGACAGAGAACGGCAAGGAGTGCAGAACCGCATTCAAGTAAACATGCTGTGCGTGTCTTGGCGACCACGCTCAGCATTTACGTCGGGCATCATGGGGCGCTGCTTACTCTGACTCGCAGGCTTGCTCTCGTCCTCAATGCCCATTGATCCGTTCAAATACCTGGTCAAAGCGTCCTTCCCGTTCAGCCAGACGTTGCAACCGGGCGCGTTCGACAACGATTTCTTCTGGCGTTGGCTTTTCGCAAAAGAGTGCCATTACCTCATCGATAAACGGTGTGAGCGGCAGATACCCTTCCCGGTCGGCCTGACCGGGCGTAAGTTCGGTCTGAACAGCGGGTGGAATCAGTTCGATAACTTCTATCTGCCCGGTAAGACGATGGCGTAAAGACTGGGTCAGGGAATGGATAGCAGCCTTGGTTGCGCTATAGATTGCCGCGTCAGTGCGCGGCACAAATGCCAGACCGGATGAGACATTGACAATGACAGGGGCCTGTTGCTTCCGTAGATGGTCAAGCAGGGCATTAGTGAGACGAACGGGTCCGAGTAAATTGGTAGTGATATGGGCCTCAGCATCAAGCAAATCGCCGGTTGTACCGAGATCGTCGTAACGCATAATGCCTGCATTGTTGATCAGCACATTAAGAGCCGGATGCTCGTCCACCACCCGCTGTGCAAACGCGTTAATGGACTCGGGGTCATCGATATCAAGCTCAATCGCATACATATTTGCTCTTCCTGCGATCGTTTCTCTGAGGGACTGCAAGCGCCTGCCGCTGACAATGACGGTATTACCCAGTTCGTGGAAACGCAGGGCAAGTTCCCGGCCAATGCCCGAACCACCCCCGGTGATGAGTATGGTGTTGTCTGTTGTTTTCATGCTGAAGTCTGCCTTCTGAGTTGGCGTAAGAATGGGTACGCTTCAGACAGTAAGTGTATTTACTTTTTTTAGGAAGTAGGCACCGAAAAGTACCCTACTTACCTTTCGGTTAGATTTGGGCACACCTCAGCGGCGAGCCGTTTCATTCTGGTAAGAAAATTCGATTTGCCGCATACTTTCTGAAACAAACAGCCCAAAAGGGCGATAACCCTCGAAAAGAGAGTAAAGGTATGAGCGACAACACACTCGGTCATGAAGACGTGCAGAAAAAGCTCTCGCAGGCCGATAAACTGGACCCTCAGGTTGAAGCGCTGGTTAATGACGTCATCGCCAGGGTTGCAGACAAGTGGACCATGCTGATCCTCGAGGTACTGGCTGAACAGGGCAAACTGCGCTTTACACAACTGGCGAAACACGTGGCTGGGATCAGTCAGAAAATGCTCACGCAGACGCTGCGGGATATGGAACGGGAAGGGTTGGTTATTCGTACGGTTTATCCTGTCGTGCCGCCCAAAGTGGAGTACCAGTTGACGGATCTGGGTCTCAGTCTGGGGGCTGCATTTTGTGGCGTGTGGATGTGGGCTGAAGAAAACCTTGCAACGATCAAGCGTGCTCGCGCGACCTTTGATCAGCGAAAAAATGGTGAATAAAACTCATTGCTCCGGCGATCCAGCGTAAAAACGCAGGTGGGAGACGGGTACATTCATGTATTGATTGGGTAACAAAGCTCAGCAGACACGAACATGGCATTTCTATTGATGTGAATTGCCACTGTTTAACAGGCATCTCGGAGTCGCAGTGCTAACTAACAGTCAAATTTTACTTCTGCTCCTCGCATATCGCTGCCCCACTTAACTTCCAGGCAGGCAGCTTCGTGCCAGAAGAGGACTGTGCGTCCTTTATATTTAATAAATGACACATAGTCCTACGGGCATGTTACTCAGCTAAAGATTACCAACCCCGCCATCAACCAGCAGTTCTGTGCCAACGACGAATGAAGATTCATCAGAAGCAAGAAAAACTGCCGCTTTAGCTAATTCATACGGCGTTCCTAAACGACCGATAGGTACCAGAGCTCGAATCTCTTCTCGAAGCTTATCTTCATTTGCTCCGCCACTCAGTTTGTTCAATGCTGGTGTTTCAGTAGGCCCCGGACTTAAGCCATTTACCCGAATTCCACGGGGGTGAAGCTCCGCAGAAAGTGTTCGAGCCAGGGAAAGAAGAGCGGCTTTACTTGCAGCGTAAGCACTACTTTGTGGAAGACCAATCCGTGCGCTCACTGAGCCACAAACAATGACGGAAGAGGGATTAGAAAGCATTGGAAGCAGCGCCTTAATGAGGAAAAAGGGGCCTTTAAGATTCGTGTTCATCAAACGATCGTATGCTTGCTCATCCCAATTCTCCAGCGGTTTGTGTGTCACATCCCCTGCATTTATATACAAAATATCAAGTCTTGGCCATTGTTCCTGTAACGCTGCGGCCAGGCTGATTTGTTGGGAGATATCTCCGGCATCGCTTAGAAAAGTGGTGATGTCTCCGTACTCTTTTTTTATCTCCAAAAGTTTTTGTTCGCTACGACCTGTGATTGCTACCTTTGCTCCCTCTGCCAGAAACTGGCGCGCAGTTTCTAAACCAATACCGCTGTTGCCACCCGTAATCAGTGCATATTTACCATCAAGTCTGCCCATCGTTTCACCTCATGTTTTATTCGTGGCGTAATTATTTATCCTTTAGTATCCTTTGGGAAGTAGGCACCATTTGGATACTAAAGAACCACATGGGATGCTTTGACGTGAGGCGGGGGATGCTATGACACAAAATATTTTGCCCTTAACTGAGGCGGATGCAGGATGCCCGATGGTAAGTTTTGTGAGTCTGATTGCGGGTAAGTGGGCGATCCCAATCCTTTATCGTCTGATTTCATTAAATAAGCCTGTTCGTTTCAGCGATTTGCTGCGGGCTGTAGAGCCTATCACTCAAAAAGAACTTACTCGCCAACTACGGCAGTTTGAGGCCCGCGGGTTAGTCACCAGAAAAGTGTTCGCTGAAGTTCCCCCAAGAGTTGAGTACCAAATAACCGAGTTGGGGAAATCATTGCGTCCGACATTAGACTCATTGGCTGATTGGATGAGGGCTAACGCGGCTGCGTTGAAATGAATTGCCGCGGGCAATATTAATGGCCCTCAGCCATGAATATCATCATATCCGGTGTCTGTTTCTTGCTCTTATCAGCCCTGGAATCCCGCTAACGGGCGGCGCAATGCCAGAAGTGGTCGTTGCTAACATCGCACTATGTTAATTTATGGGAAGCAGGTCATGAGGTGTGCTGTTCACGCACTGGGCAGACTGACTAAACGTATAGTATGCGTGGGGGAAATTTATGACAGATGATTTGATTGCACTCTCTGCTATTGGGATCGCAATCCTTTTTGGTGCAATGAGTCCAGGGGCCAGTTTCCTTCTCGTTGCCCGTACGGCCATGTCCAGTTCACGGCATGCGGCACTGTCCGTGGCAGCGGGTATGGGCCTTGGTGCTCTTGTCTTTGCTGTTATCGCGTTAGCGGGCCTGCATGCTCTGCTGACGCTGATTCCATCGCTTTACACCGGTCTGAAAATTGCTGGCGGTTGTTATCTTTTATGGCTGGCGTTGAAAATGTTTCGTAGTCCCTCAAAGCCGCTTATCAACCCAACCGGTATAGGCGAAATGAGCGCGTTAAAAGCCTTTGCAACAGGCATCATTACACAAATCAGTAATCCCCATACGGCTCTGGTATTTGCCAGTATTTTCTCCGCCGCGCTCACCACGAATATCCAACCCGCCATGTATATCGTCTTGCCCGTAATGGCGTTTACTATTGATATGCTCTGGTATGCATTCGTCGCATTTTTATTATCAACTGATAGACCCCGTCAGGCGTACATTAAGTACCGTAAGCTCATCGACAAATTAAGCGGGGGAATAATGGCCTGGCTGGGAGTGCGGTTGCTGTTAAAGTGATCTGTAGGCGAGGTGCTGGAGATATCCGAGTCTGTTGAACTCTGCGTTTATCAGGGCTGCAATACCAGCCCTGTGCGAGGCGTGGAAATTCATCACTGCATGCTAAATAAATCCGCACGACCATTAAGTATCATATCCAAGCCTTAAATTACATCAGACTGTGGAGACATACCAGAATAGCAAAACGGCTGAATTGGTCAGCATATGTGTCAATATTGGCATCAGCAGCCCTTTGCTGGTCAGACGCGCGTAACACAGCAGCAATGATATTGTGATTAACTCAGTCAGCGTTACCGTGGATGTATATTGTGTATGCGCAGCGGCAAAGAGCAACGACACAAGAATACAACACGCCAGCCTATTGTTAGGCAACCACGTAAGAAGCCCTTGCAGCAAAAAACCTCGGAAAACGATCTCTTCAATGATTGGGCTGAAAAGGATCATCGCCAACACAACGCTCAGCCATCCTTGTTTCGAAAAATCAGCCATCTGCTGTACCCAACGCTCTTCACTGGGCATCATCATGCTTGTCAGCATCAAAATGAGCAGCAGAACAAAGGCGAGTTTAAGCATCAAATGGGAGGAAAAAAGCCCGAGAGGCAGTAACCCATACCGTTTTGTATACCTAAACCAGAATGGCACAATGATAATAAAAGCCAGAAATGAAAAAAAAGCTAACGAATAGGCAGGATTAATCGATACACCGCGATATAGCCAGACCCCGGTAAAGATTGAAATACTGTACCAGAGCACGGGCAACCCGAAGCACCAAAGCGATTGTTCCAGACGATCTGTATGATGTGACATATCTTCCCTGAGTTAATGTAACTATCTCATCGTAAGTGAAATCTAATTTCGCAGTAACGAATATCACCTTCCTTCGACGCGCGCAAGGCATGGATTAATATGATGTAATTGAATGAGGGGATCCTGACTATTCGCCCTCCTGTTCGTTAGAAAAAGATAATTATGGTATCTGGTTGGAAAGATGCCCCACTATGAGCCAACAAGCGCAGCGCGATCTGGCGGAGTTGATGGGCAGACTGGTGACGCTTTTGCTGGCGGGTTACATGGCCAGACAACAGACGATATCACTGGTAAACGACGTGGATGATGCGGATGTAATGAAAATGAGGACAGCAGAGGAGTTGGCGTAACTACATCAGTAATCGCTTATCAAGCGAGAATACGTGTCGAGAACAGGGGCTATCGCTCTCTACGCGTGACGCTATGTTATTCTCCCTCCCTTCAGAAAACTAAATCTGCTACGTTCAAATTCTGCATTCCATTGATCATCTTCACGTTAAAACGTTGTGGTATCAACAATAAAGGTGTCAACAAAATAGCATGCTGTCGGTAGTTTCATTATTAAAAATTGAAATTTTATTGATATGCAGGAATAGCTAATTTACCGGTGATGGCGCTGATGCATTTATAGCGAGTGTCTGTGTGCGGTATGTTTTAGCTGGCGAGGAGGCTATCTGTGTTAGAGAAGGGGATCGGGGCAATCTACAGACCATGCAAATCGGACAGTTTTATCAGGGTAACGGGAGGCTTTACGTTGCGGGTCTTTAGATCGTTAAGAGCCATTTGGGGGTCACTCCATTATCGAACCAATCTGACCTCAAATTTGACCACCACATTCTGCCGACACAGCGGGGAAAACGCACACGCATCAGGAAGGGTTCTTGCGTTATTTTCTTGAATCTAAAGCAAAAAGCAGACGCCCGAGGACATCTGCTTTTTTGAATTTGGCTCCTCTGACTGGGATCGCCTTTGCCTGTAGTTGGCTAATAAATAAGCTAAACGAGGAGGGGGTTTCTGTCAAGACCACCAGAATGACCACCAATTTTGCTCGGTCTGAACATACAACGAGTTAACATTTTAATCTTCACTACCCTATATATTTCTTTGCAAAACTAGCTAACTCTTTCGCTCTGACGGGACCCCTGCCATTATTGACTGCGAACTGCCTGATCTCGTCTTCTGTTGCTCTGAATCCTTGCTTTTTTAGGCTAGCAAAAATTCGTTTTACCATGTCTTTATCCGATGAATGACTAAGTCCTGTTGGCATGTTGATGCAACGACCTAGGCGTAGAATTTTATCCCCAATGGAGGGTAATAGCGGTGCTTTTTGTACTTCCTAGGTCGATGGGCCGACTATTTCAGGCACCCTGTGGATAACCAGCGTTTACTTTGACCTCTGACCAGGATAAGAAAACGATGTTATCGACGTTTCGAACACTACGGTCAATAGTGTTGTAACTTGATAAAAGTTTAATACTCAATACATTGAGTCTATAATAGGCACTTCGATCGGGTAACCGTTATCTGAGTATTTATTTGATATTAGGGGCAGATGTAGTGAGACTTGAGGATTTTCTTAGAAATTCTGTGCTGCCAGAAATTCAGGTGACGTCGCTGTATTTCAAGCCAAACATACCTAAAAATAAACTGTTCAACGCAATTCAAGGATATGCCCCTAACGTAGGGATGAGCACTGTCGTAGCTCTGCTTGATGAAAGTATCTGGGGTAGCGGTAAGGAAGGGATGATTATTACAAATGATGATATTATTCTTAGCAAAAGGCTTGGCGGCCATATTATCTCTCTTACCTTAGTGAATCAGATACATATTGATAACAAGAATCTTATTGTAAATGATCTGCCTGTGGCTAAATTCAGTAACTCTGAAGTTCTGCCTCTTGCGGCCTTCGGCGAAAAACTAAATGAGTTCGTGATTGCTACCAAAAAGGCTGGGTGCAGAGTAGAGAGTTCTACAGCTCTTGACGACTCTATAGTGGAAAAACTGAACTCGTTTTTGGTATGTATCACCGAGCCGATTTATTTCTCATCCGCGCCAATAGAACGACGTAAGCCTGGAGCTGTTACAATTAACTATGAGCTTGGTGCAAGCATTAGCGAGGAGCAACGTCGACTTATACGTTTTAAGGGTAATTTTGCCGCTAATGAAGACATTCTTAGTGTATCTTGGTTAGATGGGCATAACTGCAAGGACTATTTTTTTTGCATAACCAACTATGGAGTTTATTCAATCAGACCTGGTTCGTCGGTAGTTTTTATCTCCCATGATGATTTGCGAAATCTAGATGTAATTGAGGAGTACGAAGAAAGTAGATATATTGGTGTTCGCTTATCAAATGATCAAGAGATTATTGTTTTAGTACGGAATGTTTTCATTCGTCCATATGCGTATAAACTATTTATCGGCTTGATAAATATATTAAAAAAGTATAAATCGTCAAATCAACGTCACTCTCAAGTAGAAATCAATAAAACCTCTAATTCAACTATTTCAGTGAAAGATATGATGACTTTGCAGAATGCCATAAAGTATGATTTATTTATCTCCCATGCTTCAGAAGATAAAGATAAATTTGTTCGCCCGCTCGCCAAGGCGCTAGAATCTTTAGGGGTTAAAGTCTGGTATGACGAGTTTACGTTGAAGGTTGGGGATAGCTTAAGAAAAAGCATCGATCAAGGGTTGGTTAATTCGAGATTCGGAACAGTTATTCTATCATCTGCTTTCTGCTCAAAGCACTGGACGCAATATGAGTTTGACTCGATGGTCGCTAAAGAGATGAATGGTCATAAAATGATCTTGCCTGTTTGGCACAATATTACGAAAGATGAAGTTATTAATTTTAGCCCTGCACTCGCTGATAAGGTTGCGTTGAACTCTTCTTCACAGAGTATTGAATATATAGCTGAACAGCTTGCAATGGTAATATTAAGTGCAAAGGAGTCTGTCCCTAATTCTTGAACTGATCCTCAAGGTTGTGATAGTAATATATTTGGCGATTATCTGTACTTGAGGCAGGCATTCAGTCGGACTCAAGCCATTTAATTTAAGTTATAGGGTTTATTGTAATTTTTACGTTTTGTTCATGAGTTTATGTTTGTTAATATAAAATCACCTTTTATTTTTATTTTCTCATCATCCCTTCAATCAACGTTGGATGCAAATAAGTTATTTTCTCTTTAGGAATGCTAATTATAGATTTATTTTCTTTTAATAACACACCATGCAAATGATTTTTTTCTTGAATTCGTCCCAGAACTTTTCCTTATTTTTTGAATTGACAGCCCTTTTAGGTATTAACAAGTAAAACAAAAAGCTATTAAACGCCACCATTCTGACTATATAATTATTTGTGCTAAGGTTTAATCTATCAATTGAGGTGCTTCTTAAAAAATAGGGTTCCAAAGGCTCAATTAGACTGTTTTTTCAATGTTGATTCTATTTGCTGATGTAACCAATTGAAGTGATATAATAACACCTGGTGGCTTTCTATTGTCATGGATTATATATGAATAAAATCTCTTCAAGGCTGCCACTGCTTCATATCCATTTTTTGAGGCGCGTGCGGAGTTATATGATATCTTAAGTAGTTCACGCAATAAGGGATTGTAATCGTATTCAAATGTTATACTATCACCTGGCTTTAATGGCGCTCCCATATATTCTTTGAAAAGTTTTACAAATTAACAATCAAGTTGAGATAATACTTCATTGTTACATGTGGTACAAACATCTTTAATAACAAGGTCTCCTTTGAAAAAAAGAATCGTTTTTATCACTTATAGTTAACAAGTCAACCTGGAAAAAATCAATTATTCCAGAAGGGAAAATATGTTCTCTTGTAAAGTCTGTTTTGATTTCGCAGAATGCACAAACTTTGTTTTTTCTCATGAAAATCACCAGTTTTTGAAATTAATTTCTCTCGTTCATTCTGTCATTTTTCGTTCACCAGGCAAGTCGAATATGACAAAATCCCCTTTTCTCCAGAAAAGGGGCTACTTTATAGGCTGTTAGTCATTACCAGTCAACGCTAAACCCAGCAGAGCTACCAACGGTATGCTGAGTATCTAACGAAACTTTGGCCGATATGTTCTGTTTGATGTCACGTTATAGAAGAAACCGGCAGAGAGGTCTTGTTTGATCCTGATCTTACCCGCTAATAGTGGACACGCGACTAAGTGAGTAAACTCTCTACCAGAGGTGACTCGCATGACAAAGTCCGTACCAACAAGCAAGAAGCCCCCGAAACAGCATCCACCGGAGTTTCGCCATGAAGCCCTGAAATTGGCAGAGCGTATCGGCCGCTGCTCGAGAACACAGTCTTTATGAATCACAACTTTATGCATGGCGCAGTAAACAACAACAGCAAATGACATCTTCAGAGCGCGAAAGCGAACTGGCCGGAGAGAATGCCCGCCTTAAGCGGCAGTTGGCTGAGCGGGATGAGGAACTGGCCATTCTCCAAAAGGTCGCGACATACTTTGCGAAGCGCCTGAAATGAAGTTTGTCTTTATCGAAAAACACCGTGTAGTGTTCAGCATCAAAGCCATGTGTCGGGTAATGCGGGTCGCCCGCAACGGCTGGTATGTCTGGCGGTGTCGCCGTCATCAGGTCAACTTGCGTCAGCAGTTCCGGCTTATCTGCGATGATGCCGTCAGCAAGGCATTCCATCACGCAAACAGCGGTACGGTGCCCCGCGGCTGTCTGATGAGTTACACGGACTATAAAGCGAAAACCATTGCTGCCAGTCTGCGCCATCTGGGGCTACGGGCAAAAGCCGCCCGGAAGTTCAGTCCGGTCAGCTATAGGGAGTACGGGCTACCTGTGTCTGAAAATCTGCTGAAACACGATTTTATCGCCAGCGGACCGAATCAAAATGGGCAGGAGACATCACTTACTTACGTACAGATGAAGGCTGGCTGTATCTTGCCGTGGTCATTGACCTGTAGTCGCGAACCGTTATCGGCTGGTCGATGTCATTGAGAATGACGGCGGCACTGGCCTGTAATGCACTCCACATGGCACTGTGGCGGCGAAAACGCCCCCAAATCCTCATTGTTCATACCGATCGTGGCAGTCAGTATTGTTCAGCAGATTGTCAGGCCATGCTGAAGGACGATAATCTCCGTGGCAGTATAAGTGCAAAGGGATGTTGTTACGACAATGCCTTAGTGGAGCGTTTTTTCCACTCGCTTAAAGTGGAATGTATCCACGGAGAGCACTTTGCCAGTAAGGTAATAATGCGAACGACGGAGTTTAATTATATCGAGTGCTATAACAATCGCTGGCGTCGCCACAGTGCCTATGTGGCGGTCTCAGCCCGGAACAGTTTGAAAACCAGAACTTCGCTTAGAGCTGTGTCCATATATGGTGGGTAGGATCACTCTGCTTATCGATATGGATTGCAATAGACAGCTAGCTGGTGAAGATATCCACTGCTTTGTGCTAAGAAAACCCTATTGCAGTCCACCAGATATATCTAAAATTTGGTCGGGTTGAGAAAAGTGAAACTGGCATCACCCAAATATTTCGGATAAATCCTAATTAGAGTATAGTGGTGTTTGAACATTAACTAATAGTTGTATTATGGTTGACGTTAACTAATTGATAGTGTTATAAAATATTAATAATCTCAACTTTTTTGATAAAAAATGCGCTGTGATTGAAATTTTTCATAAGGATTCACTTATGGTTAGGGGATTGTTACTGGCTGGAATTATTTTAATTGCAATTATTTTGATGGGGTGCTTCTCATTTTTGCCTGCCTCGCAATGGTGGTTTATCAAAAACATTATATCAAATTTTGATCTTGTAAAAGCACTCCTTTCTATTCTAATATTATTATTGATTACTATATTTTTGTTCTTCGGTGTTATGGAGAAAAAATACTCATTAAAGTTAGAAAAATTAACTTTCGGTGGGTTAAATATTTTATTTGACAGTTCTGACTTGCTATATGAAAGATCTGTTCGAAATTTTCTTGATACTAAAAGAAGTGTATTCAAAATTGATCCACATTCTGACTCATTTGAAGAGGTTTTTAACTCTCTATATGATATTTATAATTTCATTCGTGTTGAAATAAGAGTGCTGGATGTAAAGCGAAAAAGAGATATGGAATTGTATCGTATATCTAATAAAATGTTAAAAAAACTAAATCAACTTCTTACCAAACATCAGAATAATTATAGGCGTTGGCATAAATACATTTCAGCAAACGATACTGTACTGACGGGAAATAAAGATTCTACCGGTGAAAGTGTTTCTTTAATTTATCACTTAACGCCAATTGGAATAATCCAGACTCATTACTATCATTTCAGTCAATTGATGGCTGACTTTGAAGATATTAACAAGTTTTTCTGTACGGAAATTAGTGTTAAGTTTAACATTGATATTGCTAAGTGGGAGGGATAATGCATAAAACTTTTCTGAGTTATCATCATGCAAACGAACAGGATTTGAAGGACGAAATCATTGAAACATATGGTGGTGAGTTGTTTATTGACAAGTCTGTGAGTGACGGAGATATCAGCACTAATGTTAGTGATAATTACATTATGAGGAAAATTCGGGAAGATTATCTTGGTGACTCTACCGTAACAGTAGTACTCATCGGGACAGAAACTGCCAACAGACCTTTCGTTAACTCAGAAATTCAGGCATCTTTATGGGGGGACAATCCTGCTGGATTACTCGGTGTAATTCGAGATGAGATATATTCTAGCGTGTTTAGCTCTGGTGTGTGTGATGATACTTCATGTAATTGTGGCATTGGAATTAGAACCATTGAATGGGGATATGAACATTATCTTCCCTGGTTAATTAAAAATAATCATAGGTATTCAAAGGTCGTTCCTCACTACGAGGATACTGATGTTTACTGCTCACTTGTTAAGTATTCGGATTTTATAAGTGACTGTGAATTTTATATTAACCAAGCATTTGATAAAAGAAGTGCTATGGAACCAGCATCAAAGAGAAATCCCCCTGATGTTTCTGCTATAAGAACTAGTTCATTATGGTGATAAAGTTATTTTTACTCTCAAGTTAGATTAAGGGATTAGACATATGTAATACCAAGAAAATTAAAGGAAAGGTGTTTTTAAGTTATTGTCATGACGGTAAAATATTTCCATGATGAATTTTCAAAGAAATTACATGATGAATTTGAATCTGTAATGGATAACTCTCTTGAGCGTCGTTTTGGCAGTGAAGATATTGACTACGTCATGTGCGTATTCTTGAAAATCATATCACTAAGATTTCATATGTTAGTGTCTTGGTCGGTAATTAAGCATGGGGGATATTGACTGGAAAATTAAAAAGACGCTTGACAAACAACATAGACTTATTTGTGTCCAGTTGCCAACATTGTTATCGAATTACTCTGGACAAGTAAATGTGTTCAGTCGAGTCAATGATAATATTGAGTCAGTATTTGCGCTGTCAGTAATTTTTGCTAATTATTACAGCTAATATTTCATCGTTTATGGGATATATAGAGCAAGTCAATTGTTGTAGTAAAACTCTGATAAGAAATACTCGTGAACGCCGCTTAAGGAATGTATAATATGCATGAGCCAAATTTAGCAAAACCATTTCTGGTTGTTTATATTATCTGGCATCCGGATTTCACCGATGGTGCTGAACTGGCTGAAATATTGCGTGGACACTTTCGTCGAGAACTCTATCAGAATGTTGCTGGAGGAACCGGGTTAAGCGTTATTTTTCGTTCTGAGTCTCTACCTGGAACGGGGAAGCCGTTGCCGATTAATTTTTCAGAATCAGAGGCCACCGCAGTCCTCATACTTGCAGAATCATGTATGGCAAATGATCCTGTATGGGGGATTTACCTTCGGGAGCTATCCACGCAGTCAGAAATAGCTGGACTGGGTACACATCTTTTTCCCGTTGCTATTGAAGCCGAAGGATTAAATCTTGGACTGGAAGAGCAGGCATTACGCTGGGATCAATGGATACAGGATGGAAGCAGCAATACTGCAAATCTTCATATACGATTGATTAGTGAGCTTACATACGAATTTTGCAGGATGCTGCGCCATTACCTGGAACATCTGAAACAACCAGAAAAAGATGAAGATGAGTTGCTTAATTATCTCAGGAAAGTTCAGATATTCCTTAGCCATTCTAAACATGATGAAGATGGAGAGCGGATTGCTCGTTTGATACGTGATCAATTACATAGTGGGCATGGGCTAAGTTCATTCTTTGATGTCCATGACATCCCTGCCGGGCTTCGGTTTCATAAGGTGCTATTGAAACAGTTAGCGCAAAGCGCAGTTGTTGCCATACATACCGATTCTTATTCTTCGCGTGAATGGTGTCGCCGAGAGATTATAGAAGCTAAACGAAATAGTGTGCCTTTAGTTGTTGCCAACTGTATTAGCGAACTGGATGAAAGGGGATTTCCTTATATGGGAAATGTCCCCATAGTGAGAATGGATCCCCGGCAGGATGAACGGATTAATGTCATTATTGCCCGCCTGCTTGATGAGGTACTGAAAGATTTTCTGTGGCGTTGTCGTATACAATTGGTTAATACTGAGCAAAGTGCAGTACAGTTTGTTCCGCGTGCACCGGAGTTAATTTCACTTGCTGGCTTAAAGTTTCCCGACGTCGGGCAGCCTACAATTGTATACCCTGATCCTCCTTTAAGCGCGGAAGAGGAGCGTTTATTTGAAGAAATTAAGCCTGGTATTAGGCTTAGAAGTTTTACCGAATGGCTGGCAGAGGGGACATCATGACTTATCGTGAAATGCTTAGTCAGCATGTTATTGCAATATCTATATCAGATAGCCCAGATATGCCTGTACTGGGGTTAAGTGAACAACATTTATATGACGCGATGACAGAAATTGCGCGTCATTTATTGGCCTTAGGAGCCAGGATTGTTTATGGCGGAGATTTACGTGTTAATGGTTTTACTGAACTGTTATTTGAGTTAGTAGCGCGCCATCGAAGGGATGCTGATGAGGGGGATGAACGCCCCAGTATACTGAATTATCTTGCATGGCCGGTGCATATGCAAAAAGATGTCAGTGACTTGGAAAAGTTCAGTGCGGATCTGATCGGGATGGCAAAGCTTGTTTTGTTCAATCGGGATGGCGAGTTGTTGCCAATGGCAGAACGGGCCCATTACACAGCAGCTATGCCTTCTGATGACGACTGGGCAAAAGGTTTGACAGCAATGCGACAGGCTATGTTACAGGGCACACACGCCCGTATTATACTCGGCGGGCGGGTTGATAAGTATAAGGGGGCAATGCCGGGTATAGCAGAAGAGGCCTTATTATCACTTCATGCCAAACAGCCCCTTTTTATTATGGGGGGCTTTGGTGGATGTGCAAAAGATATCACAGAGTCACTGAATATAGTGGCATCTGACGGAATGTCGCAACGCAACTGGGTTGGTCGGGAAGAATTTGTCGGTTTTTCTTTTCAGGATCTGAACAATGGCCTCACTGAGGATGAAAATTTTGTGCTTGCACAGACTCCGCATGTGGATCAAGCTATCACTATGATTTTGAGAGGTTTTTTTCGATTAGAGAAAAGTGGCTGAAAAAGTGGTTTTAACTTCCAATATACCTACCAATTCTATTGTATCGGCAAGGTATTACCCACATAAATAGATCGCTTCGTTTGTTGATTTAGGCACTATAGGCTTTGTCGAACAATTTAACCGGACGCATCTAGCAGAAATCTTAAGTTTGATTTTTCAGAGTATTGAATTAAGTCCGAGATATCACGAAGCTCTGAGTTACCGAATTAAATATTGAGTTTATCTATTGATTGATAAATAGATTTATGCCGGGAGAGTACCAATTGATGGTTGAAAAATTGGTACTCTCAAAAAATATATGTAACCAAAATATGTATACTTACTAATAGAGTTCTCCTGTTTTCTGATCTACGCGTTTATAGAAATCAGAAAAATCACATGGGTCAGATATAACTAGATTTTTTTCACTGCGAAAATGAAGCTCTATCCTTTTTATAAGTTCAATTGCAGACGTGGAGTTATTTAAGGAGATCTTTTTATAATTTCTAATTTTATGATATTCAATTGAGTCTAAATCTACTTCAACTGCTTTATGACCGAAATAATAGAAGTGGTCTGAAATCAACACTTGGTCAGTGCTAGTATCTCGTTCAAGATTGGTAATATTATATGAACCATTAGCATTACTATGATGAGAATCTTCTTGAATCCACTCATTGTTGTCATTTTGATGGTAGATATTATCTCCTAACATCTGTACATGACTACCATTTCGCGCTGGTTTTTTGATAGAGAACCTAGAATCTTCCCAATAATCATTGAAACTAATTTTCTCAGAAACTTTCATTAATAGGATACATTTTTTTTTAGCTGATTTTAAATTGGAGCCACCAACTCCTAGTATCCAATCACCTACTTTAGCAGACTTTCTAATTCCAGGTTTGCATGTTGCTAGGGTACAACTGCCATGAAATGGATTAGGTGCAAAACCAAAGTCTCGCGTTATTGCATAGGCATACAGATGAGAGTTAGATTCAATCAGCATACGACATTTCCCCCTTGCACTTTATCCCGAACCGTACCATCAGGCTTTTCAAAGGATGTTTTACCTTCTAGTGCATTGATAATGGCGTCACTTCTCCAGGCAACGATAGATGTTGCATATTTTTCGAGATTCTCTGGTAATTTTACATCTCCTTTTAAACCATTCTCATATACACCGATTATTGGTTTTCCAAGCTGATGAGCTACTTGAATTTCCCAGTTTACCCAAGGTCTGGTATGTGTCTCTCTCCCGATAACAACTATAACTTGACCTGCCCATCTCATTTTCATTCTAAGTAAACGTGCAATCGTTCTATCACTAAGTTTTTTTTCATCAACACGTTTCTGGTTTTCAGGTTTCATTCTGATAGAACTATTACGTAGCTGATAACCCTTTGCTGCAGCTAAACGAGAAACTCCATCAACACTAGCATCATCCTTGTGGTGATGGCTAACAAAAACATTTTTCTTAATTTCTTTAGTCATTTTTAAATCCTTCTGAATACTTAGTTTTATCAATTTTTAAATTAATATTGAATTGTTACTTTGGTAATGATATTTTTGTTTTGGTCTTTTATTACTAAACTTAGTTCGACATCTTTTATCTATCTCGCATGCACCACTGTTTTCCATATCCATTAAGGTATAAACTCTTTGTTCTTTAGGTAGAAAATGGAATATATCATTTACATCCCATTCCTCACTATATTTTTCTGCAATGTTATTTTGGTTAATAGTAAACCAAAACAAACACTCTTCACTATTCATTCCGTCCCTATCAGCAAAAATCCAATTTATACCTCTTTCACACCCTGGGCCTGAAATAACAAAATTCATCTCTGTAAAAGGAAATTTTGTTATGTATGTTAAATCTACAAATATCTGGTAAGCAAGGAAATCTCCAATGCCTGAAAATGATTTTAGATGTTTAAATACTTCGAGCTGATTTGCCGAAGATTGTACGCCATTAATTATCTTATCTTGGTTGTAAAAAACAAACTTTATCATTCTAATAATCATGTTTTTTTCAGTCATATTCTCTATTTTCTCTAGGAATTTTCCAAAGTTAAACTTTGGCCCACCTAAAATATATGCTGCACTAAAAAATACATAATCTGGTTTTTCTCTAGAAATAATATTTATTTTCTCTCTAATTTTTTCATTAATATCATTAATAGTGATTTTTGAAAAATCTAAGGGAGCATTGATTTCATTTAATGTATCACTTTTATTTATTACTCTAAATAAAAAGCAATTGAGAATTTTATTTTCATAACTCAAGAGGTTATTGTTAATTACATTTTTTAATAACCATTTTGTTTCTCTGTCCCAGACTCTTTTAGTATTTACAAATTTGTAGTTTCTCAATATTTCGTCATCTGTCCAATAAGGTGGAAGATTCAATATTTCTTTTTTGTAATATATGGAAGTTCTTTCTCTCTGATGATAAAACCATTCCCTTATAACAGTTTCATTTAAAATAGGTTTAGCGGTTTTAATCTTCATCTCTCTGACATTACAAAAAATCTGATCATTTTTGCTATTCACTAAATAATACCTTTTCGAAGAATTTTTTAAAGCTATCTATTCCGTTCGTGCTATTGTCGAAATGATAGTCTGATTTTGATTTATTCTCAGTGACATACTTATCGATTTCATATTTTTTATAATTGTTATTTTTTCTTTCGATATGAACTATAATAAACTTATTATTCTTGCACCACGCGAATTCTTCATTCGATCTTATGTCAGTAATTATTATGTTTTTATTCGACTCTTTGTCCTCTTCTAACAATTTCAACTCTTCTGATAGCATTCTAATAAATATTTTTTCTTCGATTGCTCTTAGCTTGTCTAAACTTAGCCATATGTCTCTTGGTGAATGGGAAATTAAGTCGCCGGTAGGTAAGGTTATATTTAATGGTGACATTTTTTCTTCAGGCTTATAGTCTTTTTTCATCCAGGGGTAGATATAGTTAGCCAATTTCTTTAGTTGATCGCTAAATGATACTCTAATAAATTTTTGATTGGATATCAGATAATTAGCGAGGAAATCTTTCCCACTACCCGATATGCCCATGAATGCAATTTTCACAGACGCTCCTTATTGGATTTATTAAAATGATTTGAATCTACGCTTAAATTGAAATCATTGCTTAAGTTGGTTGTTAACGCTATTGATTTGTTAAATCTTTCTTGAAAGATATATGACAAAGCTGCTTCTGCATATCCCCATAGTAAGTTTTTTTCAGTTTCTACAAGATGTTTACGAAATATATTTTTTAGTTTTTCTACCTCCTCTTCTATTGTGTTTATTTTATGTTGGGGAGCCGTTATTTCTTTTTCAAGAAATGAAACTATATCACAGAATAATAATTTTATACTAGGTAATGTTAGCGGGAATGATATTTCATCATCGTTTATCAATCCTGTTATTTGTTTTTCTTTTCTTTTGAAAATCTCATTGGCTTGCTCCATTCTATCTTCATATATATGTAGGTTGGTTACTGATTGATGTAAATATCCTAATTTAATCTGACTGTCAACTTCTCTTTGTAATATAAAAAGCACTATTTCTTGAAGTAAGCTAAATTCGAATATATTTATATTGCTTACACCAAATATTAGATCACCACTTCTTTGAGTTATTTTAATGTTTAATTTTTTATCTGGAGTGATAAAAAAATGGATTAAATTATTACAAGGTATATCTACACTATTTTCTAAGTTGTATAAATTTATTAGGCTATTATTAGTGTCTCTGTCAGGCATGTATAAGCTAATGACTGCTCTTCTAGTAAATATTCCTTCTTTTTTGAATTGTTGCACAACATTTTCGAGTTGTCCATGAGCGTAGAGTCTTTCTCCATATGCCGCTCGCCAAATGATCCCATCATCTGAATATTTAGGTGCTCTTGGCAAAAAAAAGGTTAGATATGGATTAATTCGGTTATCGCCAGCGAGCACCCACATAGCCTCAGCAAAAGTAGAGAATATGTTGTTTTTTCGGCCTGATAAACTTAAATGCCTTGATCTCGGATTACGTAGGATCATACTCACGTCATGGATAGTCACAGCATCCCCGTTCCTTGTCGATATTTGAACGCCTTCATTAAGTACTTTTTCTAGAGTCTTCATTATTACATCGTTAATAGTTTCTCCGTAAACGACGTGCATAAACAAAACCTCATGCTATGAAAAAAGATTTTCGTAGTTAATAAACTGCATTTGACTCTGACTCTGACTCTGACTCTGACTCTGACTCTGAATTTGATTTAGCCATAGTCAGGACTAAACGGATAGCTCGTTTCTTCTCTTGCCTCTGAGAGAATGCCGAATGTGATAGTCACTTGGCTTTCAACTGCAACAGGTGATGACCCATCGAGGCTAGCGCCTTCAGTTCATAGTAACTGCTCTTGTATGAACGTGTACAAATGTTACTCAAGATATGTACTTAGTCAATCGCGCAATCAGATAGTTATGGAAATTTAGCTTTATTACACAAGGAACCTTGGTTCAAGCTGTTTGCGAGTAAAAATGACGATGCAGATTACTACCTACTACCTACTACCTACTACCTACTACCTACTACCTACTACCTACTACCTACTACCTACTACCTACTACCTTATACTACCTACTACTTACTACCTACTACCTACTACCTACTACCTACTACCTACTACCTACTACCTACTACCTACTACCTACTACCTACTACCTACTACCTACTACCTACTACCTACTACCTACTACCTACTACCCCAAACCCCAAACCCCAAACCCCAAACCCCAAACCCCAAACCCATTTCACCGCCGCAGACCAAGGGGCGCTACGCCCGGCTATGCAGGGGCAGTTTTTTCTCCCGTGTGTTTTCCGTTCCCGTATCAGCTTCCGGTTAATCGTTTCCCAACACAACCCGTCCCGCAAGGGTAAATGGCACGCATTCTGCGCCCTTGCGTGCCGGAACGATGCCGGGAAAACGAACCGTCAGGCGACACGAAGACGAAATTCACACCACTGACGGAGAAAAAACATGACTATTTTCCTGCATACCCAGACTAGCGCCCCTAACACCGCAGCGGCGACCAGCGTATCCCCGCTGGAGCAGTCAGGCTCCTCAAAAACGAAATTTTCTAAAACCAAAACCGATATTTACCAGACCGTCACCGACAGCATCATCGCCGCGCTGGAAGCTGGCGTAAAACCGTGGTCTTGCCCGTGGCAACGAGTGCCGGGCATGTCTGGGTTGCCTTCCAACTTCGCAACCGGTATTGCGTATAGCGGAATGAATATCATGCTGCTGTGGTGCAGTGCATCAGAACAGGGTTTCGGTGATTCACGCTGGATGACCTACAAACAAGCACAGGCAGTAGGTGGGCAGGTTCGCAAAGGCGAGCACGGCACGACAGCCATTTTCTACACCACCCTGGAGAAGGAAAACGAAGACGGAGAAATCGGCCAGATCCCGATGCTGAAAACTTTCAACGTGTTTAACGTTCAGCAAATTGACGGCTTGCCTCTGACAACTGAAACAGTCAGCCCGGAAGCAACCTTTGACCCGTTGCCGGAGGCTGAAAATCTGTTCCAGAAGAGCGGCGCAAACATCATTGAGAAAGGACAAAATGCCTTTTTCAGACCCTCAACCGATGAGGTTTGGTTACCCGAGCGTCATCTTTTCGCTGATGCAGCTAACTTTTACGCTACCGGCCTGCATGAGCTGGTTCACTGGAGTGGTGGTAAAAAACGCCTTAATCGTGAAATGAAAGGGAAATTTGGCAGTACAGATTATGCGGAGGAGGAATTAGTGGCGGAACTGGGAAGTGCTTTTCTGATGGCAGATTTGGGGATTGTCGGAGAGGTGCAGCATGAAAGCTATATTGCCTCATGGCTCCAGGCGCTGAAAAACGATAAGCGCTATGTTTTCAAAGCGGCCAGCGCCGCCTCAAAAGCGCATCGTTATCTGATGGATAAGATTTGAGTCGGATATGATAAGTCGCAAAGGAGTGCGGCTCTAACCTTATATCGGGGCAGGGAAGGTGACAGATGTTTAAATTTCCCTGAGAATTTTCCGGGCATCGAATGCCCGGAAAATTCTCAGGCTGCGGGTGCGGGCGGCAAAGAGCCCGCGCATCTCGCAAACGGCGTTTGTACAGCGGTGATTGCTGTAAACGACGGCTCAGGTATGGCGGCTGACTGTGAGGTTTGCAGGACTATAACAGTAGCAGAGCCTGTTTTTGGTGTTATGATAAGTGTATTATTCCGTGTAATACGCACGTATTTCATGCAGGAGAGAAACCATGACCGCGAAACAACGCAACACGCAGAGCGTGACCATGACAGTGGAGCGTGCCTTACTGGTAAGAGCGCGTGAGGCGGGTATTAACCTGAGTGCTACTCTGTCAACCGCATTGGATGCGGAGCTTCGCTCTCATGAAGCGAAAAAATGGCAGGAAGAAAACAGGGAGGCTCTCGCAGCACTCAATTGTTTTCATGATGAGCAGGGTTGTTTCAGCGATGAATACAGGACGTTTTAACCATGCAATTCACTGTATACGGTAATACCGGGAAAAGCGTCGTTTACCCACTGTTGCTCGATGTCACGAGCGATATTATTGGGCAATTGAATCGTCGGATAGTGATCCCATTGCTGCCTATTGAAAAGTATCCGGCAGGCCGCCGACCGGATCGCCTTGTCCCCGTCGTCAGGCTGACGGACGGCAAAGAATACGCCGTAATGACTCACGAGCTGGCAAGTATCCCTCTCCAGGCTCTGGGGGCGGTGTTTTGTGATGCGTCGCAGTACCGCACTCAGATAAAGGCTGCAATAGACTTCCTCATCGACGGGTTCTGACGTTTCTTTCTATGCTGTTAAACAGGCATGCCTTTAATCGTCGCTGGCGGGAGTCTGTTCAAGTTCGTCTATCGTGCGGAAGAGAAACATCTCCCGGTTTTTCGCATTAAACGGAACCAAAATTCCGTTCCTTACCACCGTCCTGATACTGTCAAATAGCCTGATGAGCGCGATTTTGGTTTTGTTGTTCTGCATAACATACATCGCATAGTGCCAGCGTCCGGCGTCGCTGGCGGCGAGATGACTGTTAATGATGCTGATGTAACGGGCGCGGGTTTTCATCGACCGCTCTGTTTCCACTGCAACGATGGCACCGCTGCTTAAGGTAATAATGCCGTCCGGTCGGTGTCGGAAGCCCGGGTATCGCAACATAAACTCTCTCCGATCGCCGTTAAGCCAGCCCGTACCGCCTTTTTCCTCAAGGGCGATCCTGACCCGCTGATTTAACAGTCGATGTTCCAGCGTCGAGTGTTTGAGTTTTCCCGGTTCAAAATAGGCGGGGAAAACCTTGTCATCAGCGCTAACCACCATCGCCAGTCCCTGCATGCTGAGCCCCCACAATGATTTTTTCCCGGTCAATACCGGATATTCGTGTTTAATCAGGAGGCCCATCGCAACCGCTTTATTGAGCAGTTTATACATCGCATGGTTATGTTTTCCTTTATAGCCGACAACTTTTTTTAAGGTCCGCAAATCAGAGATCGTTTCTTCCTTGAGAAAATACAGCAATGCCCGCATTCTTCGTTTTGCGGCTTCATTTCTTTCAGCAACGTTATGAATAAGCATTGATAGCCTCACAGGTTAATGGAAGGTTTGTGAATCTGATTTTCTTTTTCGGTGTGCGGAGGATTTTTATGCTCAAACGAAAGCAGATCGATATATTGCTTTTTTGCCGGTATGTGGAATAGTTTGGTTGCCTTCGCCAGATCATTCTGGGTGAAAACAAAACCAACAAATTGGGGGAGGTTAAGCAACATGTTGCTGTCTATATAATATCTCTCAGCCTGGCGGATCATCCTGTCCGTTTCCATTTTCTCCGTCAGGGATATATCCGTTTTCACTTTCCTCATTTCATCGTCTACCAGAATTGAGCCGGTCATCCTTGCCACCCAGTCGGCAGTGTCCGGATCGCGAAGGCGATAAACCAGCATAAACTTGCAATTCTCAATCACAGAACCGGCAACGGCATCACCCTCCAAATCTGCCGGGCAATCATACAAATCTTTTACCGACTGGTGGGCCATGATGATATGCACACCTTTGTCCCTCGCTGCGCCAAGTCCTTCAAGCGCAGGGCGGGACAGGTGATACTTGAGTTCATCAAGAAAAATAGCGACGGGACGAGATTTGTCTTTTATCCGGTCACGCATTTCGGCTATCTGAATCAGGCGAGTTAAAATCATTCGCTGAGCCGATATGATTTTCTGATTACGCATTGAGCCGATGATGTAGCAACATCCGCCTTCATCAAAAATGGTCTTTAAGGAAAATCCGTTGCGGGCATTAATGGAATTCACTAAAGCGATTTCTTCAAGCTCGCCATAAAAAGCAGGCACATCTTCACTGAGGGATTTCACAAAGTCAGTGTTAAATAAGTCGCGTAACGTCATGCCCTTTTCATAAATAGCTGCCGTATTTCTGGCTGCGCGACGGTCGGCGATACGGTAAAAGTCAGCACCTTCGCCTTTTTTACCCAGGCTGAAACCGGCATTAAACAGCTCCTCCAGTTGTTCATGAGAAATATCAGCCAGTAAATCAAGCTGAAAATGAAGGTCATTCAGATTAATAAGAAAAAATTGTTTTCCCGCTTTCTGACAGGCCTCCCGCAGAACATGCGGTGCCCACTCATCATTTTTGGGATCTTCGACAAACACGCCTTCACCTGCAAGTATTGCCTGATAAAGCAGTTCACAGGCACTGACGCCTTTACCAGAACCTGTGGTGCCGATAAGGTCAGCGTGTTGAGTTTGAAATTCTTCGGCGGTGATATATTGTGGCTGATTATCTTTGTCCAGCCCGATAAAGATACCGTTATTAAGGTTAATATAATCCAGCGGATTATACGCAATGCTGTCAGGTAACATGTCCCTGACTTCACGAACATCCGTTCTGACATTTCTTTCCAGCTTGCTTTTTTTAATCATCCGATGTTTTAAACTGTCGATTTCACCCGTCAGCAGCCTTCGGACAGTAATATGAAAAGCCAGACCAGCCAGCGTAAATCCGACAGTCAGTATCCAGAGTGATAATCTGAGCAAAATGTTATTGTCGAGTACTTTGAAGAAAAAACTTAGCCCCTGAATGGTCAGCGGTGACAGGGTGCCAAATATGAAAAAGAAGGTGGATACACCCGCCACCAATTTTAACCAAAAGGGGGCGTTTTTTCTTTCTTCACGTGGCAGATTAAATATAAATGGCAGCGTCAGTCCGGCAAATATGGATAATATTACCGGGTTGTGTTGCAGCCAGAGTAGAAAAAAAGAAAAGGCATCCGTAAAGGCATTCAGCCTTTGTATCAGATGGGTTGCCATTGCAGTGATCTCCGGTGTGATTGTGGTGTTATGGGGGCAGTGCATGGGCGTCACCGATGGGCGTGATACCCCACGCCCATCGGTGACGCCCACGAAGGACGCCCACCAGGGGGCAACAAAGCAATGAACGCCTGCGGCGCTCATGCCCGTTATCCGCGCTTTCAAGGTCCCGCCGACCCGTGGTCGACTGTCCCCTGAAACGCCCGCATGACGGGCAATGACATGCGCCAGTACATGCGGGCTGGACGCCCTTATTGCCTGGCGCATGGGGGTAATGTCGCGGCTGGACGCCGCACCAAAACCCCCAGGGTCAAGAGCGGCACACCGTCGCGCGCTACGCGCGACCAACCCCTTTAAGACGGTCGCTTTGGCCCTTTATTTCCCTTGCGCGTTCCTTGCAACGTGAAATAAGCGGGAAGCTGACCTTTAAAGGGGTTGGTCGCGCCACGCTACCGGCTGTTGGCCGGAGACTTAGCCGCGACGGTGTGCGGGGCTGCGCCCCCCAAATAAACCGACGCGTGGGCGCGTCTTTTTGCTCGCTGGGGCGGCAAAATTTATTCGGCTCCCCCCGGCCTGCTCGGCTCCCTGGGGGGAACGCTCGCCGGTGGGTGCGGGCGACGCCAATTAGCAATTTCTGCGAAATTGAATTTACTCGCCGCACACCACTTTTTAATGCCTGCGCGGGGCAGGCATTAAAAAGCCTGAAAGCGCCATGCCCTGCGCCGGACTTGCCCAAATTACTGCGTAATTTGCCCCGCCCCTGCGGGGTGGCTATCGCCATCCGTTGCTAAAGACAGGTCGGTATTTATGGAGGGTATTTTGCCGAGGGCGCGTTATTTTTATGCGCAGGCTTATTCTTGGTTATTGCGGATCGTTTCGAGTGTGTCGAGATAACACTGGTGGTGACTTTGTTTCACGCGGTTTTCATCCAGATAAAATCCGTGTTTGACGGTGGCCTGGGTGAATTTCTATTTGTCATCATCGAGTGATTATCTGGCGGATAACGACAGAGTCTGCGGATGCGTATTCAACTAAAGAATATGGCATGTCGGGTGGTTTGGCATTCGCTGCTTGCGCTTCTTCCTGCCATTTTTCCGTAAAGACATAAACGCCAATTTATTGAGTTAATAAATGAGTCACATCCCGATCCTGTATTCCGGTTTTAACGGGTCAGCGAGAACATTCAGCGGCACCCTGAATTGTGGTTATGTGACAGCCCGGTCTTATTGTTAAAGAGCGATACTGTGTCCGAACGAATAAGCGTCCTTGCGGTTAGCCAGACAGTGCTGGCGAGAGTAGGGTGCGCTATGGAGGGGCTGTTTCGATAGGGAAAACTCAGATTGGAAAAATCAAAGAAAAAAGAGGAGTCGTTAGAAGGGGGTTAGTGGTATTGGTTCAGCGTAGGGCTGATATTTTTGTGGGTTAGGGCAGTGTCTTAGCTAATTATCTGTTTTGTGCCAAAGACGGATGTTGGAACAATATACCTCAATTGATTTTTATGGCGGGCATCCATGCTGCATTCTGGTAAGGCAATCCGTACGTCTAATGGCCTTTGTTATTTCTCTGGCGCAGGGGGGCGGATCTGTAGTGATATGAGTATTCACTCATTAAAAGAGAGAAAAGAATGCGTAATCTTCCACCTACTGCCACGCTGCGCGCGTTTGAGGTCGCCACGCGCCACGCTACCTTTACCTCCGCCGCTGAAGAGCTGTTTATTACCCAAAGTGCCGTCAGCCATCAGCTAAAAAACCTTGAGGATCTCTGGGGCCTGCAACTTTTTCAGCGCGGGAAAACACTGAGCCTGACACCTGCTGGAGCAGCGCTCGCGCCGCTGGTGCGGGAATTTTTCAGCAAACTCGATACTACCCTTTCGGAGCTGCGTGAGCAAAACGGCCGGGTAAGATTGCATGTAAATACCACCTACTCTTTTGCGCTGAAGTGGCTGTTGCCGCGTCTGCCTGCCCTGGCTTGTTTACATCCAGAGATCTTGGTGTCGTTGAGCAGTTCGGATCAAGCTATCAATTTTGCAGGGACAGAGTCCGATGTGGCAATCCTATTTGGTCACGGCAACTATCCTGCACTTTTCACCGAGTTTTTGTTTCGCGAGCAGATATTTCCAGTGGTCAGCCCGTCGCTCCTACAGCGTTTTGGCACTCCTGCGGAACCTGCTGAACTGCTGCGCTATCCGTTGCTGACGCGTGACGGTGCTGATTTGGTGCCAAAATGGGATACCTGGTTTGAGCAAACCGGAGTCAATATCAATGTACTGCACGAGAGTGTGCGCTTTGCTGATACCAATATGACGATTGAGGCCGCGCTCCTCGGTCAGGGTATTGCGCTGGCACGTAGTGGACACGTTGAAAAAGAGATCGCCAGTGGCACGTTGGCGCGTCTTTTTAACGTCCGGTTTCCTTCACCGGCGGCCTATTACTTTGTCTGTCCGCAGGGGATCGAAACACAGCCGCACATCATGAAATTCCGGCATTGGTTGCTGGAAGAGTCACAGCAGGCGCAGCGGCGTTATCATTGAGGTATGAGTATTTTTTCATGCCATGATGACGACACTTCACTGTTCTTCATGGTGTGTACTGTTTAGCATCTGTGCATGTCCGTAACTATTATTTCACTTAACGTTATTTGCTGCCTTGCTACATCTCACTTGGAATACGCTGTTGCTGGCACACTGATGGTAGGTTAAGTGAATCAGGAGAACTAACGATGCCAGACCATCCGAGAATTGCGCTGATTGGGCCAGGTGCGATTGGTACCACCATTGCCTCGATGTTGCATGAAGTGGGTCGCACGCCGTTACTCTGCGGGCGCTCGGCGCATCCGAGGTTACTTTTGCGTTACGATGATGTCGAAATTGTTGTTCCTGGTCCGGTATTAAGCGATCCCAAGGAGGTGTCCGATCCCTGTGATCTGGTTTTTGTCGCAGTGAAAACAACCCAGAACGCCGATATTGTTGGTTGGTTAAGCGCGTTGTGCAATGAAAACACAGTGGTCTGCGCTCTGCAAAACGGCATCGAACAGAAAACCCAGCTTGAACCTTGGGTCAATGAAGCAACGGTGCTGCCCTCAGTGGTTTGGTTCCCGGCTCAGCGCGAACCGAATGCATCGGTCTGGCTACGCGCCAAACCGCGTCTGACGCTGCCGGATGTTTTGCCGGCAAAACGTGTGATTGATGCGCTGAGCGGTTCTTGCTGCGCGGTTGAGCTGTCTGCTGACTTTGCCTCTGTTGCATGGCGCAAGCTACTGCAAAATGCGCTTGCTGGTCTGATGGTGCTTGCGAATCGCCGCGCAGGAATGTTTTCCCGTGAGGATATTATCGTGTTGGCTCAGGCGTATCTGCGTGAGTGTCTCACCGTCGCCCGTGCCGAGGGGGCGGTGTTGGACGATGAGGTTGTACAGGAGATCGTGGTTAATTATCAGCGTGCATCCCCAGATTTAGGCTCGTCGATTCTCGCCGATCGTCAGGCTAACCGTCCTATGGAGTGGGATATTCGCAATGGCGTGATACAGCGCTTAGGTCAGGTTCACGGGATCCCCGTTCCCATCAGTAATGTGCTGGTTCCACTGCTGGCGGCTGGCAGTGAAGGGCCGGGTTAAAGCGCAGAAGTTACCGGTTTGGCCTGTCATTCAAACAGCAGTCTGTCGCTTAACATTGTCCTTTAATGCACTAGCGCATGCGTTTAACGTGCGCTTGTTTTCCGTTCGGCAAAATAGTGAGCGGGCGTGCTGCCCATCGTTTTCCTGAACATCGTAATAAAGGCATTAACAGATTCATACCCTAATTTAGACGCCACGTTTTGTACCGATATGCCGCTTGCCAGTTCCTGAAGCGCAATAATCAAGTGCAGTTGCTGACGCCATCGCCCGAAGGTTAACCCGGTCTCGCGCACCATCAGCCGCGCTAATGAACGCTCGCTGAGCGCCAGTCGCTTTGCCCACGCATTAAAGGTGCTCCGGTCCTCCGGGTGGCTGACCAACGCATCAGCCATGGCGCGGATTTTGGGATGAGACGAGACCGGCAGGCTCAATTTCTGCTGCGGCATGCTGACTAATTCATCGAGTGTGACTCTGGTCAGCCTGGCAGCATGGCTATCCGGCGGATAACCAATATCCTCGATGGCTAACCGACCAACCAGTTCTTTAATCAACGGGGAAATCGCCAGCGTGCAGCATCTCTCCGGAAGCGCTGCGGCTCCGGGTTCAATGAATAAATAATTGAGATGTGCGTTCCAGGTCGCGTTAGCGCTATGAGGGATCCCGCCGGGGATCCAGACGGCACAGTTTGGCGGCACAATCCATATATCGTTTTCCGCCCGACAGATAACCGCGCCATACAGCGTAATAATCAGTTGCCCTTTACGGTGCGTATGAACCGGCACTTCTGCCTCGTAATCAACAAAATCAAGGTGACGTGCGACCGCCGGGCACAGCGTGGCGTCAGGATCAAACAATGTAGTAGCGAACCGGGATTTCATAACATTGGCAGGATATAGGGATTTTTTGACAGAATAGAGTATTTAAGCGGGGACGCAAGCCGGTAATAATCCCCGGCATGAACAAAATTGATTTCGGCCACTTTCCTTGTTTACGCACACTACACGCTGTGTACCGTCGGATAAGCCTTTTGCAGACTCCCACTGCGCTGCTAAGCGATGCCAATGCCTTACTCTATTCCGCGAGAAGCTTTGCCGCTGCAATGCTCGCTTATTACATTGCGTTATCGATAGGCCTTGAGAGTCCATCCTGGGCGATCATTACCGTTTATATCGTTTCACAAACCTCGGTGGGCGCGTCACTGAGCAGAGGCCTCTATCGTCTGGTCGGAACTCTGGTTGGTGCCGGGGCGACCGTTTTCATCGTGCCCGCTTTCGTCAATATGCCGATCTTTTGCAGTGTGATGCTTTCTGGCTGGATCGCTTTCTGCCTCTATTTATCCCTGCTTGAACGCACACCCCGTGCGTATGCCTTTGTGTTAGCCGGGTACACCGCGAGCCTGATTGGCTTTCCGGCGGTAGTGGATCCCGGTGCAATTTTTCATATCGCCATTATCCGGGTGCAGGAGATCATGATTGGCATTTTCTGTGCTGCACTGATTCACCGGTATATTTTGCCGACGCGTATCTCTGGGCTGTTTAACAGCACGTTATCCCAGACGCTGCGCTCAGCACGGCAGGGGATTGCCGACACGTTAGCAGGCAAACCCGATGGGGTTGCAGGGCCCTTGCATCTGGCGCTGGCATTGCAGTTTTTGCAGGGCATAAGCCATCACATCCCTTATGACTTTGCCCTATCGGTTCCGGTCCGACAGGCCAGAAAAGCTATCCATGACAGGCTGGCACGCTTATTAATCGTGAACTGTGAATTACGCGACCGCTTACCGATGATAGAGACGATGTCAGCCGATCTACAGATCCTGCTGGACGATGCTCTGTCCTGGTTTGTCTGCGAGGATAAAGCGGAACGGAAAAGCACGGCAGAAGCGCTAAAAAAACGCAGTGAACAGTTTGCGCAGCTGTGTGCGGCGCGTGCCATGACGTTCGAAGACGCGTTGCGGGCGAGCGTTGTGCGTTATCTGACGGAGGCTATTATCCTCATGCAACAGTGTGAGCGCCTTTCTGACGCCATCTATCTGGCAAAGCCGGCGTCAGCGCAGACGGAAGGCAGGGCGGTGAAAGGTTACGTTTTTCACCGCGATCCCTATACCGCTGCCCGCACGGCGCTGGGCGCTTTCGTCATCATCCTGAGTGGCTGCCTGATGTGGATTTACTCTGCCTGGTCAGAGGGCGACACGGCAGTTTCTATCCTTGGCGTCTGTTGCACGCTGTTTGGCAGTTTCGACACGCCGTCCCCGCATATTGTGAAATACATTATTGGCTCCGTTTGGGGCGTATTGCTAAGCCTGGTCTACAGCTTTGCTGTGCTCCCTCAGGTGAGCGATTTCACGGTGTTGGTTGCGGTGCTTGCCCCGGCATATCTGCTCGCCGGATCGCTCCAGGCCCGGCCACCCACTACCTTTATGGCGATGGGGATCACCCTGACGCTGCCTATTTTGAGCGAGCTAGGCGCACACTATCGGGGAGATTTTGTCGTGGCGGTTAACACGGCTATCGCATTATTCACCGCGACCGGCTTTGCTGTCATCAGCATGAGCCTGCTGCAAACCGTGCAGGCAGATGCGGCCATAAACCGTCTGCTGAAGCTTTGCCAACGCGACATTCGCCGAAGCGTGAACGGCAAGTTTAACGGTGATGAAATGCACTGGACTCATTTAATGATCGACAGAGCGGCGCTGTTGCTGCCGCGTTTGCCACGCAGCGGGAAGTCATCGGCGCTGGCACTTAACGCTCTGTTGCACTATCTGCGTATTGGACTCGCGGTGATGCACTTACGTCGCTGTGATACGCCGGCGGGCAGAGAGATCAATGAGGTGCTTTATCTCCTTACTCGCATGACCAGCACCGGGTGTTTGCAGGCGCGCATTGCCTCCATCATCGACCTCCGTGTGCCTGCACCAGATGAACAATCGCGCCAGTGGGTCGACAGGCTGGTTGATCTGCATTGTGCGCTGCGGGAGCAGAAGAAGGCGCTCGCTGATGATGAATGACATGAATATCGGGGGAGTTTTTATACCCAGCCTGCTGGTGGCAGCCATCGTTGCCCTGGCCTGCACGTTGTTACTTGTGCCAATTTTCTCTTTCAGCAGGCTTTACCGTCGCTTGCCTTTTCGCCCGCTGATTGATTTCTCAATCTATATCGTTACCTTTTTTCTGCTCTTGCAGAGCCTGACCGCGCTGGGAATATTCGCATGAAATCTTTACTCTCTCTGTTGGGCCGCTATGCGCTGACGTTAAGCGCAGTAGCGGTGGCAACCCTTCTGGCTTTTATGATGTTGCGACACTATGCGCAGACGCCCTGGACCCGTGATGGCCGGGTCCGTGCGGATGTGGTGCGGGTTGCGCCGGAGGTTTCCGGCCAGATAAGTAACGTGGCGGTTCGTGACAATCAGTGGGTTAATCATGGCGATGTTCTCTATTCCATCGATCCACACTGGTTAACGCTGGCGGTGGTCAGCGCGCAGGCAGACGTTGAAGCGAAACGTCATGAGATGCTGATGCGCCAGGATGCTGCCCGGCGTCGCTCTCAGATCAAAGGGGTGATTTCCGGCGAAGATGTACAGCAAACCGGCAGTGCGGCAAACATCGCGGTAGCCAATTATCATAGCGCGCTGGCCGCGCTGGAACTGGCACAGCTTAATTTATCCCACGCCACCATCAGGTCACCGGTTGCAGGATATGTCACGCATCTCCGGCTTCGCCCTGGTGATTATGCTAGTGCGGGGGAGACAAAAGTCGCTATCGTCGATGCGCAGAGTTTCTGGGTAGTCGGCTATTTTGAAGAGACCAAATTGCGTCATATTCGAGTGGGGAGCAGCGCACATATCGCGCTGATGGGATTTGACCCCGTTATAACCGGCCATGTTGAAAGTATCGGCCATGGTATCGGTGACAATAATGACGAAACGGGTGGGCTTGGCCTGCCGGAAGTTGAACCGACATTTAGCTGGGTGCGGCTGGCACAGCGTATCCCGGTTCGCATTCATATAGACACGTTGCCTGAGGGTGTCGAATTAGTGGCAGGATTGTCCGCCAGCGTGTCTGTTACTCCATAACATGGGTTTTGAAGATGCAGCAGGTCGATAAACGTCCTAGTTATTCAATGTCACTACCACTTTTCGCACGCAACAGACTGTCATGTTTAATCGTATTTAAATACAGGACACCGCCAGCTCACGTCCGAGCGAATGTCATCTACCCAAAAAGAGATATTCTGTGTCTGACATTGCATTTTCTAGCAACGCTTACATTCAATCTGGGTCTGGCAATCAATACATGTGGTCACACCGGGCAAGGTCTGGCGGCGTTTATCTGGAATGGGGTCACCACAAAGTCGACAGTAAAATAATGACGATGTTGAAGCCGGTTTAAAACGGATTTTTTTATCATGGTTTCCAAGGGCTGCTCATTGAATTCCTGCTCGCGATTGATTTTATCGGGCATTCGCCTTTCCCCTGACTAATTTTTCTTTTTCACTAAGCACGATACGCTGCCAGACAGCGGTCAGGGTGGGAGCATCATCCTTGCCAGCGAGTTCTTCGGTGATTTGCATCATGGCATCGAGTGCATGCAGTGATTCGATATTATCCACGCGTTGCTTTTGCCAACGTAGCCAGATATCTGCATCGATATCTTCATTTGGAAGCCGCGTTCGTCCCTGAGCAACACGAAGACCCAATAACCGGCGACGGGCACACGTTTCATGGCTAGTCAGGCCAAAATACCGGTTTATAAGTTCAAGTGAACCGCCAAGCGAAATTGCCCGATTAATTTGATGCTGAAGTTTCACTTCCTGGTCGGATTGGAGCAGAAGAAGATGCAAAGCCTCATGGTGAATGATCACATTCATAAACTGGGCAGATGCTCTGCTGATAATAAAAAAATCATCCAGGGTCATTCTATTGAGCGCATTCATTTCATCGTAAGTGAAGCCTAATTTTTCGCAATAACGAATTTTCCCTTCTTTTAGCGCGCGTAAGGCATCAATCAATATGACGTAATTGAGTGAGGGGATCATGGCTAGTCACCCTCCTGTTTTTTCTGGTTGCGGTAGAATAATTTTTGTTCAATCCATTCATTAATCTCGGATTCAAGCCAGGCAACGCTGGTGGGGCCAATTTTAATAGATTGCGGAAAATCACCTGTTTTCATATACAAATAAATTTGTGAGCGCTTAAGCCCTGTTTTTTCTCTGACTTGTTTCAAACGCAATAATTGATGAGATGTCATTATTATCCTCCTGAGTCCGTCAGACACAATGTGCACTAACACAACAACACAGACGGAACTGAAGAGAAAGCTTGTGAGCTCGTATTACGGGTTATTCAACCCTTAATACGGATCGCCTAATAGTCTTTTCATGAAAGCGCGTAGATTTTCACCTCTTGAATTGCATCGTTAAAAAAGACAATTACGGTATCTGGTTGGATAGATGTCCCACAATGAACCAACAAGCGCAGCGCGTTAGCAGCTAATGCCGTACTAAGGATCACGTTCTCTTTGACGAAGCAGAGAGGTCGGGATTGCTAACATTGCAACAGATGACTTTTCGAGCCTGACACAATGAAAAAGAGCAGCAACACGCCGACGCCCCATGATGCGGCTTTCAAACAGTTTCTGACCAACCCGGATACCGCCAGAGATTTTATGCAACTGCATTTGCCTGGCGAACTGCGGGAGCTGTGTGACCTTACCACCCTGAAGCTTGAGTCAGGCTCTTTTATTGAAGAAGACCTGCGCACCTACTTCAGCGATGTGCTCTACAGCGTAAAAACGCGGGTAGGGAAAGGGTATATTCATGTGCTGATTGAGCACCAAAGCTCAGCGGATAAGCACATGGCATTTCGCCTGATGAGATACGCCATCGCGGCCATGCAGAAGCATCTTGATGCGAAACACAAGACATTACCGCTGGTTATCCCGATACTGTTTTATGCAGGCAGCCCCAGCCCCTATCCGTATTCCACCAACTGGTTAGACGGATTCGATCGTCCGGACGTGGCTGAACGGCTTTACGGTAACCCTTTCCCGCTGGTGGATGTGACAGTGATCCCGGATGATGAGATCATGGAGCATCGCAGCATGGCGGCGCTGACTCTGTTGCAAAAGCACATTCGTCAGCGCGATCTGGCGGAGTTGATGGACAGACTGGTGACGCTGCTGCTGGCGGGTTACATGACCAGACAACAGACGATATCACTGGTAAACTACATGGTAGAGGCAGGAGACGCGTTAGACGTAGAGGCTTTTGTCCGAGAACTGGCATACCGTGTGCCACAGCATGAGGAAGAACTGATGACCATAGCGCAGCGACTCGAGCAGAAGGGTATTGAAAAAGGCATTGAGCAGGGCGTTGAATTAGGAAAGCGCAGTGAACGCCTGGCTATACTGAAAATTGTTAGCACCATGCGGCAGAATGGCATGGATGATGCGGCTGTAATGAAAATGACTGGGCTGACAGCAGAGGAGCTTGCGCAACTGCATCAGTAATCGCTTATCAAGCAACAACGCGCGTTGTGAGCATGGGCGATGAGTATGCCTGAGTCTGTCTTCATAGTGAGTTTTATCCTTTCAATATATGAGGCTTGCCGCGTTCAAGCGCTGCTTTCAATGTATCGCCACTGAGTCGATCGCTGAGCCCGTCAGCCAGAGCCCACTGCTCAAAGATAGACACCAGTTTATACGGCTGATTAATTAATGGGCTGATGATTTCATTATGCTTACAGGCAAGCCAAAAAAAACGTGATTGAGGAAATGACATACGCGTGGATGATGGCGCTGTTGATTCTTTTTTTGATAATATTCCACGAAGTTTATCGAGTTCGGCCTGACGGAGTACGAAAAAAGCATCCTGAGGGATATGATGGATAGGAAAATAACCCGTTTTACAATGATCAGTTAGATAGCATGAAGGAATATGCTGATTAATCTCTTTCGCTAATGCCCTGGGCAACCTCGTTATTTGCTGCTTTATCCTATCGGATAATGAATTTATTTCAAATACTTGAAATAATTCTCCGTCATGTATGACTGAGATACCATAATTTGCACCACAATTTTGCGACAAGGGACGACGTAGATGAAGCGTAGCTGCCAATAATCGTTGTATTTCAAAAAACTCATGACCAATTAACGCCGTGTCAATGATTGGAGAATTAGGAGATATATACTCACCTGTTGTACTGGGTATTAAATCGTTTCCGTTAATGAAGTTGTGAGTATCAAGAAAACATAAACGGTTAACCAATGAATCATCAACTTTAATCAGATGTATTTTACCTTTCGATAGACTGACTCTTCTGAGTTTAATCGGTGATTGAAAGTAAATAGATAAATGTAGTTTGTTGCACAGAGCATATCTGTATATGTAACTGTCTGATAAATCCAGACTGGCTTGTTTTTTCATAATGTGAACAGCTTCATTAACTGTCACCCAATCGGACATCTTGCTGCCAGCTTTTGCATATGGATCACGTCGTTGCATAACACGCCTCCTTGTGGTTAATGCTGACTTTACGGTGCTGTCATTAATTATTATGTCAAATTTAAACAGTGTGTGTCGATAATTCAACACCTCCCAATTGTAAAAAATAAAAAGTCGAATGATTAAGCCTGCGTTAGGTGTTTTCAGAATAATGCTTGTGACTTTTAGCAGGTTGGGTTTGGGAATGTTCAGTAGCGGGAAAAAAGAAATGAAATCTTTATTTGCAAAGATGATTTTAATAAATAAATGCGAGTGGGAAAAAAGAAATAATATGAAGAATATTCTGTTAATGCAAGACGCCTCGTAAATATACCCCAACCATCCTCACTGACGGTTGGGGTCTTATCACAGTCAGACAGTTAGCTTGCTGGTTAGCGCTTGCGCGCGCTCTTGCATATCGGTGAGGGCTGGTATAAGCAGGCAGATAGCCGTCAGTCCATGACCTATATTGCCTAAGAATCACGTTCTCTTTGACGAAGCGGAGAGGTCAGGGTGGTTAATATCGTGTCAGACGACTTTCGAGCCTGACACAATGAAAAAGAGCAGCAGCACGCCGACGCCTCATGATGCAACTTTCAAGCAGTTTCTGGCAAACTCAGATACCGCCAGAGATTTTATGCAACTGCATTTGCCTGGCGAATTACGGGAGTTGTGTGACCTTACCACTCTGAAACTCGAGTCAGGCTCTTTTATTGAAGATGACCTGCGCGCCTACTTCAGCGATGTGCTCTACAGCGTAAAAACGCGGGTAGGGGAAGGGTATATTCATGTGCTGATTGAGCACCAGAGCTCAGCGGACAAGCACATGGCATTTCGCCTGATGAGATACGCCATCGCGGCCATGCAGAAGCATCTCGACGCGAAACACAAGACATTACCGCTGGTGATCCCGATACTGTTTTATGCAGGCAGTCCCAGCCCCTATCCCTATTCCACCAACTGGTTAGACGGATTCGATCGTCCGGACGTGGCTGAACGGCTTTACGGTAACCCTTTCCCTCTGGTGGATGTGACAGTGATCCCGGATGATGAGATCATGGAGCATCGCAGCATGGCGGCGCTGACTCTGCTGCAAAAGCACATTCGTCAGCGCGATCTAGCGGAGTTGATGGACAGGTTGGTGACGCTGTTGCTGGCGGGGTACATGACCAGACAACAGACGATATCACTGGTAAACTACATGGTAGAGGCAGGAGATGCGTTAGACGTTGAGGCCTTTGTCCGTGAACTGGCATACCGTGTGCCACAGCATGAGGAAGAACTGATGACCATAGCACAGCGACTCGAGCAGAAGGGTATTGAGAAAGGCATGGAATTAGGAAAGCGTAGTGAACGCCTGGCTATACTGAAAATCGTTAGCACCATGCGGCAGAATGGCATGGATGATGCCGCCGTGATGAAAATGACAGGGCTGACAGCAGAGGAATTGGCGCAACTGCATCAGTAATTGCTTATCAAGTAACAATGCGAACCAAGAACCGGGGAGCCACCGCTCTCTGCATGTTATGCCGCGCAGTTCTTTATTCCTTCAGTACATCAGACTTATCGCGTTCAAACTCTTCATACCATTGATCATCACCACGTTGTGACTTTGTCGTTATTCAATCTATAGCAAGTGTCTTCGTGCGATATATGTTAGCTGGCGTAGGAGGCTATTTGTGTAAGCACCGGGAACATGACAAAGGCATGCGATAACCACGGGGTATGCGATACGAAAAATGGTCGTTATACCGCTAGACCAACAAAAAGCCCTGACCGTTAACGATCACGGCAGAGCTTTAATGGGCAGTGCTACATTCAGAGAGTGGTCTTGGTGGTCAGCGCTTGCGCGCGCTCTTGCATATCGGTGAGGGCAGGTATAAGCAGGCAGATAGCCGTCAGCCCATGACCTAATTGGCACAGGCTCTCAGGCGTGGATTCGTAGACCTCATTCTCGGCAAAGGTGATCAGAGCATCACCGATAAAATTGAGGCAATGACAAAGCCCGGCACGCGCTTCGGCACAGTAATAGGCAGTCAGCGACAACTCATCCTTGTCCATGCTTGCGAAGTCCAGATGAGCCAGTGCGGCGCTCATGGCAGAATAGAGGCTATCGCACTCCGCCAGTGATTGATAAGGCGTGCTCGTGTTACAATCGATATCAGCCATAGCATTAATCTCCTTAATGTTGTGGTCAGAAGTCCGGTTAGTGTTCCTAGCACTGCCGGGCTTCGCTCTTGCAGTTGCAAAGCACCGTGTAATTGCGGTGTAATTACAACGATACCATGCTAGGGAATTTGTAATTACAATGTCAAGTGAAAAATCAAAAACAGACCAGTACCAAATCCGGCTTTCTCACGAGTTTCGAGCACAACTGGAAGAACAAGCCCATAAGGATGGTGATAAGACATTGGCTACGTGGATAAAGCGCGTTTTGCGCAAGGAACTCCAGACACGCGGTATTGAACCAAAAGGTTAAGTGAGTCTGGTTGGGGCCAACTGTATTACATGGCCCCAGGCTAACCTTTTCGCCAAGAGAAAGACCGAAACGGCTAACTCACTGCTTTATCCACTGACCTGGCTCATTTCATTTTCCCGACAGCTCCTCGCATAAATATACGGTGCAACGTATCCCTCCCGATTCGCATCCAGATAATCCGACCACCACTGCATCATCGCAATTCGGGCATGAAGGTGCTCCGCTTTATGGACATAGGCTGCCCGCACGCTGTTGCGCTCCTGATGGCTCATTTGGCGCTCGACCGCGTCCCGTGACCACAATTCTGATTCCATCAGGGCACTGCATGCCATCGCGCGGAATCCATGACCACAGACATCATTTTTGGTGTCATATCCCATTAACCGCAGTGCCCTGTTAACGGTGTTTTCACTCATCGGTTTAGACGGGTTATGATCGCCGGGGAACACCAATGTCTGATGGCCGGAGATGTCTTGTATCAGTTTCAGAATAACTATCGCTTGTTGGGAAAGGGGGACGAGGTGCGGGGTGCACATTTTCGCTCCGCGCCCCGAGTAGCGCACGTTGGTAATGGCCTCCCGGGTGGCGGGAATGGTCCATATCTTGTTCTTGAAATCAAACTCACCCCAACGGGCAAAGCGCAACTCACTGGAGCGGATAAACAGATGCAGGGTGAGCATCACCGCTAATCGGGTCAAATGTCTTCCGGCCGTATAATCGCCAACGCGCGCCAGCAGCTCCGGCAGGCGCTCCAGCGTAAGGGCAGGGTAATGACGTTTAACCGGCGGTGCGGTTACCCCTTCAAGGTTCAGCGCCGTGTTGTTTTCTACCAGCCCCTGCTGCACGGCGTAACGCATGATGTTGCACAGATACTGCCGGGAGCGGGACGCGACTTCCAGCAATCCTTTTGCTTCGATGCCTTTAAGCAGTGCAGTGAAATGCTGCGTTTTTAACTCCGTCACGAGCATGTTGCCAATCGCCGGAAAGAGATGGTTGTTCATGCTGGCAAGCAGCCGGGCGGCATGGTTTTCTGACCAGGCCTTGTTGCTGCGATGCCAGTTCAGTGCGACGGCCTTAAAGCATTTTTCAGGGGAACCGGCAGTCTTTTCAGCGACACGTTGCTGCATTGGGTTGATGTTGTGCGCCAGCTGCTTGCGAATGCTTTCACTCTGCTGCCGTGCGTTGGCAAGAGTGATCAGCGGATAGGCACCCAAGCTGAGACGGGATTCTTTACCCTTGATGCGATATTTGAGATACCAATTGCGTGAACCGTTGGGATTGACGAGTAAATACAGACCGTGAGAATCGGAGGCTTTGAAAGGTTTAGCGGAAGGTTTTAAGTTGCGGATTTTTAGATCGTTAAGAGCCATTTGGGGGTCACTCCATTATCGAACCAATCTGACCCCAAATCTGACCACCAAATTCGCCCGATGCAGAGGGAAAAGTAAGAACGCATCGGGAAAGGTTTTTACGCTAACCTGTTGAACCTAAAACACATAGGGATTCGCAAGGATGCATAAGAACAAGAATTTGGCTCCTCTGACTGGACTCGAACCAGTGACATACGGATTAACAGTCCGCCGTTCTACCGACTGAACTACAGAGGAATTGCGTAAGCGGGGCGAATATTATCGGTCGGCTGGCAGGCTGTCAACGGTAAATTCGCCCGTATTGTCTGATTGCTTAGGCTGTGTACAGTTAAGGCTAATTCTTCATCAATAGAGTACGGGGGCCCGCTGGTTGGCCTGCTGCCAGGATTGTAATCGCGCCAGTGGGTCTTGCTGGTAGAAGCGACTAAAACAGCCATAAAGTGTCGGAAAACGTTCGAACAGAAGTTCTGGTGCACTAAAGAAGTATTCAGATAGCACCGCGAAGCATTCCGTCGGATCCTGTGCTGCGTAAGGATCCATGCTGGCGGCATCCTCTCCTACTTGATCGATTTCATCTTGTAGTGCTTCCATTGCTGCATGTAACTGCGTTTCCCACTCCACCACATCGCGTAAGGGAATCGGTGGAATACCGGTGGCTTCCCCGCCGTTACGGATATCCAGCTTGTGTGTGACCTCGTGGATAACCAAATTGAACCCCGATAAATCAAAGCTGTCCTGCACTTCTTGCCAGTTCAAGATGATGGGGCCCTGATCCCAGCTTTGGCCGGATTGCACTACTGGCCCGGCGTGCACCAGACCGATATCATCCTGCCATTCATCATTAACAATAAAAGGGCCCGGATAGATTAACACCTCATGAAAGCCGTTTAGCCACTCGATGCCGAGCCGCAGAACGGGCAGGCAAAACAGCAGTGAGATCCGCTGCTCCATAACGGAAGTCAGCGTCAGTCCCTGTAAAGGAATGATGCGTTTTTGATGTAAAAATTCACTGGCAAGCACGATAAGTCGTTGTTGTTCGCTATCGCTCAACGGCGCCAACAGCGGAATAGCAAGGGCATCTTGCCACTGAATAGGGGTGTTTTCCGGTGCGTGCTGCGTTTTCCATGGCCATTTCATCGTCGTGTTGCTCGCTAAGTCGTCACTTGAATACAAAGGCAAGGATATCTGCTGTTAAAATGCCGTAAAACAGGGCATGATAGCAACCACTTAAACGGAGAGGTGCCAGAGCGGCTGAATGGACCGGTCTCGAAAACCGGAGTAGGGGCAACTCTACCGAGGGTTCAAATCCCTCCCTCTCCGCCACATATTCAAGCAGTTATAGCCATTCCCTTCTGTGATTAAAATCCCGCTGAGATGATCTGAGAGAAAATCCAGCTTGCGCGCTGCGCTCGTCGGTACCCATTTCACTCTTTCCTATTGAGACAAAAATAACCCCTGAAACGAAGGGTAATCCCTGAGCTTTCTGCCCTTTCGCTTGTTTTCATTATTCCAGCGTCATGCGGGTGCGTTGTTACTTATCTCAAAACTTTAATTGTTATGTTATAACATAATGAAAATTTGACGGTCATGACGGTTGTGGACTGGGTGTGGGTCTATGCCGGGAAATGACAGGGTGAAAATAGGGGAGGGATATGTCGGATACAGTATCAACGATGAGGTGGGGTAAACGAATACCGCTGATTATTCTCAATGGGTTTCTCGGTGCGGGGAAAACCACATTACTAAAAAGCTTACTGGTTCAAGCCCATAAACGCGACTATGCCGTTGCGGTGATTGTCAATGATATGAGCGAGTTGGATGTCGACGGCGTGCTGATTTCAAATACGGAAATTGTTTCGTCTCACCGCCAAAATATGGTCAGCATCGCCGCCGATAATATCAGTAGTGATACGGGGATTGTGAAACTCGACAACGCCATCACGCGCTTGTTAAGTAGACAAACGGGAAGTGATAAGACGCCTGATTTCATCTTGCTTGAGACCTCTGGCAGTAGTCATCCTCTTCCGCTGGTACGCTATTTTCGCGATCACCCGCAAGTTTGTCTGCATGCTTTCCTGTCGCTGGTAGATGCGGTGATGCTCCATGAGGATTATGACGATGGGCATAGCCTTATCACTGCCTTGCAGCAACATCTGGATCAGGGAAAAAGAGGTGTGGTCAACCTGTTGGCAGAGCAACTTATGTTCTGTAACCAGATAATTTTGACCAAATATGACAGATTACCGCGCGAGACGCTCGCTGACATTGGCGCGGCTATTCATCCATTAAACCCACAGGTTGGCATTATTGCTGTACCGTGGGGAAACCTTGATCTGGAGGCGGTGCTGGCGTTACCTCCTTACGACTTTCACCGTGTCGCGCTGTTGATCGACGAATTGGCCGATGACATTGACACCCGTTGTGCGCCGGAATCAACAGCACCATCGCACTCTGTTCTCTCTTCATGCGTCATTCAGGATGAACGTCCTTTCCATCCTCAGCGGTTGTGGGATATCTACCACCACCATATGGGTACCGGGGTGTATCGCAGTAAAGGGTTTTTCTGGTTGCCGGGAAGGGACGATCTTGCATTGTTGTGGAATCAGGCTGCTGGCAGCATCAGTCTGGCGTTCATTAGCTATTGGAAGTCGGGTGTGCTTGAACATACGGACAATCATTTGACCGCAGAAGAGCGACAGGCACTTCAACAGCAGTTAGCCACATCATCAGGTCGATTTGGCGATCGACATTGTCATCTGACCGTAATCGGCGAGAAAGCGGAAATAGAGGCGTTTGCTACCGTGCTGCGCCAATGCTTTCTTACTGAAGACGAGATTATCTGGTGGAAAACAGGAGGGATATTTGCCGATCCCTGGCCCAGCACGGTTGTTCATTTAAAGGGACACGGCACCCTCTGAGCTGATTTTCACTCGGCCCGACACTCCCCCTCTACAGAAATGGATTTATTGTCATTTACCAATTCTTAATTGTTATGTTATAACGTATCAATTCGTAACCTGTTGTATGGGAAGTGGCAAATATGATTGATGCCTCGGTGCACCTCAATGGATTGGCATTCGGGTATGGCCGTCATCCCGCGATAAAAAGTATCACGGGCACTATTGCCGCGGGCACATTAACGGCGTTGGTAGGGGCTAATGGATCGGGGAAATCGACGTTACTCAAAGGTATTGCCGGCATTTTGCGCCCGATGGCGGGGCGTTATACCAAGGCTCTGGGCGCGCGCATTGCCTATCTGCCACAAACGACTGAACTGGATCGCAGTTTTCCTGCTTGTGTGCGTGATGTGGTTGCGCTTGGGCTATGGCCTGAAAGGGGATTGCTCCGGCGACATCGCGCACAGGAGCGCCAAAGGGTGGTCGATGCATTGACTGCGGTCGGTCTGGCGGGTTTTGAAAACACACCGCTTGCCGCATTGTCAGGGGGGCAATTTCAACGAGCGCTGTTTGCGCGGGTTATTGTGCAAAATGCTCACATCATCCTGCTTGATGAACCGTTTAATGCCATCGATGCAGAAACCACTCGGGTGATGTTGTCGCTCATTAATCACTGGCATCAACAGGGCCGAACGGTGCTGGTGGTTATTCACGATCTCAATCTGGTTAGAGACCACTTTCCTGAAACCCTAGCCGTTAATGGCGAGTTGCTGGCCTGGGGAAAGACTCATGCGGTGCTCGATTCGCTTGCGTCATCACTGTCAGCGGACACATCGTACGCCGTAGCGAATGGGGTTGTGGAATGATGGACTGGCTTTATACCTCTTTATTCGCGCCCTTTATTGAATTTGGTTTTATGCGGCGTGCCCTGCTTGGTGCACTTTTCCTTTGTTTTAGCGCCTGCCCGGTGGGGGTATTTTTAACGTTGCGTCGCATGAGCCTGATGGGGGATGCGATGTCACATGCCATCTTGCCTGGGGCTGCTGTCGGGTTTTTGTTGTTTGGGCTGGATATCGTTCCGATGACGTTGGGGGGCGCTGCCGCAGGGGTGATTGTGGCCCTGAGCGCAGGCGTGGTGTCGCGCTTGACGGTTCAAAAAGAAGATGCAGCCATGGCGGCGTTCTACCTGATTTCTTTGGCGTTCGGTGTACTCATCGTGTCACTGCGTGGTTCCAGCGTCGACTTGATGCACGTGCTGTTCGGTACGGTTCTGGCCTTGGGGAACGACGCGCTGTTGCTGATTTGGTCGGTAACGCTGCTCAGCCTGTTAACACTGTTGGTTTTCTGGCGCGCGCTGATTGCCGAATGTCTGGATCCGCTATTCTTACGATCGGTTTCGCGCTTGGGCTCGCCGGTTCATTTTCTTTTTCTGATGCTTGTCGTGCTCAATCTGGTTGCTGGCTATCAGGCGTTAGGCACGCTGTTATCCGTAGGTGTCATGATTTTACCCGCGGTAACGGCGCGCTTCTGGGCCCAAAGGGTACAAACCATGTGCGCGCTTGCCGTACTGCTGGGGATCGTCGCCTGCGTCAGCGGTCTGCTGTTCTCTTTCCATTTCTCGTTGCCTTCCGGCCCCACCATCATTCTTGCCTGCGGGTTTTTATACCTGTTATCCGCCGCCATCGTTGTGCTGAAAAATAGTCATGTCATCACCCGAATCACTTTTCGTCGAGTGAATAACGGGCAATCCTGAAAGGAGTTAATGGTTATGCGTTTCACTGATTTTTTACGCGGTAATGTGGCGATATTGCTCTTTATCGCTGCGTGGAGTCCTTTACCGGCTAATGCAAAAATACAGGTTATTGCCAGCTTCTCGATTATTGGCGATATCGCCAGCAATATTGGTAAAGAACGCATTGAACTGCGCACGGTTGTTGGGCCAGACAGTGATGCTCACGTGTATGAGCCTTCTCCGGCAGATGCTATTGCGCTGTCCAAAGCAGATGTCATCCTCACTAATGGCTTGCAGCTCGAAGGTTTTATCACGCGTCTGGTTGCCGCGAGTGAAACGTCGGCACAGATAATTGAGGTCACCAAGGGCGCGAATATTATTCAGGATCCCGCTGGTGGGCATTACCATTTTTATAATGGCAAAGCGGTATTTCATGCCGCACCTTTCGATCCCCATGCCTGGCAATCTATTGCCAACGTGCGTGTTTATGTGAAAAACATTGCTGATGCCTTCTGCGTTGCGGATAAACCAGGGTGTGATAGCTATCGGGCCAACGCCAAAATATATGATGCCAGACTGACCCAATTGCATGAATATATTCAACTCAGCATTAAAACGATTCCAGAAAACAGACGCACGGTGGTAGTAGGGCATAATGCATTTCGTTATTTCGAACGTGACTATGGCATTCATTTTTTATCACCGCAAGGGGTGTCGACCGCATCTGAAGCATCTGCGGCCGATGTAGCTGGAATATTAAGAGAAATAAAGAAGAATAACGCGGCAGCGGTATTTTCCGAGAATATCGCAAACTCGCGTCTGGTTGAGCAAATCGCTGCTGAAGCCGGGCTCAATCTCGCCGGTGTGCTCTATTCAGACGCACTATCTGGCGCAGCAGGGCCTGCACCAACCTATATCGAGATGATGCAGCACAACGCCAATACGTTGATTGCTGCGCTGAGTAAAAACCAAAAGACCCAATAATTATCACCGTGACAGGTGAGATTTATCATTGCTGAAAATAATGAATATGGAGATAACCATGAAAAGACACTTATTGTCATTAACCATTGCCACAATATTTATCGGGTTTGCTGCTACACCGTCTTTGGCTGAAGATGTCAATGCCTGGCGTTTATTCGTCGCCGATCATGATAAACCGGTGATCACTGTGATTGATGCGCTTGACGGTGACAAACTGAATACCTTTAGCGTCACAGGACCGGCCACGTTATACCGCAGCGAGAGTGGTGCGGTGGTTTTTGCGGTGCAGGGCAGTGCCAATACCGTAACGGCCCTTTCATCGGGAATTTCTTTCCACGATCACGGCGATCACGCGGATATTGACGTTGATGACCCTGCGTTGCTCAATGTCGAATTTACCGGTGCCAAACCCGGCCACTTTGTGGAGCGGCAAGGCAATGTGGCGCAGTGGTTTGATGGCGAAAAGCATGCACTGCTGTTTAATGAACAAGCCGTTCTGCAAGGCAAAAATGCGGCAACCAGCGTGAACGTTGTGGCGGCGCATCACGGGGTCGCTGTGCCCTACGACCACTATGCTGTCGTCTCAATTCCTAACCCGGAGGATGCTTCCAAACGGCCTGTCGGGGCGCGCGTAGTGGGACTGGATGGGAAAAAAGTGGGTGAAGACGCCTTATGCCCAGGATTGCATGGTTCAGCCGGTTCGGGAAATCGTTATGCGCTGGCATGCAGCACCGGATTATTGCTGATTACGCAAAACACTGCGGCACCGGAAATCAAACATCTGCCTTATTCGCCTTCGCTCCCGCAAGGCAGCGTATCCACGCTGATTGGCGGAAAAGGGATGCAATATTTTATCGGTAATTATGGCCCTGACCGCATTGTGTTGATTGATCCTACCCAGTCTGACAGCTTCCGGTTAATTCAATTGCCAACCCGTCGCGTGCATTTTGCCGTCGATCCGGTGCGCGCTAAATATGCCTATGTGTTTACCGAAGATGGCAAGCTGCATCAGGTTGATGTGATAAAGGGGCAAATTACCCAATCGGTCCGTGTCACCGAACCCTATTCTATGGATGGGCATTGGAACGATCCGCGGCCACGTATTGCGGTGGCTGACGACAAAATTTTTGTTACCGATCCTCTGAAAAGTAAAATACATGTTCTGGATGCCGTGGCATTCACCGAAAGCGGAGAAATCCCGGTTGATGGGCAGCCCTTCAATATTGTGGCTGTAGGCGGTTCCGGCAAGGTGCACGACGACGGACATCATCATCAGCACGAGCATCATCATGATGATGCAAAAAAAGGGAAATGAGGTATCACCTTTTGAGGTGATGTACTCCTGCTGAACTTGAAAAACGGCGCTGTCATGGATGGCGCTGTTTTTTTATTAGCGAATCGCGCTGAATTCATTTGTTTTTTCGCCATCAGAGCGCTTTTGTACTAGGTTGAATAGTGACGGGTTAATGGTAACCCGTGGTTTGTAACGGTGACTGGAGGTGACCATGGGATTCTGGCGTATTGTGTTAACCATTCTTCTTCCGCCGTTGGGTGTGTTATTAGGGAAAGGGGTAGGGCTGGCGTTTTTGCTTAATATCATACTGACATTGCTGGGTTATATTCCGGGCTTGATTCACGCCTTCTGGGTGCAGACTCGGCCTGAAACACACTGAGCGCTTGCCGCGCTGTTGTTCACCAACACCACGGCACGCCGTGGTGTTTCATTTAAAGAGCATTTGCTGCTTTTAGCATCGTTGTGATGTCGATCGTTGACGTCTCTGGCCTTTTTGTGCTCATCAAAGGCGATTGTCATGATATCCCTCATTACTGGCGTAACGGAGAATGGTATTGTTACACCTTCACTGCTGCTGCATTTAACCCTGCTCAAGGCTGATGCGGTGCGGTCTGTTTTCGGGGATAAGAGATGGTTGATGTTCTGATAAAAGCGTTTTCATTTATTCTGGTTATTATAATTGGCTATCAATTAAAACGGCGTGGGGTGTTACAGCCGGAAAGCGGAACGGCGTTGTCCAAGTTGATGATGAATTTCACGTTGCCAGCCGCCGTTATTACGGGTTTTGCCAGCTTTCAGGTCGATCACTCGCTGTTGATTTTGGTGGCGTTTGGGCTTGGCTGTAATCTGCTGTTGCTCGGCATTGGCTATATGATTGGCCGTCGTCGCCCGGAAGGGCTGAAAGCGTATTACATGATCAACTCACCCGGCTATAACATTGGCTGTTTTACGCTGCCCTATGTGCAGAGTTTTCTTGGGCCGGTTGGCATTGTGGCGACGTGCCTGTTCGATGCCGGTAACTCGGTCATCTGCACCGGGGGAAGCTTTGCGGCGGCGTCCGCAGCAACCGGCAGAAGCTCCGGTTGGCTGAACATTATCAAACGCTTGTTTTCCTCCGTGCCGTTTGATGTCTATGTGTTCCTGATGATTGCCGCGTTGATGGGATGGCATTTACCGCCGCAGGTAATCCTGGTGGTCTCCACGCTGGGCAATGCCAACCCGTTTGTGGCGATGTTGATTATCGGCATGCTGCTGGAGATCAATATCGAACGCTCGCAGTTAAAACACGTGCTGACCATCCTGCTGCTGCGTTACGGTTCGGCGGCGGCATTTGCCTGCTTGTTCTATTTCTTCACGCCCCTGCCGTTAGAAATCCGCCAGGTGTTAGCGGTGGTGGTGTTTGCGCCGCTCTCTTCGTTATCACCGATATTTACGTCGCGCTTTAGCGGCAATTTATCCGTGGTTGCCAGCTTTGCCAACTCGGCATCGATCATGATAAGCATTGTTATCATGACCGTACTGCTGACCAGTATGCAGCTTTAAAGTGATGGGTTGCGGCGATGGCGCTCTGCGTTATTGTCCGCACTTTCCACCCGGTTGCGGCCGAGTTGTTTGGCGCGATAGAGCGCAATATCGGCGCGATTGATAAAGGTATCCAGATTCTCGTTTTCACGGTACTGGGTGACGCCCACGCTGATGGTGATATGGATTTTTTCTTTCTGGTAGGACACTTCGGCGATTTCCACGGCGCGGCGCAGAATATCCGCCCGTTGCAGCGCATTCTCCAGCGTGCAGTCATCAAGTAGCACGACAAACTCCTCGCCCCCCCAGCGGCACGCCTGATCGGAGCTGCGGATCGCCTGAAGCAGAAGCTGTGCGATATTTTGCAGCACCAAGTCGCCCACACCGTGGCCGTAGGCGTCATTGACCCGTTTAAAATGGTCGATATCCAGAATCAGGATCGACATGGGTTTGCGGTGAGTAAAACGCATGGCACGCAGGCGTTTGAAAAAGTAATCAAACGCCTGACGATTCATCACGCCGGTCAGCTTATCCGTGGTAGCCATGCGTTCGAGGCGACGCTGGTAACCGCCAATGGTTAACCACAGCAAAAACAGAAACAACAGGCTGGCGGTCAGGCTGACGCCGAGATTTTTCATTAAGGTAATCCACAGCCGATGTTCACTGGGATGGCTGCGCTGCTCGATCATCAAATACCAGTCAAATTCGGGAATCAGGCGCGTATTGAGAAATACCGGCCCCTCGTCGTCGTATTGATAGCTGCCGCCCGGATTGGTCAAAATGGCGGTCGCGAGGGCGGATAACTCCGGCTGCTGGTGGATATTCAGCGCATTACGAAAATCATCACCGTGCAACACCACCTGGCCGCTCTTGTCCGTAAAGTAGATGGTACGACGGTAACGCTCCTGATATTTCTCTATCAGATGTTTGACCTTTTCAACCGAAATCCCGACGCCAGCAATGCCGATAAAATTGCCGCTATAGTCTTTGACCTTGTGGTTGATAAAGATATCGAGGCGGTCGCGTTTTTCCGGGTCGTGTCCCACTTCAATCAGATAAGGATGTTCATCCGACAGTTCGCGCGCCTGAAAATACCACTGATCTTCTTGAACGTTCTCTGACATGGTTTTTAAAACCCGCTGCGGATCGTAATAACGTTTGGTTTTGTCAGAAATAAAGAAGGAAAAAATGGTATCAAAGCGATTATCGATTTCACGCAGATAGCGAATCATGGCTTGCGGATCGGATTCATTGTCCAACACCCAGTCTCGCACGAAAGTATCGTGTGCCATCAGCGAGGAAATAAAAATAGGGCGCAGCAGATCCTGCTGAATTTCTGAATAGACATTGTCACTGGTGAGCGGCAGGGTATTTTCTTTAATCTCCGCCTCCAGCGATTGTTGAGCCACTTTAAAACTGGTCCAACTGATGATCAGAAATGCGGTCAGAAGCATGACAGTGAACAACACGGCTGCTCGTGTTTTGTTTAACCATACAGCGCTTGTCATTAGATCTACACGCAAAGCTGTATCCTCGTAGTGTTCTGTGCTGGAGTGAAGGACGCCGATGATTATGCATCAAGATGATACATGCAGCTAACTGAAGTTAAGCAGTCACCTGACAAAACGGCAAACAGGAGCGCCATTTCTGTTGCGCGCTCTCCTGATGTTGCTCAAGCGAAAGTCGAAAGCCATTCAATGTCATGTTTTGTAGACTATTGTCGCCTTCGGCAAGGGGCGTTGAGTGAACGATTTATCCTGTGGTTAAATCAAGGGTTGTTTGGGTACACCATACGGGAAAGACGATCATGCCGCCGATGATGACAAGCCAACAGGAACCCGTCACCGCCTTGCTATTGATCAATGAAAAAGCGAGGAAAGGTGACTGCGCACGCGAAGAGGTACTGGCTCAGTTAATGGCGCAGGGGCTGCGCGTGTTGGTTCCCAGCGCAGAATTGTCGATGACCTACAGCGAATTGATCGAGCACTATGCCGATCGCGTCGATATGGTTATCGTCGGTGGCGGTGACGGCAGCCTGAACGCCGCCGCGCCGGGCCTGGTGGCGACAGGGTTGCCGCTGGGGGTGCTGCCGTTGGGCACCGCCAACGATTTTGCTCGCACGCTGGATATCCCTTTCGATCTGAAAAGCGCCATTTCGGTTATCGTTGCAGGCCACCGTCGGGCTGTGGATTTAGGAAAGGTGAACGGTCACCTTTTCTTTAACGTGTCCAGTATCGGTTTCTCCGCGGTTTTGGCGCGTGAACTGACGGCTGAATCTAAAAAACGCTGGGGAACGCTCGGCTATGCGCTGGCTGCCTGTAAGCTGCTGCGCCAAAGTCGACCATTTCGTGCGGAAATTGTTCATGAAGGCGCGGTCGAACGTGTCAGAACGGTACAAATTTCGGTGGGTAACGGGCGTTTTTATGGCGGTGGGATGACGGTAGAACAGCGCGCCGCGCCGGATGACGGGCTGCTTGATGTCTACAGCCTTGAAGTGACTCACTGGTGGCAGATGATTGCGCTGATCCCGTTTTTGCGTCGAGGCACTCAGGGGCGTTGGCGTCAGGTGCGGGCGTTCTCCACGACGGAGCTGATTCTTAACACCCGGCGACCGCACGATATCAACGCGGACGGAGAGTTGATTGGCCGTACACCGGCGCATTTTACCATCAAACAAAAAGCGATTGAGGTGTTTGCCCCGCGCTGATTCAGAGGCGTAATTACGCCCCTGAACGTCAGTGCGGTTTATCCCTTATTTGAATACACGAAAGCGGGTTTCGTCATCAATATAGGTTTTTTCACCGGCCGGTTGCTCAATGGAACCGAACGGTAACTGCGCCCGCAGCTTCCACTGTGCGGGCAAATCCCACGCTTGCTTCACATCATCATCAATCAGCGGGTTGTAGTGCTGTAGCGATGCGCCGACGCTTTCTTGCGCTAAGGCGGTCCAGACGGCGAACTGGGCGATACCGGTGCCGTGTTCAGACCAGATGGGAAAGTTGTCAGCATAAAGCGCAAACTGCTTTTGTAAGGTCTCGATGACGTCGGTATCTTCAAAGAACAGCACGGTCCCTGCGCCCGCAGCAAACGAGGCCAGTTTTTTTTCTGTGGGTTCAAAAGCGTCCGCCGGCACGATTTTTTTGAGCTGGTGTTTAACGATATCCCACAGCTTCTTATGCTCTGCGCCGAACAGGATCACGACGCGAGAACTTTGCGAGTTGAACGATGACGGGCTCTGCTTGACTGCGGTAGTGACGATCTCGGTGATTTTCTCTTCAGAAATCGGCAGATGTGAACCGATGGCGTAGATGGAACGGCGAACCTTGATAGCCTGCAAAAATGCGTTGCTCATGCTTTATTCCCCTCTAATCATTCTTTATCAGGATGTTATTACACAACCTTGGCGCAAAATACCTATACCCTAAATAATTCGCGTTGCAGGAAGGCGGCAAGTGAATGAATCCCGATGAGCTTACTTAGGTAAGTGATTCGGGTAAGTGAGCGCAGCCAACGCATCTGCAACGTGAAGTATGACGGGTATATGATACTCTGGCACCCTTGGGTTACAGGTTCAAGTCTGATAACTCAATACCATAGAAGAATAGCTGCTAAGCAAAAATGTGCTCAACCTATGGGGGGTAACCCGCGCTACCGTAGCCCGATCAGTGTCCGCACACCTCACAGTGTGGGCTTTTGGGTAGCGTAATCGTGCGAAACTGGGTGGTCATGGCGTCATACAATACCAACCGACCAACGGCCGGTTCGCCAAAATGCGCCAGCAGTTTTATCGTCTCCATCGCCTGCAAGGCACCGATGATACCGACCAGGGGGGACATAACGCCGGCTTCGGCGCACGTTAGCGCGTTTTCACCAAACAGGCGGCTCAGGCAGCGGTAACAGGGTTCTTGTTCGCCGTAGGTAAACACACTGATCTGGCCTTCCATGCGAATGGCTGCGCCGGAGACCAGCGGCGTTTTGCTGTCAAAACAAAAGCGGTTAAGGCGATCGCGTATCGCCACGTTGTCGGTGCAATCCAGCACCACCTGATGGCGGCTTACCAGCGCCTGCAAGGCGTCGTCCGACAGATCGTCGTTAATACACTCCAGCGAAATATGGGGATTAATGGCGGCCAGTTCCGCAGCGGCAGAGGCCACCTTCGCCATATTGATACGCGCATCGCGGTGCAAAATCTGACGTTGCAGGTTGGAGAGCGCAACGGTGTCAAAATCCAGCAGCGTCAAATGCCCCACGCCTGCCGCAGCCAGGTATTGCGCTGCGGCACAACCCAAACCGCCCAAACCCACCACCAGTACGCTAGCCGCTTTAAGCGCTTCCTGTCCGTCAAAATCGAAGCCTTTTAGCATGATCTGACGGTTGTAGCGCAGCATTTCGCTGTGGCTTAGCACATCTTCACTCTCTGGGGCTTTCGGGGTGGTGGTTGACATCCTCACTCTCCCAGCAGCGCATTGAAGGGTTCAATTTCTACCCATTCTCCGGCGGCTACCGGCCCGCGTTCGGCTTCGAGTACGATAAAACAGTTGCCGAGGCTAAATGAGCTGAAGATGTGCGATCCCTGATGGCCGGTGGCTCTGACTTCCAACTCACCGTCGTCATTCCGGCTGACTATGCCGCGTTGAAAATCGAGTCGACCGGGGGTTTTCTTCAACGCCGAGGCGGTTTTCACCCGTTGGCGCGCTGGGAAGTGCCACTGACTGTGGCCGGAAAGCTGCGCAATAAGCGGTTGCACCAATTGATAGAAGGTGACGGCGGCAGAGACCGGATTACCGGGCAGGCCGCAGAACCAGGCCTGACGCAGTTTGCCGAAAGCGAACGGCTTGCCGGGTTTGATTGCCAGCTTCCAGAAATGGATGTCACCAATATCGTCCAGAATCTGCTTGGTGTAGTCGGCTTCCCCCACCGAAACGCCGCCGCTGCTGATCACCAGATCGGCCTCGCTGTCAGCGCGTTGAAACGCGTCGCGCAAGGCGACCGGATCGTCACGAATGATGCCGAGATCGAGAATATCGCAGCCCAGTTTTTCCAGCATCAGACGTACGGCAAAACGATTGGTGTCGTAAATTTGCCCTGCCTGCAATGGCTGACCGATGTGCTGCAACTCATCGCCGGTGGAAAATATGGCTACGCGCAGGCGGCGTATCACGGTGACGTCAGCCACGCCCAGCGACGCCAGCAGTGGCAGGCGAGCTGGCCCCAATGCGCAACCCGCTGGTAAGACGCGCGCGCCGCGCTGAATATCTTCGCCTGCCAGACGGATATTTTGCCCCGCCTTCACCGGTTGTGTGAAACGCACGCCGTTAGCCTCTGCTTTGGCATATTCCTGCATGACAACCGCCTCTGTTCCCGGCGGAACCGGCGCGCCGGTCATGATGCGGATACAGCTTCCCGCGGGCCAATCACCCACGAACGGGTTACCGGCAAAGGCTTTTCCGGCCACGGGCAGCGGCGTATCACCCTGTGCCAGATCGGCCATGCGCACGGCGTAGCCATCCATCGCGGCATTGGCGAACGAAGGCACGTCGAGAGGGGAGGTAATGTCGCTGGCGGTAATGCGGCCGGCCGCCTGGTCAAGAGCGACGATTTCCGTCTGTGCCAGCGGTGAAACCAGCGCCAGCATACGTTGCAGCGCTTGCTCAAGCGCGAGTAAACCTGAGGTAAATGCTTCCATGATGACTCCATTCGCCGACGTCTATGCGTCGGGAGATCGGGCAAAACGCGATACAGTGCACTGGGATTATGCCAGCAAAGTGAACGCTATTATGTCAGAGAACACCCAGCGGGTGAATGTGACAACGTCAAGGTTATGGCAGGAAAGCGCACCATCAGGGAGTAACACGCTTTAATACTGAACAGGTATAGACGGATTGATTATGTGCTGTAACGCAATGTTATAAGACACATATTTTATTAATTGCACGGCAGTTTTATGCTAAACCTCCCTCAGTGTGCTAAATAAAACTAAAACCGTTTTTCATACGGACTGATTCTGCTACACGTTAAACAAGGAGAGAAACCGTTCATGATATCCCATGCGCCCGTGCGTGAAGCGACTGATACTACACTGATTCTGCCGGAACAGCAGATCCTGTCAGTGCGGTCACTCGGCGTGCGTTTTCATGCGCAGCGGGAGCCGGTATCGGTGATCCACGATCTCTCGTTGACGGTCACGCGCGGTGAAACGCTGGCGATCGTCGGTGAGTCTGGCTCGGGAAAGTCAGTCACGGCGCTGGCGATCATGCGGTTGATCGAGCAGGCGGGGGGCGATATTCATCACGGCGAGATGTTGTTTCGTCGGCGTGACGGTCACATTCTGGATATAACAACTGCCAGCCAGCGTGAGATGCGTCGTTTACGCGGTGCGGACATGGCGATGGTATTCCAGGAGCCAATGACCTCGCTCAACCCGGTGTTTCCGGTTGGTGAACAGATTGCCGAGTCCATTCGTCTGCATCAGGGCATGTCCGCGCGGGACGCGAAGGCAGAAGCGTTGCGCATGCTCGATCTGGTAAGAATTCCGGAAGCGAAAAACGTGCTGGGCCGTTATCCGCATCAACTCTCGGGCGGCATGCGCCAGCGCATCATGATCGCCATGGCGCTCTCCTGCAAGCCGACATTGCTGATAGCCGATGAACCGACCACCGCGTTGGACGTCACCATTCAGGCACAAATTTTACAACTGATTCAGCTATTGCAGCGTGAAATGGCGATGGCTGTGATTTTCATCACCCATGATATGGGCGTGGTGGCGGAAGTGGCCGATCGCGTGCTGGTGATGAATAGCGGCCACTGCGTTGAAACCGCGGGCGTGAGCGAGATATTTGCCACACCACAGCATGTGTATACCCGTGCGTTGTTGGCGGCAGTGCCGACGCTAGGCGAGATGCGCGGGCGTAGCGAACCTGCACCGTTTTCGCTGCATCTCACCGACGTCCAAGGGCAGACGATTGCCAGGCAGACAGCGGCCAGCGCGGCGCCGGCGAGCCTGCCCAAACCGTCGACGCCCGTATTGCAGGTGCGCGATTTGGTCACGCGATTTCCGCTGCGCCGGGGAATACTCAACCGCGTGACCCATCAGGTGCATGCGGTGGAGCACATCAGTTTCGATCTTTACCCCGGCGAAACGCTGTCATTGGTCGGGGAGTCCGGCTGCGGAAAATCGACGGCAGCGCGCGCCTTGTTACAACTGGTGCCCAGCCAGCAGGGCACTATCACCTTTGCCGGTGAACGTATTGAAGGTCTGGGCAGTGAGGCGCTGCACCGGATACGCCGCAATATTCAACTGATTTTTCAGGACCCTTATGCATCGCTGGACCCCCGTCTGACGGTGGGGTTCTCGATCATGGAACCGCTGTTGGTGCACAAGGTGATGGATAAAACGGCAGCCGAAGCGCGGGTGGCGCAACTGCTCAAGCGTGTGGGGCTATTGCCGGAACATGCCGGACGCTATCCGCATGAGTTTTCTGGCGGGCAGCGGCAGCGCATATGCATTGCGCGCGCACTGGCGTTAAACCCCAAGGTGGTGATCGCCGATGAGGCGGTGTCAGCGCTGGATGTCTCGATCCGGGCACAAATCGTCAACCTGATGATGGAATTGCAGCAGGAATACGGTATCGCATTCCTGTTTATTTCTCACGATATGGCGGTCGTGGAGCGCATCAGCCACCGCGTTGCGGTGATGTATTTGGGGCAGATTGTGGAAATCGGCCCGCGTCAGGCGGTGTTTGAGAACCCTCAACATCCTTATACCCGTAAACTGATGGCAGCAGTACCGATCGCCGATCCGGGACGCCGCCATCACCGCCATGCGCTGCTGGCGGATGATATACCCAGTCCTGTTCGGGCGCTGGGCGATGAACCAACCATTGTACCGCTGGTCGAGGTGGGTGAACGGCACTATGTGGCCCACCACACGATTGCGGGCGCTTATTGACAGAGGATACAGGGAGATACGATCACAATGACACTTTTGACTCGCGTTAATCTGCTCACCGCCAAACGTGCGGGGGCGCTGGCGGTGGCGGCAGCCTTGATGGCGTCTGCACCCGCCTGGGCGGCGAAAGATGCTGTAATTGCCGTGGCATCCAATTTCACCACGCTCGATCCTTATGATGCTAACGACACCCTGTCGCAAACGGTGGCGAAATCGTTCTATCAGGGGCTGTTTGGTTTCGATAAGGACATGAAATTAGTCAACGTGCTGGCCGAGAGCTATCAGGTCAGCGACGATAACCTGACCTATACCATCAAACTGCACAGCGGTGTGAAATTTCATGACGGTACCGATTTCAATGCGCAAGCGGTTAAGGTGAATCTCGATCGCGCCAGCAATCCGGAAAATCGCCTGAAACGCTATAACCTGTTCAAGGTGATTGCGAAAACGGAAGTGGTGGATCCGCAGACGGTGAAAATCGTGCTGAAACAGCCGTTCTCGGCCTTTATCAACAACCTGGCCCACCCTGCTGCGGTGATTATTTCGCCCGCCGCGTTGCAGCAATATGGTAAGGAGATTGGTTTCCACCCGGTGGGTACAGGCCCTTACAAGTTTGTCACCTGGAACCAGACCGATTATGTCAAAGTGGAGAAATTCTCCGGTTATTGGCGTGCGGGGCTGCCTAAGCTCGACAGTATTACCTGGCGTCCGGTGGTGGATAACAACACCCGCGCCTCGCTGCTCCAGACCGGCGAAGCGCAGTTCGCTTTCCCGGTGCCGTTTGAGCAAGCCAAGGTGTTGGAGAAAAACAACCAGTTGGCGGTAGTGACATCCCCTTCCATTTTGCACCGTTATTTGAGTTTCAACGTGACGCAAAAACCGTTCGACAATATCAAGGTGCGGCAGGCGATTAACTATGCCATCAACAAAGAGGCGCTGATCAAGGTGGCATTCTCCGGTTATGCGGTGCCGTCACAGGGACCACTGCCGAAGAGTATCGATTTTGCCCAGCAGTATCAGCCATGGCCTTACGACCCGGCAAAAGCGCGCGAGCTGTTGAAAGAAGCGGGCTATCCGGACGGATTTACCACCACGCTGTGGGCATCGCATAACCACAGTACGGCGCAGAAGGTGCTGCAATTTACCCAGCAGCAGCTGGCGCAGGTAGGGATTAAAGTACAGGTTACGGCGATGGATGCCGGGCAGCGTGCCGCCGAAGTGGAAGGCAAGGGCGTGAATGAAACCGGTGTGCGCCTGTTCTATACCGGCTGGTCTGCCTCGACCGGGGAAGCCGATTGGGCGCTGACGCCGCTGTTTGCCACGGCGTCCTGGCCTCCGGCGCTGTTTAATACGGCGTTTTACAGCAGCGAGCAGGTGGATGCAGACTTGGCGAATGCGTTGAAGACCACCGATCGTGCGCAGAAGGAAAAACTGTACAAAGATGCGCAGGACAAAATCTGGGCAGATGCGCCCTGGGCGTTTTTGGTGACGGAACAGCTGGTTTCGGCTAACAGCAAGAAACTGAGCGGGTTCTATGTGATGCCTGATACCGCATTCAGTTTTGATGAGGCTGATTTGGCGCAATAAGTGGCACAGGGTTTTTCTCAGCCGCGTGATCGACGCGGCTGAGAACCTGCTGTTTTCGTGTTATCGCCGTGTGTAGAACAGGATGCAGAGCGCGCCATGCCAGACAATGAAACAAGAAGGATAATCATGTTGTTATGCTGAATTATTTCCTCAAACGGCTGCTGGGCATGATCCCCACCTTGCTGATTGTGCTGGTCGTGGTGTTCATGTTTGTACACCTGCTGCCGGGCGATCCTGCTCGCCTGATGGCGGGGCGCGAGGCTGATGCCGCCGTGATTGCTATGGTACGGCAGGATTTAGGCCTGGATAGACCGCTCTATGAACAATTCTGGCGTTTTTTCACCCATGTGCTGCAAGGGGATCTGGGCACCTCGATGGCCTCTAAGCGCCCGGTCACTAATGAGATAGCCATCCGCTTTCTGCCGACGCTGTGGCTCACCTTAACCAGCATGGTGTGGGCGGTTATTTTCGGCATGAGCATCGGTATGATTTCCGCTATCTGGCGCAACCGCTGGCCCGATAGGCTGGGGATGACGCTGGCGGTATCCGGCCTGTCATTTCCATCGTTTGCGTTGGGGATGCTGCTGATGCAGGTGTTTTCCGTTGAGCTCGGCTGGTTACCCACCGTCGGTGCGGAGAGCTGGCGTCACTATATTTTGCCCTCAATCACCCTGGGCGCTGCCGTTGCCGCCGTGATGGCGCGTTTTACCCGCGCCTCCTTTGCCGATGTGCTGCAAGAAGACTATATGCGCACCGCACGCGCTAAAGGTGTTCGTGAGTTTTTGGTCATCACCAAACATGGTTTGCGCAATGCGCTGATCCCGGTGGTCACCATGATGGGGCTCCAGTTTGGCTTTTTGCTGGGCGGGTCGATTGTGGTGGAAAAAGTGTTCAACTGGCCGGGGTTGGGGCGTTTATTGGTGGACGCGGTGGAGATGCGCGATTATCCCGTGATCCAAGGGTTAGTGCTGTTGTTTTCACTGGAGTTTATTGTGATTAACCTGCTGGTGGATGTGCTTTATGCGGCAATCAACCCGTCAATTCGCTATCGATAAGGAACTGCGATGAAACATTGGCGACGTAAGGCCGTGCTGGCAACGCTGCCGCTGCTGCGGGAAACCACCATCCGCACTCCGCTCGGTGAGTTCTGGCGACGTTTTTTGTTGCAGCGTACCGCCGTGATGGCGGGGGTCTTTGTGCTGTTGCTGATCGCTGTGGCGCTGTTGGCGCCTTATCTGGCGCCGTTCGATGCGGAAAACTATTTCGATTATGACCGTTTGAACGAGGGGCCCTCTTCGTTGCATTGGCTCGGCGTCGACGCGCTGGGCCGCGATATCTTCAGCCGTGTTCTACTCGGTGCGCGTATTTCGCTGGCGGCAGGCATCTTGTCCGTCGTGGTGGGCATGGTGATAGGCACGCTACTGGGGCTGGTGGCCGGTTACTATGAAGGGGTATGGGATCGGCTGATTATGCGCTTGTGCGACGTGCTGTTTGCCTTTCCGGGCATTCTGCTGGCGATTGCCGTGGTCGCGGTGATGGGCAGCGGCATGGCTAATGTGATTGTCGCCGTGGCGATTTTCAGCATTCCTGCCTTTGCGCGTCTGGTGCGCGGTAATACCTTGGTGTTGAAACAGCAAACGTACGTGGAATCAGCGCGTAGCCTTGGCGCATCCGACAGCACTATTTTATTGCGCCACATTCTTCCCGGTACCTTCTCGTCAATCGTGGTCTATTTTTCAATGCGCGTGGGCATGTCGATCATTACCGCGGCCAGCCTCTCTTTTCTTGGCCTGGGGGCGCAGCCGCCGACGCCGGAGTGGGGCGCTATGCTCAATGAGGCGCGGGCCGATATGGTGATGGCACCGCACGTGGCGCTGTTTCCCAGCCTGGCGATTTTCCTGACCGTGCTGGCGTTTAATCTGTTGGGGGATGGTTTGCGCGATGCGCTCGATCCCAAATTGCGCCCGTAGTCCAATACCAATAAAAACGGCCCCGATAAAGGGGCCGTTATGTTTCAGGCAGTAAAATCGCTTAGAACGAGGTGCGTTTATAGCTGCGGTATTGCGGTTGCCAGAAGTTGTGCGTAATCGCCTTCGCCAGCGTATCGCTGGAGGTCACTTCTGCCACACCCTGCAACTGTGCGGCTTTTGCCACGTCCATCGCGATACGGCGAGACACATCCTGGATATCTTCCAGGTCAGGCAGCAAGGCACCTTCACCATTGTTGGCCAGCGGTGAACAGTCGGCCAACGCGCGGCTGGCGGCCATCAGCATGCCATCGGTAATGCGTTTGGCACCACTCGCCAGTACGCCCAAGCCAATGCCCGGGAAGATATAGGAGTTGTTACACTGGGCAATCGGGAACAGGGTGTCTTTGTGCTTGACCGGTGCAAACGGGCTTCCCGTTGCGACCAGTGCGGCACCGTCGGTCCAGCGGAGAATATCTTCCGGACGCGCTTCCACGCGGGAGGTCGGGTTGGATAGCGGCATCACGATCGGACGCGCACAGTGGGTGTGCATTTCACGAATGATCTCTTCCGTGAACAGACCCGGCTGGCCGGAGACGCCAATCAGGATGGTCGGTTTGGCATTACGCACCACTTCCAGCAGTGAGATCGCATCGCTGGCAACGTCCCACTCGCTCAACAGCTCACTCTTCTGCACCAGCTTGCTCTGGAAATCGAGCAGGTTCGGCAGTTTGTCCGTCAGCAGGCCGAAGCGATCCACCATAAACACGCGGGCACGCGCTTCTTCTTCGCTCAGACCTTCAGATTTCATCTGCGCGATAATTTGCTCGGCGATACCGCAACCGGCGGAACCGGCACCGAGGAAGGTGACCGTTTGATCGCGCAGTTGTGTGCCAGCAGCACGGCTGGCGGCAATCAGGCTGCCCAGCGCTACGGCGGCGGTGCCTTGGATGTCATCGTTAAAGCAGCAGATTTCATCGCGGTAGCGGTTTAACAGCGGCGTGGCGTTGCTTTGTGCAAAGTCTTCAAATTGCAGCAACACGTTCGGCCAGCGGCGTTTCACGGCCTGAATGAATTCTTCCACGAAGGCATCGTATTCTTCACCGGTGATACGCGGGTGACGCCAGCCCATATAGAGCGGATCGTTCAGACGCTGCGGGTTGTTGGTGCCGACATCCAGCACCACCGGCAGGGTATACGCCGGGCTGATGCCGCCACAGGCGGTGTAGAGCGCCAGCTTGCCGATAGGGATCCCCATGCCGCCGATGCCCTGATCGCCCAGGCCAAGAATACGCTCACCGTCGGTGACTACAATCACCTTCACGTTCTGCTTGGTGGCGTTTTGCAACATGTCATCGATGTTTTCACGGTTCGGATAGGAGATAAACAACCCGCGAGCACGACGATAAATATCTGAGAAGTGTTCGCACGCCTGACCGACCGTTGGGGTGTAGATGATCGGCATCATTTCGGTCAGGTGTGCGTCCAGCAGGCGGTAAAACAGGGTCTCGTTAGTATCCTGAATGTTACGCAGATAGACGTGCTTCTCCATATCATTTTTGAATTCCTGATACTGCCGCCAGGCGCGTTCTGCCTGCTCTTCAATGGTTTCCACGGCCTCAGGCAACAGACCGTGCAGGTTGAAGTTGGCACGCTCTTCATTGGTGAAGGCGCTGCCTTTGTTCAGCAACGGGAATTCCAACAGGATAGGACCAGCATAAGGGATGTAGAGTGCGCGTTTGCTTTCGTATTCTAATTCCATGACTTTTCTTACTCTTCGGGTAACAGAAACGAATTTAGGTAATGACACGACATGACAGCGCGGATCTTAAATTACCCATAAAATATGTACAGAAAATGTTAATTAAAATAGTTACACATGACTTGCGTCACAACATTTTGTCCATACTCCCTAATGTGTTCATCATTTTTGTGCGCTGTATCAGTCGATAAAGTGTTGCTGTACATCGGTACACCCGGCTTCAGCCAGAATAATTTGCAACATCACCCACTGACTGATGGCGGTATTGCGCGGTTCAACCAGCGCGGCGCGGCGCACGCTGTGAATATCTTCACCGGCTAGATTCATCAGGTTCAGCGCTACCTGAAGCGGCGGCAGGCTGGGATTGAACGCGGCATTTTCTGCATAGCGTCCGGTATACACCGTGCCGCGATCGGTTTCCAGCGCGACGCCGCTCAGGGCGTTGCTGTAGGGCGCATGACTGCGGTTGGCAGCGTCCAGCGCGGTCTGCGCCAGCAGATCGGCATCAAGCAGGGTGCGCCCGTGATTGACCGGGTCCATCAACAGCGTGGTGATGTTCAGATCCTGCGGTCCAAAGGCATCGGGTAAATAGTGGTGCAGCCGTGCGGGTTCGCGCCCCGGCAGGTGGATATGCAGCGTGTTTGCCCGGTTCAGTTCATTCATAAACTGACGGCAGTGCCCGCAGGGGGTGTAGTTCACCGTGATACTGGTCAAACCGCGCTCCTGGCGCAGCCAGGCATGGGCAATGGCGCTCTGCTCCGCGTGCAGCGTTTGCTGCAACGGCACCGCACTGAACTCCATGTTGGCACCAAAGTAGAGGTTGCCACTTTCTCCCTGAGCAACGGCACCCACTTGAAAGTGAGAAATCGGTGCAACGGCGCATGCAGCCGCAAGGGGGAGCAAGGCGTAGGCCAATGTTTCCGGTGTCAGGCCGCACTGGGTGCACAGGGTTGTTACGTCATCAGCAAGCAGCATCCCGGCGAAGTCAGGACGCTCAAGTAGTGGCAGCAAGGCATGTTGCAGTGTGTCAGAAAGTTGTGCAAAAGGGGCGTGATAGCGTGGGTGCATAGCGATGTACTCTTTTTGCCATTATTGTTTGTTGTCAGGGTAAAAAGTAGCGTATCAATAAATTGTGATCAGTATCTCGTCGAACGTGAACTTATTGAAAATAAGATGCAAACTGCGCGATATATCTCAAATTATCGAGCAGAATGCAACGGCGCTGTGCTTCTCGCGCCGTCTGCATCATCTTTGCCGCTAGTGAAACAGTTGTACCAGCAGCGGAAAGATAAAAGGCGCAATCAGTGAGGTCATGATGCCGCAGATCACCAAGGCCAATGAACTGAACGCCCCTTCCTGAAAATCGATCTCGACGCAGCGGGCGGTGCCCAGCGCGTGTGACGCCGTCCCCATGGAGAGTCCGCGCGCCGCCTTGGTGCGAATCCCCACGCGATTAAACAGTGTGTGCCCGAAGACCGCACCGAGGATGCCGACAAAAATCACACAGACTGCGCTGATGGCGGGAATGCCGCCGATGGTGCTTGCGACCGCCATGGCGATGGGCGTTGTCACCGATTTCGGCAGCACCGACGCGGCGATCTCCGGCGTAGCACCTAACCACAGCGCAATGACCGTGCCGGAAATAATGGCCGCCATGCTGCCGATAAAGCAGACGCTGATGATGGATTTCCAACGCGCACGGATCTGATGAAGCTGTTCATAGAGAGGAAACGCCAACGCTACCACGGCGGGCTGCAACAGATCGTTCAGCACTTTACTGCCCGCGAAGTAGTTTTCGTAAGGAATATTGAGCAGCAGCAATAGCGGGATCAGGATAGCCATCGACACCAGCAGTGGGTTTAGCAGCGGCATTTTGCATTTTATCGCCAGCTTGCGCGCCGCGAAGAAGGTCAGCAGCGTCAGAGGCAACGACCACCAGATGTTGGACAACATCATTTTTTTCCTTCCTCATCCGGTGTTTCGAGCGTGGTGATGATGTGTTCACGTTGCATCAACTGCGTGCAAAAGCCAACGACCAGCATGACAACCAGCGTGCTGATAAGACAGGACACTACGATAGGGCCAAACTGCTTGCTCAGCAGATCATAGTAATTCATGACGCCCACGCCGATAGGCACAAACAGCAATGCCATGTAGCGAATCATCAAGTGGCAGCCGGGTTTTACCCAGGGCGCAGGAAGGATCTGCGAGGCTAACAGGGCAAAGAGGATAAGCATACCGATAATGCTGCCGGGAATAGTCAGCGGGAGTAACGCGGATATCGCATTACCTGCGAACAGACACAGATAAATAAGTGCGAAAGCGCGTAAATACTGCCCGCAAAGGATTGTCGTATTACGCATGGGAAGTTCCTGATAAGCTGAGGCGATTATCATAGCGCTAATCAATTTGGTGTGCCACAGATCACAGGTTTTTCCCGCTGACTTTCCCGCCGTTATTGAAACAACTCGGGCCGCTGTACGGCATCACGCAGTGCGCTGGTCAAGCGTGTTAAGGCTTCTGGCGAGATAATATAGGGCGGCATCACATACAGCAGCTTGCCAAAAGGGCGGATCCACACACCGCGCTCGACAAAAAAGCGCTGCACGCGCGCCACGTTCACCGGACGCGTGGTTTCCAGTACGCCAATCGCGCCTAAAACACGCACGTCTGCCACCAGTGCGGCATCCAGTAATGGCAGTAATTCCGCGCGCAGTTGGCGCTCAATCGCCATTACCTGTGTCTGCCACTCCCCGTCAGCAAGCAACGCCAGACTGGCATTGGCGGCGGCACAGGCCAATGGGTTCGCCATAAAGGTCGGGCCGTGCATGAAACAACCGGCCTCGCCATTGCTGATGGTGTCTGCGACCTGTCGCGTGGTCAAGGTGGCTGACAGCGTCAGGTATCCTCCGGTCAGCGCTTTACCCAGACAGAGAATGTCGGGGGCGATACCGGCATGTTCACAGGCAAACAGTTTGCCCGTGCGGCCAAATCCGGTGGCTATTTCGTCGGCTATCAGCAAGATACCGTATCGATCGCACAACGCACGCACGCGTTTAAGGTAAGTGGGGTGGTAGATACGCATCCCGCCCGCGCCTTGAACCACCGGCTCAAGGATAATGGCGGCGATGTCGTGGCTGTGCGTTTCCAGCAGATCGTGGAGCGGCTGGATGTCAGATTCGTGCCACTCGCCATTAAAACGGCTGCGCGGCGCGTCGGCAAAAAGATGAGACGGCAGGTATCCCTGATAGAGGCTGTGCATGGCATTGTGCGGATCGCACACCGACATCGCGCCAAAGGTGTCGCCATGGTAGCCGTGGCGCAGGGTCAAAAATCGCGCCCGACGCTCGCCGCGCGCCTGCCAATATTGCAGCGCCATTTTGAGCGCCACTTCGACGGCCACCGAGCCGGAATCGGCCAGAAACACGCACTCCAACGGCGCAGGCGTAATGGCGACCAACTTTTGGCACAACGCAATGGCTTGAGGATGGGTAATGCCGCCAAACATCACGTGCGACATCTGCGCTATCTGCTGCTGCAAGGCCTGGTTCAAGCGCGGATGGTTGTAACCGTGGATCGCCGCCCACCAGGAGGACATGCCATCCACCAGTTCTCGCCCATCGTCCAGTTGCAGGTGATAACCGTGGGCCGCTACCACCGGATAACAGGGAAGGGGGTGCGTCATTGAGGTGTAAGGATGCCAGATGTGGCGTTGATCAAATTCCAGGTCTGCGTTCGAAAGCAACATTATCAATAAACCGTATTGTAAACTAAATTCACACTCATATGGTTGACAGTATAGCGTTGTCATTTACACTTACGCCACATTTTCATGTCGCCTCGGCGGCATGGCACCCTGTCGAACAAAGAGGCCAACCATATGGCAGAACGTATTCACTGGACGCTGGAGCAAGCGCAACAACTGTTTGATAAACCGTTTTTAGAGCTGATGTTTGAGGCGCAGCAGGTGCATCGTCAGCACTTCGATCCGCGTCAGGTGCAGGTCAGTACGCTGCTCTCCATCAAAACCGGGGCTTGCCCGGAGGATTGCAAGTATTGCCCGCAGAGTGCGCGTTATCGCACTGGACTGGAAGCGGAACGCTTGATGCAGGTCGAGCAGGTGCTGGATTCTGCGCGTCAGGCTAAAGCGGCGGGCTCAACCCGTTTCTGTATGGGCGCCGCCTGGAAAAACCCCCATGAGCGCGATATGCCTTACCTGCAACAGATGGTGAAAGGCGTCAAGGAGATGGGGATGGAAACCTGTATGACGTTAGGCACGTTGCACGGCGATCAGGCGGAACGATTGGCTGACGCCGGGCTGGATTTCTATAACCATAACCTGGACACCTCGCCGGAGTTCTACGGCAATATCATCACCACCCGTACCTATCAGGAGCGGCTGGATACGCTGGATAAAGTGCGCCACGCGGGCATTAAAGTCTGCTCCGGCGGCATTGTCGGGTTGGGCGAAACGGTACGCGATCGCGCCGGGTTGTTGGTACAGTTGGCAAACCTGCCGACGCCGCCGGAAAGCGTACCGATCAATATGCTGGTGAAAGTCAAAGGCACGCCGCTGGAAAATAACGACGACGTTGAGCCTTTCGATTTTATCCGCACCATCGCCGTCGCACGCATCATGATGCCGACTTCTCACGTGCGCCTGTCCGCCGGTCGCGAACAGATGAGCGAACAGACCCAGGCCATGTGCTTTATGGCCGGTGCCAACTCCATTTTCTATGGCTGCAAGCTGCTGACCACTCCCAATCCGAAAGAAGACAAGGATTTGATCCTGTTCCGCAAACTGGGTCTCAATCCGCAACAAACGGAAACCGAGGCGGGCGATAACCAACAACAGCAGCGTTTGGCGCAGCAAGTGTTGGAAGCCGACACCGAACAGTTCTACAACGCTGCCGTGTGACCATCATGGGATGGCAAGAACGGATAGACGCGGCGCTGGGACAGCGCCGTGAACAAGACGCTTATCGCTCACGCATTGTTAATCAGGGGGGCGGGCGTTGGTTGACGCAGCAGGGGCAGCGCTACCTGAATTTCTCCAGCAATGACTACCTGGGCTTAAGCCAGCATCCTGCCATTATCGACGCCTGGCAAACCGGTGCGACGCGCTATGGCGTGGGCAGCGGCGGCTCGGGTCATGTCACGGGCTACACCGACGCGCATGCGGCGTTGGAGGACGAACTGGCGCAATGGCTGGGTTATCCGCGTGCGCTGCTGTTTATCTCCGGCTATGCCGCGAATCAGGCGGTGGTTGCTGCCCTGATGCAAGGGCAAGATCGCATTCTGGCAGACAAGCTCAGCCATGCGTCCTTACTGGAAGCCGCCGCCCAGTCACCGGCCACCTTGCGCCGCTTTGCACACAATCAGCCTGCGGCGCTGCAACGCCTGCTGGAGGGAGATGCTCCGGGCGAAACCCTTGCCGTCACGGAAGGTATTTTCAGTATGGATGGCGACAGCGCGCCGCTGGGCGCACTGCATGGGTTGACGCAGGCGCGCGGAGCCTGGCTGATGGTGGACGATGCGCACGGGGTAGGTGTGTGCGGCGAGCAGGGGCGCGGCAGTTGCTGGCAGCAGGGGGTAAAACCTGAGTTGCTGGTCGTTACGTTTGGTAAGGCGTTTGGCGCGAGCGGGGCCGCTCTGTTATGCAGCGAACCGGTAGCCGACTACTTCTTACAGTTTGCCCGTCACCTGATCTACAGCACCAGTATGCCACCGGCTCAGGCTTGCGCATTGCGCGCGGCATTGTCCTGCATTCAGCAGGGCGACGCGCTGCGTGACAGGCTAGGCCACCATATTGCTCAGTTTCGCGCCGGGGCCGGGGATTTACCCTTTACCTTGATGCCATCGCAAAGTGCCATTCAACCGCTGATCGTCGGTGACAACGCCGCTGCCTTGCACGTGGCACAGCGTTTGCGTCAACAGGGATTCTGGGTGAGTGCGATGCGCCCGCCCACCGTACCGCCCGGCAGCGCGCGGCTGCGCATTACGCTGACAGCCAGCCACACGGATGATGACATCGCCCGCCTGCTTGCCGCTTTGCACACGGCGGCGCATGAGCAACAGGAAGGTGTCAATGAGTAATGAATTGCATAACAAACGGGCCATTGCCCAGGCTTTTGGCCGTGCGGCGCAGCGCTACACCCGGTTTGCCGAGCTGCAACGCACCAGCGGTGAACATCTGATGACCCTGGCGCTACCGCTTGCCGGACAGCAGATACTGGATGCGGGCTGCGGCACCGGGCATTTCAGTCAACGTTGGCGCGCGCTGGGTAAACAGGTGATCGCGTTGGATCTGTCTGCTGGCATGTTGCAACAGGCGGTGGCTGAACAAAGTGCAGATGCCTACGTACAAGGGGACATTGAGCATTTGCCGTTAGCGGATGCCAGTATCGATCTCTGCTTCAGTAATCTGGCGGTGCAATGGTGCGAGGATTTGCCGCGTGCCATCGCGGCCTGCTATCGGGCCACACGTCCCGGCGGCGCGGTGGCGTTTTCGACGCTGGCTGAAGGCTCCCTTGGCGAGCTGGCTCAGGCGTGGCTGCGGTTGGATGGGTCAAAACGCGTCAATGATTTTTTGCCGTTGGCGCAGATCGCCGATGCCTGTCGCCCCTATCGCCATCGGCTCTATCCGCAAACGCTGAGCTACCGTTTTGCGACCGTGAGCGATGTGATGCACTCCCTGAAAGGGATTGGTGCCACTTGGCTCCATGGCGATCGTTCGCGCGGTTTGCTCACCCGGCGACGCTTGCAAGCGCTGGCACAGGTTTATCCTGCCGCACCGGGCGGGTTTCCCCTCAGTTATCATTTGGTTTATGGAATTATTTATCGTGACTAAACGTTGGTTTATTACCGGAACAGACACTGAAGTGGGCAAAACCATCGCCAGCGGCGCATTGCTACAGGCAGCAGCGCGGGCGGGGTATCGCTGCGCGGGCTATAAGCCGGTCGCCTCCGGGGCAGAGATGACACCGCAGGGCATACGCAATGAAGATGCTTGTCATCTGCGAGCGTGTAGCAGCGTGTCGCTTACTTACGATGAGGTCAATCCGTTGGTGTTCATCGAGCCGACCTCACCGCATATCGTGAGCAAGGTTGAGCAGCGACCGATTGATTTCGAGGTGATGTCGCGCGGTCTGGCGGCCTTGACCGAAAAGGCCGATTGGGTGCTGGTGGAAGGGGCCGGTGGCTGGTTCACGCCACTGACCGCACAGCAGACGTTTGCCGACTGGGTACAACATGAGCAACTGCCGGTGATTCTGGTGGTGGGTATCAAACTGGGGTGCATCAACCACGCCCTACTGACGGCTCAGGCCGTTACACAGGCGGGATTGACGCTGGCGGGCTGGATTGCTAACGACATTCAACCGCCCGGACGCTGGCATCAAGACTATCTGGAGACGCTGCAACATCATCTTTCTGCGCCGTTGCTCGGTGAAACTCCCTACGTTATTGCGCCCTCTACGCAGGATTTGGGGGCGTATCTGGATATTGCACTGCTGCGAGTTTGATACGTTATTGTCTGAAACAAAAAATAAGGCATTAACCTTCTTACTGATAGGTAAACGCCTGACAATAATGTGCCCTTATTCGTTAAGTGTTTCTTATCAGATAAGGGAGTTGTGATGACAAGTATTAGTACATTTTACAATATGGCTGCTTGCGCAGCTGGTGTGGAAAATCAGGAAGCAATAAATAAGGCTATATCGCCCAAAGGATTGCTGGAGCATATTATTAATTTCTTTACCTTTGGTGGCGTGCGCAAAGATAACAAAGAACTGTACCGTCAGATTAATGATAATATTATGCAGCTTATAAATTCTTCAGAAGCAATGCATGAGTTCACAAGTACAGGAACTATTGCTTTGAATGACATTCAAGGTTGTAAAGTAACCTTTACTCTGCCGGGTAATAATAATGAGAACGGTATGGTTATAGTGACCGTCAGCAAGGGTAAACATGAGGAAAAAGGTGAGGTTCCGAGTGATAAGTTTAAGTCTTCACTCGCAACAACGATGATGAGGCGGGGTGCGAATACGTCAAGTACCATTGTGAAAGACAATGGAGAGGATACTTGCTTTGCGTTCGATGATCACTATATCGATGATAATGTTGAGGATTATATTAGTACCCTTAATATACAGTATGATCCTGTCGATAGTGCTATAGATGAAGCTCTGGGCTTCCTTGATATTCAAGATGTGAACAATATCATACAGGAAGGCGGGATTTTTTCTGTATCAAGTAAGGATATCCCTGTTCAGCCATCCTGGAAATAATTTTCTATCAAAGATCGTATTTAAACGCGTTAATAAAAGCATCTCATAGGTCAATCACTGGACTATGAGATGCCGCTGCATTTATTTCCCTTCAATATCAATTGACGTTGCCGTATTTTATTAAACACCGAGAAGATATCTTCCCCATCGCTGAAGCGTCAATTTCATTAGGGTGATATTGTTTGCCACTCTGGTCTTGGGTCGGGCTAGACCCCCTCATGCCCTACGTGTTCGCTTCGGAGCCGCTACGCACCTGTGAACGCTCTCATGATAGCCACAGGTAAAGGATCTTAGGGGATAGATTTGAACGTTATTTGCCGGCAGTCTTGTTTAAGATAAGGTTTATCGATGGGCCGGTTGAGGAGCACAGCCAACACGCCTATAACACGAAGTCTGTTAGGTTGCGATAATTTTAAGGCCATGGGGCTTCGAAACCATGGTCGCGCAAAATCGCGGTCAAATTCCTGCTATGCCTGTCACTCTGTTCTCGATTGACGTTTGCTTACTTCGACTCTCCAGTTTGTGCGCCAAGACGCTTTTTTGTGCAAAACGGCAAAAAACCATGCAGATGTGAAATCCTCGCAAAAACGCTAAAAATATCCTGATTTCCTGCAGCCCCATAGCGATAAGATATTTCACTAACGCAGCAGGCATGCGGGCTTGTGGGAGTTATCCACTACTTCTGTGGATAACCATGTGCATTAGGTTTAGAAAAACGGTGGCAAGCGAGAGTTGGCGCGGGTTTTGGTTGAGTTGATGTGATTCTCTGCTTTTTTGTTTAATCGATATAAATCAGTCAGTTAATTAAAATCAAGCCTCGATTTACGCCTGACTGAGGGTTGCATGTTTTTACAACACTGGTCAAACCACTTTGTTAAGACAAATGCACGTTCTGGGGATAAATAGCACATTTTTAACTGGATAAATAGGTAACGCTGTGTTAGCGCTTTTTTTGCGCCATCTTGCCGCTTTTTTGCAACGCACCGACGCTGACCGAAGGTTTACCCCTCACCGAATTTTAATCAATAAATGACTGGATGCTGTTTTTATATCCAGTATACTGTCGCTAACCGAATTTCTGAGGCGCATTGTTAGTACTATGCACTGTTAGTGCTATGCTTGACGCCTTATCCCCATTGTTGAATGTTACTGTGCGTTGCTTGGTTTCGCGACGTTTGGTCCACTGGCTGGCAGGTTGTTCATGAGCAAACCCTTTAAACTGCATTCCGATTTTACCCCCTCAGGCGATCAGCCTGAAGCGATCCGTCTGCTGGAAGAGGGGTTGGAAGCGGGGTTGGCGCATCAGACGTTGTTGGGGGTAACCGGTTCGGGAAAGACCTTTACCATTGCCAATGTGATAGCGGATCTCAACCGTCCCACCATGGTGTTGGCGCCCAACAAAACGCTGGCGGCGCAGCTCTATGGTGAGATGAAAGCGTTTTTTCCTGACAATGCGGTAGAGTATTTCGTCTCTTACTACGATTACTACCAGCCCGAAGCCTACGTGCCCAGTTCGGACACCTTTATCGAGAAGGACGCGTCGGTCAACGAGCATATTGAACAGATGCGTCTGTCAGCCACCAAAGCGCTGCTGGAGCGGCGCGATGTGGTGGTTGTGGCGTCGGTCTCTGCCATCTACGGGTTGGGCGATCCCGATCTCTATCTGAAAATGATGCTGCACCTGACGGTCGGCATGATCATCGATCAGCGTTCAATTTTACGCCGACTGACTGAGCTACAATATTCACGAAACGATCAGGCGTTTACGCGAGGTACTTTTCGCGTGCGCGGTGAAGTGATTGATATTTTTCCGGCAGAATCCGATGAGATTGCGCTGCGCGTCGAGCTGTTCGATGAAGAGGTTGAACGCCTGACGCTGTTCGATCCGCTCACCGGTCAGCAGCTACAAACGGTGCCGCGTTATACCATCTACCCGAAGACCCACTATGTCACGCCGCGTGAGCGCATTCTTCAGGCGATGGAAGATATCAAAGTGGATCTCGCAGAGCGCCGCAAGACATTGTTGGAAAACAATAAACTGCTGGAAGAGCAGCGTCTGACACAGCGTACCCAATTCGACCTCGAGATGATGAATGAACTCGGCTATTGCTCTGGTATCGAAAACTACTCACGTTATCTCTCCGGGCGCGGGCCGGGCGAGGCGCCACCGACGCTGTTTGACTACCTGCCTGCCGATGGATTGCTGGTGATCGATGAGTCCCACGTGACCATCCCGCAATTGGGTGGCATGTATCGCGGTGACCGGGCGCGTAAAGAGACGCTGGTGGAGTATGGTTTTCGTCTGCCGTCGGCGCTCGACAACCGGCCGATGAAGTTTGAGGAGTTTCAAGCCCTCGCGCCGCAAACCATCTATGTCTCAGCGACGCCCGGCAATTATGAATTGGAACATTCCGGCGATGATGTCGTCGATCAGGTGGTGCGCCCCACGGGGCTGCTTGACCCGTTACTGGAAGTCCGTCCGGTTGCGACGCAGGTGGACGATTTGTTGTCTGAAATCCGCAAACGCGTTGTGTTGAACGAGCGCGTACTGGTCACCACGTTAACCAAACGCATGGCGGAAGATCTCACCGAATATCTGGAAGAGCACGGTGAGCGCGTGCGCTATCTGCACTCGGACATTGACACCGTTGAGCGCGTTGAGATTATCCGCGATCTGCGGCTGGGCGAATTTGATGTGCTGGTGGGCATTAACCTGCTCAGGGAAGGGCTGGACATGCCCGAAGTATCGCTGGTGGCGATTCTGGACGCTGACAAAGAGGGCTTCCTGCGTTCGGAACGTTCCTTGATTCAGACCATTGGACGTGCCGCACGTAACCTCAATGGTAAAGCCATTCTGTACGGCGACAAGATAACGCCGTCAATGCAGCGCGCCATGCAGGAAACGGAGCGGCGACGTGAGAAGCAGCAGGCGTATAACGAAGCGCACGGCATCGTGCCTACCGGTCTTAACAAAAAGATCGATGACATTCTGCAATTAGGCAAGCCGACGGCGAAAGGCAAAGGCCGCGCCGGACGTAAAGCCGCTGAGCCAGCCGCAGAATATCATGCACTGACGCCAAAAGCGCTGGAGCAAAAGATTCGTGAATTGGAAGGTCAAATGATGACGCACGCGCAGAATTTGGAGTTCGAAGAGGCGGCGGCGTTGCGTGACCAGATTCATGCCTTACGTGAGCGATTTATCGCCGCATCCTGATTTCCCTGTGAGGGCAAGGTGCTGATATGACATTTTCTCTACCGGATGTAGATGTATTGTTTATCGCGGGCTTCGGCCCGATCGCTTCGGACGCGGCGGCAAGTCGTGCGCTCTATCTGGAGACGCTGGGTTTACCGCTTAAACCATTGGGGGAGTCGAGCGATTATCTGGTGGCCGATACCCTGGGGGGCGTGAAGCACTTTGCACTGTGGCCGTTGGCGCAGGCGAGCCAGTCTTGCTTTGGCACTGAACGCTGGCCGGAGGATGTCTCCGTGCCGCAAAGCTGGCTGGAGTTTGAGGTTGCGGATATGGCGACCGCCACGGCTGCGGTTAAACGGGCGGGTTATACCCTACTGGTGGATAACCGGCTCGAACCGTGGGGGCAGTGGGTGACGCGTTTCCTCAGCCCCGAAGGCATGCTAATTGGTGTCACCCATACGCCGTGGCTGCGTAGCGAATAGCACGCTGACAGAGCGGTTTTAGCCCAGGCGTTGCAGGGTAATTTCCAGCGCCTGGCGCAGCAGTTCACGATCGTGATGGTGCGGCACGTCGGCAGCGCTTAATGGTTGTTGCACGATAAGACGATCGTTGATGCCTTGCACCTGCGTGTGTGGACTGACAATAACTGCGTCCACCACTTTACGTCCCACCTTGGTTTCGATCATGGCGAGCTTTTGTGCCAGCGTCATATGGGCAGCAGCCTGATTGGGTTCACGCCCAAGATTGCCGATATAGACCATCTGCGCTGGCGTGCGGCGCAGGGCGCGCGCCAGATCGTCGAGCAACAGCAGGGGCATCAGGCTGGTCAGAAAGCTGCCTGGGCCAATCAGGATCACATCGGCCTGATCGATGGCATCAATCGCTTCCTGGGTCGCCTTGACCACCGGGTGGAGTTGCAGATCCTGTGGCAGGACGTTCAGATTGTCTATTTGCACTTCACCGTAGATCTGGTTTCCTCCGCTGTCGGTAGCCACCAGATCGACGGGGTGTTCTGACATCGGGATCAGCACCGCGTCTACCTTCAGCAGTCCGCGAATCAGGTTAATCGCTTCCAGCGGTCGCACGCTCAGGTGATCCAGCGCTTTGAGCATCAGGTTGCCCAGATTGTGCCCGGCGAGTTCGCCGCTGCCGGTGAAACGATATTCAAACATGGCGGAGGCCACGCTGGGGCTGGTGATCAGTTGATTCAGGCAGTTGCGCATGTCCCCCCAGGCGATACCACCCTCTGCGCGACGGATCCTCCCCGTTGAACCGCCGTTATCGGTGGTCGTCACAATGCCGGTAAGTCGTGAACCCAATGAGGAAAGTGATGACATGACGCGACCGAGGCCGTGCCCGCCACCCAGCGCGACGACCTTGTCGAGATCGGCTAACGTGCGATTGCGCATAGAGACCTTTTGCAAAAGAGGGGGAATTCACGTGGCTAAGGTAGCTGATTTCCCTGATAAAGGCGAAAAAAACCAAAAATCTTTGCTTCAGGATGATTTACGACAATTTTTTCCGCCACTTTTCGACTATGCTGAAGTCCTGTGGAAGAGAAAAAACCTTTATATATCCGCTATATACATAAATATATAACGATTATCTGGGTGACGTAATGCATGAGTAACGTTAGACTCTTCTTTGATAAAATCAGACTCCTAGCCTTTGTGCCTAAGTGATGTGGCAGTGACTGCATCATACGGTGCTCTGGCCGTGGCCCTCGAGGTCACCAGGGTGCAGGGGAGAAATGCCCGCGCCTCCCGAATTTGGAAAGGTGTTTATGCTAAGTCAATTGACGGATGCGTTTGCGCGCAAGTTTTACTATTTGCGCCTTTCGATCACAGATGTATGCAACTTTCGTTGCACCTACTGTTTGCCTGAGGGCTATCAGCCTTCTGGCGCACCCACCAAGCGTTTTCTCTCTCTGGATGAGATCCGTCGGGTCAGCCGCGCTTTTGCTGCGCTCGGCACGGAAAAAGTGCGTTTAACCGGGGGAGAACCTTCGTTAAGGCGTGACTTTGTCGACATTTTGGCCGCCATCCGAGAAAATCCTTCGATCAAAACCCTGGCGGTGACCACCAATGGCTATCGGCTGGCGCGCGATGTAGCTGTATGGCGCGATGCCGGGCTAACGGCGCTGAATGTCAGCGTTGATAGTCTGGATGCCCGCCAGTTTCACGCGATCACCGGGCAGGATAAGTTTCATCAGGTGATGGCCGGGATCGATGCCGCCTTTGACTGCGGTTTTGCCAAAGTCAAAGTGAACACCGTGATGATGCGTGATGTGAACGATAATCAGCTGAATGGGTTTCTGCACTGGATCAAGGACCGCCCTATCCAACTGCGTTTTATTGAGCTGATGGAGACCGGGGAGGGGAGGGAGCTGTTTGCCCGCCACCATCTGCCCGGAACGGTCATTCGCGACAAGTTGTTGGCTCAAGGCTGGCAGTTGGCTCCGCGCGGCCGCAGTGATGGTCCAGCCCAGGTGTTCCGTCACGATGATTATCAGGGCGAAATCGGTCTGATCATGCCCTACGAGAAAGATTTCTGCCTGAGCTGCAACCGTCTGCGCGTGTCTGCCGTGGGTAACTTGCACCTGTGCCTGTTCGGCGAACAGGGCATTCCCTTGCGTGACCTGCTGGCGGAAGACAGCCAAATGGACGACCTGGCGTTGCGTATTGCGGGTGGGCTATCGCTGAAAAAACAGACCCACTTCCTGCATGACGGCAACAGCGGCATAACGCAGAACCTTTCTTTTATCGGTGGCTGATTTACCCTAAATAATTCGAAGAGGTGTGTGATATGAGCAAAGTCAGTGATGACTTCATTCCGCTGCAAATCGCGGTATTGACCGTTTCTGCGCGTCGCACCGCGCAAGATGATACCTCTGGTGACTATTTGCGCGAAGCGGCGCAAGAAGCCGGGCACCAGGTTGTGGCCAGCGCCATTGTCAAAGAGAACCGCTACCAGATTCAGGCGCAGGTTGCCGCCTGGATTGCCAGCGAAACGGTGCAGGTTATTGTGATCAACGGTGGCACCGGTTTCACCGCTGGCGATGTCACGCCAGAAGCGATCTCGCCGCTGTTCGATCGCTCGATTGACGGTTTTGGTGAACTGTTCCGCATGGTCTCCTATGAGGATATCGGCACCGCCACTATTCAATCCCGTGCTGTCGCTGGGCTGGCAAACCAAACGGTTATCTTTGCCGTACCCGGCTCGACACGTGCGTGTCGCACCGCCTGGGAACGTATCATTCAGGAACAGTTGGATGCCCGGCAAAAACCGTGCAATTTTTTCCCCCATTTAAAGAAATCGAATTAACCATGTCATCTCAGTTCACCCATATTAATGCCGCCGGCGAAGCCACCATGGTGGACGTATCAGCAAAAGCCGAAACGGTGCGCGAGGCGCGCGCGGAAGCCTTCGTCACGCTGTCAGCGCAAACACTGTCGATGATTATCAATGGGCAGCACCACAAAGGTGACGTGTTCGCCACCGCGCGTATTGCCGGGATTCAGGCGGCCAAACGCACCTGGGAACTGATTCCGCTGTGTCATCCTCTGCTGTTAAGCAAAGTGGCGGTGGAACTGACGGCCGAGCCCGAGCACAACCGGGTGCGTATCGAATCGCTGTGCCGTTTAACCGGTAAAACCGGCGTGGAGATGGAAGCGCTGACCGCCGCCTCGGTAGCCGCGTTGACCATTTATGACATGTGCAAAGCGGTGCAAAAAGACATGATTATCGGCCCCGTGCGGTTGTTGGCAAAGAGCGGTGGTAAATCCGGAGATTTTCAGGCGGAGGTGGAATGATCAACGTGCTGTTTTTCGCGCAGGTTCGGGAACTGACGCAAACGGATTCGCTTAGCCTTCCGGCGGAATTTCCCAACGTGGAGGATTTGCGTCAGGCGCTGGCCGCGCGCGGTGAACGCTGGGCGCTGGCGCTGGAATCCGGCAAACTGCTGACGGCAGTGAACCAGACGTTGGTCGAGCCCTCACATCCGCTACGTGATGGTGATGAAGTGGCGTTTTTTCCACCGGTAACCGGAGGCTGATGATGTCAGTGAACCCACAACCTGAAACCCGTATTGAGGTCGGCACCGCGCCGTTTGACGTGGGGCTGGCCTATCAGTGGCTGGCGCAATGTGACGAAGACGGTGCCGTGGTCACGTTCACCGGCAAAGTGCGCAACCACAATCTGGCTAGCGATGTGAGTGCTTTGACGCTGGAGCACTATCCGGGGATGACAGAGAAAGCGCTGGCGGAGATCGTTGAGCAAGCCAGAGAACGCTGGGCGTTGCCGCGTGTCTATGTGATCCACCGTGTCGGGCCGCTCTTTCCCGGCGATGAGATCGTGTTTGTTGGCGTGAGTGCGGCGCATCGTCAGGCTGCCTTTGACGCTGCGCAATTTATCATGGATTACCTGAAAACCCGCGCGCCGTTCTGGAAACGGGAAGCGACGCCAGAAGGCGATCGCTGGGTGGATGCGCGTGACAGTGACCATGCCGCGGCTGAACGCTGGTAATTAACGTTCGTTGACGCTGGCGTGATTTTCGCCACCTGCGGCACAGTGCCATGTGATACACTTATCAATGGTGGGCGATGCACGCCCGAGTCACAATCTCTGTCTGCGATGCCAGACAGCAACGTAAGGGTAGTATCATGGATCGGTTCCCTCGTTCAGGCGATTCGATAGTCGAACGCGCTAATAGCGGCCTTCAGGCGTATATGGCGCAGGTTTATGGCTGGATGACCTGCGGTTTATTGCTGACGGCGTTTGTTTCCTGGTATGCGGCACAATCCCCCGCGATAATGAGTTTCGTCTTTTCCAGCCGGATTACCTTTTTCGGGCTGATCATTGCTCAGTTGGGGTTGGTGTTTGTGATTTCCGGCATGGTACAGCGCTTGAGCGGTAGCGTGGCGACAGGGCTGTTTATGCTCTATTCGGCGTTGACCGGGTTGACGCTCTCCAGCATCTTTATTCTCTATTCAGGACAATCTATTGCCAGCACCTTTGTCATTACGGCGGGGATGTTTGGCGCCATGAGCCTGTACGGTTACACCACCAAACGCGATCTGAGCGGCCTGGGCAGCATGCTGTTTATGGGCCTGATCGGTATCGTGCTGGCGTCGTTGGTCAATATCTGGCTGAAAAGCGATGCCTTGATGTGGGCCGTGACCTATATCGGCGTGGTGGTGTTTGTGGGTTTGACGGCCTACGACACGCAAAAATTGAAAAATATCGGTGAGCAACTCTCTGCCGACGACAGTGACAATTTCCGCAAATATGCCATCGTCGGCGCATTGACGCTCTATTTGGACTTTATCAACCTGTTCCTGATGCTGCTGCGTATCTTCGGCAACCGCCGCTAAGACGCAACAAGACACATCGCCCCGTGCGTAATACGTGCGGGGCTTTTTTTTGGGCGTAACGTGGCCATTACCGTAGGGTTGACGTTGAGGTTTGTAACCTACTTGGTGATTATATTTTGATGGATGTAACCTAATGGGTTACAATTTTATTGATGCCGAGCATGGATGCGCAGATGGAAAAGAAAACTCCACATACCCGTCTGCACGTCGTGCAGGCCATGGTTGCAGAGGGAAACTCAGGGCAACACGATCGGCGCTTGATTCAGCTGACGAACTGAATCTCGATTTTGATGGAATGTGTGCCGTAATAGTGGCGCTGACCCGTCAGGATTTTTACAAGAGTATGACCACATACCACGATCATACGGTGTGGCAGGATGTGTATCGACCGATGATAAAGGGTATCAGGTTTTATATGAAAGTGACGGTACTCGATGATGTACTCATCGTCTCATTTAAGGAGAAGTAGAATGAAATGTCCTCAGTGTGGCGGTGCCGACATGGAGCAAACTGTAAAAGATGTTCCGTATTCATGGCGGGGTAAAAAAACGATCTTGCAGCAAATTCGAGCGTCACATTGCCCTCAGTGTGGTGAAGCCGTGATGGACAAAGCCGAGTCGGCCGAGTACATGGCGAAAGTGGTCGAGTTTAAGAATTCGATCATCAATGATACGGTCAAACCGGCGTATATCATGAACGTACGAAAGAAACTCGAATTATCGCAACGTGAAGCCGGGCGGATATTTGGTGGCGGTGATAACGCATTTTACCGGTATGAAGCGGGAAAATCTCAGCCGCATCCTTCTACGGTGAAATTGCTGAGACTTCTCGATCGTCACCCTGAGTTGCTAAGCGAAATCTGTGGTTGAGTTGAGCAAAAATCGATGACGGTTCACGACATATTTCGCCGAAACAACCCGTAGGCCGCGCTGCCAGTGGTCGCAGTAATAGCCAGCAACGGCCACAGACTGTGCCATATCACGCTGAAATCGGCTCCTTTAAGGTAAATCTGCTTGGTGATGTCAGTGAAATGGCGGATGGGATTTACCCAGGTCAGGTTCTGTAGCCACAGCGGCATGTTTTCCACCGGTGAGACGTAGCCTGAGAGCAGGATGGCGGGCATCAGAAAGACGAACACGCCGATAAACGCTTGCTGCTGCGTGGCGCACAGCGACGAAATCAGTAAACCAAATCCCACCAGCGACAAGCCGTACAGCAGCATAGCGGCATAGAACAGCAGCAGTGAACCGGCAAACGGGATGTGGTAAGCGAAGATCCCAGCCAGCAGCACGATGGTGGCCTGGCCGGTGGCGACAATCAGCGCCGGGACCGCTTTACCAACGAAAATTTGCCAGGTTGCCAGCGGTGACACCAGCAGTTGATCCAACGTTCCCTGCTCACGTTCGCGCGCTACAGAGAGCGCTGTCACAATCAGCACTCCGATGGTAGTGATCATGGCGATAAGCGAAGGCACCACAAACCACTTGTAGTTCAGATTGGGGTTATACCAGTGACGGACCACCAGCTCGCTCTGGTTGCTGCGCGTTTTTCCTGCCATCAACTCCCGCTCGTAATCCTGAACAATCTGCTGTATGTCATTTGCCGCAATTTGCGCGCTGTTAGAACGCCGTCCATCGAGAATCACCTGAAGCGAGGTGCTGCTGCCGTTGGCAAGGTCGCGCGAGAAGTCGGGCGGGAACCGCACCAGCAGCAACGCTTTCTGATTGTCGATAGTAGGCGCAATGGCCTGTGGGCTGCGCAGGGTCAATACCTGAGAAAAGGTGCGCGCGTTGGCAATGCGCTGTGTCAGTTCAATCGATGCGGGTCCACTGTCTTCACTGTAAATAGCGATGGTGGCATTGGTGACATCCAGCGTCGCGGCGAACGGGAACAGAGAGACCTGAAGCACTACCGGGAGCACCAGCAGGCTACGGGTTTGCGGTTCGCGCAGCAGCGATTGTAGCTCTTTGACGATCAGCGTCCATAAGCGGTAAAACATCGCGATCCCTCCTAATCCAGTCTGCGCCGCGTTTTTAACGCGGTCAGCCCGATGAAAAACAGCGTGGCAAGGCTTAAAAAGCCGAGATTGACCAGTAAGATGCTGACCACGTTACCCGTGAGGAACAAGCTTTGCAGCGTACTGACGAAATAGCGTGCGGGGATAACGTAGGAGACGGCGCGTACCAGCGCTGGCATGCTGTCAATTTCAAAGATAAATCCGGAGAGCATGACTGCCGGCAAGAACGCGGCGTTCAGTGCCACCATCGCTGCATTGAACTGGTTGCGCGTCAGGGTGGAAATCAGCAGCCCCATGCCGAGGGTGCAGGCGAGAAACAGGCTGCTGATGCCAAACAGTATCCAGAGCGATCCGCGATAGGGAACACGCAATACGAAGACAGCCACTACCATGCACAGCACCATGGCTATCATGCCCAAGCCATAGTAGGGGATCAGCTTGGCCAGCAGCAGCTCTGCGCGCGTGACCTGGGTTGACAGCAGCGCTTCCATGGTGCCGCGCTCCCATTCTCGGGCTATTACCAACGAGGTCAGGATGGCACCAATGACGGTCATGATAATGGTGATGGCACCGGGAATGATAAAGTGCTGGCTGACGGCTGCCGGGTTAAACCAATAGCGTAGCTGTACTTCAATCGGTTGTGAAAATGTTCCCCCCTGAGCCAACGCGCGCTGCTCCTGCCAGACCTTCCAGACCCCTTGCACATAGCCGGAAACGAAATTGGCGGTATTCGGCTCGCTGCCGTCGGTGATCACCTGTAGCGGGGCCAGCCCTCCGGGTCGTGATAACTGTTCGGCAAAGTCACTGGGGATGGTGACTAAACCGCGAATACGTCCCGCCTGCATCAACTGAATCAACGTCTGGCGGTCACGGCTGATGGTCGGTTCAATATAGGGGGAGGCGGCAAAGGTTTGGGCCAAATCACGCGCCGCTTCACTCTGTTCTTCCAGCAGAATACCGACGCGTAAGCGACTGGAATCGAGATTGATGCCATAGCCAAAAATAAACAACAACATCAATGGGATGACAAATGCAATCAGGCTGCTGCTGGGATCGCGCACGATCTGCTTGCTCTCTTTGCGACACAATGCCCGCAAGCGCCGCCATGAAAAGGTGGTGCTGCCCGACACGGGTTTGCTGTTAGCGTTAGTCATGTGCATTCTCCGTGTCGTAGGCATGAATCAGGGCGATAAAGGCCTGCTCCATGGTGGGATCGGGCATGTCTGGCGTAACAACCTGCTGCTTTAAGGCATCGGGTGTTCCGCTGGCAATCAGTTTGCCGCGATAAACCAGACCGATACGATCGCAATATTCCGCTTCATCCATAAAGTGCGTGGTCACCATGACGGTCACGCCCCGATTGACCATACCGTTGATGTGCATCCAGAACTCACGGCGGGTGAGGGGATCGACGCCGGAGGTGGGTTCATCAAGGAACAGGATATCCGGTTCGTGCATTAAAGCGCAGGCCAGGGCTAAGCGCTGTTTGAATCCGAGCGGCAGGGCATCGGGTGTTTGTCGGCTTATTGGCGCAAAGTTGAATGCCTGTGTCATGGCCGCGACTTTGTCGCGTTGCTGGCGGCCACGTAGACCGTAGACGCCGGAGAAGAAACGCAGATTTTGTTCTACTGTCAGGTTACCGTACAGGGAAAATTTTTGTGCCATGTAGCCCAGATGCTGACGCGCTTTGCCTGAGCTGATTTTAAGGTCCATGCCCAGCACGCGCGCATGGCCTTCACTGGGCGTGAGCAGGCCACACATCATCTTGAAGGTGGTTGATTTCCCTGCGCCGTTGGGGCCCAGCAAGCCAAAAATCTCGCCGCGTCGCACGGTAAAATCGACCCGATCAGTGGCGACAAATTCGCCGAATTTTTTGGTCAGATGACGGGCTTCAATCACCTTGTCGTCGCCGTCATCGGGGATGAGCGGCATAATACGCGCCAGTGACGAATCGCCTTTCGGGCCGCCGCCCAACAGGTCGATAAAGGCATCCTCAAAACGGGGCGCTGTCACGTCGATGTTGTCCGGCGTCAGCGGGAGCGTATCACACAGGCTGTTCGGGGTTGCGCCTGCCTTAAGCATCAGGCGTAAATACTTGCCTTGAATCACGCCATCGCTGACCGCGGGATGTTGCAATGCCTGTTGCAGCAGCGTGCGGTGTGCAACGCCATCGGCATGCGCCAACACACAGCGCCCGGCCATGGTGGCGGTAAGATCTTGCGGCGCGCCGCGATACAGCAGTTCGCCGTTATTCAGCAGCAGCACATCACGACACTGTTCTGCTTCATCAAGATAAGAGGTGCTCCACAGGATCAGCATGCCGTCGTCGGCGAGTTCATGCACCATGCGCCACAGCTCGCGCCGCGAAATGGGATCAACCCCGACGCCCGGCTCATCCAGCAACAGCACGTTAGGCTGGCCCAGCAGGGTACAGGCCAGCCCCAGCTTTTGCTTCATGCCGCCAGAAAGCTTTCTGGCCAGACGCGTGGTAAAGCGCGTGAGGTCGGTAAAGGTCAGCAACCGTTCAAAGGTGTCCTGACGCTGTGTGCCGATAATGCCGCGCAGGTCGGCGTAAAGCGTCAGGTTTTCCATCACGCTTAGGTCTTCATACAGCCCGAACTTTTGCGGCATATAACCGAGGATGGCGTGCAGTTGCCGGTCATCCTGTACTGGATCGAGCCCCATTACGCGCAGGGTCCCGCTGCTCGGCGTTAACAGACCGGCCAGCATGCGAATCAACGTCGTTTTACCCGCGCCGTCCGGCCCCACCAGGCCGATAACCGCACCGGCATCAAGCGTGGCCGTCAGCGGTTTCAGCGCGGGCGTGGTGCTGTCAGGGAAGGTTTTCTCTACCCCATCCAGCGTAATGCGCGGCAAGGGACTGTTCATGGCGTTACGTTGTCAGCAGCGAAGCGCAACGTTACCGGCATACCCTGGCGCAGCAGGTCGTCCGGATCGCTCACGATAATACGCAACCGGTAAACCAGATCGGTGCGTAACGCTTGTGTTTCTACGCTTTTCGGGGTGAATTCTGCGCTCGGTGACACAAATCCGACCGTGCCGTGGTAGGGGCGGTCTGGGCGACTGTCCGTGTAAATCAGCACGTCTCGTCCCGGTTTCGCTTGCCCGAGCTGCGGCTCGTCAATGTAGGCGCGAATCCATACCGGGCGGGTTAACGAGAGGGTGAATACGGTGCCGCCCGCGCTTAGCATGCTGCCTGCTTCTACGGCGCGTGTGAGGATCACGCCATCAGAAGGAGCGGTTAGCGTGGTATCGCCTAGATCGAGAATGGCCTGTGCCTGTGCCGCTTGTGCTTGCGCCAGTGCAGCCTCGGCGGCGGTAATTTCCTGCGGGCGGTTACCGCTTTCGAATTGGCTCAATTTCTGTTTAGCGGCTTGCAGCGTAGCAAGTGCCTGCTGACGCGCCGAGCGGGCATCATCCAGCGTATTTTGTGCCACGGCACCTTTGCCCCACATGCCTTGCTGGCGTTGATAGAAACGGTCGGCGTAATCATAGGCAGCCTGCGCCAGGTCCACTTGAGAACGCACCTGAGCGACTTCTTCACGGCGGTAACCTTCCGCAAGCAGTGCCAACTGGGCCGCCGCGCTGGCAACATTGGCGTCAGCCTGACGCAGCGCATTATGGTGCGGTGCGGCATCCAACGCCGCGATCGCCTGTCCCGCCTTGACGCTGTCGCCCTCATCCACCTGCAAGGTTGCCAGACGTCCACTGACGCGAAATGCCAGATTCACCGTGCGAATATCCACGTTACCGTACAGCGTGATGGGGGTGTCGCGGTGCGCATAGTGCGTCCAGCCCGCATAGAGTGCGGCTGCCAGCAGCAAAAGCACCACGATGGTCACGCGCGATTTAACTTTATTCATGAAAGGCGTCCCTTTTTAACCGGCTGAAGGCATCAGCGATGATGTACGGCTCTCAGGCCGTCAAGCACCAGTGTTATGTGTTGTGTCACCACGTCGTTAATCACCAGACTCTGTTCCAGGCCGATGTCGTCCCAGCCCGCACGTAGGCGTATGGTTTCCCGAGCAACGCGGAACGCCAGCGCTTCACCGATCAGCGCATGGGCGTGGATAACGGTTCTGCGATCGTTGCTGTCTAACCCGGTGTAACCGGCGACCAACTGCGTCATCAACTGGTGCATGGGCGCGATAATGCGCTCGTGCATCAGCGGATAGGCATCCGTCGGTGACAACTGCTCGCGCGACATAAAGCGGCTGAAGTGTAAGGTTTCCGGGCTGGTCATCAACCGGGTAAAGTTCAGTACCAGTTTTTGCAGATAAGCCATGTAGCGCTCTGGCGTGCCTGCGGGCTGTTGCAGGTACTCGGTAATTTCTGCGCGCAAAGGGAGATAGGTGTGCGCCACTTCATCGGCACTAGCGCTTGCTACCGCACGATATAACCCCTCTTTGGAGTGAAAATGATAGGTGATGGCCGCGATGTTCTGCCCGGCACGGCGGGCAATGTCGCGGGTGGTGGCGGCTTGCAGGCCATACTCGCCAAACACTTCAAGGGCTGCCTGTAACAGTCGCTGCTTGGTGTGATCGCCACGTGTGGACGATGTTGCCTGAAATAACATGGCATGCCGCCTTTTTAATCAATCGTATGATTAAATTTAGCCTATTCTCGTTTTTTATACGTGATTACCATCACGTTACTGAATGTGAGCCCGTATCTGCTCGATGGCACTGACGCGAATAATTCAGAATAGTAGCTATCAGGATGGCATATCAGGAAGGTGAAATCTCTGTTACACTAGCGGCCTTATGCACCGTAGTTTGTGCCCGTTCATTGTGGTTGTTGCTCACGTCGTTATTCCTTGGTTGATGGTGGCTCAGCAAACCCGCCTGATGTTCCCCCTGGAAACTGCACCGGCTTTGGCTCGGTCAGGGTGGATCTGGAGTTGTTTTCTCTATGTCTTTTTCATCTCTCGGCCTGAGCGCCGATATTCTCCGTGCTGTTGAAGAACAGGGCTATCGTGAACCTACGCCGGTACAACGCCAGGCGATTCCGGTGGTGCTGTCTGGGCAGGATTTGATGGCAAGTGCGCAAACGGGTACCGGTAAAACCGCCGGATTTACCCTACCGCTGCTGCAACTGCTGAGCACCAAGCCCAGTGACGTTAAAGGCCGCCGCCCGGTGCGTGCATTGATCCTGACGCCGACGCGCGAACTGGCCGCCCAGATTGGCGAAAACGTGCAGGCGTACAGCAAGTACCTGCGCTTGCGCTCGCTGGTGGTGTTCGGCGGCGTCAGCATCAACCCGCAAATGATGAAGCTGCGCGGTGGCGTCGACATTCTGGTGGCAACGCCGGGGCGTCTGCTGGACCTGGAACACCAGAATGCGGTCGATCTTTCTCATATCGAGATTCTGGTGCTGGATGAAGCAGATCGCATGCTGGACATGGGCTTTATTCACGACATTCGCCGCGTGCTGGCAAAACTGCCCGCCAAACGCCAAAACCTGCTGTTTTCTGCCACCTTCTCTGATGAAATCAAAACGCTGGCCAATACGCTGCTGACCCGTCCGGCGTCGGTCGAAGTGGTGCGTCGTAATACCCCATCGGAACTGGTGACCCAGAACGTGCACTTTGTCGATAAGAAACGCAAGCGCGAACTGCTCTCCTTGCTGATCGGCAAAGAGAACTGGCAGCAGGTGCTGGTGTTTACCCGCACCAAGCACGGTGCCAACCATTTGGCTGAGCAATTGGGCAAAGACGGTATTACCGCCGCGGCTATCCACGGTAACAAGAGCCAGGGAGCGCGTACCCGTGCGCTGGCGAATTTCAAAGAAGGGTCGATTCGGGTGCTGGTGGCAACGGATATCGCCGCGCGCGGTCTGGATATCGATCAACTTCCGCATGTGGTGAACTACGAGCTGCCCAACGTGCCGGAAGATTACGTGCACCGCATTGGTCGTACCGGGCGTGCGGAATCTACCGGTGAGGCGCTGTCGCTGGTGTGTGTGGATGAGCACAAGCTGTTGCGCGATATCGAGCGACTGCTGAAACGCGAAATTCCGCGCATTGCCATGCCGGGCTTTGAGCCCGATCCGAACATCAAGGCAGAGCCGATTCAAAATGGCCGCCAAAGCCAGCGCGGTGCACCGCGCGGCGGCGATCGTTCCGGCAGTGAACGCCACAGTACGGCACCGCGCCGCCAGCGCAGTGGCGAAGGCTCCCCTTCTGGAGAGCAACGCCGTGGCGGTCAGGGTAAACCTGCTGCATCGCGCCCGCAGGGTAACGGTCAGCGCCGTCCGGCACGCGCCAGAAGCGAGTAATAAAAGCGTTCGCAGGGGAGCTGTCATTCCCCTTTACTCGCCCCTCGTCATCCTCGGCTTCTCCCTTGTCATCCTCGGCGAAAGCCGGGGATCTCTGACAGAAAAAACACGCGCAGTCTGCCAGAGATTCCCGCTTGCGCGGGAATGACTGTGTTAGGCAGGCCTTCCCATTACTCTGGATTATCAGTAAGCTGCTTAACTCGCCCTCATCCGCAAGCCGACGCGCTTTGCCCAATAAAGACTGAATAATGAGAACAGCCGCCCCCGGTATCACTGAAGATGGTCTGCCGACCCCGCAGCGACACTATGCCATGTTGACCATTGCCATCAGCATCACGCTGGCAGTGATGGATGCCGTGGTTGCCAATGTGGCGTTGCCGGTTATTGCTACGGATTTCAATATCAGCGCGGCCAGCGCCATCTGGATTGTTAACGGTTATCAACTGGCGGTGGTGGTATGCCTGATTCCGTTCGCGCGTTTGGGCGAGATTTACGGCTATCGCACGGTGTATATGTACGGGTTGACCCTGTTTATCCTGTCGTCTCTGGCCTGCATGTTGGCGAACAGCATGCCGCTGTTAACGCTGGCGCGCGTGGTGCAGGGCATCGGCGCGGCAGGGCTGATGAGCGTGAACACCGCGTTAATCCGCTACATTGTGCCGCGCGCCAAGCTGGGCGGGGCGATTGGTATTAACGCGTTGGTGGTTGCCATGGCTGCCACCGTAGGGCCAACGCTGGCGGGAGGGATTTTATCCGTAGCTTCCTGGCCGTGGCTGTTTGCCATCAATCTGCCCCTTGGCCTCGCGGCCATTGTGTTGGCGATGCGCAGTCTACCGGATAACGATCGAAGCCAGCAGCCGTTTGACAGTGTGAGCGCGCTATTGAGCGCTCTGATGATCGGTTTGGCGATCACCGCCATCGAGAGCATCGGTCATAAAAGCAATGCCGTGCTGATCGGTGGGCAACTGGGGCTGGCACTGGTGGCGACCTTACTGCTGGTTCGCCGGGAAGCGTCGGCCACTGCGCCGCTGTTCCCGTTTGATTTGCTGCGCATTCCAGTGTTCAGTTTGTCGCTGGCGACCTCAATCGCCTCCTTCACCACGCAGATGCTGGCCTTTGTTTCTCTGCCGTTTCTGTTTCACCATGAACTGGCGCTGACTCCGGCCGAAGTGGGGCTAATGATGACACCCTGGCCGTTGGCAACCGGCATCATGGCTATGGTGGCTGGCAGACTTTCCGATCGGATGTCACCGGCGATACTGGGCGGTGTTGGCTTGCTGCTGCTTGCCGTCGGGATGCTGGCATTGAGCCAGCTTTCCCCGGTCACCACCCTGGCTGATATTGCCTGGCGCATGGCCCTGTGCGGCGCCGGTTTCGGGTTATTTCAGTCGCCCAATAATCGTTTGTTGGTCACCTCAGCACCGCGCCAGCGTAGCGGCGCTGCGGGCGGCATGCTGGGTACCGCGCGTTTGATAGGGCAGTCAAGCGGCACCGCGCTGGTGGGTATGTTGCTGGCACGGTTTGATATGCAGGGCGGTTACTATGCGCTTTATATGGGGTGCGGCACCGCTGCGCTGGCGTGCTTGTTGAGCTTCACCCGCCAGGCCTTCAATCCCTCGGTTGCGGATAAAGGTTAGCGGCAGAGTAACGCTTGCTTTTCCTGCCCGCCTCAGTACCATGGCGGGCTGATTTAACCGGCGCGCCGTGCGGCGTCCTGATGAGCTCAATAGCGTTATGCGTATCCTTCTTGCGCCCATGGAAGGCGTTCTCGATGCCCTGGTGCGGGAACTACTGACCGATATCAATGACTACGATCTGTGCGTCACCGAGTTTTTACGCGTGGTGGATACGCTGCTGCCTGTCAAATCCTTCTACCGCCTTTGCCCAGAACTGCATCATGCCAGCCGGACGCCCTCCGGCACGCAGGTACGCATTCAATTGCTGGGACAGTATCCGCAATGGCTGGCGGAAAACGCGGCGCGTGCGGTGGCGCTCGGTTCCTACGGCGTTGACCTCAATTGTGGCTGTCCGTCCAAACTGGTGAATGGCAGCGGCGGTGGCGCCACGTTGCTCAAAGATCCTGAACTGATCTATCAGGGAGCGAAAGCGATGCGTGAAGCGGTGCCGCGTCATCTCCCGGTGACGGTGAAAATTCGTTTAGGCTGGGATTCGGGCGATCGTCAATTTGAAATTGCAGATGCTGTTCAGCAAGCGGGCGCTACCGAGTTGGTGGTTCATGGGCGCACCAAAGAAGACGGATACAAAGCGGAGCGCATTAACTGGGCGGCCATTGGTGAAATCCGTAAGCGCTTATCGATCCCGGTAGTGGCGAATGGCGAAGTGTGGGACTGGCAAAGCGCTCAGGATTGCATCGCGGCCACCGGGTGTCAGGACATTATGATTGGGCGCGGCGCGCTTAACGTGCCTAACCTCAGCAAAGTGATTAAATACAATGCATCGCCGCTGCCCTGGCCCGAAGTGGTCGCGTTGTTGCAGCGCTATACCCAACTTGAGAAGCAGGGTGATACTGGCATGTATCACGTGGCGCGCATCAAGCAGTGGCTCGGTTATTTGCGCAAAGCGTATGCTGAGGCCGACGATCTGTTTCGCCAGATTCGAACCCTGACCACGTCAGAGGCCATTGCGCGAACCATCTCCGCACTGGCCTGACAGGGTGGTAGGCCGCATTGTCAGAAGGCAGCGGTGTTAAACGCAATGCGCCAAGGAGCGCGATGATGTTACCTGAGAATCCCCTTGCCGCGCTGTTGGCGCGCTCACCCGTGGTGATCCTGGACGGTGCGCTGGCTACCGAACTGGAAGCGCGCGGCTGTGATTTGTGCGATCCGCTCTGGTCGGCGAAAGTGCTGCTGGAAGCGCCCGCGTTAATTTATCAGGTGCATTACGACTATTTTGCTGCCGGGGCACAATGCGCCATCACTGCCAGCTATCAGGCGACGCCGCAGGGTTTTGCGGCGCGTGGGCTGAGCGAAGCAGAAGCATTGGCGTTGATCGCGCGCAGCGTCGAACTGGCGGTGCGTGCCCGAGAAGATTATCGCGCGGCGCATCCCGATGCGGGCGCGCTGCTAGTGGCGGGATCGGTGGGGCCGTATGGGGCTGTTCTGGCGAATGGCGCGGAGTACCGTGGCGATTATCAGCTCCCGCAGGCGGAGATGATGGCATTCCACCGGCCGCGCATCGCCGCGTTGGTTGACGCGGGCGTTGACGTGCTGGCATGCGAAACCCAGCCCTCGTTGCCGGAGATGGCCGCTCTGTTACAGTTGCTGCGCGAGTTTCCCTCTATCACAGCCTGGTTCGCGTTTACCCTGCGTGATGAGCAGCACATCAGCGATGGAACCCCGCTGTGTGACGTTGTGGCGCTGTTGGATAACCATCCGCAAGTTGTTGCCATGGGCATAAACTGCGTCGCAGTGGAAAGTGCGACGGCGGCGTTAGCGCATTTATCCTCACTGACATCACTGCCACTGGTTGTCTATCCCAATTCCGGCGAGCATTATGATGCTACCACTAAACGCTGGCGCGCAACCGGGGAACAGGCGTGTGCGTTGACCGCGCATCTGTCAGCCTGGAGAGCCGCGGGCGCGCGCCTGATCGGTGGGTGCTGTCGCACCACTCCGCAGGATATTGCCGCTATTTCTCATGCATGCAGGCATGAGGAGCATCATCATTGAGGGAGACATCATGACCAACGAGACCGAAGGCGCTTATCGCCAACTGTGCGACACACTGGCACTCACTTTACCCATCACTTTTCTTGATATCGCTGCCGAGCAAACCGTTGTCATGTCGTCGCCGGACGCTGAAGCGTTGCGGCTGGCGGTAGGGTATGAAAAAACCGCCGCGACTTTTTTTCGCCATCTGCCCCCGACGCCAGACGAAATGGAACGGGCAATCATGACCGTAGAGGATGAAGTCACACGCATTCGCCATCAGGTGGATACGCAACATCCCCTTTATCTGTGCGACCCGGCACTGGCGTCATTGGCCGAGGCGACCGGCGTGTCGGCCAATGCGCACGGCTGGCATATTGAGCAGGACGATATTGAGCGACTGTTTAAACGCTTCGAACAGGTGATGCTGGGCCGCCCCGCCAGTTGGGAAGCCATTCCGCTGGACAACGCATTTACTGCCCGTTTGCTGATTTTGCGCGAGTTTATGCACCACCTGGGCTATCTGTCGGTATTTATTGTTAACACCACGGCCAGCGAGTCCCTCTAACGCTTGCCTCTGCGCGCAGTCTCAGGGTAAGGTCAGATTTTCTCTGGCCGTTGGTAGCGTGTTTATGGACATCCACGATCTGCATGACAACCCCGCGCGCATTGCTTGCGTTGCCGCATTGCTCTACGCCGAATGGTCGGCGTTTCCCCGCTGGTCGAGTGCGCCGGCCATTGAATCAGCGCTACGTCAGCGCGGCGTGGCGAGCGATTACGCCTTCACGCTGGGCATGTTTACTCCCGATGACAATGCGGTTGCCACCGCCAGTATTATCCGCTATGAGTTGCAAGATTGCCCGGAACGAGAATACTGGCTGGGTGAAGTGGTCACGGCTCCTTCGCAGCGCGGCAAAGGGTTGGCCACCGCGCTGGTGAATGCCTGTGTGGCGCGCTGCCAGCAGCAGGGCATCGAGATGCTGTATTTGTATACGCCCGACAAGCAGGCGCTCTATGCCCGAATGGGTTGGCAACCGCTAGAGCAGCGCCCGGTGGCGGGAGAAATTGTCACTGTGATGCGTTTATCGCTCGGAAAGTGAAACATGCTGGCAGACTGTGTGATGAAGTCTATTATCTGTGGTAGGTTTGACATAGTAGCGGATATGCAGGCTGTGTTTTATCCAAAGGGACAGCCGTAAGCAATGCCATGAGGGTTCTGGCGGCGCTGGCGGCCTCGTCGTTCACCGGACGTGGAGAAGAGTCATGACGACACACTTTTTGGGGAAATATGAGATTGAGCTGAAATTCAAGATTAAGGATATTAGCGATTTTCGTGACATTTTATTAAGTCTTCATCCAGAAGCTTTCGTGTTTGAGAATAATGAATACGATATCTATTACGATGACCCGCACGCCTCGCTACAAAAAAGAAATATGAGCATGGTGTTACGGGCTATGTCGCCTTCTGGAATTAAATTATGGATTGTTAAAGGTCCAGAGAAAAGGCGTTGCGAGGCTGTTAATATCGAATCATTCGAAAAAGCGGACAGCATGTTGCATACGTTAGGCTATATTCCCATTCATCGCGTGAATAAAACCCGCAGTATCTATTTCCTCGATCAGTTCCATATCACTCTCGACTATATTGATATACTGGGACACTACGTGGAAATATCGGTGATGACCGATGACGAGGCTGCGCTGTCAGACCTGGAAGAGGCCTGCGTGCAGTGCGCGCTGCGTCTGGGGCTGGATATGGAAAATAAAGAGCCTCGCTCATATCGTCAATTATTGGGTTTTTGACGGTGTCAACCTGGATTAAACTCGATGCATAGAATTGGCAAAAGGATTTATCATTCTATGATCGAGTTAAAATAATTATTCTGTTATCAGCGTAGTATCTGAATAAGCACCGTCGTTGCACGTCGTACACCATGATTAAAATCCATGATGGGGCCACGCGGTGTGAATTATGTTGTGAAAACATTAACGCTTTGTATAAGGATGTTCTGGGACGAATTGATTTTTCAGATATCGATGATAAGGGTGGCAGGCAGTAAATATTATATCATCGGCTTTTGTAAGTAAAAAAACCAATCGTGTTTGCTTCATCCTACAAAATAACAGAATAAAGGAACCGAATTATGAAAAAAAAGGTGCTGTTATTCAGTGCGCTGGCACTCGCTTTTTCTTCCATGGCGCAAAGTGAGACGCCCGAGTCTACCGACCTGCTGATCATCGGTGCTGGGGGCGCTGGCATGTCTGCGGCCATTGAGGCACATAACCAGGGGGCAAAAGTTATCCTGCTGGAAAAAATGCCGTTTGCCGGGGGCAACACGGCGCGCGCCGAAGCTGGCCTGAACGCAGCGGGCACGTCTTATCAAAAAGCCAAGGGCATTCAGGACAGCCCGGAGCTGTTCTTCCAGGACACCATGAAAGGCGGCCGTAACATCAATAACCCGGATCTGGTGCGCACACTGTCTGAACGTGCAAAAGATTCTGTACAGTTTTTGAAAGATAACGGCGCTGAGCTGGCCGATTTAACCCGTACTGGCGGTGCCAGCGTGGATCGTACCCACCGGCCTGCCGGGGGCGAACCGGCCGGTAGCTTCATTGCCACCGCGTTGATCAAAAAAGTGAAAGCGCTGAATATCGATCTGCGCACCAATACGTCCGCCACTGAAATTGTGCAAAATGACAAGGGCGAAGTCACCGGCATCAAAGCGAAAGGCAAAGATGGCAAAGAATTTGCGCTCAATGCTAAAAAAGTGATGATCACGTCCGGTGGATTTGGTGCCAACTTTGACATGATCAAGCAATACGATCCGAAACTCGCCAATTTCAAAACCACCAATGCGCCGGGTTCGCTGGGCGAAGGGGTTAAGATGGCGGAAAAAATCAACGCCAAGCTGGTGGATATGGAATATATCCAGATTCACCCCAGCACTGTGCCGGGCAAAGGTATTCTGATCACCGAAGCCGTGCGTGGTGATGGCGCGATTTTGATCAATGAAGAGGGCAAACGTTTTATCAACGAATTGCAGACGCGTGATGTGGTTTCTCAAAGTATCCTGAAACAACCGGGCGCTCACGCGTATCTGGTCTTCAACGATGACTTGGTAAAACAAAACAAGACCATCAACAGCTACTTCAAGCAAAAACTGGTGGCTGAAGGTGATACACCGGAAGCGTTGGCTAACGCCATCAAGGTTGACGCCAAACAGTTGCCGCAAACGCTGAAAACCTACACCGGCTATGCAAAAGCCAACAAAGATACCGAATTTGGGCGTGACAGCTTTAAACAGGCGCTGGATAGCGGTAAATATTACGCCATTGAAGTGACGCCGGGCATCCACCACACCATGGGCGGTATTGCCATTAACACCAAAGCGCAAGTGGTCAACAAAGACGGGAAAGTCATCCCGAACCTGTTTGCAGCGGGTGAAGCGGCGGGCGGTGTCCACGGTGCCAACCGTCTGGGCGGTAACTCACTGGCGGATATTGTTACCTTTGGTCGCATCGGTGCCGATGAAGCAGTGAAAGAAATCAAAGCAGGTAAATAAGTCATATTCTTCAGGGGACGCCGCTTCGTGAGCAGCGGCGTTGCTGTTAACACAAAACCAGAGAAAGCGAGAGCATGATGAAAAAATTCGTTCCATCGTTGGTGGCTACTGCCGCCTTGTTGTTTGTTGCCTCAGCCGGCGTTCAGGCTGCCCAAACGTATAAAGACGGTACTTACACCGGTAAAGCGCAGGGTAAAGAAGGGGAGATCGAAGTTTCGGTGAAAGTCAGCGCGGGCAAAATTGCCAATGTGGAAGTGGTAAAACACGAGGACACAGAAGCGCTGATGCTCGGTGTCATTGATAATATCGTGCCGGAAATTGTGGAAAAACAAACGGCAGACGGTATTGATGCAGTGACGGGCGCCACCATGTCCAGTACGGGTGTACTGGAAGCCGCGAAACAAGCGCTGGCGCAAGCGAAATCCTAATCGGTTAGACGCCTGTGGCCGATGTCACAGGCGTTATTACTGTCCTCACTGTTTATTCCTCTTTATTCTATATACCAAGCGGTATTTTTTTATTCCAGCAATAACCCTGCGTCGATATTCTCTCTTTTACTACATGTTATCGCCGAATGTTTTCGTTATGTTGATGTCATGCGGGAATATTGATAATAAAAAGGTTTCATTATGCTGCCAGGTGTAATTCATCGGCAGTGGGAAAACTTGAGGCATTATCATTTCATGATCGAGTTAAAATAATTATTCTGCTATGGGTGTAGTATTTGAAAAGCAGCGTCGTTGCACGTCGTATACCATGATTAAAAGCCATGATAGTGCAATGCACTGTGAATATGTTGTGACACTATTATTGAATAAAGGAATATATCATGAAAAGAAAGGTGCTGTTATTCAGTGCGCTGGCACTCGCTTTTTCTTCTATGGCGCAAAGTGAGAACCGGGAATCTACCGATCTGGTGATCATTGGTGCCGGTGGGGCGGGCATGTCCGCTGCCATTGAAGCACACAACCAGGGTGCTAAAGTTATCTTGTTGGAAAAGATGCCGTTTGCCGGGGGAAATACCGCGCGCGCAGAGGGCGGTCTGAACGCGGCGGGCACGCCTTATCAAAAAGCCAAAGGTATTGAGGATAATCCTGAGCTGTTCTTTAAGGATACGATGAAAGGGGGACGGAACATCAATAACCCCGAACTGGTGCGTATCCTTTCAGAACAAGCGAAAGACTCGATTCAATTTTTGAAAGCCAATGGCGCTGAATTAGCGGATGTGTCGCGAGCGGGCGGAGCCAGCGTCGATCGCATTCACCGGCCAGTGGGAGGGGAACCCGCAGGCAGTTTTATTGCTACGGCGCTGATCAAAAAAGTCAAAGCGCTTAATATTGATATGCGCACGCGCACTTCCGCGACGGAAATTATCAAAAATGATAAAGGTGAAGTCACGGGTATTAAAGCCAAAGGCAAAGAGGGGAATGTTTATACCATTGATGCCAAGAAGGTGATGATTACTGCCGGTGGATTTGGTGCCAACTTTGACATGATTAAACACTACGACCCCAAGTTGGTTGGTTTTAAAACGACCAATGCGCCAGGTTCGTTGGGTGAAGGGGTGAAAATGGCGGAAAGTATTAACGCCAAGCTGGTGGATATGGAATATATCCAGATTCACCCAACCACCGTCCCCGGAAAAGGTATTCTGATCACGGAAGGGGTGCGCGGTGATGGTGCCATTTTAGTCAATGAACAAGGGAAGCGTTTTATTAATGAATTGCTGACGCGCGATGTGGTCTCGCAAAACATTTTAAAACAACCTAACGCCCATGCTTATGTGATATTTAATGACGCCCTGGTTAAACAGAATAAGACCATTGACACCTATTTTAAACAGAAACTGGTGTTCGAAGGTGATTCCGTTGAGGCACTTGCCACGGCCATCAAGATGGATCCTAAACAGCTGTCTGCCACGCTCGCGGCCTACACTGGCTATGCAAAAGCGAAAAAAGACACCGAGTTTGGCCGTGAAAGCTTTAAGCAAACCTTGGATAGCGGGAAATATTACGCGATTGAAGTGACGCCGGGCATCCACCACACCATGGGCGGTATCGCCATCAACACCAAAGCGCAGGTGGTCGATAACCAAGGTAAGGTGATCCCGAACCTGTTCGCGGCAGGTGAAGCGGCGGGCGGGGTACACGGTGCCAATCGCCTGGGCGGTAACTCACTGGCGGATATCGTTACCTTCGGCCGGATCGGTGCCGATGAAGCGGTGAAAGAAATCAAAGCCGGTAAATAAGCGTCACCAAAAACAGCGCCTGTGGCAGGGTCCACAGGCGTTATTGCATGTTCTTGCGTTCAGCGCGGTAGCAGGAAGAACAATCGCTGTTAAACTTTGTCACAAAAGCTTTTTCTGCTGCGCAGTGCGTAGCGGCGAGCGCTAACTTATAATGCCCGGGTTGTTACCGATACCGTAACCGTTATTTATTTAAGACGTTGAATAATGATTAAAAAACATAAGTTTTCTCTGCTCGCATTGCTGTTGCTGTCCACGCACATGACATTCACCCCCTCCGTGTTAGCGAAAACGGATGCGCCAGCCATTGCAAGCGCGCATCAAGAGATCGCCTCAGGCAGTGCGATGGTGGTCGATCTGCGTGATAATAAAGTGCTTTATTCCGCTAACCCCGATGTGGTGGTGCCTATCGCCTCTGTCACCAAACTGATGACGGCGCTGGTGGTGCTGGATGCGAATTTACCGTTGGATGAAGTTATCTCGGTCGATATCAGCCACACGCCGGAAATGAAGGGCGTTTATTCTCGCGTCCGCTTGAACAGCCAGATCAGCCGTCGCGACATGCTACTGCTGGCCCTGATGTCCTCGGAAAACCGCGCCGCTGCCAGTCTGGCACATCACTACCCGGGGGGCTATCAGGCGTTTATCGCCGCGATGAACGCCAAGGCAAAAGTGTTGGGCATGACGCACACCCGCTACGTGGAACCAACGGGGTTGTCGATCAACAACGTTTCTACCGCACGCGATCTGATCAAATTACTGATCGCCAGCAAGCAATATCCGCTGCTGAGTCAGTTGAGTACCACGCAGGAGAAAACCGCCACCTTCACCAATCCGGGTTACAGCCTGCCGTTTCGCAATACCAATCATCTGGTCTACAAGAATGACTGGAATATTCAGTTGACCAAAACCGGGTTTACCAATCAGGCTGGGCATTGTCTGGTAATGCGTACCGTGATCAATCAGAAACCGGTGGCGCTGGTGGTGCTGGATGCCTTCGGGAAGTACACCCACTTTGCGGATGCCAACCGTCTGCGCCGCTGGATGGAAACCGGACAAGTAACCGCAGTTCCGGGGGCGGCACTGAGCTATAAAAAGCAAAAAGCGCTGGCTTCACGCGCGCCGGGTCAGGTGGCTCGCGTCGCAACGGATACCGAATAACGCGTTATCACGCAGCAGTTGTGTGGCAAACCCTGACGGATACCTTGTCCGCCGGGGTTTCGTTCCCCACCGTCAGGCGCGAAAATCGTTCACCACAACGCGCTTGCCGTTATCCGTGACTTCATCTTCATGGGCGGGTTCGCGCCAGGTTTCCGCTAAGGCGCTGGTGTACCAGCGTTGCATGGCAGGCTGCGCTAACAGATGTTGGCAGTAGCTATTCACGGTTGCTGAAACCGGCAAATTATAGGTTTGAATGCGAAACACCACCGGTGCGAAAAAAGCATCCACGGCGCTGAAAGCATTCCCTGCCAGAAATGGCCCACCAAAACGGGTGAGTCCCTCCGTCCAAAGCACATCAAGACGCGCCAACTCAGCGTGCAATGCCGCTGAAATCTCCGGTAGCACTACGCGTACACCACAGCTCATTGCACACTGATTGCGTAGTGCGGTAAAGCTCGAGTGCATTTCCGCTGATGCGCAGCGGGCCCAGGTACGCGCCGCGCTCTCTTCCGGCCACACGCCGCGATGGCGTTCAGCCAGATATTCAATAATAGCCAGCGAATCCCACACCACCTGCTTGTCATCGGCCAGACAGGGCACTTTTGCCGTTGGAGAAAAGGCTTTGAAAGCGGTTTGTACCGCACCTGCACTGAACGGTGTCAGTTGTTCGGTAAAAGGAATCTCCAGTGCGGTCATCAATACCCAGGGGCGCAGCGACCAGGACGAATAGTTTTTATTGGCGATATGCAGTTGATACATCGTTAGTGATGCTCCAGGCAGTGTAGCGGTGGGGGATAGTAGTAGGAGTATCATGAAATGCGCCTAATGACACGCGGCAGATGAGAGATGGCGCAGGATTGCGTAATTCTTTCAGTTTTTACTAAAGACAATCAGAACAAATACATTATGATTACGCGCTGGATATTTTGACGACGTTAATGACGTCATCTTCAAACCTCACAGGCGCTCCCCGATGACGTGGAGTGCGGCATGCTTGGGCTAGAATAACGAATGAAATGGCTTACCCCTTTGACGATTGCGATTGGCTTGGCCTGCTCTCCGGCCGGGGCGCAACTGACCAACACTGCGCCGGTTGCGGCGCAAAGCGATGCAGCACAAAGTCATGCCGCCCATCAGGCGCAGCGTGATGCCTTTGTCTCCGATCTGCTGCGTAAAATGACCACCGAGGAAAAAATCGGACAATTACGTCTGATCAGTGTGGGAACCGATAACCCGAAACACGTGATCCGCGAGATGATCAGAGACGGGCAGGTTGGGGCGATCTTCAACACGGTAACGCGTCAGGACATTCGAGCGATGCAAGATCAGGTGATGGAACTGAGTCGCCTGAAAATTCCGCTGTTCTTTGCCTACGATGTGGTGCACGGCCATCGCACCATTTTCCCGATCGCGTTGGGGTTAGCCTCTTCCTGGGACATGAACAACATCGCTAAAAGCGCACGAGTCTCCGCCTACGAAGCCACCGAAGACGGGCTAAACATGACCTGGGCACCGATGGTGGATATCACCCGCGATCCACGCTGGGGACGGGTATCGGAAGGCTTTGGCGAAGACACCTGGTTGACCAGCCAAATTGCCCGCGTGGTGGTGAAAGCCTTTCAGGGCGAGGCCCCGACGGACAGACATTCGCTGATGACCAGCGTCAAGCACTTTGCCCTCTATGGCGCAGTGGAAGGCGGACGCGATTACAACACTGTGGACATGAGTCCCCAGCGTATGTTTCAGGATTATTTGCCGCCGTATAAAGCAGCGATTGATGCGGGCAGCGGTGGGGTGATGGTTGCGCTGAACTCTATCAACGGCGTGCCTGCAACCTCGAACCGCTGGTTGTTGAAAGATTTACTGCGCGATCAGTGGAAGTTCCAGGGGATTACCATCACCGATCACGGCGCGATTAAAGAGCTGATGAAACATGGTGTGGCGAGCGATCCGCGCGACGCGTCGCGTATTGCTCTGAAATCTGGCATCGCGATGAGCATGAGCGATGAATATTTCGTGAAGTATCTGCCTGAGCTGGTGAAAAGCGGCGCTGTCACAGCGCAAGAGCTGGATGAGGCTTGCCGTCAGGTGCTGAACGTGAAGTATGACATGGGACTGTTTGCCGATCCTTACCGCATGCTGGGCGCTGCCAGTAGCGATCCGGTGGACACCAATGCGGAAAGCCGCTTACACCGTGCCGAGGCGCGCGATGTTGCCAAACGCAGTCTGGTGTTGCTGAAAAACCGCCTCAATATACTGCCGCTGAAAAAATCAGGCGTGATTGCGGTGGTTGGGCCGTTGGCGGACAGTAAGCGCGATACCATGGGCAGTTGGTCTGCGGCCGGGTTAGCGCGCCAAACGGTGACCGTGTATCGCGGTATTCGCACCGCTGTGGGTAATGACGCGACGGTATTCTATGCCAAAGGCGCTAATGTCAGTAATCACAAAGGCATTATCGATTTCCTGAACCAATATGAAGATGCGGTGCAGGTTGATCCGCGTTCTCCGCAGGCAATGATTGATGAAGCGGTGGCCGTGGCGAAGAAATCTGATGTGGTGGTAGCGGTCGTCGGTGAAGCAGCCGGTATGGCGCATGAGGCTTCCAGCCGTTCCAACATTGATTTACCGCAGAGCCAGCGCGATCTTATCGCCGCACTCAAAGCCACCGGCAAGCCGCTGGTGTTGGTGTTGATGAACGGTCGCCCGCTGGCGTTGGTGCGTGAAGATCAGCAAGCGGATGCGCTGCTGGAAACCTGGTTTAGTGGTACCGAAGGGGGCAATGCCATCGCCGATGTGCTGTTCGGTGATTATAACCCGTCAGGCAAGTTGCCGATGTCCTTCCCGCGCTCGGTTGGGCAGATCCCGATTTATTACAACCATTTGCCAAGCGGTCGTCCGTATACGCCGGAAAACCCCGGCAAGTACACCTCGCATTACTATGACGAAGCGAACGGTCCGCTGTATCCGTTTGGCTACGGCTTGAGTTACACCACCTTCAGTGTGTCAGACGTGAGCATGTCCAGTCCGCTGATGAAACGTAACGGCAGCGTGAAAGCGAGCGTAACGGTCACCAACACCGGTAAGCGTGCTGGCGAAACCGTGGTGCAGTTATACCTGCACGATGTGGTCGCTTCAATCAGTCGTCCGGTCAAGGAACTGCGCGGCTATGAGAAAGTCATGCTGCAACCGGGCGAAAGCCGCGTTATCAGCTTTACCGTTACTGAAGACGACCTGAAGTTCTACAATGCACAAATGCAGCAGGTGGTTGAGCCGGGCAAATTTGAGGTATTTATTGGTCTGGATTCGCAGCGTGTGAAACAACAGAGCTTTACGCTGCTCTGATCCCCGTCAGGTACTCACGATCCTCGGCATTTGCCGGGGATCGTCTGTCTTTACGGCATGGTTGGTGCGATGCTATCAACCGCCGTGAACCAGAATGATGTAGCCGACCAGCATCAGACCGCTGATGCCGCCTAACGTCATCAATGAAAACAAGCCGATCATGGCGATTTTGCCGAGATTCATAAGGTTATCCTTTTGTTAATCGCCATAAATTATAAAGCCTCTTGCGTATGAAACAAGCGGCCTGCACGTTTAACGGTATCAACCCGGCCATAACCCCAGCAACAGATAACCGCCAAACAGCATCAGAATAGCCCCTGCGCCGCGTTCAATCAGATAAAGGTAGCGTTGCAACGCTTGCTGTATGCGTTGTTGACCAATAACCGCAGCTAAGGCGATATCCCACAGTAATACCACGCTGAACATCCACCCTCCGCTGACGGTTTGCTGTATCAGTGTGACGGATGGGCCAAGAATACTGGCCATCAGGCTGATATAAAACAGCATATTTTTGGGATTAAGCAACGAGGAACCCAGGCCAAGTAACAACTGGTGTGTCAGTGAAGGCAGGCGATGTGTTTCTGTGGCCGTTAGCGCGGTGGTACGTGCTGAACTGCGCACCAACTGTGAACCTACCCACAGCAGATACAGCGCCCCGGCGAGTTGCAGCACAATAAACAGAGGGGGCGCCTGCTGAATGGCAGCGCCGCCCAGAATAGCCAGCAGGATATAGCATCCGTTGCCGAGCGCGATGCCTACACAGATGCCGATACTGCCGCGCAGGCGGTGGCGCAGCGCATAGGCGGCCAGCAAGAAGAAATCGGGACCGGGGCTGAGCAATGCGACAAAATGCGCTAAAGCGAGCGCGGGGAAATGGGCAGGAAACAGGGTATCAATAACCATAACAGTGACCTCAATAAAATAAACGAGGCCAAGTCTAGTGAGCTTGTCGGGCTAATTATTGTCAAATAGTGATCGCGGCAGAGGGGGACCCGCTTGCTTGCTGATATTGTCCCGGCGTCGCCGCCGTGTGCAGCACAAAGATTTTGTGAAAATGGCTCTGATCGCTAAAGCCGCTTTGGTATCCGGCATCAGCCAGCGGTACGCCCTGCTTGATCAGCGTCTTGGCATATTCAATGCGCGCATTGTTAAGGAAAGCCATGGGCGTGATGCCGGTATCTTCGCGGAAATGTCGTACCAGTGTTTCCCGGCGCAGGTGCAGTTCCTGTGCCAGCGTGGTCAGAGACGGCGATGTTTGCAAATTGCTCAGCAGACGCTGGCGCATATAGCGCGTTGTGGATTGCTCCGTGAGTGGCTGCTGGGCAGAACAGTAACGGGACAACAGCGTGGATACCATCGCGTTCAACTGCGGTGTTGCGCTGTGTATATCGTGGCGATACAGGCTATTGAGCAGTTGCAGGCCATCACCAAACAGCGCGGGGTCTTGCACGCGCACTGGGTGGCAATGGAGCGCGGCCACCGGCTGCCCGCACTGTTGGGACAAAATTGCCCGGCACCAGGACGCGTCGAGGTAAAACATATGATAGCTGCGCGTTTGTCCGGGCAGCGGGGTACAACTGTGCGGCGCATCGGGGTCTATCAACACCATATCCCCCGCGCGCAACAGGTGGTCTGCTCCGCGATAGTGGCAAACGGTGTTACCCGCCACGACTAAACCGAGGGAGAGCTGGGTGTGCGAATGGGTTTTGTAACCCTGAGCGCTGCACCAGGTTGAACGGCACTCGACCTGAGGCAGGTGCGGAGAAAACCAATACGCTTGTTTGACGCGGTGCACCGCAGACATGGGAAAGACTCGTTATCCGTATTTTCTTTACCCTACTGGCTGCGTGCGGGTTTGTCGAGGGGAATGGCGGCTGACGTTTGCCGCCGTCTGTGGGACAATAGCCGCAGAATTGGACAGACATTGAGATGGCATGGCGCTTACCCCCACAATCAAGCAGCAAATCGACCAGTGGTATAAGGCGCTGCAACAACATATTCCTGATTTTATCTCTCGTGCTCCGCAGCGACAGATGATCGCCGAAGTGGCGAAAACCCTGGCGGGGGAATACCCGCGTCACGCGGTTATTGAGGCACCTACTGGCGTGGGTAAAACCCTGTCCTACCTGATTCCCGGCATTGCAATTGCGCGCGCAGAAAGCAAGACGCTGGTGATCAGCACCGCCAATATCGCGTTGCAGGATCAGATTGTGACCAAAGATCTGCCGCTGCTGAAAAAATTCATCCCGGATCTCACCTTCACCGCCGCTTTTGGCCGGGCGCGCTATCTCTGCCCACGCAATCTGGCGGCACTGACCTCCGAGACGGCGCAAGGGGATTTGCTGGCGTTTCTCAGTGATGAGCTGGAACCGGCCAGTAAAGAAGAGCGCGGGGCCTGTCTCAAGATGGCGAAAGCGTTTCAAGGCTACGAGTGGGATGGCATGCGCGACCACTACAGCCTGACGGTCGAAGATACGCTATGGCGTAAGGTCAGTACCGATAAAGCCAACTGTCTGGGTAAAAATTGCCACTATTACCGTGACTGCCCGTTTTTTATCGCCCGCCGTGAGATTGAAAATACGGAAGTGGTGGTGAGCAACCACGCCTTGGTGATGGCGGCCATGGAGAGCGATTCGGTGCTTCCGGCCGCGAAAGATCTGCTGTTGGTGCTGGATGAGGGGCATCACGTGCCGGATGTGGCGCGCGATTCGCTGGAAATGGCGGGGGATATTACCCCGGCGTATGTCAAAACGCAGTTGGACAGTCTGATCCAACTGGTGGCGACCTGTATGGCGCAGTTCCCGCCCAAATCGCCGCCGCGTCTGACCAACCCCGAACGGTTGACGGCACATATTGAAGAGATGCTCGAGCAGAACGCCGCCTTTGTTGCCATGAGTGAGCTGTTTCTGGGGGGCGAAGGGCAAGAAAGCGAGTATCGCTTCCCGATGGGGGTGATGCCGGAAGAGATGCGCCAGGTGTGCGTACGGCTGCATAAGTTGACGGATGGCCTGCGTGGCTTAACCGAATACCTGTCTCACGATCTTGGTGAGAAAACCGGTAAGCACGATGTGGTGCGGGTTCATCAGGCGCTATTGCGTATGAGCCGTGTCATGAGCTATCTGGAGAGTAAAACGCAGCTCTGGCATTTGGCTGCGCTGGAGAAAGTCTCCAATGCGCCGGTATCCAAATGGCTGCATCGGAAATACCGAGAAGGGCAGTGGCGGCTATCGTTACATTGTGCGGGAATACGCGTTTGTGACCAGCTCGACCGGCTACTGTGGCGCAATGTGTCGCACGTGGTGCTGACCTCTGCGACCTTACGCTCCCTGAACAGTTACCAGCGACTGAAAGAGCTTTCTGGCCTGGATGAAGAGGAGGGCGATCGTTTTATTACGCTGGATTCGCCTTTCAACCACTGTCAGCAAGGCAAACTGGTGATCCCCAAAATGCACTGTGAGCCGTTGTTGGAAAATGAAGTGCCACACATTGCCGAAATGGCGCGTTTTTTCCGCCAATCACTGGCGCAACAGGCGCACAAAGGGATTTTGGTGCTGTTCGCCAGCCAAAGGGCGATGCAGCAGTTTCTCTCACAGGTCACCGATTTGCGCTTGATGCTGTTGGTACAGGGGGATCAGCCGCGTTCGCGCTTGATTGCGCTACACCGCCAACGCGTTGAGGCGGGCGATGTCAGCGTACTGGTTGGCTTGCAATCTTTTGCCGAAGGACTGGATTTGAAAGGTGAGCTGCTGTCGCAGGTACATATCCATAAGATTGCTTTTCCCCCGATTGACAGCCCGGTGATCCTCACTGAAGGAGAGTGGCTAAAAAGCCAAAAACGCCATCCCTTCGTGGTACAAAGCCTACCCGCCGCTTCCTTTAACCTGATTCAGCAGGTCGGGCGCTTGATTCGCAGCCATAGCTGTTTTGGCGAGATCGTTATCTATGACAGGCGTTTGTTGACCAAGGGATACGGTGCGCAACTGCTGGCGGCGTTGCCGGTATTTCCCATTGAACAACGCGATGTGCCAGCCTGATATAAACATGCTATTTTTGCACAAAGAGATCGATCGTCTTTTTCGCGGGAGAACGCATGGACTTTACCACCATCATCAAAGAGGTCGGGCGGGGGAAAAATCACGCACGTGATTTGGATCAAGACGCCGCCTACACGCTGTATCGTCATATGCTGCAAGGTGATGTGCCCGATCTGGAACTGGGCGGTATACTGATTGCCTTGCGAATCAAAGGGGAAGGTGAAGCAGAACTGCGCGGTTTCTATCAGGCTGCCAGCGAGCAAGTGTTACGCCTGCACGCGCCTGCGGGTCGCCCTATGCCTATCGTTATCCCTAGCTACAACGGTGCGCGACGTCAGGCCAACCTGACGCCGCTGCTGGCGTTACTGCTGGTTAAATTGGGCTTTCCGGTGGTGGTGCACGGCGTTGAAAATGACCCAACGCGGGTAACCAGCGCGGAAATTCTGCAAGCGCTCGGGGTGAAAAGTGCGAACAGCGCCAAGGCAGCGCAGTCATTGATTGATGAGGGCTTCCCGGTATTCATTCCAATTTCAGCCCTGAGTCCTGCCTTGGATAAACAGTTGCAGCTGCGCTGGCGCATGGGCGTGCGCAATAGCAGCCATACGCTGGCTAAATTGTTGACGCCGTTCGGTGAGCAAGAGGCATTGCGTTTAACCAGCGTTTCTCATCCGGAATACGTTAGCCGCCTTAATCAGTTTTTTCTGGATATCGAGGCGCGAGCGCTGCTGATGCACGGCACGGAGGGCGAGGTGTATGCTAATCCACAGCGCTGCCCTGAAATTCACTTTATCCAGGGCCAACACAGCGTAGTGCTGCAACAACGCCAGGATATTGTGGTAGCGCCGGATAAGTTGCCGATCGCCCGTGATGTGGCGACGACCGCGCGTTGGACCGCGCAGTGCCTGGCGGGGGAAATTGCGCTACCTTATGCCCTGCGTTTGCAACTTGCCTGTTGTCTGGTTGCGGGCGGTATGTCTCCGACCATGGAACAAGCGGTGGCGACGATTAGTAAACGTTTTGGCTAAAATACCAGTGTCTGAGCGCTAACATCACCCTTCATCCCCTGAAAAACCAGTTGAATACATTTGGTATTCACTGGTTTTTTTTCGACGCGTTTATCTCCCCCCCGATAGGTTTCCTGGTTACGACGGTTATTTGTTATTCACCCGTGCTAAAACTGATGATAATCAGATCGTATTTATCGAGTAATAAAGGAATTATCGCGAGCTCTGTTATATTTCTGTGTGTTAATTTCTATAGCAGGGGAATGGTTTAATTTGTATTTAGTACAGCGCTATATTATATGCCTTTAAGCAATATGCCCTATAACTATATAAGGAAATATCATGCCAAGAATTTCTTTGGTGGCGGATCAGCATCGACACGTCATCGGTAATTATACTTATCAGCAAGATAAAAAATATGGGGGTCAGCGTCAACAGGATGAGCAGGTAAAACGATTAGCCAGCACGCCGGGATTACATTCAGGAAATAGGGACAGGCACAGTATAGCTCATGCGCTATTACAGCTTTTATCATTACTCAGTACGGTGTCTAATAGCTCGGTGAGCACCGCAAAGGCGTTAACCGGTTCGGAATTACAATCAGTTACGCCACGCAGCCCAGAGGGTGTGCCGCAACATGTCACCTTGAGCATCGGCATGATAAATCAGCGCGATAAGGCATCGCGGCCAGCAACGGGAGTAACACCTCTTTTCCCTATGCCTCCGGCTGAGGTGCTAACAACACACCCTATTATCCGGCATCGAAAAACGCCTTCGGTGAATAATGGAAAAAACAATGAAAACCTCATCCATTTTTTGAGAAAAAAAGGGGTGTTACCGTGCAGTGAAAAATATTGTGCTTTATCTAAAGAGCAACTGGTCTCTGGGGTTGCACATTGGCTTTTTAATATGGACATTGAGGGTGACTCAGTGCCATTACACAGAATGGATATCGTGGCCAGGCATATTCTCCGTGCCTCAGGGGAATATGGAAGTCAAAAAGGAGAGCATCTTTCGCGTGAGCAAGTTGCGATAGTGATCAGAAACTGGGTGTTTGACACCTTTCTGGGAATGCCACTCAGTGAATATTTAACCCGAAAAATGGCAACTGCTGATTACCCTAATTATTATACCGTGAGCAGTATTAAACACCTGGCGGCCTTGAGCACGCTTGACAGTGAAAAACATGTTAACCTGGAGAGCGTCCCAACAGAGTGGCGAGCCGATCTTGAAGCAATGTGGTCGTCATTTTTGCAAAAAGAGTTGCCGTTGCTCTGCTTCTCCGAGCAAAAAATAGATGACCTGTCATTAAACAGCACCGAATTTAGTCATTTGTATACGGGTACACGCTTCCTATCTGATGTTGGCCAGTTACGTCACTTTAACCGTGAGCAGAGTATTCAACTGGGCGAAGCGCTATGGCGTATTGCCCTTGAAGAAGGTGTCAGTGCCGATAAAGTGGTCTATTTTTTACTTCCAGCGCTGTTTTTTGCTGCTGAAAAAATACCGGGAAGGATCCATTCGGAAAAAAGATTTCACAGTATAAGTAGAGATATTATCGATAATTATATTGAGATCAGGAAAAAGAGTGAAGCAACGCGGCAACGGTTAATCACACAGTTGCAATGTTATCAATCTGCCGTAGACCACTGGCTCAGTAAAGGGCAATTGGCTGAAAAAATTATTGCTGATTGTCCGCCCCATGAGTTACCGGCTCTAGATGACAGGGCGGATGCCATACGAACACTGCAACAAAAACGTGAAAAATCGCAAAGTCAATCCAAACAGCTTTATATGAATGGTGTATTAAAACCTTGCCGCGCAGCGCCAGACAGCCTGGATGGCGAGTACCATCGATTGACGAAAAACGTCTCTGATTGCTTCGGTGAACTGGATAAAAGCCTGATCGGTTCTGTGTTGGAAAACATGGAAGAAAATGAGCTTAATTTCTTTTTTTCACCGAATGCGACGGTCTACCCTGCCTCTTTTAGTATGAATACGCGGCACGCCATGATTGTCGCTTATAACTATGCGCTGGATAAGAATTTATATATTAATTTAGAAAAAACAGATCTTCTATCTGTAATCCATGGTGAGCAGGAAAGAATTTACGCGCTGAAGTGGGGAGGCCAAGATACATCCAGCGGTTATTCTATTGTCAGGGTTGACCGTGATATTCTGCGTTACATTGAAGCTGATGTTCTCGATTATCGGGATTTTGGTCGTCATCGAGTGGTTGCTGGCCGAGAATTAACAACCGATAAAGATACGTTTCATTTCACTATTCTTACTGACCGAAAAAATCCATTGGGGAATGGAGATGATAAAAATAAAATCATTGGCACGTTGAGCGATATGCACAGTGAAAATCTCTATCACTTGCTCTACAAGACGGGCAATGATGCGTCTGAGTTGCAAAACGCCTGGAAACTCGTCAGTAAGGTTGTTCCATTCTATGACTGTATCGATGGAATTATCAATAATAATCCCGTACAGGCAGTGCCCTCGTGCATGATGGATGCGCTGGCGATCGCCCCTGTATTGTCTCAGGCTGCGCGTATGGGAGGGAAATTTGGTATGGGGTTAGGGAAGGCCGCCTATCATGCAAGAAAGATTTTACGTACAGGAGAAAAAATAACAGGAACTGAGGTCTTTTTGAAAGAGATATCAGTACCTACCCTGCAAGAAATGACGTCGCTGGGAAAAAACACACTCAGAAGCCTTGATCCCGGATTTGAACTTATGACAGGTATAGGAAGAGGATTTACTGAAAAATTGGTCGCTTTCCTCAACAGAGACAAAAACACCCTCGCCCTTGCAGAAAAACTCGTCTCTGAACGGTGGCTGGAAAGGCTGCCAGTGCCTCCCTCTTCTGTCATTTCCGCTCGACTGCCTTATTCACAGGTAAGTGTACCTGTAGAAAGAATCAGCAGAGTGAATCATCCGGGTATTTATGTTTTAGCCAATCCAGACACTGGCGCATTGGCGGGTAAACGCTTTCTATTGAACCAGGATAATCAGCTTATTCCACTGCATCGCCAGAATGTGATGCCACAGCATCTCATTCTTAACGCACAGATTCCTGAGCTGAAAAATACACATCTTCTCTACAATATTCCCAGGAGAATTGTTGAGGTTAACTCACAGACATTCGATGTTAATCTGGTAGAAAATGAATTTATCGAACACCTCGGTGTCTCTTTGTTAACCGATTTTTTACCACCACGATTTGGTCATACTCCCGAAAATAGAATAGATGTGGACCTTACTTTTTATCGGGAAACGGTGTTGGAAAATTACTTTCCCGATCAATGGTTGGACATCATCGCTGCGAAAACTGAAATGTCACATGTTTATATTCATAGTGTGACCGATGGGCTTGAGTCTATCCCCGAAAGATTCTATTTTTTAAGAGAGAATTTATGGTACTTCACTTCAACCATTAATGATGCGAAAATAATGTCCAATGAGGTGAGAAATAAAATTTATGAAGTGTATTTCTCAAACGTTGAAAGGCGAGTTGATGCCGATATTTCTGAACGTATCATCAGTGATTATATGGAAGAAGTGCTTGCTATCGATACGCCTGAGATCATTGGTATCGCGTTGGAAAGACTCAAGCACTATTTAGATAAGATTTGCCATTATTTTGATAACTATTATGACAAAATCTATCTGGCTACCGCCAGACGAAGCGGCGTACCCTATGCCGAGACGCAAGGTTCATTAGGGTTTACTCACTATATTGATGCCAATAGGCGTGTAATGATTTTAGCGGACAGGTTTACTAATAGTGAATTATTTAATAATGCATTGCATTTGACGGCATTGCATGAGGTCTCCCATGTTGCTGGTGGAACGAGAGATTTTTTCCCGAGCCCCTACACCTCGAGAATTGGCGAGCCGGAGGATATCCCCGAGGCGTTCGAAGATCAATTAACCGGGAGAGATCAAACCAACATTTTACACTTTGATGATGACTTTTTAGAGGCTTACGCACAACGCGTCGGTATTCAACGCCCCAATATTGAACGGTTTAAACAATTGGTTCTCCATGACGATATGCTCAGAGCCAATATTATCATGGATAATGCTGATTCACTGGTCAATATTATCGATGATCTCCATGGCCGCTTGTTCCCCAGCAGGATGCCGCGCGATGTCGGGCAATCATCTATGCAATCCAACATATCAAAAGGTATGATTATGAAAGCCTTGTTAAGCCTGACCGCTGTGGTAAGTGAGAGCAGAAAGGGGGCTTGATGTTTACTGACCGACGCCCTGATAGGTGCTTGGGTCAACTTTAGAAAGGGATGCATATGCAACAGGCTTTAGCGTATTTCAATGCTCTGAATCGCGACTATCTCGCCGTGCATCAGGAGAAAGAAGCGTGTTTTTGGCAACACTATATGGGGATTGGCGGAGACCGCGCTGCGGAGAAGTTCGCTGCTGCTGAAAGCGCCTATAAACGCTTTATCGCTGATCCTGAACGGTTGAAAGCGTTGCGTACTCATATTGCTGCGCTTGAAGCCCTGCCAGACGTGGGGCAGACCTCGCCGGTGGCTGAGTTACTGCATGGCTTGCAGGGGTGGTATCGTTTTTTTGATTGTAATGTGATTGAAGATCCGCAGGCGCAAGCGCTGATGGATGAGATTATCGCTGCGGAAAGTGCGCTCTATACGCGACGGAAAAATTATGAGGTCACTCACCTGAATGCTGAGGGGGTGAAAGTCTCTGCCTCCTTAGGTGAATTGCTCACCAATCAGGCAACCAACGACAACGAATCTTATCGCCAAAGTTCACAACAGGCCCTACGCGATGTGGAACAGTGGTTATTACACCATGGTTTCCCTGAACTGATTACACTGCGTAACCGGTTTGCCCGGCAGATGGGATATCGCAATTATTTTGACTATAAAGTGAATAAAACGGAGCGAATGACTCCAGAACAGTTGTTTGCCATTCTCGACCGTTTTGAAGCGCAAACGCGCGAAGCGAATGCGCGCAGTCTGGCCGCCCTCGCGAGCGAGAAGGGCGACAGCGCGCTGCAACCGTGGAATATTCGTTATGCCAGCGCAGGAGACGTTACCCGCCAACTCGACCCCTATTTTCCTTTTTCCGCCTCGTTAGAACGCTGGATTAACAGCTTTAAGCGACTGCACATCGGGTTTAATGGCGCAGAGATGCAACTGGATTTGTTGGTGCGTAAAGGTAAATATGAAAACGGTTTTATGCATGGCCCGGTTCCGCCCTTTGTTCAGGAAGGGCAGTGGCTGCCGGCAAAAATCAATTTCACCAGCCTGGCTAAACCGGACCAAGTGGGCAGCGGCGCAACGGGTATCAACACCCTGTTTCATGAAGGCGGCCATGCGGCGCATTTTGCCAATATCCGTCAAAATGCACCTTGCTTCTCGCAGGAGTTTCCGCCTACATCGATGGCCTATGCGGAAACGCAATCCATGTTTTGCGACAGCCTGCTGCACGATGCTGACTGGCTGAAACGCTATGCCAAGAACCGTCAGGGCGAAGCGCTCTCTGATGCGTTGATTGAGGCCGATATCGCTGTGCGCCAACCGATGCGTGCTTTTAACGAGCGCCATATTCTGTTGGTGCCTTACTTTGAATGGCAGCTTTACAGCATGGATGATGATGCACGCACGCCAGCTACCATCACCCAGCTGGCGCGAGACATCGAGCAGTGCATTTTGGGCGTTGGCGGGAGCCCGCGCCCTACCATTGCCATTCCGCATCTGTTATCGATGGAGTCGGCCTGTTCATACCAGGGTTATCTGCTGGCGCTGATGGCGGTTGAGCAAACGCGGCATTTCTTTCTCAAGCGCGATGGTTATCTCACGGATAACCCGGCCATTGGCCCGGATCTGGCCCTGCATTACTGGCGGCCTGGCAACAGCGTCAGCCATGATGACACGCTGCGCAGTCTGACAGGCGAAGGGTTCAATCCGGCTTACCTGGCTCAGGCTTGTAATTTGACGGTTGAGCAGGCGTGGCAGCAGGCGCAAGCGGCTATCCAGCATGCCGCCCAGCATCCGCAACCTGAGGCTGATGCCGATTTGAACGCCCATATCCGTATTGTCGACGGTGCTCGCGTGCTGGCAGACAACCGCGATGGCGATAGTGCGATGTGCGAGGCGTTTGCTTTGTTTATTGAGCGCGAATATCCGCATATAGCGTGAATCGCTAAACCTTCTCGCTTTACCTCTGCCACCCGAGAGGGGTAAGGCGGCATACTATCGGCTGGCAGCAGGCGTAGTCAGTGGCTGTACGGCCAGACGCAACCCCATGGCCTTGAGGATTGCGGTCAGACTGCTCAATGCCGGATTGCCTTTGGGCGATAGCGTACGATATAACTGCGTGGGATTAAGGTGTGCTTGTTCGGCTACGCTCTGCACTCCGCCAAACGCTTGTGTGAGTTGGCGCAGAACGCTTAACAATTCCGGTTGGTCACCATTGCTGAGAATATCATTGATTACCTCAAGAGCCAGAGCAGGATCGTTGCGGTAGAGCGTAGCCATTGCTTCGTCATGGGGTCTGCTTCTTTTCATCTTTGCCTCGTCGTTGCCCTGCGGCGGTCAAATAGTGCTCAATCTGATAGGTGTGCATTTTCGTTTATAAACGACTCTTCGTCAAATGTGTTAACGCCTTGGCATTCCTCTACCGTATCGATGACTGACGACGGGCAACGGGATTGTCATGTCTAAGGCCATGGAGAACCTATTGGGGAGGTTAGCGTTGTGGTCACTAAAAGATCTATTCCGTGGGCAGGATCAAATGTAAACCTGGGAGAGGGCTCGAAGAGCGTTGTTTACTGATGTAATCTCAGGTGGATGGATAAAGAAAACGGGCGTAACCGTCAGGATACGCCCGTTATTGCGAACATGAGTACGAAGTCGCTCTATCAGGAAACGTGCTGCAAGAACTCCCGCAACCGCTCGCTGGGGGGATTGGTGATCAGTTCTTCAGGATCGCCATCTTGAGCGATACGGCCTTTATCAATAAAAATCAACCGTGAAGCGACTTTATGAGCAAATCCCACTTCGTGCGTGACGATGACCATGGTCATGCCTTCGTCCGCAAGATCTTTCATTACTGTCAGCACTTCGTGACGTAATTCGGGATCGAGTGCCGAGGTTGGCTCATCAAACAGCATCAGTTTGGGTTTGACGGCGAGTGCACGGGCAATTGCCACGCGCTGCTGCTGACCGCCAGAAAGCTCGGACGGAAAATGGTTCGCACGTTCAGACAGACCCACTTTCGCCAACAGTTCCAGTGCCAGCTTTTCAGCTTCCGCTTTGCTGGCACCGCGCACGCGAATCGGGCCAAATGCCACATTTTCCAGCGCGGTCAGGTGTGGGAAAAGATAAAATTGTTGAAACACCATACCCGCTTCCTGACGGATAAGGCGCTCATCAACTTTAGGGTCGTTCACTTTCAGGCCGTCGACAATCAGCTCACCGCTGGTAATTTCTTCCAGCTTATTGATGCAGCGCAGCAGGGTGGACTTACCGGAGCCTGAAGGCCCGATAATCACCACCACTTCACCCTGGTTGATATTCAGATTGATGTCATGCAACACCTTTGTCTGACCAAAGTGTTTAGAAACGTTCTTGAATTCAATCATATAATTTTAAGTTTTCTTTCCAGAAGACGCAAAATGAAACTCAGTACCAAGGTAATGACCAGATAGATCACCGCAACCGCACTCCAGATTTCCAGTGCGCGAAAATTGCCCGCAATGATTTCTTGTCCGGAACGCGTCAGTTCCGCCACGCCGATAACGATGAACAGCGAGGTATCTTTGATACTGATGATCCATTGGTTGCCTAATGGAGGTAACATCCGACGCAACGCCAACGGTGCAATCACATGGCGTAGCGTATCGCGTTTTGATAGCCCCAGTGCCAAACCCGCCTCACGAAAACCTTTGTGAATCGACAATACCGATCCGCGCGTAATTTCCGCGATATAGGCACCGGAGTTGATCATTATGGTGACTACCGCAGCGGCGAAAGGATCGATACGCACCGACGTCAGGATCATCGGCAAGGCAAAGTAAATAAACATGACTTGTACAACAATCGGTGTGCCGCGGATGATTTCAATAAACACCAACGCGATGTTATTAGAGATCCAGCTCCCGTAAACGCGGGCAAAGCCCGCGACAACACCGATAACCAAGCCACCCAGCAGACCCAGCACGGATATCAGCAAGGTCATTTTTGCCCCTTCTAACAGAAGAGGCAGAGAAGGCCAGATGGCACTCCAATCAAACTGCATGAACGTTCTCCAGACTGATACGGCAATTATTTCGGTTCAGTGCCGAACCATTTTTTATAAATTTCAGCATAGGTGCCGTTGTCACGCAGCGTTTTCAATGCCGCATTTACTTTTTCACGCAGTTCGCTGCCTTTCGGGAAGGCGACACCGTATTGTTGTGCCTTGATGGAATCACCCACCGCTTTAAACTGACCGTTGCCCGCTGTTTTGATGAAGTACAGGATATTCGGCGTATCATGCAGTACCGCATCGGCACGACCGACACCTAACTCCATGTATGCATTATCAATATTCGGGAACTGGCGCAGTTCTTTCGTCTTGATATTGGCTTTGGCGTAGTCAACTGAACCGGTGCCGCTTTTCACCGCCACCACTTTGCCCGCCAGATCCTGTTCACCCTGAATGCTGGTGTTGTCTGCTTTTACCATCACCAGCAAGCCGCTGTTGTAGTAACCATCAGAAAAATCGACGGCGCGTTTGCGTTCTTCAGTGATGGTGATCCCTGCCAGCGCCAAATCAATATTGCGGGTTTGCAGGGCAGGAATAATACCTGCGAAGTCCATCGGTTTCAGGGTGTATTCCAGTTTCAGTTCTTTCGCGATAGCGTCCCAGAGATCGATGTCGAAGCCGACGTATTTATCGCCTTGCTTGAACTCGAAGGGAACAAACGCTGTGTCTGTGGCAACGATGAGAGGCTTGTCCGCCGCGTAGCTGGAAACGCTCATGGTCAGCGCCAGCGCTGCCAATGAGGCCTTAAGTAGTGATTTCATCCGATCCTTCCTAATTAGCCGTTTGTGGGAAGCCTGTTTCAAGCAGGCACTACTAATAATAGTATTTAAGGAAAAAAGCTGTAGAAACAGAGGGTTATATTTTATAACTCCTTGTTTTTATTCAGTGTCGCCAATGCACGCGAACGTCGCCTCCGGCACGGGACGCCGCTATGAATAACTGATTATGCTGCGAGACACAACCGTTGATTGTGTTTGAAGGGATAAAAGCTAACTTTTTGTACGAATATTAAGAGGAAAAAGTGCAAAGGGTAGGGCACATAAAGCGTAACTGAATGTGTAGGCCATCGAGAACAGCATGTCTACGATGGCCCGCTAACCTATATGCCGGTATGACGCGGCGGTTATTCAGCGATGTTGGCTTCGATAAACCACAGGAATTTATCCAGATCGCGAGAGGCTGCCGTTAACATATCCGCACTGTCTTCATCGTCAGTTTTCGCAATAGCACTGCGCACTTCGTTCGCGACAACGCCGTAACGCTCCGCCAGCGCTTTCAAGTGATCCTGTACGCTGTGGATATTGGTTGGGTAGCTTTTCAGCGAGGTCTCTTTATTAATGACCTGTACCGTACCCAGTGCAACGCCACCCAGTTGTACTACGCGCTCTGCCAGCGTATCAAGATGGTCGGTAAGGGCGGTGCGGAAGCCATCCAGCATTTCGTGAACGGCGATAAAATTGGCGCCGCGCATGTTCCAATGGGCTTGCTTGGTGATCAATGATAAATCGATTAAATCGACAACTAACTTGTCCAATAGCTTGATGGTGGACGTTTTGACGTGCTCATCCAGATTATTGCGGGTATAGATGAGGTCGGATGCTGCTGCTTTTACCAATTTAGCCGTAGCCATAAGGTATCTCCTCCTGACAAGTGAAATAATAATCTGACTGCTCAATGGAAATAACTATAGCAGAGTTCGATGCAGGGAATAACAAGGTAATACCTATTATAGAAATTGCCCATGTACTGTGCAGGTGTATCTCTTTTGGGCTGATTTAATTATAGAAATCGCTCATCGTTATTATAGTAAATAACCATAATGAATGAGAATTATTTAGCTCTGGTAATACCCTGCGGCTATTCAGACGCTGGTATCATCCGTAATGCAATATATCTGAAAGGGGCCTTCTCTTGCCGCAGTAGGTTGCCTGCAAGAGAAGAAACGCGATTGAATTCAGGCGGAGTGGGGTGTCAGCCTTGGGCGCTATCGGTGATGCGTGCTCGTTTTACTGTGAGCGTTGCACCGAGGGAAGCGGCAATGATGCAAAACAGCGCTAACCATTGTGTCAGCAACAGATGCTCACCGAGAAACAGAATCCCGGAAAGAGCGGCAATGACAGGCTCCACGCTCATCAGCGTGCTGAAGGTCTTGGCGGGAAGACGGGTTAGTGCCATCATCTCCAGCGAGTAGGGCAGTGCCGTGGAAAGGATCGCAATCGCGATGCCAAGCGGAAGAATGGCAGGAGAGAGCAACGACGTGTCTGCGAAATAAGCCCCTACAGGGCAAAACACCATGGCCGCAATCAATGAGCCAATCGCTGCCGTCGCTGGGCCATGGTTGGCGCCCGCTCTTTTTCCGAACACAATATATAACGCCCAGCAGGCTCCTGCGCCGATGGCACAGAGCGCGCCTTGCATATCGACGTTGGCGATGTCATTGTCCAGTGGCAATAGGAACCACATACCGGCTAGCGCCAAAAGAATCCAAAGGAAATCGAGCGCCCGACGCGACGAGAAAATGGCTACAGCGAGTGGGCCGGTAAATTCAAGCGCGACCGCTACGCCAAGTGGAACCGTGCGAATAGAAAGATAAAACAAAAAGTTCATGCCACCGAGAGTCAGGCCGTACAGCAACAGCGGCAATCGATTCCCCTGAATACGCATGCGCCAGGGTTTAAAAACAACGCACAAGATCAGAGCACCAAGCCCAAGGCGCAGTGCGGTGACGCCGGGTGCACCTATCAACGGAAACAGGTTTTTCGCTAAAGCAGCCCCACTTTGGATGGAAAGCATCGCAATCACGATCAGAAGAACAGGCAGCAGCGTCGAGCTGCGCAAAGCAGATAAGGTCATCCTTTGGGCCTTGATAAGCAGGGAAGTCGTTACGATGGTGTGGGAAAAGACGCCCATAAATTAGGATTTTTCCACATTAATCTAGTGTAAAGGATTTGTCGGCACCGCGCTTACTTTAATTGACTTTTATTTACGATATATTTATTTTCAGTGCGGGATGAATAGCGGGCTGTATATTAACTGAACGCAATATTAAGATTTATCTGTATTTTACTGCCAGGTGGGAATTAATTTTAGTTTCGTGGTCATCGTTTTTTAATGATTAAAAATCATCATGTTATGCATTCATTGAAAATATTTGTTACATCTGTAGGCCGTTTGATAAATATTTAATGCGCAGCATCATCGGTTTTTTTTGTTATATTAACCCTGCTTAAACTTCTTTCATAAGATGAATTCGAGGCAGTATATGAAAAAATTTGCGTGTCTTTCCGCACTGGCTTGCGTATTTGCAGTAAGCGCAGGTTCCGCATTCGCCGGCCAAAGTACCGTATCCGCCGGTTATGCTCAGGGTGATGCCCAGGGCGTGGTGAACAAAGCGAAAGGTTTTAACCTTAAATACCGCTATGAGTTTGACGACAGCCAGGTTGGCGTGATCAGCTCCTTCACCTATCTGGAAGACAGCCAGTCCAACGACGGTTACTACAATAAAGGCCAATACATGGGCTTTACTGCGGGCCCGGCTTACCGTATCAATGATTGGGCAAGCGTCTACGGCGTGATTGGCCTGAGCCACGGTAAATACACTTACAATGCGGCTGACGGTACTGATAACAACCATAATGATGATTATGGTTTCACCTACGGTGCTGGTCTGCAATTCAACCCGATTCAGGACGTTGCCCTGGATGTTGGTTATGAACAAAGCCGTATCCGCAGCATCGATGTTGGCACCTGGGCGGTTGGCGTAGGCTACCGTTTCTAAGGGTGTCGCGCGGTCAGAAAATCAATTCTGAACCGGAATGCGATGTCATATAAAAAATCCGCCATCATGGCGGATTTTTTTTGTCTGTAGCACGAAACGATAGCGCTAAGATGGCTGATTATTATCTTGACGTTAAGATAATTTGTGCAAAAATACGCGGTACGAACGTAAGCGACTACCTGCGTTTTTCATGGCACAACCCTCAGCGGTAAGATAACAATCACAGGATCATTTTATGCCCGCTTCCTCCAGGCACTCACGCCAGTTTCTCTTTATCGCCATTCTGCTGCTTGGGATAAACCTGCGCCCGATTCTGGCCGTGGTTGGTCCGTTGCTTGAACAAATTCAGCAGGCTACTGGTCTGGACGACAGTCAGGCTGGTCTGTTAACCACGCTGCCGATTTTGGCAATGGGGATCTGTGCGCTTTATGGCGGCTGGTTGCAACGTCATCTGGGGGAGTATCACGGCATTCTGCTCGGCATTACCATCATTATGGTCGCTTGTCTGGTGCGTTTTCCATGGGATACACGTGCTGGGTTGCTGGTGAGTGCGGCGCTTGGTGGGGTAGGGATTGCGTTAATTCAGGCATTGGTGCCGTCGTTTATCAAGCGCTTCTTTCTCCAGCGCAGCAGTCTGTTGATGGGGCTTTATACCACGGGGATCATGGCGGGGGCAGCCGTTGCTGCCGCGACGGCCTCGCCGTTATCGGGTCTCGCTGGCTGGTCCGGTGCGTTGGCATTTTGGGGTATCCTTGCATTTATCGCGCTGTTGGTCTGGCGCAAAGCGCCGTCTTCGCGTGAGGCTCACGAGCCGAATGCGATTTATCACCCTGCGCCGCACGGTTTGCAACATTGGGCCTTGATGCTGTTCTTTGGGATAGGAACGGGCGCTTACACGCTGGTGCTTGCCTGGCTACCACCCTATTACATGCAGTTAGGCTGGAGTGCCGCGCAAAGTGGCTTTTTGCTGGGAGGGTTAACGCTGACGGAGGTGTGTGCGGGGTTGGCCGTTTCCGCATTGATTTCGCGCTTTCCCGATCGGCGTATGCTGCTGGTGCCGATACTGGTGTTACTGCTGGCAGGCATGATGCTGCTGTTGATCGCACCGCTGTCTCTGGCTTTTGTCGCGATGATTCTTCTCGGGATGGGTATCGGTGCGCTGTTTCCACTTTCGCTAATTGTTGCACTCGATCATGCAACAAATGTGCAAGAAACCGGTCGATTGATGGGCTTTGTTCAAGGCGGTGGCTATATCCTCGCGAGCGTGATGCCGACGCTCGCGGGTGTGATTCGACAGCACACCGAAGGGTTGGAACAAGCCTGGACCATCATGGCATGGGGTGTGGTGGTGCTTATTGTGATGGCATTTCGCTTTCGGCCATTGAGCGCCCGCAAAACGCTTGGGCGCTAATGTAGCGCTGCTGGTCAAGCCAATAACGTCTACCGCGTATTAAGCGGTGGGAGGCCGGTAGCGCCACAGCCACCGGCCGCTGGTCATACGGCGATAGTACAACAAACCGCGCACAATCCAGTCAAAGAACATGCCCATCCATACGCCGATAACGCCAAAGCCGAGCCAGATACCCAGGATATAACCCGCCACAATGCGGCATCCCCACATGCTCGCCATGGCTACCCACATGGTGTAACTGGCATCTTTTGCCCCTTTCAAACCCGCAGGCACCACCCAGGCCGCGGCCCAAAAGGGGGTGAATAGCGCGTTCAGCCACAGCAACTGCTTGGCAACCTCAATAACTTCCGGCTCGTTGGTATACAGTGATGACAGGAAACTGGCCGAAGGTATTGAGGATAAGGCGAGGATGCATAAACCGATATTGGAAAGCACAAAAATATACTGCAACTGGCGAATCGACTGAAAAACCTGCCCTTTACCCAGGCGTGTTCCAACGATGATGGTGGCTGTAGACCCCAGGGCATTGCCGGGGAGGTTGATCAGTGCTGCGATAGAGAAGGCGATAAAATTGCCCGCGATAACCTCTGTGCCCATTCCGGCGACAAAGCGCTGTGTGATCAACTTGCCTAGATTAAACATCACGGATTCTACGCTGGCAGGAATACCGATGCTTAACACTTCATACAGAATGGTGTAAGTGAAAGGGGCAAAATAGGATTTGAACGGAATGCGCAGTGCGCCGTTAAAGCCGTGCATCAACGTGAGGATCACAAACACCGCACCGATATAGCGTGACAGCGTCGTGCCAATACCTGCGCCATAAAACCCCAGACCCTGCCAGGAAAAAATCCCGTATATCAGCACGCTACTGATCAGTATGTTGAGGATGTTCATGCCGATGTTGATAAACATCGGCAGCTTGGTATTACCGGCACCGCGCAGCGCCCCACAGCCGACTAACGCAATCGCCATGGCCGGATAGCTCCAGCCCGTTTGCCGCAGGAACACCAGCGCCAACGCTTTAACATGTGGATCGGCGGAACCGGCAATCAGGTCGATAATGGCTTCACCTGCCAGTTCAATCAGCAACACCAACAAAAAGGAGACCAGTACCAGCAAAGACATAGACTGACGCGTTGCAGCGCGGGCCTGTTTGCGATTGCGCTGGCCCAGACTGAATGCCACCACGACTGCTGTGCCCAGCGCGACGGCGGTAAAGAAAGCGATGATGAGCATGTTGAAACTGTCGGCCAGACCCACGGCGGCCATGGATTCCTTGCCCAACCAACTGACAAGAAAGGTGCTGAATACCCCCATCAGCACCACACACAGTCCTTCGATAAAAATGGGCACGGCCAGCGGTGTGATCTCACGCCAGAGCAGAACACGGTTTGAGTGCCGCTTTTTGTACCAATCCGTTTGGTGATATCTATTGACTAATCGAGAGAAGTTTTTCATGCACCGCTTTGAATGTATTCTGAATAAGACCTGGTTGCGCAACAGTGTCATCGCGATAACGCTACCTGCTGGTATCATTACGCAAAGCCGCGATAGTGTGTCTTGTTTTACTACTGAAAACGTTGATCTGACTAATGATCGCCCCCAACAGTACGTCAGGTGCAGAAGAAATCTGAAACAGTGGACCGATTTTTAATAGAGTAACAGCCAACCGAACGATGCTCCAGCCCTGGTCACACTTTTAAGAGAAAACGCTTGATTTGTTTTAATTTTAATTTTAGTATTTACTTAATTAAGGCTATTCTAAAGTAATAATGATGCCAGATGCAGTGAGTGAATTGCAGCGGCGTGCCCATGACGCTGCGTTGTTGTTAAAGGCGATGGCCAATGCCAATCGGTTGCTGATCCTGTGTATGCTGGTTGAGCGTCAGCAAGTGAGTGCTGGCGCACTCGGGCAGGCGTGCGGCTTGAGCCCTTCTGCCACATCGCAGCATTTGGCGCGTATGCGTTCTGAAGGGTTGGTCGTCGCTCAGCGTGAAGGCACGACAATGTTATACGCGATCGCTAACCACGATCTGGAACGTATCATCACGACGCTCAAAGACATTTATTGTCCTTGAATAGAGAGGAATACCATGGCAACTCTGCCCTACCTTTCCCCGTTAGATGCTCGGCAGCGTCAGGCTGATGGGGCGTTGATGGTCGACATTCGCCAGACCGCTGAATTCCAGCGTGAGCACATTGCGCAATCACGTCTGTATTCACTGGCGGATCACGCCAACCAACCGCCGGGAATCACACTACCCGCGAATAACACGGTGGTTTTTTACTGTTTATCAGGGGCGCGCTGCGAACAATATGCACAACAGATAGCAGCACTGGTTCCCGGGCAAAACGCATTTTTGCTGGAAGGGGGACTCAACGCCTGGAAAAAGGCGGGTTTGCCGGTTGACGTGGACCGCTCTCAACCGCTGCCAGTGATGCGCCAGGTGCAAATTGTCGCCGGTGGGCTAACAGCGATAAGCGTTGTCTTGGGGTACACGCTGCATCCGGCTTTTTTTAGTGTCGCCGGTTTCATCGGTGCGGGATTGGTGTTTGCGGGTATCAGCGGATTTTGCGGTATGGCCAGATTGCTAATGCACATGCCTTGGAATAAGCGCCGTGGCCTTAATGGCTAAAACACGGGTTTGGTGCGCCAGCCAAAGCGGTTTCAGATAAAAAAAACCCCGACTGGAGTCGGGGCAAAGGTATCTAGAACCTTACTTATAAGGCGGTGCGGAGTATATAATTCAAAACAGCGTTCATACAATATAAAACAGTGTTTTATTTATCTGGATTGTGACGGCTATCTTGCTTTGCTGTTACGTCACGTCAGACGCTGCTTGCCCAGAAAAGCTAACGCCGCATAGCGCAAGGCTAGATTGACGCTATTTTTACGTTGGTCTCATCGAGACGAGAGGCATCCAGCACCTCTTTCAGTTCGACATTATCACCCTCAATAGAAAGACATCGGAACAAGGTGCGATCTTCAATCAGCACTTCCGCTTCATGCAGGTTGTGGGTGAACCCGCTGATGGCGTGTGCGGTATGGGTGACATGGATTTTGTACAAGGCTTGATGGGGTCCTTTACCGGCTTTGTGGGCCATCGCGATATTCTTGTCGGCGGAGGTGGATACAAATTTTTTAACCAGAAGGGTATCTCCGGGTTTTAAGGTTGCCCTGAGCTCGGGGGATAACTCGCCACCGCGATATACCACACCGTGAAAACTGGGCAGTTTGTTCAGCAACGACCGTATATTTGTCACCATCTGGAATGATTGTTCTGCGAACAGCGGACTCAAGAAGTGTTCAGGCATGTCGAGTTCGAGATACTCATTGATCATGTCAGAAACGTTGCGCGTGTAATCGTTAATGGCGCGTCGTTCGGCGGCGTTTGTCTGGTATTGTCCTCCGCCGCGCTCCCGATATTGGTTATAAAGGCTGGCGGCGGGGCGGGAAGCGCCAAGCGTCTCCATTATCGCTTCTGTTGGCGTGTGGATATACTGTTCACCCTGCAACAGGCTGAATTGAAATGTGGCAATCTCTTTGCGGCGTCGAAAGGTCGCTAACAACCCCGTTCTTTTCCGTGCATAGATGGTAAACACATTTTCCTTTTCCTTTATTCTAAAAAACCTGTCATCTAAGCCGATAAATTTCTTACCTTCAATATTGATAAATAAAGCCGGGTGCGCAGGATCTCGACCAATGATCATGGCATCTTCTTTGGTAAATCCCCGATCCCTGTTCCTGGTGAGGGCATCTTGAATGGATGTTGATATCCGAGTACAGGATGTGCCAGGCGCTCGGCGAGTACGGCATTCTGTATAGCTAACGCGTTCAAGGGGAGGTTGTTTTCTTTCAAAGTAACTGCCATCAAATAAAACGATCTCCCGATCATCATCAAGAACATACATGCCTTGAAATGTACCGGGGCGTACAGCATAAAAACGGTTTTTGATACAAATGGCTAATTTATCGGTAGCAGAATGTGGGTCTGAATAATGGAAAATACCCTGCGCATCAGGTTTGGTCTCAGAGAAAAAGGCCTTATCCAGTTCAGGAAGGTTGTGCGTGCGTAGGTTAATGTGATGTGTGGCTGACAGCATCTCCGGTTCGGGGATATTGACGTTGACGTGCTCGAAAGAAAGGGTGTTATCAAGCACCACCGCGCGGCTCTCTTGTGCCAGTGAGTTTTTTATTTTATCAATAAACTCATAGCCCTCTGTATTAAAACGACCGACCTTGTCTAACGTTATCATCAAGACAAGGTTGACGATATCGTTCGATACTTTATTCCATTCTTGTTGCCTTTCCTCGCTGGTATCGCCTTCGAAAGCGTGTTCGAGATGAATTGCCAACGCAGCAAGAGGAGTGATTGGATTGGGCAGAATGGCCGAGGCATCAATGTCTCTTTCCCAGATGTCACGAGTGACTTCGGCATCTGATGTTATCCGCGAATCCAGATCGCTGAAAAAACATTCGCGCTGCCTGTTCGCCATAAAAGTGAAGAAGGTTGAGGATGCAATAGGTGTGCGCTGTGCGCCTATTTTGTGTTTATCCCGTTCGCGATTAACGCTATTGGATTGTGACGTTAACCAATTATCTATGCCTGAGTAAATTACCCCATCCTGGCGGTTTTTGAGTGAAAAGTGAGAAGCGATGCTCTCCTTACGGGCGTTATCATGACCGCTATCGAGCACCCAAGTTCGCATATCTTCTATACTGTCAAACTCTGCAAATTTGTTCTCAGCTCTGGGTAGATACAGCGTAACATGGCGATTGCTGTTATTGTAAAAAACGATGAGATCGGTCGCCTGATAGCCATTAATATCCAATAACCACGCCGTTACATTGTTATTTTTAGTCAACCCGGCTCCCGACAATAGATCAGATATCGCGCGGTGACTGAGTTGTTGAGAGGAGAGGTTGATAATAAAATCGATAAAGTTCTTTTTGCTATGGATGCCCTTGTTATTAAAGATGTCGGTGTAGATGGATGAGGCTTGTTGGTAAAAGTTGATATCCCACACCAGCTGGATAAACGTTGTTGGAAGTAGTTGAACTTCGTTTTCCCGGTCAAAGACATTGGCAGTATCAGGTGCAACGCGATAAATACCGGATTGGCTATTTACAGATACCAGATTTTCCTGAGCATCAGCGGGGAAGTTTCGTAGCAGGTAGCTTGACAACGATCCATATTCTATCGGTTTTCCCGTGAAGCACCAACCACTAAAGCAATCCGAGCAACTCATCGCTGAATTGAACAGCATAAAGTAATTTTTATCTGGATCGATATCTAGATTGAATTTCTCTTTTAAGTTTTTCTTCATGATTGATGCGGCCAGCGTTGTCAAAGAAGGCATTCGTTTCTGGTAATCAGCATAAAATTTCTTTAATGACATACCTGCATTTTCAAAAAAAATATCTCCTCTTTTTTTATCCACCGTATAGTAAGTTTTTTCGTCATTGGTAATGATGCCCGTTTTGCCAAACACATATATCTTTTCGGGCGATGACGCTGCCGAATGCGTGGCTCCATCGGTTATTGAATAGGTCGCTTCTCTGGTTTTCCTGCGGTTTTTTTTTCATTATCATCGGTACATTGTTGGCGATTTGTTGTGATCTTTGTTTTGATGGGCAAACGTATATTTAAAAAAGGCAGCGTTTGATTATATTTTTTTAATGCCAGCGGGGGAGGGGGGATGTCTAGGTTTTCGCCAGTGAGCACCGTATGTCCACGGACGTGATTCAGTAATAACATAAAGCATATTATTTGTTTTAATTGCAAACGGCGCCCCCTGTGCTGACAAGTATGATATGAGGGTGCGATGTTTTTAATATTCAAAGTGAATGTTATTTCTTGAACCTTGTTATACGCTTTGTGTGATGCTTTCTTATTGCACTGCTTTGCATTTACTTCCATTTTATCATGATGATAATTTCCTATGAGCGCTCTATGCTGGTTTATGGTTATAGCCATAATGGTTGACCTCCTGTTTTCGGTTAATAATAGGCCTGAATAACATGTGGAAATAAGTAATAGGTTCTCTGAAAGGCGCCAAAATGAGCATAACGTTTAGGTGAAAAGAAAAAAAACTATTTCCGCTCTTTCCGCAATCAAATGGGTGAGGGTGATTACTGTTGTAAATCTGATGCTGTTGTAGGGAAATAATCCGTAATGAAACTGTTAGCACGGTAGTATATGGCAGATGAATCGCCTATGATAGCATCTGGTTAACCACTTTATGTCCTACCCATGACTATTTCTGTAAAAAACGATTATCATATCGAGCCATTATTGAGTGAATGGCGCACCCTGGTTGACATCACGCAGCCGGAAGCGCATGCCCTGCTGATATCCCTGAGTGATGATGAAATACGCTATCTGGTAGACCACTTTTATGATTACATGCTCAACGATGAGCATGCGCATCGCTATCTGAATACCCGCCAGGTCACAGAACAGTTAAGTATCAGTATGTTCCACTGGTTGCGCAGCGTGTTGGGCAGCTCTCAGCAAGATTTGGCTGTACTACTCGCCCAACAGCACCATGTGGGCGTGGTGCACGCACGCATTGGTCTGCCTATCGATTTGGTGGCACGCGGTGCCCGTAAATTAAAAAACGATCTCTATCCGCTGTTAACCAATAAAGGGGAACACTCTCCGTTTGTTATCAATAGCGCGCTTTGTTTTAGCGGATTGGCAATGGATACTGCTCTGGAAGCGATGACCATAGCCTATTCCCCTACCTATAAAAATGCCATGCGCGATCAGGAACGCTATCGCGTATTGAGCGTGTACGATGACGTTAGCGTAGAACGAGAAAGGCAGCTTGGGGCGCTAATGAACTGGGAAAACCAGTTTATCTATCACGTGGCGACAGAATTACCTTTGGCTGACATTACCCCCCTGGGGCGCTCGGAATTTGGATTATGGTTCTCTCACAAGGGAAAACACCTGTTTGGTTTCCCCGATCTGCTGCGTGAAACGGATACGCTGATCGACAAAGTTGACAGTGAAATCGATGTCGCTTCACCAGGGCAGGTTTCTCAGGCGGAGGAGCGCATGCGCCTGTTACGCCATGTGCGGCAACTCACCGGGCAAATTACGCTGATTATCACGTCCATGTTTGATGAACTGGTCAAGTTTGAAAACGGTAAGGACACTCTGACAAACCTGCTGAATCGGCGTTTTATTCCGACCATTATGCGCCGGGAAATTGCGCTGGCGACCAGCGACAGAAAACCCTTTACGGTAGTGATGATGGACGTGGACCATTTTAAACAGGTTAACGATCGCTACGGTCACGACACCGGCGATGCAACGCTGAAAAGTATTTCAGCCATGATCTACGATCACGTTCGCAGCAGTGATTATGTCTTCCGCTATGGCGGGGAAGAGTTCATGGTGCTGTTAGTGGAAACGTCGCTGCATCAGGCAAAGGTGATCGTCGATACATTGCGTGAAAAGGTGGCCGCAACGGCGATCAGCGCCTTCGGTAGCCAATCGTTTTCCGTTACCCTCAGCATTGGGGTGGCTGAGTTTGATTACCACCCGGATTACCAGCGACTGATCGATAAAGCGGACGCGGCGCTCTATCAGGCCAAAACCAGCGGCCGTAATCGGGTTGAATTACACGGTCGAGACCCTATTTATTCATAAGGGCCGTGTTTCATGTCTATGGGCAACAAGATTGTGTCGGCGAGCATTGAGAGCGGCAGATCGATAATCACCAGGTATTTCCACCAGCGATCCTGAAGCAGCCACTGCACGCCGGGATAGTATTGGTGGCCCTGTCCTTGTCCTTTGACCGTTCGGCTTATGATACTGCCACAGCCAGACAGTTGGCTGGTGATGATCAATGCAATCAGGAATCGTTTCACGGTGTAAACTCGGTTAGCCACTGGGCGGTGAGATAGTGGTGACATAGTGGTGAGACATAGTCTACCTGATAATCAGCGCGGTGCGCGGTATCCGCCTGCTGACAACAAAAGATCAATGCACCTGGCGTCTGCGGTGCTCTTTTTCTTCATACATCACGGTGTCGGCCGCACGCAGGGCTTCATCCGGCGTACTTAGCGCCGGGTTGATGGCAATGGTGCCGATACTGGCTCCCGCGTAGTCTATGTGACAGCCCTCAAGCGCATAGTGTCCAATCAATAATGGACTCAATCGTGCTTTGAAGGTCTGCGCGGCATCCTTAGCATTTTCATCAAGATAAGGGCCTGTCGTCGCGACGATGAATTCATCACCGCCAATACGTCCCAGCATATCTTCTGCGCGTATCCCTTGACTCAGTCGCTGGCCTACTGCACACAGAAAATCATCACCCGTCTCATGCCCGTAGCGGTCGTTAATCAGCTTAAACCCATCCAAATCGATAAAGGCGATGACAACAAAACGTTTAGTGCCTTGCGCTTGTGAGAATAATTGGGGTAACTGATTGAACACCGATCGTCGGTTGGGCAACTGGGTCAACTCATCGGTGTAGGAGAACGCGGTCAGCGCTGCGTTGGCGTCCTGTAATTGGCAGAGTAGCTGCTCTTTCTGGATATATTGAGCAATCAGCTCGGCAAACAGCTGTAATATTTGTTCGCTGCGGCCATCCAGTTTCTGTTTTTCACCGCTGACCGCGCACAGCGTGCCGTACAACGAACCGTCATCCAGACGTACCGGCGTGGTGACGTAGGTGGTGATACCCAGCTGTTTCGCCGCTTGAGAATCGCCCCAATGGCTGGGCACATCGTCAATAATACAGCGGTCTTCCGCTAACGCCCGTCGACAGAGCGTGTCCTCCCAGGGAACGGAAAGCCCTTCGGGGATCTGCATTTTTTTGCTATTACGGGAGAAAAGCACGTGTTGCAAATTTTTACCGGATTCAATACGGGTGAGGTATGTGGATTCCATATTGGTGACAAGTTCAAGCATTTCGAGAAGTTGTCTGACTAACCCCTCGAGTGATTTTTCTGACACCAGCACCGATGAAATCCGTGCGATCAGTGTTTCCTGCATAACCTTTTCCCCCGTATCACTTCAGCTCAACGCACCTTAATTGCGTTGTTTATATAACTATTATATCTGAGAAGAGGACATGTGAAATTGGAATAATCTACAGGTGATGGGTCATTATTAGGTCTATTTGTCGGTCACGTTGACCCTCTGGAGCTCAATGGATGTGGCGTATTCACGTGATCGGCATCAATGCTGAAGGGCGTAGGGCAGCGTAGCGTAACATGCCTACGAAGCATTGATGAGTGGGGCTGCTTTATGAAGAAGATGTTAACCATGGCAACGGTTGGATTGTTGATGACAATGAATGTGGCATCGGCTTCTGTGCAGGTGGGATTCAGCCCTGAAGGGAGTGCAAGAGCGCTGGTGCTGGAAGTGATCAATAACGCTAGCAAATCGATTGACTTGATCGGCTATGCGTTTCAATCGCCAGATATTGTGCACGCCTTGGTAGCGGCGCAAAAACGCGGCGTTGAGGTGCGCTGTGTGATTGACTATAAGCGCAACCAAAATAAAACCAGCAGGTCGGTAATCGAGTATGCCAGGGAGAATAATGTCCAGGTCCGTTTGAGCAAGCATTACCCTATTCAACATGATAAAACGATGATTATCGACGGCAACACTGTTGAAACGGGGTCTTTCAATTTTGCGCGCTCTGCTGAATTTGAAAATTCAGAGAATGTCCTGATTATACGCGATGAGCCTGCTATCGTAGCCGCCTATCAATCGCACTTTACCAGCCGTTGGAACCTTGGGAAATAATCCCTTGGTCATTTAACGCTTATCCCTGATGCGCGAATGACAACACGCTCATCGCTGAGTGCTTTCCTTCCTGCTTTACGGTTTTTGCTTTTGGCAATAGTAGGGAAGGAAAGGCACCTTTCAACGTTGGTTTTTGTCTAATCGACCCACTTCAGACCAGAATCCGTGGTCTCAATATTTTCAGAATCACACTCTGAACCATCGGCATAATTGCAGGTGCCGACCATCAGGAGAGAGACTGACGGATTTTTACCACAAGTTTTTCCGTAAGCTTCATTGGCTAACGTTCGGGATTCGTTGGGCTGAATGGGCTTATTGAAGCTGAAATGCGCGGCATCACACCGGAATCGGCCCTGTTCATTTTTTACAAAAATATAGGCTTCAAATTTCTTCAGCGGGCTGCTTTGCAGGTTTTTTACGGTATAGCTACAAGCGCAGCCGCCTTCAGTATCCTTGAGTTTGCCCTCGGTGATTGCCAGCATTTTGGTTGCAGCTTGCTCCGCAACGGGGGCAGCGGTTTCCGTTGCGCTAACCCAAGTAGACGTCACCAAAGATACCGTAAATAGAGCCAATAGCATGCGTTTCATTGTGTCTTCCCTGTTGAAATAATTAGACCTTATGTCTAGATAATTATATGAAAACAAATAGGAATGTTGAATTTATAAAAACAGCTGTGCGTTGATATGGCTTTTTATTCTGTTAATTTTTTATTGGTGAGCGTGTTCTGCTTTTGCGGGGCAGGATGTGTTTGCATGAGCGGACGATGCGCTGTCATTCACTTTGTATTGTTCGCCCGTCAGGATAGGCAAAAAGGATAAAGCATTGAGACGAAATGAGGGCGGGTAAGGTATTATATTTTGATTCAATTTATTTGAATGATTATAACGATTTTATCTGATATTCACCTCTGAGCGATGGCGCTATGATTTACTCCATCAAAGGCAAATAGCCTTTTCATCAAACATCGAACAGAAGGATTTATATCATGAACGTTATCAAAAAATTTGCCGCAGTTGTTGCTCTTGGTCTGGTTTCTTTCGGTAGCTTTGCTGCACAAGACGTTGGTACGGTGCAAGTGAGCGGTGCAGAAACGCTGAGCGCGTTTGAAGCTCAGGTGGCTGCAAAAGCTGAAGCAGCAGGCGCATCTTCCTACAAGATTGTGTCTGTCACCGGTAACGATCAATTGCGTGGTACAGCAATACTGTACAAATGATGTCAAGATTGCAGGTGGGCCAGTCAGAAAGGGGAGCGAAAGCGCCCTTTTTTGTTCACCATTTTGATGGTAAACGCCGGTGTGTATGGAAGAGTCGCAGAATTTGGATCTCATTGTCTTTCACACGGTATGGGATGATGTAAGGATAGGGTTGTAACACCAGCTCGCGTGTTCCAATAACGCGGCCAGGTCTTCCCATTGCCGGTTGCTGTGGCAGTAGTTCTGTTACCCGTTGAACTTCGCTAACAAATTGGCGGGCAGTCTGTGGAGCGTCTTGTGCAATGAAGAGATATTCAGCTTCCAGATTGGCCGCTGCTTTGCGTAGCCATCTAATTTCCATGTCTCGAAGAACCTAGCTGTTTAAATAGGCCACTCATCTCATCTGCTGAAATAAAATCGTCAGCATCGGCTTCCTTGATGGCTTGCTCGATCTCTACGATCTGCCAGGCTTCTCGTGCAAGATAATCTTCGATGGCTTGCCCAGCCAAAAAAGAGCGGGTACGTCCAGTGGCTTTGGCAAGTGCTTCCAATTGCGCCGTGACTTCATCATTTAAACGAACTGACATGACACTCATCTGAGCACCTCACTACATTGTGTACATTGTATACAATGTAGTCTTTTGTATTTGATGAAGCAAGTGTCGTGGATCATTGAGCAACCACACTCGTCTATCCACAGATTTTAGCCGATAAAATGAAGTGAATCCCGTCAGGGTTTTTCCCCCGGAATTCCCCCATTATTCCCCCGCCAAATTCCAGGCATAAAAAAACCAACCGTAAAAGGTTGGTTTTCTTGGGATTATTTGGTCGGCACGAGAGGATTTGAACCTCCGACCCCTGACACCCCATGACAGTGCGCTACCAGGCTGCGCTACGTGCCGACGTTATGGGGCGCTATATTACCGTCTCCTGAACCGATTGCAATAGCCAGCTGGCGCGATCGCTTTAGATTTAGGCAGTTAGTTGGCAATAAATCGCCTTTCGCTGGTTAGCACCTGCAACAGCAGCGGTAAACTCGGTTTTTCATCACGCAATTTTTCACCGTCGCTGTTGTAAGCATCATAGTGACCATTGGCTTCCAATTGGATGATCTGCTGAGGCGTGGTGATCATCAACGAACCCCGGTTGCCGTTCACCAGCCAGTTATTACGTCGCTGGGCAGCAAACAGGTCTTCTCCTTGCGAGTAATCCGTGGCGGCCGTTTTTACATGCAGCAATCGCTGCATCAACGTGACCATAACGTCTTTTGGATCGGTCATTTTGCTGATGGTTTGCGCCGGTGTACCTGGCCAATGCACCACCAGTGGGATCTGCCACTGTGACCGACGGTAGAGACTGCCTTTATCCCGCTCGCTGGATTTGGCCGTAATAATCACCACGGTATTGTCCAGTTTGCCTTGGCTTTGCAACGTGTTGAGTATAGTGCTGATGCTTTGATCGGTGGCTTTAGCATCCGTTGGCGCGCGAGTGCCGTTGGTGCCAAGCTCGATATAAGAGAACCACGGCGATGCGGTTTGCGTACCGGTTTCCAGCCACGCCTGCCATTGTTGAACCGTCTCTGTATCACGCTGAATCACCGGTACTGACAGCGAAAAGTCTGACAGCAATGCCTGCCGATAAAGCGGGTTATCAAAGCCATTGCTAGAGAATAAACCAAATTGATATCCCTGTTGGTTCAGGGAACTCACCAAGGCTGATGGCGTGCGTGCACCCAATACCCCATCCATGTAGGTGGTCGAGATGCCGTAAAACAGGTTAAACAGGCTGCTTTGGGCATTCTGGCTTACATTGAAATGGTTGCTGAAGTGCACATTCTCTTCTGCAAAACGCATCAACTGCGGCATGCGGATAAGTGGAAGCTGGTCTGCCACCACAATCAACAGATTGTAGCCGCTGCCGGCATCGCGGAACTGAATATTGTTCAGCGGGTATTCCAGCGTAATAGCCTCAGGGTTGCCCTGTAGCGCAATGCGGCGCTCATAAGCTTGTGCGTCCAGCAGGCCATGTTTTTCCAGAAACCGTCGCGCCGTCATCGGATAGGATAATGGCAATGTCGCCCGCTGCATGGTGATAGGACGATAAAAGTTGGCATCGGCCCAGATATACATCATATGCGAGGCAAAAAATGCGCTGATAAACACCGCGGCGACCGGCATGCCAATGCGGTGACGGTTCAGGCTACGCAGTTTTTGCCAGCTCCAGGTGCCAAACAGCATTTCAACCATGAAAATCACGGGAATGCCGATAAACATCAGTTGCCAATCACGGGCCAGGTCGCTTTGCTCTGGGTTGATCACCAGTTCCCAGACGGTGAGATTCAAGTGAAGGTGGAAACGGCTAAACACCTCCATATCGAGCAGCAGCAGCGTCAGCCCTGCGGTCGCCAACGCCGCAGAAAGAAAACGCAGTAAACGCTGCGACATCACCACGAACGTCAGCGGAAAGACAATCAGCAGGTAGACGGCAAAAACGATAAAACTAAAATGCCCCAGCCAGGTGACAAGGGCATAGCTACGGCCAAGTAACGACGAGGGCCAATCCGCCACAAACAGATAGCGGCTGCCCACCCCCAGACTCAACAGGATATTAAATAGCGCGAACCAATGCCCCCAACTGATCATCTGGGAAACTTTTTCGCGATAGTTGTGACGGTTGCTTACCATAGCCTCTGGTCGGTGTTAGTGCGCGTTATGGGTAGTGATGGATGCCTGCAACGCATCAGCAAAAGAACGAGCCAATACCTGACGCTGCCCCGGTGCTACGCTGGTGTTGATAAGGTTGGTCACCATGTTGCCCAATACCATCAAGGAGAGGTCAGTGGGGGCATGGTGTTTTTCCAATACGCTTACCAATTCGGAAAGCACTTGTTCGACGAGTTCGTCACTGTAACGGGATAATTGTGCCATAAAAGGGCGGTTCTCAGGCTGATAAAGGGGAATATCTTACCGTAACGACCTGAGGTTTTCCGCAATTTTATCATATTAGCCTCAACCGCTGGCGGGGAGAGGCTTTCTCTTGCAGGAGACCAGCGTTGGTGTTTGAATACGCTCCTTGCCAAAAGGAGAGTTTATCATGAGTCTGGATATCGACCAGATTGCCTTGCATCAGCTTGTCAAACGTGATGAGCAAACGTTGGAGTTGGTGTTACGGGATTCGTTATTAGATGCCACCCCCGCCGTTGACGAGATGATGGCCGAGCTGCACCGCGTTTACAGTGCAAAAAACAAGGCCTACGGCGTGTTCGAGGAACAGAGCGAACTGGCGCAGGCGCTGCGTGGCTGCCGTAAAGGGGAAGAGGATTTCCTCGGATTTAGTCGCGCGGCCACCGCACGGTTACGTGATGAACTGGCGAAATATCCCTTTGCGGAGGGCGGTATCGTACTGTTCTGCCAATATCGCTATCTGGCGGTTGAATATCTGCTGGTGGCGGTGCTGAGCAGTTGCAGCAGCATGCGCGTCAATGAACAACTGGATATCAGCAGCACGCACTATCTGGATATCCCCCATGCGGATATCGTGGCGCGTATCGATCTTACCGAGTGGGAGACCAACCCGGAATCTCTGCGTTATCTGACTTTCCTTAAAGGGCGGGTGGGGCGTAAGGTTGCTGATTTCTTTATGGATTTCCTCGGTGCTAGCGCCGGGCTTGATACCAAGGCGCAGAATCGCGGCCTGTTACAGGCGGTGGATGACTACTGCGCCGACGCGCAGTTGGATAAAAACGAGCGTCAACAGTACCGTCAGCAGGTTTACAGCTACTGCAATGAACAGTTGCAGGCTGGGGAAGAGATAGAGGTCGCTGCGCTGTCGCAGGAACTGCCCCCGCTGGGAGAGAAAACCTTCCATGCGTTTTCGGAGGAGCAGGGCTACGAACTGGAAGAGAGTTTCCCGGCGGATCGCAGCACGCTGCGCCAACTGACCAAGTTTGCTGGCAGCGGCGGAGGATTGACAATCAATTTTGATGCCCTACTGCTGGGGGAACGTATTTTCTGGGACCCGACCACTGACACGCTGACTATCAAAGGTACTCCGCCTAATTTGCGCGATCAGTTGCAGCGCCGTTTGAGCAGCGGTGATAAGTAAGTGGTGATAAGTCAGCGACCAGAAAACGAAAAACGCCGCATAAGCGGCGTTTTTCTTATCGACATTCTTGCTGGTTAGGAAAACACGCGGCGTCCCACGGGCTCTCCCAAACGATTAAGCGCGAACGAAGTCGATGTGAGTCAGTTTAGGCTTGAACGCGTGACGCTGAACGGCCTGAACTTTCACTTTTTCTTCTTTACCATCGACAACCAGGGTCAGAACTTCACCGTAAAAACCTTCTTTAGCTTCCAGGTTTTTAACGCTGTCGTGATCCAGGGCGATAGATACCGGCGCTTCCGCACCACCGTAGATGATGGCTGGGAATTTGTTAGCTGCGCGCAGGCGGCGGCTCGCACCCTTACCCTGCTCATTACGTACTTCTACATTAATCGTGATCATGATTTTCTCTACTTTAGAAAATACACCTGCTACAGGCGACCCAGCAACAGGTTAGGTTATTCGCAATGGAATGTGTTATTCACAATGGAACAGAGTGGCTTTTGCATGACAAAAGCGCGCTGCATTCTAACGGAATATCCGCGTGGCGGCAAATGAAACCGCGTGGTGCCAGCTAGCGCAATTCATTGGCGCGGCGAAAACGGCCTTCATAATCAAACAGTTTTTCCCGTACTTGCCAAAAGCCTTGCCGCTGTTTGCCCTGGCGTCGCGCCACGACAAAGTCCGGCGGACGCAGGGCGGCCTGCTGGCGTAAGATATCCTGTGCGGATTGCCAGGTCAGCGCCAGCCCCGGCGCACGCTGGTGCACCCGTAAAAACTGCTGAGTAAACACGCGGCGCTGGGCTGGGGTATGCAGGCGAAAACGTTCGCTGACGTCTGCACCATCTTCATCAACATAGGTGATTTTTAGCCATTCGCCTTTCTCATCCTGCCCGGTGGTCAGTTGCATGCCGCTACAGCGCAGCACCAGCGCATCTTTCAACTTGAGCGCGGCTTTCAGCATGTCGTCAGGATCGACCATAATGTGATCGCATTGGTGGCAGCGGCGCGCGGCAATGTCGTTTTCTGCGCCACATTCCGGGCACACTTTAAAGCGGAAACGGTAATCGCACTGCGCTCGTACTCCGTTGTCGTCCTCTTCATAGCCCTGGCAGCGGCGACCATAATGCTCAACGATATCCCCCTCCGGCGTGGTTTTTCCCCAAAACAGGTTGGCAAAACCACACTGCGGGCAAAGCACCTGTACTGGCTGACTGCCGCTGTGAGGTTTATGGCTGCCCACTTCCGGCATATACAAATCATGGGGATTTCCGGCGTAATCCAGAATCAGGCAATCGGTTTTGCCCGGTGACAGACGCAGGCCGCGTCCGACGATCTGCTGATACAGGCTGACGGATTCTGTCGGGCGTAGAATGGCGATGACGTCCACGTGCGGCGCATCAAAGCCCGTCGTCAACACCGCCACATTGACCAGATAGTGCAACTGTTGCTGCTTAAAAGCGGCGATCAGCGCATCGCGATCTGCGGCGGGGGTTTCACCGCTAATAAAAGCGGCTTTCCCCGAGGGCAACAGGCCGTGAATTTCCCGGGCGTGTTCCACGGTCGCCGCAAAGATCATCACGCCTTTACGTTCTGCGCCGTAGGTGACTATCTGATTGACGATCTGGGGGGTAACGCGCTGCTGCCGCCGTAATTCACGGTTGAGTTCCGCCTCGTTAAACAGGCCGTGGGACTGTACGCTCAGACGGCTGAAATCATATTGCACCACCGGCATATCCAGGCGCTGCGGTGGTACCAGAAAGCCGTGTTTGATCATGTAACGCAGCGGGAGTTCATAGATACAGTCGTGAAACAGGCACTGCTCATCACCGCGAATCATGCCGTGGTAGTGATACTGATAAATCCAGCCTTTGCCCAAGCGGTAAGGGGTTGCGGTAAGACCGAGCAGGCGCAATGCGGGATTTTGCGCGCGCAGATGCGAAATGATTTGCTGATATTGACTGTCGTCGTCATCGCTGATGCGGTGGCACTCATCAATAATCAGCAGCGAGAACTGGGTAAAGGCGGGCAGATTACGCGCCACGGATTGCACGCTGCCAAACACCACCTTGCCTTCGCTGCGTCGCTGGTTAAGCCCGGCAGCAAAGATGTCGGCATCCAATCCCCAGGCACAATATTTGGCGTGATTCTGTTCAACCAACTCTTTGACATGCGCCAGTACCAACACACGCCCACGAGCCAACCGCGCCAGCTCGGCAATCACCAGGCTTTTTCCCGCGCCGGTGGGCAGCACGATCAGCGCAGGATGTTGATGTTGCCGAAAATAGGCCAGCGTGGCGGAAACCGCCTCCTGTTGATAGGGGCGTAAGGTGAACGCCATGGCTTAGTGTTGGCAGATCTTGCTGGCAGCCGTGTTGAATCCTGCGTCCTGCGGGATAAATTTGCCTTTGTTTGCCAGAAAATCCACCAGCTTGGCCGCGCTCATGTCGGCGGCGGAGCAGGTATGAAAGCGTGCCTCGGCGCCGAAACGCGCTTCAATGGCGGCAATCAACCCCTCAGTGGTGTAGGATTCGGCAGAATCCAGCATCATATGCAGTACTTCATGACCGTGAATAGATGACATCGCGTGCTCCTGTAATAACCCTGAAAATAAAAGATGTATTTATTCTATATTTTTATGCGCCATGGGCGAACCCTTGCCGGCGGTTAGTGAGACGCAATCGCACATTTTGTGCGTATCCATGAACACATAGGGGGGAAAACGCCGGACATTCTAGGAGCAATCGCCATCACTCGCTATACTACCGCATGATTTTCCTTCCTTAACCCAGACAGGCACTTGATTTTCTCATGCGATTGGACAAATTTTTATCCCAGCAACTCGGGATCAGCCGTGCATTGGTGGCGCGGGAGTTGCGTGCTCAGCGCGTAACGGTAGACGGTGAAGTGGTTAAAAACGGCGCATTCAAATTGTCACCGGAACATCAGGTCGAGTTTGATGGCAATGCGCTGATGCAGCAGAATGGCCCGCGCTACTTTATGCTTAACAAGCCACAGGGGTACGTGTGTTCAACGGAAGATCCGGATCACCCGACCATTCTCTATTTTATCGATGAGCCGGTTGCGCACAAACTGCATGCCGCGGGTCGACTGGATATTGACACCACCGGGCTGGTATTGCTGACCGACGATGGACAATGGTCGCACCGCATCACGTCGCCCAAACATCACTGTGAAAAAACCTATCTGGTGACGCTGGAACTGCCGCTGGCAGAGGATACCGCGCACCAGTTCGAACAGGGTGTGCAACTGCACGGTGAAAAATCGCTGACCAAACCCGCACAGTTGGAAAAGCTGGATGACCATCAGGTCCGGTTAACCATTAGCGAAGGGCGCTACCACCAGGTCAAACGGATGTTTGCCGCCGTGGGCAATCGCGTGGTTGGGTTACACCGGGAGCGCATTGGTGCCATTGCGCTCGAGGACACGCTTGAACCGGGCGAGTATCGCGCACTGACGCAAGAAGAAGTGGACAGTGTTATGCCGCATTGAGCCGCCTTACGCCATACTGGATTCAGTCTGCGTCATGCGCTTGTCATCAACCTGATGTAAACACGTTTTGGCCCTGAACCGGCCACCGAACCTCTCGTATCTGTCACCGTGGTGGAGGCCTGCCGCTGCGGTGAATTTTATTATTTTGCAGGCAAGAATTTGGGAGAGATGCAGTGGGGAAAGCGCCATCACATTTTGGCTTGATATTTATTCTTGGCTTGTTGTCGATGCTGACACCGTTTGCAATCGATATGTATTTGCCGGCGTTGCCAGTTATTGCCAAAGAGTTTGGCGTGGAACCGGGTCAGGTGCAGATGACGCTGAGCGCCTACATCATGGGTTTTGCTATCGGTCAGTTGTTCTACGGCCCGATGGCGGACAGCCTGGGGCGCAAGCCGGTCATATTGGGCGGTACGCTGGTGTTTATGTTGGCAGGCGTGGCCTGTGCGATGGCACAAACCATTGAGCAGCTTACGGTGCTGCGCATGCTGCACGGCTTGTCTGCGGCAGCGTCTGCGGTGGTGATCAATGCGCTGATGCGTGACACCTTCGCCAAAGATGAATTTTCACGCATGATGTCGTTCGTGATGCTGGTCATGACGGTGGCTCCGCTGTTGGCCCCGATGTTGGGCGGCGTGTTGCTGCTGTGGTTTAGCTGGCATGCGATTTTCTGGACGCTGGCCGGGCTGTCACTGATCGCCTCGGTGCTGGTGATGCGCTTTGTCAAAGAGTCGTTGCCGGTAGAGAAACGCCAGCCGTTTCATTTTCGTACCACCGCCGGGAATTTCGCTTCGCTGTTTCGCCACAAAAAAGTCTTTAGCTACATGGTGGCAAGCGGGTTTTCGTTTTCCGGCATGTTCTCGTTTTTAAGCGCCGGTCCTTTTGTCTATATCGATCTCTACGGTGTGTCTCCGCAACATTTCGGCTATTACTTTGCCCTGAACGTGGTCTTTCTGTTCCTGACCACCTACACCAATAGCCGCGTAGTGCGCCGCCTGGGGGCGAACCAGATGTTTCGCATCGGGTTACTGATACAGTTCGCTGTCGGTATCGCGCTGGTAGCTATCTATGCATTGGATCTGGGCTTTTTGCCGTTGGTGCTGGGGGTGGCTATTTATGTCGGCTGTATCGCGATGGTGATGTCAAATGCTATGGCCGTGATACTGGATGATTTTCCGCATATGGCGGGCACCGCGTCCTCGCTGGCTGGCACGCTGCGCTTTGGCATGGGTGCATTGGTCGGAAGCCTGCTGTCACTGATGAGTTTTACCAGCGCCTGGCCGATGATCGCCTCCATGTCACTCTGTTCCGTTGCCGCTTTTCTATTGTACGGCTACGCTGCCCGTTCCCGCTGATTCCACCTGCTATTTCCGTTTGCCGCAGTGATGCGGTAAACGGAAGCCTCTCTTTGCTGACCTTCTCGGTCGAGCTGCATTATTCTGATCTTCCCTTTTTCTTCCCGGTCAAGTGGTATCGATGTCACATTGTCTTTTTTTGGAATGTTGTTCTATAAATGTAAAATGTATGATTTAAAAGTGAACAATGTAAACAAAAGGGGTTGAGATATTACAGGGAAAGCGTTAAATATAGGGCAACCTATAAAAATCTTAAAATGTGATCAACGTGGCATTAATCAGTATTGCAATCATTTCCATTCGCTAAGAAGGGTGACTTATGACTATTGCAACGCGGATTCTTGTAGAAATGCTCATTCTGCAGTGCCGCCTTATTTGGGCACTGCGTGTAAACGTTCTTTCTTTGACGTCATTGTCATTGCGCTTGTTCACCATCATCATACCTGAGGGAAAGTAACAGTGGACACTCTCCAACTTTCGGTAGTGCATCGTTTGCCGCAAAGTTATCGTTGGCTATCGGGTTTCGCCGGTATCAAGGTGGAACCGATTCCGCTGAGCGGTATACCCCTGCGGGGACGAGATGAGGACAACAACCTGATTGGCTTTAAATTATTAAGCCATGATGGAGATATGGCCTGGGTCATTTTACGCCAGTTGAACCAGTCTCTGGCTGAAATTCAGATTGATTGCGCAGTGTTGGAATGGGAAGGGGAACCCTGTCTGTTTTTGCACCGTGATGATGAAAGCACCGCATTGTGTCGCCTGAAAAACGTGGGCGTCGCTATCGCGGAACCCCTGAGCGCGCTCTATCCGTTTTAAACGCCATGTCTATGCCATGACATGGCGTATATGCCTTACAGGGTAGCCATGCGCAGCAGTTCTTGTGTATAGGCGCTCTGTGGCGCGGAAAAAACCTGTTCACAACGCCCTTGTTCTACCACCTCGCCTTGACGCAGCACGATAACCTGATGGCACAACGCGCGCACCACCTGTAGGTCATGGCTAATGAACAAATAAGCCAGATGGCGTTTTTGCTGCAAGGTTTTCAATAATGTCAGAATCTGCGCCTGAACGGTCCTGTCCAGTGACGAGGTGGGTTCGTCAAGGATCAGCAGTGCGGGTTCCAGCACCAGCGCCCTGGCGATAGCAATACGCTGCCGCTGACCACCGGAGAATTCCGACGGGTAACGGTGACGAAATTCAGGATTAAGCCCGACTTCACGCATCACCTCGATAACCCGCATTTCTCGATCGGACGCACTCATCTTCTGGTGCACTTCCAACCCTTCTTCGATAATTTGCAGCGCGGTGCGCCGAGGATTCAACGACGAATTGGGGTCCTGAAACACCACCTGGATCTGGCTGCGCAGCGGCAGCATTTGGCGGCGATTAAACTGATGCAGCGGTTGTTCATCGAACACAATGTTACCGCGTGAGGCGATGAGCCGTAACAATGCCAGACCGGTGGTACTTTTACCTGAACCGGATTCCCCTACCAGTCCCAGGCTTTCGCCACGCCGTAAGGTGAAATTCAACCCATTGACCACGGTTTTTTCTGCCACCGTGCGGCGCAACAGCCCGCGCTTGATGGGGAATGAAATCGAAAGTTGCTCTACGCGTAGCAGCGTCGGTGAATCGTCGGGCAAAGGCAGAGCTGAACCCGAAGGCTCTGCGTCCAGCAGTTGCCGGGTGTAGCTGTGCTGCGGTGCGGCAAACAGGTCGTGGCAACGATTTTGTTCCACGCAGCGTCCACCCTGCATCACGGCAACCTTGTCGGCCAGTTGCTTGACGATATTGAGGTTATGCGTGATGAACAGCAGACTCATGCCCAGTTCCTGCTTGAGTTCACGCAATAAGGTGAGGATCTGTGCCTGCACGGTGACATCCAGCGCTGTGGTTGGCTCATCGGCAATCAGCAAGTCGGGCTGCATCAGCAGGGCCATCGCGATCATCACTCGCTGGCGTTCACCGCCCGACAGTTGATGAGGAAAGTCTTTTAGGCGCGTTTGCGCCTGCCGTATGCCTACGCGATCCAGACAGGTAAGCACTTCACTGCGCGCAACGTCTCGTGTCATTGCGCGGTGCAATGTCAACACCTCTATCAATTGCTTTTCAATGCTGTGCAGCGGGTTCAGTGACACCATCGGTTCCTGAAAGATCATGGCGATACGGTTGCCGCGCAGTTCGCGTAACCGTGTTTCTGGTGCATGCAGCAGCGATTCGCCGTCAAACAGGATATCCCCTTGAGGGTAGATAACCGGTGGAGAAGGCAGCAAGCGCAGCACCGACAGCGCAGTGACGCTCTTGCCCGAGCCGGACTCTCCCACCAGCGCCAGCGTCTCACCGCGCTCGACGTTGAGGGAAACTGAATCCACCACCTGATGCACCTGCCCGCCCTGGCGAAACGCGATGCTGAGATCCTGAATCTGTAACAGCGGAGTTGGGTTCATATCAATGTGCCTTGCTGGGATCAAAAGCGTCGCGTACCGCTTCGCCAATAAAAATCAGTAACGACAACAGGGTTGCCAACACCAGAAATACGGTAATGCCGAGCCAGGGAGCCTGAAGATTGTTCTTGCCCTCCAGCAGCAGCGCGCCCAGTGACGGCGAGCCGACCGGAAGTCCAAAGCCCAGAAAATCCAGAGACGTCAGGGTGGTGATTGAGCCGCACAGAATAAACGGCAGGAACGTTAACGTCGCGACCATGGCGTTGGGCAGCATACTGCGCATCATGATCGCGCGATCGCTCACTCCCATGGCCTGTGCCGCGCGAATGTAGTCAAAATTACGGGTACGCAGGAATTCGGCACGCACCACGCCCACCAGACTCATCCAGCCAAACAGGATAGTGATGCCCAGCAGCCACCAGAAATCGGGCTGGATCACGCTGGACAGCAGGATAATCAGGAACAGGGTCGGCATGCCCGACCAGACTTCGATAAAACGTTGCCCCCACAAATCGAGCCTGCCGCCGTAGTAGCCCTGGGTTGCGCCGACCACAATGCCAATCAGGCTGGAGAGCAGGGTCAGCGAAAGCCCAAACAGCAGGGAAATGCGAAAGCCGTACAGCACTTGCGCTACCACATCTTTCCCCTGACTGTCAGTACCGAGCCAATTCTGCCCGGAAGGCGGGGAGGGGAATGACTGGGTGGTGGCATAGTTGATGGTGTCGTAACGATAACGGATCGGCGGCCAGATACTCCAGCCGTGTTGCGCGATACGTGCCGCCACGTAGGGATCGCGAAAATCCGTGGTGGTGGCAAACTGGCCGCCGAAGGTGGTTTCCGGATAATTCACCAGCAGCGGGGCATAGAAGCGATTGTCATAGCGCACCAGCAGCGGTTTATCGTTGGCCAGCAGTTCGGCGAACAGGCTGAGGGTAAACAGCACCAGAAAGATCCACAGTGACCAGTAGCCACGGCGATTGGCGCGAAAACGGGCCCAGCGCGCCAGATTTATTGGGCTGATTCGGCTCATTGGCGCCCCTCAAAATCAATACGCGGATCGACCAGCGTGTAGGTCATGTCGCTGACAATATTTAGCAGCAGGCCAATCAAGGTGAAGATATACAGCGTACCGAACATCACCGGGTAGTCGCGTTGCAGCGTGGCATCATAGCCCAACAGGCCCAACCCGTTGAGTGAGAACATCACCTCAATCAGCAGTGAACCGGTGAAAAACATGCTGATAAAGGTGGCCGGGAACCCTGCGATCACCAGCAGCATGGCGTTGCGGAATACATGGCGGTACAGGATGCTGTTTTCATCTAGCCCTTTGGCGCGCGCGGTGACCACGTATTGCTTACGAATCTCATCCATAAACGAGTTTTTGGTCAGCATGGTCAAGGTGGCAAAGCCGCCAATCACCGTAGCCAGCACGGGCAGCGCGATGTGCCACAGATAATCGGTGATTTTGCTGTACCAGGGCAGGGTGTCGAAGTTACTCGATACCAGCCCACGCAGCGGGAACCAGTCCAGATAGCTGCCACCGGCAAACAGCACAATCAGCAGGATGGCAAACAAGAACGCCGGGATAGCGTAACCGACAATGATCAGCGTGCTGCTCCAGGTATCAAACGGGGTGCCGTTTCTAACCGCCTTTTTGATGCCAAGCGGAATTGAGACCAGATAAATGATCAGCGTGCTCCATAATCCCAGCGTGATAGAAACCGGCATACTCTGCTTGATAAGCTCCATCACCGAGGAGCCGCGGAACAGGCTGTCGCCAAAATCGAATCGGGCATAGTTCCACAACAGGGTGAAATAGCGCTCGTGAATCGGCTTATCAAAGCCGTAGCGTTTGGTGATTTCCGCAATCACCTGTGGGTCCAGCCCGCGAGCGCCGCGGTAGGCATTTTCCACGGTCAGCGTTCCGCCGCCGCCGCCGCGTGCCATGGCGCCATCCATCCCGCCACCGGCACCAAAGCCGCTGCCCTGGCCCATCTCGATGGCGGCAATGGCTTGATCCACCGGGCCACCTGGGGCTATCTGCACAATAAAAAAGTTAATGGTAATAATGGCCCACAGCGTGGGGATCACCAGCAAAAGTCGGCGTAGTAAATAGGTTCCCACCATGGCTCCTTAACGGCGTTCGGGCGGCAATGACTGCGCCCGCTGTGCATCGTACCACCAGCTGTCCAGCCCTAACGTATAGGCCGGGCGGGTTGCTGGCATGGCGAATTTATCCCAGTAAGCGTAGCGATCGTGATTGGAATACCACATGGGGATCATAAATTGATTCCAGGTCACCACCCGATCCAGCGCGCGCCCTAATACCAGCAATTCCGCCTTATTACCCTGATGCGCATCGATTTGCTCAATGAGGGCGTCAATCGCCGGATCGCTCACGCCCGCTGTGTTATAGGTTGAATCCAGGTATTTCGTATGCCAGTAAAATTTGAGATTACCATCCGGATAAATTTTTGCTGGGTAAAGGCGGGCGGTCATATCAAAATCGCGGGCGCGCAGACGATTGGTAAACTGCGCGCTGTCAATCAGGCGCAGCTTCATGTCGATGCCCAAACGTTTGAGGTTTTGCTGGAACGGCAGTACGTACTGCACGTTGGCGGCGCTGGGAAGCAATAATTCGAAGGTAAAAGGCTGCCCGGTTTTGCGGTTGACCAACTTCTGGTTTTTCAGTTCCCACCCCGCGTCTTCCAGCAACTGCAAGGCTTGTTGCCAATGTGCACGATCGTAGCCGCTGCCATCACTCTCTGGCGGTTGAAAACTGGGGCCAAAGACTTCAGGCGGTATTTTGTCCCTGAGCGGCTCCAGCCATTTCAATTCTTCTGGGCTGGGGGTGCCTTGCGCGGCATATTCTGTGTTTTGGAACAGGCTGTTGACGCGTTGATAGGCGCTATAATAGAACGCCTTGTTCATCCAGTTAAAATCAAAATTAAGCCCGATGGCCTGCCGAATGCGGCGATCCTGAAACAGCGGGCGCTCACTATTGAATACCAGCCAGCGGGTATCCTGCGCCGCCTGATTCGCGAGATCGCGTTTGACGATATAACCGCGAGCGAAGTTACCGCCTTCATACTGTGTTGCCCAATGCTTGGGTGAACCTTCGACACGCATATCGAAAGCGCCCGCTTTGAACGCTTCCAGCGCGACACTGTCATCCAGATAATAGTCGTATCGGATTTGGTCGAAATTATTCAAGCCGCGATTCACCGGCAGATCGGCACCCCAATAGTCTTGCACGCGTTTATAGGTAACGTATTGGCCGGTGCGGTATGACGTGATGCGATAGGGCCCACTGGCCGGTGGGGGATAGGACAGCGGATCGGCCAGACTGTGATTTTTCCAAAAACTCTCAGGCATAACGGGCAATGTTAACAACCCCAGCAGCCGTTCCTTATCCGGTTCAGGCATTTCCAGCCGCACCGTGCGCGGCCCGATAGCGGTCACCGTGACCCCTTTGTACACCACACGGAATTGCGGAACACCCTGTGTCATGAACATCGTGAAGGTGAAGGCCACATCAGAAGCCAAAATCGGCGAGCCGTCGTGAAACGTGGCTTTCGGATTCAGCTCCACTTCCATCCAACGAAAATCGTCAGAGTGGCGTGCATGCAGTGCAATCAGTGGGTAAAAGCTGCCTGGCTCATCATCGGATGAGGTAAACAAGGTATCGTACAGGCGTTCGGTACGTTCAGCCGCCACGCCGCGCAACGCAAAACGGTTGAAATTGTCATAGGTTCCCAGCGCGCTGAGCGTAATGCTCCCCCCTTTGGGCGCGTCAGGATTAACGTAACCAAAATGCGTGAATCCCTCGGGATATTTAGGCTCCCCCAACAAGGCGAACGAGGTGTTCTGTTGGACGGTGTCGGCAAAGGCTCCCCAACAAAGAGAACCGAGCAAAGCCAGAGTGGCCACACGTTTTAGCATTGCGCTGTGTTTCTCCTGCAAAGCCGTGCAATTATCTTGCATCAGACCAAAGTTGCGGTGATTTTCATTTGAATATAGGTCAAACCGATGTTGCCGCCTATGGGTAATAGGCAAACCCGTCCCTTTTTACCATGAAAATTACGCGTAACCTACTTTATATCAGAGGGTTGAACAGCTTTTCATCAAGAGTGGCTTTCAGCGTTAAGCGTGGAGGGGGATGCATGCAATTTAAGGACAAAAAAACGCCGCTGATTAAGCGGCGCTCTGTTTTCGTTTCGTTTTGCACATCAAGGGAAATGTGACTAACTGATAAGGCGGTTAACTGGTCGCGCTCTTGCTAATGACGCGACGGCCTTCTTGATAACGTTTGTTCCAGTACACTTCATCCATGCTGGAAATCATCACACCCGCACGGGTGGAGGCATGAACAAACTGGTTATTACCGATATAGATGCCAACGTGACGACCGGTAGAACCTGCACGGAACAGCACCAAATCGCCGGGGCGAAGTTTGCTACGTTGCACCTGGGTGCCCGTTTCCTGCTGTTCATAGGTCGAACGCGGCAGGTCCATGCCAAACTGTTCGCGGAAGGTACGCTGTACAAAGGCAGAACAATCAATACCTTTGCGGCTGTCACCGCCTAAACGGTAACGCACACCTTTCCAACTGGCATATTGATCCATCAGTTTGGATTTGACGTCCAGGTTACGCACCATGGCTTCAAATTCGTCCTGAGAGGCCTGCAATAAAAGACTGTCTTTATCATTTATTGCAGAACGATCAGTTTGTGCTTGATGAGATCCTGTATTTGTACAAGCAGATAGCGCAAGTGCCATCGCCAACGCGGGAATTGCCCGCCAGATATATCTCAGGCTCGGTTGAGATTTGACCATTATCGTTATGTTCCCTTGATTTCCTTAACGACCACCATCGTCATGTATGCAACTACGCCATATATAAACGCCGAAACGAAACGAGAGTCAGACTAAAACAGAGTTTCACCTGGACCAACCACTTGAGGATGAAACTGTGTGGAATCGCACATAATTTCTTCCATTGCGAGGATAACCGTGTTCGGTAAAACTCAAACTTTACCGAGACTACCCTAACGCTCCGGCGATTGCGAGCCTTTTTACGGAAATTCTTTATAAGAATTAATGATGTAATAAATCGTAAATTTGCGCATAGGATTTATCCTAAAAAAAGCGGCTTGCCATAACGCAAACAGATGACATCGCTATGACAGCCCGGCATCCAGGCGCTTGGGGCCAGAATGCCGGTATGGTAGGGGGGACGTTGCGCCAGAGAGACGCTTTCAGCGACGGTAGCGTGCCGGTAATGAACGATGCAAAAAATTAATCATTGCATCGCTGGCCGGCGAGATGAGCCACCAGCTCAGCGCCACCATAACCACAGACAGTGAACCCACTGCAATGTCGCTAAACCAGTGGGCACCGATCATCACGCGCGGTGTGGTAAAGACAACCACGATAGCTAATGAGACCAAAAACGAGCGGCGCGGAAAATAGCGCAGCATAAAAGCGGAGTAAATCATCAGCATCATGCCATGGTCGCCAGGGAAGCTGTCGCGCGAGGCATCTTTGGTGGGCCAGCCGGTCAATTCGCCAACACGATTGATATCACTGAAGTAATAGGTCGGGCTGGCGTGTTGTACCGGCAGTAAGTGGCCCAACTGATTCAACACCACGGCACTAATCAGCATTACCACGCCCAGGATCAGCAAGCGTTGGCGTTCAGTGCTATCTCCGCGCCGGTAGTGGTAAAGATACAGCAGCCCCATCGCCAGCAGCGCACAGGCATCGAAAGCACGATTGTTGGTGATGGCGACGGTGTACAGCAGCAACGGACTGGTCGCCAGGTGCTGGTTAAAGTAGAAGAAGATGGCGCTGTCGAGGGTAAACCAGAATCCGTGGTTAGCAGGAAGATACCAGGAAAAGAACAGCGCCACGCCTGCTGCGTTGAGCAGTAGAATGGCAAAAAACTGACGTTGTGACATGCAAATAACTCAAAATATTAAGAAAAAAACGCTTTAATGCTATTCCTGCAAACTTAAACGAGAGCTCAACAACTGGCTTTGAAACTGGTTCCACGGGGCCGATGCGGTGTGAATCAACTCAATCCGACTGTCCAGTGGGGGAAGCGGTTTGGTTTCAATATGCAGGTCCAATCCCTGCCGATTGATAATCAGCGTGCCTTCGGGAATGCGCATTACGCCTTTAATGCGATCGACCGGCGTCAGCCGAACCCAATCCAACAGGGCGGCAGTGGAAAACTGTGTTTCTGGCGAGAAAATCCAGCCGCAGGCAAAGTAGCCTTGCCCTTCATTGAGCGCTCGTCGCCAGGATTCTCCGCCGGGCAGGCGCAGTGCGGCCAATCCGCGTTCCGAATTATGGGCATGATGATGCGCACCATTCGGCAGTTCGCGCGTATTGCGGCGTGGTTCATCAAGCTGTGACAGTAAGATTTTTCCTTGTGCGGCGCTGACTATCGGGCGATCGCCCGCTTCGGCCTGTTGCCAACGCTGTAGCGCGGCGATGTCGTCTGCGCTGTAGGTATCCTGCTTGTTGGCAACGATAATGTCCGCTGCGGCTAACTGATCGCGAAAGTTTTCGTTTTCGGTATAACGTTTATCCTGTAACTGGCGCGCATCCAGCAGGCAGAGAGAGGCCTGCAAGCTGAGCCAGGGTTGATAACTTTCCGCGGTGAGTAACGAAAGAATCTGCTTCGGGTGTCCCAATCCGGTCGGTTCGATCAACAAGCGGTGTGGCTTCTTTTGTTGCAACAGCACATTCAGGCCAATCTGCATTGGCAGACCGTTCACGCAGCACATGCAACCGCCGGGGATCTCTTTCAATACCGCGCCGCTGTCAGACAATAACGCGCCGTCGATGCCGATTTCACCAAATTCATTGACCAGTACCGCCCACACTTCGTCTTCGGGTTTTTGTGTCAGCAGGTGTCGAATGGTGGTGGTTTTACCGCTGCCCAGAAAGCCAGTGATCAGGTTTACTTTGGTCAACACATCAGACTCCGGAAATGAGAGGTGAACGGGGGGAGAGAGGCGCGCCAGCCAATGACCGGCGCGAGAGAGACTTAGTCGGCGCGGCCCATATAGCGACGCTCAGCGATATGAATACGAATGTTTTCACCCGCGCTCAGGTATTCCGGCACCTGAACCACCAGACCGGTGCTCATGGTCGCCGGTTTGTTGCGGGCGCTGGCTGAAGCCCCTTTAATGCCCGGTGCGGTTTCCACAATTTCCAAATCCACCGTTTGCGGCAGTTCCAGCGCCAGGATTTGTCCATCCCAGGTCAGCACCTGGATGCCCGGCATCCCGCCTTCCGGTATAAACAGCAGCTCGTCTTCAATTTGCTCTTTTTTGAAGATATAGGGCGTGTAATCTTCATCATCCATAAAGACGTACTCATCACCGTCCACGTAGGAGAAGGTGACAAAACGGCGTGTCAGGGTGATGGTATCGAGAATGTCGTCGCCCTTGAAACGCTCTTCAACCTTCAGGCCGGTACGTACATCGGAGAAACGCATTTTGTATAACGTGCTGGCACCGCGAGCGCTGGGGCTTTGGATATCAACATCCTTTACCAACAGCAGCTTGCCACCGTAATTGATCACCATGCCACGTTTGATTTCGTTCGCTCTTGCCATGAAAAAACCCTGTAATAAAGAAAAAGACATTTTTGTGGCGACACGTTACTCGCGCCGCTGAATTCAGGCAAGCGGCATTTTATCATCCGCTCGCGCATTCATCGCTGTCGTTCTATTTTATCGCAGGTCGGTCAGGCGTACACCGGCAGAGCACCTAACAGCGTAAGCAGATGTGCCACGATGTTAATGGCACCAAACGCCAGAACGATAGCCACCAGCCACATTCCACCCGGTGCTCGATAGGTCGTGCTATCAGCAGCAAATCGCTTACGGGCGGCCACCGCCATACAGGCGGGAATGATCACCGCCCACAGCGTTGCCGCCAGCCCCGCAAAACCGATAGCATGTAGAAAACCGTCCGGGTACAGCAAGGCGGCTAGCGTTGGCGGGATAAAGGTAATGCAGGCGGCCTGTGTACGGCCTCGGGGCGTATCTTCTAGCGAAAAAGAGTCGTGAATATAATCAAACAGTCCTAATGAGACGCCGAGGAACGAACTGGCCAGTGCCATATAAGAAAAGGCGTTTAGCAAAGGGATCAGATAAACACTTTGCGCGGCGTTGCCCATGTGCTCAAGCAAATTGCCGATATTGCCGCCTTCGGCAACCACCGCTTTAAACCCGTCGCGCGGAATATTGCCCTGTATGACATACTGCCACAGCAAATAGATTGCCAGTGACAGTAACGTGCCATACAACAGGCTGCGCGCCACCGTGCGGCCCTCTTTGTGATAGTACTTTACCAATCCGGGCACATTGCCATGGTAGCCAAAAGAGGCCAGCAGGTAAGGCAACGCTGCCAGTGCGTAAGGAAAGTAAGGCGCATCCGCGGGGGCGCTCATCAGCAGACGAGGATGGTTGACCTGGGTGAAAAGATCGCTGACGGCCAACACAAAAGTAATCACCATGCCTCCAATCAGCAGGGTGCTCAGCCGGTCCACGGCGCGCGTGGAGAGCCAGACGATAAAAGCGACCAGCAGGGAAAATACCAACCCCGATGTGGCTTGCCCTATGGGAAAAACCTCTGCCAGCGTATGGGTGATGATTGAGCCACCCGCAGAAATGTAGGCATAGGTCAGGATATAAAGCACAAAAGCCACTGACAGACCGTTCAGGGTATTCCAGTGTTTCCCAAGCAGATCTTTCACCATGGTGTGAAAGCTGGCACCGGCGGGGTAGTGCAGGTTGGTTTCCAGAATCATCAGCCCGGAGGCAAACATGCAAAACCAGGTGGCGACCAGCAACAGCACGGAGCCGCTAAACCAGACACCGGCGGTAACAATCGGAATGGAAAACATGCCTGCGCCCACGGCAGTGCCAGCAATGATCATGGCGCCGCCAAAGGCAGAGCGAGAACGGGAAAGCGGGAAAACGTCGGCTGACATTGCAGCTCCAGGGTAAATGTAACGTACTAGTTTAATGATACGGAAAACTTATGGTTAAGTAAATCGTCGATCTGCCACGCAACCGTGAATTAGCCAACGCTTATCAGGATAAACGTAAAAAAAGTGGTGAATATCTCTGTATTGGACTGGTGTTATCGAGCAAATTTGCTAGGCTGAAGCCGCCATTAAACCCGCGTTGCGAGTAAACAGGATGGAATGTCGTTCAGGCTGTGGGGCCTGCTGTATCGCCCCGTCAATATCCAGTCCGCTGCCGGGAATGCCCGAGGGGAAGCCCGCCAATGTACGCTGCCTGCATCTGGACGCCGCGATGCGCTGCGGCCTGTTCGGTTCACCGTTGCGACCTGCGGTGTGTGCGACGCTGCAACCGCAGGCGGAGATGTGTATGACAAACCGTGATGATGCACTGACTTATCTGATCGAATTGGATAGGGCGACAGCGCCCTGAAACGAATAAACGTGGTAAGTGAAGTCTGAAGTGATCTGCCATTGCCGGTGTTAACAATGCCGAGTAAAAAACCGTTTTACTCGGCATTGATGCTACAGCATACGATGTGCGCTATGCGCCATTGACGGTATATTGCAAGGATGAACTGACCGGCTCAATTTTTTTGGTAAGGATTTTAACTCCATTGCGCACCAGCGATACTGCGCGAGGCGTATTGGTTTCTGGAATATTGATGTGAAATTTATTCATTATATTGCTTTCAATTCTTGAATTATGAAGCCGGAAACGTAAAGTCTTATTGCTTGATTCTACCCATAGTTGCCAATCTGCTGACGGTGATACCTCTTGGTTATCATTGTAGATATAGCCATATGCGCCATGTAGTGCAGGATAAATGTAGGGTTGTAAGATCCCTTGAGGATCGTAATAACCAATTAACGTTGTTACCGGAACGCCAAAGGCATAGGGCGCGCGCTCAACTGACAAATCAACCAGCTCGGGTTTCTGAATCCAGCTATTGCCATTAGAGATATAGTAAAGCGTATCTCCACCATTAACGACCCTACGCAGCCCATTAATAAGTAGTTCAGTACTTGACGTTGCAACATGTTTAATAATAATGACTTTTCTATTGTTATCCGGCGAACTGGGCGGAACGGAGATTGTGGGTGTCCAGTGTCCATCCCATATTCCAATATCGACAACGGTATAATCAGCGATATAGGATTGTAGATTAAGTGCTTCGTTATTTACCATGGGAACAGTAATTCTGAATTGGCTCTGATTCAGCAGAATTATTTCATTCCACAGGGTGCCATCGGATTTATAACTGGCCTGAAATCCTCTATGAATCTCGATAGGAGGAGCCTGATTTATATGCAGATAGCTGACGAATCCAGCGTCGTCATCAATGGTTATGACTCGCCCGGCATTGTTTAAATGCGCGATGGGAATGTGGATGTCTCTTGTCCAGTCACCATCGCGTAACACGATTGCCAGAACTGCATTGTTGGATAAAAATGCCGCTAAGGTGGGCGCACTTAAATCCGTATTAGGTGCGGTAAATGGCTTATCAATATCCACCCTATGAATATGCGGCACCATCGTTCTGGTGGTTGGATCCCACATGCGAAAGCCGCTAGGTGAGGTGCTGGAGAAAACCATTTTACTTTCGAGAAAAGTTTGAACAAGCTTTGCGGTATACGGTGTGTGCAGGGTAAAACTGTTAAATGGACTCATCGGTTCCCCATTTGCCATCGGATCAAAACCAAATGAGTGCCCGTAAAAGGGGAGCTGGCAAGTACCCTCAACACAAGACTGCGCATTATCTACCTGTGCTCTAAAGTTTGGCAGGAAAATATCATAACCGGCATCCCACCCCCATGTTGAATTAATGGTATTGGCTGGACGATGTACAGAACCATCAAACCCACCGGGGAAGTGTGACAAATCATAGGCATGTCCTACTTCATGACTGAATTCATTACCGACAGATTCATCCAGTGTTGCCATCCCTGAGCCACCTGAACCGCCGTGGATTTGTACCCCATTTTCATATTTACCCACGCTATTATGTACCGTGATTTGAGCTGAGTTGACAAAGTGCCAGTGGCCTGAGCCCTCCGAACTATTCAGACCATAATTGGCAAAGTTTATTCCTAGGGATATTAATCCTTTACCAATGTCTTCACGTAAAACACCATTATGCCAATCCCCCATGCCTGGTGCGCGGTCAGTATAAAAGTTTCCGTTTGGTAGCATAACTTCGGTTAGATGCACCGCTTGATATGCGCTAACGACCATCCGCGAAACGGGAACAGTTTGGAAATACTCGCGATGAAATTCCGGTGATTCGGTAAAGGTAAACTCATTACGCGGTGGTGTGAGCATGCCAATATCAATGGTATTTAGCAGTAGCTGTGTGGGTGCGCCGACAGGGATATTTTGCAAATCTCCCGTTAAATTGCCGCTAGTAAAGGTCATGGATACGCCAGGTTTAATCCATTGTGGTGGAAGCGTAACACTCCAGGTATGCTGCGCATAAAGAATATTTTCATTGTACAGTGCATTCTCTCTCAACCACCGGCTTTCAAAAAAATTAAATTTTTCTTCATTGCCGGTAAAAATAAAAGTGCTTGTGCCATTATAATAAACGGTGGTGGTTTGACCCGCAGTGGAATTAATGATGATCATGTTTCCGGAATTGGTATTTCGGGGTAGGTAGATGTTGTTAACCCATAACCCATCGGCAATGCGGATCAATACTGATACATATTGTTGTAGCAGACTACTAAGATGGCTTGCCGTGGGATCGTTAAGGGTAAGGAGTTCTTCTTTAGTGTTGATAATGTGGTGAGATCCAGTAGGTGGTGTAAACGAGAGGCCTGAGGGCGTTGGCCTTGGTAAACTATCAGGTGGGTTTAATGATAATGGGCCTAACGTAGAGCCACTTGAATCTTTAACAGTAACGCTCAGATTGTTAACAATAACAGCGGGTCTGACCATTAACAATGTTCTGCGATTTTCCACCAGAGTGGGTTGTGTATCATCAGGGCGTGGAGTAGCAGGGATTATTTGACTTTGTGCGAAATGAACATTCGCTTGTAATGAGCCGGTTAAATCATTGATGCCTTCGTTAGTATTGAAAACTAACGTGTCAGCATTGAAGGGCGACGGAGGGCATGGATGGTGATGATTATTGTTCATATAAAACCTTTTTGTGAGTCATCGCTGCATAATATTCATTATGCAGGTTAATTAATTTTGACCAACGCTTAGCAAGGTATATATTAGGTGTGTGATAAAAGCGGTTTTCGGGTTTTACAAAATCCATTTTTCCCGTAAAAATTTACTTTTTTATTTTAGTTGATATAAGAAACTGCATTATCGCTTGTATGAAAATAAGAGATTGCTTACAGCTGTTGTAAACATAATAAAATTCGCAGGATGTTATCCTGCGAATTATTATTGATTGAATTATGACGGTATTTTAAAGGCGACTATACATCCTTGATTTTCCACATACAGTAACCCGCCCCGACGCTCATTAACAGGGAGATAAAAAACACGGCGTGATACCCCCAGAATTGTGCCACGATGCCCGCCAGCGACCCGGAAATGATCCAACCCACGCGGGTGGTGTTGGTAAACAGTGTTGTAGCGGTGCCCGCTTGTCCTGGCATTAAATCCTGAAAATAGAGCATGCCAATACCGGCCAAAATACCGATGAAAACAGCGTTCAGCAGCTGTAATGCTAACAGCGCCCACTCTGCGCTGAACAGCACCAGTCCGACATAAAATAGCAGTCCTGCGCCGACGGCAATACGCATCAAAAAGCGTTTGCCAACGCGTTTTGCCACATAGCCCGCAATCAACATTACAGGAATTTCCAACCCTGCTGCGGTGCCCATCATGATCCCGGCCAGCTTCTCAGACAGCCCCAGGGCGTTGACCACATAGAGCGGCATGGAAATCAGGTAAACCCCGTTACACGTCCACATGGCGGTACAGGCGAAAAAAAGCAGCAGCGTGTCGTGCCGGTTTTGACGTGGCGATGCCAGCGTAGTATCCGTTTTCAATGCGGATTTCGGCATTGAGGGGAGCAAAAAGGTCACCAGCGCGCCGCATAACAAAAAGACAACCGCTGCGCTGAGGTACATCACCGGGAAGCCAAAACCCAGCGCCAGAGCAAACGCCACCGGCGGGCCAATCACCCAGGACAGGGAGATCTGGGCACGCATCACTGAGCTGAACATCGCCGCTTCACGCCCCGTGCGATCGGCATGCTCGCGCGCCAGCGCGAACAGCTGTGGGTTAGCGGTCGAACCAAAGCTTGAGAGAATGACGCCGACAATCAGCAAGATAAAGTAATTGCGGTTCCAGGCGTACAGCACACATCCCAACGCACCCAGTATGCAACAGTGCAGAATCAGCCGTTTACGATCGCCTTGCTTGTCGGAGCGCGTTGCCAGCATTTGGCTCACGACAATGCCGATAACGGCACTGCCCGTGTAGTAGAGCCCCACCATCAGCGGGTTTACCTTCACTTCGGTCGAAAGGAACAGGCTCAACGTCGGCAATTGCAATGCCCCGGCAATACCGGTCAGGAAAGCAATAACCAGGAACGCAGAGGATGTCAGATCGGGCTGACGCCGCAGTACGGAGTTCAATATAGACATAATTAACAATCTAGGGCAGTGCGTTTGTGAGTCAGAAAACGTATGGAAGATACGCGCGTGCAAAAAACGTGCAAGATGAGAGTCAGTGCCGTTTGAGTCAGAAAATGCAGGCTGTAATCACACAGCGCGCGTATTCTACGCGAGCATTGCGCATTCTGAAAAGATGTTTCATCTTTTTTGCTTCAGCAGGCCTTCAGCTAGTATGGTTTTTCACTATCAATTCAGCATGCTGAATAACTAAAATGTGCGTGATGTCAAAAATCCATCACATGAATGCCGTGGAATATTTGCATAAAAGCAACATTAGGCACAGACTCAGTGAAACGTTTCAGTCATCCTTTTTTTGCATTGCTTGCCATTTGTGGCCTTATATCTTCATTTGTTTGCTGAAACGATTCAACAAAAGCGGAGAGGAGCGTCATGTTCCAGTTATCACAGCAAGATATTCATATGGGGGCGACTGCTGGTAATAAGCAGGACGCTATCCAGCAAGTGGCGGCCGCGCTGGCTGCTGCCGGGTGTGTCAGCCCGGCGTATGTCGATGGCATGTTGCAGCGTGAACTGCAAACGTCGACCTATTTAGGCAACGGTATTGCTATCCCACACGGCACAACCGATACGCGCGATCTGGTGTTGAAAACCGGCGTTCAGGTGTTTCAATTTCCGCAGGGGATTGCCTGGGGAGAGGAAACCGCCTATGTGGTGCTGGGTATCGCTGCGCGTTCTGATGAACACCTGGCGTTATTGCGTCAGCTAACCCACGTGTTAAGCGATGAAAACGTTGCAGAGCGTATGGCAAAAACGGCGTCAGCAGAAGAGTTGCGCAGTTTGCTGATGGGTGAGCAGCAGGGCGCGGATTTCCGTTTTGATACCTCGCTGATTACGTTGGACGTCGCAACTGACAGCCTGCTGACGCTACAGGCGCTGAACGCGGGCCGCTTGCAGCAGATCGGTGCCGTCGATGCCGGGTTTGTCAGCGCCGTCGTCAGCCAGAAGCCGTTGTATCTGGGTCAAGGGGTGTGGTTGAGCGATAACCCACAGGGCAATCTGGCGAGTGCTGTCACCGTAAGCCGCCCGACTGCTGCGTTTACCGCACATGATGAGCCGGTGGCGCTGTTAATTACGGTTGCCGCCGCAGATGAACAAGCGTTGGCCCCGATTGATTATTTAAGCAACCTGCTGATTGCGCAGAAAGCTGAACGCTTGCTGAAGGCCGATGCTGCCACGCTGCTGGCATTGCTGACCAGCGACGTACCGGAAGACAACGACGTGCTGACCGCAGATTACACCATCCGTAACGAGCACGGACTGCACGCACGTCCGGGTACCATGCTGGTGAATGTTATCAAGCAGTTCACCAGTGAGATCACGGTGACCAACCTTGACGGTACGGGTAAACCGGCCAATGGCCGCAGCCTGATGAAGGTGGTGGCGCTGGGCGTTAAAAAGGGCCATAAGCTGCGCTTTACCGCAGCGGGCAGCGATGCTGAACAGGCGTTGGTTGCGATTGGCGAAGCGATTAATTCTGGATTAGGAGAGGGCGCAGCATGAGCAGGCGAGTTGCCACCATTACCCTGAATCCCGCGTATGACCTGGTGGGATATTGCCCTGAGATCGAACGGGGTGAAGTCAACCTGGTGCAAACGGCGGGTCTTCACGCCGCAGGCAAAGGTATTAATGTTGCCAAAGTGCTGAAAGACCTCGGGATTGACGTCACGGTGGGTGGATTTCTGGGCAAAGACAATCAGGACGGCTTTCAGCAATTGTTCAGCGAACTGGGCATTGCCAACCGTTTTCAGGTTGTACCCGGCCGCACGCGTATCAACGTCAAGCTGACGGAAAAGGCCGGTGAAGTGACCGATCTCAACTTCTCCGGGTTTGATGTTACACAGCAAGACTGGCAGCGCTTCGTCAATGATTCGCTCAGTTGGTTAGGGCAGTTCGACATGGTTGCGGTCAGCGGCAGCTTGCCAGCGGGCGTCGATCCGGATGCGTTTACCGATTGGATGTCACGCCTGCGTACCCAATGCCCGTGCATTATTTTCGACAGCAGCCGTGAGGCGCTGGTCGCCGGGCTGAAAGCCGCGCCTTGGTTGGTGAAACCCAACCGTCGTGAGCTAGAGATCTGGGCTGGCCGCAAGCTGCCCACGCTGGAAGATGTGGTAGACGCTGCCCACGCGCTGCGCGAGCAAGGTATCGCTCATGTGGTGATCTCGTTGGGGGCGGAAGGTGCTCTGTGGGTTAACGCCTCGGGTGCCTGGTTGGCCAAGCCACCGGCTTGCGATGTTGTCAGCACCGTAGGTGCCGGTGATTCGATGGTCGGCGGATTGATTTATGGCCTGTTAATGCGTGAATCGAGTGAACACACCTTACGACTGGCAACCGCAGTGTCTGCGCTGGCCGTAAGCCAAAGCAATGTTGGCATTACCGATCGACCTCAGTTGGCCGCGATGATGGCGCGCGTCGACCTGAAACCCTTCAATCACTAACAGCAAGAGATAGATCATGAAAACGCTGCTGATAATAGATAAATCACTGGGGCTTGCCAGAAGCCACCTGGTGAAAAAACTGCTCGGCGCGGCGGCCGCGAAAGCGGACCTGACGCTGACTGACAAGATCGATGAAAGCGAACTGGCGATTGTCTTGGGCGGTGCACTGTCTGCCGACAGCGCGCTACACGGCAAAAAGGTGTATGTCGGTGATGTTGAGCTGGCTGCAAGCCAGCCAGAACAGTTCCTGACGCAGGCCAAAGCGCAGGCGGAGCCGTATCAGGCACCCGCGGCGGCACCGGTGAGTGCGCCTTCAGTGCCGCGTATCGTGGCAGTGACGGCGTGTCCGACCGGCGTGGCGCACACCTTTATGGCAGCAGAAGCCATTGAGCAGGAAGCGAAAAAACGCGGCTGGTGGGTGAAAGTGGAAACGCGCGGCTCGGTGGGCGCCGGTAACGCTATCACCCCGGAAGAAGTCGAGCAGGCCGATCTGGTTATCGTGGCAGCGGATATTGAAGTGGATCTGTCGAAGTTTGCTGGCAAAAAAATGTACCGCACCTCAACCGGCCTTGCGCTGAAGAAAACGGCGCAGGAACTGGATAAAGCGCAGGCAGAAGCCACGGTGTACCAGTCATCGGCGCAAAGTGGTGCACAGCCAGCCAGTACAGGACAGAAAAAGGGCGGCGCCGGACCGTACCGCCATTTGCTGACGGGCGTGTCCTACATGCTGCCGGTGGTGGTGGCGGGCGGTTTGTGTATCGCGCTCTCATTCTTGTTTGGCATTGAGGCGTTTAAAGAGGAAGGTACGCTGGCAGCACACCTGATGACCATCGGGGGCGGTTCTGCCTTTAAGCTGATGGTACCGGTGTTAGCGGGTTACATTGCATTCTCTATTGCTGACCGTCCCGGTCTGGCTCCGGGGATGGTTGGCGGTATGCTGGCCATGAGTACCGGTGCGGGGTTCCTGGGCGGTATTATCGCGGGCTTCCTGGCGGGTTATCTGGCGAAAGCGCTCAGTGACCATGTCAAGCTGCCGCAAAGTATGTCTGCTCTGAAGCCGATCCTGATTATTCCGCTAGTGGCGACGCTCATCACCGGTCTCATCATGATCTACGTGGTAGGTACGCCGGTGGCGAAAATCCTGACGGGCTTGACCAGCTGGTTGCAATCCATGGGCACGGCGAACGCGGTGATCCTGGGCGCAATTCTGGGCGGCATGATGTGTACCGATATGGGCGGTCCGGTGAACAAAGTGGCCTACGTGTTTGGTACCACACTGCTCAGTAGCCAGATTTATGCGCCGATGGCGGCGGTTATGGCCGGAGGCATGGTTCCGCCGTTGGCGATGGGCCTTGCGACGCTGGTGGCCGCGAAGAAATTCAGCGCGTCCGAGCGTGAAGGGGGCAAAGCCGCATTTGTGCTCGGCCTGTGCTTTATCTCTGAAGGGGCAATCCCTTACGCGGCGCGTGATCCGATGCGCGTACTGCCGTGCTGTATTCTGGGGGGCGCCATTACTGGGGCGCTGTCGATGGCCGTGGGCGCACACCTGATGGCACCGCACGGCGGGCTGTTTGTGCTGTTGATCCCAGGGGCGATCACGCCGGTACTGGGCTACCTGTTCGCGATTCTGGCGGGCACGGCGGTGGCGGGTCTGCTGTATGCTGTGCTGAAACGTCCTGACGAGCAGTTGGTGAAAGCGGCGTAAGTGGTAAGCCAATACTGAACGCGATGCGAAAACGCCAGCCGTAAGGCTGGCGTTTTTTATGCGGCTTGTGCTTTTAGCCAGGCAATTTCATCGGCCCAGATATCCGGGTTAACGGTTTCCAGAATCAGCGGAATGCCGTCAAAACGCGGGTCGCGCATGATATAGCGGAAGGGCGCGTGCCCGATGTTTCCCTCTCCCAGACTGTGGTGGCGATCGACGCGGCTATTAAAGGCGCTTTTGGCGTCATTAAGGTGCATACCGCGCAGATAATCAAAACCCACGGTACGCTCGAACTCGGCAAAGGTGTCATCACAGGCGGCGTCGGTGCGGAGATCGTAGCCACCGGCAAAGGCGTGGCAGGTATCAATGCAGACGCCCACGCGGGTTTTATCCTCGACGCCATCGATGATGGCCGCCAGATGTTCAAAGCGGAATCCCAGGTTGGTGCCTTGCCCGGCGGTGTTTTCGATGACGGCCGTTACGCCTTGAGTGGCATCAAGAGCGATATTGATCGACTCGGCAATACGCGCCAGACAGTCACGCTCATCAATCTGTTTCAAATGGCTGCCGGGGTGAAAGTTAAGCAATGACAGCCCCAATTGTTGGCAACGCGCCATTTCATCAATAAAGGCGCTGCGTGATTTCTCCAACGCGTCGCTGTCCGGGTGACCGAGATTGATCAGATAGCTGTCGTGGGGAAGAATCTGTCCCGGTTGGTAGCCGTACTGCTGGCAGGCAGCCTTGAACTGCGCAATGACCGTGTCGGATAACGGTGAGGCCTGCCATTGGCGCTGATTTTTGGTGAACAAGGCAAATGCGGTTGCCTTGAGTTCGTGGGCTCTGATGACTGCCTGATCCACACCGCCGGCCGCGCTGACGTGTGCGCCTACATATTTCATGCTGTTCTCCTTATTGCTCTGGCGCACAGTATGCCATTGTTATTAACCAAAGGTGATCGCTTGCGCTAAAAAGCGTAACAACATGCTAACCGCTCAGCGCAAAAACGGCGTACTTATGCCAACAGGGCCGTGATGCCAACGTTGATACCGGCACCGCCGACAATCAGCCAGATAAACAGCAATAGCGCCAGCAGCAAAGGCTTGACGCCTGCACGACGTACGGCGCTAAGGCGGGTTGTCACGCCCAATGCGCCCATCGCCATCGTCAGTAACAGGTTATCAATCTGGTGGAGTGCAGTGAGCCAGGTATCAGGCAACCAGTGGAGCGAATTGAAGCCGGCAACGGCGATAAAACCCACGGCAAACCAGGGGAAGGCCATCGGCGTTTTTTCTGTCTCACCGCTGCTGGTGCGGCGTTGCAGAAATCCCCCCAATACCATGAGAAACGGAGCCAGCAACATGACGCGTAACATCTTGCTAATCACCGCGGTGTTTTCGACATCGGGCGCAATGCTGTGGCCTGCCGCCACGACCTGAGCCACTTCATGCACGGTCGATCCAATATAAACGCCGAACATCTGTGGCGAAATGGGTAAATAGTCGCCAGTCATGGCAAGCGAGTAGAGACAAGGATAAAGAAACATGGCGATAGTGCCGAAGATGACAACGGTGGCGACGGCAATCGCGACGCTGTCGCCCTCCGCCTTGACCGTTGGCGCGGTGGCGAGCACCGCTGCGGCGCCGCAAATGCTGCTGCCTGCACCGATGAGATATACTGTCTTGTCATCCAGGCCAAGCAGGGTTTTACCCAGATAGCAGGCAAGAAGAAAGGTGGATGTCAGCACCAGTGCGTCAATGATAAGCCCGCTGATACCCAGTGCAGCAATATGTTGCAGGCTAAGACGAAAGCCATACAGCACAATGCCTAAACGCAACAGATGATGCTTTGACCAATTAACGCCATCATCACAGTAGCGTTGCAGGTGTGGATAAAGCGTGTTGCCGAGCAACGCGCCGCCAACCATGGCAAGGGTGAGTGAACCCAGCCCCATGCGGGCAACCGAGGGCAGCGCGGCCAGTTGCAGCAAACCGACGGTCATAAGGGCAATAAAAAGCAAGCCAGGCAGCTTGCACAAAAGCGGATGGCTTGATTTATCGCCTTGAATTATAAAAAGAGATGCCATTGCAATACCTGTTTGAAGTCGAGCTAACCTGGGACATAGCCTATGATGAGTGGTCATAAAAGAGAAATTGATTATATGCTTATAACCTATTGCTATTTCCGGTAAGGGCGAACGATGCACATCACGTTGAGACAACTTGAAGTTTTTGCAGAGGTACTGAAAAGCGGATCGACAACACAAGCGTCCGTTATGTTGGCTCTTTCTCAGTCTGCCGTGAGCGCAGCGTTATCCGATTTAGAAGCGCAACTGGGCGTACAACTGTTCGATCGCGTCGGTAAGCGGCTGGTGGTGAACGAGCATGGGCGCTTGCTGTATCCGAAAGCATTGGCCATTCTGGAGCAGTCGCTGGAGATAGAGAAAATGTTCCAGCAAGAGAATGGCGCGCTACGCGTGTTTGCCAGCAGCACCATTGGTAACTATTTACTGCCTGCCATGATAGCTCGCTACCGGCAGGATTTCCCTTCCATCCCTTTCGAGCTTCACGTGGGAAACACCCAGGACGTAGTGACGGCGGTGGCGGAATTCAGCGTTGATCTCGGTTTTATCGAGGGGCCCTGTCATCACCCGGATTTGGTGACGCAGCCCTGGCTGGAGGATGAGCTTGTGGTTTTTTGCGCCCCCGATAGCCCCCTCGCGCAGCAGAGGCTGACAGTTTCCATGCTGGCGGAAGCGCCATGGATCTTGCGTGAACGTGGCTCTGGCACGCGGGAAATCCTCGATCACCAACTGTTGGCACAACTGCCCCATTTCAAACTGGTGATGGAGTTGGGGAACTCGGAGGCCATCAAACACGCCGTGCGCCACGGCATTGGTATCAGTTGCCTGTCGCGCCGCGTCATTGCCGATCAGCTTGCTGCGGGGTCGCTGGTGGCGTTGCAATTGGAACAACCGCGTTTGATGCGCACACTTTATCTGGTGCACCACAGACAAAAACACCTTTCCAATGTGCTGCAACGCTTTCTGGAATACTGTCAGCTGGCAAAGTAGGGGTCGCAGCAACCATTCGACTTTCTTATTGCTAATGATGGCGCGGCAGTTATGAAGCTCTCTTATAACTCGATAATGATTGCGCTTCTGTAGAAAACGATTTGCTACAATCCCGCCTCATTTTAGACAGAGCGCAGGATATTATGGCTCAGCAACAATTACATAGCACATCTCAGGGCGCGCCTACGCTGCGCCGTGAGCTTAAAGCGCGGCATCTCACCATGATTGCCATTGGCGGTTCCATCGGCACCGGTCTGTTTGTCGCGTCAGGTGCGACCATTTCCCAGGCCGGTCCCGGTGGCGCGCTGCTCTCCTATGCGCTTATCGGGCTGATGGTCTACTTTTTGATGACCAGCCTGGGCGAACTGGCCGCGTTTATGCCGGTGTCGGGATCGTTTTCCACTTACGGTGCCAAATACGTAGAAGAAGGCTTCGGCTTCGCGCTCGGATGGAACTACTGGTACAACTGGGCGGTGACGATTGCCGTCGATCTGGTGGCGGCGCAGTTGGTGATGGGTTACTGGTTCCCTGAGGTTTCCGGCTGGATTTGGAGTGCCCTGTTTTTAGTATTGATGTTCCTGCTTAACTACATCTCGGTGAAAGGGTTTGGCGAGGCGGAATATTGGTTTTCACTGATTAAAGTGGTCACCGTGGTGGTCTTTATCGCCGTTGGCGTGCTGATGATTGTCGGTATTCTGCGCGGCGCAGAGAACGCGGGCTGGCACAACTGGCAAATTGGCGATGCGCCTTTTTCTGGCGGCTTCTCAGCGATGATTGGCGTGGCGATGATCGTTGGTTTCTCCTTTCAGGGGACCGAACTTATCGGCGTAGCGGCGGGCGAATCAAAAGATCCTGCGCAAAATATTCCACGCGCTATTCGTCAGGTGTTCTGGCGTATATTGCTGTTTTACGTGTTTGCCATCTTGATTATCAGCCTGATTATCCCTTATACCGACCCCAACTTGCTGCGTAATGATGTCAAAGACATCACGGTCAGCCCGTTTACCCTGGTGTTCCAGAATGCCGGGCTGCTGTCAGCGGCGGCGGTGATGAATGCGGTAATCCTGACGGCGGTGCTCTCTGCGGGTAACTCCGGGATGTACGCTTCAACGCGTATGCTCTTTACCCTGGCGCAGGAAGGCAAGGCACCGCGGATATTCGCGAAACTCTCCAAAGGTGGAGTGCCGCGCAATGCGCTGTATGCCACTACCGTGGTGGCAGGTCTCTGTTTTCTGAGCTCGATGTTTGGTAACCAAACGGTGTATCTCTGGCTGCTGAATACCTCCGGCATGACCGGGTTTATCGCCTGGTTGGGGATTGCGATTAGCCATTATCGTTTCCGCCGTGGCTATGTGCAGCAAGGGTTGGATCTTAACGCGCTGCCATATCGCTCGGGATTCTTCCCCATTGGGCCTATCTTTGCGTTTGTGCTCTGTCTGCTGATCACCCTGGGGCAAAACTACCAGGCCTTTTTGCAGGATAACATTGACTGGTATGGCGTTACCGCAACCTATATTGGCATTCCATTATTTCTGCTGATTTGGTTCGGTTATAAGTTGTCTCGCGGAACGCGTTTTGTGAAATATGAAGAAATGACTTTTCCTGACTTTCACAAATAACGGTTAAGCGTGTGATTCGATCGCGCCATTGGTAATCTGATTACCAATGGCGTTTTTTATGGAAATAGACTGCTGTTGAATAATGTGGTGACATCGTTAATTCGCAACGCGTAAAAGAATTTCTCCGCTTATGTCGTAATTCAGTATATCCGCCGTGCTTTTCTATCATATTGTATAAGCGTAGTGACAAATAGTTTACCAAGGTAACTATTTGGCGCGCATCCACCATCATTTCGATCAAAAAGCGTCTTTCATTGGCGTCAGTCACAACGATGAATGTTAATAAACTCAATGCCATTTGCAGTTAACTTGATGTGCGAATTAACATTATTCCCGGTTGTTGATAACAACACGTGCTATTTAGTTAAAGTAAAAAAAGTGTCGAATGACAATAAGTCGTGGCAATATGAAAAAAATTAACCTTCATCGCATAAAAAACAGTATTCATTGTCGTTTTTAATGTTTGTTATTATCATCAAATAAATCACAACGATAACTCTCGGGGCTGACATCATGTTGAAAATCACTTTCCTGGATAAAGGGGCATTGCCTGAAACTATTTTCTGGAAAAAGCATTTTTTTCGCAGACCGCAATGTCAACACGAATGGATCGAATATAGCTATACGCCGCCGGAACTGGTGGTGGAACGCGCGCAAGGGTGCGAGGTGATTATCACCAATAAAGTGGTGCTGACGCGTGAGATCCTGCAAGCGTTGCCCGCGCTAAAACTGATCGCGGTTACCGCAACCGGTGTGAACAACATTGATATTGCCGCCGCACAGGAACTGGGGATCGCTGTACGCAACGTTCCTGCTTATTCGACGCAATCGGTCGCCGAACACGTGATCGCGATGATATTTTCTCTCAAGCATAGCCTGATGGGCTGGTATCGCGATCAGCTCAGCGATCGCTGGGCCGAGCACAATCAGTTTTGCTATTTCGATCATCCGGTAAAAGACATCGCGGGCTCAACGCTCGGCATCATTGGCTCCGGCGCGATAGGGCAAGAGGTAGCACGATTGGCCAGCGCGGTGGGAATGAAAGTGCTGTTTGCGGAACGGCGCAGCGCGGCGCAGTGTCGGCCCGGCTACTTACCGTTCGACCAAGTGATGCAAACGGCCGATGTTATCTCGCTGCATTGCCCACTGACAGCGGAGACCCAGGGTTTGATCAATGCCCAGACGCTGGCACTGTGTAAACCGTCGGCATTTATCATCAATACGGCGCGCGGCGCGTTGGTGGATGAACCGGCACTGCTGACGGTACTGTTGCAGCACCGTATCGCGGGTGCCGCATTGGATGGATTGACACAGGAGCCACCGGCGTTAGATAACCCGTTGATGAAAGCGGCGAAAACCATGCCAAACCTGTTGATTACTCCCCATATCGCCTGGACATCCGGCTCGTCGTTGCAAGTGCTGATGGAGAAAACCATCGCCAATATCGATGAGTTTGTGCAGCAGCAGGGGCTCTAACGCTGTTCCGTGTCTTGAGATAGCGCGCAGCGGGCCGTTATAGGCCCGCTACCGATAAGGCGCTTGCCGTGTTATTACAGTTTATCGTAGGGAAATGAGTTTTTGATGTAGCGCGTGTAGTAGCGATACTTTGCCGTGCTGGACAGCAACTCTTCATAGATCATCCGTGCGACACCTTTGTATAAATAGGTGCTGCCGTTCAGCAGTTCAACTTCCAGATGTTTTTTCTCTTCGTCATAGCCGACAGAAAACAGTTCGCTTGAAGCCACTCGTTTACGTTGCAAATCAAATCCCTCCCAGTGAAATCCCCCTGTTTAAACCTCGTCCTATTCTGACGCAGTGTTCAGCTAAACAGGTCCCTGAAACAGTTTCTTGCATTGCCAAGTCGATTTACGATTGTGTGACAAAAAAAGCAGTTTAACAATCAGTTGCTGTCTGCGATATCGCAAAAAACGCTATCAACGCGCGCTGTCATTGCTGATTGCCAAGTACCGAGTGACTGCGATCACAAAAGGAAAATGAGGCAGACCAGACGATCTGCCTCATTGGGGGAGGCCGGTTAGGCCTTCAAATGGCTGGCATGAAAACGCAAGTGGTCTTCAATAAAGCTGGCAATAAAATAATAGCTGTGGTCATAGCCAGACTGGGTGCGCAACGTCAGCGGCCAACCCTGTTCTGCTGCCTGCTGTGCCAAGCGCGCGGGCTGCAACTGGTCGGGTAAAAACTGATCGCTGTCGCCCTGATCGACCAGCAGCGGCAATCGAGCCGAGGTTTGTGACAGCAGATAGCAGCTGTCATAGTCACGCCAGGTCGTTTCGTCGGTGCCCAGATACGCGGTAAAGGCTTTGCGCCCCCAGGGAACCTCGCTGGGATTAACGATTGGCGCAAACGCTGAGGCAGACCGATAACGCTCCGGATGGCGCAGTGCCAGCATCAATGCACCGTGACCGCCCATCGAGTGTCCACTGATCGACTGACGATCGCTGACGTTGAAATGCTCACGCACCAAAGCGGGCAGTTCGCTGCTGACGTAATCGTACATACGATAATGCGCTGACCAAGGCGCTTGGGTGGCGTTGACGTAAAATCCTGCACCCTGACCCAGGTCGTAACCGGGATCGTTAGCCACCGTGTCTCCACGCGGGCTGGTATCTGGCATCACCAGCACCACCCCCAGTTCGGCAGCGATACGCTGTGCGCCCGCCTTGGTGGTGAAGTTTTCATCATTGCAGGTCAACCCGGACAGCCAATACAACACCGGTGGTGGTGTATCGTCTGCGGTTGGCGGCAGATAAATGCTGAACGTCATCGGGCCATTCACGCTGCTTGAGGTATGGCGATAGCGCTGTTGCCAACCGCCAAACAAGCGATGCTCTTCCAGTAATTCCAGCGTCTGGTTCATGGGGGCGTGCCTCCTTGTGCGCGGATTAACGGTAGTGGATAACGGTACGAATCGATTTGCCTTCATGCATCAAATCGAAGGCTTCATTAATCTGTTCCAGCGGCATGGTGTGAGTAATAAAATCTTTTAGCGGAAACTCGCCCTTCAGATAGCGATCGACGATACCGGGCAGTTGGCTGCGGCCTTTGACACCGCCAAACGCCGAGCCGCGCCATACGCGTCCTGTCACCAATTGGAACGGGCGAGTGGCGATCTCTTCTCCGGCACCGGCAACGCCGATGATAACGGATTCGCCCCAGCCCTTGTGGCAGCATTCCAGTGCGGAACGCATCACGTTTACGTTGCCGATACATTCAAACGAGAAGTCCACGCCGCCATCGGTCAGCTCAACAATCACATCCTGAATCGGTTTGTCGTAATCTTTGGGGTTGATCAGATCCGTCGCCCCCAGTTTGCGGGCCAGATCGAACTTGCTGGTGTTGATATCGATACCAATGATGCGTCCAGCCCCGGCCATCTGTGCGCCGATAATGGCCGACAGGCCGATACCGCCCAGACCGAAGACGGCGACGCTGTCACCGGGTTTCACCTTGGCCGTATTCAATACGGCACCCATGCCAGTAGTCACACCGCAGCCCAGCAGGCACACTTCTTCCAGCGGCGCTTCCTTATTGATCTTCGCCAGGGAAATTTCAGGCACTACCGTCAGTTCTGCGAAAGTGGAGGTGCCCATATAATGAAAAATAGGCTTGCCATCTTTAAAGAAACGCGTGGTGCCGTCCGGCATCAACCCTTTGCCTTGCGTGCTGCGAATCGACTGGCACAGGTTGGTTTTGCCGGAACGACAGAACTTACACTCGCCACATTCTGGCGTGTACAGCGGAATAACGTGATCGCCGACGGCGACGCTGGTCACGCCCTCGCCAACCGCTTCAACGATACCGCCACCTTCGTGACCCAGAATGGCCGGGAATACGCCTTCCGGATCTTTGCCAGACAGCGTGTAGGCATCGGTGTGGCACACGCCAGTCGCGACGATACGCACCAGGACTTCGCCTTTTTGCGGCGGCATCAAATCAACGTCTTCAATCGAGAGCGGTTGGTTAGGGCCCCAGGCGACAGCGGCGCGGGTTTTGATCATGTTCATGGCGTGCTCCTATAGGTAATGCAGTTGCAGTAATGGGATGTGCCTCTCGTGACATTGTTCGGCGAGAGGCGCAAGCGGTTCAGGTATCGAACTGCTCGATAATCAGTTTCTTAAAGGCTTCCACATTGGGACCAAAGGCGTCTCGTCGCCATATCAGCCAGGTGGATGCGTTAGCCAGCGGCTCAGGCAGCGGGTGGCGTTGCACCCGATCGCGGGCTGCCAGCGCGTCCAGCACCGAAAGTGGCAACAGCGCCACACCGGCACCGCTCGCGACAGAGGCCAGCATCGCTGCATAGGAAGTCACCTCAACCGTATGACCGGGTGTGACGCCTGCCTGATGGAACCAGTTTTCCAATTTATGCCGATAGGCGCAGCCCGGGCGAAAAGCCAGCAGCGTGCTGCCTGCCATCTCCTGCGGGTCGGTAATGGGCGCATGGTCGAGGGCGGAGACCAGCACCAGCGTTTCGCCAAACGCGGCGCACCCGTTGAGCTCGTCGGCCTGTATTGGCCCGTCTACCAGCGCGGTCGCCAAGGTTCCGGCTCTTACGCGCTCGACGATATCACTGGACACCGAGCAGGTCAGGGCGACAGACACGGCGGGATAGCGCGTATGGTAGGCCGACAACAATACCGGCAGATGGCTTACGGCGAGGCTTTCCATCGCGCCCAAGGCGAAATTGCCGGTGGGTTCACCCGCGCGCGTCATGCTGATCGCTTCCTCACTCAATGCCAAAATACGTTCTGCATAGCAGAGAAAATTGTGCCCCACCGGGGACAAGCGCAGCCGCTGTTTCTCGCGGATAAACAGATCGCGCCCTAATTCCTGTTCCAGTTGACGCAATCGGGTCGTCAAGTTTGAGGGGACACGCTGCAACAGTTCGGCGGCGCGAGCCACTGAGCCCGTTTCCGCCACCAGGCAGAACATCCGAAGCTGCGTCAGGTCCATACACCCACCTTTCATTTTGTGAGACTAACTTTGATGAACTTATTCATTTTAAGTGATTAACTCAGTCTAACGATTACGACCTGACTTGGCAACGTCCTTGTTACATCTGACAGAAAATCAGTGCTGAGGCGCAAGCCGTTCAGCACGATGCTAAAGCGTGATAAACCTATTTCAAGTCTGTTACAAAACCGCAATATTGCACCTGCTTCATGAAGGAAATGCCTGATCTTTTGCCATGTTATCGCAAGGTTATGGGTAACATTTTCCTCACTAAAGGGAGTGATACCGGATATTCACTGTGACTTTGCATAATTATTAGTTTGCTATATATAAAAATAAATTAATATTTCCTGGCTAAAACTCGAGAAATATCTACTGTTATTATGCCCGGAGCAGGGCGAATAAATACACGGTGTAAAAAGGCGCTGATGGCCAACGGTTTTTCATGTTCAAAAATAAAAAAACCAAATGAAAGCGGAATTTATTACGAAAAAAATCAGTTCGTGCTAACAATTGACTATATCTATTGTTGCCGATGTTTTTATCGTGTTTAATGCTCGGCCGGGGTAAAGGTGAGTCGTTTATTGCCGATGATGTTAGTTAAGACCAGTAAATGTTTTTTTTTGTTACACGACAAGGAGTGTTTGATACGTTGTGGCGCATCACCTATGTGTCACGCAGTGACGGCCGATCTCGATGAATACGCGGAAAACAGACAAAAAGCGTAAAAGAAGATCGCTGAATTAGTTACAGGAGTCATCCGTGAACTTTTTAAGAAATATCACCATCAGGGCAATGCTTCTTATCATTTTGGGGGCTTTTTTGCTGTTGTGGGCCGGCGTTTCCCTTTATAGCATGTCATCACTAAGCAAAATGACGGGGCTGCTTGAAGCGAGCGAAATACAGAAAAAAAATGTAGAAATGTTGTCGAGAGGTAATGACCAATATTTCCGTACTGTGACCCGCATGGTGCGGTCAATGGATTTCAAGCAGGCCGGTAACAGCGCAGACGCTGAAAAAACCTTGACCGCCGCCGCGACCGCATTAAAAAACACCAGCGAGGCTTTAGAACAATTCAAAAATACCGATCACTCTATCGTCGAGCCTGAGATTGCTTCTGCCATGGTCAACACCTGGCAGGCGGTTATCAGCAATGGGTTGCAGCCAATGATTGCGGCAGCGCAGGACAACAAACCTGAGCTGTTCCAACAATTGTTCATGAACACCTACCCGCCGCTCAGCGTTGCTTTTGGCGGTGCGATGGAAAAATACCAGAACAGCATTACGTCGCGGTCAACCGAGTCGTTGCAGCAAGTCTACTCTTTACTGTCATGGGGCAGAAGTGTGCTTCTGGCGGCATTGGTGCTTGGTGCTCTGATGCTATTGATCACCGATCGTTATCTGGTGAACTACCTGGTGCGACCGCTGAACGATATCAAAGCGCATTTCCGTGTGATGGCTGATGGCGATCTTGGCAGTCCGGTCCAGGAGTTTGGGCGTAACTGCGTAGGACAACTGATCCCTTATCTCAGAGACGTGCAGAGTAAATTGATTGGCACGGTCTCCACCATTCGTGACAGTTCTGGTGCCATCTATCAAGGCTCGAGCGAGATTCGCAGCGGCAATAATCATCTCTCGGCGCGTACTGAACAGCAGGCCGCCGCCTTGGCCGAAACCGCTGCCAGCATGGAGCAACTGAGCGCCACGGTGAAACAGAATGCTGAGAATGTGCATCAGGCGAGTACGCTCTCGCAAGATGCGGCGGTAGCCGCACGGCGCGGCGGCGAAGTGGCGTCGGACGTGGTGGAAACCATGGCCAGCATCACCACCAGTTCGAAAAAGATTGCCGACATTACCAGCGTGATTAACGGTATCGCGTTCCAAACCAATATCCTGGCGTTGAACGCCGCGGTGGAAGCCGCGCGGGCGGGCGAACAAGGGCGTGGGTTTGCCGTGGTGGCCGGTGAGGTACGTAGTCTGGCACAGCGCAGCGCTCAGGCGGCCAAAGAGATCGAAACGCTGATTGCCGAGTCGGTAGCGCGGGTCGGTAAAGGCTCCGAGCAGGTAGCGCAAACCGGTGACGTGATGAATGCCATTATTGTGGCGGTGACGCGGGTTAACGATCTGATGGGCGAGATCGCCAATGCGTCAGACGAGCAGAGCCGTGGTATCAGCCAGGTTGGGCAAGCCGTTGCTGAGATGGACGGTGTGACGCAGCAGAATGCGTCGCTGGTTGAGCAATCGGCAGGGGCGGCTGCATCGCTGGAAGATCAGGCACGTCAGCTCACCGAAGCCGTTGCGTTGTTCAAACTTTCTGATCAGGATAAACGTCAGTCACCTGCGGCGGCGCTGCCGCGCAAAAGCGCAACGTCTGCGCCTGCGCTGTTAGCCAGCAGCAAGAAAGGTGCCTCAGCAAACGATAACTGGGAGACGTTCTAACGCCCCGCGGCGTAATAGCGTCTCACTAAGCACCCTGTTATCCCACAGCGTCAGGCGGACAAGTCTGACGCTTTTTTTTCGTTCCATGATCCGTTATCCCTCCGCATGAAGTTGAACCTATTTCACCGATCATGAAGTACAATCACTGGATAATCCTGCGTCACTCCACTAGAGTGAACGCGCTTGGAATGTCACACCTGCCGGAGAAGAAAGAGAATGACCCCCACGTTGAGTCGCGAAGCGGCGCTGGTTCATGAAGCGTTGCTGGCGCGCGGTCTGGAAACCCCGCTGCGCGGCGCGCTGCTGGATGCTGCCACCCGCAAGGCGCGCATCGCCGAACACATGACCGAAATCATGAATCTGCTGAGCCTCGATCTGCAAGATGACAGCCTGGCGGAAACCCCGCATCGCATCGCAAAAATGTATGTGGATGAAATTTTCGCCGGTCTGGACTACGCCAATTTCCCTAAAATCACCATCATTCAAAACAAAATGAAAGTGGATGAAATGGTTACCGTGCGTGATATCACACTGACCAGCACCTGCGAGCACCATTTTGTCACCATTGATGGCAAGGCCACCGTCGCCTATATCCCGAAAGAAGGGGTGATTGGCCTGTCGAAGATCAACCGTATCGTGCAGTTTTTTGCACAGCGTCCGCAGGTGCAAGAACGATTGACGCAGCAGATTCTTGTCGCACTGCAAACCCTGCTGGGCACCAGCAATGTTGCGGTATCGATTGACGCCGTGCACTACTGTGTCAAAGCGCGCGGTATTTGTGATGCGACCAGCGCGACCACCACCACATCGCTGGGTGGTCTGTTTAAATCGAGCCAGAATACGCGTCAGGAGTTCCTGCGCGCCGTGCGTCACCACCAGCACTGATCCTCCTGCCGCAGCCACCGGGTGTGGCTGTCGGCGGCATGCGTCCCATTGGATTGGCACAAACTCCTATGATGCCTCACTCGCCTTCATCGCCGCGCCGTATCGCCACACTGGATTTCGTGCGCGGCGTGGCGGTATTGGGCATCTTATTGCTCAATATTACCGCGTTTGGCCTGCCCAAGGCCGCTTATCTCAATCCTGCCTACGCCGGTTACCCTGCGCTGCATGAGGCCCTGACCTGGGCTGTGATGGATCTGCTGGCCCAGGCGAAATTTCTGACATTGTTTGCCCTGCTGTTTGGCGCAGGTTTACAACTGCTTTTGCCGCGAGGTACGCGCTGGGTTCATGCGCGTCTGTTCTGGTTGATGCTGATTGGGCTATTGCACGGTATTTTGTTGTGGGACGGCGATATTTTGCTGGATTATGGCCTGATCGGTCTGCTCTGCTATGCCATGATCCGACAGGCGGACAGCAGCCGTATGCTGATGCGTATCGGCGTGGTGATGTACGCCGTAGGCGTCGGCATGCTGGTGGTATTAAGCCAGATTCTCAGCCCGGAGCCGGGGCGCTACTGGTTGCCGAGTGATGCAGACATCGCCTACGAGGCCTATTGGCTCCAACTGGGTGGCGTAGAAGCGTGGAGCAATCGCGTGGATCTGCTGATCGAGAGTTTATTGTCGCTGGGTGTGCAATATGGCTGGCTGCTGGCAGGCTCATTGCTACTGGGCGCCGGGCTGATGCGCAGCGGCTGGCTGCGCGGTGAGTTCAGTGGGGCGCATTATCGCAAAGTTGCCCTGTGGTTTATCGCGATGGGACTGCTGATTGATGCTGTTGGCATGGTGTTGCAGTGGCATCTTGCCTGGGAGTTCCGCTGGAGTGGTCTGTTGCTGCAAATTCCTCGCGATATTGCCGCGCCGATTCAGGCTATCGGTTATCTGGCACTCTGCTACGGGTATTGGTCAACGCTGCGACAATGGCGGGTGTCAGCCTGGATAGGAGACATCGGACGGATGGCGTTGAGCAGCTATCTGTTGCAGACGCTGATCTGCACCCAGCTCTTTTATCACTGGGGCGGTTTTATGCAGTTCGATCGTTTGCAATTGCTGGGCATCGTGCCGTTTATCTGGTTGATTAACGGCTTGGCGGCACATTACTGGCTGCGTCATTTCGAACAAGGCCCACTGGAGTGGGGATGGCGACGCTTAACCAGGCTGATTGCCGGGCCTTCGCGCTAATCCGGTCACCCACATTACGGTTGTTGTGGTGCCGAGTTACCGTTGGCGTCGGCGCTAGCGTCATGCTCTTTTTCTGCCGGTGGGTTGTCTAACGTGCTAAGCAATTCGGGCGGTACGGCGGGATAATCAGGTTCATCCTTGGCAATTTTGTGCTCCGCCGGGATCGGTACCAGCGGACCCAGAAAGCGGGGTTCGCGTTTGAGAATGTAGAGATCGAACAGCGTACCAAGCCGGGCACCCACTTCACGCAGCCGGATTGTCATCATGTTTTTCGGCGAAGGCACCGCATAACACTGTGCCTGAATGCCCATATGCATGGCGATAAACAGCGCGCGTTCACAGTGGAAGCGTTGGGTAATAATCGTGAAATCGTTGGTATCAAATACTTTGCGCGTGCGCACAATCGAGTCCAGGGTTCGGAACCCTGCGTAATCAAGCACAATGTCGCTGGGTGAGATGCCCGCCGCGATCAAATCGCGTCGCATGGTCATCGGCTCATTATAACTTTGCAGCGCGTTATCACCGCTTAGCAGCAAATAGCTGACTTTCCCGCCGTTGTAGGCATTGATAGCCCCCTGAATACGGAACAGGTAATACTGATTCAGTGCGCCAACGCGGTAATATTTTGCCGTGCCCAGTACCACCCCCACTTGACGCTCCGGCAGTGCGGCTAAATCGTCATAGATATAGGGTGCCGTTTTCCAGCCAATCCACCGGTCCAGTGCAAATGCTGACAGTAATGATACGCAAAGAACAATACCTGAACCGACTATTAGGCGCTTCCATATGCTCATACGGGTATCAAAATGAGAAAAATGATCATGAACAAAGGCTACTTTACCCGTCTGGCGTAAGCAAGCCATAGCCAAGCTAATAGCCGATTATTGATTGATTGTTGCGCGATTGCGCGAAAAGCAGGCAAAAAAAACCGGCCAGCAGGCCGGTTTATGCAGTGAGCGATCCGGTTAGTTTATCCGGCTGCCCCACAGATCGTATTCATCCGCGTGTTCGATAACCACCTGCACAACGTCACCCACTTTGACGTTGGTTTCGCCGTTAAGGTAGACGCTGCCATCGATTTCCGGTGCGTCGGCCATGCTGCGGCCAATCGCGCCTTCATCATCCACTTCATCGATCAGCACCCGCAACGTGCGGCCGATTTTCTCTTGCAACCGTTCAGCGGAGATACGCTGTTGCAGCGCCATAAAGCGGTGAAAACGTTCTTCTTTGATCGCTTCCGGCACTTGATCCGGCAGGTCGTTTGCCGTCGCGCCGACGACCGGGCTGTATTGGAAGCAGCCCACGCGATCCAGTCGCGCCTCGCTCAGAAAATCGAGCAGCATTTGGAAATCTTCTTCGGTTTCACCGGGAAAGCCGACAATAAAGGTAGAACGCAGCGTTAAATCAGGGCACATCACGCGCCACTGTTTGATTCGCTCCAGGGTACGCTCTACCGCGCCGGGGCGTTTCATCAGCTTGAGAATTTTCGGACTGGCGTGCTGTAACGGGATATCCAGATAGGGCAGGATCTTGCCCGCGGCCATCAGCGGAATCACGTCATCCACGTGGGGATAGGGGTAAACATAGTGCAATCGCACCCACACGCCCAGTGAGGCAAGCTGTTCGCACAGGCTGACCATGCTGGTTTTTACCGGTTGCCCGTTCCAGAAACCGGTGCGCTGCTTCACATCGGCACCGTAGGCGGAGGTATCCTGTGAAATCACCAGCAGCTCTTTCACACCGGCTTCGACCAGTCGTTTGGCTTCATCCAGCACGCTGCCGATCGGGCGGCTATCCAAATCGCCGCGCATCGACGGGATAATGCAGAAGGTGCAGCGATGGTTGCAACCTTCAGAAATTTTCAGATACGCGTAGTGCTTGGGGGTCAGTTTGACGCCCTGCGCGGGTACCAGGCTGGTAAAGGGATCGTGTGCCGGTTTGGGAACATAATGATGCACATGCGAGATCACCTGCTCATAGCTGTGCGGACCGGAGATTTCCAACACTTTCGGGTGCACTTCGCGGATTTGGTTCTCTTTGGCACCGAGGCAACCGGTAACGATCACTTTGCCGTTTTCGTTCAGCGCTTCACCAATGGCTTCCAGCGACTCTTGCACCGCGCTGTCGATAAAACCGCAGGTATTGACGATAACCACTTCGGCGTCATCGTAGGTGGGCACAACCTGATAGCCCTCATTGCGCAGCTCAGTCAGGATACGCTCGGAATCGACCAGGTTTTTCGGGCAACCGAGACTGACAAAACCGACTTTCGGCGCGGCGGCAGGTGTTTTTGTGTGGGACATTCAACGTTACTCACTTTGCATCAATGGCGCGGGATGTTAATGACATTACAGCGAACATTATACAGCTAAGTGTGGGGTTAATGCGAGAACGTGGCGATGCGCGCTATCAGGCGCGTGATTTGTGCGTTCAGGACGCGCTAACGTCAAGAAAAGTAAAACGTCGTCGCTTTTTTTGCGTGCACTGACTGCGCTGCCTACAGTTAGTGAAATGCCTTGCCTAGGAGCCCTACCATGCTGTTTTCATTGACCCGGATCGTTACCGCCCCTGCGCGTGGGTTGCTGCTGCTTGTTCTCACCGTTTCCATGCCGCTGTTGGCGGCAGAGCCTGTGGTGACCGAGTTGCAGGACAAGCTGGACCACCCCTGGTCACTGGCCTTTTTACCGGGAAATAACGGTATGCTGATCACCGAACGCGCCGGGCAACTGCGCCATTGGCAGCAGGGAAAAGGGCTCTCCGCACCCATTGATGGCGTACCGGCGGTGTTTGCCAAATCGCAGGGCGGTTTGTTGGAAGTCGCTTTGGCCCCGGATTTTGCGCAAAGCCGTCGTCTCTACCTGAGTTTCGCCGAAGCGGGCGAGGACGGCAACGCGGGTACCGCCGTGGGCTATGGCCGTTTGTCTGAGGATTATCGGCGCTTAGAGCACTTCACCGTATTTTTCCGTCAACAGCCCAAACTCTCCAGCGGCAATCACTTCGGCGGTAAGTTGACTTTCGATAACCACGGCATGCTGTTTATCTCTCTCGGTGAAAATAACCAGCGTCCCACCGCGCAGGATCTGGATAAGCTGCAAGGGAAGATCGTGCGGCTGACGGCAGAAGGCAAAGTCCCTGTCGATAATCCCTTTGTGAACAAGGCCGGGGCGCGACCCGAAATATGGTCGTACGGCCACCGAAATCCTCAGGGGCTGGCTTTTAACCCGGTTACCGGAACGCTGTGGGAGCACGAGCATGGCCCGCGCGGTGGCGATGAAATCAACTTTCCCGCCGCCGGAAAAAACTATGGCTGGCCGCTGGCGACGCACGGTATCAACTACTCTGGGTTGAAAATTCCAGAGGCGAAGGGAACCCGCGTACCGGGCATGGCCGACCCGGCGCATGTGTGGGAAAAATCGCCCGGGATCAGCGGTATGGCATTTTATCAGGACGAGCGCTTCCCGCAGTGGAAAAATTCGGTGTTTATCGGCGCGTTGGCAGAGCGAAACCTGATTCGCTTAACGCTGGAGGGCGATCGTATCCTGTCTGAAGAGCGCTTGCTGACGGATCGTAATGAACGTATCCGCGAGGTCAGGGTCGGGCCGGATGGCTACCTGTACCTGCTGACCGATGACAGTGATGGCAAATTATTGCGCGTTGGACTGAAATAACCGGCGCACCCTGTTGGAGAGTCACGCCGGATAAATCACATCAGGTTAACGGCAACATGACCGTGTCGCGGAAGGCGGGGCGCGCGGTCAGCTGTTGATACCAGCGTTCCAAATGCGGCAATGACGGGCGTTCGATGTCCATGTTAAACCAGCCATAAGCGATACATCCCAGGGGAATATCACCAATACCAAATGCCTGCCCGGACAGCCAGGGTTGACGGGAAAGGGCATCGTCAGCAATCGCCAGCAGGCGTTCGCACTCCACTTTCTGTTTGGCAATCAGCGCTACATCACGCTGTTCGGGCGCGGTACGCACCAGGCCAATAAATACGGTGCCAAACGGCACAGCCAACGATATTGCCCAGTCCATCCACTTTTCTGCATTGGCGCGCTGACCGTGATCGGCCAGATAGAGGCTCTGCTGACCGTATTTGGCGGCCAGATAACGCACAATGGTATTGGATTCCCACAACACCAGATCGTCGTCTTGCAGGCAGGGAATTAGCCCATTTGGGTTCATGGACAGATAATCTGCTTCGCGATTACGGCCAAACTGACCGCCAGCCAGAATGTGCTGATAACTCAACCCCAGTTCTGCGGCGAACCAGCGGACTTTTTTGACATTACTCGAATTCTCTCGGCCCCATAAAGTAAGCATGATAACCCTCTGATGGCGAATGGGAGGAAGCGCGTTGACGCCCCGACAGCAACAACATCAACCACTATACCTGCTTTCAATGGCGCGGAGGGAGAAGAAAAGGGAATTATCATCCTGAATAGCATGCTGTTTTGATCCCGGCTGGCGTGTGCTAACGTGTCGCCGACATAAAGATATGCCAATTTAATCTTTATCATCCCAAAGCGGATTTTTCATAATGCAGTACACAATATAAAACAGGGAAACCACAATGACTTTGACCCATCGTTTTCGCGCTTTGCTGGGCGCGGCGCTTATTTCCGCACTGCCGTTTGTGGCGGGCACTTCCTCGGCATTGGCCAGCACCGATCCGCAGACCTTGACGTTTGGCGTGGCACCCGGTCCCTATGGCGACATGGTAAACCAGACCATCAAACCGCAGCTCGAGAAAAAAGGCTACAAAGTGGTGGTGCGTGAGTTTAGCGACTACGTGCAGCCCAATCTGGCGCTGGCGAACGGCAGCATTGATGCCAACCTGTTCCAGCATTCGCTCTATCTGGAAAAGTTTGCGGCAGACAAAGGCTTGAAGCTGGCGAAGCTGATCATCGTGCCAACGGCAAGCATGGGATTCTATTCCAAAAAAATTCACTCGCTGGATGAGTTGAAAAAAGGCGACGTGATTACGTTGTCCAACGATGCGACCAATCTGGCGCGCGGACTGCGTTTTTTGCAATCGCTCGGGTTGATCACCATCAAACCGGATCTTGATGCTACCAAAGCATCAGAAAAAGATATTGTTGATAACCCGCGCGGTCTGGTATTCAAACCGCTGGAAGCGGCCCAGTTACCGCGCACGCTGGATAGCGTAACCGCCTCGCTGGTTAACGGTAACTTTGCGTTTGCCGCCGGGCTGAAGTTGTCCACCGCCCTTAAACTGGAAATTCTGGACGAAAACCTGAAAAACGTGATTGCCGTGCGTGCTGATGATATCGATAAGCCGTTTGCCAAAGATATTAAAGCTGCCGTTGAGTCCGACGCGTATGCCGCCGCGATCAATGCGCCGGGCAGCGTGTTCAGCGAATTTCAGAAGCCAGAATGGATGAAGGCGCGTGCCGCACAGTAAGCCGCTATAAGCTCGATAGCGTGTTATTATCCCGGCCTTTGGCCGGGATAATGTTTTTGGCCGGGATAAAACAGAGAATCGGTGATGATAGAACTCAACGCGATTAGCGTGAATTTTTCGCAGGGGAAAGCGGGCGCAACGGCGGCGGTCGATAACGTCAGCTTGCGTATCCAGCAGGGTGAAGTTTTCGGGATTGTGGGCACCAGCGGTGCGGGAAAGAGCACCCTGTTGCGTACCATTAACCTGTTGCAGCGCCCGACGAGCGGCAGCGTTACGGTGAATGGTGTCACGATCAGTGATTTAAGCGGCAGCGAGCTGCGCCGCGCCCGTCAGGGCATTGGCATGATTTTCCAGCATTTCAACCTGATGCAGACGCGTACCGTGGCGGAGAACGTCGCATTCAGTTTGAAAGCCGCGGGCAAATCTGCGCAGGAAATTGCCCAGCGCGTGCCTGAAATGCTGAATCTTGTTGGATTGTCCGATAAGGCGGATGTCTATCCTTCCCGCTTGAGTGGTGGGCAGAAACAGCGCGTCGGCATTGCACGCGCGATTGCCAACCATCCGCAAGTGCTGCTGTGCGATGAGCCGACCTCGGCCCTCGATCTGGAAACCTCAGCCGCCATTCTGGTGCTGCTCAAGGAGATTAATCAGCGCCTGGGGATCACCATTGTGCTGATTTCTCATGAAATGAGCGTCATCAAAACGGTGTGTGACCGCATGGCGGTGATGACGCAAGGCCGCGTAGTGGAAGAAGGTGAGGTGTTCGATGTGTTTGCCGCACCGCAGCATCCGTTCACGCAACAGTTGGTCTCCCACACGCTGAATCTGGAACTGCCCGCTCGCCTGAAAGAAGAGCTGCAAGGTACGTTGCTGAAAATTCTGTTTATCGGCGATTCCGCCGAGCAGCCGGTGTTATCCGATGTGGCGGTGCGTTATGGCGTTTCGGTCAACATTTTGCACGGCAAGATTGAATATATCGGCAACCGTGCGTTAGGTATTCTGGTGGTGCTACTGACCCACCCGACGGACAGCGAGCAACTGGCTGGCGCTATCCATTACGTTCAAACCCGCACGGCGCGCGTGGAGGTGTTACATGGGTGATTTTTGGCTCGACCTGACCGTTGCGTTTGGCGAAACCTTTCAGATGGTCAGCATCGCGACGCTGTGCGCCATTGTCGGAGGCCTGCCTTTGGGCCTGCTGATTTTTGTCACCGACAAAAACCTGTTTTGGCAAAACCGTGCGGTGTATTTGTGCAGCACGATTTTGGTCAACATTATCCGCTCTATCCCGTTTGTCATCCTGCTGGTGCTGTTGTTGCCGCTCACCCAGATACTGCTGGGTAACACCATCGGGCCGGTGGCGGCCTCGGTGCCGATGTCGGTGGCCGCGATGGCGTTTTATGCGCGTCTGGTGGACAGCGCCCTGCGCGAAGTCGATCCCGGTATTGTCGAGGCTGCAGAAGCGTTCGGCGCCAGCCCGATGCGCATTATCGGGACTGTACTGCTGCCGGAAGCCAAGGCGGGCTTGCTGCGCGGTCTGACCATCACGCTGGTCAGCCTGATTGGCTACTCCGCGATGGCGGGCATTGTGGGCGGCGGCGGCGTCGGTGATTTAGCCATTCGCTTTGGTTATTACCGCTATGAAACGCAGGTGATGGTGGTGACCGTGGTGGCGCTGGTTATTCTGGTACAAGTGGTGCAGATGTTGGGTGACTGGTTTGCCAAGCGGGCGGATAAGCGCGATCGTCGCTAACGGCCCGCTACCGGCGAGCGGCCCATGCTGCTTGCCGGTTTTTCCTTCCTTCCATGAGAAAACTCTCATAACGCATTTATATATCAGCGTATTTTCTAGACGTTTGCATTTCTTTGAGTATCTTTACAGAGTAGGGCGTTTCATTGTCATGCGGCGGACGGTAACGTTGGCAGCTTATTGCTATTCGTTGCAAAGAATATCGAAATTTGACCAGATTAACTGCGCGACTAACGACATGGAGGACGCATGAACACCACGGCCCATTTTCCCCAGACTCGATTTTCCAAGGCCGCGTGCTCCCGCCTGATGCTGTGCAGCGCGACGCTGCTGTGGCTGACGCTGACCCCACACGTACAGGCTGAACAGGCGCCTGCCGCGCCGCAGATCGACGCCAAAGCCTTTATTCTTATTGATTACCACAGCGGCGTGGTGTTGGCGGAACAGCGGGCGGATGAGCGGCTTGATCCCGCCAGTCTGACGAAAATGATGGCAAGCTACGTCATCGGTCAGGCGATAAAAACGGAAAAAATCAAACCAGACGATCTGGTTACCGTCGGTAAAGATGCCTGGGCAACAGGTAACCCCGCACTGCGTGGTTCATCGCTGATGTTTTTGAAACCCGGCGATAAAATTCCGGTCCTGGAGTTGAACAGAGGCATCGTTATTCAATCGGGCAATGATGCCAGCATTGCGTTGGCCGACTACGTGGCGGGCAGTCAGGATGCGTTTGTCAGCCTGATGAACAACTACGTCAAATCACTCAACCTCACCAATACCCATTTCCTCACCGTGCACGGACTGGATGCTACCGGGCAGTACAGCACGGCGCGTGATATGGCGCTGTTGGGGCAGGCGTTGATTCGCGATGTGCCGGAAGAGTATGCCCTGCACAAAGAAAAAGAATTCACCTTCAATAACATCAAACAGCCCAACCGTAACCGTTTGTTGTGGAGCAGTAACCTGAATGTCGACGGTATCAAAACCGGACACACCAGCGGTGCCGGGCACAATCTGGTGGCATCCGCGACGGAAGGCAACATGCGGTTGATTTCTGTGGTGCTGGGTGCACCGACGGATGCCATTCGTTTCCGCGACAGCGAAAAGCTGCTGACCTGGGGTTTCCGCTTCTTCGAAACGGTCACGCCGGTTCAGGGCAATACTACCTTTACCACTCAGCGTGTCTGGTACGGCGCACAGAGTGAAGCGCGGCTGGGGGTTGCTGACGATGTCGCCCTCACGGTGCCAAAAGGGCAAATGCGCAATCTGAAAGCCAGCTTTACCCTGACGTCGCCACATTTACAGGCACCGTTGGCGAAAAATCAGGCGGTCGGCACGGTGGATTTCCAGTTGGATGGCAAAGTGATCGCCCAGAGGCCGCTGGTGGTGCTGGATGAGGTGCCGGAAGCTGGCCTGTTCGGGCGACTGTGGGATGCGGTATGGCTAACCCTGACCAAATGGTTCGGCGGCTGGTTTTAACAGCCGGGATAGATCAGCATGATGCCGTTGTCGAGCGTGAAATCCTGATAAGTGCCCTGCGGGGCGCAGTCGGTCACCAGCGTGTCGAACTGTGTCAATGCGCCGATAGCGGCAGGCTGTATTCGGCCAAATTTGCTGCTGTCGGCCACCAAAATAGTGCGCTGCGATAGCGCCATCGCCCGGTGTTTGATATCCAGTTCGGCAAAATTAAAACAGGTCGCTCCCCGCTTGATATCGACCCCCGCCGCAGAGATAAAGGCTTTGTTGGTGCAGATCGGGTCCAGTTCACTCTGCCGCGTCAGTGGGGTGAAAATGGCATTATCGGGATGGAATTCTCCGCCGCATAAAATGACTTTGGCGGCAGGTTTGGCTTGCAGCGCCAGAAAGGTGTTCAGGGAGTAGCAAACAGCGGTAAAGGGCAGCTCTTCGTCGATGGCATCGATAATAAAGGGCAGGGTGGTGCCGCAGTCAAAAAAAACGGTATCACCGGCTTCGACCAGTTGCGCCGCCAGACGGCCCGCCACCCGTTTTTCCTGCACCTGCTGGTTCTGTTGATCGGACACAAAATAGTGACCCATAGCGCTGCCCTGTGGATCGTTTACCACGTAGCCGCCCAGAAGAATCACACTGGCTGAGGTGGCGTTCAGATCGCGACGCACGGTCATTTCGGAGACGCCCAACAGTTCTGCTGCTTGTTTCAAGTGCAACCGATCGCCATTCTTCAATGCCTGAGTCAGTTTGTTGATCCGTGCTGCGCGCCGTGTTTCCATCGTATGGTTATCCCCCGTGAGTCCGGCGTGAATAGTACCATTCAATAGAATCGGGTCGCAAAGGGAAGTCTGGTCGGTAACAAAAGAAAAGGCCCATCATTCTTGAACCTGAAAAGGCGGGAACGACGGGCTCCTCAATAAGGGGATTTCAAAGAAAAGCAGCGGCACTTAATCAGACGTTATGCATGAGAAAAAGTTCGTTTTTTTTTAAAGAATAGTGACAATTTTTTTCAACCTGCTTAAAACGGCAATTCAGGCCAGATAATCACGATCAGTGAACCGGCCAATGTCAGCAACACGTTGGCGATGGCATAAGTGCCCGCGTAGCCGAGCGCCGGGATATTACTGCGCGCGGTATCGCTGATGATATCCATGGCGGGCGCACAGGTGCGCGCACCCATAATCGCGCCAAACAGCAGCGCCCGGTTCATGCGCAGCACATAGGCACCAAACAGAAAGCAGATAACCACCGGGATCAGGCTGATCGCCAGTCCGGCAAACAGCATTTGTATGCCCACGGAGCCAAAGCTGGTGCCGATAGTGCTGCCCGCGCTCAGGCCAACGCCCGCCATAAACACCATCAGGCCAAATTCTTTTACCATATTCAGCGCACCTTGCGGGATATAGCCAAAGGTCGGGTGGTTGGCACGCAAGAAACCCAGCATGATCCCGGCAAACAGCAATCCGGCTGCGCTGCCAATCGCAAAATTGAAGTTGCGGAACTGGAAGGTGATAAGCCCGACCATGATGCCGATAATGAAGAAGGCGCAGAACGCCAGCAGGTCGGTGACCTGACTGTGGATGGAAATAAACCCGATACGATCGGCGATGCTTTTCACCCGCCGGGCATCGCCGCTCACCTGTAGCACATCCCCTTTGTTCAGCACTACGCCGTCATCGATCGGCATTTCAATCTGGTTGCGCACGATGCGGTTTAAAAAGCAGCCGTGGTCGGTCAGTTTTAACTGGCTGAGGCGTTTGCCGACGCCGTTGTTGTTTTTGACCACAATCTCTTCGGTGACGATGCGCATATCGAGCAGGTCACGATCGAACACTTCCTTGCCGTCGCGGAAATTGGAGTTGAGGCGTGCATGGGCATCCGGATAGCCCACCAGCGCGATCTCATCGCCCAGTTGCAAGGTCGCATCCCCATCCGGCGTGGCGAGAATGCCGTTACGACGCAGGCGTTCAATGGAGCAGCCGGTTTGCCGGTAAATGCCCAGTTCGCGCAGATTTTTTCCGTCCGCCCAGGCAACCAGCTCCGGCCCGACGCGATAAGCGCGGATAATGGGGAGATACACTTTACGTTGACTGTCGGGATCGAGACCGCGTTCCCGCGCGATTTGTTGCGCGCTGGTCGGCAGATCCTGATGTTGCAGTTTTGGCAGATAGCGTGCGCCAAAAATCAGGCTGACCAGCCCGATCAGATAGGTCAGCGCATAGCCAAGGCTCAGGTGATCCAATTCGACGCCAAGCTGTGGATTGACGCTGTTGGCATTGCGTAGCGCATCTCCCGCCCCAACCAGCACGGGCGTTGAGGTCATTGCACCTGCCAGCATGCCTGCCGTCAGGCCGATATCCCAGCCGAAAAGTTTGCCCAACAGCAGTGCCAACACCAGCGCCGAGCTGACCAAGACTAAGGCAAGGGCGAAATAGTTTTTACCGTCACGAAAAAAAATGGAGAAAAAATTAGGCCCTGCTTCGATGCCGACGCAAAAAATAAACAGCATAAAACCGAGATTCAGCGCATCGGTATTTATGGCAAAGTGCTGCTGCCCCAATAATAGCGATACCACTAAAACACCAATGGAATTACCCAGTTGAACGCTGCCTAGTCGTATTTTCCCCAGGCACAGACCCAATGAAAGCACCACAAATAGCAGCAGTATGTAATTCCCGTTTAACAACTCAGCGACGTTTATATTCATGGCCTGTAACGTGTTGTTTACTAGTAAGTTCTTGATATTAATGAAGGTAAGGGCTAAATTTAATCCCATTCACTCAGAATACTCACTGTAGGGCAATAGTGGAACAGGGCGTGAAGAATCCGGCAGGGAAAGCGCGTGATTCGGCATAGGTGCCATCCGTTTCCTGAAAATAAATTGCCCGACGCGTAGCAAGAGTGCTGCCATTTTAGTTGGGTGTTCGTGTTACAGCCAGCCTTTATTTTATAAAAGTGATGCCGCCTTGCTTGCTGTTATATCAGGGATATTCCGATGTTGTTCCGATTAAATACACCTCACTCGACCTCGTCTGGCGACGTCGGCGTGGGGCAAAGAGAGGCGAATATGGGAAGCAATAAGGGGTGGGTAGGTGCAACCTGCTGTTTTTTGTTGTTTACCGTGGTGTTTTTGAGTCAAAAAATGGATGTCTTTTCCGCAACGCAAACGGGATTTCGGGGAGAGCCTGGGATGCTGTTGTTTTTGCTGCCCGGCATTGTAGCCAGCGGGTTATCGGCGCGTGGTCGTTTGCGTTACCCCTTTCTCGGCGCGCTGATGGCGATGCCGCTGTGCCTGATTATTCTGCACTTTTGGCGCACGCCAATGAACGCGTTCTGGCAGGAACTGGCCTACGTGATGAGCGCAGTGTTCTGGAGTTTGATGGGCGCGCTGGGGTTTTTGTTCGTGTATGTCTCGTGCCAGCGGTATTTTCGCTGAAGATAACAACACTCAAGGCGCAGAGTGCGCCTTGAGTGACGGGTTTGGTCACTGCGTTGCCGTTTTACTGAAACAGGTTCAGATTCGCTTTGGCATAGGCTTCGAAGTCGGTGCAACCGCCGATGTGTTTTTCGTCCAAAAAGATCTGTGGAACCGTTTCAACCGGTTTACCCACGGTTTTAGACAGGTCGTCTTTGCTGATCCCTTCGGCGTGAATATCAACGTAGCGGAAACTGAAGTCGTCACGTTGTTCAGTCAGTTTTTCTGCCAGCGCTTTGGCACGAACACAGTACGGGCAGCCAGGGCGGCCAAAAATAACAGCAAACATGTTAACTCCTTATCAAAACAAAAGGCTGTAAACGATATTGTTCTCGTCTTTCTGAGAGGTACTATGCCCCTATCCGCGCTGAAAAAAAAGCAGTAAATCCCTGTTGCATTAATATGTAATGGCTATCAAACCGCATAACATACGCTGAGCAGCATTGGTCAGTCGCAACGGCTGGCTTATACTGCCTGTTAAGCGCCTGGCTGTCCGGCTCACAGAGCCGACCCCCGCTGCCTTCAGGACACACCATCATAAGGACTCGAAGAGTGACGCCAACTATCGATCTGCTGCTAAACCATCGCTCCATTCGTGCTTTTAGCACACAGCCTATTGCGCCGGACGCGCGCGATGCCATTATTGCTGCGGCCCAGAGCGCGTCCAGCTCGAGCTTTTTACAATGCAGCTCGATTATTCGCATTACCGATCCCACGCTGCGCCAGACGTTGGCCCGCTATTGTGGCGATCAGCAGCATGTGGCTGACGCCGCCGAGTTCTGGGTGTTTTGCGCCGATTTCCACCGTCATCTGGAGATCTTTCCGCAGGCGCAAACCGGGATGGCAGAGCAATTGCTGCTGGGATGCGTTGATACGGCGCTGATGGGACAGAATGCGCTGGTCGCGGCGGAATCGCTGGGCCTGGGCGGCGTGTTTATCGGCGGTATCCGTAATCACATTGCCGAGGTCACCTCGCTGTTGTCGCTGCCACAGCAGGTGTTGCCGCTGTTTGGCCTCTGTCTGGGCTATCCCGCTGCGACGCCCGATCGCAAACCGCGCCTGCCCGCCTCGCTGGTGGTGCATGAGAATGGCTATCAGCCGTTAGACAAAGCCGCGCTGGCACAGTATGACCAGCAATTGGGGGATTACTACCAGCAGCGTGGCAGTAATCGTCGCCGCGATACCTGGAGTGAGCACGTGCAGCGCACGCTGCAAAAAGAGCTAAGGCCCTTTATTCTGGACTACTTGCATCAGCAAGGCTGGGCAATTCGCTAAAACAGGGGAGAGGAACTGATGAAGATCGCCATTTTATCCCGGGACGGCAGCCTCTACTCCTGCATGCGGTTACGTGAAGCCGCAGAAGCACGCAAGCACGTTGTCGATATTATTGACCCACTCTCGTGCTACATGAACATCAACTCTGCTGCGCCCACGGTGCATTATCGCGGCAAGCAGTTGGTAAAATACGATGCGGTAATCCCACGCATTGGCTCACAGATTACCTTCTACGGCACCGCCGTGTTGCGCCAGTTTGAAATGCTGGGAAGCTTTCCGTTGAACAATGCGCTCTCAATCACCCGTGCACGGGACAAGTTGCACTCGCTGCAACTGCTGGCGCGCGAGGGCATCGATTTACCGATCACCGGTTTTGCTCACTCGCCTGACGATACCAGCGATCTGATCGCTATGGTGGGCGGCGCACCGCTGGTGGTTAAACTGGTTGAGGGCACTCAGGGAATTGGCGTGGTGTTGGCAGAAACGCGTCAGGCGGCCGAAAGCGTGATTGATGCGTTTCGCGGCCTGAATGCGCACATTCTGGTTCAGGAGTATGTGAGCGAGGCGCAGGGCAGGGATGTCCGCTGTCTGGTGATTGGCGATACTGTGGTGGCGGCCATCGAACGTCAGGCCAAAGAGGGAGATTTTCGCTCCAATTTGCACCGTGGCGGCACTGCACGACCGGTCGTCATCACGGAGCGTGAGCGTGCCATTGCGGTGAAAGCGACCCAAACGCTGGGGCTGAGCGTGGCGGGCGTGGATATTTTACGCGCGGCGCGCGGACCGCTGGTGATGGAGGTAAATGCCTCTCCCGGTTTGGAAGGGATTGAACGCACCACTCAATTGGATATCGCCGACATGATGATGGCGTTTATTGAGCAGCACGCATGCGGCTGAGTATCACCAGCCTGATAGGCAATCCCGCTTTTCTATTGGTATCGTGCGCAAATTTTACGTAAGCTAGTAAGGTTTTTACGTTACAGGCGCAAATGAGGCAAATTATGATGGATTCACTCATCGTTCCGGATCTGAATCTGCTGCGGCGGTGGTTGGATCAACTTAATATTCTCTATTTTGAATGCGACTCTTGTCAGGCGTTGCATTTGCCCCATATGCAGAATTTCGACGGCATTTTCGATGCCAAAGTCGATCTGGTGGACGGTGTTATTCTGTTTTCCGCGTTGGCAGAAGTAAAACCCAGCGCGTTGATTTCCCTGGCGGGCAACCTGAGCCAAATCAACGCCAGTTCTCTGACGGTGAAAGCCTTTCTTGATGTGCAAGACGATAATCTGCCAAAGCTTATCGTCTGTCAGACGCTCGACGTGGCGGCCGGCGTGGTCATTGAACAGTTCCGCCACTTTATGCAGCAGTCTGAAGAGCAGATCTCCATGGTTATTCTGGAGGCCTGTGCTAACAATATGCTGTTTCTCGGCGAAGAAGAAGAGAGCTCTCCTGCGCGCAGCCTGTCACACAGCCTGCATTAATTCTGTTGCTGCCTGCGGGCAGCAATCACTTTTTCTTATTTGCTGATTATGTTTGGTTTATTCTGCTAAAAATGATTTTTCTGATATATTCCACCGCCCAGAGTAATGACTTGCCGTTCACCGCGCCAACTCCTGCATAATTAATCGATAAAAGCCGTTTTTTACGTTGCGCATATAGCACCGCGAACACGAGGCGGTTATGCTAACTTCCTGTGACCGTCAGGCGATGACAATGCATTTATGTCTGTGTGTACTATGATTATTTTTAGTGCATAGCCATTCAACATCCTCGTCCGTCGGCGCGATAAGTTCAGGTATGTGTCCGGTATCGTCCTGATACGGATTTTATTCCATGATTCACCCCTGGTATGGAGGAAGGAACGGATGTTCACCCAACGTAAAACATGGCTCTCGGGTGTTGTTGCCGGCTTGATGATGGCCGCGTCCGTCACCGCATCTGCGGAAGAAAAAACGCTGCATGTGTATAACTGGTCAGATTACATTGCGCCGGACACCCTGAGCAATTTCCAGAAAGAAACGGGCATCAAAGTCGTTTATGACGTGTTTGACTCCAACGAAGTGTTGGAAGGCAAATTGATGGCAGGCAGCACCGGTTTTGACCTGGTGGTACCTTCTGCCAGCTTTCTTGAACGTCAGCTTGCCGCGGGCGTTTTCCAGCCGCTGGATAAAAGTAAGCTGCCTAACTACAAAAATCTCGATCCCGAGCTGATGAAGCTGATTGCTCAGCACGATCCGGATAACAAATTTGCCATTCCCTATCTGTGGGCGACCACGGGCATTGGCTTTAACATCGATAAAGTCAAAGCCGCGCTGGGTACGGATGCGCCAATCGACAGTTGGGATCTGGTGTTGAAGCCGGAAAATCTGGAAAAACTGAAAAGCTGCGGCGTTGCCTTCCTGGATGCGCCGGAAGAGATTTTCGCCACCGTGCTGAATTATCAGGGTAAAGATCCGAACAGCACTAAGGCCGATGATTACAGCAAAAGCGCCACCGACCTGCTGCTGAAATTGCGCCCGAGCATCCGCTATTTCCACTCTTCCCAGTACATTAACGATCTGGCCAACGGCGACATCTGCGTGGCTATCGGTTGGGCCGGAGACGTGAAGCAGGCGGCTAACCGTGCCAAGGAAGCGAAGAACGGCGTGAACATCGGCTACAGCATTCCGAAAGAGGGGGCGATGGCGTTCTTTGACGTGCTCGCCATGCCGGTTGATGCCAAAAATAAAGAGGAAGCCTATCAGTTCCTCAACTACCTGATGAAACCGGAAGTGATTGCCAATGTCAGCAATTACGTCTTCTATGCCAACGGCAACAAAGCCTCCGTTCCGCTGGTTGATGAAGCCGTACGTAATGATCCTGGCATCTTCCCGCCGGATGATGTGCGCGCCAAGCTGTTTACGCTCAAAGTACAATCACCGCAAATTGACCGCGCGCGTACCCGTGCCTGGACCAAGGTAAAAAGCGGCAAGTAACTGTTTTTGTACGTTGAGATTATGAGATAATCCGCAGGCGGCTAATACCCGCCTGTTTGTGCTGTATGTGGTGTAACGCATGGAGGGAGCGAGGGTGCCTGTCGCAGATCTTTCTCCACCGTGGGTTATTCGTTTGTTCTGCTTTTGCCGGAGAGCAATGCTAAGTGAATGATGCAATTTCCCGTCCCCAGCCTAAAACGCACAAGGCCGTAACGCCACTGTTGGAAGTGCGCAATTTGACCAAATCCTTTGACGGTCAGGCGGCCGTGGATGATGTGAGTCTGACTATCTACAAAGGTGAGATTTTCGCGCTGCTGGGGGCTTCCGGCTGCGGCAAATCTACCCTGTTGCGTATGTTGGCCGGTTTTGAACACCCCACGCAGGGGCAGATTGTGCTGGATGGACAGGATCTGTCGCTGGTACCGCCCTATCAGCGCCCTATCAATATGATGTTTCAGTCGTATGCCCTGTTTCCGCATATGACGGTTGAGAAGAATATCGCTTTCGGTTTGAAGCAGGACAAGCTGTCCCGCGCTGAAATTAAAGACCGGGTGGAAGAAATGCTGACGCTGGTGCATATGCAGGAGTTTGCCGGGCGTAAACCGCATCAGCTTTCCGGCGGTCAGCGTCAGCGCGTGGCACTGGCGCGCAGTCTGGCTAAACGCCCGAAACTGCTGCTGCTGGATGAACCGATGGGCGCACTGGACAAAAAGCTGCGCGACCGTATGCAACTGGAAGTGGTGGATATTCTTGAGCGTGTTGGCGTGACCTGCGTGATGGTGACCCACGATCAGGAAGAGGCCATGACCATGGCCGGGCGCATCGCCATCATGAATCGCGGCAAGTTTGTGCAAATCGGCGAGCCGGAAGAGATTTATGAACACCCGACCACGCGTTTCAGCGCCGAATTTATCGGCTCGGTCAATATGTTTGAAGGGCTGCTGAAAGAGCGTCAGGACGATGCGTTGATTATTCAAAGCCCGGGTCTGGTTCATCCGCTGAAAGTGAATACCGATGTCTCCGTGGTGGATGGCGTGCCGGTGCATGTTGCACTGCGCCCCGAAAAAATCATGCTGTGCGAAGAGGTGCCCGAAGACGGCTGTAACTTTGCTGTCGGCGAAGTGGTGCATATTGCTTATCTGGGCGATCTGTCGATTTACCATGTGCGTCTCAACAGTGGGCAGATCATCAGCGCCCAGTTGCAAAATGCTTACCGCTATCGCAAAGGCGCACCCACCTGGGGTGATGAAGTGCGCTTGTGTTGGGAAGCGGACAGCTGTGTGGTGTTGACGGTGTGATAGGGCGAGATAATGACCATGTTTCCTGAACATAACTTTTCGGATGGTAAAGCGGCGGAACCACCGGATGCGCCGCGCAGTCCTCTGCGCCTGTTATTGACACAGTGGCACCTGAAATACGGGCGTAAACTGGTGATCGCGCTGCCTTATATCTGGCTTATTCTGCTGTTTATGCTGCCGTTCCTGATTGTTTTCAAAATCAGCCTGGCAGAAATGGCGCGCGCGGTGCCTCCTTACACCGATTTGCTCTCCTGGGCGGATGATAAGCTCGATATCACCCTTAATTTGGGCAACTATCTCCATCTGCTGGATGATCCGCTCTATTTCGAAGCCTATTTGCAGTCGCTGAAAGTGGCGGCGGTATCGACGGTACTCTGCCTGATCATTGGTTATCCGCTGGCATGGGCGGTGGCACATAGCCAATCTTCCACGCGCAACATTCTGCTGCTGTTGGTTATCCTGCCTTCCTGGACCTCATTTCTTATCCGCGTGTATGCCTGGATGGGGATACTGAAGAACAACGGGATATTGAATAACTTCCTGCTGTGGCTGGGCGTAATCGATGAGCCGCTGATCATCCTGCACACCAATCTGGCGGTGTATATCGGTATCGTCTATTCCTATCTGCCGTTTATGGTGCTGCCGATTTATACTGCGTTGACCCGTCTGGATTATTCGCTGGTGGAAGCCTCACTGGATTTGGGGGCGCGCCCGTTGAAAACCTTTTTCCACGTGATTGTGCCGTTGACCAAAGGCGGAATTATCGCCGGATCGATGCTGGTGTTTATCCCGGCAGTTGGCGAGTACGTGATCCCTGAGCTGTTAGGCGGCCCGGACAGCATCATGATTGGCCGTATCCTGTGGCAAGAGTTCTTTAACAACCGCGACTGGCCGGTAGCCTCTGCGGTGGCGACCGTTATGCTGCTGCTGCTGATTGTGCCCATCATGTGGTTCCACAAGCATCAGAACAAAAGTACGGGAGATCAGGCATGAATAATTTACCTGTGGTTCGTTCCCCGTGGCGTACCCTGATCCTGGTTATCGGTTTTACCTTTCTGTATGCGCCGATGCTGATGCTGGTGATTTACTCTTTCAACAGCTCCAAGCTGGTGACGGTGTGGGCAGGCTGGTCGACACAATGGTACAGCGCGCTGTTTCATGACAGCGCCATGATGAGCGCCGTGGCGCTGAGCCTGACTATCGCTGCCGCCTCCGCCACCATGGCGGTAGTGCTTGGCACGCTGGCGGCGGTGGTGATGGTGCGTTTTGGCAGCTTTCGCGGCTCCAACGGTTTTGCGTTTATGCTAACCGCGCCGCTGGTAATGCCTGATGTGATTACCGGTTTGTCGTTGCTGCTGCTGTTTGTTGCCTTGGGGCATGCTATCGGCTGGCCCTCAGAGCGCGGCATGCTGACTATCTGGCTGGCACATGTGACCTTCTGTACCGCCTATGTCACCGTGGTCATCAGTGCGCGTCTGCGCGAGTTGGATCGTTCCATCGAAGAGGCCGCAATGGATCTGGGGGCGGCACCGCTCAAGGTGTTTTTCATCATCACCGTCCCGATGATTGCGCCGGCGCTGGTTTCTGGCTGGCTGCTGGCGTTTACGCTGTCGCTGGACGATCTGGTGATCGCCAGTTTCGTTTCCGGGCCGGGGGCGACCACGCTGCCGATGCTGGTGTTCTCCAGTGTGCGAATGGGCGTTAATCCGCAAATTAACGCGCTGGCCTCGCTGATATTATTGGTGGTAGGTGTGATTGGCTTGATTGCCTGGTGGTTTATGGCACGTGCGGAGAAGCAGCGTATTCGTGATATGCAGCGAGCCAGACACGGTTGAGCTCAGTGGTAAGGATATAAACTGCACAGCGCCACCCTTCAGGTGGCGCTGTTGTCTCTACAAAGGAACGCGATTAACGATGCTGCAAAGCAAGAAGACACTGGTTGCACAAGGTAATTACGCCCCTGTCGCTGTGACAGTTGCGGGCATCGGTATTATCGCCACCTGTGTACTGAGCCTTGTGATGCTGCTGTGGGATCTGGGATTAAGCAGTTTTGGTGGCTGGATTGGCAGCAGCGCCGAGTCCTGGGATTCAACGCTGGTGCTATTGGCCGCTCTGGTGATTCTCTGCTTCGAGGTGCGCTGCGGCGTGGCGGTGATGGCAGGGAAAAACTGGGGGCGCTGGGGCTACCTTATTGCTCAGGGCGCGATATCTGGCTACATGCTGCTGGCCTCTTTTAGCGATTTTTTGCCTGATATTTTTCACTTTAGCGGAGAGACCAACTGGGACGTTTTGCACCAGTTTGCCACACAGCGTCTGCCCGACGCGTTGGTGATTTTTTTGCTTTTTGTCCCACATCGCAGCCGCCGCTATTTTCAACGCCATACCGCGTAGCGCTGCGCCATCACGCCTGACAGTGCTATAATGTCGCCCCGACTTTATTGGCTCCTCTTCTCCTATGCAGTGTGCACGATATACCGAAGGCAGTTGCCGTTCCTGCCAGTGGCTGGAAAAACCTTATACGCAGCAGCTTTCTGACAAGCAGCACCATCTGGCTACGCTGCTGGACAAACAGGCAGTTAGTGCCTGGCTGCCCGTGGTTCCCTCGCCACAGCAGGCCTTTCGCAACAAGGCCAAAATGGTGGTGAGTGGCAGCGTCGAGCGCCCGGTGTTCGGTATTCTGCGTCAGGATGGCAGCGCGGTTGATTTGTGTGACTGTCCGCTTTATCCGGCATCGTTTACGCCAGTGCTTTCTGTACTCAAAACTTTTATTGCGCGCGCCGGGTTGACGCCCTATCAGGTGGCCCGGCGGCGCGGTGAATTAAAATATCTGTTGCTGACCGAAAGTCGCCTGCGCGGTGAGTTTATGCTGCGCTTCGTATTGCGCTCGAAAACCAAGCTGGCGCAGTTACAGCAGGCGCTTCCCTGGTTACAGCAGCAGTTGCCGCAGTTGGCGGTGATCTCTGCCAATATCCAGCCTGTTCATCAGGCAATTCTGGAAGGGGAAGAGGAGATTGCGCTGACGAAAAACCAAATGCTGGAAGAGGCGTTCAATCAGGTGCCGCTTTTCTTGCGTCCGCGCGGTTTCTTTCAAACCAACCCGCAGGTTGCCGCCACACTCTATGCGACAGCGCGCGACTGGGTTGCGGCATTGCCAGTGACTAGCATGTGGGATCTGTTTTGCGGCGTCGGCGGCTTTGGCTTGCACTGCGCCACGCCGGAGATGCCGCTGACCGGCATTGAAATCAGCGCCGAGGCTATTGCCTGCGCACAGCGTTCCGCCACACAGCTCGGGCTGACGCGGGTGACATTTCAGGCGCTGGATTCCACACAATTTGCCACTGGCAATGCCAGCGCACCGGATCTGGTGCTGGTAAACCCACCCCGCCGCGGCATAGGGCGTGAACTGTGTGAATATCTGAGCCAGATGGCCCCGGCATATATCCTCTACTCAAGCTGTAATGCACAGACCATGGCGAGTGATATCAGCCTGTTGCCGGGATACCAGATTGTCCAGGTGCAACTGTTCGATATGTTCCCGCATACCGCGCACTATGAAGTGCTGACGCTATTGCAGCGCAAGCGTTTGGCGTAATATCACCATAAAGCTCATAGGGAATGGCTAATGTGAATTGGCATTAGCTTTTTCGCGCAATACAGACAAAATCCTGCCCAATAATCGGCTCATTCTCTAATAATTCAGAAACGCGGAGTATTTTTTGTTGCGTCTCCGCTTCTTCGAGCCGACGTTCAACATCAGGAAGCATCCAGATAGGGCCGACAACGCCTTTAATTTCAATGTGTTTAAAGTCAGCCTTCGCCACTTCAGCGTCCATTTCTTCAGGCAAGTGGAAGTGCCATGACGGTGAACGTGTCCTGAGTCCTGTTTTGACCTCATGGGATACCATGTCAAAATAAGCATCATCAAGAATCAGTTCGCGCTTGATGCCATAAAATACGCCCGCGTATCGATTGATTGCGAAAGCAAAGAGTATTCCTCCCGGTTTAAGAACCCGATAGGCTTCTTTTAACACCCTCAATCTGCTGTTTTCATCGGTAATATGATAGAGCGGGCCGTGCACGATGACGGCATCGAAGGTGTTGTCAGGAAAGGCTAAATCTTGAGCGTCGCCGACGTGAAAACCGTGCAACGCAATGCCGGTTTCTGCACTGACCTTTCTCGCTTTTTCGATATGTATCGGAACGATATCAAACAGGTGTACTTCATGACCGCATTTTGCCAGTTCAAAGGAATAGACGCCGGTAGCGCCCCCGATATCAATGACCTTCTGCTTATTCAGCAAGTATTTCTTTAGCAATTGAAGCGTTCGTCGTTGCTGAATTTTTCCAAAAGCATCTAAATGACGAAAATGTTCATTAAAGGTATTCGTATAATAGTCGACGACGTTGTTTTCCATTTTCGATCTCAGTTGTTAGCAGAACCGATCCAAATGAAATGTCACAGCGGGGTTGTGCAGTACGTCTTATCCTTATCTCATAGCAACATAGGTAACACAATATGAAAGTATCGCCACGCGTCAAGACTGTGATGTATTGACGTTGCTGGTGTCCTGTTTGCTCCCGAGCCCTGATGACGGCTACTGCGATCTAGGCGTGCAGCAAAAAAAAGCGCCCGAAGGCGCTTATCGTATTGGGTTTATTCGTGATGTCGCACAGGGCAGACAAGGCCTTATTGCGGGAACCATTTGTCGTTAATGGCTTTATAGGTGCCGTCTGCTTTGATGGCGTCCAGCGCGCCGTTCAGTTTTGCCAGCAGCGCTTTATCATCAGGACGGACCGCGATACCGAGACCGGTGCCGAAGTATTCTGGGTCAGTCACGTGTTCGCCAACGGATGCCAGCTCCGGGTTATTCTTGATCCACTCATTGACTACCGCGGTATCACCGAAAACGCCGTCGATGCGCCCGTTTTTCAAATCCAGCACCGCATTTTGATAGCTGTCGTAGGACACGGTCTGGACTTCCGGGTGCTTGTCATTCATGTACTTCTGGTGCGTGGTGCCGTTTTCCATCCCAATACGCTTGCCTTTCATGGCGGCAAAATCACTGAATTTTCCCTTCTGCGCGATGACTACGGCAGAGTTGGCATAATAGGGTTGAGTAAAGGCCACTTGTTTGCTGCGCTCTGGCGTGATGTCCATCCCGGAGATCACGGCGTCGTAACGACGGAATTTCAGCGCCGGGATTAGGCTATCGAAAGCCTGGTTGGTGAAGGTGCAGTTAGCTTGCATCTGCTTGCACAGGGCTTTTGCCAGGTCCATATCAAAGCCGACGATCTCGTTGTTGGCATTGAGCGATTCAAATGGCGGATAGGTGGCGGAGGCGGCAAAACGAATAGTGTCTGCGGCGTTAGCGCCGAATGCCATACCTGCCAGTAACGTGGCGACCACGAATTTTTTCATGTTGTGCTCCAACGATTTTTTTAAATTTTTCCTGCGGCATGTTCCCCGCTCAACGGCAATTACATTGCCATCAAGTGAATTGATATGCAAATAAAATGATTAAAAATACATTTGAATGGCGATAAAACAGACAAAAAAAGCAGGCCGAAGCCTGCTGTTTATTGCAACGTAGAGATCAGTTGCGGTGTTCAAACACCAGTGCACGCCGTTCGATAAGGCGCATCAATACTGTCAGCAACCCATTGACACATAGGTAAATAATCCCTGCGGCACCGAAAACGGCGACGTCATAGGTGCGGCCATACATCAGTTGGCTGTAACCCATCACCTCCATCAGTGTGATGGTATAGGCCAGCGAGGTACTTTTAAACACCAACACCACTTCGTTTGAATAGGACGACAGGGCGCGTTTAAAGGCATAGGGCAATAAGATACGCAACGTTTGTGCAGGCGACATGCCCAACGCCGCGCAGGATTGCCACTGCCCGGAAGGGATGGCGCGCACCGCACCGTAAAACAGCTGTGTGGTATAGGCCGCGCTGTTTAATGCCAGGGCTATCATGGCGCACAGCCAGGGCTGAGAGAGCAAGTGCCACAGCCACGGGATCTGCTGGATTGCCGGAAACTGGCCCGGACCATAATAGATCAGGAAGATTTGCACCAGCAGCGGTGTACCGGTAAACAAAGTGATGTACGCCCGGGACAGCAGGGACAACACCGGTGTTTTTAACGCAAGAACCGCCGTCAGTACCAAAGAGATAACCAGTGCGGCAATCAGCGCCACCAGCGTAAGGCTCAGGCTGGTGTGCAACCCTTTGAGCAATTCAGGTAAGTACGCGAGCATCAGGACGGCCTCCGTTCAAAGCGCGTAGTACGCAGTTCGATACGCTTCAGGACGTATTGACTCAACAAGGTGATTACCAGATAAATCGCTGCCGCAATCACATACCAGGTAAAGGGCTCTTGGGTGCGTGTGGCGATGCTCTTGGTTTGCAGCATCAGATCGTTCACGCTAATCAAAGACACCAACGCGGTATCTTTCAGCAATACCAGCCATTGGTTGCCGAGGCCGGGCAGGGCATGGCGCCACATTTGCGGCATGATCAAGCGAAAGAAGATGGCCGCTTTACTCAACCCCAGGGCTTGCCCTGATTCGCGTTGCCCCTGAGGGACCGCTTTCAGCGCGCCGCGCAGCGTTTGTGACGCATAGGCGGCATAGAGCAGCGCCAACGCAATCACACCGCACAGGAACGGGCTGACTTCAAACGTCTCAATGTCTAACTTGATGGGAAACGCTGTGCCACCGACATTGAGCGTAAAGCCATCCGCCAGTATCAGCAGCAGTTGTGATGAACCAAAATAGATAAACAGCACCACCAGAATTTCCGGCAGGCCGCGTAGCAGCGTCACTAACGCTGTGCCGCACCAGGCAACGGGCTTCCAGCGCGCCATTTCCCATACGGCAAACAGCATCGCCAGAATCAAACCGAGTACCAGTGCACAAACGGCAAGGCCGACGGTCATGCCGGCGGCGCTTGCAAGAGGATGAAATTCTATCATTTAGCGAGATTACTGCTGAAACCATTTGTTGTAGATGGACTGATAAGTGCCATCCTGTTTGACTTTGTCCAGCGCGTCATTGAAGCGTTTGACCAGCGCATCGTTACCCTGACGCACCGCAATGCCCAAACCGATGCCAAAGTAGTTCTTATCCGTTACGCTGCTGCCTACGGTAGCCAACTGGTCGTTCTGTTTCAGCCACTCATTCACCACGGCAGTGTCACCGAATACCGCGTCCAGACGGCCACTTTTCAGATCCAGAATGGCATTCTGATAGCTGTCATACGGCACGGTCGTCACATCTTTGTGTTGATCCAGCAGATATTTCTGGTGAGTGGTGCCGTTCTGCACGCCAACGCGTTTGCCTTTCAGGGCAGCGATATCGGCCACTTTGCCTTTCTGTGCGATAAACAGCGCAGAGTTGTCGTAGTAGGGTTGGCTAAAGGCCACCTGTTGCTGACGCTCCGGCGTAATATCCATCCCAGCCATAACGGCTTCATAACGGCGGAATTTAAGCCCTGGGATCAGGCTGTCAAAGGCCTGATTGCTGAACGTACAGGTGGCGTTCATCTCTTTGCACAGCGCGTTAGCAAGATCGACGTCAAACCCTTGAATCTTGTTATCATCGCCCACGAATTCGAACGGAGGGTAAGAGGCTTCGGTCGCAAAACGGATGGTTTCTGCGGCGCTGGCGGCAACGCTGGCGCTGGCGAGGAGTGCTGCAACGAGTAATTTTTTCATTGTCATTTCCATCTTGTTCATCAATGAGAAAGATAACTGGCGAACTCGGCGGTTTGCGGCGCGGCAAAGTGGCCCGCATCACCCTGTTCGACAATACGGCCATTTTCCATGTACACCACACGGCTGGCAGTTTTACGTGCAAAATCCACTTCGTGCGTGACAATTACCTGGGTGATACCGGTCTGCGCCAGTTCCTGAATAATACCGACCACCTGGGCCGTGATTTCAGGATCGAGCGCGGCTGTCGGTTCATCGAACAGCAGCACCTGAGGTTCCATCATCAGTGCGCGGGCAATCGCCACGCGTTGCTGCTGCCCACCGGACAAATGCAGCGGGAAACGATCGGCAAAATCGCGCAGGCGTAACCGTGTTAACAGTTTGTCTGCACGTGCCAGCGCCTCGTCTTTGCTCAAACCCAATACCCGGCAAGGTGCCTCGGTCAGGTTTTGTGTGACGGTCAGGTGGGGCCACAGGTTGTATTGCTGAAACACCATGCCGACATTGCGGCGCAGTTCGCGGATGGCGCCGTCACTCGGCGGCTGCGCAAACGTAAACTGGTTGCCTGCGATGGCAAGTGTGCCCGAACGCGGCATCTCCAGCAGGTTCAATACGCGCAGCAGCGAGCTTTTTCCCGCACCGCTGGGGCCCAATAACACCAGCGTTTCGCCGGCCGGACAATCAAGGGTGACATCGAATAGCGCCTGATGCGCGCCATAGAAACAGTTAATGCTGTTTAGTTGAATACTCATGCGCAAGAATTGAATAGACATTGATGCCGCGAATGTTAACGTCGGCAGGATACTTATGCAATCGCCGTGGGTTAAAATTTGCTGATTAGCGGACTAATGCATAAATAATAGCACAAAATATCGGTTAAGCGGCGGGGTGGCTGTAATTGTCGGGACCGAAGGATAACAGACAGCAAATCTGCCCGTACCGGCGGCAATCATGCTGCGGTTTAGCGCCGATAGCCTCAAAAAATACAGGTTATGAATGCGTTATAGTGACGAATGGTTGAAGTTGTTTGTGGCAAGATTAATGGTTTGTATATTTTTGGTTATGGCGTTGGCGCGGCAATGGCGACGGTAAGCCGTGCTGGTGAGCAAGCGCGTACAGCAAAGAGCGTAATAGAATGAATGCAAGTGCAATTCCCATCCTGATGTATCACCACGTTGGCCCCAAGCCTGGGCTGGTGACGCTGTCGCCCGACACCTTTATCGAACAGATGACCTGGCTGGCGCGTGCCGGGTGGAAAACCGTGAGCGCGGCTGAATTGGAGGGGTTTTACCGTGGCGAGCCCTTGCCGCGTAAAAGTGTGATGATCACCTTTGACGACGGCTATTTGGACAATTGGGTTTATGCGTTTCCGGTGCTAAAACGTCTTGGGTTGCATGCGCATATTTTTCTGATTACCGGCCAGATTGGCGACGGACCGGTTCGTGAGCTGACTGAGGTGGCTTTCTCTCACAAGGTGTGTGAGGAGCGCGTGGCTAACGGCCATGCTGACGATGTGATGATGCGCTGGTCTGAAATTGAAGAGATGCAAGCCAGTGGGCTAGTCGAGTTTCATGCGCATACCCATACGCATCAGCGCTGGGATTGGAACATAACGGATACTGCCGAGCGTCACCGCGCGTTGGAAAACGATCTGCGTCTGTGTCGTGAAACGCTGCTTGCACGACTGGGATCGTGCAGCCGCCATTTCTGCTGGCCGATGGGATTTTATAACCACGATTACGCCGCCATTGCCCAGGCGCAGGGGTTTGATTATCTCTACACCACCGAGCGGCGGATGAATATGCCGCAGCACCTCACCTGGCGTTTGGGACGTATCAGCACCAAAGAGCGTGAAGATACCTCCTGGCTTAAACGGCGGCTGTTTATGTATACCACACCGGTTATTTCTTCATTGTTTGCGTTACATAAAGGTCAGCGTTATACCTGATGGTTTTTTTTGACGGCAATGACAACATGCCCAGAGTAATGTTCCTGGGCATTTTATGTATTTATTTTCCGAAAATACGCCTCTGTATAAAAAGTATTTACCTTCCGTTTAGCTTCGCTCTCATAAAATTACGCCAGACGTGAAACACACCGTGCATATCCTCGGTCGAGGGTACGGTGTTGATTGTTTTTATTAGGTTTATTTATGAGAAAACGCATTCTCTACACAGAATCCTCTAAGCATGTTGGCGGGCAGGAATTGCAGGCTATGATGCAATTACACGCCTTGCAACATTTAGGTTTTGAGGTGTTATTGGCATGTCGTCCGGAAAGTGAAGTGGCTAAACTTGCCGCTGAAAAACATATTCCAATATACCCGATCATATTTAGAAATAGTTATCATTTCCCCTCTCTGTGGCGCTTCAGACAGCTTATTAATGAATATCATCCTTTATTTATCGTCAGTCACAGTGGGCACGATGCAAATATTGCTGCACTGGCCACCAAGCTGGTCTGGAACAAGCCAACGTTGGTGCGGCAAAAAACCTATCTGACCAGCAGAATCAAACCGTTCAGCACCAATTATCTGGCGGATCAGGTGGTGGTGCCCAGCGCTGGTATGAAGCGCGCGATGGTGGCTGGCGGCTGCCGGGATGAAAAGATCGAGGTGGTCGCGCCTGGGTTCGACTTTGCTACCTTGCATGCTCAAAGCGAGCGGCCCTTGCCCGCAGATCTGCAATGCTGGCTGGAGGCCAGCACGTCGCCCGTCATTGCACAGGTAGGTATGCTGCGCGGTGAAAAAGGGCACGCTACCGCGTTGGCTGCGTTGGCGGCGCTCAAGCAGTCAGGCCATGCGTTTCGTTATCTGATCGTCGGAGATGGCCCTGAGAGCAAGGTTATCAACGCGATGATTGCGCGCTACGGTTTACAAGATAACGTGATGATGGCCGGTAAACTGTTCCCGGCAGCGGCCGTCTATCGGCATGCGGATCTGGTGTTGATGCCTTCACGTAATGAGTCATTTGGCATGGCGCTGGTTGAGGCGATGTTTTTTGGCGTTCCGGTGATGGCGAGCAACGTGGGGGGCATTCCGGATGTTATCCGCCATCAGGAAAACGGCGTACTGTTACCGTGCGATGATGTCGCGGCCTGGCAGGACGCCATTGCCGATTTCCTTATGCACCCGGAACCCTACCGTCAGAGAGCCCGTCACGCCTACGATGACGTAGTGTCGCGCTATTCTATCGATGCCTGCGTTAAAAAAATTATTGCCTTGGCCTATAAGGAACCCACACCCACAATTGCGGGTGTGGCGACGCCTTAACGTTGGTGCGTGATGCCCTGGCTGGGCGTTACGCCAACACCGTGTCCCCGTGCAGTTGGCAACTGCACGCCAGCACATAGCCTTGTGCAATCTCTTCTGCCGTCAGCGTCATGGTGCTACTGGTGGTGTAATCGCCGGAAAGCACTTTGGTTTTGCAACTGCCGCAGACACCTGCACGGCATGCGGCATTAACCGGTATTTTATTGCTTTCCAACGCGGCTAACAGGCTGATACCAACAGGCACACGCAGTCCATTAAGCGGTTGGCGAATGGTCAGCGTCAGCTGTTCACCGTCCTCTTCCAATGATTCAGCACCAATCTGGAACTGCTCTTTGTAGAAGCGTGTCGTGGGGACGCCAGCATCGGCAACCAGTGTGGCAACCTGCTGCATATACGGGGCCGGGCCACAGGTCATGACGATACGCTGTGCCAGATCCGGCACCTCTTGGTTCAGCAGCGCAGGTGTTAACCTTCCTGCGAGAAAACCGGGTTCGGCGTCAAACTCGGCGACCAACGTCAGCGTCAACTGTGATGGATACTGTTCTGTCAGGCGCTGCCACTCGGCGGCGAAAATCACCTGCTGCGGGTTGCGGACATTAAAGATCACCTGCAAGTGAACGTTCGGACGGTTTGCCAACAACCAGCGACTCATCGACATGATGGGCGTCACGCCACAGCCTGCGGCCATCATCAGATAACGTTCCTGCTCGGCATGGCCCGCATCGACGCAGGTAAACTCGCCCTGTGCATCGGAAAGCCACAAATAGTCACCGGGTTTGACCTGCTGCGTCAGCCAGCCTGAACCGGTGCCATCTTCCAACCGCCGTACCGTCAGCGTGATAAACGGGCTTAACCCTGGGGTTGACGACAGGGTATAGGCACGCAGGGTGTCAGGGTTGTTGGCAATGCAAACCAGCGCGTACTGCCCCGGACGATAAGGATAGAAATCGTGGTTAATCAGCGAAAGCGTCCAGACGTCGGGCGTTTCCTGACGAATGGAGTGAACTTGCATGCGGTTCGGGCATGCGGAGGTCGGTTGTGTCATGTGTGCTCTCCAAACAGCACAAGCGACGCGTTGCCGCGCCGCTTGTTATCCTATTGCTCTCAGGCGGACAAAAGGGTGTTGATGTCTTCTTCTACGGTGGTAATCGAGCACATACCGAATTTTTCGTTCAGCACGGCCAGAAGGTTATCCGTCAGGAAGCCGGGGGCAGTAGGACCCGTTCTGATGTTTTTCACGCCCAGCGACAGCAGCGTGAGCAGAATGACGATGGCTTTTTGCTCAAACCAGGAGAGTACCAGGCTCAATGGCAGGTCGTTCACGCCGCAACCCAGTTTTTCCGCCAGTTTCACGGCCAGAATAATGGCTGCGTAGGCATCGTTGCATTGACCGACATCGAGCAGACGCGGCAACCCTTCCAGCGTGCCAAAATCCAGCTTGTTAAAACGGTATTTGCCGCACGCCAGCGTCATGATCAGGCAGTCATCCGGCACGCTACGGGTGAAATCGGTGAAATAGCTGCGCTCGCCGCGGCTACCGTCACATCCCCCCACCAGGAACACGTGACGCAATTTGCCTTTAGCCACCAAATCGATCACGGTATCCGCCGCGCCAAGCAGGGTCTCACGTCCGAAACCAACGGTGATGTTGTGCTCGATTTCGCTGTATGGGAAACCGGCCAGGCTTTGTGCCTGAGCAACGATCTGGCTGAAATCATCTCCTTCCAGATGGTTGACGCCCGGCCAGCCAACAATACTGCGCGTCCAGATACGATCGCCGTAGTTTCCGACATACGGATCGATAATACAGTTGGATGTCATCACGATAGGGCCAGGGAACTTGGCAAATTCAACCTGCTGGTTCTGCCAGCCGCTGCCGTAGTTACCCACCAGATGCGAGAATTTTTTCAACTCGGGATAGCCGTGCGCAGGCAACATTTCACCGTGGGTGTAAATATTGACGCCAGTGCCTTCGGTCTGTTCCAACAGCATCCGCAGATCTTTCAAATCGTGACCGGAAATCAGAATAGCTTTGCCTGCCACCGGGCGCACGTTCACCTGGGTCGGATGAGGATGACCGTAGGCGTCGGTTTCACCTTTATCGAGGATCGCCATCACGTTGAAGTTCATTTTGCCAATCGCCATGGCATTGTTCAGCAGCGTGTCCATGTCGCTCGGCTGCGTGCCCAGCCAGGCCATCAAAGCGTGGAATTCGGCATAGATAGCGTCATCGTATTGGCCGAGTACGTGGGCATGCTCCATATAGGCGGCGGCCCCTTTCAGACCGTATAGGCACAGCATACGCAGACCGTGCAGGTCGGCACCAATCGTGGCTTTATCATGATCCAGTGCGAATTGGCTGGCCTGTTGTAGCAGGGTCGGAATATCGTTGCCCGCCAGTTGCAGTTCAGACAGGGGATGGTCAACGCTGGCATCCGCTTCGAGCAGACGGCAGCGCGTTTTCAGTCCGTGACGCAGTTGGATTGCTTCTTGTGCGTAACCGATAATTCTTTGCGAGTCGAAGTTGACGTTGGTCAGCGTAGCGAAGAAAGCGCGAGGGACGAAGTTATCGACCGTATGGTCGATGATATCCAGCGAACGGGCTTTTAGTGCCCAGGCAGATAAACCTTGCAATACCGCGACCAGCAGGTCTTGCAGATCGGAGGTTTCAGCGGTTTTGCCGCACATGCCTTGCGCATAGGCGCAACCGTTTCCAGCCGGGGTACGGATTGTTTGCTCACATTGCACACAAAACATAACGTTATCCTTTTTTTAAAGTTGCATTTGTAATGCTTGTTTTGAAGCATAGTGATTTCGCCTCGAGTTAAAAAGGCTTTTTACATGCAATTTTAGGTAAATTTGATGTAGCGCAATTTTCATCTTGGCGGATGAAAATACGTCTCAATTCAGATTGTTCGCGCAGAGGGAGACAGTAAAGCCTACTTTATGAAAGGGGCTGTTAAGGCTTTCACGTAGAGTACCTGCCACTCAATAATCTGTAGCACAGGAGTTCTGTTGCATATGCTGGATGTTAGCTCTCAGGGGAACCGTGTTTGTCAGCAGTATGAAAATCTTGCCCAGTCATCATCGTCGAGCTTATCGACATCCTCCACATTGACCCGCCAGATCGTCAATATTGACAGCTTACCGGTGGAAATGATCCAAAAAATTGCGACCTACCTTCCAACCACTGATTATGACAATTTGAGAGTAACGAATCGGACGATTTGCGATGCCCTGATATCGATCAACAGTATGCACACTGCGTTGGCGGAAAAACCTCTCTATGGTGCACAAGGCGCATACTACAAAATTTGTGCAGAGGCTAAACATCTTGCGGCCCGTTGTCGTAGATTGACCGAGTGTGAAATCACAACGTTGCTGAACATACGCGTGCAACCAGACTTTACTATAAACAGGGCTATTTCGGTTCAGTTCCAATACCCGATAGACGATTTGACGTTGAACGATGGCATCATGGAGATCGTGGAGGCATTTTGCAAAAAGCTGACGACGATGGTCATGCACCAGAAACCGTCATCGTGCCCGGCGCTGCGCTACCGGTACCAATATAATATCAGCATTGAGATGCGCACCTTTGATGCGCAAGCAGAAGTGATTTTTCAGGCGAGTAACCTTTGCACATTATCCCAACTCAGTGATTTTTATGCCTGTGCGTACCAACTCTATAATGAACTAGCGATTCCGCAACGCATTTACCTGACCACAATGATGGTCAAATTACACCGGTTTTGGCGCGCGCACCCGCCCGCCAACCTTGACAGGCAGGAGGTCGATAACACCATTCGATCTTATGTGACGCTGCTGCGTTCAGGCAATGATGTGCTAGCGTACTGTAAGGCTGCGAAGAGAAACTCGGCTGGTGAAGCAAGTTCGAACCCGTAAGGGATCACAGAAAAGGTATCTGCCGGATGACACTGGCGTCGGGGTAAAGCACGCTGGTTAAGGTATACAATGAAAACAGCGCTGTGCAGTGGTACAGCCGCAACATCAGGAGGTGTGCATGTACCTTGAAAGCGTGGAGATTGTTGGGTTTCGCGGCATCAATCGTCTGTCACTGGTACTGGAGCACAATACGGTCTTGATTGGGGAAAATGCCTGGGGAAAGTCAAGTCTGTTGGATGCCTTGTCCCTGCTGCTGTCGCCGGCATTGCCGCTGTATCACTTTTCGTTGCAGGATTTCCACTTTACCCCCGGTGATGAAGCGAGCCGGGAGCACCATTTGCAGGTTATCTTCACCTTCTGTGAAAGCGGCGTCGGGCATCACCTTGGGCCGCGATACCGTGGCCTGGTGCCGGTTTGGGTCAGGGGCGAGGGGCGATTACAGCGCATTTTCTATCGTCTGGAAGGTGAAGTGGATGAAAGCGGTGCGGTGTGCACCTGGCGCAGTTTTCTTGACGCTGATGGGCAACCGCTGGCGCTGGACAACATTGATGCGCTGGCGCGTGAACTTATTCGTTTGCACCCGGTGTTGCGGCTACGCGATGCGCGTTTCACCCGGCGCAAACGGGTTGACGTCGCGCCGTTGCCGGTGCGCGAGAGTAATAGCGACGACCTGACCCAACACCTGAACCAACTGATGCAGGAACTGACCCGCAACCCGCAGCGGCTGACCGATCAGGATCTGCGTCAAGGGATGGTGGCGATGCGGCAACTGCTGGAGCACTATTTTTCCGAGCAAGGGGATGAGGGCTTCACGCCGCGCCATCCCCGCCACGCGCGCGCGCACAACGGAAAATCCTGGCGCTCTTTGGATAATATCAACCGGATGTTGAGCGATCCCAATAGCCGCAGCCGTCGTATCATTCTGCTCGAACTGTTTTCAACGCTGTTGCAGGCGAAAGGCGCGGTATCGCTGGATACGGAATCGCGTCCGCTATTGCTGGTAGAAGATCCTGAAACCCGATTACACCCGATCATGCTGTCGGTGGCCTGGGAGTTGCTGATGCATCTGCCGTTGCAAAAAATCACCACCACCAATTCCGGCGATCTGCTGTCGTTGGTGCCGGTGGAGCAGGTGTGCCGCCTGGTGCGGGAGTCCTCGCGGGTGGCGACTTACCGGATTGGCAAGCAAGGGATGAATCCTGAAGACAGCCGTCGTATTGCATTCCATATCCGCTTTAATCGCCCCTCATCGCTGTTTGCACGCTGCTGGCTGCTGGTTGAAGGCGAGACGGAAGTGTGGATGCTTAGCGAACTCGGCCGCCAATGTGGGCATCACTTTGAGGCAGAAGGGGTGCGCGTCATTGAATTTGCTCAATCCGGGCTACGCCCGCTGCTGAAATTTGCGCACCGCATGGGCATTGAGTGGCACGTGCTGGTGGACGGCGATGACGCGGGTAAAAAATATGCCGCCACGGCGCGCAGCCTGCTGACCCAACAGGGCGAAACCGATCGCGACCATATTACGATGCTTTCTGCCCCCGATATGGAGCATTTTATGTATCGCAATGGCTACAAGGACGTTTTCCATCGCATTGCACAGTTGCCGGAAAATGTGCCGCTCTCAGCCGCGAAAGTGATTGTGAAAGCGATTCACCGTGCCTCAAAACCGGATCTGGCCATCGAGGTAGCAATGGCTGCCGCTGAACGCGGCAATGACGCCATTCCTGTCTTGATTCGCACACTTTTTTCACGCGTACTCTGGTTGGCGCGTGGGCGGGCCGATTGAGCCGATCCGCGCTCAGAGAAACTAGAATAAAAATGCCGGTCGTGAAACCAGCATTTTCTTCTGTGATAATGAGGAGCGTATTTCAGACCACCGCTAGGCAACTGCCTCGGCTACCAGCGGGACGATCAAACTGGCATGATTTCCTTTGGGCCCTTTGTGAACATCAAATCTGACCGCCTGGCCTGCCTTCAGCGTGCGATAACCGTCCATTTGTATCGTCGAGTAGTGGGCAAAGATATCTTCGCCTCCCCCTTCGGGACAGATAAATCCAAAGCCTTTGGCATTATTGAACCATTTAACAGTACCTGTCTCCATGCATTTACGTCCTTCGCAAGAGTGTTATCAAAACGAGAGGTTAGGTTATTTGGTCGACATGAATGCGAATTGATTAAAACCCCGTCAATTCACCTGTACACTCTAGTGAAATCGAAAAGAGCGTCAAGCCATCCCACAGGGGCAGCACAGGGCAGTTTGTCAAAGTTTGATGCAGGTAACGCAATTGATGATTTTGGTGCAGGGTTGTTGCTTCAATACGTGTGCTGTTACCGATGACATCACCGGACGATTTCTTGCTTCTTGGCAACACAGTGCGCGTGCAGGTGATAAAATAAAGAGTAAATGGCTGATGTGGGACACTCAGCATGGTGTCGCATTAATGAAGATGGATGAATAATGAGTAACCGCAGTAGGGTGATTGAAAATAAGTGGATGCAGGCTATCCACGATGATGCAACGTCGGGGATACGTATGGAAAGCCGCCCCTGGACGCATTCTGACAGCGATCTGCTGGAAAAACCGCAGCAAAAATTGCAGCCGCCATCGCTGTATAACGTGATTTTAAACAATGATGATTACACCCCGATGGAATTTGTTATTGACGTTCTGCAAAAGTTCTTTTCTTATGATATTGAACGCGCAACGCAACTTATGCTGACGGTTCACTATGAAGGGAAGGCTGTCTGTGGTGTTTACAGTGCCGATGTGGCGGAAACTAAGACGGTGCAAGTGAATCGCTACGCAAGGGAAAATGAGCACCCGTTGCTCTGTACGCTGGAAAGGGCCTGAAATCAGGTAATTTATTGTGGGGAGGCGCCTATGCTTAATCAAGAACTGGAACTCAGTCTCAACATGGCTTTCGCCAGAGCGCGTGAGCGCCGCCACGAGTTTATGACCGTGGAGCATTTGCTACTGGCGTTGCTTAGCAACCCGGCAGCGCGCGAAGCGTTGGAAGCATGCTCGGTGGATTTGGCCGCATTGCGCCAGGAACTGGAAACGTTCATCGAACAGACCACCCCGACGTTACCGCAAAATAATGAAGAACGTGAAACGCAACCGACGCTAAGTTTTCAACGCGTATTGCAACGTGCCGTGTTTCACGTTCAGTCCTCTGGCCGCAGTGAAGTCTCTGGTGCCAACGTGCTGGTGGCGATCTTCAGCGAGCAGGAATCGCAAGCGGCTTACCTGTTGCGTAAGCACGATGTGAGTCGACTGGATGTGGTGAACTTCATTTCCCACGGCACGCGCAAAGAAGAGCCCGGTCAGGCTCCTAACGCGGAAAACCCTGTCAACGAAGAGCCGGTAGGCGGGGAGGATCGCATGGAAAACTTCACCACTAACCTCAATCAATTGGCTCGCGTTGGCGGTATTGACCCCCTGATTGGTCGTGAAAAAGAGCTGGAGCGCACCATCCAGGTACTGTGCCGTCGGCGCAAAAACAACCCGCTGCTGGTCGGGGAGTCTGGCGTAGGGAAAACGGCCATTGCTGAAGGTCTGGCCTGGCGCATCGTTCAAGGCGACGTGCCGGAAGTAATGGCCGGTTGCACGCTCTATTCCCTTGATATCGGTTCGCTGCTGGCGGGCACCAAGTACCGGGGCGATTTTGAAAAACGTTTCAAAGCGCTGCTCAAACAGTTGGAACAGGATCAAAGCAGCATTCTGTTTATTGATGAAATCCACACCATCATCGGTGCGGGTGCGGCGTCTGGTGGACAGGTCGATGCAGCCAATTTGATCAAACCGCTGCTCTCCAGCGGCAAGATTCGGGTTATCGGTTCTACCACTTACCAGGAATTCAGCAATATCTTTGAAAAAGACCGTGCCCTGGCGCGTCGTTTCCAGAAAATCGATATTACTGAGCCCAGCGTTGAAGAGACCGTGCAAATCATCAATGGGCTCAAACCGAAATATGAAGCTCACCACGACGTGCGTTACACGGCCAAAGCCGTGCGCGCCGCCGTTGAACTGTCGGTTAAATACATCAACGATCGCCATCTGCCGGACAAAGCTATCGATGTGATCGATGAAGCTGGCGCGCGCAGTCGCTTGATGCCTGCCAGCAAACGCAAAAAAACGGTGAACGTTTCAGATATTGAATCGGTGGTGGCGCGCATCGCCCGCATCCCCGAGAAAACCGTGTCTGCCAGCGATCGCGATGTGCTGAAAAACCTGAGCGATCGCCTGAAGATGCTGGTGTTCGGTCAGGATAAAGCTATCGAAGCGCTGAGTGAGGCTATCAAGATGAGCCGCGCCGGTTTGGGCAGTGAGCGCAAGCCTGTCGGCTCTTTCCTGTTTGCCGGGCCGACCGGGGTTGGGAAAACCGAAGTCACCGTACAACTGGCCAAGGCCATGGACATCGAGCTTCTGCGCTTTGATATGTCGGAATACATGGAGCGCCATACCGTAAGCCGCCTGATCGGTGCGCCTCCGGGCTACGTGGGTTTCGATCAAGGCGGATTGCTGACGGACGCGGTGATCAAGCATCCGCATTCGGTGCTGCTGCTCGATGAAATTGAAAAAGCGCACCCGGACGTCTTCAATCTGCTGTTACAGGTGATGGATAACGGTACGCTGACCGACAACAACGGCCGCAAGGCCGATTTCCGCAACGTGATTGTCGTCATGACCACCAATGCGGGTGTGCAAGAGACCCAGCGCAAATCGATTGGCCTGATTCAACAGGACAACAGCAGCGACGCGATGGAAGAGATTAAAAAGATCTTCACGCCGGAATTCCGTAACCGCCTGGACGGCATCATCTGGTTCAACCATCTGTCAGCGCAGATTATTCAGCAGGTGGTGGATAAGTTTGTCGTGGAACTGCAAGCGCAGTTGGACGCCAAGGGCGTGTCGTTGGAAGTCAGCGAAGATGCGCGCAACTGGCTGGCAGGAAAAGGCTATGACAAGGCGATGGGCGCGCGGCCTATGGTGCGTGTGATCCAGGAAAACCTCAAGAAGCCGCTGGCAAACGAACTGCTGTTTGGGTCGTTGGTGAACGGTGGCTCGGTGAAGGTGGAACTGGACAGCGCGACGCAAGCGTTGACCTATAGCTTCCACAGTGCGCAAAAGCTAAAAACGGAAGGGACTGTGCACTGAGTGTGTCACTGAGCGGTAAAAGCAAAAGCAGTGCGAAAGCACTGCTTTTTTATTATCAAGCATAAACAGATGCATTCAAAACACCGAACGCATCATTGTGAATCAGTACTGAATTGAGCTATCAGCAAAGCGATTCATGTATTAACTGATCGGACTTTTGACAACGGTCAGTGACTGGGTTGTTCGCACAGACTCAATGACAAATGCATCATTTATTGGTCTGATATAACCAAATATCATGGCATGTACAAGTCTATTGTCAGGTTCATTCGGAAGGGGTAACTCATAAATTATCAATTGCAATCGTGTGCCTATAATGACCAGTTCACCATAATAGAAAGAAGGATCAAGCAAACTAATATGCATTTGGGAATCAAAGGATTCAAGCTCGATCACTGTATCCCCAAGTACCGAGGGAGTAACATCTAAAAATTTTCCACTTAATACAAACTGTCTCGAACCATAAGGTGCTTCCGGATGCTCATAAGTCGCTATTCCTGAAAAAGATTGCCCACCTTGTGCCGAGTAATATAATTGAGCTCTTAAACTTACAGGTATTAAAGCCCAATTCAGAGGCTGAACTGTACTCATGATAATGATCCTAATAATTGATTTCGTAATGCCATAGAATATGCACAGCATGCTGTATGATCTGAATGTTTTTCTAACTATTTTCTTTTATTACCATCTATTTCGTGATGAAAATCTAAATGGTGAAATTATTCTTTTACGTTGATGATTTTATTTTAGCTCTCTTGCCCCCACGCTACGGTGAGTGATTCCGTCGAACGTACTCGGTGGTAAATAGGATCACCGCCAGGGGTTGCGAGTTCCCCATTAATAACAGTGTGTAAGATTTGAACTCCATTTGGGTCGTATTCTTGGAACAATCTTATCTGTATGACAGAGTCTTGAATAACAAAATCTGCGTAAGTGATGAGGGTAGAATAAATGTCAAAAATAAACATCAAACCATGAAGTGTTTTGAAGTCGACAACCGTGTTTCCGAGTACAGGAGGTTCGGACTCTAAAAATTTACCGGTAAGAACGATTTGCCGTCTTTCGAACGGTTCTGAAAAATTAGTATACTTCACTATTCCCGCTAATGATTGCCCGCCAGTTTCGCTAAAATAAATTTTCCCTTCCATTTGAATAGGTATGTTACCGGAAGAGTTTAGTGGGTTTATACTCATGATAAATATCCTCATCGAAAAAATATTGGTGGCTAACTATTCTAGTACTCGCATGGTTCTGTTTGATACGGATGGTATTGATAGGTAAAGTCCATACGAAAAAAAGCAGGCGCAAGTATAGTTTGTTTGATTATTATTATCTTGTGAGGCTTTTCAGGTGTTTTATCATATTAATATGAAAAAGAATAACAGAGGGAAAAAGGAATGCAAATTTTCAAGGGGAGGAATAAAGTAAATATTCTATAGCAGAGAAATCATTTAACAGATAACGGATAATAGAATAACAATAACAGTTACCAATGGTTTGATAATTCGGCAATAAAAATGAATTTTATGAATGTGTCTTGGTGTGTTCCTGTTTAATGGATAAACAGTAGCTGGGTATTTCGGGGATTCGTTGGTATGCAGAGTAAAGCAAAAACCCTCTCCTGAAACAGGAAAGGGCACATAAGGCGGGTACATCCTCAGGTGTCGCAGCGTTAGCGACAGGAGAACCGATTAACGGCTACGGAAGACAATGCGGCCTTTACTCAGGTCGTACGGGGTCAGCTCTACAGTGACTTTGTCACCCGTCAGGATGCGGATATAGTTTTTACGCATTTTACCGGAGATATGAGCGGTAACCACGTGTCCGTTTTCCAACTCAACGCGGAACATGGTGTTAGGCAGTGTATCAAGCACGGTGCCTTGCATTTCAATATTGTCTTCTTTGGCCATCGAATCCTCTAGGTTTAACTACCTTTACTTTTTAACGGGCACGATAATGCCGAAAAACCGGCATTATGTAAAGGATCGTTGATCATCTCAACCGCAACTTTCGGATAAGAAGGGCGCAACGGCATGCTTATTCCCCCCCGATTGGAGCCAAAGGAAGGGCTTGCGGATGCCAACTGGATGCCGCGAGTGGGACGTCCTGCAACGCGCGTAGCGCCGTCAGATACCTCGCGCGCGACACCTCTGTGGCGCCAAGAGAAGCCGTGTGAGCGTTTAGCACCTGACAATCGAGTAACTGCCCGCCGCAGCGCATAAAATGCGTGACAAGGGCAACCAGGGCGCATTTAGAGGCGTTGTCGCGACTGCTGAACATCGACTCGCCACAAAACAGCTTTCCTTGCGCAATGCCGTACAGTCCACCCACCAGTTCATCGTTGTGCCAGACTTCGATGGAGTGCGCATGCCCCTGCTGATGCAGTGTGCAGTAGGCGGCAATCATCTCTGGGCTGATCCAGGTTCCTTCCTGACGCGCGTGAGCGCAGGCGTGTATCACGGCAGCGAACGCGTAGTTTAGCGTGATGTGAAAAGGCTGCTTACGCATGAACTTGTGCAGGCTACGGCTGATATGCAGTGCCTCAGGATGCAATATTGCGCGGGGATCCGGAGACCACCACAGAATGGGATCACCGGGCGAGTACCAGGGAAAAATACCGGCTCGATACGCCGCCAAGACTCTGCCAGGCGATAGGTCTCCGCCAAAGGCCAATAAGCCGTTGGGATCTGCCAACGCTTTTTCCACCGGAGGAAACAGCGTGGTATTGGGTGACAGTTGAAATAGCTGCATCATGCCTGCCGGGTGGCGTGTTGATGGAACTGCCAATAGCGGCCGCGTGCTGCCAGTAGATCGGCATGGCGACCCTGCTCAACCAGGCGACCATTATCCAGTACGCAAATACGATCCAGAGACGCCAGATCGTGCAAGCGATGGGTAATGATGAGAACCGTTTTGCCGTGGGTGTGTTCACGCAGTAGATGCAGTATTTTCTGCTCGGTATCGGCGTCCAGCCCTTCGGTTGGTTCATCCAGCAACACCAAGGGGGCAGGGTGGAGTAAGGCGCGAGCCAGCCCCAGGCGGCGTTGTTCCCCGCCGGAGAGTTGACGTCCGCCTTCACCGATCCAGGCATTAAGGCCCTCTGACGTTTCCAGCAGATTGCCTAATCCTACTTGTTCCAGTTGTTGGCTCAGTTGGGCATCGCTGGCTTGCGGTGCAGCCAGCAGCAGGTTGTCACGCAGTGTGGCGCTAAAAATATGTATCCGCTGTGGCACCACGCTCATCATGCCGCGCAGCGCCGGTTCACTCCACTGTGCGAGCGGCAGGCCGTTCAGGGTAATGTCCCCGGTGTCGCAGTCCCAGGCGCGGGTCAGTAATTGCAATAGCGTTGATTTGCCACACCCGGTACGCCCCAGCAGCGCAATGTGTTCGCCCGGCGCGATATCCAGCGTAATGTCCTGCAATACCGGCAGCGGTTGTCCGGGATAGGTGAAACTCACCCGCTGTAATGACAGCGTTGCCGTCGCGGTTGAGGTTGAGGAGGGGGTTGTCGTTGTGAAAACCACCGCAGGCTGCTGACGTAAAATCTGGTCAACGCGCGTGGCTGATGCGATCACCTGGCCCATGTGTTGAAACGCACCGGTAACCGGGCCTAACGCTTCGAACGCGGCCAGTGCGGCAAACACAAACAGGGCAATCAACGCCCCCGGTTGTGTGTCTCCGCCAATCCCCGCCGCCGCCAGCCAGAGCATGGCGGTAACGGTAAAACCGGTGCAGAGCAGCATCAGTGCCTGCGACAGGCCCGTCAGACGCGCCTGACGCTGCTGCTGCGTCAGCCAGGCCTGTTCCGTGTCGGCGAGCAGGCGGCGAAAGGCGACTTGTGCGCCAAACAGGGTTAATTCGGCTTGCCCCTGTAGCCAGGTGGTTAACTGGGTGCGATAACGCGAGCGCAACAGCGTGAGGTGGGTACCAATCGGTTTACCTGCACGATAGAACACCGGCGGTAGCAAGGCTAACAGCAGCAGCATAATGGTGCCGAGGGTCAATGCCAGCGAGGTGTCCAGCCAGCTCAGTCCGTAAGTGACCGCCAGAATCACCACCAGCGCGCTGACCAACGGCGATATGACGCGTAAGTAGAGGTGATCGAGCGTATCAACATCGGCAACCAGACGATTTAGCAGGTCGGCCTGACGAAACTGGGCGAGCCCGCCCGGTGAAAGCGGAAGCGTGCGCGAAAAGGTAAAAACACGCAGGTGTTGCAGTACGCGGAAGGTCGCGTCATGACTCACCAGACGCTCGGCATAGCGCCCGGCGGTGCGCAGGATCGCCGCACCGCGCACGCCCGCCGCAGGCAGCATGTAGTTGAAGGTCATCAATCCGGCAAGGCCCGCCAGTGACGCCCCAGCGAGAAACCAACCGGAGAGCGTCAGCAACCCAATACTCGCCAGCAGTGTGATAATGGCAAGCACTACGCCGATGCTGAGCCGCCAAATGTGGCGACGATACAGCAGGAGAAAGGGTTTCAGTACCTGTAATGGGGTATTCTGCGACATATTAGTAAGCTCCCTGACGCTGCGCCAGAAGATCGGCAAACGGCCCTGGCTGTTGACTCAGCGTGTGGTAGTCACCCTGCTGCGCCAGCCGTCCTTTTTCCATCACCCATACGCTGTCGTAATGGCGGGTGTCATCAAGGCGATGCGTCACCAGTAACGTGGTTTGCTGGCGTGCGGCGTTTTCCAAGGCGTGCATGACGCGCTGTTCACTGTGTGAATCCAGACTGGCCGTCGGTTCATCCAGAAGGAGTAACTGCGAGTGCTTTAACAATGCCCGTGCAACGGCAACGCGTTGCGCCTGCCCGACAGAGAGTCGCGCTGCGCCATCACCCACCACGGTATCAAGACCCTGTGGCAACAGGGGCAGAAACTCGTGCACGTAAGCGTGTTCCACCGCCTGTTGCAGCGCGTCCTCGCTAGCGTGTGGATTCCCCAACAGAATATTGCTGCGCAGCGTTTCTTCTGGCAAATGTGGATTTTGTCCCAACCAACTGAGGTGTTTACGCCATGCATTGGCATCCAGCGCATGCAGTTCCTGCCCGTTGATACACAGCGAGCCGCGATAGGGTAAAAAACCGAGCAGCACGTTAAGCAATGAACTTTTACCTGCACCGCTCACGCCGACCAGCGCTACCCGCTGTCCCGGCTCGAGCGTAAAGGTCAGCGGTTCGGTTAACGCAGTGCCAGTGGGCGATAGCACCACCAGTTGGTCAGCCCGGATGGCAATGGTTTCAGCGTCAAAAGGCTGTGTGCCGAGGCCGACCTCTTCCGCTTCCGCAGTAAGAAAGCTCACCAGCGATTCCGCTGCGCCGACCGCCTGCGCTTTTGCGTGATAAAATGTGCCCAGATCGCGCAACGGCTGGAAAAACTCGGGGGCGAGAATCAAGACCAGAAAGCCGGCAAACAGGGTGACGCCGGTACCATAATGGCCAAAGTTCAGCTCGCCAAGATAAGAAAAGCCGAAATATACCGCGACGACCGCGATGGAGATAGAGGCAAAAAACTCCAGTACGCCGGAGGAAAGGAATGCCATGCGCAGCACTTCCATGGTGCGGCTGCGAAAATCTTCCGACGCCCGGCGAATGTCATCCACTTCTGCCGCCCCGCGATGAAACAGTCGCAACGTCTCCATGCCGCGCAACCGATCGAGAAAGTGACCGCTCAGCCGCGCCAGTGCCAGAAAATTACGGCGGTTGGCATCCGCAGCCCCCATGCCGACCAGCGCCATAAACAACGGGATCAGTGGGGCAGTCACCAGCAAGATAAGCGCTGCGGCCCAGTTGATGGGAAACACCGCGGCCAGAATCAACAGCGGAATCAAGGCGGCAAGGTACATTTGTGGAAGATAGCGCGCATAGTAATCCTGCATATCTTCGACCTGCTCTAAAATCAGCGTGGCCCAACTGCCGGCCGGCTTTCCCTGCACCCAGGCGGGACCCAGGCGCTGTAATTTCTCCAGCACCTGATGGCGAATTTGTCGCCGCACTGCCTCACCACAGCGAAAGCCTACCTGCTCGCGCAACCAGTGGTTGAGTGCACGTGCGGCGAACAATCCAACCAACAGCATGAAGGGGGTGACAAGTGCCTGACGCGACACGTGCTCAATAATCAAGGCGTGCAACAATGTCGCCAACACCCACGCCTGTGCCACGATCAGCAGGCCGCTTACCAACCCCAGCAGTAAAGAGAGGCGGAGCCAGCGTTGTGCCAGTTTGCTCTGTTGTTTTAGCCAGCGTGCAAGTTGTTGCTGTCGAGTCTGTTTCATAGAGTACCGGGCTGCGCTATAGAAAGGGGAATACCCAAAAGGCCAACCTTTATGTAACTGTTATATAACAAAAAGCGGGCAGGTATTCAGCGTAGACTCATGTTACCGCGCTAAAGTGCAGGTGCAAACCAAAAGGAGAGAGAAAATGCGGGGAGAGATCAATTTTGCCAAAAGGGAGCCAGAATAACCCCCGTATTCAGGTGGGACGATCTGAATACGGAGGAAAGGGCAGCAGATTATCGGGTCGCTAGGCCATCCAGATAGCGCTCTGCATCCAGCGCGGCCATGCAACCCGTACCGGCCGAGGTAATGGCCTGACGGTAGATATGATCCATCACGTCGCCTGCGGCAAACACACCAGGGATGCTGGTTTGCGTGGCGTTGCCGTGGATACCGGACTGGACCTTGATATAGCCGTTTTCCAGCGCCAGTTGGCCGTCAAAAATGGCGGTGTTGGGGCTGTGGCCAATCGCGATAAATACGCCAGCTAGCGCCAGCTCTTCGCTCTCATCCGTGTGGGTGTTACGAAGACGAACGCCGGTCACGCCCATGTCATCGCCCAGTACTTCGTCCAGCGTGCGATCGGTGTGCAGCACAATGTTACCGTTCTGCACTTTGTCCATCAGACGATCGATCAGGATTTTCTCTGCGCGAAAGCTGTCACGACGGTGGATTAAGTGAACTTGTTGCGCAATGTTGGACAGATAAAGCGCTTCTTCTACTGCGGTATTGCCGCCACCGACTACGGCAACGCGCTGGTTACGGTAAAAGAACCCGTCACAGGTTGCGCAGGCAGACACGCCTTTGCCTTTGAATGCCTCTTCGGAAGGCAGACCGATATAGCGAGCAGAAGCACCGGTCGCCACGATCAAGGCGTCACAGGTATATTCTTCACTGTCGCCAAACAGACGGAACGGACGCTGTTGCAAATCAACACGCTGAATGTGATCGAAGATGATCTCGGTGTTGAACTTTTCGGCATGAGCGTGCATGCGGTCCATCAGCAACGGCCCGGTAAGCCCTTCCGCGTCGCCCGGCCAGTTTTCCACTTCCGTCGTGGTCGTCAACTGCCCGCCTTTTTCCATGCCAGTAATCAATACCGGATGCAGGTTGGCGCGCGCGGCGTACACCGCAGCGGTATAGCCCGCGGGGCCAGAACCTAGAATCAATAGCTTGTGGTGCTTGACGGTACCCATGTGTTCCTCTTTTTTGCAACGGTCTACTTAACGCCGATTGTAAGGAAATTACCGGGCTAAAAAAAGTAGGCAGCAAAATTGTTACCTATTTGTTTAATCGGTTGCGCCAATAACCCATACAATTCACTGATAAGACAGCGTCATTTATTAGCAAAATGATTGAAAATGGTCTTACCGAGCGAGCAGTAGGGTTTTATTTGGCAGTTTCTTCTGATTTTCATTGTTTTGCTTTGACAATCGGCTACCGTTTTGCGAAAACATCTAAGGAAGAGGAAACTATTTGTATGTGAATGGTTGAAAGCTCGGTTTTTCTTTATGTTGTGGCTTTTACCGTGCGACCCGATGAGGGTGCGTTTATAACAGGACAGACAGGGTGTTATAAACGCAGGGATGACATCGCGGTACGCCGTGGCGGTGAAAGGAAAGTGACGTAAAGCGACCCTTGATATACCAAATAGACAGCGCGTCTTCTTTTAGGGCTGCTCTGATACATTGATGTGGGTCGGAGTGTAGCAAGGGCAAGGACGTAGTGAAGAGAGACAATAAGAATGGTAGACACAAAAAAACGACCGGGAAAAGATCTTGATCGCATCGATCGCAATATCCTGAATGAGCTACAAAAAGACGGCCGAATCTCCAACGTGGAACTTTCCAAACGCGTGGGGCTTTCTCCTACGCCGTGTCTGGAACGCGTGCGCCGCCTGGAGCGTCAGGGCTTTATCAATGGCTATACCGCATTGTTGAACCCGCATTACCTCGACGCTTCACTGCTGGTGTTTGTGGAGATCACGCTGAACCGCGGTGCGCCTGATGTTTTTGAGCAGTTCAACACTGCCGTGCAGAAACTGGAAGAGATTCAGGAGTGTCATCTGGTCTCCGGGGATTTCGACTATCTGCTGAAAACACGCGTGCCGGATATGTCCGCTTACCGTAAGCTGCTGGGTGAAACCTTACTGCGTTTGCCGGGTGTGAACGATACCCGTACCTACGTGGTGATGGAAGAAGTAAAACAGAGCAATCGTCTGGTGATCAGAACGCGCTAAACGCAGGGGTGCAAAGCCCGCTAATTTCAGCTACACTCCTGTGAATATATACAGTCACAGCGCCGAGTTCGCCTCGGCGTTTTGTCATGAACATGAACAGGACCCCTGGAGAGACGCTTGAGCCAGGAATACACCGAAGACAAAGACGTGGCGCTGAAGAAACTCAGCGGCAGTCGTCGTTTATTGGAAGCGATTTTAATCGTTGTCGCGCTATTCGCCGTTTATTTGAGCGTAGCGCTGTTAAGTTTCAGCCCGTCTGACCCGAGTTGGTCACAAACTGCCTGGCATGAGCCCATTCATAATCTGGGCGGTGGCGTCGGCGCGTGGCTGGCCGATACGCTGTTTTTCATCTTTGGCGTGCTGGCTTATGCCATTCCGCCGATCATGCTGTCGCTGTGCTGGGTGGCCTTTCGCCAGCGCGATAATCAGAGCGATGTCGATCTGTTTACTCTGTCTTTGCGCCTGATTGGCACCTTGGCGCTGATCCTGACGTCCTGCGGTCTGGCAGCACTCAATGTGGACGATCTCTACTATTTCGCTTCTGGCGGCGTGCTGGGCAGTTTGCTGAGCAGTTCAATGGTCCCGCGTTTCAACAGCATGGGCGCTACGCTGATTCTGCTCTGCGTCTGGGCGGCGGGCTTGACGCTGTTTACCGGTTGGTCATGGTTGACCATTGCGGAAAAGATCGGCGGGGCCGTATTAGGCTGTCTGACGTTCTTCTCTAACCGTTCGCGCGCAGAAGAAAACTACCGTGATGACGATTTGCACGACAATGCGGATCGGGAGAGTGAACAACCCGATACGTTAACCGCATCAACGGAGGCAATAACAGAAGATGTGGATGCGGATGATATATTGCTGGCACCGCCGCCGCGTGAGCGCGCCGCTGATGAAACAGGGCAAAACAGCACGCTGAGCGTCGCTGATGATCACATCACGCCGGTGCAGGAATCGGCTCCGGTTGATACGGTGCCAGACCCAGTGGCTGCGCCCAGCGCATTCAACCCTGCGACGCCAGCAACCGCCGTCAGCCACGACACCACTGCGCCGGATTCATTGCCGCCGCTTTACGCGTTTGAATTGCCACAGGCGGCTACGCGGGAAAATACCCCGTTCCCCGCCTTTTCGCCCTCGCAGGTGCCCGATCGCGATCGCACGCCGCCGCTGGGCGCTATGCATGAACTGGGTGCTCCCGCCGTGGCAACGGCCACGCCTGCGTCTACCGATATCGTGTCCTTTATGCCCGCCTTTACGGCCGCTGGGGAGGATAATCCTCAGGTGAAACAGGGGATGGGGCCGGAATTGCCGCGCCCAAATCCGGTGCGGATTCCTACCCGGCGTGAACTGGCGTCCTATGGTATCAAGTTGCCCTCGCAGCGTCAGGCGGAAGAGCAAGAGCGAGAAGCGCAACGTCAGGTTCAGTCCCAGCCTGAAATCGGCGAAATGGCAGCGCCAGACGCTGCTGACGTTGACGAGGCCGCACAAGAGTCCGCCTTGCGCCAGGCTTATCTGGAGCAACAAGAGCAGCGCTACGGCGAGGACTATGCCGAACGCGAGCAGGATGAAGAGGCGCTGTTGCAGGCACAATTGGCGCAGGCGTTTTCTCAGCAGCAGCAGGCGCGTTATGAGGCCAGTGCAGCGCCAGATAGCCCGAGCGCAACGCCAGTCGTCGAGCCGATAGGTACCAAAGAGGCGGCCTCACTCAGTGCGGCGGCGGCCTTTGTCGCCGGTGTCGCTGTTGATGCAGATGCGAATGAACCTGTCTTCTCTTTCTCGCCGTTTAACGATTTGGTGGATGAATCGCCTAAAGAGCCCCTGTTTACCCTGTCGCCTGCCGATGTGGCTGAGCCCGAGCAGGCAGCCGTGCCCCCGTCGCCCACATGGCGTGCGGTGACCGACGACGATGATCGCCCGGCAACGCACGCGCATCCGGTGACGGCGTCCCAACATGATGAGCAGTCCGCGTATGAGGATGAGCCGCAAAGCGATGCCGCGCCGTCATTGATGGATAGCCTGATTCATCCTTTCCTGATGCGTAACGATCAGCCGCTGCAAAAGCCAACCACACCGCTGCCGACGTTGGAGCTGCTTACGGCACCACCGGAAAACGAAGCCCCGGTTGACCATTTTGAGCTTGAACAGACGGCGCGTCTGATTGAAGCGCGTCTGGCGGATTATCGCATCAACGCTAGCGTGGTGGGGTACGATGCAGGGCCAGTGATTACCCGTTTTGAGCTGGATTTGGCTCCCGGCGTGAAAGCCGCGCGTATTTCCAACCTGTCACGCGATCTGGCGCGCTCGCTGTCGGTTGTGGCGGTGCGCGTGGTGGAAGTTATCCCCGGCAAACCGTATGTCGGGCTGGAACTGCCGAATAAACTGCGCCATACGGTTCATCTGCGCGAAGTGCTGGATTGCAAGGCATTTCGTGATAACCCGTCGCCACTGGCGGTGGTGCTGGGCAAAGATATTGCCGGTCAGCCGGTAGTGGCCGACCTGGCGCGGATGCCGCATCTGCTGGTGGCCGGGACGACAGGGTCGGGTAAATCTGTCGGCGTGAACACCATGATTATCAGCATGCTGTACAAGGCAACGCCGCAGGATGTGCGCTTTATCATGATCGACCCCAAAATGCTGGAGCTGTCAGTCTACGAAGGTATCCCGCATCTGCTGACCGAAGTGGTTACCGACATGAAAGATGCGGCGAATGCGCTGCGCTGGTGTGTCGGTGAAATGGACCGCCGCTATAAGCTGATGTCGGCCTTGGGCGTGCGTAATCTCGAAGGCTATAACGAGCGGGTGAAAGCGGCGGAAACCATGGGGCGTCCGATCCCTGATCCGTTCTGGAAACCCGGCGACAGCATGGATACCACACCGCCAGTACTGGAGAAATTACCCTTTATCGTGGTAATGGTGGATGAGTTTGCCGATCTGATGATGGCGGTTGGCAAAAAGGTGGAAGAGCTGATCGCTCGCCTGGCGCAGAAAGCGCGCGCGGCCGGTATCCATCTGGTGCTGGCGACGCAACGGCCTTCCGTGGACGTTATCACTGGCCTCATCAAGGCCAATATTCCGACGCGTATCGCCTTTACCGTGTCGAGCAAGATTGATTCGCGCACCATTCTCGATCAGGGCGGTGCAGAATCGCTGCTGGGGATGGGGGATATGCTGTATATGGCACCAAACTCCTCCATTCCGGTGCGCGTGCACGGCGCGTTTGTTCGCGATCAGGAAGTCCATGCCGTGGTACTGGACTGGAAAGCGCGTGGGCGTCCGCAGTACATTGACAATATCACCAGTGCCAGCGACGACGGCGAAGGCGGTAATCTGGAGTTTGGCGGTGATGAAGATCTGGATCCGCTGTTCGATCAGGCGGTGGCCTTTGTTGTAGAAAAACGGCGAGCCTCCATTTCTGGCGTGCAACGTCAATTCCGCATCGGCTACAATCGTGCCGCGCGCATTGTGGAACAGATGGAAATGCAAGGCATCGTCAGCGCGCCGGGGCATAATGGCAACCGAGACGTGTTGGCGCCGCCACCCATGGACTGATGCCATTTACAGACAATTCGCCTACCGAAGCGCGTGATTCTCTGGCAATAGTTATGGGTAGCACGACGAGCAGTACGACAGGTGCAAAGTACGATAGTCAGATCGCGATGGCGGTCTTTTGAATCGACAGCAAAGGATGTAAATAATGAGAACAGGCTTAGTGGCAGGCGTGCTGATCGCCGGGATGACGTCCAGCGCGGTCTATGCCGATGCGGCGAGCGATTTACAGAGCCGACTGAATAAAGTGAACAGCTTCCACGCGACGTTCACCCAGAAAGTCACTAGCGCTGAAGGGACGGCGGTGCAGGAAGGTCAGGGCGAACTCTGGCTGAAACGCCCAAATCTGTTCAACTGGAAGACCACCGCGCCGGATGAAAGCGTGCTGATCTCTGATGGCAAGACGCTGTGGTTCTACAACCCGTTCGTTGAACAGGTGACAGCGACCTGGCTGAAGGAGGCCACGGGCAATACGCCCTTTATGCTCATCACCCGTAACGATGCCAGCGAATGGGGCCAGTATAACGTGCGTCAGCAAGGGGATGATTTTGAGCTAACGCCGAAAGCGGCCAAGGGCAATCTGAAACAGTTTGCCATCAACGTCAATGCCAGCGGCACCATCAAGAGCTTTGTCGCGACGGAGCAGGATGGACAACGCAGCAGTTACACCCTGAAAAACCAGCAAAACGGCGCTGTGGATAGCAGCAAGTTCACCTTTACGCCGCCAAAAGGCGTGACGCTGGACGATCAACGGCAGTGAGGCCATCGTGAGTAACCTGTCGCTGGATTTTTCGGACAATAGCTTTCAGCCTCTGGCCGCACGTATGCGGCCCGCTACGTTGGCGCAATATATCGGTCAACAGCATCTGTTAGGCGCGGGTAAACCCTTGCCGCGAGCGATAGAGGCGGGGCAGTTACACTCCATGATTCTATGGGGACCGCCGGGCACCGGAAAAACCACGCTGGCAGAACTGATTGGCCACTATGGACAAGCCGACGTGGAGCGGATCTCTGCCGTGACCTCCGGCATCAAAGAGATTCGCGAAGCGATAGAGCGTGCGCGGCAGAATCGCGATGCCGGACGCCGTACCATCCTGTTCGTGGACGAAGTCCATCGCTTCAACAAGAGTCAGCAGGATGCCTTTCTGCCGCACATTGAAGACGGCACCATCACCTTCATTGGCGCAACCACCGAAAACCCTTCCTTTGAGCTTAATTCGGCGCTGCTGTCGCGTGCGCGCGTCTATTTGCTGAAGGCGCTCACCGCAGAAGATATCCAACAGGTGTTGCAGCAGGCGATGACCGATAGCGCGCGAGGGTTTGGCGGGCAGAACATCGTATTGCCACCCGAGACGCAGCGGTTGCTGGCTGAACTGGTGAACGGCGATGCGCGGCGCGCATTGAACAGTCTGGAAATGATGGCGGATATGGCCGAGGTCGACGCGCAGGGCAACCGAGTGCTGACACCTGAATTGCTGCACGAAGTGTCGGGCGAGCGTAGTGCGCGCTTCGATAACAAAGGCGATCGTTACTACGACCTCATTTCTGCACTGCATAAATCGGTGCGTGGATCGGCTCCTGATGCCGCACTGTATTGGTATGCTCGTATTATCACCGCCGGTGGCGATCCGCTCTATGTTGCACGGCGTCTGTTGGCGATAGCCTCCGAAGATGTGGGCAATGCCGATCCGCGGGGAATGCAGGTGGCGATCGCTGCCTGGGATTGCTTCACCCGTGTGGGTCCGGCAGAGGGCGAGCGTGCTATTGCTCAGGCGATTGTCTATCTGGCCTGTGCACCAAAGAGTAATGCGGTCTACACCGCGTTTAAAGCGGCGATGCAAGATGCCAGAGAGAAACCGGATTACGATGTGCCGGAGCACTTGCGTAATGCCCCCACCAAACTGATGAAAGAGATGGGGTTGGGTGCCGAATACCGCTACGCCCATGATGAACCCAATGCGTATGCCGCGGGTGAGGACTATTTCCCTCAAGCCTTAGCGCAAACGCGCTACTATCAGCCAACGTCACGGGGTCTGGAAGCCAAAATTGGTGAAAAGCTGGCCTGGCTGACTGCACAGGATCAAAATAGCCCGACAAAACGCTACCGCTGAACTGGGCGTTGCGGTAAGGTTATAAGGTTCTTTTCTGCCGCGCGACGGGTGTCGCGCAACGTAAAATTTCACCAAAAAATATCAAAACAGGATTAGCATGCTCGATCCCAATTTACTGCGTAATGAGCTAGACGCAGTTGCCGAAAAGCTACTGGCTCGCAGAGGTTTTAAACTGGATGTAGACACGCTGCGTCAACAAGAAGAACGCCGCAAAGTGCTACAAGTAGAAACGGAAAGTCTGCAAGCAGAGCGTAACTCCCGATCGAAAGAGATCGGTGCGGCTAAAGCTCGTGGTGAAGATATCGAACCGTTGCGTCGCGAAGTGAATACCCTGGGTGAAAAGCTGGATGCGGCCAAAGCCGAGCTGGATGCGTTGCAAAATGCCATTCGTGAGCTGGCGTTAACCATTCCGAATATGCCGGATGACGCTGTGCCGTTGGGCAAAGATGAGCACGATAACCAGGAAATCAGCCGCTGGGGTGAGCCACGTCAGTTCGATTTCCCGGTGCGCGATCACGTTGATTTAGGCGAACTGGCAAAAGGCGTTGATTTCGCTGCAGGCGTTAAACTGACCGGCGCGCGTTTCGTTGTCATGAAAGGGCAGATTGCTCGCCTGCATCGCGCACTGTCACAATTTATGCTGGATCTGCATACCGAACAGCACGGTTATCAGGAGGCCTATGTGCCTTATCTGGTTAACCATGCCACGCTGTACGGTACCGGTCAGTTGCCGAAGTTTGGTGAAGACCTGTTCCACACCAAACCGTTGGATGAAGAAGCGGAAAGCAGCAATTATGCGCTGATCCCGACGGCGGAAGTGCCGTTGACCAATCTGGTGCGTGACGAAATTCTGGACGAAGACACACTGCCGATCAAAATGACGGCGCATACTCCGTGTTTCCGTTCTGAAGCGGGCTCTTATGGCCGTGATACCCGTGGTCTGATCCGTATGCACCAGTTTGACAAAGTGGAACTGGTGCAGATTGTGCGCCCGGAAGACTCTATGGATGCGCTGGAAACGCTGACGACGCATGCGGAAACCGTGCTGCAACTGCTGCAACTGCCGTATCGCAAAGTGTTGTTGTGCACCGGTGACATGGGTTTTGGCTCAACCAAAACCTACGATCTGGAAGTGTGGCTGCCAGCGCAGAATACCTACCGTGAAATCTCTTCTTGCTCCAACATGGGCGATTTCCAGGCTCGCCGTATGCAAGCGCGCTGCCGCAACAAAAGCGACAAAAAAACGCGCCTGGTGCATACGCTGAACGGTTCCGGTCTGGCGGTTGGACGTACACTGGTTGCCGTGCTGGAAAACTATCAGCAGGCGGACGGGCGTATTGCGATTCCAGATGTGCTGCGTCCTTATATGGGCGGGCTGGAGTTTATCGGCTAAACACCCTGTTTCTCCGTTGTTACAAGCGCCCTTCGGGGCGCTTTTTGCATTATGGCCGCGCGATATCACAAAACGTGCGGACCGAGATTGCCCTCGTTGACTTTTAAACGCGCAGTGGCATGATGCGCACACACTTCCTTGTTGTATTGGTTACCCACGCCCACTATGTCTGCTTTTTCTCGCCCAGTGCTGTTATTGCTCTGCGGCCTTATGCTGCTTACGGTTTGTATCGCTGTGCTTAATACGCTGGTTCCGTTATGGCTCAACTATCAGCATGCTTCCGTGTGGCAAGTGGGCGTCGTGGGGTCATCCTATTTTGCGGGTAATTTGCTGGGGACGCTGTTGGCCGGACGCTTGATTCTCCGCCAAGGGTTTAACCACAGCTACTACCTCGCCGCTGTGCTGTTTGGTGTGGCGACATTGGGGCTGATGTTGTCCACGGACGTAATCAGTTGGCTGGTATGGCGCTTTGTTGCAGGCGTCGGCTGCGCGCTGATTTGGGTGGTGGTGGAAAGCGCGCTGTTGTGCAGCGGCTCATCCGCGCACCGTGGGCAACTGCTGGCCGCCTATATGGTGGCCTATTATCTGGGGAGCGTCGTTGGTCAGCTCTATGTCGGCGTGCTGCCAACCGCAGTGGCGAGTGTTATCCCCTGGATGGTGATGTTGATTGTGCTCGCCGTGCTACCGTTGCTGTGTACCCGTTTACCGCGTCTGGCGCAGCCGGATCATCCGGTTCATGTCGGGAAAATGCTGCGTAAGCGCAGTGCGCGGCTGGGCATCAATGGCTGTGTGATTTCTGGCGTGATACTGGGGTCGCTGTATGGTCTGATGCCGCTTTATCTCTCCCACAGTGGTACCAGCGATGCCGACGTCGGGTATTGGATGGCGCTGTTGATTGGTGCCGGTATCGTCGGCCAGTGGCCGGTGGGGCGCATGGCGGATCGCTATGGACGCTTGCTGGTGCTGCGCGTGCTGGTGTTTGCGGTGATTGTCGCCTGCGTTGCGCTCTTGAGCGTTGGGCATCTGGTGATGGCACCTGCGCTGTTTTTGTTGGGTGGAGCCGGTTTCACGCTCTATCCGGTAGCGATGTCCTGGGCGTGCGAAACGGTACGTCATGAAGAACTGGTGGCGATGAACCAGTCATTGCTGCTCAGTTACACCGTTGGCAGCCTGGTTGGCCCCAGTATGGCGGCTGCGCTGATGCAAACCTATTCCGACCGTGTGCTGTTTGTGCTGATTGCCGCCGTATCGTTGGTTTATTTGGTCATGCTGCTGAAGAAAAGCGATCGCCATCCAAAACCGTTGGCGGCGTAATGCGGAGCCCCACGCTTCCCAATGGGTAAGCGTGGGGAGGACATCAGTAAATAACCTTATGCCCGTAGCTTTGCAGTATCGACTGCACGCGGTTCATGGTGTCCGCTTTCGGCGGTTTTACACCATCCAGCTTATACTCTTCCCCCATGGCGACCCACTTATGCTTGCCCAGCTCGTGGTAGGGCAGCAATTCGATTTTCTCGATGTTGGTCATGTCCTTGGTGAAATTCCCCAGCAGGTGCGCAGAGGCATCATCATCCGACCAACCGGGGACGACGACGTAGCGAATCCAGGTGCGCTGGTTACGTTTGGCTAAGTAGCGGGCGAATTCCAGCGTGCGGTGGTTGGATACCCCCACCAGATTCTGGTGGATGCCGTCGTCCATCTGTTTCAAATCCAGCATGACCAGATCGGTGACATCCAACAGTTCATCAATCACCGGATCGTAGCGACGCACGAAACCATTGGTGTCGAGGCAGGTATTGATGCCTTCTGCCTGGCACGCGCGGAACCAGTCACGCACAAATTCAGCCTGAAGAATGGCTTCACCGCCCGACGCGGTAACGCCACCGCCAGAGGCATTCATAAAGTGGCGATAGGTCACCACTTCTTTCATCAGATCCTCAACCACGATCTCCTTGCCGCCGTGCGTGTCCCAGGTATCGCGGTTATGGCAATACAGGCAGCGCATCAGGCATCCCTGAAAGAAAACGATGAAACGAATACCGGGACCATCAACGGTTCCGCAGGATTCATAGGAGTGAATGCGACCGATTAGTGACATTGCAAGTGTTTCTCCAAATGTGGCCGTTCAATAGCAGCCGGTGTTAACACGAACAGGGAAATGCAACGGTGCGCCGACGTCATGTAGGACGTGTAATAAACGAACGGTAAACCGTCTCGCCGGTATCGTGTTGAATCTGTTTTGCCAGCCCGCCGCAGTGCAAGGAGCGGGCTGGCAAAACAGGTTATCAGTGCGGGGGTGAGAAAAAGGCCCCACCGGGGTGGAGCCTTTATTTTACGCCTTTTCAGTCAGTCAGGGAAATTACATTGACTGAGTGAAAGTACGGGTAATAACGTCTTGCTGCTGTTCTTTGGTCAGCGAGTTGAAACGCACGGCATAACCAGAAACACGGATGGTCAACTGCGGATATTTTTCCGGGTGTTCCATCGCATCCAACAGCATTTCACGGTTCATCACGTTCACGTTCAGGTGTTGACCACCTTCGATGCTGGATTCGTGGTGGAAGTAACCGTCCATCAGACCTGCCAGGTTAGTCTTACGCACGTCATCATCTTTACCCAACGCGTTAGGTACGATGGAGAAGGTGTAAGAGATACCGTCTTTCGCATAGGCGAACGGCAGTTTGGCAACGGAGGTCAGAGAGGCAACTGCACCTTTCTGATCGCGACCGTGCATCGGGTTAGCACCCGGTCCGAACGGTGCGCCAGCGCGACGGCCATCCGGCGTGTTACCGGTTTTCTTACCATATACCACGTTAGAGGTGATGGTCAGAACAGACTGGGTCGGAGTAGCGCCACGGTAGGTGGTCAGTTTCTGAATTTTCTTCATGAAACGTTCTACCAGGTCACAAGCCAGGTCATCAACACGCGGGTCGTTGTTACCGAACTGCGGGTATTCGCCTTCGATGTCGAAGTCGATAGCCAGGCCGTCTGCGTCACGAATCGGTTTCACTTTCGCGTATTTGATGGCAGACAGGGAGTCAGCGGCAACGGACAGACCGGCGATACCACATGCCATGGTACGGAATACGTCACGATCGTGCAGCGCCATCAGCGACGCTTCGTAGCTGTATTTGTCGTGCATGTAGTGGATGATGTTCAATGCAGTGACATACTGCTTGGCCAGCCAATCCATGAAGTGGTCCATACGGTCCATAACCACGTCAAAGTCCAGCACATCGCCTTTGATCGGTTCAGATTTCGGACCGACCTGCATTTTCAGTTTTTCGTCCACGCCGCCGTTGATAGCATATAGCATGGTTTTTGCCAGGTTGGCACGTGCACCGAAGAACTGCATTTGCTTACCGATAACCATCGGGCTAACGCAACAGGCGATAGCATAGTCATCGCTGTTGAAGTCCGGACGCATCAGGTCGTCATTCTCGTATTGCAGAGAAGAGGTATCGATGGACACTTTAGCTGCATACTTCTTGAAGTTCAGCGGCAGTTTTTCAGACCACAGGATAGTGATGTTCGGTTCCGGAGACGGCCCCATGGTGTACAGGGTGTTCAGGAAACGGAAGCTGTTTTTGGTTACCAGCGTACGGCCATCAAGGCCCATACCGCCCAGAGATTCTGTTGCCCAGATCGGGTCACCGGAGAACAACTCATCGTATTCAGGGGTACGCAAGAAGCGCACCATACGCAGTTTCATCACCAGGTGGTCGATCATTTCCTGCGCGTCTTGCTCGGTGATTTTACCGGCTTTCAGGTCACGTTCGAAGAAGATATCCAGGAAGCTGGATACACGACCGAAGGACATGGCGGCACCGTTCTGAGATTTCACCGCAGCCAGGTAGCCGAAGTAAGTCCATTGAACCGCTTCTTTCGCATTGGTAGCCGGAGCAGAGATATCGCAGCCGTATTTGGCAGCCATTTCTTTGATCTGAGACAGCGCATGGTGCTGGTCAGCAATTTCTTCACGCAGACGGATAGTCGCTTCCAGATCTTCGCCGTTTTCCAATTTGGATTGCAGAGAAGTGAACTGAGCGAATTTGTCTTTCATCAGGTAGTCGATACCGTACAGCGCAACGCGACGGTAGTCACCGATGATACGGCCACGGCCATAAGCATCCGGCAGACCGGTCAGCACGCCAGATTTACGGCAGCGCAGGATATCCGGAGTGTAAACATCGAATACACCCTGGTTATGGGTTTTGCGGTATTCGGTGAAGATTTTTTTCAGTTGCGGATCCAGTTCACGGCCATAAACCTTACAGGAACCTTCAACCATTTTGATGCCGCCAAACGGAATCAGCGCACGTTTCAACGGCGCGTCAGTTTGCAGGCCAACGATCTGTTCCAGGCTCTGGTCGATATAACCGGCGTCATGAGAGGTGATGGTCGCTGCAACGTTGGTATCAAAGTCAACCGGCGCGTGAGTGCGGTTTTCTTGTTTGATACCTTCCATAACAGCATCCCACAGCTTGGTGGTTGCCGGAGTAGCGCCAGCCAGGAAGGACTCGTCACCTTCATACGGTGCGTAGTTCTTCTGAATGAAGTCACGTACGTTGACGCCATTCTGCCATTCACCCGCGCTAAAACCTTCCCACGCGTTAGCCAATTTTTCATTCAGTTCGGTCATATTACACCTACCTTTGGTTTGGAATTCATAACCCGATTTGCAGTCGGCGACAGATTAATGTTTGTCGCCACCGCGCAAATAAATAACCCAATACGTTAACCCTACCAGAAAACCGCCGCCGACGATGTTGCCCAGCGTGACAGGAATCAGGTTGTCCACGATAAAGTTGTGGAGGGTAAGGTGCTCAAATTGGGACGGCGCTTTGCCGATGGCTTCCCAAAATTCAGGCGCCGCGAAATTCTTGATAACGATCCCCATGGGGATCATAAACATATTAGCAATACTGTGCTCAAAGCCGCTGGCAACGAACATGCCGACCGGCAGGATCATCGCGAACATTTTATCGGTCAGCGTCCGGCCTGAGTAGCTCATCCATACCGCCAGACACACCAGCAAGTTGGCCAGGACCCCGAGGCAAAACGCTTCGACAAAAGTATGTTCCACTTTGTGTTCTGCGGTTTGCAGTACGTTCAAGCCCCATGCGCCGTTGGCGACCATGTGCTCACCGGCAAACCAGATCAGGGCGACAAAAAACAGTGCGCCGAACAGGTTGCCCACATAGACGTTACACCAGTTGCAGGCCAGCTGTTTCCAGGTGATACGGCCACTTGCCTTGGCAATTACTGTTAATACCGTTGAGGTAAACAGGTCAGCGCCGCAGACAACAACCAGCATCAGGCCGAGCGAGAAGCAGATCCCACCAATCAGTTTAGTCACGCCGTAAGGCATGGACGCGGCACCGGTTGTGGCTGTGATATAAAAAACGAAGGCGATTGAAATAAAGACACCAGCAGTAATCGCCAAAAAAAACGTGGTCAGGGGTTGTTTCGTAGCTTTATAGACACCAGCATCTTCAGCGACTTTCGCCATGGCTGCCGGTAGTAAAAGTGTAAAGGGGTTGTCAGCTTTCACACTAACGTTCTCCAAGATTTATCCGCGAGGGAATACTAACAAAGCAGTATAAAGCAAAATTTGACTTGGATCATATCCTGAAAATTTAGCAGGGTTAAACCCTTGGGGTAAGTGCACTAAATCACAGTCAACTAATTGAAATATATAGTAAAAAAATATTTTAAAAATTATCAAAAGAGTTGAACGTAGGGGGTAGAATACCGTGAAAAAGAGTTAAATGAAATGCGTTTTTGTATCATTTCGGTGTTCAGGGTTGCTGCAAATTAATTAAAAACTCACCATTTAATAACAATAAGTACATTATTCTTCATTTTTTGCGAAATGCCGGATTATTCAGATTGCGTAGCGATAAGATAATGCGATGATGAAATCTTCCGTACTGCGGGAAAATTGATCGAAAAAAGGCAGGTATTGCGTCAGAGCTTGAGAAGGGTGAAGGCTCCCCGGCGCTAACCGGGGAGGATGGGCGATACGGCATTAGCCCCAGAAACGACGCTTCGCGGCTTGCAGTTTCTCGTACGCTGCCAGCAGCGATTGGTGCGCGGGCAAGGTGGCGAAGGTGTCATCGACGTCAAACAGTCCGTAGAAGCTCTGCTCACCGGCAATAGCCGCACTCGCTGCTTCGAGGGTGTCGCTGCCGTACATTTTCACAAACGCATCGTAATACTGCGATGGCTCACGCGCCTCGTCCAATGCCAGCGTCAACAGCGTCTGCAAACAGCGGTAGTAGTTGCTACGCACTGGACTAAAGACCGAGCCATTAAAGTCCTGCGTCCATTCCGCCCAGATTAATGCCTGTTCCAGATCGCCGCCTGCCAGTGCCAACATGGATTTTAATTCGCCGATGCGCAGCGTCAGCCAGCCGTTATCCTTGCCGGTTGCCAGCCCCAGCAATTCACGCACGCGGGTGAAGTCATCAAACCCTTCGTCATCCAACTGGGCGATCAGATCGAGATACGCCTGCTTTTCCCACTGACTGCCGGGCAGGGAGAGGATGGTCTCGCGTAAATGCACACCCATATTGTTGTTTGCCAACAGCAAATCGTCTGCCGGATAAATGTCGGACATCCCCGGTACGATAATGCGGCAAGCATACACGGACAGGTGCTCATAATCGGCGATGTACACCTCTTTATGCTCTTTGTGGAAAATCGCCATCAAGGTAGCAAATTCCTGCTCGGTGCTACCTTTGAAGCTCCAGTCAACAAAGGGATAATCCGCGTCGGTTTTAAACAAGTCCCAGGAGATCAAACCGCTGGAATCGATAAAGTGGGTTTCCAGATTGGCATGATCTGCCACATCGTCATTGTCGAAACTCGGCGGGGTAAACACGTCGAGATCTTTCAACCCGCGTCCTTGCAGCAGTTCGGTAACGGTACGCTCCAGCGCGACGCCGAAATCAGGGTGCGCGCCGAAAGAGGCGAAACAGGTGCCGTTGCTGGGGTTAAACAGCACCACGCAGATCACCGGATAGTTGCCACCCAGCGACGCGTCATAGGCGAGGATCGGGAACCCTTCTTGTTCCAGCGTGGCGATGGCTTCCACCACGCCGGGGTAGCGTTGTAACACGCTGTCCGGAATGGTCGGCAAGCTGATGGCTTCAGCAATAATGCGGTTCTTGATGTGGCGTTCGAACACCTCAGACAACCCCTGGACACGCGCTTCATTGGCGGTGTTGCCAGCGGACATCCCGTTGGAGACGTAGAGGTTGCCGATGATATTCATCGGAATATAGACGGTGGTGTCATCGGATTGCCGGGTAAACGGCAGGGCGCAGATGCCGCGTTCGTCGTTGCCGGATTGCAGATCGACCAGCATGCTGGCGCTCAATTCGTTGTCAGGATCGTAAAATGCGCGCAGGTGAGCATCCAGAATCCCTTCCGGCACGCTGTCATCGTCCGGCAGCGGGAACCACTGCTCGTTCGGGTAGTGTACGAAATCACCGTTAGCGATTGATTTACCCAGATAGAAGTCGGCAAAGAAGTAGTTGGTGGAAAGACGCTCGAAATATTCACCCAAGGCTGAGGCCAAGGCGGCTTTCTTGCTGGCGCCTTTACCGTTGGTAAAGCACAGCGGGCACTCTTTGTCGCGAATATGCACGGACCAGACGTTAGGCACCGGGTTCAGCCAGGAGGCTTCTTCGATGTTGAACCCCAGGTCACGGAGTTGCTGTTGAAAACGGGCGATGGAGTCTTCCAGGGCGGCGTCTTTGCCTGGGATGAACGTTTGGCTCATGATTGTCACTTTTCTCTTTTGTGGGACGTGCATCATACGGACTTTTCACGGACAACTCCACGCCGTCACCGTGCGGGTTTTATACGTGAAAGCGTAATAAGGATTGCAGCGGGAAGGAGCCAGTGATAAAAACAAATGATGACGGTTGCCGCAAAAAACCATGATGGCTGCTGCAAATAGCCAATGTGGTTGTTGCAAAAAACCATAATAATCGCTGTAAAACAGACAAAACGTTAAAAATAGTCGTACTAAATACGTGGTGAGGGGAAATGACACAAGTTTTCAATTTTAGCGCCGGTCCAGCCATGCTGCCGGTTGAAGTGCTGCGTCGTGCCGAACAAGAGTTGTGTAACTGGCGTGGACTGGGAACCTCCGTAATGGAAATCAGCCACCGCAGTAAAGAATTTATGCAGGTGGCGGCGGAAGCCGAACAGGATCTGCGCGATCTGTTAAAGATCCCCTCCAACTACAAAGTGCTGTTTTGCCAAGGCGGCGCGCGCGCGCAGTTTGCCGCCGTGCCGCTTAACCTGCTGGGCGACAGCACGAAAGCTGACTATATCGACGGCGGCTATTGGGCGCACAGTGCGATTAACGAAGCGGAAAAATACTGCAAACCGAACGTTATCGACGTGAAAACCCGCATTGACGGCCTGCGCGCCGCTAAACCGATGCGTGAATGGGCGCTGTCTGACGATGCGGCCTTTGTGCACTACTGCCCGAATGAAACCATTGATGGTCTGGCGATCGAAGAAACGCCTGACTTTGGCGACAAAATTGTGGTCGCTGACTTCTCCTCCAGCATCCTTTCCTGCCCGATCGATGTCAGCCGTTTCGGTGTGATTTATGCCGGTGCGCAGAAAAACATTGGCCCTGCGGGCTTGACGTTGGTGATTGTACGCGAGGATCTGCTGGGTAAATCCCGCAGCGTGCTGCCGTCGGTACTGGATTACAAAATCCTGGCGGACAACGACTCCATGTACAACACCCCGCCGACCTTTGCCTGGTATCTCTCTGGCATGGTGTTCAAATGGCTGAAAGAGTACGGCGGGTTGGTGGAGATGGAAAAACGCAATCGTGAGAAAGCGGATCATCTTTATGGCGCTATCGACAGCAGCGATTTTTACCGCAACGACGTGCTGGCTGCCAACCGCTCACGCATGAACGTGCCGTTCCTGCTCGGTGACGACGCGCTGGACAAACTGTTCCTGGAAGAATCTAAAGCGGCTGGGCTGCATGCGCTGAAAGGCCACCGCGTGGTGGGCGGGATGCGTGCGTCGCTGTACAACGCGATGCCGCTGGAAGGTGTGCAGGCGCTGACCGCTTTTATGGCGGATTTTGAACGTCGCCACGGTTAATACCGCTGCGAGTGACGTTGCGGTTTGACCGCGGCGTTGCAGGCCGTACCGTTGCCGCTGCGCGTTAAGCGGCAACCTGTTTCCAGTAAACCCCGGTTTGCGCCGGGGTTTGTTATGTTGATGACCGGAGTTAAGAGTTACATGCAGGAATCCCTTACCCTACAGCCTATTTCCCTGATTGACGGTGTGATTAACCTTCCCGGTTCGAAAAGCGTCTCTAACCGTGCTTTGTTGCTGGCCGCATTGGCAACGGGAACGACGCGTTTGAAAAATCTGCTCGATAGCGATGACGTTCGCCATATGCTCGACGCGTTGCAACTGCTAGGCGTGCAATATCAGCTTTCGCCCAGCCGCACCGAGTGCGACGTCACCGGTATTGGTGGGCCGTTCACCGCGTCGCAACCGTTAGAGCTGTTTCTCGGTAATGCGGGCACGGCGATGCGTCCGCTGGCCGCCGCGCTGTGCTTGACCCAGGGCGATATTGTCTTGACCGGCGAACCGCGTATGAAAGAGCGCCCGATCGGCCATCTGGTGGATGCGCTGCGCCAAGGCGGCGCGACCATCGACTACCTTGAGCAGACTGACTATCCGCCATTGCGCCTGCACGGCGGCTTCCAGGGCGGTGAGATCGCCGTGGATGGTAGCGTCTCCAGCCAGTTCCTGACCGCGTTGCTGATGACAGCGCCGTTGGCGAGCAAAGACACCCGCATCAGCATCAAAGGCGATCTGGTATCCAAACCCTATATCGATATCACGCTGCGCATGATGAAAGATTTCGGCGTCGACGTGCACAACGAGAATTACCAGCACTTCAGCGTGCAGGGCAACCAGCAATACCGTGCGCCGGGTGAGTATCTGGTGGAGGGCGATGCCTCCTCAGCGTCCTATTTCCTCGCCGCCGCTGCCATCAAAGGCGGAACCGTGCGTGTCACCGGCGTGGGGCGCAACAGCGTGCAGGGCGATATCCGTTTTGCCGATGTGCTGGAAAAAATGGGTGCGATTATCCGCTGGGGTGATGACTATATCGAGTGTCAGCGCGCTGAACTGCATGCTATCGATATGGACATGAATCACATTCCCGATGCGGCGATGACCATTGCCACCGCGGCGCTGTTTGCCGAGGGCGGTACCACGACGCTGCGCAATATTTATAACTGGCGGGTAAAAGAGACCGACCGCCTTGCCGCCATGGCGACAGAGTTGCGCAAAGTCGGTGCGACGGTGGAAGAGGGTAATGACTATATTCGCATTACGCCTGCCCCGCAGTTACGTTTTGCCGAGATCGGTACTTACAACGATCACCGTATGGCGATGTGTTTCTCGCTGGTGGCATTATCCGATACGCCAGTGACCATTCTCGATCCCAAATGCACGGCAAAAACCTTTCCGGACTATTTTCAACAGCTGGCACGCCTGAGCCACGGTTAATCACTGGGCGGGGGTTGCACTTTTCCTGTAGGGCGGGCATTAGCCCGCCCTATGTTTGCAAGGCATCTTCTGAAATTTTATCTTTCTCCGGGTGTTAGGTTAACGGTTTTGCTCGTTGGCGCGTATAATGAGGCACCGTAAGTCGTAACAGACCTCACGGTTGACCCGAGTAATAGGAGAAAGAGATGGCGGTAACGGCACCGGTAATAACGGTTGATGGGCCGAGTGGCGCAGGCAAGGGAACGCTGTGCAAGGCGTTGGCAGAAACATTGCAGTGGAATTTGTTGGACTCGGGCGCGATTTATCGCGTGCTCGCCTTGGCTGCCTTGCATCATCAGGTTGATATCGGTTCGGAAGAAGCGTTAGTGCCGCTGGCGTCGCACCTTGATGTGCGTTTCGTTGCTGAAGACGGGCAACTGAAAGTGATTCTGGAAGGCGAAGACGTCAGTAATGAAATTCGTAATGAAACGGTCGGGAATACCGCCTCGCAGGCGGCCGCTTTCCCGCGTGTGAGAGAAGCGTTGTTGCGCCGTCAGCGCGCGTTTCGAGAAGCGCCGGGGCTGGTGGCGGATGGCCGCGATATGGGCACGGTGGTGTTCCCCGATGCGCCCGTGAAGATTTTTTTGGATGCCAGCGCGGAAGAACGTGCACAACGACGCATGCTACAGTTGCAGGAAAAAGGCTTTAATGTTAACTTTGAACGTCTTTTGTCCGAGATAAAAGAACGGGATGCGCGCGACCGGAATCGTTCGGTAGCGCCGTTAGTCCCTGCCGCAGATGCGCTGGTGTTGGATTCGACCGATATGTCTATTGATGACGTTATTGCGAAATCGCTCTCTTATGCGCGCGAAATCCTTGCTCAATCACAGGGTTGATTGAGGCGCGGTATAGTATTGTTTTTTTAACCTTGTTGTAAGGATAACAGCAGGGCATGTGAAACAACCCCATCAAGCAGGATGCCAGATGGACGTTAAATTGAAACCCTTAAGATTAACAACATGACTGAATCTTTTGCTCAACTCTTTGAAGAATCGCTGAAAGAAATCGAAACTCGTCCGGGTTCCATCGTTCGCGGCGTTGTCGTTGCTATTGATAAAGATGTCGTACTGGTTGACGCCGGTCTGAAATCTGAATCTGCCATTCCGGTAGAGCAATTCAAAAACGCACAAGGCGAACTCGAAATCCAGGTGGGTGACGAAATTGACGTTGCCCTGGACGCGGTAGAAGACGGTTTCGGCGAGACCCTGCTGTCTCGTGAGAAAGCGAAACGCCACGAAGCCTGGCTGATGCTGGAAAAAGCCTACGAAGAAGCTGCGACCGTTACCGGTGTTATCAACGGTAAAGTGAAAGGCGGCTTCACGGTTGAACTGAACGGCATCCGTGCGTTCCTGCCGGGTTCTCTGGTTGACGTTCGCCCGGTTCGCGATACGCTGCACCTGGAAGGCAAAGAGCTTGAGTTTAAAGTGATCAAGCTGGATCAGAAACGCAACAACGTTGTCGTTTCCCGCCGTGCCGTTATCGAATCCGAGAACAGCGCTGAGCGCGATCAACTGCTGGAAAACCTGCAAGAAGGCATGGAAGTTAAAGGTATCGTTAAGAACCTCACTGACTACGGTGCATTCGTTGACCTGGGTGGCGTTGATGGTCTGCTGCATATCACTGATATGGCGTGGAAACGCGTTAAGCATCCGAGCGAAATCGTCAATGTTGGCGACGAGATCACTGTAAAAGTGCTGAAGTTCGACCGCGAACGTACTCGTGTGTCCCTAGGCCTGAAACAGCTGGGCGAGGATCCGTGGGTTGCTATCGCTAAGCGCTACCCGGAAAACACCCGTCTGACCGGTCGTGTGACCAACCTGACTGATTACGGCTGCTTCGTAGAAATCGAAGAAGGCGTCGAAGGTCTGGTACACGTATCCGAAATGGATTGGACCAACAAAAACATCCATCCGTCCAAAGTGGTTAACGTGGGCGACGTGGTTGAAGTTATGGTTCTGGATATCGACGAAGAACGTCGTCGTATCTCCCTGGGCCTGAAACAATGCAAATCCAACCCGTGGCAGCTGTTCGCTGAAACCCACAACAAGGGTGACCGCGTAGAAGGTAAGATCAAGTCTATCACTGACTTCGGTATCTTCATCGGTCTGGATGGCGGTATCGATGGTCTGGTACACCTGTCTGACATCTCTTGGAACGTGGCTGGCGAAGAAGCCGTTCGCGAATACAAGAAAGGTGACGAAATCGCTGCTGTTGTTCTGCAAGTTGACGCAGAGCGCGAGCGTATCTCCCTGGGCGTTAAACAACTGGCTGAAGACCCGTTCAATAACTATCTGTCACTGAACAAAAAAGGTGCGATCGTTACGGGTAAAGTCACTGCTGTTGACGCAAAAGGTGCTACAGTTGAATTAGCCGATGGCGTTGAAGGTTACCTGCGCGCTTCTGAAGCCTCTCGTGACCGTGTAGAAGATGCTACGCTGGTTCTGAACGTAGGCGACGAAGTTGAAGCTAAATACACCGGTGTTGATCGTAAAAACCGTGTTGTAAGCCTGTCTGTACGTGCGAAAGACGAAGCGGATGAGAAAGACGCTATCGCTACCGTAAATAACAAGCAGGAAGAAGGTAATTTCTCCAGCGCAATGGCTGAAGCATTCAAAGCAGCTAAAGGCGAGTAATAGGGTGGGGTGAGTCGGCCATGCGGCTGACTCATTCTGTTACGGTAGTAAGTCAATCGTGGCTATCCAATATTGATATAACCACGCACTTGGAGGAATTATGACCAAGTCTGAACTGATCGAAAGACTTGCTGGACAGCAATCTCATATCCCGGCCAAGGTGGTTGAGGATGCAGTGAAAGAGATGCTCGAGCAGATGGCGGCAACGCTGGCTGATGGTGATCGCATTGAGATCCGAGGGTTCGGCAGTTTTTCACTTCACTACCGTGCACCACGCGTTGGGCGCAATCCGAAAACCGGTGAAAAGGTGGAGCTGGAAGGTAAATACGTTCCCCATTTCAAACCGGGTAAAGAACTGCGCGATCGTGCAAATATTTATGGCTGATACGCCGAGATAATCTGCACGGAACACCGTGGTATTACTTGCAATAGACTGTAATGTCTAGCTTTTCTGAAAGGCACCTGTTAAAGGGTGCCTTTTTTATTGCCGCTAAACCCAACTATCTTGCAATCGTTGTCAATATTGCGAGGTTTCCGCCAAAAGCGCAAAGCACTGATAAACCCGTCCGTTATGCCAACCGATAACCTTATTAAGTCTATGGTTTACTTTGTAAGGGAATATCATGTTGAAAAATATATCGATTCGTACAGGGTTATTAGCATTGCTCGGGGTGATGGCCGCACTGCTGCTACTGGTCAGCGCCACGGGGATCATTGCCATCAATAAAAGTTACGATGCGCTGGTGGTACTTAATCGCATTCAGGGCGTGGAACTGGGCAATCTGGCGAGCAGTAACACCAATATGCAGCGTGTGCGTGTAGCGGCTTCTTTTGCGATTCGCGCGTTGGAAACGCAGCAGTGGGATGAGGCCATGGCGGCGGCGGGCCGTTCTGGGCAATATGCCATTGCCGCAAAAGCCGATTTAGACCGCTTTTTTACTGCAACCAAGGGCACCGGGCAGGGAGAGATACTGGCTCAGGATATCGCTCAAGCTTATAAAAACTATTACGAAAATGGCATCTTACCGATGCTGGATGCGTTAACAAGCCGCGAGGTAGAGCGCTATTACCAGTATCAGGTTACCCAGCTCAAGCAACTCGGGACCGTATTTGATAAAGCCAACAAAACCTATTTCGACTATGCCCAACAGGCTGGCGTTAATCAGCTTACGCAGGCTTCAGAAGGTCGGGTGCGTATGCTGTGGCTTATCGGCGCGTGCTGCGCCGCTGTGGTGGTGCTGATTGTGATCTCATGGTTAATGCTGCGCGCGCTGCTGCTTAAACCGCTCAGCAGTGCCATCAACCATTTGGAATTTGTCGCGGCAGGGGATTTAACCCAAACGTTACCCGCGTCAGCGAAGAATGAACTGGGTCGATTAAACAGCGCGTTGCACGATATGCAACAGTCGTTATCAGACTCCGTGGTGCGAGTGCGAGAGGCCAGCGAGCAGATAGACGTAGGTAGCCGTGAACTGGCGCAAGGTAATGAAGATTTATCACGCCGCACCGAGGAGTCTGCTGCCTCGTTGCAGGAAACGGCGGCCAGCATGGAGCAATTGACGGCTACGGTGCGCAATAACGCAGACAATGCGCGTCAAGGGCATGCGTTAGCGGAAGATGTGGCGCAAACCGCGCAGCAGGGTAATAAGGTGGTGCAGGAAGTGATGGCGAAGATGCAGGAAATTGCCACCAGCGCCAACAGCATTGGCAACATTCTCGGTGTGATTGATGGTATTGCGTTCCAAACCAACATACTGGCGTTGAACGCCGCCGTGGAAGCCGCGCGTGCGGGTGAACAAGGGCGCGGTTTTGCTGTGGTCGCCAACGAAGTGAGGACGCTGGCGCAGCGCAGCGCGCAAGCGTCGAAAGAGATTCATGCGCTGATCGTGGATTCCAACACGCGCGTCAGCGAAGGCTCTAACCTGACGGCACAGGCCAGTGAAACCATGTCTGCCATTTCTACGCAGATTATTAACGTCAATGCGTTAATGAAGGAAATCTCGCAGGCATCCCAGGAGCAGAGCCACGGCATCGATCAGGTCAATATTGCGGTCACTCAGATGGAAGTGGTTGCGCAGCAAAATGCATCGCTGGTCGAGGAGGCGACGATGGCAACCCGCTCGCTGGAGGATCAGTCAAGACAACTGATTTTGGCGATGGATACCTTTAAAGTGAGGCGCGCGCAATCGTTGCCGGGGACGGCATTGTCGTCATCGGCGCTGCTGACGCACGCGCCGCTGTAGGTTGCTGTTGATGAGCTACAGGGAAATTCCGGGCCAGGCCGGAATTTCCCTGACAGTGATACCGCTATTTGCTATGACGTGCTTTCAGGCGGCCGATAATGGTTGCCAGATCCAGCTCTTGATCCTGCAACAACACCAGCAGGTGATACATCAAATCTGCGGCTTCGTTAGTCAGCTCTTCGGTATCGTGTACGGTGGCGGCCAGTGCCGTCTCCAACCCTTCTTCACCGACTTTCTGCGCAATGCGTTTGGTGCCGCTGGCATACAGTTTTGCGGTATAAGAGCTGGCCGGATCCGCCTGTTTGCGGCTCGCTAACAATTGCTCAAGCTGATGCAAAAACAACCACTCGTGCTGTGCCGGGGCGAAACAGCTGCTGGTGCCTTGGTGGCAGGTTGGACCGATGGGGTTCGCCAGCACCAGCAGGCTGTCATTGTCACAGTCCGGCGTGATGCTTACCACGTTAAGGAAGTGGCCGGAGGATTCTCCCTTGGTCCACAGTCGCTGTTTGGTGCGCGAATAGAAGGTGACCTTGCCGCTCTGCTCGGTGGTGTCCAGCGCCGCCTGATTCATGTAACCCAGCATCAACACTTCGCCGGATACCGCATGTTGCACAATGGCGGGGATCATCCCGTCGGTTTTTTCCCAGTCGAGTTGGGCTTTCTGTTGTTGGCTTAACACGCTCTGATCTCCACACCTTGTTGCTTAAGGTATTGCTTTAACTCGCCAATATTGATGATTTGCTTATGGAATACGGAAGCGGCCAGCGCACCGTCTACCTGAGCCTGCTCAAAGGCTTGCAAAAAATGTTCAGGCGTACCGGCACCGCCGGAGGCGATCAATGGAACATGGCAGCGTTCACGCACCAATTTTAGCTGTTCCAGATCGTAACCGTTACGCACGCCATCCTGATTCATCATGTTCAGCACAATTTCACCGGCACCGCGCTGTTGCACTTCCTGCACCCAATCCAGTGTTTGCCACTGGGTAACACGGGTGCGGCTTTCATCACCGGTGTACTGATTCACATGATAACGCCCGGTAGCGCTGTCGAACCAGGTATCGATCCCGACCACGATGCATTGTACGCCATAACGATCGGCAAGGCGGGTGATAAGGATAGGATCGGCCAGCGCCGGGGAGTTAATCGAAATTTTATCGGCACCGAACGAGAGGATTTGTCCGGCATCTTCGACGCTTTTAATGCCACCGGCCACGCAGAAAGGGATATCAATCACCTCTGCTACGCGGGATACCCAGCTTTTGTCGACCACGCGCCCGTCAGACGACGCGGTGATATCGTAAAACACCAGTTCGTCAGCGCCTTCCTGAGCATAGCGCTGTGCTAACGGAACGATATCGCCGATGATTTCGTGGTTGCGAAACTGCACCCCTTTTACCACCTGACCGTCACGCACGTCGAGACAGGGAATTATCCGTTTTGCCAGCATGTGATAGCCTCCGTTACGTTGAATTTTCCTTCCAGCAGCGCACGGCCTACGATCACGCCTTGCACGCCGCTGCCGCGCAGATTGGCAATATCCTGCAACCCGCCAATCCCGCCGGAGGCCTGAAAGGCCACCTGAGGATAACGTTGACATACCGCGCGATAGAGTTCGACGTTGGAACCGCTCAGCGTGCCATCACGGGAGATATCGGTACACAGCACGTGCTTGAGGCCGACCGGCAAATACTGCTCAATAACGCTTTCCAGCGTGGCACCTGAGTTTTCTTGCCAACCGCTGACCGCGACCTGTTTTACGCCCTGTGCATCGATGCGCACATCCAGCGCCAGTACCAGCGCATCTGCGCCGTAACGGCTGAACCATTGTTGCACCAGCTCAGGCTGTTTTACTGCGGTGGAGCCGATCACCACGCGGCTTGCGCCTGCTTCCAGCAACGCAACGACATCCTGTTCGGAACGAATGCCGCCACCGACTTGTACCGGTACGCTGACACCGGCCAGCAGGGTTTTTAACAGCGGAATTTGTCGCGCGGACGGATCTTTCGCGCCGGTCAAATCCACCAGATGCAGCACCTCTGCCCCCTGTTGCTGATAGGTCTGCAAACGGGGGAGGGGATCGCTGCCATACTGGCGTTGCTGACCGTAGTCACCCTGATGAAGACGAACCACCTGTCCGTCGATAAGATCGAGTGCGGGGATAATCATGCTGATTACATCTCCAGAAAGTTTTTCAGCAACTGAGCGCCTGCGGCCCCAGAGCGTTCTGGGTGAAATTGCACGCCGTAGAAGTTGTCCTTCTGTACCGCGGCAGTAAAGGCCTCACCGTACTCTGCTTGTGCGATGGTGTTGGCACATACCGGCATGGCATAGCCGTGCACAAAGTAGAAGTAGGCACCGTCATCAATGCCCTGGAACAGACGGTGCCCGGCCTGCGGCGTGACCTGGTTCCAGCCCATGTGCGGTAGCGGCAGGCCGCGGTCTTGCATTTTTTTTACCGCAGCCGGAATGATATTCAACGTATCAATCCCGCCATTCTCGTCGCTGGCCGAGCCGAGCAGTTGCATGCCGAGGCAGATACCGAGCACCGGCTGGGTGCAGGCTTTGATCAGCGGGATCAGGTCACGGGCGGTAAGCTGGTCCATGGCGGCCTGCGCGGTGCCGACGCCGGGCAGAAACAGTTTGTCGGCGCGCAGCACCACCTCGGGGTCGCGGCTCACCACCGGGTCATAGCCCAGGCGGCGCACCGCGTAGGTGACGGAAGCGAGATTGGCGCAGCCGGTATCGAGGATCACCACGTTCATCACAGCACCCCTTTCGAGCTGGGCAGGGTATCACCCTCGACACGAATGGCCTGGCGCAGCGTGCGGCCAAACACTTTGAACAGGCTTTCTACGCGGTGGTGATCGTTACGGCCTTTGGTTCTCAAGTGCAGGGTGCATCCCATGGCATAGGAGAGTGAGCGGAAGAAGTGCTCGACCATTTCCGTGCTTAAATCGCCTACGCGCTGGTAGTTAAATTCGGCTTTATATTCCAAATGTGGACGCCCGGAAATATCCAGCGCGCAGCGTGCCAGACACTCATCCATCGGCAGCACAAAACCAAAGCGACCGATACCGCGCTTGTCGCCCAGCGCCTTGTTAAGCGCTTCGCCCAACGCCAGACCGGTGTCTTCAACCGTGTGGTGATCGTCGATGTAAAGATCGCCTTTCACATCGATGTTCATACGGAAACCACCGTGGGTGGCGATCTGGTCGAGCATGTGGTCGAAGAAACCGACGCCAGTGTGGATCTTGCTGCCACCTTCCTGATCCAGCCACACTTCCACATTAATGGAGGTTTCCCGCGTTACGCGATTGACCAGCGCATGACGGTTACGTTGGGTGAGCTTGTCGGTGATGGTCTGCCAGTCCAGGCCATCACGCTGATAGCGTAATCCGGCGATCCCCATGTTTTGCGCCAGTTGCACGTCCGTTTCGCGATCGCCAATCACGTAACTATTGGCACTGTCCATCGGGTTCTGTTGCAAAAAGGCATCCACCAGAGCGGTTTTGGGTTTGCGACACGCGCAGTTATCCGCCGGCAGATGCGGACAAATCAGCACCTCGTCAAACTGAATGCCCTGTGAGGTAAGAATCTGCATCATCAACTGGTGCGGCGGATCGAACGTCTCCTGCGGGAAACTGGGCGTACCGAGCCCGTCTTGATTGGTGATCATCACCAGCTTGAAACCGGCTTTCTGCAAGCTCAGCAGGGAAGGGATGACGGCAGGCTCCAGCGCCAGTTTATCCAACCGGTCAACCTGGAAGTCTTGCGGCGGCTCGGCAATCAGCGTGCCGTCGCGGTCAATAAAAAGATATTTCTGTCCCATGTCTGCTCCTGGTGATTACTCGTTAATGCCGGATAAGGCGCGCAGTGCGGCAACCACCTGCTGGCATTCGCCACGGCTGCCGACAGTGATGCGCAGGCATCCGGAAAGGCTGGGCTGTTTGTTCTGATCGCGTAAAATAATGCCCTGATCCCACAGCGTTTTGAAGACATTACTGGCGGCGGCGAAACGTACCAGAACATAGTTGCTGGCGCTGTCGAACACCTGCTCCACACAAGGCAGAGGCGCTAATGCCGCCATCAGCCAGGCGCGGTTTTCCGCAATCTCGGCGACGCGTTCGCGCATGGTATCGATCCCGGCGTCATCGAGCGCTTGCGCGGCGATATCCGCCACCGGCGTTGAAAGCGGGTAAGGCGCGATGACCTTCAGCAACAGCGCGATCACGGGTTCATTTGCCAACGTAAAACCGCAACGTAACCCTGCCAGCGCAAACGCTTTGGAAAGGGTACGCAGCACCACCAGATGCGGATAGTCAGCCAGCCAGCCTGCGACCGTGGAGTTGGGGTTGAATTCGATATAGGCTTCATCCACTACCACCAGCGCTTTGCCTGCGGCCAGTGCCAACAGCTTACGCAGATCGTCTGCGTCAAGGACGTTACCGGTCGGGTTGTTGGGGCTGCACACGTAAATCAGTTTTACGTTGTTGAGATTGTCTGCAATAGCGGGCAGGTCTAACTGCCAATCTGCTGTGCTGGGCACCGTGCGGCGTTCCACGCCCAGGGTTTCCGCGCTGACGCCATACATGCCGTAGGTGGGAGGGCAATAAAGCACGGCATCTTGTCCCGGTTCGCAAAAGGCACGGATCAGCAGTTCGATCCCTTCATCTGCGCCGCGACTGACCAGCACCTGTTCCGGTTTGACGCCGGCATAGGCAGCATAGCGCTCAATGACTACAGGCGGCTGACATTCGGGATAACGGTTCAGCGTTTGTGCGGTGAGCTGAAATTCCGGTGCCTGAAAATATTCGTTGGCATTGAGCCACACATCACCTTTACCGCCCAGACGGCGCGCCGATTGATACGGCGTAAGCGTGCGCACATTGGCACGGGCCAGTTGTTCAATGCTCATTGGGACTCCTTCTCTTTCAGGGCAGCGACGCGCAGTGTGACGGCATTCTTGTGGGCAATCAGTTGCTCCGCCTGTGCCAACACCTCAATGGTGGGAGCCAGGCGCAGAAAACCTTGCGGCGTTAACTGTTGAACGGTCATCCGTTTCTGGAAATCCGCCAGTCCCAGACTGGAGTGAGTGGCGGTATAACCATAGGTTGGCAGCACGTGGTTGGTGCCAGAGGCGTAATCCCCTGCGGATTCCGGTGACCAGTCACCGAGGAACACAGAGCCTGCACTGGTGATTTGTGCAACCAGCGCTTCGGGTTCGCGGGTTTGAATGATCAAGTGCTCCGGGCCGTACTGATTACTGATGTCGATGCACTGCGCCAAATCGCGCGCCACGATGACTCGGCTGCTGTCCAGTGCCTGACGCGCGATCTCTGCGCGCGGCAACTGGGCTAGCTGCTGCTGTACCGCTTGCGCCACGGCGCGGGCCAGTGCGGCATCAGGCGTGACCAGAATCACCTGGGAGTCCGGGCCGTGTTCCGCCTGCGATAACAGATCGGAAGCCACAAACGCCGGGGTGGCGCCGCTGTCGGCGATCACCAGCACTTCAGAAGGCCCCGCAGGCATATCGATGGCCGCACCGTCCAGACGCTGACTGACCTGACGCTTGGCTTCGGTCACATACGCATTGCCCGGGCCAAAAATCTTGGCAACGCGGGGGACGCTCTCGGTGCCGAATGCCATGGCGGCGATAGCTTGTGCACCGCCCAATTGAAACACTTCCTGCACGCCACACAGTTGGGCGGCATACAGAATTTCATCGGCAATCGGCGGTGGTGAACAGAGAATTACGCGACGGCACTCGGCGATGCGCGCTGGCGTTGCCAGCATCAGCACCGTGGAGAACAGCGGTGCGGAACCACCGGGAATATACAGGCCCACGCTGTCGATAGGGCGCGTTACCTGCTGGCAGCGCACGCCCGGCTGCGTTTCCACATCAACGGGCGGCAAACGCTGTGCGTTGTGGAAGGTCTCGATATTGCCGACGGCGACTGCCATCGCCTGTTTGATGTCGTTGCCCAGTCGCGCGGCAGCGGCAGAAATTTGCTCCGGCGTAACGCGAATCGCCTCTACGTCAACCTTGTCAAACTGGGCACTGAAAGCGCGCAGTGCGCTGTCGCCCTCGACTTTTACCCGATCGAGAATCTCGTTCACGCTGCGGGTGATGCGGTCGGAAGCCGAAATGGCCGGACGGGTCAGTAACTGCTGGCGCTCTGGTTCGGCGCACTGTTCCCACTCAATAAGCGTATCGAAATTGCGGCTGGTCATGGCGGTTACTCCATCATCTTCTCGATAGGCAGCACCAGAATGGAACTGGCACCCAGGGTCTTGAGTCGTTCCATGGTTTCCCAGAACAGGGTTTCGCTACTGACCATGTGCATGGCAACGCGGCTTTGATCGCCCGCCAGCGGCAGGATAGTCGGGCGCTCTGCGCCGGGCAGCAAGGCAATCACTTCATCAAGACGTTCACTAGGGGCGTGCAGCATGATGTATTTCGATTCGCGCGCCTGAATGACGCCTTGCATACGGGTCAACAGCTTGTCAATCAACTGCTGTTTCTCGGCGGGCATCTCGCCGTCACGTTGAATCAGGCAGGCCTTGGAGCGGTAGATAACGTCCACTTCGCGCAGACCGTTTGCTTCCAGCGTGGCACCGGTAGACACCAGATCGCAAATGGCATCGGCCAACCCGGCGCGCGGCGCGACTTCCACTGAACCGTTTAACAGGCAGGATTTAAAATTGATCCCTTGTTTATCGAAGTATTTTTTCAGCAGGTGTGGGTAAGAGGTGGCAATACGTTTGCTATCAAGGCACTGAGGGCCGGTGTATTCTTCATCCAGCGGCATGGCCAGTGACAGGCGGCACGCGCCAAAATCTAGGCGACGCAGCATAAAATAACGTGGGTCTTCCCCTTGCGCCCGGCGGTTGAGCAACTCTTCTTCCAGCACGTTTTCGCCAATGATGCCCAGATCGACCACGCCGTCCATCACCAGACCGGGGATATCGTCATCGCGCACCCGCAGGATATCGATAGGCATATTTTCTGCAAACGCGATCAAACGCTGCTGCTGCAAGTTAATTTTAATACCGCAACGCGCCAGCAACTCCCGGGAGTCATCGCTCAGTCTGCCTGATTTTTGCATTGCAATGCGTAAACGTGTTTTATCCAGCATGGAAACCTCTTTTACCTGTCAAAATGGATGCGCTGCTGACCACCACTTTTGTTTATCATCGGGCCATAAAAAAACCCTCGGAAGATGATCTTCCGAGGGCTCTCTTTAGGTTCTGCGCCACTGGAAGATCCGAATGTCTTCCAGCACCAACTGCCTGAAAGACTAATCAGGATGATGGTGATGATGGTGGTTTGACAGAACGCGTAACATAAAAAATTCTCTTAAATAAAGGGCACTAATTGCATTGCCAATAAACCTAAACCATCTCACTGTCGTTGTGCAACCTTTTTTTGTTGCGCGCGCTTTCGCTCCGTTTATTTCTGGAAAATGCACAAGCGGATTTTGTAACTGTAATGATAAATAGTCACATTATCGTCGGTGGGTTATGGATTAAATAGGATAATCTGCCAGCGAAGGGCGCGGGTTAGAACGAAGCTAGGGTTTTACGCAACGTTGCATTTTTTGGGGTCGCACGGTGGGCAGATGAAGCGAAAAAGGCGTCTTGTCGGATACGAGGCGGCGATTCGAGAGTAGAATAGAAAGTAACCTCAGACAGCCGGGAGTGATGTCGATGAAAAAGGTGTCAATCGTAGGATTAGGGTGGCTAGGCATGCCGTTAGCGTTGGCGCTCAATGCGCGTGGCTACCGGGTAACGGGGACGAAAACCACGGCTGACGGTGTGGAAGCGGCGCGCATGAGTGGGATTGCCTGCTATGCGCTGCATTTAACGCCGGAACTGGTGTGTGATGCTGACGATCTCGACAGCGTGCTGAATGTCGATGCATTAGTGATTACGCTCCCTGCCAGCCGAACGGCACAGGGGGGAGAGAATTACCTGCTGGCCGTGCAACAATTGGTGAATAGCGCGCTGGCGCACGGCGTTCCGCGCATCTTGTTCACCAGTTCGACCTCGGTATATGGCAAAGGCGCAGGAACGATGCGTGAGTCCTCTGCGTTGCATCCAGAGACGTCAGCAGGATATGTGTTGGTACAGTTAGAGCAATGGTTGCACGCCTTGCCTAATACCTCGGTGGATATTCTACGACTGGCCGGACTGGTGGGACCCAATCGACATCCTGGGCGATTTTTATCAGGAAAAACCGATCTCCCCGATGGGGACGTCGGCGTCAATCTGGTGCATCGCGATGACGTGATTGCCGCGATTGAATTGCTGTTACAACTGCCCGCAGGCGGTCATCGCTATAATCTCTGCGCGCCACAGCACCCTACTAAGCGAGCGTTTTACACCGAACAGGCGCATCGTCTCGGCGTTGTGGCACCACATTTCAACGCCGAGAGTGAGCCGGGCGGGCGAATCATTGACGGGCAGCGTATCTGTCGTGAGCTGGGCTTTGAGTACCAATACCCCGATCCCATGACCATGCCCTGGTAAGTGATCCTGATTGCCGCAGTGTTTGCCTGCGGCAATCAAGTCAGCGTCAAAAGTGCGTCCAATCCTGCTCATGGCCCGCAACCGGCGCTTTTGCTGGTAGAGCCTGGGTTGCCGGACGCGCCAGCCGCGACGGTGGTGTCGTTTCCGAATCGCCAAGCCGGAAGGTTGCCATCAGTTGGGTTAACACGATCGCTTGTTCTTCCAGCGTGTTAGCGCTGGAGGAAGAGGCGCTAACCAGTGTGGCATTTTGCTGTGTGGTGCTGTCCAGTTCGGTAATGGCGCGTGAGATTTGCTCAATGCCTCGGCTCTGCTCCTCCGAGGCTGACGAAATCTCTTCCATAATATCGTTTACCCGAGCGACCGAGTTGACGATGCTTTCCATGGATTGCCCGGCCTCAGCCACCAGTTTACTGCCCACGCCGGTGCGCTCCACGGATTCGTTGATTAACGCGGCAATGTCCTTGGCTGCCTGAGAGCTGCGCTGCGACAGGGCGCGCACTTCACCCGCTACCACGGCAAAACCGCGCCCTTGCTCACCGGCGCGTGCCGCTTCGACAGCCGCGTTAAGCGCCAGAATATTGGTCTGGAACGCGATGCCGTTAATCACCGTGGTGATATCGGCAATCCTCCTGGCACTGGCAGCAATATCATCCATGGTAGTAACGACGTTACGCACCACCTCTCCGCCTTTCTGTGCATTTTGCGCGGCTTCGGACGCTATTTGGCTGGCATGCCGCGCGTTATCGGTGTTGTTTTTGACCGTCGAGGTCAGTTGTTCCATGCTGGCGGCGGTTTCGACCACGGCGGCCGATTGTTGTTCGGTACGCGAGGCCAGATCGCTATTGCCTGCGGCAATCTCTGCCGCAGAGGATGACACCCGGCCAACGCTGTCGCGCACCTCAGCAATGACGTGGTGTAACCGGTTGTTCATTTGCGCCATGGCTGCCGTGAGTCTGCCCAGCTCATCATTGCTGTCGGACTGGATGGTGGCGGTCAAATCACCGCTGGCGATTCGTTCCGCCAGCGCCAGGTTGCGTTGCACCGGGCGTGAAATCTGGCGCACGATATAAAAGGTGATCAACATACCGATCAACACCGCGATGGCACCTATCACCAGCGTGATAGTGGCAGAGCCGTAGGCCAGTCGGTCGTTTTGGTCTTTTATCGAGGCAATCAGCGATTTAATCACCGCGCTGCTTTTGTCTCCCCCCACTTTTACCGCGTTTTCTGTTTTCTTCAACGTGGCCATTGCGCTGTGATGCTCCTGATGCAGCGCGACGTAGCGTTGCGTATAACGCCACAGCTCATCAAGCAGTCCCTGTGTCTCTGCGGGAAGCGTCGGCAGCACCGCCTGATAGGCCTGCTGTGCGGTTTGATAACGGGCATCCAGTGCCTTTGCCGCATCGTCGGTGTCGCTTTGATACAGCACGCTGGCTACCTGCTTGAGCGCCGCGCTCAGGTAGGCAATATCATCCGCCCGTTGATACTCTGACAGCCCCAAAGGCTGTGCGGCAATGCCGTCGCGAAAACGCTGAATGGCGTCCTGTCCATTTAGCTCGGTGATCTGTTTTTTTAACGCCACGGTATTCTGAGAGGCCTGGGACATCTCTTTGATGGCCTGTTGGAAATCGGCCAGGATACGGTCCAGCGTTTGCAGGTCATTCTGCTCTTCAGGGCGCCAGGGCAGCGAATGCGCACTTTGCGTGAGCTCGGCGGCATGTTTGATGAAATTGCTCAGCACGTTCTGGGTGGCATCATCTGGCGTATAGAAATACTTGAGTCGATTGATTTTTGCCTGAAAGACTTCAATGTTGATGTTGTAAATCAGGTTGGTTTTTTCATAGATGACGCGAATGTCATGAAAGCGCATGGCGCTAAGTGAAGAAGCCAACACCACTAACAGCAATACCACGCCGAAGCCTAAATAGAGCTTGTGCGAAATTTTAATGTTTTTCACTGCGTTGTTGAATAACCCCATGGAGATGCCCCTTGCGTGACGCTGTTGATTGGCCAATGCCGCAGGCCTTTTATTGTCATTTTTTATGTTATCGGTGGCGGCGGGGCACGAATTTAGCGTGTCGCCTGAGCAGGTGATGAATCTGTGATAAGGATTGATATTTCCAGCGGGGTGCCCATAGGTTGCTGGGCAAATGCACAGTTATCAACGTACTGACAGAGTGAAGGCGGATAGCCGTACTTTACCATCGACAGCATCTTCCGTTGGCAGGGGTAGTGTATTCTCGATGAACGCATTGATAAGCCGGTGACAATAATCGCGGCACACTACTGTAATCGTTAATAAAATAAAGCGTAATTTGTCGCTATTTATATCTGCGTTTTTTGATAGAAAATAACCAGAATTAATATAGTGTTTACGTGTCGCGCAGGGCCACTAATTTTATTTTCCTCTCATATTGCCAAAGAAGATCTGGAAACACTGAGCGGCGATTATTCGATCGTCGACAGACTATTATCCGTCACGTTCCACTGCATTCCAGAAGAGATGTCAACGCATTCTATTTTTGTAGATAGCAATAATACCATGGCGGTGAACATGAAAGATGATATGAGTGATGTCAGGCGAGTTGATAAGGCGCATCGACCCGATTTACTTAAAAATAAATGGCAGCGTATCTGGCACGATTATAAGGTGGGTGTGATCCCGCTACCGCTGTTTATTCTGGCGGGAGGATTGGTGGTACTGAACTGCGTCAACGATACCTTATCAAGTGATATTGTCGTGATGGTCGTGACCCTGGCTTTTTTCGGTTTTGCCTGTGGTGAATTCGGTCGTCGTTTACCGCTGGTGGGTAAAATGGGGGCCGCGGCCATTTGCGCCACCTTTATTCCCTCTGCCTTGGTGTATTACGGGCTGTTACCCCAGGCGGTGGTGGCATCAGTCAGCACCTTTTATCACGACAGCAATATTCTGTACCTCTACATTTGCTGCATTATCGTGGGCAGTACGCTTAGCATGAACCGCACTACCTTGATTCAGGGATTCTTACGCATCTTTATTCCGATGCTGTGCGGTGAGGTGGTCGGCATGTTGACGGGGATGGCGGTGGGCCTCGCACTGGGAATGGATCCGTTCCATCTGTTTTTCTTTTTGGTGTTACCCATTATGGCGGGGGGCATTGGCGAAGGGGCGATTCCGCTTTCGATTGGTTACGCGCTACTGCTGAATCAGGATCAGGCCGATGCGCTGGGTCATATGTTGCCGATCGTGATGTTGGGGAGCCTGACCGCCATTATTCTGGCGGGAATATTGAATCAACTCGGCAAACGCTTTCCACATCTGACAGGAGAGGGGGCGTTGATGCCTGACAGCATGAGCCTCAGCAACAGCTCGCCCGACTTGTCTGCGCCGCCCAGCGCAAAGCCTGAATTAGCTTCTATCGCGGCGGGGGCGCTACTCGCCATGCTGCTCTACATGGTGGGGGTGGAAATATACCGTGTCTGCGGGTTGCCCGCCCCGGTTGGCATGCTGTTTCTGGCGATCGCGCTCAAGCTGATAAACGGGATTTCACCGTCGCTGCTGGCGGGCTCGCAGGTGGTGTATAAATTCTTTCAAACGGCGGTAACCTATCCCATTTTGTTTGCGGTCGGGGTGGCGATGACATCCTGGCAGGCGCTGGAAGAAGCATTGACGTTGGCGAATCTGTTGGTGATTGTTTCCACCGTGCTGTCATTGGTGATTACAGGCTTTCTGGTGGGCAAAAAGATTGGCATGCATCCTATTGACGTTGCGATTATCTCTTGTTGTCAGAGTGGGCAGGGAGGTACGGGAGATGTCGCCATTTTAAGTGCCGGAGAGCGGATGGCATTAATGCCGTTTGCGCAAGTCGCTACCCGCGTTGGCGGCGCATTGAGCGTGTCACTGGCGCTTCTGGCGCTGAACACGGTGCTGGCCTGAATGCCTGATGCGTATTGGCTTGACGCCATGCCTCTCCACACCGTAACGTTAAGGGGCTCAGCATCATTTCCTGCACGCCATGTAATGATAGTTTCGCAACCGCTGAGCTAAAGTTTACTAATCCGCTGCCGATACCCATGTGATGTTTTTTTCATGCGATTGGCTGCCGATGTGCATAGACCATTCATTTCATGATGGGGATAGGTGTGGTGGAACAGAATTCCAAAGAACAGTTTGTCAAGCGCAATAAACTGGCTATCTGCGCGACGTTACGCGACTTGCAAAAAAATGATATCACTGTGATGGTTAACCATGCGCGCGGGCAATTTATCAGTAAGATTCTGGATGTATTTCCAGACGATAACCTCTTTGTTTTCGACCTTGGTGGCGTTGAAACCGAAAACAGTCGCGCGTTGTACGCAGGCGATCTTGCTTTCGTGGCTGAACCGGCAGGCGCTAAAGTAGAATTCAAGTCCAGTATTGCTCGCACTGTTGATTTTCAAGGCTTACCAGCGTTCACGGCCCAGGTTCCACCCGAGCTGTTCTATATACAGCGCAGAAACTATTTTCGCATTACTACCCCCGTGTGGCCACCGCTGCTGTGTCGCGGTGAGTTAGTGGATAAGACGCCGTTTCAGTTTGAAATTAAAGATATTTCCCTCGGTGGTTTAGGGCTGTATACCGAACGGGACATGAGCGACGTGATTTCGCCGGGCGACATTCTGGAAAATGTCGAGATGGACCTGGATGAATACGGCTTCTTCTGCGTCGATATGCAACTGGTGGGTCAGGCTGACAGCAAAGTCGTTGACAGCAAAGGCGAAGTGAAAGTGATGAAGCGGCTGAGCTTTAAATTCCCGGCGCTTTCGGCTTCTCAAGAGCGCGATTTGCAGCAGGTGATCTACGAATTGGAACGCTTACAAATCCAAAAAAGAAAGCGTTTTCAGGATTGATTGCTGGCGCTACCGCGCAGAATAATATTTTTTTACATTTAGCTCGGCGAGAATCCCACTAAATGTCATTAAGAATAACACTATAGCTTGTCAGAATACCCCAATTAGGGCATTATACGCGCCCTGTAAATAGCCGACGCTTCACTAGCGTCGGTTATTTTTTTGCATCAAACCATGACGCAACATCTGTGTTTTCAACCAAGAGGCCGGACATCGATCCGGATAGATAATCAGTATTCTGTGTGCCAAACGGCCACGATGAGGAAAGGAAAATGGGGCAATTTCTCAATAGGGCACCGGCGTTTGTCGGTCCAACGTTGTCTGTTGTGGGAATAGGAGAGGCTTATCATGTCTGTTAACAGTGCCGCTCCGGCTTCGCAACGTGCTCAGTTAAGAAAAACCCTGACGCTGTGGCAGGTGGTCATGATGGGGCTGGCGTACATGCAGCCAATGACCATTTATGATACTTTCGGCATCGTGACCAATTTGACGGATGGCCATGTCGCCACCGCCTATGGCTTCGCGCTGATTGGTATCCTGTTTACTGCTGTCAGCTACGGCAAACTGGTGCGCCGTTTTCCTTCCGCAGGCTCAGCCTACACTTACGCGCAAAAGGCGATCAGCCCGCACGTCGGCTTTATGGTTGGCTGGTCTTCGTTGCTCGATTATCTGTTTATGCCGATGATTAACATCCTGCTGGCGAGAACCTATCTGGAAGCGATTTTCCCAGGGGTACCGGCCTGGATTTTCGTGGCAGGACTGGTCGCCCTGATGACGATGTTCAACCTGCGCGGCATTAACATTGTTGCCAACCTTAACTCGATTATCGTGGTGGTGCAGGTAGCGATCATGGCGGTTTTCCTGGGCCTGCTGATTCACGGGGTGTCACAAGGTGAAGGCGCGGGTACGTTGGTCAGCACGCGACCGTTCTGGTCCGAGAATGCGCATGTCGTACCGATGATTACCGGCGCGACCATACTGTGTTTCTCTTTCCTGGGTTTTGACGGTATCAGCTCATTGTCAGAAGAGACCCCGGATGCCGGACGTGTGATCCCGAAAGCGATATTCCTGACCGCACTGATTGGCGGCGTGATCTTTATCGTGGTGTCATACTTCCTGCAACTCTATTTCCCTGACGTTGCCCGGTTCAATTCGCCAGAATCTTCTCAGCCGGAAATTATGCTGTACGTGGCGGGGAAATTCTTCCAGTCGATTATTCTGGTGTTCTCCTGCGTTACCGTACTGGCTTCCGGGATGGCTGCGCATGCCGGGGTTTCCCGCCTGATGTATGTCATGGGGCGTGACGGTGTGTTCCCAGAACGCTTCTTTGGTTATATTCACCCGCAGTGGCGCACGCCGTCGCTGAACGTACTGCTGGTCGGCGTGGTGGCACTCTCTGCGGTCTCTTTCGATCTGGAAGTGGCAACGGCGTTAATTAACTTTGGGGCGCTGGTGGCATTTACCTTTGTCAACCTGTCGGTGATTTCGCAGTTCTATCTGCGTGAAGGCCGTAACCGCACGCTGAAAGACACCTTCCACTATCTGGTGTTGCCGCTGTTAGGCGCATTGGCGGTGGGGGCGCTGTGGCTCAATCTGGAGAAAAGCTCCATGACGTTGGGGCTGATTTGGGCGTCTATTGGCCTGATCTACCTGGCGTTTGTGACTCGCACTTTTCGTGAGCCGGTACCGCAGTGCAGCGAAGAACTGCTGTAATGATGTAGTCGATAACCGCACGTTTCGATCTTGGGCCGGTTCACGATGTGAACCGGCTTTTTTATGCCTTAGCGCCGTAAAAATCAGCCGACCAACGTCTGCGTATAGACAAACAGGGCTTTCAGCAATTCAGTTTTGCGCTTGTCGTCTTCATGCTGGGCATAGAGGTCGTTCAAGTGTGAGACATAATCCTGAAGGCGCTCAGGCGTGAATACCGCTTTACGGTGCTGTAACCAACGCTGTTGCTCGCTGTCATCCAACGTACCGGGAAAATTTCTGGCGCGATAACGGAATAATAACTGCGCGATGCGATTGTCATTGAATGACAGATCCAGCGCGGGCAGGTTCTTTGCCGCTGTCTGCTGAATAATGTTCATGGCAGCCCGGTCGGCATCGCCAAAAAAGCCATCATATAACCGCATATCCACGTCACCGTCCGGCGTGAAGGGCGGCGCATCGGCATAGAGCGCAACCACTTTTTCGCGAAGATCGCTGCGTTGGCGTAACAGCGCCAGATTATCGAGACAGCGCTGGCGATCGATACCCAGTCGCGCAGCATCTTCTGGGCGCAGCGTGTTGGCGGGGGCCAGCACTGGGCATTTATTGATATGCACCAGTTTGATGGGGGCCGGGCTTTGCTCTGGAGTCAGACGATCACGCGGGGTATAGAGCCGTTCACGTAGCCCATCAGCATCCAGCTCAAGCAGCGGGGTGATATCACCGGCCAGATCGCACAGGATCACCGCATTGCGATTTTCCGGGTGCCAGGCCAGCGGTACCACCCAACTGGTATTGCCGCGCGCCGCGCCAAACATCCCACTGACGTGCACCAGCGGTTTCATTTGGGGGATATCGATAAGCTGACTGACCTTGTTTTTATTGCGCAGCGCAAACAGATACTGGAACAGTTTCGGCTGGGCTTGCTTGAACAACTTTGCCATGGCAATGGTGGCATACACATCGGACATGGCATCGTGGGCGTGTTCGTGCGCTACGCCATTGGCCTGTGTCAGGTGCTCCAGGCGAAAACTGGGCAAGCCATCATCATTTTGCGGCCACACAATGCCGTCCGGGCGCAAGGCATAGCAGGCGCGCAGCGCATCCAGCAAATCCCAGCGTGAATTCCCGTGCTGCCAACAGTAGGCGTACGGATCGTAGAAGTTGCGGTAAAAAATGTTGCGGCTCACCTCATCGTCGAAGCGAATATTGTTGTAACCCATGATGCAGGTGTTCGGCACGCTGAAGGCAGCATGAATCTGGCTCGCAAATTCCGCCTCGCAAACCCCTTTGGCCTGCGCGATTTGCGGCGTAATGCCGGTGATGAGCACCGCTTCCGGTTCGGGCAGGTAGTCATCCGTGGGCTGGCAGTAAATGACCAGAGGCTCACCAATGATATTGAAGTCCATATCGGTACGCACACCGGCAAACTGCGCCGGGCGATCGCGGGCAGGATGTTTGCCGAAGGTTTCATAGTCATGGATAAAGTACGTTGGCTGTATTGATGTGTCGCTCATTGTCTTATTAATCGCTCTCATGCGTTATTTTGTCTATTACAACCAGTGTGTTATGTAAAAAATCCGTCTTTGTTTGTCTTACTTGGCACCACAAACCGTTAAGTTGCATTTGCTAGACCGATGCCATTTGCGTACATAATTGCTACCTATTCCAATTTACTGCGTGTACACCATACTATTACGGCCCACTGCGACACAAAGCTAAAGTTACTACTTGGAAAATATCAGAGTTCACGCCCGTTTCATCCCAACTTTCTTTTTTATTCGGCATGTCGCGCATATAGGCGAAATCATGAAGGTACCTGATAGGACCGTGATTGCAGGATGATATCATGTCAAGTAGACTTGACAGTGAACCATGTGTTCAAAAGGGGCAATACATGAAAAAAGACCATAGCATATCTGGAAAAATTAGCTTCTATGCCAGTGGTATAGATTCAGTTAGGGTTTCCCGTCCCTTAAATATATTGAATGCCATGGATCAACTTGAAAAGTATTTCTCGGAGATAAATAGTGAATTCTCTGCCCGCATAGAGTACGGACGCCAGCTTGTGGCTGATATCACCTCTTTACCTTCACCTGTCAGTGAAGAACTCCTTACTCTGATTGAGAATGATCAGGAGTCTTTGCGAGCTATGTATCAAGACATGGCTGATAACGCAGGTGGGGTTATGGGATGCTGCAAGCCGGGAGAAACGCTTTACGAAGAATTGTTACAGGCAATGGCTGTGACGAAAGGACTGTTTGACCAGCAAGAAGCACTACGTTGGGCAATCATGGAACACAACGCGGATGTTATGCCGAAAGGGAAAGCGACAAAACTATCTTCTGCTGAAGAGGTGGACGCTTTTTTTGCCTCTTTATGAACAGAATAATCAGGCATATAGATGCAACCACGTACACAACGTTTGTTCTTTCTGCCAAAAGATTGCCTGATGACATAAAGCAGCATTTAAAAGATGCTATTAAAGAACTTCTGACAAACCCACAGCCTAAGAGGTTGAGGTTAGAGAAGTTAAAAGGCAACAACCAGCCTCCTGTCTTTACCATCCATATCACAGCAAATCATAGCCACAAACTCAGTTTTGAGCTAAACGGAGATGTAGCTGTGCTACGCAGGGTCGGAACCCATAAAGCGATAGATCGCAGACCATAGCCTCATCGTGATTTTCCCCAGCAACAGGGGACACGCGACTCAGTGAGTCAACGCTCAACCAGAAATAATTCACATGACAACGTCCGTACCAACCAGCAAGAAGCCCCTGTAAACCTCGCGTAGTGTCATGTCCACATTACGTGGGTAAGATCAAAGCACGGGTTTCCTGATGTGCATCAATTCCTAAGGGGCAGGAATCCCTATGCATTCGCATCGTCATTCGTTACAATTTCGCACTTTAATGCGAATGATAATTAAATTCCTTCTAACACGCAGTGCCGTGCAAGAAGGTAATTAACAAGGAGACGATGATGCGGTTTTCCAGTGCGATTAAAACGACGCTGTTAGCTTCTTTGCTGGTGGTAGCAGGGTGCGATCAGTCAGAGAAGTCCTCTACGGCCAGTTCAACCATTAGCGTTGAACATGCCCAAGGGGTAACAACGGTACCGCTGCATCCGAAAAAAGTTGTCGTGTTTGATCCCGCCATTCTGGATACGCTGGATGCATTGCAGATCCCGGTAGCCGGTGTGCCGCAAAGCAGCGCGCATCTTCCTCCTTTCCTGGCAAAATATTCCGGCAGTGAATACCTGAATGCCGGCACCCTGTTTGAGCCCAATTATGAAGCGCTGAGCAGCGCCAAGCCGGACCTGATTATTGCGGGTGGTCGTGCCCGTGATGCCTATGAAAAACTGAGCGGTATTGCGCCGACCATTTCTCTGGATGTTGATGAGCAGCAATTTATGCCGAGCTTTATCCATCGCATTGAGCAACTGGGTGAGATTTTCGGCAAACAGGATGAAGTCAAAGCCAAGCTCGACGATTTCAAACAACGCGTCGCACAAACCCGTGAAAAAGCGGGGCAAGCCGGTACAGCCATGGTGCTGATGGTCAACGGCGGCAAGATTTCTGCCTATGGCCCGAAATCACGCTTTGGCTTTGTGTTTGACGAACTGGGGTTCGCCACTGCCACCGAATTTCCCGATCCGGGTCGCCATGGCAACGTGGTTACCGCTGAGCTGCTGCTGAGTATCAACCCTGAATGGCTGTTTGTATTAGATCGTGATAGCGCTATCGGCACTACCGGTGGCTTGCCAGCCCAGCAAGTGTTGGATAACCCGCTGGTGACGAAAACCAAAGCGTGGCAGAACCAGCATGTGGTGTATCTTGATTCCGCGTCACTCTATATCGCCGGTGGCTTGCAGAGCTATTCGCGTCTGATTGATGACGTCAATAAAGCGTTAGACAAGAAGTAATCAGATAGCACGATGCTTGCCATGAAACCTGTCTATTTGTCGGCGGTATTCGTCCTGTTGGCGGGGATGATCGTTGCCAGCCTGTTTGTCGGTGCGGGTCAGGTGACCCTGGATGCCGTGTGGCGCGATCCTATTATGCGCGATATCTTCCTGATCAGCCGTGTTCCGCGCACGCTGGCGCTGCTGCTGGCGGGCAGTGCCATGAGCGTGGCCGGTTTGATCATGCAGTTGTTGACGCAGAACCGCTTTGTCGAGCCGTCTCTGGCGGGCACCACGCAGTCCGCCAGCCTGGGATTGTTGGTGGTGATGGTGTTAATGCCCTCCGCCTCGCTGCTGGTGAAAATGACCGTTGCCAGCCTGTTTGCTATGGCAGGCACCGTGCTGTTTATGCTGCTGTTGCGGCGCATCGTGCTGAAATCGGCGCTGGTGGTGCCGCTGGTGGGTATTATGCTGGGCGCGGTGATCGGTGCGATCACCACCTTCGCTGCGATGCACTTTGACCTGTTGCAGTCGCTGAGCGGCTGGGAATCTGGCGATTTCTCCGGCGTGCTGCGCGGGCGCTACGAGCTGTTGTGGCTGGTGGGCATTCTTACACTGATTGCCTGCTGGACGGCAGATCGCTTCACTGTTGCGGGCATGGGCCGCGAATTTTCCGTCAACGTCGGTCTCAACTATCGGCAAGTGATGCTGCTCGGGCTGGCGATTATTGCCATCATCAGCGGGGTGGTGATGGTGGTGGTCGGTACGCTGCCTTTCCTCGGTCTGATCGTGCCAAACCTTGTCAGTATGCTGCTTGGTGATAATGTGCGTAAAACCATTCCCTGGGTGTGCCTGCTGGGAGGGGGATTGGTGTTGCTGTGCGACGTGATTGGCCGGGTAATTCGTTATCCGTTTGAGATCCCGGTGAGTGTCATTCTGGGCGTCATTGGTGCGGTGGTGTTCCTTATCCTGTTGTTGAGTCAAAAACGCCATGTCAGTTAACGAGGTTAAACTATCCCGCAGCGATAGCGGACTGATGTCCGCTATCGGAACGCCAGCGAAACGCTTGTGGTTACTCGGCGCGTTGGCGCTGACGGCGATCGTTATTTTTATGACCATCAAGCTCGGCAGCAATTTGCAGTACATTCTGGTGCATCGTGGCCTGACGTTGGCGACCATGCTGCTGGTGGCGTTCGCCGCCAGCACCTCCACGCTGCTGTTTCAAACGGTGACCAACAACCGCATTCTCACGCCCTCCATCATGGGTTTCGAAAACCTGTTTGTGCTGATCCAAACGCTGATCATCTTTATGTTTGGGGCTAAGGGCATTCCCTGGGTGGGCGTCAGCGGCAAGTTTCTGTGTGAAGCGCTGCTGCTGGTGATGTTTTCTGCGGTGCTTTATCGTTGGCTGTTTTTGGGGCGACGCGACAACCTGCATCTGGTGCTGCTGGTCGGCATTATCTGCGGCACGCTGTTTCGTAGCGCCTCGAGCCTGATGCAGCGCCTGCTGACGCCCACGGAGTTTGCCGTATTGCAAGGGCGCATGTTTGCCACCTTTACCCGCGCTGTGCCGGAGCTGATCGCGTTGACCGCGCTGATCGTGGTGGTGGTTGCCATTATTATCTGGCGGCGGCGTTTCGAACTGGATGTGCTGGCGTTAGGGCGTGATAGCGCAGTGAATCTGGGCATCAACTTCAACCGCAGTGTCACCCTGATTCTGCTGCTGGTGTCGGTACTGGTGGCGGTTTCTACCGCGCTGGTCGGCCCGCTCACTTTCCTGGGCTTTATGGTAGCCAATCTGGCGTATCTGGTGGCTGGCTCCAGCCAGCATCGCATTTTGTTGCCCACGGCGTTTCTGCTCGGGGTGATATCCCTGGTCGGCGGACAGCTGATCCTGGAACACCTGCTGAATATGGCGGGGGCATTGTCCGTTGTGATTGAATTTATCGGTGGGACTCTGTTTATCTTGTTGTTATTGAAAAAGGTTGCCGTGTGATTGAGATTGAGCATCTAACCAAGGCCTATTACGATCAAGTGGTGCTGAATGACATTACGGCCACCATTTCCCGTGGTGGCGTAACGTCAATCATTGGGCCTAACGGGGCAGGGAAATCCACCCTGCTGTCGGTAATAAGTCGCTTGTTGGCGGCGGACAGCGGTCGCGTCACCGTTAATGGGATGGATATTGCCACCACGCCCGGTGAGCAGATGGCGACCTGCCTCTCTGTGTTGCGCCAGGAAAACCGTTTTACCAGCCGCCTCACCGTTGAAGAGTTGGTCGGCTTTGGCCGTTATCCCTACACCAAAGGGCGTTTGAACGCTGAGGACCGCAAACGCATTGCGGATGCTCTGGCTTTCCTCAATCTCACCGAGTTTAAAGATCGTTTTCTGGACGAACTGTCCGGCGGTCAGCGCCAGCGCGCCTATGTGGCGATGGTATTGTGTCAGGATACCGAATACGTTCTGCTGGATGAGCCGTTGAACAATCTCGATATGAAACACGCGGTGGCGATGATGAAACAGATCCGTCGCGCCGCGGATGAGTTGGGCAAAACCATCGTACTGGTCATTCATGACATCAACTTCGCGTCTGCTTACTCGGATTATATTATTGCGATGCGCAAAGGGCAGATTGTCTATAACGGCAAGCCGGAAGAAGTGATGGTCTCCTCGGTGTTGGAATCCATTTTTGATACCCAGGTCGAGATTGAACAGGTACGCCATCAACGTATTGCCGTCTATTATCGTTGATATTGTCACCAATTTTCGCCTTTGAACGGGCGGCAGGTGGGGTAACTGAAAAACCGACTTGTCGAGCATAGTCACTCCCCTGTATCGTGAGCGGAGTGACGGTCAACACACCGTTGATCTCAAAGTTAACTGATCCACGTGAGGGGATAACAATGGATAAGGCGACCAAGCCCTGTTTCCAGGATGTGCTCGAGTTTGTGCGAATTTTCCGTCGCAAGAACAAGTTGCAGCGTGAAATTGTCGATAACGAAAAGAAAATCCGTGATAACCAGAAGCGCGTACTGTTGCTGGATAACCTGAGCGAATACTTGAAACCGGGCATGAGTATTGAAGATGTTCAGGGCATTATTGCCACCATGCGCGGTGACTATGAAGATCGCGTGGATGAATACATCATCAAGAATGCCGATCTGTCAAAAGAGCGTCGCGATCTCTCCAAGAAATTGAAAGAGATGGGCGAAATGAAGTGCGCCGTGCCGGGCCAAGACGCGTAAGCGCTACCTCCTTTTTATCAGGCCGCCTGTGCGGCCTTTTTTATTGCTGCATTTTCTGGTTGCTGCGTGATGCTTCTCGCGTTGCCCCAAGCCCGCTGACGATTGCGATCGCGCTTCACCCCTTGCGCTGCGTCATGAAAATTGACGTCATCCCATGCGAATCCCGCTGCAACTCTGTGGCATAAGGCTGTACCGTTCCACCACAACGCGTCACGCTGCTTGCTGCTGAATCATAAAGGAGGCAGCCATGGCGAGAATGACGTTTAGCATGGCGTCATGTGCCGTTATTGCGGGAACTCTGCCTCTGCTGTGGTTGCCGCAGATACCGTCACGCTGGGCTTCGGTCACGGTGTTGATGGTGTCGATGCTGCTGTTGGCAACCTGCCGCGCCAGAATAGCGCGGGTGTTGAGCCTCTCCGTTATCTGTTTGGCACTTGCGCTACTTGATGCCCATTCCATGCTAACGACCATGGCCGACATCGATGGTAAAGCGCTAAGCGCTGAGGTGAAGATCGTAGAGATGCGCATCTCCGGTCATCAGGATCAACAGATTCTGGTTCAGGTCGAAAAGCTGCGAGGCAGATGGGTTTTTCCGGCGTTTTACGCCACGCTCACGGTGCCGAGTGCGATGGAGGCGTGGTGCGGTGGACAGCGTTGGCTGATTCGTGCCCGTTTTCGTCCGCTTCATAGTCGGTTAAATCAAGGTGGATTTGACCGGCAACGCTGGGGGATTGCCAAGCGGCAGTTGGCGTCGGCGCGCGTGCTGCGTGCTACGCCGATTACGCTAGCGTGCGGTGCGCGTCAACGCCTGTTAACGCAGGTTGAACAGCACGCCAGCGCGCTGCGTTGGCATGCCATCTTGCTGGCGCTGGTGTTTGGCGTAATGAAATCGTTAACGTCTGAAGCCAGCGCCGTGTTGCAGCAGACGGGCACCATGCACCTGATGGTGATTTCTGGATTGCATATCGTTTTGGCTGCCATGTTCGGTTGGGGACTGATGCGTGCTGTGCAACGCCTGTTGCCGTTGCGTTGGATCGTGCCGCAGTTACCCCTGTTGGCCGGTGTGCTCTTCGCCTGGAGCTATGCGTGGTTAGCGGGCGAAAACCCGCCGGCGATCCGAGCCGCGCTGGCATTTAGCCTCTGGACGCTGATTCGTTTATGGGGCGTTACCTGCACCTCTTGGCAAGTGTGGTTGTGGTGTATCGCATTACTTTTTCTCGGCGAGCCGATGATGGTGCTGTCCAACAGCTTTTGGCTCTCTTGTGTCGCCGTCGCCGGGCTGATTTTCTGGTTTCAATGGGCACCGTTGCCCTATCCATTTTGCCAAGGGTGGCGTTGGGCTCTCTTGCGTGTGGCGCATTTGCAATGTGGCATTACCTTACTGCTGCTGCCGTTGCAGTGGGGGATTTTTAAGGGCATCAGCCTTACATCGCTACCGGCTAATATCTGGGCCGTGCCGCTGGTTTCTTTTATTACTACGCCCCTGGTGTTGTTGGCACTGCCGCTGGCGTCGTTCCCCATGTTAAGTTACAGCACCTGGTGGCTGGCGGATCGATCGTTGGATGTGGTGTTTCTGGTGCTCAAACCGCTGCAACGCGGCTGGATAGCCATTGACGAACACTACCTTGCCTGGAGCCTGATGGGGTGGTGCGGCGTTATTATCTGGCGCTTTGGCTGGTGGCGCCTCTATCCTGCCAGCGTGGCGGGGTTAGTGCTGTATCTGGTGCTGCAGCGGGCTGCAGCCCCGCAAGCGGAATGGCGATTGGACATGTTGGATGTGGGGCACGGATTAGCCATGGTTATCGAACGGGAGGGGCATGCAATCCTGTTTGATACGGGCAGCCAGTGGCCGGGCGGTGACATGGCGCAATACGAGATTTTGCCCTATTTACGCTGGCGTGGCATCACGCCCGAGTCGGTTATTCTCAGTCACAGCCATCAGGATCATATCGGTGGCCTTGGCTCTTTGTTGCAGGCGTATCCTGGGCTCACGGTGTACAGCCCGTTTACCCAGCCGGGGCATCGCGCTTGTATTCAGGGGGAGACCTGGCAGTGGCGCAGGTTGAGGTTCACGGTATTGTGGCCGCCAAAACGGGTGGCGTACGCGGGAAACGATGATTCCTGCGTGGTGCGTATCGATGATGGTAGACACCGCGTGTTATTGACCGGAGATATCGAAATGAAAGCAGAACGACGCCTTGAGAGCGCGATGCGAGACGAATTGGCTGCTGATTTGTTACAAATTCCCCACCACGGCAGTAAGACCTCATCCAGTGCACCATTTTTACGCGCGGTGAATCCCCAGTATGCGCTTGCCTCCACTGGACGCTATAATCCGTGGCGTCTGCCGTCTGCTGCGGTTATCGCCCGTTATCGCAAAGGTGGACATCATTGGGTCGATACGGCGCAATCAGGACAAGTCAGTGTACGTTTTTTCAACGAACACTGGCAGGTTTTACCCTATCGTGAGCGGCTATCGCCGTTTTGGTATCATCAGTGGTTTGGCGTAAAGCGCGATAGTGAGTAGAATAAGCGGCTATTTATAAATAATTCAGGTTTATTGCATGCTGAATGATAAAGACCTCTCCACCTGGCAGACCTTCCGTCGCCTGTGGCCGATGATTTCTCCCTTTAAGGCGGGTTTAGCCGCGGCGGCCATTGCGCTTATCATCAATGCGGCGGGTGACACGCTGATGCTCTCGCTGTTGAAGCCTTTGCTGGATGAAGGGTTTGGGAAAACCGATCGCAGCATTTTGCTGTGGATGCCACTGGTGGTGATGGGCCTGATGCTGGTACGCGGGGTAACCGGTTATGTGTCCGCTTACTGCGTCTCCTGGGTATCCGGCAAGGTGGTGATGAATATGCGCCGTCGCTTGTTTAGCCACATCATGGGTATGCCCGTCGGCTTTTTCGATCAGCAATCAACCGGAACGCTGCTCTCTCGCATTACCTATGATTCCGAGCAGGTGGCTTCTTCTTCATCCGGGGCGTTAATTACGCTGGTGCGCGAAGGAGCGTCGATTATCGGCCTGTTTGTGCTGATGTTTTACTACAGTTGGCAACTGTCTATTATCCTGATTGTGATTGCGCCTATCGTGGCTATCGCAATCCGCGTAGTGTCTAAGCGTTTTCGCAATATCAGCAAAAATATTCAGAACACTATGGGGCAGGTGACCGCCAGCGCCGAGCAGATGTTGAAAGGCCATAAAGAAGTGCTGATTTTCGGCGGTCAGGACGTCGAAGTGGCGCGTTTTGATAAAGTCAGTAACCGCATTCGTACCCAGGGTATGAAAATGGTTTCGGCATCAGCGATTTCTGACCCGATTATCCAGTTGATTGCGTCTCTGGCGTTGGCATTTGTGCTTTATGCCGCCAGCTTCCCAAGTGTGATGGATACGCTGACGGCCGGGACCATCACCGTGGTGTTCTCCTCAATGATCGCCCTGATGCGTCCGCTTAAATCGCTCACCAACGTCAATGCCCAGTTCCAACGCGGGATGGCGGCCTGCCAAACGCTGTTTGCCATTCTGGATATGGAACAGGAGAAGGACGAAGGCACGCGCGTGCTGGAAAGAGCCGAAGGTGAGCTGGAATTCCGCAATGTCAGCTTTTCCTATCCGACCAAAGAGACGTTGGCACTTAAGAATGTCAGCCTGCACATTCCTCCGGGTAAAACGGTCGCGTTGGTCGGGCGCTCAGGATCCGGCAAATCCACTATCGCCAACCTGATTACCCGTTTTTACGATATCCAATCCGGCGAGATTCTGATGGATGGGCATGACCTGCGCGAATATACACTCTCCTCGCTGCGTCGTCAGGTTGCGTTAGTGTCGCAACATGTGCATCTGTTTAACGACACCATCGCCAACAATATCTCCTATGCCTGCGGCGATCGCTATTCGCGAGAAGACATCGAGCGCGCGGCTAAAATGGCGCATGCTATGGACTTTATCAGCAAAATGGATAACGGTCTGGATACCATTATCGGTGAAAATGGCGTCTTGCTCTCTGGCGGGCAGCGTCAGCGTATTGCCATTGCGCGCGCATTGCTGCGTGATTGTCCGATTCTGGTGCTGGATGAAGCAACGTCAGCACTGGACACTGAATCAGAAAGAGCGATTCAGGCTGCACTGGATGAACTGCAAAAAGATCGTACCGCATTGGTGATTGCGCACCGTTTGTCTACCATCGAGAGTGCGGATGAAATTTTGGTGGTCGAGGATGGGCAGATTATTGAACGTGGGCCACACGCGGAACTGCTGGCGAAAAATGGCGCTTACGCACAGTTGCATAGAATGCAGTTTGGCGAATGATAGCGCGCATCTGGTCCGGCGCATCGCGGCTCTACTGGCTGCTTATCCCTTTCGCGGTGTTGTATGGACTGATTACGGCGGTTATCCGCTATAGCTATCGTGCGGGCTGGCGTCGAGTCTGGCGTGCGCCCATCCCGGTCGCGATCGTGGGCAACCTGACCGCAGGGGGAAATGGTAAAACGCCGCTGGTGGTCTGGTTGGTAGAACAACTGCAACGCCAAGGGTATCGCGTTGGCGTGGTGTCGCGTGGCTACGGTGGCAAGGCGGAGCGCTATCCGCTGGTGGTGGATGCCTCGGTGTCTACTGCCCAAGCGGGCGATGAACCGGTGCTGATTTACCAGCGCACGGGCGCTGCGGTGGCGGTATCCCCTGTGCGGCGCGATGCGATTGAGGCGCTACTGGCGCGTCAACCGCTCGACGTGATTGTCACCGATGACGGTTTGCAACACTACGCGCTGGCGCGGGATATCGAGATCGTGGTGGTGGACGGTGAGCGTCGCTTTGGTAACGGCTGGTGGCTACCTGCCGGGCCGATGCGCGAGCGGGCTGCGCGCCTGCACAGCGTGGATGCCATAGTGGTTAACGGTGGAGAACCCCAGTCCGGCGAAATTGCCATGCATTTGCAGCCGGGTGACGCAATTAACGTGCTCACGGGGGAAACCAGCCCGGTGGCGAGCTTGACGAGATGTGTCGCCATGGCTGGCATAGGTCATCCGCCCCGTTTTTTTGCTACGCTGCGATCGCAAGGCGTGAGCGTTGTGCGTGAAGTCACGTTTGCCGATCACCAAACGTATCTGCCAGAAGCAATTCAGGCGCTGACCGAGGATAATCGGCAGCCATTGCTGATGACGGAAAAAGATGCGGTGAAGTGTCGTACTTTTGCTCAGGCCAACTGGTGGTACGTGCCGGTCGATGCGCAACTTGCCGAGCCGGGAGCATCAATATTGCTGGATAAGATAACGTCATTGTTGACTTCACCACGCGCGTAACGTGGCTACCCCTTTTGTTTGTAAGCACCTTAATGGAGGATGCATGGATCACCGTTTACTCGAGATCGTTGCCTGTCCGGTATGCAACGGACGGCTGTACTACAACAAAGAGAAGCTGGAACTGATTTGTAAAGCGGATGCTTTGGCCTATCCGGTGCGTGAGGGTATTCCGGTCCTGCTGGAAAACGAAGCGCGCAAAATTCCCGCCGATGAGATTACACAATGAGTTTTACTGCGATCATACCTGCGCGCTATGCCTCAACGCGCTTACCGGGAAAGCCGCTGGCCGATATCAACGGTAAGCCGATGGTGGTGCATGTGATGGAACGCGCTCTGGAATCCGGTGCCAGCCGTGTGATTGTCGCGACGGATCATCCTGACGTTCAACGTGCGGTGGAGCTGGCCGGCGGGGAAGTGTGCCTGACCAGCGCCGATCACCACTCTGGCACTGAACGTCTGGCTGAGGTTATCGAACGCTACCAATTCCCAGATGATGAAATCATCGTCAACGTGCAAGGGGATGAACCCTTGATTCCTCCGGTGATTATTCGCCAGGTAGCGGATAATCTGTCTGTGTGTCAGGCCGGGATGGCAACGCTTGCGGTACCGATCACCACCGCAGAAGAAGCGTTTAACCCCAATGCGGTAAAAGTGGTGATGGATGCGCAAGGCTATGCGCTCTATTTTTCCCGCGCCACCATTCCCTGGGATCGTGAGCGTTTTGCCCAAAGCAAAGAGACGATTGGTGACCATTTCTTACGCCATATCGGCATCTACGCTTACCGCGCGGGTTTTATCCGTCGTTATGTGACCTGGCAACCCAGCAGCCTGGAGCAGATCGAACTGCTCGAGCAGTTGCGCGTGCTGTGGTACGGCGAGAAAATCCATGTTGCGGTAGCGCAGGCCGTGCCCAGCGTCGGTGTGGATACGCCAGAAGATTTACAGCGCGTGCGCGCTGCGATGGTGTAACGTTCGCCACTACGCTCTTACCGTCATTCCCGCCTATCCCCCGTCATTCCCGCGTAAGCGGGAATCTCCTACAGGCTAAACGCGTATCTTCTGTCAGCGGTCCCCGGCCTACGCCGAGGACGACGGGTGGTTGTCACCTCGGCGCTCAGTTCCAAAACGATGCCGCAGCCTGCCGATGGCACTTTATTTGATCTATATTGAAGAAATTGACGGCGGTCCACCGCATGATGGCACGCGGGATCCTGAAGCAGGAGCGAGGTTTAGCAACGTATGGAACATTTGAAGGCTGAATTAAGCACGGTGTTGGGGGAAAAATTAAGCCGGCTCGAACGCATCAGTGAGCAACCCTACGCACATTTGTACGCGCTGTATGACAATAACGGCAACGCCATGCCGCTGTTGGCGAAAAGCTATGTCTGTCAGGGTATTGCGCAGCAAGAGGCGTACAAGCTCTCCATGCTGGCGCGCGAGGGAGATGTACGCTTACCAACGGTGTACGGTGTGGTGATCACCCAAGAGGCGCCCTATAAAGAACTGCTATTGATTGAGCGCCTGCGTGGTGTGTCAGTTGAAGCGCCGACCCGTACCCCGGAACGTTGGTCGTCGCTGATGGATCATGTGGTTGAGAGCGTGCTGCTCTGGCACCGTATCGACAGTCACGGCTGTGTGGGCAGCGTGGATAGCACGCAGGATAACGACTGGCTCAGTTGGTACGAACAGCGGCTGGAAGTGCTCTGGTCAACGTTATTGAATGTCGGCGCATCGTTACTGACGCAGGAAGATCGCAGCGTGTTGTACCGCTCACGCCAGTGTCTTGACGGCTTGTTTGATGATTTTGATGATAGCTGCGTATTGGTGCACGGTAATTTATCGTTGCGTAGCATGCTGAAAGACCCGCGCAGCGATCAGTTGCTGGCGATGATCAACCCCGGCATGATGTTATGGGCACCCAGGGAATATGACATGTTTCGCCTGTGCGAGCCGGGCATGTCAGAAGCGTTGCTCTATCGCTACCTGCAAAAAGCGCCGTTGGCGGAAAATTTTGTTTATCGCCGCTGGCTTTACGTCATTTGGGAAGCGGTTTCCCGCTACCTGCATACCGGGCAATTGGATCGGGCGCTGTTCGATCGCGCCACGCGCGAATTAACGCCCTGGCTGGAATAACCCTCTCAGTGTGATGCCGCTTCTGGCGGCGCTTCGCTGCCTTTCAGCCGTTGCCACAGCAAGCCCAGCGTTTCATACCAGGCGCGCTCGCTGTGCGACAAGTAAAACGCTGAAGGGAATACTTTTTCCCACGGATTGAGCGGGCTGGTAATGGCCAACTGATTAGCGGGGGCGGGCGTTGGATTCAGTCCCTGTGCCTGGAAGAACACCATGGCACGCGGCAGATGACTGGCTGACGTGACCAACAGAAAAGGTTGTTGCCCGATAAGGGCCGCCGTGCCTGCGGCTTCTTCTTCCGTGTCGCGCGGTGTATCCAGCGTGATGATGTCCTCGCGCGGAATCCCCAGACTCTCCGCAACCAATGCCGCGGTTTGTGCGCTGGTCATCGGATTTCCCTGCGCGGCTGCGCCAGTGAAGATCAGCTTCGCACCGGGATTGGCACGATAAAGACGCACGCCTTCGGTCACCCGTGACAGGCTGTTTCCGATCAAATTGGCGCTCGGTGCCCACTCAGGGTTATAGGTATAGCCCCCGCCCAGTACCACGATATAGGGAATAGGCGCCGCGCTCGCCCGCCAGGTCGCATAGTGGCTTTCCAACGGCAGCAGCAGCTTATCGGCGACCGGTTGCACACTCAGCAGCAATAACGCCAGCCAGGCGCAGGAAATAACGGCTTTTCCCCCACGTTGCCAGCGCGAGAACCACAGCAGCGCCAGACCGACGCCCATCAGAACCAGCAGTAACGGAAGCGGTTGTAGCAGGCCGCCAACGACTTTTTTGAGGGTAAACAGCATGAAATCAGGGTCCCTTTGGGTGAAAAAACGGCATCCGGCAAAATATCGTGCGGTCAGGCGGTTTATTCTCGTTCCGCCTGTGCCAGAATAACAGGTTGAAGGAAATATGGCGTTATACCCGAATACCGGGTATATGAGGGCACACCGTGCCGCACGATCGCCCTAACGATGACGTGGAACGCAGCGCAATGCAAGATCGCAATTTTAACGATATCGCCGAAAAATTTGCCCGTAATATCTATGGCACCACCAAAGGCCAGGTGCGTCAGGCGGTGCTGTGGCAGGATCTGGATGGGTTGCTGAAAACGTTGCCAGCGCGGCCTTTGCGCATTCTTGACGCGGGCGGTGGTGAAGGGCACATGGCCTGCCGTTTGGCGGCTTTAGGACATCAGGTCTTGTTGTGCGATGTTTCAGATGAGATGATTCACCGCGCCAGCCGCATTGCTCAGGAACAAGGCGTGGCTGAGAACATGCGATTCGTGCACTGCGCTGCGCAGGATATTGCCTCCTATATGGAGCATCCGGCGGATGTGATCTTGTTTCACGCGGTGTTGGAGTGGGTTGCTGAACCACAGGCGATATTGCGGACGCTAACGGATTGTCTGGCACCCGGCGGTGCCTTTTCGCTGATGTTTTATAATCATCATGCACTTTTGCTGCGCAATGTGGTGCTGGGGAATTTTGCCTATGTGCAAGCCGGTATGCCAAAGCGCAAACGACGTTCGCTATCGCCGGATCACCCCCTCGATCCCCAGCAGGTTTATGGCTGGCTCGAGGCGTTGGGGATGATGATTGAAGGAAAGACCGGTGTACGGGTGTTTCATGACTATTTGCAGAACAAGCAGCAACAAATCGATAATTTCGAGGAATTGTTAGCGTTGGAACAGCGCTATTGTCGCCAGGAGCCTTTTGTTAGCCTGGGACGCTATATTCATGTCATGGCGCGTAAACGCCCTATAAAGGATGCACTATGAGTGATTTTTCCCAGACAGTGCCGGAACTGGTTGCCTGGGCGCGAAAAAATGATTTTTCCCTGTCACTCCCCACCGAACGCCTGGCGTTTCTGCTGGCTATTGCCACGCTGAACGGCGAGCGAATGGATGGCGAAATGAGCGAAGGGGAACTGGTGGATGCCTTTCGTCACGTCAGCAAGGGATTTGAACAAACCCATGAAACCGTGGCAATGCGCGCCAATAACGCCATCAATGATTTGGTGCGCCAGCGCTTGGTTAATCGCTTTGTCAGTGAAGTGGCGGATGGCAATGCCATCTACCGGCTGACGCCGCTCGGTATTGGCATCACCGACTATTACATCCGCCAGCGCGAATTTTCGACGCTGCGCCTCTCGATGCAGCTCTCCATTGTGGCGCAAGAACTGTTGCGCGCCGCGGAGGCCGCCGAAGAAGGGGGCGATGAGTTTCACTGGCACCGGAATGTGTTCGCGCCGCTCAAATATTCGGTGGCGGAAATTTTTGACAGCATCGATCTCTCACAGCGCGTGATGGACGAGCAGCAGCAGGGTGTGAAAGAGGATATCGCTGCGCTGCTGACGCAAGACTGGCGCGCTGCCATTTCCAGCTGCGAGCATCTGCTGACAGAAACGTCCGGCATTCTGCGTGAATTGCAGGACACGCTGGAGGCGGCGGGCGATAAGCTGCAAACCAGCTTGTTGCAGATTCAGGAAGCGACGATGCAGCATCCTGAGCTGGAGTTTGTCGATAAACTGGTGTTCGATCTGCAAGCCAAGCTGGATCGCATCATCAGTTGGGGACAACAGACCATCGACCTGTGGATTGGCTATGACCGACACGTCCACAAGTTTATCCGTACCGCCATTGATATGGATAAAAACCGGGTATTCGCTCAGCGCCTGCGCCAGTCGGTGCAAAGTTATTTCGATCAGCCCTGGGCACTGACCTTCGCCAATGCCGATCGCCTGCTGGACATGCGCGATGAAGAGCTGGCGCTGCGCAGCGATGAAGTGACGGGCGAGTTGCCGCCGGAACTGGAGTATGAAGAATTCAGCGAAATGCGCGAACAGATCGCCGCGCTGATAGAAGCGGCGCTGCAAAAATATAAAACCGAGCGCATCCCGCTCAACCTGGCGGACGTGGTGCGTGATTACCTCAGCCACTATCCCCGGGCGCAGCATTTTGATGTGGCACGAATCGTGGTCGACCAGGCGGTGCGCCTGGGTGTGGCCGAAGCGGATTTCACCGGATTGCCTGCGCTATGGCAGTCAATCAATGATTACGGAGCCAAGGTACAGGCCCATGTCATCGACAACTATTGATAAAATCATGCCAGTTAAACTGGCAACGGCGTTAGCCAATACCCTGTTTCCCGCGCTTGACAGCCAACTGCGTGCGGGGCGGCATATCGGCGTGGAAGAGTTGGAGAACCACGCTTACCTGATGGATTTTCAGGACGTGTTGGAGGAGTTCTACGCGCGCTATAACGTGGAACTGATCCGTGCGCCTGAAGGTTTCTTCTATCTACGACCGCGATCGACCACCCTGATCCCGCGCTCGGTGCTGTCCGAACTGGACATGATGGTGGGAAAAATTCTTTGTTATCTCTACCTCAGCCCAGAGCGGCTGGCGCAAGAGGGCATTTTCACTCAGCAGGAGCTTTATGAAGAGCTGCTGAGTCTGGCCGATGAAAACAAGCTGCTGAAGTTGGTCAACCAACGCTCAACCGGCTCGGATCTGGATCGACAGAAATTGCAGGAGAAGGTCAGAACCTCGCTCAATCGCCTGCGACGCTTGGGGATGGTCTACTTCATGGGCAACGACAGCAGCAAATTCCGCATCACCGAAGCGGCGTTCCGTTTCGGTGCCGACGTGCGCAGCGGTGACGATGCGCGTGAAGCTCAGTTGCGCATGATCCGCGATGGCGAAGCGCTGCCGTTAGACAGCGGCCTGTCGCTGAACGATGAGGTGGAAGAGGGCGAAAGTGCGCAAGACAATGCGGCAGAGAGTGGAGAGGAAGAATAACAATGATTGAACGCGGTAAATTTCGCTCACTGACGCTGGTCAACTGGAACGGTTTTTTTGCCCGTACCTTCGATTTAGACGAATTGGTCACCACACTGTCCGGCGGTAACGGCGCGGGGAAATCGACGACGATGGCGGCCTTTATCACCGCGCTGATCCCGGATTTGACGCTGCTGCATTTCCGTAACACCACCGAGGCGGGAGCCACCAGCGGCTCACGTGATAAAGGGTTGCACGGCAAGCTGCGCGCTGGCGTGTGTTATGCCACGTTAGACGTCGTCAATTCCCGCCATCAGCGCGTGCTGGTCGGGGTGCGTCTGCAACAGGTCGCCGGGCGTGATAAAAAGGTCGATATCAAACCCTTCGCCATCCAAGGGCTGCCCACCACGTTGCAACCGACGCAGGTGCTGACCCAGTCATTGGGCGAACGCCAGGTTCGGGTTTTGACGCTGCAAGAACTGAAAGAGCGAGTGGAAGAGATGGAGGGCGTGCTGTTCAAACAGTTCAACTCCATTACCGATTACCATGCGCTGATGTTTGATTTGGGCGTGGTGCCTCGTCGGTTACGTTCCGCTTCCGATCGCAGTAAATTCTATCGCCTGATTGAAGCTTCTCTGTACGGCGGGATCTCCAGCGCGATTACCCGATCGCTGCGTGATTACCTGCTGCCGGAAAACAGCGGGGTGCGCAAGGCGTTCCAGGATATGGAAGCGGCACTGCGTGAAAACCGGATGACACTGGAAGCCATCCGGGTGACACAATCGGATCGCGATCTGTTCAAACACCTGATTTCGGAAGCCACATCCTACGTGGCCGCCGACTATATGCGCCATGCCAATGAGCGTCGGGTGCATCTGGACGGTGCGCTGGCGCTGCGTCATGACCTGTTTGGTAGCCGCAAACAGTTGGTGCATGAACAGTACCGTCACGTGGAAATGGCGCGCGAGCTGGCGGAACAAACGGACGCCGAAAGCGATTTGGAAACCGATCATCAGGCCGCCAGTGACCACCTCAATCTGGTGCAAACGGCGCTGCGTCAGCAGGAAAAGATTGAGCGTTACGACGGCGATCTGGAAGAGCTGCGCTCGCGTCTGGAAGAGCAGGACATCGTAGTAGAAGAAGCGCGCGAGCTGCTCGAAGAGAACGATGCGCGCGCGCAGGCTGCCGAGCTGGAAGTGGATGAACTGAAAAGCCAGCTCGCCGACTACCAGCAGGCGCTGGACGTGCAGCAGACCCGGGCGATCCAGTATCAACAGGCGCAACAGGCATTGGAGCGTGCTCGTTCCCTGTGTCAGTTGCCGGACTTAACCGCAGATAACGCCGACGAGTGGCTGGAAACCTTCCACGCGCGGGAGCAGGAAGCGACTGAGCTGTTGCTGCAACTGGAACAAACCCTGAGTGTCTCCGATGCGGCACATAGCCAATTTGAACAAGCCTATCAGTTAGTCTGCAAGATTGTGGGTAACGTTGCGCGCAGTGAGGCCTGGCAAGCGGCACGTGATGTGCTGCGCGACAGTACCTCCCAGCGCTATCAGGCCGAGCGTGTGCATCCCCTGCGCGGTCGCCTGGCCGAGCTGGAGCAGCGCCTGCGCGAACAGCAGGAAGCGGAACGCCTGCTGCAAGAGTTTGGTAAACGCTATGGTCAGTCCTGTGAGCCGGAAGACTTAGACAGCTTGCAGCAGGAACTGGAGGTGAAGATTGAAACCCTCTCTGCGCTGGTTGCGGAAGCCGGGGAGCGCCGTTTGGCGCTGCGTCAGGAACTGGAGCAGATCCAGCAGCAAATCCAGACATTAACCGCGCGGGCACCGGTGTGGCTGGCGGCGCAGGAAGCCTTGACGCAACTGACCGAACAAAGTGGCGCAACCTTTGCTGATGGTCAGGAAGTGACCGAGCATTTGCAGCAACTGCTGGAGCGCGAGCGTGAAATCACGGTAGAGCGTGATGATGTGGCGGCCCGCAAGCGTCACATTGACGATCAAATCGAACGCTTAAGTCAGCCGGGTGGTGCAGAAGATCCGCGAATGACCGCGCTGGCAGAACGTTTTGGCGGCGTGTTGCTGTCCGAAATTTATGATGACGTTACCCTTGATGATGCGCCGTATTACTCCGCGCTGTACGGGCCGTCACGCCACGGCATCGTTGTCGCCGATTTGTCGCTGGTGCGTGATCAGCTTGAAGGGCTGGATGACTGCCCGGAAGATCTCTATCTGATTGAAGGGGATCCGCAATCGTTCGATGACAGCGTGTTCGCGGTAGAAGAGCTGCAAAAAGCGGTGGTGGTTAAAATCGCCGATCGTCAGTGGCGCTATTCGCGTTTCCCTGAGGTGCCGTTGTTTGGCCGCGCGGCGCGTGAAAATCGACTGGAGAGCTTGCGTGACGAACGTGAAGCGCTGGCGGAGCAGTACGCTACGCTGTCGTTTGACGTGCAGAAAACCCAACGTTTGCATCAGGCTTTCAGCCGTTTTATCGGTTCTCACCTGGCTATTGCGTTCGATAACGATCCTGAGGCGGCGCTGCGCCCCTTGAGTTCACGGCGCGGAGAGTTGGACCGCGCCATCAACAATTTTGATGCAGAAAACCAGCAGCAACGTCAGCAATACGATCAGGCCAAAGAGTGCGTTTCACTGCTGAACCGCCTGATCCCGCGCGTCAGCCTGCTGTGTGATGATACGTTGCACGACCGGATCGAAGAGATTCGCGACGAGCTGGATGCCGCAGAAGAGTCCGCACACTTTATTGCACAGCACGGTGCGTCGCTGGTGAAACTGGAACCGCTGGTGGCGGTGCTGCAAAGCGATCCACAGCAGCATGAACAACTGCGGGCGCAGTACACCCAGGCACAAAGCGCACAGCGTCAGGCTAAACAGCAGGCGTTTGCCATAACGGAAGTGGTGCAACGGCGAGCCCACTTCGGCTATAGCGACTCAGCGGACATGCTGGGTGAAAATGCCGATTTGAATGACAAATTGCGTCAACGGTTAGAGCAGGCAGAAACCGAGCGTACCCGTTCGCGTGAGCAACTGCGCCAGCAGCAGGCACAGTTAACGCAGTACAGCCAGGTGCAGGCGTCGTTGCGCAGCGCGCATGAAGCCAAAAATGAGATGCACAAAGAGCTTATTCAGGAGTTGCAGGAGATCGGCGTGCGCGCGGATGCGGATGCCGAAGCGCGCGCCCGCACCCGCCGGGATGAATTGCATGCCGCCCTGAGTGCCAACCGCACGCGCCGTAACCAGTTGGAGAAGCAGATTACCTTCTGTGAAGCGGAAATGGATGGTTTGCAGAAGAAATTGCGCAAGGTGGAGCGCGATTACCACCAACTGCGTGAACAGGTGGTAACGGCGAAAGCGGGCTGGTGTGCCGTGATGCGGCTGGTGAAGGATAATGGCGTGGAGCGCCGTTTGCACCGACGCGAACTGGCCTACATGGACGCAGACGAATTGCGTTCTATGTCGGATAAGGCGTTGGGGGCATTGCGACTGGCGGTTGCGGATAATGAACATCTGCGCGACGTACTGCGTGCTTCGGAAGATCCGAAGCGGCCTGAGCGCAAAGTGCAGTTCTATATCGCTGTTTATCAGCATCTGCGTGAACGTATTCGTCAGGACATTATTCGCACCGATGACCCGGTTGAAGCCATCGAGCAGATGGAAATTGAACTTAACCGTCTGACGGAAGAGCTGACCGCGCGTGAAAAAATGTTGGCGATCAGTTCCAAGAGCGTGGCGAATATTATCCGTAAAACCATTCAGCGTGAGCAAAACCGCATTCGCATGCTGAACCAGGGCTTGCAGGCAGTCGCGTTCGGGCAGGTGAAAAGCGTGCGTTTGAACGTCAACGTACGCGAAACGCACACTACGTTGCTCAATGTGCTCTCGGAACAGCAAGAGATGCATCAGGATCTGTTCAGCAGCAACCGATTGACCTTCTCGGAAGCGCTGGCGAAACTTTACCAACGCCTCAACCCTGAAGTGGATATGGGTCAGCGCACGCCGCAAACCATCGGTGAGGAGTTGCTCGATTACCGCAACTACCTTGAGATGGAAGTGGAGGTCAATCGCGGTGCCGATGGCTGGTTGCGTGCAGAAAGCGGCGCGCTCTCCACCGGTGAAGCGATCGGGACCGGGATGTCGATTCTGGTGATGGTGGTGCAGAGCTGGGAAGATGAATCCAAGCGCCTGCGCGGCAAAGATATTATCCCTTGTCGTTTGCTGTTCCTCGATGAAGCCGCGCGTCTGGATGCGAAATCCATCGCCACATTATTCGAGCTGTGCGAACGGTTGGAAATGCAGTTGGTGATTGCCGCACCGGAAAATATCAGTCCGGAAAAAGGCACCACCTACAAGCTGGTACGTAAAGTGTTCCAGAATCAGGAGCATGTGCACGTGGTTGGACTGCGCGGTTTTGGCAGTGAGAATGAAACGCCGCAGGTGCAGGCATCGTAGCGATAACCCTATGACGTAACGTGCAGAGGCCGTGTTAAACGGCCTCTTTTTTTGTCTCTCTATTTCCCTTTTTTGCGCCGCACACATGACGGACCAGTGAAATAATCCTGCGGGAAGTGGCGCAAAAAACGTTGTCTCTTTATATACTAACTGTGATGATGAGCGAATAATTAAAGTGGCAAGTCATCTCACCGTTTTGCGCTATTTTATAACAATCAGTTTCTGCATAACGTGTGTTGGGGAGTCATATCCATTGGACCTTGTGGCTTTCATTGCCGATAAAAATATCGTGGCTGATATCGCGTTTATTGAATACAGGGGATAAATGGATGTTGTTATGTGAGCAAAAAGCGCAGAGCACGCTGTGCCGTGTTGGCACGCTGTGGGCCTTGGGCCTGTTTTCTTTCTGTTCGTTGTCGGCAATCGGGCAGGCGACGGTAATTCCCCATGCCGCGCCGAGTGTCTCTTCGCATACCGCAGGCACCGTTTCGCACGAAACCAGCGCGGCGGCGTTACAGGCACTGGCGGCGAAAGGCGTCAAACCGCATTATCTTTCAGAAATTACCTCACTCTACGCACTGCATCCGGCACAACGGCTGTGGGCGGATGAGCATGCCGTGGTGCAGCTTCAGCAGCAGTTGGCGGAAGTGGCGCTGTCAGGGGTTCAGCCGCAGTTTACGCAATGGGTTACCTGGTTGACTGATGCCAGTATCAACGGGATGGCGCGCGACGTGCTGTTGTCGGATGCCATGCTGGGCTATCTGCAATTTGTTGATGGCGTGGAGCGTAACGGCACCGACTGGCTCTACAGCAGCGTCCCCTACCGTTTGCAGCCGCCCGCGCCTGCGCGCGTGGAGCAATGGCGGCAGGCACTGGTCGCGGGCAATGGCGTCGGGTTTGTCTCATCGCTGGCACCGCGCCATTCACAATATGCCAAGATGCATCAGGCGTTGAAAACGCTGTTGTTGGACACGCGTCCCTGGCCGGTGTTGACGATGTCGGATACCTTGCGTCCTGAACAGCAAAGTCAGGATCTGGCGGTACTGCGTGAAATATTGCAACGCACCGGTATGCTTGCCACCCCAGAGACCATTACCCTGTTCAATGAGCAACCTGCTGCTGCCGACGCGGCTGCACCGTCACCGGATACCTACACGGGCGATCTGGTCGAGGGGGTTAAACGCTTCCAGCAGTGGCAAGGGTTGGAAGCCGACGGCGTCATTGGCAAGCGGACGCGGGATTGGCTGAACGTTTCGCCGCAAACCCGTGCCGCGCTGCTGGCGCTCAATATTCAGCGCCTGCGCCTGGTGCCGGATAATGTCAGCACCGGCATCATGGTGAACATCCCTGATTATTCGTTGAACTATTATCAAAACGGTACGCAGCGCCTCTCTTCGCGCGTGATTGTCGGACAACCGAAACGCAAAACGCCGCTGATGAGCAGCTCATTGTATAACGTGGTGGTTAACCCGCCGTGGAACGTGCCAACAACGCTGATTCGCCAGGATATCGTTCCCAAGGTCATCAAGGATCCCAGCTACTTGCAACGGAACAACTATACGCTGCTCTCTGGCTGGCACTCCGAAGCGGAGACCATCGATCCGACCATGATTGACTGGTCCGTAGTATCGGCCGATCGTTTCCCGTATCGCATTCGTCAGGCTCCCGGTGCCAACAACTCGCTGGGACGCTATAAATTCAACATGCCCAATTCCGAAGCGATTTATTTGCACGATACGCCGAATCATGGGCTGTTCCAGCGCGACATTCGCGCGCTCAGTTCGGGCTGTGTGCGCGTGAACAAAGCCTCCGAGCTGGCTGGACTGCTGTTGCAGGATGCCGGTTGGAACGATGCGCGCATTTCCTCCACGCTGGCGCAGGGAAATACCACCTATGTGCCGGTCAAGCAGCGTATTCCCGTCAATCTGTACTATTTGACGGCCTGGGTGGCTGACGACGGCAAACCCCAGTTCCGCACAGATATTTACAATTATGATGATACGGTAAAACGCGGGACGGGCATCCTGGGCAAGGCAGGGCAACTCCTCCAGTAACCGCTGATATTCTGGGACGTTAGCGCCGTCACAGGGTTTACATCGACGCGGAGGATCTACGCGATCCTCCGCATACCCTGTCGTAAAGCGGGTTGACTCAACTGCACTGCACGGTTATGGTGCCAAACGGCGCGTTTCTTGTCGCCGTTATGTTCATCTTTTAAGCCGGGGCACACTTCATGGAATTCATCGATCATCATCGCCGCAGATGGCTGGCGCTGGGCGGAGTCGCGTTGGGGGCTGCCATGCTGCCGGGTCAGGCGTTTGCCACGCTATCAACCCCGCGTCCGCGCATTCTCACGCTGGCAAACCTCAATACGGGCGAGTACCTCAAAACTGAATTCTTCGATGGTCGCCGTTACAACAAAGATGAATTGTCCCGTCTGAACCACTTCTTCCGTGATTACCGCGCCAATAAAACCAAATCCATCGATCCTGCGCTGTTCGATCAGCTTTATCGCTTACAGGTGATGTTAGGCACCAACAAACCGGTGCAGCTGATTTCGGGCTATCGCTCGGTGGACACCAACAATGAAATGCGCAGCCATTCGCGCGGCGTAGCCAAACAGAGCTATCACACCAAAGGTCAGGCGATGGATTTTCACATCGAAGGTGTGCAACTGACCAATATTCGCAAAGCGGCGCTGAAACTGAAAGCGGGCGGCGTAGGCTACTATCCTAAAAGTAATTTCGTGCACATTGATACCGGGCCGACGCGGAGCTGGTAACCCTTCACGCTGATAGACCCTGCGGCCTGACCGTGTCATGATGAGGGCCACGTAAGGGTGCTTTTTCGTGAAGTGGAGTGCTATGAAATACCAGATTGTTCCCGTGACGGCGTTCAGCCAAAACTGCACGCTGTTATGGTGTGAAGAAACCCGCGACGCGGCGATTGTTGACCCCGGTGGCGAAGCGGAAAAAATCAAACGCGCTGTCGCGCAGTGCGACATAAAGGTGTCGCAAATCCTGTTGACGCATGGACATCTCGATCACGTCGGTGCGGCTCAGCAGCTGGCCGAACACTATCAGGTGCCGATTATCGGCCCACACCCCGCTGATGCCTTCTGGCTCGATGGTTTGCCCGCACAGAGCCGTATGTTTGGCCTGACAGAGTGTGCGCCGTTAACGCCGACGCGCTGGCTGCAAGAAGGGGATTCGGTGACGGTGGGTAACACAGAGCTGGCCGTGTTGCATTGTCCGGGACATACGCCGGGCCATGTGGTGTTTATCGATAAGGCATCACGCTTGGCGCAGGTGGGTGATGTGATCTTCAACGGTGGTGTAGGGCGCAGTGATTTCCCACAGGGCGACCATCAGGCACTGATCACGTCTATCCGTACCAAATTGTTCCCACTCGGGGATGATATTACCTTTATTCCTGGACACGGCCCGATTTCGACGCTGGGGCAGGAGCGCAAGACCAATCCTTTCGTGCACGATTAATGCATCGGCATCCCCGGCGTAGCAGGGGATGCCTGACGGCATATTACAGCACGGCCACAATGGCTTCGCACAGCGGAGCCATATTTTCCGGCGTCATACCCGCCACGTTAACCCGTCCAGAATTCACCGCATAGACCGCAAATTCATCGCGCAGACGCAGTACCTGCTCTTTGGTCAGGCCGCTGAAGGAGAACATGCCATTCTGCTGAATGATAAAGGAGAAATCCTGCGTCGCCCCTTTTTCCTGCAAGGTATTGACGAACAGATGACGCATGCGTTGGATGCGCTCGCGCATCGCCGTCAGTTCCTGCTCCCACAGAGTACGCAACGCCTCGTTGCCGAGGATGGTCGCCACCACCGCCGCGCCGTGTGCCGGCGGGTTAGAATAGTTAGCACGGATGATGGATTTCATCTGGCTGAAGGCTTTATCCGCCACATCAGCATTGGCTGCGACCAGCGTGCAGGCACCGACACGTTCGTTATACAAGCCAAAGTTCTTCGAATAGGAACTGGATACCAACAGTTCCGGGTGGGATGCGGCAAAAATACGCAGCCCCTCTGCATCCTCTTCCAGCCCACGAGCAAAGCCCTGATAGGCAAAATCAAACAACGGCAGCCAGCCTTTTTGAACGGACAGATCAGCCAGCGTTTGCCACTGCTGCGCCGTAGGATCGATACCGGTCGGGTTATGGCAACAGCCGTGGAATAACACCACGTCACCCGCCTGAACCGCTTCGAGGCTTTTTACCATGCCGTCAAAGTCCAGCGCGTGGTTGGCGGCATCGTAGTAGTGATAATCGCACACTTCCAGCCCGGCAGCCTGGAACACGTTTTTATGGTTAGGCCAGCTTGGGTTGCTTACCCAAATGCGCTTGGCGGATGTCTGGCTGGCGATAAACTCTGCGGCGATACGCAGGCCACCGGTGCCGCCCGGCGTTTGTGCGCTACGTGCGCGTTTTTCACTGATAATCGCGCTTTGCTTGCCGAACAGCAGTTCCTGCGTGAGCAGGGCGAACTCGGGCAGGCCATCGATCCCGAGATAGTTTTTGGTGGCTTCATTTTCCAGCAAGAATTGTTCTGCTTTTTTTACGCTGGCCAGCACCGGTGTCTTTCCGGTTTCATCTTTGTATACGCCAATACCCAGATTGATTTTTTGTGGACGAGAGTCGACGCGAAACAGATCGGCCAGGCCAAGAATCGGGTCAGCGGCAGCGGCAGTAATATGTTCAAACATTGATGGCTATTCCATGACAGAGGTTAGGCAAGAACCTTCAGGTTACCGCTAGCCATAAGCTTTGCCAACCGTTTGCGATCAAAATGCAGGTGAATTAACAGGAAAAATTGTGGCAGGAGCGGTAGCCATAAATGGCGCTAATAGTCAGGTCGCAGAAAACAAAAAGACAGGGCGCAAGGCCCTGTCTTTTTCGCTATCAGACTGCGTAATGCAGTGGTGATAAGACGAAATTAGAACTGATAAGTTACACCAACAGCAACTTTGTCATCGTCATTCACGCCGTAAGCGTTAGTGTCTTTGATCAAGTTGATGTCGTATTCAGAGTATACGGAGAAGTTTTTGTTGAACGCGTAAGTTGCACCAACGCTCACGTATTTAGTGGTGTACGCATTACGGTTGTTGGTGTCATCTTTAGCTTTTGCAGAAACGTAACCCAGAGACGGAGTCAGACCGAAATCAAAGTTGTACTGAGCAACAGCTTCGAAGATTTTGGTTTTGTCAGCAAAATTGGTCAGCGGCGTAGCAGGGTCTCTTCTGCCGTCAACATAGCTTGCATTACGCAGTTCAGAGTAGATAGCTGCAACGTAGATGTTGTTAGCATCATATTTCAGACCAGTACCCCAAGCTTCGGCTTTTTTACCTTTACCGGTAGCAAACTGGTTTTGCTCATCAGTACGATTAATTGCAGCATAGTTAGCAACAATACCTACACCAACCGGAGATACGTACTCCAGAGAGGTACCCCAGCCATCACCATTCTGAGTGTCAGGGCTGCTATTGCTACGTTCGTTCAGTGTGTCGTGGTTGTTTTTGCCTTGATATTGCAGGCCAAAGTTCAGACCATCAACCAGACCGAAGAAATCTTTGTTGCGGTAGGTCAGAACGCCAGTAGAACGGCCAGTCAGGAAGTTGTCGGAGTTGGACTGATCGCCGCCCCACTCAGGCAGAACGTCGGTGTATGCCAGAGAATCGTAAGCGATACCCATGTTACGGCCGTAGTCAATAGTGCCGAAATCAGCAATTTTCAGACCAGCGAAAGCATAACGGGTTTTAACATCTTTACCTTTGTCATTACCGCCGTCTTCACTTTTGTTACCAGCGAATTCAGCTTCGTAACGGCCATAGCCAGTTACATCGCTAGTGATCTGAGTTTCGCCTTTGAAACCCAGACGTGCATAAGATTTATCACCATTTTGACCGTCGTTGTCAGAGAAACGGTGTTTAGCGGTAACTTTACCGTACAGGTCCAGTTTGTTGCCGTCTTTGTTGTAAACTTCTGCTGCGTTTACTGCACCCGCAGCCAACAAAGCCGGGATTACTACTGCAAGAATATTGCGTTTCATCATTATTACCCTCATTGGTGTTTTAAGACACCCGCCGCTGCCATCAACAATTCTCGAAAAAAGTAATAAAACTCTTACGGAACTATCACTGGAAGTTTGGTGTCCTCCTGTGTCTGAACGCAGTGTTCCATTCACTCGCCCGTTAATCTACCCTAAAAATGATACTAAGTTCGTAATCGGGTAACAAAAAGAAAGATTGTGTTTCAATTTGTAAATTTCAGGGAACTTTGTGAGCCTTATCTGAAAGAAAAAAAAAGACCGCGATTTATTCGCGGTCTTTTTTCTAGTTATTTGTTTTACTTATGTTTAATGCGTATTTAGAAACTAGCGTTGCGCGGAGTACGTGGGAAAGGGATAACATCGCGCACATTTTGTACACCGGTAACATAAGCAATCAGACGTTCAAACCCGAGTCCAAAACCAGAATGAGGAATGGTGCCGTAGCGCCGCAGATCGCGGTACCACCAGTAATCTTCTTTATTCAGCCCCATCTCTTCCAGACGGCTATCCAGCTGTGCCAGACGCTCTTCACGCTGAGAACCACCGATAATTTCGCCGATGCCCGGTGCCAGTACGTCCATGGCCGCGACGGTTTTACCGTCTTCATTCATACGCATATAGAAAGCTTTGATGTCTTTCGGGTAGTTTTTTACCACCACCGGCGCTTTAAAGTGCTGCTCTGCCAAATAACGCTCATGTTCGGAGGCAAGATCGACGCCCCAGAACACCGGATTCTCGAAGGTGTGTCCGCAATTCAGCAGGATCTCGATAGCGTCGGTGTAATCCACCTGGGCAAAATCCGCGCTGACAAAGTTTTCCAGACGGCTGATCGCTTCTTTATCTACACGCTCGGCAAAAAACGCCATGTCATCGGCGCGCTCGTCGAGCACGGCTTTGAACACGTATTTCAACAGGCTTTCTGCCAGCGCTGCGGCATCGTCCAGAGTGGCAAAGGCCACTTCCGGTTCGATCATCCAGAATTCAGCCAGGTGACGGCTGGTGTTGGAGTTTTCGGCACGGAACGTAGGGCCAAAGGTGTACACATTGGAGAGCGCACAGGCGTAGGTTTCACCGTTCAGTTGGCCAGAAACGGTCAGGAACGCCTCTTTACCAAAGAAATCTTCACTGAAATCCACTTTGCCCGCCTCGGTACGCGGCAGGTTTTCCAGATCCAGCGTGGAAACGCGGAACATTTCACCGGCACCTTCGGTATCCGACGCGGTGATAAGCGGCGTAGAGACCCAAAAATAACCGTTCTCATGGAAGAAGCGGTGAATGGCCTGGGCCAGCGTGTGGCGCACGCGTGCCACAGCACCGATCAGATTGGTGCGCGGGCGCAGGTGCGCAACTTCACGCAGGTATTCAATGCTGTGGCGTTTTGCCGCCATCGGATAGGTGTCCGGATCGTCTACCCAGCCCACCACCTCAACGGCGGTCGCTTGAATTTCGAATGATTGACCTTCGCCCGGAGAGGCGACAACGGTGCCGGTGACGATGACCGAGCACCCGGTGGTCAATTTCAGAACGTCGTTCTGGTAATTGGGAAGATTATTATTTACGACCGCCTGTAACGGATTAAAGCAGGAACCGTCATAGACGGCGATAAAGGAGATACCGGCTTTAGAATCTCTCCGGGTACGTACCCAGCCGCGCACGGTGACTTCACTGTCAACGGCGACACGGCCTTGCAGTACGTCGACTACAGGCACTACGCTCATAAAATTCTCTCTTCTCAATGAATGGTATTTAACGGGTCAACCCCTAAGGGTGATTTGCTATGTTACTTGCCGTCTGGCAGGACACAAGCAGAAATCACCGGAATGCGTCAAGTTTTGCGCATTCCGGCAACGTTGGGTTAAATACTGAGCAGCCGGGGAGACTAACTGGCTTTTCTGATGCGCGGCAGATCGAACGCTTTGCGTAGCGCAGAAATAAACGCGGCGTCGTGGCAGATGGTTTTGCCGGGGCTATCGGAAAGTTTCGCCACCGGACGACCGTTGCATTCCACCAGCTTGATGACGATGTTCAACGGTGTCACGCCGGGAATATCGCAGGTCAAACGCGTGCCGATGCCAAATACCAGATTGATGCGCTGAGAAAAATGGCGATAGAGCGTAAGCGCTTTTTCCAGATGCAGGTTATCGGAGAACACCAGCGTCTTGCTCATGGGATCAATGCCTAAGCGCTGATAATGTGCGATGGCCTTTTCGCCCCAATCGATCGGATCGCCAGAATCGTGACGCAGACCCTGATAGGCGTTGGCGAAATCGAGATCGAAATCGCGCAGGAACGCGTCCATGGTAATGCAATCGGTCAACGCGATACCGAGCTGATCGGGGTATTCCACCAGCCAGGCGTGCAGGGCGGCACGTTGGCTGTTAGCCAATGTCGCGCTGAGTTGCTGATGCGCCTGAAACCACTCATGCGCCTGCGTACCTACCGGTGTCAGTCCCAATTGGCGCGCCAGATCGTAGTTGCTGGTGCCAATCAAATAGGGGAACTCTTGCTGCAACATGCTCACGATGTCGTGTTGCACCTCGCGGGAGAAACGACGTCGGGTGCCGAAATCCATCAGTTTGAAATGGCTCAGATCGATACCCTGGCTGCGTTCACGGAATTGCGCAAACGTGCGGCGCAGTTGCGCCACGGCGTGCACGGCGCTGACGTCCGGGGTGCGCGAGCGGTGTATCACTTCACTGATGACCGCCAGCAAGGGCACTTCCCACAAAATCACTTCGCGCCACGGGCCGCGAATACGAATATCCAGCTTGCCGTGATGGTTGCTCACGGTAACCTGCTGTGGGTTAAAGCGAAAATGGCGTAACCACAGTAGATAGTCTGCGGTAAAAAAAGGCAGCGTAGAGAGGTAAGCGAACTCGTCGTCGCTGAGTGACAACTGGCTCATCAGCGCAATCTGCGCGGTGATAGCCTCTGCATAACTCCCTAACAGCTCATCGCCGCGGCAGCGGAATTCCGCTGTAACGTCCACATCATAATAATGATGAAACACCGCTTGCTGCATATGAAGCTTGTAAGCATCCGTATCCAGCAATGAGTTCAAAATCGGGGAAGGGTGTAAAGTCATAATGCGTTACAGCATCCTCGTCAGACGCGTTTCCACTATCAAAATCATCAGCAACGTTCGGTGAGTATACCTTGATTCACGCTGCGTTGTCGCTATCACCAGATAACATCATAATTCGGCCAGAAAAGAGAGGACCATTCGTGCTTTAACATGGTTATTATTCTCATTCACTTAGTCATGGCAACATCGTTGTAACAGGCATAAACTGAACTGTCAAAGCAAAGAGTGAGGTGTAAACATCCTATGAATCAACAGCCGCAAGTAAAATACCGTCATGATTACCGTGCACCGGACTATACCATCAGCGATATCGCGCTTGATTTTGTTCTGGATGCGCAGAAAACGCACGTCACGGCAGTGAGCCAGGTGGTTCGGCAGGGAGAGGCGGGGGCGCCGTTAAAACTGGACGGTGAAGGACTGACGCTGTTAAGCCTGACAGTGGATGGCCAGGACTGGCCGCACTATCAGGTTGAGGATGATGGCTTGGTGCTAACGCAACTGCCCGCCGCATTCACGCTCAGCATCGCCACAGAGATAAACCCCGCCGCCAACAGTGCGTTGGAGGGGTTATACCAATCTGGTGCTGCGCTTTGCACCCAATGTGAAGCGGAAGGGTTCCGCCACATTACCTATTATCTGGATCGCCCCGATGTGCTGGCGCGCTTTACCACGCGTATTACTGCCGATCCGGTTCGCTATCCTTATTTACTCTCCAACGGAAACCGCATCGCACAGGGCACCCTGGACGATGGCCGACACTGGGTGGAGTGGCAGGACCCGTTCCCGAAACCGTGCTATCTGTTTGCGCTGGTGGCAGGGGACTTCGATGTGCTCAGCGACAGCTTTACTACCCGTTCCGGGCGCGAAGTGGCCTTGGAGTTGTATGTCGATCGCGGCAACCTCGATCGTGCGGGTTGGGCGATGACCTCACTGCAAAATGCCATGAAATGGGATGAAACCCGTTTCGGTCTGGAGTATGACCTCGACATCTATATGATCGTCGCGGTGGACTTCTTTAATATGGGCGCGATGGAGAATAAAGGGCTCAACGTCTTTAACTCCAAATACGTGCTCGCCAAGGCGGAAACCGCAACCGATAAAGATTACCTGAACATCGAAGCGGTGATCGGCCACGAATATTTTCACAACTGGACCGGTAACCGCATTACTTGCCGTGACTGGTTCCAGCTTAGCTTGAAAGAAGGGCTGACGGTGTTCCGCGATCAAGAGTTCAGCTCCGATCTGGGATCGCGCCCGGTAAACCGCATTGATAACGTGCGCGTGATGCGCGGTGCGCAGTTTGCCGAAGATGCCAGCCCGATGTCGCACCCGATCCGCCCTGATCAGGTGATCGAAATGAATAACTTCTACACCCTGACGGTTTACGAGAAAGGGTCGGAAGTGATCCGCATGATGCACACGCTGCTGGGTGAAGATAACTTTCAGGCGGGTATGCGGCTTTATGTGGAACGCCATGACGGCAGCGCAGCCACCTGTGATGATTTTGTGCAGGCGATGGAAGATGCCTCGGGGGTAGATCTGACGCAGTTCCGCCGTTGGTACGGCCAGTCGGGTACACCGGTGGTGACGGTGCGTGATGATTACAATGCCGCAACGCAGCAATATCTGCTGTCGGTCAGTCAAAAAACGCCCGTGGGCGCGGACGGTCAGGAAAAACGCCCGCTGCATATTCCGCTGGATATTGAGCTGTACGATCAGCAGGGCAACGTGATTCCGTTGCAATATGCCGGCCAGCCGATCGATTCGGTGCTAAACCTGACCGAAGCAGAGCAGACGTTTGTGTTTGATAATGTGCCGAGTCAGCCGATCCCCTCTTTATTAAGGGAGTTTTCTGCGCCGGTTAAGCTCAACTACGCCTGGAGCGATGCGCAACTGACCTTCCTGATGCGCCACGCACGCAATGATTTCTCGCGCTGGGATGCGGCGCAAAGCCTGCTGGCGAACCATATTCGCCTCAACGTGGCGCGCTATCAGCAACACCAACCGCTCTCGCTGCCCCTGCATCTGGCCGATGCGTTCCGTGGGGTATTGCTGGATCCGGCGCTGGATCCGATGTTGGCAGCACAAATACTGACGCTGCCCAGTGAAAACGAAATGGCAGAGTTGTTTGAGATTATCGACCCGCTAGCCATTGCGGCGGTGCGCGAAGCGATGGTTCGCACGCTGGCGACAGAGCTGGCCGATGAATGGCTCGCGGTGTATCGCGTCAACGCCACCGCTGAGTACCGCATCGAACATGCTGATATTGGCAAACGTGCGCTGCGCAACACTTGCCTCTATTATCTGGCGTTTGGCGAAGCGCTTCAGGCTGATGCGCTGGTTAGCGCGCAGTATCAGCAGGCGGACAACATGACGGATGCGTTGGCGGCACTCTCCAGTGCGGTCAGTGCGCAACTGCCGGTGCGCGATGCCTTGATGGCGCAGTTTGACGATCGCTGGCACACCGATGGTCTGGTGATGGACAAATGGTTTACCTTGCAAGCCACCAGCCCGGCCAGTGATGTGTTGTCTCGAGTGAGAGCGCTGCTGCACCACCGTTCATTCAGCTTGAATAACCCCAATCGCCTGCGTGCGCTGGTCGGAGCGTTTGCCGCCAACCCGGCCGCGTTCCATGCAGCGGACGGTGAAGGCTACCGTTTCCTGACCGAGATCCTCAGCGATCTCAATACCCGCAACCCGCAGGTCGCTGCGCGGTTGATCGAGCCTCTGATCCGGTTGAAACGCTATGATGAATCGCGTCAGGCGTTAATGCGCCAGGCTCTGGAGCAATTGAAAACGCTGGATAACCTGTCTGGCGATCTGTTCGAAAAAATTGGCAAGGCGCTACAAAGCTAATCTGCCTCGAGGTTCCCGTATCAGGCGCGGATCTCAGATTGATGAGAAAGTCTGTTGTTAGGTGAAGTGCGGCGATGGGGTCGTAGTGGCGTAAGCCGCCGGAGTGCCCCTCGTCGTGATTCACCGGGAAACGCAGGCATTCAGAAAACGTTTTTTCAGCAACCTCAAGGTTCCCGCGCCGGGCGGGAACCTGTTTTCTGTGATAAGTGTTTTACTTTCCCTCACGATCTCATTACCATTTCCCGCCGTGCGTCAGGAAGTCACCCGCTTTATTGTTGTTTTTGCATGCATGACTTTTGGGATCTCAGGAGACACTATGTTCTATCCCGTAATCAAGAAGGCACTCTTCCAGCTCGATCCAGAACGGGCTCACGAATTTACCTTCCAGCAGTTACGTCGTCTATCTACTACACCGTTTGAATTTCTTATTCGCCAATCCGTTCCCACCAAACCAGTTACCTGCATGGGCCTCTCTTTTAAAAATCCACTCGGTTTAGCCGCAGGTCTGGATAAAGATGGCGATTGTATTGATGCGCTGGGGGCAATGGGTTTTGGTCATATTGAAGTCGGTACGGTAACACCGCGTCCGCAGCCCGGTAATGATAAACCGCGTCTGTTTCGCGTCGTGGAAGCGGAAGGGTTAATTAACCGCATGGGTTTTAATAACCATGGCGTTGATAACCTGGTCGAGAACGTTAAAAAATCCCGTTTTGGCGGTGTGCTGGGAATTAATATCGGCAAGAATAAAGATACGCCCGTCGAGCAGGGGAAAGATGACTATTTGATCTGCATGGACAAGATCTATGCGCACGCTGGATATATTGCGATCAATATCTCATCACCGAATACGCCGGGATTGCGTTCTCTGCAATACGGCGAAGCGTTAGACGATCTGTTGCAGGCGATTAAAAATAAACAAGATGCATTGCATCAACAGCATCAGAAATATGTGCCGATCGCCGTGAAGATCGCGCCGGATCTTTCTGACGAAGAATTGATCCAAATTGCAGACAGTTTGGTACGCCATCACATTGATGGGGTGATTGCCACCAATACCACACTGAATCGTGACTTGATTCAGGGGTTAAATCATTGCGGGCAAACCGGGGGATTAAGCGGGCGTCCATTACAACAGCGCAGCACCGAAGTTATTCGTCGTTTGGCGCAAGAAATGAACGGCCGGTTGCCGATTATTGGCGTTGGTGGGGTCGATTCACTGATGGCCGCACGGGAAAAAATGGCTGCGGGTGCATCCCTGATACAGATATATTCCGGCTTTATTTTTCACGGACCGCGCCTGATTAAAGATATCATTACCCATATTTAATCTTTTCATCACATCATTTCTCGTTGGGGGTTTATTTATTCCCCCAGCTAGTCTATATTTTACTCGTTTGTGCAATTAATCTTCTTTTTTACAAAAAACGCGACTGACATACCCTCACAAAGCGTATGACGGATATAAACTGTTTTCTTGTCAAGGATGGCAATGGTATGTGGTGTGCAGACGCAACGGCGTCGATGAATAGCCCAGGGGAAGGTGAATAATATGAAGTTAAAACCTGACGACAATTGGCGCTGGTATTTTGACGCGGAACACGATCGTATGATGCTGGATTTAGCCAACGGCATGGTATTTCGTTCTCGTTTTTCGGCCAAAACGCTCACGCCAGATGCGTTTGCCCCGGTATCATTTTGTGTTGATGACGCCGCATTGTTTTTCACCTTTCAGGAAAAATGTCAGCCTATTTCGTTGCAGCATGAATTGCAGGCAGAGCTGATATTAAATGCGCTGGTGGCTCACCGTTATTTAAAGCCCCTGATGCCCAAGAGTTGGTATTTTGCGCAGCAACCCCACGAACAGCAGGCACCGCAAATGGGCGATGCGGTCTGGGTAATGCTGGCAGAAAGCCAGGAGATTGCCTGCTTTATGGTGGTGGAACACGGTGAAAAAGCCAGCCTGTGCGTGTTGGCACAAGAAGCGCTAACGCTAAACGGCAAAACCATGCAGTTAGGTGAAGCGATTAAAATTATGCATGACCGCCTGTTGCCCCAGCAGAGCGCGCTGGCAGGGGCGATGCCATCGGCATCCTTCCCCTATGCCAAGGTGGTGTAGGGGAAAGATGCTTGTCAGGCGAGCACCAGATCTCCTTGCGGCACGCAGCTGCACGCCAGAATAGTGCCATCCTCACGCACGGCTCCCCGCTTTAAGGGCGAAACCTCACCGCTGACCAGTGTCATTTTGCAACAACCGCACACGCCCGCCCGGCACGAATAAGGCACGCGCACGCCGTGCTGCTCCAGTTGCTCTAACAAAATCTGCTGATTATTGCCTGACAGCGTTTGGCCCTGATAGTGCAGGGAAAGGCCTTGTTCCGCCTGAACCGGCGCATCCAAGGTGGCGGCTGGGGTCCCTGCACCATAGAGACGCGGTGGCTTGGTTGCCAGCACCTCAACGCTATCGCCCACGCGAATGATACCGCTTTGACGCGCCACCATATTCTGACCAAAATCCACGTCGCCGTTTTCCGCCGTGCGGAAGGCTTGCAGCGTGGCGAGCGGCTCTCCCGAGGGATGCTTGCGCCCGCGCTCGGTGCTCACGGTGGTTAATATGCAGCGGCTACACGGTTTGACCACATCGAAGGTCACCTCACCGATACGCAGTGTCTGCCAACTGTCTTCCGCGAAGGCATCCGCGCCGGTCACTACAATATTAGGGCGGAACTGAATCAGCTTGATGCCTGCATTACAGCGCTGGCGCAGTGCTTGAAAAGAGGCTTCATTGACCAACAGAAAAGGGTATCCATCGGCGAAACCCAGCGGGATATCAGGAAAGCGTTTCACGCGACGAGAGGGCGCATCACCTACCCAGCGCAACTGTACCGGACGTTTAAAATAACCGCTCAGCCACTGGTTGATGTTATCGGGAGCGATGCAGGCAGAAAAGTGCGTGCCCCAGACTTCGGTCGGCTGCGGCGTGTGGGCGAAATCTGTATAGCGTACTAGCGCCTGCGCGCCATCGGGTGCAGTGAGAAACAAGCCATCAGGCAGCAACGCCGGTGTAAACAGCACCATCTCGGGAAACTGGCGCGCGGTGATAAAAGTCCCATCGGGTTCCGTCACCATAAAGGAACGGTCATACGCCAGACCGCTGGGCGTTGCCAACGCATGGGAAAGTTGCAAGCCGCGCAAGGATTTGACCGGATGAACGTACAGTTGGGAAACACCAATCATCAAGAGTGCCTATCTGTTCGAAGGTTTTAACGCGGCAACTTTATGACAAGTCGCTGGGATTAGCTATAATGCGCCTCAATTTTATGTTTTACACCCGTGATACTTCACATTGCAGGTGCGCTGGCTGTGTCGGTTTACCCGAACCACTCACCGCGTTCAAGCAACCCGAAGTCGTCTGGGTCTACCCTTTTACCTTGGTGGTCGTCGTATTATGAATTCTCTGTTTGCCAGCACGGCGCGTGGTCTGGAAGAACTGCTTAAAAGTGAACTTGAAGCGTTAGGTGCGCAGGAATGCAGCCTGGTTCAAGGCGGCGTGCATTTTCAGGGTGACGATCGCTTGATGTATCACAGCTTGCTGTGGAGTCGCCTGGCATCACGCATTTTATTGCCGCTCGGCCAATGCAAGGTTTACAGCGATCTCGATCTCTACCTCGGCGTTCAGGCCATTGACTGGACCTCGGTGTTCTCGGTTGACAGCGCTTTTGTGGTTCACTTTACCGGCACTAACGACGAAATCCGTAATTCCCAGTACGGTGCGCAGAAAGTGAAAGATGCCATTGTCGACAGCTTCGTGCGTAAAACCGGTCAGCGCCCCAACGTGGCTAAACAGCAACCGGATATTCGCATCAATGTGTTTTTGCAACGCGAGACGGCCAGCATTGCGCTGGATCTCAGCGGTGACGGCTTACACCAGCGCGGATATCGTGAAGGCACCGGCGCTGCGCCGCTGAAAGAAAATCTGGCGGCGGCGATTGTGCTGCGCTCGGGTTGGCAACTGGGTACGCCAATGATCGATCCGCTGTGCGGTTCCGGCACGCTGCTGATTGAGGCCGCCATGATGGCCACCGATCGCGCACCGGGCCTGCGCCGCGATCACTGGGGATTCAGCGCCTGGCTGAACCATAACGCCGATTTGTGGCGTGAGGTGGTGGCCGAGGCGCAGGTGCGGGCCAAGCAAGGCCTGCAAACCACTACCTCCCGCTTTTACGGTTCAGACAACGATAGCCGGGTGATTGAGCTGGCGCGCGCCAATGCGCGCCGTGCCGGTGTCGGTGAATTGATTACGCTCTCGGTACAGGACGCGGTGCAACTGCGTAATCCGCTGCCGCAAGGGCCGGCGGGCACGGTGCTCAGCAACCCGCCTTACGGTGAGCGTCTGGAGAGTGAACCGGCGCTGATTGCACTGCACAATATGCTGGGCCGCAAGCTGAAAAGTGAGTTCGGTGGCTGGACGCTGTCGCTGTTCAGCGCGTCACCGGAGCTATTAACCAGCCTGCCGTTGCGCGCTGAGCGCCAGTTTAAGGCCAAAAACGGGCCGCTGGATTGCGTACAGAAAAACTACCGTATCAGCGCTGCGCCTGACGCCTCGGCGGATGACGCCAGTGTGCCGCGGGTGAGCGCCGAGGTTGCGCCGGATTTTGCCAACCGACTGCGCAAAAACTGCCGTAAACTGGAAAAATGGGCTAAGCAGCAAGGGATAGAATGCTATCGCCTGTATGATGCCGATCTCCCTGAATACAATGTGGCTATCGATCGCTACGGCAGTTGGGTGGTGGTGCAGGAATACGCGCCGCCGAAAACCGTCGATCCGCAAAAAGCGCGTCAGCGCGTGTTCGATATCATCAACGCCACGTTGCACGTGTTGGAACTGCCTGCCAACCGTCTGGTGTTAAAAACCCGTGAACGGCAAAAGGGCAAGAGCCAGTATGAAAAACTGGCGCAGAAAGGCGATTTCCTGCTGATGCAGGAGTATAACGCCAAGCTGTGGGTGAATCTGACCGATTATCTGGATACCGGGCTGTTTCTCGATCACCGCATCGCGCGCAAGATGCTGGGCGAGATGAGTCAAGGAAAAGACTTCCTCAACCTGTTCGCTTATACCGGCACGGCCAGCGTCCACGCGGGGCTGGGCGGTGCGCGCAGTACTACCACGGTGGATATGTCACGCACCTATCTGGAGTGGGCGGAGAAAAACCTGAGCAGCAACGGCCTGGCAGGCCGTCAGCATCGCCTTATTCAGGCGGATTGCCTGTCATGGATGCAGGAAACGCGCGAGCAGTTCGATCTGATTTTTATCGATCCGCCTACGTTCTCAAACTCGAAACGCATGGCCGATGCCTTTGACGTGCAACGCGACCATCTGGCGTTGATGAAAGATTTGCAGCGTATGCTGCGTCGAGGCGGTACCATTCTGTTTTCCAACAACAAACGCGGTTTCCAGATGGATCAGGCGGGCATTGCAGCCCTTGGGCTTCGCGCCACGGAAATCAGCGAGAAAACCCTTTCATTAGATTTTGCCCGCAATCGCCAGATCCACAACTGCTGGTTGCTGCGACACGCGGGCGAGGAAAAGTAAGTCATGTCATTAATTAGCGTCTCGGATGCCTGGCTGTCGTTCAGCGATGCGCCTTTACTTGATAACACCGAACTGCACATTGAAGAAAATGAACGCGTCTGTCTGGTCGGGCGTAACGGTGCGGGGAAATCGACCCTGCTGAAAATCCTGGCGCGCGAAGTGCGGCTGGATGATGGGCGTATTGTTTATGAGCAGGATCTGATCGTCTCGCGCTTGCAGCAGGATCCGCCGCGTGACATCGCGGGCAGCGTATTTGATTTTGTGGCGGAAGGGGTGGCCGAGCAGGCGGATTACCTGAAACGCTACCATGAAGCCTTGCGTCTGGTCGAACAGGATCCCAGCGATAAGAACCTCAACCAGTTAGCGGTACTTCAGGAAACGTTGGAAACCCAAGGGTTGTGGCAATTAGAGAATCGTATCCACGACGTGTTGGCGCAATTGGGACTGACGGCGGATGCGCCCTTGTCCTCGCTCTCTGGTGGTTGGCTGCGCAAGGCGGCGCTGGGCCGCGCATTGGTCAGCGGGCCGAAAGTGTTGCTGCTGGATGAACCCACCAACCACCTGGATATCGAAACCATCGACTGGCTGGAAGGTTTCCTCAAAACCTTCCAGGGCAGCATCGTCTTCATCTCCCATGACCGTTCCTTTATCCGCAACATGGCGACACGCATTGTCGATCTCGATCGCGGTAAGCTGGTCTCCTGGCCCGGCAATTACGATAAGTATCTGCTGGGTAAAGAAGAAGCGTTGCGCGTAGAAGATCTGCAAAACGCCGAGTTCGATCGCAAACTGGCACAGGAAGAAGTGTGGATCCGTCAGGGCATCAAGGCGCGTCGTACCCGTAATGAAGGCCGGGTGCGTGCGCTGAAAGCGATGCGTCAGGAACGTTCACAACGCCGTGAAGTGATGGGCTCTGCCAAAATGCAGGTGGAAGAGGCGGCGCGCTCCGGCAAGATCGTATTTGAGCTGGAAAACGTCGATTATCACATCGGTGACAAAAATCTGGTGCAGGGATTCTCTGCACAGGTGCTGCGCAGCGACAAGATAGCGCTGGTGGGGCCAAACGGCTGCGGCAAAACCACGCTGCTGAAACTGCTGTTGGGCGATCTGCAAGCGTCGCACGGTCGCGTTCACTGCGGTACCAAGCTCGAAGTCGCCTATTTTGACCAGCACCGCGCCGAGCTCGATCCAGAGCGCACCGTGATGGATAACCTGGCCGAAGGCAAACAGGAAGTGATGGTGAATGGCCGTTCTCGCCATGTGCTGGGCTACCTGCAAGATTTCCTGTTTCATCCCAAACGGGCGATGACGCCGGTAAAAGCCCTGTCAGGCGGTGAGCGTAACCGCCTGCTGCTGGCGCGTTTGTTCCTCAAACCCAGCAACCTGCTGATCCTTGACGAACCGACCAACGATCTTGATGTGGAAACGCTGGAACTGCTGGAAGAGCTGATTGACAGTTATCAAGGCACCGTGTTGCTGGTGAGCCACGACCGTCAGTTTGTTGATAACTCGGTCACTGAGTGCTGGATTTTCGAAGGTGATGGGCGTATTAACCGCTATGTTGGCGGTTATTATGATGCACAGCAACAGCGCGCTGAAGCGGTGCCACTGCGTAAATCCATGGCGGCGGCGGTGGAAAAATCCGCAGAGAGTAAAGAGAGTGCCCAGAGCGCACCCAGCGCTAAACGTCAAACCGGGAAACTCAGTTATAACCAGCAGCGCGAACTGGAACAACTGCCCGAGAAACTCGAACAACTGGAGCAGTCCATTGCGGCGTTACAGGCGCAAATGAATGATGCCGATTTCTTTACCCGTCCGCGTGATGAAACGCAAAAGGTATTGGATGCTTTGGCAGACGCGGAGCAAGCGTTGGAAGTGTGTTTCGCACGTTGGGAAGCGTTGGAAACGCAGAAAAACGGCTAACGTTGGTATACTAGCAGAAGGCAAAGGCCTTCCAAGGACCACGGCGGAAATGCTACCGCGTTGTGGGAAACACCAGCCTTCGACAGGTTAACGGCGGCGGCGCTCCTGACTGGGGTGCCGCTCGGCGAAAGATAAAGGAGGCAGAGCGTGTGCAATCATAACGCGAGACATGACGACTACATGTTGTGCCCCCAGTGCGACATGCTGGTGGAGTTACCCATCCTGAAGCACGGGCAGAAGGCAGTGTGTCCGCGCTGTAAATCAACCCTGGCCAACCGCCAGAATCAGGCGCACCAGCGCTCCATTGGCTTTGCCTTCAGCGCCTTGCTGATGCTGACATTGGCGAACGCCTTCCCTTTTGTTTATATGCGCGTGGCGGGCATCACCAGTGAGATATCGCTGTTTGAGATCCCGCAGGTGATGGTGTCCGATAATTACGCCAGCGTCGCCTTCCTGTTTATGCTGTTTGTTCAGGTGATCCCGGCGCTCTCCATGGTGATGGTTATCCTGCTGTCGCTGCGCGGCGATATGCCATTACGGCTGAAACGGGTAATGGCCATCTGGCTATTCTGGCTGAAAAGCTGGGGAATGGCCGAAATCTTTCTTGCTGGCGTGCTGGTGAGCTTCGTGAAGCTGATGTCTTATGGTGACATTGGCGTCGGCACCGGTTTTGTTCCCTATGTCCTGTTTTGTCTGCTGCAACTGCTGGCCTACCAAAGTCTGGATCGGCGCAGCGTGTGGAATGACGTAGCGCCTGCTCCGCCGTTACCCTTTGTGCCGCAAACCGCACGATCGGGGTTGGCACAAGGGCTGCGTTCCTGCACCTGTTGTACGGCAATATTGCCCGCCGATCAGTGGGAATGCCCGCGTTGCCATCGTCACGGCCACGCACGGCGTAAAAACAGCCTGCAATGGACGCTGGCGCTGCTGTTGACCTCGGTGTTGCTCTATATTCCCTCGAACCTGTTGCCGATCATGATCACTGAGGCGTTAGGGAGTAGTGAAACGTCCACCATTATGTCGGGGGTCATTCTGCTATGGGGCATGGGATCTTATCCGGTAGCGCTGGTTATCTTCATTGCCAGCATTATGGTGCCGTCGCTGAAAATGCTGGCGCTGGCATGGTTATGTTGGAGTGCGGCGGGCAACGGGCGTCAGGATAACGAGCGGCTGCACGTGGTGTATGAGATGGTGGAGTTTGTCGGTCGCTGGTCGATGATCGACGTATTTGTTATTGCGGTGCTGTCTGCCATGGTGCGCATCGGCCAGTTAATGAGTGTTTATCCGGCAATCGGTGCGGTGCTATTCGCGCTGGTGGTCATTTTGACCATGTTTGCCGCCATGACGTTTGATCCCCGTTTGCTGTGGGATCGCCAGCGTGATAATGACCAAGAGGGATCAGCCATTGGCGAAAAATAACTATTCTGTCGCGAACGTGGAAGCGATTAAACGCTGGTCGCCCGTGTGGATTGTACCCATTGTGACGGTGCTGATCGGTGCCTGGATTTTATTCTACCATTTCAGTCACCTGGGGCCACAGATCACGCTAACGACGCAGAGCGCCGAAGGGATTGTCGCCGGTAAAACCACCATCAAAAGTCGCAGTGTGGACGTGGGTGTGGTGGAGAGCGTGGTGCTGAGTGAAGACCTGCGCCAGGTGGAGATTGTGGCTCGCTTGCATTCTGGTATGGGTAAGCTGCTGCGTCATGATTCTGTGTTCTGGGTGGTAAAACCGCAGATTGGCCGCGAAGGGGTCTCCGGGTTAGGCACGCTGTTGTCCGGTGCGTTCATTGAACTTCAGCCGGGTGTCAGCGGTGAAGCGCGCAGTGAATTTGCGTTGTTGGACTCACCGCCGCTGGCACCGCCGCACGCCAAAGGGATCCGTGTTCTGCTCGACAGCGAGCGTTCGGGCCAGTTGAATGCCGGCGATCCGGTACTGTTTCGCGGTTACCGCGTTGGTTCGGTTGAAACCAGCGAGTTCGATACCAAGGCGCGACAAATGCGCTATCAACTGTTTATCACCGCGCCATACGACAGTCTGGTGACCAGCAATGTCCGTTTTTGGAAAGACAGCGGCGTTACGCTGGATATGTCGGCGCAGGGGATGCGGGTGGAAATGGGATCGCTGACCACCTTGTTCAGCGGTGGCGTGAGCTTTGACGTGCCTGCCGGGTGGGAACTGGGTGAGCGCGTGCAAGATCGTGCGCACTATCAGCTGTTTGATAATGAGCGCAGTATTCAGGATTCGCTCTACACGGAATACAAAGAATATGTGATGTTCTTTGATGAATCGATCCGCGGGTTGCAGGTAGGCGCGCCGGTGGAGTTCCGTGGCATTCGCCTGGGAACCGTTGCTCAAGCGCCGCTGGTGACGACCAACTTTAAGCAGGACATGGATATGGATTACCGCATTCCGGTGCTGATCCGCGTTGAACCTGCTCGTTTTGAAAAGATCATCGGCAAGCAGTTTGATTACCAGAAACAGCTCGCCGACGCACAGACCATGGGGCTGCGTGCCTCATTGAAAACGGCTAACCTGTTGACCGGTGCTTTGTTTATCGATCTCGACTTTTACCCGAAAGCACGCGGTAACAGCACGGGGCCGCTGCGGGTGGTTGATGGGTATCCGGTGTTGCCGACCATGGGCGGCGGTTTGTCGCAAATCCAGCAAAAACTGATGGCGGTGTTGGATAAGATCAACGATCTGCCGTTAACGCCCATGGTGAGCGAAGCCACCAAGACGCTGGCAGAGGGCCAGTCAACGCTGCGTGAGTTGAAAAAGACGCTCGCTTCGTTAAACCAGATAACCTCCAGCAAAGCGATGCAATCGCTGCCGCAGGATATGCAACAAACGCTGCAAGAGCTGAACCGCAGTATGCAAGGCTTGCAGCCAGGCTCACCGGCCTATAACCGCCTGGTGGCAAATATGCAGCGTCTGGATCAGGTATTAAGAGAGTTGCAGCCGGTGTTGCGCACGCTGAATGACAAAAGCAATGCACTGATCTTCCAGGCGCCTGAGAGCGAAGATCCCCAACCGAAGAGGGCGAAACCATGAGTAAAGGATGGCTGGTGGCAGTGGCGTTGCTGTTGAGTGCATGCAGCAGTACAACGCCAAAAACCTATTACCAACTGCCGCAGCCGTCTGTGGCGGCAGCGGGAAAAACCGATCTGACCGCGGCCCGCACGCTGTGGCTCTCCCACGTTGCGCTGGCGGATTATCTCAGCACCTCGGGGCTGGTTTACCAGACCAATGATGTACGTTATGTCATTGCCAGCAATAATCTGTGGGCCAGCCCGCTGGAACAACAGTTGCAACAGACGCTGCAAAGCAGCCTGAATGCCGGGCTGCCGGGTTGGACGGTAAGTTCGCAACCGTTGGGGGCCTCCCCCTCGGAGCTGGCTGTTACCGTGAAAGCCTTCCACGGCCGGTTCGACGGAAAAGCGGTGGTGCAAGGGGAGTGGACCTTGCAGCGCGGCGATCGGCTGCTGCGTCAGCCGTTCAATCTGGTGCTGCCGGTTAAAGACGATGGCTATGACGCGTTGGTGACAACGCTGGCACAGGGTTGGCAGCAGGTCGCGCAATCCATTGCCGCGCAGATTCAACGCAGCGAGTAGTTTGCAGCGATAGGAAATTCTTATCTAACGCTATGTAATGTAACGGTTTATTGGTTTTTTCGGCACTGTTTTCATGCATTTGCCTGCACGCAGTGCGCCATGATGGCGCACTGCACCTTTCTCAAAACCCTCAAAAATTCATCATCTCTATAAATATCAATTGGTTATTTTTTGGCACGGATACTGCAATGTTAATCGCATAACATTATGACCGCGAATGACAGGGCACTAACATGCAGCAAGATGACGCCTCTTCCGCTAACCCTGACGCCAATGTGCGCATTGATCTTATCGCACGTATCGAAGCGTCGTTTAGTCAGCAAACCCCCAGCGGTAAGCGTATTGCCGGTTGGTTGCTGAATAATCTGGCACAGATACCGTTTGAATCAGCGGATAGCATCGCCGGCTATACCGGCACGACGGGGATCACCGTGGGGCGTTATCTGCGCAAACTGGGCTACCGCAATCTGGAAGATGTCAAAGCAAGCCTGCGTGCCGATGCGCTGGCCCCATACCGCCCCTGGGGCGTTACCGACCGGTTGGATGCCTGGCAGCAGCAGCGCACCCTCTCGGATCGTCTCAGCGCCTCTCTGCGTCTGGAGGTCGATGCCATTCAGGACGTCTATCGTCTGGCGCAAACGGAGGCTTTCGCGCGCATCAGTCAGCAACTGGCCGAAGCAGAGGCGGTGTTTATTCTCGGTATCCAATCTACGCGCGGCATCGCCAACGCGTTTTTTAGCCATCTGGAGTATTTGCGCCCGCGCGTGAGCTATGTCGATGGGCTGTCTGGCACCTGGGTGGAGTCGCTCAATTCAGAATACCAACGCCCTTATGTGGTGGTGACCGACACGCGCGCCTACTCCACCGTGGCCCGGCAGTATTGCCGCGCCGCCAGCGATCGGCAGATCCCGTTGGCGCTGATCACCGATCTCTGGTGCCCCTGGGCGCGTGATTACCCGATGGATTTGCTGCAAGTCAAAACCGATACCGGCCATTTCTGGGATTCGCTGGCTCCGATTACCTGCCTGTTTAATCTGCTGCTCTCCGCAGTGGTGGAGCAGTTGGGCGACAACCTGTCGGCGAGACTGGCGCTCAACCGCGCTTTGCAAACGGAATTCGGCCAATTTGAACCGTAAACAGGACAACACATGACGGATGTTATCGACCTGGTGGATCTGGCGCAGACGCTACCCCAACTGATTATCGATATGAAATATGCCACGGCGGATAACCTGACCGGTCATCCCATTTATGCTGAAGCGCTTTGCCTGTTGCACCCGGACGCGGCGCGTGGACTGGCTCGCAGCGTGGCCGTTGCCGAACAGAGCGGCTATCGGCTGCAACTCTACGATGCCTATCGTCCCCATGCGGCGCAAGTACGCCTGTGGGATGCCTGTCCCGATCCGCGCTTTGTCGCCTCGCTGGCGGTTGGCTCGCACCACAGTCGCGGCGTGGCGGTGGATGTCACGCTGTTGGATCGACAGGGCAAGGCGCTGGATATGGGCACCGGCTTCGATGAAATGAATGAAAAGTCCTATGCGTGGTGTGCGGCGTTGCCCGTCGCCGTGCAACGTAACCGACTGCAACTCTATGCCGTAATGGCGGCGGGCGGCTTCGTCGGGATTGAAACGGAATGGTGGCATTTTGAACTGCCGGATGCCGATCGTTACCCGCTGTTGCCCGACCGGTTTGGTTGCACCTTGCCCAACTGTAGGACGGCTGTTTGATTGTTGCGCGCTGCGCGAACCCTTTGACTATCACCAGGAGCTGAATCATGAAGACGCACCACACTGCATTGTTACGACCTCTGCTGTTAGCTACCGCAATGGCTGCCGTATTGCCTGCCTGGGCTGCGGTGCCGAAAGATATGCTGGTGATCGGCAAAGCCGCCGATCCACAAACGTTGGACCCTGCGGTCACCATCGATAATAACGACTGGACCATTACCTATCCCTGTTATCAGCGGCTGGTGCAGTACAAAACGGAAAACGGCAAAGGCGCTACCGATGTGACCGGGGATTTGGCCCTGAGCTGGGAAGCATCTCCAGACCAAAAAACCTGGACCTTCACGCTCGATCCCAAGGCAAAATTTGCCGATGGCAGCGCGGTCAGCGCCGAGGCGGTAAAAATCTCCTTTGAACGCCTGCTGAAAATGGGCCAAGGTCCTGCTGAAGCCTACCCCAGTGATTTAAAGGTTGAAGCGGTCGATGCCCATACCGTGCGCTTTACCCTGAGTGCGCCCTTTGCGCCGTTCCTGTATACGCTGGCCAATGACGGTGCCTCTATCATTAACCCGGCGGTATTGCGTGAACACAGCGGCGATGAAGGCAAGGGCTGGTTAGCGGAAAATACCGCCGGTTCCGGGCCTTATCAGGTACAGCGTTGGCAGAAAGGCCAGCAGGTGGTGCTGGTGCCTAATCCCCATTACAGCGGCAATGCGCCCGCGTTTAAACGTGTTTCGGTCAAAATCATCGGTGAGAGTGCCACGCGCCGCCTGCAACTGGAGCGCGGCGATATTGATATTGCTGAGTCGTTACCGGTCGATCAGCTTGCCACGCTGAAAGCAAAAAACAGCGTGTCGGTACAGGAACACCCCTCGCTGCGCGTGACCTATCTCTATCTTAACAATGGCAAAGGGCCGTTGAGTCAGGTTGATCTGCGTCGCGCGGTCTCCTGGGCCACGGACTATCAGGGCATGGTGAAGGGCATTTTGGGCGGTAACGGCAAGCAGATGCGCGGCCCGATCCCGGAAGGCATGTGGGGCTATGACAAAGAGGCCATGCAGTACAGCCTGGACAACGACAAAGCACAGGCGGCAATGAGCAAGGTAGCGCAAAAGCCGCAGCAATTAACCTTCCTCTATTCGGATAACGATCCCTCCTGGGAGCCGATTGCCATCTCGACCCAGGCCACGCTGAAATCGTTGGGGGTCAATGTCAGTCTGGAAAAACTGGCAAACGCCACGATGCGCGAACGGGTCGGTAAAGGGGACTTTGATATTGCCATCGGGAACTGGAGCCCGGATTTCGCCGATCCCTACATGTTTATGAATTACTGGTTTGAATCCAACAAGAAAGGGTTACCGGGCAATCGTTCCTACTATGAAAACCCGGCGGTCGATGGGTTGCTGAAAAAGGCAATGGCGACCACCGATCAGGCCGTGCGCACTGAGGATTACCAGCAGGCGCAGCGCATCGTGATTGATGAAGCCGCCTATGTTTATCTGTTCCAGAAAAACTATCAGGTGGCGATGAACGGTGCGGTGAAAGGCTTTGTGTTTAACCCAATGCTGGAACAGGTGTTCAACATAGGCACGATGTCGAAATAAGTTCACTAGCAACAGGCGGCGAGGCCGTGAGATCGCCGCACGATAATCAGCCCGATGCGCTAAACCGGTTTGGTGCCGCATCGCGTGGAGTAACACTATGACGTTCTGGAGTATTTTGCGGCAACGCTGCTGGGGATTGGTGCTGGTGGTGATGGGTGTTTGCGTTATCACCTTCATCATTTCGCACCTGATCCCCGGCGATCCTGCGCGTTTGTTGGCAGGCGATCGCGCCAGTGATGACATCGTACGCCATATTCGCCAGCAACTCGGGTTGGACCAGCCGCTTTATGTGCAGTTCTGGCGCTATGTTACCGCCCTGTTTTCTGGTGATTTAGGCACCTCGATTCGTACGGGCCGTCCGGTGCTGGACGATATTCGGACCTTTTTCCCGGCCACGCTCGAACTGGCATTTTGCTCTCTGCTGCTGGCGCTGGCAGCCGGTATTCCCCTTGGCGTGCTCTCGGCGGTCTATCGCGATCGCTGGTTGGATCATGGCGTGCGGTTACTGGCGATCGGTGGGATATCCACGCCCGCTTTTTGGCTTGGTTTGGGGGTTATCGTGCTGTTTTACGGGCATCTTGATCTGCTGCCCGGCGGTGGCCGGTTGGAGGACTGGCTGGAGCCGCCTGCGCATGTCACTGGATTCTACCTGATTGACAGCCTGTTGGCGGGTGACCATGAGGCCTTTTGGAACGCCTTGCAGCACCTGATATTGCCGTCGCTCACGCTCTCGTTTGTTCATCTCGGTATTGTGGCGCGTCAGATTCGATCCGCCATGCTCGAGCAGTTGAGTGAGGATTACATCCGCACCGCGCGCGCCAGTGGGTTAACCCCGTGGCGCATTGTGGTATGCCACGCGCTGCCCAATGCGCTGATCCCGTCAGTGACCGTGTTGGGACTGGCGCTCGGCGATCTGCTGTATGGCGCGGTGTTAACGGAAACGGTGTTCTCCTGGCCGGGCATGGGGGCTTACGTGGTGGCGTCGATTCAGGCGCTGGATTTCCCGGCGGTGATGGGCTTTGCCGTGGTGGTGTCCATGGCCTATGTCGGGGTTAACCTGGTGGTGGATCTGCTCTATCTGTGGCTGGATCCGCGCATTGGACGAGGAGAGGCGTGATGAATGTAACGCAACAACACACCGCGCCACTGCGCGTACCGTCTCCGCGCATCGCCTATTGGCAAAAGCAGTGGTGGCTGGTCAAGCGTAGCCCGTTAACGCTGCTGGGAGGCGCGATTATCGCAGTGATTGTGCTGATGATGGCGTTTGCCCCCTGGCTGGTGCCCTACGATCCTAATGCTATCGATTTTTCTGCCCGCTTGCAGCCACCGTCGGCAACCCATTGGTTTGGCACCGATGAAGTAGGGCGCGACCTGTTCAGCCGGGTGGTGATGGGAAGCCAGCAATCTGTCGCTGCCGGGCTGGCCGTGGTGGCGATCGCCGCTGTTATCGGCTCGCTGCTTGGGTGTTTTTCAGGGGTGTTAGGCGGTTTTGGCGATGCGCTGATCATGCGGATTATGGACATCATGCTGTCGATCCCCTCATTGGTACTCACCATGGCGCTGGCGGCGGCCTTGGGGCCCAGCTTGTTCAACGCCATGCTGGCGATTGCCATTGTGCGCATTCCGTTTTACGTCCGGCTGGCGCGCGGACAAACGCTGGTGGTGCGCCAGTTTGCCTATGTACAAGCCGCGAAAACCTTCGGTGCCAACCGCTGGCATCTGATTACCTGGCATATTCTGCGTAACGCGCTGCCGCCGCTGGTGGTGCAGGCATCGCTGGATATCGGTGCCGCGATTTTGATGGCTGCCACGCTCGGTTTTATCGGATTAGGTGCACAGCAACCGACGGCGGAGTGGGGCGCAATGGTCGCCAATGGCCGCAGTTACGTGCTCGATCAGTGGTGGTACTGCGCGTTTCCCGGTATGGCGATTTTGATCACGGCGGTCGGATTTAATCTGTTCGGTGACGGCGTGCGCGACCTGCTGGACCCGAAAACCTCAGGAGGACACTGATGGACGATACCCTGTTGACGATTGATAATCTGGCGCTCAGTTTTCCTGTCTATCGCGGTGAGGTCCACGCGCTTAATCAGGTCTCGTTGAGCGTAAAGCGCGGTGAAATTGTTGGCGTGGTCGGGGAATCCGGATCCGGCAAGTCGGTAACCTCGATGCTGGTAATGCGACTGCTGAGACCGGGCAGCTATAACATCAACAGCGGCAGCATCACCCTGTTGGGGCAGGATATGCTCAATGCGTCGGAGCGCACCCTACGCCAGATGCGCGGTGCCAAGGTTGCCATGATCTTTCAGGAACCGATGACGGCACTGAACCCAACGCGCCGCGTCGGGGATTTGATGCGAGAAGTGATCCAACAGCATCAACCGTTGAACAAGCGCGATGCCCATGCCCATGCGCGGGTATTGCTCTCAGACATGCAGATCTCCGATGCTGAGCAAGTGATGAAGCGCTACCCGTTTGAACTCTCCGGTGGCATGCGACAGCGTGTAATGATCGCGCTGGCTTTTTCCTGCAATCCTGAATTGATCATTGCCGATGAGCCCACCACCGCACTGGATGTCACGGTGCAGCGTCAGGTGTTGCGCCTGTTAAAACAAAAAGCGCAGGAGCGCGGTACGGCAGTGTTGTTTATCAGTCACGACATGGCGGTAGTGTCACAACTGTGCGATCGCCTGTATGTCATGTATGCCGGTACCGTTATCGAGAGCGGAGCTACACAGGCGGTTATCCAGCGTCCCGCCCACCCCTATTCTCAAGGGTTGTTACGCTGTGCGCCGGATGATGCGGTACCACGTGCCGTGCTTCCTGCCATCCCCGGCACCGTGCCTAACTTATCGCAGTTGCCAGAAGGCTGTGCTTTTCGACCACGCTGCACGGCGGCGACGGAACGCTGCTATCGACGCCCTGAACTGCACACGCTGGCGGCATCTTCCCAGCAGGTGGCCTGCTGGAATCCTCAGAGAGAGGTGGAAAATGAATGACGCATTATTGACGCTGCGTGATGTGCATGTGCGCTTCCCGGCAAAGCGTAACTGGCGTGGCAACGTGGTCGAGCAGGTGCATGCGCTTAACGGCCTCGATCTGACGGTTAACGATGGCGAAACCCTGGGGGTAGTCGGAGAGTCCGGCTGCGGAAAAAGCACCTTGTCACAGGTATTGATGGGGATGTTGGCACCTTCGCAGGGCGAGTGCGTACGAGCGCGAGCGCCGGGATCCTGGCTGGCAAACGGGATGCAAATGGTGTTTCAGGACCCTCTGTCATCGCTCGACCCGCGACTGCCCGTGTGGCGCACCATCACCGAGCCGGTGTGGTTACAGGGGCACGGCAGTGAAACGGAACGCAGAGAGCTGGCGTGCGAATTGGCGACGTTGGTTGGTATTCGCCATGAGTATCTTGATCGTTTGCCCCATGCGTTTTCCGGCGGTCAGCGCCAGCGTATCGCCATTGCGCGCGCGCTTTCTGCACAGCCCGATATCATTTTATTGGACGAACCCACCTCAGCGTTGGATATCTCTGTTCAGGCACAAATTCTGAATTTGCTGGTGATGCTTCAGCGACAGCGTAAGCTTACCTACGTGCTGATATCTCACAATATTTCTGTTATCCGCCACATGAGCGATCGCGTAGCCGTCATGTATTTAGGGCAAATTGTTGAGTTAGGCACGGCGCACAACGTCCTGAACCATCCGCGCCATCCCTATACCCGTTTGCTGTTGGATTCGGTGCCTCGCCTTGACAGGCCGCTGTTGCAACACGCTGGAGAAACGATGAAAACGGGCGAATTACCCAGTAATCGACGGTTGCCGCAGGGCTGTTTTTTTCGAGAGCGTTGCCCGTATGCGAGCGTTGATTGTGGGCAGCCACAATCATTGACGCCACTGAATGAAACCGATGGTGTGCGCTGTTGGCGTGCCGTCGCTGGCTCGTAAGAATATTCCTATTTTTTGGCGCGTGTGAAGAGAGCGTCGCTCACTTTTTTCCCTGTGTGGGGGAGGCAGCAGCGGAAAAGCTACCCGAAGATCAACCATTCTGCACACAGGAGAAAACGTTCGCTGCGAAGCTTATCGTATAAATGTGACAGGATAGTGAATTTTTAGCCTTGACCTTCGTGCCCAGAATCGCTATTGATACCTTGTGGGTGCTCGAAAAGCAGTCACTGTTTTCTTTCCACCAGATGAACAATGAGGGAAATGAGGCATGAAGAGACAGAAACGAGATCGTTTGGAACGGGCGCAGTCGCGCGGCTATCAAGCAGGACTTTCCGGTAAATCGAAGGAACTATGTCCTTATCAATCCATTAATGCCCGGTCTGAATGGTTGGGAGGCTGGCGGCAAGCCATGGAGGATAGGGCGGTTACCGCGTAGTCTCCTTTTGTACCGGTGCCTATTGCGCCGGTCTCATTGATTTATCCTAAAATGACCTCCGCACACCTGCGGAGGTTTTTGTTTTAATGTGCGATCGTTTTATCTCCCCCATTATTATCAAACGAGCCCTTAATGATATATAGAATGATGATGAGTTAATTAAATGGGATGTAATAGAACGCAATAAATAGCCTTCGGATTGAAAACTAGAAGGGCATAATGGCGTGATGCTGATATTTTTTTATTTTTATAAAAGGGTATTCTATGAAACCACTCTCGTCACATCATGCTTGCTCACCAATAATTTATCCTGTTTCGGAAACTGGAAACAACAGTAATGCCAATACGCTTCCCTTGATGGTGAGCGCTTTAAATAAAATAAATAATTCATCACTGAATCTTTATGGTGGTTCAGTGGTGGAAAGGTCAGGCTTTTTTGCACCGTCAACATCGACGATAAAGGCTAGCGCACAGGCGGCAACAACATGTTGTCACGCCATTTATGGCCGCGCCATCAGCTATGGTGATGCCGCGTGTTACAGCCCATCGTTCAATAACCGTACCGTTTCACGCACCCACCTGCCGCCGGATATACAACCTGTTTCGCGAAGAGAGGTAATAAGTCAAAGCTCGCTAACAGCAGAGGCTGTATCGCGTATCCAAGAATCAACAAGACCGCATGAAATGAGAAAAAAACAGGGACTAAGAACACAATATTTTGTGAGGAATTTATCCACAACAATAGTAATGCTTAGCCGCGCGGGCATTGATATCCCAGACGGAATGTCCCCACATACGATTTATTGTAAATACACGCGTGAGAAACGACAGGCAGAGCTATTAGGCTATCACTTCAATAAGGCTGATTTTCAACATCGCATCAACATTCAGGCGACACGGAGGCTCCCTGAATTGATAAACCAATATCATTCAAGCAATGTGATGGCATTAAATATATTTTCAGCATTGCATTCGCGCTCTGCACAAAAAGCTATTTTACAATTTATCAGTCAGAGCAAATGAGCGTAGGGTTATTGCAAAAACAAAACGCCCCTGATTTCTCAGGGGCGTTTTGTTTACTGTTTGGCGGTGAGAGAGGGGTTCGAACCCTCGATACGCTTTCACGTATACACACTTTCCAGGCGTGCTCCTTCAGCCACTCAGACACCTCACCGGATTGTTCGCTGCCGATATGCTGCGGCGACGGGCGCTAATGTAGGTAAATTGCTGGGCAGCGTCAACGGGTTTATGCAACAAAATGCGCGTTTAGCCAAACTTAGTGCAATTTGCTGATTTGCTGACCAATTTTGGTTCGTATCGCGCGCGATAGTGATGTTAAATTTTGGTTATAGCTGCGGCGCAGGCTGCCAGTGCCGATGATAAATGGTATGCTGAAGATGAAATACCTAGCCAGGAGAGACCATGTATCCCGTCGATTTACATATGCATACTGTCGCCAGTACCCACGCCTATAGCACCCTGCATGACTATATTGCAGAGGCCAAGCTGAAAAATATCCGCCTGTTTGCTATTACCGATCATGGTCCTGATATGGCAGATGCGCCGCACTATTGGCACTTTATGAATATGCGTGTCTGGCCACGGTTGGTCGATGGCGTTGGCATCCTGCGTGGTATTGAATCCAATATCAAAAACCGTCAGGGCGATATCGACTGTACCGGGATCATGCTGGAGCAAATGGACGTGGTCATTGCCGGCTTTCATGAACCGGTGTTTCCACCGCAGGATCGTGTTACTCATACCGAGGCGCTGATTGCCACCATGGCGAGTGGCAACGTACATATCATCAGCCATCCGGGCAACCCCAGATATCCGATTGATATTGCCGCCGTGGCACAAGCCGCAGCGCACTATGACGTTGCATTAGAGCTGAATAATTCCTCATTTATGCATTCACGCAAAGGCAGTGGACCCAACTGTCGCGCCATTGCTGAGGCGGTACGCGACGCGGGCGGAAGGCTGGCGCTTGGCTCTGATTCCCATATTGCATTCACATTGGGCGATTTTACCCACTGCGAACGCATTTTGCAGGAAATCGATTTTCCGCAAGAGCGCATACTGAACGTCAGTCCTCGTCGCGTTTTAGATTTTCTGGAACAACGTGGTCGTCCAGCTATCGTTGAACTGGCGGCTTTGTAATCATTAAGTGACGTTGTCACTTAATCACCATAATAACAACAGGTATGACATGAACGAATTCTCATTGGTATGCCGGCTGCTCGGTACGCTGTTTAATCGGGCTCCTGACGACGCCGTGGTTACCCCCTTGTTGACGATGATTGAACAGGGCAAACTCAAGCCGCATTGGCCGCTTAATCAGGATGCTTTGCTGGAGCGCATGCAGCAGAGCGTTGATATCAGTGCATTAACGGCTGATTATCACGCGCTGTTTGTTGAACAGGGCGGTGCGGTTTCCCCTTGGCGCTCTGCCTATGTCGAAGATGACGCGCAAGACGCTGTGCGCGTTTTTCTACAACAGCGTGGTATGCCGCTCAAAGAAGGCGCTGTCGACCACTTTGGTGCATTGCTGTTGGCCGCTTCATGGCTTGAAGATCAGGCACAGGCAGATGAAAGTGCCGCACAGTTGGCCTTGTTTGACGAGTTTCTGCTGCCGTGGAGCGATCGCTTTCTTGGCAAAGTCGAGAGCCACGCCACCACGGCGTTTTATCGCACGCTGGCGCTATTAACACGCGAAGCGCTGGAAGCGTTACGAGAAGATTTGGTGGAAGAAGAGGACGATGAGGACGCGCAGGATAGTCAAGAAGCGTGAATCTGGTTATCAGTATCAGGGCGGAGGAACCCGCCCTGATAACGGCTTAATCGGTCAACTGAATAGCGATTTGTCCCGGTTTTACCTCGATGCCTTTCGCCAGCTTTTTGGCTAACGCTTCCGTTTTGCTGTGTTCATCGCTGAGCACATAGGCTGGTTTCTGATCAAAATAGTTCTTCAATGCCTGATTCAAATAGGGCGTCAGCGTGTTGAATACGGTATCCATTTTCTCTGGCGTCACCTGATAATCCACCAACTCCATCTCTTTGAGGTAAACGGCGCTGTTGGTTTTATCAAACACTGGCTGTGCTTTTAGCGTAAGCACCGCATCCGCTGACTGGGCACCCAGCAGCGAACTGATGTCCACTTTGGCATGACCCGACAGTGTGACCTTGCCCGGTTCGGCACGTCCGATCTGGCTGCTGAGATCGCTCAACACGATGGTGGCATCGACTACGCCCGGAATACCGATCTGTTTTTTGAAATCATTGTGCTTTTGCAGATAACCGTTTACATCTTGCTCGCTAAGCGAATATTGCGTGAGTCGATCGCAGCCACTCACAAGTAACGTCAGCGCCACTGCGGCAATGGCGGCTATCCCTGATTTTTTCATTGATGTTCCTCTGCACGTGCTGTGTTTCAAGGTATGGCGGTTTAAAGATAGCAAGGGTGTCCTGAGCGTAGCAGAAAATCTGCGGGCTAACGGACGAGGGTATACACTGCCGCATTAGCCCCAGCAAAACTATCAGATAGCGCCGAAAGCACTAAAATTGGCAGTTAGCGCCAGCATTACCCTTAATGTTCGCCAAGCATGGCCGATGCTATTTTACGCAGATTGAACTGCCAATACAGGGTAGCTAGCGTAACTAAACCGATGATGCCTAACATAAACCACGGCAGTTCCGGCATATGCAGCCGATGCCCGGTATCAAACAACCACCCGCCGCCGCTGTAGCCTAACGCGCCGCCCAGTGCCAGCCCCAGACGACTGAAACCCATGTAACTGCCGCGCGCACGCGCATCGGCCAGTGACGCGCTCAATGTTTCACGCGCCGGTTCAGCAATAATCGATCCCATGTAAAACAGACTGATAAGCATCAGCAGCGTCGGCAGTGTGGTGGTCATGCCGATGGGAAACAGGCTCAGCGTCATGATAAACAACCCTGCCATCAGACGTTGTTCCAGACGAAAGCGCTTTTCGCTCCAGCGCGCAATCGGATAGAGCAAACTGAGCGACAGCATGGCTTCAATCGCATACATCCATTTCACCGCTGAGGGCGTGCCCGCAATCTCATTGACCATGATCGGCAGCATTAACAGAACCTGCACGCCGAGCATGTAGTAACCGGTCAGCGTCAGTACATAAATCAGGAAGCGCCGATCGCGAATGACGCGCAGCAGACCTTCTGAAATCGGCGTACGCACGGTCGAGATACGATAGGCGGGTAACAGCCAGGCGTTCAATGCCGCCGCCAGCACGAACAGGACAGCACCGCCCCAGCACACGACGGTAAAGTCATATTGCAGCAGCCAACTGCCAATCAGCGCACCGATAACCGCCCCGGCACTGTCTTGCATCATCAGCAATGAGTAGAAGCGCCCACGTTCCTGCGGACGAACCAGTTTTACCACCAGTGCGGTGCGCGGAGGATCGAACAGCGTGCCGCCCAGGCCAGAGAGCGCACAGGAGAGCCAGAGCAGCCAGGGTTCGGTGGCGATAGCCATAAACATAAAACCCGCGGCGCGCAACAACATGCCAGTGATGATCATCGGTTTAGCGCCAAACCGGTCGGCAATGGCACCGCCAAAAACACCTAATCCCTGTTGAATAAACTGACGTAATCCGAGTGCGATACCCACCAGCAAGGCTGCCCAACCCAGATCGTCAACAAAGCGTATGGAAATAAGCGGGAAGACTACAAAAAAACCCAGAACCACCAGCATATTGTCTAATAGAAGGAAATATTTGCCGAGACTCCGAGCTTGTGACATCAGAGGCATGTTTCACCACAAGAGAAAAAAAAGAAAGAGTTACAACACGTCTATTTTGTACCCTAATCGGATGGCGGGATAGTCTTTACAGGACAATATTTTTTTATCGTACCGAACGTCTGTGAGTGCAGTTTGAATGGCTTTTTTTTAGCCAAAGTGCGGCGATATTGCAGTAATTGCGTAATAAGTCACCGCAGGAGGTTTTACGCCAGAGAATTGATGCGGTTATAGTAGCGAGTATCGGTGTTTTTCGTGGTTAGGCGTGTGGTTCCCTGTTTGGGGGCTGGTTTTTCCAGTTAAACCTGTACTACAAATTATCGCGATAAATTTTTCTTATCGAACAACGCAAAAAACGAGGCAGAGATGTTTGGCTATCGTTCAACCCCGGCACGGGTATATATGACAACGGACAGGCTGGTCGTGCGTTTAGCCCACGAACGTGATGCCTGGCGTCTGGCGGAATACTATGCGGAGAACCGTGATTTTTTAAAACCCTGGGAGCCGGTGCGTGATGCCAGCCATTGTTATCCTTCGGGCTGGCAAGCGCGGCTTAGTGTGATCAATGACATGCATAAGCAAGGATCGGCTTATTACTTCCTGCTGCTCGATCCGAATGAAAACGAGGTGCGTGGGGTTGCCAATTTCAGTAACGTACTGCGTGGCTCCTTCCACGCCTGCTATCTGGGCTATTCGCTCGGTGAGAAATGGCAGGGGCAGGGCATGATGTATGAAGCCTTGCAGCCTGCGCTGCGCTATATGCAGCGCCAACAGCACATGCACCGTATTATGGCTAACTACATGCCGCACAACCAGCGTAGCGGTAATCTGTTGACGCGGCTGGGTTTTGAACGTGAAGGCTATGCTAAAAAATACTTGTTAATCGACGGCACCTGGCAGGATCACGTTCTGACTGCCTTGACGAATGAACATTGGACGCCGCAGCGATAGGAGCCCAGAGAATGAAATATCAGTTTGATGCTAAAGCGTTGCGCGTGGTGGGCTGTTTGCTGGAAAAACAGATCACCACGCCAGAACAGTACCCCATGTCGCTAAACGGTGTGGCAACGGCATGTAATCAGAAAACCAACCGCGAGCCGGTGTTGGATCTCAGTGAAAGCGAGGTGCAACAAACGCTCGATCTGCTGGTTAAAAAACACGTTGTCAGAACCCTGAGTGGTTTTGGTAATCGCGTGATGAAGTATGAGCACCGATTTTGCAACTCTGAGTTCGGTAATCTGAAGTTTTCCTCGGCGGAAGTGGCGTTGGTCGCGACGCTGCTGCTGCGCGGGGCGCAAACGCCGGGTGAATTGCGCACGCGTGCGGCGCGCTTGCATGAATTTGCGGATGTCGATGAAGTCGAACAGACGCTGACACTGCTGCAAACCCGGGAGGATGGCCCCTTTGTGGTGCGTTTGGCGCGTGAGCCGGGTAAGCGGGAGCACCGCTTCATGCACCTGTTTGGCGATGATGAACCCGTCGCGACCGCCGCTGACAGCGCTGAAGAGCGCCTAGAAACTGACTCGACGGATCTCGCGCAGCGCGTGCGTGTGCTGGAGCAAGACGTGGCCGAATTGAAACAGCAATTGGCGCACTTGCTGTCGCAACAATCCTGAGTAATGCCCGAGAGAATGGTTCCCTTAGTGAAGGTGACACAATGAATACAGCGAAAACGGACGCACAGCCGATCCGTATCGGCATGGTTGGGCTCGGTTCGATTGCGCAAAAGGCCTATCTGCCGGTGCTGAGCCAGGAAACACGCTGGAGATTTGCCGGCGTCTTTTCCCCGGATCAGCAAAAAATGCGCACGCTGTGCCAGCAATATCGCCTGTCAGGTTATTCGTCACTGGAAGCGTTGGCGAATGCGTGCGACGCCGTGATGGTACACAGCAGCACCGCCAGCCACTACGAGGTAATCAGCGCGTTATTGCGCCTTGGCGTGCACGTGTATGTCGACAAGCCGTTGGCGGAAACGCTGCCGCAGGCCGAGGCGTTGTTAGCGTTAGCCGAGCGTCAGGGAAAAACCGTGATGGTCGGATTTAACCGCCGTTTCGCCCCCGGTTATCAATCGCTGAAATCAACGTTACCGCATCCGGATTCTGTGCGGGTGGAGAAACACCGCGCGGATAACGTGGGTCCGCAACCGGCACGTTTCACCCTGTTGGATGATTACCTGCACGTGGTTGATACGGCTCTGTGGCTGGCGGGCAAGGGCGCGGTGTTACAAGGCGGCGTCATTCGCAATAATACGGCAGGGCAGCTTGTTTTTGCTGAACATCTGTTTGCTTCAGCAACCTGTCAGATTGTCACCAGCATGCATCGGTGCGCGGGCAGCCAGCGTGAGTCGGTGCAGATGATCGGGCAGGGGGCTATTCACCATGTCGATAATCTTAGCGATTGCTGGCAGGAGAGCGGTGGGATTGTCACGCGACACCCCGCACCGTCCTGGCAAAGTATTTTGGAACAGCGCGGTTTTGTGGGGGCGATTCACCATTTTGTTGACTCACTGGAGCAAGGTGTTCAACCACAGACGTCAGGCGAGCAGGCGATTCTGGCGCAGCGAGTGGTTGAGTCGCTGCTCACATCATGCTGAATCCTGCGATGGCTTAGCATCAAGGGTGGCTATTCCGCCCCTGATGCGTAGACTGTCGCCACGCTTGGCGGGCTGCGTTCCGCTGTAACTCTCGACACAACAGAATCGAATCGAATCGGATGAATTTATTAAAATCATTGGCTGCGGTCAGTTCAATGACCATGTTATCGCGCGTTTTGGGCTTTATCCGCGATGCCATTGTCGCACGGGTGTTTGGTGCCGGGATGGCAACAGACGCCTTTTTCGTCGCCTTTAAACTGCCGAACCTGCTGCGTCGCGTTTTTGCAGAAGGCGCCTTCTCGCAGGCATTTGTTCCGATACTGGCTGAATACAAAAGCCAACAAGGGGATGAGGCGACGCGTACCTTTCTTGCCTATGTGTCAGGCATGTTGACGCTGGTGCTGGCGCTAGTGACCGTGGCCGGGATGATCGCTGCGCCCTGGGTTATTGTGGTGACGGCTCCGGGGTTTGCCGCCACGCCCGATCGGTTTGCGCTGACCTCAGCGCTGTTGCGCATTACCTTCCCGTATATCTTGCTGATATCACTGACATCCATGGTGGGATCGGTATTAAACACCTGGAACCGTTTCTCCGTTCCGGCGTTTGCGCCGACCTTTCTCAATATCAGCATGATTGGTTTCGCCCTGTTCGCCACCCCCTATTTTGATCCACCGGTGTTAGCGTTGGCCTGGGCGGTGTTGTTGGGCGGCGTGTTGCAATTGGTTTACCAACTGCCGCATCTCAAGAAGATCGGAATGTTGGTCTTGCCGCGCTTTAAATGGCGTCACCCCGGCGTCGGGCGAGTGATGAAACTGATGGCCCCTGCGATTCTGGGCGTGTCCGTTAGCCAAATCTCGTTGATCATTAACACCATTTTCGCCTCCTTTCTCAGTGAGGGCGCGGTCTCGTGGATGTACTACGCTGACCGACTGATGGAGTTCCCTTCCGGCGTGCTGGGTGTCGCTTTAGGCACGATTTTGCTGCCATCGCTGGCGAAAAGCGTTGCCAGTGGCGATCAGGAGGCCTATTCACACCTGATGGATTGGGGGCTGCGTCTCTGTTTTCTGTTGGCGCTGCCGAGCGCGGTTGCCTTGGGCATTTTGTCGAAACCGTTGATTGTTGCGCTGTTCCAGTATGGCAAGTTCAGCGCGCTGGATGCATTGATGACCCAGCGGGCGTTGATTGCCTACGCCATCGGATTAATGGGACTGATTGTGGTGAAAGTGCTGGTGCCGGGGTTCTATTCTCGACAGGATATCAAAACGCCGGTGAAAATTGCGCTGGTCACGCTGGCGCTGACGCAGGTGATGAACCTGATCTTTATCGGGCCGCTACAGCATGCCGGGCTGGCACTTTCCATTGGGTTGGCCTCTTGCCTGAATGCCGGGCTGCTCTATTGGCAATTGCGCAAACAGCAGCTTTTCCAACCACGTCCGGGATGGGGCTCGTTTCTGGTCAAACTGGTTATCGCTGTGCTTGCCATGTCGGCGGTATTGATAGCGCTGTTAGTGTGGATGCCCGCCTGGGACATCGGCGGCATGACAGTGCGTATTTCGCGTCTGATGCTGGTGGTGGTGGCGGGGGCTGGCACCTACTTTGCGATGCTGGCGCTGCTTGGCTTCCGTCCGCGCGATTTTGCGCGTCGCGGTCTGTGACCGAAGCCGGTATGTGATAAAACCAAAGAAAAACGGTGGCCTGAGCCACCGTTTTTTTATAACGTGATGCTGTTACATCTTATCGACGGTTTCAATGCCCAGGGTGCTTAATCCTTGTTTCAGCGTTTCTGCGGTCAACAGGGCCAGTTTCAGGCGGCTTTCGCGCTCCGCATCGCTGTCGGCATTCAGAATCGGGCAATGCTCGTAGAAACCAGAGAACAAGCCGGCAAGATCGTACAAGTAAGCACACATCACGTGCGGCGTACCTTCGCGCGCCACGGTGGTGATGGTTTCTTCAAACTGCATCAGGCGGGTTGCCAGCGCCGTTTCTCGCCCATCATTCAGTACCACAGGCTGCGTCAGTGAGGCTTTATCCAGATTAGCGCGTTTGAAAATCGAGGCGACGCGGGTGTAGGCATACTGCATATAGGGGGCGGTATTGCCTTCAAACGCGAGCATGTTATCCCAGTCAAAAACGTAGTCCGTGGTACGGCTTTTTGACAGATCGGCATATTTCACTGCACCGATGGAGACAACGCGCGCCAGTTCACGCAACTCATCTTGTTCCATATCCGGGTTTTTACCGGCGATCAGCGTTAATGCGCGCTCATAGGCTTCGTCTAACAGGTCCGCCAGCTTGATGGTGCCACCCGCACGGGTTTTAAACGGTTTGCCATCTTTGCCCAGCATCATGCCGAACATATGGTGTTCCAGCGATACCGAATCTGGCACGTAGCCCGCTTTGCGCACAATAGTCCATGCTTGCATCAAATGCTGGTGCTGGCGGGAATCGATATAGTAGAGAACGCGATTGGCCTCCAACGTCTCGTAGCGGTACTTGGCGCAGGCAATGTCGGTGGTGGTATAGAGATAGCCGCCATCTTTCTTCTGAACGATGACGCCCATCGGTTCGCCTTCCTTGTTTTTGAACTCATCAAGGAAAACCACCGTCGCCCCTTCACTTTCAACGGCCAGGCCTTTTGCCTTCAGATCGGCAACAATCTCCGGTAACATAGCGTTATAGAGGCTTTCACCCATGACGTCATTTTTGGTCAGAGTGACATTCAGACGATCATAGGTGAGCTGGTTTTGCGTCATGGTGACATCAACCAGCTTGCTCCACAGTTCGCGGAAATAAACATCACCGCCCTGTAACTTCACCACGTAGTGGCGGGCGCGCTCAGCGAAGGCGGCATCTTCATCGTAACGCAGTTTCGCTTCACGGTAGAAGGCTTCCAGATCGGGTAATACCAGCTCGCCGGAGGTGTCTTTCTGCACATCTTCCAGATGGGCAATCAGCATACCGAACTGTGTTCCCCAGTCACCGACGTGGTTGGCGCGAATAACCTTGTGTCCGAGAAACTCAAGGGTGCGGACCGCTGCATCGCCAATAATGGTGGAGCGTAGGTGGCCGACGTGCATTTCTTTGGCAACGTTAGGCGCAGAATAGTCAACCACGATGGTTTGCGGCGTGACAGGGGTGATACCCAACTTCGGTGCGTTCAAAGCCCGTTCGGTTTGTTGTGCCAGCCACTGCGCATCCAGAAACAGGTTGATAAATCCCGGACCGGCGATCTCTATTTTGGCGACAACGCCTTCCAATGCCAGATGCTGAACTACCGTCTCTGCCAGTTGTCGTGGAGCAAGCCCAAGTTTTTTCGCTGCCGCCATGACACCATTGGCCTGGTAATCACCAAACTGAGCCTTGGCTGACTGGCGCACCTGCGGGTCTGTGCCGTTGGGCGCACCCGCTGCAACCAATGCCTGGCTGACTTTTTCCGAAAGAAGAGCCTGAATATTCACCTGGATACCTTTAATAAAAATTTAGCCCTCGCTTATACCATATTTGGGCTGAGACGTCAGCAGGGCAAGCCTTCCCCGCGAGAATTTTCCTGAGAAAATGCAAGGGGGATAGAGCACGAAGAGGTGGGTAACGCGTCGAAAAGAGGGGCAAAGAAGAAGAATAGAGCCAGCGCTAACAAAATAGGGTTAACGCTTTCTTCCCCGATGGTTGGTTCCGATACGTTGACTTTCCCTTGTTTTAAAATGTTTAAAAATTGCATATGCCGCAATGGCAATAAGCAGAACCGATAAAATGGCTAAAATCATAATTATTTCTCTGTATACTATTGCGATACGATAACAAATTACCTGTTTTTGTTAGGTGTTACAATGTAGGTCAAGAGGTTTAAGATTAATCTTTTCTTTTAAGAATATTCCCTAAATCCGTATAATTGACGTAGGAATTAGGTGTATTTAGTTATTGTGTACTATTTACTGCGCTGTGTTTATAAATTCCGCTGCCGTTCGATATCCTTATCAAATACGGTGATGTGATTAACAATGAAGGGATATAGCATAAAGTGATGTTTATCACGTTATGTTTCAGAATGTTACAGCATCTGTTGCATGCACCAGTAGGCTTTTTGTGCGGTGCCCGATGAGCCAGAGCGCTCTGCACCTGGCTTGTGCCGGAATGGTGGCAAAAAAAGCACAGGCGTTACTATTTGAAAATTAATTATTTTTACTGTTAGGAAATGCAATGTCTGGAATGCTTCCCCCTGCGCTTCAACAAGATTTGGCCCGCTTTGAGTGCGCGTTGTTACAGTTAGCGGATACGCTGGCATTGGATTTGTCGCAATTTGAAGCAGATCATATCGCGTTGCGCTGCAACCAAAATACGACAGCGGCACAATGGAAAGAAGCGTTATTAACGATGGGGGTATTAATTTCTGAAAATCACATTAACGGACGTCCTATTTGCCTTTTTTCGCTGAACGAAAAAATAACCGTGGGCCCGTTGAGCATAGACTGTATTGAATTACCCTGGCCCGGTCAGCGCTTTTATCCCAATGAAGGGTGGGAGCATGTCGAATTTGTATTAGCGGGCAATCCAGAGACGTTGCATGCACGCGCGCTGGCTTGTCTCTCCGATCGGGCGCTAGCCTCTCCGCGTATTACGCTGAAATTCAGCCAACCCGGCAGCGATAAAGAACGACTGCCCAATCCCACGTTGGCCGTGAGCGACGGGACAACCACTATCAAGTTCCATCCGTATTCGATCCGTGAGGTCATCGCCAGCGAGCGGGAGTGAGCCGGATGCTGCTATCTGCTGAAGGCTTTTGGTAAAAATTGTGTGACACGTCATGGATAGCCTCGGGGCAATCCTGCCCTCTGTGACTCGGCTCTCCTTTGCATTTTTATTCAGATGCCATATTTACCCTAAAGCCATAGCGTGCTGGTAAATGGTGCAATGGTCACAGCGCAATGTGACGCAGGCGGGAGAGAGTAAATGTCTAAGTTGGAAGTATGCTGTTACAGCGTTGATTGCGCACTTACGGCGGAACTGGCGGGAGCCGACCGCATTGAACTCTGTGCAGGCCAGCGTGAGGGCGGACTGACGCCCAGCTATGGTGTTCTGGCAGAGGCACGGAGCAGGGTACGGCTGCCGGTGCATCCGATTGTACGCCCGCGCGGCGGGGATTTCTGCTACAGCGACAGTGAGTTTCGTACCATTCAGTATGATATTCAGCGTATTAAAGAAATGGGTTTTCCCGGCGTGGTGGTCGGTGTGTTGGATGAAGAAGGGCATATCGATCTGCCGCGCATGAAAGCCGTGATGGCGCTCTGTGAGGGGATGGCGGTGACATTCCATCGCGCCTTCGATCTGTGCTTGAATCCCCACATGGCGCTGCAACAGCTCACCGATTTGGGCGTGGCGCGCGTGTTGACATCAGGCCAGCAGCAGCAAGCTGAAAACGGATTAACGTTATTGCGTGAACTAACCCATGCGAGCCGTGGTCCAATTATTATGGCGGGAGCAGGCGTGCGTTTGACCAACCTGCATAAATTTCAGCGAAGCGGTATTCAGGAACTGCACAGTTCAGCCGGACACTGGCTTCCCTCGGCGATGCGGTTTCGCAAAGTGGGCGTCTCTATGTGTTCAGATGCTGAAAGCGATCTGGACGAATTCAGCCACTATTGCGTTGACGGCGACATCGTTGCCGAAATGAAGCGCGTACTGAATGCGGGGTGTCAGCCGGTTCCTGTCCCCTGAGTGCTGAAAGCCCGTCGAACGAGTCCTTTACCGCGCAGCATTCCCTCGGGTTTGCTTGCGAGTACCAAGCCCCGGCGGTTTGCCGGGGCTTTTTTTCTTACGCTATCCCATCGCGTACACAATTATTGGTCCTGAATAATCAGGGTCTTGGTCGGCGAGGCGCAATTTCTGAAAGGTCTCTACTGAAAGTGGGTTGCCAAGAAGATCAATGTCGGCTTTGGGCGACAAATTCATGATGCTGTCAGGTATTTCTTTTATTTGATTATATCTTAAGTCAATATATTTGGTCTTTTTAGAGAAATCGCATAATATATGTTCGATTTTATTATGGCTTAAATCTATTCTTTTTAGTTTTTGAGGGCAGTTTGTAATTGCCCCTTCGATGCTGTTTTCACTTAGGTCTAAATGTTTTACGAAAGGCGGTAAGTCTTCAGGGTATTTCTTCAAGGCATTTTGGCATAGATATAATTCAGAGATATTTTCGGGCAGGTTTTTAGGCAACGACTCCAGTCTGTTATTATAAAGTGATAAGAAAGTGAGGGTTTTAGGAAGTGTTTCTGGTAAAGTTGTCAGGCAATTATTCATTGCGTATAGTTGTTGAAGGTTTTCAGGAAGTCGAGTCGGTAATTTATCAAGTTTATTGTTCGAAACATTTAATTTTATTAGCTGGTCGGGGATAACATCAGGTAATGAACTCAGTTCAAGGTTAGCTAAGTCAAGAGAAGTGCTTGCCCTTTCAAGACAATCTTGCATTCGCAAAACTGCAACGTTCCGTAGTTCACCTTCACCTTGGGGAGCATTACTCTCCCATGTTGACCAGATAGCTTGATATTGCTCCTGACTCGGTTGAGTTTGCGAGGATTGAGAAACACTGCCTGCATGATATTCTTCAGCACGCTGCGATGGTGTTATGTTTATTAACGATGCTGAATGTGAAAGAGCGTTATTTTTAATCGTGAACATATCACTTCCCCGTATGAATTAAGTTCCCTGTACTATGTTCGCCTACGCAGGAGGATGAGTGATATCAAAAAAGAGAATTACTCAAGGTTGTATGATGTCCCATGCAGTCCCGAGCGGTGTAATAACCCTATGATTACCCATTTCTTTCTTTAGAAGGCACTGCTGTGAAATTAAATGCAGTGCATCACAAACCCCGACCAGTCGGTCGGGGTTTGTGACCGCAATGATTATATATTCTGCTTGCGTTGAAAACTACACTACGAATCCCGCCATACCGGACGCCCATTATTGTCCACCGCCCAGTGTCCTTCACGGGGCGTAAGGCAAACCCCGCCCACCCAGCGAGACTGCGGTGCAACATCAAGCCAGTAAGCGTTGCCGTTGAGCATGTCATTCCCGAGCGGCGTTAATTCCACCGTTTGCAGGGCTTCAGTATCTGCCGCCGTGTTGATACGTAGCAGTGGGTTTGGACCTAGTATCAATGGTCTGATGGCGGAATAGAACATCATGTCACCCATATAAGGCAGCGGATCGCGCTGGCCGATCAGCTCTCTGAATACCTTTCTGAGGCTGACAGGGCCGGACTGCGCAATATACTGTAATGACAGGCGTTCAGTCAGAGAAAGACCGTCGTTGATACCCGGCAATTCTTGCAATAATCGGCGCAAGGAACGGGAGAGATAAGGCAATGTGGCGTGTTCACGCTGAGTGAGCGTAAAGAGCGCTACCGGTGAGGGCGCGCACCAGGCCGACCAGGCAAGGCGCGCCAGCGTTAGTGCATCGGCAGGCACCGTTTGGCGCTGCGTCCAGAGCCAGGCCAATACATCGGGTGATAGTTGCCCGAGCCCAATAAAACGCTTCACGCCCGGTATATCGTCAACAGCGATAAGCTCAAGCTTTTGTGGCTGCTTTTCGAGTGTCGAGAGCGTGCGGATCAAAAACAGTTGGTCGTAAGGATCGGCTTCGCACCACAGCACCGCATGTTCTGCATCGGGTAAACGTTGCCACTGCGCCTGCTCCTCGTCAAAACGACGCATCACGTCATCGGCGTCCAATTGAAATGCCTGCTGGATATAGGTGCAGCGCGCCGTGCGGTAGTCTGCAAAGGGGATGTCCTGAACGGGGCCCATCGCCAGCGGGTCGGTATAGCTGTGAAATGTGCCGCGAAAACCGGCGAGTCGCAGACTGTGTTCAATATCATTGCCGCAGCGCCAGTGCTGGGTTTTGCTTTCATCATCAGCGGCGAAATGGGGATGACGCCGGGCAAATGCAATGGCATCCACATGCGCTTTAAGCTTTGGCCAACTGTCAAACCCCACATCACGCGCAATTAACCACTGTGCGCTGGCAAGGGTAACGTTGGACGTTGGATTAAGACGATGAAGCAGCGCTAATTTTTCAGGCTCGAGGCCTGCCTTGATACGTTGCAGCAACTCTTTTGCGCGTTTGCGTTGTTGCACAAGGCTGATGTGACCATTACTTATCGGATGTACAGACATACGAGCTCCTTTCCAGAACCTTATCCGCATTCAGGTGGGGAGTCGTAACCTTGAGGTTGCCTACTTGTCTTGGGCGCAGCCCTTTCCGCGGATGGCGGCGCAGATCACGCCGAACCATCACTATATCCCGCCAGCGGGAGGGCTGCAATACGCGTACTAGTGATTACCGTTGAAATGTTATAACGGGTTTCCTCTGACCAGCGTTTAATTACCGTACGCGCAGTGGTATCAAAAAAACGAAAATCGGTGTAACCGTTCCGCTATTGTTATTATTTAAACCAGCGCTTGAACTCATTTTTAGCTTGTTGCTTAATACGTTCAGTTCCTCGTTCAACTTGTTGCTCAACACGTTCAGTTTCTCTTTTAACTTTTGGCACAAATCGATCAATTTCTCGACCTACTCGCTCGCCAAAACTGGGCTTTTCACACTCACCGGACTGAGTCAATTTATCAATATCATCTTTTGATTGATTAAGATGATCTTGTTTTTCAATACAGGCGTGATCGGGCGTTACCGAAGATAACTTTTTTGTTACCAGCCCCGATGTTGACACTGTCGCAGTGTTTCCGTGTGACGAACTCTGGGATGTCGAAATTGAGTGAGTTGAAAGCGTTGCACTTGACGTGGACGGTATCATATTGATGACTCCCTGTTAATATGAGGAGTGATGATATGAGGAAAAAAATTATTTTTATATCAGGTTATGGCCTTATTTAATGTGGCGCGATTATGCATTACGAAATCTTGCGGAAGTAAATATAACGCGTAGTCAGAAATATCAAAGCATGTAGGCTAGATCAGGAACGGATGCAACGATAAATAGCAAGTAAAACCCCGGCATGGCACCGGGGTGAGACACTAAGGATTACGTGCCACTATCACCGCACGCAGCGGCGCGGGGTAACCTTCACAGGTTTTACGGTGATCGTTGGGATCGAGAAAATCGGCCAATGATTCCGTGGTCATCCATGAGGTTCTGCGCTGCTCTTCAAGGGTGGTGACGCAATGATCGACGATACGCACGTCGACAAAACCGCACTTTTCCAACCAGCGCACCAGCGCCAGAGCAGAGGGAATAAAGTAGACATTGCGCATCTGCGCGTAACGCTCGCCGGGTACCAGCACGGCATTTTCATCACCCTCGATAACCAGCGTTTCCAACACCAGCTCTCCGCCGGAAACCAACTGATTTTTCAACTGCCACAGATGATCGAGCGGTGAGCGGCGGTGATAAAGCACGCCCATGGAAAATACCGTATCGAAGGCGGCGAGTTCCGGCAGCTGTTCGATGCCCAGCGGTAATACATGCGCCCGTTGGTCGTTACCCAGTAGTTTGCGTACCGCTTCAAATTGGCAGACGAAAAGCTGCATCGGGTCGATGCCCACGGCCAGATGCGCACCGGCACCGACCATGCGCCACAGGTGATAACCGCTGCCGCAGCCGACATCCAGCACCAGACGGCCCTGCAAAGGGCTGATATGGGGCGTCAGACGTTCCCATTTCCAGTCAGAGCGCCATTCGGTGTCGATATTGACACCATAAAGCGAATAGGGTCCTTTACGCCACGGCATCAGTTGACGCAGGCGCACTTCAAGCCCTTCACGTTGACCCTCGCTGAGGTCCGGCTGTAAAGCGGCGGTGACGCTGTGTTGCACATCTAACTGCGAGGGGGTTAATTCGGGCAAGGCTTCAACGGCATTGAACCACTGTTTAAATTTGCCGTGCAGTGATTCCCGTTGCCATGCACTCAACTGTGCAGGCAGCGTGTTTAACCAATGGCTTAATGGACCTTTCGCGATAAGCTGATAAAAATTGCCAAAATCGATCACGCATTATCCTCAGCTTTTAGCGCCAGTAACGAACCAAAATTAAAGCACTGGAACCACACTTCGCTGTGTTGAAATCCGGCCTGTGCCAGACGAGATTTATGGGTTTCCACCGAATCGGTCAGCATCACATTTTCCAGCATATTGCGCTTTTGGCTGATCTCTAATTCGCTGTAGCCATTTGCCCGTTTGAAATCGTGGTGCATGTTGAATAACAGCTCGCCCACCTTGCTATCTTCAAAGCTGAATTTCTCCGATAACACCAGCGCCCCACCGGGGTTCAAGCCTTGATAGATCCGCGTTAACAGCGTCTGCCGTTCTTCCGGTGCCAGGAATTGCAAGGTGAAGTTGAGCACCACCAGAGAGGCATTCTCGATGACGATATCGCGGATATCAGCCTCGATCACCTTAACGGGGGTGGCAGCGCGAAAAGCGTCAATATGGCGACGACAGCGTTCTATCATCGCGGGTGAATTGTCAACGGCGATAATGTGGCAGCCCGCTGCCTGAATATTACGCCGCATCGACAGCGTAGCGGCACCGAGCGAGCAGCCCAGATCGTAAATCTGGGTATCGGGTTTGGCGAAACGCTCGGCCAACATGCCGATCATGGAAATAATATTGGAATAACCGGGGACGGAGCGCTGAACCATATCGGGAAAGACTTCAGCGACGCGTTCGTCAAAGGTCCAGTCACCGAGGTGGGCTATGGGAACAGAAAAAAGCGTATCGCGATTTGGCATGATGGACACGGGGTAACGGTGCGGTTAATAAAAAAGGTGGCACAGTCTAGCAAATATCGAGAGGAAAGTCTGTGTCCTTGCGGCGCGCCATCGCACGTGCAGCGCGCCAGAGTCACAGGCGCCGTTAATACAGCGTGAGCACCAATTCCCAGGGAAGGTAGTAAAGATTGAACAGTGACATCAATACCAATGAGGCATAGGTAGCGGCCATTCCGGTGCGACGCCAGCGGAATTCACGTTGGCGTAACCCGACGTAGTGAAACAGCCGGCCAATAATCAGCAACATCCCGCACAGGTGGATCATGACGATCAATGCACCGTTCATTTCCATCAGCACCAGAAGAATCGCACCGATGGGGAGGTATTCTACGGCATTGCCGTGCACCCGAATGGCGGTCTGTAATTCATAAAAACCACCGTCTCCGTAGGCTACGCGATATTGCATCCGCAGTTTAACCACATCGAGAGACAGTTTTACCAGCAACAATGCGCCAAGCACCACGTAGAGCGCGCTTACCATGTTCCACTCCATTGTCGGGCAAACCTTGCCTGACAGAAAATATTAACCGACTTCGGCTGGCAGAATGATAGCTGTCTGCTGTCAGACTGTCGCCTGTAATGTCTGCTTTTAAAAAAAAAGCAGTTCAAAACCTGAAGTTATAATAAAAAATACTAAAAAAAGCCTTTTAATATATTGCTGTTTTATCTTTGTTTAAAATAAGGCGTCCTGCTGCGGCCAGTCAGGGCGCGGCGGGCAGGCTGCGATAACCGGCTCTAACAGCGGCCACATCGCCTGCGCCAGCGGTAGCACATTGCCAATGTCAGGCGTATGGATAAACAGATACGGAGAATGTTCTTGCCAGAGCGTCAGTTTATCAATCCAGGGGGCAAACCAGCGCAAATTGTCGGCAATATCCTCATTGCCAATGAATCGGATGGCGGGTTGCTGTGCGGTCAGCACCGCATGAACCGGTAAACGCGGTTTTTTCCGTTGGGCTTCGAGCAGGGCGGGCGTATCAGGCAACGCGTGGTGCACCGGGCGGCTGTCGAGCATGATCCTGTCGATGCCCCGTTGTTGAAGTCCTTGGTTCAGTTGCCGTTCATCCTCGCCTTTGGCAAAAAACGCAAGGTGACGAACTTCCACGCCATAGCTGAACTCCTGCGGTAACGTATCGAGAAAACGCCATAAATCGGGGAGTTGCTCGGGCGAAAAGGCCGCTGGAAGCTGCAACCAGAATTGCCCAACGCGCGAGGCGAGCGGTTGCAGGCAATGAAAAAACTGGCGCGTTTCCTCTTCACAGTGGCGCAGCCCCGCCTGATGGCTGATGGTGGCCGGAAATTTGAAGCAGAAGCGGAAACTGTCAGAGGTCATGTCGCGCCAGCGTAATACGCTGTCGGCGCTGGGTAGCGCATAAAACGTGGTGTTGCCTTCCACACAGTTGAAATACCGCGCGTAGTCCGCCAGCGTGCGCAGTCCGAACTTGTGCCAGGCGGGATGTTGCCATTGTGGTAAGCCAATAAACATTCCGTTGCAACCCATTAACAGAGTGAGAGACAGTAAAACATTTTTTTAACCGAGAGGGAATTCTCACGATTCTTGCGACATATCACTGCCCGGAAACCGCTTCACTCTTATCGTTCCGGGGAATATCCTTTATAATAGCCACCTTTTTTTACTGAACAGCAATCCAGAACTACCATACCGTGTAAAAAAACACCGTTGTGACCTGATGCGTGGGGAAACGTTGCTGTGTTTGTGAAATCCGTGAGTGTTGTGGAACCGATAGGTTTTATGGATCCTGCGTGTTGCACTCACTGCGACGATGCGGTTTGGCCGGTGCTCTCTGGCGTGGTGGTTGTAGGTGTGATTATATCTCGTTGAGATTGTTTCTAGCGTGATTGCTCAAAAGGACATCGTAATGCGTACTGAATATTGTGGACAACTAAACGCGTCCCATGTGGGCCAGGAAGTGACATTGTGCGGTTGGGTTAACCGTCGCCGCGATCTGGGTGGTTTGATATTTATCGATATGCGTGACCGCGACGGCGTGGTCCAGGTGTTTTTCGACCCCGATCGGCAGGATGCTTTCACTCTGGCGTCAGAACTGCGTAACGAATTCTGCATTCAACTGACCGGCGTGGTGCGTGCACGCCCTGAAAGTCAGGTGAATAAGGATATGTCTACCGGCGAAGTGGAAGTGTTTGCGACCGCGCTGACCATTATCAACCGCTCAGAGCCGTTGCCGCTGGATGCTAACCAAACCAACACCGAAGAAGCGCGTTTGAAATACCGCTATCTCGACTTGCGCCGCCCGGAAATGGCGACGCGGTTAAAAACCCGTGCGCGTATTACCAGCTTTGTGCGTCGCTTTATGGACGGCCACGATTTTCTGGATATTGAAACGCCGATGCTGACCAAGGCGACGCCGGAAGGGGCGCGCGATTACCTGGTGCCAAGCCGGGTGCACAAAGGCAAATTCTACGCGCTGCCGCAATCGCCGCAGTTGTTCAAGCAATTGCTGATGATGTCCGGTTTCGATCGCTACTACCAGATTGTTAAATGCTTCCGTGATGAAGACTTGCGTGCGGATCGCCAGCCAGAATTTACCCAGATTGACGTCGAAACCTCCTTCATGACGGCACCGCAGGTGCGTGAAGTGATGGAGAAACTGGTGCGTGAACTGTGGCAGGAGATTTTGAGCGTCGATCTGGGTGATTTCCCGATCATGACGTTTGCTGAAGCCATGCGCCGTTTTGGCTCCGACAAACCTGACCTGCGTAACCCGCTGGAACTGGTGGATGTCGCCGATCTGCTTAAAACGATCGACTTTAAAGTGTTCTCCGGCCCGGCTAACGATGCCAAAGGCCGTGTGGCGGTGATTCGCGTACCGGGCGGTGCGCAATTAAGCCGCAAACAGATTGATGAATACGGCAAATTTATTGAGATCTACGGGGCTAAGGGCCTTGCCTATATTAAAGTTAACGAGAAGGCGAAAGGGCTCGAAGGAATTTCCAGTCCGGTGGCTAAATTCCTGAATGAAACGCTGCTGACAGCCCTGTTGGAACGCACGGCGGCCGAGGACGGCGACATTCTGTTCTTCGGTGCGGACAGCGCGAAAGTGGTGACAGACGCGTTGGGTGCGCTGCGTCTTAAACTGGGACGCGATCTCGGCCTGACCAATCTGGCGAGCTGGAGACCGCTGTGGGTCATCGACTTCCCGATGTTTGAAGACGACGGCGAAGGCGGTTTGGCTGCCATGCACCACCCGTTTACTTCACCGCGTGATATGACGCCTGAAGCACTGGAAAGCAACCCGGTTTCAGCCATCGCCAACGCCTACGATATGGTGCTGAACGGCTATGAAGTGGGTGGCGGTTCCGTGCGTATTCATAGCAGTACAATGCAACAGACGGTGTTCCGCATTCTGGGTATCAATGAACAGGAACAGCGTGAAAAATTCGGCTTCCTGCTGGACGCGCTGAAATACGGTACACCGCCGCATGCCGGTCTGGCGTTTGGTCTGGACCGTCTGGTGATGCTGTTGACCGGCACCGAGAACATTCGCGACGTTATCGCCTTCCCGAAAACCACCGCAGCGGCCTGTCTGATGACGGAAGCGCCGAGCTACGCCAATCCGGCATCGTTAGCCGAGCTGTCAATTGCCGTGGTGGCGAAAGCGAAACCTGTGCAGGATGCGGAGTAACCGCCGATGGCTTATAAGCGTCCCGTTTCGGCCCTGATCGTTATTTATGCTCAGGATACCGGGCGGGTGCTGATGCTTCAGCGTCGCGACGATCCCGATTTTTGGCAGTCGGTTACCGGCAGCCTTGAGGAAGGCGAAACCGCGGCGCTTACCGCGCAGCGCGAAGTGAAAGAAGAAGTTAACATCGATATCGCCGCTGAGGGGTTATCACTGTTTGACTGTCAGCGCTGTGTCGAGTTTGAGCTTTTTGCTCATTTGAGACGTCGCTATGCCCCCGGCATCACGCACAATATGGAACACTGGTTCTGTCTGGCGTTGCCGAGTGAACGCGAGGTGATTCTCACCGAGCATCTTGCCTACCGTTGGTTAGCGGCGTCCGAGGCGGCGCAACTGACCAAATCGTGGAGCAACCGGCAGGCGATTGAAGAATTTGTTATTTATCCGGCCTGAAGAGGCTTTTTTCGGAGATTTTTATGGCAGGTCATAGTAAGTGGGCCAACACAAAGCACCGTAAAGCGGCGCAGGATGCAAAACGCGGCAAAATCTTTACCAAAATTATCCGCGAACTGGTGACGGCGGCTCGTTTGGGCGGCGGCGATCCGGGCTCCAACCCGCGTCTGCGTGCGGCCATCGATAAAGCGCTCTCCAACAACATGACGCGCGATACCCTGAACCGCGCCATTGCACGCGGTGTCGGTGGCGATGAAGATAACAACATGGAAACCATCATTTATGAAGGTTACGGCCCTGGCGGCACGGCGGTGATGGTGGAATGTCTGAGTGACAACCGCAACCGTACCGTATCCGAAGTGCGCCATGCCTTCACCAAATGCGGGGGTAACCTGGGTACCGATGGTTCCGTTTCCTATCTGTTCACCAAAAAAGGCGTTATCTCTTACGCGCCGGGCCTGGATGAAGATCAGGTGATGGATTCTGCGCTGGAAGCCGGTGCTGATGACGTTGTGACCTACGACGACGGCGCTATTGACGTCTTTACCCCGTGGGAAACCTTCGGTCAGGTGAAAGATGCGCTGGATGCCGCCGGTCTGAAAGCCGAATCCGCAGAAGTTTCCATGATCCCGTCGACCAATGCCGACATGGATGTAGACACCGCACCGAAACTGATGCGTTTGATCGACATGCTGGAAGACTGTGATGATGTGCAGGAAGTTTATCACAACGGTGAAATTTCCGACGAGGTAGCGGCAACACTGTAATGGTGTTTTCGCAGCTTACGGTTAACGCGTCTACAGGGGGCGATGCACGATGACGCTAATTCTTGGCATCGACCCCGGTTCACGCATTACCGGATATGGCATTATCCGCCAACAAGGGCGTCAGCTCAGCTATGTCGGCAGCGGCTGTATTCGCACCGGGGTGGACGATCTCCCGACGCGATTGAAGCTGATTTATGCGGGGGTGAGCGAGATAATCACCCAGTTTCAGCCCGATTGTCTGGCGATAGAGCAAGTTTTTATGGCCAAAAATGCGGATTCAGCCCTGAAACTGGGGCAGGCGCGCGGCGTGGCGATTGTGGCGGGTGTCAATCAAGGGTTACCCATTTTCGAGTACGCTGCCCGACAAGTAAAACAGACGGTTGTTGGCACCGGCGCGGCAGAAAAAAGTCAGGTGCAGCATATGGTGCGTACCTTGCTGAAGCTGTCAGCGAATCCGCAGGCAGATGCCGCCGATGCGCTCGCCATTGCCATTACGCACTGTCATTTGAGTCAGAATGTGGCACGCATCGGCCCCGACAGGTTGAATTTAGTGCGCGGGCGACTGCGTTGAACATCAGGCTGGATATTCATCCAGCCTTTTTTATGCTATAAGCTAGCAAAAAGGTTTTAACGTAACGAAAAGGAAGGTCAACGTGATTGGTCGTCTCAGAGGCATCATTCTGGAAAAACAACCGCCGCAGGTGCTGATCGAAGTCAACGGGGTTGGCTATGAAGTCCATATGCCGATGACCTGCTTTTATGAACTGCCCGATTTGAACCAGGAAGCGGTCATTTTCACCCAGTTTGTGGTGCGGGAAGATGCACAGTTATTGTTTGGTTTTAACAACAAGCAAGAGCGCGCGCTATTTCGTGAGTTGATTAAAACCAACGGCGTTGGGCCAAAACTGGCGCTGGCTATCCTCTCAGGGATGTCCGCCCAGCAGTTCGTGAGCGCCGTTGAGCGAGAAGAGATCGCTACGTTGATCAAACTGCCGGGCGTCGGTAAGAAAACGGCAGAGCGGTTAGTGGTAGAAATGAAGGACCGCTTCAAAGGTATGAGCGGAGACCTGTTTAATCCAGCGGCCCTCGATGTCCCGCTCAGCAGCTCAGCATCCACCCCGGCACCGGAAGAAGATCCGGAAAGTGAAGCGGCCTCAGCGCTGGTGGCCTTGGGCTACAAACCGCAGGAAGCCAGTCGGATGGTATCGAAAATTGCCCGACCCGGTGCGGACTGTGAGATGCTGATCCGCGAAGCGCTGCGCGCCGCACTGTAAGGAAATTGCCATGATTGAAGCCGACCGCCTGATCTCCTCGCAAGAAATCCCTGAAGAAGAGATCATTGACCGTGCGATCCGCCCACGCATGCTGGCGGAATACGTAGGGCAACCCGTGGTGCGCGAACAGATGGAAATCTTTATTGAGGCGGCACGTAAACGGGGTGATGCACTGGATCACCTGCTGATTTTTGGTCCACCCGGTTTAGGGAAAACCACGCTCGCCAATATTGTCGCCAATGAGATGAACGTGAACCTGCGCACCACGTCAGGGCCGGTGTTGGAGAAGGCCGGCGACCTGGCGGCACTGCTGACCAACCTTGAACCGCATGATGTGTTGTTTATCGATGAAATCCACCGTTTATCGCCCGTGGTGGAAGAGGTGCTCTATCCCGCGATGGAAGATTACCAGCTGGATATCATGATCGGTGAGGGGCCCGCCGCGCGTTCAATCAAACTCGACCTTCCTCCGTTTACCCTGATTGGCGCGACGACCCGCGCTGGCTCCCTGACATCGCCACTGCGCGATCGTTTTGGCATTGTGCAACGCCTCGAATTTTACAAGGTGGAAGACTTACAGCACATTGTCAGTCGCAGCGCGGCTTGCCTGGGGCTGGAGCTTACCGATGAAGGCGCGTTAGAAGTCGCTCGACGCTCTCGCGGCACGCCGCGTATTGCCAATCGCTTGCTGCGCCGGGTCCGTGATTACTCAGAAGTAAAATCGAGCGGTGCCATCGATGTCGAAACGGCAAAGCTGGCGCTGGATATGCTGGCGGTAGACACGGAAGGCTTCGATTATATGGATCGCAAATTGCTGCTGGCCATCATCGATAAATTTACCGGCGGACCGGTCGGGCTGGATAATCTGGCGGCGGCTATCGGTGAGGAGCGGGAAACCATTGAAGATGTGCTGGAGCCTTACCTGATTCAGCAGGGGTTTATTCAGCGCACGCCGCGCGGGCGTATTGCCACCGCGCATGCGTATCGCCACTTCGGTATTGACAGAAGCTGACCCGCCCTCAGGCGGGTTGCTTGCGAATCAGACTCAGCATAAACAGGAACGAGGCGCTCAGCACCACGGAAGGGCCCGCTGGGGTGTTGTACAAGGCGGAAAAGATCAGACCGCCGGTCACGGCCAGCATCCCCAGCACCACCGCTAAACCCGCCATCTGTTCCGGCGTGCGTGCAAAACGGCGCGCGGTAGCGGCAGGAATGATCAGTAATGAGGTGATGATCAGCGCACCGACAAATTTCATGGCAAGCCCGATGGTCAACGCGGTTACCAGCATCAGAATCAAACGGGTGCGCTGTAAATTGACACCGTCCACGTGCGCCAATTCCTGGCTGATGGTCATGGAAAGCAACGAACGCCACTGCCAGCACATGATGGCGATCACCACCAGTACTCCAGGTCCAATCAGCCACAAATCTTGCGTGGTTACCGACAGCAAATCACCAAACAGGTAGGCCATCAAATCAACGCGAATGTTGTTCATCAGGCTAACGACTACCAACCCTAACGACAGCGCGCTGTGCGCCATGATGCCAAGCAGCGTGTCGATGGCGAGATAGGGGCGACGCTCCAGCCATACCAATCCCAGTGCCAGCAGCAGGGTTACCAGAATAACCGCGTAATAGACGTTGATATCCAGCAGAAAACCGATGGCAACGCCCAGCAGGGAGGCATGGGCCAGCGTATCACCGAAGTAAGACATCCGTCGCCAGACCACGAACGAACCGAGCGGACCCGCCGCGCAGGCGAGAAAAATACCGGCCAGCCAACCGGGGAGCAAAATATCAATCATGCGTCGTTGCCGCCCTGTCGTTTTAAAATAATGCGTCCGTTTAAATCGTGACGATGATTATGGTGGTGGCGATAGACGGCCAATTGTTCTGCGCCGCGTGGGCCAAACATGGCGAGAAATTGAGGATGCAGAGAGACGACTTCTGGCGCGCCAGAGCAGCATACATGCTGATTCAGACACAGCACTTCGTCGGTCTTGGCCATCACCAGATGCAAGTCGTGCGAGACCATCAACACACCGCAGTCAAATTCCTGTCGCAACTGGTTGATAAGGTCGTACAACGCCAACTGTCCGTTGACATCCACCCCTTGCGTCGGCTCATCTAACACCAACAATTGAGGCTGATTGAGCAGCGCGCGCGCGAGCAGCACCCGCTGTGTTTCGCCACCGGAGAGCTTTTGCATCGGTTGATCTAACAAGTGGGCGGCCTGCACCCGCTTGAGCGCGGGCAAGATATCCTGCTGTTTAACGCCGGGGCGTAAACGCATAAAACGACCCACGGTCAAGGGCAGGGTGACATCCAGATGCAGTTTTTGCGGTACGTAGCCAATGCGTAAATTGGGCTGCTTGTGCAGGGTGCCAGCAGTAGGTGCCAGCAGCCCGAGCACCACGCGTACCAGCGTGGATTTTCCTGCACCATTGGGTCCAAGCAGGGTAAGAATGCGGCCCGATTGCAGGTTCAGCGAAATGTCGCTAAGCACGTTACGTTCACCAAAGGCGACGGAAATGCGATCGAGCGAAACGAGTGTAGACATAAAATTCAGTTTGCAGAGTGTCTGTGACGTTATAATATTACAAAATTAACGGTAAATGAATGAGAAAACGCGCATGCCATCCAGCTTTACACCGAAAAAATCGCCAAATGAACAAAAATTGAAAGCCCTGTTTGTCGCGGGTGCACTATTCTTTGCGGGTATCACTGTAGAAAGCGCGCAGGCGGCGGTCGTCAGCTCCGTTCGTCCTCTCGGGTTTATCGCGGCGGCCATTGCCGATGGGGTAACGCCTACGGAGGTGCTGTTACCTGATGGCGCATCGCCTCACGATTATGCCCTGCGCCCGAGCGATGTCCAGCGTTTACAGTCGGCAGAGCTGGTTATTTGGGTTGGGCCGGAAATGGAAGCGTTTTTAACCAAGCCGCTGGCATCTCATGCTGCATCACAACAGATTGCCTTGGCGAGCTTGCCTGCCATTCAGAACGCACTGATTAAAGAGAGTGAGCACCACGACGATGAGCATGCTGAAGCGGCGGAGCATGACCATCATGACGCTGCGGATCATGATGAAGCCGAGCACCAACACGGGCACGTTCATGGCAGTGCTGATGCGCATCATGACCATGGCGTAGATGATACGGCTGACGCCCATGAAGGGCACCACCATGGCGAGTACAACATGCACATTTGGCTGTCACCGGAGATGGCAAAACAGACAGCGATCGCAATTCATGCAAAATTGTTGGAACTAATGCCACAAAAGAAAGACAAATTAGACGCGAATCTACTTAATTTTACAGATCAACTCGCGCAGACAGAAGAAAAAGTTGTTAATATGCTGGCACCTGTGAAGGGGAAGGGCTACTTCGTGTTTCACGATGCCTATGGCTATTTTGAAAAGCGTTTTGGGTTAAGCCCCTTAGGCTATTTCACAATCAACCCAGCCATTCAACCCGGTGCACAGCGTTTACACCAAATACGAACACAACTGGTTGAGCAGAAGGCGGTATGCGTCTTTGCTGAGCCACAATTCAGGCCAGCGGTTATCAATGCTGTTGCCAAAGGAACGGAGGTACGCATTGGCGTACTGGATCCATTGGGAAGCAACATCGCGCTAAGTAAGGACAGTTATGCCGAGTTTCTGCTACAACTATCCGATCAGTATAGCCGCTGCCTGGAGAAAAGATCATGAGGATGCCGATAAGTGCAGCAGATAGTCCGAACTATCGCTATAGCGTATAACAACTTACCGCGACCCCATCGCATAATGCTGGGGTCGTTGAGTGTCATCACCCTGGCCGTCGCCGTCTGGCGGCCCGTGGTCTATCCCCCTGCTGATGATACGCCCGTTACTGTCAAAGAAACCCCGATTAGCACTGCACCCACGCCAACTCAAACCGTTATGCAACCGCAGACGCTCGCGCCTGAGGCCAGTGAGCCGATGGATAGCGAAAGCATTGAGCAACCGACGCCGCCGGTGGCGATCCCGGCGGATGAGTTGGGGACAACCGGTAGCGATGACAGCAGCGTGCATGAGTATGTGGTTTCAACCGGTGATACTTTAAGCAGCATTTTGAACCAGTACGGCATTGATATGGTTGATGTGTCGCTGCTGGCCGATAAACACGACGACTTGCGTAATCTCAAGATCGGCCAGCAGCTCTCCTGGACAGTCAACGATGACGGTGAATTGCAAAGCCTGACGTGGCAGATGTCGCGTCGTGAAACCCGTATCTATGAGCGCGGCGATAACGGTTTTAAAGAACGCGTGGAGATGCAGAAAGGGGAGTGGCACAACCGTGTTATCAACGGTCGCCTGAGTGGCAGTTTTGTGCAGAGTGCCAAAACGGCGGGTCTGACCGACAGTGAAGTCAATGCGGTGATCAAGGCGCTGCAATGGCAGCTCGATTTCCGCAAACTGCGCAAAGACGATAATTTCTCGGTATTGCTATCGCGGGAAATTCTCGACGGCCGCAGTGAGCAGAGCGAATTGATCGGTGTTCGGCTGAACACCGGTGATAAAGATTACTTTGCTATCCGTGCGGCCGACGGTAAGTTCTACGATCGGGAAGGCTCAGGGTTAACCCGTGGGTTTATGCGTTTCCCTACCATGAAGCAGTTCCGCGTCTCTTCGAATTTTAATCCGCGTCGCCTTAATCCCGTCACCGGACGTGTGACGCCGCATCGCGGTGTAGATTTCTCCATGCCGGTAGGAACCCCGGTGCTGTCGGTTGGGGATGGTGAAGTGGTTGCGGCATCGCGCGGGCCGGACACCGGCAACTTCGTTGAGATCCGTCACGGACGCCAATATACCACGCGCTATATGCACTTGAATCGCCTGCTGGTGAAACCTGGGCAGAAAGTGAAACGCGGCGATCGTATCGCGCTATCCGGCAATACCGGGCGCTCAACCGGTCCGCATCTGCACTATGAGTTCTGGATCAATCAGCAAGCGGTAAACCCGTTGACGGCCAAACTGCCGCGTTCGGAAGGGTTGGCAGGTCAGGATCGTCGCGAATATCTGGCGCAGGTCAGAGAGGTGACACCGCAGCTCAAGTTTGATTAGTATCTGACCGTGTTCATCTTCAGCCGACAGCTTGCTGTCGGCTGTTTTATTTATACCGGTCATGCGTTTATCGGGAAGATGATTGCAAAACCTGAGCGGACAATTATCATTACCCTATGTTGTATATGAAGAGTTAAGGCATGAATACAGAGAAAAAAAATAGCGCCGAGTTTATTCCCGAGTTCAAACGCGAGTTTTATCTACCGCGCTATTGGGGAGTATGGCTAGCCGCAGGAGCCATGGCGGCAACGGCTTATGTTCCCGCCCGCTGGCGCGACCCGGTGTTGGGTCATTTGGGCAAACTGGTCGGCCGCTTTGCCAAAGGTGCGAGAAGACGCGCCCGAATCAATCTGCTCTATTGCTTCCCTGAACTGTCAGAATCTAAGCGGGAAGCGATTATTGACCGGATGTTTGCTACCGCACCGCAAGCGATGGTGATGATGGCCGAAGTGGCGGTTCGCGGGGCTGAACATGTGCAGAAAAAACTGCGTTGGCACGGTTGGGAAACCGTCGAAGCGCTCCAGCAGCAACAACGCAATATCATTTTTTTGGTTCCTCACGGCTGGGGCGTTGATATTCCCGCCATGCTGATCTCTGCCAAAGGCCAGAAAATTGCGGCAATGATGCATAATCAAAAAAATCCGCTGGTGGATTATCTGTGGAACAGCGCACGCCTTTGCACCAATGGCCGCGTTCATGCCCGAAATGATGGTATCAAGCCTTTCGTCAGCTCAATTCGTAATGGCTACTGGGGGTATTATCTGCCGGATCAGGATCACGGTCCTGAGCACAGCGAATTTGTTGATTTTTTTGCCACCTACAAGGCTACCTTACCCGCCATTGGCCGCTTGATGAAGGTCTGTAAAGCCTCGGTGGTGCCGCTGTTCCCGGTGTACAACGCCGCAGAAGGGGTACTGGATGTGGTGATCCGCCCGCCGATGGATGACTTGCTTGAGGCGGATGACACCCAGATAGCACGCCGAATGAATGAAGAAGTCGAACAATTGGTCGGCCCGAACCCGGAGCAGTACACCTGGATTTTGAAGATCTTGAAAACCCGCAAACCGGGAGAGACGGAACCCTACTGCCGGGATGAACTGTTTCGCGACTAAGTCGCTTTCTTGCCAACGCGGCGGTAGCAGGCGTGAGCCTGTTACCGCGTATTCTGTCGTGTCCTCTGCTGCCCCCACCGTTAAATTACGTGTTTTTTTTAATTATAATAAAAATATTTTAACGTAACCCTCAAGTGTTTCAATAACATGTCGATAACCTTAACGCATTGAGCGTTACACAAGTATGGACAATTACGGCCCGCAGGTTGACTTGCGCGGTTTTCACGCAAGGAAGCATGGATTTGGTTCACACCGATGAACCCCTAATCATTACCTTTCCAGGGCTGATATTATGAATTTTATCCGCGATACCAAAATAAGAACCATGCTGGTGCTTATCCTGATCCTGTTTTCCTTGCTGTGGGGCGGCGTTTCGGCGTTCGCACTCTACTCGCTTAGCCAACTAAACGATGAAATTGATCTCACCAACGTACAGCAAATTAACGGCGACATTATCAACGGTGCCAGCGGTCAATATTATCGTGCGAAAAGTGCATTGGACCGCGCTGCTGAAGCCAAAACCGGTAACAATCCCACATTACTCGCCACGGAATTGCGCACGGCAGAGGAAGAGTTGGCCCGTTTAAAACAAGGGCTGGAAACGTTTAAGGTGACCGATCACGCCAATATCAATAACGTTACGGTAGATGAGATCTATAACAGCTCCTATCGGCTGTATAGTCAGGCCATGGTCCCGATGTATGAGGCGTTGAAAGGCGATCGCGCAGATAGTTTCCAACAACTCTCCAGCGGTGCTTACCGCGAACTGCGTCGTGATTTCACTACGGCTATCGATAAATACAACGCGGTTATCGCCGGTTTAAAAGAGCAGGCGCAGCAACGTATTAGTGGTTGGGTTGAGTGGTGCAAACGTATCCTGATTGCCGCGCTGGCCGTGGGCGCAGTCATTGTGGTACTGACCGATCGCTACCTGGCGGCGTTCGTGGTGCGCCCGCTGGAGCGCATTCAGCAGCATCTGCAAGTGTTGGCAGAAGGCATTTTGCATACGCCCTTGGAGCAGATGGGGAGAAACTGTGTCGGCAGGCTGGCTCCTTTCGTTCAGCAAATGCAAGGCAATTGGGTGAAGACCGTATCGGATATTCGCGGCAGCGCTGAAGAAATTTACCGCAGCGCCGGGGAAATTGCGTCGGGCAACACCGATCTTTCATCGCGCACCGAAGAGCAGGCGTCTGCGTTAGAACAAACCGCCGCCAGCATGGAACAATTGAGCGCGGTGGTGAAACAGAATGCGGATAACGCTAATCAGGCCAGTCTGGTCGCGAAGAACGCCTCACAGACCGCCAATGAAGGCGGTGATATCGTCAACGGCGTGATCAAGACCATGAGCACGATCAGCGGCAGCTCACAAAAAATTGCCGATATTATTTCCGTCATTAACGGTATTGCCTTCCAGACCAACATTCTGGCGTTGAATGCGGCCGTTGAGGCCGCGCGCGCTGGCGAACAGGGGCGGGGCTTTGCCGTGGTAGCCGGGGAGGTGCGTAACCTGGCCCAGCGCAGTGCTCAGGCGGCAAAAGAGATTGAAACCCTGATCGATGAATCTGTCAATAACGTCAAGATTGGCTCGGATCAGGTCGCGCTGGCAGGCAGTGCGATGGAAAATATCGTCAAGGCGGTGACCAGCGTGACGGATATCATGGGGGAGATTGCTTCTGCGTCGAGCGAACAGAGCAAGGGGATCAGTCAGGTCGGCCAGGCCGTGGTGGAAATGGATAGCGTGACACAGCAGAACGCCGCGTTGGTGGAGCAATCGGCTTCCGCCTCTGCCTCGTTAGAAGAGCAAGCGCGTCATCTCAATCAGATCGTCTCTATCTTCCAATTGGCGACGCTGGGGTCAGCGCCAAAAGCCGTGGCGGTACGTAAACCGGTAGCAACCAGTCCGGTGCCAGCATTAACCGCGCAAAAATCTGCACCTAAAGCGGAAGGAAATTGGGAAACGTTTTAAGTAACCCGAGATAAACAATAAAAAAGCCCCTGATTCAGGGGCTTTTTTTATGCAAGCAGCAAAGGGTTATTCTACGCGCAGGATGCGGCAGGTGTTGGTGGTGCCTACCGTACTCATTACGTCGCCTTGCGTGACGATAACCAGATCGCCAGACACCAGGAACCCTTTGTCACGTAACCGAATCACCGCATCGTTGGCTGCGGCAACACCGTCGGTATAACTGTCAAAATGTACCGGCGTAACCCCACGGTAGAGCGCCGTGAGATTCAACGTGTGCTCATGGCGAGACATGGCGAATATCGGCAAACCGGAACTGATACGAGACATCATTAGCGCGGTGCGGCCAGACTCGGTCATGGCGATAATCGCGGTGATGCCTTTCAGGTGATTCGCAGCATACATTGTGGACATGGCAATCGATTCTTCGATGTTATCGAATTGCACATCCAGGCGGTGCTTGGAGACATTGATACTCGGAATTTTTTCCGCACCAAGACATACGCTGGCCATCGCTGCGACGGTTTCGGCAGGGTACTGACCGGCAGCGGTTTCGGCTGACAGCATCACGGCATCGGTACCGTCCAACACGGCGTTGGCGACATCCATGACTTCGGCACGGGTCGGCATCGGGTTGGTGATCATGGATTCCATCATCTGGGTCGCGGTGATCACCGCACGGTTCAACTGACGTGCACGACGGATCAGTTTCTTCTGAATACCGACCAGCTCCGGGTCACCAATTTCAACGCCCAGGTCGCCACGCGCCACCATTACCACGTCGGAGGCGAGAATGATGTCGTCCATGGCTTCGTCCGTAGCGACCGCTTCGGCACGTTCTACCTTGGAAACAATCTTCGCCTGACTGCCGGCATCGCGTGCCAGACGGCGGGCGTAATTGAGGTCTTCGCCGCAGCGCGGGAAAGACACCGCCAGATAATCGACGCCAATCTTGGCCGCTGTGATGATATCGGCTTTGTCTTTTTCAGTTAATGCCTCGGCAGACAGACCGCCACCGAGCTTGTTAATCCCTTTGTTGTTGGACAGCGGGCCGCCAACGGTCACTTCGGTAAACACCTTCATGCCGTCCACGCGCAATACTTTTAACTGTACGCGGCCATCGTCAAGCAACAAGATATCACCCGGTACCACATCGGCCGGCAAGCCTTTGTAGTCGATGCCCACTTTTTCTTTGTCGCCTTCACCTTTGCCCAGGTTGGCGTCCAGCAGGAATTTGTCGCCAACGTTCAGGAAGACTTTGCCTTCTTTAAAGGTCGAAACGCGAATTTTTGGCCCCTGGAGGTCGCCCAGAATTGCCACATGGCGGCCCAATTTTGCTGCGATTTCCCGCACTTTGTCCGCACGCAGCAGATGATCTTCAGGCGTACCGTGCGAAAAATTCAGGCGGACTACGTTAGCGCCTGCGGCAATGACCTTTTCCAGATTATTGTCGCGGTCGGTAGCTGGCCCCAGCGTAGTGACGATTTTGGTTCTTCTGAGCCGTCTGGACATGTATAACTCCGTTGACTTGTGAAGCAATAGTGAAGTGAGTAGTGCCGAACCGTGCTCTAGCATCAGGTAAAGCGCAAACGCGGCCCGCATCCGTGGTTAAGTACGGGTGGCAGTACTGGGCAATGGTCATGTATAGCAGCCATTACTCCTTAAGGATAGCCAACCCTTCCCCTTGTTATGATTATCATGTTGGGTAAATCGTTAAATACAAACGCATTGTGCTAACAAAAACAATATGTTAATAAAAACACCTGTTTATATAAACACAAAATTATAAAAACAGATGTTTAGTGCTCGTTACCGTAAGAACCGCCAAAACGGTCGCTTTTATCAAAGCGCGATTCCCGTAAGGCTTCCTTGACGCGCTTAAGGTTATCTCTGAATTTGGCGCCTCGGCGCAGCGTAAACCCGGTCGCCAGTACGTCAATCAGCGTTAATTGTGCGATACGGGACACCATGGGCATATAAACATCAGTATCTTCCGGCACATCGACGCGTAGCGTCAAAGACGCCTCATGGGCGAGGGGGCTATCATCTGAGGTGATGGCGATAACCGTTGCATCGTTTTCCCGCGCTAACTGGGCCATTTCAACCAGACTTTTAGTTCTGCCGGTATGGGAGATCAGCACCACGACATCCCCATCGCTGGAGTTCATGCAACTCATGCGCTGCATAACAATGTCATCAAAGTAAACGACAGGGATATTAAAGCGGAAAAATTTATTCATCGCATCGTGCGCGACGGCGGCCGACGCACCAAAGCCGAAAAATGAAATTTTCTTGGCCTGCGTCAGCAAATCGACGGCGCGATTGACCGCGGTGATGTCCAGATTCGATTTGGCGTGCTCCAGCCCAGCCATAGTGGATTCAAAAATTTTGCTGGTATAGGAATCGACGCTGTCATCTTCATCGACGTTACGGTTAACATACGGCGTGCCATTGGCAATGCTTTGCGCCAGATGAAGTTTGAAATCGGGAAAGCCTTTGGTTTCCAGACGGCGGCAGAAACGGTTGACAGTGGGCTCGCTAACCTCCGCCATGCCAGCCAGTGTGGCAATACTGGAGTGGATGGCGGTATGTGGCGCCGCCAAAATAACCTCTGCCACTTTTCGTTCTGACTTGCTGAGGAGCTCAAGGTGGCTCAGAATTTTGTCCAGCATGTTCATATAATGAGACCGTGTGCGGTTTTATCGATTTCAACCAGAGGGAAACCGATGCAGAATTCATGGGAATATACTACGCCCCATGCTGGGTTGGCAGGGAAAACTGCGTAAGGCCGCGCATTTTTTTTCTGAGAACATGACGTGTGTCTAACTTTCAAAAAAGTAACCGACTGTCAGAAAAGACAGAAAATTTCTCTTTTGGAGGAACGCCTAAACCGTTTCAGTCATTCATACAGTGGGTTTTTTTTCATCATTACGTGATGCCCATTGTGAAACTTAATGACATTTATTGACGGGTTTACGGGTCCTAGTCAAAAAGAGTACATTATTGCTGTAATAAAATTACAGCATCCTGCAACGAGGAGATGAACATGGCGGTAACTTCAACAGCCCAGGCGTGTGATCTGGTTATTTTCGGTGCGAAAGGCGATTTGGCGCGCCGAAAACTGCTGCCGTCTCTGTATCAATTGGAAAAGGCCGGTCATATTCATCCGGACACGCGCATCATCGGCGTGGGACGTGCAGAGTGGGATAAGGAAAAATACGTTAGCGTAGTCCGTGAAGCGCTGGACACCTTCATGAAGGAGTCTATTGATGACGGGCTGTGGCAAACGCTGAGTGGGCGGCTGGATTTTTGCAATCTGGATGTGCAGGATACCGCCGGTTTCAAACGGCTGGGCAAAATGCTCGACCAAAAGAACCGCACCACCATCAACTATTTCGCCATGCCGCCCAGCACCTTCGGTGCAATTTGTCGCGGGCTGGGTGAAGCGGGGCTGAACAAGTCGCCGTCGCGCGTGGTAATGGAGAAACCGCTGGGTTCGGATCTGGCTTCTTCTCGCGAGATCAACAATCAGGTAGCCGAATATTTCGAAGAGTGTCAGGTATACCGTATCGACCATTATCTGGGTAAAGAGACGGTACTCAACCTGCTGGCGCTGCGTTTTGCCAACTCGCTGTTCTCTGCCAATTGGGATCATCGCACCATCGACCATGTGCAGATCACCGTGGCGGAAGAGGTGGGCATTGAAGGTCGTTGGGGCTATTTCGATCAGGCCGGGCAGATGCGCGACATGATCCAAAACCACCTGTTGCAGATCCTGACCATGATCGCCATGTCTCCGCCGTCGGATTTAAGCACCGACCGGATTCGTGACGAAAAAGTGAAAGTGCTGCGCTCGCTGCGCCGCATCGATCGTTCCAACGTGCATGAAACCACGGTGCGCGGCCAATATACCGCCGGCTTTGTCCAGGGCCATAAAGTACCTGGCTATCTGGAAGAAGAGGGTGCCAACAAAAGCAGTAACACCGAGACCTTTGTGGCGATCCGCGTTGATATTGACGACTGGCGCTGGGCGGGTGTGCCGTTCTATCTGCGTACCGGCAAGCGTTTGCCCACCAAGTGTTCGGAAGTGGTGGTCTATTTCAAAAACCCGGCGTTGAACCTGTTCCACGATTCTTACCAGCAGCTGCCGCAGAATAAACTGATCATCCGCTTGCAGCCTGATGAAGGCGTTGAGATTCAGATTTTGAACAAAATCCCCGGGTTGGAGCATAAACACCGTCTGCAAACCGTGAAACTGGACCTGAGTTTCTCCGAAACCTTTAATCAACAGCATCTGGCAGATGCCTACGAACGTCTGTTGCTGGAAACCATGCGCGGTATTCAGGCGCTGTTTGTGCGTCGTGATGAGACGGAAGAAGCCTGGAAATGGGTCGACTCCATCATGGAAGCCTGGGCGATGGATAACGATGCACCGAAACCGTATCAGGCAGGCACCTGGGGGCCGGTGGCGTCTGTTGCCATGATTACCCGTGATGGCCGTTCCTGGAACGAAGTGGAATAAAGGGTTGGGTTCTGCCGCGCGTACAGCGTGCGGCAGTGCCCGGTAATCGATTGAATTTTTGTTTGTAATGTTTGGCTAACTCGGTGCGGTCGGACGTCTGCTTTTGGCAGATCCCTGTGGCAGGGGCGCGCTATATGACTAATGATGCCTCCGGGCATGACAGGAGATGATGAATGAAAAACTGGAAAACGAGCGCAGAGCAAATTTTGACCACGGGTCCTGTGGTTCCAGTCATTGTGGTGAACAAACTGGAGCACGCAGTGCCGATGGCGAAAGCCCTGGTCGCAGGTGGCGTTCGCGTTCTGGAAGTCACGTTGCGTACCGACTGCGCAGTAGACGCGATCCGTGCCATTGCCAAAGAAGTACCTGACGCGATTGTCGGTGCTGGCACAGTAACCAATCCTCAGCAACTGGCTGATGTGATTGCTGCTGGCGCACAGTTCGCTATCAGCCCAGGCTTGACAGAGCCGTTGCTGAAAGCTGCCGTGGAAGGCCCGATTGCGTTGATTCCGGGGATCAGCACCGTTTCTGAACTGATGCTGGGTATGGATTACGGTTTGCGTGAGTTCAAATTCTTCCCGGCGGAAGCGAACGGCGGCGTAAAAGCGCTGCAAGCGATTGCAGGTCCGTTCTCCCATATCCGTTTCTGCCCGACTGGCGGTATCTCACTGAAAAACTACCGCGATTACCTGGCGCTGAAAAGCGTGCTGTGCGTGGGCGGCTCCTGGCTGGTGCCGAACGATGCGCTGGAAAGCGGCGACTATGCGCGCATTACCGAGCTGGCGCGTGAAGCAGTAGCAGGTGCTACAGCGTAAAACGCTGTTACGACAAAAAAGCCACGCATTGCGTGGCTTTTTTTTGGGGCCGGAGGCGATTATCCGGTCACGTTGACGGCGCTTGCGACCGAGACGGCCAACCCTACTGCGTCATCGATGTTATCAGCCACGGCCAGTGCCACACCCATTCGGCGTTTACCTTCGATATCCGGCTTGGCAAACAGGCGAATTTGCGTACCGGGACGCAGGGCATTTTCTAATCCACTGTAGCTGACGTTATCGCTCACCAACTCAGGCAAAATAACGGCAGAAGCGGCGGGGCCATATTGCCGTACCGCGCCGACAGGTAAACCCAGGAAAGCGCGCACGTGCAGGGCAAATTCGGAAAGATCTTGCGAGATCAGCGTGACCATGCCGGTATCATGCGGGCGCGGTGACACTTCGCTGAAGATGACCTCATCACCGCAGACAAACAGCTCCACGCCAAACAGACCATAACCCCCCAGCGCACTGACCACATCGCGGGCGATCTGCTGCGCACGCGCCTGAGCCAGTTCGCTCATTTGCTGCGGCTGCCATGATTCGCGGTAGTCGCCGTCCTCCTGACGGTGGCCGATGGGCGCACAGAAGTGGATACCGTCGCTGGCGCTGACCGTTAATAACGTGATTTCGAAATCAAAGTTGACCAGGCCTTCCACGATCACCTTACCGCCACCCGCACGTCCACCTTCTTGCGCGTATTTCCAGGCCTGATCCCGTTGTTCTTCACGACGGATCAAACTTTGTCCTTTACCTGAAGAACTCATGACCGGCTTGACGATACAGGGGTAACCGATTTCGGCAACGGCCTGTTGAAACGCGTCTTCGCTGGCCGCAAAACGGTAGGAGGAGGTAGGCAAACTCAACGTTTCTGCCGCCAGACGACGAATGCCTTCACGGTTCATGGTCAGACGCGTGGCTTTGGCACAGGGCACTACATGGTGGCCTTCCTGCTCTAACGTCTCTAGCGTGTCGGTGGCAATGGCTTCAATTTCCGGCACAATGTAATCAGGACGCTCAAGTTCGATAACGGCACGCAGCGCTGCGCCATCCAGCATGTTAATGACGTGGCTGCGGTGAGCGATATGCATAGCGGGAGCATTGGCATAGCGATCGACACCGATCACCTCAACGCCCAGCCGCTGGCACTCTATCGCCACTTCTTTACCCAGTTCTCCGCAACCTAATAACATCACGCGTGTTGCGCCTGCGCGTAGCGCTGTTCCAACCGTTAACATTATGCTTTCCTGATCTGTATTGACATGGCGCGCAGTATAAAGGAAAACGTTTGCGTACGCATCCGCGGCGAGGATATCTGCGGCAACAAGCCATGCATATAAACAGCATCGCTTGGCTTTCTCTAAGAATCGTGCCACGATTTTCTTTCCAGAAAACAGGATGGCACGCAATGAAAGCACCTCAGGCAGAAAAACGTCCGTACCCCCTCACGACCCACGGTGATACCCGCATTGATAATTACTACTGGCTACGTGACGATGCGCGGGAAGATCCGGCCGTATTGTCGTATCTGCAAGCAGAAAACGCCTATTGCGCCTCGCATATGCAACCCTGCGATGCGGTGAAAGAAACGCTTTATCAGGAGATGGTGGCGCGGATCCCGGCGCAGGATGCGTCGGTGCCTTATGTTAAACGTGGTTATCGCTATCAGACGCGCTACGAATCGGGTAAAGAGTACGCGCTCTATGTGCGCCAGCCTGCATCGGAAACGGAACAGTGGCAACTGTTGCTGGATGAGAATGAACGTGCCGCAGACAGCGAGTTCTATCATCTGGGGGTGCTGTCCGTCAGCCCGGACAACCGACTGCTGGCGTTGGCAGAGGATAAAATTTCTCGCCGTCAGTACGACATCCGTTTTCGCAACCTGGAGAGCGGGGAGTGGTTGCCGGACGTCATTGAGCATGTCTCGGCAAACATGCAGTGGAATGCTGATGCCTCCGCGATTTACTACGTGCGCAAGCACCCGCAGACGCTGCTTCCCTATCAGGTCTATATGCATCGCCTCGGTGATGATGTCAGCCAGGATCGTCTGATCTATGAAGAGCAGGATGATACCTATTACGTCAGTCTGGGTGAAACCACCTCTGAAGCGTATATCGTTATCTTCCTGAGCAGTACCACCACTACCGAAGTTCGCTTGCTGGATGCGCACGACAGTCAGGCCGTGCCGCAGGTGTTTATTCCGCGCCGTAAAGATCATGAGTATGGGGTGGACCACTATCAGGGCGCATTCTATCTGCGCTCGAACCGTGAGGGCAAAAACTTCGGCCTGTATCGCACTGTCGGTTGGGATGAGTCGGCGTTGGAAACGCTCATCGCGCCGCATAACACCCGCGTGCTGGAGAGTTTTGAGCTGTTCCGCGATTGGCTGGTGCTGGAAGAGAGAGAGAAGGGCTTAACCTCCCTGCGTCAGGTGCATTGGCAGACCGGCGCCGAAAAGAACATCAGCTTTAACGATCCCAGCTATGTTACCTGGCTTGCTTACAATCCGACGCCTGAGACCTCATTGCTGCGTTTTGGTTATTCATCCATGACCACGCCAACCTCGCTGTACGAGATCAATCTGGACAGCGGTGAACAGTGCCTGCTCAAACAGGCGGAGGTTAAACACTTTGCCGCTACGGATTATTGCAGCGAACGCCTGTGGATTACCGTGCGCGATGGCGTTGAAGTGCCGGTGTCGCTGGTGTATCGCCGCGACTGCTATCAACCTGGCAAAAATCCGCTTCTGGTGTACGGCTACGGTGCCTATGGCAGCAGCATGGAGCCGGATTTTAGCGTGAGTCGCCTGAGCCTGCTCGACAGAGGGTTTGTGTTTGCGTTGACCCACATTCGCGGCGGCGGGGAGTTGGGGCAGCAATGGTATGACGACGGCCGCTTGCTCAATAAGATGCACTCCTTTACCGATTTTATTGATATATCTCGCGCATTGGTGGCGCAGGGGTATGGTAATGAAAAGCAGCTTTATGCCATGGGCGGCAGTGCGGGAGGCTTGCTGATGGGCGCAGTCGTTAACCTGGCCCCTGCGCTGTTTAAAGGCGTGGTAGCGCAGGTCCCGTTTGTCGATGTGCTGACCACCATGCTTGATGAGTCAATTCCATTGACCACCGGCGAATATGACGAGTGGGGGAACCCTGGTGAGCCGCGTTATTATGACTACATCAAAAGCTACAGCCCTTATGACAATGTCAGTGCTCAAGCCTACCCGCACCTGTTGATTACCACCGGACTGCATGACTCGCAAGTTCAGTATTGGGAACCGGCCAAATGGGTGGCTAAGTTGCGTGAGCTGAAAACTGACGACAACCTGCTGCTGCTGTTGACGGATATGGATGCCGGGCACGGGGGAAAATCAGGTCGATTCAAACAATACGAAGACATTGCGCTGGAGTACGCATTTTTGCTGATGGTTGAAGAGAAGTAAAATACAGGGCTCGCGACTGGAGTAATCCCGCTGAGTGCGGGATTACCCGTTCAGCGTACTAAGGCATCAGCTCACCGTATCGGTTTGCTGGGCGCGTTTTGACCGTTTATCCGCCCGTTTTTCTGCTGCGGTCTTTGCCGGTTTTTTCTTGCTGTTCTTCTTGCTGTCCATGCCTTTACTCATTTGATTTGCCTCTCTCGGTAAAAGGTGGTGTGCCTCACCATTAACCGCCTGTTGGGCATAACATGCAAGCGAAAAAAGTGTTTTGGACAGCAGATTTCAGGCTATTTTGTCTTGGGTTCGTAGGGGAGGCGGGAGAACTGCAACGATCGTTGGCGGTAGAATGCGATGCGTTCACGAAAATAGTCACGCAGATGCTCCGGTTGCTCTCTTTCCACGATGTCTGGAATGACCGGCATATTGTACCGTTCCTTGAACGCCACGCCAGAGGCTGCGAGATCAACATTCACTCTATCCATCTCTTGCGCAGAAAGAGTAGCCAGATTATACGCCATTGTTCTTATCCTCAGGGCCGTCAGTGAGCGCGCATGATAGCATTTTTAGCCCAGCGGGCATACGCCGGTATTGCTCCACGACCTAATGCTAAAAAAGAATGATTATTTTTTATAAAATTAAAATGAAGCAGCGTTTTTTATAAACTGCCTGAAATGCACTAAGAGGAAATAAAAACCATTCTCAGATGAATGAAATGAATAACTATTTGATGAAATTGAAAATCGTTATCAATTAACTTATCTTGATGATTAATAATGATTTATTTTTTATGTTAATTATATTGATAATAAAATGTTTTTTATTTTTTAACAGCAAGGCATAATGAAAAAAATTGACTCACCTGCCAATCAGAGGGAATGAAAGATGCTCAAAAAAGAGATGATTCAACAATTAAACGACCAGCTAAACCTGGAGTTCTATTCTGCTAATTTGTACCTGCAAATGAGCGCATGGTGTGGCGATAAAGGTTTTGAAGGTGCGTCAGCATTCCTGAAAACACATTCGCAAGAAGAGATGGAACATATGCAACGCCTCTTCAACTATCTGGATGATACCGGCAGCATGCCCGTACTGGGCGCTATCGCTGCGCCGCCGGTCGATTTTGCTTCACTGTCTGACGTATTTGAACAGACCTATGAGCATGAGCAATTAATTACGCAAAAAATCAACGAGCTGGCTCATGCAGCAATGACGCAGCAAGATTATTCAACGTTCAACTTCTTGCAATGGTATGTTGCTGAGCAACATGAAGAAGAGAAACTGTTTAAATCCATTCTCGACAAGCTGGCATTGGTCAGTACGGCGCAGGGGGGTCTGTTCTTTATCGATCAGGACCTGAAAAAAATGACGACTGCACCGACCCAACAGTAACGCGTTATTACGTTCCCTTCAGGCTAAAAGAAGTCGTCAGCCTGAAGGGAATGGGCATTAACAGACGCCGAAATTGCCCTCCTCGCGGTAAAGCGAGACGCTATCAACGCTGATTTCTATTTCTTTCTCAACAGGATCGTCAATTCTCGCGCAGTAAAGCCTGCTGTCCTCTACGCTAAGCACTCGCATTCTTGGCCCACCGGTTTTACTTTGAACGATATCCCCTGGTTTAAACATCGCAGCCACCTTTTGCCTGAGTAATACTACACATGGCGCTTACTTTTCGCTCCCCAAGCGCCTGCAAGGGTACTGATTACGGCACCGAGCAGCAGTGCAAAAAATGACCACAGCGCGGCTTTTGCCGCTGCTTTTGACATTTGGTCAGCCTGCTCGACGGCCTGCTTTTTCCAGTCCTCATAACGCTGCTGAGCCTGCTGTATATTCTGTTGTGCTTGAGTAAGGCGCTCGCTCACTTCTTTCACCATACGATCGCGGGTACTGATAATGTTTTCGACCGCCCGGTCAGCCTCAGTTGGCGTGAGATCGGTGTTTTGCGTTAACGCACGCTTGATATCATCACGATTGATGCTGGCTGCAATCGTTTTACTTCGTTGCGCAAGTTTCTCGGTTAATTGGGCTGCAACCTGCTCACTCGGTTCTGTGCCAACGGCCATACGGCGCGCAGCCAGCATGATATCCTGTTTGGCACCTTGTAATTGCTGCTTGAGATAATCGGGTTGTAATGTGGGGATACCGGATTTAACTAACGCATTTTCCACTTCACTCTGCAAGCCATCACTTGAGAGGTGCGTATCAAGCATGATCTCTTCAAATAAATTTTGCCCCGCATCCCCCATGCGAGAGAGCCCATGCCCCAGCGCTTCGCCACCGCTGGAAATCATCGAACCTGTCGCAGATGCGATTGAGCCTAACGCACTTCCCGCTGTTTTTATTGACGAACTCACCAGCATGGCACCCAATACTGAAGCCACCAGTAACGCGCTGGCCCAATTCAAGAAGCCGTGAATCATACCATCGTAACCCGCCAATCGGCCTGCGATAAACGATCCTGCAAATAAACTGATGACAATGGAGAACACCGTCCATAGACCGACGGCCATACCTGCGCCATTTACCGGATCGTCTGACTTCGGCTCGACCATTGCAAAACCTAAACTGCTGCCCAGGGTAGACAATAATATAGATACGGCCATAACCGTCACTATACCTGCAATGATACTGCCCCATGATATTGTTTTAATGTCTTTCGCTTCATATGCAACGCTCATGATTTCTCCAGGATAGTGATGACGTTTTATGGATAAATATCAACGAGTATAGGTGAGGACAAATGAGGGCTAACGCTTTGGATTGAAATATGAAACTTCAGCGAAAATAAATAATTAGTTGGCTGCTTTAATTAACAGATGATCATCGCATGGTGCAAAGGTAGTAAAGTCCTGAGCGTAGACTGACGATTGCGCTAAGTAGCACCAGATTACGAACTTAACACTGAGATCGCGTGAGTGGTTTTTTCTATTTTCTATAAAAATTAATGGATTAGATTCGAAGCCCCGTATTCTTCAAATAGTAAAACATCCCTTTAATAATGGTTTAGGTTCGCTGATGTACTATTTCAATAGGCTGTATCTTGTATATGTACAGTAATCAAGACTAAAACCTACTGAAAGGATTGGATATGAAAGTTTCAATGATTGTTGCTTCTTTGACTCTGGCGGGCTTTAGCTTTTCCGCAAATGCATCGACGCCTGATAATATGGCAGTATATGCAACAGCACAGTCTAATGGTTCAATCTCCGTTGGGAATAAAATGGCTTACACCAAGAGTTTCGAGGTGGCAGTGGTTAAGCTATTTGGTGATGGTGTCGATTTGTCGAAGCTTTGCTTAAAAGCGTACTCTCCTGACAACAAGGCGTTCAGGCTCGATACGGTGGATGAGGCATTGACCACCGGTATCTTAAAAGAAGGCAAGTCTGTCAAAGGCATTGCCATGTTTGCCTCTGAAAACGCTGCTGTGTTCAACGCGGCTGTTGTGAAAATAACTGATGATTGTAAATAATCCGTATAGATGGCCGGAATAGATTTTTTTTTGAAAGTGTCTTTTCAGATTTAAAAGATAGCTTGTGAATTAACACACCAAAAAAAGACCGAATACTTGTCGGTCTTTTTAAAATCAATGAGTTAGGTTTGTTGGTGGCGATGGGGTGGCGGCATGATACGGATAGTGACGATAATCACCTTTGTTTATGTGTATTCGTTCAGGCTTGAGCTCGCCGTATTCTGTATTAGAACACAATTAAGCCTGATAGCTGGGACGGGTACGAGCGAAAAACGAGCCTGACAGTGTGTAGAGTAATTCATTATCCAATCACTATTAAGCTACGAAGTCAGGGCGCTGTGTTTCAATGCACTCAGAGACTTGTTTAATTAGTTCTAGACAATTTTTAATGAAAGTATCATCAACTTTTATAAGCCCCTCGATACCAGTAACATCACCTACTTCAAAGATTGGTGCAGTTGGAGTTTCTACCACGAAAGTAAGTGTATTAATGTTACTTACAAGATTATTGTAGCTTGCCCCGTCACCATGTTTCAATGCATTGATGGCAAGGTAACAATTATGAAAATCTTCTTTTAACGCCTGCTGGCCTGCCTGTTCAAGTATACTCTCAGCTTCTTTGAAACCATTCCCGCAATTAAGTCTTCGTTGTAAGTGTGCTTCAAAAATTGAAAACATTCCTACTGCATGAATCATTTTTTGTAGATTTAGTGCTTGTAGACTTTTTACGGAGGATGTAGAGCCGGTTTCCGACAGATCAGCCGCTATTATTTCATAAGCCTCATTTATTTTCATTAACGAAAAATGAGTACATCTAAGTGCAATTTCATGGAATTGGTGCATCTTTTAGTTCCTTATTGTAAATGCATTTAAGTTTTTTCGCATTGATATAAACGAAACTCATATCCATTGTCATCAACTCCCTAAATTATTTTTTTCAATACAACTGCAACTAAACCTTTCGCAATAACTTCATCCGCAGCGCAATCAAATTCACTATCATGACCGATGATTCTTAACTTATTGCCGGGGCGTCGTGATACTGAATACACATCTAAAACACCGTCGATATCTAACAACCATACTCCATTAGATATTTCAGACTCACCCATCTCTACCAACCACGCATTTTTACCAGACTGTACATAACACAGCTTTTCTACATTGACGTTTTGCGGTAAAAATGACCTATCGATAGAGCACGACATGCTCCCTTCCAATTTCCCTGCCAGAAGCGTTTTTTTATCAATCACTATTGAATCAGATGCATCTACTACTGAGTGATGATCGACGCTTGCTGTCCCTTTCCCTGTCGCCAACCATTCCAAAGAAACACCCGTATCGAGCGCACAAGCAATAACCACATCGCCAGGGAAGAAGTCACGACGCACCCAAGTGCTGATTGTAGCGGTTGATATTCCGAGTAAATCGCTCAGCTCTTTTTGTGTGCTGAATCCATAAGCATCCAACATCCTACGCAGAACAGCCTTTCCCCCGGAAGAGAGGATCTGATCGTATAGCGCCTTGCCTTTCAATCGTGTGTCTCGAATTTGCAAATTCGAATTTTCGAATTCACCTGTCACTAACCAATGAAGGTCAGCACCCGTATCAAGAGCGCATTTTATGATCGCGTTACCAGACACGCTGTCACGCTTGAGCCAGCCGCTTATATTGTTAGGAGCCATCTCAAGCAGTTCGGCTAACTCCTTCTGCGATGTAACCCCATAAGAAGAAAAGAGTCTTTCTAAAATTTCTGTGGCACTACTTTTAGTTGGGGTCATAAAAATTACCGAAAAGTCTAAAAAGTTATTTACCAAATAACCTTTGCGATCTACAGTAACTACACACCACATGTAACACCGTAGAACACAACCCGATTAACAGGAGATATTGCGTTATGTCTCAGGAGATTGCAAATGCATCCCCGCAATTTGATTCTGCAATCAGTCCAGAACTGGTTGCGGAGCTGGTGAAGGCACTGGCTCCAGAGTTTAATCGTGCCATCAAAGACGCTATCGAGCAGGTTGTATCGGTGCAAATGGCACCAACAATGACGAAACAAGAATTCGCCCGAATCAACAACCTAAGCCCTTCATTGCTGGAAAAATGGATTGCTAACGGCGTTGTGTTGCTGGCCCCGACGCCGACCAGTACGGTGACGCGAGCCAAGAAAGACAAGCAAACCGGGGAGGTCATCGGCAAAACTGTCATGACTAAACACGGCAACCCATTAATCAATCTTGAGGCTTGGCGTGAAAAGAACCGCCAACATGCTATCAAGTGTCGCTATATCAAACCCTGAATTCGATTATTCGAATTTTGAGAGATCCTAGCCATGTTTGATTACCAAATCGCTAAACACCCGCACTTTTACGATGCCTGCCGTGCGTTTGCCACCAAGCAAAATCTGGCCGAAGTAGCAAAAAGGGCAGGGATGAACCATCAGATGCTGCGTAACAAGTTGAACCCGGAACAGCCGCACCGGCTGACCTGTGATGATCTGTTAATTCTCACCGATGTAACTGAGGATTCTGCGCTGATTGATGGCTTACTGGCACAGCTTAAGTGTTTGCCAGCCGTTCCTGTGAATGAAGCGAAAGTGGAACGGTTAACCACCTATGTATTGCAGGCCACTGCCGCTGTGGGCGCGGTTGCTGCTGAAAGCGTATCTGACGAGCGGATGACATCGACCCGACGCAATAATGTTATTGAGAGTATCAACGCGGGTGTGCGTTACCTGTCACTTGTCGGCTTAACGTTGCAAACGCGTATTCAAGCTAACCCCGCGTTAGCGTCAACCGTCGATGCACTTAGCGGTATCGGTGCGTCGTTGAATATTGGGTAATTCGGAGTTCATATGTCATCAATTGTTTCTTATTTATACAACAGTCAAGAAGTGGATAGTATCAAAATTAGAAATCCCTCATCACCAATAGTTTATCGGGGTGATTTAGATGATGCAGATTTTATTGCATGGTTAAGGGAAGTTGCATCAGCTATTGAAGGAAAACAACGGTATGAGGTTGAAATTAAATTAGCGAAAAAATCTTTAAGAGATAAAGAAAATGAGCAAAAAAACGCATACGAATTTATCAATAGATTCGTTTATTTAGCACATGAAGATGTGGAGCTGGATAAGGGAAGATACAAAGCAGAGATAAATCACAATAAAAACGGCATGTCTATGGATGCCGTTTTATATTCAAATAAACCAATAGATGCTGATGATATAGATAAGGTTATTCAGCGTTACGTAGATTGATTTGTGAGCCTAATATCGAATGAAGCTCCTTAGCTTGTTCTAACGTTATTTGCAATGAAAGTATATCGTTAGTATTTAATTTCGTTTCAGCACTAATTGATATATGGATGTTAAAGAAATTGTCATTCTTAAGTCCATCAGATGTGATCTTTTCGGGGTGGATCTGAATAACGTTTCTTGTCATTAGTACGCTCCTTGAGTGGTTGGTTGTTTTTGGCGATTCAATCCTACCACAACACCATGCGCCGGGCATGGCTAAAACCCGGCATCTATTCGCAATCGTCTATCCGTGGGCGATTACTAATAGGCAATTTCATCAACAACAGGAGAGTTAAAAATGGCATTTTTCGGATTTGGAAAGAAAGTGGCAGCGGCAAAAGTTGAGCTGAAAAAGGTTGAGAATCGCGATCTGATGGAGGCCATCGTGGGCGGCTGTTTGTTGGTTGCTGCGGCGGATGGTGAAATTGAGAAAGAAGAGACGGATAAACTGGATCAGTTGCTGCGCTCTAACCCTCAGTTAGGACATTACGGTAATGAAATCACTCAGACTATCAGCCGATTCACGGAACAGCTTCAAGCCGGCTTTCGCGTTGGCCGCATGAACATTTTGCGTGAAATCGACGATATCAAAAATTCGCCAAAAGACGCCGAAGAGGTTTTCGTTAATATGCTGACGATTGCCGAAGCGGACGGGGAAATTGAGCCGGAAGAGCAGAAAGTGCTGGAAGAGGTAGGCCGTCGTCTCGGTCTGCGTATTGAAGATTATCTGTGATGAATAAGTTTCGTTTGGCTGTGGTTCTACTGTTGGCGTTCATGACCGTTGCAGTGGATTTTTCAAGTTACCTGCTTTCAGTTGTCAGTGACGCGTTATTCATCGGTGCATTGGTCTTTGTCATCTGGTCGCCGCTAACGGCTAGCACAGCAAAGAAATAAGCAGTAATGCCGGGTTCACCCGGCACTTATTCGCAACCGCCTATCCGTGGGCGGTTACTAATAGGAGGAGGAAACCATGCAAAAACCTATCTCAATCGCGCCGTTCCTCTGGTATCAGCAGGAAGAACAACGGCCTGATTTCACCATCACTCACGGCAAAGGCCGTAAAGGGATCATTATCCGCACTCGCCCGGTAAGCCTTACCCGTCGAGCTGTCCTGTTCATCAAATCAGCATTCAGGGGGAAAGCATGACCGCCTTTACTGTCAGCAGTATGCAAAATCTTCCGGTTGGCTTGCGTAGCGTGATCGGCAAACACTTTGCTGATAGCCGTTGGAAATCGACTTGTGATTACTTTAACAACCTGAGCGAGCGTTATCGCTTAACGCTGTGCTTTCATGCTCAGCTTAAGAAACGCCATTCGGTTTTCCGTCTGGAAGAAATGGACACCGAAGCGCGGGGCCGTATTGTTTGTGCAATGGATGAATTGCGTAGCGCGTTTTCCCGTCTGCGCAAACAAGGGGTAAATCATTCCACCTTTTTAAGTTGGCTTAATCTCAGTGAGCGCCGCACGTTATTTATGCATGCGGGACTATCCGAAGCTGAATTTAATCAGCCTTATTGGCGTATTGATGATGAATCCTGCCAATGGCGAGATAAGGTTATCAAAGCCATTAATGAATTAGTCTGCCTGTTTAACGATGCGCCGGAAATACTGACCGCCGTTAAACCCGAAGATTATCTGAATTAACTAACACCACTCATTTTTCAGGCGCTTTGTTGCGTCGGGGATTCTTTTATCTGGAGTTTACCGAGTATGTATAAAACCGTAGGGCAAGAAATTCGCCAAAGAGCAGAAAACGAGAGCATTCAATTGATGCTCAGTGAGGCACGCAATCAGGCAAAAGCGGATGCGCACTGCGCGTTTTCCTCCCGTCTGGACAGGCTGGCGACCGAAGCCAGTATCAACGAATTATCCAGCGTAGAAATTATCGAATTACTCCGTCAAGAGTCAGTAGCGTTTAATCATTCCAGTATCGATATTAAGGCGGTGATGTGATGGATAATCCCACTTATAACCGCGTCGATATCAATAGCAATTATGCCATTGCCAAAATTGGCTATGACTTTGCCTTGGGTGAAGTCAAATGTGAAAAAGAGGACGGTGCTCAACCTTACCTTTCAACGATGGCGGTTTATCAATCGCCTATCAAATTAATCAACGATTTTATTCACCGCTCAATCAGCACTGAAATCTGGCGCGGGAATATCACCGACACCACAACCCTGTTAACCGAAAGTCAGCGCTTTGCGGATATGTGCCAACGCGCATTTGACCGACTCAACAACATCAAGGAATAACCCATGCCGGATTTAATGGATCTGGTGCAACAGCGCCAGCAAGAAATGTTAGAGCACCACATTGCCAACGCCCGGAACACTCAACGCGGTGTTTCGGCCTTTGAGTGTGAAGACTGTGATCAGCCAATCCCCGAAGCGCGGCGCTTGGCTATTGTTGGTGTCACTCGCTGTGCTACCTGTCAGGATATTCACGAGCTTAAAGGTAGACATTATCGGGGTGCAGTGTGACCCCAACGCTACGGGGGCCATCCGCCCCCAGTTCCCCCGCCTATAAAGACACTCAATGGGCCTACCCATGGAACGCTCCACGCCCGGCCATCGTACCGGAAGAAAGACAGCTTACCCGTGAGGAATGGACTCAGGGGCAAACCGTTTTAGCGAAGATTGACCAGCAACCGCGCTTCCTGCGTGAAATCTGCCTGAGCCGCTACACATACCTGAAAAAGAACAAAGGCCAGCTAAGCGCCAATCGTTTTCTGGTTAACAGCTTTATGCAGCGCATGTGGCCGCGTATTGAGGCAATCAATACGCGCCATGCGATGAATCGCACCGCCTCCGAGCGTTTCCTGTCTGAATCTGACGCCTATCAATCGCTGCCCGGCATGAATGACAAGGCGCTGGGGCGCATGGCTGCGCGTATTTCCGGCCAGATATTCTTTGCCTATGAAGAACTCAGCGATGCTTTGATAGCGCAACACGATGGCAAGCAGGATGTGCTCTTTACTGATGCTGCACAGGCCGAGCTTTTCGGTCAAGTCGCCAGCATGGCACGCGCGTTCAACATCACCCCGCTTTTCTGGAAGAAATACCGCAAAGGTAAGCTGGATATGCGCAAAGCGCTATCTAGTATTCGTCGTCTGGTTGATGAGGCGTGGTGGACACGGCAACTAAAAGCACAGCGTACACGCTGGCGCGAAGCGCTAATGATTGCCGTTGGTCAGGTCAGCAAAAGTGCATCACCTTACGCCAGCAAGATGGCGATCCGTGATGTTCAGGCGCGCCGCCTCGCCAATATGGACTACCTGAAAAACTGCGAGTTGGAGAACGTCGAAACGGGCGAGCGTATCGACCTGATCGATAAGGTGATGGCCAGCATTTCTAACCCTGAAATTCGGCGCATGGAGCTGATGAGTACTATCGCCGGGATTGAGCGTTACGCCAGCGAACAGCGAGACGTAGGGATGTTTATCACTATCACTACCCCGTCGAAATATCACCCGACTCGCACTATTGGTAAGCGCGACAACGAGAAAGTCCAGTTTAATAGAAAATGGGACAATGAAGCCTTTACGCCCAAAGACGGTCAGCGTTATCTGGTCAAGATATGGGGCAAGGTGCGCACGGCGTTTAAAGATAACGATCTCAAGGTTTACGGCATGCGCGTTGTTGAGCCACATCACGACGGCACACCTCACTGGCATATGATGCTGTTTTGTAAGCGCGCACAGCGCCAATCGGTGATCGATATCATGCGCCGCTATGCCCTGAAAGAAGACGGCGACGAGCGCGGCGCGGCAAAGTATCGCTTTGAATGTAAGCACCTTAACAAAGGCGGTGCGGCTGGCTATATCGCTAAGTACATCGCCAAGAATATCGATGGCTACGCGCTCGACGGCCAACTGGACGATGAAACAGGAAAGCCGCTGCGTGATATGGCCGCAGCCGTCACCGCGTGGGCGTCAACGTGGCGTATCCCTCAATTTAAAGCCATTGGTATTCCCACCATGGGCGCTTACCGTGAGTGCCGCAGCGGCACGTTACGCAGCGTTAATCTTACTGACCAGTTCGATGAACAGGTCGAGGCGGTTCGTTGTGCCGCTGATGCTGGACAATTTGACGCATACATTACCGCACAGGGTGGCGCGAATGTTTCCCGCGAACTGCAAACGGTGCGTGTTGCGCGCCGGGTTTCGGACAAGCTCAACGACTATGACGAGGAAGTGCAAAAGGTTGTCGGGATTTTCGCCCCGCATCTGGGCGCAGGGCATGTTTTTGAAACCCGTACAACCGAATGGCGCATTGTTTCCAAGGTCGTTGACGTTGAGCCTTTGACCTTAAAAAGCGCCTCCGGCGCGCCTCGGAGTCCTGTCAATAACTGTGGGTTGCGTTCTCAACGGTCGAGTGAAAATGTCAAAAATCAGGCCGAAAACAACGCCGTAGCGACCACGTCAGAAACGTATAACCCACTGATTGACTGGAATGACGACGCGGCTGTCAGGGCGTTAGGAATGCGTCTGCGTGAGCAATCCGTCAGGAAAAACCATAAGCAACGTAATTTTGACCCCAATGCATTCCGCGATCCGGCACCGTCGGCTAGGTTGACGGGCGAAGAGCGGGAATGGATGCCCCGTATTCAGCGTGATTTGTCCCAGCGCGGTATCACCGCTCAACGCTGGGAGCTGGAAGCGCTGGCGCGTGGGGCAAAGATGAAGATTGATGGGGTTCAAGTTGAATACCCTATGGATGATGATTGGTCGACAGGGTGGTGATGAATTGGTAAGCGTTTGGTACAGAAGCGCTTACCTGTAGATTGACTCACATGTCATTTTGTAAAATACTGTATTTATATACAGCAATAGATGAAAGGGATACAACGTGGAAAGTGAGGAGTACCTACAGACAATTTTGTCTCGGGTTCAGTTTATTGCTGACGTTTCGTTAGTCGCTCAATGTGATGCGGATGAGTATAAAACAGCCCTGTCGTTAATCGCCGATTTGACTCATGGCACAATACCCACCACAGAACCGCACGAGAGACTTGAGGTGTCGGAATTACTGGAGTACCTTAAAAACTGTCTCGAAAAGAACATCTTGTAGCTATGCATGCATTGAGTGCATGGTTTTGCATGATGATCCTGCCCTCATTTTTCTCTGGAGACGTCAGCACCGGCGCGGATCGCGCCGGATCATGCGAGTGCATGAAAAGCGACACACAAAGCGGGCAGGCGTGGCGGGGATAGCATTGCGCGCGTTAGAAATTATCGTGTTCGATGACGCTAAACTTATATAAGGAATAATCATGGCAAAAATAATTTGTTTATTTAACCACAAGGGAGGTGTTAGCAAAACGACAACCACCTTTAATCTTGGTTGGAAACTTGCCGAAAAGGGATATAAAGTATTACTCGCAGACTGCGATCCACAATGTAATCTGACAGGAATGATTTTAGGCTACAAAGGTGTTGATGATTTAGACGGAATATATAAAGAACAACCAGCGAACAATATTAAAGATGCTTTATCTCCTGCGTTTGAATCAAAGCCTAAAGCTTTAGAGCCTGTTGAGTTGTTTCCTGTAAGTGGAAATGAGAATTTATTTCTGTTAGCTGGAAATATAGGGTTATCAGAATATGAAACAACATTGGGTGTAGCCCAAGAGTTAACCGGGTCGCTTTTGCCCTTAAGAAATCTTCCTGGCTCAGTGCGGTTTTTGTTAGATATTACGGCGGAATCCATTCAAGCTGATTATATATTGGTGGATATGAGTCCTAGTTTGGGGCCGTTAAATCAAAATTTATTGAGTACATCAGACTACTTTATTGTCCCATTACACCCTGACTATTTCTCTTCAATGGCGCTTAGGTCGCTGTCTAGAACCCTTCCCAGATGGAAGAAATGGGCTGATATGGCATATAAAGAAGATGTATTGAAGAACGCAAATTATCCGTTCCCCGAACCTAAGGCTCAGTTCATTGGTGCTATAGTACAAAAGTATAGACCACGGAATGGAAAAGCGTCTGGAGCATTCCAGAAATGGATTTCCGAATTGCAAACAGCGCTTGAGGAAGAGTTAATTCCTAAGCTTATTGATATTAAAATGCTCATGAAAGATAAGTTTATTTCTACGATTGGTATTGAACCTTCAGTTCCAATTATGGAGGTTTCTGACTTCAATAGCCTTATCGCATTATCCCAAGAGCATCAGGTGCCAGTTTATAAACTAACGCCAGAGCAAACACAGCAAACGGGAGCTGTTTGGGATCAAACACTAGAAAGTATGGGTGTTTTTTCTACGGCATTTGATGAATGTGCTAATAAAATAATTTCTCTTACTCAGGATTAAGGGTGGCCATGTTTTCCCCTAAACTCGTGTTTGATAATGCATGGTTAAGATGTGATGTGCTAGCAACCACTTATGCTTTTTCTTCTCGGCATATGACGAGGGTTTTTGAATCGGAGGAATTACTTAGAGCCGAATGGGTTGCTCGAATATCAGCTTTGGATTTGTATGTTCATGAGTTAATTTCACAGCAAATGTTGGAGGTTTTTAAAAACCAAAGAGCTATTACTCCTGCATATGAAAAATTTTCATTGCCCTTTAGAGTTATTGAGTCAATAAAAAACTCAGCTAATGATACAGAGGCAAACTCTTTTTTTGATCTAGAAGTTAGACGACAGCTTGGTTTTTTGACATTTCAGAATTCCAAAAGCATAGCTGATGGGATAAGATTGATTTCACAAAAGGAATTGTGGAAGGAAATAGCCATGCATCAAGGTGTTTCAAGAAGTTTGGTTGAAGCCAAAGCCAAGAGTTTAAAATTGCAATTAGATATCTTGGTTGATAGAAGAAATAAGATAGCTCATGAGGGAGATATGCAGCCAGTAACACCTAGAACACCGTGGCCAATTAACTCGGGTGATCTTATTGAGGTTAAGAAGTTTATCGGGGCACTAGTTTCCTCCATTGATAATGTAATTCCTTAATTCTGGGTGATTAATCAATGAATGGGGTTTATTGTAAATAATCCCCCATTCATTTTCTAAAATGTTCTTTCAATTTTTATCGGTAATATCATATAGAATATGATTGAAACGAAATTACCTCCGTCCCAATCCACCCATTAACCTCCCGCATCCGCTCCTGCAACGGTGTCAGCTCATTTTTCACAAACACCTTGCTCGCCTTTTCAACATCCCCAAACCCCCCGGTGTTATTCGGGATAATCCCCATCATCTGCGGCGGCACGCGGTGCGCACTTAACAAATCGTCGCGGCTGGCGTTCTTGATGTTAAAGAAGTCGTCTTTGGTCGCCACCTCGCTAAGCGGCACGATCTTGATGCCGTCCGGTTTACCGTTGGGCGCGTAGAAAAACAGGTTCTTAAAATTCCCCAGCCCTTTCGTATTGCTCATCGCAGCGCGTAGCTTATCAACGTCGGTGCCGCTTTGCGCCGCGTCGGTCACATACATGATGTAACCCGCGTGCGCGCCGTTCTGGTAATACTTGCGCCGGAACAGGGTCGCCGACTCGTTCAGCCATGCCGAGTTTAACGAGCTGATATATTCCGGCAGGCCGTACATTTCCTGATTGATATCCGGCTCAAGCAGATGAAACACGCTACCCGGTTCAAAGCGGTGCGGCTCCTTGAATGACTGCACGAACCAGTAAACATCATCTTCTACCCCGCGTCGGGTATATTTGGCCGGGCTGGAATCCAGCCGTAAGATGCCGCCGGTTCTGTTCAACCGCTTTTCCAGAAAGGCATTGCCAAATACCAAATAATCCAGCACAAAGCGGCTAAAATCCTGCTGACTTAACAGCGGGTGGGGGATAAAGGTACTCACCAGAATGTTACGTTTCACGTAGATCGGTGAGCTGTGGTGCACGGCGGCACGCAGGCTTTTTGCCAGACCGCTAAAGCTGATCGGCGGCTCAATCCATTTGCCGTTATGGATACACTCGGCATAGTCCAGAATATCGCGGCGATCGAGAACGGCGGACGGCTCACCGAAGGTGAATGCCTGCATCGGCTGTGGCTCATTGGCTGGCGCGGCTGTTGACTGGCGAAACTTACGTTTTTTCATTCGTTAATATCCAAAATGCTGACAGGGACATGGCCGTTAATCGCGGTCAGGGGTTCGTTTAACAGCGCGTGCATGGTGGCCCATGCCACATCGGCGTGACTGATTTCCTCGCTGCGACTCGCTTCATAGGTGGTGCGGTTACCGCTGGCCGTCATGGTTTTGCGGATCGCCATAAAAGACTGCGTGATGTCGGTGTGACTGGTGTCGTACTCCAGCCTTCCGCTGGTGATGGTGTTTTTCGCTTTCAGCACCATGGCGGTTTTAATTTCCGGTGAGTATTTGATCTCACGCGCTGCCGGGAAAAATCCGCGTACCAGTTGGTAAACACCCTGGCCGATGCCGGTGGCGTCAATGCCGATGTATTCGACGATGTATTTTTCCGTCAGCAGCTTGATGGCGTCGGCCTGTGCCTCGAAATCCATGCCTTTCCACTGGAAGCGCTCAAGAATGCGAAATTTACCGCCCGGTGCCTGTGGCGGTGCCAGCACCACACAGCCTGCGCTGTCGCCCGTGTGTGACGGGTCGTAACCAATCCACACCGGCTTATAGGCAAACGGGCGCATCGCGTAGGGGTTGAAGTCTTCCCATTCTTCCAGCGCATCGACCATGCAGCGCTGCAATTCCTCAAACGGGAATACCGACGCCTTATCATCAACAAACTCACACATCAGCAGGTTCTGATACTCTGCCGGGCTGTATTCCAGCGTGAGCTGGTCAAGGTCGAACAGGTTACAGCCTCCGGCCAGCGCATCTTCCACCGTGACTATCTGCCGCCACTGACCATCCCCGCACAGCACACCGCCGGACAGGTTCGCGTGGCTTAAATCCAGATGGATATGGTCGTCCTTGTTGCCCCGCCCCTTGTTGAACAGTTCACCCGACCAGAACGGATAGGCACTGTGTGCCAGACTCGACGGCGTGGAAAAATAGGTTGATCGCCATTTCTTGTGCAACGACATGCCGCTGGCGACCTTGCGCAGTTCCTGAAACTTGGGTATCCAGAAATATTCATCCAGATACAGATTGCCGGTGTAGCTCTGCGCGGTACGAATATTGGTGCCGAGGAAGAACAGGCGCGCGCCGTTGGGTAACACCATCGGATCGCCTTTCAGGTCAACGTCAACCAGTCGGGCAAAGTCGATGATGTAGTTTTTAAACACATGCGCCTGTGCCTTACTCGCTGACAGGAAAATCTGATTACGCCCGGTGGTCAGCGCATCAATCAGCGCCTCGCGTGCAAAATAGAACGTTGCGCCAATCTGGCGCGATTTCAGGATATTGCGGATACGGTGCTGTAGCCCGGCCTGATGCCAGCCGCGCTGGTAGTCAAAAATTTCACTGAGGAAAATATCGTTCAGCTTCTCAATGGCGGCGTCACTGAACAGGTTCTTTTCAGGTGCCTTGCGCTCGCCCTTGTTACGGTTGCGCACGTTGGGATTAAGATCCGCCTCATTGCCTGTCTGGCTGTAGCGGTTCACCCGCGCTAAACGCTCAATCTGTCGGCCTAACAGGTCAATCTCTTTGTAGTCGTGCCCCTCCTTTTTGGTCTTCATGATGAGCTGAATCAACCGTGCTTCCAGACTGGCTTCAACACGCGATACCGGGGCGATAGCGTCCCAGCCGTCGCGCTGTTTCCAGCTCTGCACGGTCGGCGTTTTCTGGTTCAGCATTTCCCCAATCTGACGCACCGAAAAGCCCTGCCAGTAGAGCAAAGCCGCCTGTCGTCGTGGGTCGCTGATGATAGTGGTATCGATGGCTGTATTCATGGCTGCAAGGCTACGTCACCGCCGCACCTTCCTGCCTTAAGTGCCTGTTGTGCCAGCGGTTAGCAAACCGTGATTGATGGCGCGCCGGATGTTCACGCCGGATACTCGCCCCGACTTCCCGCAAACAACGGACGAAAAAATGGCAAAGAAAGTTTCGAAGTGGTTCCGCGTTGGTGTTGAGGGCGACACCTGCGACGGGCGTGTGATTGACAGCAACGATATTCAAAACATGGCGGACACCTTTGATCCGCGTGTCTACGGTTGCCGCATCAACCTTGAGCACCTGAAGGGCATGCTGCCTGACAGCCCGTTCCGCCGCTATGGCGATGTGGTCGAACTGAAAGCGGAGATGATTGAGGATGACTCTGTGCTCAATGGCAAGCTGGCATTGTTTGCCAAAATCACCCCAACCGATGATCTGGTGGCGATGAATAAAGCCAGCCAGAAAATCTATACCTCCATGGAGATCCAGCCCAATTTTGCCAACACCGGCAAAGCCTATTTGGTCGGTCTGGCGGTCACCGATGACCCGGCCAGCCTTGGCACGGAAATGCTGGAGTTCAGCGCCAAAGCCAAACACAACCCACTGGCAACCCGCAAAGCCTCCCCGGAAAACCTCTTTTCAGTGGCTACCGAAGTGATGCTGGAATTTGAAGACCTGCCGGACGTTGAGCCAACCCTGTTAACCCGCGTGAAAGCCCTGTTTGGCCGCAAGCAGTCCAGCGACGATGCCCGTTTTAATGATGTGCATGAAGCGGTGGCCGAAGTCGCCGGACAGGTGCAGGCCAACGCCGACAGCGTGGAGCAGCGTTTTACCCAGCTTGAGCAGCGCCGACAACAGGACATTGCCACCCTGACGCAGAAGCTGAGCGCCAGTGAGCAGCAGTTCACCGACCTCAAAGCCACGCTTGACGGCACCGAAAGCCTGACCCAGACGCGCCGCCCGGTGGCGACAGGTGGAGACGGTGAAGCCTCATTGCTGACCAACTGCTAACCGGGGCGCGGCCCCGCTATACCCTTTTTCAGAAACAACAGGAAAACCCATGCGTAAAGAAACCCGTTTTAAATACAACGCCTACCTGACCCAGCTTGCCGCCCTCAATGGTGTTGACGTCGAAACGCTGAGTAAAAAATTCAGCGTCGAGCCGTCGGTCACGCAGTCGCTGATGGAAGTGGTGCAGGAGTCCAGCGACTTTCTGACCCGTATCAATATGGTGCCGGTGGCCGAGCTGACCGGGGAAAAAATCGGCCTCGGCGTGTCCGGGTCGGTCGCCAGCACCACCGATACCTCAAACGGCGATGAGCGCGAAACCGCTGATTTGCTGAGTCTGGAAGCGCGGCAGTACAAGTGCGAACAGATGAACTTTGATTTCCATATCCGCTACAACACCCTCGACCTGTGGGCGCGTTTTCAGGATTTCCAGTTGCGCTTGCGTAACGCTATCGCCAAACGTCAGTCGCTGGATTACATCATGGCCGGATGGCACGGCGTGAAACGTGCGGCGACCTCTGACCGCACCAAAAATCCACTGTTGCAGGATGTGGCGGTGGGCTGGTTGCAGAAATACCGTAACGAATCCCCTAAGCGTGTGATGAGTAAAGTCGTTGGTGAAGACGGCGCCGTGATTTCTGAGAAAATCCGCGTCGGTGAGAACGGCGATTATTTCAGCCTCGACGCGCTGGTGATGGACGCGACCAACACCATGATCGCCGAATGGCATCAGGAAGACCCGGATTTAGTGGTGATTTGTGGCCGCCAGTTGCTGGCTGACAAATATTTCCCGCTGGTCAACCAACAACAACCCAACACAGAAACGCTGGCCGCTGATGTGATTATCAGCCAGAAGCGCATCGGCAATCTGCCTGCGGTACGTGTGCCGTATTTCCCGGCCAATGCGCTGATGATCACCCGCCTGGATAATCTGTCGATTTACTACATGGACGACAGCCATCGCCGTCACATTGAAGAAGTCGCTAAGCGTGACCGTATCGAAAACTACGAATCCATTAAACAAGATTACGTGGTGGAAGATTACGGCTGCGGCTGCGTTATCGAAAATATCCAGCTCGGTGAATTCCCGAAACCGCCGGAAGTGAAGAAAGGCGCTGAGCCTGCCGCATCCGGTGATGAAAAACAGCCTGAAACCCCAGCCAATAACACCGGAGCCTAAACCATGTTAAGCCCCGCCCAGCGTCACATGATGCGGGTGTCGGCTGCTGAGGCATCGCAGCGGGAGAATGATCCGCTGCGACAGGCCACCGGGTACGAGCAGATGCTGTTCCGGCTTGCGGCTGACAAACGCACGTTAAAACAGGTGCGCTCAAAAGAGCGTAAGGCCGAGATAAAAAGCGGACTACTGCCCACGTATGCGCCGTGGGTGGCGGGTGTACTTGCCAACGGGCGCGGCGCACAGGATGCGGTACTGATGACCGTCATGGTGTGGAAGCTCGACGCCGGAGACATGCCCGGCGCGCTGGAGATTGCCCGTTATGCGCTGGCGCACAAACTGGTGATGCCGGAGGGCTACACCCGCCCGACGCCGTACCTGTTAGCCGAAGAGGTGGCCGATGCCGCGACCCGCGCCCATACCGCCGGGCAGGCAGTCACTATTGACCTGTTGATCGACACGCTGATGCTGACCGATGCGGAGGACATGCCCGACCAAGTGCGCGCCAAGCTGCACAAAATCATCGGTCTGGTGCTGCGTGACAGCGGCAAGCCCGAGCAAGCCCTGTTTCACCTGAAACGCGCCTTTCAGCTTGATAGCCGAAGCGGCGTTAAAAAAGACATAGAGCGGCTGGAAACGGCGCTGCGCAAAGCAGCGGCCAGCCGTTAACCCAACGCGCCCCGCGCCGGGCGGCACACAGGCCGGAACGGTTACCCGTTTTCTGTGCCTGTGTCCACCGCCCACCTATTCAGAGGTTGTCATGACGACAATGATTTTCAACGCGAACGCGGAGCCACGCCCGGATGCGGTGGTTATTCCGGTGCCTGCGGAACAGGAAGCCGTGATCAAAAATACCTTTTTTTGGCCGGACGTCGAGCTCGCAGCACTGCGCAAATTGATGCGACTGGAGAACACCGTCACGCCAGAGCGCCTGCGCCATGCGGCATTAACCGCGATTTCAGAAGTGAATGCCGAGCTGTTCGAGTACCGGAAAATGCAATGGGGGGCCGGATTTACCACGCTGGCCGAGGTTCCCGCCGAGCAGATCGACGGCCAGAGCGAGAAACTGCATCACTATCTGCGTGCGGTCAGCACCATTACCACGGCGACCCTGTACGAGCGTTACCGGGGCTATGACGCCAGCGCCAAAGGCGATCGTAAAGCGGATGCGCTCGACGGCACGATTGATGAGCTGTGGCGTGATGCGCGCTGGTCAATCAGTCAGTTACAGGATAAGCCCCACTGCATCATCGGGCATATCTGATGGAGGTTATCGCGCAGCAGGGCGACACGCTGGACGCCCTTTGCTATCGCCACTACGGACGCACACGGGGTGCGGTTGAGGCGGTGTTATCCGTTAATCCGGGTCTGGCCGACTACGGGACCATTCTGCCCCATGGCACCGCCGTGACACTGCCCAATATCGCTACCGCCCCGGTGCGTGAATCCGTTCAGTTATGGGAGTGAATCGTGAACGAACCCGATAAAAGCGTTTTGTCTCTGTTTTTGATTGGTGCGCTGATCGTTGTCGGCAAGGTGCTGGCAGGCGGCGAACCCGTCACGCTGCGCCTGTTCATTGGCCGCACGTTGTTAGGTGGCTTTGTCTCGATGGTGGCGGGGGTGGCACTGGTGCAGTTTCCCAACCTGTCGCCCGTCGCCATTAACGGCATCGGGGCCGCGCTCGGCATCGCCGGTTATCAGGCCATTGAGTTGCTGATTAAAAGCCAGTTGGATAAGCGGAGGAAAGATCATGGCGAACAATAAAAATCTGACCGCCTTTCTGGACATGTTGGCATTTTCTGAGGGAACGGCGACGCACCCGCTGACGCGCAATAACGGCTATGACGTGGTTGTCACCGGGCTGGATGGCAAGCCGGAGATTTTCACCGACTACCGCGATCACCCGTTCGCGTCAGGTCGCCCGGCCAAGGTGTTTAACCGTCAGGGTGAAAAGTCCACCGCGTCCGGGCGCTATCAGCAGCTTTATCGATTCTGGCCACACTATCAGAAACAGATGGCATTGCCAGATTTTAGTCCCGCTTCACAGGACAAACTGGCGGTGCAACTGATTAGCGAACGCCGGGCACTGGCGGACATTGAGCGCGGCGACATCGAGAGGGCAATATCGAAATGCCGCACTATCTGGGCCTCGCTGCCGGGTGCGGGTTACGGCCAGCGGGAACACCGCCTTGATACGCTGATTCAGGTGTACCAGCAGGCAGGAGGAACGCTGGCATGATGAGCCCATGGCTAAAGTTTATGGCGCTGGTCATTGCGTGTTTGCTCTGCATCGTGGCCGTCAATAAATGGCAACTTTCCCGCGCAGAGCGCACGGTAAGCCAGCAGGGGATCGCCCTGAGTCAGCAAAAAGATACGCTGCTGGCGCAGTCCGCCGCGATCGGTACGCTGCAAAGCAACGTCCGGCGTAATGAACAGGCGCAGGCTGAACTGCGCATCAAACTCTCGCAGGCCGGGCAACTGGCCGCTTCCCGCGATAACACCATCACGAGGTTACTCAATGAGAATGCCGATCTACGTCGTTGGTATGGCACTGCTTTGCCTGACGATATTAAGCGGCTGCACCGCCGCCCCGCCTTTGACGGCCCCGACGCTTATTTACGTTGGCTGTCCGAAAGTCACGAGTTGCCCGATACCGGGCAGCAACCCGCAAACCAACGGTGACTTGAGCGCCGACAATCGCCAACTGGAAGGTGCACTGGTGAGCTGTGCGCTACAGGTTGAAACCGTCAAACTCTGTCAGGAGAAACACGATGCTGAAACCCAGCAGCTTGCGCCGCGCCCTGAGTGATGCGGTGCCGGTACTGAAAAACAACCCGGACATGCTGCATATCTTTATCGACAGCGGCGCGGTGGCGTCAACCCTTGCCCGGTCGCTGTCCTTTGAAAATCAATACACGCTGAATTTGGTTATCACCGATTTTACCGATGATATTGACTGGTTACTGGTGCCGATCAACGCATGGCTGCGGGAGAATCAGACGGATATCACCAATGACCCTAAAGGGTTTACCTATCTTGCGGATATTAATGATAACGGCAGTTGCGATATCAGCATCAGCCTGAAACTGACCGAGCGGGTGATCGTTAAAGAAGTTGATAAGACATTGCATGTGACCCATGCGCCAGAGCCACCTTTACCAATCCCTGTCGAGCGCCCGGTGTCACTGTATATCAATGACAAGCTAGTGAGCACATGGCATGAATGAGCTGAAACCCTTTGATGATGAACTGGCGGGATTACTGGCTAAAATGTCTCCCGCTAGTCGCAAGGCGTTAGCAAGAGATATTGCTAACGATTTACGTAAAAACAATCAGACCCGTATCCGTAAGCAAAAAAGCCCAGACGGGACGGCGTTTACCCAGCGCAAAGCGCAGGTCATCACCGTTCAGCGGGGAATGAAAATCCTGTGGAACGGTGAAGTGCGAAGTCTGAAAAACTGGCGCAAGCGTAAGGCCCGATTCGGCACCTTATTTACCGGATATGACACGGATAGGAAAGCCATCCGCTCATTTTACATCAGTGATATTCAGCGCTTTATTGAAGTGAAAAAAGAGCGGGTAAATACCCGCTCAGGTAAGGCCAAAGCCCGGATGTTTCAACAGCTTGTGAAGAATAAATACATGCTGGCCGTAGCATCGCCCAACGATGCAACGATAACATTTGCTAATAAAGCGCGGCGGGTCGCTGAGATCCATCATTATGGACAAGCAGATAAACAGCGCGGACATAATAAAGAAATTCAGTATCCTGAGCGTCAGCTTTTGGGGATAACGCGCGCGGATAAAGAACGGGTGAGTGATTTAGTGATTCAGCATTTGAGTAAATAAATTCGGCCCCGCGAGAGCGGGGCGACAATAGGGTATTTTTATCTGCGAAAATCAGGATGAGCAGCCAGCCATTCTTTTAATGCCTCATTCATTCGCGTTTGCCAGCCGGGGCCGCTGGCCTGAAAGCGTTCAATCACATCAGCATCATAGCGGATGGTTTTAGCGATTTTTGTTGGTGCTTTCTGTAGTCCCCGTGTTCTCCCAATCACTTTACCGCCCACTTTCATCACCGCACCTGACCAGTCATCGGCGGTGGTGAGTGGGTTATCATCGTCATGGGCAATATCGCTATCTTTTATCGCCTGTAGACGTTTCAGATCAGTTTGGATAGTGGTTCCAGTAGAATTTTTGCTCATGTTTATCCGCCTTTCTCATTGAAATGATATGGTCATCGTCACCGCGTGGCGTGTGAGCAACCATCACAACCACCACGCCACCCAGCAGGCCAAGCGTCTGATAACGCAATTCGCCATACTCATAGCGGGTATCTTCACGGGTGATCGTAAAACCCTCAAACACATGGGGCGCATCCCTGAAATCAATGCCATGTTTTTCCAGATTAATTAAACGCTTATTCTCGTCGTAGCTGACCATCACCCCTCCCTTTATGATTAAATTGTAGTTACGATATAGTGCGGCGTCAACTTTTTTTGTAACTACAATATAAGGCGTACTATAACGCCTGTGTTGTCTGGCAGACCAGCAAACCGCATTGCATTGCCGCGACTTGTCCCCGGCGGCATCCTTTCCCTTATGAAAACACAAGCCACCCTTACTGAACTCCAGCGCCTGCTGCGCAATCTGATCCGTGTCGGCGTCGTGACACACGTCAACACCAAAGACGCCCTGTGCCGGGTGCAGACCGGAGACATGACAACTGACTGGTTGAACTGGCTGACCCGTCGCGCCGGACGTTCCCGCGACTGGTGGGCGCCGTCTATCGGTGAGCAGGTGTTAATTCTGTCCATCGGCGGTGAACTGGATACCGCCTTTGTGCTGCCCGGCATCTATTCAGACGATAACCCGGCGCCGTCGGCCTCTGCCGATGCGCTGCATATCAGCTTTCCCGACGGCGCGGTGATCGAGTACGAACCCGAAAACGGCGCGCTAACCGTCAGCGGCATCAAGACTGCCGACATCACCGCCTCTGAATCCCTTACTGCCACGGTGCCGTTGGTACTGGTGAAAGCTGATACCCGCATCACGCTGGATACGCCGGAAGTGGTCTGCACCAACAAGCTGACGACGGGCACGCTGGAAGTGCAAAAAGGCGGGAAGATGCACGGCACCATTGAGCATAGCGGCGGCGCGTTCACCTCCAACGGTGTGCAAATTGATGATCACGATCACGGTGCAGTACAGCGTGGCGGAAGCTGGACAGAGGGGACACGATGAGCAGTTACATCGGCATGAGCCGTGACAGCGGCCAGACCCTCGGCGACCTTGAGCACATTCGCCAAAGCGTGCGTGACATTCTGATCACACCGATAGGCTCGCGCGTGATGCGCCGGGATTACGGTTCGCTCTTGTCCGCCCTTATCGACCAGCCGCAAAGCCCGGCGGTGAAATTGCAGGTGATGGCCGCGTGTTACATGGCGCTGCTGCGCTGGGAACCCCGCATTACGCTGACGGGCATCACGCTTGAATCGACCTACGACGGCAAGCTGGCCGTCGATCTTGTGGGGGTGCTGACCGATGGCCCTGCCTTTTCTCTTTCTGTTCCTGTGAGCTGACACCATGGCGACGATTGATTTAAGCCAGCTTCCCGCCCCTGACGTGGTGGAAGCACTGGACTACGAGACGATTTACCTCGAGCGCAAAGCGGTGCTGCTGTCGCTCTACCCGGAAGAGGAGCGCGCCGCCGTTGCGCGCACGCTGACGCTGGAATCGGAGCCACTGGTCAAGCTGTTACAGGAAAACGCCTATCGTGAACTGCTGTGGCGGCAGCGCGTCAATGAAGCGGCGCGCGCGGTGATGGTGGCGTTTGCGCAGGGGGACGATCTCGACCAACTCGGCGCTGATTTTAGCGTTACCCGTCTGGTGATCACCCCGGCTGACGATTCGACCTTGCCGCCGACACCTGCGCTGCTGGAGTCCGACAGCGATTTTCGGTTGCGTATCCAGCAAGCTTTTGAAGGGTTAAGCGTGGCCGGGCCAGTGGGTGCCTACCAGTACCACGGACGCAGCGCCGACGGGCGCGTCGCCGATGTCTCGGTTATCAGCCCCAGCCCGGCCTGCGTCACTGTGTCGGTACTGTCACGCGAGGGGGACGGCAGCGCCAGTACCGAACTGGTCGCCATCGTCGACGCTGCCCTGAACGCTGAGGACGTGCGCCCGGTGGCTGACCGGGTGACAGTGCAATCCGCTGAGATTGTGCTTTATGAGATTGACGCCACGCTGTACCTGTATCCGGGGCCGGAAGCAGAGCCGGTACGCGCTGCCGCCGAGCAGAAGCTGAAAACCTATATCAGCGCGCAGCACCGATTAGGGCGGGATATTCGTCGCTCAGCCATTTACGCCGCGCTGCACGTCGAGGGCGTGCAACGGGTTGAGCTGACGAAACCCGCCGCCGATATCGTACTGAATGAGGCGCAGGCGTCTTACTGTTCCCGCTATCAATTAGGGGTGGGCGGTGCCGATGAGTGATACCCGCCTGTTGCCTGTGGGCTCGTCCGCGCTTGAGGTCGCCGCCGCCACTGCCTGCGCCGAGATCGTCCGCGTACCGGTTCCCCTGCGTCTGCTGTGGAACCCGGATACCTGCCCGGTTCACCTGTTGCCCTATCTGGCGTGGGCGTTCTCCGTCGACCGCTGGGATGTGGCATGGCCGGAGAGCGTGAAACGGCAGGTGATCCGTGATGCGTTCTTTATCCATCGTCACAAAGGCACCATTGGCGCGCTGCGTCGTGTGGTGGAGCCGTTTGGTTATCTGATCCGCATCATTGAATGGTGGCAGAGCGGCGGAGAGCCTGGCACCTTTCGGCTCGATATCGGTGTGCAGGACAGCGGCATTACCGAGGAAACTTTTTACGAGCTTGAGCGGCTGATCGCCGACGCGAAACCCGCAAGCCGTCACCTGTTGGGCCTCAATATCACGTTAGACACACAAGGCGCGGCGTATGTGTCTGCCACGGTCTACGCTGGCGATGATCTGACGGTGTACCCCTATTTTCCCGAAACCCTCACCGTGTCCGGTCTGGATGTTCTCGGGGCCAGTATTCATTTCATTGACAACATGAGTGTAACCGCATGAGCGCAACCTATTTTGCCCTGTTGACCACCATTGGCGCGGCCAAGTTAGCTAACGCCACCGCGTTAGGTAGCCGTCTGAACATCACCAGAATGGCGGTGGGGGATGGTGGCGGAGCCTTGCCCACCCCTAACCCGGCACAAACCAAGCTGGTGAATGAAAAACGCCGGGCGGCACTCAATAACCTGCTGATTGATCCAAAGAACCCCAGCCAGATTATTGCCGAGCAGGTTATTCCCGAAAATGAGGGCGGTTGGTGGATACGTGAAATCGGTCTGTTTGACGATGACAACAACCTGATCGCGATTGCTAACTGTCCGGAAACTTACAAGCCGCAATTGCAGGAAGGCAGCGGCCGCATTCAAACCGTGCGCATGATTTTGATTGTCAGCAGTACCGATGCGGTCACGCTGAAAATCGATCCGGCGGTGGTGCTGGCAACGCGCGGTTATGTGGATGAAGCGATTGAGGTGCACGAAAAAAGCCGTAAACACCCGGATGCCACGTTGAAAGAAAAAGGTCTGGTGCAACTGAGCAGTGCCACCGACAGCGCCAGCGAAACGCTGGCCGCCACGCCCAAAGCCGTGAAAGCGGCAAACGATAATGCCAATGGGCGCGTGCCGTCTGGCCGCACGGTAAACGGTAAAGCGCTGTCGGCAGATATCGCGCTGGGTGCCGGGGATGTGGGCGCGTACACCAAGGCGGAAACCGACACCAAAGTCAGCGCAGCGACTACCGCCGCCAGTAATGCCGCCACCGCTGCGGCCAGCGCCAACACTAATGCTGAAAGCCGTGTGCCATTGGTTCGCAAGGTGAACGGCAAGCCGCTGAGTGCAGATATCACGCTGGGTGCTGCTGATGTCGGTGCCTATACCAAGGCGGAAACCGACACTAAAGTCAGCGCCGCTACGACCGCTGCCAGTAATGCCGCAACGGCGGCGAGCAACGCCAACACCAATGCTGAAAGCCGTGTGCCATTGACGCGCAAGGTGAACGGCAAGCCGCTGAGCGCCGATATCACGCTGGGTGCCGGAGATGTAGGAGCCTATACCAAGGCAGAAACCGACACCAAAGTCAGCGCAGCAACCACCGCTGCCAGTAATGCCGCAACGGCGGCGAGCAACGCCAACACCAATGCTGAAAGCCGTGTGCCCTTGGCGCGTAAGGTGAACGGCAAGCCGCTGAGTGCAGATATCACGCTGGGCGCGGCTGATGTCGGTGCCTATACCAAGGCGGAAACCGACACCAAAGTCAGCGCAGCAACCACAGCCGCCAATAATGCCGCGACGGCTGCGGCCAGTGCTAACACCAATGCTGAGGGCCGAGTGCCCGCCGGACGCAAGGTGAACGGCAAGCCGCTAACGGCAGATATCACGTTGGGCGCTACTGATGTGGGGGCGTTGCCGGTATCGGGTACTGCTGCCACCGCCAACAAACTGGCATCGGCGCGCACGATTAATGGTGTAGCCTTTGATGGCTCAACCAATATCACCTTGCCGCTCGATCTCCTTGTTGGTACCCCTGTTCCCTATCCCTTATCCACAGCACCTACGGGCTGGTTGAAATGCAATGGACAAACATTCAATAAAGCTACCTATCCACAGCTTGCGCTAGTGTATCCATCCGGTGTACTGCCGGATCTGCGGGCCGAGTTTATTCGGGGGTTTGATGATGGACGCGGGGTTGATACGGGGCGAACGTTGCTGTCAGCTCAGGGGGATGCCATTAGAAACATCACCGGAAAGTTTGCAAATAATGGCTTGGCTTGGGCAGAGGGCACTACATCGTCGGTGGGGGAAGGCGCATTTACCCGATTAGAGGGCAATATCCTATCTAATAATAATCTTGGGTCTGTTGGGTGCCAGTATACCTTCGATGCATCAAAAGTTGTCCCCACCGCAAACGAAAATCGTCCGCGCAACATCGCCTTTAACTACATTGTGAGAGCAGCATAATGAGCAACTATTCCACCACTATTGAAACTGCCGAATTAGGCGAAAACGGACTCAGCAAAAAGGCCGGATGGATCACTGTCTATCATGTCAATCAAGACACCGGTGAATACCAAAGCGCCAGCATGGAATATCTCATGTTTGGCGTGGGGCTACCCGCATACAGTTATCCCGATGAACCAGAGTTACCCGCAGCGGGGCAAGCACTACGTCGTGCGGCAAATGGCAAGTCATGGGAGTTCGTGCCAGATCATCGCGGTCAGATGGTTTACAGCATAGAGACGCGCGAGCCCTCGCTTATCACCACTATCGGTGAATTGATGGAAGGATTTACGCTACTTGAACCGGCAACCGAATTTGATGGCTGGAACGGTAAGCGATGGGTGACAGATGCAAAAGCCCAGCAGGCAGCAGAATTACAAGCTGCGCAGCAGGCGGCACAACAGGCGTTAACCTCACGACTTACCGTGGCAAATGCCCGTATTCAAACGCTGAGCGATGCGGTTGATCTGGATATGGCGACGGATGAAGAGAAAGCGGCGTTAACGAAATGGAAAACCTATCGGGTAATATTGAACCGTATTGATGTCAGCGCAACCCCAGATATCGACTGGCCTAAAGCGCCGGAGTAATCACCTTTTTGAAGCGAATACCCCACCTATACGGTGGGTTTTTTCTTCCCTTCTCTGTTGTGTCAGTTCCCAACATACCAGAATGACTCGCCTGTTACCGGGTGGCACCAGACAATAACGGCTCCCAACACGGCAATGTTGCCATTTGCTGGAGCCTGAATTTATGAGTGATTACCACCACGGCGTGCAGGTTGTTGAGGTCAACGACGGCACGCGCGTTATTTCCACGGTATCCACCGCGATTATCGGTATGGTGTGCACCGCACCGGATGCCGACGCGGCAACCTTTCCACTCAATACCCCGGTATTGATCACCAATGTTCTGTCGGCTGTCGGCAAAGCCGGAAAAAAAGGCACGCTGGCCGCTGCCCTGTCGGCGATTGCTGACCAGTCCAAACCCGTTACCGTCGTGGTGCGCGTGGCCGAGGAGGAAGATGAGGCCGAAACCCTCAGCAATGTGATCGGCGGCAGCGACGAAAACGGCAAATACACCGGGATGAAAGCCTTGTTAGATGCACAGGCGGTGACGGGGGTTAAGCCGCGCATTCTCGGTCTGCCGGGACTGGATTCGTTACCCGCTGCCACGGCGTTAGCCTCCATCTGTCAGTCGCTGCGTGCCTTTGGTTATGTCAGCGCATGGGGCTGTAAAACTCTGTCGGACGCCATCAACTACCGCGACAATTTCAGCCAGCGTGAACTGATGGTTATCTGGCCGGACTTTATCGCATGGGATACCACCGCGAACGCCAGCACCACGGCTTACGCTACCGCCCGTGCGTTAGGGTTGCGCGCCAAGATTGACCAAGAGACCGGCTGGCATAAGACCCTGTCTAACGTCGGGGTCAATGGCGTGACGGGGATCAGCGCCTCGGTGTTTTGGGATTTGCAGACACCCGGCACCGATGCGGATTTGCTGAATCAGGCGGGCGTCACCACGCTGGTACGCAAAGACGGTTTCCGCTTTTGGGGCAACCGCACTTGCTCTGACGATCCGCTGTTCCTGTTTGAGAACTACACCCGCACCGCGCAGGTGATTGCCGACACCATGGCAGACGCGCACATGTGGGCCAACGACAAGCCGATGACCGCGACGCTTATCCGCGACATTATCGATGGCATCAAGGCCAAGTTCCGCGAACTGAAAAGCAACGGTTACATCATTGATGCCGATTGCTGGTATGACGAAAGCGCCAACGATAAAGAAACCCTCAAGGCCGGGAAACTGTATATCGATTATGACTATACCCCCGTCCCCCCTCTGGAAAATCTCACCCTGCGCCAGCGCATCACCGACAAATATCTGGTGAACCTGTCCGCGTCAGTTAACAGCTAAGGAGCCGCAACGCTATGGCACTGCCTCGCAAACTTAAATTTATGAACCTGTTCAATGACGGGATGAGCTACATGGGGATAGCCACCGCCGTCACGCTGCCAAAGCTGACGCGCAAGCTGGAGAACTATCGCGGCGGCGGCATGAACGGTGCCGCGCCGATTGATTTCGGGCTGGATGATGATGCGTTAGCCATGGAGTTTACGCTGGGCGGTCTGGCTGATGAAACCCTGTGGAGCCAGTACGCCGCGCCGGGTGCCGATGCAGTCATGCTGCGCTTTACCGGGTCTTACCAGCGCGATGACACCGGGGAGATCGTTGCGGTCGAAGTGGTAACGCGTGGGCGTCACAAAGAAATCGACGGCGGCGAGAGTAAGCCGGGGGAAGACACCGAAACCAAGATTTCGACCCCATGCACCTATTACAAGCTGACCGTGGACGGCAAAGAGATGATCGAGATTGACATCATCAACATGATTGAACGTGTTAATGGCGTTGATCGTCTGGAGCAACACCGCCGGGCGATTGGTCTGGTGTAACCCTGTGCGGCCAGCACGGTGCTGGCCGTCTTTCTTCACCCTGAACACAGAGAATTATCATGAATCAACACGACAACGTTGTAACGCTGGAAATCCCAATTAAACGCGGTGACACCCTGATCGAAACGGTCACGCTGATTAAACCCAACACCGGCACCCTGCGTGGTGTGAGTCTGGCAGCGGTAGCAAACTCAGACGTCGACGCGATGATTAAAGTGCTGCCGCGTATGACGGTGCCGGCACTGACCGAGGCCGAAATCACCCGCATGGAACTGCCGGACATGATTGCCATCGCGGGCAAGGTGATCGGTTTTTTGACGCCGAAATCGACGCAGGAAACCTCCTTCGAAGCCTGACCGTCGATGACCTGATGGCGGATATTGCGGTGATCTTTCACTGGCCGCCCTCAGAAATGTACGCGATGAGCCTTACCGAATTGATTCTATGGCGCGACAAAGCGCTGAAACGCAGCGGACATGCCAATGAGTAATAATCTACAGCTCAGTGTTTTGCTCAAGGCGGTGGATAATGCCACCCGACCGTTTAAGGCGGTGCAAACCGCCAGTAAAAAACTGTCGGGGGATATCCGCGACTCACAGGGCCAGCTTAAAACCCTGAACGCGCAGGCCGGGCGCATTGAGGGCTTTCGTAAAGCCAAAAGCCAGTTAAGCGAAACCGGGGCGGCACTCAAACAGGCGCAGGCCAAAGCCGCAGCCCTGTCGGCGGAACTGCGCAACAGCGAAAATCCCACCAAACAACAGGTAAAGGCGCTGGCGAATGCGAAACGTCAGGCGGCCACGCTCAAAACCGAATACGGTGAGCTGCGCCAGTCGCTACAGCGTCAGCGCGAAGCGTTGCAACAGGCGGGTATCAGCACGCGCAGCCTGTCCGGCCATGAGCGTAAATTACGCAACGATATTTCCCAAACCACCGCCACGCTGGATCAGCAGCGTGCCGCCCTTGCGCGCGTCAGAAAGCAACAGGAAAAGCTGAACGCGGTCAGTCAGCGCTACGAGAAAGGCAAAGCCATCACCGCCGGGGTACGCAACGGCGGCGCGGCGGCGTTTGGTCTCGGCTCGGCGGCGTTGTATGCCGAAAGCCGCCTGATTGCTCCCGCCGTTGAGGCCAACGGGCAAGGCGCACGCATCGCCGCGCAGACGGGCGGGAACAGCGCCGACGGCGAACAGTACACCCGCGTTATCAAAGAGATTAACGCCGCTGGCGTCAGTGGCGATCTCAATCAAATCGCGGAGGCAGTCGCCGCGGTGCGCAGCACATTGGGCGCGCTGGGGAATGTGGGCGAAACCGAACTGACCCGCATATCGCGTAAAGCGCTGGATATGCAGGCGGCACTCGGTGGCGACGCCGCCGAAAGTATCCAGATAGCGGCCATCATGATGAAAAACGGCCTCGCCAAAAACAGCGATGAGGCGTTTGATTTGATGGTGTCCGGGATGCAGCGCGTCTCCGCACAGATGCGCGGCGAACTGCCGGAGATCCTGCACGAGTATTCGACCCACTTTCGCAATATGGGATTCAGCGGCTCGGAAGCGATGACGCTGTTATTGGAGATGGCACAGCAGGGCAAATTTGCGCTGGACAAGACCGGCGATGCGGTGAAGGAATTCAGCATTCGCGGCTCGGACATGTCCAAGTCAAGCATTGAAGCCTATGACGCCGCCGGGCTCAATGCCGCCAAAATGTCTACCGCCATTGCCAGCGGTGGCGATAAAGCGCGTGCCGCCATGCAGAAAACCGCACAGGGTCTGCTGAAAATCAAAGATCCGGCAGAACGGGCCAACGCGGCGATTGCGCTGTTTGGTACACCGATTGAAGACCTGTCGATAGACCAGATACCTAAATTCCTGTCGGCACTGGCCGGAACCAAAGACAAGCTGGGTGACGTTTCCGGGGCGGCTGACCGCATGGGCGATACCCTGCGCGATAATCTGCAAGGGGATATCGGGCGGCTGCAAGGCGCAATGGCTGGCCTGCGTTTTAACCTGTTCAATGACGACGGCGGGGCATTGCGTAAGCTCACGCAAAGTGCGACGGCATGGCTTAACCGGGTGAATGAATGGGTGACGGCTAACCCTGTACTGACACGGCAGATTGTCATGCTCGGTGGGGCAGCAACCGCGTTAATCACGGTGCTCGGCGGGATCGGTCTGGTTGCATGGCCGGTGTTAAGCGGGGTTAATGCGCTGGTTGCCGGGGCGGGATTGCTGAATGCCGGATTCAGGTTTGCCGGAACGCAGGGCGTGACCTCACTGAATGGGGGATTACAGCGGCTCGGCGGTGTTTTTACGTGGCTGGCAAAATCGCCGCTGATGCTGTTACGCGCGGGCATGTCGGGGTTAACGTCCGTATTCGCGGCGGTCAGCAATCCGTTAGCCGTTATCCAAGGCGCATTGTCAGGCTTTGGCCGGGTACTCATGGGGTTAGTGACCTCGCCCTTGTCGCTGTTGCGCACCGGGATCATGTTTATCGGCAGCGCGTTAGGTGTGCTGTTATCCCCGGTCGGGCTGGCTGTTGCGGCAATGGTCAGCGGTGCAGTGCTTATCTGGAAATACTGGGAGCCTATCAAAGCCTTTATTGGCGGCGTGGTTGAGGGATTTGTTGCCGCCAGTGCGCCGATTATTGCGGCTTTTGAACCGCTGCAACCGGCCTTTACATGGATAGGCGACAAGGTAAAAGCCCTGTTTGGCTGGTTCGGTGATTTGCTGGCCCCGGTGAAATCGACCGCTGCCGAGCTGGACGGTGCAGCCAGCGTGGGGAAACGCTTTGGTGAAACGCTGGCTAACGGGCTCAATGCCGTGATGCATCCACTGGACTCGTTGCGATCCGGTGTGTCGTGGCTGCTGGAAAAGCTCGGGCTGGTTGATGAGAAATCGAAAAACCTGCCGGGCGCGGATAAGCTCATGCCGCCGCAAGAGGCCGCAGCCTTAAACGCGGGGGTTATCAACGCGCCTGCCCCGCAAGGCAATGACGCAAGAGCGATTGCCGCCCGATACAGCGGCGGAGGCACCCAGCAAGGCGTGACAGCGTCGGCCAACGTTCCCCCTCGTCAGGATACTGCCGCTATGGCGTCCGCAACGATGAATATGTCAGCTTATCGCCCGATAGCGCCCACGGCTCAGGCCAGCGCCGCGCCATCCCCCGTCAGCATTCATGCGCCGATCAGTATTGTGGCGCAGCCCGGCCAGAGCGAGCAGGACATTGCACAGGAAGTGGCGCGCCAGCTTGAGCAGCGGGAACGCTCGGCGCGATCGCGCGCATTCAGTCAATACAGTTATCAGGGAGGTTGATCATGATGCTCACGCTCGGGCTGTTTGTGTTCCAGCTCCAGACCCTGCCTTACCAGAACATGCAGCGCAACGTGGAATACCGTTGGCCGTCAAACAGCCGCGTCGGCCAGCGCCCGGCGTTGCAGTTCTTAGGCATTGAAGAGGAAAAAATTACCCTGTCGGGCGAACTGTTGCCGGAAATCACCGGCGGTACGCTGTCATTATTGATGCTGGAAACCATGGCCGATCAAGGGCGCGCATGGCCGCTGATTGAGGGCAGCGGCACCATTTACGGTGTGTTTGTGGTGAACAGTATCAGCCAGACAAAAACCGACTTTTTCCCCGATGGGCGCGCCCGGCGCATTGAATTTACCGTGATGCTGACCCGCGTAGACTCGTCGCTGTCGGCCATGCTGGGCGATTTACGCCAACAGGCTGAGGGCTTGATCGGCAGCGCCGGAGCCCTTGCCAATAAGGCACAATCCACCATCGGGGGATTATTCGCATGATTAACCCGTTAACTGTGCGTGCAGGCAGTAAGACCGCCCCCGCTTACCTGCTGCGCCTGAATGAGCAGGACATTACCACCATCATTAGCCCACGCCTGCTATCGCTGAACCTGACCGACAACCGGGGCTTTGAGGCCGACCAACTCGATATCGAGCTGGACGACAGCGACGGGCAGGTACAGTTACCCCGACGGGGCGCGGTGTTGTCGGTGTTTTTAGGCTGGCAGGGAGAAGCGCTGATCGGCAAAGGCGATTTTACCGTGGACGAAATCGAACACCGGGGCGCACCGGACACAGTGACTATCCGGGCGCGCAGCGCGGATTTTCGCGGGTCGCTTAACTCGCGCCGGGAATTGTCGTACCACGACACCACGCTGGGGGCAATTGTGGCGCAGGTGGCAACGCGTAATAACCTTGTGCCGATGCTGGCCGACGGGTTCGCCGGGATAAAAATCCCGCATATCGACCAGACGCAGGAAACCGATGCGGTATTTATTACCCGGCTGGCCGAGCGCAACGGCGCGATTGCCGCCATCAAAGCCGGGCGTTTGCTGTTTATCCGCCCCGGAACGGGAAAGACGGCCAGCGGTAAACCCATCCCGCAACAGGTAATTGAACGCAGTGACGGCGATCGTCACAGTTTTAGCCTGGCTGACCGGGGAGCTTATACAGGGGTGACGGCAAGCTGGCTGCACACCAAAGAACCAAAGCCTGCGAAGCCTAAAACGGTGAAGGTAAAACGCCAAAAAAAGGTGTTGCTGCATCAGGGGCCACAACCAGAAAAGACGCACCCTAAAGCCAAAAAAGCTAAAAAGGTGCCGGAAGCCCGTGAGGGAGATTATATGGTCGGCACGGATGAAAATGTGCTGGCACTGACCACGGTATTTTCCACCAAGGCACAAGCCATGCGAGCCGCGCAGGCGAAATGGGACAAATTACAGCGCGGTGTCGCTGAGTTCTCTATTGCACTGGCGATGGGACGCGCTGACCTGTTCCCGGAAACCCCGGTTCAGGTTAGCGGCTTTAAGCAGGTGATCGATGAGCAGCCGTGGACAATATCAAAAGTGACGCATGCCCTCAGCAATGGCGGCTATACCACGCAGTTAGAGCTGGAAGTGTTGTTGTCTGATGCTGAGTTAGAAGTTGAAGAGTAGATTCAATTTCGAATTTTTATTTTCAAATGCAAACTCGATGATAGAATAATAACCACTGAATGCCCTATTGAGGTGACAACATTATGATGCACTGCCCATTGTGCCTGCATGCAGCACATGCCAGATCCAGCCGTTACCTGAGCACCAAAACCAAAGAACGCTATCACCAGTGCACCAACATCAATTGCGGCTGCACGTTTAAGTCACTGGAGACCATCGCCGATATGATTATGACGCCGGGAGATGTAAAACCTGTGCCGCCACATCCTACCCGCTCAAATCAGGGTACGCTCTGGATATAGTTGTTTCGCTGCGCTTCACTCTATTTTCCCACCACCCGGTGGGTTTTTCATATTCCACTTGTTTGAATTTATGACGAATAAACATTTATACTGTTTAAATGTACAGTTATGTTGTATGTATTTGTTTTGGATTCGAGCAATGAGTATCAGGAAACTCCCTACAGGAAAATGGTTATTTGAGTATTACCCTAATGGTCGGGACGGCAAGCGCGTTAGAAAGCAGTTCACCACCAAAGGAGAGGCGGTAGCCTATGAGCAGTACATGGAGAAACAGGCCAAGGCAAAACCTTGGTTAGGAGAGCAGGAAGACCGCAGGAAACTTAGTGAGTTGATCGATCTCTGGTACAAGCTCCATGGCTGCTCGCTTAATGATAAAAAGGGTCGCTTAGGTAAATTGAAAATTATATGCGGCGGGTTAGGTGATCCCGTTGCGGTAACCTTGACAGCAAAAGATTGGGCACATTACCGGGATTTGCGATTGCAAGGAGCAATAGATAACGGCTATAGCACCAGTCTGGAAACGCGAAAAGTCTCAACCGGTACAATCAACTGTGAACATGCGTTTTTACGCGCTGTATTTAATGAGCTAAAAAGGCTAGGGGAGTGGAGCTTACCCAACCCATTAGAGAATATCCGCGAGTTTGACCAACCAGAACGTGAAATGGCCTGGCTGACGCCGCAGCAAATTACACGCCTTTTGGCTGCTTGTATTAAACATGGCAATGAAGAACTAATGCTCATTGTTCGGGTGTGTCTTTCGACCGGGGCGCGCTGGAATGAAGTAGCAAAACTCAAGGCTTCTCAACTCTCACCTTATAAAATTACCTTCATCAATACCAAAGGTAAAAAGAATCGGACAGTCCCCATTTCACAGTCACTTTATCAAGAGTTAATCGAACGCGAGGGCAAGCCATTTGAACCCTGTTATAAGCAGTTCTATCGGGTGATAAGGTTGGCCGGTATTGATTTGCCTGAAGGGCAAATGACCCATGTGTTACGCCACACGTTCGCCAGCCATTTTATGATGAACGGCGGCAACATCATCGTATTGCAGCGCATTCTGGGTCATTCAGATATCCGCATTACCATGCGCTACGCCCATTTTGCTCCCGACCACTTGGAAGACGCGATCCACCTAAACCCGTTAGCTAAAGTCAGTGGCGACAAAATGGCGGCAGAGAGTGTAAAAGGGTGATATGGGGTAGAACTGAATAGAGAATAAGTGCTTGATTTAAATCTAACTCATTGTATTTAAATGAGAACCAAAAAAAGACCGAATACGATTCCTGTATTCGGTCTAGGGAAATGGCTCTTGGGAGAGAGCCTTGCGCTAAAAGTTGGCATTTGTGCAAGCTGAATCAGCCTTGCACTTTAAAGCGTAGCCAACTTCTCACTGATTACCAGTGTTGCAGCGGAGTTCGTTTCATAACTGGAACAGCTTTCACACCGCTGGGTAACGTAATATTATCCATGCATTAACATGTGGCTGAAATGTGGTCAGTTTTTAAATCACCCAGCGACACAAAGTTGTTCACCGCGTTCGATGAAAGGCTGTAAATCTTTCTTCTTGCCCGGTGCATCGGGGTCGTCCAGCCAGATGACATCAATCGGTTGCGCATTCACCTGGCCATTTTTCATCTGGGCCTGTGCAGCCGCGTTAAGCGGATATTGCATCAGCGTTCCGGTGTTTAACGCAAAAACAGCCTTACCAGAGCGGCAAATCAACTGGACCTCTTCACGAGTGAACGCCCAACGCTCGCCATATTGCTGACGGCTTAACGTCACCAACTGGGCGGCGGCAACGGCATCGGTGCCAAGCGTGGCAAGGGTAAGCGCTAAAATGATCTTTTTCATCGTGGTATCTCTGTGCTAAGCCGATAACGTGGCAAAATTACCTATCGTTAATCAGCGAGTTACATAAATGAATCTGAACGCGATCATAAGGGCTGCGCGCGGTGAAGTCGAGTCATGGATACCATCGGCATGGCTGTTCTCGTTGATATTCTGATTGAATCCCCGATAAAAACCTGCGCATGCTAAGCAACATCACCTAATCACAGAGGACGTTGTCATGGCTGATTCTCCTGTACTTTCCATAGGTTTTCTCCTTTTTCCCGGTGTAACCCAATTAGATTTGACTGGGCCTTACGAAGTATTGGTGCGTGCGCCGGGTGCTCAGGTGCACTTGATCTGGAAACAGATTGCACCGGTGACCTCCGATCGCGGTCTGGCTATCCTGCCTACCGTCACCCTTGAGGAATGTCCGGCGTTAGATGTGATTTGTGTGCCGGGTGGGCCGGGACAGATTGATCTGATGGAAGATGATGAGGTGCTAAACTTTCTGCGTCAAAAAGCGAAGGAAGTAAAACTGGTTACCTCGGTCTGCACCGGATCGCTGGTGTTGGGGGCTGCGGGTTTACTGCAAGGCTATAAGGCAACCACCCACTGGGGCTCGCTCGATCAATTGGCGCTGCTGGGGGCTCAACCGGTTGAGGCGCGTGTCGTGCACGACGGCAACCGTATCAGTGGTGCTGGCGTGACCTCTGGGATCGATTTCGCACTAACCGTGGTGGCAGGGCTGTACGGCGAGGCGGTTGCGCAGGAGATTCAGTTACAACTGGAGTACGATCCCGCGCCGCCATTCAATTCGGGTTCTCCGCGATCGGCTGCGCCAGAGCTGCTTCAGGCGGTGCGTCTCAAGCAGGCCGCGTTTATTGAAAAACGCAGGCAAGCAACGCAACGCGCTGCGGCAAAATTATAGATCTTTCACCTCAGGGCGGCAAAGCGCCCGGAGGTTCATCCTATCAACTATCCGCGCCCACCGTGCCCGCCATAGCCGGGGCCGCCTCCACCGCCACCCGGACCCATCGGCCCTTGCATTGGGCCACCGCCGCCATGTCCGCCACCGGGACCTGGCCATATGCATCCGCTTAAGGATGTGGTGATGACAATCGCCATTAATACGCAGAGCATTTTTTTCATGATTCACCTCTCAGTAGACGGAGGGATTTTGCGTGGCGGTCATACAAAGCGGAATAGGGCTAAGGCGGATTTTCGATTTTTTAACGCTTGGTAAATATCTGGATACGTCTTACCAGACATTACAGAATTCTACGAGAAGAGGAGCGATGCCATCACCGCCGTTTGCGGTTATTGGCATTGGTAAATGGTGTACTCGTTTTTTTGCGGATCGATAATGCAGAATCGGTTACCGGAAAGGCGCTGTGCCAGATAGCCTTCTTTGGTGACAGCAGAAGGCACATAGCGTGAGCTGTCAGCCGAGTGTAACAGACCGCTTTCAATGCGTTGTTTGGACATCAACACGCTAAACGCCACGGTGTTATCGACAATCACGGCAGAAGTCATGCCAATCGGATGACCCGGCAGCGTTTTCACTTCACCCTGACAGTTCATGCCTTGTGGCGAGGAGCAACCCGCGGTAAGCAACAGCAGGAGCGATAGAGGTATTACAGCGCAGTAGTTCATGGCGATCCTTGAATGATCACGGCGTACTCTTCCTATTATAGCGCAGTCAGGCACGGGGCTGAGGGCGCGAATCGTGCTGCTAACACTAGACCATGGTTTTGATCTTGATTAACGCAATAGTGCGCCAGGCGCGATGAGGCATTTAATCCCTGCGCTTTCAGCGGTAGGATAATGAGGCAAACACAATAATCATCTATACCCGTCATACTTCAAGTTGCAGATGCGTTGGCTGCGTTCGCTCACCCGAATCACTTACTTGTGTAAGCTCATCGGGATTCACTCACTTGCCGCCTTCCTGCAACTCGAATTATTTAGGGTATATAACTCCCTCTTTTTCATGATATTAGAAAATCTGATATCTGAAGTCGGAAGGGAAATAATCAAGGAAATTGTCCTATGCTAATCTCCGAGCGTCAGCTTCGAGACGTTACGCGCCTTTTATTGCAAAAGGCAGGCTCACAGGCTGATGAGGCACGCTGTGTTTCCGATCATCTGGTGAATGCCAACCTCAAAGGCCATGATAGTCACGGTGTCGGAATGCTGCCGCACTATGTGGCGTTTATCGCTAAAGGCATCATGCATCCGAATACGCCGGTGCGTTTATTGCGTGACGGTGGCGCGGTATTGCAGTTTATCGGCGATCGCGGCTTTGGTCAGCGCACTGGCAAAGAAGCGATGGAGCAGGCGATTGCCAGAGCAAAAACCACCGGCGTGTGCCTGATGACGCTGGCTTCCACGTGCCACCTCGGGCGGATTGGTACCTACGGTGAAATGGCGGCAGAGGCGGGGATGGTGGCGATTCATTTTGTCAACGTGAACGATTTGGATCCGATTGTGGCACCCTGGTGCGGCCGTGAGGCGCGTTTTGGCACCAACCCCATCTGTATTGCCTTTCCCAAAAGCGACCATAACGCCCCGTTTGTGCTCGATTTTGCCACCAGCATTGTGGCGTTGGGGAAAACCCGTGTCGCCTATCTGGCTGGCAAGACGTTTGATGAAGAGGTGATGCTTGATAGTCAGGGCGTTTCTACCAACGATCCCAAAGTGATGTGGGAAGCTGAAAAACAGGGCGCGCTGAAACCCATTGCGCGCCATAAAGGCGGGGGGCTGGTGCTGGCGGCAGAGATGCTGGCGGGGCTGCTTTCCGGTGGCGGTACTATTCAGCCGGAAAACGAGCGCAAAGGGGCGATCATGAATAACATGACCACGATTATTATCGACCCGGCGGCGATGGTATCGATGGACTGGCTGCAAAAAGAGTATGACGCCATGCTGGATTACGTGCGCACCTGCCCGGCGGCGGATGCTGAACAGCCGGTGCTGATTGCTGGTGAACCGGAACGTATTGCTTACGCGCAGCGTCAGGCTAACGGGATAACGCTGTCCGATCAGGAGTGGGCCAATATCGTTGCTGCGGGCGTGTCATTAGGGATGACGGAGCAGGCGTTTGCTGTCATTTGATGCCCGTATCATGGCGCGTATGCCTGTTATGCATACGCGTCAAAACTCGGCGCGTTCATGGGCCGGGATCCAGTAACCGTCGATAAAATCCTCTATCGGAAAACATCCCCCACGGCGTAAATGCTGCTCATCCATCGCACTCAGGCATTGTGCTTCGTTAAGATAGGCATCAACGACCAGATTTTCACAGCCTTGACCGAGATAACAGATAAAGACAACCAGTGCGTACATAGGCGTTTACCCTCCCAGACAGTGGCAGTAGCCCTAGCGAGAGTGTAGATGAAAATGAGGCACTGGTGGGGCAACTATCCCTGTTTAACGAGCTGGTTGCAGGCTCCATCACGCACCAGTTCGCGCGGAAGGTTGTTTTTTATACGGCTGCCGATGCGTTTGGTTAACCCGACAGGCGTGTGTTGATAGGTAAGCACCATTTCATCGCAAGTGGGGAGATCGTCTGGATAACTGTCGCGACCCTGATACCATTCACAAGCCAGTGCGTCGCTGAGTGCATAAGCGTGCGCTGCCTGCGTGTCCGCCAGCGCAACAATAGCCTCATGTTGCCAGCGAAAACCTTTGGCATAGCGTTCCGCCAGTTTGAGACCGATGCGCGAGAAGCGTATCTTGCCAAACAGCGCACTGAGTGCGGTGGGAAACAGCCAGATCTCATTATCCCGCTGCCAGAGCTGTTGCTGCTCTGGGTCCCAGATCAGGCCTGCCTGATTGGCCGAAAGCGTCACCGCTTGTCTGTCTTTGCCGGTTAATGGCGTGAAGGGAAACTTACCCACGTTAAAACGCGGTGCGGGCAACGGGGCGATGGCCGCGGTTTTGCGCAACCGCGCGACAAAGAAGCCTTCACTGTCGTAAATTTGCGGGAATACGTGAAGATACCCTTCTTCGGTGAGCGCATCTTGCGCGCCGGGAAAGAGGTCACCTAAGGCGTCAATCGCGCAAGCTTCTGGGAACGCATCAAGCAGATGCTGACACACCTGCTGGTTTTCCTGTGCGTTGAGCGTACAGGTTGAGTAAATCAGCACGCCGCCGGGCTTTAACGCATGAAACGCGCTGAGGATCAGTTCCTTTTGGGTCTGCGCCAGCTCCGTCGTACTTTCCGGTGACCAGTGGCGCATTGCATCAGGGTCTTTGCGCACCACCCCTTCGCCGGAACACGGGGCATCCAGCAGGATGGCGTCGAACATTTCAGGCAGGGCAGCGCCAAACACCCGGCCATCGAAGTGCGTCAGCGCGGTATTGTGTACCCCGCAGCGACTGATGTTGGCATGCAGCACCTTGACCCGGCTGGCTGAGTATTCGTTAGCGACGATACCGCCGTTATTGCCCAGGTGTGCGGCAATTTGTGTGGTTTTCGAACCCGGCGCAGCGGCGACATCCAGCACCAATGGCGAGGGGGTTGCCTCATGGGATAATAAGGACGTTTCCTGCGCGTAAAACAATGCGCTGACCGGCAGCATTGAGCTGGATTCCTGCAAATAAAACAGTCCGCTCAAATGACCCACCGTGTTGCCCAATCGCAACTGCGTTTCATCAGGGCTGACCACCCAAAATCCTTCTTTACACCAAGGGATGGGCGCCAATTGCCAGCCCCAATCCGCCGCCAGTGCCGAAAAGTCATCCACGCTAATCTTCAACGTGTTGACGCGCAGACTGCGCCTTAACGGGCGCTGGCAGGCAGCAATGAATTCATCAAGGGACAAGTGCGCGGGCATGATGTCTTGAATTGCCTCGAGAAACGCGGAGGGCAAAGAAGGAGAGAGGGGTTTCACCACGGTGGTAATATCTCGTTACAATAGCAGGAAAATATGAATCAGATTCTGATAGTGTAACACGGCACGTGGCTGCCGTCGCTTATCCGGCGACGGCAGGATTAATGCAGGCTATTCAGGAATGGCGGTGCCCCATTCGCGCCACTCTTTAGGTTCTTGCCCTAATAGCAGGAAATGCTTACCGGGCGTAGCAATCGGCGCTAAAGGGATAGCGGGCGGGGTGGCAAAGGCGATGCCGCCGCGAATAAATTGTTGGAAGGTGCCGGTTTTCAGCAAACCGCCGCCCAAGCCGAATTCCAGATTGTAGCCGGATGCCAGCCAGAATACCGAGTTGCTGCGCACCAGATGCTGGTGTCGCTTACTGATGCGCAGTGCCACCATCACCCTGTCGGACAGCGGCCCCAGCGACAGGCCAGTGACGGTTCCCACTTCAACGCCGCGAAACAGCACCGGCGTTCCCACCTGTAACGCACCGGCTTCCGGCGCATCCACCACGATATTCAGTCCATCCTGATAACGGGAATCGGAAATGGTAGCCTGTTGCAGCTCGAATTGACGCTGTTGCGCACCGTTGCCCGGCTCGACGTTAATGTAGGGCTGGAGCAAGGTTTCCAGATGATCGACACCGGCCGCCGAGATCTGTGGTGTCACCACCGAGAAGCGCGTACCCGCGCGGGCAAACGCGTTAACGTATTCAGGGTAGAGCACCGCTTGCGCCAATACATCGTTGCGCTGCTCTGCCAATTTAAGGGAATCCAATCGCCCGATCTCAATACCAAGGTAACGAATCGGCATGCCCGCAGAGAGCGAACTGGCGTCATAGGTCCGCAGTTCAATACGGCTACCAATGGCGCGTGCAGCGGTTTCGGTGTTATACAGCAGTCGCTTTCCACCTTTGGTTTCAGGGGCACCTTCAAGGTTATCGAAGCTGATGGCACCTTTGATCGCCCGGTTAAGCGGCGCTGCCTGAACCGTTAGCCCTGAGGTGCTCAATTGCACGCGCGCACCGCCTTCGGCCCAGAACACGCTGCGTTCGGTCAGCAGTTTGCGATATTCCGGATGCAGGTAAACCTGGACTTCGAACGTTTCTGCACCGGGGCGAATACGCATGATTTCGCCGACCTGAAACTTGCGATACAACACGATCGAGCCTTCCTGGATGTCCGGCAGGCTCTCGGTGACCAGCGTTAAGGTCGGGCTGGGCGTGTTGCCTTTGATGCCCTCCTGCGCATTATCCCGATCGCTGAACAGGGTATAGCGAGCCAGCGGCTCCCCGTGCGTGCCGGGTAACACCATCACGCCGCCGCTGAGCCACTCCTGCGGGCTGGCCCCGATCATTTGCACACCCTCCAGCCCCAGCTTGACGTTCAGCCGGCTGTTGATGATAAAGGTGCTGTCTTTGTGCAGCAGTGCGCGATATTCGGGTTCAATGGTGGCATCGAAGGTGACGCCCTTTTCGGTCAGCGTGCGCTGAATGATCTGTCCGATTTGTACGCCGTGCAGCAGCACGGGTTGGCCGACATCAATGCCATAGCTCTGTGCGGCAGATAACTGAACGGTGAGCGTATCGGGACGTAATTCCTGCGTGCCATCAATCAGCGGGAATGTCTGACGAGGCTCCCCGTCGCCGGGAATTAACGTCAGCGTTGGGCCGGTGAGCAGGCGAGAGAGGTTAAGATCGTTCAAGGTCAGACGTGGTTTGGTCAGCTCAATGCGCGTGCCTTCCCGCATCAGCGATACGACAGAGGGATCGATAATCAGCTGTCCGGTGACATTACCGTTGCTGGGATCCAGCACCAGTTTTTGCACACTGCCCACTTCCAGCCCCTGATACAGCAGCGGCGTCTGCCCGGCTTTCAGCGTATTGGCGGAAGGAAGCGTCAAGGTAATCGCCACCCCGCGCTGGCTTTGGGCCAGATTAGGGTAGAGTCGATAAGCTTGTTCCGCGCTGGCGTTATCGCTCTCATCCGGTGAATCAAAGGCGATGGCGCCATTGACCAGCGCCGCCAGACTTTGCATTTCCACTTTGGCACCGCCCGGGCTGATATCCGCCTTGATGCCGGACACATTCCAAAAGCGGCTCTCTTTCTTGATTAAATGGGTAAAGCGGCGCTCAATCAGGACATCGACCGTCACGCCCTTATTATCGGGGGTTACAGTGTAGTCGTACACTTTCCCGACCGGGATCTTGCGGTAATACACCAGCGAGCCCGCGTTGAGCGACCCTAAGTCATCAGCATGAAGATGGACCAGCAACTCCCCGCTGTTAACCCGGTATTTCGGCTGGGTATCCAGCGCAGAAAAGTGCGCCTGCGGCTCGCCGGGACCGGGCATCATACCGATATAGTTACCGCCAACCAGAGCGTCAAGGCCGGAAACGCCAGCTAATGAGGCTTTGGGGGTTACCAGCCAGAACTGTGTCCCGCTGCGTAACGCCTCTTTCATGTCGCTTTTAATGCTGGCTTCCACCTGGATGGTGCGCAGGTCTTCGCTCAGCGAGATGTTTTGTACCGTCCCGATTTCAACCCCTTGATAACGAACGGGGGTTCTGCCAGCCACGATGCCGTCAGCAGAGATAAAATCAATGGTGACAGTGGTGCCGCGCTCTTGCTGGTTGGTGTAGAGCAACCAACCGGCAATCAGCAGCGCAATAAAGGGCAGCAGCCAGAACGGCGATATACGACGCTTATGCTTGATCGCGGTTCGCGTTGGCTCGGGTGTTGCTGAATCGTGTTCCATGGGTATCCCACATTAATCGGCTATCCAGCCATTCCGCAGCGAGAATGGTCAAAATAACGGCCGCACCAAAATAAAAGGCCGCTGGGCCTAAGGTAAAAGCCAACAGTTGGTCGCGGTTGACCAGCGACATCATTAAGGCGATGACGAACAGATCCAGCATTGACCAGCGGCCAATCCAGATCATGGCACGTAACAGGCGCATGCGCGTCATGATAGCGCGTTGTGTGCGCAGATGTATGCTCAACAGCAAGAGGCTAAGCACAATAACCTTGGTGAACGGCACCAGTATACTGGCGACAAAAACCACCGTTGCGACGGGAACATTGCCGTTTGCCAGTGAGATAATGCCCGACAGGATAGTGTCCTCTTTGCGCGCGCCATTGACGTAGAGAATCGAGATGGGCAGCAGGTTGGCGGGCACCAGAAGTACGATGGCGCTGATCAATGCCGCCCAGGCTTTTTGCAGGCTGTGGCGTCGGCGGGCTCGCAACGGGGTATGACAACGCGGGCAGCGACCCCGTGCGTCCGGCGCGCTGGTAAAATGGCAGGCCAGACACAGGCGATAACGTTCCGGGTTGATCACCGGATGCAGCCGTGGATAGAAACGCAGCCAGAGCTGATCCGGGTTAAGGTGAATCAGCGTTAATAAACTCAGCAGGGTCAGGGTTAAATAGGCCACCATACCGTGGCCTAACTGAATGTCGGAAAACTCGCGGATCTTGATGGCAGCAACGGCCAGCCCGACCAGATAAATGTCCAGCATCATCCAGGCTTTCAATTTTTCCAGTAACAGCAGAATAGGCCGCAGATTCATGCCAATGCGTGGGGCAAAAAACAGATAAAGCAGTGAAACCATTAGCGTAACGGGCACGCCGACAGTACAGAACGCCACCATACTGGCGGTAACCGGGTGTCCTTGCTTGGTCATCTGCCAGATGCCTTCAAACAGGCTGGCATTGATCGCCACCCCCAGCAGTCGGATATCGAGCAGGGGAGCCGTATAGGCAAAAGGCATGAGTAGCAGCATCGCCGTGGCCATCGCGGCCAGTCGTGTCATCGACCAATCACGCCCGGAGCCGACGCGGGTCGCACATTGCGGACAAGTGGCATATTCCCCTTTGTTCATTGCCGGAAGCAGGAACAGCATGTCGCAGCCATGGCAGCGGTGATAGCGTCCATAGGCAACGACAGCGCGTGCCTGGGTGACGGGCGGGCGCGGAGCGCTGTGCGTGGCAGAACCTACTATGCTGTATATTCTCATTACGCCGGATTGCACTGTGAAGGTCGTCAGCATCATAGCCTACTTCCGAGCGCGCACGGTAATTGAATCTGTGTGCCTGATTTCAGGAAAATGGGATGTCAGGTCGGAGGGAATGAAATGTGCGCAATACGCTGACGAGGCGAAGGTTGTTGTGGCATGCTGTGCTGTGTGTCTCAATTCATCCTGTCACGTTTATGTGAATAAAAACGCAAAAGCGTATATCCTTCTTCTCTTGGGGGAGACGTTGCCAATGTTGTCAGGCAGGGTGATTGAAATCATGGGATGATGCCTCCTTGCTATCGATGCGCTTCGCGTCAATAGGCTAGGGGCGACGGACTCGGATATTTGGAACAACTGAATTATTATTTATGAACAAACCATCATTTTATAGGGATCTTGTCAGCGATCTTACCGCTCTGATTACGGGTGAACGCCGCTTTATCACTATTTTGGCCAATAGCAGTGCGCTTCTGTTTGAGCGCCTGGAAGGCGTTAATTGGGCGGGTTTTTATCTTCTGGATGATGACACGCTGTTTCTCGGTCCCTTCCAAGGGCGAGTGGCCTGCGTGCGCATTCCTGCGGGCAAAGGCGTTTGTGGGCGCGCGATAGCGGAGAACCAAATTCAACGTGTCGATGATGTGCATGCATTTCCTGGTCACATCGCCTGCGATGCCGCCAGTAATGCCGAGATCGTGTTGCCGCTTTCGGTGAACGGGCAACTGATTGGCGTGCTGGATATTGATAGCACGTCCTATGCGCGTTTTGACGCGGAAGACGAAGAAGGTCTTAACGCGCTGGTCGCCGTGCTCTGCGCACAATTGCAACAGAGCGATGTGCTGATTTTTATCAATTCTCTCACGCAGAGAGAAGGATAACGTAGCAATTGCTGATGGCGTCATTATAATGTCGCCTGTTCATGCCTGCGCTGGTTGGCAAACCCGTTGTAATCAGGAAATTTCATGGAAAATCAACCTAAGTTGAACAGTAGTAAAGATGTCATTGCCTTTTTGGCAGAACGGTTTCCGCTTTGTTTCACCACTGAAGGTGACACGCGGCCTTTGAAAATCGGTATTTTTCAGGATCTTGTCACTCGTGTGTCAGAGACTGACAGTGTGAGTAAAACGCAATTGCGCTCTGCGTTGCGCCTCTATACCTCCAGTTGGCGTTACCTGTACGGCATCAAGCTGGGTGCGCAACGTGTGGATTTGGATGGCAATCCGTGCGGTGAACTGGAACAGCAGCATGTCGATCACGCTCGCAAGCAGTTGGAAGAAGCGAAAGCGCGCGTTCAGGCGCAGCGAGCTGAACAGCAGGCGAAACGTCGCGCAGCGGGTGAAACCACCGATCAACCTGCGCGTCAGCGTAAACCGGCCCCGCGCCGTGAGCGCCCCGCAGCCGACAGCGCTCCGCGTCAACCTCGAACCTCTGCGCCGCGTGCTTCTGCACCTCGTCCGCCTAAAGCGGCTACCGAGCGTGCGCCGCAACCGCAGCGTGTTAACGTGACGGATATTACTGCCCTGAAAATTGGTCAAGAGATCAAAGTCAGAGCGGGTAAAGACGCCATGGATGCTACGGTGCTTGAGATTGCCAAAGGTGAAGTTCGGGTTCAACTGGCTTCCGGTCTGGCGATGATTGTGCGCGCAGAACACTTGCAGTTCTGATACGGAGGGCCAACCAGGGCATGAACACATTAATCCGAATGACGGTGCTTGTCGCCGCATTGCTCGCAGGCGCGAGCGTGGCCAAAGAAGCACCCGTTTCGCGCAGTGAAGCGATTGCGCGCAGTGAGATGATCACGCGTGCAGATCAGATCCCACAACTGCACCAGGAACTTCAGCATGCCACCGAGAGCGATCGCATCACACTGCGTTTCTTACGCTCTCACTACCGGCAGATAGCGCTCGATGAGCAATTTTCCGAGAAAATTTTCAACCGCTATCTCAATATGCTGGACTACAGCCATAACGTGCTGTTGGCCTCCGATATCGCCGAATTTGCCAATCAAAAAGGGCAGTTGGGCGAAGATCTGAAAGGCGGCAAACTGGACGTGCCCTATGCGCTCTACAATCTGGCGCAAAAACGCCGTTTCGAGCGCTTGCAATATGCCCTGTCCGTATTAGAAAAACCCATTGATCTCACCGGAACAGACACCATCGAGCTGGATCGCAGCAAATCGCCGTGGCCGCAAAATGTTGGTGAGCTGAACCGCCTGTGGGATGCCAAAGTAAAATTTGACTGGCTGACGTTAAAACTCACCGGTAAAGACGACAAAGAGATCAAGGAGACGCTCACCAAGCGTTATCAGTTTGCCATTCGTCGTTTGGCGCAGAGCAACAGTGAAGACGTTTTCCAACTGGTGATGAATGCGTTTGCGCGAGAAATGGATCCCCACACCAGCTATTTATCGCCGCGCAATACGGAGCAGTTCAACACCGACATGAGCCTTTCTCTGGAAGGCATTGGCGCGGTGTTGCAGATGGATGACGATTACACGGTCATCAACTCCATGGTGGCGGGCGGCCCGGCGGCAAAAAGTAAAAGCATCACCGTTGGCGATCGCATTGTCGGCGTTGGGCAAAACGGCAAACCGATGGTGGAAGTGATCGGCTGGCGGCTTGATGACGTGGTGGCGTTGATTAAAGGCCCCAAAGGCAGCAAGGTGCGGCTTGAAATCTTGCCCGGTGGCAAAGGCACTAAAACCAAAACCGTTACCTTGACCCGTGAGCGTATCCGTTTGGAAGATCGCGCGGTGAAAATGTCGGTCAAAACCGTGGGCAAAGAGACCATCGGTGTGCTGGACATTCCCAGTTTTTACGTTGGCTTGACGGATGACGTCAAAGTGCAACTGCAAAAGCTGGAAAAACAGAATGTGAGCAGCATTGTCATCGACCTGCGTGGCAACGGCGGCGGTGCGCTGACCGAAGCGGTAGGGCTTTCCGGTCTGTTCATTCCCAGCGGCCCGGTGGTGCAAATTCGTGACAACAATGGCAAGGTGCGCGAAGACAGTGACACCGATGGCGTGGTCTACTACAAAGGCCCACTGGTGGTGCTGGTTGACCGTTTCAGTGCGTCGGCCTCAGAGATTTTCGCCGCTGCCATGCAAGATTATGGCCGTGCGTTGATTGTGGGTGAGCCGACCTTCGGTAAAGGCACGGTGCAACAGTATCGCTCTTTGAACCGTATCTACGATCAGATGCTGCATCCGGCGTGGCCGGGATTAGGCTCCGTCTCCTACACCATTCAGAAGTTCTACCGTATTGATGGCGGCAGCACGCAGTTGCGCGGTGTTACGCCGGATATCTTGATGCCAACTGGCACTGAAGCGGTTGAAACCGGTGAGAAATTTGAAGACAACGCCCTGGTCTGGGACAGCATCAATGCGGCACGCTACGGCAAACTGGGGGATCTGAAACCCTACATTGGCGCACTGAGTGAGCAGCACCAGTCACGTGTTGCCAAAGATCCTGAGTTCCAATATATCATTCAGGATGTTGCCCGTTACAACGCCAACAAAGAGAAACGTAATATCGTTTCCCTTAATTACGCGCAGCGTGAAAAAGAGAACAACGACGATGAAGCATTACGCCTGAATCGTCTTAACGAACGCTTCAAACGCGAAGGTAAAAAGCCGCTGAAATCCCTGGATGATTTACCCAAGGATTATCAGGCTCCGGATGCCTATCTGGAAGAAACGGTGCATATCGCCAGCGATCTGTCGCACAGCGTAAAGTAATCTCATCTCACGCAGTAAAGCCCCCTGTCAGCCTCGCGGTTGACAGGGGGCTTTTTTTTGGCGTTTCCTGAGACTTTTATCCGCCACGGCAGAGGGAATGAGCGATATTTAATTTTTGTTTGATATGTATCAAGTAGACTTATACCCGTGCATTTATTATTGATAATCGTTATTACTTTTGTTTGTTTTCTGAGCATTTACAGCAATTATACCGCGTGAATTCACTCACGGGTTCAGCGGTTTCTCTTTAAGAGCCCAACTATGACGCCAGGTCTATACACTCTTCTTGATATTCCCCTCAATGTCAGCGCCGTGGTTGCGCGAATTCGTCTCAGCGGTGAGTACCACCAACGTTTAATGGAGTTAGGTATTCGCGTCGGAGGCGAAATTCGGGTTATTCAGCGCGAAGTAAACCAGCCGTTGATGCTGGCTGCGGGCGACGGTCGTATCGCGATTAATTGGGATATGGGCAAGCAGGTTTGGGTGGCACCGCAGGTTACACAAGGTTGATGCCCTCGGGTAGCAACAGAGCGGCGTAACGAGGCGGCAATTCAGCGAGGAGGAGTATTCATGGCAGAGGCCGTATTTCCGGTAGGCAGTTCCTGGCGTGTGCAAGGTTATCAAAAAGGATCGGCGGATTACCGCAAGCGCTTGCTGGCATTAGGGGTTACGCCGGGCGTGACCTTCACCGTCACCCGGGTAGCACCGTTGGGTGACCCTATCGAATTGCGTTTGCGCGGTGCTGCTATCAGCGTGCGCAAGAGTGAAGCACAGATATTGATCCTGGAACCCTGTTGATTTTCAGGATCTGGATTTGCCAGGCAGGCTTGCAAGGCATGCCTGCCTGATAAAAAGCCCGTTCGAGTAAGGAACTGTTATGGTCGCACATCCCGTCATTGGTGTTGTTGGCAACCCCAATTGTGGCAAAACCACCCTGTTCAACCTGTTGACAGGGGGGAAACAAACGGTGGGGAATTGGCCCGGTGTCACCGTCGAGAAAAAGGTCGGTCAGTTCCTCTACAAAGGTCAACGCTTCACGCTGGTCGATCTTCCCGGCGTTTACTCGCTCAATCCAGCCTCGGAAAGCGCTGAAGATGAGCGCGTCGCGCGTGATTATATCCTCTCCGGCGAAGCGCACTTGGTGCTGAACATTCTTGATGCGGCCAACCTTGAGCGCAACCTGTATCTGACGGCACAGTTGCTGGACATGAACGTGCCCATGATCGTTGCGGTCAACATGATGGACATCGCCTCTTCGCGCAAGCTGGAGATCGATATCGCCGCTCTGCAAAATCGGCTCGGTTGCCCGGTTATACCTATTACTGCCAGCCAAAACAAAGGTATGGATGTGCTGCGGCAGGTCTGCCTGTCCGCGCTGGCGGACATTCGCTCGCCCAACGTTGAGGTGCCTTACGATGCGCCGCTGAAAAACGCTGCGGTGCAAATGGCGTTGCGTTTGACGGATATTCCAAGCGTGACGCATCCGTATTGGTTGGCGCTGCAATTGCTGGAAGGGGATACCACGGTGCGTTCGCGTTTGCCGGCACCGCTGCTGGCAGAGATGGATGCTCAGGTCGCTATACTGACAGAAACCTATGACGATGAACTGGATATCTTCCTTGCCGATGGGCGTTATCAGTTTGTCTCCTCCATCGCCAATCAGGCGGTGATTCGCCGCAGCAATGTCTCCGCGACGCTCACCGATAAAATTGACCGTGTGGTGCTGCATCGCTTTTTCGGTATTCCGATCTTCCTGCTGGTGATGTACCTGATGTTTATCTTCACCATCAAGGTGGGGAGTGCCTTTATCGACTTTTTCGATCAGTTTGTCGGCGCACTGCTGGTGGATGGACTAGGAACGCTGCTGCGCACTATCAACACGCCAGAGTGGCTGGCGACGCTGGTGGCCGATGGCATCGGCGGGGGTATCCAAACGGTCTCTACGTTTATTCCGGTGATTGGCTGCCTCTATCTGTTCCTTTCCTATCTGGAAGACTCCGGGTACATGGCGCGTGCGGCGTTTGTTATGGACCGCTTCATGCGCAGCATTGGGTTACCGGGTAAAGCCTTCGTGCCCTTGATTGTCGGCTTTGGCTGCAATGTGCCCGCCGTCATGGCCACGCGCACCATGGAAAAGCACAGCGATCGCATTGTCACGGTAATGATGGCGCCCTTTATGTCATGTGGCGCGCGCTTGCCCGTCTATGTGCTGTTTGCCACGGCATTGTTCACCAGCGGTGGGCAAAATCTGGTATTCGGACTCTATCTGGTGGGTATTTTTGCCGCTATCGCCACCGGCTTTATGCTGAAAAATACCGCGTTACAGGGCGATGCCTCTGCGTTCGTCATGGAGATCCCTCCGTACCATTTACCGGGGCTGCGCAGCGTGATGATTCGTACCTGGGATCGACTCAAGGGGTTTATTCTGCGTGCAGGCAAGCTGATTGTCGTAGTCGTAACTGTGCTCAGCTTTTTCAACTCCATGGGCACCGATGGTTCGTTTGGCAATCAGGACAGTGACAAATCGGTGCTTTCTTCAATCGGGCAGAAAATTGTGCCGGTGTTCGCCCCGATGGGGATAAAAGCGGAAAACTGGCCTGCCGCTGTCGGTGTTTTCACCGGCATCTTTGCCAAAGAAGCGGTGGTGGGCACGCTGGATTCACTGTATGGCGCGATGGATGACAGCCAGTCCGGCGAGCCGGAAGAAGACGCAGCGTTTAATCTGGTAGACAGCGTGGTTGCCGCGCTGGCTACCATTCCGGAGAATTTTGCCAAACTCGGTGCCGAGCTTCTCGATCCGCTGGGCATCAACGTTGGCGATTTGAGCGATACCGCCACCGTGGCAGAACAGAACGAATTTTCCGTCTCATCGCTGGATATCATTGTGCACCTATTCGATGGGCGCTTAGGCGCAGTGGCTTACTTACTGATGGTTTTGCTGTATGTGCCTTGCGTCGCGGCATTGTCGGCCATCTGGCGCGAAGTGGGCACGGCATGGGCCCTGTTCTGTTTCGTGTGGACGATCGAGTTGGGCTATGGCGCAGCGGTACTGGTGTATCAGGTGGGTCGGTTTGCTAACCATCCCCTTTATTCTGCCTCTGCTATCGCGGCGGTGCTGGCCGTGTGGGCGCTTACCGTGTTTTTCCTGCGCCGCAACGGCAATTTGAGGCAGCAATCTGCGGTGGTGCGAGCAGCGTAAACCCATGGCCGTGCGGGTCAGGAGGATGAAATGACACTGATTGAACTGCGCAATTTCGTTAAGCAAAGGCAACGCGTTTCGTTGCAAGAGATCAGCCAACGCTTCCACGTTGAAACGGGTGTGGTTGAAGGCATGATTGCTATCTGGGTCCAGAAGGGAAAGATCAGCAGCCACGAGAACGCCAGTGGTGGCTGTAGCGGATGCTGCTCCTGCGAGAAAGGGCTGCGGCTTTACTACGAATGGGTAGGGTAACCCTTGATAAAAGGCTAGCCGCGCGATGCGGCTAGCCTTTGCGCATTAACGGCCGGCTTTCAGCTGTTGAAAATAGTTTTCATACAGCGTGCTGGCGCTGCCCACGTCGTTTTGCCATTCCCCTTTCTGAATCGTCTCTTCATCAGGGTAGAGCGTCTTGTCACTTGCCACTTCGGCGGGCAGTAATTTCTTCGCGGCCAGATTGGGTGTCGGGTAGCCGATGGTTTCGGCAACCTTTGCCGCCACTTCCGGGCGTAACAAGAAGTCGATGAGCTTCATAGCGCCCTCATTATTCTTGGCATTGGCCGGGATCGCCAAACTGTCCATCCAGAAGATTCCACCCTCTTTCGGCCAGATAACGTCGAGCGGTGTACCCGCCTGACGGGCTACGTAAGCAGAGCCGTTCCAGACCATACCCAGATTGACTTCGCCTTCGATAAACGGGTTACCGGGGTTATCTGAGTTAAAGGTCAGCACGTTCGGCATCAGTTTCTTTAATTCGCTGTAGGCGGCTTCGATCTCTTTCGGATCGGTGGTATTGGCTGAGTAACCCAATTTACGCAGCGCAATCTGGAACACTTCACGGGCATCGTCGGTCAGTAACAGGCTGCCTTTATATTTCGCATCCCAAAAATCACTCCAGCCGGTTACCGTTGCCGGATCGATGGCATCACGGTTGATGCCAATGGCGGTAGCGCCCCAAATGTAAGGAATGGAATATTCGTTGTTCGGATCGAAAGATTTATGCAGCAGGTTAGGGTCGAGATTGTGGAAATTGCTCAGTTTGCTGGTATCAATCTTTTGCAGCATCCCTTCTTTGCTCATCTTGGACACGAAATAGGTCGAAGGCACTACCAGGTCATAAGCGCCATCCTGATAAGTCTTCAGCTTGGCATACATGCTTTCGTTGGATTCGTAGGTGGAGTAAATCACCTTGATGCCGGTTTCTTTGGTGAACTGTTCCAGCAAACCGGGCGGCACGTATTCTGTCCAGTTGTAGAAATAGAGCGTCTTGTTATCCTTCGCATTGGCGGCATTTAGGCTGAGTGCCATGGCGCACGCGGCCAGCAGGTAGGGCAATTTTTTCACAATAAACCTCCTTAACGTCCCAAAGGTTGGAATGATGATTTTTTGGTGCGATCGCGCAGTATTAACTGACTGCTAAGCACCAACAGTAACGATAACAACAACAAAATGGTGGCCAGCGCGTTGACCTCGGGCGAGACGCCAACCTTGACCATGGAATAGATTTTTAGCGGTAAAATTTCATAAGAGGGACCGGTGACGAAGGATGACACCACCACATCGTCCATCGACAGCGTGAAGCTCAGCAGCCAACCGGCGGCAACGGCAGGCATTGCCAGGGGCAGAATGATCTTACGTAATATGATGATTTCACTGGCACCTAAATCTCGAGCCGCTTCCAGCATCCGAATATCAAACCCTTTCAAGCGCGAATACACCGTGACAACCACAAACGGCAAGCAGAACGTAATGTGCGAAAACAGCAACGACCAGAACCCGAGTGAGATCCCCAGCAGCATAAACAGCACCAGCAGCGAGATGGCCATCACGATATCTGGCGACATCATCACCACAAACAGCATGCCGCTGACAAAGGGCTTACCGCGAAAGTGATAACGATAAAGCGCCACGGCGGTGAGGGAGCCGATCGCCGTGGCAAACGTGGCGGAAAATACCGCCATCGTCAATGAATGGCTGGCAGCCTGGAGCAGGCTGTCGTTGTTTAACAGCAGGCGATACCACTCAAGGGTAAATCCCTGCCAGTTGATGCCGAAGCGCGCCTGATTAAACGAATTCACAATCAGAATAAGGATCGGAATATACAGATAGGCGTAGATCAGGCTCATAAAGCCACCGCGCAACAAACGTCCCATCATTCCAGATCCACCTTTTTATTCAATAAGCGGGCTGCCCGGTAGTACACAAACAGCATCAGGCCCATCACCAGCGTCAGACAAATGCTGGTGGCTGCGCCAAAAGGCCAATCGCGAATATTCAGGAACTGGCTTTTTATCACGTTGCCAATCAGCAGGTTTTTCGCACCGCCCATCAGGTCAGCCACGAAGAACAGTCCCATCGCGGGCAGCAGTACCAGCAGGCAGCCTGCAATAATGCCGGGCATGGTCAACGGGATCACGATGCGGATGAACGACTGCCACTTGTTGGCCCCCAGATCCCGCGCCGCTTCCAGATACGCGTTGTCGAGTTTTTCAATACTGGAGTAGAGCGGCAACACCATGAACGGCAGCAGAATATAGACCAGGCCGAGCACCACCGCCTGCGAGGTGTACATAATGCGCAGCGGATCGTCGATAATCCCAGCCCATAACAGAAACTCATTCAGGTAGCCGCGCGTGCTCAGGAAGATTTTCAGTCCATAGATACGAATCAACGAGTTGGTCCAGAACGGGACAATCAGCAGAAACAGCAGCAGTGGGCGTATCTTTTCCGGCAGTCGCGCCAGGATGAAGGCAAACGGATAGCCAATCAGCAGGCAGCATAACGTCGCGATGACCGCCATATTCAACGAATGCAGCAGCACCGAGGCGTACAGGGGATCGCTCAGTCGCGTATAGTTTTCCAGCGTGAATACCAGGGCGATCAAGTCGGCGTCATCGCGCGTCAGAAAACTGGTGCCAATGATCATCAGGTTAGGGATGAACACAAACAGCATCAGCCAGGCAACGATGATGGTGATAACGATGTTTTGAAAACGTTTACGCGGTGGCTTCATCGTGCAGCACGACCTCCCAACTCTCGACCCAGGTGATAGCCACCTTCTGATTGAGTGAGTGATCGACATCGGGGTCATCTTCATTGAAGAATTCACTGACCATCACCATTTTGCCGTTCTCCAGCTCAATGGTGGAGTCCAGCGTCATGCCCTTGTAGTTACGTTCACGCACATAACCGATCATGCCTTCGACCGCGCTGTCATCGTTAATTTCCTCTACGCGCAAATCTTCAGGGCGCAGCAGGACTTTTAACGACTGTCCTGCGCTCACCGGAAAGTTGACGGTGATAGGGCAGGCGCGGCCTTCGACCATCGCCTGTACGCGATTCCCTTGTTCGGGGGCGATCACCGTGGCATCAAAAATGTTGATTTCACCAATAAAGCTGGCAACGAACAGATTACAGGGCTCTTCGTAGATTTCTCGCGGGGTACCGTCTTGTTCGATTCTGCCATCGCGCATCACCACGATGCGGTCTGACATGGTGAGCGCTTCTTCCTGATCGTGGGTGACAAAGATGAAGGTGATACCCAACTTACGTTGCAGCGCTTTTAGCTCGTTTTGCATCTGCTTACGCAATTTGTAATCAAGCGCGGAAAGCGATTCATCGAGCAATAATACTTTGGGCTTGTTCACCACGGCGCGGGCAATAGCAACGCGTTGTTGCTGCCCTCCGGACAGTTGATGCGGGCGACGCATGGCAAACTCGTCCAACTGAACCATTTTCAAGGCGTCCATGACGCGAGGGGCGATCTCGGCAGACGGGGTTTTCTGCATTTTTAGCCCGAAGGCGACGTTGTCAAACACGCTAAGGTGGGGAAATAGCGCATAGCTCTGAAAGACCGTGTTGACGTAGCGCTGTTCGGCGGGCTGATGGGTAATATCCTGCTGCTCAAGTAAAATAGTGCCGTTATCGACATTTTCCAATCCGGCGATCAAACGCAGTACCGTGGTTTTTCCACAGCCGGAAGGGCCAAGAATGGTCAAGAACTCACCGTGATTAATGGTGAGATCGAAATGGGAGATGATGTCTTTGCCATCAAATCCTTTACGTACATCGCGCAGTTCAACAACCGGTACGGATGCGGGAGAAAGGTTTTCATTCATGGTGGTCTGGCTCAGTTTCCATCGTTGGTGCATGCATTTTGTGTAAAGCACTGCATGACCAGGGTTATCACCTTTGCGTGTATAGCGGTCGTTAGGGGGGGCATTCTACGGGAAACCCCAGTGTACGCCAACTTATACGCGCACTCCTGCGATGAAGAAAGCTCGTTAATCATGATATTAGCGATTGTGGGGTAACCCCTAAGCGCTGAGGGATGAGCCTGTAAATATTATGCGTTATTGATGTTAAAAAAATGCGACTGTGGCGCGAACAACATTGCATCGTAAAGCCCTGGTTTCATGAATCAACGGATTTGTCCGTCCGCAAAAGGCGGTTTTAACGCATTCGGTGGCTAAGATGGTAAAAACTGACCTGACGCAATATTTGCCGGGAAAGCCATCCGCATAATACCCCTCAGGGTTCAGGGGGCTGAAATATGGAAAAATTACTCGATCGTTTTTTAAATTATGTCACTTTCGATACGCAGTCTAAGTCGGGCGTCAGGCATGTGCCGAGCACGGATGGTCAGCTCAAGCTGGCACGCGCCTTACAGCAGGAACTGATCACGCTCGGATTCGATCAGGTTACCCTGAGCGAGCATGGCTGCGTTATGGCGACGCTGGCCTCGAATGTGGCGTGGCAAGTGCCTACCATCGGTTTTATCTCTCATATGGATACGTCGCCGGATTACAGCGGGAAAAACGTTAACCCGCAGATCCTGGAAGATTACCGCGGTGGCGACATTGCTCTCGGTATCGGGGATGAAATCCTGTCGCCCGTGATGTTCCCGGTGCTGCATCAACTGCTGGGTAACACCCTCATCACCACGGATGGCAAAACCCTGCTGGGTGCCGACGATAAAGCCGGTATTGCCGAAATCATTACGGCGATGGTGCGGCTGAAACACCATCAAACGCCACACGGCACGGTGCGCATCGCGTTCACCCCTGATGAAGAAATTGGTAAAGGCGCACAATTCTTTGACGTCGCGGCCTTTGGCGCGCAGTGGGCTTATACCGTTGATGGTGGGGGGGTTGGCGAACTGGAGTTCGAAAACTTCAATGCGGCATCCGTTGGCATCAAGATTGTGGGTAATAACGTTCACCCCGGCAGTGCCAAGGGCGTTATGGTCAACGCGTTGGCGCTGGCAGCACGTTTCCATCAGGAAGTGCCTGCACAAGAAGTGCCGGAGCAGACCGACGGTTATCAGGGTTTCTATCATCTGCACAGTATGAAAGGGACGGTAGAACGTGCCGAAATGCACTATATTGTGCGTGATTTCGAAAAGCAAGGTTTTGAACTGCGTAAAAAGACGTTGTTTGATATCGCTGAAAAAGTGGGTCTTGGATTGTCGCCAGACTGCTATATCGAGGTGACCATTACCGACACCTATTACAATATGCGCGAACAGGTTGAACAACATCCGCACGTTATCAGTTTGGCGCAGCAAGCGATGCGCGATTGCGATATTGAACCTTGTCTCAAGCCTATTCGCGGTGGCACGGATGGTGCTCATCTTTCTTTCCAAGGGTTGCCTTGCCCCAATCTGTTTACCGGCGGCTACAACTTTCATGGCAAACATGAGTTCATCACGCTGGAAGGCATGGAAAAAGCCGTGTCGGTGATTATGCGCGTCGCAGAGTTGACGGCATTGCGCGCAAAAGCGTTATAACGCGATTAAATAGGTCAATGATGATTTGATGCTGGGAACGGTTCCCAGCATTATGTTTAACCATGACAACAAGCTTTATCACACCGAGTTTGCTCATTCCTATTGGTTCGTTGTCAATTGTACGGAATCACTCGCATAAGGAAATGAAGTAAGAATGTTTGATACTATATGATCGCCAACGTTATTCCTTTCTTTAATGAGAGACAGATCCGTTGAGGTCTCTGTGATGGAGTCATAAAGCTGGGGTAGGATAGTGAGCCGCAAAGAAGCTGCAAGCAATTGTTTTTTATTGAAGGTTGAAGTTGTGTTATCGTCTGCACTCCGATAAGCATCAGAATAAAACTCCAGGACAATTAAAAAAAGATTTTTCTCCTTGGGGTCCAATGCATTGATTCTTTCATGGAAAATCTCGGTGGCGTTATTCTGGTTTTTCATCATTTTTGAAAGCACTTTTTCATTTATTGGGTTTATTTTTGAAAAATTATGCTTTAGAACATAAAGCAACGCTTCTCTGTTTATATCATTAATGTCGAGAGAACATTTCTCAAGATTAACTAATGCAGTGTCATTTTCAATTTTGTTACCTGACATCCTGAATAAACCATCAGACTCAGGATTTCTTCTTTGATCACTGTCTTTACTATAAGTTTTTTTCAATTTTTCAATTATTTCGCAAATTTTATCTTTCAGATACTTTTCTTTTGACGTGTAAATTATTTTTTTTAATGACTCGTCTCCTCGATTAATCGTACTGTTATCGTGAGATGTTTTTCTCGATAACTGGCGATAAAGAAAGGATGTATTTCGCTTCAAAAGGGTAGGCTGTGCAGGGTGACAGCTTTCACTTAGCGGTATTGAACACGCAGAACTGCTGGGCTGGACATGTTTATGAGCGTCATTTTGTAATGTGTTTTCTAAAGAATCTACATCTAAAAGAATGTAGGCAAGTAATGATTCCGTGGCAGCATCCATTTTGCTTGAATCAGGCTTGCCTTCCGCAGTGAAGCTAATTTCCTCTTCAGTTAAAATGTTGCGATCGATAGCTAATTGTATTCTGCAAAATTGTGAAAAAATTTCAGTGCTGAGAGTGTTGCAAGACGTTTCTCCCTGTTGCGTTGCAACCGTGAGTTTTGTTATTTGTTTTTCTTTAGTATTTTTATCATTGCTTTCGAAAAGAATTTTGTTATTTAAGTACTCAAATTCAATACGATGTGGAATATGATAGGAGTTATTCCTACTGTGTGTTTTTTGAATCTCATGCAATAGATTAAATGTAAAGCCTAGGGCGAATTTTTTGTAATCATCATCCTTGTTTTTTTTTAAGAAGTCGAGGGTGATGATGTTTATGATTTTGACCAAGAAGCAATTTAGGCAAGAAGGCGTTTGCGCTACATTCCCGCTGACATGGTTTTGAATGTATTGGGCTATATGGTTAGTACCAGATGTGACATGCATTGGGTTATTCATAACGCTTCCTTCGGTTATAAATAAAGCTAGGTTGGTTTTTATTATATTCTTGTGAGGAAAATCATGAATACATTGTTCACCTTGTATTACTGTAGGAATATTACAGCTTTAAGGAGGGTGTTTTTATAGGTGTATATTAGTTAGATAGTAATACTGTGATATTAAACAAATGGTTGACGGTGAGAATGTAAGGTTTATATCGATACCGGTCATTAAAAATGACCGGTATCAAGTGAGGATAACGGTATTAGTTAATCCATAAAATACCAATAACCGCTGTTAATGAACACGGTCAGTTTGGCCAGAAATGAAGGATCCTCCAGTGCTTCGCCCAACACACTGCCTTCAAACGTCAATTGCTCTGACAGGGCGAGCGCAGCGCTACGGTGTGGGGTATCGAGGCACTCACCATTGACAAAGCACTGCTCTGCGACGCAGAGCACCCGCAGTCCGTTTAACCGGCGTAAAGCGGCCCCTTGCTGAAGTAACTCATAAACTTCGCCGGGTTGATACGGCGGTTCCGGCGGCGCAATATCCAGCTCATGGCGGGATTGCGTAATAAACTCACCAAACCAGCGCTGGAAGTGTTCCGGTTGCTGTACCAGTTCCAACATCATTTTTTGCAGCGCATCCAGCTCTTGGGGCAATACCGTGGCCGGGTGTTCACGTTCAGGAATATCGGGATCGCTATAACGATAGCTCCCCAATTCACGAGCCAGTACATAATCGGCAAAACCGCTGACTAATTCACGCCCGTTAGGTGACCGAAAGCCGACTGAGTAGTTAAGCGCATTTTCCAATGAATAGCCTTCATGGGGAAATCCGGGCGGAATATAGAGAATATCACCCGGAACCATCAGCTCATCAATGATCGGCTCGAACGGACCAACCTGTAACAGATCCGGGTGAGGGCAGTGCTGCTTCATGGGAATTTTTTCCCCAACGCGCCAGCGGCGCTGACCGGTGCCCTGAATGATGAAAACATCATATTGGTCGATATGCGGCCCTACGCCGCCGCCCGGTACGGAGAATGAGATCATCAAATCATCGGTGCGCCAGTCAGGGATGTGACGAAACGGGCGCATCAGTGCCGCTGAGGCGTCATGCCAGTGGTCAACGGCCTGCACCAGCAATGACCAGTTGTGTTCACCCAAATGGTCAAAGCTATCGAAAGGACCGTGGCTGACGTGCCATTGGCCTTCATCGTGGCTGACTAAACGGCTGTCGACTTCGTTTTCCATTGCCAGCCCGGCAAGTTCATCGGGCGATATGGGATCGATGAAATCGGTAAAACCCTGCTTGATCACCACAGGGCGTTTTTGCCAGTAATTCGCCATGAAAGATGGCCAATCGAGATTCAGTTGATAATCCATACCATGTGTTCCAACAAAGGGAGGCTGTATGAGTATAACCATTTCAGCGTCGGAGTTGCAGCGCTGAGCGGCTTGCGGTTATAACAAGACCGACGTTAATCAGGGTGCGAATGCTGGCGTCCGAAAATGGTTTCAACGCGGGCACCACCAAGGACGCTGTCGGTGATGATAATTTCCCCTTCGTATTGCTCGATGATATCCAGCGCGACGGAGAGCCCAATGCCCTGACCGGGGCGCAGCGTATCCGCCCGTTGACCACGTTGGAAAATCATTTCACGTTGGCTGCGCAGTATGCCTGGGCCGTCATCGTCGATCAGTAAATGCAGGCGATGGTCCGAATACTGGGCGCTCACTTCCACAAATTCAAGGCTGTATTTGCAGGCGTTATCGAGCACATTGCCCAGCACTTCCATAAAGTCATTTTTCTCGCCAACAAAGGTCAATTCCGGGGAAATATCCAACGTGATGACGACGCCTTTACGCTGATAGACCTTGTTCAGCGCGGAACACAGCCCATCAAGCAATGCCGGGACGGAGTGTACCTCACGCAGCAGCAGGTTGTGTTCATAACGCATACTCGCGCGATGCAGATAGTAACCGATCTGCTGTGAGATACGGCTGATTTGCGCCAACATCACGGGTTCTGCCTGCTCGATATGCACTTCTTTATCCGTGCGCAGCGCACGTAATGTGGTTTGCAGCACGGCAAGAGGGGTCTTGAGGCTATGGGTTAAATCCGTTAACGCCGTGCGGTATTTCTGATAGCGCTTACGTTCGTTATTCAGCAGGATGTTGAGGTTACGCACCAGGCTGTAGAGTTCACGCGGTGGGTTCTCATCAAGCTGTTCGCGGGTGCCATTCTCCAAATCGGCCACCTGTTCTGCCAGCGTCTTGATCGGGTGCAAACTCCAGTGGGCGGCGAGCCAGAGTAACGGCAGCACCAACAGTAAATTGGCGATAAAAACATAGCTGAACCATTCCCAGACCATATCTGCCTGTTGCAGCTCCTGGGGGATTTTATCAATCACCACAATGGTTAACGCAGGCAAATTCTCTGTGGCCGGGTAGGTATTGACGGCGATGGAGTGGGTGAACGGTGTTTCTTCCGACTTGCTGCTAAAGCGGGTCAGTTTGCTGAGAACCTGAGCATCGCCCTTGAGTACCGCGCTGCTGGTCTGGGTATTGGTATCAAGTTCGTGATAATCGGTCTTTGTCAGCCATTCGGGTTTGATCAGCGCTTCCAGTTCCGGGACTTCGCGTTCACGCCAGAGAATTTTGCCGTCCTGGTTGTAAATCAGCACCAGCGTGGGGTAGCTGATATCCATGTCAGACAGCATGGTGACGCTAAGCTGATGGTCTTTCCACTGCGCCAAACGGTAAAACAGGTTGCTTTCACCGCGCAACAGACGGAATGACGTTTTATCGAAACTGACGCTGTAGCCAATAATAGCGACGGCCCCATAAGACAACGACAGGGCCAGCACTATAGCGACAGCAGCAAGCAGAAAACGAACACGTAAGGAGAATGGCAGTCTTTTTACACGCATAGCTATGATGAGGCGACCAAATCGAAACGATAGCCTTGGCCTCGTACGGTAGTGATGACGTCGGCATCATACACCAGTTGTAATTTTTTGCGCAGACGTCCCATCAACACATCAATGGTGTGGCTTTCCCGCAATTCTGCATCAGGGTAAAGTTGCAGCATCAGCGACTCCTTGCTGACCACCTTCCCGTTGTTACGAATCAGCGTCTCGATAATCGTGTATTCAAATGCCGTAAGTTTAATCGGCGTCCCCGCCACCATGAGTTCTCGACGCGACAGATCGATTTCGAACGGTGGCAAACTGATCAACTGGGATGCCAGACCGCTGTTACGTCGCATCAGCGCCTGCATTCGGGCAACGACTTCCTCAAGATGAAAGGGTTTCGTCACATAGTCATCAGCACCGGCTTCAAGCACGGCGACTTTATCCTGCCAGCTTTCTCGTGCCGTCAGCACCAGAATGGGCAGCTTCACTTGCTGATTGCGCCAACGGCGAATCAGCGTCATACCATCTTCAACGGGCAATCCCAAGTCCAGAATAGCGATGTCAGGGGCATGTTCATGCAGGAAATAATCCGCTTCTTTAGCATCGGCAGCCGCATCAACCTGATGGCCCATTTCTTTCATCTGAACGGTGAGGTGATGGCGCAGCAACACATTATCTTCAACAACCAGTACGCGCATGACTTTATCCTTCATTGAACTACAGACGATCCGGGCTATGCCCCCTAATTCTAACAAAAAAAGCAGAATCGAGCATCGGCGGTGGCGATGTGAATTATCCACAATCGCAGTAAACTAAATGTAAACAAACGTCGAGGGAATGGAGAAAAAGCCTAACGTGAACTAATAATCAATCGCAAAGACAGGCACGGGGGCTGTTACCCCCCGTGCTTACGCATTACTTTAACGTGTCTACCAGCGTTACCGCGTGACCGATGTAACTGGCCGGCGTCATCGCTTTCAGGCGTGTTTTTTCTTCTTCAGGCAGCGCCAGACCATCGATAAAAGCCTGAATGCCTGCACCGTCAACGCGTTTTCCCCGCGTCAGTTCTTTCAGTTTCTCGTAAGGCTTCTCAATGCCATAACGGCGCATGACCGTTTGGATAGGTTCTGCCAGTACTTCCCAGTTGTGATCCAGCTCGTCCAGCAGACGATCGCGGTTCACTTCCAGTTTGCTGATGCCCTTCAGTGTCGCTTGATAGGCAATCAGCGCATAACCGATACCGACACCCAGGTTACGAAGTACGGTAGAGTCGGTCAAATCGCGCTGCCAGCGTGACACCGGTAACTTGGTCGCCAAATGGCCCAGCACGGCATTGGCTAATCCCAGATTGCCTTCGGAGTTTTCGAAGTCGATAGGGTTCACCTTGTGCGGCATTGTGGAAGAACCAATTTCACCCGCGATGGTTTTCTGCTTGAAGTGATTCAGTGCGATATAGCCCCAGATGTCCCGATCAAAATCGACCAGAATGGTATTGAAGCGGGCGATGCAGTCAAACAGTTCAGCGATGTAGTCGTGCGGCTCGATCTGCGTGGTGTAGGGATTCCACTGGATACCCAGCGAGGTGACGAAGCTTTCGCTGAACGCGTGCCAGTCCAGTGTCGGATAAGCGGCCAAATGCGCGTTATAGTTACCCACTGCGCCATTGATTTTGCCAAGAATCTCGACCTGTTGCAGTTGGCGATATTGGCGCTCCATGCGGTACACCACGTTAGCGAACTCTTTGCCGATGGTCGACGGCGTTGCGGGCTGGCCGTGGGTGCGGCAGAGCAGGGGAATATCGCGATACTGCTGTGACAATGTTTTAAGGGCATCAATAATTTGACGCCAGAACGGCAGAATCACATCACGACGCGCGCCATCCAGCATCAAGGCATGGGACAGGTTGTTGATATCTTCTGACGTACAGGCGAAATGGATGAATTCATTGACCGCATGCAGGCTGGGTACTGCTGCGACTTTTTCCTTCAGAAAATACTCTACCGCTTTCACATCGTGGTTGGTGGTGCGTTCGATGGTTTTGATACGCGCGGCGTCAGTTTCATTGAATTCTGCGACAATTTTATCAAGGAAAGCGTTTGCGTCGGCGTCAAATGCAGGAACTTCCTTGATTTCTGCACAGGCTGCCAATTTTTGCAGCCAGCGGACTTCAACCTGCACACGGAATTTCAGCAAACCAAATTCACTGAAAATAGCGCGCAACGTGCTGACTTTATCACCGTAACGACCATCAATGGGGGACACGGCGGTCAGTGAGGATAATTCCATCGCAAGCAACTCCTGGGGTGTATTTATCAAAGTATAGGTTTAACAACGCATAAATTAAAAAAGATAACATCAGCAACGTTCAGGTGTCGTGATGATGCATGAGCGGCCGCAGCGCTTCGCTTTGTGTGGCAATCGGCCGCGCATGGCTTAACAACGGGCCAACATCTGTTTGGCTTCTTTCACCAAACGGGCGCGAGAAAACATCAGTTGTAAACGTCCGCCGCCGACCTGTTGCCACAGCACGGCGGCACGGATCCCCGCCAGCAGCGCGGCGCGTACTTTGGCCTGCACCTGCGTGTTTTTCAGCACTTCCGGGGAACCGGTTACCTGAATTCGCGGGCCGAGGGCGCTGATGACATCGACATAAATCCCTGCCAGCGCGCTGATAATCGTCTCTGACATCAGCTCGAAATGTTCGAGTTGGCGTGATAATTGGCTAATACGGTTACCCAATTCGTCGAGCGCAGCACTATTACCGCTTAACTTGCGCTCCAGGGCAATCAAACTAAAGGCGTAGCGGGATAATTCTGCGCCTACGCCCTTGGCGCTGCTGTTTAAAATCCCCAGCAGGGTTTCCAATCCAACTTTTACGTTGCGCTCATCGCCACCGAATACCGCCACGGTAGAGCCTGGGTTCATATCCAACAGGCTGTTGAGCGAGGTTTGCAGTACGTCATTATCACAGTGGCCGTGATTCGCCAGTTGTTGAACCAGATGGGCAGATTGGCAAACGCCCGCCAGCGCCAGCGTGATGTCCTGATAATTTTTAGCCACAGGCTACTCCTGAACTCGTTCTTCGATGATGCCGCCGCCAAGACAAACCTCTCCCTGATAAAACACCGCGGATTGACCCGGCGTTACCGCAGCAACCGGCGCATCAAAACGAACGCTGATACGCTCGCTATCCAGCGGAGTCACCGTACAGGGAATATCTTCCTGACGATATCGCGTTTTCACGACACAGCGGAAAGGATCAAGACGCGGTTGGCGATCGACCCAATGCAACTGTTGTGCGATAAGCCCCTGCGACATCAGACGCGGATGATTATGCCCTTGCGCAACATACAGAATATTATTCGCGACGTCTTTATCAACCACATACCAGGGGTCTTCACTGCCTTCTTTGACACCACCGATGCCTAGCCCTTTGCGCTGCCCAAACGTGTGATACATCAAGCCTTGGTGCTGCCCCATGGGTTTGCCATCGTCAACGGACAGGATAGGTCCCGGTTGTGCAGGCAAGTAACGCGCCAGAAAATCTCGGAATTTGCGTTCACCGATAAAACAGATACCGGTAGAATCTTTTTTCTGCGCGGTTGCCAGCCCGAGACGTTCTGCGATACGGCGTACTTCAGGTTTTTCCAGCTCGCCTACCGGGAACAGGCTTTGCGAGATTTGCTGGTGGCTGAGCGTGTAAAGGAAATAGCTCTGATCTTTGTTACCGTCTTTTCCACGCAGCAAACGCGTGGCGCAGCCGCTGTCATGGCGGCGCACATAGTGGCCGGTAGCGATATAGTCGGCCCCTAAATCTTCCGCGGCAAATTCCAAAAACGCTTTGAACTTTATCTCTTTGTTACACAGAATATCAGGATTGGGCGTGCGACCGGCACGGTATTCCGCCAGAAAATGTTCAAACACATTATCCCAATATTCCGCAGCAAAATTGACGGTGTGTAGCACAATGCCCAATTTGTCGCATACGGCTTGCGCATCGGCCAGATCGGTAGCGGCTGAGCAATACTCCGTGTCATCATCTTCCTCCCAGTTCTTCATGAACAGGCCTTCAACCTGATAGCCCTGTTGCTGTAACAGGTAGGCGGAAACGGAAGAATCGACACCGCCGGACATCCCGACAATGATTTTTTTCTGGCTGTTATCTGACATGGGCGTCTCACGAACTGAAGTGTTGACGCGCGACTCAAAGGACTTCAGCGCGTCAGCATGAAAAACAAGCGGCATATTTTATCATGATGTTGTCACGGCTGCATGGCTAATCCTGCGCATTGGGCATTTCGAAAGGCCAGTTAAAGGCCCCCAACAGGCTGAGCGGGTAGCGTTCTGCCGTGCGATAGCAGCGAATACTTTCTGCCACCAACGGCGAGCGCAACTGCGTGGAATGCAGAATCTCCTCGGCGGTGAGCCAGTGACAACAACTGATATCGCTGTCATGCGGCGTGGTTGGGAGTCTTGCAGGGAGATCAATGGCAAAGCAAAAACGCAGAAACGGGGTGTGATCGGGGGCAATCCACTGGTGAAGACGCAGAAAAAATTGCGGTGCTGCGCTGATGCCGGTCTCTTCCCACAGTTCGCGTCGAGCCGCCTGAATCAGCGTCTCGTCAGCCTCAAGATGCCCTGCGGGCTGGTTCCAGGTAGCTTTGCCGTGAATCTCTTCTTCAACGATTAAAAAATGGTTTTCAGCCTGCACCACACAGGCCACGGTTACATGCGGTTTAAACATCGAGAATCTCTCTCCAGGTGCCAGGCGGTAAATGGTCCAGTGTCTGATTAGCCATACCGTAACGTATCAGGCGTAGGGTTGGGTAGCCTATGTGCGCTGTCATGCGACGAACCTGACGGTTCCGCCCCTCATGTAGCGTGATTTTTAGCCAACTGTCAGAAACGGTTTTTCTTTCGCGAATCGGCGGCACACGTGACCATAGCCAATCCGGGGGCGCAACAATTTCGGCCCCGGCGGGCAACGTCATGCCATCTTTCAACGACAAGCCGCGACGAAATTGCTGCAAATCTGCCTCTGTCGGGGTGCCTTCTACCTGAACATAATAGATTTTCGCGGTTTTTTTCCCCGGTTGAGTGAGTCGGGCTTGCAGTTTTCCGTCATTAGTGAGAATCATTAGACCCTCGCTATCACGATCCAACCTTCCTGCGGCATAGATATCAGGAAAAGGGATATAGTCTTTCAGGGTGGTGCGGCCTGCTTCGTCGGTAAACTGCGGAAGCACGTCAAAAGGTTTGTTGAACAGAACGATGCGGCGTGGCGCAGTGGAAACCGCGCGTTTACGCGAAGTTTGCGAGCTGAATCGCTTAAGGTTGTGATTTTTAACCGAGAATTTATTCATCATCTTTATAGCCGAGAGTTACAAAGGCATTATACTCGAAATGGTTTGCGATTGGCGCGGGCAAAATATTCAAGTAGTATTGACGCGCATCTTACAAATCATTAACAAAATTGCGCTCGAAGGAGAGGTTAATGGAAAGCAAAGTAGTTGTACCAACAGACGGACAAAAAATCACTGTCGATGCCCAAGGTAAGCTGAACGTTCCTAATAATCCGATTATCCCCTTTATCGAAGGCGACGGTATCGGCGTGGATGTGACTCCTGCGATGATCAATGTTGTTAATGCCGCAGTGAAAAAGGCTTACGACGGCAAACGCGCTATCTCATGGATGGAAATCTACACCGGTGAAAAATCCACCCAGGTGTATGGCAACGATGTGTGGTTGCCGGAAGAGACGCTGGATTTGATTCGTGACTACCGCGTCGCTATCAAAGGCCCATTGACTACGCCTGTCGGCGGCGGTATCCGTTCTCTGAACGTAGCCCTGCGTCAACAACTGGATCTCTATATCTGTCTGCGTCCGGTTCGTTATTACGAAGGTACACCTAGCCCGGTTAAACAGCCTGAGCTGACTGACATGGTGATCTTCCGTGAGAACTCTGAAGATATTTATGCGGGTATCGAATGGAAAGCCGGTACCGCTGACGCTGACAAAGTGATCAAATTCTTGCGTGAAGAGATGGGTGTTAGCAAGATCCGCTTCCCGCAACAGTGTGGTATTGGCATCAAGCCGTGCTCTGAAGAGGGAACAAAGCGTCTGGTCCGTGCAGCCATTGAGTACGCTATCGTCAACGATCGTGAATCCGTGACCTTGGTCCACAAGGGCAACATCATGAAATTCACCGAAGGCGCGTTCAAAGACTGGGGCTACCAGTTGGCACGTGACGAATTCGGCGGCGAACTGATCGACGGCGGACCCTGGGTTAGCATCAAGAACCCGAACAGCGGCAAAGACATTATCATCAAAGATGTGATTGCTGATGCCTTCCTGCAACAGATTCTGCTGCGCCCGGCGGAGTACGACGTTATCGCCTGTATGAACCTGAACGGTGACTACATTTCCGATGCACTGGCCGCACAGGTCGGCGGTATTGGTATCGCGCCCGGAGCCAATATTGGTGATGAATGTGCGCTTTTCGAAGCGACTCACGGTACAGCACCGAAATATGCCGGTCAGGATAAAGTGAACCCTGGTTCAGTTATTCTTTCCGCTGAAATGATGCTGCGTCACATGCACTGGTTCGAAGCGGCCGACCTGATTGTTAAGGGAATGGAAGGCGCGATCAAGAACAAGACCGTGACCTACGATTTCGAACGTCAGCTCGAAGGCGCTAAGCTGCGGAAATGTAGCGAGTTTGCTCAGGACATCATCGATAACATGTAATTGTATTATTGCGATAAAGATCGGCGGTGGCGCTTTGCTGCCGCTGACTTTTAACATTGAAAAATCATTCAGTAAAATCTCAGTAAAACGCCTCAGTAATATAGATTAAAATATCACCTACGTGATAATCACCTTTCAACCCGACTTAACCTGAATTGTTAACCAATCTTTACCGCGATCGTCGTTATAGGTATCGGTTTGATGCTGCGATTTATGCCCTAACAAATGCCGGGTATCGACATCACCCTGTTCACGGTAAAGCCGTTCTGCCAGTGAGCGCTGTTCATGAAACGTGGGTGGCGTGCCATTCTCCCAACACAATCCTGTTTTGTCTCTGGCCTTGCTAAAACGCAAGGTGAGGGTGCGTGGTTTGACGCCATCGCCGCGTTTGGCCTGGGATGTGGTGTGAAAAAAATGAACCAGATAAGGACTGACAACGTAATCACGGCAGCGCTTAACAATATCCTCCAGGCTCCAGTCGATGGCGTTACATCGCAGCGAGAGAGGGAGCGCTAAGCGTGTTCCGGTTTTCTCCTGCACTATGTGTAGATGGTCATTCCAGATGTCGGAGAATTTCATGTTGGCGATGTCGCCCAGGCGCTGCCCGGTGACCAACGCCAACAACATGGCATTGCCCATATAACGGTGCCTGGCATCCGCTACGGCAAAGATGGCCTGCCACTCATCCAGATCGAGTCGTTGGCGCAACACCTTTTTGCGTGGCTGCTTGGTTGCCAACGCAGGGTTGTAGCCTGGTGGCACTTCCCCCGCATGCTGCGCCTCTTTGAACACATCGATCAGCACCGAACGTACTACCTGCGCCATCCGTGGCTGCCCGTTTGCCTTATAGTCATCCAGGATTTCCGCGATATCCTTGGCGCCCACCTCGGCCAGCATCTTCATACCGGCGTGCTGGTTGAGCAGGGCGATAGGCTTATTGCGCTGCTTATAGGTATTGGGGCGAATATCACCTGACTTCAGTCGCTCATCCTGAATGGCTTTGTATCTCTCCAGCCAGCCGGTAACCGTGATGCCTTGACCGGCGATGGCCAGAGAACGCTCACGAATCACCGACACCTGATTGGCCTGCTGCGCACTGATACGCAGATTGGCTTCTATCGCAATGGAGGTGGCTTCGGTTTCATCTGTTCCCAGACCATGACGCTTGCCTGTTAACGGATGCTTGTATTGCCAATAGATCCGCTTAGTGCGCGGATCCGCAAAACAAAAGAGATTGGGAACGTTGATATTGTACTTCCGAGGTCTACCGGCCATCTGACAGGATCCTTTTTAATACCGGGCTATCATTCCGGTTAATTGTAGGCGTGGCAATCAGTCCGACAAAACGAGCATCTTTCTCTACCATCCATTTACGCCCGACTTTTTTTGGCGGTGGTGCGATCATGTTGTGCTTGGCGTAGTGATTCAATGTGTTATTCGATGGCGCAGCATCACCGAATTCGTCAAGTGCCCATTGCTTGAGCGGTAACATACGTGGCATTGGTCAATCCTCGGATAATAGGCGTGCGAATGACACGCCCGTAGTTTGGTCGTTTGGTGTGGAGGTGGGTAGGGGCTTTGGTTTAATTAGACTTTAGAGTATTGGTCTAAAGTTGCTATTCTATTTGATACTTAGACCGAATTAATAAGTTTTTTACATACACATATAGCATCTTCTATAAAATTCATTACGTCAATTTCAGCATAACTATTATCGCCTGTCATTTCTTTGAAATTGGTTGTTACATTAGTTATGATAGATGGCTTATTAATCGTATGTGCTAGCGTGGTTGGGAATGACATTATTCCACGTTCATCGCCAATAGCATATTTATGACTCATTGCGATACGTATATTTTTTGTCCATGGAGTGTTGAGTGGGCCTGTAGTACTTATACCCGCTGATGTAAGTCTTTTTCTATGCTTTGTTGTGTTATTGTATTTAAATAATTCCCACACATAAGAACCGCTTTTTTTTATTGGACGAGTTGAAAGTAATAGGTTTTTATCTTCCTCTGATCTGTCTAATGTTATCTTTTTGATTTTATTATTCAGTTTTTCACTACTTTCGCCTGTTGGGAAATCTATTTTCCAAAGCTCTTCACTGTTTACTCCATTTCGCTTTGCAATATAAATAGCTATGTAATTATAACTGCTTCTAATGTGGTTTATTATGTCAGATAATTTAAAGTCTATCTGTACAGGAATCTCTTTTGTTACTTTTATCTTCAATAAACTTGTTCTAGGATCTTTTTTATCAAGTTGTAAAACAGTATGTACTGGTGCTGATAATATGTAATCTCCGATCAAAATCTTTAGCTCTGGTTTTAAGGTGTTTTCCACATATGAAATGGTTGCTTTTGCATCATCTAATTCACTCATTTTGATACCTTATAGTTAGATGGAATTATGACTAAAGGTCTTGGGCTGAGAATGGCTGTATTTTATCTATCATTATGTATAACAAAAATGCATGTTATTAGATGAAATGTAGTATAAATACTAAACTGTTATAACAGCAACCAATTTCGTTATCAATTTTGAACCTTGTGAGAATAAGGAAAGTACCAGCAGAGAAAATCAGATAGGTTGAAAATAGTCTAATGTTTCGTTTACCGATCTCGCAAATTTTCTGGTTAGACAAAACTCATCCCTGAGTCGGTCATACCGGGGTTAGAATGCTCAATAAAACTGTAGAAATAGACTGAACATTACGCCTCCTTACCCAATCGCGCCAAAATCTCCCCTTTAGGTGGCAGCGGCAACTGCTGCGCCAACTGCCACTGTTTGCGCTGGGTCTGGGTGCTATGCGCCAGCAATTTGCGGATATCACCAATCGGAATACTGGTATCCTTGGCGATCAGGTTTTCGTTGATACCTCGGCGGTGCAGTTGGTACACGGCCAGCATGATGGTTGATGAGTAACAACGCCGTGCGCCAATACGCGGCGCGCTGGTCATTTGTCGTGGCAGTGCGTTGCCGACATAGATCGGTTTGGGCTCTGGCCCGTAGGGAATACCCGTGCGTATCGATGAACGCACACGCATGCGATGCAAAATCACTGGCAACCAATTGCAGTGGTCATCTTCTGGCTTAAACAGCACACCCAATTGTAATTCTTCCATATTAGGCGGCCTCGCTACGTTTTTGTTGCTGTTCCCAATCCTTTGCTGACCCCATGCAGTTGGTAGGCACCCTGCGAGCGGTGACAAGCAAGAATCCTTTAACGCGTTTGACTAACGTTTCAGGCATGCCAGGTATGATGTCAAAAAGCAAAGTGCTGACCGCGTGTTGAGTGATGCCAGAAGTTTTCAATATTTCTAGAGCAATCTGCGCCCGAACGAGGCGCAGGGATGACTCCAACACGTCGGCGACGGTTGTTGCGGTGGTCATAAAGTATTTCCTGAATTGGGGATTATCGGAGCGAGAATACGCGGATCTGGTTGTTAGCTACGGCGGATAAGAGTTTCTTGGCGATGCCATTGGCGATTTTGATCTGGGCTTTGGTGAGGTCTGCCGATAACGACTCCAACAGCGCATTAAAGTCAGGCTGTGCAGTGGCTGTAGGAGGCTTTTCTCCTAATTTTTCCGGCCATGTGATTGTTCCTGCCGGATATAACGGTGCGCGTGCTGTTTGCGGTGTTGCATCTGGTTCGGTTGCCTGCTGTGCCTGTGCCTGTGCCTGTGCCTGTGCCTGTGCCTGTGCCTGTAGCCGTTCCTCATCAATGCGTTTTTGCTGCGTGATGCGTTGATCGATCAGTAACTTCAGGTGCTCGCTGTCGTTACCGATGATGAGATTCAGATCGGCAAAAAGGCTACGATACTCAGTCGGAACTGTGTCAAACAAAGCGAGGTTTTGCTGATATTTTTCAGCTAACTGATTGGCTTCAATTTTTGCCCGCGCCAGTTCATCATTTGCCGCACTGTGCAGCGAAACCAGCGTTTTCTTGCCCTTGATGGCGCTGACAAAATCCGCTGGGATGCTAGGCAAACGCACGGTGACCAACTCGGCATTGAGTGCAGTGATATGTTGCTCCAAATCGGCTTTGGCCTTGCTGATGATCTCAGCGCGAATCTCGTCCTTGCGAGATTTGACCAGGCGGGTAAGTTCCAAACGTTTACCGCGCATTTCTTCGCGTAGCGTGTCGATGGTGCGAAACAGGCGGTCGATCTGCTCAGTTTGGGACAGTGCTTGCTGCTTGATCAGGTCCAATTCTTTTTCTGCTTTTTCGCAGAATTTAACCGTCTCCTCGGCATCGGCGAAATCCTGATCGGTAGTCAACGAGGTGTTAATGGCACGAATAAAGGCCAGTGCCTGTCCCTCATAGACCGCGAGGTTGGATTGCTTCACAGTCCCCTCGATTTCAACCAGGAGGGCAGGGAGACGCGCGATCGCCTTGGCATGAGGCAACTCAGCAATCACAGGGGCCGCGTAGTTTTGCAAATCGGTTTCGAATTGCTGCCAACCCGCGAGAAGGGCATCGGCGCGGCCAGTTACCGCGCGGTACTCCATCCAAACGAAATTATCTTCTGTGCCATCGGATACCACGAAAATGACGCGTTGTGCACCGCTAACCAGCAACTGCTGTTCCAACTGCCAGTAATATTCCGGTGGCAGATCCTGATTACGAACATGTTCGGCCAGCGTGGCATTCCACATTTTATGCTCGAACAACGTTTCTTCGGTCATGGTGATGCCGTCGAACGAGGCCAGCAGACGATCATCGTCATCAACGGCGGTAGCGGGGAATAACTCATCACCGATCATTGTTTCGACGATAGTGCGCGCCGAGGCTTCCTGCGCATGCCCTTTATCAAACAGATGGGTTTGCACCCAATCGCTTACCTCACGCTCGCTGCCAGTGGCCTTCATGCGCAGCAACTCATCACGGCGCATTTTGCTGGAGACTGCCATCATCACCGGCGCTTCACTGGCGGTGAAGTGTTTGGCACGTAGTGCGTGCCAGGCGTCTGTACCTTGCTGGATATTCTCGAGGATCATTGAATTGGCTCCAAATCGCGGATGGCGAGGATTTGTTCTTCTGAAAGGGTGTATTTGCTGCTGGCGGTGGCGATGATCTGCTGCGCGGTTTTCTTGCCGCTTTCCATCAGTTTCTGCCAGGCTTCCAGGTTGGCTGCAAAGCGTTCTGGCGGGTAATAGGCAATCGCTGGCGGCTCAGGTGTGGCTGCGGCTTTAGGCGTGACATCTTTTATCTCGCCAAAATCCAGATCTTTGCCTTCCATTTCTTCGGCGGTGGGCTGCTGCCCGATCTCCGGCCAGCCTTTGCGTAAGGCCTGACTCTCAGAGCACTTACCTAATTGTCCGTAGGGGCGCTTTTTCCACATGGCATTTGGTGCGCGGCTGTCGCGCCCGGCGGTGGCGTAATTCTCGAGCCAATACTCTTTCGCGCTGAACTCTACGATGGTGCCATCAGCGAGGCGTTTGAAAACGGTGTATTTGCACCAGGAGGGGAAGGTGATCTCGACGCCATCCAAGGTCTGGGTAACGTCTGGGCCATATTCTGGCTCTTTAGCACCCGCGTAACTGCCAGACCGATCGGCTTGGATGCGGTACAGGCCAACGCCGGGCATCACTACATCGCGCCATTCATTTTTACCGGTTTGCGAATCTTTGACGTTCATTGGCACCAGGTGAACCGGCTTCATCAGCGGATCCAGATTGCGCGCACGGCAATAGCTCACCGCCATCACAACGGAGTCATCTTTGGCTCCCGGGTAGATGCTGTTTTTCAGCGCGTTCCAGGTGGGCTCATCGATACCCAGATTTATCACCGCCGGCGGCAGTGCCGACGTGGCTAGGGTGTTGCTGGTGGTCATGGTCAGTCCTTATTACAGAATCAGTGACAGGGCAGAAAACGCGGCTAGCACGATAACGAGCGGGAACATCAAGCCGTGTTTATGCTGCGGATAGTGGCGAATATTGTGGCTACCAACGCGATGTTGGTATTGGATGTGTTTAACGGAACCTGTTGGCATGGTATTCTCCTTAGCGATCGGGTTGGTCCCCGATCAACTAACCGGTGGCCTTTATGGTCATTGGTCAGTCCTCAAAGGTTGTGCGGTTTGGTCGCTGCACAACCGGGATAGCCCCGGCGCAAGCTGGGGCTTTTCTCTTTCAGGCGCTTGTGCTTAAACCTGATAACTCTATCGCGCGCTCAATCACGGCGACACGCCGGAAGATTTCTTCCTGTATGGTGAGTAGGTAACTTTCAGTTTTAGGGGACGCGACGAGCGTATCCACCGGGCGATTATCGGTGCCCGCCACATAGCAACGCTTACTGACGATGGTTTTCATGTCGCCAGTAAGTCCAGATGCGCGGCGCAGATAGGCAATGCGTTCCTCCAGTTTTTGCCGCTCCTCCTGGCTCTGCGCCAATGTGGTTTCGTACTCCTCCAGAATCTCTTCAACCATTCGCTGATAGTTGCTGTCGTTCATTTCTGCCTCATTGTCAGTGGCTTCACGCCTGCGCCCGCCGAAACGGACGCAGGGAGAAAAGCCGCTTATTGCTGTTCTTCGTTGATGCGCTCATAGGGGAAGCGATCGGTATGCGGTTTGATGTTGCGGTAGAAGTGAGAGCCAACCGAGTCGGCACCAGAGAACGCGGCGAAATCCTCCGCGTTTACGTTGCTGTAGTGATACAGGCTGCCCGGCGAGTTATTGCGCCCGTTGAAACGGATAGCCAGCGTGTTAGTTGCCGCATCGTGGCCGATGCTGTGGATCTGGGATGATTTAACGGGGGTCATGTTGATGGTCATTGGTAAGTCCTCAGTGGATAGAAATAAAAAGGCCACCCGAAGGTGGCCGATGGATGCCCTGGTGAGGCGTAAAACTCGTTTTTTAGGTGAAAAAAAAGCTCACCGAAGTGAGCTTAGATGAAATATTCAGTACACGCCGCGCGGGATAGTGCTACTGCCGCGCACCTTCTGGCGACCGACGGCGGTATAGCCAACGTAGCGATCTGGCTCTGTGCCTTCAGGCGTTTGTTTTGCTGAGCGGCCTGGCGTTTTGGGCATATCCGGTATCGGTTTGCAGCGAACGGTAACAAGCACTGCTTTACTAACACGGTCGCTTTTACGTTGGGTGATGCGCTGGATGTTTTCTACGCATTGACGCAGGTTCGCGGAACGGCGTTTTTTACGTGGTTTGGTCATGGTCAGTCCTCAGTGGTCAGTCTGTTTCCGGGATATTTAGGCACGCCCGGCCGTGCTATCCTTGATGTCGCCACAACAAGTAAGGATTCGATGATGTCAGAAGATAATGGTTTGCTATCGAGAATATCTGGCGCTGTTTCAAGCACTACAGGAGCTGTTAAGTCAGCGTTAGATGCGGCGAAAGAGGTTCATCAACTTACCGTGGATTACCAGGTAAAAGAAAAAACCATTGATCTACTGAATAAAATTTTAGATGTACAGTCTCAGCAGATAGATCTTAAAGACTTACTGGCATCTGCGAAGCAACGCATCATTGAGCTGGAAGATGATAAAAAACAGCGTGAGCAATGGAATGCAGAAAAATCCTGCTACCTTCTTTGTGAGGTTGTTTCGGGTACATATGTCTATCGAGTAGATCCGGCGAAGAAGCCAGACGCACCCCTTCATTACATATGTCCCGCCTGCTATGAGAAATCGGTAAAATCGATCCTTCAAATGGAAGGGTCTACGACGGTTCAAGATACGCATTTTTGCCCGACCTGTAAGGTTGAGTTTCGTTTTCCCAGCACTGTAAAACGCATGGAATGCCCTAGACCGCTGAATTATTACTCGGGGTCATGATCTGATTTATCACCGCTGTGCCCTCGCAAAGACGCACAGGTGATAAGCATGGTTTAGCCGTAGCCGTCGCACCGGTACATGCAGACCGTTGGTGTGTGCAACTTAACCTGATTGTTAAAGAGCGATCCCGGTTGGGATATGTCAATTAAAAACTATAGTTGTTTTTATGTCAACATCTTTGGTTTTTTTATTGCAAGTGTAATGGTTGTGTTAGACGTGGATGTTGGTGTGAGGTTAGAAAACGCACAAATTGCATAAGATGAAATTGAATTTTCGGATAGATATCCATAATGGGATTGGTGAAAGATATGCAGAGGGTATCAAAAATTACTTGTATGATTTATACCTGAAAAGATTCGTTAGCAGCTTTAGGCTAAACTTAATTTCATAGTTGATTTTATGCCAACAATCAGACATTTCTATTATCATGGAGTACTAGTTCATAGGGAGCAGATCACTTACGCCAACATTAATAAAACCAGTAGTTAAATTAGTAGTAAAAAAGGTAAGAGGGTTTAAAGAGTATGCTAAACCCTCCTTGCCTGATATTAGTTCATCAACTCCATCCATGAGTTTACTACATCTTTGGAATCGAGTTCAGAGTTAAGTCTCGAAAGGTTTTCAATATATGCGATTCTTTGTTGATCTGTTAATGAACTCACTTTCAACTCCCCAGCTAGCGCATCTCGCTCCATAGCCTTGTAAACTAATAAATTTTTATTTTTTATGCGCGAAAGGATTTCTAGTGCTAAAGAATAACGTCCTTTTTCTATTTCCAAGCGGCACTCTAAACCTAACCTTATATCGTTTTTCTTATTGTCAAATTGTCTGGATAAACGATTTATAATCTCCTCTGCTTCCGGAAATGCTCCTGTTCTAGTGTAACAAGTTGCTAATTGGGATAGGATTCCAAAAGTTGGTCGTTCTCCTTTAAAAGATGATAAAGCTTTTTGGGCAGCACTCAACGCTGCTGGTACGTTTCCAAACCTTAATTCAACGGTTGATAATCTATGTTGTACAAAGGAACTTGTATCAAGTTGTTCAAGTTTAATCAACCCTTCTCTAGCCCGTGGTTCATCGCCTTCACGTGTGGAAATCTGAATAAATAGATCAACGACATATTTTGTTTCGTTACGAGACATTGCATCTAAAACATAGCTTTTGGCTTCTGGAATCTGATTATTCAAGTAGTAACACATAGCTAGTTCCCGTTTAACAGCAACACCTCTGTGCCCACTTCTCTCAGATTCAAGGAATGAATTTATCGCATCACCCAGCTCACCTCTTTTTCTATGATAAAAACCACGAAGGAACGCTATATTTCTTTTAACTGCATAGCGAGAATAAATCTCGATATTCTTTAATGCGGGTTCCCATTGCTCATCTTGTATTAAGCTTCTAATAAGCAACTCTGTAGAACTTTCATTATTAGGAACCTCTGCGAGAGATAACTCAGCAAATCGGATACATTGCTTGTAGTCTCGATTATGGTAATGGTCTTCAGCAAGTTTTATTAAATCATTTGACATATGAAATATTTCGTCTAATGGTTGCCCGCTTCTTGCGGCTGCTTTAAATAATAATCTCATTAAATCTAATCTAGGCAACTCCTCATTTTGAGAGTCCAGATGTTTTTTCAAAGAATTGTAAGTGGCTATATGGTCAACATCTTCTTCTTCGCGGAATAAACTAATTACTGCGTCTGCAATAGGCTCTGAAATTGCATATAAGCTGTTATCATTGAATATAACCAATGAGTGCTCAATTAATTTAATTATACTGCGTGCAACCTGATCAGTGTCCATGTCCACTACATCAGCTATAATATCTATAGGTATAGGGCTATATTTCCCTAACATGTTCAGGATTTTTTTGTCAGTTGAATCAAAAACATGCTTGGCCAAAAAATCAACAAAAAAAGAAACTTTAAATTGAACAAGTTTATATTTATCAGCCAGTAATGCACTTATCCCATATGTTTTTATTAATTGAACTGCATAATGAACAGATGGTGGAAAACCATTTATATACTCACTTAGCTCTGAGATTTGAACTGATGTTAAGTTAATTTCGGCATCAGATGCTACTTTTGATACCAAACGTTTAACATGATCTGTTAATAATGGTTTTAAATATAATGAATTTTCTAATTCATTAGTTTTTCTGTTGGTTATAATAAATAAATATATTTCATTTTTTGATGTTATACTTGTTAAAATTGTACGTATCGGTTCCCTATGATAGCCATCTGATGTAAAGAGACCACCATCATCTATCAACGTTGGTAGTTCTTTATTAGTTATGGCAGTGTTTAAAAGATTTATTATCCTTTCAATTAATTTACTTTCGGTTTCAGCTCTGATCGTTTTAATGATATATTCAAAACCATCTTTCGTTGAATATGGCTCTAACTGAGTGGAAAGTTTTACAGCAACATCAACTAACTCATCTCCATCAGAGACTGTTATAGGTAATAATCTGTTAAAAGATAGTGTAAGATTTGCTGCATGGGTCAAAAAAGTTCGACGGCCTATATGTGGGAGTCCATATATAGAGGCTACCTTAGGGGCAGGTAATCCTATAGGCGTCATCATAATTTGAAACTTCTCAAGATCAGCAGTGCGCCCCTCAAAATATGGTTTATGAGTAACCATTATATTTCTATCAATTTGATATCTTATTTCTCTAGATGCTACTTTTGGAATATTAGTAGATAATACTTTGGCACGGGCCAACCATGGAGGTAAATCTTCAGGTTTTACTTCTGAATTAATAATGAAAACCATTGCTTTTTGGATGTTTTTTAATAAGGTTTGATATCTGGCTTCCGTAATTTCAAAATCTACCCATATGCTATCAAGCGACGCCTTGCTAGCAAAAAATACGAAAATAGAGCTATCTGATAAATACTTTTCAATTGAGTCTTTAAAGCTTTCCGAAGTATCAAACATTTGCTCATCAAATACACAATACTGTCTTCCTAAATCATGTGCAACCGATCTGACAAATTCTTTATCAGCCCATGAGTGTGAAAGGAATGCTTTACTCATATATGCCCCTTAGAATATATAATTTACTATTAGAGTTTGGTATTCAGTAAAGATTTTCATAAAATTCTCATCAAGACGTAATTTAATGCTTCTAATGTAAAGCAGCGCCACCAGCATCAATACTGTAATAAGCGCATAATTGAAGTATGTTCATAATGGCACCGGGATTAAGGTATCTAAATAACAGGCGAAATTGGTGAAACTACAGTACGTCAGTTTCTCGCTCACAGTGGCCAGTCCCATCCACAGGCAGCTTCGTGTCTACTCTATACAAATATTCTTGTTCACTTTTTGATCCTTGCTACCGCGCTAGCAGATGTGGTTATTCATATAATTGCAATTCGGAATAATGGAAATTAGATCAACACCGAATACCAAAACACCCGCCCAATGATTTCAACATCTGACTCATAGGCTTCTTCATCTGCATCGCGGTTAAAGCTGTGTATCACCAATAGCCCACCCGGTTTGCGGTAAAGTTGCTTGATGCGCTTCAACTTATCGTTGCCGCCACCTTCTTGGGCGATGGCGTAAAGCTTACCGTCAACAATGCGCTTGTTGGTGGTGTCCACTGCCACGGTGGTGCCATCAGGAATGATGGGTTCCATGCTATCACCGGTAACTGGAAAGCACAGCACGCCAGAACCATCCGTACTTGCGCCGACTTTACGCAGCGTTGATTTGGAAAAGCGCAATTTAAAACCGTTATGGTCCTCACTTTGAATACGCCCGTCTCCGCAAGCGAACTCAATATCCTTTAAAAAGGGCACTTCTACCTCATCCTCTGATAGCGCAGTCTTACTGTCCCACGATGCCACCGAACCCCACTGTGATTCATGTGGGATATTGGATTCTGGCGCGCGCATGGGTTCTTCACCCGTGGCAAGCCACTCAGGGCGAACGTTGAGAATGTTAGCCAATTCAACCAGTCGTGTCGTTTGCGCCGCTTTTCCGGTTTCAATCTTCTGGATGGCGGCTTGCGATACACCGATTTTTTCACCGAGTGCCTTTTGGCTGATCCCCAGTGATGTTCTGGCGCTTTTTAGTCTTTCTGCGAGTGTCGTTTTCATACCTTCAATTTACAACTACGGTTGTCATTCATCAAACGAATATAGTTTTGACAAAATAAAAACTATAGTTGTAATATTTGTCAAAATAGACGGAGGCTCCATGAATGAAGTAATCAAAACCGCCATCGCCGTTGTTGGATCACAACGTAAATTGGGCCAAGCCTGCGGGTTGACGCAAGCCGCTGTCCAAAAGTGGTTATACAACAAGGCAAAGGTGGCACCCGAAAATGTACAAGCGGTTGTTACCGCAACCAACGGCGTGGTGCAGGGCTATCAGTTGCGGCCCGATCTACCACACCTGTTTCCGCACCCTGACCAAGTGCCGGAAATAACGGAAAAACAGTAAAACTGAGGACCGACCAATGACCACAATACATCGACCTGCCGGTGACACGGCAGGGGCTGCGATCGCCTCTGGCGTGCGCAAAGAGTTACTTTCCCGCAAACGGGTGGGCAAAAATGGATTGCCGTTCCATGTAGTGCGGGAAGACCAGATCAAAACCCGCTGGACGGAAAGCGAAGCCGCCACCATCAAAAGTGTCGCTGGCGCCATGTCGTCCAATCCTGCCGTTGAAACCAACACCGCCGCGATCCGTGGCTTTCTGGCAATGTTCGCCGAATCCCCTGAAATGCTTGCTCATGTGTATCGAGAACTGACCGCCGCTGGATTGCCTATCCCCGATTGGTTGCCGCCGTTGCCGGGGAGGGCATCACGATGAGAAAAACGCCTGAATCCCACATCAGCACCACGCAAAGCGTAGACCTGATCGCCAGCATCGTTGGTGACAAGTTGGATATTGCCGGGGAAGAAGCCCGGCGTCTGGCAATCACAGGGGCTTTGCCCCAGGTGACGCGAGCGTTTTATTCGCGTCAGCAAGTGAGCGGGGAAACGATCGCGGCGGTGAACCATGGAAATAACCAAACAGCTTGACCGCCGCTACCGGGATAGAAACGGCGTGATTGTGCATGTCACGGGGTACGAACCCGCCACCAAGCGGGTGATCTTTATGCGCCCCGGATATGAGCATCCATGCGCGCGCCCGTTGTGGCAGGTACAGCAGCATTTCACGAGGCTTGATGTATGAGTAGCAAGTTACTGGGCCACGTATGGGAGGCCTGCGCGGCCTCCGGCATCAAAGGGACCAAGTTGATGATCATGGCGCGGCTGGCGGATTACTCGAATGACGAGGGTGTATGCCAAATCGAGATTGAGACAGTCGCACGGCAACTTGGGGCAGGTGAGAGCACCATTTATGGCGCCCTTGCTGAGTTGGAAAAATCTGGATGGCTCTTGCGTCAGGGTATGCGAGATGGAAATCGCAATGCTGCGAATCTGTATTACTTGAATGTTGCGCGACTTAAGCAAGCTGCGTTGGCACTTCGCGGATGTCCTTCATCCGCAAGATCGAGAGGGACGCCATGAGCAGAATCTTTAACATCGTCAGTGAATTGACTGGCCAACGTAATAGCCTTGTTATCCCGAGGCCATTACTGCGGTTCTTTTCGCTCAAGGGTGAACAACAAGCGGCACAACTGGCCATGGTGCTTGGGCAGCTAATTTTCTGGTCTGGTAAATCCAAGCTGGCGGATGGCTGGTTTTACAAAGAGCACAGCGAATTAGGTGAAGAGCTGGAGCTTAGCGCCCGGCAGGTTCAACGCATTGTGGAAAAGTTGGAGCTTCACATGCCTGGCGTTCTGACAACAGAGACTCGCCAGTTGCCGAGTGGAAAGACAGTAAAACACTACCATCTGGATGGTGAGGCACTGATAGGGCTGATTTTTCCTGAGCAAAATGTCGCCAATACACCGGACGAAAATCCACCGACATTGCCGGTTGGGAATTCCGAAGATGGAAATCCGGGAATTCCGAAGATGGAACTGGGCGATTCCGAAGTCGGAATTCCCTATCTCTATGCAGTTAATTACATACAAAGAGATGATCTAACGATCATCTCTAAATATTCGTCTCAGCGTTTTTCACAAGCGGATGAGGCGACGAAAGCGAAAGCCAGTAAGTTTGTCTCACATCATCCAGACGCGGTGATCTTCACACCAGCAGGGAAAGCATGGGGAACATTTGAAGATGTCAAAGCCGCCGTCTGGATGCACGAAAAAATTCTGACCTTGGACGCCTCTGCGAAAACGCCCAACTGGCCTGAATGGGCTAACACCATCCGCCTGATGCGGCAACAGGACGGGCTTACACACAGGGAAATCTGCGAAGCCTTCCGTTGGGCAAATACGCATGAATTCTGGCAAAGCAACATCCTGAGCCCCGGAAAGCTGCGGGTGCAATGGGGCACGCTGAAAATCCAGCGTACAAACCAGATCGGTAAGCAGCATCGTGAAGAGCTCGATTGGGATAGTACCGATTGGGCTGACGGGTTGGGAGGGCTGATATGAAAGGGATTCAGTCAATCCAGCGACATATCGGTAACCGTAACGGCGCAGCGCTGGCGGCGATGTCGGCACCACAGCAAAACGCAATCTGCTTTGAACCGGATGCCAATGTACGCCAGCTATTCAACGGCCTGTTTCAGCAACTGCGGGTGATTTTTCCAGCGGTTAACGCGCATATCAAGACGCAAGCCGAACTTGACGAGTTGCGCCAGCAGTGGACGCGAGCATTTGCGGAGAACGGCATCAACAGCCCAGCGCTGATCCAGATGGGATTGCAGCGAGCGCGCCTGAGTGAGAGTCCATTTTTGCCATCGCCAGGCCAGTTCATCGCCTGGTGTCGTGAAGGCAGTAGCCAACTGGCAGGGTTGCCGGATCTTGAGTCGGTGATGGCGGAATTTCAGCACTACAGCGCCCAACGCGGATTCTACGCAACACCAGAATGCTTTCCCTGGTCGGCACCGATCATGTTCTGGCTGGTGACGGATATGCGCCGCGCCATGCTCCAGTACAACCACACCGCAGGTGAGCTGCGCAAAGTGGCCGAGCGCCTGTTGAAGCAGTGGGAAAAGAAAATTTTGGCGGGGCAGCCCATTCCAGCCCCGAAGACGCAACTTGCCGATTTACGACGACCGCCAACCATAGGGACTGAGCAGGGCATCGCTACGGCAAAGACCGATGCAAAAGGACAGGAATTTTTAAACGCGATCCGGGCGCGTCACTCCCGGGGAAATACAACGACCAATGAGGACTAACCAATGACCATGAATTTCAAAAATGCGCTGATTTATCGCCTGACCCGCGATATCGCATTCGACACGTTGCCGGACCAACTGGCGGCATTCGCGTTTATGCCCTGTGGCAGCCAAGACAGAACCAAAACTGGTTGGGTATCACCGCTGGGGGAAGGTTATAGCGAGTTAACTCATCAGGCTAACGGGCAGATTCTTCTCACGTTGCAGCGTGAAGAGAAAATACTGCCAGCACCGGTGATTGCCCGTGAACTGGCGGCGAGAGTGGAAAAGCTGGAGGCGGCACAACATCGCAAGCTGAAAAAAACCGAGAAGGACACGCTGAAAGACGACGTTATCCAGACTCTACTTCCGCGCGCGTTCAGTAAATACCATACCACCCAGATCTGGATTAACGCAGGGGCTGGGCTAATCGTGGTGGATGCATCCAGTGCCAAAAAGGCCGAAGACGCGTTGGCGCTGCTGCGCAAATCTATCGGCTCTCTACCGGTTGTGCCACTGACGCTGGAGAGCCCGATCGAGTTAACGATTACCGAATGGGTACGCAACGGCAAGGCACCGGCAGGGTTTGCATTACAGGACGAAGCGGAACTGAAAGCGGTGCTGGAAGAAGGCGGTATTTTGCGCAGTAAGCATCAGGATCTGGTTACCGACGAAATTGCCGGGCATCTGGCGGCAGGTAAGCTGGTAACAAAATTGGCACTGGAATGGCGCGAGCGCATCAGCTTTGTGTTGAGCGATGACGGCAGCCTGAAAAAGCTGAAATTCTCCGATACGGTGCTCGAGCAGAATAACGACATCGATCGCGAAGATGCTATCGCGCGCTTTGATGCGGATTTTGTGCTGCTGGTGGGCGAAGTCGCTGCGCTGATTACCGATTTGGTTGCGGCGCTGGGTGGGGAGAGTCAAAGAACTTCCACGGTGTCGGCTGAACCTAATCCGCAAAGCGAAGATGAGCAGTGCGCTGATCCCCTTTACGCAGAGGCTGCAAAGTTTGTGCAATCAACTGGCCGCACAACGATATCAGGGCTCCAGCGTCATTTTCGCATCGGCTACAACCGTGCTGCCCGGCTAATTGAAACGATGGAGGCACAAGGGATTGTTTCTGCGCCCACGCATGATGGTGTGCGGCATGTGCTGGTTGGGGAGGTTGTCGAATGACTGACTTTTCCCAAACGGAGTACGTACAAGCACTGAGCGCCTATAAGGCGGAGGTTGTCCACGAATTAAAGGACGTTGGCGATCAGTGGCGCACTCCCGACGCTATTTTCTGGGGCGTTAATGCCATGTTCGGTCCGTTGGTGCTGGACCTGTTCAGTGACGGCGAAAATGCCAAATGTCCCGCGTATTACACCGCCGAAGATAACGCGCTGGCGCAAGACTGGTCCGCTCGCCTGGCTGAGTTGAACGGTGCAGCATTCGCCAACCCGCCATATTCCCGCGCTAAACAGCATGAAGGGCTGTACATCACCGGCATGCGTCACATCATCGATCACGCGATGGCAATGCGCGAACGCGGTGGGCGCTATGTCTTTTTCATCAAATCAGCGACCTCGGAAGTCTGGTGGCCTGAGCTGGCGGATCATATTGCGTTTATCCGTGGGCGAATCAGTTTCGAGTTGCCAACCTGGTTTAAGCCAAAAGACGCGTCTCAGACCGCAAGCAGTGCAGGTTTTGGTGCTGCAATCGCAGTATTTGATAAAACCTGGCGTGGTCCAGCGATGGGCTATATCGAGCGGGATCAGCTATTGGCACAGGGCGAAGCGTTTTTGGCGCAGATTCGTCGTGAGGCTGAACGCTTTGCAAGGAGAGAAGCCGCATGACAACTGCTACCCGAGCCAAATCGTCCAAAAAACACAAAACCGAAGCGCTGGGCGTTCTGCTGCCCGGCGGCGGCATCAAGTACGCCACTGACCACGACAAGGAAACGATGAAAGGGGTGCCGATCGGCACTCCGATCGCACTGACGCCGGTGGGAGACCGACGCAACCTCAAACATCACCGCAAATTCTGGGCGTTGCTCGATCTGGGCTTTTCCTATTGGGAGCCGGATTGGGCATTTGTCAGCGCCCCGGAGGAGTGGATTGCGCACCGGGTAGCAAAACGTCTGGCACAAGTTGCAGGCGACCCGGCACTTTACAGCAACGTGACGAAAGAAATTGCCGATCAGGTATTAGGGGAAGTCGCTGGCGAACGTCAGCGGCGCTTTGATGCCGAGGCAGTGAAAACCAAGGATGCCTATCTGAATCACGTCATGATCAAAGCAGATTTCTACGACCTGGCACCGAACCCGGACGGCGGCACGCTAAAACAGCGCTGGAGCATTGCCTTCGCCAACCTGAGTCAGGAGAAGTTCGACAAGGTGTATCACGGTGTGTTTGGTGTGATCTGGAATGAAACCCTGAGCCAGCATTTTGCCGATCAATATGAAATGGAACAAGCTGTTAGCCAACTGATGGGTTTTTGATTATGATAAGAAAATCTCCTGCATTCCGAAGCAAAGCGTTACGTGAGTCTGCCCGTGGGCGGGCTTGTACCTTGCAGATCCCGGGCATCTGTAACGGCAATCCAGAAACGACAGTATTGTGTCATCTGCCCAGCCCGACACATGGCATGGGGTATAAAGGGGATGACTTCTGGGCGGTGTATGGCTGTTCGTCTTGTCACGATGTGATCGATGGACGGGTACCTTATGACTGGCGAGTGGGGGAAAAAGAAGAAGCTTTGTTGCAAGCCATTTATATGACATTTGGTAACTTCTTTAAATCATGATCTAACTAATTGTATTTCAGGATATATTAAGTTATAGAGGAAAAGAAAATTCTTATCTGTGAGGTATGCAAATGGAAGATGAGAGTACCTTTAGAATAAAATTTGCCTTCTATCATTCTAATTGGGAGTTTGGTCGCGATTCAGTACCTGAGTTAAAGGCAACTGGAAGGCGAGTGTTGCCTAGCGAATTTACCATGGAAATGAGGCATCATATATTTTGTCCAGAATGTTCTACTCCGTTATCAAGACGACCTCAAAATAAAGATAAAGCAACGGACGGTAGAAACCCTAGTTTTGCGCACCTACCATCTTTTATCTCTATTCCTTGTGGCCTCCGGGCAAAAACAGCAATCGGAAAGCAGTATAAAACAGAAGAAGATGCTAAAAAAGCGATTGAAGACGAAGAGTTGGCTATTATTGACTCTTTTATGAAAGATCCCCCTGAGATTCCTAATGAGGCTGGTGGTATTTATGATCAAAATCATGTTGAAGATATTGATGGTGAGATAAGTGATGTTCCTATTGGCCGCCATCGGGGGGAGAGTTTTAAACTACCATCTAAAATAACAACTGTAGCTGGCATGTGTCGTAATTTTGATAAAAATTATTATAAATATTTCGTATTTCCTGGCGAAAAAAATGCAGAAAGGCTAGATAGAATAATAAAAAATATAAATGAAATAAATGATGTAACACATACACCAAGATTATATTTTGGAGTCATTAAGTTTATACGTTTTTTAGGTGAAAGATACAACTCTTTATCAACAGTAATGTTGAAGTGGGATGGGAATGAAAAATATATTGATTTATCTTTGAAAATGCCAAAGGAACAATTGGATAAGAAAAATATAACGGATGATAAACGTAAACGCATTATATTAATTTATGGTATTGTAAATAAAAATGGGAAAGGTCTTTGTTTTGAACACTTGGGATGGGGGGAATATGCTCTACTACCACAAGTATACGATGATATAATTATTGATTGATTTGTTTACTTTGAATATTTGATGATTTTAACTAGCATAAGGAAACTGTATGTCAGTAAAACTTTTTCTAAGTTGGTCAGGAGAAAGAAGTCGTAAAGTCGCTGAATTACTTGATGAATGGGTGCAGTGTGTAATTCAAGCATGTGAACCATGGATGTCAAGTAAAAATATCGATCGCGGAGCATTGTGGTTCACAGAAATATCGTCTCAATTACATACGTCGACAATAGGTGTGATCTGTCTGACAAAAGAAAATAGAGAAAAACCATGGATACTATTTGAAGCTGGTGCTTTAGCAAAAGGATTGTCATCAAATAGAGTTTGCACTTTTTTAATTGATTTAGAACCAACTGATGTGGGTAACCCATTAGCACAGTTCAACCATACTTTACCAACTAAAGACGGTATATATAGCTTAATTAGCACAGTTAATTCGTCGTTAGGAGAGCTAAGATTGAAAGACCAAGTAATTGAAAGTGTTTTTGAAACTTACTGGCCTCAATTTGAAAGTAAATTTCAAGATATACTTTCTTTTACGGATGACAATACCAGCTCAACTCCAGTAAGAACAGAAAATGATATGCTATCTGAAATTTTGCAAACAATGAGGAACATAGATCGTAGAGTTAGGGAAATAGAGTCTGTAACAAATAAAGATGCTTCGGTTAAACCGTTTGATCTTTCTAAAGAATGGGATGAATTTATGAATAATCGAAAATTGAAAGTTAAAGTTGGTGACTTTATAAAATTCAATGCTGCAGTTCATGATTCTGATGACTCTGATAATTCTGTGAAGATAATATAGATAATTGAGTCATGACTTAATTTTTAGGATTTTTGTTACGTGAATTTTAAGTAATGGAAGCTTAGATTTTATGTTGTTTACGGGTGGTGAAAATAAATAATATATAACTTGTGCCTTAAGATGAAATTTTTATATTGAATATTTGCAATACAAAAATATAAACATAAAATCAGTCCTGTGAATTTTTACCGGACTGACCAAATGACCATAGCCATAGAACAACTTATCAAGATGCACGATCCGCGCTGTATGAGCATTGAATCACTGAACGTAGGGCGCGGGCAAGGTATTCTTTCTAAAGATCAGATCGTTGGGTCGTTTGCCTCGGCGCAGCACCAGCATGCCGTTGGATTTGATTTGTTGATGGCGAAATATCGCCATGATGTCCAGGCAGAGCAACGAATTAGGGACGCTATCGCCATATGGGCACGGAACAAATCAAGCAGACCGCTCAGTGTGCAGGCGTGCCAACTGGCATTATTGATGGTACTCGAGCGTAATCTGCCTGCCCAAATCGAGGATGTCGCCAAACTCTTGCGTCGCTACAGCGCCAAAGCAGGGCAAACGCGAAAAAATACCGACGGGTTAAGAGCTGAGATTAAGCAACTGGAAAGGCTGCGCTGTCGGGATCGAGTTACTGATGATGAATATCAGCGTGTTGGTGAGCAGATAGAAGGGCTTGCCGCTCGGATTGAGGCAGAACGCTCAGCGCTTCGCACCTGGTCACAGCAGCACGCGATGCACAGCAATGTATGCCCACGTTGTAACGGAACGGGTAAGACGCTGCGGCCATCAATAGCGATATGCAATGAATGTGGCGACCGTGGGCGCATAACGGCGACGTTCGAGCATTTGCGCAAATCATTGGCGATCACAGGGGCTGTGATGCCTGCGGGTGAATGGCCGCAGTATTTGGGGCTGGTTAAGCAGTGTATGCAGTGGCTGTATATCGAAGAGTCAGCCACATCACAGATGCTCGGAAAGCAAATTCATAACGAAATAGAGGCGTGATATGGGGGTTTACGGAAAAACGGCAGTCGCAGTGGCACAGCGTTATTCTCATGGGCAAGATCCTAAAGACTGTTGGGACCGAGAAATAACCCTGTTTACCAGTAGTCATGAGAGTAGAAAAAAGGGATGCCCTAAATCTGCATTTCTTGGCTTGTGCCAGGATGGTTTTGTAAAAGGCATACCGCAGGGCAGTTATGTTCCGGTAGATAGCCCAAATAAAAAATACGCAACCATTGCGGCTAACGTGGTATTAGATTCTTCTAGTCGTCACTATTCCAACGCTGAGTTATGGCACAAAGCGACGACTGGATTTTCCGGTGCTGCGAAAAATCAAAATGGTCAAATGGATGTCGTGTTGGCATTAAAAGAAGCCGGGCTGTTAAAGAAACCCAATTGACCTAACCCCCTGATACGCGCTACATTCCAGAAAGATACCGGAGTATGCCTTAAAAAGCTGCTCCGGTTTTTTATTGGTCAGTCCTCAAGCCGCATGGTTCGCCCAGCGGCTTTTTCTTTTTCCCGAAAATCTCACATAGCGCCACGGCAGTGCCGGAGTTGAGGTCATGCGTATGTCAAATTTTACTACAGGCGTTTCCTACACCGCGTCGGGTGGGAGCGCAGTGTTTTGGTTCGAACAACTGCTGAACGGATACACGCCGGAACAGTGGGCCGCAATAGGTGTGCTTGGAAGCCTGGCATTTGCTGCGCTCACGTTTCTGACCAATCTATATTTCAAGGTCAAGGAAGATCGCCGCAAAGAAGCGCGGGGTAAGTGAGCATGAGCAAACGCAAAATTGCCGCGGGCATGATTTGTTCCGTGAGCCTGATTATTGGCATTGTGCTGAGCAATGCCGATCACTATAAATCGGCTTCAGGAAACAATTTGCGTTTCAGCCAGGATGCTATGGAAGTGATGGGGAATGCGGAGGGCTGCCAACGAGATCCGTATCTTTGTCCGGCTAACATTATCACTCAGGGTATCGGCCATACCGGAAAAGGAACTGGCCTGGTGGCGCGAGCTAGCGATCAGCAGATTGCGCAGTGGTTCGCAGAAGACCAGATCGATGCGCAAAACTGTATTGAGCAGAATGTTGAACGCAAATTGGGTAAGCAGGTGCCGCAAGGTGTTTTCGATGGCATAGGTAGCTTTGTGTTTAATGTTGGTTGCTCGAAGTTCCTGCAATCTACGATGTACAGTTTGCTGATTAGAGAATCATATATTGCTGCTTGTAATCAGTTACCTCGTTGGGTTTATGCAGGAAATGAACTTCTTGATGGGTTGATTGTTCGGCGTGAAAAAGAGAGAGGCCTTTGCCTACGTATCAAATAGATATCCAAATGAGTATTTATTAATGGGCTGTTTCGATAGCGCTACGTGAAATCTGGGTTACTCAATCTTATCAATGCCTTTACTTATTAATAGAGGAACCATGTTAATCGCGAAAATTAAAGTAGTGCTATTAGGTGGTGCGTTGGCTGCTGCGTTTAGTGCTGGCTGGTATGTACAGGGATTGCGTTGGGATGCGGATGTCGCACCGCGGGATAAGAAGCAGTCTGAGGATATCAGCACAGGGCAGCAGGCGATCATTGCAGGTCAGGCACTGCAATTTCAGCGTTACAACGAAATCGCCAAGCAGGCCAACCAGTACGCCATCAACATTAAAGGGCAGTCAGATGAAAAACAGATTGTTTACCGCACCATCATCAAGAGTGATCCGGCTGGCCGCCAGTGCGTGCCTGATGATGTTGCTGGTCGGTTGCTCGAGTACGCGCACCGTTTACATACCAGCGCAAGGCATCCCGCTACCAGCGGAAATCACGCAACCAGTGCTGGTACCACTGCCGCCGGCTGCCGATTAACGTATGGGCAAGTGGTGTATTGGATTGATCCTTTATTAACGGCGCTTGAATTGGCTAATAAGAAATTGAAGGGAATAGAAGAAGTGCGGGGACGGTGATCCCCGCTGGACAGCTATCTAATCCTACGGGTCGCGTAACGATTTTTTATTGCTCTATCGAAATATCTGCCTTTTGATGGTGCGCTCATAAGCGTTTGATAAACAATATCAGGAACTCCTAGATAGTGATAAATCCCACCGCTACGAAAAGCAATTTCCAAGGTGTGGATGACGGCATCATATCCAACAGATTGGAGGTTTGAAGATGCAACAGGTTGTCGAATCAATTATCTATACCTCCGGTATTTGGCAAAAATACTGAGGAGATAATGGAATATTTCAAACGTTATAACTTTGTCGATGATCATGGTCACCGCTTGGACATGTGTATTGATTTTATTGAGCTGGTTGAATTGACTACCAAACGGGGTAATGAGAGGTGACATTCCCAAACCACTTCCCCGAGGTGGCTCGCTAATGCTCACTCAGTAGGACGTTATGGCAAAGCACGATTGGAAAACATTGCTGGCTGCCTTTCTGGCAGATAACGCGGAGACGGGAATCACGGCGCAGCAATGGTGTGAAGAACATGGGTTGAACTACCAGTCTGCTCGTCGTTACATCAAACCTCGTGCTGCGCAATCTGCGCAAAAACCAGTGCGCAACACTGCGCAGAATGCGCAATCAGAGAAAAGTGCGCAGAAGTGCGCAAAAGACGATAAAGCGACGGCTAATGAAGATGATGGTGCGACGGACGCAGGTGGCACCAATAATTCCCCCTCCGAAAAAGACGCGAAACTGAAAGGCCGTGATTCCTCTGGACGTTTTAAAGAGGGCTACGCGGGGAATCCCAATCCGGTTAGCCCGTTTGTCGCTGGCAACCAATATGCGCGTAAACACTCCGCCTACGCCAAATACCTGGACGCTGATGAACTGTTCGATGCCGCCAGAGAATCCGATCTGCGCGATGAACTGATTTTCACCCGCGCCCGCGCGCTGTCAGTCACCAAGACGCTGAACAAAATCATGGAGGATTTGCAGAACGCCGAATCGGTTGAGGCGCGCATTGAGCTGTATGACAAATTCATCAAGGCCGAAGCGGGGCTTGATCGAAATATTGCGCGCATCGAGTCGATCGAAAACAGCCTAAGTAAGTTGCAACTGGATGCGGTGAACGTTCCGCGTCTGAGTGCAGATACGCTGCGCATTAACGCGGCCACTGCCAAGCTGAAGGCCGAAACGCAGAGACTCACCGCTGAAAATCAGGGTGTGGAAACGCCGCTTTCTAACGTTGTAGGTGAAGTACGCGGGAGCGTTAAGAATGGTTTGCTATGAGTATTGAACAGGAAATGACAGAACAGGAGCAACTTGCCTTTATCAAAGAGCATCTTGCCGATCCTTGGTGGCGGCTCAACAATCTGTACAAAATCGAGAATGAGAAGGGACAACTGGTAACCTTCCGCATGCGCCCGGCACAGTTGCGTTTGTTTAAGGCGATGCATTATCGGAATATCATTCTCAAAGCGCGCCAACTCGGGTTCTCAACCGCGATCGATATTTATCTACTTGACCAGGCGTTGTTTGATAACAACCTCAAGTGCGGGATCATTGCGCAGGATAAGCAAGCGGCGGGCGAAATTTTCCGTACCAAAATCGCGGTACCGCTTGATAACCTGCCGGGTTGGTTGCGCGGCATATTCAAAGTCACCGAACGTCGCAGCGGCGCCAACGGCGGCTATATCCTGTTTTCCCATGGCTCCAGCATTCAGGTGGCTACGTCGTTTCGTTCTGGCACCGTTCAACGTTTGCATATTTCCGAGCACGGCAAAATTTGTGCAAAGTATCCGGCGAAAGCTAAAGAGGTGCGCACCGGCACACTCAATGCGATTCACGATGGATGTATCACCTTTATCGAATCCACGGCGGAAGGTGTCGGCGGTGATTTCCACACCATGAGTACGCGCGCACTGGAACTGTCGCAGTCGGGTATTGCGTTGACCCCGCAGGATTACAAGTTCCATTTCTACCCGTGGTTCGATGATCCGAAATATGTGGCGTCCGTACCTGCCGGTGGTCTGCGACTCAGCAAGTATCATCAGGACTATTTTGCCTCTGTCGAAGCCGTTAACGGGGTATCCCTCAGCGACGAACAAAAGCAGTGGTATATCCGCAAAGAGATCGAACAGGGCGAAGAGATGAAACAGGAGTTTCCTTCTACGCCGCAGGAAGCATTTCTAACCTCTGGTCGTCGTGTGTTTCCAGCTATTAACGTGATGAATGCTGAATCTGGCTGCCGTGCGCCGCGTATTGTTTACGATATGGATCCGGTGACAGGTAAACGTGAGAAAGTCCAGGCGTTACGCGCTGGCGGTCAAGATGAACTTCAGCGCACGTTGTTGAATCATCTGCTGGTGTGGGAACTGCCGGACGCGGATGAGGATTACGCCATTGGCGCGGATATCGCCGAAGGGTTGGAAAATGGCGACCGATCATCGTTTGATGTGATTAAGCGTTCTACTGGTGAACAGGTGGCGCACTGGTTCGGTCATCTGGATGCGGAACTGTTCGCACAACTGCTGGCGCACGTCGGCAAATGGTACAACATCTCCTACATCGGGCCAGAGCGAAACAACCACGGTCATGCCGTGTTGCAGAAATTGCGCGACATTTATCCGCAGCGCGCCATCTATGCCGAACAGTATTTGGATCGTGATAACGATGATGAAACACCAAAACTCGGTTGGCTTACAACCAAACAAAGCAAGCCGGTTGTTACCGAAGGGCTGAAAACGCTATTGCGTGAAAAGGCCAGCGGCATCCGCTGGATCGGCACCATCAACGAATTGAACACCTATGTCTATGACGCCAAGGGCAGCATGGGTGCACAAACCGGCTGCTTTGATGACCAGGTGATGAGCTATGCCATTGCCCAAGAAATGCGTGCCCGCATGCCAGCGCGCCCCAAACTGAAGCCTATTGATCGTTCGAAACCCACTCACTGGATGTCACACTGATGAATACAGCCGCTATTGATGCTGAGGTTCGCCCGCAGCAGCAGGATAACCGCGATCGTTTTACCCAGCGCCAACTGCTGGATATCTCATCGGACATTGACGCCCAACCGGACTGGCGCACCACGGCGAATAAATCCTGTGCGTATTACGATGGCGACCAGCTTGAACCTGAATTGGTAGCAAAGCTGCGTGAGCGCGGGCAGCCGCTGACCATGCACAACCTGATTGCGCCAACGATTGATGGTGTGCTCGGCATGGAGGCCAAGACGCGCACCGATCTGATGGTGATTGCAGACGATCCGGACGAAGAAATGGAGCAATTGGCCGACGCGGTGAATGCCGAGTTTTCCGATGTATGTCGCCTGGCAAGCATGGGAAAAGCACGTTCCGATGCCTATGCCGATCAGATTAAAGCGGGGCTGGGATGGGTAGAGGTGCGTCGCAACGGTGATCTGTTTGGTTCACGCTATAAAGTCGGCACGGTACATCGCAATGAAGTGTTTTGGGACTGGCACAGCCGTGAAGCCGATTTGAGTGATTGCCGCTGGCTGATGCGCAAGCGCTGGCTGGATGTGGACGAAGTGAAAGCCACCTTTCCCAATATGGCAGAGGTGATCGATTACTCGATCAACGAGTGGCGCGGCTTTGTGGATACGGACATTGCCGAGGGCGAAGAGTCGGCACTGATCAGCGCCTATGAGGAATACCAGCAATGGAGCCGAAAAGAAATGGAATGGGTATCGGCCAACCGTAAGCGCGTAATGCTTCAGGTGGTCTATTACCGCACTTATCAGCGTGTGCCTGTGCTGGAGTTGGCGAACGGTCGCGTTATCCAGTACGACAAAAACAATGTGATGCACGCCGTGGCGCTGGCGGCCGGGCGAGTAACCGTGGTGATGTCGCGCGTGAGCCGGATACGTGAAGCGTGGTTTGTCGGGCCCCATTTTCTCGGTGACCGTCCCTGCACCGCGCCGCAGGGCATGTTTCCGCTGGTGCCATTCTGGGGATATCGCAAAGATAAATCCGGAGCGCCCTATGGGCTGGCCTGTCGTGCCATCCCCGCGCAGGATGAAGTGAATTTCCGCCGTATCAAACTGACCTGGTTGTTACAGGCCAAGCGCATCATCAAAGATGAAGACGCGACCAATATGTCGGATAAACAGTTGGTGGAGGAAGCGGAACGCCCGGACGGCGTGATTAACCTTAACCCTACGCGGCAGAATAAAACCACGGCATCTGATGCACTCAATATCCAGCAGGATTTTCAGGTCGCGCAGCAGCAATTCCAGGTGATGCAGGAAAGCATGAAGCTGATTCAGGACGGCATGGGCGTCTATTCGGCGTTTCTTGGGCAGGAGTCCAACGCGGCCTCTGGCGTGGCGATCAGCAATCTAGTAGAGCAGGGGGCGACCACGCTGGCGGAGATCAACGACAACTACCAGTTTGCCTGCCAGCAGGTGGGCCAGTTATTGCTGTCGTATCTGCTGGAGGATTTAACCCGTCGCCGTAATTACAGCATCGTGGTGAACCGTGACGATCCGCGCCGCCGCAAACAGGTCACCATCAACCAGGAGTCGGAAGGTGGCATGACCAATGATGTCTCCCGCTTGCGTGCGCATATTGCGCTGGCACCGATTCAACAGACGCCGGCCTACAAATCGCAACTGGCAGAACGTATGTCGCAGGTGATCGCCGGGCTGCCGCCACAGGTACAGGCAACGGTGCTGGATATGTGGGTGGAACTGCTGGACGTGCCGCGTAAGGCGGAATTTATTGAACGCATCCGTAGCGCGTTGGGTACGCCAAAAGCGCCGGATGAAATGACGCCGGAAGAGCAGCAGGCTGCCCAGCAGCAACAGCAGATGCAAGCCCAGCAGCAGGAATTGGCGATGCGCGAGATTGCGGGCAAAGTGGCGAAGCTGGAGGCGGAAGCTAAGCGGATCGGAGCCGCGGCACAGCGAGAACAGGTGCTGGCAAACAGCCAACGCTTTGACGATGCCAAGACTCAAGCCGAAACTGGCCGTATTCTTCAGGATATGGAGAACACGACCCGAGAAGTAGATGCGTTACGTGGGCAGATGATGCAGACAATACAGGGAGAGATTGATGCTATTACGCTATAAATCTATCTTTTTTCAGATTTAGAAGGAAAAGGCATAGTCCCAAATCGTTTGTATCGATAAATGAGCAACATACCTGCTGCCCAGGCAAATAAAATTTTAACCACCCCAAATATAATTGTTAAAACTGAAATCCCTAAAATTTGCTTTTCAGAAGCATAACCAGAAAAAAGGAATCTCACAGTTTCTACGTTCGTCATTACACCAAACAATTCATTACCAAATGTGGCATATATTCCGCATATAAAGATTGCTGCAGACATTACCCGTTCTCGGGGTTTCAATAGGAACGTAATAAATATAATCGTTGAGTTTAACAAATTCATGGTGAGTCCTGAAAAATTATTGAGTTGTGCAAGTATTCGCGCTACATTCCCCAAAGATACCGGAGTATGCCTTAAAAAAGCTGCTCCGGTTTTTTTATACCACAAGTTCAGCGCCCGCCACTATTGGTGGGCGTTTTTGTTTGTGCCGCTAAGCGTTTTGGTCACAGAGCGCTTATTCGCATGGGCAGCGATACGCCTTAACACTCTTCGGACCTATCCGACAAATAGACATGCAGGAGTCAACAGTGGAATTGAATTTAACCGGTAACGAAACAGCGGAAGAGCTGGAAGCGATGTTAGAGCGCATCGGTGATATTGATATCGAAGGGCAGGCAGCAACGGGTGATGCATCGTTATCTGTCGATGTACCGCCGGTATCGGCAGTCGCAACGACACAACAAAATACGGGCGATAGCAGCAATCTCACGCCGACGCCGGACGTGGTTGTGGATCAACAGCAGTCTACCGAGCCCAACCCTGCACTTGATGCGTTGCAAACTGAGCCGGCCAAAAGCATTCTCAGTCGCGACGGCAAACACGTTATTCCGTATGACGTGTTGGAAGCAGAACGTGCCGAGAAGCGCCGCTTGTCGGATGCCAATCAACGCACAGTGGCCGAACTGGCTGAAACCAAACGCCAGCTTGAGGTGTTCACGCGTCAGATCAACCTGGCAGGTTTACAACCCGCACAGTTACCGGAAAAAGCGCAGATCACGCCGGAGCAAATTGCCGCGTTGCGCGATAGTTTCCCCGAAGTGGCGAGCGTCATTGATGTGTTATCGCAGAAGGTCGATCACCTGCAATCAGCACAGCCGGTGGCCGCGCCAGCACCGCAGGTCGAGGAAAATCCAGCAATGACCGCGTTGGATGCCACTCCCGACCTGAAAGCCTGGCAAAGCCAAGATCCGGACCGCTTCACGCTGGCGGTGCATATCGACGAAGCACTGAAAAATGACCCTGTATGGAAAGATAAATCATTAACTGAGCGCTTCGGTGAAGTGGTGAAACGTACCCGCGCCGCTTATGGTGAAGCTGATGAGCGTGCACCTCAGCAGCCAGCACCGACTCCAGCGGCACAGCAACCATCCACCGATGCTATTCAGCAAAAAGCCGCAGCGGTTGTGGCGCAAGCCTCCGCTGCAACACAGTTACCTGCATCACCTTCAGATGTCGGCCAGACGCCAACGCAATCAGCATCGCTGCTTGAACAGGCCGCCAACGCCAGCCCGGAACAACTGCAATCGCTGTTCTCCGGGATGACGGACGCGCAGATTGATGCGCTGCTGGAACAGGCCATCTGAGCCTAAACTTCAACTATCCAACCCGCCATTGTGCGGGTTTTTCATTTTTAGGGAGTCAACATGACAACGATTACCGCGGCCCAGGCGAATAAGCTGATGCAGGTTGCGCTGTTTACCGCAGCCAACCGCAACCGTTCATTCGTCAACATTCTGACCGAGCAGCAGGAGGCACCCAAGGCCGTCACGCCGGATCAAAAAGGTGTGAAGCAAACTCTTTACACCGCGCCGGTGGTACGTATTACCGATCTGCAAAAACAGAAAGGTGACGAAGTGGATATGCAGATCGTCCACAAACTGTCTAAGCGTCCGACCATGGGCGATGAGAATTTGGCGGGGCGTGGTGAGAACCTGGCGTTTGCCGACTTCTCGCTCAGAATCAACCAAGGCCGCCATCTGGTGGACGCTGGCGGCAAGATGAGCGAGCAGCGTTTCAAGCACAACCTGAATAAAACGGCGCGCACGCTGCTAGGCACTTACTTCAACGACCTGCAAGACCAGTGTGCAACCGTTCACCTGGCGGGGGCGCGTGGTGATTTCATCGCCGATGACACCATTCTGCCGCTGGCGAGTCACGGTGAGTTCGGCAAAATCATGATCAACGATGTGCTGCCGCCGACCTACGACCGCCATTTCTATGCCGGTGATGCAACCAGCTTTGAAGGGCTGGATGCGGCCGACCTGTTCACGCTGGGCGTGGTGGATAACCTGTCGCTGTATATCGATGAAATGGCACATCCCATTCAGCCGATCAAAATGTCGAAAGACGAGATGGCGAACGAAGACCCGTACTACGTGTTGAATGTCACGCCGCGCCAGTGGAATGACTGGTACACCTCAACCTCTGGCAAGGACTGGCAAGCGATGCTGTCGCGCGCCATTCAGCGCTCCAAGGGCTTTGACCATCCGCTGTTCAAAGGTGAGTGCGCCATGTGGCGTAACATCCTGGTGCGCAAGTACACCGGCATGCCGATCCGCTTCAATACCGGCTCTCAGGTTGCTGTATCCAGTAACGACCTGGTGGCGTCTATAGCGTTGAAGGAAGCGCAAACTACCATCGACCGGGCGCTACTGCTTGGGGGCCAGGCGTTGGCGAATGCCTATGGCACGGGTGATGGCGGCGGTCACTTCGGATACCGCGAGGAGAAGGTAGACCACGGTAACAGCACCGAAGTGTCTATTCGCTGGATCAACGGTCTCAAGAAGATTCGCTTCCAACAGAAGGACGGCCGTGTCAACGACCACGGTGTGATCGTGGTTGACTCGGCGATCTCAACCGGTCGCTAATTCCCTTCCATCAGCAGGCTACGGCCTGCTTTTTTCATTTCAGGAGAACGTCTATATGGCAACGATTCAGGCACCGTCCATGCGTGACGCCGTTTATCAGGGGCCGCAGGGCAATCTGTCCATTGCGGAAAGCCGCGTAACGCTTAATGCAGCAGAGGTGGGGGATGTGGTCGAACTGCTCGATATGCCGATCGGCATGCGCATCCACGGTGTCGATGTGATTAGTGATGCGCTGGGCGTAGATGTCACTGTGGCGATCAACAGCGGTGATCAATCGCTGGTTGCGGCGGCGAGCCACGCTGCGGCCGTGGCAAAATCTGTCCCTGTCGTACCGTACAGCACGGTAGCAGATGGCGAGAAGATCACCGCCACTATTGCTGGTGGTGCCGCCACGGGCAGCCTTATCGTACTGTTTAAATACACGGCGGTGGGCTACTAACCCCGCGCGATTAACTCAATGTTACCCGCCGTAATGGCGGGTTTCGTTTATCAGGAGCTATGTCTATGGCTGAATCTATTTCGATTGTGTATATCGGCGACAAGGACAAAAAGCGCGACACCATCACGGGCAGTCGCATTGTCTTTCCCCGTCTTGTTCCCGTTGATGTCGATAGCGCAATGGCGCATCAGTTGCTGGCTTTCCCGACGGTGTGGGTGCGAACAGAGCAAGCGGAGGCCGTGTTACAACAAAACGCAGAGGCTGATGCAGTGAAAGCGCAGCTTGCACAAGATGCATTGGCAAATCAGTTAGCAGCAGACGCCGCCAATAGCTGGGTAGTAAAGGTCGGTAATGATGATGTCGATCTGGCAAAACTGACTTCGGCACAACTGTTAACGCTGGTGGAAGCGGAAGATCTGGATCTAAAAAAAGGCGCACAGGAAAAGGTTGATGATTTCCGTGCTCGCGTTCGTTCCGCTATCAATGGTGAGGCTGTCGTCTAATGGTCGCGCTTGACGCTTTTCTCCCCGGGATCCGCAAACATATCACCGGCCCGCTCGATATCATGATGCGACAATCGGTGCGCGAGGCGGCGATTACCTTCTGCCGTGAATCGTTGCTATGCCGCGATACACTTGCGCTAACGGATGTGGTGCCGGGCGCGACGCATGCGCTGACAGAAAGCCTGCTGGTGAAATGCGTCAAGCGATTGCGGGTGACGGATATCAGCAATCCCGATGATGTGCGCCATCTGACCGCCGGTGTTGATTTCACTGTGATCTCTGCCAACCATCTGGCGTTTACCCGGGAATACGCGCACGTCACTGTTTTATTCGCGCTGGAACCACGGCGTGATGCCGAAACGTTGCCCGATGCACTGGCCGATGACTATACCGATGTGATTGCCGCCGGTGCGTTGGAAGATTTATACCTGATGCCGGGTAAGTCGTGGAGCGATCCGCAACGTGCAGTGTATTTCCGCGCGCTATTCACTGAGGGTTATCGCCGGGCTTACCGCGATGCGCTCGATAACTCTCCCATTACCGGATTTCAAAACCCGGTACGCCGACACGAATTCTACTGATGACCACAATTAACGATGTTATTGGCCTTGCCAATGCCCAACTGGTCGATACGCATTGGCTACGTTGGTCCAAGTCAGAACTGCTGGATTACTTCAACAGCGCGCTCAATGCCATCATCATAATTCGTCCTGATGCCGGGGCAACGATTGAGACGTTCGATTGCGTAGCGGGAACGCGGCAAAGTCTGCCAGAAGGCGCACTGCGTTTACTGGATGTGAACCGCGTTGTCGATGGCCGCGCCATTCAGCCGGTCTCGCGCGAGGTACTCGACTATCAATTTCCTGATTGGCATACGCTGACGGGGCCGGTTGAGCGTTACATTTACGATGAGCAAACACCCCGTATTTTTCACCTTTTCCCTGGCGCAGTGTTCGGCACTTCGTTGGAGATTAGCGTATCGCGTCTACCTGATACAGCCACCATCAATGACCTGAAGCCAGGGGTTAACCGTTCATTCCCTTTGGATGCGCTTTATATCAACCCGGTGCTGGAGTGGATTCTGTTCCGCGCTTTCGGTAAGGACAGTGAAAACGGCAATTACGCCATGTTGTCATCGCAGCATTATCAGACCTTTGTTGATCTGCTGGGTGTGAAATCGCAGACCGACCAGGCGGCAGGGCAGAAAAAACAAATGCAATCCAATGGAGGGGCAGCTTCGTGAAATGGTATTTGAGTGGATTGTATATTTCCTCGAAGCATGAAATTGAAAGCTGGATAGGCGTGTTCTATTAACTTTGATGTATTTACTTGAATAGCTGTAATCTTATTTTTTTTAAAACTTAATTCCCATTAATACATAAAAACGCCTCTTTAGTTTTTTTTAATTTGCTTTGCGATAAGAGTTGAATAGCATTGGAATGATGCTGTATATCCATACAGTATTTGTGAGAGGGATATTATCGATGACTAAATATAATTTATGTGCTCCGAATGGCGGAGATACGATGACAGTCAGTGGCGGTGGTGGTTGGAGTTCGCCCGTTAATGATCGAGGGAAGGGGGGAGGCGATGGAGGGAGTAAGGGGAATGGTGGTAAGACTGCGAAAACTGACTTTGGTAAGAACCCTGAGAAGCAAGCTACGGTTAGCCCCTATTTGGCGATTGCTCTCCCCATGCCGGTTTACCCTGTCGCAGGAACGTGGGGATTTACGTTAAATCTCAGCGTTATCGATGCTGGGTTGGGGAAAGTTGCGGGATTACTCGCAGACGCACTGCCTGTTGCAGGACGTTTGGTTGGTTTCACTGCGGGAGCTCTGTTCCCATCCAGTATCGCCCCAGATAGCCTTGATCCTACCTATGGAAAAATTCAGCAAAACCTGATGAACCAGGTGGCAAGGCAAGGTTTGTTAGAGCAAGGGTATAATGTCACGGCTATGCCAGCAGGGATTGTGAGTGATATTCCCGTCAGTGAGATTGGGAAAGCGCCAACAGCGGCAGTAGGTCTTTTAGCTGAGTCAGTCGTCAACGTTGAGCGAAACGTTACCCAGCTTGCGCTTATACAACCGAGGGTAACGACGACTATTCCTGTTGTGAAAGCGAAAGAAACAAAAGTACCGGGCATCTATTCAGTCAATGTTATCCCGGGAAAACCGGCACTCCAGGTCAAGATTGATATGACCCGGCCTGCTGTGGTGAAAAACCCGCCCAAGGTTAATGAAAAACCCGATCTTTCAGCATTCCTTGCAACGCCTTCATCGGATACGCATCATGCCTTTGTTGATTTTGGCGGCGGCCGTGAACCCGTCTATGTATCAGTTTCAAAGAAATTGACCAATGAGCAGGAAAAACAGCAGATTGAGGAAGCACAAAAACGAGAACAGGAATGGCTGAAAAAACATCCTGAAATTGTTGCAGAACGTGCATTAAGCGAAACTCGTAGAACTATCGCAATAACCGAACAAGCAAAAGAGATTGCTATTGCCACAATCGATGTGAAGACAGAGGCAATTCCTTTTCTTGAAGAACAAACGAGTACGGCGAAAAAATTCCATGAGGATTTTTATAATCCACGCAAGGGGCTTTTGGATTCTAATATGCAATCTGGGCCTGGCTACTATATATACCTATCACTCAGAGAGGAAATGTATCGTCGCTATTACAGATATACGAACCTAAATAATGCACTAGAACGAGACAGAGTGATGCTCGCGCAAGCGCAGGCAGATCTGGCTAAAGTGTCTCAGCAGTTGACAGAAAATAATATTCTTGCTGAACAGCAAGAAAAAGACCTAGAGAATAAGCAAAAAGAGGCGCAAACCAAAACCCCTGAGTTGAAGTTTGATGATAAGATTAAAGGGCAAATGGGTGTTCGTGGGTGGACCGAAGCAGATGTTAAAGATATCGTCGCTAAGGGAGCCAAGGGGCGTTCTGAAGATAAACGAAGCCCTGAAAAGACGCCGCCTGATTTTTTGGGGCGAAATGATCCGGCAACGGTTTATGGTGGACCTGGCAAACATGTAATAGTCAATGATCGTACTGGGGAAGTAGTTCAAGTTAGTGATAAGACTGATAAAGATTGGGTTGATGATTCGCGTATTGCGTGGGAGAAAAAAAATGAGGAAAAATAAAAAGGGTTTTTTTAAAGAAGGAAAATTCTTCTTTGAACTTGGTGGTAATGCTGTAATGAAGTTATCGCCAACAGCGGCCATCGAAGTATGCGAGGAAGCGACGAAGAGAAATCTTTCTATTGGCATGATTGAGGGGGGCCATTGGCTCAATCCAGGGTTTAGACCAGACATGCACACTCGTTGGGATGGCTTTGATAGACTGACGGATAAAAACGAAATCCAGAAGAATAACAACAATGCCATTGAGAATATCAAGGAAGATGCAGCTAAAGGTTATGATGCATTTATCATTACGATTGTAACGCTTTTTGTTTAGCATCCAATAAATGATTTTCTCTATGCTTTTACTTGCATGATACGCGCAATATTTTCCCCAAGATACCTAGCCTCGCCTTAAACAGCGTGGCTTTTTTATTTATATTCCAGAGAGTCTCATGGCGACCATTGATATCACTATGATGCGCGGTGTAATGCCACGCGTAGTTGATCACCTATTGCCCGAAGCTAATGCTACGCTGGCGCAGGATTGCCATTTCAGGCACGGTGTCATTACACCGATGCAAAGCGATAGCGATCAGCGTTACAAATTTACTTTCCAACCTCAAACCATTTTCTACTATCAGAATGGTCTCTGGTTTGCCTGGAACAAGGTTGTTGATGCTATCCGTAGCCCAGTGGTTAATGATGACTATGGCCGAATTTATTACACCGATGGTGAATTTCCCAAGGTAACAGGCATAGAGAGTGCGACCGTCGGAACGGGCGGTTATCCCGTCGCATTTTTCCGATTGGGGATCCCTGCGCCAATCAATCCGGTTGTGGTTGGTAGCGTCACGCCTCCCGCAGAAGTGGGAAAGGATGATCCCATTGATGATGAGACTCGCTACTACACAGAAACCTATGTCACGGCATATGGTGAGGAAGGGCCACCGGGGCCCGTAACGAAAGAATTGACGATCCCCTATCCGGGTAGTTCGGTAAAGTTGCACTTGCAGCCGCCATACCAGCAGAACAACAACATAACCAAGCGGCGAATTTATCGTTCAGCAACCAGTAGCCAATCAGCAGATTTTTTACTGGTGGATGAACTGAATATTGCCATCGGGACATTTGTTGATGACTTCTCAGAGGCTAAGTTAAGCGCATCACTGGAAACATACGACTACTTTATGCCACCCGATGGCATGATCGGTTTATGCATGATGTCGAATGGCATCGCTGCGGGATTTAAGGGCAATCAGGTGATGTTCAGTGAGGCTTACTTGCCTTATGCCTGGAAGGACAGTAATAAACAAACTACACAGGATGAAATAGTCGCTATTGCCGCAGTGGGGACGACGTTGGTCGTGGGCACTAAAGGCATTCCCTATATCTTTTCTGGCATTTCGCCATCAAACATCACCTCGACCCATTCACTTATCGCACTCTCATGCGTTTCACGCCAATCAATGGTGACCATGGATGGTTTTGCACTTTATGCCTCACCCAATGGACTGGTTTCTATCAGTGCATCCGGGGCGGCGGAAATAGCCACGGCAAGCATTATCGAGGCCAAACAGTGGCGCTCGATGTTTAACCCGTCGTCTATTCGTGCCTGGCGAGTGGAAAATGAATATCTGGCGTTGTACGACACCGATGATGGCGTGGCCGGTTTTATTTTTGATCCGGTCAGTATGGACATTCGTCACATCACAGCCAGTTTTGATTGTGCTTATAACGATGAATCGAGCGATACGCTGTACATCACGAAAGGGAAGGCACTGTACGCGTGGGGCGATGGCGAATCCTTAAATTGCCGTTGGCGCTCAAAAGTATATCTGGCGCCGGAAAATGCAGCCTTTTCATGTTTGCGCATCATGTCTGATGCTCCTGCGGAAGTGGGCGTAATTCTGTATGCCGATAAAAAAGCCGTGTTGGATTTGCCCCCAGGCAGTTTGCGAGATTCTACCGTGAAATTGCCTCCCTTACGCGGTAAATGCTGGCAAATTGAAGTCTATGGCAGCGTACAAGTTGACCGCATCACACTCTCTACATCCATGTTGGAAATGCCCCCATGAGTACAAAATTTAGAGCGGGTAATGATCAGCCGTCTCTGGCTGAGAACGTTGAAACGTTAACTGGACAACGCGGAGATGGAAACAACCGCGCGGTGACGTATAGCGATCTTGTTAAACTCAATTTGGCGAATATACGGCGTTTATCCGGCGGCAAAGTAATGCTGGTGCCGAGAAATGGCATTGGCGGCGGTTTTTCTAAAGAAAGCCGGGGACAGAAACCAACCAGGCCCACCAGTTTCAAAACAACAGGGGGTTTTGCGTATGTGCTCCTGGAGTGGGATATGCCTAACTATCGAGGGCACGCGCTAACAGAGATTTACCGCTCCTCAGAAAATAACCTTGCCAACGTGATACTGATAGCCAGCTCAGCCGCTGGGGTGTATGGCGACCCAGTAGATCCTGGCTGGAAAGGGTATTACTGGATCCGCCATATCAATACTCAGGATGAACCCGGGCCCTATAATGATGTACATGGCTGCTTTGCGCAGACGCAATCCGATGTTGGCGCCGTTGTGAAGCTGATTAATGAAGAGATAAATGCTTCACCACTGATAAAAGGGTTGAGTGCGAAAATAGATGTCGCTGAAGAAAATATCGACAGCGTTAGCGTCGAGGTGGATAAAGAAACCCAAAAACGGATTCAGGCAGATAAGGCGCTAGGAAAACGTGTTGATAGCGTCGGGGTGACGTTAGATAAAAACAGTGCCGCAGTCCAGTTAAATACGGAAGCAATTGCACGCATAGATGACCATGGTTCCGCCGCTTATCAAGCACAATGGAGTGCTAAGGCGCAGGCAGGTGATATTAAGGCGGGTATTGGTATTGTCGCTCGCAAAGATGCCAACGGTTATTTGCTAAGCCAGGTGGCGGTTTCAGCCTCTCAATTTTTTGTCTTTGATCCCAATAATCCCCATGAAGATGGTTCTTATACATTTCCCTTCATAGTGAACGATAGCGGGAAGGTCGTCATTAATGAACTGGTCGCTAAAGATGCGGTAATGAAAACTTTATCGGCGCAAAAAATTACAGCTGATAGTCTAAAGGCTGGCATAGAAATCAAATCGCCTTTGATTAAAACCGCAAGAATCGAAAGTGGCAATTTTACGGTTGATGCAAATGGGAATGTGGTGGCTAAAAATGCGAAAATTGAAGGGGAAATAATCGCTACTTCAGGTTCATTTACGGGGAAAGTTAATGCTGAGAGTGGTGTGTTTCGTGGGACGGTTTATGCCAAGGATGGTGAATTTAGCGGGACCGTGTATGCCGATCGGATAGTCGGTGATATTTGTTCAACTTATGTGGTTCCGCGTGGCAGCTTCTTTGTACCAAGACGACAATCGCGACAAATAACACTTTATTATGACATGGATAGTCGGGAGGATATGATTATAAGTCTCTTAGGAATGTATTTTGACAATGCAGCTTTTGCAAAAGCACGACCTAAGCAAAACTGGTTTTCAATCAAAGTGGGTGAGGAATACATTGTTCATACTAATCATCCAACCCCTCCCTATACCGTTTCATGCAAAATAACGAAGGGAAAAAGAACCATACCTATTGTGATAAGTGTCTCTGCCGGCGAAAGTGGTGCCGGTTATGAATTTTCTCACAAGGGGGTCGCGGTTATCGTTAATCGTGAAAAAGGGATTTTAAGAATGTAATTCGTTATTTTTTCTAAATAACCATCTTGATAAGTTCTGGTTTTATATATGCTGAGTTTAATTGAGCGTGTCGCAAAAGATGTCGGAGAGACCAATTTATTGGACCGTATCCAGGATGCTTGCAGAAAGCAACAGGCATTTTGTTTTGGAACGGAGGATACGCGCATTGTGCTTCGACCTGACTCTATGTGCGGTACTCCTTACGTTTTGGTGTGGCTGGGCGTTAGTACACGAAAGGATGCCTTGGCTCACTGGTTACCGCATGTTCAGGAACTAACGCGTATGGCCGGCGGTCGCTGGCTTGAGTTCTACACGGCGAGAAAAGGCTTTATCCGGGTGGCGGCGCGTTTAGGTTGGGAACGCCTACCGAATGAAGAAGGGCTTATGAAATTTAGGATACCAATGTGAGGTGATCAATGGGGGGCGGTGGGCGTAGTTCAGAAGTAAAAGAAACGTCGCAGCAGCACGCAGCGGCTGATGTTGCACGACAACAATGGAATTTATATCAAAATGAGCTGAAACCTTATGAAAACCTGTTTATGGAAAAGGCTGAGGGGCTCAACGATAAGCAGAAATACGATGGCATAGCAGGGGACGTAAACCTTGGTTATCAGCAGGAGTTTGGTAAAGCGCGGAGGCAAGCCGCTGATGGTCTTGTCTCGGCGGGTGTTGACCCCAGTAGCGGTAAATTTCAATCGACCATGAACGACCTGGCAACGGACCAGGTAGCTGGCACTATCGATGCAACCAACCGGGCGCAGACGGATCAGCAGAATAAGTATGTGGCTGGATTGCAGGATGTTCAGGCTATGGGCTCTGGCCAGAAAGCAGAGGCGTTACAGGGCTATCAGAACATAGCATCCGCATCTCAACAAAAAGCTACTTCAGATGCGCAAACCTCATTAGCAAAAACCCTGGCGACGCAGGGCGCTGTTGGTGCTTTGGGCGGCGTTACCGCAAGAACCTATGGGTTATCCAGCATAGCGGCCAAGACACCTACACCAACCAGTGGCAATACCAGTGGTGTATTTAGTATTTCCGATACGCCATTCATGAGCAGCAACTACCGAAATTTATAGGAGGGCATTTATGGGCTACGCCTCTGATACTTTCGCTGACATTACGCGCAAGCAGTATGCAGATTGGATGGATCGCTACTACCCCAAATTGCAGAACTTGATGGCGTTATCGACGAGTGGGCAGTTGATGAACAACCAATTGGCGCGAGCGGACTCGGTCCAACAGCAGGCGCTGAATACAGCAACCGTCGGAGCCGCGAATCAGCAGGCCCGTTATGGTGCAACCCAGCAAATTAACCAGGAGGATAACAGCCAGGGGCTGAAATCGGCACTGGCAACCGCAGGGGCAAAAAACGGTATTCGTGAGGCGGAAACGGATCGGCAAATGAGTATTTTAACGGGCGGCTCTACCGGGCTGCGCGAACTCCTAAAAATAGGGAGTGATAAATAATGGGCTATGGATTGATCGATGTCGCTGCACAAACACGCCAGCAGGCGCTGCAAGGAATGCAACAAGCGGCGGATCTGGAACTGGGGCGTGAAAGCGCCAATGAGCAGCTTAAGACCGCGAAGAAACAAGGCGAAATGCAGATGGTCGGCATGGGCGCGGGGGCAGGTGCGGCGGTAGGGGTGGGTTACGGTGCAGCCGCTGGAGCAGGTACGGCAGCAGGTGCTGCTGGAGCGGGTACAGCAGCGGGGGCCGGTACCGCTGCCGCAGCAGGTGGTGCCAGTGCCGGAGCGGCTACAGGGGCAACGGCCGGTTCGTGGGGTGGTCCTATCGGCATGGGTATTGGTGCAGCCATTGGGTTGCTGGCAAGCCGACTTTTTTAAGGGGACGTTATGGCAGATGTACGTGGATTGGCCGATGGCTTTATGGCTGGGTTCAATACTGTAGATAGTGCGCTTAGCCGCCGTCAAGAATCGGAGTTGCGCCGGATGCAATTGCAGCAAAGCCAGCAAAATGCAGATCGTAGTTTTGGTTTGGCCCAGGCGAAATATGATCATGATAAAGATCGGGATAAGGTACAAGATGAGCAGTGGGGTTTAGCTCATGCGTTAAGTGCAAAAAATGCTGATCGCTCATACGCCTTGCAAGCACAAAGTAATCATTTGGCACAACAGAAGTTTGGTTTTCAGGTTGATGAAAAAAAACGTTTGCAGCGCATGCAAAATGAAATGCCAGTTATCAAAATGTTTGCTGATCAGTTGGATAAAACAGGGAATGTTGATCCGGAGCTATTTAAGCAAATATCACCAGATAACCCGCTTCACCCCAAGCGCTTTATTGGAGAGCAAGCCATTAAGAACGTTACGGAAATTAACCGTATCATGCCTGCTGTTCTCAGTGGTGACATGGACTATAACGATCCTGCCGCAATCCGTGTGATGAATAGCGTGCTATCCGGGCATATTCAACGCGGGATTGGCGATAAGGATAAAGAAACTGGCAAAACTATTCAGGCGAAAGAGCTGGCCCATATTGGATTAACGGAAGATGGTCAAGGGGTTATTCCATCGCTGAAAGTAACCTATAGTGATGGTTCAACAGCCTTTAAACCCATGACGCGCTTTGGTTCAACAGATCCAAATGACACCATAACGCCAATTGCGCTACCCCGTCTTATGGAAGAGTTCCGAGGCTACAGCCAAGTGGTCGGGCAGTTAAATTATGGGGACCGAGCTAAATTTCTCAACGATATGGTTAATCCGACCTCGAAGCAGGAAAGCGCCGAGGCCAAGGAGCACCGAACTCAGAAAATTTCATCCAAAAAAGCGCGGGCGAATGCGATTGCCAAAGATCCGAACAACGCCGCAGCGATTAATGCACAGTTTGACCTACTGGATGAGCAAATTGATGGTGCATATGGGAAGGCGCACAAACCCAATAATGACGGTGTTAGCGCGCAACTGGATCAATGGGCGGAGGGCGATCCGGGTAAAGTGGCATTTGTGAAACAGGTGGCGGCGACTTATGCGCCGGGGAATAATGTGTCGAAAGAGCATCTGGATGCTAAATATGCCGAAGCGGCTCGTGGGCAAGCTAACGAGCAGAATAGCCAGGTTGCGCACCTACTGAGGGAGCGAGGCAAGATAGCACCTACGCATCCTCCGTATTACACTGGAAATAGATAGCATGGTAATTAATTGACATACTCCCCCGCCCTGAAGGGCGGTGTTTTACGGCGCTCCTGATAAAAACATTATTAGAATAAGCTGTATTATTCTTTTCTCTCGAAAGATATGTCATTATTTTCGAAAGATGCAAATAATGTTTCATTATTACAATTGGTAAAATAATTGTGTAAGTTTAATTTACTTGTGTCATAGTCAGAAACAAAAAATCTGATGCCAGTCATCCCTGCAATATTTATTATTTCGATGAATTTATCGAAAGCTTCGGCAACATCACTTAACTCAATTTTCCTCTGTGCCAGATCAGGGTTTTCGTAGTGAAGATCCAGTAAACGTTTAACGCCATTATATATATATTTGCCTTTTTCAGATTGGCTATAGCTAAATTCAGGCTTTCCATGTTTGTTTATTGAGCATTTTAGCGCACAGTCAAGACCAACTAATTTATCCCCTTTGGATAATTCTTGTGGTACTTGACAGAACATTTCTTTATGAACAATTGGCGCAAAAATAAAATAGATCGCATTTGCTTTTTTAACGTCTTCAACAGGCCTTCCTTTGAGAATCATACAATCAGAGTCATAGCTTTTTTTTTCTAAATCTGTAGGAGGATCAATAGATAAGATAACAACGCCCCCGCGGTTTTTATCATTTTCAGCCAACATGCCATGATTGTGGGATTTATTTAAATATGCTTGTTCCGTCGTAAATGCTCTGACATTGGCATTTACATGTTCTCTAAATTCTTTACGACACTGTTCATAACCATTGCTTTGATAGTCTACTTCTATAATTCTCCAGCTTATATCTTTATAACCTGCGTTTTTAAGTTGTTCATTTATGAACGATTCTGTTAGCAGGCCAGCTGAACCTAATGATATAAATGTTATTGGTTTATCGCGCAATGGCATTGATTCTATAATACGAGATGTAACTTTATTTATAAAATTAACCCTACCATTAAGTGATGCAACATTTTCATTTTCAAACCAAGAACGGCGCCCTTTGTAACGAAAGCTGCATAGTCCATCATGTTTTATTTGAGATTCTTGTATCACACGATCGGCTGTTAATAGACTTACCTGATAATCATCATGGGAAACATGCACTGAGGTATCTGGTTTTATGGATACCGATGGGATCATAGCTAATCACCTTCATGTTATTAGTAAATTTTATTAAATGTTTGATTCATTTACCTTATAACAATCTGTCAGCTCAGTTCAATAATAATTTACCCTTATTAACATTCGAGGTTGTAAAAAATCATTTTCTTAAAATTAAACATCTATTAATAATTGAATATATGTTTAGAGTATATGTTTCTATATAGTAACATTATCATCATATTCCTTTCATTAAATGATATCGATTAGGCCGTGACACAGATTTAGAACCTATCCCAAAATATATTTTTGTATAATGCGTTACGATCAAAGCAGCTTGAAGTCGTTTCTTGACTGCTCTTCATCGTTTACGGCGGGGAGCGGTCAACATCTCTATTCGATGTTATTTTGAAGATGGCAACTGAGAAGAAAACCTCGCGGCAGCTATCAGCGCTGATCGGTATTGTAAGTGATTCGTTTGGAGAAATCCGCCTTGCACTGGATGCGGAGGTGTCTGATGAACTTAGGGGCTGAGATGGCACTGAGTAGCCTGCATGGGCTACTCGATCTACTAACAAACGTCGACAATGACGTAAATCCAGAAACAATACGCCGTACTGCGTTGCTGGGGTTGATGCTGGTTTCTGAACTCGAAGACGGGTTTCAAAATAACCAAAGCGGTAATGTACTTCCCCTAACTATGCTGAAGCGACTCGTGGGCAAGCCAAGCAGCGAAGCAGTCAGGTTGCGCAGCAACTGCGGGAACGTGTTAAGGCCGCACCTACGCATCCGCCGTATTACACTGGAGATAGATAGCGTGGTAACTAAATAAGAATCATTATCAAATACTATTGCCAATGATATGATGTGAACTCTTAAAATAAAGCAAAGGATGCTTTGGCAAAATGTCTATTAAACCGCTTCTTTTCATGTCCTTTTTTGCGTTAACCGCCTGTAGTACAACCAAAGTTGTAGATACGTTCACCGGCACTCCTGGTACAGCTGGGATGGCATATTGCGTACGCGACCAGTGGGTAAGTGATTCTCTTGTAAATCACTATCCCAGCGGTGCCATCCGTATAATGGAGGATCGCAGTGGCGTGGGAAGTTACTATGTTTATGACGATAAAGGGGAAGAGATGGTACGAGCCAAGGGTACCATTGGCTACTGGCCGGGGCAGAAACCATCAGATATTGAGGTTAACTTCTATATGCCCCAAGATAAATCTATGACAGCTCGGGCAACACGGCGGTTAGCACTCAGCAAACAATGTGCTGCTATCCCAACAAAAGAGCGGGAAGATAAATACTTACCATCGGTTATTTGCACAGATAAGACTGCATGTAGCTTCAGGCGTGGTATTTGAGAGAACATGAGATTTGTGACCTGCATTGAGTCAATACTATCGCTATAGCGTACAAATTTCTTTGTCTTAGGGAAGACTGTTGCGTTGAAGCGAGGTATCTAACTACGCAACAGTTACGGGAGCGGATGCTGGTTGCGCAACAGGGGATTTCAAGGTCGGATTAAGTGTTATTTTTCTAGTGATTTTTCTTGTTAGACACGATTGAATCTGACAGTCTATTCAGGTGAAAAATAAAAATTAGACTCGAGGTGTTAGTATGAATGTTTCGGTTGGAGAGATGAAGCGCCGTATATACAAACTGACAGTGAAGGACAGTAACGGAAACGTTGAATACTACTCAAGTACTTATGAATATGCCATGAAAACGGGGGTTGATATTCGTAACCTGAGAACAGCGAATGTGAAAGAAGCTATGGAGATTGGTGATAGTACCCAACCATTTCCTCACAAAGAATTTGTTTACGTTTTTACACGAACGAAATAAGACTTAAATCATTTTATTATTTCTGTATTCACTTCTTTTAAGTATAACTCTTAATTTATATGTTTCGTTTTTTGTATTTTAACTGTTACTTTTCACCACTATACTTAGTCGTGAAGTGAACACATGGCAGTTAGCTGTTTTGATACAATATTATCCCAACTCACTGAGGGATAACACTATGTAACGGGTGGGTAAAATTGTAACGTAAACTATTTAATCTGAGTTCTTAACAAGATCTCGATTTCTCTTAATGAATCACATGATTCTTGTAGAAGAAATTCAGCACCTCGAAATTGTAATTTTTGAATATTAATAAAGCAAAAAACGCCTCTTCCTGAAAAAGCGTAGATGTTTTTTTTATGAATTTCAAAATATTTGTCATCATCGTAACTATGAATTTTACTTATCTCATCTTTATCCCAGGTGCACTTCTCTTGTCCATTATCTTTGATGATCATCCCTTCATAGCAGTCTATTTTTTCATTTGTTCTTATTAATGAAGTGCTTTTTGTATTAGAAAAATCATGATACTTATCAGTGTATATAACAAACAAAGGTGACATTGTAAGGTCTGTTGACGGAGTAAATATTAACAATTCTCTTATTTTTAAATGATATTCTGAGTTATTATCTAAAGCAAATATTTTCATCTCTCTGCTGTCAGATAAGTGAAAATTGCCAACAGAGCCTGAATTAAATCCGTTATAAATATCCATCCCAAATGAAAAATTGGAATTGTTAAGTTTAGAAAATATTGCTTTTAATAATGTTATATCCTTTATTGTTTTGAAGCCGTTAGGTGATAAAGTGATACTTATCTTTTCAAGTTCTTCAATCAAGTATAGTGTCGATTTTTTTTTGAAACTTATGATGCTGCTATCATCCTTAGAAGCAAGACACGTTTTTTTGAACTCATCATGTCTGCCCAAGGATATATACGAGTTACCTAATGCTTTCAAAAAAAACACATCCAAATGATCTGCAAGGTGCTCAAAGGTAGAAAGTACATCGTTTTCATCACTAATGATGCTTGCGTGTGTTATTTGATTTCTATAACTTTCTAACTTTATAAGTTTAGATTCAAGGCTATTTTGTATGGAAAAACCACATAAGGATTTTACCCTATCAATAGCTTCTCTAAATGTTACTGTATGTGGCATGCATGATGCTTCAAAGATGGACTTTAAATTTTTTTCTCTTTTTTCTTTAATTGCGAATTTAAGATCTTTGTCTATGTTTGAAAATGCAAATAGTTCATTTTCATTAATCAATATTTGCTTTAGTAATATTTCAACTCCATGATGGGTATTCATTATGGCATCTTTTAAAAGGAAAAATTTTTCTTTCCCATTGTTGTTTCTAAAGTGTAGATTTTCAAAGTTTTCTAAATGCATAAAGCCTTTTTTTAAAGAATCCATTCCATTATCAAATATGCTGATTTTCATAGGCTACACTCTGTCTTTCAAAGGTTATATGGACAATTTTATTACCACAATAATATTATTTTTTGAAGTTGTCTAGTGATTTGACGTTATTAACTACAATGATAAAATTGATGTTAGATTAATAATATAGCTAGATGTGGTTGTTAATGTTAAAAATCTGATATGGGCGTAGACTTGCGATTATTTCAATCACGGATTATGTTTGTAGTCATCCTTGTTATTCGTTGGTGAATCTGGCAGGTTTTCTCGTTTTTTATTCTTGTTTAGAGCGCAATAAAAAACGAATGCCACGAGAAATGTAAATGTGAAGTTTGGCTTAGTATGCACAATCAATACAGGTTGCCATTCAATAAAAAAATAAGTAAAAAGCAAATTAGGAATTGCAACAATGCTGGAAAGAAAGATGGATAAAAAAATCCAGCACCATCATTATTATTGAAAAAAGCTTTCTTTATCAACGTGGCGAGAATTGAATAAAGAAATAATATTATAAGGTAATTTATAAAAATTAGCATGTTAGCCTCTGGTGCTAAAATTAATCACAAATCTCTTTGCTAAAAAATAGAGAGTGAACTCCCCCATTTTTATCAATTGCTACAATGTTAATCATCCCCTTATGTTCGTATAAGACAGCTTTATTTTCTGCATTACAGTAGTCAGGTATAAGGCTATTTTTCAATATATCCTTCATGTCAAGAGTTGAATTGAATATCTCAGGAAATGAAGAGCGGAACATATAAAACTTAGATATTACTCTATGTTTGGGATCAACGGATGATTTTAGCGAGATGAACGCACCATAATCTTTTGGTAGGGTTTTTCTATTCATTTCAGCCATTATCTTTAATTGGTAAGATTCCCAAAAAGAATCTATCGATAGTTGGTTAGATGCTGAGGCTGAAAAAGACATTATTAACACTATAACTAAGTATTTTATTATTTTCACACAAACTCCTTTTTCTGATGTATGTGGAAAGTGAATTTTTTAATACTTGAAATTTAGTGTAATATTGAAAATAAAAATTTCTACAAAAATACGCACCTTGATGTGGGATTAAACGCTAAGTAAAGAAACTGACTCATTAATAGTTCAGCAAAGAAAGTAATTTAAAATATGCCAAGTCAATTATCATCTTCATGACTGACCTTTTTGTCTATTTTTTTTTCAATGTTGGTAAGCTTGTCTAGCATCATTTTCAAAAAATCTTCTGAGGCATTTGCAGGGGCTGGTTGTCCTGTTACGCGTGGATCTGTGATTATCACTTCACCTGTATACTCGGTATAAGTGTTCGTGTTGTCGGACCTCAGAGCTTCTTCCAATATCATGATGATCTCGGTATTCATAGAACGGCGGTTTCGTTTAGCGCGTTCAGCGATCGCTTTACGCATACCGTCGGGGAAACGCAAGTTGAATTTATCCTGTAACTGGCTTGGATATTTGGGCATTTATAAAATCCTATGATACCTATTGGTATCATAATAGTGGGGACTTGACACTATTATCAATGGTGTTAATCTGGCCCCATGGTGGCAACTGCGCATCATGAATGAGGGCAATATGGATAAAAATGAGAGCAAGGTTTCAAAGATGGCAGCAATCACGTTACGCATGCCAGGGAATATTAAGGCGGAGGTTAAAAAAAGAGCAGAAGCTGACGGGTTATCTCTCAATTCTGCGATCGTGCAGCGATTAGCTCGTAGTCTGAGAGAGGAAGAAGTAAATGATCGCTAACAATAGCGAAGCCCTAGCTACTTGCGATAGCCAGGGCTTCTGATTTGTCCAATCCCGAGAAGGAAATAGACATGAGCAGTTTAACAGTAAATGTCCCAACAAGCACAGTCCCCATGATCGCCGGAGTCGAGATTACAACCGATGCAGAAGGGCGGTTTAACCTGAACTCGCTTCATCGGGCGAGTGGGACAGGTGAAAGCAAGGAGCCTAACAAATGGATGCGCAACAAACAGGCTCAGGAACTGATTGATGAGCTAAGTGCAAATCTGTCGGTAGGTCAAGAAGTGGTCAAGTCCGTGAAAGGTGGAACTGCTCCCGGCACTTTCGCCCACGAACTTCTTGCCATCGAATATGCCGGTTGGATTTCCCCTGCGTTCCGGTTGCAGGTAAACCAAACGTTCATCGACTACCGCACTGGTAAACTGACACCGACCATAGACCCTATGCAAGTACTTAGCGATCCGGCCGCAATGCGCGGTTTATTGCTGACCTATACCGAAAAGGTTATCGCTCTTGAGGGGACAGTCGAAACACTCACTCCAAAGGCCGAGGCCCTTGATCGCATCGCAACCAAATCTGAAGGCAGCATGTGCATCACCGATGCCGCCAAACACTTGCAGTTGCAGCCCAAAAAAGCCTTTCAGGTTTTGTCCCAGAATCATTGGATTTATAAACGTGCTGGCGGGAAATCATGGCTTGGTTATCAGGAAAAAATTCAGCGTGGATTGCTGGAGCATAAAGTCACAACTGTTTCACGCAGCGATGGCAGCGAGAAAATGGTGGAGCAGGTTCTGATCACTGCCAAGGGTTTGACGCAGCTTTCCGAGATACTCGGAGGTGCGCATGCATAGCACGTTGCCGTTGGATCTGGCTGCTCATAAAGCCGGGCAATTATCATCTCTGTTCGATGTTATTTTGAAAATAGCTACTGAGGAGAAAGCATCACAGCAATTATCAGCGCTGATCGGTATTGCAAGTGATTCGTTTGGTGAAATCCGTCTTGCGCTGGATGCGGAGGTGGCCGATGAACTTAGGGGCTGAGATGACATTGAGCAGTTTGCATGGGCTGCTTGATCTACTAACGAATATCGATAATGACGTGAACCCAGAAACAATACGCCGTACTGCGTTGCTGGGATTGATGCTGGTTTCTGAACTCGAAGACGGGTTTCAAAGCAACCAACGCGTCAATGTGCTTCCCCTAAGCGCCAATACGCGCTAAATTCCGGAAAGATACCGAGTTACGCCCTAAAAAGCTGACTCGGTTTTTTTATGCGCACCGCTCGCGCATTCTCCCACGTCGAACCCACCCTTTGGAATGAGCCTTTGAGGAAGTCAGTTAGTGCTGGCGAGCCTCGACGGGCTGATTTCCTGTGCGGCAAAGGTTCATTTCCAAAGAGAAGGTAAACGTTATGAGTAATCATGCAGTAATCCCCGCATATGACTTCCGAGAAATGGTTATGTCTGCCAGTGGGAAAGTGCTGACAAACAGTATTAAAGTGGCGCGTTTTTTCGGCAAAGATCATAAAAACGTACTGCGAAAAATCCGGAAAACTATCAGTGAGTGCCCCGATAATTTCGCCCAGCTCAATTTTGAGCCTACTGATTTCATTGATAAAAATGGTGATGTTCAGCCGATGTTCAACATGACGAAAGACGGTTACATGTTAGTGGTCATGGGGTTCACTGGCAGGGCAGCTATGCAAATCAAGATCACCTATATTCAGGCTTTCAACTGGATGACTGATCAGCTTCAGCACCGCCAACTGGTAGGCGAAAAAGCTATGCATCGGCTGGTGAGTAAAGAGACTCGCTCTAAGTTGAAAGGGACGATCGGCAGTCGCCTTATGAACGAGCGCAGAAAAGAAATCTCAGTTTTGCGTGAAGAGGAAAAACAGGTCATGGCACTGAATTGCCAGCCACTATTTCCCTCATTGTCATAATCAAGAGCATCTCATAATCCTACCGCTTCGGCGGTTTTTTTATGCCCAAAATTCTGGAGCCCGTAATGGCCTACGATCCGCAACAACAACGCCCCGAGCAGCAAATCACTAACGATAATCGGCAGGGGCTGAACATCCAGCAGCCCGGCGAAGTACCCGATTTCGATCGCCAATTCTTTGCGCCGGAAAACTGGAACAAAGCGCCGGTAGAGGCGAAAGCAACTTGGGGTGACAGAGGAAAAGCCCTGATTGCCGCGCCCTTTGAATTTGTGCGGGGGTTAGCTCAATTGCCGGTCGGTTTAGCGCATGGCGCAGAGAATTACGCCAATGAAAATGTAGACACACCGGAAACGCAGCAACGTCTTGGGCTCTCTGATGAAACGATGGCAAACATGCGCAAGATTCGTGGTTCTATCACTGGTGGTGCCGATCTTACGTTTGGGTCCGTAGAAAAAATAACGGGTAGTGCAGTAGACACTATCAAAGATTCAATGACGGAAGGTGGGAAAAAGGCAGCATCACAAAAGTTTCTTGAGACGGAATACGATAAAGACGGCGACTTTGCCGGGTTTCGTGCTGGGAATGGGCTGTTTAATGTTGATACCTGGGTAATGAATGCCGCGCCATCTCTTGCGCAAATGTTTACCGCCGCTGGAGTCGCAAAGATAGGGGCTAAGGGTGTTCAGTCAATGATTGAACAGGGGACGTTTAATCGACTGCGTAAAACAATGTCTGAGGATGCGGCTCGTGTCGCAGCGAAACGTACCGGGGAAGCCGCAAGAGAACGGGCACAGAAATACGGATTTATCGCGGGAATGTCAGGATCGGCGCAAGGCCAAGGCGGTATCGATATGCGCGAAGAGATCAACGCGCTGTCGTTTAACGAGCTGATGAATAGCACCTCGTTCCAGAAAGCCTTTGCCGACATTGATACCGATCCAAACAATGCCAATCTGAACGATACGCAGAAACTAACCATGGCCCGCAGCCAGGTAGCCGAGCTGGCTGCCGCATCGGTGACGTCCGATCCGCGTCTGCTGGCGATCAACATTGCTGCATCCTTGCTGGGCGACCACACGCTGTTAACGCTGCTGGTGAAAAAAAGCGCCGCACGCGGCATTACCTCCGGTATTTTCACGGGTGCTACGGCGGAAGGGGCGACCGAGTTTGCTCAAGGCGCAGGGCAACGTTATGCCCAGAATGAACAACTGATCGACACCGCTGGGCAGAAAATTGATCCGATGAAAGATGTGCTTGAGGTTGGCGCCAATAATGCCGTCGCCGGTGCTGGCATGGGAGGAGCCTTCGGTGTCGTCGGTGGTATGCGCGGGCGAAACAGTGATAACACCCCCACAGAACCGAATCAAAAGGTTGAGACTACCGAAGGACAGTTCTCTCCTGATCAGCAGCAAGCCACGCAAGTCGATGTGCCGGAATGGCAGACCACGGGGCAACCGTCTACAGAGGGTAATGGTCCTTCAATTCCCATCGTGAAATTGGGTGATGATTCCCCACCGACCGGTTATACCGGCGAGTGGCGTGATGGTGGCCCCGTGATTTCGGTTACTCAGGGGGCCGATGATTCACCTCTTAACCCGGAAAACGCAGCCGGTATCCCTGCCAGCCAACTCGACGATTTCCGCGATACACCCGCCTATCTGCGACAGGATCCGCGCATTCAGGGTTTTGCCGACGATAGCGAGGTGCAACAAGCGTTAGCCGATTCGCAACCTGCACCCACCGCCGATGAACTGATTCGTCAGCAGATCGACAATGGAGAGCAAGGCTATTCACCGCAAGAGTTGGAGACGCTGGCACAGGCTGAACAAATTATTGCTGCACGTCGGCCACGGCTGCCAGCACCTGGGCAAACTTCTGTGATTGCCATGCCGGGTGATCTGCATGCGCCACTGAGCGACGAAACACAAGCAGGGGTTGGGCCACAGTTTGATGCCGGGCAGCAGGTGCGCGGGCAGCAATTCATTCCCGCCGAAGGGTCGCAGCAGTCTATGAATGAAGTGGGTCGTGCGAGCCAGACCTATGATGGTGAAGCGGTGCCAACCCATGCAATTGAAGATAAGAACATTATTTTCGCGGGCGCTCCGACAATTGATGAAGGGCAGACTGTGCAACCTCCTCAGTTCTCCGGCGGTGAGATGCGCACACAGCAGCAATCGAGAGAGAGCCATAACACGGTTGCTGAGAATCAAGATCTTGCCGGACTGACCGATCAGCGCCATCGCGTGGCTGGCGTGCCGGTTGATGCGACCACAGAAGCCTATGCGCGCGGTGAGCCTGTTGGGGCGTTGAAGTTTTATCAACGCGATCGCCCATTCAGCAATGAGCGTGTCTCTAAGCATTCCAAATGGGGCAAGATGCCAGGGGCCAAAGTCGAAAAAGTTGAAGGTGGCTATGGGGTACGTCTGCCAGCATCTGAAACGCCACAAAGCAAAATCACGGATTTCGGTGAAGAGTTGCATGGTGCCGCTAAACACCGTTGGGGGCAATTCTCTCAGGCCATGGATACGGCTTTTAACCGTGATGAAGTAAGTGCGCAACCACTATCCAAGGTATTCCCTCACCCTGAATACAGCAAAATGGCTGAAGCTGGGATCGGCAAAGATGTGCTGGCATCGCTGGCGGTATTACGGGCTCACATTCCCAATAAGCCAACTAACGCCCACCGCGCTGCGAACTGGGCCGATAACGTGCTGAACATGAAATCGCTGGCGAATAGCATTATCAATGGCGATATGAAAATGGATGATTTCAAAAACCACATGCGTGCCAGAGCGCATTTGTCGCGTGTGGCCGACACCATCGATTTGGTATCGCAGTTCGCGCCGGATCAAATGAAAGAGGCGGCTAAATATCGGATCGGCTCCGGGCATTACACGGTCTATAACGGGAAGCCGTATCCAAACGGTAAAACAGTCTATGAGTTGAGAACGATAGGCAACAAGCCTATTCGTGATATGTACGCTGAGAGCGTGGAAGCACTGCTGCCCAAGGCAAAAGTCTACATTGAACAGCAGATCGGTGCTGCTCAGGAGAATGGTAGCGGTAAGCAGTCGAAGATTGAGGTTTTCCGCCGCCGGACCGATGGGCAGGTTTTTCTGGGTTATAAGGGCAGTACGCAGGTATTACCGCTTAAGGCTGGCTTTAAAGACAGCGCTGAAGCACGCGACTACCTGAAAAATAACCGTGCGGAACTGGAAGCGAAGCTGGAGAAGCTGCGCAAAATTTCCCGAGAAGAACAGCGCGGCACAGAAAACCAAAAACGTAGCGGGCCAGCGCGCCGGCAGACTGATGTAACTCCCGATCAGTTTGATGACACCTTCGGGTTTCGGGGTGTTCAATTTGGCAATTATGTCGAAGATGCACGCCGCCAGGCAGATTTGAATGATGCCTTCGATGCGTTAACCGATATGGCTGAAGTGCTGGGTGTACCAGAAAAAGCCTTGTCACTAAATGGTGAACTTGGGCTTGCGTTCGGTGCGCGTGGGCGTGGTGGTGCCAGAAGTTTCAGCGCGCATTATGAACCGGGGCAAGTGGTGATCAACCTGACCAAAGGCAGTGGGGCTGGCTCACTGGCGCATGAGTGGTTCCATGCCCTGGATAACTATTTTGGTCAGGCCGATCAGCATGGTTACGACAACAAGGGAACCGGTGACAACTTCATAACCCGCTCTCAGCGGCGTGATCGGGTATTTCAGAATGGGAAAATGGTGCCCGCTACCCACCCAGTTCGCCAGGAGGTCTACCGTGCATTTAAGGATACCCTGCAAGCCATCAACAACAGCGGCATGGTTGAACGTGCTCAAACACTGGATAGCACCCGCAGTAAGCCTTATTGGTCTACGGTAGTAGAACTTTCTGCGCGTGCGTTTGAGCGCTATGTGCAGGATAAAACGCAATCGAAGGGCATCAGCAATGATTATCTGGTTAACGTTCGTAAATCGAATGAGCATGCCGATCCGCAAACCTATGCTTACCCTACGGAAGCAGAGCTGTCCGGTGGTATTCGAGCCGCATTTGATAATCTGTTCCGAACGCTTAAGACGAAACCGACAGAGAAGGGCATCGCCTTTTACTCCCGCGCCAGCGCCCCCAAAAATGGGGGCGTTGTTGTTTCTGGGGCTGATATCGGTGATGGCAATATTATTCACGATGGCAGTTTCAGCAAAGATGGCAGTAAACCGGCCACGGGCATGTTACGTGACCGCGTACAGTTGGCGGCTGATGGTTTTGTCTCAAACTTGAACGGCGCTGCAAAAATCAAAGTGAAAGCGGTGCAAACGCAAGCTGAAGCGGCGGCGATGATGCCCAACGGCATTCCGGCGGAGTTTGGCATTGTGCATGCTATCTATCAGCCCGAACTGAGTCGGGTGATTGTCATTGCTGACAATATTGCTAACCCACGCGAACTGCGCGCTAAATTACGACATGAAGTCATCGCGCATCATGGCCTGGCATCGGTGATCGGCGATGTGGAATATGACCGCATCATGCGCGTTCTCCATCAGACACGTAACAGCCAGAATAAAACCATTCAGGAGGTGTGGCGGCAGGTCGAGCGTTCCTATGGCAATGAATCGCTGGAGGAACAAGCCAATGAGTTTCTTGCCCATATGGCAGAACGCGCGGAGCCTGGCGGACTGGGTGTAGCTTGGGATCGGTTCATCTCCATGCTGACCGCTGCGCTGCGTCGTGTGGGTATCATCAGCCCACACACTGATGTTACGCCTGCTGAGATACGCAGCATTTTGCACACTATCACTGGCCGCTTCAAAAAGACGGCGATGTACGCCAACGAACAGCCGGGTACTCGAGAGTTTGAGGATACTTTCTCACGCACCGATGCGTTGTATTCAGCTAAAGCTCTCTCTGATCCGTTTAAGCCGGATAGCTACGACGCAAAGCAATTCGCGCAAGAAGTTGAACAGATCGCCAGAATGGACAAAGCTCCCCGCCACCAGATTAGGCTTGGCGACACACCAGTTGTGTATCGAGCTCTGAGGGCAAGAAATCTTGAGTTGATTATGCCTGCTTCTGTTGTTCACAAGGCTATCGACCCCCGAGTGCGTAACCATCTCGTCAAATTAGAAGATGTGAAACGATTACCAGAATTGATTGCAGATCCCATCGCGGTGATGAAATCGGCAACGGAAAAGGATGCCTTGGTGTCTTTGGTCGCTGCTCATGATGCAAATGGCAGCCCGGTGATTGTTGCTATTCACTTAAACGGTAAAGGAGCGGGATTTGCAGAGATCAATAAGATAGCGAGTGTATATGGAAAAGACAGTCAATCGGCACTACAACGCCAGTTAAACAGTGATTTACTATATTTGAATAAAGAAAAAGCCACTCAATGGCTTCATGCTGCCGGGCTCCAATTGCCCGGGGCGAACACCTTGAATGGCTCAGGTCAAAATATACTCTCATCCGCTGATATCCGCAAGAATAAGGCCCTCTACTCACGCGCCGGCAACCCGGCAATGGATGCCGAAACCAGCCGCAAAATGGGCTTTAACGTCGAAAAAGGTTGGTTCGATAAGCCGCGTGATTTCTGGCAAATGGCGACCGACAAGGACAAGACGGCGCTTAAACAGTGGTGGCATGACACCTCGCGCAAACTCAATACACGCACCTTTGATGGCCTGGCACCGCTGAAGTATGCCGAAGACACGGCAGGGGGTTTTGATGCTACGGCGTCGGGCTATACCGCCGCGCGTATGGCGGCCGGTGCTGGGGCGGTTTCCGGCGTGGTATGGGAACATGGTCTGGTGCGTTATAACAAAAAAGAGGGTGTCACCGAGCGTATTTCAGGCACCGGCAAGGCCGATTCACTGATGGGCATTTTCGATGCGTTGGGCAGCCAGCGCGAAAACTTCCTCAAGTGGATCGCTGGCCATCGCTCTGAACGACTGATGGCAGAAGGGCGCGAAAACAACTTCACGGCAGACGAAATTGCCTACATTAAGATGCTGAATCGGGGCAACGAAACGCTGTTCACCGATCAGAAACGCAAGTATGACGCCTTCATCAAGTCGATTTTGGATCTACAGCAGGACATGGGCCTGATTGATCCTGAAAGTCGGGCTACGTGGGAAGATGCCTGGTATTTGCCTTATTTCCGTGAAGCTGAGAACGGTGAAACGCATGGCCCATGGACGACACGCGGCGTCGCCAACCAGAGCAGTACGGTGCGTAAGCTGAAAGGCAGCGAACTGACCATCAAAGACCCGATCGAAAACCTGTTCAACTATGTGGCGAAATCCGTTGATGCTTCAATGAAAAACGAGGCGATGCGCCGCTCCGTGGTGAATCTGGCGGATACCGGCGCGTTGGAGGTTATCGAGAACCCGAACAAGATGGATTACGGGCGTATCGGTAAGAATGTAGTGAAAGTCTACATCGACGGTCAGGAACAACTGGTGCAGGTCAATGACCCCGATCTGTTCCGCGCCTTCACCATGATCGACATGGAGCGTAGCAACTCGCTGTTTATGCGGGCGGCGCGCCAGGCAAAACGCGTGCTGACCATCGGCACCACGGCGATGCCTGATTTTATCCTGCGTAACTTTATGCGCGATTCCCTCCACTCCTGGGCTATCAACAAAGACGGTTTCCGCGCTGGGATCTCGTCATGGCAAGGCTTGAAAAAGGCGCTGGTCGTGGATGATACGCTGGTGGACATGATGGCGGCCGGTGCCACGTTCGGTGGTGGTTACCTCAACGTTTACGATCCGGCGGGGTCAGCAGCCAACATCCGCAAGGTGCTGCGCCGCAAAGGGTACAGCGATAGCCAGATGCGCGAATTTGAGTCGACGCTGGTACGTAGCAGCAAGGATGTGTTGGAGAAATTGGAAACTGGCTGGGAGAAATACCGGCAGGTCAGTGAAGGGGCTGAGAATGCCAACCGCGTGGCAACTTATGATGCGGCGCTGAAATCCGGCAAGAGCAAGGCTCAGGCCGCGTTTGAAGCGCGCGACCTGATGGATTTCAGCATGATGGGCTCGAGCAAATTGATTATCGGCCTTACCGATGTGGTGCCGTTCCTCAATGCGCGGTTGCAGGGTATGAATAAGCTGGGCAGGGCGATAAAAGAGGATCCGCGTGAGGTGCTGAAGCGCGGCGGTTATATCGCTGGGGTGTCATTAGCACTACTGGCGCTCAATTGGGATGATGAACGCTATGAAGAGCTGCCAGACTGGGACAAAGATGCTTACTGGCATTTCTGGGCCGGTGACCAGCATATCCGTTTCCCGAAACCGTTCGAGATTGGCCTGATGTTTGGCACGATGCCGGAGCGTTTCGTGCGTATGCTTGGCGGCGAAGATACGCCGGGTAAATTTGGCAAGATGGTGGCACGTAATTTCTTTGAAACCATGGCGTTCAACCCCATCCCACAGGTAGTGAAGCCGATTGCCGAAGCCTATGTGAATTATGACTTCTTCCGTGGTGGCCCGATCGAAAACATGGCGGACAGCAACCTGATTGCTGAAGCGCGCTACAACGATCAGACCAGTTTGTTAATGCGCGGAATTGGGCAAGCAACCGGGCTGTCGCCGAAGATGCTCGATCATATCGTTCAGGGTTACACCGGTACGTTGGGCGCTTACGTGCTGGGTGCCGGTAACATTGTGGCGCGACAATTCACCGATGCAGGGGAAACGCCCGCGTTACGACTGGATGAACTGCCGGTGATTAAATCCTTTCTGCGCGGTGCCGATCCGGCCAAGTCCACCCAGTTCGCGGACGATTTCTATCGCATGATGAGCCAGGCCAACCAGATTAACCGCACGATTAATGCTTACCGCGAGCAAGGGCGTAGCGATGATGCACACTCGCTGCAAGAAGACCATCGCGGGTTACTGTCCAAACGCCAGGCGCTGACACGAACCCAGAAGGCGATCCGCCAGTTAAATGACCGCATCGAGATGGTGCGTATTGACCGCACACTGAATGCGCAGGAGAAACGCGAACGTATCGATCGCATGATGGGGCAGCGCAATAAGCTGTATCAGCAGGCAGTGGAGCGCGTGCATTCGTACTTTGATTAATCTCTAACTTAAAAAGCGAAAGCCCCGGCGTGCTGAGAACACCCGGGGCTTTCTACTTTCTACACCTTGAATGAAGCAAGGGAGAACCTGATTGAATTATAAACGACTATTGCTGAGGTTGACCATGAAATACGGTCTGGAAATCGACGGACCCTGGAAAACGTCCTGAAATGAGGCTTACGTCACCATGCTGGCTCGATATTGCCTATCAGTAATTTTGGTGCATAACAATTGGTAAAATTATCCCCTTATTAGAACTCTTTTTTGTAACAAAAACATCCCCTCGTTTATTGACAAGAGAAAGGCTACAATTTATTTTTACTGTATATAAATACAGTATATTTGTGTGCGATGTGCTTATATACAGTGTTTATGTGTGTGATATGTCTAATCATTGTTTTTAAATAAAAAAAGGATGTTTTTATGAGTGGTGGAGAAGGAAAAGACCACAGCACTGGAGGTCCCTCTACTGGAGGTGTGAATGGTACATCTGACCGTGGAGATCGTTCTTCTGGTGGTGTAGATGCATCAGATCATTCAGGGTGGAGTTCAGAGAATAATCCGTGGGGCGGTGGAAACTCCAGTGGTGGCATGGACTGGGGCGATGATTCAAAAAAGGGGGGTAGCGGTGGTGGTAATCGTTCGAAAAATAAACCAGATAGGGTGAACCTCTCTCTGTTCCCTGAAGCGCAGGCCAACGTGGCATTCGGTGCCCCGATTAATATATCTCTGATTGATGGTTTATGGGGATTCTCAGTCTTCAATTCCCAGACGGTACAGGGAGCAGTAGCCGCAGCTCTGAACAAAATGGAGCAGATGGTGGTGTCTGCGCTACCTTATGCGGGACGGTTGGCTGGTCTGTCATTTGGCCTTTTGATGCCGTCTTCGATTGCGCCAGATGATAAAAGAATGATGGCGCGAATAGTGACCACGTTGCCTGCTGAAAAGATCACAACAACTCCTGTAACCTCTCTTCCTACGCAATCAGCGACCGTTCAGGTCAGGGCGCGTGTTATTGATGTGGTCGAGGATGAAAAACAGCACCTTGCTGTTGTCGGTGGCGCACCTATGAGCGTTCCAGTTGTGGATGCAAAACCGACGACGCGTCCTGGTGTATTTACCGCATCGGTTGTACCCGGAATGCCTGAACTGACTGTTAGGGTGAATTCTGGCACTCCTGCTGCGCTGAGCCAGCCACAAGGGATTACACCTGAAGACGCTGATACCCGCCCGGCTGGATGGACTGCTGGCGGTAATTCTAATGATGCCATTATCCGTTTTCCTGAAGGGACAGGGCATGATCCTGTGTATGTATCAGTGACGGATGTGCTCACGGCTGAGCAGGCGAAGCAGCGTCAGGAAGAGGAAAACCGTCGTCAGCAGGAGTGGGATGCTGTTCATCCGGTGGAGGTCGCAGAGCGTGAGTATCTGCGGGCAAAAGCTGAGTTTGATAAAGCTGATGCGGATGTAAAGGAGAAAACGAATATTCTCGCCGGAACCGATTTGGAGAAGGCTGAAGCAGATATTGTGCGGTGGCAGGAAGAAATAAAGAAAATTTCAAAGTGGAGTAAAGGGTTTAAGAGGGATTTATATACAATAAGACTGAGGGAAGCGGAGAGTGACAAAAATAAGGCGCTTGCCGCTCAGGAGGCTCTGAATGTAGCCGTTGAGAGCCTGAAAGAGAAAGAGAAAGCATCTACAGATGCCAAGGATAAGTTTGACAAGGAAAATAAACGTAATAAACCGGGCACAGCGACGGGCAGGGGTAAGCCGGTTAGCGATAATTGGCTTGAGGATGCCGATAAGGGAGGTGGAACACCCGTTCCTGAGCGAATTGCGGATAAGTTACGTGGAAAAGAGTTCAAGAATTTTGCTGATTTTCGGAAGCAGTTTTGGGAAGAGGTGTCTAAAGATCCTGAATTGAGTAAAAATTTCATTAAGGGTAACAGGGATCGAATGCAAGTAGGGAAAGCTCCCAAGTCGAGAAAAAGAGATGCTGTAGGCCAGAGGACTTCATTTGAGATTCACCATGATAAGCCTATTAGTCAGGATGGTGGTGTATATGATATGGATAATCTACGGATTACAACACCTAAGCATCATATTGATATTCATAGAGGTAAATGGTAATGGAACTGAAAAATAAAATTAGTGATTATACAGAGGCGGAGTTTATTGGTTTTCTTGAGGAAATTAATGAGGAAAATATAGCTGAAGCAGATGATAGATTAGATTTGTTACTCAGTCATTTTGAAAAAATAACCGAGCATCCAGATGGTACCGATCTGATTTATTATGCTCTATCGGATGCGGATGGTACTCCTGAAGCTATTACAAAAAAAATTAAGGAATGGCGAGCAGCTAATGGTAAACCTGGATTTAAACAGAGCTGACGTACTTAGCTAACGGATTAGCTAAAAACCTGAATGCCAGCCGTTTAAGGATGAATGGCTGGCATTTACTATTCAAATCCATTCGACATTTTCCGCAGATCACCAACGCAGCGATGCCAAGAGGCACCGCAAGGACAGGATGCTCGGTCATCATAACCGCAGCGAGCATCAGGCAAATAATGAAAGCAGTGGATGACATGTTATAGACTCGTGAGAAATGTTAAAGAGTGAAAAGTAATCAATTTGAAGGAAAAAACGTTCAGTAAAATACAAAATAAAGCACTGTTTTGTAAGGATAATTTTTTTTGGAAAATTGGCCTTAAATAATGCGCTATTTTGTATTTTTCATTATATAAATCATGTGGTTATTAAGTTATTTTCCGGCTATTGCTGCGCCACATGCACTGGTTCGAAGCGGCCGACCTGATTGTTAAGGGAATGGAAGGCGCGATCAAGAACAAGACCGTGACCTACGATTTCGAACGTCAGCTCGAAGGCGCTAAGCTGCGGAAATGTAGCGAGTTTGCGCAAGACATCATCGATAACATGTAATCCGCTGTTAAGCGTGGATTAACAATAGGGGCCAATTTCGGCCCCTTATTTTTACCTGAAAACTTCTCCCCAAGGCTGTACAAAAAAATAGGCTGTTGGCAGCATGGCTATCGGTGCGCGTGCAGATGCCGGAACGTGAGGAGCCCAAACCAAAGTGATGCGCAGTAATATTTCAAACTAAACGAAAAGCCCACGTCGCTCGGCTATGAGATCGAGCGCATCCTCAAGTGTGGGGAGCAGGTCCGGGTGAATGGTCCATGCCTCGCTGCCTATAACGAGCAGCGACACATAGAAACCTGAATCTTCAATCACTGCGTAAGAGCCTTCTGGGCACTGTGTCAGCTTGTCATTGTCGGCGAGCACGCAGATTCTTGTTCCATTAAATTCTGTAATTTTCATAGGAAGCGTCATATCCATTATGATCGTCTGTCCGCAGATTTTATCTGATAAAATAAAGAGAATCCCGTTAGGTTTTTCCCCCTCGAGGGGCTTGGGAAGTCGCATGCCTAATCAGTGTTTTATTGTTCTACGATAACGTCCCGATAGGCAACCAGATACAAACCGGCCCATCCTCAGTATTGTGGATAGAACAAATCAACCAACTTTCACCCTCTGGCGGCGTTGGGTTCCAGCCTGGTACATCAAGGTCGCTAGTTTCAAAATAACTGTAGGAATAGATTCACGCCCGGCGCAAAACTCTTCATATTTTGGATGTGTCCAGTAGCCCCATTCATCCCGTTCAACGGGTAGTGCTGTGATTTTATCTTCAAAAGACCCTACAGGATAAACTCGCGACGGTTACCTATTTCTTAGCTAACCAGGGAGAGGTCGTGCTCCAAAAAATGATATCTGCACCGAGATAATCTTTTGCGAATTGTACAAACTCATCCTTGCTAAATGGCTCACCCGTATTTGGATTCCTGTAGGTCAAGGTCGGCTCCTGTACTGCCATGGCAATGAGTGCCAGTTTAGCTTTGTATTTATTGAAGAAGGGATATGAGTTCTTCATTTGCGCCTTGCGGTTGGGAACAATATCCGGGCCACCAAGCCCAATATTATTGGTACTGGCAAACTCAAACAGCCTGCCCATGTAGTTGTGGTCGTTGTTCCATTCGCACGGCCAGAAATTGACATATTGTACTACGTGTGATTTGGCGAACACTTTTCGCGCAAAGGTAAGATTTTCCATTTCTCCTGCGAAATAGTTCTCGCAGGAGAATCCCTTGGGTAGTTTTTTCTTGTCGAGATCAATGGCTGTTTCGGGTAAGTTCACTCCATAGACTTGGCCATCGAAACGTTCTGCAATCGCTGCCAACAAAGCCTGATAACGTTGACGTACAGCAGGTTCCCATTGCCGTGCTACCCAACCCGACCCAATTGGTTTCCCTTCGCCAGGATTATCAAATTGTGGCGATATTCCACCACCATACCTGGCATCATTCATCAGATAATCAGGAACGTAACGGGCATCTTGTTCGAAAAACCGGTCCTGAATTTGGATGAAGAGTTTTTTATTGGCTACCTTAAGGCGAGTCAGATCCTTCTCTATCTGCGAGAAGTCGTATTTGTTCTTCTCAGGTTCAAGTGAACGCCAATTGTAAACGATCTGCGCACCGCCAATGTCATTACTCCCCATAATGGCAGAGGCTGCTTCGAGGTCACCAGAGCTGGTATAGATAAAGTTTTCTGGCGTTTTAGCTAATACTGGCAGCGTCACAGCAAGTAAGGTTACTGCAACAGTAAGCCGAATGCTTATGGTCATGAGATTGTTCCTTTTTGAAGATTCAGTGAGTTCAGTTGCCAGCACTGGTGAGTTGTCAAGGTGATAGAAATCCATAATCAGACCCGACCTGGCAGTTTTTTTCCATCTGGACGCAACTCACCATTTGGAGAAACATGCCTGTACAGAGTCTGCCGTGTGGTATTTAGTTCCTGGCACAGAGTACTGATTTTGGTTTCTGACTTTCTCATTGAGGCTAGCGCTAGGTGCAATTTAGCGGGTGTCATCTTATAGGGGCGCTCGCCTTTCCGGTCACGAGCTCTGGCAGAGGTAAGCCCACCCAGTTCGCGGACGATTTCTATCGCATGATGGGCAGCGCAATAATCGGTATCAATAGGCAGTGCAGAGAGTGCATTAGTACTTCGATTGCATCCCTAACTAAAGCGTTGCATAAGCAACGCTTATTATGAAGCCTCTATTTATATTTAACGTTGGGTGGGTTTATACGTTTTGTATAGGCGTGTTGTCGAAACGTTTGATTAACTCGATAATGACGCGGCTATCGCATTTTGGGGCATGCTTCTTTATTACATGAAAATTTGCGTCAGCAAAATGACCACATTCTAGACGAATATTCTTACAGTCATTGAAAAACTTTGCTTCAACAATCTTTTTGGTTAGATTCCATGCTGTCTCGTAGGTCGGTGAGTTGATAGCGGGGCGTTCGCCGAAAACGATTTCTGTACAATGTAAAGCAAATTCAACGGCTATACCCTCTTCAAACCAGTTTGAACCTTTGGCAAAAGGCGGAGCAGGGCGCGGATCTAAGAGATGAATAGTTTCATGAGCTAATTCATATACCGTTGCATACCAAGAAGTCGATGCAACGGTACTTAAGCTAGCATACCCACCATCCAAATCAATCGTATTAGAAACATGTGGGCCTTCTGCTGCATCAGCGTTAAATTCTGGTGCCAATAGTTTTTTCTTTGAATTTCTAGGGCCAAAAATACTCTGAGCATACTTGTCAAGCTGACGCTGAAGGTTCCAAAGTTCTTGTGGTGAATCTTTTGGTAAGGATTCTGGTATTTTAAAATTTTTCAATGTGTTCATATATGATTCTTTTGCCTTTTATTTAGGATTGATAATATTCCAACGGCTACCATCTGACATATACATATTAAGTCTTCCTTTGTCTGTTTTTGCAGTGGTACCATTTATTTGAAAATATGAACTATTAGTGGCGTTATGAATCACAAATATTGATTTCCATTTGAAAGCGCTAGGGGACGGAAAATAAATGTTAGGTGCCCAGGCGCCATCCATAGAGTGAATAACAACCAGATTGGCCTTGTTTAATTCGTTAGCGATAGACTTAGCCGTTAAATCGTTGTTATTAACTATTGTTACTGTTGGTGCAGAAGGAGAAGCAATAGCACCAAGATCGCTTACGTTATTAATGCAAGCTTGGTCATTACATGCAGCTTGAACAACATAAGGATCATTACAGTTTCCATAGGTATTAGTACTCTGTCGTGCTGTCGTTGTATCATCTCCAATTGGATTTAAAAAAGTTGAGCTTTGGGCTCCCATCACATAGCAGGAAGAAAGTTGATCATCCCCTTGCGAATACTCTTCAACAAAACCTGAAGATGAGTATAGCTTGCCAAATGTTTCTGGGACTTCGATAACACCAATAGTTATCGCTGTACCATCCATCATATCTGTGATAACCCCTGTAACTAGACTCCCTTTTTTTGAAACATCTAATTTGTATTGATGCCCAGTTTTCCATGGCACGATTAACTGACATTGTACTCCTGAACCTTCATGGTCAAAGTAACCACAATGACCATTTTTCCACCCTTTTGCATTCCAAATGGAGTAATTGAAAGCATGAACTCCTTTTCCTCTATTTTGTAAACCAATATAACCTGAATCTCCTTGCTTAAAGTAAAACTGATTTGCCCAGTAGTAATTGGAATCTCTTCCTCCATCGGTGCTTATCTTTTGGAAGAAAGATAATTTATTAAATTCTGCATTTGTGGGCCAGGTATGTTCTACTGCAATAATCCCACCGGCTAAAACAGCATAACTTGACTGACTTATCAAAAACAGGATGGGAGCTAATGATAAATTTTTTATGTTATACTTCATGTGTATTACTCCTTCGTTAATGTTGGTTTGTTGCGGGTTGAATTTATAAAAGCAATGATCCTAATACTTTCATTTTTCGGCTTTGTTAATTAAATCATTTTATTGTGAATTATGATTAAGGGAGTGTTCATTCATATATAGCTGCAAGGGTTGCTGTATGGTTGTATATAATAACATTATCATCAACGCATGAACGATTTCCTGATAAATAAGAATTATCAATCTTGTGTTTTAATGATTAATTTTTGCAATTATTTTCCGTCAAAAAGGGCATTATTGCATTCTCCGGTTTTTGTTGGGTCAGTCCTTAAATCCGATGGTTCGCCTACGGCCTTTTCTATTTCTCGTCAATCTCACATAGCGCCACGGTAGTGCCAGAGCGTATGTCAAATATTACAATGGATAACGCTGAGACGGGGATCACGGCGCAGTAATGGTGTGAAGAGCATGGATTGAACGACCAATCTGCCCGTCGTTACATCAAACCTGGCGCTGTGCAAAAATCAGGCTGTTTTGTTGCTGGTAATCGCCTTCACGATGAGATTGAAAATGGCATTGGTCGTGCATCCGGCGTGGATGCCAGTATAAGAGTCATCGAATTGATAACACAGTCAGCCCATTTTGGGGATACCCACAAAGATTAAACAAAGATGCATTTATTGAAACTTCGTTTAATAACGTCTGTGTAATATCCCCATCCATCATCAGTTACGGTGAGAAAAGAGATAGGGGGAACATTGTTGTGCCTGATAATTCTTAGGTCCGGTATGGGCTGATTAATATGTTAGAGAACACGATTAAATAGACTCTTTGTATGCAGGATACGCTGATTTAGGTGTGGTCCTTAGCAATGCATGGGGTTTATATACATTGCTTGGTATCCACAGAAACGTAAAGAAGTCTGAGATGGCCAGAGTCATATAATGATATTGCTACTTTGTAAGCGGATAGTGTTGCCCTTTTAAATTAACGTGGTGGATGTGCACTATTCGTGTTTTTAGAAAAAGTGAATTTGCGAGAGAAAATGAATAAGATATTAATTACTGGGGTTACAGGGTTTATTGGTGGGGCTACACTGGAAAATATCATTAATAATGATCTTGGCTGTGATTTACTCCTTTTGGTCCGCGCTGATTCTCATGGTGACGCGGTGAAACGCGTTCATGAAAATATGAGAAAGTTCAATGTTAGTGAGGATAAGCTAACAAAAATAACTGAAGATAATATATTATTGGGGGATCTTGGTAAACCCGAATTATATTTAGCGGATCCTCGGTTAGATAGCATTACGCATGTGATTAACTGTGCTGCCATCGCGTCATTTGGTAAGAATCCAATGATTTGGAAAGTTAACGTTGATGGTACTCTCGCGTTAGCCCGAAGAATGGCCACTGTTAAGGGGTTGCAGCGGTTTTTGCATGTCGGTACGGCGATGTCTTGTACGCCAGAGCCCAATACACTCGTTTCTGAAGATACTCATTTTATTGAAAAAAACAGCCATTTTGTCGAATACACACACTCGAAACTGATTGTTGAAAAACTCATGCGTCAGCATTGTCCACAGATGCCACTTTTATTTGCTCGTCCCTCTATCGTTGTTGGCCACACCAAACATGGTTGTAAACCGTCTAGTAGCATCTTCTGGGTTTTCAATATGGGACTGATGTTACAGAAATTCATGTGCTCAATGAAAGATCGCATCGATGTTATTCCGGTAGATTATTGTGCTGAAGCCCTAGTCATGCTTCTTAACCGCGATCTGCCCAATGGAGAGGTGGTTCATATATCGGCAGGGGACGAGCATTGCGTACAGTTTATGGAAATTGATAACGCAATAGCGGATGCTATGCAGCGACAGCCGGTTGGCGATAACTATGCCAAGGTCACGTATGATGTTTTATTAACGATGCGCCGGGATTTGAAAAAAATCTTTGGTCCTTGTAATGAACGGATTATGCTCAAAGCGATGTATTTATATGGTCAATTTGCAGAATTGAATGTGCGGTTTGATAACCATAAGTTATTAAGTTTGGGCATGCCAAAACCGCCTAGGTTTACTGATTATATTGGCTTGTGTGTGAGTAGTACTCGTCATTTATCTATACCGCAACAGATGATGGTAGATTTTAAATAAAAGAGAATAACGATAGAGGAAGGGTGCATGACGCCCATGCCGGACAGGTGCGCAACCAGGATATAAAAAACAGCATTGATCAATGCTTCGAACGTCCATGCTACCCAAATCAGCCCAGCGGTAACCGCTAGGCTGATTTGGGTTTAAAGACAAGGAATTATGTAGTGGGCAGAGAAAACTGCTCGCCTTTTCCCTCTGTGGATTCTGCTACCACCATCCAAGATAGCTGCCAGCGCCCACAACGATAGCCACACCAATCATTATCATTGTGATTTTACTCATTGGTCTTTCTCCTTATTTCCTTGGCAGTATCATTTATATATACAGTGATTTTTCGCCTTGCGGTCGCGTTTTGAAGCGCCGATGAACCCAGAGATACTGCTCAGGGGCACGCAATATTTCCCGCTCAATGACCTTGTTGATGTAGGTTGCTGCCGCAAATTCATCGTCTTTCGGGTAATCCAGCAATTCGGGCTCGATGATTAACGTATAGCCAGTAAGGTCAGGCTTTCTGATAAGCGTGATGGTCAGCATCGCTGCACCGGACAAACGAGAAAGCACGTATGTTCCGTTGGTGGTTGCCACATCGCTGACGGCAAAGAAGGGCGCAAAGGTGCTGCCTTTCGGGCCGTAATCCTGATCGGGAGCAAACCAGACGGCTTCCCCTTGACGCAGGGCGGCAACCATGGCTTTCAGGTTTCGGCGATCGATCATCGCTTTGTTGGAACGCATTCTGCCTTTGGTCTGCACCCATTCCAACAGGCGATTATTGTGCGGGCGATACATCGCCATCATCGGTTGGCACTGGCCCATAGCACGGCCACCCAGCTCCAACGACATAAAATGTACGCCAACCGCCATTACGCCGCGTTTGTTCTCTTGAGCGCGCTGGAGGTTGTGTAATCCTTGCACGTCAACCAGTTTACGAATGCGCTCGTTGGGCCAAAACCAGGCAATCCCGGTTTCCACCAGCGCCATCCCCAACGACGAAAAGTTACCGGCAATCAGTCTTTCTTGCTCTTCATCATTTAGCGTTGGGAAGCAAAGTTTAAGGTTCCTGCGCGCGATGGTTTCTCTTCGTTTAAGAAATGGCCGTGACAATCTGCCACAGAGGGCACCCAGGCGAATAAGCACGGGGTAGGGCAGTTGGACCAGAAGGAAAAGCACCGTAACGCCAAACCAGGTTAACCAGTAGCGAGGATGAAAAAAGGCAGGACAAAAACGAACGCTTGAACTCATGATGTTCCTATACGCACTATACAAAAAAAAGGGATGTATCGCATAAAGAAACAGACTTTCTGTAAGCGGCACACTGGGACGAAAACCCTGATACCTGGGGGATGTCCTCACTCCAGCAAGCTGCCTGACCTGAAGGTTTCAGGAAACGGCGCACTCCTCATTCACACTGGCTATATGATAGAGGTAAGGTCTTCCGCTTATCCAGCGATTTCATTCATCAATTTGCCAATTTGCATTTTCTTTACGAATCTCTTCGATGGCGCGCTGGTTTTATTGATGTTGCAGCCTGCAACGTCAGGTAGCGTAAACGGGTGACAGGGCACGGTCATGCGGAACAACGCGCTATAAAATTTGATCTCCATAGCTTTTTCACAAAATATCGTTGCTTCTAAAATGAAACAATGTTTCGTTTTTGTGGGGCGTGTGGTATTTTATGACCCTAGGACTGGATATGATTACGTTGTTCTAACGCAGTAGCCTCACAGTAAGCGCCGCGCTTCTGGTTGATCGGTATCAGATGACGGAAGTATGAAGGGGCGATTACAGAGATGCGATGATGTGAATCATATCGCTCTTAATCTCTTCGCTAAATCGATATGGGAATGGTTAAATGAGTAATTATCAGCAGCAGTTTTCTCTTGAAGGTAAAGTGGCTCTGGTCACAGGGGCCTCTTACGGTATTGGTTTTGCCATTGCCAGCGCATTGGGCGAAGCTGGGGCGACAATCGTTTTTAACGATATCAAACAAGACTCGATCGAAAAAGGCCTGGCCGCTTATAAAGACGCTGGTCTGAAAGCGCACGGTTATGTCTTTGACGTAACTGATGAAGCTGCGGTAAACGCAACCGTCAAGAAAATCGAAGAAGAAGTGGGTGTGATTGATATTCTGGTCAACAATGCCGGTATCATTCAACGCACGCCGATGCTTGAAATGGAAGTGTCTGATTTCCGTAAAGTGATCGATGTTGACTTGAACGCGCCTTTCATCGTTTCCAAGGCTGTTTTGCCGTCAATGATCAAAAAAGGCCACGGCAAAATCATTAACATCTGCTCTATGATGAGCGAACTGGGTCGTGAAACTGTCGCTGGCTATGCTGCGGCAAAAGGCGGCCTGAAAATGCTGACCAAAAATATCTGTTCTGAATTTGGTGAAGCCAACATTCAATGTAACGGTATTGGCCCTGGCTACATCGCTACGCCGCAAACTGCCCCGTTGCGTGAAATTCAGGCTGATGGCTCTCGTCATCCGTTTGACCAATTCATCATCGCAAAAACGCCCGCTGCACGCTGGGGCACGACTGACGATCTGAAAGGGCCTGCTGTATTCCTGGCATCTAATGCGTCTGATTTCGTGAATGGTCACATTCTGTACGTTGACGGCGGCATCCTGGCTTACATCGGTAAGCAGCCGTAATTGTCATGCGCCAGGCCTTTGCCTGGTGAGTAACAGCGTTAACCAACAAACGGGAGCGTAGCTCCCGTTTGCATTTTTGTTACCCCGAATCACTGTCACTGAAAAACGCCCACGGTCAGATTAGGCCAATCGGCGGCATAAAAATTTCCCTTTTATCACCCCATCGAAAAACCGGCCTTTTGAAACCACTGCATCGGAAATGTATTTTTTATAAATGCGTTCCGGAACATCTAGGTATTGATAAATCTCACCGTTATGAAAGGCGATTTCCAATAAGCGCTTATCGGAGTCGTAACCGAGCGCACGAATTCTGGAGGATGTGACTGAATGCCGCAACACCACGTATGTCCTCTATACTTGTCAGCAAAGACAAACTATACGGCATTTCGGAGCGTGCCATCCAGCGTTACCTGCATATCCCGTGATAGGAAAATTGACTGCTCGCTTTGTGATCCAGTGCAATGTTTTTCTGTGTCGCTTACAGCGTGTTTTGCACAGGGTGTTGTATATTTTTAATACAGCATGGTGCTGACCACAAGGGAGGATCTGTTGGTATGATTAATTTTGAAAAGATGATTCTCGAATACAGTGACAAGTATGCAGATTTTGCTGCATCGACAGTCGCCTTTATGGAAAGCCAGAAGCGCGAAATATGCGCAGATACAATCGCCTTGAAAATCCCACCGGAAAAAAGAGCCTATTTTGAAGCTCGGTTAGAGCATTACCGGAGCATCTATAAATCTCAAACGCTGGTCGAGTGATGTGAAGATTGCAGCGGCACTCTGCTTTCCTTCATGCCTGGCATCGCGCTATTTGCTAAGGGAATTACCTTCAGGGATGAAGCAGTTATCGATTTATCAGTAGGCTACCCTCCAGCAACCCAGAAATGATCATCCTCATCAGCGTGTAATCGCTATCGCCGTTGAATTGGGCGTTTAGTAGTAGTTAATCTCATCAGGGGCCAGTAACGTTATCGCTCAATGAGCGGAGGCGTTATTCTATGGGCGTTAATGGTTTTTTCGGTGGCATCAGGCAACAGAAGTATCATGTTAATCATTATCAGAACGTTAGTACTAAAACAGAGGGGCCGGTAACCTCTGACAATAGAACGTTGTGGGCGAATCATCTTAAGTCTGCGGTGCAGATTAATGAGAAACCGACATTGCACGCCGCGGCTGACAAAAAGAAAACCTTTACAGGCACTGTGGCGCGGCGCGTTAAACATTATCAGGCAGCAGGGCGCTCGAATGTTGAACGTCAACATGAAGCCGTTAATACTTCCCGTACAACAGAAACGCTGAGCGTCTTAGAAGGGCATTTTCTCAGCGCAGCCACTAGCGCAATGTTGGCATTGGGGCGCGATCCCTCGGCACTGCTGGATCAGACTCGTCAGAAACTGCATGCGGAAAACAGAGCGCTCACCAAACAGGATTTGCAGGAAGCGAAAACCCTAAAACCCCTATTGATAGACGGGTTGACAAGAGAGTTTATCAAGCAAGGCTTTCCCGAAAAAGATGCAAGAACACACGCTAAACAAGCCTTTGCAACGGGTTTGCGCGAGGTGCTAAACACCCGGAAATGGGAAACGGTTGATACCCGCTTTCAACACAACAATGTGGACTATCGCTGCACGCTTACGCCCGCCGGACAGATGAAGCAGGGAGGAAATGACGTTTTTCATACCCCTTACAATGACAAGGGGGTCGCTTCCTCTTCCTCGCAGGAAACCGCGCATGCCACGAATTTATGGCTATCCGAATTCAGTGTCCTCGGTGAAAAGGGATCAACACAACGGCTATTTAGCGGAATACGTCACGGCACTTTGTCTCCTTACGGCTTGGCGAAAAATTCAGATGCGCGCTATTTCGGTGCGCAAACCCGCGCCATGGAAGTAGTGACCGCTGCGCTTTTCGCTCGCCCTGAGCTGCTGCGCGACGCTGAACAAGGAAAAACGGTGGGGCTGAATCTGGCATCAACATCATTGGTTACCGGCGGTATCGGGGCGGAGAAAGAGATGATGGATGACCAGATGCAGGCGTGGGCGATGTTGAGTCAACAGCAACCGCTACAGGTTCCGTTAAGGGATGCGCAGGGTAATCGTTATCACGCTTCGGTAAATCTCAACGTTGCGGCATTCAACTTTGGTGTCAACGAGTTTGCGCTTATCGGCAATATGGGGTGGAAACAGGCAGATGGTTATAACGAAGCGGCGCTGAAAACGCTGCTCGGCAATGATTTAAGCGTGACCGCACCGCCAAAAGGATGGGTGGGGGACTATTTAGCTCAACATCCGACGGCAGAAAACGCACAAAAAGTCAGAACGCTAAGCCAGCAGTTAAAAGCGATTTGGGCCAATAAAACGCATCATCGTGATGGTGGCGAACCCTATAAAGCGGCTTTGCGTGTTGCTCTACTCGCCAATGAAATTGGCGCTATGCCCTGCTGGAACTGTAAGAGTGGAAAAGACAGAACCGGTATGCTGGATGCAGAAATCAAACGTGAAGCAGTGAAAATGCATCAACATGACACCGGCGTGATGCCACAAGCGTCAAGTGTCAGTGTACCGGGACGTTCGCTGGACAGTGCGGAACAACAACTGTTACGGACCATTTTGCTGCACGGTGGCAATAGCGAAGTGCAACAGTATAACACTGGCGTTCCCGGGAATAAGGTGGCAAAACCATTGCCCGGATTTCTGACGTTGTCCACGCGTCAACGAATCGGGGATGCGTTTGCTTTCAAAAATACACAAGGTTTATCTGAATTGGTGTAACCACAGCGCAAAGTGTTGCGCTGATGTAATTAAAATGCGTCCATGGAATGGCAATAATATTGCCATTTATAAGATGTTTTATGTGCGATTCTAATCGGTATGACCGACAGTAAAAACGTGAGCAAACCTTGATCTAAATCACAATCGACGGACCCGCTTTTTGGTGTTATGAAAATCCCGTCGTAGGGAAAATGGTCCCATTAATATAAACTGATTTGAGCAAGGTATAACGTTGCGTTATGCTGCGGAGGAAATATGTCGGTTATTCGCACATGCCTTAACCTGTTTGGTGGTGATACGGTAATTGTACGGTGTTCTAATACGTTTGATATTCATATGAGCGATTCTACACCGGAATTGCCTACCACACCGGAGGTGGTGCAAAACAACAGTATTAGCATTAGTGCTGAAGATGAGGTCTATTTCACCGTACCTTATACGGGTGAGTGGAACTTAACCATTAATGCCAAGAATGATACGCCAGAGCACTCTATTAGTTATTTCCCCGCATAATAACGACATTGCTCAGGGATGAGATAAATAAAATAGCGAATATTTTCTATCTATGGCGCAATATATCGGCTAATGCTGATAGTGACGTAGCGCCTAAGAAATAGGTTACGTACTATTATTATTAAGCGTTCTCCTCTGTACCGACAATCGCTGCGCCCCTCATCAAAGGTAAGACCAATACCTTGAGTCACACCCCGTGGTGTGATGCTAATCACGCCTCACGGATGCCAACGTTGCCAAGGGCATGCGATGTTTCTTAATTTTGTTGGTTTCTGCAACGGAGCAAACAAAACGCAGCCATACTATTAATACGTGAACAGATTTTTAGGCATTTCTGCTACGCTTGAAAACAAGGTTTTGCTAACCAACGTTTAGCAACGGGGTAGGCAATCAGCAAGCAGAGTGTGGCTTGAATGCTGGATGGCTCACGATTTCCCGTATCCTTGTGAATTGAAAACACCTGTTTTATCTGCACCTGTTAGCCAGGCACTGCATCATTATCTCAAAGTTATGAACATCGGTAGCGTAGAGGGCACTGTATGAGCCAGGCACCAAGACTAAAAGATGAGGCAAAACGCTTGGCTGCTCTGAGCGAATATGGCATCGATCATGGTCTTAGCGATCCCGGTTTGAATAATTTGCTCAATTTGGCAGCAAATGTATTTAACGTCCCCATCGTGCTGGTATCCCTGATTGAAGAACAGCGTCAGTTACTGGCTGCTGGCTTGGGGATATCGGTTTGTGAAACGTCGCGTGAAGCCTCTTTTTGCGCACATGCCATTTTGCGGCGCAAGATCATGGTCATTCCCGATGCCCGACTCGATGCGCGCTTTAAAGATAATCCCATGGTGACCGGAACGCCCCATATCCGTTTCTATGCGGGGATACCGTTACGCACGCTATCAGGTTATGCTATTGGGACATTGTGCATCATTGACCTTAAACCCCGGCGTACGCTGAGCGCCCGAGACGAACATAACATGCAGGATTTAGCCGCACTGGTAATGGACAGACTGGAAATGCGGCGACTTGAATTGGCGCGAAACGCCAGTCAGGTTCGCTTTGAGAATATTGCCAACACCTCACCAGACTCAATTATCTGTGTGAATGATAAGGGAATTATCACATTTTGGAATGCGTCAGCGGAGAAAATGCTCGAATATTCTCGTGCGCAAATTACTGGCAATAACATCGATACGATTGTTCCCAAGGCTTTTATCGAAAAATTCAACGCCGTGGTGAGTGACAAGGAAGCGCTCATCAAAGGTGTCACCGTTGAGCTGAACGTTCAAAGTCGCAGTGGTGCCCTGATTCCGGTAGAACTTTCTGTCTCCATGTGGGCAGATGACTTTACGGTAAGCTACGGGGCTATTCTGCGCGATATCACTGAGCGGCGACGCAATGAAGAGCGCTTGTTTTTGTTGGCGCACATGGACCCGCTGACAGGGTTGGCAAACCGAACGCTATTGACCTCCAGTCTGGAGCAGGCGTTGAAAGATGAACCGGCCATCTGTGTCATGATGGTCGATCTGGACGGCTTCAAAGATGTGAACGACAGCCTTGGGCACGCTCGGGGTGATGAAATCCTGGTCAGCGTCGCGAAGAAGATACAGTCCAGCGTGCGCGCAGGGGATCTCGTGGCGAGGATGGGCGGCGACGAATTTGCCGTGTTGCTGCCCGGCGTCAGTGATTTCAAACTCGCGGCCGAGACAGCGGAGCGCATTATCCAGGAAATTTCGCAGGCGATGATCGTGGAGGAACACCAGATCAACATCAGCGCCAGCGTTGGTATGGTGCTTTACCCGATGCATGGCATCACTGCACAGGATTTGCTGACCAGCGCCGATTTGGCGCTCTATCAGGCGAAAGCGGAAGGGCGCAACTGCCACCGTTTCTTTACGCGCGAAATGCGCGAAATCTTTCAAGCCAAGCACGCATTTCAACTCGAGTTCATCCGCGCCTACGAGCAGAGTGAATTTGAAGTTTTTTATCAACCTCAAGTCAATTTGATCACCAATGAAATTATCGGCGCCGAGGCATTATTACGCTGGCGGCATCCGCAAAAAGGGTTACTGGGGCCCGGCGCGTTTTTAGCGGCGCTGGAACGCGGCCCTTGGGCTGAACGTATCGGCGACTGGGTGGTTGAAACCGCGTGTCGTCAAGCGGCGGAGTGGTGTGAAGCCGGGGCCAAAAATTTCCGTATCAGTATTAATTTGTTCAGCGCCCAGTTCCGTTCTGGCACCCTGGCGCAAAAGATCGAGCAGGTGCTGACGCGCACAGGGCTTGATGCGGGTTCGCTGGAGTTGGAAATTACGGAAAACATCATCTTGCGCTATGACGAAAACATGTTGCAGCCGTTGAAAGTGCTGCGGGATGCGGGGATTGGTATTGCTTTTGATGATTATGGCACCGGCTATGCCTCGTTGAGCATGTTGAAGAATTATCCGGTAACCCGGCTCAAAATCGATCAGACCTTTGTGCGCGCCATGTGCGATTCTCCGCCGGATGCGGCGATCGTGCGTGCCATTCTTTATTTAGGCAAAAGCTTTGGCCTTAACGTCATTGCCGAAGGCGTAGAGACCATGGAGCAATGCGAGCGCCTGCGCAATAAAGGCTGTGAAGAGGCGCAGGGATACCTGTTTGGTCACCCGATGATGGCAGAGGATTTTACTCAGCAGTTACGCGCCCAGATGGCCTCGGAATCCCGCTAACACCCTATATCTCCGTTATTCAGCCCGCCACCCTAAACAAAAAATGGAATATAGATCACATTTTTTTTATAGTGGTGGGCTTGTGCTGCGTGAGATGTGGGATGGGTTGTGCACGAAATCTTCGAAATGTTACTGGCAGTGTTTGAACGCGCCGCGTTAATGTTGATTTGCCTGTTTTTTTTAACGCGAACGCGGCAATTCCGTCAATTACTGCAAAAAGAAGATCACTCCCTACGCGAGCGCGCAGCGGTCACCGCTATCTTCTCCTTGTTTGCGCTGTTTGGCACCTATTCGGGTATCAACGTCGAAGGCTCCCTGGTGAACGTCAGGGTGATTGCGGTGATGTCGGGCGGGATTCTGTTTGGCCCGTGGGTGGGTATCGCTACCGGTACCGTTGCCGGTGTGCACCGCTATCTGATTGATATCAATGGAATCACTTCTGTCCCGTGTCTGATAACCAGCATTATTGCGGGCATTACCGCAGGCTACATCAATCGCAAGGTGAAGAAAGAGAAACAGTGGAGCATCGGTATTTTTGGCGGCATGATGTGCGAGTCGCTGACGATGCTGCTGGTAGTGCTGTGGGCCACGCCGACGGCGCTGGGATTGGATATCGTCTCCAAGATTGCGGTGCCGATGATTACCGGTTCTGTCTGCATTGGGCTGATTGTGTTGCTGGTGCAGAGTGTGGCGAATGAAAAAGAGGTGATCGCCGCACGACAAGCGAAACTGGCATTGGATATTGCCCATAAAACGCTGCCTTATTTTCGCAATATCAACAGCCATTCACTGGCAGCGATCTGTCGTATTATTCGCACCGAGATCAATGCCGATGCGGTGGCAATGACCAATACGCAGCATATTCTGGCCTATGTCGGCGTCGGGGAAGAAAAATACAATATTGGTCATGACATTATTAGTCCGATGACCCAGCAGGTGATTCACGACGGCAAAATCATCATTAAAAATAATGATGAACAACATCTGACGCCGGAAATCCATTCGATGATTGTTATTCCGTTGCTTGAGCATGGGCAGGTGACGGGTACGCTAAAAATTTATTATCGCCATGCGCACAGAATCACTTATTCCTTGCAGGTGATGGCCGTTGGTTTGTCACAGCTGATGTCAACCCAGATCGAGGTTTCGCGCACCGAGCAACTGCGCGATATGGCCAATAAGGCGGAACTGAGAGCCTTACAGAGTAAAATTAACCCTCACTTTCTCTTTAATGCGTTAAATGCCATTTCATCGTCGATCCGTATTAATCCCGATACCGCACGTCAGTTGGTGATCAATTTGTCACGCTATCTGCGTTACAACCTTGAGTTGAACGACGACGCGTTGATTGATGTGAAAAAAGAGCTTTACCAGATTCGTGATTATATTGCCATTGAGCAGGCGCGCTTTGGTGCCAAGCTCACGGTGATCTATGACATTGACGACGATCTGGCGTATCAAATTCCCAGTCTGTTGATTCAGCCGCTGGTGGAAAATGCCATTGTGCACGGCATTCAGCCCTGCCGCGGCAAGGGCACGGTGGTGATAGCGGTAAAGGATCAGGGGGAACGGTTGCGCGTGGCCGTCACCGATACCGGGCACGGTATCGATCAGCAAACGATTGAGCGTGTGGCGCGCAATGAGGTACCCGGTAATAAAATCGGCCTGCTTAACGTGCATCACCGTGTGCGCTTGCTTTACGGCGATGGTCTGCACATTCGCAGATTGGAGCCGGGCACGGAAATTGTCTTTTATATCCCTCGCGTGGCCGACTCTGCGCGTATGGTGCCAGAAAATAATGTGATGGCCGCGCTGGTCACAGGAGATAAGCGGTGAAAGCCATTATTGTTGAAGACGAATTCCTGGCGCAGGAAGAACTCAATTATCTGATTCGCCAGCACAGTGACATCGAGATCGTAGCGACGTTTGACGATGGTATGGATGTGCTGAAATACCTGCAACAGAACGATGTCGATGCCATTTTTCTTGATATCAATATTCCATCGCTCAACGGCGTGTTTCTCGCGCAAAACATCAGCAAGTTTGCGCAAAAGCCGTACATCATATTTATCACCGCATATAAAGAACACGCGGTTGAAGCCTTTGAAGTGGATGCCTTTGACTATATTCTCAAGCCCTATCATGAGGCGCGCATCGTCACCATGCTGCAAAAGCTGGAAAATGCCTGGCAGCAACGGCAATCTGCGCCGGCGCTGGAAAATACCAGTGCCACTACTGCGCCGCGCAATGGGCAACACACCATCAACCTGATGAAAGATGAGCGCATTATTGTTACCGACATCAATCAAATCTATTACGCCGCTGCGCAGGAAAAAGTGACGTTGGTCTATACCCGGCGTGAAACGTTTGTCATGCCGATGAACATTACAGAATTTTGTAGCCGGTTACCGGAAGAGGTGTTCTTTCGCTGCCATCGTTCTTACTGCGTCAACCTGACGAAAATCCGCGAAATCGTTCCCTGGTTCAATAACACCTACATCCTGCGGTTGCACGAGTTGGAATTTGAAGTGCCCGTGAGTCGCAGTAAGGTAAAAACCTTCCGTGCATTGATGCGTCTGTAACGGCATTTCATTCCGTTCTGACGGCATCTCATTCCCGATTCGATCTTTTCACCTCATGCCGCTTGTAGACTGGCCCCAACACGTAAGCGGGTGGTCCAGGGTGCAGGCACCATTGCCCATTTTGCTTACCTTCTTTGATGTTCCTTCAGGGAACCGTTTTACTAAGAGGTCGGCCTATGAATGCCAAACCAACACGTCGCGGCCAGATCGTACTGGGTACGATCATCGCGCAAATGGGGCTGGGAACTATTTACACCTGGAGTCTGTTTAACCAACCGCTGGTCGACATTTTTGGCTGGTCACTCAGCGCCGTGGCAACGACGTTTTCCATCACCAGTTTCAGTCTGGCGTTTGCGACGCTGTTTGCCGGTAAATTGCAGGAGCGTGTTGGCATCCGGCGCTTAACGTTATGCGCCGGTATCGTGCTGGGCCTGGGGTTAATGGCAAGTTCAGGCGTGACCTCCTTGCTGGGGATGTACTTGCTGATGGGCGTGGTGGTTGGCTTTGCCGATGGCACCGCGTATATCACCACGCTGTCTAACCTGATCAAATGGTTCCCTGAACGTAAAGGGTTGATTGCCGGTATTTCTGTGGGAGCATTTGGTACCGGGAGCCTGATATTCAAATACATCAACAGCTTTCTGATCGCAGAAGTGGGTGCATCGCATGCCTTTTTCTATTGGGGACTGATGGCGATGATCATGATCGGACTGGGTAGCACGTTGCTGAAAGAGCCGCCAACGCATGCTGCCAATGGAAAAACGGCAATCACCTACGGTACGCGTGATTTTACTCTGAGCGAAATGCTGGGCACCAAAGAAGCTTATCTGCTGTTTGTGATCTTCTTCACGGCGTGCATGAGCGGCTTGTATCTGATTGGCGTGGTAAAAGATATCGGAGTGGAAATGGCCGGTATGGATAGACAAATGGCGGCTAACGCCGTGTCAGCCATCGCTATTTTCAACACGGTAGGGCGCATCGTACTGGGAGCCATGTCAGATAAGGTCGGTCGCCTGCGTGTCGTCAGCGGGACGCTGCTGGTTACCGCACTGGCGGTAACGGTTATGGCCTTCCTGCCGCTGTCACCGGTGCTGTTTTTCATCTGTGTCAGTGCCATTGCCTTCTGTTTTGGCGGCAATATCACCGTGTTCCCGGCGATTGTCGGCGACTTCTTCGGTCTGCAACATCACAGTAAAAACTATGGCGTCATCTATCAGGGATTTGGTATCGGTGCACTGTCTGGCTCTTTCATCGCGGCACGCCTGGGTGGTTTTCACGCCACATTTATTGCGATTGCGGTGCTGTCGGTGCTATCGCTGCTGATTGCGCTGTGGATCAAACCGCCCAAGTACACCCGCACACAGCCCGATATGCCAGCAACAGTGGCGCATGCTCGCGGATAATACGCTGTACTAACGACACAAATGCCTTATTATGCAGAGCCCCTGGGTTGTACCCGGGGGCTTTTTTATGGCGCGCGTTCACGGGTATGCGACGGGCGTTGTCAGCGGCTGAACGCTTGCATAGCGCGTTGATGCGAGCAAGGTTGTTGCAAAATGTAAAGTTATGTCGTTTTAGCGATAGGAAGATTAAGAATGCTTGAAAACGGCGTGATAACCCATACCATCGTGTTGTGAATGACGTTAATCCCTTTAGAGAGGAAATCAGACTGTTATGATGCGTATTGCGCTTTTCCTGATCACCAACCTGGCGGTGATGTTGGTTTTCGGGCTGGTTCTCAGCCTGACGGGAATTCGGTCCAGCAGTGTCCAGGGGCTTATGATCATGGCTGGCCTGTTTGGCTTTGGTGGTGCGTTCGTTTCACTGCTGATGTCCAAATGGATGGCTCTGCGCTCGGTGGGCGGTGAAGTGATCGAGCAGCCGCGTAATGAAACGGAGCGTTGGTTGCTTGAAACCGTGCGGGCGCAATCGCAGCAGGCGGGCATTGCGATGCCGCAGGTTGCTATTTATCACGCGCCTGATATCAACGCCTTCGCGACCGGTGCACGGCGTGATGCGTCGCTGGTGGCGGTCAGTACCGGTTTGCTGCAAAACATGAGCCGTGATGAAGCCGAAGCGGTCATTGCCCACGAAATCAGCCACGTGGCGAACGGTGATATGGTCACCATGACGCTGATTCAAGGCATTGTGAACACCTTTGTTATCTTCATCTCGCGCCTGATCGCTCAGGTGGCATCCGGTTTCCTCTCTGGCAACCGCGATGAAGGTGAAAGCAGCAACGGTAACCCGCTGGTCTATTTTGCCGTGGCGACGGTGCTGGAACTGGTGTTTGGTATTCTGGCCAGCATTATCACCATGTGGTTCTCCCGCTACCGCGAATTCCATGCGGATGCCGGATCGGCGAAACTGGTGGGCCGTGAGAAGATGATTGCCGCGTTGCAGCGTTTGAAAACCAGCTACGAACCCCAGGAACAAGGCAACATGATGGCGTTTTGCATCAACGGCAAATCAAAATCTTTCAGTGAGTTATTTATGTCGCACCCGCCGTTGGATAAACGCATCGAAGCGCTGCGCAGCGGTGCTTATCTGAAATAAAACTTCCGCAAAAACAAACCATTCCACAACAGGGAGTCCATTACGGGCTCCCTGTCTGCAATAACGTGTTATCCTCTATACCTCTGTCTTGATAGCATAAATTCCTTTTTTACTGGGAAAACAGGGGATGAAAATCAGGAGAATGTTTCATAAAATAAAACCGTGATCACGGAAAAATGAAACATTGTTTCTATAATGCTGGTATTACAGATCTATCGCATCAGGGTGGCTGTAAGTCGCAAGACTTGTGTCATCTGCTGGTGCTAGCCGTATTCTTTTCGATATGTTCTAAGGATTTACGATGGCCAAAGGCAAAAAGATTCCCCTCTCGTTTCATACCTATCAAGACGCAGCAACCGGCACCGAAGTGGTGCGTTTAACGCCTCCCGATGTTATTTGCCATCGCAACTATTTCTACCAGAAGTGCTTCTCCAATGATGGAAGCAAACTGTTGTTTGGCGGCGCGTTTGATGGTCCCTGGAACTACTACCTGCTGGATCTGAACACGCAGGAAGCCACACAGCTGACGGAAGGCCAGGGCGACAACACCTTCGGTGGTTTCATGTCTCCTGAAGATGACGCGTTGTATTATGTGAAGAACACCCGCAACCTGATGCGTGTCGATCTGAACACCCTGGAAGAAACCACGATTTATCAAGTACCGGATGAGTGGGTAGGTTACGGTACCTGGGTTGCCAACTCCGATTGCACCAAGATGGTGGGGATCGAGATCAAGAAAGAAGACTGGCAGCCGCTGACTGACTGGAAAAAATTCCAGGAGTTCTATTTCACCAACCCGTGCTGCCGCCTGATCCGTATCGATCTGAAAACCGGCGAAGCGCAAACTATTCTGCAAGAAAAACGCTGGCTGGGTCACCCGATTTATCGTCCGGGCGACGACAACACCGTCGCGTTCTGTCATGAAGGTCCGCACGACCTGGTTGATGCCCGTATGTGGTTCATCAATGAAGACGGCAGCAACATGCGTAAAGTCAAAGAGCATGCGGAAGGTGAAAGCTGCACGCACGAATTCTGGGTGCCGGATGGCTCTGCCATGATCTATGTGTCCTACCTGAAAGATGACACCAACCGTTATATCCGCAGCATCAACCCGGTTACGCTGGAAGATACGCAACTGCGCGTGATGCCGCCATGTTCTCACCTGATGAGTAACTATGATGGCACACTGTTGGTTGGTGACGGTTCCGATGCACCGGTTGATGTACAAGATGACGGCGGTTACAAAATCGAAAACGATCCGTTCCTGTATGTGTTCAACCTGCAAACCGGTAAAGAACACCGCGTTGCGCAGCACAACACATCGTGGAAAGTGTTGGAAGGCGACCGTCAGGTAACGCACCCGCACCCGTCCTTCACGCCGGATAATAAACGCATCCTGTTTACCTCGGATGTGGATGGCAAACCAGCCCTTTATCTTGCCGCCGTACCTGATTCAGTTTGGAAGTAAGCCCAGAACCCCATCCCGGCAACGGAATGGGGTTTCTTCTATTCGTCACCGAGCTATCGGTGATGAATAGAATAATCCCTGACTATTTCGCGTTACAGTAAAGTCGCCAGCGTGCGAACGAGGTCCGATTAGCTTGCAGAGATAAGTGATCCGGGCAAGCGAGCGTCGCTAACGCGACTGTAGTGTGAAGTATGACGGGTATAATAACTTTAATAATAAGCAAGTCCCTTGATTATCGTTATTGTTCCATTGCCATAATCAGCGTGTTCCCTTTATACTAAAACCATCGTTCTATTTTTTTTAAAACAAAAAAAACTGAGTAGGGTACCCAAAAAAATGGCTATTGCAGATTTAGATAAACAGCCCGATTCCGTGTCGTCCGTTTTGAAAGTTTTTGGTATTTTGCAGGCATTAGGTGAGGAAAGAGAGATCGGTATTACAGAACTCTCTCAGCGCGTCATGATGTCTAAAAGTACAGTGTACCGTTTTTTGCAAACGATGAAGTCCTTGGGATATGTCGCGCAGGAAGGCGAATCCGAGAAATATTCATTAACGCTCAAGTTGTTCGAACTGGGCGCCAAGGCGTTGCAAAACGTAGATTTGATCCGTAGTGCTGATATTCAGATGCGCGAATTGTCCACGCTGACGAAAGAAACTATCCACCTCGGTGCGTTGGATGAAGATGGTATCGTTTATATTCACAAGATCGATTCCATGTACAACCTGCGTATGTATTCTCGCATTGGTCGTCGCAACCCACTGCACAGTACCGCCATTGGTAAAGTGCTGCTGGCATGGCGCGATCGTGACGAAGTGGTTGAAATTCTGAGCAAAGTGGAATTCACCCGCAGCACGCCGCATACGGTGGGTAGCGCTGAGGAGTTGTTGCCTCTGCTTGATACCGTGCGCCTGCAAGGGTATGGGGAAGACAAGGAAGAACAGGAAGAAGGCTTGCGCTGTATTGCTGTGCCCGTCTTTGACCGTTTCGGCGTGGTGATTGCCGGATTGAGTATTTCATTCCCTACCATTCGCTTCGCTGAAGAGAGCATGCACGAATATGTTGCCATGTTGCATCACGCAGCAAAAAACATCTCTGAGCAGATGGGTTATCACGACTATCCGTTCTGAACCGTCTTGTGCTGAACAAACGGTTTCTTTTCAAAAAGCCTGCCTGACGGTGGGTTTTTTAACATCTGGAGGACGAGAATAATGGCTGAGCACCTGAACCGCTATGGGCAGCCTGTCGGCGCAGCGCTTCCTTTATGGTCAGCACGGGCATTCCCAGGGGGTATCACGCTCACCGGGCGTTTTTGTCGGATTGAGCCATTGAACGTGGCACAGCACCTCGATGCGCTTTATGCGGCACACGCCGCTGCGCCAGATGGCCGTGATTGGACCTATATGTTTGTTGGCCCGTTTGGTGACAAGGATGCGTTCCGTGCTTATCTGACCACAGCAGAGCAGCAACAGGATAGCCAATGCTATGTGGTTATCGACACACTCACCGATAACGCGGTGGGGACGTTCTCGTTAATGCGCGTTGATGTAAACCACGGCGTTATCGAAGTTGGCTCTGTCGCTTTTTCTTCGGCGTTAAAACGTACGCCACTTGCGACAGAAGCGCATTTTTTGCTGATGGGCTATGTCTTCGAACAGCTCAACTATCGTCGCTATGAGTGGAAATGCGATAGCCTGAATGCGCCGTCGCGCCGCGCTGCTTTGCGTTTGGGGTTTACCTTTGAGGGCATTTTCCGTCAGGCTATTGTTTATAAAGGGCGTACGCGTGATACCGCCTGGTTCTCCCTGCTGGATAATGAGTGGCCACAGCGCAAGTTGGATTTTATCGATTGGCTGGCACCGGGTAACTTCGATACTGAAGGAAAACAGATCCAATCGCTGGCCGATATCAGGCAGTCTCGGTTGAAAGGCGGTTCATGAGCAGGATGTAATAGGCGTGGGCGGCTACGAAGTGATAGTATGACCCGGATATGCTTGGGTTGAGAGGATGAGCTGGGGTTGTTGTGAATATTTTACAGATTGTTTTTATCATGTTGATGGTACTGTTTGCCGCGCTGGTTTGGTTTTTTGTCAATCGCGCCAGTGTCCGTGCCAATGAAAAGATCCGCCTGCTGCAAGAAATTTTGGAACAGCAGCGTCTTCAAACCGCGCTGCTCCAATCGCTAGCACCTGCCACTGCGGTTATCACACCGCCTGAGCCTGAAACCCTGTTGCACCCGGCGGCTGCACCCGCGCCAGAATTTGATGCGTTCAACGTTATTCCCGAACGCTAAGGCGGATTGCAACGGTTCGGCGCTCGTTTGCATTGCTTCTACATAGCGCACGCAACAATATAGCGCACGTGGCAAACGTGATGGCGTGCGTACAATAATCAAAAACAGCAAATGGAAAAGTGAACACAACATGGCGGTAGAGAGTGAGCTGGTGTTAAAACGGGGATTGAAGAATCGCCATATTCAATTAATCGCCCTCGGCGGTGCGATAGGGACGGGGCTGTTTTTAGGGATATCGCAGACCATTCAGATGGCGGGGCCATCCGTCCTGTTGGGATACGGTGTCGCGGGCATTATTGCCTTCCTGATCATGCGCCAGTTGGGCGAAATGGTGGTTGAAGAGCCGGTTGCTGGGTCGTTCAGCCATTTTGCCTATAAATATTGGGGCAGCTTTGCCGGTTTCCTTGCAGGCTGGAACTACTGGGCAATGTTTATCCTGGTGGGCATGGCTGAACTGACTGCCGTCGGGATCTACATTCAATATTGGTGGCCTGATGTGCCCACTTGGGTATCGGCAGCGGTATTTTTTATACTGATCAATGCGCTCAACCTGGTGAATGTGAAGGTGTATGGTGAAACTGAATTCTGGTTCGCCATCATCAAAGTCCTGGCAATCCTTGGCATGATTGGCTTTGGTGCCTGGTTACTGCTCAGCGGGCAGGGCGGAGAGCAGGCGACAGTACGCAATCTGTGGCAGCATGGCGGCTTTTTCCCCCACGGCGTCAATAGCCTGGTGATGGCGATGGCGGTGATCATGTTCTCATTCGGCGGGCTGGAGTTGGTCGGGATCACTGCCGCTGAAGCCGCCGATCCCAAGCGTTCCATTCCGCAAGCGACCAATCAGGTGGTCTACCGCATTCTGATCTTTTATATTGGCTCGCTTGGTATCCTGCTGTCACTCTATCCGTGGCAGAACGTGGTCAGCGGCGGCAGCCCGTTTGTGATGATTTTCCATGCGCTAGACAGTAACGCCATAGCCAATGTGTTGAATCTGGTGGTGTTGACTGCGGCATTGTCGGTATACAACAGTGGGGTGTACTGCAACAGTCGCATGCTGTTTGGCCTGGCGACTCAGGGAAATGCGCCGCGTTGGTTGTCACGCGTCAACGGCCGTGGTGTCCCGGTCCGTTCTATTGCGCTTTCCGCGCTGGCGACCTCCTTGGGTGTGCTGATTAACTATGTGATGCCGGGCAAGGCCTTTGAGCTTCTGATGGCGCTGGTGGTATCAACGCTGGTGATTAACTGGATCATGATTTGTGTGGCGCATCTGCGTTTCCGTCACGCGATGGATCAGCGCGGCGTGGTGACCCATTTCAAGGCGATTTTCTATCCTTATGGTAACTACCTGTGCTTGCTTTTCCTGGCAGCCATTCTGGTCATCATGCTGATGACGCCGGGTATTCGTATTTCTGTGCTGTTAATCCCGGTGTGGGTCGGCGTTATCTGGTTGGGTTTTTACCTGTCACTACGTCGTAAAGCGGCAGAAATGCTGGCGCATGGCGTGAAAGAATAGCAGGATTAAGCGGGTTCTCGCTTCATCGCCGGTGGCATAAGGTCGATACCGGCGATGAGGCGTTGTGAGGGGTTACTCGACTTTTGCTACGTCGGTTTTACCTGCTTTTGCATTGGCAATTGCCGCATTCGCGAGTACGACAAAATCTTCGCTGGAGTGGGTAGCACCGGTTACACCATCTACGTTTTCCGGATTCTGTTTTTCAACCAATCCCTGAGCGAGTTTGACCGTATACTCTTCTGGGTTCGCGCCCGTTGCCGCCTTCATCTTCTTGTTGTATTCCGCATCGGTGGTTTTCAGATGACCATCTTTCTGGCTGTTGTAGTCAAATTTTACGGCGGCAATCTTCCCGTCTTTGTAGGTCACTTCTACAAACGGTTTCCACCCTTTATCGTCGAAATTGACGGTTTCAGCGCGGTATGTCCCGTCTTTGATGGCGCCATCGGCAGCGTGGACACCCACAGCGAAAAGGCTCGCCACAACAATGGGTATGAACTTCATTTTCATGGTTTCATCCTCGATATTCTTATCAGTGTATGTGTGCGTAAATGTGTAAAGGAATCTGTCTGTTGGGGCCAATTTCAGGCACCAATAGTGGAGGAAGGTTACCGCTGACTTTAGTTAAATAAAGTGTTCTGCTTAACAAAACGACGTCATGACCATGATAATTGTAGGGCAATTTGTGATCGGTAAGACAAACGGGTATTGGTGGGCGGGAAAAATGCGGTTATTCCACACGCTAACGGACGCGGTAAGTGACTGGTTCATGCCCGCTAATGGTGGTAGCATAAAGTTTGTCACTCATCCCACGCCTCGTGGGATTTTGATTTTTGTGCCAGGTGTACCAATTTAACGACGGTTGGTTAGATGGTTACACAATGTTTTGAAAACTAAATGAATTCATTTTCGTATGTGATCTTTCGTGTGGGTCACCACTGCGAATAAGGGAACTAGAATGCCTGTTATTACGCTTCCTGATGGAAGTCAGCGTCAATACGATCGTGCCGTTTCTCCTCTTGATGTGGCACTGGATATTGGTCCGGGTCTGGCGAAAGCCTGTATCGCGGGCCGCGTCAACGGTGAACTGGTCGATGCCAGCGATCTGATCGACTCTGATGCGCAATTGGCGATTATTACCGCCAAGGATCAAGAGGGGCTGGAGATCCTGCGCCACTCTTGTGCGCATCTGTTGGGACACGCCATCAAGCAACTGTGGCCGGATACCAAAATGGCGATCGGCCCGGTCATCGATAATGGTTTTTACTATGACGTTGATTTGGATCGCACGCTGACGCAGGAAGATATCGATCTGCTTGAAAAGCGCATGCATGAACTGGCCGACAAAGATTACGACGTCATCAAGAAAAAGGTCAGTTGGCAGGAAGCGCGTGATGCCTTCGCCGCGCGCGGCGAGACCTATAAGGTCGCCATTCTGGATGAGAACATCAGCCACGACGATCGTCCCGGCCTGTATCACCATGAAGAATATGTCGACATGTGCCGTGGTCCGCATGTGCCCAATATGCGTTTCTGCCACCATTTCAAATTGCAGAAAACCTCGGGTGCCTACTGGCGCGGCGACAGCAAAAACAAAATGTTGCAGCGTATCTACGGTACCGCCTGGGCAGATAAAAAGCAGTTGGGTGCCTATTTGCAGCGTCTGGAAGAAGCCTCCAAGCGCGATCACCGCAAAATTGGCAAACAGCTCGACCTGTACCATATGCAGGAAGAAGCGCCGGGCATGGTGTTCTGGCACAACGACGGCTGGACGGTATTCCGCGAACTGGAAGCCTTTGTGCGCATGAAGCTCAAAGAGTACCAGTATCAGGAAGTGAAAGGGCCCTTTATGATGGACCGCGTGCTGTGGGAAAAAACCGGGCACTGGGAAAACTACAAAGAAGCCATGTTCACCACCTCGTCAGAGAACCGGGAATATTGCATCAAGCCGATGAACTGCCCGGGGCATGTGCAGATCTTTAATCAGGGTTTGAAATCATACCGTGATTTGCCGCTGCGCATGGCCGAATTCGGCAGCTGCCACCGTAACGAACCGTCGGGCTCCCTGCACGGGTTGATGCGTGTGCGCGGGTTTACGCAGGATGACGCCCATATCTTCTGTACCGAAGAACAGGTGCGTGCCGAAGTGAATAGCTGCATCAAGATGGTGTATGACATGTACAGCACCTTCGGCTTTGAAAAAATTGTGGTTAAACTTTCCACTCGCCCTGAAAAGCGCATCGGCAGCGATGAGATGTGGGATCGCGCTGAGCACGATTTGGCGGCGGCGCTGACCGAGAACGACATTCCGTTTGATTATCAGCCGGGTGAAGGGGCGTTCTATGGTCCGAAAATTGAATTTACTTTGCACGATTGTTTGGATCGCGCCTGGCAATGTGGTACGGTGCAGCTCGACTTTTCACTGCCGGGCCGTTTAAACGCCTCTTATGTGGGCGAAAGCAACGAGCGTCAGGTGCCGGTGATGATTCACCGCGCCATCTTGGGGTCCATGGAGCGCTTCATCGGTATTCTTACCGAGGAGTTCGCCGGATTCTTCCCAACCTGGTTGGCACCGGTGCAAGCTGTGGTGATGAATATCACCGACGGACAGTCCGAATATGTCAGTGAATTGACACGAAAACTGCAAGATGCAGGCATTCGTGTAAAAGCGGACTTGAGAAATGAGAAAATAGGCTTTAAAATCCGCGAGCACACTTTACGACGTGTTCCCTATATGCTTGTTTGCGGTGATAAAGAGGTGGAAGCGGGCAAAGTGGCCGTTCGCACCCGTCGCGGCAAAGATTTGGGAAGCATCGACGTTAACGAAGTGATCAAGCAGCTGCAACAAGAAATTCGCAGCCGTAGTCTTCATCAGTTGGAGGAATAAGGTATAAAAGGCGGAAAACGAGTTCAACCGGCGCGTCCTAATCGCATCAATAGAGAAATTCGCGCGCAAGAGGTACGTCTAACAGGCGTCGATGGCGAGCAGATTGGCATTGTCAGTCTGAATGAAGCGTTAGAGAAAGCCGAGGAAGCAGGTGTTGATTTAGTTGAAATCAGTCCTAACGCCGAGCCGCCGGTTTGCCGAATCATGGATTACGGCAAGTTCCTCTACGAGAAGAGTAAGGCCACCAAGGAACAGAAGAAGAAACAGAAAGTTATCCAGGTTAAGGAAATCAAATTCCGTCCTGGTACCGATGATGGCGACTATCAGGTCAAACTACGCAACCTGATTCGCTTTCTGGAAGACGGTGACAAGGCCAAAATCACTCTGCGTTTTCGTGGACGTGAAATGGCGCACCAACAGATTGGTATCGAAGTGCTTAACCGCGTTCGTGACGATCTGAGTGAACTGGCAGTGGTCGAATCCTTCCCTACGAAGATCGAAGGCCGCCAGATGATCATGGTGCTCGCACCGAAGAAGAAACAGTAAGGCATTCAAGTAATAGAACCCGTGCGGTGTCCGCATCGCGCGGGTTTTGTTCGCCTTAGCTGATTCGTTATATCAACAATGCGAAGTGGAAATTAACATGCCAAAAATCAAAACAGTACGTGGCGCCGCTAAACGCTTTAAAAAGACCGCCAAAGGTGGTTTTAAGCGTAAGCATGCTAACCTGCGTCATATTCTGACCAAAAAAGCGACTAAACGTAAACGTCATCTGCGTCCGAAGGGTATGGTCTCCAAAGGAGATCTGGGCCTCGTTATCGCATGTCTGCCGTACGCATAAGTAACCTTTTTGAATCAAGAATAAGACTTTAGGAGAGAGCATATGGCTCGCGTAAAACGTGGTGTGGTTGCTCGTGCACGTCACAAGAAAATTCTGAAACAAGCGAAAGGTTACTACGGTGCCCGTTCGCGCGTTTATCGTGTTGCCTTCCAGGCAGTAATCAAAGCTGGTCAGTACGCTTACCGCGACCGTCGTCAACGTAAACGTCAATTCCGCCAGCTGTGGATTGCACGTATCAATGCAGCAGCTCGCCAAAATGGCTTGTCTTACAGCAAATTCATCAATGGCCTGAAAAAAGCCTCTGTTGAAATCGACCGTAAGATCCTGGCTGATATCGCCGTATTCGACAAAGTGGCATTCTCTGCACTGGTTGAAAAAGCGAAAGCAGCCCTGGCGTAAGCCAGTGGAAAGAGGGAGCGCTGCTCCCTCTTTTCGTTTAGGGAGACGGCAGTGTGTCCTGACTGTCACAGTGAGCGATATCCATAACGGTTGTGATTGACTTTTTATTCGCGTCGATTTCCAATAAGACAGTGCCGTTGGTAGTAACATTTTTACCGTAAACGTGTCCGCCAGTAATGCTATTGGCGATAAACATCGACACTGGTGACGCGCAAGCGTATTGACATTAAGGTAACGCAAGTATGACTACTGCTATTTTCCGTTTCTTTTTTTACTTTAGCACCTGATCTCAGGAGGCTTTGCGCGTAAGAAAAGAAACGAAAAATAGCGCTTGAAGCCTCCCGCCGGGAGGCTTTTTTGTTTGCGTTTGGTTCTAATCATGATAACTGGCCATACAGGCAGAAGAAGAGGAATGCAATGCCACATCTCGCAGAGCTGGTAGCGAATGCCAGAACAGCCATAGACGCGGCTCAGGATATTGCGACGCTGGACAATGTGCGTGTCGAATACCTGGGCAAAAAGGGGCATTTGACCCTGCAAATGACATCGCTACGCGATTTGCCCGCAGATGAACGCCCTGCGGCGGGTGCGGTCATCAACCAGGCGAAGCAGGATGTGCAAGAAGCGCTGAACGTCCGCAAACAAACGTTGGAGTCGGCGGTGCTGAACGCCCGTCTGGCCGAAGAAACCATCGATGTTTCCCTGCCGGGACGCACCATGGAAAACGGCGGTTTGCATCCGGTCACGCGCACCATCGATCGTATCGAAACTTTCTTCGGTGAATTGGGTTTCTCGGTTGCCACCGGGCCGGAAATCGAAGATGCCTATTACAACTTCGATGCCTTGAATATTCCGGGGCACCACCCGGCGCGCGCTGACCATGATACCTTCTGGTTTGATGCCACGCGTTTGCTGCGTACCCAAACGTCCGGGGTGCAAATTCGCACCATGGAAAAACAGCAGCCGCCGATCCGCATTATCGCGCCAGGCCGCGTCTATCGTAACGACTACGACCAAACCCACACGCCAATGTTCCATCAAATGGAAGGGCTGATCGTGGATAAAAACATCAGCTTTACCAACCTGAAAGGCACGCTGCACGATTTCCTGCGTAACTTCTTCGAAGAAGATTTGCAGGTACGTTTCCGCCCGTCCTATTTCCCGTTTACTGAACCGTCCGCAGAAGTGGATGTGATGGGTAAAAATGGCAAATGGCTGGAAGTGTTAGGCTGCGGCATGGTGCACCCTAACGTATTGCGTAACGTGGGCATCGATCCGGAAGTGTACTCCGGTTTCGCGTTTGGCATGGGGATGGAGCGTTTGACCATGTTGCGCTATGGCGTAACCGATTTGCGCGCATTCTTCGAAAACGATCTTCGCTTCCTCAAACAGTTTAAGTAAGGCGGGTACAGTATTATGAAATTCAGTGAACATTGGCTGCGCGAGTGGGTTAACCCGGCGATCAGCAGTGACGAACTGTCAGAACAGATTACCATGGCCGGCCTGGAAGTGGATGGCGTTGAGGCAGTTGCCGGGGCGTTTCATGGTGTAGTGGTCGGTGAAGTGGTCGAATGCGGACAGCATCCCAATGCCGATAAGCTGCGCGTCACCAAAGTCAACGTGGGCGGTGAGCGTCTGCTGGACATCGTGTGTGGCGCACCCAACTGTCGTCAGGGGCTGCGCGTGGCTGTTGCCACCATTGGTGCCGTACTGCCGGGCGATTTCAAAATCAAGGCGGCCAAGCTGCGCGGTGAACCCTCTGAAGGGATGTTGTGCTCGTTCTCCGAGCTGGGCATTTCTGAAGACCACAGCGGAATTATTGAACTGCCGCACGATGCGCCGATCGGTACCGATATTCGCGCCTATCTGGGGCTGGATGATAACGCCATCGAAATCAGCGTAACGCCCAACCGTGCCGACTGCCTGAGCATTATTGGCGTGGCCCGCGATGTTGCGGTGCTGAACCAACTGCCGTTGACGGCACCGGACATTACGCCAGTTGCGGCAACGATTTCTGACACCTTTCCGATTCGGGTCGACGCGTCTGACGCCTGTCCGCGCTATCTGGGTCGGGTGGTGAAGGGTATCGATGTGAAGGCGGCAACGCCGCTGTGGATGCGCGAAAAGTTGCGTCGTTGCGGTATCCGCTCGATTGATGCGGTGGTGGATGTGACCAACTACGTACTGCTGGAGTTAGGGCAGCCGATGCATGCTTTCGATCTGGACCGTCTGGACGGCGGTATTGTGGTGCGTCTGGCGCAGGAAGGCGAAACCCTGACGCTGCTGGATGGTAATCAAGCCACGCTGAATGCAGACACTCTGGTGATTGCCGATAACAGCAAAGCGCTGGCAATGGGCGGTATTTTCGGCGGTGAACACTCTGGCGTTAACGGTGAAACCTGCAACGTACTGTTTGAGTGCGCCTATTTCAATCCTTTGGCAATTACTGGGCGTGCCCGTCGTCACGGCTTGCATACCGATGCGTCGCACCGTTACGAGCGCGGTGTCGATCCGGCGTTGCAGCACAAAGCGATGGAACGTGCCACCCAACTGCTGCTGAGCATTTGCGGTGGTCAGGCCGGGCCAGTGATCGATGTGACCAATGAGGCACACTTGCCGGCACGCGCTACGATTACGCTGCGCAGAGAAAAACTGGACCGTTTGATTGGGCATGTGGTTTCAGACGAACAGGTGAGCGATATCCTGACTCGCCTCGGTTGCAGCGTGGCTCGTACCGATGCAGGCTGGACCGCAGTAGCACCGAGCTGGCGTTTTGACATGGAGATCGAAGAGGATTTGGTGGAAGAGGTTGCCCGTGTTTACGGCTACAACAATATTCCCAATATCCCGACCCACGCGCCGCTCACCATGACATCGCACCGTGAAGCGGCACTTTCGCTCAAGCGCGTGAAAACCTTGCTGGTTGACCGCGGCTATCAGGAAGCGATCACCTACAGCTTTGTCGATCCTAAAATACAATCGCTGATCCATCCTGGTGAAGAAGCATTGATTCTGCCAAGCCCGATCTCCACGGAAATGTCAGTAATGCGTCTGTCGCTGTGGAGCGGTTTGCTCGGCGCGGTGGTTTATAACCAAAACCGCCAGCAGAGCCGCCTGCGTCTCTTTGAAAGCGGTTTAAGATTCGTTCCTGATAGTCAGGATAAACTCGGTATTCGTCAGGATGTTATGTTAGCTGGCGTGATTACCGGGAATCGCTATGATGAACATTGGGATCTGGCGCGTCAGACGGTTGACTTCTATGATCTTAAAGGTGATTTGGAAGCGTTGTTGTCACTGACGGGTAAACTTTCGGAAATTGAGTTCAAAGCCGAATCGCATCCGGCGTTGCACCCGGGCCAGAGCGCAGCGATTTATCTGGCAGGGGAAGCGGTTGGTTTCATTGGTGTAATCCATCCGGAGCTGGAACGCAAACTGGATCTTAATGGCCGTACTGTGGTGTTCGAATTGAGCTGGAACAAGGTCGCAGACCGCGTGGTTCCTGATGCGAGCGAGATTTCTCGCTACCCGTCAAACCGTCGCGACATCGCGGTTGTGGTAGCAGAAAACGTTTCGGCAGGCGAAGTTTTGTCAGAATGTAAGAAAGTTGGCGCAAATCAGTTAGTTGGCGTAAACTTGTTTGACGTGTACCGAGGCAAGGGCGTGGAAGAAGGGTATAAGAGCCTGGCGATCAGTCTGGTATTGCAAGATACCTCTCGTACACTGGCAGAAGAGGATATTGCCGCTACCGTATCACAATGCGTAGAGGCACTAAAACAGCGATTCCAAGCATCCTTGAGGGATTGAACCTATGGCGCTTACTAAAGCTGAAATGTCAGAATACCTGTTTGAAAAGCTCGGGCTGAGTAAACGGGATGCCAAAGAACTCGTCGAACTTTTTTTTGAAGAAGTTCGCCGCGCTCTGGAAAATGGTGAGCAGGTAAAGTTATCGGGGTTTGGTAATTTCGACCTGCGCGATAAGAACCAACGGCCGGGACGTAACCCTAAAACGGGTGAAGATATTCCGATTACGGCGCGCCGGGTGGTCACCTTCCGTCCAGGGCAAAAGCTCAAAAGCAGAGTCGAGAACGCCTCTCCCAAAGAGTAGTTCTTACATGCGATTCACAAAAAGGCCGCGTCAGCGGCCTTTTTTTACGCCGCGATCCGGGCTGGCAGTCTGCGGTTGGCGCACCCGCGTCGTGGGTTCCTGACGCGGCGTATGCGCCGGTACCGGGCGATGGTCATCAATTAAATGGCGTATCGCCAGAATAGGGTGGTGCAACAACATTCTTGGCCCCGACCAGCGCATAATGGCGCGAATCTGTTCGCGTTTGGCGGGTTGATAGCAGTGGATCGGGCAATGCTTGCAGGCTGGTTTCTCTTCGCCAAACTGACAGCGCTCAAGGCGATTGGTGGCATAGGCAGAAAGGTGCTGATAGCGATCGCCATCCTCCGCGTCTGTGGGATGGTGCTTTTCATACAGGTCTATCATCAGCAGAACGGTGCGCAGTTCTCGCAGACGATATTTTCCCATTGGTTTTCGTGCCACGGTTCGTCTCTCATCCCGTTACCTTTATTGGTGTATTTTAAATGCATTTTATTGGGTAAGAAACCATGAATGTCAAAAATGCGGGGAAAAAAGGGAGTAGACAGAAAAAAGGCGAGAGACAACGCTCTCGCCTGAGTATCACGGCCTATCGATCAAGCGGTTACGCTTGACCAAACTGGGCCTGATGCAGATGGGCATAGCTGCCGCTGTTATTGAGCAGAGCCTGATGGCTGCCTTGCTCAATAATTCGGCCCTCATCCACCACCACGATACGATCGGCGTTCTGAATGGTCGCCAGACGGTGTGCGATCACCAGCGTAGTGCGTCCGCTTGATAACTCGCTCAGCGATTGCTGAATCGCCTGTTCGGTTGCCGTGTCCAACGCGGAGGTGGCCTCGTCCAAAATCAGAATCGGTGGGTTTTTCAGGAAAATCCGCGCAATCGATAAACGTTGTTTCTGCCCACCGGAGAGTTTCACCCCACGTTCCCCCACCACGGTATTCAATCCGTCTGGCAGGGTGGCAATCAGTTCATCGAGCTTGGCGCGCTGAGCGGCGTGCATCACTTCTTCATCGCTTGCGCCCAGTTTACCGTAAGCGATGTTTTCCCGAATAGTGCCACCAAATAAGAAGACATCCTGCTGCACGATACCGATCTGGTGGCGCAGTGACGCTTGCGTCATGTTGCGGATATCGATCCCGTCGATGGTGATAGCACCCGTGTTTAAATCGTAGAAACGGGGTAACAGAGAACACAACGTGGTTTTCCCCGCTCCTGATGGGCCAACGAATGCCACGGTTTCTCCTGCATGGATAGCGAGGGTGATATCATGCAGCGTCGGCCTTTCCGGCGTGTAGCCAAAGCTAACGCGATCGAAGCGGATATCGCCCTTGAGGTGCGTAACGGCACGCGCATCGGGGGCATCTTTGATGTCAGGCACCGTATCGATCAATTGGGTGAAGCGCTTGAACCCGGCAATCCCTTTCGGATAGCTCTCCAATACCGACGTTATCTTGGCAACCGGACGGAAGAACACTTCAATCAGCAACAGGAAACCAATAAAGCCACCGTAAGACAGTTCACCTTGAATCACATACCAAATGCCCGCCAGCATGATGATCAGTTGAATCAGGCGCGTGCTGAGATAGCTCAGCGTCAGGCTCGCGGTCATGATGCGGTAAGCTTGCAGTTTGATGGTGCGATAGTTCTCATTGTCCTGCGCGAACAGCGCTTTTTCATGAGACTCATTGGCAAACGCCTTCACCACGCGGATCCCGCCGATGCTCTCTTCAATGCGCGCATTAAAGTTGCCGACCTGGCCAAACAGACGGCGCCAGGTGTCGGTCATCTGCGCACCGTAGCGACTGACCAGATAAGTCATGAACGGCACAATGACCACGGTAATCATCGCCAGAGGCAGGTGTACGGTAGCCATCAGGATAAAGGCACCAATAAAGGTCATGATGGCAAGGAACAGATCTTCCGGACCGTGGTGGGCTACTTCGCCAACCTCTTCAAGATCTTTGGTCACATGGGCGATGATATGTCCGGTTTTCATATTATCGAAATAGCGGAATGGCAGGTTTTGCAGATGGTCAAAAGCCTGACGACGCATATCGGTCTCGATCCCGACGCCCAGCGCATGTCCCCAGTAGTTGACGATGGCCATCAGCGCAGTATTGAGCAGGTAGACCAGCAGCAAGGCAACCGAGGCGAGTAAAATGAGCGACCAATCCTGAGCCGGTAACAGCTTGTCGATGAAGGCCTTGATAGCCATCGGGAAACCAAGCTCAAGTAAACCGGCGATGATGGCACAGCCAAAATCAAGAACGAACAGCCCCTTGTAGGGGGCATAGTAAGCAAAAAAACGCTTTAACATACAATACGATGAAATGAGTTAAATAAATGTGAAACGCACTATAACAGGTATTGCCCGCTGAAGGGAGCGCGATAAAACCCTACTGTTTTTGTGTCTCTCGCGTTGCCCACCAACAGACCAATGAGCCCAACGTAATCATGGCGACACCCTGCCAAAAGGCCACATCGGGCACCGTATGCAACCACAGGGCGGCCAGCAGCGTTGAGAACACCGGCGTGAAATATGACGCGGTGGCGAGCAGTGTCATGTTGCCGCGCTGAATACCGGTATTCCAGGCAGAATAGGCGACGGCTGTCGATGCTCCCATAAACAGCAGTTCCAGCCCGGTGGTAACGGAAAATGCCATCGGCGGCCTAGTGGAGGCCGCGTATTGAATCCACAGCACAATGCTGACCGCGAGGAAGAACAGGGTATTGCCACTTTTGCCCCGCGCGAGCCGCTTGGTGATATTGCAATACAGCGCCCAGGAAATGGCCGCGGCGAAGGCCAGGCCGTAGGCCAGCGGGTTGGTCAGAATGTTTTGCCACATCACTAATGGCGACCAGTGACTTTCGCCTTTCATCATCCAGACGATGCCGACCAGCGCGAGCGCGACCCCAATCCATAGCCCAAGGCTGCTTTTTTGTTGATTGATAAAAACCGCAAACAAGAGCGTGAGGCTGGGCCAAAGGTAATTGATCATGCCCATTTCCATTGCCTGAACGCGATTCGCGGCAAAGCCGATGGAGAGTGACAGGAAGATTTCGTAACAGACGAAAAGCAATCCGCCGCCAAACAAATAGCCTTTGGAAAAACCGCGCAGAGACGGGAATCCGGAGAACATCACCAGACAGAGCGTACAGGTGCTGTATACCATCGCCGCCCCCCCGACAGGGCCGAGGGCTTCGGTTAAACTGCGTAACAGGCCGACAGAAGTACTCCAGAGCAGAATCGCTAACAGGCCTGCCAGCGTGGCGCGTTGTGGGGTCATATCCATGTTGATTATCATTGTTCCAAAAGAAAACGGATGCCGTTTGTGGCATCCGTGCAGCCTTTACTGCCTGCCTATCAGTGCCAGAAATCGTCAAATACAGTAACCGGAGGACGGCGCTTGTGTTCGGTCTTTTTATACCAGTTTTCGATAATGGCAGCGCGATCGGCGTCGATCGTTTTTCCTTCCAGATAGTCATCAATCTCGTTATAGGTGACGCCAAGGGCGGTTTCATCAGGCAAAGAAGGGCGATTCTCTTCCAAATCGGCGGTAGGGGCTTTGGTATACAGGTGCTGCGGACAGCCGAGTACCTTCAGCAACGCCTTTCCTTGCCGTTTATTTAAACGAAAAATAGGGTTGATATCCGTGCCGCCGTCGCCGTATTTGGTAAAGAACCCCGTGACGGCTTCTGCCGCATGGTCGGTGCCGACCACCAGACCCGCGTTCATGCCCGCAATGCTGTATTGCGCCTTCATGCGCTCGCGCGCCTTTTCGTTGCCTTTGACAAAATCAGACAGCGTCACGCCGATGGCCGCCAGGGTGGCTTCACTCGCTTCGACGGCGGGCTTGATATTAACCGTTAACACGCTGTCCGGTTGAATGAAAGCGATGGCATCCTGGCAATCGGCTTCATCCGCCTGAATGCCATAAGGCAAGCGTACCGCGATAAACTGATAACGCGTATCGCCGGTTTCGCTGCGTAACTCATTGACGGCGGTCTGGCACAGTTTGCCGGTCAGCGTGGAGTCCTGCCCTCCGCTGATCCCCAGCACTAACGAACGAATGAAGGGATTGGCCTTAAGATAATTCTTTAAAAAATCAATGCTGATGCGAATCTCAGCATTGGGATCGACAGTAGGCTTAACACCCAGTGCCTGGATGATCTCTTGCTGCAATGACATGATGGCCCCCTTCCTGAACCTGTTGATACTGCAAAATAATTATCTTGATGGGTAGAGTGTAAAGCTAATCGCCGTGAAGAAAAAGGACAAGCCGTGCGCGCGTATTTTTACTTTTTTTGGTGCAAAAAAGGTCATCGGGACCAAAAACGTAGTCGACTGATGATTTGAAAAATTGCAGCGGGCGATCTAGCCTTGTCAGTGACCCATTAATGAATGAGGTAATAACATGAAAAATAATCAACTACTGATATGTCTTGGTGCTGCGGGGGCTATCCTTCTCTCTGGGTGTTCAGCCTATAATCGTGCAGAAAGCAGTTTTACTGAGCCGGTGGTTAAAGAGGTGAAGGCCGGACAGACCAAACAGCAAGTGCGGCAAGTTGCTGGCGCGCCTGCGTCAGAAGTGCGGTTGAAAAATGCCAGAGGCACCTGCTTTAACTACCTGTTGAAAAACCGTGATGGCACGGCGCAGAACTATTTTGTAAGTTTCAACGACCGTGGACAAGTGTTGAACAAAGGCTTCCAAAGCTGCGAAGCCTATGACACCAATCCCCAGCGGTAATCGCGTTTTGCGCGTGTAGCCGTTTGCATAAACAAAAAACCGGCAGGGTAGACCTGCCGGTTTTTTTATGCCTGAACCAACTCGCCTTTGTGTCAGGCGTGAGAGGTGTTCAGCGATGACTCATCATCGGCCGCAAAACGCGCCTTGTCCGTTTGTTTCAGTAACTGACTGGTCACCGTACCTGCGGTCATTGAACCGCTCACATTGAGCGCGGTACGCCCCATATCAATCAACGGCTCGATAGAGATCAGCAGCGCGACTAGCGTTACCGGCAATCCCATGGCGGGCAGAACGATCAGTGCAGCGAAGGTTGCACCGCCGCCCACGCCGGCGACGCCCGCAGAACTGATGGTGACGATACCCACCAGCGTGGCAATCCATACCGGATCCAGCGGGTTAATGCCGACCGTCGGAGCAACCATCACGGCAAGCATGGCAGGATAGAGCCCGGCACAGCCGTTTTGCCCAATGGTGGTGCCAAAGGAGGCAGCAAAGCTGGCGATGGATTCCGGCACGCCGATGCGGCGCGTTTGCGCTTCAATGCTGAGCGGAATGGTGGCTGCGCTCGAACGGCTGGTAAACGCAAAGCTCAGCACCGGAGCAATTTTGCGAAAGAAGCGCAGTGGGTTGATGCCCGTTGTCGCCAACAGTACGCCATGTACCACAAACATGATGCCAAGGCCGAGGTAGGAGGCGATGACAAAGCTGCCCAGCTTGATGATATCCTGCAAGTTCGACGTCGCGACCATTTTGGTCATCAGCGCCAACACACCGTAGGGTGTCAGCTTCATCACCAGGCGAACCAACTTCATCACCCAGGATTGCAGCGTATCGATCGCCGCCAAGACGCGTTCACCCTTGGCTGCATCATCGCGATGCAGTTGCAGCGCTGCAATACCGAGCAAGGCGGCAAAAATCACCGTACTGATAATTGAGGTGGGGTTAGCGCCAGTCAGCTCAGCAAACGGGTTTTTCGGGATAAACGACAATATCAACTGCGGCACATTGAGATCGGACACTTTGCCCGCATAGTTACTCTCAATGGCGCTGAGACGCGCGGTTTCCTGCGCACCTTGCACCAGCCCTGAGGCACTAAGGCCAAACAGCAGGGTAACCAACACGCCGATCAGCGCTGCGATCAGGGTGGTTAACAGCAGGGTGCCCAGCGTCAATACGCTGATTTTACCCAACGCCGACGCATTGTGAAGCTTGGCAACCGAGTTGAGGATTGAAACGAAAACCAGCGGCATAACAATCATTTGCAACAGTTGAACGTAACCGTTCCCCACGATGTTAAACCAGGCAACGGAAGCCTTGATGACCGGGTTGTTGCCGCCATACACCAGATGTAGCGCGAAGCCGAACAGCACGCCGATCGCCAGACCGAGCAGAACCTTTTTCGCCAGACTCCACGTCGGGTTACGGCTGGCATAAGCAAGCAGGACGATCAACGCCAAAAAAACGATAATATTAGCCAACAGCGCAACGGACATACCGTCTCCTCCCTAAAAATGAAAACGGGCGCTAGGATAACAGCTCCTTATGGCTTTCGTTATACCAATCCGACGTATCTTTTGCCTAAAACGTATAGCGTTTACGGTTTTAATGAGGAGCACTAGCGGAGCAGTTGGCTGAATTGACTGCGGGCGGAATCATACCAGCGGCAGGCCTGCTCGTAGCCGTAACAGGCGCCCGCGCGCGGCGAGTGGTACAGCGAAAAGCCAATCAACGCCAGACAAAGCACCCGCTCAAGCTGGTTGCCTTTCTGGCTGTTGATCAGCGGCAAGCGAAAGCGCCAGCGGCAGGGCCACAACAAGGGCACACCGGCTGAGGTCAACATATCGGCCATGATGTGGCTGAGATAGCCAATCAGCATGGCGTGGTAGGCATCGGTGGGGATGGGCCAATCGGCAGGCAATTGCAGACGGATAAAACAGATGACTGCCACAATGGCCAGCAAACTGTGGGTGAAACCACGGTGCCCAAAGGCGCGGGCGACCGGTGCGGAAATCCAGCGTAAACGTTGACCCAACACGGATTTGGGGTGATCGATATCTGGCAGCAACGCGGTCAGCAGCGCGCCCGGAATGATATGCCACCAATCTCCGCTCGCCAGCGCTGGCGTGAGCTCTGCGTTTTTGGCAAAAATAGCGCAGGCGACGGAGAATAGTAGATGTCCTTCCGCAGTCATGGGGTTTCTCAGTGAACTGTTATTTTATCCAGTATAGAGAAATATTCCCCGCTGCGGAAGTTGTGACGGCGTAACTATTTATGTCTTGTGATTATTTCTTGCTGCTGGTGCTGTCAACGGGCAATGCACTGATCCAGGCATGAACCAGTTGCGGCCAGACAGCGACGGGCAACCCCGTGGTGCCGCGAATACCAAAACCGTGTTTGCCCTTTTCAAACAGGTGCATTTCCACCGGAATATCTTTCGCCTTCAGCGCAGAAAACATCACCATGCTGTTCTCAACCGAAACTGACGGATCGTCCACGGCATGCACCAAAAACGTTGGCGGGGTTTGCGCATTGACATGCTGATCCGGTGAATAACGCACGATACCCGCGTCGTCAGGATGCTGCCCCAGCAGCTGTTTGCGCGAGCCGGTGTGACCGATATCATCGCGCATGGAAATCACCGGATACATCAGTACCATAAAGTCAGGGCGTGCGCTCAGGCGGTCGATATCATCCTGCGCTGGCGTTACTGCACGGTCAAATTGGGTGCCCAGGCTGGCTGCCACGTGCCCGCCGGCGGAGAATCCCATAACACCGATGCGCTGCGGATTGAGCTTCCAGTTGGCGGCCTGTGCCCGCAACGTGCGTAACGCGCGCTGCGCATCCGCCAGAGGCGCATCTGCTCCCTCTTTGTGGCCTTCTCCCGGCATGCGGTAGGTCATGACGAACAAGGTATAACCTTGTGCGTTGAAGTAGGGGGCCAGATCGCTGCCTTCTTTATCCAATACCACACGTTGATAAGATCCGCCCGGGGTAACCAGAATGCCTACGCCATTGGGTTTTTCTGGCGCATAGACGGTGATTTCCGGGGCTCTTATTCCGGTGGCTGCGCGATCGCGCAGTGTTGGGTCCTTACTGCGTTCAACCACCTCGGGTTTGGCCGATGAGGTTGCTGCTCCCGGTGCTTCACCCTGTGGCCAGACAGGAAACGTGGTGTTGGCAAAACTGATTCCAGACATTGACACTAATAAAGCTCCGGCAATAAGAGAACGCGAAATCATAGTCTATTACTCGCAACAAAGTCATTAGGGAAGGAGTGAGCTAGCATGGAGAATTGGAGAGGAAAAAAAAAGGGTATTCATCACATCGGAGAGAAAACGAACACCCTAAAAACCACAAAAATATATATCAAGAAATAACGTTCATACACGAAGAGGGTAATTCAGACACAGAATACATAAACTAAAGCTAACTATCGCAATGCTAAAACTACTGCTGTACAGCTAAGGCAAACACATAAAAAAGGGATATTCCGGAACGCTATCACACTTTGTTAACCTGAATATCCCTGAACGGCTTTTGCCTGACTTTTAATCGTTAATCACGATTAGAAGCTATATTGAACACCTACGCGGAAACGGGTCTGGCGGTGATCAGATTTACCATCCTGTGCCACGTTACCGATAGCGGTATACGGCTTCCAGTTTTTATCCCATTTGTAGGACAGTTTTACATCGTGTTCCAGTTTCCATGTTTCTTTGTCAAACTGGAAGTTTTGATACTGGTTGGATTTTTTATAATCCATTTCGTAATCAACCTGCCAATCTTTCAGGAATTTATAAGAAAGCACGCCGGTGATGTTGTAGCCGGTTTCATCGGTTTGCTTACCTTTTAGCCCGATATTGTTGCTGTTACGTTTGTAGTAAGGACGATAGCGCAGTGAATAAGACAAGTCGTTGGTAATATTCACTTTACCGCGCAGGTAAGGGCGGTAGTTGTTGGAGTCAGAACTTGAATCTAAAGAGAAACCAGGTTCGATAGACCAGGTTTTATCAAAGTTGTAGACATAGCTGGCAACGACTTCAGTACCGTTACTGACAGTTTCGCTGAACGGACGGTTCGGCGTAGTATCATTCTTATGCTGTCTCCATTTGGCTTCAACAGAGAGACCAAAACCATTGGCAAAACGGTTAGAAATTGACAAGCGGTCTTTATGATCGGCGCTTGGGGTATCTTGCATTTCATGACGATAATCAATTGTGACTGCCATTGCGTTGACGCTAACGAGCGAAGCCACGGCCAGAGCTAATAATTTTAATTTCATTTTATTATTTCCCATCGAGTAATAACATTTATGCTAAAAGACGCATTTGTGCTTATTGGAACAAGTTCTATTTTATTTATTCTCAAATTCTATTTTGTGATCCGGATCGGCTTGAGTAACAAAAAGTAAAATAGGGTTTCAAAATGTGAACTTGATCGGCGGGGAAATAAAGTGTGTTTCAATTAAAATGAAAAAATCCCTGCCATGCAGGATGACAGGGATTTAAAGTGTATATTACATAAACACTATTACTTCATTGCACGTTTCAAAATACGCTCAGATTGACGCTGGAAGTATTTAGCCGCTTCATCAACCGTTTTCTGGCCGTAGTCGATAGACTGAATGGTATCACCAAACAGCGCTACGATTTGCGGGTCATCAAAGTACGGAGATACACCGATTTCGTGCGGTAATGTCAATGCCTGATTCAAGCCCGCGACCGCGTTGGAATCATCTTTGATGACGCCATCGCTACGCAGTTGTGCTACAGCTGCCTTGCTCAACGGTACGCCACGTTCCAGACCCAGCGCTTGAACACCTTCTTTGCTGTTCAGCAGGAAGTTGATCAGCATTGCAGCTTCTTTCGGGTGTTTAGACGATTTACCGATAGAGAGCATCTGGGCCGGTTTGAAGAACAGGCCTGCGTCTTTCGCACCTGGCAGCATCGGGTAGTTACCCAACGTCAGCTTGGCCGGCGGTTGCAGGTTATCAGAGTACTTGGTAATGGTGGAGTTCCACATGTAAGTACCCGCCCATTCGCCGGTAATCCACGGCTTCATTTCATACATGTTGCTCTTGCCGAAAGACGCGTAGTACTTCAGGTCCGGCATTACGTGGCCATCAACCAGTTTTTTGTACATGCCGAAGAAGTCAGCCCACTGCGCATCGTTGTAGGCAAATTTCTGGGTTTTCACGTCGATAGCAGGAATGCCGTACTTCTGTACCATGTAAGAGTTCAGCAGCGCCAGCGTATCCTGGTGCTCCATGATGACAGGGTAGTACTGGCTGCCCAGTTTTTCTTTGAACACTTTACCGGCGTTCAGCAATTCATCCCAAGTTTTCGGGTATTCCAGACCTGCTTTTGCCCAGGTATCGGTGTTGTAGTAGAACACACGTGCAGTCACGGAGATCGGAATACCGTTCAGTTTGCCGTCAACCGTGGTGTTGTTCAGTTCTTTTTGTTCGAACTGAGCCAGATCGATAACCCCTTTCTGCTTGTTCAGATCGTAGAAACCGTCACCGCTTTTAGAGAAAATCGGCAGCCAGTTCCAGTTGGTCTGCATCACGTCAGGCTCGGTGTTACCGGCGATCTGTGTGGTCAAACGTGCCAGGTGGCCGTCCCAACCGGTGTATTCCGCTTTAACGGTGATGTTCGGATTTGCCTTCTGGAAATCTTCAATCGCTTTCAGCGTCTGTTGGTGACGACCGTTGCCGCCCCACCAGGACATACGCAGTTCAACGTTATCCGCTGCGAAAGATTGATGCGCCAGCAATGCCAGAGATGAGGCTATCAACGTGTGTAGGATCGCTTTTTTCATCGGTAACTACTCCTGTTAAAGAGAGATATTTTGTTCTGTTTTTGCATCAAAGATATGGCACTTATCCATATCAAACTTAAAGAACACCTGACGGTTCAGGCCATTCTTAATAATCAATCGAGCATCCTCGGAAGGAATACGACTGGTTATCTCAAAGCCATCAACCTTTATGTACATAAAGAATTCATGACCCATGTTCTCTACGCGCACCAGTTCGCCGACAGAGTGGTTGTCTTCAAACGGTGCATCAGAGACTGACACATATTCAGGGCGCACGCCGAAGAAGATGTCCTGTGTCAGGTGAGAGCGGACTTTATCCTGCTGTGCCGTATTCAGGGGCAGGGTATAACCCCCTACGTGCAGAGCAATCTGACCGTTAGTTTCAACCAGTTTGCCCGGTTTAATGTTCATTTCCGGCGCGCCGATAAAGCCTGCCACGAACATGTTTTTCGGATAGTGATACAGGTTATCCGGCGTATCCACCTGCATGATGTGACCCAGTTTCATCACGCAGATACGGTCGCCCATGGTCATGGCTTCGGTCTGGTCGTGGGTAACGTAGACGCTGGTTGCTGGCTTGCCGCTTTTCTTCAACTGCTTGTGCAGGTCAGAAATACGGATACGCATCGAGGCACGCAGTTTGGCATCCAGGTTAGACAACGGTTCGTCGAACAGGAACACGTCTGGTTTTTTCACAATCGCACGGCCTACGGCCACACGCTGTGCCTGACCACCGGACAGCTGACGCGGCAGACGGTCCATCAGGTCTTCCAGTTCCAGGATTTTGGCGGCTTCGTTAACCTGTTCTTCAATCTTCTCTTTCGGCAATTTCGCCAGTTTCAGACCGAATGCCAGGTTCTCACGCACTGTCATGTGCGGGTAGAGGGCATAGTTCTGGAACACCATCGCGATACCGCGATCTTTGGGTACCAGGTTGTTTACGATGCGTTCACCGATACGAACTTCACCGCCACTGATGGTTTCCAGACCTGCCAGCATACGCAGGGTAGTGGACTTGGCACAGCCGGACGGTCCAACGATAACCATGAACTCACCGTCTTTGATGGTCAGATCGATACCGTGAACTGCTTTGAAACCGTTGGAGTAAACTTTTTCCAGTTTGTTGAAAACTACTTCAGCCATGATAAATCCTCTATTAACCTTTAATTCCGCTGCTGGTCACGCCCTGAACAAAGTAGCGCTGTGCCAAGAAGAAAATGATGATGGATGGCAGGATCGAAATGCTTGCCATTGCTAAGATTTCGTTCCAGGGTGCGCCTTCTGTTACGTCGATGGACATTTTCAGAGCCAACGCAATCGGGTATTTATCCACGCTGTAGACATAGATCAGCGGGCCGATAAAGTCGTTCATGGACCACATGAACTGGAACAATGCGACAGAGATGATGGCCGGTTTCAGAATCGGCGTAACCACATACCACAACACCTGCCAGGAGTTACAGCCGTCAATCTGTGCTGCTTCTTCCATATCACGCGGTACACCGCGCAGGAACTGAATCAACATGAAGACGAAGAACCCTTGGGTTGCAAATGCACAAGGCAAATACAACGGCATGTAGCTGTTCAGCATGCCCATTTCACGGAACATGATGTACTGAGGAATCAACAGTACGGTGCTGGGCAGCAACATGGTAGCGATCAAGGTCCCAAACCAGAAGTTTTTCCAAGGAATCTCGAAGCGGGCAAAGCCGTAAGCCACGATAACCGAGGAGATAATGGTCAGGATCACTTTCGGGATTACAAACTTGAACGTGTTCAGCATGTAATGACCGAAGTTGTACTCTGTACCGGTTTTCCAGCCGTTGACGAAGCCGTCACTGGTCGGGTTGTCCGGGAACAGTCCCAGCGTAGTAAAGATTTCATGGTTCGGTTTGAACGATGCAGAGAACATCCACGCCAGTGGATAGAGCATCAACAGACCGACGAATAACAACACAACATAGCGTACAGCTGCATTCATTTTTTCTTTACGCAACGTACGACGAACTTCTGCTTCTGCGAGGGCTTGCGCCGATGACAGATTGGAATGGATATCAGCCATTTTTTCCTCCTTTATCGGCGGAGTAGAACACCCAGTATTTAGACGATTTAAACGATATTGATGCGAACACAGCGACAACCAGGAACAGTACCCATGCTAACGCTGCCCCGTAGCCCATATCGAAATACTTGAACGCCGTATCGTAGATGTAGAGCGAGAACAGATAGGTGTAGTGCGTCGGGCCACCACCGGTAATAACGTACGGCGCGGTAAACTCCTGGAACGCCTGCGTGGTCTGCATGATGAAGTTGAAGAAAATAACCGGTGTAATCAACGGTACGGTCACTTTCAGGAACATCTGCCATTTAGACGCACCATCGATCATTGCGGCTTCGTACTGCGATTGCGGTACGTTCTGCAATGCGGCCAGGAAGATAACCATCGCGGAACCGAACTGCCATACGCGCAGCAGTGTTACCGACATCAGCGCCAGTGAAGGTTCGCCCAGCCAGTTGATAGCGTCGAAACCGAATACGGCCAGGAAGCTGTTCAACAGACCGTCGATGGCGAACAGGGCACGCCACAGTACGGCAATGGCTACGCTACTACCGAGAATAGACGGTACATAGTAAGCAGTACGGAAGAACCCGATACCACGCAATTTGAAATTGAGCACAAATGCAATCAGCAGTGCGAAAATCAATTTCAACGGAATGGTCAGGAATACATAGGCAAAGGTAACCCACAGAGATTTCCAGAAGAGGTCATCTTCCAGGAACATCCGGTGATAGTTTTCCAAACCCGTAAACTCAGGTGGATTCATCAGATCATATTCAGTAAAACTGAGCACAAACGATGAAATAAAGGGGAAAGCGGTAAAAACTATCAACCCTATTATATAAGGGGAGATATAGGCTAGCCCCAGCCTTTTGTTTTCATTCATAATGCTTACCTACTTAGTAATTGAGAACCATTAAAATAAAAATCAATGTGTTAATAACTCTGGATAAATTAATTCCACGTCATAAACAATTCTGTTTTCCCCATTAAAGCGAAAATCACCGTGGACGTATCCACCCTGCGTTAAAAGTGCCGGTACCGCGTCACGTTTACCGTGACAAGCGGCAACAAACGTCAGTAATGCCAGAGGAAGAGGATCATCCAGGCGTAAATAACGATGTTGTACCGAACGAACAAACAAACCATGATGAAAGTGCTGTTTGAATAAGGTTTCCGCTACGCGCCAGGCGCGTTCTGCCCAAAGTGGGGACTGCGTTTTTTCCGCCAGTTCCGTCAAGGCAACCAACAGGAAAGGCGTTGCGCTGTTTTCCAGGCCATCTTGCTCGCCGCGCGTTGCCATTGTCTCAATCAGGGCATACAGCTCATCGTCATCGCTCAAGCTATAAGCACGTACCAACGGCAGCAAATAATCACCTTCGAGTGCGAAGGGGGCTAATGTGGTGCCTTTTTTGCCATAATAGCCATCACGCGGGAACACAAAGCCGGTCATATCCTGGCCGTTGTTCCACATCGGTCGCAGCGTGTTGCTGACCACGTCATAAGCGTACTGGTAGTAATTCTTTAAGCCGGAAATTACCCAGGTCATGATGTCGCTATCGGGCTGCTGGCGCAGAATATCCAACATTGCCAGCGGGTTATCAATCAATAACGGGCGCATGTCGCGGAACAGCACATTGGCCTCTTTGGCGATAATGCCAAATTCCGGACCAAACTGACGTTGTGCACGGTCGCCGAACCAGGATTGCGTCTGGTTGTCATCTTCCGGTACCGGCTGGCGTTGCAACGGCGAACTGAACTGATACACCGGCATCCCGGTTTCAGGATTACGCGCCAACACATACTGGCGATATAAATGCTTACCCCATGCCGCCGCTGACACATCGCCGGTAAAGCGCGCATACGCAAAGGCGGCGTAAATCAGGTCGGTACCCGCGTTGACGAAGGTCAACCCTTTGGTCAGCGGCAGTTCAGGCCAGATCGCCGGGTCAACCACATCACGGCGTGCGTGTTCAAACACCTGCGGGTCACGCGTTTTGGCGTAATCACCGTGGCGGCCAAGATCCAGTTGCTGCCAGTCTTCAACATGGGCATTCCAGAAACCCTGCAAATAGTGCAGCGTTTTTTCTGCGTCGACGCGGTGCAACAGCGCGTAATAGGGCAGATGGTGTTTTAATTCATGCACCATGGCTTTGGATTCCGGCCCTTCGCTGCCCAACGTATCCAGATTGATAAAACGGTGCCCGCCCCAATAGAACAGGCCGCTGTTATCATCAACATAATGTTGGAAGAAGTAGTCGGTATAAGCGGTTGCCTGCTGTTCGTAACTGGAATCGCCAGTAATGACGCTCATGGCGCTTAAGGTTCTTAACCAGTTTTGCTGGCTGGCGAAATTCGCGATGGGCGCATCATGGCCATCCGGGAATTTCCACACTACGGGTTGTTGCGTGGTGACATCAAAGCCGTCTGCCCGCAGCGGTGAAGGATTTTTACGGCTTTGAGCGGCCTGCGATACGCGAGCGATATGGCTATCCAGGGCGGCTAACCATTCGTTGAGTGTCGTTTCTGAGCTGGTGCGTAAAGTCGTAAAAATACTCATCGAGAACCTTCTTATCGAACTGCGTTGCAGTTCCTTATAAATAGAAACACTGTTTCGATTGATTATATTGCGCTATTTGCCCGCTCGTCATGCACGCAATCTCGAAAGTGTGATCAAAGTCGGAACGTTGTTTTGATTTTTTTTAAGGAGGCGGTTTTGGCAAGGGCTGTGCCGCCTCATTTTAACTAACTAATTGAAATATATATCAAAGAAAACGCATTGTTGGAACGTGTCGCGTTATCTGTTAAAAAAATGTGTGAGCTTGTCAGCGTGCTATCGGTCAGAATTGCTACCGCATTGCTTTCATTGGTGAAACCAGAGAAGTGTAGTAAAGAACCGGGATGCTGCTAGCCAAGTCTGCTTGCTGCTACTGGTTCTTGGTACGCTACATTTACGCTTGCTCGCCACTGAGAGAACGAAAGCGCCGGGCAAAACAGCTCAAGTTGCGTGGCAGTGACAACCTGACCTGTTCCGGTGCGCGCCCGGCGCTTTCATGTTTGGAGAAGCGTGAAGCTGATGGTATAGTAATTCAATAAAAGTGAAATATTGTTTTATTTATTTCTTGAAGGCCGTCATGCTTTTACACCTTTTCAGTTTCGTTCGTAACGAATGTTACTAGAATGGCGCAATCCGTATGCAGTGCCTACCCGCATCCCGTTGGGAATTAGGCGATAACAATGAATAGGAAGGAGTGACCATGAAACGCTACTTTATTGATGATGAAACCCCGTGGGAAGAACTGGGCGGCGGTATTAAACGCAAAATCATGACCTGGACTGACAACCTGATGATGGTGTTGGTGCATTTTGATAAAGGGGCTATCGGTACGCCGCACACCCACGATATCCACGATCAGATTGCCTACGTTGCTGCGGGCAGCTTTGAAGTGGTGATTGAAGGGGAAAAACACATTCTGAAAGCGGGCGATGCCTATCTGGCCGTTAAGAATGAGATGCACGGCGTGGTGTCATTGGAAGATGGCAGCATCCTGATTGATACCTTCAATCCGAAACGCGCTGATTTCCTCTAAGCGCCGCTGATTCTAGCGTTACAAACCGGCCAGGCGATTGGCCGGTTTATCCTCCCCGTCAGTCCCGATCACTTTCCCGTCAAATCTTCCAGCGTTAACGCTGCCAGTGAATTCAACGTTTTGTCAGCCAATACCCAACGCGGATCCTGGGCATGCGCAGTGCTTGGCACCACGATGGAGCGCATACGCGCGGCTTTGGTGGCAATCATGCCGTTGACTGAGTCTTCCAGTGTGACACAGCGCAGCGGTGAAATATCTAACGCCTGCGCCGCGTTTAAATAGACCTGCGGGTGCGGTTTACTGAAAGGCAGTGATTCCGCAGAGGCCAGCGTAGCGAAATAGTGCGTCAAACCAAAGGTGTGCAACACGTGTTGCAGCATAAACAGCGGGGATGCGGAAGCCAGTCCGATGCGAAAGCCCTGTTCCTGACACAGTTGCAAAGCGTGCTCAACGCCGGGCAGCAGTGGGCGGCGTTCATCCACCAGTTCAAGGGTGCGGGCGATAATACGCTTGACCACCTCACTGCGGCTGGGGGTTTTCCAAGGGGAGTACTGATACCACAGGTCAACCACCAGATCGATACGCAAGCCTAACAAATCGGGCAGGGTATCGCGCACCGAGGTATCCACCCCTAATGCTGCAATCACTTCTACCTCAGCCTGTTCCCACAAGGGTTCAGAATCGATCAGCAAGCCGTCCATATCAAACAAGGCGGCGCGAGGCGCGTTAGCTACAGACATCTACGTCTCCTGTCAGGTAAAAAGAGGTCATTGGGCTGAGTTGGCCGCTTCCAGCCCGCGTATGTCAGCCCTGCAACGGGCAGGCTACCACAGTTTTCACCGTCATGGGGCGTTGTGTATGGGTGTCTACACTGCCTATCGACAGTTATTATGGTTATAATGCAACGGGATATGCCAGCGGCTTCTGTTTCGGCGTTGCCTGCCCGTTACCCCGGAGCCGCTCGTGCTGGGTGAGGGCTATTTTATCGCGTCATTTATAAGGGGAACTCATGACGTATCAACAGGCGGGTCTTATTGCGATTATAAAACGCATTGCAGGATGGATCCTTTTTATCCCGGCTCTGCTCTCAACCTGCATATCGCTGGCGAACTATGTCTATCAATACACGCAAAAAAAGCAGGGCATTGATGCCGTACTTCTGGATTTTCTGCACCTTATGATTGATATGACGCGCTTTAACACGCCGTTTCTTAACCTTTTTTGGTACAACTCGCCGATGCCGGATTTCTCCCGGCCCTTCGCTGTCGCCAGTATCATGTTCTGGATTATCTATTTATTGATTTTTGTTGGGCTGGCACTGCAAGTGAGCGGTGCGCGCATGTCGCGCCAGGCGCGGGCGGTGCGTGAGGGCATTGAGGATCAGGTGATTCTTGAGAAAATGAAAGGGAGTGAGGGACGCACCCGTGAAGAGCTGGCATCACGTGCAGAAGTGCCGCATCACACCATCTTTCTGCAATATTTCCCGCTGTATATCATGCCGATTATTACCGCCGTTGCCGGTTACCTGGTGTTGCGCCTGCTGAGCGTACCCGTGTGATAGCTACCGCAGCCCTTGCGACATGATGCTGCAAGGGCTGTGCCACCGTCTGATTCACGTGGTCAACTGCTGCTCAATGGCCTGTTGCGCCGCAGTAACATGTTGCCCGCCAAACAAATTTGCCCGGTTAAGCAGATAATAGATCTGGTATAACGGCTGGCGTTCAATAAAGCCCTTATCCAGCGGCCAGACGTTTTGATAACCGTCATAGATTTGCGGTGGCAGCGAAGGCGTGAGGGGTAACATCGCCAAATCACACTCTCTGTCGCCCCAATAGCTGGCCGGATCGAACAGGAAACTGCCATCATGATAGCTGGCGCAGTTGTCGGGCCAAAGATCGCCGTGCAGCAGTGAGGGTTGCGGTTGATGTCCAGCCAGGCGCGACTCCACCTGCATAATCAACGAATCGATATCACCGAAGTACATCCCTTTTTCGGCAGCCAACTGCAACTGCCAGCCAATGCGCTGTTCGGCAAAGAACGTGGCCCAACGCCGCTGCCAGCTATTTGGTTGTGGCGTGGTTGAGAGGTCATTATCAAAATCCAAACCAAATTGTGGCTGGTCGCTCCATTGATGCAGATGTGCCAACTGCTCTCCGAGGCACCAGGCACTGTGCGCATCCAGCGGCTTTGGAGCAAGGTATTCCATCAGCAGAAAGCTGTGATCCCGTGAACTCCCTACGCCATACACGGCAGGCACTCGTACCGTACGACTGCGTGCCAGCAGCGCCAGTTGATCGGCCTCAGCGGTAAATTTGGGCAACATCTCGCGGATATCGCTCTTGACGAAAACATCATACTCACCGTATTTCACCTGCCAGACGGTGTGCATCTCTCCGGCTTCACACGCCTGGTACTCGAAGATATCAGCGGTTCCAAGATGTTCATCCAATAGCTTGCCGATTGCTTGCCACATAGCGCCACCCCCGTTGATGATGTCACGAAGAGATTGTTACCTTAGCGTATTCCTTATCAGTAAACCTGAAGCTGTCGCACAGCATGGGCAATCGCCCACACCGAGAGCAGTATAACCCGAATCGTCAGCCGCTGGCTGAAAAACGCGCTATCGTGTTAAGACAACGCCGCTTGCGCGATGCGCTGACGTCGGGTGCGAACCTGATGCACGGTCAAGGCTAGCGCGAAGAACAGCGCCTGAACCAATACGATACAAGGCCCCGTTGCGCCATCCAGATAAAAACTGATCAGCGTGCCCGCAACGCAGGAGAACACCGATACGCAGGTGGCGACAATCAGCATACCATCAAAGGTTTTACACACCATAAACGCGACGATACCGGGGGCGATAAGCATGGCAATGACCAAAATAACCCCAACGGCTTGCAGCGACGCAACGATAGTCATCGCCAGCAGGCAAAGCAGACCGTAGTGGAGCCATTTGACCGGCAGGCCAATCACACGGGCATGGTGCGGATCGAAGCAATACAGCATCAGGTCACGGCGCTTAAGCATGACAATGACCAGCGTGACACCGGCAATCAGCAGGATTTGCGTCAACTCTTGTGCGGTGATCCCCAAGACGTTGCCAAACAGAATATGCGACAGATGTTGGTCGGTATCTATCCGGGCAAACATCACCAGCCCGAGGGCGAACATGCCAGAGAAAACGATACCCATCACGGTATCTTCTTTGACGCGGCTATGCTCTTTCAGATAACCGGTGGCGAGCGCGCACAGCACGCCGGAGGCAAATGCGCCTACCGCAAAGGGAATACCGAGCAAGAACGCCACAACGATGCCGGGCAGTACGGCGTGGGAGATGGCATCCCCCATTAACGACCACCCTTTGAGCACCAGATAGCAGGAGAGTACCGCACACACCACGCCGGTGACGACGGCAGCCAGCAGTGCGCGTTGCATGAACGGATAGGCCAGCGGTTCAATGATCCAATCAAACAACATTGTCATTGCACCTCTCCCTCTGCCGCACGGTGGCGCGCACGCCGTGTCGCCAGTAAGCCATGTTTCGGGGCAAACAAAAACGCGAGCAGAAAGATCAGCGTCTGCAAGGTGACAATCACCCCGCCCGTTGCACCATCAAGATAAAAACTGAGATAGGCACCCAACGCGCTGCTGATGGCACCGAGCACAATGGCAATCACAATCAGTCTGCCAAAACGATCGGTTAACAGGTAAGCGGTAGCACCCGGTGTGATCACCATGGCAATCACCAAAATGGCACCTACGGTTTGCAGCGCGGCTACGGTGCAGGCGCTGAGCAGGGTAAAAAACAGGATTTTGAGCTTCAGCGGCGATAAACCAATGGAACGGGCGTGGTTCTCATCAAAAAACACCGCCAGCAGATCTTTCCACAGCACACACATGATGATGAAGGTAATGCCGATAATAATCTCGACCTGAAGCACGTCCTCATCGGCGATGCCGAGAATATTGCCGAAAATAATCGACTGTACGTTAACCGAGGTGGGGTTAAGGGAGATGATCAGCAATCCGGCGGCAAAGAAGGTGGAAAAGATAAAGCCGATAATGGCATCTTCACGCAAACGTGTGATGTGACGGATAAGCGTCATTGCCAAGGCGGCCAGCATGCCGGTAAAAAAAGCGCCCGCCGCGTAGGGCAAGCCCAGTGCGTAGGCACCCGCAACGCCCGGCACCACAGAGTGGGAGAGGGCATCGCCCATCAGCGACCAGCCCTTGAGCATCAGGTAGGCGGAAAGAAAGGCACAGACGCCGCCTACGATGGCACTCACCCAAATTGCCTTCACCATGTAGTTGTAGTGGAACGGCTGCAACAAAAGTTCAAACATCTACGTTAGTTATCCTCTGGCCGGGAGCGGAATGCCGGTGTATCGCTGGGGGTTGCGCCATAAAAGACGGCAGGGCGTTCGTCATCGGTTAATACGGTGACAGTTCGGGCGTCGTCATCGTCGTGCAGATGCTCGCCACCGAGATTGATGTGGCGCAGCACGCCGCCAAAGGTTTTCTCCAGATTACTCTGGGTGAAGGTGGTTGCGGTGGGACCGGCTGCCAGTACGGTGCGGTTGACCAGAATCACGTTGTCGCAAAATTCAGGCACGCTGCCGAGGTTGTGGGTCGCCACCAAAATCAGATGTCCTTCATCACGCAGAGTGCGCAGCAGATCGATAATGGCATTTTCGGTTTTCACATCCACGCCGGTAAAGGGTTCATCCAACAGCAGCACACACCCTTGCTGCGCCAGCGCACGCGCCAGAAAAACGCGCTTTTTTTGCCCGCCGGAGAGTTCACCAATTTGCCGTTGGCTCAGCGCGCTCATGCCGACGCGAGCCATGGCATCGTTTATCACGTCACGATCTTGCTGGCGCGGGATGCGCAAAAAATTCATTTTGCCGTAGCGCCCCATCATCACCACGTCGGAGACCAGCACGGGAAAATTCCAGTCAACCTCTTCGGTTTGCGGCACATAGGCGATGAGATTTTTTTTCAACGCGTCACTGATGGCTTCGCCGTTGAGACGAACCTGGCCCGAAGAGGGCTTCACCAGCCCCATGATGCTTTTGAATAAGGTCGATTTACCGCTGCCGTTGACCCCAACCAGCGCGCAGATGGTGCCGCCGCCCAGTGAAAAGGACGCGTTACGAATCGCCTGATGGCCGTTGCTGTAAGTCACGGAGACATCGTCAACGGTAAGTGCTAATGCAGGTGTACGACTCATTGATTAAATCCTTCGGCGATGGTGTTCACCGTGGTTTGCAGCAGATCCAGATAGGTGGGAACCGGACCCTTTTCATTGGACAATGAGTCAACATACAACACGCCGCCATATTTCGCGCCGGTTTCTTTACTGACCTGTTTGGCCGGTTTATCGGAAATGGTGCTTTCACTGAACACCACCGGGATGTGTTTTTCACGCACGGTATCGATCACGCGGCGCACTTGCTGAGGGGAACCCTGCTCATCAGCATTGATCGGCCACAGGTAGACTTCGTTGAACTGATAATCGGTGGTGAGGTAGCTAAAAGCGCCTTCGCTGGTGACGAGCCAGCGCTGTGCCTCAGGAATGCGCGACAAACGCTCACGCAGTGGGGCATCCAGTGCGGTGATTTTTTCCGCATAAGCCTTTGCGTTACGGTTATAGATCTCCGCGTTATCCGGATCGTATTGCACCAGTCCCTTACGGATGTTCTCGACATAAATCAAGGCGTTGCTGGGAGACATCCAGGCATGTGGGTTCGGGTTGCCATTATAGGCCCCTTCACGGATAGGCAGTGGTGTTATCCCATCGGTTACCGTAACGGCCGGGACATCTTTGATATTTTCAAAGAAGCGGCTGAACCAGCGCTCCAGATTCAAACCGTTCCACAAGATAAGGTCCGCAGACTGCGCCTTGACGATATCCCGCGGTGTGGGCTGATAGTCATGGATCTCTGCGCCCGGCTTGGTGATCGATTCTACGGTAGCTGCGTCTCCCGCGATGTTCTGCGCGATATCCTGAATAATGGTAAAGGTGGTTACCACCTTGAGTTTGTCTTTGGCATACGCGGGTGAGGCGAGAGTAGACGCGGCGAGGAGTGCCAGAGGCAGAGTGAGACGCACAATTCGAGAAGGGGTGAAGGCCTGGAAGAAACGCATAGACATATCCTTACAAGTCGCGATGGTTAATTATTAGATGAAAATAATTCTCAATCGCATTTAAGTCAAGCGTCTCTTACGATTACTGCGACGCTGATACCCTGTGTTTACCCACTGCCGTGTGCTTTTGCGCGATCCTTGCATATCTTGAGCGTTGCCCTGTTGTAAAATCGTGATTCTGGTTAACAAATCTTACTTAACGTAACGAATGAAGTCTAACTGTTGCTGCGGTGTTTAAGGTGTTTTTTCGTTGGCCGCTAAAATGATGTACCGCGGCACAACATGCATAAAAAAAAATGTTGATCGGCCGATATACCAAATAGGTGCAATGGAAGTATGCGATGTTGAGAGGGTATTCGCAATGGGAGCAAAATCAGAAAGGCGCTGGAAGTTGGCCAGTATCATTCTCCTGGTAGTACTGGCGTTATTAGTTGGCGTAATGGTTCAAGGGTATTAATGGATCGTAGCGGGAGGAACCTGTGTCATGCGATGCATTTTCCTCCCGGTAGCATAATAATAAGAAACCACTCCTTTTATTTTCTTATCGTAAATAAGTTCTAAATTTATAACATTTTGCTATGGCAAATGCGCCTTAACAGTAGCAAGGATTGCCAGGGAGTTACATTTTACGGATTAATAAATAAAACCACGAATATTCAGTGGGTTATCCATGACCTGTTTGTGATGCCAACGGCGGGTTTCATGCGACTGTTACAGGGGTTGAAGCCTTATTTTGTGCGGCACCTCTGTGACTGAAGAAAAATGGCTTGCCATCGTTTTCAGAGTGTGTAATAACGCATCTGGGTGAAACGAGGTGCGGTTCTGTATATGAGTGGCATTTTCAGTAAAGAAGTTAATGATACAACCGTTAGCGTTGCGTACTACTTCTCTGCCGATCTTTATCTTGGTGCCTCAAAGCAGTAACGACTTTGGTTTGTCTGTATAACGCCTTTGGGCGGTTTAAACAATTAAAGGAAATGTGTAAAATGGCAAAGATTAAAGGTCAGGTTAAGTGGTTCAATGAGTCCAAAGGTTTTGGTTTCATTACGCCTGCTGACGGCAGCAAAGACGTGTTTGTTCACTTCTCTGCAATCCAAGGTACCGGTTTTAAAACGCTGGCTGAAGGCCAGAGCGTAGAGTTCGAAATTCAAGACGGCCAGAAAGGTCCTTCTGCTGTTAACGTAACCGCGCTGTAATTACCGTTTCCGGTGCAAAACCCGCCATGGTGCGGGTTTTTTGTTGTCTGCCTTTTCCCTTGCCGCCTATCCGCTCGTGTTTTTATCGCTCTGTAGGAAAATATGTTCATGTTCTATCAATGCCCGCTCTGCCATCAGCCGTTACTGGCTAACGATCGCCAATGGTCATGCGGTACGCATCATTTCGATCGCGCCAGAGAAGGATACGTCAATCTGTTACCGGTGCAGTTTAAACGATCCAAAATGCCCGGTGACAACGCAGAGATGATGCGCGCCCGTCGCCTTTTCCTCGATGCAGGCCATTATCAGCCGCTACAGGCCGCGTTACTGCAACATCTCCATCGCGTGCTCGCATCCCAGGCGCAGGCCTTGCTGGATATTGGCTGTGGAGAAGGGTATTACACCGGGGCATTGGCGGACGCGTTACCGGCAGTGCAGATTTTCGGGCTGGATATCTCTAAGGCCGCTGTTCAGCGGGCCGCGAAACGCTATACGGCGGTTGAATTTTGCGTTGCCTCAAGCCGACGTTTGCCGTTCGGAGATGCGACGTTGGATGGCATACTGAAAATTTATGCGCCCTGCGACGGGGAAGAGTTGGCGAGAACCGTCAAAGCGCAAGGGTGGGTGATCACCGTTTCTCCCGGTCCGCGTCATTTGTACCAGCTTAAGGCACAGGTCTATGATGCTGTCATGCTGCATCCGGTAAAAGCGGAAGTGCTGCCGGGCTTTACGCTGCAAGAAGAGCACTCGCTGGCATACTGGATGTCATTAGCCGGTGATGAGGCCGCGGCATTGTTGCAAATGACGCCCTTTGCCTGGCGCGCGTCGCAAGCGGTTAAACAGCAACTGTTGGATAGCGAGCGCTTTGAGTGTGAAACGGATTTCATTATTCGTTTTCATCAGCGAGATGCCTGAGCCGCAGCGTTAAAAAAAGGGAGCACAGGCTCCCTTTTTTTTAAAACGTGGAAAACTGCTAACGCATCTCCAATCAGGCAACGCGAAACAGGTGTTCGTAGAGAATATTGCTGCCAATACCAACCAATACCACGCCGCCAAAGATTTCAGCCTTTTTCCCCATCAGCGGACCGATGTAGCGGCCGATCATCATACCCAATGTCACCATGATCATGGTGGCACAGCCGATAACCATCGCGGTGTGGAAAATATTGACCTGCAAGAAGGCGAGACCCACACCGATGGCCATGGCATCGAGGCTGGTAGCGATGGCGGTACAAACCAGAGCAAACAGCGTGTGACGGCGTACGGGTTCATCATCCTCGTTGGCGCTGCTCATGCCTTGCATAATCATGCGGCCACCCAGGATGACCAGCAGGGTGAAAGCCACCCAATGATCCCATTCAATAATATATTGGCTGGCAAAGAAACCCAGTGCCCAGCCGATAAGGGGGGTAATGGCTTCAATCAGCCCAAAGATTAATCCGGTGCGAATCGCATCACGAAAGCGAGGTTTGTGTAAGACGGCACCTTTACCAATGGAAGCAGCAAACGCATCCATCGACATGCCAAAAGCAAGAATAAGCGTAGCAGAAAGATTCATAGCAATAGCCTCGGCTGGGCGGTTCTCCATATCCACATGTCGCCTTCCCAACCTAAATAGGGGACATGTGTCTATGGTCTCGCCTGCATCACTGCCGCCCGCACCACGTTTTTACTATACCTGTTGCCGTATATCCGCTTCTGCATGACGGAGGTACTGACAATCTTTCGGTATAAAACGAGTATGTTGATACGGGCATTCCTGAATCTTATATTCAGAAATTGGCTACTCCCCAAATGACGGCGCAACCTTACCATAATATTTACGCGTGAAACAACCGATAAAAAGCAGGGATTTCTCTACTGTGGTTTTAAATGTAATTGATAATTGTTTTCATTATCACATGCGATGTTAAATTCACAAAATAATAACAGCGTTAACAGGGTTAAATATAACCAGTTATCGTGTGGGAACTCACCGGAGGAAACTCGGTATATCAAAAAATCAATCTATTTATATTATTGATTTTCAACCATAAATTTATATATCTTTTCGAGATCGTCTAATTGTCGCACGTTGATCAGTAAGCGACGTTTTTCCAGTTCGACCACCAGTATGCCGTCTTCGGATAAATTCATGTTACGAATGCGGGTATAAGGAATAAAAATGTTGGCATAGATAAAACCGGTTGCCTTGAATAATAATTTTGGTCGGCGAATATAAGAGAGATATAGCGATATTGCCACCAGGGATATTAATAACGTGGTGGTTAATACCGTACCGTTATGAATGATATTCTGGTAGATAAGAATGCCAACAAGACCGACGAAAATCAGCGTGTCCAGCCGATTGGTGCGACGCAACTGCACCAGCAAACGGGTGCCTCCCTGACGCAGGGGTTGGATAAATTCATCAAAAATGGCATACGCCAACATAAGCGCAATAACGACAATCAGCACAATATCCGTTGTTGACATAGCATTCTCCTACGTTGTTGCGTTGAGCTAACCGCGATGTGGGGCGAAAAATAAAGGACGCGGCGTGAGGCACGGCGCGTCCGGTAGTTTATCACAGGCTCACAGATGATGGCGGCACCCACTCCGCCCATCGTCGTTGCCGCGTGCTGGCGCGATTAAACGCCCAGCAGGCCAATCCAGTAGCCGAAGATACCAATGGCAAAGAAGCCGATAATCAGCCACAGCGCGTTAACTTTGCGCCGTAACAACCACATACAGCCGAACGTCAGCAGCAGCGGCACTAACCCTGGCATCAACTGATCGAGGATCGATTGCACCGTGGTGACCGTGGTCTCGCCGTTCTGATTGGTGACGCGGGAAACCACCATCGGGATGTTCACATGGGTCCATTTGTTAACCAACGCCCCCATGACAAACAGGCCGAGGATAGATGCCCCCTCGGTCATCTTTTGCAGGAAGCCGCCGCCCATATCACTGACGATATCGATGCCTTTACGGTAACCGTAAGCCACGCCGTAGTAGCGCACTAACAGACGTACCATGTTAAACAGCACGAAGAACAAAATCGGGCCGAGCAGGCTGCCACTCATGGCGATACCCGCACCCAGCGCGGCAAACACCGGACGGGCCGTTCCCCAGAAAATCGGGTCGCCGACACCGGCTAACGGTCCCATCAGACCCACTTTCAGGCCGTTGATCGCACCGTCATCAATCGGAGCACCGTTAGCACGCTGTTCTTCCATCGCCATGGTAACGCCCAGTACCGGCGCGGCCACGAAAGGTTGCGTGTTAAAGAACTCCAGATGGCGTTTGATCGCCTGTTTGCGCTCTTCCGAGTTTTCCGGATACAGGCGACGAATGACTGGCACCATGGAGAAACAGAATCCCAGGGCCTGCATACGTTCAAAGTTCCACGATCCCTGAAACAGGTTGGAGCGAATAAACACCGCACGGATATCGCTGGGCGTCAGTTTTTTCTCTTGCGTTGAATCAACCATTTCTTTCACCCCTGTTAGTCCAGTTCGTTATCAAGATCGTTGTTGCCCGATGCGCTGGCGGGTTGCCCCTGCGCCTTGTTGTACTTCGGACTTAACTGGATATACATGATCGCCATGACGATACCGATAACGCCCAGCGCAACCAGGTTGAACTGGGTGAAGGCAGCAGTTACGAAGCCAAGATAGAAGAACGGCATCAGATAGCCAGCACGCATCATGTTGATAACCATCGCATAACCAACCACAACGATCATGCCGCCTGCGATATTCAACCCGTTGGTCACTACCTCAGGGATGGAGTTCAGCAGTGTGTGGACGGCTTCAGTACCGACGGACACGGCCACAATCAGCGCAGGAATAGCGATACGCATTGCCTGCAACAGCAGGGCGGAGATGTGAATCCAACTGATGGCGTTTAAATTACCGCGTTCCGCTGCGCTGTCAGCCGCATGCTGAAAGGCCACAGTGATGGTACGAACGATAATGGTCAATACCTGGCCTGCGGCGGCAAGCGGGATAGCCAGTGCAATACCGGCCCCCACGCCCTGACCACCGGCGATAACCAGAATGGTAGAGATGATGGACGCGAGTGCAGCATCAGGTGCTACAGCAGCACCGATATTCATCCATCCCAGCGCAATCATTTCCAGGGTCCCACCGATGATGATCCCGGTTTGCAAATCACCGAGCACGGCGCCAATCAACGTACAGGCGACCAGAGGACGGTGAAACTGGAATTCATCAAGAATAGACCCCATCCCCGAGACGCATGAGACGAGAAATATCAGCACAAGTTGAAGTGTTGTTATCTCCATTGTACTTCTCCTATGAGAAAACTGTCTGAGTAAATATGATCAAAATAAACATAGTCGAGACACAGCATTCCGGTGCCAGGGTGCGGCAATGCTATTGTCGTTAGCTATTCACCTTGGCAATCAGATCCATCATTTTAAGTTTAGAATCGGTGGATACCTTTCTGACTTCCAGCTCAATGCCGCGTGCATCCAACGCCTTGAAGGCTTCGATGTCTTTGGCATCAATGGAGACGGCGTTATTCACCTGGGTTTTACCTTGACGGAATGCCATACCGCCGATGTTCACCGACGTGATTTCAACGCCGTTCTCAACCAGACGCTGCACGTCGGTGGGATTGGTGAACAACAACATCACGCGGTCGTTGGCGTATTTCGGGTTTTCATACACCCGGATCGCTTTGGCAACGTCCACCACGTGGGCGGTTACGCCGGGAGGGGCCACCTGTGTCAGCAGCGTTTTGCGTACGTTATCGGCGGCAACTTCATCGCTGATGACGATAATACGGCTGACATTGGTCTCCTTGGTCCAGCGGGTCGCTACCTGACCGTGAATCAAGCGGTCATCGATACGTGCGAGGCCAATTTTCATATGTCCACCGGGGCCAACCTGTGCGGGCGCGACGGCTTTGGCTACCGGCTTGGCGGCGGGTGCGGGTTCAGCGGCTTTCAGCGCTTTCACGCCGGTGCGGCCCGCTTCAAGCGCGATGGCGATCAACTCCTCGAAGGAAGGGTTATCATCGCGCGCCATAAACGTTTCTGCCAGCATCGGGATATTCACCCCGGCAATCACATCATGGTTGGCTTTGTCCGTGACCAGACGGCTGGCGGCATTAAACGGGCTGCCGCCCCAGGTATCAACAAGAAACAGCACGCCAAGCGACGTATCCAACGTTTCGAGCTTAGCCTGATATTTCTCAATTAACGTTTCCGCATTTTCACCGGGAACGAAATCAATCCAGGCGACGTTACTTTGTTCACCCAGAATCATTTCCGCTGTTTTCAGCAGCGGCCCGGCGGTGGATCCGTGAGTGCACAACATAATTGCAATACTCACTTGCTACCTCCTCATTCTATTTAAGGTACTCAATGCATCCGGTTAAGGGGTAAGGCGGTTAACCGAAGTGATATCAGTATGAACGCAAGTTTTTACTCAAGAATCATAAAAGAATAAAAAGGATGCGCTGTAGCGTTATATGCTATGAAACGATTCAGGCTCCCCATCATGGGTGTAAAGTCCGATTTATTTTACCCACTGAAAAAATAAATAGTGTGATGCTGCTTACGTATTTGCTGGTTAAAACGGCGTTTGTTATGTGATTGAGAACAATATCACGGGTATGTTAAGGAACAGTGGATATCGGCGTTTCTTGGTAGCAAAGAAATCTTTGTAAAAATTCGAAACAACCTGCTAGAGTAATCTCCTGTTTAATTGCTTAGGAGCACAGGGTCTCGACCCACTCTATATGGACCGTCACCGACAATCCTTTCTTACCCAGCCGGCCTGCGCCGGTGCTGTTTCTGGGGCTGACCTGATGGGTCACCCACGTATCGATAGCCGCCAGGGCGGTATTTATTCTCTTGCTGTTTCCCCTATGCTGCGCCACATCACACCGACGGTGTTGATGCTGTCTGCTTGCGCCATTTCTGGAGTCTGACATGGAATTTTTGCTGGATCCCTCAATCTGGGCGGGCCTGTTGACGCTGGTGGTACTGGAAATCGTCCTGGGTATCGATAACCTGGTGTTTATCGCCATTCTGGCGGATAAATTGCCGCCGAAGCAGCGCGACAAGGCCCGTGTCATTGGCCTCTCGCTGGCGCTCTTGATGCGCCTGGGGCTGCTGTCCCTGATTTCATGGATGGTGAAACTGACCAACCCACTGATCACTATCGCCGGTTACGGTTTCTCCGCACGCGATATGATCTTGCTGGCGGGGGGGCTATTTTTGCTATTCAAAGCCACCACAGAGCTGCATGAACGGCTGGAAAACCGGCCGCATGAACATAATGGGCCCAGGGTCCATGCCAGTTTCTGGGCGGTTGTCGCACAGATTGTGGTACTGGATGCCGTCTTCTCACTGGATGCGGTGATCACGGCTGTCGGTATGGTTAACCATATCGGTGTGATGATGACAGCAGTAGTGATTGCGATGGTGGTGATGCTGCTGGCCTCCAAGCCGCTGATGAACTTCGTCAATGCCCATCCGACGGTGGTGGTACTCTGCCTTAGCTTCTTGCTGATGATTGGTTTGAGCTTGATGGCGGAAGGTTTCGGCTTCCATATCCCGAAAGGTTACCTGTACGCCGCGATCGGTTTCTCGATTCTGATTGAGCTGTTTAACCAGATTGCGCGCCGCAATTTCATCAAGCACCAATCGCGCCGCCCGATGCGCGAGCGGACTGCCGAAGCGATCCTGCGTTTGATGGGGGCGCGTAAAGCCACGGATGATGAAGAAGCAAAACCGGCATCGCCTGCCATGGAAACCTTCGCAGCAGAAGAACGCTATATGATCAGCGGTGTATTGACGCTGGCATCGCGCTCGCTGCGCAGCGTGATGACGCCACGTACCGAGATCTCCTGGGTCGACAGCGAACGCTCGATTGACGATATTCGCGTGCAACTGCTGGATACGCCGCACAGCCTGTTCCCGGTGTGCCGGGGTTCGCTAGACGAATTGGTCGGTGTGGTGCGCGCCAAAGAATTGCTGGTGGCGCTGGATAGCGGGGTAGATGTGGAAAGCTTTGCCGCTGCCACACCGCCGCTGGTGGTGCCGGATACGCTGGATGCCATCAATCTGCTACCGGTATTGCGCCGTGCCAAGGGCAGTCTGGTTGTCGTTACCAACGAATTTGGTGTGGTACAGGGACTGGTGACGCCGTTGGACATTCTGGAAGCGATTGCCGGTGAATTCCCGGATGAAGATGAAACGCCGGATATTGTGGTCGAAGAGGGCGGCTGGTTGGTGAAAGGCGGCACCGATTTGCACACGCTGCAACAGGTGTTGGACAGCCATGAACTGGTCGATCCGAAAGAAGAATATGCGTCGTTGGCGGGATTGTTGCTGGCACACAGCAATGAAATTCCCAAGGTGGGCGAGGTGATTGAACTGCATCACTTCCGCTTTGAGATCAAGGCTGTATCGGAATACCGTATCGAACTGGTACAGGTTACGCGCTTGGCCGATCCTTATGCGGATGAAGAAGAGTAATTCCCGTTACTGACACCGTCACTTTTCCCACATCATCCTCGGCTTCCCCCACATCATCCTCGGCTTCCCCCACGGTCATCCTCGGCGAAAGCCGGGGATCTCTGTGAGAAAAAACGCGTTTCATCTGCAAGAGATTCCCGCTTTCGCGGGAATGACGGTAGTGGGCGGGAATGACGTTGGCGTATGCGCCGTTAATCACATTGCACTTTCACGGCTAAACCGCCGCGCGACGTTTCGCGGTACTTTGCGTTCATGTCTTTGCCGGTTTCGTACATGGTTTCAATCACTTTATCGAGCGATACACGCGGTTCGCTGGTGCGACGCATGGCCATGCGTGTTGCATTGATGGCTTTCACCGAGGCAATGGCATTGCGCTCAATGCACGGCACCTGAACCTGACCGGCGACAGGATCGCAAGTGAGACCGAGGTTGTGCTCCATACCAATTTCAGCAGCCACGCACACTTGCTCTGGGCTGGCACCGAGTAATTCCGCCAGGCCCGCTGCCGCCATGGAACAGGCTACGCCGACTTCACCCTGACAGCCGACTTCCGCACCGGAGATCGACGCATTCATTTTGTACAGTATGCCAATCGCCCCGGAAGCGAGGAAGTAACGCAGGGCAATATCGGTGGTAATCGGCTCAATAAAGTGGTCGTAATAGGCCAACACCGCCGGAACGATCCCGCACGCCCCGTTGGTCGGTGCGGTCACAACGCGGCCGCCAGCGGCGTTTTCTTCATTCACGGCTAACGCGAACATGTTGACCCAATCGACCACATCCATCGGGTCGTTGGAGTGTTTGCCTGCGGCACCCAGAATGCGACGCAGCGCCGAGGCGCGACGCGGTACGCGCAGCGGGCCGGGCAACACCCCTTCGGTATTCATACCGCGATCGATGCAGGCACGCATGGTTTGCCAGACATCGGCAAAGTAGTGCTCAATCTCATCGCGACTGTGCAACGCCAGCTCATTGCGCATCACCAACCCGGAAAGGGACAAACCGTGCTGTTTACAATGCATCAGCATCTCTTTTGCCGAGTGGAAGGGAAACGGAACCTGAACGTCACCCGCGCTGCTTTGACCAAAGTGGGCTTCATCAACGATAAATCCACCGCCGATGGAGTAATAGGTGTTGCGATACAGAGGGAGGTCGCCGCCAAAGGCGGTAATTGTCATGCCGTTCTCGTGCAGGGAGAGATTCTCACTGCGAAAATTCATGCCGCCGTGCAGCGGAAAATCCACTTCATGCTGACCGTTTGCCAGCAACAGGCGTTCGCGCTGTTCCACGTCGCGGATAAATCCCGGAATGGCATCGATGGCGATGGTATCGGGCATGTTGCCCGCCAGCCCCATAATAATGGCGATGTCAGTATGGTGTCCTTTCCCGGTCAGGGAGAGCGAGCCGTAGACGTCAACGGCGATGCGGGTAACCTCGTCGAGCTTGCCCAGCTTAATCAAATCATCGACAAATTGCTTACCGGCTTTCATCGGTCCAACCGTATGAGAGCTTGAAGGGCCAATACCGATCTTGAACATGTCGAAAACGCTTATCACGCGAAAACTCCTCAAAAGCGCAGGTTTAGAATAATACTCCTTAGATCGCGCTATTGTAGTGGGGTTTATATGGCAGGAGTGGGCTTTTCACATGAAAAAATCTTATGCGCCAGGTGAAGATAACTTATAGCAGATCCCCGTCACACTTGCGCTAGCGAAGGATAAACAGGGGAATAGAAATACCCCTGTTTATCTGTGGTTAATGCTGGCGTCGGGGGCCGTCAGAATAAAATGCTAGATTTCAGACGGTTGAGGCAGAGACTTGCAGGGCAAGCTGGCGAATGATGGCGGCGGTCAGCCCCCAGACAAACTGTTGTTGATACCAGGAGAGGTAAACGCGGTGCGTTTGGCGCTGCCGCTCAATATCCAGCGGATAGTAGCGTGTCAGCGAAAATGCATCAGTCAACGGCATCTCAAACAGTTCCGCCACCTCATCCGCATTGGGCCTAACGCGGATATTGGCCGGCAACAGCCCAACCACCGGTGTGACCTGAAAGCCGCTGACGCTGTCCAGCGGCTGCAGCGTGCCTAACACCGTCACGACCTCAGGGGCAATAGCCACTTCCTCTTGGGCTTCGCGCAATGCCGTGGCGATCAGGCTGGCATCGCTGCTGTCCGCAGCACCTCCGGGGAAGGCCACTTGACCGGCATGCTTGCGCAGCGTGCTGGCACGACGGGTTAGCAACAGCGTCGGGGCATCGGCGTGGCACACAATCGGCACCAGCACCGCCGCTTTACGCACTTGACGCACCGGTTTGGCCTGCGGCGCGCGCTGTAGCTGAAAGCGGGTGACGAAGTTCGCCAAATCGTCAGTCAGCGTGGGGAATGGCAAAGTAACGGGCTGAATAACCGTGCTCATAACGTGTGCGCCGCACTGAGTTGAGGAAGAATACGGCCCAGTTTATCCAAAGTTTCCTGATATTCTGCCTGTTCCTGACTGTCTGCCACGATACCGCCGCCCGCCCAACAGTGAAGTTGGCCTTGCTCTGCGATCAGCGTGCGAATGGTAATGCTGGTATCCATGGTGCCACAGACGCTGATATAGCCAATACTGCCGCAATAGGCGTTGCGGCGATGCGGCTCCAGCTCTTCAATAATCTCCATGGCGCGAATCTTGGGAGCACCGGTGATGGAGCCGCCGGGGAAACAGGCGCGTAGCAAATCCGTGGCATGGCTGCTTTCCGGCAGCCTTGCTTCAATGGTGCTGACCAGATGGTGCACCGCCGGAAACGCCTCAACGTGAAACAGTTCAGGCACCCGCACGCTGCCGGGGACGGCGACGCGCCCAATATCGTTACGCAGCAAGTCGACAATCATTAAATTCTCCGCCCGATCTTTCTGCGAAGCGGCGAGTGCCGTGGCGCGGCGCGCATCTTCCTGCGGATCGGCGGCGCGCGGCAGCGTGCCCTTGATCGGGCGCGTTTCGATGCGCTGGTTGTGTAACTGCAAGAAACGCTCGGGTGATACGCTGATCACGCAGTGCTCCGGCAAGCGGATAAACGCAGAAAACGGGGCCCGATTGGCGCCCGAGAGCGAGAGAAATGCCTGCCATTCGTCACCGCGATAACCTGCGCTGAAACGCTGCGCCAGGTTGACCTGATAGCAATCCCCCGCACGCAGATAGGCCTGAATGCGTTGAAAGCGGGTGCCGTACGCTTCCCGCGTCATATTGGACTGCCACGGCGTGGTCAGTTGGAAATCGTCATGGGTTGCCGTATCCGGCGGCGCAAAGAGCCAGGCAAGGCGGGCAGCATGATTTTCATAGGTCAGCAGCGTCAGCGTCTGCCGCTGGTGATCGGCGATTAGCGCCCAGTCGTAGATGCCCACCGCCATGTCCGCCAGGTGGATATCTTGCTGTGCCCGCGACGGCAGCGTTTCGACGCGCCGCCCGAGATCGTAACCAAACAGGCCGAGTGCACCGCCCTGAAAAGGCATATCGGGGTGCGCGTGTGCGGAGATCCCGGCCCGCGCCATCTCCTGGCGCACCAACAAGAAAGGATCTTGCGTGGAGCACTGCGTGCCGTCCGCGCGCGTGATGAGCGTCTCATCGCCACGCGTGGTTAATGTGGTCACCGGATCGGCCACCATGATATCGAAGCGGTTATGTTGGTGATCGGCAAAACCGGAGTGCAACAGCATGGCCCACGGCTGATCGGCGAAGGGCGCAAACAGGCGCAGCAGGGCATCCGGCTGATAGGGCAGCGAGTGGTAATCGGGTAAACGAGAATCCATCGGTTGTAATGTCATCGTGCAGGTGCTGATTAATTTAGGATATAGCGTTATGATGCGCGCTTATAGGCCACGCGAGTGCGTCAGCCTAGCACACTTCGCCTACGGCGTATAAGGAAGCTGACTGAATGTTTAATGATATGCCCCCCTTGACCCACTCGCAGCAGCAAGATGCGGTTGAACGTATCCAATCGCTGATGGCGGACGGCATGAGCAGCGGAGAGGCCATCGCACTGGTTGCCGCTGACTTGCGGCGGCAACATAGAAGTGACGCTGTCACTTATGATGAAAGCGACGAGGATGAATAATCCTTAACGCTGTCGCTTAGTGGCAAACGCTGCCAGCGATGAGCGATAGCCATGCACTACAGCGCGGCGATGGCCTTAATTTCCACTTTGTATTTCGGGTTCATCAGACGCGCCTCTACGGTACAGCGTACCGGCGCGTGGCCTGCCACCACCCAGGCATCCCAGGCGGCATTCATGGCGTTAAAATCTGCCGCGTTGGCAAGAAAAATCGTCACATCCAACAGACGCGTTTTGTCTGAACCATTCTGACTCAGGATGGCATCAAGCTGCGCCAGGGCGCTTTCGGTTTGTGCCTCGGCATCGGCATCCAGATTCTCCGGTACGCTGGTGTAGTAAAGGGTGCCGTTATGGATCACGGCATCGGACCAGCGGGCTTCTGGTTGAATTCTGATAATGTCTGTCATGGGTTGTCTCCCTGAATCAATCCTGTGAGGTAAAAATCGTTTTGCAGCCTACCATGATTCTGCGACGTGAGGCGACGCGATCGCGATGCAGGGTGGCTGCCGGGGCAGACAAAGGGCATAATTGGGCAATAGCTTCACGGCATCCCCTGCGGTTGTGGTTGTGACAATGGGCAGTGACAAATAGAGAGCGTGTGTGACAAAACATTCCGTACAGGACGATTTTTCTCCCGAAGGCACCCTGGCGCGAGCCATTGACGGTTTTAAACCGCGCGAGCCCCAGCGTGATATGGCCGCTGCGGTTGAACGTGCCATTTGCGAACAACACGCGCTGGTGGTGGAAGCGGGCACCGGGACCGGTAAAACCTATGCCTATCTGGTACCAGCGCTGCGTTCCGAACGCAAAGTGATTGTCTCCACCGGGTCAAAAGCCCTTCAGGATCAGCTTTTCGCCCGCGATTTGCCGCGCATCGCCAGTGCATTAGGCTACACCGGACAGGTAGCGTTACTCAAAGGGCGCTCTAACTATCTGTGTATCGAGCGGCTGGAGCAGCAATCACTGGCCGGGGGCGATCTGAGCGGTGAGGCGTTGAGTGAGCTGGTGCGTTTGCGCGGCTGGTCATCGGCCACGGTGGACGGAGATGTCAGCACCTGCACCGACGTAGCGGAAGATAGCGCGGTATGGCCGTTAGTCACCAGTACCAACGATAACTGCTTGGGGAGCGATTGCCCGCATTATAAAGAATGCTTCGTGGTCAAGGCGCGCCGTAAGGCGATGGAATCCGATGTGGTGGTGGTTAACCATCACCTCTATCTGGCGGATATGGTGGTCAAAGAGAGCGGATTTGCTGAGTTGATCCCCGACAGCGATGTGGTGATTTTTGATGAAGCGCATCAGATCCCCGATATCGCCAGCCACTACTTTGGTCAGCAACTCACCAGCCGCCAACTGCTCGATCTGGCGAAAGATATCATTATTGCCTACCGCACTGAAGTGCGCGATGCGGCGCAGTTGCAAAAATCCGCCGATCGCTTATCGCAAAGCACGCAGGATTTCAGGCTGGCACTGGGTGAACCCGGCTTTCGCGGCAACCTGCGCGATGTGCTGGCACAGCCGTCGCTGCAACGCGCGCTGCTGTTGCTCGATGATGCGCTTGAACTCTGCTATGACGTCGCCAAACTCTCGCTTGGGCGCTCGGCGCTGCTGGATGCCGCCTTTGAACGCGCTACCCTGTATCGCGCTCGTCTCAAGCGGCTACAGGATGTGCAACAGGCCGGTTACAGCTACTGGTATGAATGCAATGCGCGGCACTTCGTGTTGGCGCTGACCCCGCTGTCCGTGGCAGACCGTTTTCGTGAGCTAATGAAAGAGAAGAAGGCCGCATGGATATTTACCTCGGCGACACTGTCAGTCAACGACCGGGTTGAACACTTTACCGAGCGTCTGGGATTGGACCATGCGCACTCCATGCTGCTGCCGAGCCCGTTTGATTATGCGCAACAGACGTTGCTCTGCGTGCCGCGTTTTCTGCCGGAGATGCAGCAACGCGGTGCCGCACAGCGGCTGGCGACGCAGTTGCGCCCGCTCATCGAGGCGAATCGCGGACGCTGCTTTATGTTGTGCACCTCGCACCAAATGATGCGCGATTTGGCCGCCGAGTTCCGCGCCTCACTGACATTACCGGTATTGCTCCAGGGCGAAACCAGCAAGGCGCAACTGTTAGCGCAGTTTGTCTCTGCGGGGAATGCGTTGCTGGTGGCAACCAGTAGCTTCTGGGAAGGGGTAGATGTGCGCGGTGATGCGCTCTCTTGCGTGATTATCGATAAACTGCCGTTTACCTCACCCGACGACCCGCTGCTGAAAGCGCGTATTGAAGATTGTCGTCTGCGCGGCGGCGATCCGTTTGATGAGGTACAACTGCCCGATGCGGTCATCACGTTGAAACAAGGGGTGGGGCGTTTGATTCGGGATGTGGACGATCGCGGCGTTATCGTTATCTGCGATAACCGCCTGGTGATGCGTCCTTACGGCAAAACCTTTCTGCAAAGCCTGCCGCCCGCTGCCCGCACGCGCGATCTGGCGCAAGCGATACGTTTTCTGTCCCGCACCGAGGCGGTGTGATGCCTCTGAGTAATTCCCTGCGCGGTGTGCTATGCTACGCCGCGTTATTTTGTTTCCCTGCCTGAGGTCGGCATGTCTACGCGAATTTTAGCGCTCGATACTGCGACGGAAGCCTGTTCCGTTGCGCTCTGGAATGATGGTCAAATTTTCTCCCTGTATGAAGTGTGTCCCCGTGAACATACCCAACGCGTGTTGCCGATGGTGCAACAGGTGCTGGCTGAAAACGGTGTATCGTTGAACAGTCTGGATGCACTGGCGTTTGGTCAAGGCCCCGGTAGCTTTACCGGCGTGCGCATCGGTATTGGTATTGCGCAAGGACTGGCGTTAGGCGCGGATTTGCCGATGCTGGGTATCTCCACGCTCGCCACGATGGCGCAGGGGGCCTGGCGTCGTACCGGGGCCACGCGTGTGCTGGCGGCGATTGACGCCCGCATGGGAGAAGTCTATTGGGCTGAGTATCAGCGTGACGTTGACGGCAACTGGCAGGGCGACGAGCATGAAGCGGTGTTGACGCCACAGCAGGTGCTGGAGCGCACTCTATTACTGCGCGGTGAATGGGCGACCGTTGGAACCGGATGGGAAGCCTATCCGACACTGGCTGCCCACGCGGAGATCGCTCTGTCGCCGGGCGACATGCTGCTGCCGCAGGCGCAGGATATGCTGCCGCTGGCCTGCCATCAATGGCAGTCGGGCAAGGCGGTTGCCGTCGCCGATGCGTTGCCGCGCTATTTGCGCAACAACGTCACCTGGAAAAAATTACCCGGTCGCGCCTGATAACAGCGCAACTTATTGCATTACGGCCTACTCTAATGAGTAGGTAATGGCAAAGGGATCAGTATCATGGCGATGTCTTATTGGTCAAAGCGGGTGACGTTCGCAGCGCTGGCACTGTTGTTGGCAGGCTGTTCCTCGATTCCTGAATCAATCCAGAGTAGCTCGGAAAGACCGTACGACCGGTTGTCGCAAATCACGTTGATGCCGCAGGTGGCCTTGGGCCAGGAGGCGCGTCTCGGCGGCCGCGTTGTTGCCGTGCATAACGACAATGACAAAACCCGTCTGGTGATTGTCAGCCTGCCGTTGGATCGCTGGGCGCGACCTCAGTTGGACAGCGTTTCGGAAGGGCGATTCATTGCCAACGTCAAAGGCTTCCTTGAACCCCTCGATTTTCAGGGGCGGTTGGTGACGGTGGTGGGTTCGGTGGCAGAAATGGAGCAAGGGCAGATAGGCAGCAGACCTTATCGTTTCGTGGTAATCAATGTGACGGGTTATCAGCGCTGGAACGAAACGCAGCAGGTCATCTTGCCGCCCGGCGCGGCCGATCCCTGGGGATGGGATTGGCGTTACCGGCGGGGTTGGGGCTTTGGCAATGACTGGGGCCCGGCGCGCATCGAGACCATCGTGACGCAATAAATGACGGTTTTTCTCTTTTAGATAAATCCGGAACAACGAGGCGACGCAGGTCGCCTCATTTTTTTGATACATATAGTTAACAATAAGGCGTGATCGAACTCTCAACCTCGATATTGTCTCAGCAGCAACTGGTAAGCTGAGTTAAAATAATGTTAATTGAACGAGCGGTGGGAGAATCATCATGCCACTAAAAAAATACCTTGGGAGTGATGCCTTGGAGAAAATCTGGTTAACGCGTTATCCGGCGAACGTGCCCGCCGACATTAATCCGGATAACTATACGTCGTTGGTCGATCTTTTTGAAAATGCGGTTGCCCGATATGCTGACCTGCCCGCGTTTATTAACATGGGTGAAGTGATGACCTTCCGCAAGCTGGAAGAGCGTAGCCGCGCGTTTGCCGCCTATTTGCAGAATCAACTGCACCTGCAAAAGGGCGATCGCGTGGCACTGATGATGCCAAACCTGTTGCAATATCCGGTCGCGCTGTTTGGCATTTTGCGCGCCGGATTGGTGGTGGTTAACGTCAATCCGCTCTACACGCCGCGTGAGCTGGAACACCAGTTGAAAGACAGCGGTGCCATCGCGATTGTGATTGTGTCCAACTTTGCACATACGCTGGAAAAAGTGGTGTATAACACCAGCGTTAAGCACGTGATCCTGACGCGCATGGGCGATCAGCTCTCCACTGCGAAAGGGACGCTGGTCAACTTTGTGGTCAAATATATCAAACGTCTGGTGCCGAAATACCATCTGCCGGATGCCATTTCGTTTCGCAGCGCGCTGCAACAAGGACGCCGTCTGCAATACATCAAACCGCAGATCGTGAATGCCGACTTGGCGTTTTTGCAATACACCGGCGGCACCACCGGGTTGTCGAAAGGCGCGATGCTGACGCACCGCAATATGCAGGCGAATCTGGCACAGGCGAAAGGCGCTTACGGCCCGGTGCTGCAAGAGCGCCATGAGTTGGTGGTCACCATGCTGCCGCTCTATCACATCTTTGCGCTGACGGTAAACTGCCTGCTGTTTGTTGAGTTGGGTGGGCAAAATCTGCTGATCACCAATCCGCGCGATATTCCGGCGGTGGTGAAGGAACTGGGCAAATACCCGTTCACCGCGGTCACGGGCGTTAACACCTTGTTTAACGCGCTGCTGAATAACAAGGCCTTCCACGAGCTGGATTTTTCTACGCTGCGTTTGTCGGTGGGCGGCGGCGCATCGGTGCAGCAATCGGTGGCGGAGCGCTGGGAAAAATTGACGGGTAAACACCTGCTGGAAGGCTATGGCCTGACGGAAAGCGCACCGCTGGTGGCGGGCAATCCCTATGATTTAAAACACTACAGCGGCAGCATTGGTTTGCCGGTACCTTCCACCGATGTGCGCATTGTGGACGATGAGGGGCACGATGTTGCGCCGGGAGAATCGGGCGAGCTGTGGGTAAAAGGGCCACAGGTGATGCTGGGCTACTGGCAGCAACCGGCCGCGACGCAAGAGGTGCTGAAAGAGGGCTGGCTGGCAACCGGCGATATTGTCACGGCAGACGAAGAGGGATTTCTGCGCGTGATCGATCGCAAAAAAGACATGATTCTGGTGTCCGGGTTTAACGTATATCCGACAGAAATCGAAGAGGTGATCGCGCGCCATCCAAAAGTGTCTGAAGCAGCGGTAATCGGTGTGGAAAGCGAACTGAGTGGTGAAGCGGTAAAAGCCTATGTGGTGGCCCGTGATAGCAGCCTGAGCAAAGATGAACTGATCACCCATTGCCGCCGTAATCTGACCGCTTATAAAGTGCCAAAACTGGTCGAGTTTGTGGAAGAATTGCCGAAATCAAACGTGGGAAAAATTCTGCGCCGCGAGCTACGTGCCGACAATGGCAAGAAAAAGTCCTCCGATGAAGGTGCCGCAAAGGTTTCCTGATTTATCAATAAAACGTCTGCCAGATCGCAGCAGGACAGGCTATCATAGCAAAAGGTTAACAACGCCGGTTTTACCGGCGTTGTTTTTGCAGTAGCCGACAGTTAAAAAACAAGAGAACACGTTTTGAATTATCAGTTAATCAGCGACAACAATGGCCTGGAACAGGTTTGTCAGCAGGCGCGTCAGCACACGCAGGTCGCGCTGGATACCGAATTTGTTCGCACTCGCACCTATTATCCGCAGTTGGGTCTTATCCAGCTGTTTGACGGTGAAACCCTCTCCCTGATTGATCCCCTCACTATCAGCGCCTGGCAGCCGTTTGTGGCGCTGTTGCAGGATGCGCAGGTGACCAAGTTCCTGCACGCCAGCAGTGAAGATCTTGAGGTGTTTCTTAACGCGTTTGGCGTGTTGCCGCATCCGTTTATCGATACTCAGATTTTTGCCGCCTTTCTCGGTAAGCCCTTGTCGTATGGATTTGCTGCCTTGGTGGCCGATTATCAAGGCGTGACGCTGGACAAGACCGAATCGCGCACCGACTGGCTGGCTCGCCCATTGACTGAGAAACAGTGTGACTATGCCGCCGCAGACGTCTTCTATTTATTGCCGATGGCGGAGAAGATTGTGGCCGAAACCCGTGAGGCTGGATGGCTAAACGCGGCGTTGGATGAGTGCCGGTTACTGTGTCAGCGTAAGCAGGATATTCTCACACCAGAACTGGCCTATCGCGAATTTGGCAACGCCTGGCAACTGCGCGGTAAGCAGTTGGCTTGCCTGCAACTGCTTGCTCAGTGGCGTTTGAACCTGGCGCGCCAGCGCGACAGCTCAGTCAACTTTGTGGTGCGGGAAGAAAATTTGCTTCTGGTGGCGCGCTGCATGCCGTCCTCGCTGGGCGAGTTGAGCGCACTGGGGCTGAGCGGCCCGGAAATCCGTTACCACGGTAAAACACTGCTCGATCTTGTGGCCCAGGCCAATGCACTGGCGGAATCCCAGTATCCCGCGCCTATCGTCAATCTCATCGACTATCCGGGCTATAAGCGCGTGTTCAAGGACATCAAAAATCTGGTGACACAGGTGAGTGAACGTAGCGGACTTTCTGCCGAGTTACTGGCATCACGGCGTCAGATCAACCGCTTGTTAAATTGGCATTGGAAGCTGTTTGCTCAGGAAGGCACTGCGCCTGAAATGTTGAACGGCTGGCGAGCCGAGCTGTTCGATGCGCCATTGCGCGATTTATTGACGCGCGAAGGGTAACGTCAGAATAACCCCCACAGGATGTGGGGGTTATTAATTCCCAAGACTCATTTAGCGGGTTCTTCCGGTTCTGGCAGGGTGACGTTAAGCTCGAGCACGGAGATATCATCTCCTTTTTGCTCCAACTGTACCGTCACCATTTCCGGGTCGATCTGTACGTATTTACAGATCACCGCCAAAATATCCCGCTTTAACTGTGGCAAATAATGTGGCTCATTGTCGCCACGGCGGCGTTCCGCAACGATAATTTGCAGCCGCTCCTTGGCAATATTCGCGGTGTTTTTTTTGCGGGACAGAAAGAAGTCGAGTAAGGCCATAATTTATCCCCCAAAAAGGCGTTTAAGAAAACTCTTTTTCTCTTCCTCAATGAAACGGTAGGGACGATCTTCACCCAGCAAGCGATCGACGGTATCAGCGTATGCCTTACCTGCGTCGGAAGCGATATCAAGGATCACCGGTTCCCCCTGGTTTGATGCACGCAGTACGGACTGATCTTCGGGAATAACGCCAACCAGCGAAATACGAAGAATCTCCAGTACATCTTCCATACTTAACATATCACCGCGGCTAACGCGGCCTGGATTGTAACGGGTGAGCAGCAGATGCTCTTTAATCGCATCCTGACCCCGTTCGGCCCGGCGTGATTTGGAGGCAAGGATACCAAGAATGCGGTCAGAGTCGCGCACTGACGACACTTCCGGGTTGGTGGTAATGATGGCTTCGTCGGCAAAATAGAGCGCCATCAACGCACCGGTTTCAATCCCGGCCGGAGAATCACAAATGATAAAATCAAACTCCATTTCTGCCAGCGTATCCAACACTTTTTCCACGCCTTCGCGCGTCAGCGCATCTTTGTCACGGGTTTGTGACGCGGGCAGGATATAGAGGTTTTCCGTGCGTTTATCTTTGATCAATGCCTGATTCAGCGTGGCATCGCCTTGAATCACATTGACGAAGTCGTAGACTACGCGGCGCTCGCATCCCATGATGAGATCGAGGTTACGCAGCCCAATATCGAAGTCGATAACAACCGTCTTTTTACCTTTCTGGGCTAAACCGGTAGCAATGGCCGCGCTTGAAGTAGTCTTGCCAACGCCCCCTTTACCCGATGTAACAACAATAATGCGTGCCATAAATAGTTCCTTGTTAAAGGGCTTAGTCTAGAGGTTGTATGGTTAAATCGTTTGCGAGCAGATCGAGTTTCAGGCGCGCAGCCTGCCCGACGTGGGCCGCTGGGATCTTGTCGCTGAGCCAGTAGCGCCCGGCGATGGATACCAGTTCGGCGGCAAGATGCGTACAGAAGATTTGGCTCTGCACATCGCCCGAGACGCCCGCTAGCGCGCGGCCCCGCATCATGCCGTAAATATGGATATTGCCATCGGCGATCACTTCTGCACCGGCGCTGACGCTGCTCAGTACAATTAAATCGCCTTCTCTGGCGTAAATCTGCTGGCCGGAACGAACCGGCGCGGTAATCACTTTGGTTTTGGCTATTGCAGGTGACACGGGAATAGGTTCAGGTGCCCGACGCGACGACTTGCCTTCATTTAACAGCGGCAATCCCGCCTTGATAATGGCTTTTTTCAGTGTCTCGTCCTTACAACCGCTCACACCCACCACGTGTAACCCCGTAGAAATAATAGCGTGCTGGATAGATAACCAGTCTATTTCATCCGTCAGGGCGGCAACATTAATAACCACAGGCGCATTTTTTAAAAATGCGGGAGCCTGCTCGATCTTTTCCTGTAATGCTTTAATAATTACCTCGGGTTGCGACTCATACAAATGAACAACCGATAAGGTAAAATTGCTGCCTTTTAACTCAATTGGCGTTTGTGACATCTATCCTGACTCAGTTTCAGCCTGTTAAATCCCTGGATTGGCATGGCAACATGATATTCCAGAGTGCTGTAAGCATGTTATAGTCACAATTATATACAGGCAAGGTGACATTCCCATCTAATCGAGTAAAAAAATGTTTTGTGTGATCTATCGAAGCGCCAAACGCGATCAAACCTATCTCTATGTTGATAAAAAAGACGATTTTTCCCGCGTGCCGGAAGCGCTGATGAAAAGCTTTGGCACGCCGCAGTTGGTGATGCTATTACCGCTTGATGGCAGTAAAAAATTAGCGTCAGCCGACATTGAAAAAGTAAAGCAGGCGCTAAAAGAAGAAGGTTTTTATCTGCAAATGCCGCCGCCTCCGGAGAATTTGTTATCCGTTCATCACAACGTCAGCAAATAACGTGGTACCGTGTTTGGGATGAAAATTCGGTTTTTTCTTAACCGTTTTCCACCCCAAATTGCCTAGCTTAGGCGTCGTGCTGATGCGTAACGGCGCTTAAAAAGTATGATCTGGCGTTGAGTTCTTTACTTATATTTTTCCGCATTACCGTCTACAGGCTTGTTTTATCGGCGCAGAGACGTATAAATAAACCCCTGACGTAAAGGGATACCCACCGGTTTGCCTGATGCACTGGGTATCTGAGCGTGATTTTCAACTGACAGGGCAGGAGACATCCATGTACCAACACAGAGACTGGCAGGGCGCATTGCTCGATTTCCCGGTAAATAAAGTGGTTTGCGTTGGCAGTAATTACGCAGACCACATCAAAGAAATGGGAAACTCGGTCGCCCCTGAACCCGTGCTATTTATCAAACCTGAGACCGCACTGTGCGATCTGCGCCAACCAGTGGCTATTCCGAAAAACCTGGGCTCGGTGCATCACGAAGTTGAACTGGCGGTGCTGATTGGCACGCCGCTTAAGCAGGCAAACGAAGAGCGCGTGGCGCGCGCGATTGCCGGTTACGGTGTTGCGTTGGATTTGACGCTGCGTGACATTCAGTCCGAATGCAAAAAGGCCGGTCGCCCCTGGGAGAAAGCCAAAGGGTTTGATGGTGCTTGCCCGATTTCCGGTTTTATCCCCGTCGCCGAGTTTGGCGATCCGCAGCAGACGGATTTAGGCGTGAAGGTGAATGATGAAATCCGCCAGCAGGGCAATACGCGCGATATGATCACGCCGATTCTGCCATTGATTGCTTACATGAGCCGCTTTTTCACGCTGCGCGCAGGGGATGTGATCCTGACCGGCACCCCTGCGGGCGTTGGCCCGATTGTGTCCGGCGATATGCTGACTATCACCATCAACGATCGCAGCCTGTCCACGCGGATTATCTGATCTTTCTCTGACCCGTTCCCGTTGGGGACGGGTAAAGCACTTGCTTCACCTCGCCAAATCCGTTATATACCCGTCATAATTCACATTGCAGATGTGGTTGGCGGGGCGTTTGTGCGTTGCCAGATAACATAAAGATTGATGAGATACTGTGCATGAGCGAACGCGATTTTTGGCAGCAAAAAACCTTGTCTGAAATGTCCGACCACGAGTGGGAGTCCTTGTGCGACGGCTGCGGTCAGTGCTGCTTGCATAAACTCATTGATGAAGACACTGAAGAACTCTACTTCACCAATGTCGCCTGTAATCAGTTAAACATCAAAACCTGCCAATGCCGTAATTATGAACGGCGATTCGAGTATGAGCCGGATTGCATCAAGTTGACGCGAGAAAACCTGCTCTCTTTCGACTGGTTGCCCGCTACCTGCGCTTATCGATTGATCCACGAAGGGAGAGATCTGCCCGGCTGGCATCCGCTGCGCGCGGGCAACAAAGCGCTGATGCACAGTGAACGCATCTCCGTGCGCCACATTGCGGTGCGTGAAACCGAGGTTGTCGATTGGCAGGACCATATCCTGAATAAACCAGAGTGGGCGCGGTAATAGTTGAATTAAGTTATAATTTTATTATTGACTGTTTGATTGGGGCATCGGTGGGGCGTTTCCCCCAAAATTCGCATTGAGTATGTCCATTTGATTGGTGTTGTTATCTGCCATCCATTTCCCGTAGACGCTGTATACCATCTGCGCCGAGGTGTGGCCCATCTGTGACGAGATGAAGTTGGGATTTGCGCCGGCGCTTAATGCCCAGCAAGCAAAAGTGTGCCTCGATTCATAGGCGCGGCGGTGACGGATACCAGCACGTTTCAAAATCTCGTTCCACGTCGCGCCGAAAGAACCTGGTGCATACCAATTTCCCCCTTTACCATTTCTGGCCGTCAGTCGCGGCACAAAAACAAAGGTGCATTCATCGGTGCGAGTTCTGCCAAACTCTCGCAGATGGACATCGATCTGATGCTGTTTACCCATCCGCGTATAAGCCATCTGGCTTTTCAATGCCTGAATGGCTGCTTGTGTGAGCGTAATGGTTCTGTTCCCGCACTCTGTTTTCGGCGGCGTGAAGTGCCCCTTGATGGCAATGTTTCTGCTGACCGTGATCGTCCAGTTTTTTAGGTCGATATCCTCCCATGCCAGTGCGCATATTTCGCCGTGACGCATACCCGTGTTCACTGCGAGGATCCATAAATTACGGATCTGCTCTGATGGGCAGGTGTTCAGCAGACGGAGATATTCCTCTTTTGTCAGCGGGTCTGGTTCTGCACGGCTTTTTCTGAGGGGATCAACGCCATCCAAAGGAGATTTCTCAATATAGCCATTCGTCGCGGCGAATCGCAGCATGCTGCCAAGGCAATTCATATAAACATTGACGGTGCGAACAGTTCTTCCTTTTTTAGCCGAGCGATTAAGTTGATTTACACCACACAACTGATAACCAGTCAGCAATTCTTTTCTCACCAGCAGGATGTCTTCATTGCTTATGCTATCGACAGGCTTGTCCCTTCCAATAATATCCATGCTGATTTTTAAATAAGAAATATATCGACTGAGCGCGTTCTTTGTTATCTCCATCTTCTTTAGTTCCAGCCACCGATCCGCTATTTCGTCCAGAGTCACATCCGGTTTCACGAAACCGAAGCGTTTTAAATTGGGTGACTGAGGAAACTGGGCAGCATAGTTAAATGTCCCTATTTTTATCGCATAACTGATAGATGCCCGTAACTCACCGGCTACTTTTCTGTTTTTTGGCGTATCAGGAGCGCCAAGGCTTTCTCTAACCCTGACGCCTCGATAGATGAACCATAGGCGTAGTTTGCCACCATGGCATTCAACGCCCGTTGGGTATGTAGGCATGTAATCATCCTATCGTGATTAAGTGGGCTGACATTTAAACAGATCTTTTGCGTGGGATCGCTGGGCGCTGACGTTCAATCCATGCGTCAATTTCCATGCGGTTATACATGATGGGGCTGTTGTCCTTGGGCTGACAGTCCCCTGAGTAATGCCGGTACTCTTTTCCTTCCAACCACGATCTCTCTCTTGCCGATTTAATGGCGTTTTTGGTCAACCCAGTAATTACCATCAATATTTCTTCAGACACCCACTTATTGGGGATGAGTTGGATTATTTGGCCCATTAGCTACTCCATTGGCCCCGGCAGGGGCCGTTATTGGTGTTCTGAGGCGCTGCTCTACAAGGTCATTTGCCTGATCGATAATTTCAGCCATAAGTATTCCCGGTAGGGTTTACTCCTCCCGACTCCATTAGCTCACAATGTATTCCGGTCGCATGTCTGCCAGCGTGATGGCGAACTGCCCGTGCAGCTCGTCGCCAAGGTGGCGTTTTTGATTGTAACTTCTGAGTTGGATTGCTCAGTGGTTGCCGCGTGGTCTTCCTGAATGTTGACTGACGCCGCCCCGGCCTTAGGGATATGGCGCCATGATTTGCCATCATCGTTCAGTTCGTAACGATCGCACCAGGTGTCATCCAGCTTGCCTTCTTCCGGCAGGTCGTCAACGACAAACCAATCCGTGCGGATCGGAAGGTTATAATCAGCGCCACGCCCGATTTCGATTTCGGCATCTTCAATGATGTTGGCGATATCACGCTCTGCACGTAAGTAGGATTTTGCAGAGAGCCAGCAGAACAGACTTTTTTTGTCTGATTTAGCTCTGGCTTTGATGAGAAACGCATAGGTGTTCATTGCAGGGTAGCTCCCTTGGATAGTAGACTACCCGGGACTTTGATAGCTCCCTTTGGGTAGTGGTCATTGGTCAAAACTCGATTCTGGAAAGCTTTGGTCGGCTGACCAGGTACTCAACCCGCCTTGCGCGGGTTTTGTGCTTTAATGGATGGTCGAATACAGACCGGCTGAGATGGATTGCTTATATTGCTGATAATTCATGCCGAAATTATCTTCAGCACTTTTAATGGCGAGACTGAGGGAAAAGATGTCGCTGAGCGCGCAATGAGAGCATTCGAATGTGCCAAGGACATAATTGCCACCGACGATCACGGTTGTGCCCTCATTAGCTACTGTGTGAATGACGCCAGTAACCGCGGAACCGCATTCGAATAAAGCGACGGACTTATTGATGGGCTCTAACTTCATTTCAACAGAACGGATATGAATGGATTTCATCACTGGTACCCTTATTTTCTGGTCAAAACTCGGTGTGCTGATGTAAAAAGCAGCGGATTGGCAAGGTAAGTAGAACCGCACCGCTGAAAGCTACACAGCGTTATTCCCCCGTAACGTGGGGGAGGGTGTTTCCCGGTGTTGGCACCGCGTTTGTAAAATGGCAATTGTTATTGTTTTGTCGGCTGTTGGTCGCCGTCAGGCTCAACAGCCGAGCATTCTCCGTAAATCCTTTTCTCGTACATGGCCTGCTGGCATTCCTTTTCAGACTCATAAACTTCAACAACAGCTTCCTGGTATTCGCCTGTGGTCATACAGATACTGATGAACAAAGCGAAAAGCTGTCCCATCACTTTCTCCCTACTGCTCTTGCCATAATGCGGTTTGCCGCATCCCACTTTTCCTGGTTGCTTTGCTTCACCGCTTTCTTCGCCAACCTCCGCGCCAACCGGAATCTACGAGTGCCCATAGCCGCTCCAGATGCTCACAAATTATGTCGATAGCCAGAACGATGATTAACAGCGCCACCACAATCAGAAGTGCCAGTACTATCCCCATCTTCCCCTGTGCCGTTATCGCCCGGCTGGCGGAACGTTTAAACCTGCTGCGTATTTGCTACTTGCCCAACAACTGCCGTCATGTTCATGCGCCTCGGGCTGGCTACTTGACCACTTCGCATGGCCGGGTAACTCGGGGTATTGCCTGGCGGTGATTGCTTTGTGGTGTTGCTGTGTCAGGTTAAGTAAACAATATCTTTACCATTTAGTCAAGTGTGTATGGACTTTTTGGTAAGGTAAAAATTGACCTCATTGTGAAGCTACAGCACATATAAGAGATTTGTTTGCAAAAAAAAACCGACAGAGCGGGGCGTAGATAGATGGGAAAGAAATTCATATTTATGGAGAGAAGCGTTTTTCTTCAAGAACAAAGATGGATGTTAAGATTTTGTTGAATTCTGTTCGTATGCTTAAAGATCTAAATTTAGATATTGATGATACGAAATTAAGCGGGGTAACGATTAATAAAATAATAGTGGTAACAAGTAATACAATAAAAGTTGAGACAAATGACATTACATGTATTGGTTAAGACTTGAGTTTACTGTTTTCACTGACTGCACACAATTAAATCTAACAGGCTGCTTTGAGCGAACAGCAGACGTTGGCTATCATTCATTTTCACAGACACAAAAAAGTGGCGACCTTAGCGATTGTAATATATTCAGATTATTTCATTTACATATAAATAAATTCGTATTTCACGATGTAGGTTCCAATTTTATTAACACGAGCTGATACCCATACTCCCGTCATTCCTTGCTTACGGTGGCTGCGTAGAAATTCTTTATTTGTACAAAGCTGTATCCATCTGGTCGTGTTCTGATCTTTTAACCAGATACCTGCTTCACAATGCCCATGCTTACCCCTCGATGGCCCTGGGAAGACAACCTCATATTCAGATTCATAGCCAATTATTTTGTCTGGAAAGACATAAACATAGACATCGTAACAGTTTAAGCTCAATACAAATCCCAGGCAAAAACCGCCAAAGAATGCATTACAAAGATACTTCACTGTTTTGTTAAAAGTGCGAAGATAAAAAGCGTGAATAAAAGAGAAGCTTCCAATCAACACACCAAAAGAAATATACGTTGTCCATTCAGGCACCGAATTTTTTAAAATGGTATTTTGGGAGATATTTGATGCCCACAACATATACCAGAACCATCCGCCCATAATGATGCATGCCACGGCTGTAATGGACCATTTTTTATATTTACTTTCAAAATAATAACTTTTATTCATGATTATATTTTTGTGTCTATCAAAAAATGATAACAGTCTTACCGTGCACGGCTATTTTAACTTATAAATCTGAGCATGCTAACTGTGTCTACATAATTTTTTAACGTCTGCTCCTGGCACAAAGCTGCCTGTCAGATTAGGTTTGGCTCTGTGCCATCGCTGTGTCAGATCAAGTCGCGACTAATACAATTAATTGCCTCGGGAAGCCAAGACAATTTTTCCATAGTGATAATGTCATAGTTAGCGCATCATTTTCTGATGGGCTGTGTTTGTGAAAAGGGTTAGCTTTCAGGCTTATATCTGCCCCTGAGATACTTCTCCACGTATTCGTCGATTTCTTTCAGACGTGTTTGAAACAATGAAACCATCTTGTCTTGTTCTGGCTCTGGAAGCTGACGGAAAAGCTCGAGCATCTGCCGTTCACGTTCCTTTAGACCAGAGATTTCGTCAACATCTTCACCCAGTAGCCAAGCAATGGATACGCCACCAGCCTCTGCCACTGCGATTGCGGATGCTTTGCTGATCGTCCCAGTCCTGAACCAACCTGTTACAGCTTGTTTGCTTACATTAGCTACGCGAGCCATATCAGACTTTGAAAGCCCTTTATTGTTCAGTTCTGTAAGCCTTGCGATAAGGCCATTGTCCGGAGTCTTTTTTGTCATAGAGAACATTGTAAACCTTTGCTTTACGCTGGCATAGAAAGGTGTTTGTTGACTGATTGGTAAATAATTGCTTTACTTTGTTTGTCTTTGAATGGAGGAAACACATGACAGGCCTTGATAATGCAATTCAATCTGCTGGTTCTGCGAGCAAACTCAGTGCTGCTCTTGGTATCAGCAAGATGTCTGTTAGCTTGTGGAAAAGAAATGGTGTTCCAGCGGATCGCGTTTTAGCCATTTATAACGCCACTGGCGTCACCCCTCACGAACTACGCCCTGATCTCTATCCCAACCCTGCAGATGGGTTACCTAAACAGGAACTGTGATTATGCAGACTCAAACCTATCTGGATGATAACGGCGACAAACCTGGATTGGTGATATCGAAAAATCATTTTCAGCGCCGCTCAACACCTCAACACGTTGCCGTTCGTGAAGCGGTGGAGGCCTGGCAAAAAACGTTGCCTGGGAAAGCCCAGGAAACGATCGCCATGCTGGTGGTTGAAGAATGGCGCCGGCGAAGTGGGAGAGGGCTGCAGCTCGGCGATTCAGTCCGTAACAACAAACAAAACTTATTCCGTTGGTTGGACAACCCATTTAACTCAATGCGCTATGCCGGATATATCGAGCAACTGGCACCAGTGATTTGCGATGTGATGCCGATCGAGATAGCGCGCCAACACGGGCTCAAGAAGGGCAAAACGGACGCTGAACTGGTAGCCGCGTCGATCAAGGAGTGCGCTGACGTTCACCAGGCAAAGTTACTTGGCGCTACGCATCCTGTTCTTGAAAAAGAGGTGAAGGAGGGCATTGCAGCGCTTTTGCGCTTGATACCTCCTGACAGTTGGGGGCCGGTTCTCAACGGTGTTACTAGTGTGCTGGATAAGTTTTTTTAATAGAGTTTTGACCAGTTTCGCTGAGGAGACAAGATGGCTGCTCTGCCATATATGCAACTCTACATAGCCGATTACCTTGCTGACACCATGCATCTGTCCACCGAAGAGCATGGGGCCTATCTGCTGTTGATGTTCAACTACTGGCAGACTGGGAAGCCGATCCCGAAGAGTCGATTGGCAAGGATCGCCAGGTTGAGTAACGACCGTTGGATTTCCGTTGAAAGTTCGTTGGCTGAATTTTTCACAGACGCGGATACTGAATGGGTACATGAGCGTATTGAACGTGACTTGAAAGCTGTCCGTGCGTCATTGGAGCAAAAAACCGCTGCAGGGAAAGCGTCGGCAGCAGCAAGAAAAGCCAAAAATTCAGCGGAAATGCAACGGAAAGGGAACGAGCGTTCAACACCCGCTGCTTCTCCGTTGCAACGGAAGTCCAACGGCAAACCAACGAATAAAGATCCAGATCCAGATATAAAAGATCCCCCCCTAAGCCCCCCCAAACAGCGACGAGTCCAGAAATTCGATCCGCTCGTAATCGAATTACCCGAATGGCTATCGCCAGACCTGTGGCGAGAGTGGGTTGAGTTTTGTCAGCAGCTCAAGAAACCCCTGGCAACCTCGAAGGAGGTTTCCGTAACGCTTAAAAACCTCGATGACCTGCGGCTGTCTGGCTACACGCCAGCCCAGGTGATCCGCGAAAGCATCGCCAACGAAGGGCAGGGACTGTTTGAACCAACCGGAGGTCACTATGCAGAGCAAAAACACGCAACCCAATCGCACGCCGTTAGAAAAATCCGCGCAGCACGTGAAGCCTGGGAAAGAGAGCGACAGGGTGTGGAATCTGTGGGAGACCATGGGTGAGATATACTCGAACCGATGGACGGCTAAGAACGGCCTTACGCCGACGAATCTCTGGATAGCACAGGTTGGGGCGCTGAGTGACCAGGACCTGGCTAGAATTTGCAGTCTGTGTGCGGAACGCTGTTCCCAGGGAAAAATTTGGCCACCGGACCTTGGTGAGTTTATGGCTCTGACCGTGGAGAGTGGGGCAAATCCGTTTGGTGTGAACGTTGCTGACGTACTTGCGGAATACAAGCGCTGGCGCAACGAGTCTTATCGCTACTCGAGCAGCACAGAATTCCCGTGGCGTCAGCCAGTGCTGTACCACATCTGCATTGAAATGCGTCGTGCCAGCGTTGAAAAGCGCATGACGGCCAGAGAACTTGAACGCCTAGCAGAACGACTGCTGACGAAATGGATTAAGCATGCCGGAAACGGGTTGAGTGTTCCGCCGGTCCGCCGCCAGCTTACCGTATCGAAACACTCAAGTGGACCAACACCCGCGCAGCAGATGTATCAGGAATATCTTCGTAAAAAGGCGTCTGGACTTATTTGAAATGAGATCTACAAAAAAATGGCTAGAGTAAGTTACTGGCATGCGCTTAGATAACTTAAATCTAGAGCCTTCCACAATGAGCAGTATAGGGATCACCACAATCGCCTTGTAGCAACAACAACGGACATTATCGCAGATGCAAGAAAGTTATTTAACAGCGAAATCTGGCCCGACCAAATACGTGAACATATTGATGAGTGGAGCCGAGCTAGTGTGTTCTAAAGGAAGCTTCTGCTTGTACATTACGGCTAATAATCATCGAGAAATCATGTTAATGTGCCGTGTTTAAGACCTGAAATGACAGTGTTTCAGTGTTTAAACACGGTAAAATATGACAATCTGCAACGAGCGATTAACAGACAGTCAAATCGCTCTTTTCATCCACTGACGCCTGATTTAATCGGAAATTTACTTTAACCCTCACATATGAATATGTGCAGAAAGTAACCAGATTGTGATGTTGGTTGCTTCCTGCAAAAATTAACTACCATTTTTAGTGATGACATTTAAATCAGTTATTGTAAAATACTTAATCACAGAATATATCATACGTACAAAAAATTAAAAGCGAGCGCATATGTTTAATTTAATTGTCGGCGGAGAACCTCAGATTTATGACAGATGGCCTGTCTTTGAAAATGAAAATGGGTATGATTCATTTCCTTTGTCAAGGATGCTGGAATCTACTCCCGAGGATATCAGACTAAAGCTAACGCCTTTTTCTTTTACATCTCTTAGTTTTTTAGAATCACTTCCTACAATATTTATGACAGAAAAGTATAACTATGATGGAAACAATTGCGTATCACTTCGAATTGGCGAAATAAGTAATTTAAAATTAGATGGAAAGGATAAGTCAGTAAATTTTTCCTTTAACATCACTCACTCCTTTATACATATAAAAATAGATAAATTACCCAACTTAGAAAAAAACAACATCATAGGCCCTTACGCATTCACTCGTACCCATTGGGCTGTAAAAAACATTCAACCACGTACTTTCTTATCTTATTTTGATATCAACTTCCGCGTAAGAAATAAATCCAAAAATACAATCAGTGCTGAATTAAGTGCTGATAGCACACCTGAAGTGGTAATTTCAAATATCCATGATTTTTTGAGTGTAGTGCTTAGTTCAGAACATGACAGCAGTAGAGATGTCTTCTATAGAGGGCATTCGGATATTGCATACAAACTAACACCCTCACTGTTCAGAGAAACAGAAAAAGGAAAACCAAAGTATTTAAAAGATGAGGATTCAATGGTCAGGGAGATCCTGACAGCAAGGCCTGCCGAATTTATAAACGATACAAGAATGCTTGATAAATTAGTGCGCATGCAACATTTTGGACTTCCTACGAGATTGCTAGATATTACATCAAACCCTTTGATAGCACTTTTTTTTGCCTGTAGTGGAGTTAAGTATAATAAACAAGGGGATGAAATAGATGGCCATGTGATTTCTTTTTCCACACCCAAGAAAAATATTAAATTCTTCGATTCAGATACGGTTAGTTGCATCGCTAATCTTGCATTAATTTCATCAGACATGAAGTATAGATTAGAAAAATCATTATTGGTGGAGGGCGAAGAATCAGATGCAATTGATAAACTATTACATCTTATTAAGGAAGAGAAAGCATATTTTGAAAATAAAATAGATGTACGTGATCTTGCGAAGATAGTATTTGTAAAAGGCCGCGTCAGCAATGAGCGAATATCGTCACAATCGGGAGCATTTCTTTTATTTGGGAATAACGCCACATTACCAGAACTAGACCCTGATTTTGGATTAAAACGTTATGTAATCAGAAATAAAAAGGTCATTCTGGAACAGTTGTCTAAGTTAAACATCACTGAAGGCACTATTTACCCTGGAATGGAGAATGCTTGTACGGAGATTGCACGCAAGTACGAAGCACATGACTAAGGCATTCCAGTTGCTGAAAATGAAGTTGTGGTGGGAAGAAGCCAACCTTCTCGATGCTATGGCAGCAGCAAAGGATGCTGTTGTGGGTGGCTGACGCTCAGTGTTCACGCTCATGGGGGGCAATCCGGTTTATTGATGAAGGGAGCAGCACCTACGGTGAAATGAGGCCGGTGGTTGTCACCATTTTTTCGGCTGTAGCACGTGTAAGTACCCCTGCAAAACGAATCATCAATTTTTAGAGCGTCTCTGGCACGCCCAACTTCTGCTCTTGGCACATTCGCGCCGTTGATAGGCCGTCTCCACTACACTGTACTCTGAAATCCTGCGCTACTGAAAATAAGGGAATGGCGGACGAACTTGATCGTGATATCCTATTTTAGGAAGAGCAATCATATAGTCAGAAGAGAGGAATTAAAGTGACAAAGCTTTTTGTAGACACGAATATCTATCTTGATTTTTATCGAGCAGCAAGTGATAGATTATCACTGTTTGATGAACTAAAAAAACTTGGAGATACCCTTATTATTTCAGAACAAGGATATAAAGAGTTTCAAAGAAATCGAACTGTAGAATTAGCTAGACTGAGTGCTGAGATCAAGAAAACCACATCCATCTCCATATATACCACAGCAGTGTTACAAGATATGGTTGAACATAAGCAAGCAAGTAGTCTTCAATCACAGGTTCACAAGATTGGACTACAATTGATGAATAAAATTGGGGTAATGCTTGAACCTAATCCGGGGGATGATCCTGTGCTCGATGCATACAAAGAGCTAATTAAAATTAGCACTTATATAACAACAAAAAATGAGTTGATTGCCAAAGCGAAAATTCGGAAAATTTTAGGTAATCCGCCAACTTCACCTGATAGACATTCAGTCTGTGACGAGCTCTTGTGGGAGGAATTGATTGATTCCTGTGATGAGGATTTAATAATTGTATCGAACGATAAGACATTCTCTGGAAATAAAAAAATTCTTATGGATGAATTCTCTAATACCCATCCTGGAAAAAAACTGAAAATCATCAAAAACGTGAGCGATGCCTTAAAGATTTTAGGCGACGGTTCAGAACGTTTAGAAGCGACAGAGGCTGAAATGGTTTCCAACATAAAACAACTCCCATCGGGAATGGCTGACTCCATAATGGAGATTGCAATTAGAAAGTCATCCTCAATAATTTTAGAGAAAGATCAAGAAAGAGTAACTTTGATAATTGGAAACATCATTCTTTCCCGAGGAAACGATGATAAATATATTCTTCTTGATGCAATGGCTGAACTCATTAAAATGAAACTAATCGAAGAAGCTGGCAGTGATATTTATCAACTAACCGAGAATGGTCGCGCCTATGAACCGTTCGATAAATGAAGTTGCTTTATCGAAAAAATACTATTCATCCTAAATTAGCCAGTCTTTTCTAGAACGTTGCGACCCTCACGAAATGGAGTCTTTGTCATCCAGGATATGTTAGCTAAGGGTATAGAACGGGCTTACAAGGAAGAGTCAGTGACTGCTTTGGGCCGCAGCAGTCATCGACTTAGTTAAATTCAATTCCAGGAGCCAGCCAGAAGCCTCCGCAGGCAGCAACGACCTCAAGGTCTGATTCTGGCACTAATCGGCCCGAAGCGCTAGCGGCCGAGCGTAGCGAGGTCCAGCGCGCGATATAACTTGGCTTTGTTATGCATTTTTTCGTCCGTCAAATGGTATCAACCATTGGCAGCCGGTAACTTCTCTGAATACTGCCATAGTAAGGATTGAGTAGAACAGCTCGAACCGTTGAAGCTCGTAATATCTAAAATCATTCATTCGATTCTCAAATGCGGTTTTCAGATAACCAATCCCTTCGACATCCTTCATGGCTGAATTAATCTGCCTTGAAAAGTTAATGATTAGATTAACATTATCTTCCGACTGGTGCGGTTTCATTGCTTCAAGCATTTCAATTAGATTAAAATTTTCAATCATTTCTGGTTCACTACACGCCTGCGAGTATATGCCTGCCTTTATGTAGGTGTTTCTGTGGTGCCCATCTAATTCTCTGGCGCGTCTGAAGTTAGTGTGATCAATGATTGAGCCAGCCCTTTTTAGGTTGACCAACTCGCCAACATCTACGACAGAAGGGGCAGCATAAAGGACTACGACATCGTTACCAAATTTAGTTTCTATGTGGGAGAGTAAGGCATGTTGCTGAGCGTACAGTTCATAGCGGAAATACTTCTGTTTCCATAAGTGCCACTCAGAGCCAGTTGACATCGTTATATACTGCGGACGCTTATACTGGAATAGCAAGTTAACTTTCATGGTCGGTATGTTCTTAACCTCTCGGCCAAGATAGTGCTCCATTTCATGAGCGATTTTCGTTAGGTCAACACCTGAAAATTGAGGAGAGAGCCAGAATGGATATCCCAGCTTTCGCCACAGAAGCCATCTTCTAGAATGAGCAACGGAGTCCAAGCCTAAAACGCCTTCTTGCACTTGGCCAAGGGGGAAATAGATAGATGTTTTTCTATCAAGCTCATTGTTGAAGTAACTTTCGAAAGTCTTTTCTTCGTATCTCGCATCCATTCACACGTTCTCTATTATCATTTTGAATAGGCATAACGCTTATTCGGCGGAAAGATCCGTATCTAAACACAGACTTTTTCGCCTTTGTAAATTTAATGTGTAGAACACTACATCGATTTTTTATAACTGACAATAGGTTATAGGTACAGCTGGTATTTGCATTTGCTACAGATAAGGATTAATCCGTCTAATAAGCGTTGTCGATGCAAAAATACAGGCAGGATATTTAAACGTCTGCTATTGGCACAGGGGTTGCTGTTGTAGCCCCTGATAACCTCAAACCACGATCGATTCAGATATCTCCAGTGTATCATCGACTTCAATGCCCAGATACCGAACTGTACTTTCCAGTTTCTTGTGGCCTAGAAGGTGTTGGATCACTCTGAGATTCTTGGTTTTCTTGTAGATCAGATATGGTTTTGTTCTTCTCATGGAATGCGTGCTGTAAAGCGAATCTTCGAGATCAAGCTTTGCTATCCACCCACGAAAAATTCAGTTGTATTGCTGGGTTGATATGTGTTGGCAAATACCGACCCTAGACCGGAACAGGAAGTCTTTACTGCGCAAATTGCCAAGCTTTATCAAATTAGTAACAGCTTCTCTTGTCCCTTTGGTTATCTCAAATTGGACAGGGCTACCGGTTTTCTGTTGCAATACCGTTGCTCTGCTTGAAACAGAACCGCCATATGCAACATCTGATACTTTGAGTTTGACCAGATCACAGCCCCGTAGCTTACTGTCCAAAGCCATGTTGAACAGAGCTAGATCGCGTGTTTTGCCTTCCAGCTCAAGTCTAATCCGGATCCCCCAGATATGAGATATCTGAAGTGGCCTTTTTTGACCGATGATACGGTCTTTGTTCCACGATGACGTTTTCATACTTAAATCTCCTGCGATGTGGGAAATTTGAGTATGGTCGTCCCTCAAGAGCGAGGAGCGGACGTTCTTTTACAAAGCATGGTCTCAGATTACAGTGAAATCATTGATTGATAAGTGAGTCGAATCAGAAAAGTCGCCAATGAAACAAAAACTTTGCAAACGTAACCAAGCCTGGATATCAAGGCAATTGCAACGTGCACAAAAAGAGGGAATGCCGTTAAGTTTCTTTATTAACTTTCCCTCAATACGCGCAGCTGCGTGTAATGGTGAGCGTCTTAAGCGGCGTGGTCGTCTCAAGCCGGACTGGAATCGCGCATTGTTTCATCAGGGTTGGGGAGAAGTGCCGATTGTTGGGCCAAGAGGCTTAGTTTATTGGTTTGAAGGGTTTGATAAGGAACAATTACCTAGAGAATTTATGCCGCTGTGGGAAGATGCCTGACTGTATTGACTTTGATTTAATCGCTTGTAGTGTAACGCTTAATCCACGCTATAGACGGCGAGAAGCAAAAGTGTAGTTGTTTATTAAATTTGGCCACCGGACCTTGGTGAGTTTATGGCGCTGACCGTGAAGAGTGGGGCAAACCCGTTTGGCGTGAACGTTGCTGACGTGCTTGCGGAATACAAGCGCTGGCGCAATGAGTCTTATCGCTACTCGAGCAGCACGGAATTCCCGTGGCGTCAGCCAGTGTTGTACCACATCTGCATCGAAATGCGCCGTGCCGGCGTTGAGGAGCGCATGATGGCGGGAGAATTTGAACGCCTGGCAGAGCACCTACTGACGAAATGGATTAAGCATGCCGGAAACGGGATGAGCGTTCCGACGGCAGCTTGCCGCACCGAAACATCTTGGTGGACCAACACCCGCACAGCAGATGCATCAGGAGTATTTACCCCGTAATTTATGAGTAAAATTTCATGAGCTCAGCAAGCGTTATTTCTAATCCTCTATTTTTTAATAAGCTGACTCTTTCGTTAAAAACCTTCTTTATGATAGGTCTTTTATCATCAATTATTCCGTGATGTAATATTTTGTGGCAGATCGGACATAAAGACACTACATTTTCGACAATGTCCAATGAGCATTTGAATTTATTTTGTAGAGATAATGGAATAAAATGATGTGCTTCAACATAGTTGTCATTACTGATTTTTGATTTAAAATGTCTGTGATTATAGTTATATTCACATAAAAATTTTGCTTTTCTAATGGCTGATGATGCCACTTTGATATCTCTAGGGTAAAGATTAAAACTTCCAGTTATTTTATCTTTTGCCTTTTTATTTTCACTGTTCTCCTCATCAGTGGAGTCTTCACCTAAGGAAGCCAAACCTAAGGCATACAGGTCAAAGAGTTCTTCCGACGACGTATATAACGATTTAGAAAATAACCGAATCAAATTGTCATAACTTGATAGCAAAACATCCAGATTAGCTCTGAACTCTTGTACGGATGGTAACTCCCCTTTTTTGTAGCGAAAGCTTTGAATAGCGGCTTTCTCATATCCAGTACCTGGAAAACTACGAGCTTTGAGCTTAATTTCACCACAAATTGCATTTTTATCATATGTAAGATGAGAAGAAACACTTGCTGATATCATGCTAAGAAACTGAAGCGATTTTTTTTCTCCGTGGCATATCTTCGCCGCCTCTGTGGCTCCTTGATTTAGTGATAGATAACATTCCTGCATATCGTAGGAAAATAGCAATGCTATATAATATCCGGACTGTGGCGTGCTAGTTACCGCTTTATTCAGAATACATACCCATGGGATATCTGTGACATTCCCTTGTCCTATAGATGGCCTAATTATAAACTCATCTAATCGAGCGGTAAGACTTTCTTTAAACTCATCGGGAATCAGTTGAAATATTGCTTTGTGGCTTGTGTATTTTTTTTCAAACTGCTCTTTATTTATTTTTTTATTATCGAATTTTGATAGTTCATGGTAGTCTTCAAAAACATCACTTAAAAATTTCATAACATTCCTCTTTCACATCAATGACATATTTCAAAATTTATTTGAAATCTGCTCATGTAAACAAGTGCTTATGCAACGATAAATCTGCCATCAATAGCCATAAAAATCAATAAAATAACAGGATGTAAGCACTTCATTTATCTGATTAGCGAGTTGTTTAAATAAATAGCAGATTGATTGTGCGAAAAATAACCGACGTTGCGCTTTGATAGTGTTGTTTACCCGGTAGAAAAGATGCTGTATTTATGTGAGTTATATGCATACGGTAACAAGTCGCTTGGTATACTTTCCTTCATCATGGAGGGGCATATGAAGGCTAAGATCGGATTTTTTGGGGGTTTTGCGCTGTTGTACTCGAGTTTATCCAATGCCGCTGGTGGTGATTTTATTTTCAGAGTGAACAATGAAGAGCACCGTTTTCCAGCACGTTGTGTTGATTCCTTGAAGTACCAAGACAAAGATGAGATGTATCCCGAACGAGTTAGCATGAGATTAACTACTGAGTGCGGGAAAACGTATAGTGAACTAACCACTAAGAATGTGGGTAAGCAGCTTGCAGCTTGCTATGAATCCAACTTGCTAATGAGCGCTCTTATCATATCCAGGATGGGGCCAAACATCATGCTGACAACGGATAAAACACCAAGAGTGGTATTGATGCAGTTGTTGACCGATTATGGGGTAAAGCCTAACTGACACCTGTTTGTGATACTGATGAGAAGAGTAGGACATAGGGCTTCAGTAACAGGAGCCTTTTTTGTTGTATTGCATGAGGTCAAATGCAATAGCATAACTGTTTTTATATACAGTTATGCGGAGGGGAGGCATTATGGGGGAACCACAAGCGGAATTACCCGCTACGGGATACGCTGTTGTTCGGTGTTGTGACCAATGTGTCATCGCTAGGTTTGCCGAGTTTCCCCATTGTGAGCGTGCCTTGATGTATCGATATGGTGACCGGATTTCATTCATGCCACTGCAAGCTGATGAAATTGTTGGAACGCTGTCACTCTTCACACAGATGCTTGAAAAAGCTGGCTATCGCCTTTCATGACCTGCTAAGCTTTTATAGCTGGCCTGAACAACCGGCACCTGCTGCGCCACTGGAGAACATGATGGCGCAACCACACATCGCTGAACACTCAAATAGAACACTGATCGTGGAGCAATCCGCGAGCAGGGGTTATCTGCTAACTCAAACTATCACTCATTTTGCCGCATGGTTACCCACGGGGATTTCGACGCACTTCGGTCTTTCCGTATCCTGCGTTCGTAGTGTAACGATATGAGAGCATTGCTGAGACCTGTCGTTGTGCCTGAACTGGGGCAGGTGATACTGCGACCAGGCAAAAAGTTACTGCAACTTTTTCATCGACGGGTGCTGGTGGTCAGTGAGCCGGAGGAACTGAAAGAACTTCCATCTGGGCTCTTACCGACTCAGGAGCAGCAGCTTGCTAACGATCTGCGCTGGCGCCCATTCCTGAATCACGAACGCGTGATTAATGCTGCTGGTGGCACGGATGGGCTGATTTACTGGCTGAACCAATCAACGGTGTGCCAACGCGAAAGCGACTACCACACCAGCAACTTCACCACAATGAAATACGGTCATAGCGCCATTCGGCTGTGTTGGCACTGTGACAACCAGGTACACGGGCATAACTCACCAGCACTTGATGAACTGGCTGATCAGAATGCTGCCGAGTGGGTAATTAACCAGGCTCGTATCTGGTTAGCCTTGCCGGAAGGTCATCAGGTAACAACGCATGAACTTAGCTGGTGGGCTGTAGTGAGACAGGTCTTTGACCTATTGCCAGAGCACGCTATACGAATCAGCCTGCGTATGCCAGCTCGTGAAGAAAAACCAGGACCTCAGCGAGAGTACGATATTGAATGGAGTAGGCCCGTCCAGGACATGATTGGCGAACGCGTCGAGCAGATTAAACCCATTATCGCGCTAGCAGCGGATGGCGAGCCACCAGCCAGCTTTATGCTGCGTCCAAAACTAAAGCGGTTGGAGTGTGAGAAGTACACCCGCTGGGTGAAGTCACAGCCATGTGCTTGCTGTGGCGCTCCCGCTGACGATCCGCACCACGTAATAGGGTACGGGCTGGGCGGGATGGGTACAAAAACGCATGACTTGTTTGTTATTCCCTTGTGCCGTAGTCACCACGACGAGTTGCATAGGGATGTAACTACATGGGAAGCGCAATACGGTAGTCAAATGCTGCTGGTGGTTCAGACGCTCAACCGCGCATTGGGGATCGGGGCTATTATAATCGGGAAACTAAATGGTGTAGAGAATGCGTGATATTTCGATGGTGTTGGAGCGCTGGGCGGGGTGGGCGGCGAGTGATGGCAGCGGTGTTGACTATTCACACATAGCGGCTGGCTTTAAAGGATTGTTGCCGCAAAAGGGTGATATGCGACTGTCATGTACTGACGACGATGGTTTGATTATTGAAAAATGCTTGACGAGACTGAAAGAAAAGCGTCCCTACGAGTATCAGTTACTGGTGGCACATTACCTTTATCAGATATCAAAACGCAAGCTAGCCCGCTGGCGCAAACGCGATGAAAAAGTGATTCGAGTTGAAATGCAGCTGGCAGAGGGTTTCATAGATGGATGCCTTGCAATAATCGATGCCCGTTTAGATATGGATTGTGAAGTGCGATGAATGTATTAACTCAGGCTTGGTCTAGCTGTGTTTTGTGTTAGAACATTATTGACTTGGGCAGTTGGCTATGGCTGAGGAGATAAAAGGGCAAGCTTTGGCATGCCCTCCTTAAATGGCCTACTATTTAAAGTTATGTACTTTGAAAGCTTTCCCATTCGGGGGCATACATCAGCACTGCACTACGCGCCTCTTGGTTCCAAATAGGCTCTGAGTTCCCCATATAGAAGAAATGAGATGTTGATTCATTAAATGGCTTCTCACTACTTGTTCCGCGTTTTGTGTATACGACAACATAATCTCCGGCGCGTACACGTTTATCAGGAAACCAAAATGTCTCATAAACTCGGGTGTTAACTGTTCCTTCCTTAAATCCAGTCTGTAAGAGTATGAATTCGCCAATATCGCAGGTACTTTCAACCCGTATAACCACCCTTTCTTTTTGTAGATTCCCAGGCTCACGAATTGCGGTGATCTTGGTTTTCATGGTTTTACCACCTTTGCAACTACACCAGCGAGCGCGAGAACACCTCCGAAAATAAACGCGAGTAGTGAAACCGTTGGTTGCGTTCCCCAGTTAGACGTTGCATATCCAAGCGAAGATCCAGAAATCAAAAAACATGTTACATGCATTATTTCTAATGATACTTTCGCCTTAAATCTCTCCTCCAACACTCCAACTCGTTTGTCGCATGTATGGAATTTATCTCGAACTAGGCGCAGATCATCACATTCACGATCTAATCTATCTAGCTCATCAAGCAGCATCCTTTGTACCGCAGCAGAAGAGAGTTCATCGTCGGTGAGTTCTCTGCGAAGGTTAGATAATGATCTGCGCCCAGAGTTACTTTTAGGAGCGATAGCAGTCGCTGATGTCGCCGAGAGATCACTTGGCTCAATGTCGGGCTGCTGCCCATTTCCCTCTACCACGTTGATTTCTCCGTAACCAATTATAAGTATTAGTATAATGTTAATCGAAAAGTTTTAACTGGTCATACACCCATTCTACGTCTGCAGACAAAGCGTTAGATGCAAACGCTGTGGTTTCTTGATAGTTACTATACGAAACAAAAATAAAGCAAACACGATGAAAAATCACTAACGCGGTCCGCATTTTCAAGCGTAATGTGATAAGAAATAGCACGTTGCATTCTTGTTTATCATCAATCGCAATGAGGTCTACCCCATAAATGCGAAAGCCCACCGTCGAGTGGGCTTTTTTGTAGCTGTGAGAAATGGGCGACCGGGTAAGTGTTGGCTGCACAAACCCGGTCATTCGCTCATGAGGAGAGGTCACAAGCGAACCAAGGCCCACGCTTTAGTGCACAAAGCACAGTGAGCCTATCAAAAGGACGCTGACTTATCTATGCAAAGCACTGTGAATTTAAACAGTATTAATATTTTTCATGCAGACTCACTGCAATTCATGAAAACCCTGCCGGATAACTGCATTGACCTGATAGCCACTGACCCACCGTATTACCGGGTTAAACCTAACGCCTGGGATAATCAGTGGAAATCAGCACAAGAGTATCTTGCTTGGCTTGGCGTAATATTTGCGGAGTTCTGGCGGGTACTGAAGCCCGCTGGGAGCCTGTATGTCTTCTGTGGCTGGCATCTTGCAGCAAACATTGAGCTACTTATGCGAGAGCGGTTTGATGTTTTGAATCACATCATATGGGCCAAACCCTCCGGACGTTGGAACGGTTGCAGGAAAGAAGGTTTACGATCTTACTTTCCGGCAACTGAACGAATCCTGTTTGCTCAGCACTACGCTGGGCCATACAAGCCGAAAGGGGATGGCTACGCCGCAAAATGCAGTGAGTTGAAGCGAGATGTGTTCCGGCCACTGATTGATTATTTTCGTAATGCCCGCGCAGCGCTGAAAGTGTCATCAAAGGATATCAATGTGGCAACAGGTAAGCAAATGGCACCGCACTGGTTTAGTGATAGCCAATGGCAACTACCCAGCGAAGCGGATTATCAAAAATTACAGGCTCTATTTCATCGCATTGCTGCCGAACGCACGAAATCAAACCGTCTTGATAAACAGCATCACGCGCTGGTGGATGATTGCACTATGCTATCGCGCCGATACTCAGAGCTGGTGGCCGAATATGAAGATCTGCGCCGTCCTTTCACGGTATCCGCACTGGTGCCATACACCGATGTGTGGACGTATCCGCCGGTGCAGTTCTACCCAGGCAAGCATCCATGTGAAAAACCGGCTGAAATGATGCGTGACATTATCGCAGCAAGCAGTCGCCCCGGTGATGTGGTGGCTGATTTCTTCATGGGCTCAGGGGCAACGATCAAAGCCGCGATTAAGCTAGGACGCCATGCACTTGGCGTTGAGTTTGAAGAAGAACGATACCGACAAACGAAAAATGAAGTTGAATTGTTAAAAACAGACCCTGGCTAACGCCGGGGTTTTTATTTCCCTAAAATCACACACAGCGCCCACTTAGCGGGGTGAGGCTATGACACGAATGAGCGCTATTTACAGTAGGCTTTCATACGGAACCGGGACAGGTTTAATTGGCCTTGGAGCATCTGCCAGAGCCTACGCCGCATCAACTAAAGAGAGCGTCTTAATGCTTGCGGATAAGGTTGCAGGGTTGAGCCTTGGTGACTGGGCAATTATTGTCGGCATGGTCTGCACTATCGGCACTTTTGCTATCAACTGGTATTACCGCAGAAAGGAATATCTGTTGAGAGAACGAGGCGGTGCATGATGAGCAAAAGAAAAATTGTAGCCGGTGTGGTGTGCTCCGTCAGCGTAATCATTGGCATTGTGATGAACAACAGCCATGTACGAACCAATCAGGCTGGATTAGAGCTTATCGGTAATGCCGAATCATGTCGCCGTGACCCCTATGTATGTCCGGCAGGCATCTTGACTGATGGCATTGGCAATACGCACGGTGTGGTTGATGCCACCCGCAAGACGGACGAGCAGATTGCGGCGGATTGGCAGAAAAATATTCTGGAGGCTGAAAATTGCGTTGATAAATACGCCGGTGGCAAAAAGTTGCCGAGTAACCCGTTCAGCGCAGCAGTCAGTATCGCTTTTAATGCCGGCTGCCCAAAGGTGCAAACCTCAACCATGTTTCAATTATTCCGCGCTGGAAACATTCAGGCTGCGTGTGAGCAGTTCCAGCGCTGGGTATACGGCGGCGGTAAGGTGCTGCCGGGGCTGGTTGAACGCCGAGATAAGGAGCGGGCGTTATGTCTATCCTCTCAGGCTGGAAAATAACTGTTATTGCGCTTCTGGCCGGAATAGCGCTCGGTTGGTACGTGCAGGGGTTACGATGGGATGCTGATGTAGCAGAACGCGGCAAGAAAGCATCTGACGATATCAGCGTTGGTCAACAGGCTGTAATCGCTGGGCAGGCTTTCCAGTTTCAACGCTTCAATGAAATAGCACGCCAGACTAATCAGTACGGCACCAACATTAAGGCTCAATCCGATGAAAAGCAGATTGTTTACCACACCATCATCAAGAGTGATCCGACTGGCCGCCAGTGTGTTCCTGATGATGTCGCTAACCGGTTGCTCGACTACACGTACCGTTTACGTGCCAGCGCAATGCATGCCGATTCCGGCAAGTCTGACGCAGCCAGTGTTAGCGCCATTGCCACCGCCTGCCGACTGACATACGCACAGGCCGTATACTGGATTGACCCGCTGCTAACGGCAATTGACCAGGCTAACAGCCAACTATCAGGGATTAGAGAAACCGAATAATCGTGTAAACACTGACCAGAGCACAGTAATACATCCGTGAGCAATTCTTGAAATAACCGAGGAAAGAAACTATGAGTGAGGCAAAGCCATAACTCGGTGGTTAAGTGCAGAGTATCACCTCAGACTGACAAGGATATCGCCAATCCGGACCATCTGAAGGGAAATCAGGTGCCAGTTGACCGTACAGTTTTATTTTCTGAACGGTGGAAATGCTGATCCATGCATGATCCCCATGGCTATAACCGAAATGCAGAATGCATGTTTGTCTACGGTACTGTTGCTGAACAAGTTACTAATGATGGTAAGAAAATTTTTCTTCACTTGTGCCTCCTCTAATTATAACGTGTATGGGTAAACTCATGATGGAGGTGGTATGGACAAAGCGGCAGGAGAAATCATCAAATCAATTCCAAAAGAATTAATTCTGGATGCATATAATGATGGTGCCAAGGGGCCATTAACTCAGTTTGGAAAGTTTGGAGAGCAACTGCTTAAGACTGTGAGGCTAGTCACTTATCCTATTCAGTTGGCTGCCCATAGACAAGATATGATTGACGCTAGGTTTGCAAGGGCCTTGGAAACTGTTCCAGATGATAGAAGAATTGCCCCACCAACAAGTTTAGTATTAGAGATAGCTGATAAGTTAAAATATCACACTGAAGATAGTGTTATTACAGAATTATATGTTGACCTTTTATCCTGTTCAATGGACTCGGATAGAGTAAAAACAGCTCATCCTGCATTTATCCACCTGATAGGGCAATTATCTTCAGATGAAGCTCTTTTTTTATTACTAATTTCTGAAAATGAAACATCTACTTACATCAGAAGAATGGACGATTGGTTAGTGGTTGAAAAGAGAGAGAGAGAGAGATTTTTCAATAAATCAGCATTAATAATTAACGAAAAGGAAATTTTTCTTAAAGATATAGCTATGAAGCCTGAAAGTTTTTTCTATCCGGAAAATTTCTACACATACATTGAACACTTGCGAGATTTAGGGCTAATAGCATACTCAAACACCCCTAAAAGAAAAATTAAGGAAGAGTTTGGTTGTCATGGCTATGATTATTGGTTTATTGAAACAAGTAAATTTGGCAGGTTGTTTTTTGAATGCTGTAGCAGGGGATTAAGTTTATCAACAATCTAATACAAGTTCATGGGGATAATGCTTACGGAAACGTAGTTGTTGGATATTCACGGATGTGTCCACCTGCAAAAATAAATAGATACCTAAATTACAGAACCTGATAAAGTAAACCAAACGGTGTTGGACGCTTACACTGAAAGGCAATGCAGTAATTATGATGTACCCCATAGTCTCATTAAGAGGCAGGATGCACACTCGTTGGTTATGGACGTAGGTAAAGGTTATGCCGGCGCAAGCCAAACGCATACCAGTTATTCGCGTTGATTAAGTAGCAGAGGTTACTGCGGGCATTATCTGAGTGCCAGTGATAGTGCTTTCAAATATACTCATCCAAAAAGCAGTGGTGAGGTGTGTATGAATGAAAAAGAAATGGCTTTAGCGGCACTTCAAGCTGCAAAAGATGCTGCGGATTGGGCGTTTTGGTCAATGATAGGAACGTGGTTATCCGGTCTGGCTACCTTTTTGGCAGTTTGCGTTTCTTTACACTTAGGGTTAAAAAAACCTAAAGCCCAGATCAGTTGCAGAATCGGAGAATCGGTTTTTTTTAATGGACCCTATAAAAAGAATGGGGTTTCAATCGTTGTTACAAACCTTTCTCTATACACGGTAAAAGTTACATCGATCATTTGGGAGTTCAAGAAGAGCGTCAGCTTCTATCAACCCTTTGATTCGCAGTATTCGGTGAAATTACCGCAAAAGCTTGATTATGGAGAACAGGCGAATTTCTGGATTGATTTAGATGGTGATGCTGAATGGATACAAAAAATTGCTGAAGGGCTAAAAGAACAAGGGGCTGAACCAAAAGATTTCAGGTGTGTAATTAGTGTAACCACTGGCGAAAGCTTCACTTTTGAAGTTAATAAATCTCTAATGGAAAAGATTAATAATTGCTACCAAAAAATCACTTAATGTAACTACTCATCGAATTCAAGAAGCCACAGGCGTTTGCTGGTGGTTTTTTTATTTCCATAATCAATACAACAAGGCACAAACAATGAGCTATCAACGCTGCACCTATTGTGGCTCACGGTTTCACACTGTAGCCAACTGTCCTAACACTTGGGGAGGTTCATCACGTCGCGCTAACCTGCGCTGCGACTACTGTGGTGGACAGGGCCACACATGAAGCGCGTGCCTGCACAATAGGGGCAGAGCACGAGACGCAGAACGTTGAGCGATGACTTCTATTTGGATTGACCTATATCAGCCTTAACCCCAAGAGCTTGCCATAAATGTGACTGCGCCGACACAGACCGCTTTAATTAGTGTGTAACACAAACACAAAAGGCAACAATGACACCAATACAGACTATGTAATCGTTGCTCAAAACTACCTCAACAAATACTGTAATATTACATAATGTGAATAATGTCACAGAAATCGTATGGTGATATTCTCCTCCAACTGATATAACACATAAGTGTTGTATGGTTTTGGAGTAAATAATGGAGCAACATAGCTTTGAGAGATTAACAAATTCCATACTCGAACTTTCTGAATCAAATGATTTTGATATGGCAAGAAAAGAGTGGAGCCTATATCATATCGAGATATCAGAGGAGTTTTCAGAGTGTCTGTGTGGCCAGCCGATCAAAGAACACTGTTATATTAGAAATAATCTTAATGGCAATGAAACCTATGTTGGAAATGTTTGCATTAATAGGTTTATAAAAATTGACACGGGAAATTTATTTGAAGGTCTGCGGCGTATCATAAATGATGAAAAAGCAAACCCCAATAAAGACCTTATTGAGCATGCTTATCGGATGGGTTACTTATATGATGAAAAAGAGTATAGATTTCTTCTTGATACAATGAAAAAGAGAAAGCTCACAGAAGCTCAGTTATCTTGGAAGAAAAAAATAAACAGAAGAATAGTTAGTAAAACTGTGGTTAGAAAAAGAACATCTTGATTCATCATCTTTATTACAAAACCTCGCTTTTTAAATTCCAGTACTCAGTTGTTTATTTGAAATGTCCACTTGACCAGCATTGGTAATAATACGGTTTGAGGTTTGAAATGTTTACTAGAGGATAATCACTATTTTATATATTGCAATATCAGAAGGCAGGAATTCAGTGGCTGATGTTATGAATACCGCTAAAAAAACATATATAATGAGTAAGTAATATAATGAAATAACCTTATATTGCTATTCATCATTAATTTTCATGACGGTTTTTACGGATGCTATGAGCTTAACTTTTCGCACAATCTATGGCTACCATGCTATAGGTGTTGCATGCAAAGCATCTGTCTATAAGTCGCAACTAGCGCATGCCACCAAATACTGCGAGACAGCCTCTGCATTGAGTGTTAGGAGCAATACCTCTCAATTAAATGATAATCATTATCATTTTGGGTCCTCCCGGAGGGGGCCTCACCACGGGGCGGGGGACTCGCGGAAAAAGGCTAGTTTTTGAGTTTTCATGCTGACAGCAGCAGGTGTCGCAACTCTTTGATATTAAGAATAAAACTTCAATTTCAGGTGACAAAATTATTTTTATAGTGTCATCTGACCAGTCATTAACTCAATGATTCAAATGAATAATATCCTATTTCACCTGACAGTGTGAGGTGTCAATGTCCAATATCAGCAATCTGGGGGACGCCTACAACTGGAGCGTAGCGAAGATTGCTGAAGCTTTTGGGTTAAATCGCGGAACGGTGAGAAAGCGGCTACTTGATGCTAATACACCCATCGCTGACTCAGTGAGGGGTAACCCTGTCTATGCCCTTAGAGATGTTGGGCCGGTTCTTTTCGGTATTAATGAGAATACCGATCTCGATGAACTACAGAACCCCTCAAAAATGGGGCCAAAGGACCGTAAAGACTGGTTCCAGTCCGAAAATGAACGCATAAAACTTGAAACATCGCTAAAGCAGCTAATGCCTGCCCCCGATGCTCACCGGGAAATGTCCCTGATTGTTAAAGCAGTCTGCCAGGTACTGGATACCTGGCCGGACAAACTTGAGCGTGATCGAGGCTGGCGGCCAGATCAAATCAATGAGGCACAAGCCGTAATCGATGAAGTGCGGGGAATGCTGGCTGATGCTGTTGCTGGCGTCAGCGAGTCTTTAGGGGAGGAAGAATAATGTATGCATCAGCCAGTGAAATGCGCCGTGATGTAGCTGCATTACTCAGACCGCCACGCCGAATGCCTGTTGCCGAGGCGGTTAGACAATACATGCGCGTTCCAATTGGTGCAGGTAGCTCATTGCCATGGGAAGCCGATCTCACTCCTTACATGCTTGAACCGATGAATTGCCTTACCCGACGTGAATTTGACGCGGTGGTTTTTGTTGGGCCTGCACGAACGGGGAAAACGCTGGGGTTGATAGATGGTTGGATCGTGTATGGCATCGTTTGCGATCCGGGTGACATGCTTTTAGTGCAGATGACAGAAACCAAAGCGCGCGAGCATTCAAAAACCCGGCTTTCCCGAACATTCAAACATAGCCCTGAGGTGGCAAAGCGACTGAGCCTGCTACGTAACGATAATAACGTTCATGACCGCATTTTCCGTGATGGCTCATTTTTAAAAATAGGCTGGCCTGCAATCTCTATTTTTTCTTCATCCGACTATAAGCGGGTGGCGCTGACAGATTATGACCGATTTCCAGAGGATATTGATGGTGAGGGGGATGGTTTCTCTCTGGCATCGAAACGTACAACGACATTTATGTCAGCAGGTATGACGTTGGTTGAGAGCTCTCCTGGACGCGAGATCACAGACGCAAAGTGGCGCCGCACATCCCCTCATGAAGCCCCTCCGACGACCGGTATTTTGTCCTTGTATAACCGCGGCGATCGGCGCCGATGGTATTGGCCGTGTCCGCACTGTGGTGAGTATTTCCAACCGGCGAAGGACAATATGACCGGGTATCAGAATATTGCTGAACCGGTGGAGGCCAGCGAGGCCGCTAGACTTCAGTGCCCGCACTGTATTGGCTTGATTGAGCCGGAACAAAAGCGGGCGCTGAATAACCTCGGAGTATGGTTGATTGAAGGTCAACACATTGACTGTGATGGCAACGTTTCAGGTGAACCCCGTCGTTCACGTATTGCTTCTTTCTGGATGGAAGGGCCCGCTGCCGCGTACCAGACCTGGTCGCAACTGGTCTACAAGCTGTTGACGGCAGAGCAGGAATTTGAACGTAACAGCAGCGAAGAATCATTGAAGGCAGTGATCAATACCGACTGGGGATTACCTTATCTCCCTTATTCTGGTGGTGAGCAGCGCAAGGCTGAAACGCTAATGGCCCGCTCGGAGCCAGTCTCAAAACGTGCTGTTCCTAACGGTGTTCGTTGTCTGGTTGCCACAGTGGATGTGCAGGGCGGGAAAAAGCGCCGTTTCGTGGTACAGGTCATAGGCTATGGCGCGCATGGCGAACGCTGGGTTGTCGATCGCTACAACATTCGCCAATCGCTTCGCTCTGGTAATGACGGCGAGAGTTTACCTATCGATCCGGCTGGCTATCTCGAAGACTGGGATTTGTTGCGCACTGATGTTCTGGATAAAGCCTATCCCCTGGCGGATAACCCGGACATCAGTATGCCGATACTGGCAATGGCGGTGGACTCAGGCGGGGAAGACGGCGTAACCGGCAATGCTTATGAATTCTGGCGTCAGTGTCGCCGAGATGGCCTGCATAAACGCGTCTACCTGTTCAAAGGTGACAGCACCAAACGCAGCAAACTCATCAGCAAAACATTCCCGAACAACATTGACCGACAAGACCGGCGCGCGGAAGCGCGCGGGGATGTGCCGTTGTACCTGCTCCAGACTGATCTGCTGAAAGACCGGATCGACAACGCACTACAGCGTGAGACGCCCGGGGCCAATTACATTCATTTTCCTGACTGGCTCGGTGAGTGGTTCTACGACGAGTTGGCCTATGAAGAGCGTGGGACGGATGGAAAATGGCGTAAGCCGGGGCGCGGAGCAAACGAGGCATTTGACCTGATGGTGTATGCCCATGCGCTGGTTATCCTGCGCGGGTACGACAAAATCAACTGGGATAATCCGCCGCAATGGGTAACGCCTACAGATGATGACTCTCCGCCACCGCACAGACCCGCACCACATCCCGTACCGTCAGACACAACAACATCATCAGCCCGTGAAATAGTGGCCTCGGCCTGGGCTCCCATCAATTCATCAGGAGGCTGGGTGTGAACCAGACAGAAATCCAAGACATGATCCAGCGCTACATGGATGCTGAAAAAGCGGTGCTGGAAGGGAAAAGCATCACGTTTAACGGTCAGCAGATGACTATGGAAAACCTGAATCTGATCATGGCCGGCAGGGAGAAATGGGAGCGCCGGTTAGCGGCGTTTCAACGGGCTCAGACGGGTAGCTCGATGTATAAAGTGGCGAGGTTTCAATGAAACTGCTGGATAACCTTATTGGGGCTATCTCTCCGGCGTGGAAAGCCTCTCGTCTGCGTAGTCGCTACATGATCAGCGCCTATGAGGCGACGATGCCAACACGCACGCACAAGGGAAAGCGTGAGAATCGCAATGCCAATCAACTGACGCAATTCGGCGGACGCTCCTTGCGTGAGCAGGCGCGCTGGCTGGATAACAATCATGACATCGTGATCGGTATTCTCGACAAGCTGGAGGAGAGGATTGTCGGGGCAAAGGGATTTATCGTTGAGCCTCAGCCCATGCTGAGGGATGGGACGATTGCCGAGGAACTGGCCTCACAGATCCGTGCACTGTGGGGGGAGTGGTCAATTTCCCCGGATGTGACAGGGCAGTACACGCGCCCGGTGTTGGAACGGTTGATGGTGCGCACCTGGTTGCGCGACGGTGAAGTGTTTGCACAACTGGTGCAAGGAGCGGCAACCGGATTGCAGCCTGTAGCGGGCGTACCGCTCTGGCTTGAGGCGTTAGAGCCGGACTTTGTTCCGCTGGATCGTACCGACCCGTCTCAAAGGTTGTTGCAAGGGGTATATCTCAATGACTGGGGCAGGCCGACGAAATACATGGTGTACAAGCAACTGCCAACCATTGGGATGCTACAGGGCGATAGTAAAGACGTTTCCGCCGATTTCATGCTGCACCTGAAGTTCACCCGCCGCTTGCACCAGGTACGGGGCAATTCGTTATTTTCAGGCATTCTGATTCGATTAAGTGGCCTCAAGGATTATGAAGACGCGGAGCTGACTGCCGCCCGCATTGCTGCATCGCTAGGCATGTACATCAAAAAGGGGGATGGGATTTCATACACTGATGCTGACAGCAAAACGCGCGGTCCCGAGGAGCTGAATATCGTTCCTGGCATGCTGTTTGATGGGTTGCAACCCGGTGAAGAGGTCGGGATGATCAAGTCAGACCGCCCCAATGCTAACCTGGAATCCTTCCGAAATGGTCAGTTACGCGCAGTGGCGGCGGGTTCTCGTGGCAGTTTCTCCAGCATCGCCCGTAACTATAACGGCACCTACAGTTCCCAGCGCCAGGAATTGGTTGAGTCTACCGAGGGATATCAGATTTTACAGGACACGGTGATCGCAGCCTTCACCCGGCCAATGTATCGCGCCTTCCTGAAAATGGCGATTGCGGCCGGCCGATTAAAAGCTCCCCCCAATATAAACGCTGAAACTCTGTTTAACGCGGTCTATTCCGGACCGGTGATGCCATGGATTGATCCGCTGAAGGAGGCTGCATCCTGGAAAATACTTATCCGCGGCGGTGCCGCGACGGAAAGTGACTGGGTGCGGGCGCGTGGCTCTAACCCTGATGATGTCAAACGCCGCCGCAAGGCGGAAGTTGATGAAAACAGTAAGCAAGGTCTGGTGTTTGATACTGACCCGGCAAATGACAAAGGAGGCAGAAATGCCACGGCCAAAAACACGGCAAAAGGTACGCAACAGCGCACAACGAACGCCGATTAATCAGGGTAATTCCTGGTTTCGTATGCAGGCGCAGAGTGACGGAGCGGCTGATATCTACATCTACGATGAAATCGGCTACTGGGGGGTAACGGCGAAGCAGTTCATTGCTGAACTGGAAGCCCTGGGTGAACTGTCTCTTATCAACCTGCACATCAACTCACCGGGCGGTGATGTTTTTGATGGTATCGCCATTTTCAACGCGCTCAAACATTGTGGTGCATCCATTACGGTGCATGTCGATGGCATTGCCGCCTCGATGGCGTCTTACATTGCGATGGTAGGCAATCCGGTCATCATGCCTGAAAACACCATGATGATGATCCACAAACCGTGGGGCGTCGCCGGGGGCAACGCCGATGAGATGCGCGATTATGCCGACCTGCTGGATAAGGTGGAAAACAACCTCATTCCGGCCTATGCGGCAAAAACAGGAAAAACGCCGGGAGACATTGCGGCGCTGCTGGCGGATGAAACCTGGTTGTCCGGTAGCGAATGTGTCGAACTCGGCTTTGCCGATCAGGTAGTCGCGCCCTTACAAGCTATGGCCTGTATCAATTCAAAATGCATTGAGGACTTCGAAAAAATGCCACAGAACATCGGTAACATGATTAAACCGCCTCGAGCGACGGCGACCCCGCAGCCGAAGACAACGACGCCGCCGACGGCAACCGACGAGCCGGATCAGGCTACCATTCGTGCACAGGTGATGGCGGAGCAAAAAGCTCGCGTGAATGATATCCGCAATTTGTTCACCATGTTTGGCGGCAAGCATGCCGATCTGGAATCAGAATGTATCGCAGATATGGAATGCTCTGTGGATGCAGCCAAAGATAAACTGCTAGCGAAACTGGGAGCGAACGCGACACCCAGCAACGCAGCAAACGCGCCGCATATCTACGCCGGCAACGGTAATATTGTCGGTGATGGTATTCGTCAGGCGCTGATGTCGCGTGCCGGGTATGACCAGCGCGATAACAGTAACGTCTACAACGGGATGACGCTGCGTGAATATGCCCGCATGTCGCTGACTGAACGTGGTATCGGTGTGGCCTCCTATAACCCGATGCAGATGGTCGGTCTGGCATTCACGCATACCAGCTCTGATTTTGGCAATATCCTGCTGGATGTATCGGCCAAGGCCTTGTTGCAGGGCTGGGAAGAAGCCGAGGAAACGTTTACCCAGTGGACCAAACGCGGCCAACTGGCCGACTTTAAAACGGCACATCGGGTCGGCCTAGGCGGCTTCCCCTCCTTACGTCAGGTGCGTGAAGGGGCTGAGTACAAGTATGTGACAACCAGCGATCGCGGTGAGCCCATTGCGCTGGCCACCTACGGTGAAATCTTCTCCATCAGCCGTCAGGCCATCATCAATGATGACCTGAACCAACTGACGGATGTCCCGATGAAACTGGGGCGTGCTGCTAAGGCGACGGTTGGCGATCTGGTGTACGCCATTCTGACCAGCAATCCCAAGTTGTCTGATGGCAAGGCACTGTTCCATGGTGATCACAATAACCTGTCTTCGGGTGGCATCAGCGTGGCCAACCTGGATGCTGCACGCCAGTTGATGCGCAAGCAAAAGGGACCAGAAACGAAAAAAGGGGCTGATGATGGCCGCGCTCTCAATATTCGCTCAGCCTTTATGTTGGTGCCGGTGGCTCAGGAAACGCTGGCAAGCCAGACCATCAAGTCTGCCAGCGTCAAAGGGGCTGACGTCAACAGCGGCATCATCAACCCAATCCAGAACTTCGCAGAAATTATCGCCGAAGCGCGCCTGGATGATGCCAGTGCCAATGATTGGTATCTGACTTCGGCGCAGGGTACGGACACCATCGAAGTGGCTTATCTGGATGGCGTTGATACCCCTTACATCGAGCAGCAGGAAGGGTTTACGGTGGACGGTGTAGCCACCAAGGTACGCATCGATGCCGGTGTATCTCCGCTGGATTATCGCGGCCTGGTCAAATCCTCCGGCGAATAATCCGAACTGCAAAACAGTCTGCCCGAAAGGGCTTTTTTTATACCTGAAATCCGCCCTTGTTAGGCCGGAATGGAGATAAACATGGCTACAAACTATGTGCAGGATGGGAAAACCATTCCCATCACGGCGGGCGCGTCTGTTATTGCCAGCGGGGAACTGGTTGCTGTCGGCGATATCGTTGCCGTTGCGCTGGTCGATATTGCTGCGGGCGCGACGGGTGATGGTTTTGCGGAAGGGGTGTTTTCCTGCCCGAAGCTCGCCGCTGATGTTATTGCCCGTGGCAAGAAGGTTTACCTGAATGCTGATGGGGTATTGCAGTTAGCTTCGGAAAAGGCCACCTATGCGGGGATCGCCTGGGCAGGTGCGGCGGCGGGGGACACCGTTGTTGATGTGAAGATCAATGGCTAACCCCTTTGAACGTCTGGCAGTACGTATGGATGCGGCCACTGTGCGCAAGATGGGTAAGACGGTGGTGATCAACGGCACCGATCATGTTGCCGTTGAAAGTCATTTTCTGCCTGAGATGGGGCCGGTAGTCGGGGACGGTATCTCGCTGGTGGTTTTCACCAACTACCAACCGAACCGAAATGATGCTGTGGTCTTTGAGGGTAAAGACTACATGGTGACCCGCTGGCAACGGTTTAACGGCAAGGCGCAGATATTTATTGAGTAGGAGGGAATATGTCTCTGTCCGGGCTTGAACAGGCGATCAGCAACCTTAACAGCATCAGTAAAACCGCTGTGCCAAAAGCGACCGCGCAGGCGGTAAATCGTGTGGCAGGGCGGGCCATCAGTCGCAGTTCGCGCAAGGTTGCACAACAAACCAGGGTCCCCACCAAACTGGTGAGAGGGCGTTCACGGTTGAAAAAAGCAACCAGCAATCGCCCGATTGCCACCATCAAGGTCAATCGGGGGAACCTGCCGGCCATCAAGTTAGGTGCAGCCCGTGTTCAGTTACGGCGAAAGAAAGGGGCGTTGCTGGCGGCGGGGAGCGTGCTGCGCGTGGGCAAGCTCTCGTTTCCGGGGGCGTTCATTCAGCAACTGAAAAACGGGCGCTGGCACGTTCTGCGGCGTACGTCGAAATTACGTTATCCGGTCGAGGTGGTGAAAATCCCACTGGAAAAGCCGTTAACGGCGGCATTCCGCGAAGAGACGACTTTATTGGTGAAAACGGACATACCGAAAGAACTCCGCGCGGCATTGAACAACCAATTAAGGCTAATGCTTAAGCGATGAACCAACATACTGCAATACGAACGGCGGTCCTTGATGCTCTGAAAGCTTCAGTGACAGGAAATGCCGTTGCTTTTTTCGATGGTCGGCCTGGCTTTCTGGACGTTCAGGATTTACCCGCCATTGCTGTCTATCTCAGTGACGCAGAACCCTCGGGTGATTATCTCGATGGAGATCTCTGGCGTGCGACCCTGCATGTTGAAGTGTTTCTGAAAGCGGCCAGTCCGGATTCAGAACTCGACAAGTGGATTGAGCAAGAGATTTACCCGGTGATGCAAAACGTTCCAGCACTGAACAACGTTGCTGAAGCCGTTTCACCGCAGGGGTACGACTATCAGCGGGATGATGAGGCTGTCACGTGGGGTTCGGCAGATTTGAAATATTCACTGACTTATTACCTGTGAGGAAACTATGTCTACAACACAACCGATAAAAGGGGCTGGTACAACCCTTTGGATTTACACCGGCAGCGGCGATCCGTATGCCAATCCACTGTCTGATGTGGACTGGACCCGCCTCGCTAAAATTAAAACCCTGGAGCCTGGCGAAATGACGGCGGACTCCTATGATGACACCTACCTTGATGATGAGGATGCGGACTGGAGTAACACCGCTCAGGGGGTTAAGTCTGCCGGTAATACCAGCTTTACGCTGGCCTGGAAGCCGGGAGAAGCTGGGCAGAAGGATTTAGTGGAATGGTATACGTCGGGGGATGTTCGCGGCTATAAAATCCGCTATCCGAACGGCGTGGTGGATGTGTTCAAAGGTTGGATTAGCTCGCTTGGCAAAGCTATTCCTGCGGGGGAGGTTATCACGCGCACAGCCCAGGTCACCAACACTGGAAAACCTGCACTGGCGGAAGAATCCACAAACGTTATTCCGGTGGTTGGCATTACGGCAGTTCCATCCGCGGTAGAGATCGAGGTTGGCAAGCCTGTAAACATTACGTTCCCTGTCATGCCGCTTGATGCTTCCTACAAAACCTTCCGTGTTGCCTCTTCAGACCAGAGCAAAGCGACCGTTACCCTTGCCGGGAACGTGGCAACGGTACAGGGGCTGAGTGTTGGAACGGTACAAATCATTGCCATGACCAGCGACGGCCAGCATGTTGCGATCGCCACTGTCACTATCACCGCTCCGTAATATTCACGGGTAGATATTCCCCGCTATTTCAAGGTGATCCCATGTTTCTCAAAAAAGACTCTCTCTCCATCAATGGGGAGTGCGTAGTGCTGCATGAGCTTTCTGCCTTGCAGCGCATCGAACTTCTTGAATACCTGGCTTCGGAAGAGCAATTCCTTCCCCTTTCTGAGTTAGAAGACAGTACGCCGCCTGTAGCGGTACTGGCCTACAGCATTCGGACAAGTGCTCGGGTGGTAGCCATGTCATTGGCCCATAGTGAGCCGGAGGTTGATATTGAAGACCTGCACAAACAGGTTTTGAATACCTGGCCGCTGCCCGCTATTGGTGAAGCCGATCGATTGGTCAAAAAAATGTCTGGAATGCTGGTGGATGTGCCAGAAGATCCCGGCGAGAACAAGGAGTCCGTCAGTCTGGAAAAGCCGTAACCCGCTGGAAGGCATTCGTGATGCGCCTGGCCAGGGAATTTAACCGCCCTGACTGGCGCCGTATGTTATCCGGCATGTCATCCACTGAGCTGTATGAGTGGTCCGATTATTACCAGCTCAATTATTTTTACGATGGTTTACTGGATGCGCATTTTGCTCGACTGGGTTTCCTGATGGTGTCCGTTAACTGCAAACACGATCTGAGCCTCGGTGATTTTAGCCTGTTGAATACAAATGCATCAGATGAAGATACCGATGACGAAACCTTGATGGGCATTGCTGAAAGTATTGCAGGAGGAGTTCGCTATGGCCCAGACAGTGGGTGATTTAACCGTTGAGTTGGATGTTAATGCCGCAAAATTCAATGAGCAGGTTACACGCGTCCGGCAGCAATTGACGGGGCTGGGTACGGCTGCGAATGATGCGTCCCTTCAAACGCAGAAAGCGTTTTCAACACAAGAAATCGCTGCCCGCAGGGCGGGGATATCTGTTGGTCAGTATCGCATGGCGATGCAGATGTTACCGGCGCAGATGACTGACGTGGCTGTCCAATTGGCTGGTGGTCAAAATCCGTGGCTGATCTTGTTGCAGCAAGGTGGCCAGGTCAAAGACTCTTTCGGCGGGCTGCGAGGGACTTTTTTTGCATTAGCCAGCACTATATCTCCGGTAAAACTTGGCCTTGTTGGGTTAGGGGCAGCAATTGGAACGATCGCATATGCCTTTTATCAGGGCTCGTCAGTATTATCTGACTTCAACAAAACGCTGGTGCTGTCAGGGAACAGTGCCGGACTTACTGCCAGTAAAATGTTCAACATAGCGACGGCGGCAGAACTGTCTGGTGTGACCTTTGGGCAAGCCAGTGCAGCACTCACCGCGCTGGTAAATGCCGGTGTTTCGGCAGGAGCCCGTTTTGAACAGATGACCATTGCCGTTTCCCGCTTTACGACAGTCTCAGGCGTTCCGCTGGAAAAGGTGGCGGAGGCTTTTGCAAAGCTCAGCGATGATCCTTCCTCCGGACTTATTGCTATGGCTAAGCAGTTTCATAATGTGACGGCGGAGCAGATAGCCTATGTGGCTGCATTGCAACGCTCCGGGGATGAGACGGCAGCATTGCAGGCCGCCAATGAGTTGGCGACCAGCGGGTTTGAAACGCAAACGTCTCGTATTGAACAGAATATGGGCACGATTGAACGGGCGGCAAATTCGCTTTCCCGCACATTCAAATCCATGTGGGATGCTGCGCTGGATATTGGACGGCCTGATACCAGTGCCGGAATGCTGAAAAAGGCACAGGAAGCGTTTGATCGCGCAGACAAGATTTGGAGTCTGCGTAAAGGCGATCCCTTTGTGAATGATACGGCGCGAGCCCGGTACTGGAATAACCGGGAAACTTCCCGCCTTGCCCTGGACATGGCGCAACAGCAGGCACTGGTATCAAAAGCGACGGAGGATAATGCCAGACGTGAAGCGGAGGCCGAATCAGCTCGCCAGAAATATGCCGCCCAGGCGCAGACAAATTATACGAAAACACAAACTGCACTTGAAAAATATACTGCTCGCCAGAAAGAACTGAATGATGCGTTAAAAACCGGAAACATTATTCAGGCCGATTACGACATCAACATGAAGGCGGCGAAGAAAGCGTATGAGGATTCGCTTAAAAAGCCTGGTGCGGTAAGGACATCTGCGGGTGATCGCTCTTTTGATAACAGCAGCGCACAAACGCTGGCCCTTGAAGCGCAATTGAGGGTGCTTCAGCAACACACCGGTGTGAATGATACCATTAGTCGTCAGCGCCAAGCACTATGGGAAATGCAGGCGAAGTTTTCCGTATTGGAGGATGCCGCCCGCAACAGGGCGCTGAGTAAAGAAGATCAATCGCTACTGGCTAGCAAGAGTCGCGTGCTGGCTCAGGCAGAAATTAATGCGAAACTGGGTGACCAGATAGTTGTTCAGGAGCGCCTGAATAAACTACAGGATACTTCTCAGAAATACGTTACCCAGATGGCTGAGAAGACAGCAGCGCTAAGGGATAGTACAGGATCAAGTAACCGCCAAACTCAGCGGAATCTGGAGGAGGCGCAGTTACGGCAAGGATGGGTGAATCAAGGTGGTCGCCTTAATGACTCAGGCTATCAGGCAGAACTTGATGCCTTGCATAAATATCATGCAGAGCAGGATGTTTTACGCAGTAGCTGGCAGGCCGGCGCTAAATCTGCATGGTCTGAATATGCTGATGCCGCTACCAACGCCTACAGCCAGGTTCAGCAGGTGGGACTGGCGACGCTTAACGGGTTGAGCGGTCAATTAACCCAATTCCTGACCACCGGGAAGTCAAATTTTAAAGACTTCACCCGATCTATTCTGACCATGCTGACTGACATCATGGTGAAAGCTTCGTTGGTTAAGGGGCTCAGCGCATTAGGATTCGGTAGCCTTGTCCCTAATGCCAAAGGTGGTGTGTATTCATCCGCAAGTTTGTCATCATTTTCCGGGCAGATCGTCGATAACCCTACGTTGTTTGCCTTTGCAAGAGGGGCTGGCTTAATGGGGGAGGCAGGGCCGGAGGCCATTATGCCATTAACCCGAAACGCCAATGGGGTTCTGGGGGTTCGTGCGCTCGGGGCCGTTGCTGGTGGTGCGCCGCAGGTGAGCATCAGTATTACCAATGAAGGTGTATCGACCCAAAGCTCAGCAGGATATGAGCAGCTTGGGAAAGATATTGGGCAATTTGTTGATCACCGTTTCAAGGTGCTCCTTGCCAAAGAAACAGGCCAGGGAGGCGGATTGACACGGGCCAGAGCGGGGCGCAGATGACGATAGAAACATTTTCCTGGCCGACGCAAATAGGCAATCGACCTGAAATCGAGTATGCCGAAACTGTACGAAAAGTGCAGTTTGGTGATGGTTATACCCAGGTGTCAGGAGAAGGGCTCAACAGTGAGAAAATCCGTTTTCCCTATTCGTTTCGTGGAAAGGTTGAAGTGGTGATAGCGATCCGTGATTTTCTCCGACGCCACCGGAAAAAGGCGTTCATCTGGACGCCTCCGCACGGTGATATGGGGCTGTATTTAGCTGTAGCAGACTCGATAAGGTTTGTGTCAATTGGCAAAACCCAGGGGATTGTATTAGCAACTTTTGAACAGGCATTTTTATCTTAAACGGATCTATTCGCTCCCCTCATGAAAGTGGAACTACTGGGCAAATAGTGGTAATTTATTTTTGGATGTGACTACAACTACACATGGATACGTTTTATGAAAAAAATAATCATTACTCTGATTGGAGTAACCTTTTTGTCGGGTTGTACTGTTAATCTTCCTTTTAATAATCGACTTGGTTTCGATTCTGTAAAGGAAGCACAATCGATGGTTAAACAAGAAAACAAACCAAATATAAATATTAAGTGGGACCCAAATACATTCCCAAAAAGAATTGATATTCAAGGGGCGGATGGCTTCGTCGGCGGTGGTACTCGTACCAGAGTACCAACAGGCGTTGCATTGTCAGCCAGGATCGAAGAAGCAATATCTACCTTTGCAGTTATTTCAAATAATGGAAAGCCATTGACAATCACTGTTGTAGAAGCAAAAAGCGGATTTGAATATTCTGCGGGAATGTTTAATATTACTCCCGCCATTGACGTTGGTACGGTTTATTTAAAGGCCCAGTTTGAATTTAATGGGGTACAATGGTCTGGTGAATTCCGTTCGCAAAAGAAAGATCCGACCATCGGCGGGACAAGTCAGACTGGGATTCTTGAGTCTGCTTGGGATGATGTAGCTGTTCAGGTTGCCAAAAATGTGGCAAATAAAATTCTACACTGATTCCAAATAATCTACATTTAGCGAACCCAGCCATAGAGCTGGGTTTTTTGTTTCAGAGATAAACAATATGCCCTTGAACACCGACTCCCAAAAACTGGAGCCTGGCGATCGCGTGCGCCTGTTCGAAGTGGATTGCACTGCATTTGATGGCCCGGAACTGTATTTCCACAATTATCCTATTCCTCATTCAGCGGAAGAAATCGCGGCAGTCGGGGATGACGAAACAAAGCTTCTCGCCAAATCGATTTGGTGGCAGGGCAAAGAATACAAAGCGTGGCCAACGCAGGTTGAGGGGCTGGAAATGACCAGCAATGGCAGTGCCCCGACGCCCACACTGGCGGTGGGTAATATCGATGGCACCATAACCGCGCTTTGTCTGGCCTATCAGAACCTGGCGCAAGCGACGGTGCGGATTCACACCACGTTTGCGCACTATCTTGATGCGCGAAATTTTCCTGAAGGTAACGCCGACGCCGATCCAACGCAGGAGCGGTTAGAGGTCTGGTATATCGACAGTAAAACCGCAGAAGATGATGAATCAATCAGCTTCAAGTTGTCATCCCCAGCAGACTTGCAAGGCATCATGATCCCCACTCGACAAATACACAGCCTGTGCACCTGGTGCATGCGCGGCCAGTATCGGGGGGCATCCTGTGGTTATACGGGAACAAAATATTTTAATGCAGATGGCAATCCTGTTGACGATCCTGCGCTGGATGAATGTTCGGGGTTGCTGTCAACCGGCTGCAAACTGCGTTTTGGTGAAGATGCTGAATTACCGTTCGGCGGTTTCCCTGGCTCCGCGCTGATTAAGAGGTAAATAGTGAAACTCAGCAAATTAATCATTACAGAAATACTGTCCCACGCCGAGCAGGTTTATCCGTATGAGGCATGCGGACTGATTGTGCAGAGCGGCCGGAAACAGCGCTACGTGCGCTGTCGCAATCAGGCGTTGGAGCCGGAAGAGCATTTCACCATGAACCCGGAGGATTACGCAGAGGCGGAGGATAGCGGGACCATCATTGCCATTGTCCACAGTCATCCTGATGCCACCACACAGCCGAGTCATGTTGATCTGGCCGAATGTGATGTGTCGCAACTGCCGTGGGTTATAGCCAGTTGGCCGGAGGGAGATATTCGCACCATTCTGCCAACGGAGGGTATCAAGCCGTTGCTGGGGCGTCCTTTTGTGCATGGCATCTGGGATTGCTACGCCATTGTGCGTGACTGGTATCAGTTGGAACGCGGCATAACGCTGCCCAATTTTGAACGTTCAGATGGATGGTGGGAGCGGGGAGAGAACCTTTATCTTAAAAATTATGCTGATGCAGGAGGTGTTGCAGTCAATGACGCGTTGCAGGTCGGTGACGTAATCATTATGCAAGTGCGCGCCAGTGAGCCGAATCATGCTGCCGTCTACGTTGGTAACGGTGAAATGATCCATCACATGTACAACCAGTTGAGCCAGAAAGTCCCTTATGACGGTTATTGGCTGGACAGAACCATAATCCGCCTGCGTTATACAGGAGGCGCTAATGTCAGTTGAGATCGAGTATCAAACCCTGAAAACTATCCGCTTGTATGGGGTGCTGGGAGTAACCTTTGGGCGGGTGCACCGTCTGGCGGTTGAAAGCCGCCAGGAAGCTATCAAGGCGCTCAGTGTGGTTATCCCCGGCTTTGAAAAGTTCCTGCTGACAAGCAAGGCGCGAGGGTTAACTTACGCCGTATTTGACGGTAAACGAAACCTCGCGAGGGATGAACTGGATTTTAATGTCAGCAGCGAAATCAGAATTGCGCCCGTAATCATCGGGAGCAAAAAAGCAGGGATGTTTCAAACGATCCTCGGCGTCGCGTTGTTAGCCATCGGAACCTTTGCCCCCTGGGGGGCGGCATTATGGGCGAGTGATTTGGTTGGTGCGATAGGAATATCGATGGCGATCGGCGGGATAGTTCAAATGCTCACCCCGATGCAAGGGGGGCTTTCAGTGCGCGAATCTCCTGACAACAAGCCCTCCTACGCATTTGGCGGACCGGTCAACTCCATGGCTCAGGGTAATCCGGTACCTATCTTGTATGGCCGCCGTCGAATTGGTGGCGCAATTATCTCAGCGGGTATTTATGCAGAAGATCGACAATAAGGTTTTTTATGCAAGATAAACTTGATATTAAAAATTCAACTGAATTGTATATCGGCAATTGATTGATTAGCGGTAATATGATGTTCGGTAATAAGATAACTATCTCGAAACCGCGTGCCAATGATTTATTTGATAATAAATTTGTTGAGCATAAATGTCTGGTTGATGCTGAAGTTAGAAGGTCTACATAACATAATGATTGGAACAGTGTCATGTGGAAAATACTGAAACCATTATCATAGATGATTCAGAGTGCATCAGAGTCAGAGCGGCCATAAGTAAGGCCGCTAAAGATGGAGTAAAAACTTACTTTCCCAAAAGCCGTAGACTTTCATTCAAAACGTCGGTGCTAACGCTATCGGAGCCATAGATTTCAATATTATCATTGATGATTTTTTCTATGGCAGTAATTTCTTCGGATGGAAGTTTCTGAATTAGAATTTTTATCAGGTATTCTGCGCCACCCAAACGATGCTGCAAAAATTCAATTTCATTTTTAATTATTTCTAACTCTTGAGATGTGGACATATTGTTTCCTTAATCCAGAGGTAATCAGCCATCTCCTCTGGGAGAGGCGCTTGTGCACATGCTCAGGCGGGCTGATGGGTTCCCGATGGTGTAGAGCGTAATGTTTTTTGATTTTCAAGTTAACCCTATAATCGCAGGCCGTATAGCCTGATATTTGAACAGTTATGCCCACTTCGCGTGGGTTTTTCGTTTCTGGAGTATCCATGCAGACAATTAGTGGCCGAAAAGGTGGCAGCGGCAATGCCCGGACGCCAGTTGAGTCACCGGATTCTATTCAGTCGACATCTTACGCAAAAATCCTGTTGGCGCTGGGTGAGGGAGAGTTTAGCGGCGGACTTGATGGCTCGCGTATTTTTCTGGACGGTACGCCGATCACTGATGCCAACGGTAACACTAATTTTTCCGGGGTTAAGTGGGAGTTTCGTTCCGGTACGCCGGATCAATCCTATATCCCTGGTTTCCCTGGCGTAGAGAATGAAATTACCGTCAATACAGAATTAACGAGCCAGGCTGCTTGGGGACGTTCGCTCACCAATACTCAGCTTTCGGCAGTACGATTGCGCTTTTCGTGGTCTGCACTCCAGCAGCAACGGGATAACGGCGATGTCGTGGGCTACCGCATTGAGTATGCCATTGATGTGGCCACAGATGGTGGTAGCTATAAGGAACTGCTGAAAACGGCGATAGATGGGAAGGCCACAACGAAATATGAGCGTAGCCACCGTATCGACCTGCCCAACGCATCTACTGGTTGGCAAATTCGTGTTCGTCGTATTACGCCCAACACAACCAGTAACCGCATCGCCGATAAAATGGCGATTGATGCCATCACAGAAATTATTGATGCGAAACTACGTTACCCGGAAACCGCGCTGTTGTTTGTTCAGTTTGATGCGAAGCAGTTCCAGAAAATTCCGGTGATTTCCTGTGAGCCCGATGGGCGCATTATCCGCGTTCCCTCAAATTATGATCCGGTAGCCCGCGTCTACAGCGGGGCATGGAGCGGCACCTTTAAATGGGCGTTCACCAATAACCCGGCCTGGGTGTATTACGATATTCAGATAAGCGAGCGCTTTGGCCTTGGCAACCGCATCAAGGCTGAAAATCTCTCCATTTCAAAGTGGACGCTGTACCAGATTGCGCAGTATTGCGATCAGTTGGTTCCTGATGGCCGTGGTGGTAAGGGTACCGAGCCACGGTTTTTATGCGACGTATATATTCAATCGCAGGAAGATGCCTGGACTGTACTTAACGATCTGGCCGCCATTTTTCGCGGTGCCACGTTCTGGGGCAACAACCAGATGAATGTGATCGCCGATATGCCGCGTGACATTGATTACATCGTCACGCGTGCCAACGTGAAAGACGGGAGGTTTACATACAGCAACGCCAGCGAAAAAACACATTACAGCCAGGCTATGGTGGCCTGGTCCGATCCGGCTAATAGCTATCAGGATGCTGTTGAGGCCGTTAATGATAACAAGCTGGTTAAGCGATACGGAATCAAACAGGCTGAAGTGACGGCGATTGGTTGTATTCGCCAGACGGAGGCGATCCGCCGTGGTAAATGGGTTTTGCACACCAATGATGCGGACCGGGCCATTGCGTATATGATGGGGCTGGATGGCGATATTCCGGTGCCTGGTTCTATTGTAGGGGTGGCTGATTCGTTACTGGCAGGACGTCCTTTGGGGGGCCGCATCAGCGTGGTTGACGGTCGAAACATCACGCTCGATCGCATCTCTTCTGCCGCAGTTGGTGAGCGTCTGATTGTTAACCTGCCGAGTGGGAAAGCAGAAGGGCGCACCATTGAGGCGGTAAACGGTAAAATCATTACGGTCACAACAGACTACAGCGAAACGCCGATCGCTGAATCTGTATGGGCGATAGATGCCACTGATTTGGCTTTGCAACTGTACCGTATTGTTGGTGTGGCCGAGGCTGATGGCGGCCTGTCATTTGATATAACCGGCGTCGAGTATGACCCGGACAAATGGGACAAGATTGATAACGGCGCGCGTATTGAGTCGCGGCCTATCAGTGTTGTTCCTCCGTCTGCGCAACCCGCGCCAGCGAATGTTGAGATTGGCAGTTACAACACCGTTGATCAGGGCATAAACATGACGACATTGCGTGTGACGTGGGATCGGGCTGAAAGCGCAATCGCTTATGAATCTCAATGGCGGCGTGATAACGGTAACTGGATAAATGCTCCGCGCACTTCTGCGCTGGGCTTTGAAGTACCTGGTATTTACGCCGGGCAATATCAGGCAAGAGTCCGTGCCATTAACGCGGCAGAAATATCCAGCCTGTGGGCCAACGCACAGGAAACCCGGCTTCACGGCAAAGAGGGCAGCCCGCCGGCGCTGGCGAGCTTCACCACGACGGCACTCGTTTTTGGCATTCAACTTAACTGGTATTTCCCTGCCGGCAGTGATGACACACTGAAAACGGAAATTCAGTATTCCCCGACAAATGATGGCCAGAATGTGTTATTGCTGGCCGATGTCACATATCCCATGCGCACGTATCAGCAAATGGGGCTCAGTATTGGTCAGGAGTTCTTTTATCGAGCCCGTATCGTTGACAGGTCTGGGAATCAGGGACCATGGACGAACTGGATATTCGGAGAGTCCAGTACAGACGTCAGAGATATTACGGATGTGTTCGTAGAGGGAATTGCTGAGACGCCCACTTGGAAAATGCTAGCCAGCGGTATCGAGAGCAGCGTTGTCGGCGAAATCAACAGCCAGTTGGAGGCGTGCAGAACGTTAAAAGTAGGCGTTGATATCAATGGCAGACAATACCTGGCGGGCATCGGATTGGGTGTTTCAAATACGATGAAAGGGATGCAATCGGACATCATTCTGTTAGCCGACAGAACGTCGATTATGACGCGCTCAGGCGATAAACCGATACCCATATTTACCACTCAAGGTGCGCAGGCCGTGCTGAATAGTGTGGTGATAGGGGATGCAACGATTAGCTTTGCAAAAATCAGGGACGATATACAGTCGACTGCGAGAGGAGCGGGTGGTCAACCGCTGTGGAAATTGAACAAAGGGGGCGAACTGGTGATGGTGGGGCCTCATTCGGGGGACGGATATTTGAAGGTGAGCGGCAATAAAATTGAGTTTTCGACAGGAATAATGTGAGACGAATTTTGCTTGGGACAGATGATGTTAAAATTCGAAGTGTTTTCAAAAACTATAAATAAAAATATCAGCTTCCTGGAGAATAACCGAACCCTCAATTATATTGGCGAGCTGGAAAATACCCAGGAATGGAATCCCTTGCCTAAGTCGTTGTCAGTTGATTCCCGAGTGATGTTTATCCCCTTCAAGCCCTATGTTTTGGGCCGAACGTGGAGTGATTTTTATGGGTTGCATCATGTTGAACTTTCACCCGACAGGACGAGTGTCCGTTTTCATACCACGGACATAAGCGCATCACTCCCCATCTATGGAGGAGTAGACTGGAAGCGGTTTTATGGACCGTGTCCTTGCCCGAATGCAAAGCAGGCAAAGATACATGTGTATGAGCACGATAACAGTCACAGCACCTCTGATTACGGGCTGTATCTGAGCAACTCAACCGACTACTTCTCGCTAATCGATTCTGATAAAAATGGCTGTGTGGTTTGGGCGTATTCCGGAGCGATCGAGTCCGGTTACTCACTGCCTGACACCCTCCCGAATCGCGAGGGATGCCTGGTGTTTGCGCACTGGGATGACCTAAATTATGCAATTCGATTGGATGAGGATAGGAGAATAAGGATCTACAACCGAACCTGGTCAATGACGACGGTGGCACAGGAAAATAGGGATGTTTCTCTTCCCATAAAACTGCTGGCGGTGACAAGTAGCGCCAATCTTCCTGTGTCAGATCCCGGGCTTACGCTGTGGAATGCGAAGGGGAACGTTATGCTCTCGTCAGACTATCCGCCAGTGAAAGTGGTTGAGTTTTTCACGCTGGATTTCGACCGGCAAGGCTCGGATACGATAAAACTGGGGTCGGGTGATGCAGCGTATTTGATACCAGTCTGTTCGTCTATCGGTACGATGTTAATGCCGTTGAACGTGTACAGGGCCAGTAATCAAGGCATCAGTTTCTCGATGGGGAATAACTGTGTACGGGTATCGCAATCAGCCTATTTTGGGGACAGTGGGCCTGGTGGAAACTACCAATACACCAGGGCGCTTTGGCAGATCCCAGAATGGCAACTGCCGTTACTTTTAGTAGATGATTATTTTTGACCTGGATTTGTATCCATAGAGAAATGCCTTGGATGGGTTGATGTTAAATTAGCATGGAAGGTGATACACAGTAATGTTCACTGCAACACCGTTGCAAGCTAAACGAAAAGCCCACGCCGCTCGGCTATAAGATCGAGTGCATCTTCAAGCGTGGAGAGCAGGTCGCGATGAATAGTCCAAGCCTCGCCCCCTATAACGAACAGCGACACATAGAAGCCTGAATCCTCAATCACTGCGTAGGAGCATTCTGGGCACTGTGTCAGTTTGTCATTGTCGGCGAGAACGCAGATTCTTGTTCCGTTGAATTCTGTTATTTTCATGGCTATCCGTTGCTTTTATGGCGTCGCGTTATGATATCAAAGTTACTCGTTGAGTGGTTTTAGCGGGAGCGAAAATTTACACCGGATATGGATTTTCGCATAAATTTCGGGCACTTTATAATTAATCGATTAAAATCAATTTGTTAAAAATACCGAATACGATTCCCATATGCACCGTATCAATGGGGCATATAGGGGGCAAAAGGATAGTGCAAAACAACGAAAAACCAATGAAGCGGTTTGCATGCATCGCACTATCAACGCGCTTTACGCTTACACTATTATACCGTTACCACTTATTGCCGCCTGTCCTGAATAAACCAGAGTGGGCGCGGTAAGCATTGTGGTGCAGCGTGTTGACTGCTGTTGTTAACAGTCATCCCATTCCCGTAAACGCTGTATATCATCTGCGCTGCGATGGCTGATCTCAGCGCGTTTCAAACGAACGCAGTAGAGTCTCAAACCGTCAGAGACATGGGAACGGCACGGCTACAATAATATTTGGAAGAAGTATATGTCATTACGCTTTAGGTTAGAGCATAAGTACTACTGTGCTTAATGTTGACTTTCTAAATATCGCTGTATATCTCTCGATATACGTGATTGCCGTTCCAATTCTTGATTCTCAAAGAAAAGATTATCACGTTTAAGCGTATTACCACCGCGCCTCATCTCTATTCGTGAAAGAGCGTAACACCGCTCTTGATTGATGTCCGCCCCCCGTTTGTTTATCTCTTCGGTTATGCGAAGTACTGTGTGCCCATGACTGTTGTATGTGCCTAATGCTTTACACAGATCGTCATTGTTGTACGCAGATATCTGCTGGCTGGATAGGCTTGTGGCAGCGCACCCGGATAAAACCAGTGCCATTGGTAAAGTTAATTTCATGAGCACTCCTGGCGATAAGAGCCTTGGGCAAATGCAACAAATGGGATTGATGTGACTAATAGGGTCATGGCGAGTCCTTCTACCGTTGTCTTGTTTATGGCCCAAAATGGTATCTGGACGTCAGTTTTAACAACAGAAACAAAGGGTAAACCAACTGTGTTTAGTTAAAAACGCGTCACTGGTTATGACATTAATGACTTTATCTTAGCAACTTTGAACGAAGTTATCCGCAAACGGGGTCAGTTAAATATACCTGGCAAATAAATCTTGATAAATATCGTTATCTTGGGAAGGGGCATCATATTGCAGAACCACAATGGGTTCAGGGGCAATGATTAAGGCTGCGATTAAGTTGGGGCGCAATGCATTTGCGTCGAGTTTGAAGAGGAACGATATAGGCAGACGTTGAGAGAATTGATAGGTGGGGTCGCCTAATATACCACCTTGTATAATTACCCGACTACTGTTGGGAATCATAAGGATTTTTTCATGAGGAATGTGATTACTTCCCTGATAATAACAATCATGGTATCTGGATGCGCTGTCGAGAACTTCGACCCGAATAAAATTCACATCAGTCAGCCTAAGAGCACCATGCCTAATCAGTACGACAGACCAACCCCATCACAGAGAGCGGCTATCATGTCCGGAGAACGGCCTGATTGGGATAAGAAAGACGGGAGTTCGGTGGGTTATGGTGTTGCTCGGTGAACCTCATTTCTGATTCTTGTGGTCCGAAACCTGTGAGCCCGATGGGCGCATTGTCCGCGTTCCCTCCCATTATGATCCGGTAGCCCGCGTCTACAACGGGGCATAGAACGGCACCTTTAAAGGGGCATTCACCAATAACCTGGCCTGTGGGTGTATTACGACATGTAGATCAGCGATCGCTTTACTGGCAGTAATACAGGGTTCAGTGACTTGTCGTTGTGGAGAATGAAGTATCTTTCTCAGTTAAGACCTGGCGAGCTAGGCCAGCGTCAGGACGGCACTGTGGTACCAAGACTACTGAATCGACACGAGGAATAGTATGAAAAACGCAAAGGTTTGCAGCCGGTTAGCCGTTGTTCTGGCTTTAATGGTCAGCTCAGCATCATTGATGGCAGCGGAAAAGAGCACAATCAGGGAACAAGATCTTGCTCAGGCGTTTGTCATTACACTGAACGCCACAACGGTTAACGGCTTTGTGAGTATTGCCCGAGGCCGTAATTGTGTGGTTCAGGGAGCAAATGGCATTCCCACCCTGCTAACGTGCCCCGAGGCATCAAAAACTGCACCGGTTACTACGGCTTTCAAGATCATTGAACTCAGTCATGATGAGTGCCTGGCTGATGATGGCATGGGGCCTGTAGTTAAGAGATGCGATATCAAGGATCCCGCTCAGCATTGGGATGCGCTAACCGCGGGACCCACCCACGTTAAAAACTTCGAGACAAAAAGATGCCTGACGTCAGTGGGACTTGATAAACCACTCAAGTTGCAAAGCTGCACGGGTTCTTTTGCACAGACCTGGGTTCTGCCGCAGTAAGAAACTGCGGTCGTGTTTAACTATAGGTCTACTTCGGTGGGCCTTTTCTTTTCCGCTATCTATGGTAGTTGACGGTGTTAGTTGAGGAAAGTGAAAAACTGCTAATGTTTTGTCTGTTTTTAATAAAAAAAACTGGGGCCGATATTGTGGGCGTTATTGATGATTTTATTCAGTTTTAGTATGGTTTTTACTGATAAAGGATTGTGGTTGAGATGAATCTCTGTCTCTTTTGTCATGCCAAAAATGTTTTTTGGCAGTGACTCTAACCAATTGTTTTTTAGATTCAGATACAGAATGGACATTGGCAGGGTTTTAGGTAATTTGGTTATTTTATTATCATTTAATGAGATGTATTTTATTGAGTGGGGTAAGGCTGCGGATAAACCCTTTAAAACATTCCCACTTAAATCCAGATACACAAGAGAAGAGGGCGTATCGCTAACAAAACCTTCCATCCCGTTATCACTGATATCCAGTTTGGCTATACCGGATGGTAGGTTTCGTGGAAATTCTCTTATGGCATTATTGGATAAGAAAAGTTCGGAGAGTGTCTCTGGAAGGCTGGTGGGCAGTGTGGTTAATCGATTGTCATGTGCGTACAGTTTATGAAGGTTTTTGGGTAAGTTTTCAGGCAACCAACGAATTTTGTTCCTGTCTAAATGTAATTCCTTAACGTGCTCAGGAATAAAATCTGGTAACGAAGTGATATTGAGTTTACTTAAGTTAAGGGAGTCAGCGTTTCTTTTTAAACAATCTTGCATTTTCGTCACTGCAATATCCCTTTCTTCCCCCTCTCCTTGCCGGGCGTCTTTCTCCCATGCTGACCAACCAGCATGATATTCTTCAGCATTCTGTGGTGATGTCATAGCTTGAGACGAGATGTTTGAATTCGACGTAGAGATCGCTGACGCGGCGTTTATCAAAGATGCTGAATAGGAGTGGTCGTTATTTTTAATAGTGATCATGTTAATTATCTCTTTGAATTCAATTCTTTTTACTATGTTCCCCCACAAAGGGGATGAATGATATCAAATAACAGGAATGATGGTGGCATGGGTCTATACTGCCACTTAACCTGAATAAACCAGACTGGTGCGCTAATACCGTCGGTGTAGCGTTAATTTATCCTGGTAAACTTGCCGTTATGCATAGGTGTTTACTACATTTGCAGTTTATGTGATTAACGGTGAGTGAGGCGTGATGCTTTGGTTAGAACAAGGGTTATATCTACGCATTGAGGAGTTGGACAACGGCCCCCGACCGCTACCGTTGCAAAGCGGATTTTCGGTGGGGACGGCGTACCGCGTGTTGGGGTGTTTTAATCCTTCAGAAACCTCAGATGCCTATTACATATTGGCAAACGATCGCGATGAGATATGGTTTATTTGCAATCGGCATGTACGCGTTGTGGTGTTGGACGCATTGCGTAACGATTTCAGGTATCCGTTAGACCTCTCGCTTCACCACTGACGTCGCGCATGGCCGACAGGGCCTTACGCTAATGTGGGGCCAGATGGCACAGGCCATCTGGCAACAACAGGATTAGCGGCTAAACAGGTCGCGACGTTTAGGCTTGAACGGCTGGGCAATCAGCACCAGTACGCCCATCACCAGAAACGCACCGAAAATCACCAGCATCCACTGCGGCATCACCAGTGACAGGAACTGCCATTGACGCTCGGCACAGTCACCGGAAGCGACGAACACGGAGGGCAGCCACTTATCCAGCGGCAGCCATGACGGGAAGCTGACAAAGAAGTCGCAGACGGCAAACGGTGAAGGATGCAGCATGACATTGGTGTGTTCCCAGGCGAGCTTTAACCCTTCGACCGCGCTGTAGATCCACAGAAAAATCGCCGGATACCGCAGCAGCGTCGCGGGAGCGATAGCACCCAGCAACCCGGCTCCCATCACGCCGAACAGTGCGCTGCGCTGGTAAATACAGAGCACACAAGGTTTGAGCAACATAACATGCTGAAAATAAAGCGCGACCAACTCAAAGGCAAACGCCGTCAAAGCCATTAACAGCCAGGCACCGCGCCCACGTGAGCAGCGGTTAAGAAATCGCAACATAACGAATATTCCATGCTAAAAAAAATGATCGATTTGGCGGCAAAGACGGTACAGGCAATGCCGCCATCATTTCACTGAGCAAAACGTAACAATCTATTTATTTGATACTCTTTATCTATCATTTTTACGATTGCCATTTTTGACAAATCGCACGCAACGTTTAAGCGTTGTAACCCGTTCACTATACACGATAGTTGTGCTAAGCGATGCGTCTGTGTTTACAGTTTTGGTAGCGTTATCCATTGCCATTCAGTAAGCAGCTCTGTTGCAGGCACTAACGCGAAGGCAACGCACAGCCAGCCTACCAGCGTCATCACGATCGTATAGGGCAGCGCCATGATGACCATTCTGCCATAAGAAAGTCGAATGAGCGGTGCCAGGGCCGAGGTCAGCAAAAAGAGGAAGGCGGCCTGCCCATTAGGCGTCGCAACCGATGGCAGGTTAGTGCCGGTATTGATCGCGACGGCTAACAGCTCAAACTGCTCCAGTGAGATGCGCCCTTGTTCAAAGGCCTGATGCGCTTCGTTGATATAAATCGAGCCGACGAACACATTATCGGAAATAGAAGAGAGCAGGCCGTTAAACAGATAAAACAGCGTAAGTTGTTGTTGTGCCGAACCCTGAAGCACAAACTGAATCAGCGGTGTGAACAGTTGCTGGTCAATAATGACCGCGACGATGGCGAAGAACACGGTAAGCAGCGCGGTAAAGGGCATTGCATCCTGAAAGGCTTTGCCGATGGCGTGCTCCTCGGTGATGCCGCAAAACGAGGTAACCAGAATAATCACGCTCAGTCCGATTAAACCGACTTCCGCCAGGTGAAACGCCAGCGCGGCAATCAGCCAGATGCCAATAATGCCCTGAATCCACAGCATAGTGCGCTCTTGCGGTGCCCGCTCGGCGCTGGTCTTACGCTCGTAATCCTCCAGCACCTGACGCACGGTGTCGGGCAGCGTGACGCCGTAGCCGCATATTTTTACGCGTTCTACCAGAATGCAGGTGGCGATTCCGCACAGGAATACCGGGATGGTCACCGCAGCCATCCGCAAGAAAAAGCTGGCAAAATCCCAGCCGGCGGTTTTGGCAATGATCAGGTTTTGTGGCTCACCGACCATGGTCATCACACCGCCGAGGGCCGTGCCTACCCCAGCATGCATCAGTAAACTGCGTAGAAATGCGCGAAATTGTTCTAACGTTTGCGCATGCTCAGCGTTGATGTTGGACTCGGCCTGTTGATCCAGCCCGGTGATGTAGCGGTGATAAATATCGTAAAATCCGGTGGCGACGCCAATCACCACGGCGATGACCGTCAAGGCATCAAGAAAGGCCGAGAGAAACGCGGCCGCCAGGCAGAAGGCGAGCGAAAGCACTACCTTGGAACGGATGCGCAATAACAGCCGCGTGAACACAAACAGCAGCAGCGGCTTCATAAAGTAGATGCCCGCAACCATAAACATCAGCAACGTGATGACAGGAATATTGCGAGAAACCTCATGCCAGATCTGATCCGGACTCGTCATGCCGATAAACACCGCTTGCAGAGCTAATAGCCCGCCGGGCTGAAGCGGGTAGCATTTCAAGGCCATCCCCAGGGTAAAAATAAACTCCGCGACCAGCAACCAGCCCGCTAAAAACGGACTGACCCAGAAAAACACCAGAGGATTGAGGATAAGAAAACCCAGCAGGGTTAATTTATACCAGCCGGGGCATGGTCCCAGAAAATTATTGCGCAGTGCGCGCCCTAAAGACATGTCCGTCATTTTTTTCGCTGTTCCCTTATTGTCTAACGGTGTGAAACCCGATTTGCCGTTCACCGACGGTAAACGACCGGGTAAATACTAAGCCCAATGCGGTGACTTTTAAATAAATCAGCGGGTGAAGTGTCACAGTTTCTGTCGGAATTGTGTTTTTGTCTCCCCGCCACGCTATGTGATAGCGGGCTGCTCTGGTATGATGAGTCCGCTTTTATATCGCAACGGAACATCACACACATGGTTATCAAGGCGCAAAGTCCTGCCGGATTCGCGGAAGAATATATTATCGAAAGCATTTGGAATAATCGTTTTCCTCCCGGTTCTATCTTACCTGCGGAACGTGAATTATCGGAACTGATCGGGGTAACCCGTACCACGTTACGCGAGGTGTTACAGCGCCTGGCACGTGATGGCTGGCTGACGATTCAGCACGGTAAACCCACGAAAATCAATAATTTTTGGGAAACTTCCGGGCTGAATATCCTGGAAACGCTGGCGCGGCTCGATCACGACAGCGTGCCGCAACTGATTGATAATCTGCTGGCCGTGCGCACCAACATTGCCGCGATCTTTATTCGTACTGCCCTGCGTCAACATCCTGATAAGAGTCAGGAAGTATTAATACAGCGGGGAAGTGTCGAAGACAACGCCGATGCATTTGCACAACTGGATTATGCAATTTTCCGTGGATTGGCGTTTGTTTCAGGTAATCCGATTTATGGGTTGATTCTCAACGGGCTGAAAGGGCTCTATATGCGGGTTGGGCGTTACTACTTCTCTAACCCGGATGCGCGCAAGCTGGCTATTGATTTTTATGCTCGTCTGGAAACCATCGCGAAAGAAGGGTTACACGAGCGTGTAATGGATGCCGTTCGCACCTACGGGAAAGAGAGCGGCGCTATCTGGCTCAGTATGCAAAACCAGATCCCGCGCGATATTGCTGAGGTTCGTCGTTAATTAATGCCGTCGCGTGTTGCGCCCGGTGTGAGCGCAACACGCGAGGTTAGCTTCAGTTGACCCCAGGATTGCGTGGTGGACAGCGTTCAACCAGCTCTACACTGCCATCCGCATTCTGTTGCTCCAGATAGACATCAAATCCCCACAGGCGGTGTACGTGTTTCATCACGTCGTGGCTGCTTTTGTCCAGCGGTGCACGATGGTGAGGGACATAGCGCAGCGTCAGCGAGCGATTACCGCGCAGATCCACATTCCAGACCTGAATATTCGGCTCCTGATTGCTGAGGTTGTACTGCGCAGACAGCTCCTGACGGATCATCCGGTAGCCTTCCTCATCGTGGATAGCGGCAATTTCCAGATAATTGTTGTGGTCGTCATCCAGCACGGTAAAAAGCCGGAAATCGCGCATCACCTTGGGTGACAAAAACTGGCTGATAAAGCTTTCATCCTTGAAGTTCTGCATGGCGAAATGCAGGGTTTCCAGCCAGTCCTTGCCAGCAATATCAGGGAACCAGTGGTGGTCCTCTTCCGTCGGCGTTTGGCAAATACGCTTGATATCCTGGAACATGGCGAACCCGAGTGCGTAGGGGTTAATGCCATTGTAGTAAGGGCTGTTGTACGGCGGCTGATAGACCACATTGGTGTGGCTGTGCAGGAACTCCATCATAAACCGCTCGGTCACTTTCCCTTCATCGTAGAGATGATTGAGAATGGTGTAGTGCCAAAATGTTGCCCAGCCCTCATTCATGACCTGAGTCTGTTTTTGTGGGTAAAAATATTGGCTGACCTTGCGCACAATGCGTAGCACTTCGCGCTGCCAGGGTTCCAGTAACGGCGCGTTCTTCTCCATAAAATAGAGAATATTTTCCTGCGGCTCGCGCGGGAAACGCCGCGTTGCTTCGAACGACACCTCGGGATCGCGGCGTGGCAGGGTGCGCCACAGCTCATTGACCTGACTTTGCAGATACGCCTCACGGCTTTTCTGACGCAGTTTTTCCTCTTCCAGCGAAATTTTTTGCGGGCGCTTGTAGCGATCGACACCGTAATTCATCAGCGCATGGCAGGAATCGAGCAGTTGTTCAACCTCTTCCACACCGTAACGCTCTTCGCATTGGGCAATGTATTGGCGGGCAAAAATCAGGTAGTCAACGATCGAGCTGGCATCGGTCCAACTGCGAAACAAATAGTTACCTTTAAAAAAGGAGTTGTGGCCATAACAGGCGTGCGCAATGACCAACGCTTGCATGGTGATGGTGTTTTCTTCCATCAGATAAGCGATGCAGGGATCGGAGTTGATAACGATCTCATAGGCCAGTCCTTGCTGGCCGTGCTTGTAGCGCTGCTCGGTTTCGATAAACCGCTTACCGAAAGACCAATGGGAATAATTGATGGGCATGCCGATACTCGAATAGGCATCCATCATTTGCTCTGAGGTGATCACCTCGATTTGATGTGGGTAGGTCTCGAGGCGATAGTGCTTCGCCACCCGATCGATTTCCTCAAGGTAAGTTTGTAGCAAATCGAACGTCCAGTCTGGTCCGTCATTCAAACGTGTCTCAGCTTGCGGTACTCGAGTCTTTGTTTTTGTCACCATCAGCGCGCCCCCTACAGTGCCATCCACACGCTTTCGTGCAGACTCTATTAATCGTAGCTCACTCTGATAAAAGTGCCGTGAAAACCGGTGTTTGGCAGATAATATTGCGGCGAAAACAGCAGCATAAAACGGCACTGCACCCGCGTAATAATAGATAAATAGTATGTTAGCCAAGCGTGACAACGGTAAATCCCATGTTACATTAGCTTTTTATTTTGGCTAGTGGCGATTCAGGCAGCATATTGCGCCGCAAACGGCGAGTTATCACGGAGATAAGTCAACATGCGGGTTGTGATTATAGGCAGTGGCGTTATTGGCGTCAGCACGGCGTGGTATCTGTGTCAGGCAGGGCATGATGTCACGGTCATTGACCGACAGCCTGCCGCGGCGCTGGAAACCAGCGCAGGCAACGCCGGACAAATTTCCCCCGGTTATTCAGCGCCTTGGGCCGCACCCGGCATCCCCCTGAAAGCCATCAAATGGTTGTTTCAACGCCATGCACCGTTAGCTATCCGGCCCGATTGTTCCAGCGATCAGTTACGTTGGATGTGGCAGATGCTGATGAACTGCGATTCGGCACACTATCAGGTCAATAAGGCGCGTATGGTGCGGTTGGCAGAATACAGCCGCGACTGTTTGCAGGCACTGCGCGCACGCACGTCGATTCAGTACGAAGGACGCCAGGGCGGGACGCTGCAACTGTTTCGCAGCGAGCAGCAGTATGACAATGCCAGCCGGGACATTGCAGTACTGCGCGAGGCTGGCGTGCCGTACCAGTTGCTGACGTCGCAGGAACTGGCGACGGTAGAGCCTGCGCTCGCTGCGGTGGCGCATAAGCTGAGCGGCGGGCTGCGCTTGCCCCATGATGAGACCGGCGACTGCCAACTGTTTACTCAGCGTCTGGCTGAAATGGCGCAGGCGGCAGGTGTGACTTTTCGTTTTGGCGAATCCGTAGAGCAGTTGCAGGTGGCTGGCGATCGCGTCACTGAGGTGCGTTGCCATGGGCAAACCGTAACCGCAGATGCTTATGTGGTGGCCTGTGGTTCTTACTCGACGGCGCTGGTTCGTCAGTGGATGCACCTGCCAGTCTATCCCCTGAAGGGCTACTCGTTAACGCTGCCGCTTGCCAACGAAGCCGCTGCACCGGTTTCAACGGTGCTCGATGAGACGTACAAGGTGGCCGTGACGCGCTTTGATCGCCGTATTCGCGTCGGGGGCATGGCGGAAATCGTTGGCTTTGACACGACGCTGAACCTTAAACGCCGTGAAACGTTGGAAATGGTGGTTCGCGATCTTTATCCTGACGCCGGACCGGTAGAGCAGGCGACGTTCTGGACCGGGCTGCGCCCGATGACGCCGGACGGCACGCCGCTGGTAGGGCGCTCACCGCTCGCCAATCTTTATCTCAATACCGGACACGGAACCTTAGGCTGGACGATGGCGTGCGGTTCAGGACAGCTGTTGGCGGATATCATTTCTGGCAACACGCCCGACATAGCCCATGACGATTTGTCGATCTTTCGTTACGCCAGCGCGTAAATCCATCGGTTTATCGAGCACGATCGCAGCGCGCGCTGCGATCAACTGAGCGCTGTAATCGTGCCGCGCGTCTTTGCGCTTAAACGCTGGGCGCGCAGCGCCAACAGCGTGGCGCACAGCATGGAAAGTGCCAGTGTGCTCTGCGGCGTAAGGGGCAGCGCCATTACCCCCAGTCCGACGCACGCGCCACCGGCCATTTGCACGAATCCCACCAGCGCCGATGCCGTGCCCGCTTCATTCGCATAAGGTTCCAACGCATAGCTGGTGGCGGGGCCAATGGCAAACGCCAGGCCAGCAAACGCTACCACGACCGGTGCCATAAAGATCCACCAACGCGCCTGTAGCGCCTCGGGCAACCACAGAATAATGGCGCACAGTAACAAAAAGCCGCTGCCAATCAATATCACGCTGAGCCTCAGGCAAGCGGGTCGGCCAATTTTCACGATCGCGCGCGTTGCCAGCAGGCTCATCGCCATCACCCAAAAGCCGTTTGCGCCGAACACCAGCGAAAATTGTAACGGTGACAACCCGCCGTGTACCATCAATACCACGGATGCCATCGACAGATAGGTCAGGGCCATCCCCATGATGCCAGCATTACAGCCAGCAAAGCCGATAAAGCGCGGTGTGAAAAGGATTCTGGCATATTGCTTTATGGGCAAACCCGGTAGGCGCAGGGTGTCTGCCGGGCGGGTTTCTGGCAGATAGCGCAGGGTCAGCAATAGGACTACGCTGGCATACAGCGTCAAAAACCAGAAGCAGGCGCGCCAACCGAATGCGGCGGATAGCAAGCCGCCAAAAAACGGGGCCAGCGCGGGCACGATATTCAGCGTACCGTTAAGAAAGCCGAAAGTGCGTGCGGCATCATCACCGTTCAACCTGTCACGCACGCCGCTAAACACCACCACGGCGGTGCAACACACGGCAACGCTTTGCAGTACGCGGGAGGCGATAAACACCGAGCCATTGGTCGCCAGCGCCGCCGTGATGGCACCCACGATGTAAATCACGATCCCGATCAGTGCCATCGGGCGGCGTCCTACGCGGTCAACCAGCGGGCCAGCCACCAGTTGTCCCCATCCCATTATCATGATAAACAATGAAATGGTTGATTGAATGGTCGCGTTATCGCTGCCTAGACCCTGCGAAATAGCCGGGATCACTGGAAGGTAAAGATCGATGGCTAATGGGCCGAGCAGCACCAGCATAAATAACAACAGCACAAATTTTTGTATGGTCATGGCAAGGTGAATTCCGTTCCCTGGCAAGTGAATGAATAACGTGGTGCTTGCCTTTGGTCATCGTCAGGAAAGGCGGGTTGCATAACCACACTGTAGCGAATGGTACGACACAAAGGGCGTGCTTTACCACGCCAGAAGCGTTTTTTGCTGTTTTGCTGCACGCCACTGACGGGCGCTTCGATATGATATAAGTGACATTGTCACTTCATGCTTTTCACTCCATTAGCCATTTGTCCCAACGAGACCGCCAACATTGCCAGCAGCATCAGCGTGGCAACAGGGGCCAGCACCGCCCACGGCGCGCGCTCAATATAAGGCATGCCTTCAGCAACAATCCGGCCCCATTCAGGGTACGGCGGCTGTTGTCCCAACCCGAGAAAACCTAATGCGGTCAATGCCAGTGTGATACCGGGAAAACGCACTAAGGCGTGTCGGGTCACGGGGCCAATCAGTGCTGGCAGCACATAGCCCGTAAAGCGATGCCAACGCCCGATCCCCAGCAGTGGGGTGATGCGCACATAAGGGCGCGCCAGGATCTCTTCAACCAGCGCGGCAGTATGCGCCGCCAGCGGTGCCCAACTGACCAGCATCACCGCCAGTGCTGCGCCATAGGTAGACGGCCCGGTCAGCGTGACGACGATAAGGCCCGCCATCATCGGCGGCAGCGCATTGGCTATCTCCATCGGACCAATAAACAGCCGTGGGAATAGTCCAAACACAATACCGAGAAGCAAACAGGCAGCGCTGACGCCGGTAGCGGTGATCAGCGTGGCAAACGCGCCATGCGCCACGCGTGCCAGCAGATCGCGTCCGGTGGCATCTGCGCCTAACGGTAGCGCGAGGCTGGGGGGTTGCAAGCGAAGAAAATCGGATGCCAGCGGATCGCGAGTTAGTCCGACGGCGATCAGCAGTGCCAATATCAGCGCAATCGCTATCGGGAAGGCATAATGCGGTCGCCTCATTGGACTGATGGTGGGGGCGGGCAACGATCCGCTGCGCAGCGCACGTCCCAGTATCAGTTGGCGTAGCAGGTTGCCAAGGGTACCGCTTACCGTGGCAATCAACAGCAACAGCAGGACACCGCATTGCAGGGCGGGCAGATCCTGTGCGGCTGAGGCCCCGAGCGTGGCGCGGCCCAAGCCGGGAATGGCAAAAATCTTTTCTACGGCCACTGCGCCACCCGTCAGCCCTACGGTGATAAAGCCAATCTGTGGCAGTAGCGCAGGCAGCGCGCGCCGCAGAACCGCGATGGCGCAATCAAACTGGCTGATGCCCGCCACGCGCCAGGTGATAAGCCACGGTTCGGCAAAGGTGCTGCGCAGCGCATCCGCCAGCAAGCGCGCCAGTAATCCTCCGGCGGGCAGCCCTAACGACAGCGCAGGCAGCACCAAATGCTGTACACCGTGCCAGCCATAAGGCGGAAACAGCGGTAGCCAGACCGCCCCCACCATCAGCAACAGCGATGCCAGCAAATATTCTGGCAGGGTGGTGAACGCCATCGCCCATGCCCCGTGGCTGCTATCCGCCTTGCCGCGCAGTCCGTTACGCAGCGTGGAAACACACAGCAGCGTGGCAACCAGTATTGCCAAGGTTAACGCTGCGCCCATCAGCGTCAGCGATACGCCTGCTGCGTCTACCATGGCGGGCAATACCGGCTTGCCCGAGATCCAGGAGTGCCCGGCATCGCCCTGCAATATACCGCGCCACCACTGCCACAGCAGCGCTAGCGGGCCTTGATCGAGGCCCAGTTGACTGCGAATGGCCTGCAATGCTTCTGGCGTTGCTTCTTGTTCGGCGGATTTGGCGCGCAGCACGCTGAGTGCCGGGTCGCTGCCGGAAAGCCATGGCAATAGGCCAATGAGCGCGATGACCGCAAAGGCGCTCAGGGCACGGGATACCAGCGGGGCGATAACCGCCCCGATGCGCAAGGGAGAAACCATCATGGTTGATGCATCTGTCCGTTGATGTGCGTTTGTGGCGTAACCAGTATCCGTTCACGCGGATCGCGTGCTGCCTGACGTACACCGGTTGCCTCGCCCTGAATAACCCGTTCGTGCAGCAAGGGGATCGCTGCATCCGTGGCGAGAATACGCTGTTCCGCTACCATGATGGCTTTACGCCGCGCGTCTCCGGCGGGAATAGAGGCAGCGGCGAGCAGCGCTTCATCAACAGCGGGATCGCACAGCTGTGACAGGTTAAACGACCCTTTGCAACTGAAATCGCTGTACAGGTAAGCCACCGGATCGCCGGAATCCAGCACCGTGGCGCGCGACAGGATAAAGGCATCGAACTTTCCGGCTAAGGCATCGGCTTCGATCTGGGCATATTCACGCACTTCCTGCTGAACGGTAAAACCGGCCGCGGTTAACTGTTGTGCCAGATAAACGGCGACTTCTGGCAGCTCTGCGCGATCGCTGAAGGTGGCCAGTTTGATAACCTCTCCCTGCGGGTGGCGAGCCGGTGTCGGGTGGTCTACTGCGTGGCGCAACGGTCCAGCCCAACGCAGCGCCGGGCCGAGCAAGCCGCTGGCGATATCCGCACGATTCTCATACACGTTCTTGACCAGCACCTCGCGCTGAACGGCGTCGCGCACGGCGGCGCGCAGTCCGGCATCACGCAGCGGGCCGACGCGGGTGTTGAGATAAAGGGTATTGGTGCGCGGCATCGGCACCTCATGGATCAGCGCCGGATCGATCAAGGGAGCCTGCGCAACCGGCACGGCTTCCACAATATCCGCGCTGCCGCTACGCAGTGCGGCGGCACGGGCAGTGCCGTCTGGAACGAAATCAACGTCAATCCCTGCCGCCTGCGCAGGTGTGCCCCAGTAGCCATCAAAGCGCTCAAGGGTGGCGTGGCTGGTGCCCTGAACAGCGGTTAACACAAAGGGGCCACTGCCGTGGCGAATCGGATCAACGCGGCCTTGCTGATAGGCATTGGGTGAAAGGATCGCCAGTTGTGGGCTGGAGAGCCGTTGCGGCAGCAGGGGATCGGGGGTTGCGGTCGTTACGCGCACCGCGTTGTCGCCGTCAGCGCGAATGTGTAGCGTAACGCCATCCAGAATACGCGGCTTGGGTGCGGCCTGCGTTGCCGCCGTCAGCGCATTGACCACGGCGGCGGGCGTCAAGGGTTCACCGTCGTGGAAGCGCACATCGGGACGCAGCGTGAAACGCCAACTGGTGTCATCCACTGGCTGCCAGGCCATTGCCAGCGCCGGTTGTGCGTCACCATTCTCATCCAGCACGATCAGCGTTTCGCTGGTGCTCCAGCGCGAAAGTTTGAAGGCATCGTCGCTGAGCGGGGTCAGGCCCGCACGAGGCGGTTGCAGCATCGCGATGCGAATACGATCGCTGGCGGCTTGCGGCGCGGTTTTCTCTTCGCTGCCAAAGCAGCCAGTCAGCCCGGCACTGCCAACGGCCAGCAGTAACGGAAAAATTCGGCGATAGACTAACGACATAACAGCGTCCTTTCAGGGAAAAAATTAGCAATAACAATCAGGGAGTGTCGGGATGGCGGCCAGCAGCGCCCGCGTATGCGGATGGGCTGGCGTGGAGAGCAGTGCGCTACGCGGCCTGTCCTCAACAATCTGGCCCTCATGCATAACCAATACGCGTTGGCACAGCGCCGCCACGGCGGAGATATCATGGGAGACCAACAGCATTCCCATGTCATACTGCTGGGCGAGTTGAGTAAATAACGCCGTTATCTGCTCGCGTAACGGCAAATCCAAACCGCTCACCGGTTCATCGGCAATCAGGAAGGCCGGGCGCAAGGCCAGAGCGCGAGCAATGGCGACCCGCTGCGCTTGCCCACCGGAGAGTGTTGCCACCCGCCGATGCAACAGTGATGCTGGCAACGCGACATCGTCGAGGGCGCGTTGCAATACCGACATCGACGCTGCGCCGTGGCCTAAAAAATGCAGTGGCTCGGCAATCGACTGCGCCACGGTTTTATTGGGCGCCAGCGTGGAAGCCGGATCTTGGGGAACATACTGTACCAACTGGCGATACCAGCGCAGTGCTGCGGTGGAAGCCGGAACAACGGCACGGCCCTGACAGCTCACGCTTCCTGAATCCGGCGTTTCTAACCCCAGCAGAATCTTCAGCAGCGTTGATTTTCCAGCACCCGAAGCCCCCACTAATCCGACATGCTCACCCTTGTTAAGTGACAATGTCACATTATTGACAACGTACTGATAGCGCGTGGCGTGCCAGAAGCGCATGCCCGGCAGCGGATATTGCTGGGTTACCTGACGCAATGCCAGGAAAGGCGGCGTCGTGGCCGCGTGCAAGGTAGAAGCGCACATCTTATTTCACCCCGCCAACGCCAGCGCGTGCTGAGGTAGACGATGACGTTGCTGACGTGCAGCAGTCACCAGCGCCGCGGTGTAAGGATGTTGCGGGTGACGCACTATCTCATCGATAGTGCCTTGCTCAACGATCTTGCCATCGGACAAAATCAATGCCCGCTGGCAGAGCGATGCGGCCACGGCGATATCATGGGTGATAAACAGCAAGGCGTGTCCCGGCGCACGGTTGGTATAGGTTTCCAGCGCCTGTAGTACCTGCGCCTGGGTGATGACGTCCAGTGCGGTGGTGGGTTCATCCGCAATCAACAATGCGCTCTGACTGGCGAGCGCCAGAGCGATACAGACGCGCTGACGTTGTCCGCCAGAAAGTTCACCGGGATAGCGATGGGCGATGTGCTCCGGCTGAGAAAATCCGGTGGTTGCCAGTAACGCGATCGCCGCTTCCCACGCGGCGCGTGCGGATAGGGCGCGGTTAGCGCGTAGCGCCAGTACCAGCTGTTTACCGACGCCAATCAGCGGATGTAACGCCGCCGAGCTATCTTGGAAAATGGCGGCGGTGCGCGATCGCCGTGCTTGATCCGCAGAAGAGAGCGGCAGCCCGTCGTGTCGGTAAAAACGGATGGCACCGCTTACCCGTTCTCCCGCTTGCGATAAACCTAACAGGGCGCGCGCCGTAAGCGATTTTCCTGAACCCGAAGCGCCAAGCAGTGCAACACGCTCGCCGGGATGCAGCGAAAAGCTGAGGTTGTCGAGTTTGGTGATGCCATCAAGGGTGAGAGTGAGGTTGTCAACGGTCAGCAACGCCATGCAGGAGGATCCCTGTGGTACAGTAAAGTTACGTTATAATGTATCATATGATATAATATAACGTAACATTTAGTGTGAGAGAATACAGCTTAAAAAGGCGTAACCTCGCTGTCGGCCAGGGTATGGATGTGCTCCAGCACTTTTGCCATGCTGCGATTAATCACTTTATCCTGCCGCATCACGATGCCCAGCGTGCGATGTAATCTCGGTTCCAGCGGATATACACTCAGGCCCGCCTTATCGGCAGGCGTCATGACCGACATGCTGGGCACAATGCTGTAACCTAACCCCGCGCTGACCATCCTTTTAATGGCTTCAATGCTCCCCAGCGCCATGATCGGATTTGTTGTCTTACCCTCTGCGTGAAGCCAGTCATCAATCAGTTGACGGGTATGGCTCCCGGTTTCGAAGGCAATCAGGGGCTGCTCTGCAAACACTTTCGGCGTGAGTGTCCGGATGTCACCCGTGCTGTCTGCCTGAACGATCGCAACAAATTCATCTTTGATGACCGGCGTAACACTCAGGCTTCGGCCACTCACGGGCAGCGTGACCAACCCCAGATCGATACTGTTTTCTTCCACGGCTCTGACAATGTGTTGCGTATTGCCGGTCCTGACGCCGATAGACAAACGCGGATACGCTTTTTGGAGCTGACATAGCAGCGTCGGGAGTAAATGAATGCAGGCTGTCGCGCCGGTACCCAACATTACGGTTCCGCTGATGTCCTGTTGGTGTTGTGCCACTGCATGCAGGGCGGCGTTAACGGCATTTTCAATGTGGTCACAGTGATCGAGCAGCGCCAGCCCTGCGGCCGTCGGGCGAACACCCCGTCCGGTGCGCTCAATCAAACGCACGTGCAGCGCCTGTTCTAATTGCCGGATTTGCAGGCTGACCGCGGGCTGTGAAATACCCAATGCTGTTGCTGCTGAGGTAAAACTTCCTCGTTGTATCACGAGTTTATAGGTGACCAGTTGGTCGAGGTTAAACTGCGCCATCCTTCATTTCCCTTATGCAGGTTATAAGCGTAGGTGGGTATCAGCCTTGGCTGATTTCACGTAGCCTGTGATCGGTTTTTTTTGGGAGTAAAACCGTGGACATTATTGCAGCAGAAGAACAATACATTAGCGCTATCCAGAAAATTTATGCCTATCACGTCATCCATGGCACCGCATCGTTTGAAACAGAGCCTCCGGATATAAACGAGATGCACGCCAGATTGAAGAAAAACCACGACGCCGGCCTGCCCTGGTTTGTCGCCATCAAAAACGGTAGCGTGACAGGGTATTGCTATCTGTCACGCTACCGTGAGCGTCTGGCCTACCAGTATACGCTTGAAGATTCGATCTATGTTGATCCGCAATGCCAACAACAGGGCGTGGGAAAAGCACTGCTCGCCCATGCCATTGAGTGGGCGGAGCAACACGGCTTTCGTCAACTGATTGCGGTAGTGGGCAACAGTGAAAACGAGGGATCGCTGCATTTACACCGTCAGGCCGGTTTCTCGCTGGTAGGAACGCTGGCAAGCGTAGGGTTAAAACACGGGCGCTGGCTGGACACGGTGATGCTGCAACGGGCTCTGGGCGCAGGGGATTCAACCTTGCCTGAAACCACGCAGCGGTTTGACGCGAATTGACACGGGTTTAGTGTCCGCCAGCGCGAAGGCTGGCGGAAGGTGAGACGATTAACCGTGAACGGTTTGTTTGCGGAACAATTCGCGAAATACCGGATAAATATCATCCTGATCGCGAATATGCTGCATGGCAAAATTGGGGTAGGTATCACGCAGCGCTTCATACTCGCGCCACAAGGTTTGGTGTGAGCGACGCGTAATTTCGATGTAGCTGTAGTAACGCACAAAAGGCAACAGTTGGTTAGCCAGAATATCGTGACACAGCGGTGAGTCATCGGCCCAGTTATCGCCATCGGAGGCTTGTGCCGCATAAATGTTCCACTGTGACGGGTTATAGCGCGCTTTAACCACTTCCTCCATCAACTTCAATGCGCTGGACACAATGGTGCCGCCGGTCTCCTGAGAGTAGAAAAACTCCTGTTCATCCACTTCTTTGGCTTGGGTATGATGGCGAATATAAACCACATCCACGTTCTTATAATTCCGACTCAAAAACAGATAGAGCAGAATATAAAAGCGTTTCGCCATGTCCTTGGTGGACTGATCCATCGAGCCGGAAACGTCCATCAGGCAAAACATCACGGCCTGACTGGATGGTTCGGGCCGGCGTTCATAGTTCTTGAAACGCAGGTCGAAGGTATCGATAAAGGGCACGCGCGCAATCTTCTCGCGCAGCGTCGCAATCTCATGGCGCAACCGATCCTCTTCGAGCAATTGTGCAGGCTCGGTGTGTCCAAGCTCTGTCAGATCTTCCTCAAGTTGGTGCAGTTCACGCCGTTTACCTGCCGTCATTGCCATACGTCGCGCCAGTGAATTTTGCAGCGAACGCACCACGCTGATGTTAGCGGGCACACCGTTGGCGGTATAACCCGCACGGTGCGTTTTGTACTCGTTCATCTGATGCTGCTGGGTCTTTTTCAGATTAGGCAGAGCCAGATCTTCGAACAGCAGATCGAGGTATTCATCTTTGGAGATTTGAAACACGAACTCGTCCTGGCCATCGCCATCTTTACTGGCGTTGCCCTGACCGCCACCGCTGCCGCCACCTCCTTGTGGCCGCTCGATGCGATCGTTGGTAACAAAGTGGTCGTTGCCAGGGTGGACGCGATGCCGCTTCCCGCCGCGTCCTTGGTGGAACATCGGTTCGCTGATGTCGCCCTGAGGGATCGATACAGACTCCCCGCTGTCTATGTCGGTTACCGAACGCTTGTTGATGGCCTCGGAAATCGACTGTTTTATTTGCGACTTGTAGCGGCGTAAAAAGCGCTGGCGGTTCACCAGGCTTTTGTTTTTGCCGTTCAGCCGTCGATCAATGAAATAGGCCATGATTCCCCCGCATGACGTCGTCAAGCTACCAGTACGTTATGATGATTTCCTGACACGCAGATACCATTCGCACAGCAAGCGCACCTGCTTGCGGGTGTAGCCTTTCTCCATCATGCGATCGACAAAGTCGTCATGTTTTTTCTGCTCATCGGTCGAGGTTTTGGTGTTGAACGAAATCACCGGCAACAGCTCTTCCGTGTTGGAGAACATTTTCTTCTCAATGACGGTGCGCAGTTTCTCATAACTGGTCCAGTTCGGGTTGTGACCACTGTGGCTGGCACGGGCACGCAGCACAAAATTGACGATTTCGTTACGGAAATCTTTGGGATTGCTGATGCCCGCCGGTTTCTCGATTTTCTCCAGTTCGGCATTCAGCGATTCCCTGTCGAACAGTTGCCCGGTGTCCGGATCGCGGTACTCCTGATCCTGAATCCAGAAATCCGCATAGGTGACATAGCGATCGAAAATGTTCTGCCCGTACTCGGAGTAAGACTCCAGGTAGGCGGTCTGAATCTCTTTGCCGATAAATTCGGCGTATTTGGGGATCAGATAGCCTTTCAGGTGCTCGACGTATTTTTCCGCCAGTTCTTGCGGGAACTGCTCACGTTCGACCTGCTGCTCCAGCACGTAGAACAGGTGCACCGGGTTAGCCGCGACTTCGCTGTGATCGAAGTTGAACACGCGCGAGAGGATCTTGAAGGCGAAACGAGTGGACAAACCGCTCATGCCTTCATCGATGCCCGCGTAATCACGGTACTCCTGATAGGATTTGGCCTTGGGATCGGTATCCTTCAGGCTTTCCCCATCGTAGACGCGCATTTTGGAGTGGATGCTGGAGTTTTCTGGCTCCTTAAGGCGCGACAGGATAGAGAAGCGTGCCAATGTTTCCAGCGTGCCGGGCGCGCAAGGGGCGTGCGACAGTTCGCTGTGATCGAGCAGTTTTTCGTAGATCTTCACCTCTTCGGAGACGCGCAGGCAGTAGGGCACCTTGACGATGTAAACGCGGTCCAAAAAGGCTTCGTTGTTTTTGTTATTACGGAATTGCACCCATTCCGATTCGTTGGAGTGGGCCAGAATGATGCCGTTAAACGGCAGGGCGGCAATGCCCTCGGTGCCGTTATAGTTGCCTTCCTGTGTGGCGGTCAGCAGAGGATGAAGCACCTTGATAGGCGCTTTGAACATCTCGACAAACTCCATGATGCCCTGGTTGGCACGGCACAGCGCACCGGAATAGCCATAGGCATCAGGATCGTTTTGGGCAAAATGCTCCAGCTTACGGATGTCCACTTTCCCGACCAGTGCAGAGATATCCTGATTGTTTTCGTCACCCGGTTCGGTTTTGGCGATCGCGACCTGTGCCAGAATGGAAGGCCACACCTTAATCACTTTGAACTTGGTGATGTCACCGCCGAAATCGCGCAGGCGTTTGGCCGCCCAGGGGGACATGATGGTGCCGAGATAACGGCGTGGCACCGCATACTCTTTTTCGAGAATATCGGCATCTTCCTGCGGGTTGAACAGGCACAGCGGATGGTCGTTGACCGGACTACGCTCGCCGTTGGCACTCAGCACATAAATCGGCACGCGTTGCATCAAGGCTTTCAGGCGCTCAGCCAGCGACGATTTCCCGCCGCCCACCGGACCGAGCAGATACAGGATCTGTTTCTTCTCTTCCAGCCCTTGCGCGGCGTGTTTCAGGTAAGCGACGATCTGCTCTATGGCATCTTCCATGCCGTAGAACTCTTCAAAGGCCGGATAGCGCGCAATCACCCGATTAGAGAATAAACGGGAAAGGCGAGATTCATGGGCAGTGTCCACCATCACGGGTTCGCCGATCGCCATTAACAATCGTTCGGCGGCACTCGCATAGGCACTGCGATCCTGCTGACAGATGTTAAGAAATTCCTGCAACGTGAATTCTTCGTCCTTGGCAGCGTCATAACGCTGACGGTAATGATCAAATATGTTCATAGCGATGCCCGTCCTTCGTCGATTAGCACAGATTTAGAGAGCCTGTTAAATAATGTGCGGCGTTATTTATGCGGCCATAGATGTGTAGCCCTCTGGCAGATGATTTCTCTGAATACAGCAACCCTTATGCCATATTCGCAGCAGTGCGGATGTTATTACACTGACAAGGCGCGTTTTCCTTAACCCACACCCGGCGAGGTGGAAAGGCAGGGGCAACGCGCTTATGCTGACCTGCGAACTCAGGAACATTCATCTCCCTGTCATTAAGCGTAGTTGGCATCTGCAAAATTTCCTCATTGGTAAAAACATCTTTTTAAGATATTTCAATAACTCACTCAGCGAAGTATGCCGCTACAATGGCGGTAGCCACTGGGCATTCGTGCCTCTGGCTCATTTGGAGCGACGATAGGTGCGGCATGTGGTTTAATGCCATGCGATTTGCACATTTAACGATTATGATTGATATGAGCGAAATACGATTTTGATAATTCATATCAGTAATGGGAATAATAACGTTATGAAAAAATCATCTGTGATTTATACCTCTTTGCTGTTGGCAGGGTCGCTGGCGGCAACAACGGCGGTTGCGGCGGACTTCTCACTGGGGGCCGGGGTATTAGGTTCCATCAGCCCTTATCGCGGGGGCGATAACGCGCTGTATCCGGTGCCAATGGTGACCTATGAAAGTGACAACTTTTATTTTCGCGGGCTGGGCGGGGGTTATTACCTGTGGAACGATGGTCAAAACCGCCTGTCGGTGACGGCACTCTATTCTCCGTTAGGTTTTAAACCGAGTGATAACGACGACGCGCAAATGAAGCAGCTGGATAAGCGCCGTGGCACGCTGATGGCAGGTCTGGCCTATTCTCACTCCGCGTCCTGGGGGATCCTGCGCACCTCTCTCGTGGCGGATACCTTGGGCTATAGCGACGGTTATCTGTGGGACAACACCTACCTGTATCGCTTCGAACTGGGTGACTGGTCATTGACGCCGGGCGTCGGTGTCACCTGGAGCAGCGAAAGACTCAACCGCTATTACTTTGGTGTCAGCGGCAAAGAGGCATCGCGCTCAGGGTTAGGGGCTTACAGCCCGGACGGTGACTGGTCGCCGTACGCCGAGTTGAGCACCAACTACCGTATTAACGATAGCTGGAGCGCATGGGCCACCGGACGCTATGTGCGTCTGGCGGACGAAGTGAAAGAGAGCCCGATGGTCGATCGCAGCTATACCATGGTGTTTGGCGCGGGTGTGAGCTATCGCTTCTAACGCCTGATGCGCTAAGACAGGGCGGGTGCCGCACAATAATGGGGTGATTTCACCCCATTTGCACGTTTTGGGGGCGCTGCGGCTCAGCGATGATGTTCAACGGGATGCAAGGAGGATAGCGATGACAACCCGACAGATTCGATTTCCTGACGGTTCAAGTCTGCCCGCTATCGGGCAGGGCACGTGGTTTATGGGAGAAGCGGCCAGTGAGAAAGCGCGTGAAATAAAGGCCTTGCAGGCCGGGCTCGATCTCGGGCTCCGGCTTATCGATACCGCAGAAATGTACGCCGATGGGAGAGCAGAGAGCGTGGTGGGTGCCGCACTGCGCGGACGGCGCGACGAGGCGTTTCTGGTCTCCAAAGTCTATCCCCACAATGCGGGTGGCACGCGCGCGATTGAAGCCTGTGAGCGCAGCTTGAAACGCCTGCAAACCGATGTGCTGGATTTATACCTGCTGCACTGGCGCGGCGGTATCCCATTGGAAGAGACCATCAACGCGATGGAAGCGCTGCAACAGGCGGGCAAGATTCGTCAGTGGGGCGTATCCAACCTGGATGTGGAGGATATGAACGAACTCTGGTCCTTGTCGGGCGGTGAGCACTGCATGACCAATCAGGTGCTTTATCACGTTGCCTCGCGCGGCATTGAGTTTGATCTGCTGCCCTGGTGTCAGGCGCGTGCGATGCCAGTGATGGCCTACTGTCCGTTAGCGCAAGCGGGTACGCTGCGCCGCAATCTGTTTTCTCACCCGGTGGTTACGCGCATGGCAGACAAATACCAGATAACGCCCGCACAAATCATGCTGGCATGGGTATTGCGACAACCCGGCGTGGTGGCCATTCCGAAAGCGAGTTCGGTGGCCCACGTTGAAGAAAACGCGCGCGCGCTCACGCTGGTATTGGATAGTGGTGATATCGCTGCGCTGGATGCCGCTTTTCCCGCACCGACAAGTAAACAACCGTTGGATGTTGTGTAGCGGGATAGGGCGATGAGAGATGACTGGGCTCACACTACGCGGTTAGCGCCGCCCGCAGGCCTGCGAGCGGCGGTTTTGGGTTTATCGCTATAAACCCGTGCCGTTGATCAACGTTTTACGCTAATCACCGTGGTCAAACGCGCAGGTGCGGCTGGCGTGGCAACAAACGGCTGGGTCACGCGTGCGGTTTCCACGCAGACAAAGGTCTTGTAACCGTCATCCGGCATGTCGGCGATGGTTTTAGACAGTTCCGCCGCCGGGTTCCAGGCAACCGCATCGCTGTGGTGCGTGTGGTGCACGTCGATAGTGCGTTTCAGCGTCGGGTCCACGATGCTGCTCACTGCTTGCGGATGGGTATAGATGCGATCGGTGCGCTCAGTGAACGTCAGATCGCCACCTTGCGTCGTCAACTTGCCTTGATTGACCTTATCGATAAAGGTATCGCCCAAACCGCTGACGCGGATATGGTCGATGTCACCAATCTGGAAGTAGGTGTGCAGGGCGCTGGTGATGCTGTAATCGCCTTGCGCTTCTAACTCGATAGTGCAGGTTTTGCCGAGCTTGTAGCGCGCGGTCAGCGTGAAAGCGTGCGGCCAGCTTGCCAACGTCTCTGGCGTATCGCGCAGGGTGAAGGTCAACTCAACGCCGTCAGCATCTTCACGGTGCGCGGTGAATTCCCATGGCAGCAGACGGGCAAAACCGTGGTTAGGTTCTGCAAACGGACCAAACCACGGGAAGCAGATCGGCACACCGCCACGAATGGCGACACCTTCAGCGAACGGCGAGTTGTCACTCAACCACAGGACTGGCGTTTCACCTTGCGGCTGCCAGTGCAGCAGATGCGCACCTTGCAGCGTGACGGCAGCGCGTACCTGCGGATGGTCAACGACAATAACCGGCAGTTGGTCGATCTGGCGTTGACTGAGCGTGGACGAAATTTCAGATTTGATGGGAAGTGAAAAAATTTTATCGTTCATGATGTTACCTTGTTTTATTTGTATTTCGTGTTGCATCATGGCGGAACGCAGCTAATAAAAAGGGCGACATTACGTCGCCCCTTGCATCGCTTATCGCACCGTCGCCTTATTTGGAGATGTGGGCGATCAGGTCCAGTACTTTGTTGGAGTAGCCGGTTTCGTTGTCATACCAGGAAACCAGTTTCACAAAGTTGTCGTTCAGCGCGATACCGGCTTTGGCATCGAACACAGACGTCAGAATTTCGCCGTTGAAATCGGTGGAAACCACGTCATCTTCAACATAACCCAGAACGCCTTTCAGCTCGCCTTCAGCAGCGGCTTTGATGGCTTTCTTGATTTCTTCGTAACTGGCTGCTTTTTCCAGACGAACAGTCAGGTCAACCACAGAAACGTTCGGGGTCGGAACGCGGAACGCCATACCGGTCAGTTTGCCGTTCAGTTCTGGCAGAACTTTACCTACAGCCTTGGCTGCGCCCGTAGAGGACGGGATGATGTTCTGGGATGCGCCGCGGCCGCCGCGCCAGTCTTTGTGAGACGGGCCATCAACGGTTTTCTGAGTAGCGGTGGTGGCGTGAACAGTGGTCATCAGACCTTCGATGATGCCGAAGTTGTCGTTGATCACTTTTGCCAGCGGTGCCAGGCAGTTAGTGGTGCAAGATGCGTTGGAAACGATATCTTGTCCGGCATATTTGTCAAAGTTGGCACCACGAACGAACATCGGGGTGTTGTCTTTGGACGGGCCAGTCAGAACCACTTTTTTCGCGCCAGCGGTGATGTGCTTACGTGCAGTTTCGTCAGTCAGGAAGATACCGGTCGCTTCTGCAACCACTTCAACGCCAACTTCGTCCCACTTCAGGTTAGCCGGATCTCTTTCTGCGGTAACGCGGATTTTTTTGCCGTTAACAATCAGCTGACCGTCTTTCACTTCAACGGTGCCGTCAAAACGGCCGTGAGTTGAGTCGTATTTCAGCATGTAAGCCATGTAGTCAGCGTCCAACAGGTCGTTGATTGCAACGATCTCGATGTCAGAACGATTCTGAGCAGCACGGAAAACAATACGGCCGATGCGGCCAAAACCGTTGATACCTACTTTGATAGTCATATATTCCACCAGCTATGGTTTGTGAATAATGGTTAGTGAATAAAGGTTGGTTGTAAAATTACAAAAACCTTGCTGAGCGTCAAGCGGAATCGTGTCAATAGTTGCGGCAAGTCAAATCTGATGCGCAACGGTTGCACGAAAAAGCGCCGTAATGAAACTTAGGAACATCTTTCCCTTAAATGGGAGCGTTTGCACCAATATAAAGCCCGCAGGCCCGATAAATGTGATGAGTATCACAATTGCTGGGGCGTTGCGTGGTTACTCCCCATTTTAGTCGGAAAAAACGTTATGAGGATGTTAATTCTTGTTAAACTTAGCCATGCCAAACAGAAATGATGACGAGACAATCATGGATAAGCCAGCTTCAACGTCTGCACCAGCAGACAAGGGAACCTTGACGGAGATGCAACAGTACGTGACACAGCAACGTGGCACGGAACCCGCCTATTCAGGCAAACTGTTGCATAATAAACGCACCGGGGTGTATCACTGCCTGTGTTGCCAAAGCGCGCTGTTTTATTCCGACAACAAATATGACTCTGGATGCGGTTGGCCCAGCTTTGACCGGCCTGTGGCGAAGGGGGCAATTCGCTATCTGGAAGATTTTTCTCATAACATGCAGCGTATTGAAATTCGCTGCGGTAAATGCGATGCGCACTTGGGGCACGTGTTCCCCGACGGCCCGCAAACTACCGGTGAGCGTTACTGCGTCAACTCGGCCTCGTTAAGTTTTATCGATGGCACCGACGGTGGGAAAGTGGATGGCTGACGTTTCACGGTGATACTTGTAGCTAAAACGTTTCAGCTTGCTGGGTTTTGTTCAAAAATAGCAATGACAGGATGGCAATCACGATGCTCGACAAACAGCTTGATGAGGTTGTGACGGCGCTGACGCCGGATATCTACCAACGCCTGGCAACCGCCGTGGAACTGGGCAAATGGCCTGATGGCGTGCCGCTGACAGCGGAGCAAAAAGAAAATTGCCTGCAAATGGTGATGCTGTGGCAGTCGCGCCATAATGTTGATGCGGAGCACATGACCATCAATACCGACGGTGAGTTGGTGATGAAAAGCAAGCAAGAGCTGAAGCAGGCGTTTGCGTTCGACAACTTGATTCAGCGAGAACGGCAGTAGCCGAGCCCCTGAATGCACAGGGGCGCAGTATTATGCGGAGTCATTTGCTGATGTTGCGATAAAGTCGGCCAGGCAAATGCGGCGCGCTCCGCGAGCCACCATGTCTACCAGGGCAGCCTCGCTGTCGTCCGGTTGGAGATTCACACCGCGGCAGCCCTCTTCAACGATCTGCACCTCATACCCGAGTGCCAGCGCATCGAGCACGGTAAATTTTACGCAGTAATCCGTTGCCAGCCCCATGATGGTCAACCGTGTGATGCCGCGTTGGCGCAACAGGTTATCCAGTGCGGTGGTGGCGCGTTTGCCGTTGTCGAAAAAAGCGCTGTAGCTGTCAATGTCAGGCTGAGTGCCTTTTTGTATCACCGCATCAAACGCCTGATGATGAAGGCGCGGGTGGAACTCCGCACCTCGCGTACCCTGTACGCAGTGCACTGGCCACCAGATCTGCGCTAATCCTGCCAGTTCACCACACTCACCCACGACAGCGTCCGGATGATTGCTGGCGAAGCTCAGATGATGGGCCGGGTGCCAATCCTGGCTGGCAATGATGGGCATCCCGGCCTTCTGTGCCGCCGCTATCGCCACGTTGGCAACCTCAATGGTGACATCACCCTGTGCGACAGGCAGTGCGCCGTTCGGGCAAAAATCATTCTGCAAATCGACCAACAGCAGGGCATGATTGATGACTGCATGGTGTAGGACGGTAGGGTTCATGGCAGCTCCAGCATCCGGGTTAGGCGTCCTGAGTCAGTTCGCCGCGCAGGTCTTGCTGCATTAACTGGCGAATGGTATCCGGGGTTAAATCAGGCTGGCTCAGCAGATAATGCAGTTTAGTCAGCGCGGCTTCCACCGTCATATCAAAACCGCTGATCACACCGGCCTGCGCCAGCGCGTTGCCGGTGGCGTAGCCTTCCATGTTCACCCGTCCGGAAATGCACTGGGTGAGGTTAACCACCACGATACCGCGCGCCGATGCCTGACGCAGTTCGTCCAACAGCGCCGGGCTTTGCGGTGCATTCCCCACACCGTAAGAGCGCAATATCAGCGCTTTGACCGGCTGACGCAGGAAGTTACGCACCACATCCGCTGAAATTCCCGGATAAACGGTAATCACACCGATCGGTTGCGGGGTAATAGGATGCACGATCAGCGGCCCACTGGGGGTTTCCGATTGAGGCGGCACCAGGCGGCGTATATGAATACCGGCCTCTAGCAGCGTCGGGAAGTTGGGGGAGGCGAACGCATCAAAGCCATCCGCATGCGCTTTCGTGGTGCGGTTACCGCGCAGCAGCTTGTTATTGAAAAACAGGCTGACTTCATTCACCGGGTGATTAGCCGCGACATACAGGGCGTTCAGCAGGTTGGTTTGTCCATCAGAACGCAACTCCGCTAACGGAATTTGTGACCCTGTCACAATGAGCGGCTTGGCCAGATTCTCCATAATGAAGGAGAGGGCTGACGCCGTGAAGGCCATGGTATCGGTGCCGTGCAGAATAACGAAGCCATCGTACTCATCGTAGTGCTGTTGAATATCCTCAGCAATGGCCTGCCAATCGGCAGGGGTCATGTCGGAGGAGTCAATCAGCGGATCATATTCATGGATGGTAAAATCAGGCATCTCCGGGCGATGAAACTCCGGCATGTTAGCCAGTTGCTGTTGCAGGTGACCAGATACCGGAATGTAACCATTGGCGGAGCGTTGCATACCAATAGTACCGCCGGTATACGCGACATAGATGGATTTCTTTTGCATGCTGTTCTTATGAAAAAAGGGTGTGCTGATGAAAAAATGAAAAACAGCCCGACATACGCCGGGCTGAGGGAAAATCCTGTGTTACCAGGTTTATTTCACTTCACCGCAGGCCATGCAAAGCGCATAGCGATGCTGAGGATCGTTGAAGGTATTGAGCAACGCCGGTTGCGCTTGCACCACTTCAGCCAACTGCGCTACCGGAGCAGGCAACATCGCCTGAAGTCGGGCCGGTAACCAGGCGTGAGCGGCGGCGTTGACGCGGTTGAGCATCATATCCAGCAGGCTTGGCTGTTCCTCGAACCAGTTGAGCTGGTATTGGCCCAGCTTGGCCAGTTCGGCCGCTTTTTTGACCGCATCGTCAAAGTCACCCAACTGATCGACCAAACCGTTGGTCTTGGCGTCGTCACCGGTCCAAACGTGCCCTTGGGCGATTTTATCAATCTCTTCCGGGCTTTTCTTGCGTGACTGCGCCACCAGATCGACGAAGTTTTTATAACCGCGCTCGATGCTGATTTGCATCATTTGCGAAAACTCGGGCGGCAGCGTTTTGGTGATGCTGAGATCCGCTAACGGCGAGGTGGCCACGCCATCGGTATGCACGCCGATAGCACCAAGGGTATTTTCAAACGTGGTGATCACGCCAAATATCCCAATCGACCCGGTCAAGGTGCTCGAACTGGCGATAATGGCGTTGGCTGGCGTGGAGATCCAGTAGCCGCCGGACGCGGCCATACCGCCCATCGATACCACGATCGGTTTGCCAGCCAGACGTACTGCCATCAGCTCCGCGCGAATCTTCTCCGAGGCGGTTACGCTGCCACCGGGGCTATTGACGCGCAGCACGATCGCCTTGATTTTAGGATCCAGTCTGGCCTGCCGAATTTGGGCCGCCGTGGTATCACCACCGACCACCCCCGGGGTTTCCGGACCGTCAACGATAGCGCCGCTGGCAAAGATCACCGCGATTTCCGCGCCGCTTTGGTTGGTCGGTTTTTCGCTGTAATCATAAATGCTGGTGTAGTTGAAGCTCTGATTCTTGTTGTCCCAGCCGAAGGTTTTTACCAGCTTCTGTTCGATGACCGAACGGGATGCCACTTCGTCCACCAGTTTGTTATCCAGCGCATAGCGTGCCGGATCGCCTTGTACAGCCTGAAGGCCGGCGATAATCGCACTGGCTCCGGGGAACAGCTGTTGCGGTGTGATTTGGCGGTTTGCCGCAACCGTATTCAGGTAATTTTGCCACAATCCACCCACCCAGCGCATATCGGCTTCGCGCGCTTCGGGGGACATATCGTCACGCAGGAAGGGTTCTACCGCCGACTTGTAAGTACCGACGCGAAATACGTGGCTGGTCACATCCAGCTTTTCCAACAGCGATTTGTAATAGAGGCCATTGGTGGCGAAACCGCGCAGATCGACGTTACCCTGCGGGGTCAGCGAAATGGTGGTCGCGAAGCTGGCCAGATAGTATTGCGTTTGGCTGTAACTGTCACCGATGGCGAAAATGGGTTTGCCGCTGTCGCGGAATTCACGCAACGCCTTGCCAATATATTGCAGCGAGGGCTGGTCGGCGCCGACGAAATCACTCAGATCGAGCACCATACCGGTAATATTGCTGTCGGTTTTGGCCTGACGAATAGTGTTAACAATATCAAACAGCGAATTTTCCTGACGGCGATTGCTGGAAGCGCCAAAAAATTCCCTGCCTAACTGGCGCAGTTTATTATTCACCGTCGGTTTATCGACGATAACGCCGGTTATATCAACGAGCAGCGCGCCCTGCGGTGTTTGGGCCGGTGCATTTTTAAACTGCACATAAATGCCGACACCCACCAGAATCAACACAATCAGAAACAGATTAAGAATAAACTCGCGGGTGAAATTGAGCAGACGCCAAGTCCACTTGAAAAGTCCGCTAAAGATTCGCCACAGTGTGCGCATGTTATCTCCAAAAACGCCAAACATAATGCCTGCTCGCTGTTCCTTTTGAGGGCAATGCAAGCAGTAAAGGGTTGCCCCGCGACATTCACGCTAATATGGGCGAACTTACTCTCTATCCTAATGAGCGTATAGGAAAATGCCAACTTCATTAGTAGCTTCCGTTGATAAAAATGTGTCTATTTTGTAATGAAAAGCGATTGCCTGCACAGAAGAAAAAGGCATTATCCGTATCGGTCACAATAAAGGCGGTGCCTTCGCCTTTCGTCGTGCAGGAGACGACAAGCTGATTGGCCTCGATTTTTGGAATCAGCTAAAGGTGTACCATCTGCGTCACGACGCGAAGTGATCGCGGCGCAGCATTGAGCGCGTTGCAGCTCACTGCGTTGGATGCGCAGGCAGGCGTTTGCTGCTTGCGCATCATTACCTGCCAACCGCCAGAACAGCGCCAGTAACAATCAGAATCTCCCCGCATTATTACCGGTATCCGCTATGATAGGATTGCCATAAAACCGTTACTGACGCACCGCGAGTTGTGATACCGTGGCGCGCAATGACAGGTAATGGCAACGCGTGGCGCTGTTTTTCACGCAGGCCGTTCACAGGAGAAAAATGATGGATGCACTGGACTTGTTACTCAATCGCCGTTCGGCCTCGCGTTTGGCCGCTCCGGCACCGCAAGGCGACGCGTTAGCCAACATTATTCACGCCGGTATGCGCGCGCCAGACCACGGCACACTGCAACCGTGGCGTTTTGTGATTGCACAGGATGAAGGTCTGGCCCGCCTGAGTGAGGTATTGCACACCGCAGCCCAACAGGAAGGACTGGACGCCGCCGCACAGGATAAAGCCCGTCAGGCACCGTTTCGTGCCCCAATGGTCATCACCGTGATTGCACACTGCGAAGATCATCCCAAAGTGCCCAAATGGGAGCAGGTGATTTCTGCGGGCTGCGCGGTACAGGCGATGCAAATGGCTGCACTGGCGCAAGGGTTCAACGGTATCTGGCGCAGCGGTCTTTGGACTGAACACGAACAGGTGCGTGAAGCCTTCGGTTGCCGCGAACAAGATGAAATTGTTGGGTTCCTCTATTTGGGAACACCGCAACTGAAAGCGTCCACCACGGTTGTGCCGTTGGACACGGAAAAATTTGTCCGTTATTTCTGATAATGCGCCTGTTTATTGCTGAAAAACCCAGCCTCGCCCGAGCGATAGCCGATGTTTTGCCCAAACCGCATCGGCGAGGCGACGGCTATATTGCCTGCGGTTCACAGGATGTGGTTACCTGGTGCGTCGGGCATTTGCTCGAGCAGGCCCAGCCCGATGCCTATGATGCCCGCTATGCGCGTTGGTCATTAGCCGATCTGCCGATTATCCCCGAAAAATGGCTGTTGATGCCGCGCCCGTCGGTGAGCAAGCAACTGAATGCCATCAAGAAGTTGCTGGGTGAGGCGACCGAGGTAATTCATGCCGGTGACCCGGATCGCGAAGGGCAACTGCTGGTGGATGAAGTGCTGGAGTATTTGGCGTTGGCTCCGGAAAAACGCCAGCAGGTGCGGCGCTGCCTGATCAACGATCTCAATCCGCAAGCGGTGACGCGTGCGGTGGAACGCCTGCGCGATAACCGCGACTTTGTGCCGCTGTGCGTATCGGCACTGGCGCGTTCGCGCGCTGACTGGCTCTACGGCATCAACATGACCCGCGCCTATACCCTGTTGGGGCGCAATGCCGGCTATGACGGCGTGCTTTCCGTAGGACGGGTGCAAACGCCGGTGCTGGGGCTGGTGGTACGCCGTGATGAAGAGATCGAAAATTTCGTCGCCAAAGATTACTTTGAGGTCAAGGCGCACATTGTCACGCCCGCCGATGAACGCTTTGTGGCGCTGTGGCAACCGAGCGAATCCTGTGAACCGTATCAGGATGAAGAAGGGCGCCTGCTGCACCGTTCTTTGGCTGAACATGTGGTCAAACGCATTGCCGGACAGCCTGCCACCGTCACGGATTACACCGATAAGCGCGAGTCGGAAACGGCACCGCTGCCATATTCTCTCTCTGCATTGCAGATCGAAGCCGCGAAACGCTTTGGCCTGAGTGCACAGCAGGTGTTAGACACCTGCCAGCGGTTGTATGAAACCCATAAGCTGATTACCTATCCGCGTTCGGACTGCCGTTACCTGCCTGAAGAACATTTTGCCGGGCGTCACGCGGTTATTAACGCGATTACGGTGCACGCCTCCGGGCTATTGCCGCAACCGGTGGTCAGTCTTGAGCGCCGTAACCGCTGTTGGGATGACAGCAAAGTCGATGCGCACCATGCGATTATTCCCACTGCACGCAGCGCCAACGTCTCGCTGAGCGACAACGAGCGTCAGGTGTATGGGCTGATTGCCCGACAGTATCTGATGCAGTTTTGCCCTGATGCGGTGTTTCGTAAATGCGTTATTACCCTCGATATCGTCGGGGGGAAATTTATTGCCAAAGCGCGTTTTCTGGCCGATGCGGGCTGGCGTGCGCTGCTGGGTGCCAAGGAGCGCGACGACGAAAACGACGGCCTGCCGCTGCCAGTGGTGGCTAAAGGAGATGTGCTGCTGTGTGAGAAAGGTGAAGTGGTGGAGCGGCAAACCCAGCCTCCACGTCCGTTTACCGATGCCACGTTGCTCTCCGCCATGACCGGTATTGCCCGTTTCGTGCAAGACAAAACGCTGAAGAAAATATTGCGTGAAACCGATGGCCTCGGCACCGAAGCCACGCGTGCAGGCATTATTGAGCTACTCTTTAAACGAAGCTTTCTGTTTAAAAAAGGGCGTTACATTCACGCCAGCGAAGCGGGGCGGGCGCTGATTCATGCATTACCGCCTAGCGCCGCGTTGCCGGATATGACCGCCAACTGGGAAGCCACCTTAACGCTTATCAGTGAAAAAAAACATCGTTATCAAGATTTTATGCAACCGCTCACCGAAACCCTGAGCGGATTGATAGCGCAAGCGCGGCAAAACCGGTCCGCATCGGCGTTTCGCGGGCTGCAAGCACCACAAAAAACACAGAAGAAAACACGTAAACCCACGGCGAAAAAGGCCGCGAAGGAGCAGAACGGATGAAATCATCACAGGTGATGTTGTTTGTCGGCGCACTGGCCTCTCTGCCCGCGTGGGCGCAATCTGCCGCGACGACCATGCCCGTGCCCTCTCGGGGCAACACGGATATCGTGGTTGGCGTACCGCCCAGTGTGATTTGGGGCGATAACAATGGTTCGACGCGGCGAGAGCCACAAAACCACTGTATGCGTTGCTGCGTGTTTGAGAACCGTAATTATACCGAAGGTGCCGTGGTGCGAACGGAAGGCGTGTTGTTGCAGTGCACGCGTGACAGGCAAACGTTGGGCACCAATAATCTGATTTGGCAGGTGCTGAAACAGTAATGGTTTTAGAGACAGGGCAGCCGCGAGCGGCTGCCGGTGCGGGGTGTTACAGCCCAGAGAACGTGGCCCAAATCGGCGCGTGGTCGGACGGCTTTTCCATGCCGCGAATCTCATAATCAATATCGCTGGCGGTGCAGTGCGATGCCAATCCCTGACTGGCGAGGATTACATCGATACGCAGGCCGCGGTTGTCATCAAAACCGGCAGAGCGGTAGTCAAACCAGGAATAGCGATCGGTACTGTCTGGCGCCAGCGCGCGGAAGGTATCGACCAATCCCCATCCCAGCAGGCGCGCCATCCATTCACGCTCTTCGGGTAAAAACGAACACTTACCGGTGCGCAGCCAGCGCTTACGGTTTTCTTCGCCAATGCCAATGTCCAGATCCGTCGGGCTGATATTGATATCCCCCATAACGATCAGCGGCTGTTCCGGGGTGTGATGCTGTGTCAGATAGCTCTGCAAGTCGGCATAGAAGCGCGTTTTGGCCGGGAATTTCACCGGATGGTCGCGACTCTCGCCCTGCGGGAAATAACCATTGATCACGGTCAGCGTGCCAGCGGGTGTGGCAAAATCCGCCATGATGATGCGCCGCTGAGCATCGGGTTCGTCGGTCGGAAAGCCGTAGCGCACGGCAATCGGTGTCTCTTTACACAACAATGCGACGCCATAGTGGCCTTTTTGCCCGTAGTAGTAGACCTGATAGCCGAGCTTGCGTATCTCTTCGAAGGGAAACATATCATCGTGCACTTTGGTTTCCTGCAAGCCAATGATATCCGGCTGATGCTGGGCGATGATGGCGGCCAGTTGGTGCGGGCGAGCACGCAGCCCATTGATATTAAAAGAAATAACTTTCATCTTCACTGCCATGTCAGGAAATTGTGACGCTGATGGTATCAGAAAAAACAGGCAAAGGTCACGCCAGAGGCGCACGGCGGATGCTATCTCAGGTCTGCCGAACGAACGGAAGGTTGAAGTAGCGATAGTAAGCCCTTATACTTCGCAGCTCGCAGGAGAGAGGACCGCGCAACGCGCGACCCGCCGAAGGCGCAAACTCCCATAATCGCTCAGGCCACCTTACTGCACTTTGTTGATACGCCGACTGGAGAGCGGTGTGCACGCTGCTTAGCGGCGTAGCCACCCACCGAAGGGGCAAGCGGCGTAAGCTGCATAAACTCTCAGGTAAAACGGACAGGGGGAGAGGCACATTTCACAGGAAAATTTGTGTGCTTACTTACATCTATCTGATCGCTATTACCGCAGAAGGCATGTCCGGCGCATTGGCCGCCGGGCGCAGGAACATGGATATTTTTGGTGTGGCGATGATCGCCTTTATCACCGCACTGGGCGGTGGCACCGTTCGTGATATTCTGCTCGGCAACTATCCCATTGGCTGGACGCAACACCCCGGCTATATCTATCTGACGATTGGTGCTGGCCTGTTCACTATCGTCATTGCCCGTATCATGCACCACCTGCATCGACTGTTCCTGATCCTGGACGCCATGGGGCTGATTGCCTTTACCATTATCGGCTGCAACGTAGCACAGAAGCTGAACTACTCCTTTACCGTGGTGATTATGGCCGGGATTGTTACCGGGATCTTCGGCGGTATTCTGCGCGACATCTTCTGCAACCGCACGCCGATGGTACTCAGAAAGGAGCTCTATGCCAGCGTATCACTGCTGGTAGCGCTGCTTTATCTCGGACTGAAAGCGTTACAGGTAGACCACGATATTAATCTGCTGGTGTCGTTTACGCTGGGGCTGTCGCTGCGTCTGGCGGCGATCCGCTGGTCATGGCAGTTGCCAGTATTTTCATACTCGCCGGGCAGTTGGAAAGGCAAAGCGTAAGAGATGTGGGGAACCGCACCGTAATCGGTAACAAAACAGCGTAATGTTGCTTCTTCATGACAATGTAGCAGACGGATCTGATCGTCTTCAGCTATCAGGATAATATGAAGAACAACTTCAACGTTTTTGTCGCGAGTTCTGCGTTTTCACTACTGGGAATAGAAATTTACCACATTACGCTGCCTTTGTTGGCGTTGAGTCTCAGCCTTGACCCTGTTCAGATTAGCTGGTGTGTGTTTGCCTTTTATTGTCCGGTGATTTTTATCAAAATAATATCCTCACCGCGCATAGAAAAATCAAATAAAATCAATGTACTAAAATTTAGCGAGTGTGGGCGCATCCTCTGTCTGGCGCTATTCCTGCTATTTCTCACCTTGTTCCGCGATGCCAGTTTCCTGTGGATTCTGGCGGTTTCACTCGCTTATGGCGTATTTACCGTGTTTACCGAAGTGGCTGAGCCTGTTCTTATCAAAGGGTTGCTTCAGGGCCATGCGTCTACTTCAGCCTTGTCAACCTACGAGATACGAACCCGCGCTGTTCAACTGGTGGCGCCCGCGCTGTGTGGATACCTGATATCCGTGAATGTTTTCTTTCCCTATTCCGTCAACCTGATATTTTCGCTGTTAGCCGTGTGCTTGCTGTTCATGATGCGTATCGATGTTCCGCAGACAGTAAGTCCTGCTCATTCCACGATGGGTGCGGATATTCAACAGGCATTTCGCTGGTTGCGAGACAATAAATTGTTTACCGTCATCGTTGCGCTGACGGCGGTTAACAATTTTCTGCATCCGATTCTCTATCTGACCGTGATATGGAGCCTGAAAGCGCAAAATACCGCCTTTGAAATAACCGGCCTGGTGCTTTCTGGGCTGGGAGCAGGCGGTCTTATCGGCAGCTTTATTTCACGCAAAGTGATTAGAGTATTGTCGCTCAGGCAGTTGGTTCTCAGCGTAAACCTGGCCCGCGTGCTGATTTTTTTCGGATTTGTTGTTTTCACCGATCCCGTATCGATCTTTGTGCTGTTTGTCCTCAAAGCCATTATGGGGGGGATCTGGAACGTCAGCTATAACGTGTACACCCTTCAGCAGATGCCGCTCAAACTGGCGGCAAGGATTTCCGCGGTGAGTGGCACGATGGTTAAAATCAGCGCCGGTATTGGTAGCCTGGTGGCCGGTTATTCTTTAGGTTTTATCGGGGCAGACCTGACGCTGATTACCCTGGCTTCGTTGACCTTGTTCATGCTCTCCGGCTCTTTTGTCTGCAAGAAAGAGTATGGTAAATACCACGAGCAAAAAGCGTTAGAAGGATAGTGAGTAAAATTAAGATGCTAACAGGGAAGTGGAGTAAACAGTGAAGGTAAACCGGTGCAACGGACGCTGCGAGATGGTGGTGGGGGAAGGATTCGAACCTTCGAAGTCTGTGACGGCAGATTTACAGTCTGCTCCCTTTGGCCGCTCGGGAACCCCACCATGGCCTAACTGATTGTGCGCTTTCTTGGTAAGCGGGGCGCATCATACCAAATGCGCCGCCCCTGTAAAGCCCGAACGCAAAAAAACGCGTTTGTTTGCCGTTTTTTCACACGTGTTGCGGATTTTCCACTCAGCGTTGAGTGGAAAAACAGCGGCTTAAAGAATAATGGTGCGATTGCCGTAAACGAAAACCCGTTGTGCCAGCACGCGGTAAAGGGCACGACTCAGGACGTTTTTCTCGACGTCGCGTCCGGCACGCATCATGTCATCGGCGGTATAAGTGTGATCAACGTTAATCACATCCTGCATGATGATCGGACCTTCATCCAGACTGTCGTTGACGTAGTGCGCGGTAGCACCGATGATCTTCACGCCGCGCTCATAGGCCTGGTGGTATGGGCGCGCACCGATGAACGCAGGCAGGAACGAGTGGTGAATATTGATCACCCGATTCGGATAGTGCTGCACAAAAGCAGGCGTCAATACGCGCATGTATTTGGCCAACACCACGTAATCCGGCTTGTAGGCATCAATCTGCTCAATCATCACCTGGTCGTGCGCTTCGCGGGAAAGCCCTTCATGGCTCACCAGATGGAACGGGATATCAAAACGCTCAACCAGCGTCTGCAACGTATCGTGGTTGCCAATCACCGCGGCGATTTCAACATCCAGACCACCGTAGGCGCTCTTCATCAGCAAATCGCCCAGACAGTGCGCTTCTTTGGTGACCAGAACCACGATGCGACGACGGCCCGCATCGCTCAGTTCACGCACGGAACCTTCCGGCAACGCACCGTCCAAATCGGCCAACAGCGTGGTGTCATTGAAGATCCCTTCTAATTCGGTACGCATGAAAAAGCGCCCGGTGCGGTGATCGACAAATTCATTGTTCTGCACAATGTTTAATTCGTGCTTGTAGCAGATGTTGGTAATTTTCGCGATAAGCCCCTTTGCATCGGGGCAAATGGTACGCAACACTTTTCGTTGTATTGCCTGAGATTGCATCGTTTGGGATTGCATGGAAATAAGAACCCTGTCCAAAATCGTCTGTCATCATGCCCGAAAGCTGCTACGTGCGTGCGATTTATCGCCGCGATAAGGGGAAGCATGCCACCGGGTTACATTTTTTGCCGTACACTACGCGCCTATCCGCGCCCGCAGCACTGTTTGTATTTTTTGTCCGAACCGCACGGACAGCGATCATTTCTGCCTGTTTGCAGATGCACGCCATCTACATAGTACCAGCGATCGAGGCGACGAAGGAAGCGCGAGCGCTCGCGCATCAACGAGGTTCGCGCTGGCTGGGCGGTATCGGTATAGCGCGCGGCGAATTCGACATAGCCTTCCTCCGCATCGCGGCCCGGGCTGGTAGCCAGCACGTTCAACTTTTGCCACTGCGTATCCTGAGCGCTTTCGGTGATTGAGGCACGCCATTTTTCAGGCTGAAGCGCCGGGTCCCAGGTAGCGATAAGATAATCAACGTCATGGGCCACGTAAGCACAATAGCGTGAACGCATTAATGCTTCTGGCGTGGGTGCGATGTCGGTGCGTTGCAGATAGGGAAGGCAGCATGCGGTATACTGCTTGCCACTACCGCAGGGACAGCTTTGCGGCACGGTGACTCCTGAATGTATTACTAACAGTAAAAAAAATTAAAAAATATCGATATTTGCGTGAAAATAACTCAACGGCGTGGCGATATGTTACCTAACAATCTCGGTGAGTGGCAATGTGCGCTAAAATGAATAGCGAGATGAGAAGGATATCATGAAGCAAAGAAAGATTGGTTTGGCGCTGGGATCGGGTGCGGCAAAAGGATGGGCCCATATTGGTGTCATTCAAGCACTGACCGAAATGGGTATCGTGGTCGATGTAGTCGCGGGCTGCTCTGTCGGGGCCTTGGTGGGGGCGGCTTATGCCACCAATCGCTTGAATGCCATGGCGCGCTGGGTGAGCGGGTTTCATCATTGGGATGTGATTCGCCTGATGGATCTCTCCTGGCAGCGCGGCGGATTATTACGAGGCGATCGGGTATTTAACCAGGTGCGACACATCTTGCGTACCCAGCAGATAGAGGAGTGTGCTATCAAGTTCGGGGCGGTGGCGACCAACCTGACAACGGCACGCGAGCTGTGGCTGACCGAGGGCGATCTGCACCATGCAATCCGCGCCTCGTGCAGCATGCCGGGGCTGTTTGCGCCCGTGCGACACAATGCCTATTGGCTGGTTGATGGTGCCGTGGTGAACCCGGTGCCGGTTTCTTTGGCTCGCGCGCTGGGCGCTGACGTGGTGATTGCGGTGGATTTGCAGCATAACGCAACGCTGGGACATGACGACATGCTGTCAGTGGCCGCGATGGCTGAGGAGAACCCTGCGGATTCGACGTCGCTCAACTGGCAGCACAAGCTCCGGCGGCGCTTGTCGATGGGATTGCAGCGTCAGCGTGCCAACCGCGCACCTTCAGCAATGGATATCATGACGGCCTCCATTCAGGTGTTGGAAAACCGTTTAAAAATGCATCGTATGGCTGGCGACCCGCCTGATGTGGTGGTGCAGCCCTATTGCCCGCAAATTGCCACGCTGGATTTTCACCGTGCGCAAGAGGCGATTGCCGCAGGACGCCTGGCGGTGGAGAAAAAGCAGGATGAATTGCAACTGTTGGTAAACCGAGAGGCAGTCTAGTGCGAGTCGCTGCGCCCTGATGGGTAGTGAAGCGGTTAAAAGTGTAGAGTGGCAGGGGTTAAGGCCGAACAACGCGAGGGAATTTGCATGAAGTTGACGTATGAGGTCATCGATGGGTCAGCCATTAACAGATAAGCACATTTTGATTGTTGAAGATGAGGCGGTGTTTCGTTCAGTGATCGCTGGCTATCTGACATCGCTCGGTGCGTCTGTGCGTGAAGCTGTCAACGGGGTTGATGCATTAGCCGTGATGCAAGACTATCACCCTGATTTGATCGTGTGCGATTTGGAAATGCCGCTGATGGGCGGCATTGAGTTCGTTGAAACGCTCAGATTGCACGATAATCGCACGCCGATTCTGGTGGTGTCTGCCACCAGTCAGATGGGAGATGTCGCCAAAGTACTGCGCCTGGGCGTACAGGACGTGATGCTCAAACCTATCCGCGATTATGCGCGCTTGCGCGAAGCCGTGATGACCTGCATGTATCCCGACATGTTTACTTCTCAACTCAACGAAGTTGAGCAGTTGATGGAGGACATGGATTCACTCAATCAATCGCCAGACGCGGTCAATCAACTGCTGGCGCAGCTACAGCCGCCGGTGCAACAAAAAATGGCAGGTTGCAGCGTGCGTTATCGCCAACTGACCTCATTGGAGCAACCGGGTCTGGTGCTGGATATTGCCGCGTTGTCTGATGATGATTTGGCGTTCTATTGCCTTGATGTGACGCAAGCTGTGAACAATAACGGCACGCTGGCCGCCCTGTTGCTGCGCACGCTGTTTAACGGGTTGTTGCAAGAGCACCTGGCTAATCAGCAACACCGTCTGCCCGAATTGCCCGTCTTGCTGCGACAGGTCAACCAATTGCTGCGCCAGGCCAATCTTAATGGGCGTTTTCCGCTGTTGGTGGGCTACTATCACCGGGGATTGAAACGACTCATCCTCATTTCAGCCGGTTTGCATGCCATGCTGAACGCGGGAGAGGAGCAGTTGGTGCTAAACAATGGCATTCCGCTCGGCACCCTGGATGGGGCATATCTTAACCAATTAAACTATGAGTGCGCCGCTTTTGAATGTCAGGTGTGGGGACGCGGTGGACGCTTACGACTGATGTTATCAACAGATTGAACGCCCGCGCCGTGTGATGAAGCCTACGGAATAGTCTGATAGGCGTTCATCATGCAATTTGTTGCATACTCTTCTCTTTCGTAATTAATTTTTATTTCCTACTATATAAAGCGTTGTTTTATTTTTATCATAGCCATCGCGTTTACCGGGTGTCGTCTCTGGCCGAACAGGCTGGTGTATCCCGAATTAAACCCGGCAATAAAGTTCATTATTTGAACGGTATATCAGAGGTTGTTATGTCAACGGTGAATAAAAAAGTTAGAAAAGCGGTCATCCCCGTCGCAGGGCTAGGGACTCGGATGCTGCCGGCAACAAAAGCGATTCCAAAAGAAATGTTGCCGCTGGTGGATAAGCCGCTCATTCAATACGTCGTCAATGAGTGTATCGCCGCAGGCTTGAACGAAATTATTTTAGTAACACATTCATCCAAAAACTCCATTGAAAACCACTTCGATACCAGTTTTGAGCTGGAAGCGATGCTGGAAAAGCGTGTTAAACGTCAATTGCTGGAAGAAGTTCAGTCTATTTGCCCGAAACATGTCACCATCATGCAAGTACGTCAGGGACTGGCAAAAGGATTGGGGCACGCCGTTATGTGCGCACATCCTTTGGTAGGGGATGAGCCCGTCGCCGTTATTTTGCCCGACGTTATCATTGATGAATTTGAATCCAATCTGAAGAAAGACAACCTGAGTGAAATGCTGGCGCGTTTCTCCGAAACGGGTCACAGCCAAATTATGGTTGAACCGGTTGAAGAAGTGAGCAGCTATGGCGTTGTTGATTGCAAAGGGCAGACATTACAGCCTGGCGACAGTGCACCGATGGTGGGCGTAGTAGAAAAACCCAAGGCCTCAGAGGCGCCTTCAAATTTGGCGATTGTCGGTCGCTATGTGCTTTCGGCTGATATTTGGTCTCTGCTGGAAAAAACACCGCCGGGCGCAGGTAATGAAATCCAGTTAACGGATGCCATTGCCATGTTGATGGAAAAAGAAACCGTGGAAGCTTACCACCTTAAAGGTGTAAGTCACGACTGCGGAAACAAATTGGGTTACATGCGTGCATTTGTAGAATACGGCCTGCGTCACAATACGCTGGGTAATGATTTTGCCGCATGGCTTAATGAAACCGTTAATGAAAATGATGTGAAATAACCGGGTTCGATGGCGCTTTGCCTGTGGTTCGCGGGGCGTCACGAAAAACGGATATAAAAAAACCCCGGTTACCGGGGTTTTTGCTAAATAAGCACATCGATTCCGATGGGGAATTACAGCAGGAAATCGTCCAGCGATTTACCTTGCTCTTCAATAGCTTTTTTGATCACGGCAGGGGTGCGGCCTTGGCCAGTCCAGGTTCTTGCTTCGCCGTTTTCATCGGTATATTGATATTTTGCCGGGCGCGCGGCGCGTTTGCTTTTGCCCGGCGTTTTGGCTGCGCCCAAAGATTGCAACAGTTCATTCGGGTCGATGCCGTCAGCAATCAACATATCGCGATATTGCTGTAATTTACGGGTACGCTCTTCGATTTCAGCTTGCGCCTGATTATCTTCGTCACGACGCTCATTGACAACGACTTCCAGTTTTTCCAGCATTTCTTCCAAAGTATCCAGGCTGCATTCTCTTGCCTGGGCGCGCAGAGTACGGATGTTGTTTAGAACCTTTAGTGCTTCGCTCATTGTGATAATCTCAAATAATATTATTGGTGGCGTATGTAGGGTGATAATAGATGGCTATTTTATTTTCTGCAATAGTCAAATTTGTAAGATTGTTAAAAAATGGCGTTTTTAAAACCGATATCACGTTGCTGCTCAGTGAAATAAAACCACGTTGTTAACGAATGAAATACCGGTTACTTGAGTATTACTCCGCACGCTGCGTTAAAGCGGTCAACGGCGCTGCTGACCGGGCGCGATATAAGCATTTTTTATACCCGGCAACGTTTACCTGTCGTCAGGTTGTCGCGTCGATAAACACAAATCAAGTTACTCGTTCCCTTACTCACAAGAGGGCGATTCCGCGTTGTTCTTGCCAATATCATACAATGCTAATTATTTACGCTAAATATCGCTCATGCTGTTAATGTTTTCCCCTCTATAGGAATTTTCACAATTGTCTATCGCCTTATATACGCCGATTACCTACGCCATTGTGGCGGTGATGGCGGCGTGAGCCCGACGTTTTGCCTCTCACGGCCCTTGGGGCAGCAAAGGCAAGCGGGCACCCCGGTTATTTCAAAATATGATACAATGCGGCGCCGCGCGTTGCGCGGGTGAAGCGCTCTTTTGGGGTTATAAACATGGCACAACTTTATTTTTATTACTCGGCAATGAACGCGGGAAAGTCTACCGCATTATTACAGTCCTCTTATAACTACCAGGAACGGGGGATGAGGACGCTGATTTTAACCGCTGAAATAGACCACCGTGATGGTATCGGGCGGGTCAGCTCGCGTATTGGACTTTCCGCCCCGGCCCTGGTGTTTAATTTACAAACTGATTTGTATACCGTATTGGTTAATGCGCAACGTGAGCAGCCGGTGCACTGTATATTAATCGATGAGTGTCAGTTTTTAACCCGTGAGCAGGTGAACCAGCTGTCGGACATTGTCGATGAACTGGATATTCCGGTGCTGTGCTACGGCCTACGTACTGATTTTCAGGGCGAATTATTCTCCGGCAGCCAGTATTTGCTCGCCTGGGCGGATAAGCTTATCGAGTTGAAAACGGTGTGCCATTGCGGGCGCAAAGCCAATCGGGTGCTGCGGCTTGATGCGCAGGGCAACCCGCTGCGTGAAGGTGAACAGGTGGTGATCGGCGGCAATGAGCGCTATGTGTCGGTCTGTCGCAAACACTACAAAAGCGCATTGGGATTAACCCGCGCGTGAACACAGGCAGATAAAAGATAGGCAGATAAAAAACCCCAGCGAGGCGGTGCATCGCTGGGGTAAAGGAGGCCCCCACCTTAACGGCAAGGGCGTGTTAGCACTTCTCAGCTAGCCTTTTTGCCTTTTTTCTCGGTTTTGGCCGGGGCTTTCTCTTCTTCAACACTCTCCGTATACGGACGGCCGTAGTAGGTGTCCAGCATGATCTGTTTCAGCTCAGCGATCAGCGGATAGCGCGGGTTGGCACCGGTACACTGATCGTCAAAGGCATCTTCAGACAGCTTGTCCACTTTCGCCAGGAAATCAGCTTCCTGCACGCCAGCCTCGCGAATCGAGGTGGGGATGCCCAGTTCAGTTTTGATTTCATCTAACCAGGTCAACAGCTTCTCAATCTTCGCGGCAGTGCGATCGCCGGGTGCGCTCAGCCCCAGGTGATCGGCCACTTCGGCATAACGACGACGCGCCTGCGGACGGTCGTATTGACTGAATGCGGTCTGCTTGGTCGGGTTGTCGTTGGCGTTATAACGAATGACGTTAGCGATCAGCAGGGCATTAGCCAAACCGTGCGGAATATGGAACTCGGAACCCAGCTTGTGCGCCATGGAGTGGCAGACCCCAAGGAAGGCGTTGGCAAAGGCGATACCGGCGATGGTGGCGGCGTTGTGAACGCGTTCACGCGCAACCGGGTTTTTTGCGCCGTCACGGTAGCTGGCTGGCAAGTTCTCTTTGAGCAGCTTCAATGCCTGCAACGCTTGTCCATCAGAATATTCGTTGGCAAGCACCGAGACGTAGGCTTCCAGTGAGTGGGTAACCGCATCCAGGCCGCCAAAGGCGCACAAGGATTTCGGCATGTTCATCACCAGATTCGCATCAACGATAGCCATATCCGGGGTTAGCGCATAGTCAGCCAGTGGGTATTTTTGCCCTGTGGCGTCGTCCGTTACTACGGCGAACGGCGTCACTTCTGAGCCGGTGCCGGAGGTGGTGGTAACGGCAATCATCTTCGCCTTCACGCCCATTTTCGGGAATTTGTAGATACGCTTACGGATATCCATAAAGCGCAGGGCCAACTCTTCGAAATGGGTATCCGGGTGTTCGTACATGACCCACATGATTTTGGCCGCGTCCATCGGCGAACCGCCACCGAGTGCGATGATCACGTCAGGTTTGAACGCTTGCATTTGTTCAGCGCCTTTGCGCACGATGCTCAGCGTCGGATCGGCTTCCACCTCAAAGAACACGTCGGTTTCCAAGCCGTGCTGTTTCAGCACCGAGGAGATTTGATCCACATAGCCGTTGTTAAACAAGAAACGGTCAGTGACGATAAAGGCGCGTTTGTGGCCATCCTGGGCCACTTCTTCCAGTGCGATGGGCAAGGAGCCACGACGGAAATAGATGGATTTCGGAAGTTTATGCCACAACATATTTTCAGCTCGCTTGGCTACCGTTTTCTTGTTAATCAAGTGTTTGGGTCCGACGTTTTCTGAAATGGAGTTACCGCCCCAGGAGCCGCAGCCCAGGGTCAGCGACGGCGCCAGCTTAAAGTTGTACAGATCGCCGATACCGCCCTGAGAGGCTGGCGTATTGATTAAAATACGCGCGGTTTTCATCATCGCCCCGAAGTGGTTGACGCGTGCCAACTGGTTATCCTGATCGGTATACAGACAGGAGGTGTGACCGATACCGCCCATGGCGACCAGTTTCTCGGCTTTGGCGACGGCGTCGTCAAAATCTTTGGCGCGATACATGGCAAGCGTTGGCGACAGTTTCTCGTGGGCAAAGGGTTCTGACTCATCCACGTTGACCACTTCGCCAATCAGCACTTTAGTGCCAGCGGGGGCGGTAAAGCCGGCCATCTCAGCAATTTTTGGCGCTGCCTGACCTACAATCGCCGCGTTGAGCGAGCCATTTTTCAAAATGATCGATTGGATGGCTTCGAGCTCTTTACCTTGCAGCAGATAGCCACCGTGGGTTGAAAAACGTTCCCGCACCGCGTCATAAACGCTGTCTACCACAATCACCGACTGTTCAGACGCACAGATCACACCGTTATCGAAGGTTTTCGACATCAGAATCGAGGCAACGGCGCGTTTGATATCTGCCGTTTCATCGATCACCACCGGTGTATTGCCTGCGCCCACCCCGATGGCCGGTTTGCCGGAACTGTAGGCGGCTTTTACCATACCGGGACCGCCGGTGGCGAGGATCATATTGATGTCCGGGTGGTGCATTAACTGGTTGGACAATTCAACGGAAGGCTCATCAATCCAGCCAATAATGTCTTTCGGCGCGCCGGCTGCGATGGCGGCCTGGAGTACGATGTCTGCGGCTTTGTTGGTGGCATTCTTGGCGCGCGGGTGCGGCGAGAAGATGATGCCATTACGGGTTTTTAAACTGATGAGCGCTTTGAAAATGGCGGTGGAGGTCGGGTTGGTCGTCGGGACAATCCCGCACAGCAACCCGATAGGCTCGGCGATGGTAATGGTGCCGAAGGTGTCATCCTGGGACAAAATGCCGCAGGTTTTATCATCCTTATAAGCATTGTAGATATATTCAGAGGCAAAGTGGTTTTTAATCACTTTATCTTCCACGATACCCATACCCGATTCCGCTACCGCCATTTTAGCCAGCGGAATGCGGGCGTCGGCGGCGGCGAGGGCGGCGGCACGAAAGATTTGATCGACTTGCTCTTGAGAAAAATTGGCGAAGACCTGCTGTGCCTTCTTTACGCGTTCAACCAATGCGTTCAGTTCAGCAACGTTTGTTACGGCCATAATGCTCTCCTGATAATGTTAAACTCTTTCAGGCAATGATCTGCCAAACCCTGTGCTGCCAAATCATTATTACAAAACGCTAAGTATAGATAACGACATCGCATTCGTGGCTGAATGCAGGGTTTACCTACTCATTGCCTGAAAGGGCTGTGGGTCAGCGGTGGCGTAATCTCCTCTCTTCCCGGTGGGTGATAGTGGTTCATTCCGCATCTTCTGTTTAACACTGTGAAAGCAGCATACCTATTAGTGGGTGCCTTTTGTGTGATCTTCATCCCGATTCAAAAATGCTGACTCCTTTCAGCAAGCATATTTGTTAACTGTTGTAGTTATTTGTAGCGTTATTGTTGCCTTTGTTGGTATTTATAACCTGCCATAGGCGGGAAAATATTTGGATTATTCTCTGAATATTTCGATTACCATAAAATTATTCACCTGTTACTTGCGTGAGAATAGCCCGTCGTTTATTGCGTCATTTCAGAATGGGCAGCGGTTGACCAGAATAACGTTTGAAACACTTTCCAGGAAACGTCTTGCATTTCCGTCAGAGCGGTTAGTCTTGACGGAATCCATGTGATATCAATGTGATAACATAGAGAGGACAGGAGATATGGACAACGGGTTATCGGGTTACGCTGTTTCACAAAAAGGAGATGCGACGCAAAAACGGCGTCAATGGCTGACGGGGACGACACGACTGGCCGCAACCGTGGCATTGCTGTTCGGCACGTGGGGAGGCGGTGTGCTTGTCGCGGAGGCGGCACCGCCGCCCGGCGCTCTGTTAGCCAAGGATCAAGTGCTGGTGCGCAACAACGGTGCGGAAGTGGCCTCCCTCGATCCGCATAAGATAGAAGGCGTGCCAGAGTCCAACGTCTCGCGCGATCTGTTGGAAGGGCTGGTGATTACCGATCCGAATGGAAAAATGGTGCCCGGTGTGGCCGAGCGTTGGGAAAATAAAGATTTCCGCGTTTGGACTTTCCATTTACGCAAAGGCGCGCGCTGGTCAAACGGCGATCCCGTCACCGCGCAGGATTTTGTCTACAGTTGGCAACGATTAGCCGATCCGGCAACCGCTTCGCCTTATGCCAGCTACTTGCAGTACGGACATATCGTCAACATTGACGACATTATAGCTGGAAAGAAAACGCCGGACACGTTGGGCGTCAAAGCCGTGGATGACCATACGCTGGAGGTGACGCTGAGCGAAGCGGTGCCTTATTTTGATAAACTTCCGGTTTATCCTGCCATGTCGCCCGTCAATCGTTCCGCGGTTGAAAAATTCGGTGAGAAGTGGACCCAGCCAGAACATTGGGTGGGGAACGGTGCCTATACCTTGAAAAATTGGGTTGTCAATGAACGCTTGGTTTTAGCGCGCAACCCTCACTACTGGGATAATGCCCATACCACTATTGAGCAGGTGACGTATTTACCCATCTCCTCAGAAGTGACGGACGTAAATCGCTATCGCAGCGGTGAAATTGATATCACCTACACCAATTTACCGATTGAACTGTTTCAAAAAATGAAGCAGGAAATACCTGATGAAGTGAAGGTGACACCTTATTTGTGCTCTTATTATTACGAAATTAATAACCAACGTGCGCCTTTTACTGATGTGCGGGTGCGTCAGGCGCTGCGGTTAGGGCTCGATCAGGCGATTTTGACCAACAAGGTCAAAAACCAAGGTGATATGCCTGCTTATGGATTCGTACCACCGTATATTGATGGTTTAAAAGCCAGCGTGCCTGAGTGGTTTACCTGGCCGCAGGAGAAACGTAATGCCGAGGCCAAGCGACTATTGCGTGAAGCAGGGTATTCGCCCGAAAAACCGTTGACGCTGACGCTGCTTTATAATACGTCCGATCTGCACAGGAAAATGGCGATTGCCGCCGCGTCGCTCTGGAAGCAAAATATCGGCGTGAATGTGAAATTGGAAAATCAGGAATGGAAAACGTTTCTCAGCACGCGCCATCAGGGGAATTATGATCTGGCGCGCGCCGGGTGGTGTGCGGATTATAATGAGCCGTCGTCATTTTTGAACAGCATGTTATCGGACAGCAGCTCAAATACCTCACATTACAAAAGCGCGGCGTTTGATGCGTTTATGGTGAAATCACTGCAAGTGACCAATGACCAAGCGCGCACGGCCGTGTATCAACAGGCCGAAACGCAATTGGATCGCGATGCGGTGACGATACCGATATTTTATTACGCCAATACCCGGTTGGTGAAACCGTATGTCGGCGGCCTGACCGGAAACGATCCGCTCGACAATATTCATGTGAAAGATCTTTATATTTTGCAACATTAACGCCGTTCCTGAATGTGCTTCGCTGCTCTCTTGCCGAAAAAATCCTCGGTGAAGAGGGGGCGAGCACAGCAACAGGTGCCATGCCTTTATAGGTAGAACCATGCTGAAATTTATACTGCGTCGTTGTCTGGAAGCGATACCGACGCTGTTTGTATTGATTACGATCTCGTTCTTTATGATGCGGCTAGCGCCGGGAAGTCCTTTTACTGGCGAACGCAATTTGCCCCCGGAAGTGATGGCAAATATTGAGGCCAAATACCATCTCAACGATCCGGTATTGAAGCAATATGGTAATTACCTGCTGCAATTGGTACAGGGGGATTTTGGCCCGTCATTTAAATATAAGGACTACTCGGTTAATGATCTGGTGGCGAGTGCATTTCCCGTTTCCGCGAAACTGGGTGCGGCCGCCTTCGTGTTTGCCGTGTTATTGGGCGTGACGGCAGGTACCGTAGCGGCGCTGTATCAAAATAGCCGTTGGGACTACACCATTATGGGATTTGCCATGACCGGCGTGGTGATCCCCAGTTTTGTGGTTGCGCCCCTCTTGGTGCTGGTGTTCTCGATTACCTTGCGCTGGCTGCCCGCCGGGGGATGGAACGGTGGGGCGGGAAAATATGTATTACTGCCGATGGTGGCGCTGTCGCTCTCCTACATCGCCAGTATCGCGCGCATCACGCGCGGCGCGATGATCGAAGTGCTGCACGCCAATTTTATCCGCACCGCGCGCGCCAAAGGGTTGCCGATGCGCCACATCATTCTGCGCCATGCGCTAAAGCCGGCCTTGTTGCCGGTGCTCTCCTACATGGGCCCGGCGTTTGTCGGCATTATTACCGGTTCAATGGTGATCGAGACCATTTTTGGTCTGCCGGGCATTGGGCAACTGTTTGTTAACGGTGCATTAAACCGGGACTATTCTCTGGTGCTCAGCCTGACCATACTGGTGGGCGGTTTGACGATCCTGTTTAACGCCATCATCGATGTGTTGTATGCCGTCATCGATCCCAAAATTCGTTATTGAGTGAGGTGAGGATGTTTAGAAAGCAGAATCATCACGCGCTGATGCAGATGGGGCAATCATTGGACATCAAAGGACGCAGCCTCTGGCAGGATGCCGGGCGGCGGTTTATGCATCACCGGGCCGCCGTGGCGAGCCTGATGATGCTGGGGAGCATTGCGCTGTTTGTTACGCTGGCTCCGCTGTTGTCCCCTTTCAATTTTGCCGATACGGATTTTGCCATGATGTCGCAGGGACCGGATTTGGCCTCAAAGCACTATTTTGGTACCGATTCTAACGGCCGAGACCTGCTGGTGCGCGTTGCCATCGGCGGGAGAATTTCGTTGATGGTGGGCATTGCCGCCGCGCTGATTGCCGTGCTGGTGGGGACGCTGTACGGGGCCATTTCGGGTTACGCGGGCGGCAAGGTCGATTCCATCATGATGCGCTGGCTGGAGATCCTGAACTCCTTCCCGTTTATGTTTTTCGTCATTCTGCTGGTGACCTTTTTTGGGCAGCAGCTACTGTTGATCTTTATTGCGATTGGCATGGTGTCGTGGCTCGATATGGCGAGAATTGTGCGCGGGCAGACGCTCAGCCTCAAACGTAAAGAGTTTATTGAAGCGGCAGTGGTGTGCGGCGTTTCTACCACGGGCATTGTGTTACGCCATATCGTGCCAAATGTGCTGGGCGTCGTGGTGGTTTACGCGTCATTGCTGGTTCCCAGCATGATCCTGTTCGAATCGTTTTTAAGTTTTCTTGGGCTGGGCGTGCAAGAGCCGCTCAGCAGCAGGGGCTCGCTGCTCAATGACGGTGCGAACTCAATGGAAGTGTCGCCTTGGCTGCTGCTGTTTCCGGCCGCGTTTTTGGTTGTCACCCTGTTTTGTTTTAATTTTATCGGCGATGGCTTACGGGATGCCCTGGACCCGAAGGATCGTTAAGGAGCCGCTATGATTGCAAAAGACGCAGAACAGAGAGGGGATAACCTGCGCGCGCTGCACCCGTTACTGAGCGTGACGGATCTCAGCGTGCGATTTGCCACCGAGGAAGGTGATGTCACGGCGGTGAACGCGCTGAGTTTTACCATTGATCAGGGCGAAACGCTGGGCATTGTCGGAGAATCAGGCTCGGGAAAATCACAGACCGCGTTCGCGCTGATGGGGTTGCTGGCGGCAAATGGCCAAGCCAGCGGCTCGGCCCGCTTTATCGGGCATGAGATTCTTAATCTGCCTGAAAAATCGCTCAATAAGCTGCGGGCGAAAGAGATCGCCATGATTTTTCAGGATCCGATGACCTCGCTCAATCCTTATATGCGCGTCGGTGAACAACTGATGGAAGTGCTGATGTTTCATCAGGGGTGCAGTCGCAGCGAAGCGTTCGACGGTGCGGTTAACATGCTGGATGCGGTGCGCATGCCAGAGGCGCGACAGCGGATGAAGATGTACCCCCATGAGTTTTCCGGCGGCATGCGCCAACGGGTGATGATTGCCATGGCGCTGCTGTGTCAGCCAAAGCTGCTGATCGCCGATGAACCGACCACGGCGCTGGATGTGACGGTTCAGGCGCAAATGATGATGTTGCTTGCGGATTTAAAACGGGAATTCAACACCGCCATCATCATGATTACCCATGATTTAGGCGTGGTGGCAGGCATTTGTGACAAGGTGTTGGTGATGTATGCGGGTCGCACTATGGAGTATGGCAGCGCGCGCGATGTATTTTATCGTCCCTCGCACCCTTATTCGGTAGGATTGTTGAACGCAGTGCCCCGTCTGGACGTCAGTGACGAAACGCTGGCCACGATACCCGGTAATCCGCCCAATTTGTTGCATTTACCGCCGGGGTGTCCCTTCCTTCCCCGCTGTCCTTATGCCATGGAGCGTTGCCAGGAGGTGCCCGCGTTAACCACGTTTGATGCGGGTCGGATGCGTGCCTGTTTTCGCGCGGTAGAGGAGGTGCTATGACAACCCAACAGGAAAAACGCGTCATCCTCGACGTACGTGACCTCTGTGTACATTTCGCTGTCAATGCGCGCAAAAAATGGTTCTGGCAACCCGCACAGTCGCTCAGAGCGGTCGATGGCGTCACGTTTCGCCTCTATGAAGGTGAAACGCTGGGTATCGTCGGTGAATCGGGTTGCGGTAAATCGACCCTGGCGCGTGCCATCATCGGGCTGGTGAAAGCCACCAGCGGACAGATTTGCTGGTTGGGTCAGGATTTGTGCCACATCCATCAGGACGGGTGGCGTCACGTTCGCAACGATATTCAAATGATTTTTCAAGACCCGCTGGCGTCTCTTAACCCGCGTATGACGGTGGGTGAGATCATTGCCGAGCCGCTGCGCACTTATCGTAACGATCTGTCCCGGCAAGTGATCAACGAGCGCGTCAAAAATATGATGCAGAAGGTGGGGTTACTGCCTAACCAGATTAACCGCTATCCCCACGAGTTTTCCGGAGGCCAGTGCCAGCGTATCGGTATTGCCCGGGCGTTGATTTTACGCCCCAAGTTGATTATTTGTGATGAGCCGGTATCGGCGCTCGATGTGTCGATTCAGGCGCAGGTGGTGAATCTGCTGCGTCAATTGCAGAAGGAAATGCAACTGTCGCTGATTTTTATCGCGCACGATCTCTCGGTGGTGAAACACATTTCCGATCGCGTACTGGTGATGTATCTCGGGCACGCCGTGGAGTTGGCAACCGATGACGCCTTGTTTGGCAACCCGTTGCACCCTTACACCCAGGCGCTGATGTCGGCAGTGCCGATCCCCGATCCCGACAAAGAGCGCAGCAAGCGGATACAGCTGTTGGAGGGGGAGTTGCCTTCACCGATTAACCCGCCCACCGGCTGCGTATTTTGCACCCGCTGTCCGATAGCCAGCGAAACCTGTGTCAAGACGCGCCCGTTGCTGGAAGGCAATTTTACCCATGCGGTCTCGTGTCTGAAAGTCGATCCGCTACAAGGCTGAGCATAAAAAAGGCCTGCGCATGTGCAGGCCTTCAGCGCGGCGAGTTACTCACGCCACAAGATATGGCACATCTTGTTGTCTTTTTCCCGGCAAATCAAAATACGCGCAAACACGTCGTCGATCGGGTCGCCATCTTTTGCTGCCAAACCAATCACCACTTCAGCAAAAAAGTCCGGATTCAAATCGACATCGACATGTTCTTGCCAGTCCTCGGCAGGATCGAATAATTCCGCACCGCCGCGCTCTTCAAATTGAAGATTGAACAGGATGATATCCGCCGGGTCGAGGTTGTCTGACGCCAGTTCAAGAAAGATATCGTAGGCTTGCTCAAGCGTTTCATCTTCCGTAAGACGGTTATTCAGGTCCATAAGACATTTCCATAGATTCAGTAATGGCACTATTAGAACATGACGGCTCGGCTATTGACAGCGCAACGCACGGCGATTATCAGGAGCTCGGGCATCACAAAAACGGGCTGAAAAAGTAAAACAGCCGCTCGACAATACGCTGCCAGTAGGGACGCTGTTGCCATTTACTTTCATCCATCAGGCGTGAACGTGCGATGTAGTCTTCCTGCACGCAGGCCAGATCGCTGCCAAAGCCGTCATCGTCGATCACCAGCGTGATTTCGAAGTTAAGCCACAGGCTGCGCATGTCGAGATTAACGGTGCCTACCAGACTGAGTTGTCCATCGACCAACACGCTTTTGGTGTGCAGTAATCCATCTTGAAACTGATAGATTTTTACTCCTGCGGCAAACAGCTCATTGAAAAAAGCGCGGCTGGCCCAGCCGACTAACACCGAGTCGTTTTTGTGCGGCAAGATAATGCTGACATCGACGCCGCGCTGTGCCGCGGTACAGATGGCGTGCAGCAGATCGTCACTGGGCACGAAGTAGGGCGTGGTCATGATCAACTGGTGTCGCGCGGAGTAGACGGCCGTCAGCAGCGCTTGGTGGATCATGTCTTCGGGGTAGCCCGGACCGGATGCAATCACTTGCACGGTATGTCCGCGTTCCTGTTCGAACGGCATTAGCCCGACGTCCGGCGGTGGAGGCAACAGGCGTTGACCCGTTTCCATTTCCCAGTCGCAGCAATAGATGATGCCCATGGTGGTAGTGATCGGACCTTCAATACGCGCCATCAAATCGACCCACTGGCCGACGCCCGCATCCTGTTTGAAAAAGCGCGGATCGACCATGTTCATGCTGCCAGTATAGGCAATCCGGTTATCAATCAGGATCACTTTGCGGTGCTGGCGTAAATCCATGCGACGCAGAAAAGCACGAAACAGGTTGACCTTAAGAGCTTCCACCACCTCAATACCTGCATCGCGCATCTGTGACGGGGCTGTGCTGTGGAAGAAATCGACGCTGCCCGCAGAATCCAGCAAAATTCGACAGGTTACGCCGCGTTGCGCCGCTTTTTTCAAGGCCGCAGTGACCTGTTCTACTAACCCGCCGGGTTGCCAGATGTAAAACACCATCTCGATGTCGCTGCGTGCCAGGTCGATATCCCGCACCAGGCCTTTGATGGTGTCTTCAAAGGTGGTCAACAGTTGCAACTGGTTTCCCTTGATGCCGCCAATCCCCTGGCGGCGCTCGCACAGTTGGAACAGCGAGCGAGCCACTTCACTGTTCTCCGTGGCGAAGATCTGCCGATACTCGGCCAGTTCCCGCAGCCATTTTGCCGTTGAAGGCCACATGCGGCTGGCGCGTTCGGCGCGCCGCTTACCCAGATGCAACTCACCAAACGAGAGGTAGGCGATAATACCGACCAGCGGCAGAATATAGATGACCAGCAACCAGGCCATTGCAGAAGGAACCGCACGGCGCTTCATCAAGACGCGAAGTGTGACGCCAGCGATCAGCAGCCAGTAACCCAGAACCAGTAGCCAACTTAACAGCGTGTAAAAAGTGGTCATAGCAGCGTACAGATCCCTTCAGCACACGATTGACATAAAGTGTACGCATAGTTTGTCAAAAGAGGAAATTCCTTTCGTCTGAATAGAATAGGGCGAAATTGCCGGTACCGACACAGCAAAAAGGCCAGGGTGCTTGGAATGACCTGAGAACGCGCTATACTACCACGCCGCACCCCCTCCCGTTTTCGATAAAGAGTGTTGTCATGAGACGCAGCAGAAATGAAGTGATCCGGTGGCGCATGTTACGCCAGGTTCAACGACGCAGAGGTCGTTGGTTGGAAGCCCAGTCACGCACCTATCGGCATATTCACTATGCCCGTTATCTGCAACAGAAACATCAGCGTCGTGCTCTGCTGTATGCGGTGGCCTACGAGTGGTAGTGGTCCAAACGGACATGTTAGCTGTCTGAACGGCCACACGTTGTGGCCGTTGTTTGTTAGTGCGTCGTCCGTGCGCGGCTAGCGCGCCATTCCTAATAGCGCGGATGAGGCAGGTTGCCCCGTTTCCAGCGCGTTTGCGGTGGGCAGGGTGAAGAGGGTGACGGATGAGCGCAATTGCTCGGTCTGGTCCAGTAACGAATTGAAGGTATCGGCGCTGGCTTCGACCTGACTGACATTCTGTTTGACCGTATCGTTCAGGGTTTGAATGCGGTCAGTTACCGCCTGAATGTGCTGGGTTTGCTGCGAGGAAATGTCGGCGATTTCATTAAGAAAAGCACCGGTGCCCTGCGCGGAGCTGATGATATTTTGCAGACTGTCGCTCAATTTCTTGACCAATTTGGCACCGGTCGCGACGCTGCTGTCTGAGTCGCGAATCAGTACATTAATGTGCTGTGCCGACTGGCTACTCTGCGCTGCCAGAGTACCAACCTCACGGGCAACCACCGCGAAACCGCGTCCCAGTTCACCCGCTCGCGCGGCCTCAATGGCGGCATTCAATGAAAGAATGTGCGTTTGAAACGCCACGTTTTCAATCATCCCGATAGCATCCGTCATCTCTTTGGTGCGTCCGGTGATATCGGACATCGCAGCATGCACGTCATTCATCATCAATTCACCGTGAGCCGCCATGGAGCTGGTATTCAAGGCATGCTGGCTGGCCTGCTCGGTATGCTGGGTGTGCTGCGCCAGTTGTGCATTCAACTGAAGAATGTTGTCCGTGGTCGCTTTAAGCTCATTGGCTTGCAGGCGCGCCTGTGAAAACAGCGCCTGATTATCCACCGCGACGCGGTCAACGTGCTGCGTCATGCCGTCAATGCCGTGGCGCACTTGGCTAACAAGATTGGTTAACCCGGATTGCATTTGCGCCATGCTGCGATTTAACACAGCGATTTCGCGGGTGCAGCCGCTGTTCTCATCAAGTTGCTGGGAGAGATCGCCCGACGCAATGCGTCCAAGGTGATGAATAATGCGGTTGAGGGGGCGAATGATGATCCGGTTTACGGTGGCCCACACGCACAGCGAGACGGCCAGCAGCAGCCCGAGAACCACCATGAAGATGGTGTGAGTGCGGTCGAGGGAAATCAGAAATTGTTCCCCGTGCTGCTTTTGGTGTGAGGCATTATTCGCCAGATAGTGGCCGTATTTCTGCGTAAAATCATTTTGGTAAGCCTGAATCGGCACCATAAAAAAGATATCGATCTGATTGCTCTGTTTGATCCCGTCAGCCAGTTCGACCAACCCTTGATACAATTGTTGGTAGCTACGCAGTAACGCCTGACTGTCACTGTCATTGTCGTCAGGTTTTTCGATCTGTTGATAATAGTCCTGAGCCTGTTTGAGTGAGACTTGCGCCTCTTCCATCAGGCTATTCCAACTGCCGACGGAACCGGTTTCTTTATCAACCATCAGGTAGATGCCAGCCCGGTTTAGCTTATCGCTGGCGGTCATCGCCGCCATACGCGCCTGATCCAACAGCGCCTGTTGTTCACGTAAACGATCGTTGGCAGCGGTATCACGCTGTACCTGGGTCATGGTGTTGGAAATAATCGCGATCGACATCAGTTGCAGCAGTGAAAACAAACCGATAATCAGCAATAACCCCAAAAAAATGCTGGGTCGGAATCTGCGGAACAATGTCCCTTTTCCCTTCAGAAACGCGAATTGTGCTAGCATAAGTCCTGGCTCTCAATCAACAAGAGTCAGTACCCTAACATTGTTAAATGACTATATTATTTCAGCTTTTTCCTTCAGTAGCTGATGTTGTTCAAATTCACTGAAATAGATATGGCGTTGAATTGCTGCCGGTAATACAGCAAAAACGCGCCAAACCGGGCGCTTTTGCTGCGTCATAAATGCTGTCTTAAACAAAATAACCGTTGAAATTGCAGGGTTAAAATACCTTTTTATAGGGTTTTACGGTTACGCTCTGGTACACGCCTGCGGCCACGTAGGGATCGGCATCGGCCCAGCGCTGCGCATCGCTCAGAGAGGGAAATTCTGCGATAACCGCGGAACCGGTAAATCCTGCATCACCGGGCGTTTCACTATCAACGGCGGGTAACGGACCTGCCGTCAGCAAGCGACCTTCATCGCGCAAGGTTTGCAGTCGTGCCAAATGGGCAGGGCGTGCAGCCAGACGATTAGACAATGAACCGGAAACGTCCTGAGCAAAAATGATGTACAACATCTTGATAATCCTCAAGGGAATAGCGTGAAAATACCATCATACTCCGCCAGTGGTTTTTTTAACAAACTATCGGGTTCTTATTGAATATGATTGCTATTTGCATTTAAACTTGGGCGGCTAAGAGGACAACGAAAAATTATGCCGCAAACAACTTTATTAGGTATCCGCCGCCAATCCTGGTCTTTTTTACTTTCTGTTGGCGTTCATGGTGGATTAATCGCCGTATTGTTATACGCATCGTTTAATGACGCACTTGAACTTCCGCAAGCGACGAAGCCGATCAGCGTCGTGATGGTTGCGCCTGCGGCGACGGAAGCGGCCCCTGCACCGCAGGCCGCACAGCCCGAGCCGGAGCCAGAACCGCAGGTCGAGGCAGTGAAACAACCGGAGCCTGAGCCGGAACCCTTACCGCAGCCTGTCGCGATCCCGTTACCAGAGCCCAAGCCAGAACCGAAGCCCAAGCCGAAACCGAAAACGGAGCCGGTAAAGAAAAAGGTTGAGCCACCGAAGAAGACGCAAGAGAAGGCAGATGAGAAACAGCCTCCTTCGCCGTTTACCTCGGAGGATGCCAGCAAAACCCGTGACAATGCGCCTGTGCGCCAAGCCCCGGCACCGTCTGCCTCAGCGCAGTCATCAGGACCGCGGCCGTTGAGTCGTGCGCAACCGCAGTATCCGGCACGCGCTTTTGCGCTGCGCGTAGAAGGCCGGGCAACGCTTCAGTTTGATGTGGATAGCGAAGGGCGAGTAGACAATATTCGCGTGCTGAACGCTCAGCCGCGCAACATGTTTGAACGCGATATTCGTCAGGCAATGCGTAAATGGCGTTACGAAGCGGGAAAACCGGGCAAGGATTTGCAGGTAACCATCATCTTTAAAATTGATGGCGGTGCCGTGGTTGAATAAACTAGCCCATGCAAACCAAAAAAAAGAACCGCAAATGCGGTTCTTTTTTTTGCCCAAGCCCGATGACGTTAAGGGGCCGGGTCGGGTGCGGTAAAGTGGCTTTTCCCGGCCGGTAGTTCGCAGGGATGGCCCGCTTCATCCACCGCAACGTAGGTGAAAAGCGCCTGGGTTGCACGGTAACGTTGCCCGATGGGGGCGGTGGAGACCTTCTTCACCCACACTTCAACGTTGATATCCAACGAACTGCGCCCGGTACGCAGACAGCGGGCATAGCAGCAAACCACGTCACCGACGGCGACAGGCTTGAGGAAGCTCATGCCGTCAACGCGTACTGTGACAACGCGCCCTTCGGCAATCTCTTTCGCCATGATGGCACCGCCAATGTCCATTTGCGACATCAGCCAGCCACCAAAGATATCGCCATTGGCATTGGTATCTGCGGGCATGGCCAGCGTGCGCAGAACCAGCTCACCGTGAGGTGCAGTTTGAGTAGTGCTCATCGTCGTCTCAGGTTAACGGTTAAAGGATTACTGTTTGCTTTCGTTATTGTTCTGCTCAGGCGGCAGATGGCGATAGATATACACGCCACAGGCAAGTGTAAACAACAAGGTGAGCCCTGTCAGCCCAAACACTTTGAAGTTCATCCACAGCCCTTCTGACAACCAGAACGCGACATAGATATTGAGCAGTCCACAGGCAATGAAAAACAGCGCCCAGGCCGTATTCAGCTTGCGCCACACCGGCTGCGGCAGCGTAATCTCTTTGCCCAGCATGCTCTGAATCAGCGACTTGTTGAAAAACCACTGGCCAATCAGTAACGCACCGGCGAACAGCGCATAGATGATCGTCACTTTCCATTTGATGAATTCGGGGTTATGGAAATAGATAGTCAGCCCGCCGAACACCGCCACCAACACCACGGTGACCAGCATGGTTTTTTCCACTTTGCGAAATTTGTACCAGCTGTAGAGAAAAGCAGCGAGTGTGGCAGCGATCAGCGCGCCAGTTGCCCAAAAGATATCGTGCAGTTTATATACGACGAAAAAAATAACTAAAGGTAAAAAATCAAGAAGTTGCTTCATTATATCGACCCATTACAACGCGAGGTGCCAAAGATTAACCACATTCACCCGTAGGCGATCGTCTGCTGCTGGTTGTCATTATCCTTGATTGCGCCATTCGCATCCTGTTTTATCGTAAGAATTTGCAGAACATTACTTTTCTGTTAATCAAACATGCCGCCCGCAGACGGCATGCTCGCTCATTATTGACGCAGCAACATATACAGACGGAAAAGGTAAATCAAAAAGAGCGCAGAGATCAGGTTACTCACCCCATTCATCAGGATTGCCATGGTGGTAGGCGATGCCAGCGGCAGACGCGCTACCAGCATCAGCAGGGCAACCTTTGCCAACAACCAAAAGAGCACAGCAGGAGCAATCAGCTTCAGATTGGCATAGGCGAGCTTTGCGCTGAGGCGGATGGAGGCGAAAACGCCTTTATTCTCAACCGCGGCGATCACGGGAGATAAACTGACTGCGATGGCCAGCAACACCCCCGGCACGATCAACAGCAGCATACCCAGTTGCACTAAAATGGTACCCACCAGGATCAAAAAGAACAGTCGCGGCAGCAGCGGTGCGGAGGCACCAATCGCGCGCAGCGCGCTGGTGGCTTGTCCGGCCGAAACCTGTCTCACCAGCGTCAACACACCGCCGGTCAGCAACGCATTTCCGACCAGTGCGGCAAAGGTGCTGGCTGCGGAAACTTTAAGCAGCACCATCTGTTGCTCGGGCGTCATTTGTTGAATCAGATCGTGCAGCCCCAACTGGCCGGTGCTGGAGAGATCGCCACTGACATTACTCAATAGCTGTAACTGTTCCGGTGCCGGTATTAATGCCTGATTTAACATGACAGTAATGACCGCCGTGAGTAATGACAGCAACAACAGGCCGATAAGTTGGTTACGCGTAAAATTCATAGTGTCACGGTAGAGGGTACCGGCCGTGATAGACATGAAGGCTCCTTGGCTATTCAACAGTGAAAACGACGCGTCTCCGCGCCCAATGATCCACATTGTAACCTGTTACCTCAAAAGGTTGCACCTTGCTGCACGTCTGAAAAGGGTATTCGCTGCAAATTTATTCGGCAGGGTAAAGCGGGGGCAAGCCATAGCGGGCTCTGGCGCGATTGCAGGCGTCATTTTCCTCACCGTTCTCACCAGACCGTAAAAACTCACGGCACGGTGAGGGGCGCTGTGCATAGATGTTGCAACTGACAGCCTGACCGATCTCGCCTTCAAGCGCAACACAGCGGCAGTGCGCTGTGCTGTTGGTGCCCTGCATACAGCGGATAAACGGGGTAATGGGTTCTGTCAGGCTTGCTGGCGTCAGTCCGCCGCCGTCATCAGCCTCTGCCCAGTAAAATGAGACGCGAAAAAAACCGCAGCAGGCACCGCATCGCAGGCAGCTGTTGAGGTTATCTCCGATATTCGATTTCCGGTTCGACGTATCCATGGTTGACCTCTTCCACAACGCCATCACAGGGGGCCGGGCAGTCATTCACTATAGCGCTACGGCCTCAGCGCCGTGAAGGCTCAGTATTACCCTGCGCACTAAATGCGCTTTAAACTAAAAATTGATGTGAATCAATTTTAGGATTTTTAAGCATTTAGCTCATCTTGATGTGTTTTGGATTTCGCTTTTTTAGCGTGAAAGTTGTGATCTGGCTTAAAACAAGAATACCTACTTAGAGGTATTCTGCGCTCGACTTTAAACCATATAAAGGGAGTGGGTAATAATGAAAAAAACGTCTTTGGCTCTACTCGTCGCAACGTTGCTGCCTGTTTTCGCTCAGGCGCATCAGGCAGGTGATTTTATTGTGCGTGCAGGAACGGCTACCGTGCGCCCAAATGCGGGTGGGGACACGGTGCTGGGTGTCAGCTCTTTTAAGGTCGATAACGATACGCAGTTGGGGCTGACGTTCAGCTACATGGTCACGGATAACATCGGTGTTGAATTGCTGGCTGCAACCCCGTTTACGCACAATGTTGGGTTGCAAACGGTCGGTAATGTGGCACAGGTGAGCCATTTGCCCCCGTCTTTAATGGCGCAGTATTATTTTCGTGATGCGAAAGATAAGCTGCGTCCGTATCTGGGGGTGGGGATCAACTACACCCTATTTTTCGATGAGAAATTCAACGATCATGGTAAGAGTATGGGCTTAAGCGATCTCAGTGCGAAAAACTCGTGGGGGGTGGCCGCACAGGCCGGGTTGGATTATAACCTGGATAAAAACTGGCTGATTAATGCCTCGATTTGGTGGATGGATATTGATACCGACGTCCGTTTTAATTCGCCTGCTGGCCCACAATCGATCAGCACTCGGCTCGATCCATTCACCTTTATGTTTGGGGTTGGCTATCGCTTTTAATAGAATCACAACCTGATATTAACAATTATACTTGCGGCGCTTTCGAGCGCCGTATTTATTTCCAGATAAACTATCACGCACTAAACTATATATTCTACTGGTACAAAAAAACGGCGGGTATTAATCCGCCGTTTTTCAACACAGGGTAAAACTAACCAATAAGGCTAACGTAATAAACGTTTAGCGATTAGAAGTTGTACTGCACACCAACACGGTAACGAGTTTGACGCTCGTCAGTGACAGTGCTGCCTTCGATGTTGCCCACTTCAACGTACGGGGTCCAGTTTTTGTCATACTTGTACGCCAGCTTGACGTTGTGAGTCATGTTGTCGTTGTCTTTGTCGGCGATGTAACCAACAGAACCCGCTTTGGTGTTTTTGTTGTATTCAAATTCGTATTCAATGTTGAAGTTTGCAGGCAATTTATAGCCCAAGGTGCTGGTAATGGTGTAACCGCTCATGTCGGTGTTTTTGCCAGCTTGACCGATGTTGTTGCTGTTACGTTGGTAGAACGGACGATAGCGCAGGCCATAGTACAGAGAATCAGTAATGTTTGCTGTACCCTTGATATATGGACGGTATTTTGAACTGTTGCTGTCTGATACAAAGTTCAGGCCAGCTTCAAGACCAAATGTTTTATCAAACTTGTACAGGTAACTTGCAGTTACTTCCGTGCCGTTGCTAACAGGTTCGTTGTACGGTTTGTTCGGCGTAGTATCGTTGCCGTGCTGTTTCCATTTGGCTTCCATGGACAGGCCAAAACCGTTATCAAAACGGTTGGAGATCAGCAGACGATCTTGATGGTTTGCGCTGGTGGTATCTCTCATTTCATGACGGTAATCAAAGGTCACAGCCATGCTGCTCATGCTGACTAACGAGGTTACCAACACCGCGAGTAATTTAGCTTTCATTATATTATCCCATGTCAAGAGAATTATTATTAAAGAGAAGACGCTACTTTTTTATAGCAAGTCCATTGTATGTATTCTTTCTTACAGTAATGTGAACAAGATCTTCAAAATCAGATATTAGTTCAGCTATTTCATTTTTGTGATTTCGTTCAATTAATCAAGCGAAATTTTATGTATTTAAAATTGAAATATCGTTTTGAATTTTATATATTTCTGTTTTGAAGTTTATCTTTCAATTAGAAATTATTTTTTACAAATTAACGCAAATTGAAATATATTTATTGTTGATTATTTGATTGTGTTAAAAATCGATTTCCCCAGCAATGAATTTCTCCGTAAAATAATCATAAATAGGGTCTTGTCAGGGTAAAAAAATATTTTTCCCACTGCCATGTCCGGTGTCAGGTCTGATAAACGGCGGGATTTTCGCGATAACGCAGTGAAAAATGCTATCCCCGCCAGAGGAATAGCTGGCGGGGAGGGGAGAAAAGTCAGGATCAGACGCGCGTAGCGGCTTTCATACGACTGACGAAATCATGCAGTTTTGCCAACATTACGTCTGGCTGGTGGCGATGTTGTTCAATGATTCGCACAATGGCAGAGCCAGAAATCGCGCCAGCGGCACCGGAAGCGATAGCCTCTTTTACCTGTGACGGTTCTGAAATACCAAAGCCTTGCAAAGAAGGCGCAGCGTGATACTCCGTCAGCGTGGCTATCAGGTGGTGCAACGGCAGCTCAGCGCGCTTCTCCGCGCCCGTCACGCCCGCACGCGACAACAGGTAAGTATAGCCGCGGCCATGAGAGGCAATCTCTCTGAGCAAGGCGTCACTCGCGTTAGGCGGGCAGATAAAAATCGGTGCAACATTGTGTCGCAACGCAGCGGCGCGGAAGGGTGCAGATTCTTCAATCGGCACGTCGGCGATCAGCACGGAATCAACGCCCGCGTCGGCACAGCGCTGATAAAAAGCATCGATACCGTTGCTGAATACCAGATTGGCGTACATCAACAGGCCAATAGGCATGGTGGGGTGCTTCTGACGGATGGCCGCCAGCATCTCAAAACAGTGCCCGGGGGTGACCCCCGCTTCAAACGCGCGCAAGGTTGCGGCCTGAATCGTGGGGCCGTCCGCCAACGGATCGGAAAAGGGAATGCCTAATTCTAACGCATCGGCACCGGCATCGATTAAGGTATCAATAATCTGCAATGAGAGTGCCGGGGTTGGATCGCCTAAGGTAACAAAGGGAACAAAGGCACCTTCTTTCTTTTCAGCCAACTGTGCAAACCGTTGTTGATAACGCTCCATCAGATCTCCCCCCGACCTTTCAAAATATCGTGCACTGTAAATATGTCTTTATCGCCGCGGCCAGAGAGGTTAACCACCAGCAGTTGCTCTTTTTCAGGCTCCTGACGAATCATCTTCAAGGCATGTGCCAGCGCGTGAGACGATTCCAGTGCCGGAATGATGCCTTCATGGCGGGACAGCTCCTGAAACGCGTCAAGCGCTTCATCATCGGTAATAGAGACGTAGTCGGCGCGCCCAATACTGTTCAGGTGGGCGTGCTGCGGACCGACTGACGGGAAATCCAGCCCGGCAGAAAGGGAGTAGGACTCCTCGATTTGGCCGTCGGAGGTCTGCATCATGGGCGATTTCATGCCAAAATAGATTCCCACGCGGCCGTGTTTCAGCGGTGCGCCGTGTTGCCCGCTCTCAATACCCAGTCCCGCAGGTTCAACGCCAATCAAACGCACCGGGGTTTCTTCGATGAAATCGGCAAACATGCCGATGGCGTTGGAGCCGCCGCCGACGCAGGCGATAACGGCGTCAGGTAAACGCCCTTCGTGCTCCAGAATCTGCGCTTTGGTCTCTTCACCAATCATGCGCTGGAATTCACGCACAATGGTCGGGAACGGGTGTGGCCCGGCGGCGGTGCCCAATAAATAGTGTGCCTTGTCATAGCTGCCAGACCAGTCGCGCAGCGCCTCGTTACAGGCATCTTTCAGGGTAGAAGAGCCGCTGTGCACCGGGATCACTTCGGCACCCATCAGTCGCATACGGAACACGTTGGGTGACTGACGCTCGACGTCTTTGGCCCCCATATAGATACGGCATTTCAGACCGAGCAGGGCACAGGCCAGTGCGGTTGCTACACCGTGCTGCCCTGCGCCGGTTTCAGCGATGATCTCGGTTTTCCCCATGCGCTGGGCCAGCAGCGCCTGGCCCAACACCTGGTTGGTTTTATGTGCGCCACCGTGCAGCAGATCTTCACGCTTGAGATACAGCGTGGCGCGTGTGCCCTGGGTCAGATTGCGGCAGCGGGTGAGCGCCGTGGGACGACCCGCATAGTTTTTCAGCAAATCGGTAAAGGCGGCCTGAAATTCAGGATCTTTCTGTGCGTCAACAAAGGCCTGTTCCAATTGCTGTAACGCGGGGATCAGTATCTGCGGCACATACTGCCCGCCGAATTCACCAAAGTAAGGATTAAGTAACGTCATAATGTTCCTGTCTTTCCTGTCAGTGCTAATCGAAAAATTGAAGCGTGTCGCGCCGTACTGTCCGGCGATTATTGCGGGTAGAGCGGGGCAAAGGCGGCATGTATTTTCACCGCGTCTTTGATCCCGGGTTCGCTTTCGACACCTGAGTTAACATCCAGTCCGGCACAGCCGAGCTGTGCGGCTTTAGCGCTATTAAACACATTCACGCCACCGGCCAACAGCACGTTACTCAGATCGGCCTCATGCAATAAATTCCAGTCAAAACGCTCGCCGCTGCCGCCTTGTCCGTTATCGAACAGGTAGCGATTCACACCGGCAAAATCGCGTTTGGGCAGTCTTTTTTCAACGCTGAGCGCTTTCCAGATCTGGCAGGTGGTGGGCAGCAGCGCGCGCAGGTCATCAATGGCGGTCTGATTTTCATTGCCGTGCAGTTGCACGGCGAACAACCCCAGTTGTCGGGCCGTCTGTGCAATCTCAGCGGCAGGCGCGTTACGAAATACGCCAACGTAGCGCAACGGTGCACCGGACATCACCGTCGGTGCGAACGCCGGTGTAACATAGCGTGGAGAGGAGGGCACAAAGATCAACCCGCCATACACCGCACCGGCGTTGTACGCCGCCGCGGCGTCCATGGCACGTGTGAGCCCACACACCTTATTCTCACCTAGGATCAGGCGGCGCACCGCTAACGACAGATTAGGCTCTGACATCAGCGAACTGCCAACCAGAAAACCGTTGGCATAGGCGCTGAGCTCGCGGATTTGTGCGGCGTTATGAATGCCGGATTCACTGATTACCGTAACATTTTTGGGCAAGCGCGGTGCCAGCGTGCGCGTGCGGTCGAGGTCGATAGACAGATCGCGCAAATCGCGATTGTTGATACCGACCACGCGAGCCTTGAGCGCGATAGCCCGTTCCAGCTCGGCCTCGTTACTCACTTCTGTCAATACGCCCATTTTCAGGCTGTGCGCCACCTGAGCCAGTTCGCGGTACTCATGATCGTCCAGCACCGACAGCATCAGCAGAATGGCATCGGCCTGATAATGGCGCGCCAGATAAATCTGGTATTCCGAGATGATGAAATCCTTGCACAGCACCGGCTGCCTGACGACAGCGCTGATGCGCGGTAGAAAATCAAAACTGCCCTGAAAATATTTCTCATCGGTCAGTACCGAGATGGCGGAGGCGTAATCGCTGTAGACGCGGGCAATGGCCACCGGATCAAAATCTTCGCGAATCAGCCCCTTGGAAGGCGATGCCTTTTTGCATTCCAGAATAAACGCGGGCTTTTTATGTTTGAGCGCCGCATAAAAATCGCGCTGGCTGGGAACAAGATCCGCTTGAAAGCTGGATAACGGCTGTGCTTGCTGGCGCGCAACAATCCAACTCACTTTATCTTTAACGATGTTACCCAATACGGTCTTGTTCAGTTCTGACTCTTGCATAGCACCTTTACCCTCTGGCGGCGAGCGCTGTCACGCGCTGATAGGCCTGCCCGCTGTGAATAACATCCAATGCCTGCTGCGCGTTCTGGCGCAAATCTTCTTGCCCGAACAGACGCAGCAATAATGCGACGTTGGCGGCCACGGCATTACCGTGCGCGCGTTCGCCTTTGCCTTGTAACAGACGCGCCAGAATATCACGGTTTTCTTCGGGCAGCCCGCCCTGGAGTGCAGAAAGCGGGGCGCTTTCCAGACCAAAATCGCGGTGGGTCAATTCATAGGTTTCCACCTTGCCATCACGTAATTCCGCCACTTGCGTAGGGGCGTGCAGCGCGACTTCATCCATACCGCCGCCGTGCACCACGGCGGCGCGTTGATAGCCGAGCACGCGCAGCGTTTCGGCGATGGGCGTCACCAGATGCGGGCTGTAAACCCCAATCAGCGCCAGCGGCGGGCGTGCCGGGTTAATCAGCGGGCCCAGCACGTTAAACAGCGTGCGCGTTTTCAACAACTGGCGTACCGGCATCGCATGGCGGAATCCGGTGTGGTACTGCGGTGCAAACAAAAAGCAGACGCCGAGATCGTCCAGCGCCTGACGCGATTGTTCGGGTGCCATATCCAGTTTAATGCCGAACGCGGACAGCAGATCGGATGAGCCGGAACGGCTGGAGACGCTGCGATTACCGTGCTTGGCAACCTTCACGCCACAGCCAGCGGCCACGAACGCGCTGGCCGTAGAGATATTGATACTGTTGGTGCCATCGCCGCCCGTGCCGACGATATCGGCAAACAGATAGTCGGGACGCGGAAAAGGTTGCGCATCCGCCAGTAAGGCCGCAGCCGCACCGGCGATCTCTTCCGGGTGTTCACCGCGAACCTTCATGCTGATCAGTGCGGCTGCCAACTGCGCGGGCTCCAACTCACCGTGCACAATCGCGCTGAACAGCGCCTGACTCTCCGCGCGCGAGATGGCCTGAGCGCCAAACAGTTTCTCGAGAATGGCTTGTTTTTCCAGTGTGGCGTCGATAGGTGCGGCGGCCAGCGTATTCACAGATGCGTGCATAACATATCCTTAAATTCGGTAATGATTTTTGTTGTGGGTCGCGATAAGGCTTATGCCAGCGCCCACGCCAGCGTCTGCTCCAGCAGACGGGCACCGTGAGTGGTCAGGATAGATTCGGGGTGAAACTGGAAGCCGCAGACGCGATCGGCGTCGTGACGCACTGCCATCACCATGCCGTTAAAATGGGCATTGACCGTGAGTTCATCAGGCACCTGACTGCCTACCAGCGAGTGGTAACGCGCGACCGGCAGTGGGTTAGGTAATCCCTGAAACATCGCCTGGCCGTCGTGCTCAATGGACGAGGCTTTACCGTGCAGGATTTCACCGGCTTGACCCACGTGACCGCCATAGGCTTCAACAATCGCCTGATGCCCGAGACAGACGCCAATAATCGGCAAACGACCGCGCAGTTGGGTTAACAGCGCAGGCATGCAGCCTGCCTGTGCCGGGGTGCCGGGGCCGGGCGAGAGCATCAGCACCGGATTTTCCAGTGTTTTCAAGCGGGCAATGAGGGTGTCCACCGGTACCTGATTACGGTAAATCACCACGTTGTGGCCGCTGGCGCGCAGCTGATCCACCAGGTTGTAGGTGAAAGAATCAATATTATCGAGCAACAGGATATCGGCCATCAGAAGATCTCCTTGGCATGGTGAGCCGTGGCAATGGCGCGAAGCACCGCGCGCGCTTTATTACGAGTTTCGTCGGCTTCCGCCTGCGGTTGTGAATCGAGCACCACGCCCGCACCGGCCTGCACGGTAGCGATACCGTCTTCAACATAGGCAGAGCGGATGACGATGCAGGTGTCCAAATCGCCGTGAGCGGTGAAATAGCCCACGGCGCCGCCGTAGCTGCCGCGCCGTGTTTTTTCACTGTCGGCAATCAGTTGCATGGCGCGCACTTTCGGCGCACCGCTCAGCGTGCCCATGTTCATGCAGGCGCGGTAGGCGTGCAGCACGTCCAAATCCTTACGCAGCGTACCGACAACGCGGGAAACCAGATGCATCACGAATGAATAACGATCGACCTTGGTGAGATCGGCCACGTAGCGGCTGCCTGCTTCACAGATACGTGCCAGATCGTTACGCGCCAGATCGACCAGCATCAGGTGCTCAGCCAGCTCTTTATGGTCAGTACGCATTTCCAGCTCGATGCGGCTGTCGAGATCGCGATCCAGTGAACCATCCGCGCGACGGCCGCGCGGGCGCGTACCGGCAATCGGGTAGATTTCAATCTGGCGAGAATCCGCGTCGTATTTCAGCGAGCTTTCAGGCGACGCGCCAAACAAGGTGAAGTCTTGATCCTGCATAAAGAACATATAGGGGCTGGGATTGTTCTCTTTCAGCGTCTGGTACGCGGCCAGCGGCGATGGGCACGGCAGTGAGAAACGGCGTGACGGCACCACCTGGAAGATTTCACCGATGCGAATCGCTTCCTGCATTTGACGTACCACATCACCGTATTCTTCATCGCTCTGGTTACAACTGAGCGTCATATCGGTCAGCGTCTGGCGCGGCAGCGCGGGTGCTGGCTGCTGCAACTGGTGCCCTAACTGTGCCAGACGGTGTTGCAGACGCTGACGTTCGGCGGCATCGGGCGTGAACAGGCTGGCCTGTAAATGCGTGACGCGCTGTTGGTGATCGAGGATCAACAAGGTTTCTGCCAGATAAAAGCAGTAATCCGGGCAGCGTTGCTGTTGGCTGAGCGGCGGTAATGCTTCAAACCCGGCAACCAAATCGTAAGCGAACAGGCCACCGAAGAACATCGCTTCCCGCTCATCGGCGGGGCTGGTGACCAGCGTTTGCAGCAGACGCAACGCATCAAAAACTGACAACGAACGCAGACGTGCATCTTCGTCTTGCAGGGTATCAACGGCGGGGAAGGTTAACTCACGACCGTTGGGGCGCACGGCGACATCGATATCTGCCGGTAATAGTTGGTCGAGCAATGGCAGCAGCGTCGCGCCGTTAGCGGTCAATGCCTGAATGGAGACCTGCTGCCCCAGTGCGGTGATCCGCAGTGCGCTATCAATGATCAACAGGCTTTTCAGATCCTGTTTACTGTCAATTTCCGCGGATTCCAGCAGCAGCGTCGCCGGTCGGGCACCGCACAGCTGATGGAAAACCGCGCTCGGATTATCGCGATAAGCGGCTTCGCTGCGCAGCAGTTCAAGCTGCGGCTTATCGGTGGATGAAGATATCGTTGCTGATGTTTGCATCGTCGCTACTCTGGTTGTCTGCTGCCCGTTTATGTCGGTTTCACGTCATCGCACAGCAGTAAGTCATAAAAAAACCCGCCAATTAAGCGGGTTTAGAGATTTTGCATGTTGTGATAACAGCTATGCGTTAATACTCCACCCGCCACAGGGAAGAGCGCCACCAACCAGCGGTTTTGAAGCTGCCGCGCGGGCTGCTGTTTACCATTGCGAGAGAGTGCGTTGCCATTATCACATTTCCATTTATTCGCTGAACTTGCGTACTAGTTAACTAGTTCATGAGCGCATTGTCAACGGGTTAACGTATTTTATTTTATCGATACCGCACCGCCGTCGTGTGGTTCCCCTGCGGCGGTGTTTAATGGCATGATGTCCCGCGCCTCAGATTCCCTGAGCCGCATTAACAACCATAGGTGCCTGTGTGTCCGAACTTTCCGTTGCTCTGTCTCCCAGTCCGCTGTTTGATTTGCACAGCCACACTACCGCTTCGGATGGAGAACTGTCGCCCGGCGAACTGGTGCAACGTGCCGTCGAGATGCGCGTTGGCGTGCTGGCGATTACCGATCACGACACCGTGGGCGGGCTGGCCGCTGCGCAGCAGGCGATAGCCGCATTGAATCTGCCGTTGCGGCTGGTGCCTGGGGTTGAGATCTCCACGCTGTGGGAAAACCATGAGATTCATATCGTCGGTCTCGGCATCGACCCTGAACACGCCGCGCTGACAGACTTGCTTGAACAGCAAAAGCGCCGCCGCTGGCAGCGCGCGCAGGCGATCAGTGAGCGTTTGGAAAAGGCGCGTATTCCGGGCGCACTGGAAGGGGCGCAGCGCCTAGCCGGAGAGGGCGAAATCACCCGGGGTCATTTTGCTCGTTTTCTGGTGGAACAGGGCAAAGCCAGCAATGTGGGGCAGGTGTTCAAATCCTATCTGGCAAAAGGGAAAACCGGATATGTCCCGCCGCAGTGGTGTACAATAGCAGAAGCCGTTGATGTTATTCATCATGCGGGCGGTGTAGCGGTATTGGCGCATCCTGGGCGCTATGATTTGTCGCCCAAATGGCTAAAGCGGGTGCTGGCCAGTTTTGTGGCAGCAAGCGGGGATGCGATGGAAGTGGCCCAATGCCAACAAGCGCCGGACGAACGTACTCAACTGGCGCGCTATGCGCAGGATTTTCAGCTCTATGCCTCGCAGGGCTCTGATTTTCACCGGCCCTGCGCCTGGATCGAGTTGGGTCGCAAGCTCTGGTTGCCCGGCGGCGTGACGCCGGTGTGGCAACATCCCTCGCTGGCAGTACTGCCTGTGAGCGCAGAAGCGCTGCACCGCGACGGATGCGACGCGTCGCGCTAAATTCGATGTTTAAGGACGTATCATGAGTCAGTTTTTTTATATTCATCCACAAAACCCGCAGACCCGGTTGATCAATCAATCCGTCGATGTGCTGCGTAAAGGTGGTGTGCTGGTCTATCCCACCGATTCCGGTTACGCACTGGGATGCATGTTGGGCGAGAAGAATGCCATGGAGCGCATTTGCCAAATTCGCCATCTGGACAGCAACCACAACTTCACCATCGTGTGTCGCGATCTTTCTGAAATATCGACCTATGCCTATGTGGATAATGCGGCGTTTCGCCTGATTAAAAACAATACGCCCGGTAATTACACCTTTATTTTAAAAGCCACTAAAGAGGTGCCGCGTCGGTTGATGAGTGAAAAACGTAAAACCATCGGTCTGCGTGTGCCTTCTAACGAGATAGCGCTGGCGTTGCTGGAAGCGCTGAATGAGCCGCTGATGTCGACCACATTGATGTTGCCGGGCAATGATTTTGCGGAGTCCGATCCGGAAGAGATTCAGGATCACCTGGGCAAACGGGTGGATTTAATTATCCACGGTGGATTTCTCGGACAAAAACCCACAACGGTGATTGATTTGACCGACTCCGCACCGGTGGTGGTGCGTGAAGGCACCGGTGATATCTCACCGTTTCAGTGAGAAACTCGGGTAAGATTGCACCGCTGCCATGCGCTTAGTTTTCCGTTTCTGACAGTGTGTGGCACAGGGTTAATTGGGTTATCGGGTGCTGTTCCCAGCCAGCCTGCAAAAATAACGGGGTCAACGCCTGCGGCACCGCGACAGGGGTAGAAATGCCCTGATGCAGTACAGCCAGCGCTTGTAGCAACTGTCGTGCATGACCTTGTCGCCGGGCGGCGGGCGTGACATAGAGCGCCCGCAACTGGGGTTTGGTAAACGCGGTGGCAACAATGGCATAGGCGTCATTGCCCGAGCGATATGCCTGTGCCGGCAGTGCGACCGTCCCCAACGGATCGAGCATCCAGGGTAACGCGTTATCAGGCGCGGCGATCATGCTGCCGATAACGCTGACGGGATCGCAACGTGTTAATGGTGCGGCTGTGTTTGTTGTTTCATCCGGTAGAGGGGCAATAAAGCCGCACAGGGTGTCCTGGCGCGTAAATCCCATCCTGTCATACAAGGCAATGCCAGCCACATTGTTGCTAATCACTTCGAGCCACAGGGCGCTGTCGCCCCGTTGACGCGCTTCATCCAGCAATCGCCCTAACATCGCTGTTCCCAACCCGCCACGACGCCAGCGCGGATGAATGGCAAAGGCAGCCAAACGGCAACGCGAGCCGCGACGCACCATGATTGCCAGCGCCACCGGGTTATTGTTGGCGCTCCAGATACGGCTCTCGGTCAATGACAGACCCTCTGCGTTAAAGCGCGTGGCAAACGTTGGGCCATCGAGGGTAAAAGGGATCACATAATCCGTGAAGCACTCGGTCAATATGGCGGCGAGCTGATGGCTGTCGTAGTGCGTGGCATCCCGGCAGACCAGCGGTGAAATTGATGTCATGGGCGTTTAACCTGTTGTGTCGGCGATAGCGTATACGGTTCCCTGGAAACAGGATTATCGGCCGATATAGCGTTGTACTCAAACAAGATGCGCTTTTTGACCTAAAATTCATGTAGAATGATCGGCCACTCGTGCTACGGGTACGGCGATGTGGCGATAAACAGAGGAAGGCATTGCCCGAATTCCTCTGCTAAACAGATACTCATCAGTGAGTTAGACGGAAAGTGACGTTAACTCATTGTTTTATCCGACGCCTGTGAAGGCGACACTCTGAGGCTGCTCAATGAGCGAAAAGTTACAAAAAGTGCTGGCGCGCGCTGGCCACGGCTCACGCCGCGAGATTGAAGGTATTATCCAGGCAGGCCGTGTGAGCGTGGACGGCAAAATTGCGACGCTGGGTGACCGCGTCGAAGTGACCAAGGCAACCCGCATTCGTATCGATGGTCATGTGGTTTCCGTTAAAGAAACCGAAGAAGCGGTCTGTCGCGTACTGATCTATTACAAACCGGAAGGTGAGCTTTGCACCCGGAGCGATCCCGATGGCCGCCCGACGGTGTTCGATCGCTTGCCGAAAATGCGCGGTTCGCGCTGGGTGGCGGTAGGGCGTCTGGATGTGAATACCTCCGGCCTGTTGCTGTTCACTACCGACGGCGAATTGGCAAACCGCTTGATGCACCCCAGCCATGAAGTAGAACGTGAATATGCGGTGCGGGTGTTTGGTGAAGTGGATGAGGATAAACTCAAGCTGCTGACCAAAGGCGTACAGCTTGATGATGGTCCTGCATCGTTCTGCACCCTGAAGTACAGCGGCGGTGAAGGATTAAACCAGTGGTATAACGTCACGCTGACCGAAGGGCGTAACCGTGAAGTGCGTCGTCTGTGGGAAGCGGTTGGCGTGCAGGTAAGCCGCCTGATTCGTGTGCGCTATGGCGATATTCCCTTACCAAAAGGGTTGCCGCGCGGTGGCTGGACAGAAATGCCGCTCGAGCAACTTAACTACCTGCGCGAACTGGTGCAATTACCGGCTGAAACCACCAGCAAGCTGCCGGTTGAGCGCGAGCGTCGTCGGGTGAAAGCGAATCAAATTCGTCGTGCGGTAAAACGCCACGGCCAGGCCGGTCCAGCGCGGCGCAGTGCGCCAAAGCGTAACGGCTAAGCGCGATGTTAAGGTAGTCGGTTTTACGCGGGGTGTGTCGTCGCCACACCCCGTGATATCAGTCCAATCTGCTTACCAATCAATCCCTTGCTGGGCCTTTATGCCCGCATCAAATGCATGCTTTGTCGGTCGCATTTCCGTTACCGTATCCGCCAATTCCAGCAACTCGCGGTGGCAGCCGCGCCCGGTAATAATGACGCTCTGATGGGCCGGTCGCTGTTGCAGTGCGGTCACCACGTCTTCCAGCGCCAGATAGTCGTAGCTCACCATGTAGGTCAGTTCGTCGAGGATCACCACATCGAGCGAAGCATCGGCCAACATACGTTTGCCGTGCTGCCAGACGGCTTGTGCTGCCAGCGTATCACCGGTGCGATCCTGTGTGTCCCAGGTAAATCCGGTTGCCATCACCTGAAACTCAACGCCGTGCTGGGCGAGCAGGTTGCGCTCGCCGTTGGGCCATTCACCTTTGATAAATTGAATCACGCCGACGCGCAGGCCGTGGCCTACCGCGCGTGTCGCGGTGCCAAACGCCGCCGTAGTTTTTCCTTTGCCGTTACCGGTAAACACCATCAGGATGCCGCGCACGTCGTTGGCCGCCGCGATGCGTTCGTCGACCCGTTGTTTCAGTTTTTGCTGGCGCTGCTTGTGGCGATCGTTATCCATGGTCAGGGCTCCCTTATACGGCTGGGCCGGGCTTTCTGCCCGGCTGTGCGTCGAAACTCATGCCGGTTTTGCGTTTGCTGTCATCACCCATTAAATAAAGGTAGAGCGGCATAATCTCGGCCGGGGTTTTGAGGCGTTGGGGATCTTCATCCGGGAACGCGCTGGCGCGCATTGCGGTGCGCGTGCCACCCGGATTGATACAGTTAACGCGCAAATGCTGGTTGCGGTACTCATCGGCCAATACCTGCATAAGCCCTTCGGTGGCGAATTTGGAAACCGCATAGGCTCCCCATTCAGCGCGACCGACGCGACCCACGCTGGAACTGGTGAACACCAGAGAGGGGCTGGCGGCTTTTAGCAACAGGGGTAACAGCGCCTGCGTCAGCATAAACGTCGCATTCACGTTAACGTGCATCACCTGATGCCAGGTCGTCGGATCCTGTCCGGCGATCGGTGCGATATCCCCGAGCAACCCCGCGTTATGCAGTACGCCGTCAAGGTGCGGTATCTGTTTTTCCAGGTCAGCCGCCAGCGCAGCGCACGTCTCGGCGGTGACTGTCAATAAATCGCAGGGCACAATCAGCGATGGTGTTCCGGTTTCACGCAGGATTTCCGCTTGTACATCCTGTAATTTATGTTCGGTACGACCCAGCAGGATCGGCCGGGCTCCGTGGCGCGCGTAAGTGAGCGCGGCTTCGCGGCCGATGCCATCGCCCGCGCCGGTGACCAGAATAAGGCGGTGTTTGAGAAGATCATTCATGGGTTGATAATGCACGGTGCTTTCCTCTATACGCCGCAAACCATAGGACGTAACGGCAGTTATGCCTCAATGCGACGGTGAATTCAATGCGCGTCGGGCGCATTCTTGGGCCGCTGCGGTAAAAAACAGCAACAGGTGTAAAAAACCCATGAATAACATCGCCATATTTCACGCCATACGTTAGGCTGTCTTTTTGCTCTCGCGCTGGTTTGATGAAAACCGTGGAGTGGCGTAAGACGAGCGGTATGATGGTGTGGTGTGTCGCAGGCGACTGCGCAGGTTAACATCGGCGGCGTCATGATATGACTCAGTAAACGAGGGACGGTATTTGTGGAATTGCTTTCTCAGTACGGCTTATTTCTGGCAAAAGTAGTCACGATAGTGCTGGCCATTGGCGCACTGGTGGTGTTGACCTTTGGTGTCACGCAGCGAAAACGCCCGCGCAAAGGGGAGTTGCAGGTGATGAACCTGGGCGAACAGTATCGCGAAATGCAAAATGAAATGCGCGACACCTGCATGAGTGATGCGGAACGCAAACTGGTCGCCAAGCGTAAGAAAAAAGAAGACAAGGCTGCCGCGAAAGAAGAGAAACTGCGCGCCAAACGCGGCGATGAGAAAGTGCTGAAACCACGTCTTTACGTATTGGATTTTAACGGCAGCATGGATGCCGGTGAAGTCTCGGCGCTGCGTGAAGAAGTCTCGGCGGTGCTGGCGGTGGCGACGCCGCAGGATGAAGTGCTGTTGCGTCTGGAAAGCCCCGGCGGCGTGGTGCACGGCTACGGGTTGGCCGCTTCTCAGTTACAGCGTCTGCGTGACGGCGGCATTCGGTTGACCGTTGCGGTGGACAAGGTGGCTGCCAGCGGCGGATACATGATGGCGTGCGTGGCCGACCGCATTGTAGCGGCGCCGTTTGCCATCATCGGTTCTATTGGCGTGGTCGCTCAGATCCCCAACTTCAATCGGTTGCTGAAAAACAATGATATTGATGTCGAATTGCACACTGCCGGTGAATATAAGCGCACGTTAACGCTGTTTGGTGAGAATACGGAGCAGGGGCGTGAAAAATTCCGTGAAGAGCTGAACGTCACTCACGGCCTGTTCAAGCAGTTTGTCAAAGAGATGCGGCCCTCGCTGGACATCGATAAAACCGCCACGGGCGAACATTGGTTTGGCACGCAGGCACAAACGTTGGGACTGGTCGATGAGATTGGCACCAGCGACGATTTGCTGGTCCAGGAAATAACCACGCATGAAGTGTTGAGCGTGCGTTATACGCGGCGCAAGCGCCTGTTGGACAAAATCATGGGAAACGCGGGTGAATCCGCCGAACGTCTGCTGCTGCGTTGGTGGCAGCGGGGCAGCCATCCGTTTGTTTGAGGCGTTTAACCCTGTGCGCGGCAAAATACACCGCGTACAGGGATATCCCGCTTAGTCGATCAGTTGGTACTTCTCTGACAATTCATGCGCCAAATGCTTGAACATGTTAAACACCGCCGTAGTTTTTAATGTCGGCAGGCCGTTGTCATCCAGGAAATAATCCCCTTTAAAGACCAGCACGCCGCTCTTCTGATTGACGTCGGTGGCAATCATGCCGTGCAGATAGTCATCATGGTTCTGAATCAAACGGTTAGCTTCTTCCAACAGCGTCTGGCGATCGATGTTAACCTTCTCTGTGGCGCTGTGCTCTGCGGCAATAGTCTCATTGTCTGACATGGTGTTACTCCTACTGAAACTCATGACGCTATTCTAACGCTACCCCGGCGGCATTCGCTTGTGCTTTTTTGCGCTTTTTTCGCAGAACCTGTGAAAACAGATTGATATGACGACGTAATTTTTCTGAAGACAACGCCGTTTTCAGCCGATAACGATGAGCAGCAGAGGTTGGCGAAAACCGCGTTTCCATGCTAATTAGGTTGCGTGGCGGCATTTATCAGGTAGAGTGTGGGATTTTGTATCGTTAAGCGGAAAAAATTCTTTACGGTGTCGCAGCAGCGTTAGGCGGCACCGCGGGCAGTTAACCGTCATTACAGCAAAAAAACGTGGATGGTCATGTGGTTATGGAATGGTTTATTGACCGTTACGTACTCTTGAATCTCCACCCAGTGAAGCTGGAAGTACGCCAACAGGCGTAGCGGTAGAGAATAAATGACGTATATGCCCCTTGAAAAAGGGAGCAGACGCCCTCAACAACACGTTAATATGAAGCATTCGGTAGGTAACAATACATATGGGTAAAGCTCTCGTCATAGTTGAGTCCCCGGCCAAAGCCAAAACAATCAACAAATATCTGGGCAATGACTACGTGGTGAAATCGAGCGTCGGTCATGTGCGTGATTTGCCGACCAGCGGTTCTGCGGCGGCGAAGAAGAGCGCTGAGCCTGGCAAAGCGAAAAAAGCCGGCAAAAAAGATGAGCGCACTGCGCTGGTCAATCGTATGGGGGTCGATCCGTACCACGGATGGCAGGCTGATTACGAAATATTGCCCGGCAAAGAGAAAGTCGTCTCTGAACTGAAAACGCTGGCGGCCAATGCCGACCACGTCTATCTCGCAACCGACCTTGACCGCGAAGGGGAAGCCATTGCCTGGCACCTGCGGGAAATCATTGGGGGCGATGAAGGCCGTTTCAGCCGCGTGGTGTTTAACGAAATTACCAAGAACGCGATCAAGCAGGCGTTTGAAAAACCAGATAAATTAAATATCGACAGGGTCAATGCGCAGCAAGCGCGGCGTTTTATGGACCGTGTCGTGGGCTATATGGTTTCTCCGCTGTTGTGGAAGAAAATCGCCCGTGGGCTTTCTGCCGGTCGCGTGCAGTCCGTTGCGGTACGCTTGGTCGTGGATCGCGAGCGCGAAATCAAGGCCTTTATCCCGGAAGAGTACTGGGAACTGCATGCTGATTTGCTGTCATCGAGTGCCGCATTGCAAATGCAGGTGACGCATTTTGATGGCAAGCCGTTCAAGCCAGTCAATAAAGCGCAAACGGCGGCTGCGGTCAGCGTGCTGGAGACCGCGCGCTATGTGGTTGCGGAGCGGGAAGACAAGCCGACCAGCAGCAAACCGGGGGCACCGTTTATCACCTCCACGCTGCAACAGGCGGCAAGTACTCGCTTGGGGTTTGGCGTTAAAAAAACCATGATGATGGCGCAGCGTCTGTATGAAGCGGGCTACATCACCTACATGCGTACCGACTCTACCAACCTGAGTCAGGATGCGCTGACCATGGCGCGCGATTATATTGCGTCCAGCTTTGGTAACGCTTACCTGCCGGAGAGCGCGAACCTCTACAGCAGTAAAGAAAACTCTCAGGAAGCGCATGAAGCGATCCGCCCCTCGGACGTCGCCGTTCTGGCGGATGCACTGAAGGATATGGAAGCCGATGCGCAGAAACTTTACCAGTTGATCTGGCGCCAATTCGTTGCCTGCCAAATGACACCGGCCAAGTATGACTCCACAACGCTGTCGGTGAACGCGGAAGGCTATCAACTGCGCGCCAAAGGGCGCACCCTGCGTTTTGATGGCTGGACCAAAGTGATGCCAGCGCTGCGTAAAGGTGACGAAGATCGCACGCTGCCGACCGTTGACGTCGGCGAAGTGATGACCCTGGATAAACTGCTGCCGAGCCAGCACTTTACCAAACCGCCTGCGCGCTACAGCGATGCCTCGCTGGTAAAAGAGTTGGAAAAACGCGGTATCGGTCGTCCGTCTACCTACGCTTCTATCATTTCAACCATTCAGGATCGTGGCTATGTGCGGGTGGAAAACCGCCGTTTCTACGCGGAAAAAATGGGTGAAATTGTCACCGACCGTCTGGAAGAAAATTTCCGCGAGTTGATGAATTACGATTTTACTGCGCGTATGGAAAGCAGCCTCGATCAGGTCGCCAACAATCAGGCGGAGTGGAAAGGGGTGCTGGATGAGTTTTTTGCCGAATTCAGCCAGCAGCTAGAAAAAGCGGAAATGGATCCGGAAGTGGGGGGAATGCGACCCAATGCCATGGTGCTGACCACCATCGATTGCCCGACCTGTGGGCGCAAGATGGGGATTCGTACCGCCAGCACCGGGGTGTTCCTCGGCTGTTCCGGCTATGCTTTGACGCCAAAAGAGCGCTGCAAAACCACCATCAATCTGATTCCTGAAGCCGAAGTGTTGAACGTGCTGGAAGGGGATGAGGCGGAAACCAATGCGCTGCGCGCACGCCGTCGTTGCGGCAAGTGCGGCACCGCGATGGACAGCTACCTGATCGATAACCAGCGTAAACTGCACGTGTGCGGCAATAACCCGGCATGTGATGGTTATGAGATCGAAAACGGTGAGTTTCGCATCAAGGGTTACGACGGTCCGGTGGTGGAGTGCGACAAGTGTGGTTCCGATATGCACCTGAAAATGGGGCGTTTTGGCAAATACATGGCCTGCACCAATGAAACCTGCACCAATACCCGCAAGATTTTGCGCAACGGTGAAGTCGCTCCGCCGAAGGAAGATCCGGTTCCCTTACCCGAACTGCCGTGCGAAAAATCCGATGCCTATTTTGTGCTGCGTGACGGTGCCGCAGGAGTATTCCTGGCCGCCAACACCTTCCCGAAATCGCGTGAAACCCGCGCGCCGTTAGTGGAAGAACTGGTGCGATTCCGCGATCGCCTGCCGGAGAAACTGCGCTATCTGGCCGATGCGCCGGTGGAAGATGCCGAAGGCAACAAGGCGGTGGTGCGCTTTAGTCGTAAAACCAAGCAACAATACGTTGCTTCGGAGAAAAACGGCAAGGCGACCGGGTGGTCTGCATTCTATGTCGATGGCAAATGGACCTCTGAGAAAAAATAATTCTCTGCCATGTGAATAAAAGCCAATTTCCCCCCGTCATTCCCGCGAAAGCGGGAATCCCTTGCAGAAGAAACGCGTTTATTCTCAGAGAGATCCCCGGCTTTCGCCGAGGATGACGCAGTGTAAGTGATGTTGTAAGCCATCTGAGCCAGCCTTTTGGGCTGGCTTTTTTGATCTGGGTAGGAAGATAGCGATCTAGCTGAGAGGATAATGCCGCCGTGCGCTAGAATGAGCGCCCCCACTCAGCTCACGTTGAGGGATCTATTTCTATCGATGAAAAGATAATAGTTATATAAAAATATTTTTTATGATTAAATGACCTTAATATGATGAAATAACCGTCTGCTTTTCATCGCATTGCAAACGTTGCGGCGTCATGAAAAAGTAAAGCAACGGTAGATAATTTATTCGTGCCTGATGCACATGCTCAATAACATGGGATGACATATGAAATTGCAACAGCTTCGTTATATCGTTGAAGTTGTTAATCATAACCTGAACGTTTCCTCAACGGCTGAAGGCTTGTACACCTCGCAGCCGGGGATCAGTAAACAGGTGAGAATGCTGGAAGATGAGCTGGGAATTCAAATTTTTGCGCGCAGCGGTAAACACCTGACTCAGGTCACGCCCGCCGGTCAGGAAGTGGTGCGTATTGCCCGGGAAGTGCTCTCCAAGGTGGATGCCATCAAGGCAGTAGCCGGAGAACACACCTATCCCGACAAAGGTTCGCTCTATGTGGCGACCACGCATACGCAGGCTCGCTATGCACTGCCGGATGTCATCAAAGGCTTTATCGATCGTTATCCTCGCGTTTCACTGCATATGCATCAGGGATCGCCAACGCAGATAGCCGAAGCGGTTGCGAAAGGGACGGCAGATTTTGCCATCGCCACCGAGGCGTTGCACCTGTATGACGATTTGATCATGCTGCCGTGCTATCACTGGAATCGCGCGGTGGTGGTGAAACCCGATCATCCGCTGGCAACCAAAAAAGATATCACCATTGAAGAGCTGGCGGCGTATCCGATCGTTACCTACACCTTCGGTTTTACCGGCCGTTCGGAGCTGGATACCGCATTCAACCGTGCAGGGCTGACGCCGCGCATCGTATTCACCGCAACGGATGCCGACGTAATCAAAACATACGTGCGTCTGGGGTTGGGCGTTGGTGTCATTGCCAATATGGCCGTCGATCCGCGCACCGAGACAGATCTGGTGACCATCAACGCTAACAGCATTTTTAGCTACAGCACCACCAAGATCGGGTTCCGGCGCAGCACCTTCCTGCGCAGTTATATGTATGATTTTATTCAACGCTTTGCGCCGCACCTCACGCGCGATGTGGTGGATTCTGCCATTGCCTTGCGTTCCAATGAAGAAATTGAAGCCATGTTCAAGGACATCACGCTGCCAGTGAAATAGCGTCGGCTATTGGTTTGCAAGGAGGGCATAGCATGATCAAGCTGGTACTATCGGTAACGGCCTGTGCGCTACTTGTGATATCAGGCATTGTGCTGCATGGCCTCTCCGCTTTTGAACTCCCTGAACGCGCCCAGCAGACGTTATCGTTTTCGCTGGGCGATGCCCATCTTGAAGGCACACTGTTATTGCCTGATAACCAACACAACCCGCCCGTGGTGCTGCTGGTGCACGGCGACGGTGCCCAGGATCGCTGGTCTGACGGTGGCTACCTTCCGCTGGTCAATGCGCTTGTTGCACAGGGGATTGGCGTCTTTTCCTGGGATAAGCCCGGCGTAGCGGCCAGCAGCGGTGATTGGCTGGCGCAAACGCTACGCGATCGTGCCGAGGAAGCGGTTGCCGCAGTACAGGCGTTGCGTGCGCGGCCGGAATTGAAAGAGAGTCGTCTCGGGTTTCTCGGTTTTTCTCAGGCCGGATGGGTGGTGCCCTATGCCAGTCAGCATTCAACGGCAGATTTTATCGTGTTGATTGGCCCCGCAATAAACTGGCGCGAACAAGGCTTCTACTATATGCAGCAGCGCTTAGCGGCAGAAGGCGCAGAGCCTCCAGTGATTGCCGCTGCCATCGCAACAGAACGTGCGGCCTATGCACAACGCTTTTCCCCCCAAACCGTGATGCAACCTTGCGCGTCACGTTGCACGCGCGACGATTTTGAGCGACGTAATGCGTTGTCGGACGCCCGTCAGGACATTGCCGCGCAGCGGGTGCCGGTGATGGTGCTGATGGGGGCTCAGGATCTCAATGTTTCCTCGAAGGAAACGTTAACCGTATGGAGCCGGTTGTTGCCGGTGGCAACCTCCCGCTGCTTGCGCGAGGTCAAGGATGCCACCCACGGTTTGCTGCGCGCCAAATGGTTTAATTACCAGCTAAGTGAACAATGGCCGCGTTGGACGCAGTGGGGATTTTTAGCCGCAGGGCAGTCTGCCTACGCGCCCGGTGCCCTGAACGCGATATCAGAATGGGTTTTGGAGAGACGTTGCTGAGCTTGTTGAGTGACGTCAGGGGTAAACTTTGTCACCGAACTCGCACAAATCTTCAATCAGGCAGGAACCGCAGCGCGGTTTACGGGCGATACAGGTGTAACGTCCGTGCAGAATCAGCCAGTGGTGACAGTCGATTTTGAATTCCGCTGGCACCACCTTCAACAGCTTTTCTTCTACCGTGTCCACGTTTTTTCCCGGCGCGAAACCGGTGCGGTTACACACGCGGAAAATATGGGTGTCAACGGCAATGGTAGGCCAGCCAAAGGCGGTGTTTAACACCACGTTGGCGGTTTTACGGCCGACACCGGGCAGGGCTTCTAACGCTTCGCGATTTTCCGGCACCTGACCCTGATGCTTGTCTAACAGAATACGGCAGGTCTTGATGATGTTTTCAGCCTTGCTGTTAAACAGGCCAATGGTGCGGATATAGGCTTTTACACCGTCAACCCCAAGCGCTAACAAAGCTTCTGGTGTGTTGGCGACCGGATAGAGTTTTGCCGTGGCTTTATTAACGCTGACGTCCGTGGCCTGCGCTGACAGCAGCACGGCAATCAACAGCTCGAACGGCGACTCAAAGTGTAGCTCGGTGGTGGGATGTGGATTCGCATCGCGCAGACGACGCAAGATTTCGCCGCGTTTTTCCTTGTTCATCGTCTTATCCTTGTGCTTATTGCGCCGTTCCGGTCAGCGTCGCGACGGGCGCAGCGTGCTGTTTTGCTTCGCTAACGGCGCGGCGGCGTTTCATTTTTTCGTCAATCAGATACTTGGCGGCAAGCAACAGCGCCAAACCGATAAACGCGCCGGGAGGAAGCATCGCCAGCAAGAACGGGGTATCAACGTGGATCACTTCAATGCGCAGCACTTTAGCCCAATTGCCCAGCAGTAAGTCTGCACCGTCAAACAGTGTGCCGTTACCCAGCAGTTCACGCAGCGAACCCAATACAAACATGGTACAGGTCGCCCCCATGCCCATGGCGAAACCATCCAGCGCCGAGAGGGCGACGGGGTTTTGTGCGGCGTAGGCTTCCGCGCGGCCGATGACCAGACAGTTGGTCACGATCAGCGGAATAAAAATGCCCAGCGACTGGTACAAGCCATAGGCGTAAGCATTAATCAGCATCTCTACCGAGCTGACCACAGCCGCGATAATCATGACATAAATAGGAATGCGGATTTCTGACGGCACCCAGCGGCGCATGGCGGAAATCGCTGCATTGGTACAGGTCAGTACCAGCGTGGTGGCTAATCCCAAACCCAGGGCGTTGGTGGCGGTGGAGGTGACGGCCAGCAGCGGGCACATGCCCAACAGTTGCACCAGTGCCGAGTTGTTTTTCCAAAGCCCCTGGACCAGCAGGCGTTTCGCTTCACTCATGTTACTCTGCTCCACAATTCGGCAATGTCGCCAGGCGCGCCGGGATGCTCTGCATAAAAAGTGCAGTGCGTTTGCTTGCGTTTACCACCGCGCGGGGCGTAATGGTTGCGCCGGTAAACTGATCGTATTCTCCGCCATCCTTTTTGACGGCCCACTGGCGATCGTCAGCGCCTTGCACGGTGCGCCCGGTAAAGCGGGTTATCCAGTCTGACACCCGCAGATCAATTTTATCGCCCAAACCGGGCGTTTCATGGTGCTCAGTTACCCGAACCCCGAGTACCTTACCATGGAAATCTGCCCCTATCAGCAGATGAATCGCGCCGGAATAACCGTCCGGTGCGCTGGATTCAACGGCTGCCGCCACCGGGGTATCACCTTTACGCGCAATGTAGAGATGGCGTGGGGATGCCGTGCCCAACGCCTCATCGGTGACAAGGTAACATTCTTGCAGAATGTTGTTGTCGTAACTATCCGGCGGAATCACCTGATCCAACAGCGCTTTTTGTTGCAACTGTGTTTGATGAGCAATGGTGGGTTTGGTCAGGCTATTGACCAGCGCCGTCAAGCCGGTGGTCAAGGCGGCAAACAGCGCCAGCGTGGTCGCGTGACGTCGCATCGTACTGATCATGCTATTTCCTTATCGACGATGGCCATAGGCGCGTGGCTGGGTAAAGTAATCGATGAGCGGCACGGTAATATTCGCCAGCAATACCGCAAATGCGATGCCATCCGGGTATCCACCGTAGGTGCGGATCAGCCACACCAGCAGTCCAATCAGCGCGCCAAACAATAAACGCCCTTTGTTGGTGGTGGAGGCGGTCACGGGATCGGTGGCGATAAAAAAAGCACCGAGCATGGTGGCACCAGAGAACAGGTGCAACAGCGGGGGTGCGGCTTTTTCCGGCATCAGTAACCAACCGAGCGCGGCGCACAGCAGCAAAGAGAGCAGCATGCTGACGGGAATATGCCAACGAATGGCGCGGGTCAGCAATAACAGGATGCCACCGGCAAGGTACGCCACATTGACCCATTGCCAGCCCACGCCTGCCAGACTCTCCGCAAAGATCGGGTGTTGCAACACCTGGGCAGGGGTTTCCCCGGCCCGCAGGCCAGTTTTGAAGCCATCTAACGGTGTGGCCTGAGTAATGCCATCAATGTTCTGCATTAACCCCTGAATGTGCAAGCCAGCATCGGTCTGTCCGGTGAAAATCACATGCAGCGCATCAATAACGTTGACCGGCGCTACCTGCAATGCGGTGGGCGGCAGCCAACTGGTCATTTGGACCGGGAACGAGATCAACAGAACCACGTAACCGACCATGGCCGGATTAAACGGGTTGTTTCCCAATCCCCCATAAAGCTGTTTGGCGATCACGATGGCGAAAAAGGTGGCCAGCACCACCATCCACCAGGGCGCTAACGGGGGAAGGCTAACGCCGAGCAAAATGGCGGTTAGCAGTGCAGATTGATCCGCTAGCGTGGTGCGTACTGCAAATTTCCTCAGTGACAACGTCACCGCTTCCGCTGTTAGCGCGGTGACCGAGGCGAGGGCGATTTGTATCAAGGTGCCGACGCCAAAAAACAGGGTCTGGGCAACGATACCGGGCACACAGGCGAGTATTACCCACAGCATGATGCGTTGGGTGCGCTGATGGTTATGGGTAAAAGGCGAACTTGCGATCTTGAAGGCCATCTATTCCTCGTGAGTGTGGATTAACGCCTGTTCGGCTTTACGTGCTTTTACGCGGGCAATGGCAGCGGCTACGGCGGCCTTGCGAGGGTCGCTGAGATCGGGCTCGGACACCGCTTCGGGCTCAGGCGCAGCGACAACCGCTGCTGTGGTAGCGTCTGGTGCCTGCTGGGCTGCTTTTTTAGCTTTAACGCGGGCAATGGCGGCGGCTACGGCGGCCTTGCGTGGGTCGCTGAGATCGGACTCGGGCACCGCTTCGGGTTCAGGCGTGGCGACAACCGCTGCTGAGATAGCGTCTGGTGCCTGCTGGGCCGCTTTTTTAGCTTTAACCCGAGCGATAGCCGCAGCCACCGCAGCCTGTCGCGGATCCTCTGGCGCGGTTGCAACCGGTTGGGTTTGTTCAGCCTCGGCCTGTATCCGTTGCATTTCTCGCGCCTGGGCTTTTCGTGCTTCGCGCGCCGCGATGACCGCGCTGTTATCCGGCGTGTGATCGGGGTGTATCGCAATCGGGGCAAGCGCTTCAGTTAGCGTATTTTTGCTGCGCACGCGCTCCAGCGCAGCCTGCACGGCCTGTTTATCGGTGGTGGAAACCGTAGCAGCGGCTTGCTGATGGCGCCGTTCGCGTGCCGCTTTTTCTCGCTCCAGACGCAGCTGTTTCGCATCAAAACGCGCTTTTGCCTGATGTGCGCGCGATGCCTCAAGATCGATGGCGCGGATTTCGGCCTTTTCCTGACGATAGTATTGCACCAACGGAATATTGCTCGGGCAGACATAGGCACAGGCACCGCATTCAATGCAGTCAAACAAATGGTGCGCGCGCGCCTTTTCATGCTCCTGCCCACGGCTGAACCAGTAAAGCTGCTGTGGCAACAGGCCTGCCGGACAGGCGTCAGCGCATTTACTGCACCGAATGCAGGATTGCTCTTGATCGGGCACCTGCATTTCGCTCACTGACGGCGCCAGAATACAGTTGCTGATTTTGACAATCGGAACGTCGAGCGCGGGCAGGGTGAAGCCCATCAGCGGCCCACCCATGACAACCATCGGGGTTTTGTTTTCGGCATGAAACCCGGCCTGCTTCAGCAAGTGGCGCACTGGCGTACCGAGGCGCGCCCACACATTGCCCGGTTGACGCAGGGCTTCCCCGGTCAGGGTAACCACCCGCTCCGTCAAGGCTTCGCCGTCGATCACCGCACGTTTGATGGCATAAGCGGTACCAACGTTTTGCATCAATACGCCGATGGAGGCAGAGTGTTTACCAAACGGCACTTCCTTACCGGTCAAAATCTTGGTGAGCTGCTTGGCACCGCCGGAAGGGTATTTGGTGGGAATCACACGCAACCGGATGTCCGCGCGATCGGCCAGTGCATGACGCAGTGCCTGAATCGCCTCCGGCTTATTGTCTTCAATGCCGATCAAGGTCCGTTCAGGAGAAAGCAAATGCATCAGGATCTCAATCCCTTGCACAATCTGGTCGGCATACTCTTGCATCAACCGGTCGTCGGCGGTGATATAAGGCTCACATTCAGCGGCGTTGATGATCAGCGTCGCGATACCGCGCAGCCCGCCTTTGAGTTTGGCCGAGGTCGGGAAGCCTGCGCCACCCAGACCGGCGATGCCTGCCTGATGTAAATGCGCGAGCAGAGTATCGATCGAATGCTGCTGATAATCAGGAAAACACGGCCTATCGCACCAGCGATCTTCCCCGTCAGGAATAATAATGATGCTTAACTCCGGCAAGGCCGAAGGGTGTGCCGTCATGTGTGGACGGATGGCATGTACGGTGCCGGAGGTGGGGGCGTGTACCGGCAGCATACGTCCCGTGCCGCGCGTCAGGGGTTGACCGCGCAGTACGCGATCGCCGACGTTCACGCAAAGTTCGCCTTCCGGCCCGAGGTGCTGTTTTAGTGGAATGATAAACTGTTCCGGCAGCGGAATGTGACGCATCGGCACGCGGCTGGATTGGGTTTTCATCTCCGGCGGATGAATGCCACCGTCGAAATCCCAAATTCTCTCTTTACGAAACAGGTTTAACAGCTTAAGCATGATGTTCTACTTGGATAAGGCGAACCGGAATGGTCTCGAGATCCCATTTCCAGTTGGACGTCGTGGTGGCTACCGGGCGCAGTTCGATGCAGTCTGTCGGGCAAGGGGCGACACAGAGATCGCAGCCGGTACAGAGATCGCTCACCACGGTGTGCACGGCGCGGGTGGTGCCAATAATGGCGTCAACCGGGCAGGCTTGAATACATTTGGTGCAGCCGATGCAGTTGCTTTCATCGATCCAGGCCACTTTGAGTGCCGGTTGCAGCTCCGGCGCGTCACCATCGAGCGGCTGCGGGTCAATATTGAGTTTCTCGGCCAGCTTCAACATCATGGCCTCACCGCCGGGGACGCATTTGTTGATCTGCTCACCGTTCAAGGCTACGGCTTCGGCATAAGGACGGCAACCCGGATAGCCGCATTGACCACATTGGCTTTGCGGCAGCATGGCTTCGACCTGTTCGACGATAGGGTCGGCGTCAACGTGAAAACGGCGTGAGGCAAAACCAAGAATCAAGCCGGAAACCAGCGCCAGCACACTCAACGCGGCAATCGCAATCCAAATGGCATTCATTAGAATTTCACCAACCCGGTAAAGCCCATAAACGCGAGCGACATCAACCCAGCGGTGACCAATGCAATCGATGATCCGCGAAACGGCGCAGGCACATCCGACACGGCAATGCGTTCACGAATGGCGGCGAACAACACCATCACCAGAGAGAAGCCAGCGGCGGCGCTGAAGCCATAGACCGTTGATTGCAAGAAATTATGTGACAGGTTGACGCTGATCAGCGCAACGCCCAGCACGGCGCAGTTGGTGGTGATCAATGGCAGGAAAATCCCCAGCAGGCGATAGAGTTCCGGGCTGGTTTTGCGCACGGCCAGTTCGGTGAACTGCACCACGACCGCCAGGATCAGAATAAAGGCCATGGTACGCAGGTAGACAATCCCGAGCGGCAGCAGCACGTACTCGTTCACCAGCCAGGAGAACATCGAGCCGAGCGTCATGACGAAGGTTGTTGCCAACCCCATGCCAATGGCGGTTTCCAGTTTCTTGGACACGCCCATAAAGGGGCAGAGCCCGAGAAATTTCACCAGAACAAAATTGTTCACCAGCAGCGTGCTGACGAAAAGAAGTAGATAGTCGGTCATTACAATGCCTAAAAAATAAAACCGGACCATTATCCGGCATTGCAAGGCTTTCGACAACACACCCAGAATAGGGATATTCACCAAAAGCGGATATTTACCCCGCAGTTGGCAGGGTAAACCGGCATAGTGAAAGCCTTTTAGGCAAGTAACGCAAGGTGTGAGTAAACAGGCCGTACAGGAAACGACCGGTTGCCGGGCATTAAAGCACGAAACGCCAGACGGATTTGGGAATACAACCGAGGTCGTACAGTCTTCCCCCCGAAGAGAGTTCTGCGCGACGGTGATCGGCAGCGCGTGACATACTGATAATCTCCTTATTATCCGTCAGCGAATAATTCAAATGGTCGTAGAGTTTTTCAAGGCTGTCCAGAGTGTTCACTTTGCGAAACTTGAGTAAGTATTCAGCAGTGGTCATGATTTTTTTAATTTAATAATTATGTGGGTAGGGGATTTCAGTATATGCCAGAGAAAACAGGTGTCTAGCGCAATAGGAATTATGAATGAGAGGTGGAACCCGATCTTGATAATCGGGTTCTGTGCTACCGCTTAGCGTGTGGTGAGTTTGTAGTACATGTCATTCCAACGCAGTGCGTCTTTGAATGCCGGAATGCGGGTTTCGTTATCAATCACCAGCAGTTCGATGTGATTTATCTCTGCATAGAGCCGCAGGTAATCCAGATCTAACGCCTGACTGAATACCGTATGGTGCGCGCCGCCCGCCAGAATCCAGGCTTCGGCAGCCTCTTCCAGCGACGGTTGCGCCTGCCAGATAGCCCGGGCAACCGGCAGTTTGGGCAAGGGGTGCGGCTGCTCGATGGTATCCACCACGTTGACCAACATACGGAAACGATCGCCCATGTCGATGACGCTGGCATTGAGCGCCGGGCCCGCCGGGGTGGAGAAGATCAGCCGTGCTGGATCGGCTTTGCCACCGATGCCCAGATGTTGCGCATCCAGTATCGGTTTCGCCTCTTTCGCGATGCTTGGGCACACTTCCAGCATATGGGAACCTACCACCAAATTGTTACCGGGGACAAAATGGTAGGTATAATCCTCCATAAATGAGGTGCCGCCCGGCAAGCCTTCTGCCATCACTTTCATGATGCGCAGCAGTGCCGCCGTTTTCCAATCGCCTTCGCCGCCAAAGCCATAGCCTTTTTGCATCAGGCGCTGTACCGACAGACCGGGCAACTGCTTAAGCCCATAAAGGTTTTCAAAATCGGTGGTGAAGGCGCGATAACCGCCTTGCTCCAGAAAACGGGTGAGCCCCAGTTCAATTTGCGCGGCATCCAGCAGATTCTGGCGGTTAGGGCCGCTGAGTTTGACAGCGTCGGTTAACTGGTAGCTGGCCTCATACTCGTCGATCAGCGCGTCGATATCCCCTTTGCTGACCGCATCCACTTCACCGGTAAGATCGCCCAATCCCCAGGCGCTGACGGAATAACCGAATTGGATTTGTGCCCCCACCTTATCCCCTTCGGTTACTGCCACTTCCCGCATGTTATCGCCAAAGCGTGCCACCTTAAGCTGTTTGCTTTCCGCAATGGCGGCGGCAACGCGCATCCATTTGGCAATACGTTGATGGGCGTTTTTGTCCTTCCAGTGGCCGACCGCAACCTGATGCGATTGGCGCATACGCGCGCCGATAAACCCGAACTCACGCCCGCCGTGTGCGGTCTGGTTCAGGTTCATGAAATCCATGTCCATGGTGTCCCAGGGGATTTCCGCATTGAACTGGGTGTGGAACTGCATCAGCGGTTTGGTGAGTACGCTCAGTCCGGCAATCCACATTTTGGCGGGAGAGAAGGTGTGTAACCACACCAGCAAACCGATACAGCTATCCTGATAGTTGGCGTCGCGACACAGCGCCAGAATTTCGTCGGGTGATTTGGCGACCGGCTTGAGCACCAGTTTTACCGGCAGCCCGGCATCCTGATTCAGCCCTTGCACCACTTTTTCAGCATTCTCTTTTACCTGACGTAAGGTTTCCGGGCCATAGAGATGTTGACTGCCAATGACAAACCAGACTTCACGCTGTTGTAAATTCCCCATGATAACTCCTGCTTGCACGTAGCTTCGAAAACGGAAAATAACCGGTGATCAGTTTGTCGCTTTACGCTGCGCGGCATACGCAGGCTCGGCGAGACGACACCACTGTTGATAACGTTCATACAGCGCCTGATAGCGGGCCACGCGTGTGGCATCGGGCGTCAAGGTGCGCTCGATGCGGCTGGCCATGTGGCGCTGCGCGGTCGGAATATCGGGATGTACCCCAGCGGCCACGGCACCGAAGATAGCGGCGCCCAGGGCGCAGCACTGATCGGAGGCCACTACCTGCAACGGACGATTCATTACATCGGTGCACACTTGCATGATAATTGGGGATTTGCGGGCGATGCCGCCCAGCGCCAGCAGGTTTTCCACCGGCACCCCTTGAGATTCGAAACACTCCATAATGGCGCGGGCACCAAAGGCGGTGGCGGCGATAAATCCGCCGAACAACACCGGGGCATCCGTCCCCAGGTTGAGATCGGTGATCACGCCTTTCAGTCGCTGATTGGCGAACGGGGTGCGTCGGCCGTTAAACCAGTCCAACACTACCGGCAGATGATCGAGTGAGGGATTGTCCGCCCAGCGTTGGGTCAAAACTTCCAACAGGTGGGCTTGCGTTTGTGCCAACTGCGGCTGAAGTTCGGGATGTTGTTGGGCTGCGAGCTGCAATGGCCAGCCTAACAACCGGCCAAACCAGGCATACATATCACCAAACGCCGACTGTCCCGCTTCCAGTCCGACAAATCCGGGCACGACGCTGCCGTCGACCTGACCGCAGATCCCGGCAACCGGCGTGGTGCCCACGCGATCCTCATCGGCGATCAGAATATCGCAGGTGGAGGTACCGATAACCTTGACCAAGGTATAGGGCTGTGCGCCCGCGCCAACGGCACCCATGTGGCAGTCAAACGCACCGCCCGCCAGTACGGTGTCGGCGGGAACCCCCAATCGGGTGGCCCATTCGGCAGTGATGGTGCCTACCGGCAAATCGGCGGTCCAGGTGTCGGTGAACAGCGGATACTGTAAATGGTCAGTCAGCAGCGGATCGAGCGCGTGGAGAAAATCTTTCGGCGGCACGCCGCCCCATTCAGGATGCCACAGCGATTTATGTCCGGCGCTGCAACGTCCGCGTTTGATGTTATGGGGCGCTTGAGTCCCCGAGAGCAGGGCCGGAACCCAGTCACACAGCTCAATCCAGGATACGGCGGCCTGATGCACGGCGCTGTCGGCGCGCGAGACGTGTAAAATCTTGGCCCAGAACCATTCAGAGGAGTACACACCACCAATGTATTTGGTGTAGTCGGGGAACTGACCGCTTCGACACAGCGTATTGATAGCTTCCGCTTCTTCAATCGCGGTGTGATCTTTCCACAGCACAAACATGGCGTTGGGATTGTCGGCAAATTCCGGACGCAGTGCCAACACCTGGCCTTGCTCGTCAATCGGAGCCGGTGTCGAGCCGGTGGTATCAACGCCAATGGCGCGGATCTGCGCGCGCTGCTCGGGAGTCAACCGCTGCACCACCACCTGCACCGCCTGTTCCAGTGCTTCTATATAGTCGAGTGGATGATGGCGAAATTGATTCTCCGCAGGCAGACAATAGCGTCCTTCCCGCCACCGAGGATAGTAGACCACCTCGGTTTCTAACTCCTGTCCAGATTGACAGTCAACGGCCAGTGCGCGCACTGAATCGCTGCCAAAATCCAGGCCGATTACTATTGCACCCGCGTTCATCGTTCAGCTCCTGTTGTTGCGTCACTGTGGGGGTGTGGATCGCGCTTAAAAGTGCGTGTTGTCATGGGACGGGATAAGCGGGAACGCACATTCCGGATGCACATACGATAATCAGCAGAAAAGCGCGCAGTGAGGAGGGGTTAGCTGGAAGTATGCATTTTTCTGCCACCTGTCATGATTTTGTGACATCAATCAAAGGTTAATGGCTGGTTAAATTCGCTAAATCTATGCACAAACCTGTCATTGTTTCGGGATGTGATAACGCTCTAGATTCTCGCGCAAAATACCCGCTACAAATACAGCGTCTGAATGTTGCACTGTGGAGGATAAATACTAAGTCCGTGTTTTTTCTCTAACCAGATTGAATGTGTCTTACCGAGAGTGATAACGCAGGCTGTGCCGAGCAACCTGCAAAAAAGAGAACCCCTACCGGAGAACATCATGCATAAATTCACTAAGGTGCTGGCTGCCATCGGACTGGCGACAGTTATGTCACAATCAGCTATGGCTGAAAATCTTAAGCTGGGGTTTCTGGTGAAACAACCGGAAGAACCCTGGTTCCAAACTGAATGGAAATTTGCCGATCAGGCCGGGAAAGATCTTGGCTTTGACGTGATTAAAATTGCAGTGCCCGATGGCGAGAAAACGCTGAACGCGATTGATAGCCTGGCGGCCAGCGGCGCGAAGGGGTTTGTTATCTGTACGCCAGACCCTAAATTGGGACCAGCCATTATCGCCAAGGCACGCAGCTATGACTTGAAAGTCATCGCGGTGGACGATCAGTTCGTTAACGCCAAAGGTGAGCCGATGGATACGGTGCCATTAGTGATGATGGCAGCGACCAAAATCGGTGAGCGTCAGGGTGAAGAACTCTGGAAAGAGATGAACAAACGCGGCTGGAAAGTCGATGAAACCGGGGTGATGGCGATCACCGCCAACGAACTGGATACCGCACGCCGTCGTACCTCCGGCTCAATGGAAGCGCTGAAAGTCGCGGGCTTCCCGGAAAAACAGATCTATCAGATTCCGACCAAATCCAACGATATCCCCGGTGCCTTTGACGCCGCCAACTCGCTGCTGGTGCAGCATCCGAAAGTGAAAAACTGGCTGATTATCGGCATGAACGATAACACCGTACTGGGTGGCGTGCGTGCGACAGAAGGTCAGGGCTTTAAGGCGCCTAACGTGATTGGTATTGGTATCAACGGTGTGGATGCGGTGAATGAATTGTCCAAAGGGCAAGCCACCGGATTCTTCGGTTCGCTGCTGCCAAGCCCGGACGTTCACGGCTACAAGAGTATCCAGATGCTGAATGAGTGGGTGACCAAAGGGGTCGAACCGCAGAAATTCACGGAAGTGACCGATGTGGTGCTGATTACGCGCGAAAACTTCAAAGAAGAGTTGAAGAAAAAAGGCTTGATGTAACCACGGTGATACCGCCTCGAAGTGAGGCGGTATCGTTAATCGTGTCACCCAATCTTGACTGTGACGACCCCTTGCTGGCAAGGGTGTCCTCGTGTGGAGCACTACGATGGAGCACAACGACATGGCAACATCGTCGCCTTATTTGTCGTTTCACGGCATAGGGAAGATTTTTCCCGGTGTGAAAGCACTCGATGATATTACTTTTTCATGCCACGCCGGGCAAATACACGCCTTGATGGGAGAAAATGGGGCCGGTAAATCGACGCTGCTGAAAATCCTCAGCGGTAACTATCTGCCTTCCTCCGGGGAAGTGCATATTAAAGGCCAGCCAGTCCATTTCGCCAATACCATGGACGCGCTCAACGCCGGAGTGGCGATCATTTATCAGGAATTGCATCTGGTGCCAGAAATGACGGTGGCAGAGAATATTTACCTGGGGCAGTTGCCGCACAAGAAGGGCATCGTCAACAAAACCCTGTTACGTTACGAATCCAAGCTGCAACTGGAACATCTCGGGCTGGATATCGATCCGGATACGCCGCTGAAATACCTCTCTATCGGGCAATGGCAGATGGTGGAAATCGCCAAAGCGCTGGCCCGTAATGCCAAGATAATCGCCTTTGATGAACCGACCAGTTCGCTGTCCGCGCGTGAAATCGAGCAGTTGTTTCGCGTGATTCGTGAGCTGCGCAGTGAAGGTCGGGTGATCCTCTACGTGTCACACCGTATGGAAGAAATTTTTGCGCTGAGCGATGCCATCACCGTGTTTAAGGATGGCAAATATGTGCGCACCTTTGACGATACGGCGGCGGTGAATCACGAAATGCTGGTCCAGGCGATGGTCGGACGCGATTTAGGCGATATCTACGGTTATGCACCGCGCGAATTAGGGCCGGAGCGTTTTACGCTGCGTGAGGTGAAAGCGCCGGGGGTGAAAAGCCCGATCTCGCTGAGCGTCAAGCAGGGCGAAATTGTTGGTCTGTTTGGGCTGGTGGGTGCCGGACGCAGCGAATTGATGAAAGCGCTGTTCGGCGGTACCCGTATCACCGGCGGTGATGTGCTGCTGGACGGTGAACGCCAAACGATTAAAACCCCGATGGATGCGATTCGTCAGGGCATCATGCTGTGCCCAGAGGATCGTAAAGCGGACGGCATTATTCCGGTGCATTCGGTGCGCGATAACATCAACATCAGCGCGCGTCGCAAGAGTCTCAAAGCCGGGTTTGTCATTAATAACCAGTGGGAAGAAGAGAATGCGGAGCGCAGAATTCAGGCGTTAAACATCAAAACCCCTTCCGCTGAACAGTTGATCATGAACCTTTCCGGTGGCAATCAGCAAAAAGCAATATTAGGCCGTTGGCTCTCCGAAGAGATGAAAGTGATCCTGCTGGATGAACCGACGCGTGGCATTGATGTAGGGGCTAAGCATGAAATTTATAACGTGATTTATGCGCTAGCCAAGCAGGGGATCGCGGTGCTGTTTGCCTCCAGCGATTTGCCCGAAGTGCTGGGACTGGCTGACCGTATCATCGTGATGCGTGAGGGTGCCATTTCAGGCGAACTTTCACACCAAGAGGCCAGCGAGCAGAAAGCGCTGAGCCTGGCGATGTTACGAACTCCCGAAATCAACGCTGTGGTCGCGTAAACGCGAAGGAGCACACAATTATGTCAACGGTTACCTCTGCTTCACCTGAAAAAAACAAGCGCGCCGGAGGAATGTCGCGCATCTGGGATAACTACGGCATGCTGGTGGTGTTTGCCGTACTGTTTCTCGCCTGCGCGCTGTTTGTGCCCAATTTTGCCTCCTTTATCAATATGAAAGGGCTGGGGCTGGCTATCTCCATGTCCGGCATGGTGGCCTGCGGGATGTTGTTCTGTCTGGCGTCGGGCGACTTTGACCTGTCCGTGGCCTCGGTCATTGCCTGCGCCGGGGTGGCAACGGCGGTAGTGATTAATCTCACCGAAAGCCTGTGGATCGGCGTCGGTGCTGGCCTGCTGCTGGGCGTCGCCTTCGGATTACTTAACGGTTTTGTTATCGCACAGCTTAAAATTAACGCCTTGATCACCACGCTTGCCACCATGCAGATTGCGCGCGGTTTGGCATATATCATTTCGGACGGTAAAGCGGTAGGGATTGTCGATGAACGTTTCTTTACGCTGGGTTACGCCAACTGGTTGGGGTTGCCTGCGCCGATTTGGATAACCGTGGTGTGCATGATTTTGTTTGGCCTGCTGTTGAATAAAACCACCTTCGGTCGCAATACCCTAGCAATTGGCGGCAATGAGGAAGCGGCGCGTCTGGCCGGTGTACCGGTGGTGCGCACCAAAATCATTATTTTTGCCTTATCTGGGCTGGTGTCGGCCGCAGCCGGGATCATTCTGGCATCGCGCATGACCAGCGGGCAGCCAATGACCTCTATCGGCTATGAGCTGATCGTGATCTCTGCCTGTGTGCTGGGCGGCGTCTCCCTGAAAGGGGGGATTGGCAAGATTTCTTACGTGGTGGCCGGGGTCCTGATCCTCGGTACGGTAGAAAATGCGATGAACCTGCTCAACATCTCGCCGTTTGCTCAGTATGTGGTGCGTGGTCTGATTCTGCTCGCTGCGGTGATTTTCGACCGCTACAAACAAATGGCGAAGAAAACCGTATAGTCGTATCAGCAATTAGGTGTTTATGGGCTAGCCGCCTGAGAGGATGTCGGGTAGCAGTGACAATGTCACTTATTGCACTGCTACCTGGTTCTGTTTGCACCCGATGATTCCCGGAGGGCCGATGTACCAGCGCATGACGCATGAGTCGCAATCAAACCCATTGTTGCCAGGCTATTCATTTAACGCTTATCTGGTGGCGGGTTTAACGCCCATTCTGGCTGACGGGCCGCTTGATTTTTTTATCGACCGGCCGGATGGCATGAAAGGCTACATTATTAACCTGACTATCAAAGGCCAAGGCAGGGTATCTGACGGGGAAACCGATTTTTTCTGTAATCCGGGGGATCTGCTGCTTTTCCCGCCGAAATCCAAACATTTCTACGGTCGCTCGCCGCACAGTGATTGCTGGTATCACCGCTGGGTCTATTTTCGTCCACGCGCTTACTGGGCTGATTGGCTGGAGTGGCACAGTAAACAGTGTGATATTGGCCGCCTGACGTTACCCAACAATCACCTGTTGCTGGAGTTCGATCGCCTGTTTGCCAACATAGAACAGACCCATCGCTCGGGACGGCGCTTTTCCGAAGAGTTGGGCATGAATCTGCTGGAGCGGCTGCTGATCCGGGCCATGGAAGAGGATCCGCAAAGCCCGCAGCGTATTATGGATCCGCGCGTGATTGAGGCATGTCAGTTCATCACCAGCAATCTCTCCGGTGAGTTGCGTATTGATGAAGTGGCGCGTCACGTCTGCTTATCGCCTTCACGTCTGGCTCATTTGTTCCGCGAACAGGTGGGGGTCAATATTTTGCGCTGGCGTGAAGATCAACGGGTGATTCGGGCCAAGTTGTTACTGCAAACCACGCAGGAATCGATTGCCAATATCGGGCGGGTGGTGGGCTATGACGACCAGCTCTATTTTTCTCGCGTGTTTCGCAAGCGTGTTGGCGTCAGCCCGAGTGATTTCCGGCGTCGCAGCAGTGAAATCAATTATCCCACGGCGGCAAAAGCGGAATCGGCGAATTGGCATGGTCAGAGTACGCAAGCGATCGGCGTGTAAATCATTGCTGTCAGAGGTTAAGCGAGAGGCAAGGCAGTTAGCCTTGCCGCTATCACGAGGATGATAATGTTTTATTTGATAAGGTCATAGCGATTGTTAAGCAGATCATCTCTTAGTGCTTTATATTCAGTAAGTCGCTTTATGTGGATCGACTTTGAGATTAATTTTCCATTAATCTCGGTATAACTGGCTTTAATATGATCCATGATTTTTTTATGTTTGCCATTGATTGGCTGATGTATGCTTTCTGGTTTTGTTTCTAAGTATTCACTCATGCGTTTTAATCCCTGAGTATGTTTATAGAAAAGAACAGAAAGAAATTTATCTGCAATGCCTTTGCTTTCCGCTAACGTGGACGTTTCAATTTTTCTCGCTGCGACTTCGTGATGTAACTTGAGAACACATTCGTCATTTTTAAAAGCTTTTTTGGCTAAAGCCAGGCTGAAAATCCCACATTCATAGTCACTTCTTTGTATATCCATCTGTAACACAAGTGGTTTTTTTGCCGTTGGCAATTCTCGCCCAAGGGCCGAGTTAATCCTCACTGCTAACAAGGCCGGCGCTGTACAATTTAATGATGTCGGTTCAAATAAAATCATTGATAGCTGATTATCAATAAATCTTGCATCCAGCATACCCATATGCACTTTATCATCACCAGTACAGATAATATATTTATGAGAGTGATAGTCATTAGGTGAGAGTGACATCAGTTGCTCAGGCAAGTCATAAGGGGAGTCAACATATGTCAAGTTCAACCCTGGTTTTCTTCTGTTAGCCAGTGCCACTAGATGTGGCATCACAACTTGATCTGTTAGGGAAAGCTTCAGATCCATCCATGTGTTATTCTCAAGGCTTGCTTCTATTTTTTCGATGTATTGTTCAAGTATATTCATCGGCACATCTCCCGCATCGCTATATGCAGGAAATGAATGTGAGGAATTGATATTACAGCCACTGGCACTAAACATGAATCATCCTTAATATATAATGATAACCGAGATGGAGCCCCTGAGATAACGCAATAAGCGTAACCTAAAATTTCACACAGAGCGTTGGCAGTATTCTTTTCTTATATTTTCGAAAGCGCCAGCCATTAAAGCGCATACAGCGCTACCATCGTTGATGCTATACTCATGCTAATGCCTTGATGACAAGGACAATACTACCGAGGGGACATTCATGAGTGATACCATTCGCGTCGGGCTGGTAGGGTATGGCTATGCCAGCAAGACGTTCCATGCGCCGTTGATTACCGCCGTGCCGGGGATGGAGCTGGTCGCCGTATCAAGCAGTGATGCGCAAAAAGTGCATGCGGATTGGGCCGACGTCAGCGTGGTTGACGATCCGCAGGCGCTGTTCAGCCGTTCCGATATTGACCTTGTTGTCATTCCCACGCCTAACGAAACCCATTTCCCTTTGGCCAAACAGGCGCTGTTAGCGGGCAAACACGTGGTGGTTGATAAGCCCTTCACCGTGATGTTGTCACAAGCGAAAGAGCTGGCGCAGGTGGCGGCTCACAGCGGCAAGCTGTTGTCCGTGTTCCACAACCGTCGCTGGGACAGCGATTTTCTTACGCTAAAACAGTTAATTGATACTGGTGTGTTGGGCGAAGTGGTTTATCTTGAGTCCCATTTTGACCGTTTCCGCCCGGAAGTGCGCCAGCGCTGGCGTGAGGATGGCCGCGTGGGCAGCGGAATCTGGTATGACTTGGGGCCGCATCTGTTGGATCAGGCATTGCAACTGTTTGGTCTACCAGTGGCTATCAATGTGGATTTGGCGCAACTGCGCCCTGGCGGTAAAGCGACGGATTATTTCCATGCCACCTTGATTTATCCACAGCGTCGTGTGGTGCTGCATGCCAGTATGCTGGTGGCCGCCGAGTCTGCTCGTTTTACGCTGCACGGCACCAAAGGCAGCTTCATCAAATATGGCCTTGATCCGCAAGAAGATCGTTTGAAAACCGGTGTACGTCTGCCGCAAACGGATTGGGGGCAGGATTCGCGCCATGGCGTGCTCACTCTACATCAGGACGGGGTAATGGCCGAGCAGGCGGTAACCACGTTGCCCGGTAACTATCCCGCCTATTACGCCGCGGTGCGCGATGCGCTGCAAGGCAACGGCGAAAACCCGGTGCCGGCCGAGCAGGCGATACAGGTGATGGAATTGATTGAGCTTGGCCTGCTCTCGCATCAGGAGCGACGTGCGGTGATGGTCAAAAACCAGTGATATCGCAATCGGACAGCATAATGCCTTATCATTTCATCTCCTTATGATGCAAGGTTAGTGTTGATCTTGTTGGCGTTTCGTTGATAAAGGCGATCGTAAGATTGCCTGTATTTTTTTAAAAAACAGCAGGTTCCTGTAATGGCTTCATTCTCTCCATCGTCATGGTTACAACGCCTTCGTATTGATAAATTTTTACTGGTATTGATTGTGGTGGTGCTGACAGCATCGATTTTCCCGTGCGAAGGTAACGCGAAAACGTTCTTCGAATATCTGACCACGGCAGCTATCGCACTGCTGTTTTTTATGCACGGCGCAAAGCTCTCGCGTGAAGCCATTACGGCAGGCATGGGGCATTGGCGCTTGCATCTGGTGGTGTTCGCCAGTACTTTTTTGCTCTTCCCGCTACTGGGTATGGGGATGAATGCACTGGTGCCCACGGTGTTGACGCCAACGCTCTATCTCGGGTTTCTCTACCTGTGTGCGCTGCCTGCCACGGTACAATCGGCGATTGCCTACACCTCCATGGCGGGCGGCAACGTAGCGGCTGCCATTTGCAGCGCGTCTGCGTCCAGCATTCTCGGTGTGTTCCTATCCCCGATTCTGGTCGGCCTGTTGATGCACACCCAGGGTGGGGAGACGGACACCCTGCACGCGATTGGCTCGATTATCCTGCAACTGATGGTGCCGTTTGTGTTAGGGCATCTTTCTCGTCCGCTGATTGCGGGCTGGGTCGAACGTCACCGCAAATTGATTAATATCACTGACCGGTCATCAATTCTTTTGGTGGTGTACGTGGCCTTCAGCGAAGCGGTGGTGCAGGGGATTTGGACGCAAATTAACGGCTGGTCACTGCTTGCCGTGGTGGTTTGTTCCATGGTACTACTGGCGATTGTGCTGGTGGTCAATACCCTGGCGGCGCGTAAATTGGGCTTTAATACCGCCGATGAAATCACCATTGTATTCTGTGGTTCCAAGAAGAGTCTGGCGAACGGAATTCCTATGGCTAACGTGCTGTTTCCAGCCGCTGCCGTTGGTGCCATGGTATTGCCGTTGATGATTTTTCATCAGATTCAATTGATGGTGTGCGCCGCGTTGGCACAGCGCTATGCCAATAAAAAGGTCAATGCGCAACCGGTGAAATCGGCGTAATGGTTCAGGCTGTTTAGTGATATTTTCAGGCCGGATAACCGTCCGGCCTTAACGATCTTCCTCAGCAACAATCGTTTTCTGTATTATACCCTCGTAAAAATCACCAATACTTCTCCAACGTGAGTTATCTCGGACAATCTCTTGGTGATAAGGGCGAGGTATGCGAATTTATAGTCTCGATTTGATGAAGATTGTTGCGATTTTTCTGGTTATTCTTTCACATGTTTCTCTCTATTTTATGAATCGCGATCCTCAGGACTTCGGCGTATTGTTTATTCGTCAGACCGGACAGTTTGGTGTGGCGATGTTTTATATGGCGAGTGGTTATTTTTTACTGAATAATCGCCACGAGGATCAATTTCGCTATGCCATGACTAAATCAAAAGCCATCGCCATCGCACTGGTTTTCTGGCTCTGTTTTTATTACCTGTATGACAATGTTGTGCTGACGCGCGTGCTGCGTGCACCGCATTACGATTTCTGGGCGTACCTTAATACCGATCGTACCGCAAGTGAGGCCAGCCACCTGTGGTTTTTATTCTCGATTATTGGTCTCTATTTTATCGTGCCGCTGCTGCGTCCTGTGTTTGTTGATGCCAACCGCCAGATGCTGATTTATGTTATTGCCGCGCTATTTCTATTAGCCAACGTGACGCTGGTTGAGAAAATAATGAATAGCCTGTTCGCTATTCCCTCGTTTATTCATCCGGCATTGTTGATGTCCAGCCAGGTATTTGGTCTGGTCAGTTTTCTTATTGGTGGCTATTTTGGATTGGTGTACCAGCATACTTCATTATCGGCACGTCACTATTTACCGGGGATCGCGCTGGCATTACTCAGTTTCTGTGCGTTGACTCTGCTCACGCAGCACTGGGGCATCGTATTTTTCTACGGGAAGTTTTATAACCTGCCACTGCAAATCTCAGCCGTTTGCCTGTTTTATTTGATGCTACATACCCGTTTTACCCGGCTTGAAGGGATGATCAGTCAGGTTGGCAGTAAGACGTTGGGGATTTATCTGGTGCACAATATTTTCGTGATAGAGATTAACAACACCGCGCTTTATGACTGGCTGTATCCGGCGTTCAGTTTCTTGACCGTCTATGGCTTTATTGTGCTCTATGGCGTGCTGACCTTCGTGCTGTCATACCTGATTTGCTGTCTGTTAAGCCGGTTGCGCTGGATAAACCGTGTGATTAGCCTGTAGGGGCGAGGTGTCGCCCCTGGTGTCTTGAATCACAGTTATAAAAAAAATTCAACAGAGTAAACTACTCTATTATTATCGGTGTTTTATCTCTACACACAGAAGAACAAAAAAAATATACTCACTAAACCAACACTAGGGAGATGGTTTATTTTATATAACTCATAATACTAGCTTACGTTTATTAGCATGCTGAATTACATTTACTTCTTGTATATGAAACTAATGGTAGAATACATAAGGACACTCATCTCATTAAATATCAGAGGATTAGAATATTATGAATATAAAACTCCCAGGAATACTAACAAATTCAATGAATATCTACCCTGAGCCTTTTGTTATCAGAGATCTTGAGAATAATTATATTTACACCAATCACGCAGCGGTTCGAATGTTTCGAGTGAAATCAGAAAATGATCTTTTAGGAAAAAACGATCGTGATATAAGCTCGAAACTTACAGAAAAAGAAGATGTTATCAATGACTGGGCTAATCTTTGCTATAATGTTAGCAGTGGTAAAAAGAAAGTGAGTTCATTAGAATTACACCCAGATGCTGTAAACCTACCTTATATTGCAACAACGATTCCTATGCTTGATGATGCCGGAGATTGCATAGGCGTAATGGTTTACATGAAAAGCCTGGACGTCTACACGCTTAGCGATTTTATTAAAGGAAAAGCACCTGGTTCAATGATGCTCAGAAAACCAGGTGATTTCTTTACAGAAAAAGAATGTGAAGTTATTTTCCTAAAAGGACAAGGATTATCAAACAAAGAGGTTGCTAATTTGTTGTTCTTATCCCCTCGCACGGTAGAAAATAGACTGCACATGTTATACGAAAAGACAGGGGTGAATCACATTGATGATTTCGTTTGTTTTTGTAAGAAAGAAAAATATGACCGTTATATTCCAAAGCGTTTTATAACACAAAAAACAATGACAAATAGTGGTTTTATTCATGACGATAATGATTGGGAGTGGTAAAGAAAAACTTGTAACTACTCTCTATGGATTTGAAGGCCGCAATCCAAGAAAATCGTTCTGTAGTGATGTGATGTTACTCCCGGATTAGTGCAGTCAGCAAAAGTATGGCACTGGCTACATTAGGAAGAGGCGTCCATCACATCACTATACATTCACGCTGTCATAACAGGTAACAAAAGGACCGCTGTTTTCGTACGGTTGGGCTTCTGACCCCTTAAGCGCGAGCGCGCTTACGTTGTACCTTTTCCCGAATACGCTGTTTGTCCCAATCGGAAAGAAACGCGACGGCCAATCCGTTGCTCTGAGCCTGACGCACTTCATCGGCAGTCAACCCGGCCTGCGGAGCGGCTGTGAGATATTCGTGCGCTATCTCGATCCCTTGTACTGCCGGATCGTCAGTATTAATGGTTGCGAGGATACCGTGGCGCAGAAAGTGGGGCAGCGGATGTTCGGCTAACGACATGACGGTACTGGTTTGAATGTTTGACGTCAGGCAGGACTCAATGGCGATCTGCTGCTGCGCCATGTGCGTCATCAGCGATTTATCCACAATGGCGGCCACGCCGTGACCAATACGTTCTGCCCCCAATTGACGAATCGCCTGCCAGATACTCTCGGCATCGGCCGCTTCACCGGCATGAACCGTAATATGCCAACCATTATCGCGCGCTTGACGGAAGTGCGAGGAAAACAGACCACCCGGGAAGCCCAGTTCATCCCCAGCCAAATCGAGAGCCACGATATTGTCGCGGCAGGCTTGCAGCGCGTTTAACTCTTGCTGGCACGCCTCAGATCCAAAGGTGCGGCTCATGATACCAATCAGTTGGATATCGGTGTCGTAATCACGGCAGCCAGCCTGTATACCATCGATAACCGCTTCGACCACACCTTGCAACGGAAGCCCATGACGCTGCGCCATGTAATAGGGGGAGAATCGCAGTTCGGTGTAATCAAGACCGGCGCGCACTGCATCTTCCACGTTTTCATAAGCAACGCGGCGACAGGCATCGAGAGAACCGAGCACGGCAACCCCCCAATCCAGTTTTTGCAGAAAGCCCAGCAAGTTAGCGGCTTTGTCGATGACCTGTACGTGCGGGATCAGCGTTTCAAGCGTTTGCGCGGGGAGGGTGACGTTAAACTCGCGTGCTAAATCGAGGATCGTTTGCGCGCGAATGTTGCCATCAAGGTGGCGGTGGATGTCTGTCAACGGGATTGAAGGATCGATCATAATGGCTTCTTTCGCTGCGCGCACCAAGGTGCAGTGAGCATATAAATTATTAAGGTACTGTTTAGTATAAACAATAAGTCATGGAATACCATTGCGGATTACACCGAGGGGCGATTTCTGCGCGTGTTACGCACCAGGCGAGGGATCACGTGCACATAGCAGGATTCCGCGATCAATTCGATCATGGTTTGCGCGACCAGGATCGCAGGCAGTATTGGCATGGCGCCTGGGATCGATAACGCCAGTGGCAGGATCACTAATGAATTGCGCGTGGCGCAGCTAAATGCCACGGCACGCCGGCTGGCGGTGTTTAAGCCAAACAGGCGTGCCGTCAACGCGCCAATACAAGGCGCAGCAACGGCAAACAGCAGGTAAAACGGCAACGCCTGACGCACCGGGTCGATCGCCAGTTCCAGTTGCGGCACGATAGATGCAACCACTAAAAAAATCACGATGGCCGTCGCTGGCACCGGTAACCAACCGACAGCGTTGGCGATCCGTTGTGCGATCATAAAACGTGATTGAGCTTGTTGTAATACACCCGCGCCGATAAGCGGCATCAGGATCAACCAGATAAAGGCTTCAGCAAACGGGGCTGGCGAGATTAACGCCGCGGCCGCGTCATCCAGGAACAGCGTCAGATAAAGGGGTAACAACAGCAGTTGCATCGCCAGCAGCAGCGGGGTACAGGCAAGCAAACGCGCGGCATCTCCGCGCCCGAGGTGGCAGAAGGTCACGACATAATCGATACAGGGCGCTAACAGCACCAGCAGAATGCCGAATTGCACCAGAGGGATATCCGGTAACAATGGGCGGATCAGCAGCAGTAATAGCGGAACGCCGATAAAATTGGCGGCCAGTAGCGCGCCAATAAAGCGCAGATTGCGCAACCCGTCGAGCAACGTTACCAGCGGCACCTGCATAAAGGTCACGAACAGCATAATGGCTAACGCCGGGTTGATGAACCTTACCCAACTGTCCGTTTCAGAAAAAATGTGGGCTGCCAGCCAGGCCAATGCCATTGCGGCAAAATAAAGTAGGCTTTGGCGCGACTCGAGGGTGTGTTTGTCCAACGGTATGACCATTCACTCTGTGGATTCTGGGGGTTACCGCCTGCCAGAGTGCGCAGGCGGTAGATGCATTACTGCGCTTGCGGGGGAACGACTGCCGGTGCGTCTTGTGTTTCCGGCTCGGCATCATCGCCTTCGTCACCTTCATCGGTAGAGATATCGATAAAAGGGGCAATGAACTCCGCCAGTGATATTTTGCGGCCGTTGAACTCAACCTGATTGTCAGCATAGTGCAGCGAACTGGTGATTGCGTCATCTTTGGTGACGGTGATCTGGTTCATTTCGCCTACGCTTGCCAGCATTTTCACTTGCTCCTGTGCACTGGCAATCAGTTGCTGATGTTCTTGATCCGATTGTGCCTGTCCGCCGGCCTGAACAACGCCTTCAGCCAGCATCGCCATCGGTGCGTTTAACGTCACATCCAGTTGTTTTACCGCACGGCGGATCACGCCTTCTTCATCGCTTTGTGCTGGCGGTGTTAACGCCGTGGTCTGCGCCGGATTACTCAAATTGAGTGAGGCGTTGAGCGTGCTTTCACCTTTGGCATTTTTCCAGCTCAAAGGCGCGATGGTAAAGTTCGGATTGCCTTTCAGCAGGCTGGGCAGGGCGTTGCGTACCGATTGTCCAAGTTCATACTGAAAACGCAGTGGGTCCATGACGGACTGCGACTCCAGGAATGACGCACTCAGGGTCTTGTAGGTTTTGGCGAACTGCTGTGTCGCTTCGCCATCCAGTTGGTTAAAACTGAAATTGAACTTCATGCTACCCAGATCGCGATCTTTGAGCAGCAACGCGTCTAATGACAAGGTTATCGCGCCAGCGATGTTTTTGTCGTCTTCGCTCATGGTGCTTGTGAGCACGAAGTTATTCAACGTGACAGGGTCACTTGTTGGCGGCGTGACCTTCATCGATTTCAGGGTAACGCTGCCGTCGCCGAGGTCCAGATTAAACTTGCCGCGGTGGTTTTTCGCTTCAAGCCCAACGCCTTCAAGAACGATAGTCTCTTTGCCGCCCTCATAGTTGGTGGTCTCAGATAAGAAATGAGAAACCGTGCCTGAGATGCGGCTGCTACGCAGATCGTGGGCAAGGTCTAGCGCAATGTCACTGCCGCTGAAGGTAAATTTAGTCCCTTCACTGTCAACATCGAGCGGGCGCAGAGAGATAACCGAAGCGGTATCCCCGTTGAATGCCACGCGCGTTTCTGCGCTGACGAACGGCTGGTTTTGAAGTACCACAAACAGGTCTTTGGTCGCTTCGGTGTTAGCCAGTTCGCTGTGAATGTGCGCCATGCTGGGACGGAAATTCATTTTTTTCAGCAGCGCAAGCGGCAGTGGGCCGTGTGAAACGGTTTCGTTGAGCACCACTTCATGTTTAGGCGCTAACGGACGCGTTTCTGACGCAGAACCGTCAGGCTGCAACACCAGCGAAAACGTACTGCTAAACACGCCCCCTTGATAATCACGATACACCAGCTTGAAACCTGAATTTGGGTAGGTTTCCTGCAACTGCTTGTTAAATTCAGCAGTTACCGTATCGATGTTTTGTGCCAATTGCTTGCCCGTATACCATGACGCACCGGTCCACACGGCACCCAGCGCGACGATAATTCCGACGGCAACCAGAGACTTCTTCATAGTGTGATTCCTTTTCTAAGTAAGCATCCCTTTGAGGGAAGAATGTTTCTAACCATTATACACGCGCGCCAGTCGTCCACTTCCCTCTACGCTGACGGGAGACTCGGACGCACGCAAAAAGCAGGATTCGCCGGGGCGAAGCGTAAGTTGCTGGCCATTTTTCGTCAGCGTGGCTTTTCCGTCGATACAAAAGACAACGGCAGCGCTCTGTTGGTTCAGCGTTTGTGGCTGCGCCTTCAGGTGATGCAGAGAAAAGGCAAAATCAGCGACAGGTACCGGAAAATAGCAGGTTTCGCCGTCTTCAATCGGCTGAGTTAACAACTGGTTCGCCGGTTTGGCGGTAAATTTCACGTTCGCCAGCAGTTCGGGAATATCGATGTATTTCGGGGTCAGTCCAGCCCGCAGTACGTTATCCGAGTTTGCCATCACCTCCAGCGCCACGCCGTGCAGGTAAGCATGCGGGGTTTCGGCATAAAGAAACATCGCTTGTCCCGGTTGCAGCGTGATGACATTGAGCAACAGCGGGGAAAACAGTCCGCTGTCATTCGGGTACTCCTGAATGATGTTGCGCAGCGTCGCCCAAGGCTCACCCTGCTGTGAGGTAAGCGCGGCTTTTAACACCGCCAGGGCGCGATCCTTGCTCTCTGCGCGCATACTCAATAAGTTGGCAAACAGCATCGACAGATTTTTGTCATCGGGCTGCTGCAAATAGGCGGTGATGGACGGATGTGCGCTGGCAACGGGCTGCAATAGCGCCACGATATCGTCGTGCTCGCGAAAACCGTTCATCGCCTGAAAGGGCGTTAAGGCAAACACCAGTTCTGGCTTGTGGTTGGCATCTTTGTAGTTGCGATGGGGCGCATCGAGTGGGATCGCCTGTGCGTTTTCCCTGGCAAATCCTTGCTCTGCGGCGGGTTTGCTGGGGTGAACCTGAATGGAGAGCGGCTGTGCTGCGCACAGGACTTTAAACAGAAAGGGCAATTCACCAAACTGTGCAGCGATAGCGGCACCCAAGATCTCCGCGGGCGCATCGTTGATGACGTCACGTAAACGCTGCTCCTGACCCTGTTCATTCACCACCCACGAACTGCTTTTGGGATGTGCGCCCATCCAAAGCTCTGCCATCGGTAGATTGTCTTTATTCTCAATACCGTAGAGTTCGGTTAATGCTGTTTTGCTTCCCCAGGCGTAGTGCTGGATGCTATTGCGCATTTTTTGCATGTTCACACTCGATTGTTATGTAATTTGTTAAACTATGTGACTATAGAGGTTAATAAATGCATTAAATATGAATACACTGCCTCTGCTTGCAGACGATGGCGCTTGATGTGCATGTTAATGTTTTCTCAATCGCGATGCCAGACAAGGCCATGATCCCCGTCCTTTTTAGGAATGTTAGGAGAAAAAACCAATGACCACACGTATCGAAAAAGACTCCATGGGCCCGATTGAGGTTCCCGCCAATAAGCTGTGGGGGGCTCAAACGCAGCGCTCTTTGGAGCATTTTCGTATCTCTGAGGAGAAAATGCCGCAAGCGCTGATTTTCGCCCTGGCGTTGACCAAACGTGCAGCAGCACAGGTCAATAACACGCTCGGCCTGCTGCCGAATGACAAAAGTGCGGCGATCGTTGAGGCCGCCGATGAGGTGCTGGCCGAAAAACACCCAGGCGAATTTCCGTTGGCGATCTGGCAGACCGGCTCCGGCACGCAAAGCAACATGAACATGAACGAAGTGCTGGCCAACCGCGCCAGCGAAATATTGGGGGGAGAACGCGGTAACGCGCGCTTGGTGCATCCCAATGATGATGTTAACAAAAGTCAGAGTTCGAACGATGTGTTCCCCACGGCGATGCACGTGGCCGCCGTCATTGCCCTCAACACCCATCTGTTACCCGAGCTTGATGCACTGTTGGCAACGTTACAGGCCAAAGCCGAGGCGTTCAGCGACATCGTTAAAATCGGGCGCACCCATTTGCAGGATGCAACGCCGCTGACCCTGGGGCAGGAGATTTCCGGTTGGGTTGCCATGTTGCAACATAACCGCAAGCACATTGAGAACAGCATTCCCCATTTGAGTGAACTGGCGCTCGGTGGTACCGCGGTGGGAACGGGTCTCAATACCCATCCTGAATATGCGGTTCGCGTTGCCAGTGCGCTGGCCGAATTGACCGGACAACCGTTCATTACCGCACCCAATAAATTTGAAGCCTTGGCAACCTGTGATGCACTGGTGCACGGCCACGGCGCATTGAAAGGGCTGGCGGCATCGCTGATGAAAATTGCCAACGATGTACGTTGGCTGGCATCCGGTCCGCGCTGTGGTATCGGCGAGTTGAGCATCCCAGAAAACGAGCCGGGCAGCTCCATCATGCCGGGGAAAGTGAATCCTACCCAGTGTGAAGCGCTGACCATGCTGTGTTGCCAGGTGATGGGCAACGACGTGGCGGTAAATATCGGGGGCGCGTCGGGAAATTTTGAGTTGAATGTCTATCGCCCCATGGTGATCCATAATTTCCTGCAATCGGTGCGTTTGCTGGCGGATGGCATGAAGAGCTTTGATGAGCATTGTGCCATCGGCATTGAGCCTAACCGCGATCGTATTGAACAACTGCTTAATGACTCACTGATGCTAGTGACCGCATTAAACACCCATATTGGTTACGATAAAGCGGCGGAGATTGCCAAGAAGGCGCACAAAGAGGGATTAACGCTTAAAGCGTCCGCGCTGAAACTCGGTTATTTAACCGAGTCGCAGTTTGATGAGTGGGTGCGCCCGCAGGATATGGTGGGTAGCCTACATATTGGATAACCGTGTTACGCGCTTTCATCCAGATAAAGGTGAAGGCGCGGAATCAACAGCCGCAGCGCTTTAGCCTTTGGCCTGAATTTAGGTTGCGCGCTGTCGGCCAGGTAGTTTCCCAGTTCACCAATCACCGGGACACGTGACGGATCGCGGCACAGCACCAATAACGGCGACGGGCAGGGGTGCTGAACCTGTTTCTGTGCGTCCTGATACCATACGCGGGCAATCGGCTGCACTTTTACCGGCCGTTTAATCTTCAACACGGCGTCTTGCGGCAATTTTTTGATATCAATAAGTTCCTGAGTTACTCGAGCGTGCCATGTGACTTTGTCTGTCGGTGAAATTCCCCGCGTTGCCTGAAGGCTCTTCTCCAGTTTTTCTACTACCGCCTCTCGCGTCAGTGTATTGACTACATGCTTATTGGCCCAGCCAAACCGCACCGTGTCGGGTTCTGTTAACAGCGTGAGCGAACGATAGGCGCTCAGTGTGATCAATCCGGGCAGGTGAGCGTGCACGAATTCAAACCGTTGCTCGGCAGCCAAACCGGATTCGCGCGTAATCAACTGCTCCAGCGTCGCTTTCAAGGTGTTAATCGTCTCGGCGGATTGTCGGATATGTTGGTATTCAGTCTCCGTCACCTGAAAACACAGCGCACCGGGTAAGCGAATCGCGGCTTTGCTGCTCACCGTCTCGGCGTAATGATGAATAAATAAACGCTGAAAATGTGCCAGACCCGCCTCACAGGCCGCTTCGCCTTGCAACGCCGTAACGGGGATCTGGGTGATGGGATCGTGTTCTTTCCCTTTTTCCACCGTGGGGAGGGTGAATACGCGTGCATTGAGCAACGTAACCGAAGCCAAACGCTGCCGAAACGTCATAAGCTGCTGTTCCAGCGTGGAAAAAGTGTCGTGAAGGGCAGCAATCAGTTGATAGTGATCCATAGCATCTCATGGCTAATACGGCGATTTAGTTACAACATACTTATAGTGTAACAACAATATTCTGGGTCAGCAACGGTGCTTCGAACCGGTCTGGCAGCGAGAAAGGGGGGTAAGGGAGAGTCTGTTACTACCATCGTGCGGTAAATGAGTGGACGGTGCCTATTTTAAGAATATATTGTTGTCTTACAACGTATTTTTCTAGAAACCACCAGGAGTAACCGCTATGTCGCAGCGCGAACACCATTATCAGGTCAATATTGAATGGACCGGCAACAAGGGATGTGGAACCGAATCCTACCAAGCCTACAGCCGTGATTATGAAATATCCTCGGGAAATAAACAGATTATTGCTGGCTCATCTGACCCCGCCTTTTTAGGCGATGCGGCACGCTGGAACCCTGAAGACCTGCTTGTCGCTTCCGCGTCAGCATGCCATAAACTCTGGTACCTGCATTTGTGTGCCGAGGCTGGCATAGTGGTTTACGCGTATCGGGATCACGCTGAGGGCACGATGGTGGAAGGTAAAAAGGGGGCGTTTACGAAGATTGTGCTTAAACCTGAAATTACGCTGCGTCCCGGCGATGATCTTGACCGTGCTTATGCGTTGCATCATCAGGCACATGAACGCTGTTTCATCGCCAATTCGCTTAATTTCCCGGTGACCTGCGAACCTGTTATCGAGCACCACTCTGCTTTGTGATTCGGGACGGTACATCCAGACAAGATGGATATACCGTCTGAAGTCTATTGCTGCGATTACTCTACAGATTACGCCGCAAATACAGGCTGACATAGAGTGCAATCAGCAGCAGCAGTCCAATAAACAGCGCCACGCCGTTCCAGCCGTAATGTGACCAGAACACGCCGCCGAGCGTACCCGCCAGGCTGGAGCCAAGATAGTAGCAAAACAGATACATTGAAGAGGCCTGACCGCGCGCACGGCGTGCTCGCACGCCAATCCAACCGCTGGCAACGGCGTGTGCCGCAAAGAAACCGGCGGTAAACAGCATCATGCCGATAAAAATCAGCCACAACGCGCCAAAGGCTGTCAGGCATAACCCCGCAAGCATCAGCCCGACGGAGCCGGCCATCACCGCGCCGCGCCCGTAACGTGCCGTCATCGCGCCAGCACGCGGTGAGCTGATGCTGCCGGTGAGATACACCACCGACAGCAAGCCAACAATGGCCTGATTCAGGGTGAAGGGCGGTGCCAGCAGCCGGTAGCCAATGTAGTTGAACAGGGTGACAAAGGCCCCCATCAATAAAAATCCCTGAAGGAACAGCCAGGGCAACCCGGCGTCATGCCAGTGGATCTTGGTGTTAATCAACAATGATTTGGGCCGCAGCGAACCGGGCCGAAAATGACGGGAGTCAGGCAAGATACGCCAAAACATCAACGCCGCAAACAACGCGAGAACGCCCATAACCCCAATAGCCACGCGCCAGGGGAAATAATCAGTCAGCACCCCGGTAACCAAACGACCACTCATGCCACCGATAGAGTTCCCGCTAATGTATAACCCCATGGAGAAGGCCAGGAAGCTGGGGTGAATCTCTTCGCTCAGGTAGCTCATAGCCACCGCGGCTACGCCGCTTAGCGATAACCCAATCAGTGCGCGCATTAATAGCACGCCGTGCCAACTGGTCATAAAGGCGCAAATCAGCGTGCAGAACGCGGCCAGCAGTAGCGAAATCACCATCACATTCTTGCGGCCCAGCGTGTCGGAGAGCGGGCCGGTAAACAATAACCCCACCGCAAGCATCACCGTAGCAATCGATAATGACAGGCTACTGGCTGCTGGAGAAATGCCAAAATCCTGCGACAACACGGGTAAAATCGGTTGTACGCAATACAGCAAGGCAAAGGTCGCGAGCCCGGCGGAAAACAGCGCCAGCGTCACGCGGATAAACGCGGGCGTACCACGGGTGATATACGGTGATTTGGGCGCGACGGGGGTTTTGCGATTCAGCGGCTCTTCGCGGCGATCGTCATCGGGTAGGGTGACCGAATCGGATACTGAAGAAAGTGACGTACTCAAAACTATTCCTTGGCAACAGGGAGAAAGTGGCAAATTTATGCGGCATTCTGCGTGCGATGCAGTGCAGGACGCGTAATGGATCATAGAAGGGTAAAAATGTTTTGTATAATATATTAATAATACCAATTGATATGTTTAAAATATTATTAGTGAATCCCATCCATTTGTTTGAGGGTGCTTGCCATCAACATCGAATTGCGTCACCTCCGCTATTTTCTTGCGGTTGCAGAAGAGCTACATTTTGGCCGGGCAGCTGAGAAGCTCAACATTTCACAGCCGCCACTGAGCCAGCAGATACAGGCATTAGAGGCGCAGATCGGCGCGACGCTGTTTGAACGCAACAACCGCAATGTCAGGCTGACGCCGGCAGGCGAAGCGTTTCGCAAAGCAAGTTGGGGAATATTGCACCAGGTGGAACAGGCATCTGCACACGCCGCCCGGCTCCAACGTGGTGAAATCGGCGAACTGCGGATTGGTTTTACCTCCTCAGCGCCTTTTATTCGTGCGGTTTCACGCAGTTTGCTACATTTTCGGCAACGTTACCCGGATGTTCATCTGCAAATGTTGGAGTTGAACACCAAACAGCAGATAGACCCGTTGCTGAGCGGAAAGCTGGATATTGGGGTGATGCGCAATAATCCGTTACCGGCGGATTTACAGCACCAGTTACTGCTACATGAAGCGTTGGTTGCGGTGGTGCATGAAACCCACCCGTTGGCAGACCAGCCGCAAATCAGCGTGCGCCAATTGGCTAACGAGCCTTTTGTCTTTTTTTCCCGGGAAGTAGGAACGGCGCTCTACGACGAAATCCTTCGTTTATTGAAAAATTATGCCATTGATCCCTACATTACTCAGGAAGTCGGGGAAGCGATGACCATTGTGGGCTTAGTCTCTGCGGGGCTGGGCGTTTCGATTCTTCCCGCATCCTTTTTACGTATCTCCGTGGATGGCGTTAAATATGTGCCACTCAGCGAACCGGATGCCACCACGGAAGTGTGGCTGGTCACCTCGCGTCGCGCGGCACTTAATCCTGCGGCAAACACGTTGATTTCATTTATGTTGGAACAGGATGCGGGTAAATATGTGCACCAAATCACAAAATGAATCAAAGAGTTGACGCAATTCACTAAAAGCCCCACCATACCCGCAGTTTTTTTATTTTGCAGCGTGAAAAATACGCATTGATGCTAAGAACCTTCGCTGCACAATGTATGTATCAAATCACCTTATGCATCAGCGAACGCTCAGCGTGGCAATTCGTAGACAGTAGGAGCCGTTTTGTGATTGCGGATGGTCAACCCGGACATATCGATCAAATTAAACAAATGAACGCCGGTGCGGTATACCGGCTCATTGACCTGCACGGCCCCGTATCCCGCATTGCGTTATCAAAACTGGCCCAATTGGCCCCTGCCAGTATCACCAAAATCGTGCGCGAATTGATGGAAGCGCATCTGGTGAAAGAGACCGAGTACCAGGATGTCGGCAGCCGTGGCCGCCCTGCGATTGGATTATTACTGGATACCGATGCCTGGCATTATCTTTCAGTAAGAATCGGCCGTGAAGAAATCACGCTGTCGCTGCGCGATCTCAGTAACTCGTTGGTTGTTGAGGATTGTGTAAACCTGCCGGGCGACCATCCGCAGCCGCTGCTGGAACGTATCCTGCATGAAGTCGACCAGTTTTTTATTCGTCACCAGCGCAAATTGGAGCGGTTAACGGCAATCGCCATTACGTCACCGGGCATGGTCGATGCCGTCGCCGGGGTGATTCACCGCATGCCATTTTATGCGGTTGAGGAGATGGCGTTAGGCCCTGCGTTAGAAAGCCGCACCGGGCTGCCGGTCTTCCTTCAGCACGACATTTATGCCTGGACCATGGCCGAAGCGATGTACGGCGCCGCGCGGGGATCACAAAACGTTATTCAGATTGTTATCGATCACAATGTCGGCGCGGGGGTCATCACCGGCGGCCACTTACTCCATGCGGGCAGCCGTAACCTGGTTGAAATCGGTCATACGCAGGTTGATCCCTACGGCAAGCGCTGCTACTGCGGTAATAATGGCTGTCTGGAAACCGTTGCCAGTATCGAAAGCATGCTTGAGCTGGCGCAACAGCGCCTGAACGGTTCGATGAGCTCCTTGCTGAACGGTTCACCGCTTAGCGTAGAGAACCTCTGCGATGCCGCGATGAAAGGGGATCAGTTAGCCAAAGACATTATCAACGGCGTTGGCAGCAATGTGGGCCGTATCGCGGCTATCATGGTTAACCTGTTCAATCCCGATAAAATTCTGGTTGGCTCTCCGTTAAACAAGGCCGCGAGCATTCTGCATCCTGCGATCCTGGATTGTGTTCGACAGCAGTCTTTGCCTGCCTACAGCCACAATATACAGGTGGAATCTACAGCGTTTTATAATCAGGGCACCATGCCGGGCGCGGCGTTGGTCAAAGAGGCGTTGTACAACGGTTCTCTGCTGGTGAAACTGTTGCAAGGCTGATGTGGTACAAAAATTTATAAAACGTTTCATGAATTACAAAACATTGCGCTAACGCAAGCCCTGCCTGATGTACATCACCTAGACTTTCACTATTGGAAGCCTTTTTGCTGTGTTTTTTATTTTCAGGTGGGACCTCCGGAGCTTATATCCATGTTAACGCGTCTTTTTGTTACAGGTACCGATACCGCCGTGGGAAAAACGGTGGTGTCACGCGCATTGTTGCAGTCGCTTGCTCAAAGCGGAAAGTCAGTTGTCGGTTACAAGCCGATTGCCAAAGGGTGCGTGGAGACCGAAGAGGGACTACGCAATAAAGATGCGCTGCTGTTGCAAGAGGCGTCAACGGTGGCGTTGCCTTATGACCACATCAATCCCATCGCGCTGCGTGAGGATGAAATCAGCGCGAGCCAGCACGCGATTGACTATTGCGCCATGACGCAAGGTTTACAGCACCTGTGCGGTATGGCCGATATGGTTGTTGTCGAAGGCAGCGGCGGATGGCGCACGTTAATGAATGATTTGCGCCCCTATTCGGAATGGGTGGTGCAAGAGCAGTTGCCGGTCGTCCTGGTGGTAGGGATCAAGCTGGGCTGTATTAGCCATGCATTGTTGAGCGCACAGGCAATAATCAATGATGGCTTGCCTTTATTAGGGTGGGTTGCGAACCGAATAAACCCTGGGTTGGCGAATTATGCGGATATCATTACGGCACTGCGCAAGAAAATTCCCGCACCACAGTTAGGGGAACTGCCGTATTTACCGCGTGCAGAGCAACGCGATCTCTCCGGTTATATTGATCTTTCTTCTATTCGTTATTAATTTATCCTTCATTCCCCATTCGTCCCCTACGACAGGGGATGATATCTATTTATTCCTCACCTTCTCATAAGATAATCGTATAATCTGTTTTTGGAAGTATTTCAACAAATAGGCTGTAAATTAACTGCTAGAGTTTAATTGATAGGGGAATGATATTAATATCATGGCAACACCACTCGATTTAAATACGCAGGCTGCATTATTTCACGAGTGATGATGTATTGTTAGATAATCTATAAATTCAGCACACTAAAACATAACTTATCCACTTGCAATGCTATTCCATTAGCCTTATATATCACTAGGGGAGTTATCTCTGTGCAGGTAAATATTGAAAGAGCACATTCGTTACCCTTTGAATCTTTCCTCATGCCGAATCATTTCACTACGCCACCACGGCCAGTTTCTCTGGATATTGCACACATTGAAAATACCGTAGATGAACGCTCCTCGGAAACCAGTAGCAACTATTCGCTCTCGCAATTAAGTACCCTTAGCCAATTAAGTATGGTCTACTCTTCAAGTGATAGCCTCAGCGGAGCGTCAACGCCAGCATCGCCGTCTCCCATTCCTTTAATATCCTCACCCGCCGCTTTTGGTATTGAAGCCACACGAGATAGCCCGGCGAGCAGAGAGGTTTCTAATGCCGAATCATTGAAACAGCGGGGAGAACGCTATGCCAGTAATATGGGAGCTGTTTTGCTGCGAAACAGCTTGTCGGTTGCGGTTGGAACGGGAATACGGGAATATGTCAGACGCGGTGCGCTGTCTGAAACATTTGCCAACCTACCTCGAAGTTCACTGGCGCTTATTTCTTCCATTATTATTGCCACGCCGCTGGTTTTACACCTTTCTGGACTTGCTCGTGATTATTTCAGTGGTGGATTAAACGGGTCAGTGTTTATGGGGCGGCTCAGCAGTCTGTTATTTGTTGCCGTTACCGGCATGTGCTTGTGGTACAGCAATAATTTTGAGCATGCGGCACTGTTACTTGTTGCCGGACTGGCTTATGTCCTATTGCGCGATATCGCACAATTTATCTTCCCGCTACGGGACAATAACAGTGACCAACTGTCACTGGCTGCGGTGACAGCTTCAGGCATTCTTTATTCCGGCAATCAAACCATGGTAGACATTGGTATGGATATCGCGACAAATGCGCTATCAGGATCAATGAGCGGTTTAATGGCGAATATAGTAGGCAGGTCGGCTGTCAATCTCATTGGCGAATTTGGCGATGAATTTTGCTATCGTGGCATTAATGCATTTCGCAAGAAAAACCCTGCGCTGAACGTCACATTGGCGATGCGTAATAAAGAGGATTTTACACGTAAAGCCATCATGGATTGTACGTTAAATACTATTGCGAGTCGGGCATCTATTATTGTCTCCGCCTACGCGGCGGCAAGTGCATTGCCCTTTGGCGGATATGCCGCCAGTGCGATAGTGGGAAGCACCATGGGTACTGCTTATGCCGGATTTGCCTATGCCCACAACCAGAATAGAAAAAATCCCTTACCGGAAACGGTGGAAATGGAAGACATTAAGACAGAGGAAAAGCAGGATGTTGAACAACAAGATGTCGTGAAGAGGAACGCGATGTTATATCTGTGATTCAGTCAGGACAAGATGCCTGGCGTTGAAGCCAGGCATAAGACGCAATAGAAAAAATCAAGGTGCTATCGCACGACCGGTGCGGCGATCCAGACAACGGTCGCTATTGGCTTCCCAATAGGCATTGACGTTGCTGCTGGTATTACATTTCTCTTGCAAATCAATGGATTTGTCGAACTTATCGAATTCTTTCTCTCTGCGGTTATTCACTTTATTACGCAGTGAACGGGTGCTATCCCATTGCTCTTTGCTTTGACGCGCCGCTTCTTTAGAGAGCGCGCTATCGCCTGATTCCACAATGATGTGGCGGGTATCTGCGAGAGCATTAGCCTGCCATGCACCGGCCAAAACGACCAGCGACAGGGGGAACAGTGCACGTCGCAGTAATTTGAGGGTTTGATGGTTCATGTTTCATCCTGACGAACTAAAGGGTGATGACCCGCGGTGTTTCCACAAACGCGCCGATTGCGCGGGTGTCAGCATCGCAACAGAAGCACTATAGCATTCTTGTCTGCAATAACTCTATAACACCACGCGCATCCTATGACACCGGCAGGGCTGATAAGTTTTATGCGTCGCGATGTACGCTCAAGCCCGCATAGGATTGACTCACCGGCATCATCTCCAGGGTATTGATATTGACGTGTGCAGGCAGCGTTGCCACCCAGAATACGGCTTCAGCAACGTCCTCTGCGCTTAACGGCTGGGTGTTGTCGTAGGTTTTGGAAACCTTGTCCTCATTGCCTTTGAATCTGACCGATGAGAATTCGGTGCCGCCAACCAGTCCCGGCTCGATATTGGTGACGCGCACTTGTGTGCCGAACAGGTCAGCACGCAGGCCCAGACTGAACTGACGTACAAACGCTTTGGTGGCACCATAAACGTTGCCGCCAGCATAAGGCCAGTTGCCTGCGGTAGAGCCGATATTGATCACGTGGCCCTGATTGCGCTTCACCATTTCAGGCAACACGGCACGGGTCATGTAGACCAGTCCTTTGTTATTGGTATCGATCATCGTTTCCCAGTCATCCAACTGGGTGTTATAAGCGGGCTCCAACCCAAGCGCTAACCCCGCGTTGTTGACCAGCACATCAACATTGCGCCAGTCGGCGGGCAGGGCGGCAATCGCGCTTTCGACCGATTGACGATCGCGCACGTCAAACGTCACGGTATACACCGAGTCACCCAGTTCCGCTTTCAGTGCGTCCAGACGATCCTGACGTCGACCGCTGGCAATAACGCGGTGACCAGCCTGAATGAATTTACGCGTAATCGCCGTACCGAAACCCGCTGTTGCGCCAGTAACAAAAATAATCATGGTAGTCCTCACGTCTGATTCCATTAGTGCACGCTCGTCACGATCCCTCAGGGATCGTGGCAGAATGTCAGATATGCTAGCAGCTTACCGGAAAAAGGCATGCGGTTACTACTGTTACGCGGCGTCGTTATCCGCTTCAACGGCTTGATAAAGACGTTCCAGTATGTCAGGAAAGGCCGACTGCACCCGGTTCCAACTTGGCACGAAGGGCTTATCACCGGGGCTTTCACTGTATGCCTGGCCGGACGCGGTAATCACATCCGAGAACAACTCAACCGCCAACTCTTCACCGTGGCGATCGAAAGCCAGGCCATTCATTTTGGCATCATGCTCGAAAGCATCGATCATATCCAATGCGGTACGGTAATAGGTGGCACGCAGCACGCGGAACGCGTCAGTGGTAATGGCGACGCCCTGTATTGCCAGCTTGCGGTACAGGGCTTTGGTAATGTCCATGGCCATGCGCTGCAATCCCGAGTCGGGATTGTCTTCAGACATGGGCTGATGTTTGTGATCGTAATTATCGGCGATATCCACCTGGCAAATGCGGCTGGTCGCCGTGCCGCGATGTATTTCTGACAACACACCAATTTCTAATCCCCAGTCACTCGGAATACGCAGGTTATTCAGCACGTGGGTGCGCATCGCAAACTCCCCGGACAAGGGATAACGGAAGCTGCGCATGTAATCGAGATAGTCCGAATTGCCATAAACCTTTTGCAGCGATTTCAGCAGCGGAAAAACCAGAAGTCGGCCAACACGCCCATTGAGTTTCCGGTTAGCAACGCGAGCATAGTAACCTTTGCAAAAATCATAGTGAAAGTGAGGATTGGCAACCGGATAGAGCAGGCGAGCCAACATCTCACGGCTATAAGTGACAATGTCACAATCATGCAGTGCAATGCAGGTGCTACGGCGTGACGCAAGCGCATAGCCAATGCAGAACCAGACATTTCTCCCTTTGCCTGGCTCTTCGGGAGCCAACGATTTTGCTGCCAATTCCTCACTCAATGCGGTAAGCCGCGGGCCATCATTCCAAAGAATCCGATGCCGCTGTGGTAAACGAGAGAAAAAGGAGCGAGCGTATTCAAATTGCTCGCGGTCGGCGCGATCCAGCCCGATAACGATTTCTGTCAGGTAGTTAACCTGCGACAGTTCATCAATGATATGCGTGAGTGCAGGGCCTTCCAGTTCAGAAAAGAGCGACGGCAGTATCAGACCCATACTGTTTTGACCAGAAAAAACCTGCAACTCATACTCCAGTTCTTCGGGATTTCTTCTGGTAAGATTATGAAAATTGGTAATTATCCCATCCTGATAAAATTCACTCATCGCATACCTCGCGTTTCTTGTTGTCGGAAATGAAATGGCATAGACCTTCACTCCATCCCGTTGGCCCAGTGTCGTGCGTGAAATAGGCCTTGCCCGTGTAAGCCTCTCCCAGTGTGATGTGCTGCTGGCTTTGGCTCTTGATCACCACGGCATAATCGGTGCTTTGCAACAAAGCAATGTCGTTGGGACCATCCCCCAGACTCAAGGTAATGGGTGTCGTTCCGGTAACTTGCTGATATTGCAGACGTAGCCAACTGGCCGCACGCCCTTTATTAATGCCTTTACCCATCACATGATAGAAGCGTCCACCCTGCGTCAACGCTAACCCGTGGCGATCCAACAGATGGATAAAACGTTGCAGTGCAGCGCCATCGTCGTGCCACAGCAACGGCTCAGACGCTTGACGCTGGCGCGCGCGTTTGGCGTCGGCTAACGGCAAGCCGGTAAGTGTTGCAACATCAGAATCGGTCAAGGTTGAAAAGCCGCTGAAGTTAAATGGCTGTTCCAATCGAAGACGTTCAAGCACAGCGCAAATATCAACATAGCCCGCCGAAAATAGCTTACAAGGGTAATCAGCATGGGTGTGCCAGTGTTCAGGTAATGCGACGCTGGCCCCGTTTTCCGCGATAAAGGGACAGTGTTCCAGCCCCAACTCACGGCGAATCAGTATGGTTTCGCAGGCGGTTTTACTGGTGGTAATGATGACGGGAATATGGTGTTGTCGCAGGCGCCGCAGCCAGTGCGCGGCGGGTTGCCAGTCGTAGGTATCGTGATCCAGCAGTGAACCATCCAGATCGCTAAAAATGAGCATATCATCACTAAGCTCAGGCATATCGCGTCTCCTGTCATCAATACCGGCGTCGACCACGCCGGCAATGTGTTGGAGCAGGACCAACCGTGTAAGCTGAGCCTACCGTGCCTCACAACGTGATGCAAATCACACAACAAACTGTATGTACAAATACGGGATAATGCAAAGCACCCCGGTTCAAAGCCCTTTCTTTTCGGAATAACCCCTGTTCTGTTGTGCGGCGATCGCTATTGATTTGCATCATTATCGTTAAATTAAAGTTAAATAATGAGTTGCCGATAGACTATTCACAGGGAGCTCGTCGCAATGGAATGTTGATTATAGGTAGGATCAACACCAGGAGAGCCATAATGGCCATACCCGCTATAAATAAAAAAACAATGAGTACTCGCGCACAAATGTTACTGACCGGTGCGCTGACCATCGCTCTCGGTTTTACTGTGACGATTGGCGTTCTGAGCTGGCAATCGAGCCGCGAACAAAAATTTCTGGCAGAAAGCTATTTGCAGCAAATCGCGCAGAGTGAGGCGCTGAAAATTCAGCAAGAGCTCAATTATGCACGTGATGTGGCCCACAACCTTGGACACAGCCTGATAGCGCTTCCCGCCGCTGGCGTGCGGGATCGTGCGGTTGTCGACAAGCTGATGGAGCAGGCGCTGCGTGATAATCCTGACTACCTTTCTATTTCTGTGATTTTCGAACAAGACGCGTTCGACGGGCGGGATGCGGAGTTTGCCGCGCAACCCGGTCAGGCCCCCAACGGCCGCTATGCCTGGTTTGTCGATCGCGATCAGGCAGGAAAATTCAACATGCATCCGCTGTTATCTTATGCGACGCCGGGACAGGGGGATTACTACCTGCTGCCGCAAAAGAGCCAAAAGGATACGCTGATCGAACCCTATTCCTACGCCTACAACGGTGTACCAACGCTGTTGACGTCCGTGGCGGCCCCCATCGTGTCACAGGGCAAACTGTGGGGCGTAGTGACCTCGGATATTTCTCTCGCATCATTACAACAGCGGGTTAACCAGATAAAACCCTGGGAAGGCGGCGGCTATGCGATGCTGCTTTCCAGCGCGGGTAAAGTGATCTCTTATCCGGATAAAACGCAAACCAGCAAGGCCTGGCAGGGTGAAACCGATAATTACACGTCTTCGGTACTACAACATCATGATACCATTTTAGGTGAAGAGGCCTTGGTTACCTGGCAGCCGGTTACCATTGGTAACAGCGCTGACAAATGGTATCTGGGCGTGGTTGCACCGGTTAACGCAGTCATGGAAGCCTCTGAGCGTCAGTTACGCAATGCATTGATTTTAATGGTGCTCAGTATTCTTTTTGTCAGTGCGCTGCTGGGCATGGTGTTCAACCGTAAAGTGCTAAAACCGCTGGGCGGCGAGCCGCTCGAGGCTGCAACCATCGCATTAGCCGTCGCGGAAGGGCAACTGAGCAATACGATTGTGGTACAGCCCAACGATCGCAAGAGTCTGTTTTATGCGCTGAATACCATGCAAACACAGTTACGGCAGGTTGTGGGGCAAATCAAAGATGCCAGCGGTGCGGTGCGACAAGGCGCGGCAGAGATAGCCAGCGGCAATATCGATCTGGCCTCACGCACCGAGCAACAAGCCGCCGCGCTGGAACAGACGGCTGCCAGCATGGAGCAGATTACCGCCACGGTAAAACACAATGCCAACAATGCGTATCAGGCAACAGTGTTGACCGAAAATGCCACTAAAATTGCCCTCAAAGGGGAAGGGTTGGTGAGTCAGGTGGTGAAAACCATGGCGGAAATCGATGAAAGTGCAAGAAAGATCGGTGACATCACCACCATGATCAACAGCATCGCATTCCAAACCAATATCCTGGCATTGAACGCCGCAGTCGAAGCGGCACGGGCAGGGGAACAGGGAAGGGGATTTGCCGTAGTGGCTTCAGAAGTGCGCAACCTGGCACAACGCAGCGCCAGCGCGGTCAAGGATATCGCCACCTTGATCGAAGAATCCAGCCAGCGCGTTGGAAGTGGTGTTCAACTGGTGAACGATGCGGGTAAAACCATGCAGGAAATGACGCAGGCAGTCAGTTCTGTACAAAGTATCATTGGTGAAATTGCCACTGCATCAGATGAGCAGGCGAAAGGTATTAGTCAGGTCAGCATTGCCGTCAATGAAATGGATGGCGTCACCCAGCAAAACTCTGCCTTGGTTCAGGAGATGTCCGCTGCGGCCAGTTCGCTTGAGGAGCAATCCCTGTTGCTGGCACAAACCATTGAACATTTCCGTCTGAATGCAGAACCAACGCTGGCACTGCCCGGCGCACGCTAAACGGCCGTACAACGCGTCACCCAAGGACGGTATCATTGGTTTATTTTTCTGATGATACCGTTCACCACACCACGCGCGCCTAACGACGTCCCCGCACATGGGTATTGGCAGACCATTCATAGGTGGTATTAGTATCAGGTTTAAATTTATTTTTCTTCTGCTCTGCGCGAGCCTGCTTAGCTGCCGACTCGCGTTCTTTCATCAACTTATCGATGTAATCGTCTTTAATACGGTTATTTTCAGCGTTGGTTAACGTTCGACCTCGTTTCTTCCTTTCCTGATCCAGCAGCGTTTTGAGCTGTCGCTGTTCACTTTCAGTCATGTCTTTCTGTGTCAGTCTGGGCATAGGAGGGTATCTCGTCGTGGGTTAGAAAATCCATTGTAGAGTAAATTAGCCAATTTTACATTGGTTTCAATGCCATTGAACGTCAGATGCTTATATATAGGGCCTGGTGGTTATTTTGCTTCAGATTATAACCAGTGGATTTTTCACCAGGAAAAAAGATGAAAGGAATCTTATGAAGAAATTTGGGGTATTAATTTTCACCTTGACGTTGAATATTTGTGTACCCACCTCCGCTCAGGGAACCCTGTCAACAACGCCGCCACGGATGGATAATATTGAAAACGTTTTAGCGTTAAGCGGCCGAGCGGGGGTTATTCCTGCAAACAGGTTGGTTGTCTATTATGGGAATTTTAACTCTCGTAGAATGGGAATACTGGGTGAATATCCTGCACCTGAGCTGTGGAAAAGATTGACCGCTGAAGCTCAGGAATGGGAAAAAGCAGATCCCTCAAAGCCTGTTATTCCTGGATTGGAATACATCGCTACCGTAGCAAGCAACCAGCCTGGACGAGATGGCCTCTATCGTAACCGGATGAGTGATAAACAAATTGATATCGCGCTGTCAGTGGTAAGGATGACGCCGGGTGCTGTACTTATTCTGGACGTTCAGCCCGGCCGGAGCGATTTGCACCGTGAGATATCTCGCCTTGAACTTTTTCTTATTCAACCGGATGTTCATTTAGGCATAGACCCTGAATTTATCATGATGGGGAAATCCATTCCGGGTGCGAGAATCGGAACAATTAACGACAAGGATATCAACAGGGTCGTTGATTATCTTTCGGCATTGGTTGTAAAAAATAATCTGCCACCCAAAGTATTAGTGGTTCACCGTTTTACTAAAAAGATGGTGACAGGATTTGATAAAATAAAATCAGACCCAAACGTGCAGGTAATATTGAGCATGGATGGGTGGGGTGCTCCTGAAACAAAGGTTTCAACGTACGAAAAAGTGGTATCGGCTGAAAAAGGGGTATTGTATCCGGGTATCAAAATTTTCTATAAAAATGATATCAGAAAACCGCCACACAGACTGTTATCTAAAGCTGAAGTACTCGGTTTGCAACCTCAGCCGGTTTATATTCAATATCAGTAGTTGGGCTGTGAATCGTCACGTAGAACATTCCAGTCCTGCAAAATAAGCGTTGCTTTATAATTATCTGTGAGCTTTTAAAAGACTATGTCTGCTTAAAACCTCGTCTATGTGATAAGTAATGCAGAAAGAAACGCTTTCATGGTCTGTCTATAATAGACATGCCCAAGTCTGGCTGGTGTTGCTTTGTGACGAGGAGTGCTTGATGGCGGTGTACGAGCAGTGTATGTCGCATGTTCGTGATATGGTTGTTCTAGGTCTGAACTCGCCAGCCAGTAAAATGACGATGAGATTGAAAAGTAGCACTTGATTAACGAGGAACAGTCGCTGGATTTACCAAAGTCATCATGACCGCAAAACGCCAGATTCCGCCTCCTTATCCATTGGTTCGCATAATGTATATTATGTTAAATGACATGTATGCAACCGAGAATACCTGTGCTACCTATCCCACCTCACCTCTTTTACTTGGTTGATCTTATCCAGATGCGATAAAGCCGCTTAATGGTTTATCGCACCCGGTCCTGTTTGAACGGTTGAACTGGGGTTATGCTGTTATTGCAATGCAGTGAGAATTTGCATCGCCGCTTTGACGCGCATCGGGTTAGGATAATTTTTATTAGCCAACATCACTATCCCAACCTGCTTTTCGGGAATGAAGGCAACATAGGCACCGAAACCGCCAGTTGCACCGGTTTTATGTACCCATGAGGCAGCCACAGGTGGTTGAGGCTGATTATCGATGACCTTTTGCGGACTCAACGCCACGGTGTTATCGCTGCCGGAGATTATCTTATCCGCCTGCCCAGGCCAATCGAGCATTTCCCAGCCCAGCCCTTGATAAAGTGCATCAGTGCGGTAGTAACGCGTCTGTGCGATATGAATGCCTTTTTGCAGCACACGATCGGTGACATGGTCGGGATTCATATTGGCTTGCATCCACGCTAACATATCTTTCGATGTCGTTTTTACACCATAAGCCTCTGCATCTAAGGCACCAGGAGAAACTCGTACCGGCTCACCATTTCGGTATCCCCACGCATAATCTTTCATGGCAGAGTCAGGTACTGTTATAAAAGTATGCGTGAGTTTTAACGGGCTAAATACGCGTTGTTGCATTGCTTGCTCATACGTCATCCCTGTGTTTTTTGCCGCTAATGCGCCAAACAGCCCAATGCTGGGATTCGCATATTGCCGCATTTCACCCGGAGCCCACTGCGGTTGCCAGTGCAGATAGAACTCTAGCAATGCAGAAGGCGTTGTCACCTCGTCTGGAACTTGTAATGGCAAACCGCCTGCGGTGTAAGTAGCCAGTTGCAACAGCGTAATGTGTTGCCACTGAACGGTATTTAACGCCGGCCAGTACTTCTTGGCGGGATCGTTGAGCGCAATTTCCCCCTTCTCGACCGCCACACCGCCCAGCACGCCATTAAAGGTTTTACTGACCGAACCCAGCTCAAAGAGCGTATTTTCTGTCACCGGGCGAGCAGGTTTTACCTCCGCCAGACCATAATTAAAGAAGTAAGGCTTGCCGTGAATCAGCACTGCTACGGCCATACCAGGAATGTTTTGTGATTTGAGTAAAGGTTCAATGGCTTCATTTACCGTTTTTTTTACATCCAGTGTGGCCGATGCAATACTGGAAAAGGAAACGCACAGAGAGGCCGAAATCAGAATAGACGGAAACACATTTTTCATAATAAATCTCATGATAATAGTGAGCGCATTAGCACTTCTCATGGCCAGCATCATCACTGGCTATGTTGATTATAGCGCTTATTTTTTTAACAAAATCGAAACAGTGTTAATCCTGAGCGTGTTTCGCACGCTGTTTATGCCCACCTTATCCTCCAGTCTACCGCCCCGCTTCCCTGCACTGCCCCCGCTAATCCCTATCGAACGACGTTTCTACTGAAAGAAATGTTCGGTTTTTTTAGTTTTTGCATAATCAACCAAATAAATGAGGTTTTATCGAAAACACGTCTCATTATTTTTTCATTAAGTTGATGGTAAATAAGCCTTCATTTTGGTGCAAGTAACAATGACCATTACCCTGCATTCTCATTGCTCAGCGGTTTATTTTATCGACACCGCTTATATTATATTCTTGGCAAGGTAATAAAGATGGTTTTTTTCTAAAAAGGCTAAGGTTTTTTAGTTTATCTCATTAATACGCCGTTATTTATGACGGCAGGGATCGCTTTTGTCTGCGGAGTTGTTGACGTTAATGTTATTTTTCTCGGAGAGATATAATGAAATTAAAGTTAGTTACGTTGGCAATGGCTTCATTGATCACACTCAACGCCCATGCTACCGCCATTGATTATCAGCATGAATTTAAAGATTCATCAAACGGGGAGCACAATGATAGCTTTAAGTTTTCCACGCTTTTTGAGCAAGGTTTTGGGTTGTCAGCAGAAGCGCGCTGGGCTCAGCATGCTAATGATAAATCAGAAAAAAGTCCGTTCAGCGAACGGGTCAGTAGCGGTACGGAAGTCGTTGCCAGTTACTCTTATGATGTAAACAAAGACTTTTCTTTGGAACCTGGGTTTTCGTTGGAATCCACTGCTGATTACAACAGCTATCGCCCTTATCTGCGTGGCAAGGCGAATATTACCAACGATCTTTCCGTCTCATTGACCTATCGCCCTTATTATAAACGAAACAGTAAAAATATCGGAACACCGAAACAAACTACGGAAAAGGGGTATAATCTAACGTCAGCTATAGCGTATAAATTTCTTAATGACTATACGTTTGAATATGAACTGGATTATCAAAACTCCAATGAGGAAAAGGACAACCCGTCAGAAAACAAGAAATATGCATTTAGTCATGATTTTAAATTGAGCTATCAATGGGATAAAAATTGGCGCCCTTACCTTGCTGTCGGTAATGTTCCCGCGATAGACAAAGGGAATGATCGACAAACGCGCTACCGTATCGGGGTTCAGTATAGTTTCTGATATATCGGGGCGTAAAAAAGCCGACACCAGAGATGCTGTCGGCTTTTATTTTCAGATTGCTACGCTTTTAGTAACTGCAACGCGCACGCTTTCACACTTTCCAGCAGGAGTTTAACGTCTGCCAGGCAAACGGTAGGATTCAGCAAGGTAAGTTTCAGGCAAGTCACCCCGTCGGATTCGGTAACGCCCACATTGGCGCTGCCAGAAGCGAGCAGTGCGTCACCAATGCGTTGGTTCAGCAAGGCGACTGCCGCTGCGTCGCCAGACTCAGGGCGGAAACGGAACAGCACGCTGGCCAGTTGCGGTTGCATCACCAACTCCAACTGCGGCTGCTCGGTCACAAACTGTGCAACCTGTTGTGCCAGCGTTACGCCATTATCAATGATTTCGGCGTACTGCTTCTTACCCAATGCTTCAAGGCCCATCCACAATTTCAGAGCATCGAAACGGCGTGTCGTTTGCAGCGACTTCGATACCAGATTCGGCACGCCCTGCTCTTCATCAAAGCCTGAATTCAGGTAAGCCGCCTGATAGCGCATCAGTTCATAGTGGCGGGCATCTTTCAGCAAAAAGGCACCACAGCTGATGGTCTGGAAGAATTGCTTGTGGAAATCCAGCGTGACGGAATCCGCCAATTCAAGGCCATCCAGGTAGTGGCGATATTGCTCAGAAAGCAACAGCGCGCCGCCCCAGGCTGCGTCAACGTGCAGCCAGATGTGCCGTTCGGCCGCCATAGCCGCAATTTCTGCCAAGGGGTCGATGGCGCCGGCATCGGTGGTTCCAGCCGTTGCAACGATGGCCAGCACCTGCTCACCATTGGCGTCGGCCTGTGCCAATTTCGTGGACAAATCACTGAGATCCATGCGCGAGAACGCATCCGTTTTTACCAGCGTAACGGATTGATATCCCAGTCCCATCAGCGCCATGTTTTTTTGCACGGAGAAGTGTGCATTTTCAGAACACAGCACTTTGATTTTGCTCAGATCGCCGGTTAAACCGTGCTGCTGAACGGAATGCCCCTGACGTGCAAAAAAGGCATCCCGCGCCAGCATCAATCCCATCAGGTTGCTTTGGGTGCCGCCGCTGGTGAAGACGCCAGCGTCACCCGCCGTGTAACCTACTTGCTGGCGTAACCATTCGATCAGCTTCATCTCAATGATGGTGGCTGAAGGGCTCTGATCCCAGGAATCCATGCTTTGGTTGGTGGCGTTAATCAGCACTTCTGCCGCCTGGCTGATCACCAGACTCGGGCAGTGCAGATGGGCAACACATTGCGCGTGATGCACGGACAAACTGTCTTTAAGAAAATATTCAACAGCGCGCTCAATGGCGACCTGGTTGCCTAGCCCCTGAGACGTAAAGGATAACTGGATACGCTCACGCAGCTGCTCAACGGTCTTGCCTTGATACATTTCGGGCTGCTGTAACCACGCCACGACAGCCTGGGTACTTTGCTCGATAGCGTCCTGATAGGCGGCAATGCTCTGCGCCGAACCTGACAGAATAGGGTTTATATCAGACATTAGATGGCTCACTCCGGTTAAACAGGCTTGACGCCAGCATTCAGCAATGCACTTTCGAATTTATCGAAGAAAATGTCCAACTCGGCATTGGTGATAAGCAATGACGGCAACAGACGCAATACGCAACCGTTGCGGCCACCCCGTTCAAGGATCAGGCCAGCTTCAAAGCATTTTTTCTGCAACAGCGCTGAGAGTTCGCCGTCCGCCGGGTAGCATCCCATCTGATCCTGCGCTTCATGGGGTTTCACGATTTCAATGCCGATCATTAAACCAAGACCGCGCACATGACCGATCACCGGGTAGCGTTTTTGCAGTTCGGCCAGCTTGGCTTTCAGCCATTCGCCCTGTGCAGCAACCTTATCTGCAATCCGATCGTCTTTAAGGATTTTGAGCGTAGTCAGGCCGGTGGCCATCGCCAACTGGTTGCCACGGAAAGTGCCGGTGTGGTGACCGGGTGCCCAGGCATCGAACTGCTTTTTGATGCCAAGCACGGCCAGCGGCAAACCGCCACCGACTGCTTTGGACATGACGATGATATCGGGTTCGATGCCCGCGTGTTCGAACGCGAACAGTTTACCGGTACGGGCAAAGCCAGCCTGTACTTCATCGATAATCAGCACAATGCCATGCTCTTGAGTCACTTTGCGAATGCGTTGTAACCACTCTGCCGGCGCCGGGTTGACGCCCCCTTCACCTTGTACGGCTTCAAGGATCACTGCGGCAGGTTTACGCACTCCGCTTTCGACATCGTTGATCAGATTATCAAAATAGTAGGTCAGCGCTTTAACGCCCGCCTCACCGCCGATGCCCAGCGGGCAACGGTATTGGTTCGGATACGGCATAAACTGAACTTCAGGCATCATGCCATCGACAGCTTCTTTGGGTGACAGGTTACCCGTGACAGCGAGCGCACCGTGGGTCATTCCGTGATAGCCCCCGGAGAAGCTGATGACACCAGAACGACCGGTCACTTTTTTAGCCAGTTTTAACGCGGCCTCGACGGCATCGGCACCGGAAGGACCGGTAAACTGCAAGCAATATTCTTTGCCCTGACCCGGCAGCAATGACAGCAGATAAGAGGAAAACTCGTCTTTTAACGGCGTGGTCAGATCAAGGGTATGTAACGGTAAGCCACTGGTAATGACACTTTGAATGCTTTGAAGCACATCAGGATGATTATGACCAAGTGCCAGGGTTCCGGCACCGGCAAGGCAGTCAAGATATTGATTATTCTCAACATCAGTAATCCAAACGCCCTGCGCTTTGGCAATCGCCAAGGGCAATTTGCGCGGATAGCTCCTGACATTAGATTCAAATTCAGCTTGTCTTGCTAAAAAGGTTTCATTGCGTTGCGGTAATGAATTAGCACTCAAAGTATCAATACGGACTTTATCCGTCATCATATCACTCCTACAACCGCGGGTATGGTTAACGCCGGGTTGAATAATGGTTTAAGGGGTAAAAAACGCGGCTAATATATGTTGTTTAAGCAATGGACTCAATATTTTATTTTGTAGGGATATTGGCGGGATTTCACACAGTTATAAATAACAAAAAAAGCGCCAGACAGACTTAATTTAGTTAAATTGTAACTAATTATACCATTGCTGGTTGTGGGCTTTTCTTGTAACCTGCCGGGATTCCAGACGCATTTTGTTAATCACCAAAATATCACCTTACCGGACGTTACATGACCGCTCACATTTCAAAAGATCCTCTGCATGGCGTAACCCTTGAAATGCAAGTCAATGCGTTGGTTGAACGTTTTGGCTGGGTAAAACTGGGTCAACGGGTTAATATCAATTGTTTTAAAAGCGATCCCAGCGTCAAATCCAGTTTAAAGTTTCTGCGTCGCACCCCGTGGGCACGCGCTGAAGTCGAAGCGCTGTATCTTGATTCGTTGAAAGAGGCGCCTGCCGCAAAAGCCGATGATGCCGATCCCTGGGCAAATAGCCGTGGTAACAAACGTTAACCTTTTCTCCCGCCAACGTTGACGCAATGAGTGTGCCGCTCAGCAAAAGCGGCACACAGTAGCCTGCGTTACGATGAGCGCCAGCGTCGCGTCAGCGGTTTCTCCGCTTCCACAATCAAGAACATGACAAAACCAATGGCAAAGGTGATGAGCCAGTAACGGAATGGCAACGCCTCGGTGCCAAACAGCATTTGCATAAAGGGAAGGTAGATAATCGCCAGTTGCAGCACGAGCAATACGGCGCTGACAATCCAAATCCCCCGGTTGGCTAATAACCCCTTGGTCAGCGAAAAGCCGTTGGATACTCGGCAGTTAAGCATATAGAACCACTGTGCGGTGACCAGCGTTTGCAGCAGGACGGTACGAATCAGCTCGGCAGAGTGGCCTTGCGGTTGGAGCCAGGCTTCCAGTGCGAAGGCGCTGAGTGCAATCATGGTGCCGACAAACGCCACGCGCCAGATAGCAAAACCGTCCATCACATGCAGGCTTGGGTCGCGCGGCGGACGCTTCATGATGGTTTTCTCACCGGATTCAAACGCCAGACCAAAGGATAACGTGGCGGAGGTCGCCATGTTCATCCACAGGATCAGCACGGGGGTTAGCGGAATCAGATTACCGGCTAACAACGCGATAATGATCAGCAAGCCTTGCGCCAGGTTGGTTGGCATAATAAACAGGATGGTTTTTTTCAGATTGTCATAAACGCGACGCCCTTCTTTCACGGCGCTGGCGATGGTGGCAAAATTATCATCGGTCAATACCATGTCTGCGGCTTCTTTGGTCACCTCCGTGCCTTTTATCCCCATGGCGATCCCGACATCCGCTTGCTTCAGCGCAGGCGCGTCGTTCACGCCATCGCCGGTCATGCCGACAATCTCTTTTCTGGTTTGCAGCGCCTGCACCAGCCGGAACTTATCCTCGGGACTGGTTCGGGCAAAAATATCATAATTCTGCGCCGCGGCACTGAGCGTTTCCGCATCCATTTTTTCCAGCTCGCGGCCGGTAATCGCCTTATCCGCATTGCCGATACCGAGCATTTTCCCGATGCTCATTGCCGTTTCTGGATGGTCGCCGGTAATCATCTTGACGCGAATGCCCGCCTGCAAACAGTCGCTGATCGCGGTAATCGCTTCCGGACGTGGCGGGTCCATCATGCCTGCAATACCAAGAAATACCGCGCCCTGTTCCAGATCCTTATGCGTCAGCGCCTGTTGCCCTTCAGCGGCGGGCTTCCAGGCGGCAGCTACCATACGCAGCCCTTCCCGCGCGTACTCTGCCATTTTGCTTTCCCAATAGCCCAAATCAAACGGTTGAACGCCGCCATCCGTGAGCTGCTGCTGACACAATCGGAACAGCACATCGGGGGCTCCGGTGATCAATATCTGCTCTTCGGTGCCAACCCGATAATGGGTCGCCATATATTTGTATTGGGAATCAAACGGGATTTTACTGCGCAGTGCCGTTTCCACGGCGGGCAACGTCGCCTTGGCGGCGAGCACTTTGAGTGCCCCTTCTGTTGGGCCACCGGTGATTTTCCAAAAACCGCTATCGTCTTTGATCAGTTGGCTGTCATTGCATAAATCGATGGTGCGCAGATAGCGCGCAAGCAATGAATCTGCCGCGATGGATACCGGGTGAGAATCCTCCAGTGAGTGAATCGCGCCTACCGGTTCGTAACTGTCGCCGTCGACGCGATAGACCGCATCCGCAGTGATAATGGCTTTGACCGTCATTTCGTTCATGGTCAAGGTGCCGGTTTTATCAGAGCAGATAACCGTCATCGCGCCTAAGGTTTCTACCGTGGGCAGTTTGCGGATAATCGCGCGTTGACGCGCCATGGCTTGCACGCCCAGCGACAGAATGATGGAAATAATGGCTGGCAGCCCTTCCGGTACAGAGGCAACCGCCAGGCTTATCAATGAGAGCGTTAGTTCAGAAACCGGCATATCACGGAACAGGATGCTGAAAACAAACAGCGCTGCCATCATCACCAAAATGAGGATAAAAATCGCCTTGCCCAGTTTGTCCATTTGCACCAACAGCGGCGTGCGATGTTTCTCAATATCGGCCATCATCTGGTTAATGTGGCCCAGCTCCGTATCGCCGCCGGTGGCGATAACCACCCCCTGCCCGCCGCCAGAACTGACCGTTGTGCCCGAGAACAGTAAATTGAGGCGATCGCCGAGCGGCAGATCGCCGCTTAACGCCCCGGTTTGTTTCTGCACGACCGTCGATTCACCCGTCAGGATAGCCTCTTCAACGCACAGATTGTGCGCTTCGATAACCCGTAAATCGGCAGGGATTCGGTCTCCGGCGCGAATGACGACGATATCGCCAGGGACCAATGCCGTCGTCGGCACCGTTTCATGCTTTCCCTGACGTATTACTAATGCCTCACTGGAAAGCATGTTACGGATGCTTTTCAGCGATTTTTCTGCGTTGCTTTCCTGAATATGGCCAATCAGCGCATTGATAACGGCCACGCCAAGAATCACTGACATATCAACCCAGTGCCCCATGACGGCCTTTAATAGCGCCGCAGCAAGTAAAACGTAGATCAAGACATCGTTGAAATGGGCTAAAAAACGCAACCAGGCCGGCTTACCCTGCTTTTGCGGCAAGGTATTTTCACCGTAGGTTTGGAGGCGTTTCACGGCATCCTGGCTATCCAGTCCCGTCACGCTGGTATCCAGCCGGGCCAAGACCTGTTCTACATCGCGCTGGTAATCGTTATTCTCAGCGGGTTTGTCATTTGAAAGCATATCGTTGTGCATAAGCGCTGACCCTTTTCGTATTCATTTACCTGATACCCAAGCGGACAGAAACGCATTAACCTGGTGACAAACCAAGCTGAATTAAACGTAGCACAAGGTTATGGATTTTATAGGGTTAGGTGCGAATACACCTAAAAATATCACATAAGCATTTTTTCATGGTGATTTAATCTGAGCCGCATTCACCTGGCTTTTATCAAACAAGCTACAAGTATCAATATAACCGTAATGCCAAAAAATGACTCTACGTAGACGTGCCACTTCTGACTTTTATTGTTTTCAGGTTAAGCTGGATTTTCTATTTTCATTTTTACAACAAGTCATAATGGAGTGGGCTGATGAGAATATATTCGTCAATTATTAATCAAAATACTGACTCGTTAGATGTGGCCTTGGCAAAAAAAACAAAAAACTCTGACATTTCCAGAAAAACCCTTAACAAGCTGGTAAAAATCGCTACCAAATCCATTGGCTTATCCAAAAGTGATGCGAAAAGTATATTTCATAACACAGGAAAAACAATAAAAACGCCAGAATCAAAACAGCTGAGCAATGAAATATGCAAAGTCCTACGCCATGTATCCCATCAGCACGTAAAGCAGATATATACTACCTGGATGAAGAACTGCGGTGTCACCCTAACGCCTAAAACACCCGATGGGTGTTGTTACTCGGATTTTATGCATGACCACAGCAATATTATCGGCAGCGTGATTGCAGAAAGCAAAGAAGCCGTTGTGGTCGTTGATAAATTGCAAGCTAATCGTTTGATAAAAATCTTTTTCGACGGTGAATCACCGGGCATGATCAAAGATCAAACAGAGGCATTTAATCGTTATTACGGCGATGGTACCGCCAGTACGTTATCCGGTCGAGCGATTGTGTTAAACAATATCAGCGGTTATCCGCTGTCACAGGTACACCGGTTTCACGAAAATGCCGATGTCGATTTTGTGAAAACGGTGGCAAGAATGATTGATAAAGATGTGCATTCAATGGGATTGTCCAAGGATGATTTCTTATACAACGCGCAACATGAAAGGTTCCTCCCCATCGAGATGGAAACGCTCAAGGTCAACGCCATTAACCATGAGGCTTTGCAGTCAGCGCTGATCTATATCAGAGAACGGGATAGCGCTGGCAATTAGACGGTGCGCTACCTTGCGGTAAAGTATAATAAGAATGCCGGGTGTGAATCACCACCACCCGGCGCAGCAAGTAATACAATATTATTGGTTTAGCAATACGGTGGTTTTATATTCCCATAGCCGATTGTAATTAATGTCATCCAGATCGCGCTGTAGGTTTGCGTTACCTTTGAACGGTCTACGTGTGGTGGCGGCTGCACTCCACGGATTGAGCAAGTCATAGCCGCTATCAACGCTGCTGTCTCGAATCACCAGTTGACCATTTGCTGTTTTACCCGGCAAATAACCAGTTTGGCGCGCGCCCTGATCCCAGGCCCGGCCCATGTTGGCCTTTTGCTTGCCAGTCTTATAGCCACTGTCGGACGTCAGCGCGCTGTTGATCACCAGGAAACCGTGTTTTACCCACGGCATGGTGTCGGGAGCGAATACATAGGCTTCTTTTGATTTGCGCGTCGATACGGTATGGAAACGGACGTTATCAAACACGGCGGTGGCACGGCCAAAAACGTAGTCGACATCCCCTTCGATATAACTGTCTTTGATATAGGCGCGGCTGTAGTGATCGGTGACGTAATTATTCATTTTATCACTGGTGTTGACGAAGAACGTATCTTGCCGCCCAATCAAACGCACCTGCTCTAACTGAACCTTATCGCCATCCGTTCGCAACGCGACGCCCTGATGTGTGCCACTGTCTACCGTATCCAGCAGCGAGTTCACCACCGTCAGATTTTTTAACTGAAATTCATCGCTCTGTGACCATAAGACCGCGGCGCAGATGGTATCAATCGTTTTATTCTGCTTCGATGCGCAAACGTCATACATATACCAGGCAGGGTCGCCAGGCTGATATTGTTGATTGGCATTAACCATCGTGCGGTAGGTTTCCGGTGAAATCATCGAGTCCAATCCCAGCGATATCACGGTTTTTTCCGGCGTATCGCCAGCGCCAAACAGCGTGATCGGTGGCGCTTCAGCGGGTACGTAAACTGTGCCGATGTAGGTTCCTGGCTGCAATTTGATGTAAATACGCTGATTACCTTTCTGCTGTTTCAATGCCTCATTCACCGCGTCTTGTATCTGCGTATAACTGGCACCGTCAACCCCTTTTGTTGGCCCCACCACATAGGGCGTTTTTACTGAAGCGATGTTGATAGGCTGAGGTGTCCAGGCGTCGGCAATGGGGGAAGCATAGAGGCCGCGATAGGCAAAATAGTGCTGTTGTGTAAAACGCGCAGCCTCATCGCTGGACAGCACGGGCCGTTGTGCTGTTCCTGGGAACGAAGGCTGATACTGTGCCTGCGGCGATGTTGCCGTTTGACACGCCGCTAATAATAAGGAAACGGATACCGCAGCAGCAATACCGGAGAATGGCTGATATTTCACTTCTCACCCCATGCAGATTAGTAAAATGAAATCGAGTTTCAATTCTATTTGCAAGAAAAAGAAAAAAAGTGAAGCGCGATCATGATTTTAGTATTGTCTGCCCCACCAGGTACTGTTGACGGGGTTTTATCAACGAGAGGCGTTATGTCAGGAGAGTGGTTGTTGATATAATGGGATGTATGTTGTAACTAAATTAAGGTTGTGCTGATATGATTCGAGCGTCATTGTCGTTATCCCCTTACACCAGCGGAGCCAGACACAGCTCTTCGCTTTCAGCCAACTGGGTTTTCAACACTGAGCGTTCCACCTGATGGCAGGCATGTTGTGCGGCCTGTGCCGGAGATTGTCCTGCGAGTAAAGCCGCTGTCAGTTCTGCACAGAACAGATCGCCAGTGCCTTTCGGCGCAATGGGTAAACGGTTATGCTGGATCGGTACCACCGCATCGCGTGTGACGCACAGCGCCTGAATCCGTTGCTTATCGAGGTTGCCCGGTGCACTGGTGACAACCACCCACTCCAGCGTTCCCTTTAGCAACGAACGTGCAGCGGCAATAGCCGATTCGGCACTGTCCAGCGTCATCGCCGATAAACAGCTCAGCTCAAACGCATTTGGCGTCAGACCGGTAGCCAACGGTAATACCTCATCGCGATAGCAGGCATTTATCTCGGCATTGACGTAGTAACCGCAGTCAGTATCCCCCATCACTGGATCGAGAATGATGTGAATATCCGGCCAAGAGGTGCGCACCTGTTTAAGCCAGGCAACCAACGGCGGCACCAGCGTGGTCGTGCCGATATAGCCAATAACGATAGCACGCGCATGTGTCAATGCACCCCGCTCCAGCAGACCTTGCAGAAAACCTTCAAACCATTCGACCGGAATTTTCCCACCATAGCAGCTAGGATAATGAGGCGTATTGCTGAGGATGACCGTAGGCACCAATGCAACACGCAACCCATGTTGCGCCAGCGCCGGTACCGCGATACTGTTCCCTACGCAACCATAAACCACCTGCGACTGAATGGAGATCACATCATAGTGTGCAGGCCCGGAATGAAAATGGGCGCTTTCCGCGTCCGGCGTAATGGGTACGTACTGCATGTTATTCCTTTATCTGAATGATAACGTTATCGTTAACATCCGTAGCGAAGACCATCGTGTTCATGATGTCAGGATAGCGCAAACGTGCAATCCTGAATACCGACAGAAGCGCGCATTACCGAATAAACGGCACCCGCGCCGATATTAGAACTGCATTAGAAGGGAGATCATCGTGCATAACTTACCTGATATTGCTTTTTTTCACACGCTGGCCGATGCCGCCGCTGAGCAAACCCTGCCGCGCTATCGTTCAGCGCAAAATCTTCATATTGGCAACAAACCCAAGGAAGGTTTTCGCTTCGACCCGGTGACCGATGCCGATCGCGAAGCGGAACGCGCCATCCGTGCCCTGATTAGCGCGCACTACCCTCAACATGCGATTTTGGGCGAGGAGTTTGGCGCTGTTGGCAGCGGTGAAATCCAATGGATATTGGATCCGGTTGACGGTACCCGGCCTTTTCTGTGCGGCATTCCGGTGTGGGGAACGCTGATGGGCTTGCTGTATCACGGGCGCGCCGTCATGGGAATGATGAGCCAGCCTTTCACGCAAGAACGCTTCTGGGCCGATGGGATTCAGTCGTGGTATCGGGGCCCCTACGGTGAGCATGCGTTGCAAACGCGTAAAAATCTACCGCTCGCGCACGCTATCCTACACACCACGTCACCCGAACCGGTGCTGAGCCACCCTACTGTCCATTTTCAGGATTTGACGCAACACACCTTGATGACCCGTTATGGCGGAGAGTGCTATGCCATGGCGATGCTGGCCGCTGGCCACATCGATATCTGCGTCGAGTATGGCCTGCAACCTTACGATATTGCCGCGCTGATCCCGATTATTGAGCAGGCAGGCGGCACCGTGACCACGCTCGATGGCGGGCGTCCCGAAGGCGGCGGGAATATCGTTGCTTCTGGCGATCCGCAACTTCATCAACAGGCGTTAGCCATACTCAATGGCTGACAGGTGCTAGTGCTCCTTCCCCCCTTCCAGCAGGCGCGCCCAGCGCGCGCCGCCATCGACCTGTTCGACAATCAGTTTCAGGGTCATGGTCAGCGGCACCGCCAACAAAATGCCGATCAGCCCCAATAATCCCTGCCACACCAACAGTGAAATCAGGACCACGCTGGTGGCGATATTCAGCTTCCGGCCGCACAGATAAGGGTCAACGATCCAGCCCAATATCAGGTTGATGACCAGGAACGCGGCCAGTGCCGCCATGCCGGTGCTCATGCCGTTAAAGGCAAATGCCTGAATGATAGGCGGCACTGCCGCCAGAATCGATCCCAGAACGGGAATAAAATTCAGCAGAAAGGCCAGCACCGCCCAAATAAAGGCGAATTTAACCTGCAAAATGGTTAACAGCACCCAGATCGCCACACCGTTCAATACGCTCATCAGCGTTTTAAGCATCAGATACTGCGTCACGCTGTCAATACCGCGGCGCACGGCTTTCATGCCAGCGGATTCCGTGCGAAATAGCCGTTGGATTTTCTCCACTAATACCGGCACCTCGATCAGCATAAAAATCACGGTGAGAAACACCACCAATGCCGACGAAAAAAAACTGGATACGTGACTGAGCACGCGGGTAATCAGCCCAAGAAATTGCCCTGGGTCAATCAGCGACATCGCGGCTTCTGGCGATAGCGTTAGCCCCAACTCCTGTAATGGTGCCATGCCGACGGCAAGCTGACGCGTCAGCAAGCTGCGCATTTGCAGGCTCATTTGATTTAACTCGGGCAAAGCCGCCACCATCCGGAGCAGGACGTAGACCAGCAGCATCAGCAATACGCCGCCCAGCAACACCACAATCAGAGAGCGCGGTAAGCGTGTGCGACACAACAGCGCCACCACAGGCTCTAGCACGATAGCCAAAAACAGGGAAAGCAGGATAATGGAAAGAATGGAGGCTGCCAGATGGATCCCCATCATGACGATAGCCAATGCGGCTAATAGCAGCATGCGATGCAGCAACGTATCATCGGAGCACACAGGTGTTTTCATGGTGGCCTGCTTAGGGTTAACACGACGTTTAAATCCTGCCGCGCGCGGTAAAATCCATTTTTGAAAATGCGCGTCGGAAAGTCTGTTCTTCAACAGAAAATATAGCGGCTTTTCGCCGCAACGTCGTTGTAACCGCTATTTACCCCAGTGCGTTCTGAGGTATTCCACCGCCGGTGCGGTTTGAGGTTGATGCAGAAATCCTTCGCGAAAGAGCACGCTGCCTTTCACTTCCGGCAGCGCTTCATTGAGCGCCAACTGCCGCCGCAGTTCAGGCACGCCGCCGTCCCGCGCCCAATCAGGCTCCTTTTGCGCAGGCACGCCGACTTTATACAAGGCGACACCAATGTAGAGACGGGTTTTTGTTGGCCTTACCACATCCGCCCACCATTTTACCAGTGTGTCATAACGGACGATTTCTCGTGAAAAAGGCCAGTAGATTTGCGGGATGATATAGTCAATCAAGCCGCGTTCCACCCACAACCGGGTATCCGCATAAGCGATATCGTAGGTTGCACCGCCACGCGTATCCGAGCCGCGTGCGTCATTCTCCGCGTTGCGCCACACGCCCGCCGGACTGATGCCAAACTCAACCTGCGGCTTGACCGCTTTGATCGCCATCGATATTTGCTCAATCAATAGCAAGGTGTTATTGCGCCGCCAGTCCCCTTTGGTGGCAAACCCCTGTCCATATTGCCGATAGGTGGCATCGTCTTGCAAACGAGAAGCAGGCGTTTCGTAGTAGAAATAATCATCAAAATGGATGCCATCCACGGCGTAGTTGTTGATCAGTTCCACCACCACATTGGTGATCCACTGACGCACCTCTGGGATACCGGGATCCAACACGAACCGATCGCTCGCCGTGCGTATCCACTCAGGGTGTAGCGCATACACGCTGGAGGGTGAAGCGCTAAGGGTATGCCGCAGCGCGGCCACCGTTTTTGGCTGAGTATTGCTGGTCACACGGTAGGGATTGAGCCAGGCGTGAATACGCAATCCACGCTTATGCCCTTCAGCCAACATAAAAGCCAAGGGATCGAAACCGGGATCTTTGCCCACCACACCGGTTAATACATCAGACCACGGCAGTAACGCCGAGCGGTATAGCGCCGTGCCATCCGGTTTTACCTGAAAAAAGACCGTGTTAACGCCCAGACTCACCAGATTGTCCAGTTTGTCAATCAGCGCCTGTTTTTGTAACGCAATACGGCGCGCATCAGACGGTTCATCACTTGACGCTGGCGTCGGCCAGTCAAGGCCAGAAAGCGTGGTCAGCCAAACGCCCTTGACGTTCTCCGGCACAGCCGGAGAAACGCGGACGGGAGCCTCAACCACGGAGGGAGGAGTGACTTTGCTGTTACTGCACCCAAGTAACCCACACACCAAACACAGCAAAAAACAGCGACGTCGATAACTCAGCATGTTTGGGCAATTCCTTGGCAGTAAAAAAGTCAATCACGGGTTCAGGTACGGTATTTTTCCACCAGCGCTTTGGCAATCGCCTCCGTTTGCGCATCGGCATTGCCTTCAATGTCCGCCGGGCGGAAATGCATCTGGAACGCGCTGATGGTCAAACGCGTATCTTTATCCAGCTCACCGTTTTGTGGAATTTTATCATAACCATACTTATGCAATGCTTTCTGAAGCGTCAGCACATCCGTCGGCGCAGTGGGCTGCCGTCCGGCCAGATACTTGTTCACCGTTGCGTCATCAGGCCAGGCACCAACGCCCATCTCCGCAAACCGTTTCCAGGGAAACAGCTTACCGGGGTCCTGTTTGCGCAGCGGTGCAATATCGCTGTGCGCCAGGACATTATCCGGCGTGATGTTGTTACGCTTGATGATGTCTTTGGTCAGCGCGGCAAGCGCGGTAATCTGCATTTCATTGTAAGGATACCAGGTGCGAACGCCAAGCATGTTATCAGTAAACCCGAGATTCACAATCTCAATGCCCACTGAAGAATCATTGACATTTACCCGGCCATTCCAATTACTGACCCCCGCATGCCAGGCTCTCATATCCTCTGGCACCAGTTGCATTACCACGGGCTTGTTATTACGCAGCGGTGGATATTTCGCGACCAGATAATGCGCGCTGACCTGCCCCTGGGTTAATACCTCTAACGAGCGCGCATCATTCAGCGCGGTGTAATGCAAAATCAGAAATCGGACACGCTCATTCTGGCCTTTAGCCGGATGAGTGGTATCCACGATGTAATCACCGCGATCGATTAACGTTGAGCGCGGCGTAGAACATCCGGCCACCACCAACGCGAGCCCCCCTACCGCGAGCCATTTCAGCCCGTGTGGGCGCATGGTTGATAAAAAAGAATTGAATATCATAGAAAAATTCACCTCCTTGGCGATTATTAACAGCAATAAACATCACAATAAGCAAGTAAACAGGTGCTTTGTTCTAATAATATTTACGCGGTTGCTATTAAATCATCGCTAAACCATTGCAATAATTAATCGTTTTATAGCATTTACCCATATTAATTACCCTTTTTAACAACAAAAAAGTGACGTCGTCACTCATTGCGTTAACCTTACTGCGGTAATCGTTTCTGTAAAACAGACAAAAAAAAGGGAGCCGCCCGGCCCCCGTTTATTTCATTCGACGCTACAGTGCACGCTGTCGCGTTTCCTGCCCCAGCAGCACGATAGCAAAGACAGCAAGCAGTATTGCCAGGCTAAACAAGGCAAAAATACCGCCGATGGGCACGCCGCTTGCGACCAACGTGCCGACCAATAACGGGCCAAAGATCCCACCGATACGCCCCACTGCCGCCGCCATTCCAGCACCGGTAGCGCGAATGGATGTCGCGTATTGTTCTGGCGTATAGGCATACAGCGCGCCCCAGGCCCCGAGGTTGAAAAATGACAGCAGCGAACCGGAGAGCAGCAGTTGCGGTGCACTGGTAGCAACGCCGAAAAAATAGGCGCTGATCAGCGTTCCCAGCAAATAGACCACCAGCACAACCTTTCTCCCTGCGCGTTCAATCAGCCAGGCAACGGTAAAATAGCCGGGTAACTGTGCCAGCGTCATCACCAGCACGTAACCGAAACTTTTCACCATATCAAACCCTTTGAGCATCATCACGCTCGGCAACCACAGGAACATGCCGTAATAGGAGAACACCACGCAAAACCAGACAATCCACAACATCACGCTGGCACGCCGCTGCTCCGGTACCCAGAGTGCGGCAATCTTATGGCGAAAAGCACTTTTTTTCTCTTTCTGGCTCAGTTGCAGATAGTGCGGCGAATCCGGCAAACGAAAACGCAGGTATAACGCGTAGAAGGCGGGCAACGCGCACAGGATCATGGCACCGCGCCAGCCGACGCTCGGCAGCGGAATCAGAAAATAGGCGATTAACGCCGCCAGCAGCCAGCCAACGGCCCAAAAGCTTTCGAGCAGTACCACCACGCGGCCGCGTACTTCCGGGGGCACACTTTCGCTGACCAGCGTCGATGCCACCGGCAGTTCGCCGCCTAATCCCATGCCGATAAAGAAGCGCAATACCAGCAGGCTGCCGAATCCCCAGGCAAAAGCGCTTAATCCGCTGGCGATGCTGAACATTAACAGCGTGATCATAAAGGCGGATTTACGCCCTTTACGATCGGCATAGAGTCCGAAAACAAATGCGCCAACCGCCATGCCGATGGAGTTGACGCTGCCGATCAGCCCTAACTGCGCGGCGGACAGCCCCCACTCCAGTTTTAGCGCTGCCAGAACAAAAGACAACAGCCCGATATCCATGGCATCAAACAGCCAGCCGGTGCCACAAATGAGCAATAACTTATTACTGGATAACGCACCCTGTCTAACCTGAGATAAAATCATGATATTGTTATGTCATCGTCAATCACGGTTTGTTTAGCATACTAAACACGCGTGACGCTGTCATGCAGCTTTTTTACCCAGACAGCACAATTTCACCTTAAGGCGGAGTGATACCATGACCGAAAAGGCGATATCAAACGCCACACCACCCCACTATTCTGCGGCTGAACGGCGTTTTCACAACGTGCGCCCCAGCGTATACCTGCACATGGGCTGGCGCGAACGCCTTTCGGTACTCAGACGCCTGTTGTTTACTGCACGATCCCGTATGCCGGAACAGCGTTTGCCCGAAGTCCCGCCGAATTGGCGGGAGTTTCTCAAACCGGACAGTAAAACCCGCGTCATCTGGTTTGGTCACTCCAGCCTGTTGCTCAACATGGATGGCGTCACCGTGCTGATCGATCCGGTGTTTTCCGCATCCGCAGCCCCCTTTCCTTTTCGCATCAAGCGTTTTCAACCGCCGGTGGTCCCGATGGAAGCGTTGCCGTCCATCGATGTGATTGTGTTGTCGCATAATCATTACGATCATCTGGACCGCGTAACCGTTGAGTTTTTCCGCGATAAGAAAACCCATTTCGTTACCCCGCTCGGTATGGGAAAAACGCTGCAACAATGGGGCATCGCAGCAGAACGCATTACCGAACGGGATTGGTATCAGGCATACACGTGGAAGACGCTGAGATTAACCGCAACGCCAGCGCGTCATGCCTCCGGGCGCACCCCCTTCGATCATAACCGCACGCTCTGGTGTTCCTGGGTGCTACAAAGCCCGCATGAAACCCTGTATTACAGCGGAGATTCGGCCTACGATGACCACTTTACGGCCATCAGAGAACGGTTTGGTCCTATCGATCTCGCGTTTGTCGAGAATGGTCAATACAACCGGCGCTGGCCGGATTCCCACATGACACCGGAACAAACCCTTCAAGCGGTACTCGATTTGGCACCGCGCACCTTTGTTCCTATTCACTGGGGCATGTTTACCCTGTCGCTACATCATTGGACAGAGCCGGTACAACGCAGCTACACGCTGGCCGCGCAGAAAGGTATTCAGATGCTTTGTCCGCGTCTGGGTGAAGTGGTGGACAGTCACTCATCATCGCCCCCACCGTTATGGTGGATGCCCTTTGTGCCCGAGAAAGCGTCGGTCCCCCTCCCAGCCGCATCACGATGCACGGCATACTCGGAAAACGACAGCCCATAGAAAAAAACCGCCGATACGCAACGCTAAACCCAAGAAACAGCGTTGATAGGTCAAATATTTGGTGGTTTTGTCGTTTCTTTATCCGTTTGACATTGCCATTTCCGGTTTAAAGTACATTTTATAGTAAACTGATTTGATTTCAGCTTTTAACCTTCCATTTAATAAGGTCTTTTTCTTGGCAAAATCATTACTACGCAGCGGAAGTTTGGCCGATTTTTTTGCGCTGGGCGAAAATGGGCAACCGGTGTATGCATCGGCTCTTCAGTTGCGGGAAACTCTACGTTTACGGCGACAACAAGCAATCGCTGACTGCCTGGCCATTCCGCAGCCTAATGAAACGGGCGATCGTCTTGATTGGTATGCTCCCGGCGAAGGAAAAGTCACCTCATGGATGGCCGCTAGCGAGGAGGAACGGGAGGCAGCACTGGAGCAGTTGCAAACCTTCCTGACCACCGTTGCGGCGCTGAGTGAACGCGCGTTGGCGTCAGACAGTGCGGCGCAGCAACGATTTGGTGCCCTGCTCGCCAAAGCGTTCCAATTTCCCGCGGCAAATTACGTTTATCTGGTTGATGGCCGCCCCGTCATCACCTTTTGGGGTTTTATTAATCTCGACCAAAAACCTCGAACCGACGCCTTAGCGTGCCTGCGCGAAGCCTTACCGGTCATCACGGCACAACCGCTGGTCGATCCGATTGCACCGCCCATTGCGCAGCCCAACGCTGCCGCCGTCTATGCAGAAACGGCGTCACTACCGGTTGAGCCAGAAAACGAACCCGACGACGCGCCCAAGGTGGCGATCCCTGCAGTGCCAGCGACGGCACCAGGGAAATCGGCATTGCGTCGCTGGTGGTGGGTTGCACCGGGCGTGGCACTCGCCGGTGCATTAGTGTGGCAGTTCCGCGCTGGCGTACCGAGTAAACCGATAACCACAGAACCCGTGGTGGCACATACGCCAGAAAAACGCGTTCTGCCTGCCACGGAAAAAGTCAAAGAAGCTGAGACCGTCGCACAAAACGCCACACCGATAGCGCCACCGCCCGTTGCTGCTGAAACGCCGCCAGAAGCCGAAAAGGCGCCCGCCGTTGCGCATCCAGAAACAGCGCCGGTAGTAGCACAGAAACCGGCCCCGGTGCCCAGCGCACCACCGGTTGAAACCGTGGTAGCAGAAGCAAAACCGGAAGAAGCCAAGCCGGTAGACAAAAACGCGCTGGTAATGCCGTCGTTGGCGGTCAAGCTGGGAAAAACCGATTTCCTCAACGGCACCTGGCGCGTAACCGCCGATACCAAAACCCCCACGATTGGCAAACCGGCCAGCCTGCGTTATCAACTGAAGGATGGTCAGGGTACGGTGCGCCTCACGCACGGTGAAGGGGTCAGCTGTCGCGCCAACGTTACTGCCGGATTAATGCAATCGGGCAATCTGATTATCAACAGCCGGGTAAAAGCGCGCTGTAGTGATGGGTCACGCTATCAAATGCCAGAAATTGTTTGTTCTCAGGGGGCCAGCGGCCCGGCTGAGTGCTCAGGCCGTTATGACGACGACAACCTGATCCCTTTGACTTTCAAGCGTGAGAGCGAATAACCCTATGCTGGCCACGATTACGGACTATAAACAAAAGATCACCCTCATCCAGGACAGCGGTCTGCAATTTTTGGATTTTGCACTAAAACCGGCTATTGATGCGCAAGGCCCGGGCAAGTTCGTCCGCAAAACGGCAAACGGTCCGCTGTTGCGTCTGATCCTCAATGATGAGAACGGCAAATATCTCCTGCCTGCGCCGCTGGGGTCTGTACCAGAAGTGGTACGCCCTGAATCCAGCTTTTCGCTGGGCCAATCGCTGCTGCTACTGAGTAATGTCTGGCTGCCGCTGCCTTTTATGCGCTTCAACCCGCCGCGTACCTTTATCGGTGGCCCGGATAACTGGGCGCGCATGAAAGTCGTTACCCTGCCAAGGCCGGATCAGGATGGCAACACCCACCGTATTTGCATCGTTTTCGACACCAAAGTCTATCCTGACGGTGAGGATAACGAACTGCTGGCACCGACCGAAAGCGACATTACCGCCGGATTGAAGTTTACGCTGGCGTACCACAGTGAAGAGTTGGGTGAATTCCTCGATTTAACCTGGGTCGATGGCTGGCTGCGCGAAGTCTTTACCCAACATGCCACCGCACGTGAACAGCGCAGTGAGGCCGATCAGCGCACCGCGCTGCGTGGTTTTGAGTATCAGGCGCACTACCTGAACCTGCTTGATATGCTGGGCAAGCAGCTGCGGATCCCGGAAATCACTCTGGTTGCCGGCACACGGCAAGAGCCGGACATTTCCGTTGACCTGATTCTCGATGTGGGCAACTCGCACACCTGCGGCATTCTGGTCGAAGATCATCCCGAAGCGCACAACGGGCTGAGCCAGAGCTACGAGCTGCAATTGCGCGACATGGAACAGCCTCATCAGATCTACAACGAGATGTTTGAAAGCCGCATTGAATTTGCGCACGCGCAGTTTGGCAAGCCCAATTTCTCGCTGGAAAGTGGCCGCGAAGACGCCTTCCTGTGGCCGTCCATCGTGCGCGTTGGCCGCGAAGCCAGCCGCATGGCGCTGGCGCGTCTTGGCACCGACGGAGCCAGTGGTCTCTCCAGCCCGCGCCGCTATCTGTGGGATGAAGAGAGCTACGCCCCCGGGTGGCGCTTCAGCAAAACCGTTGGCAATGCCGCGCTGGAGCCGCACGCCATCGCCGCACCGTTCACGCAGTTGATCAATGATGACGGTCAACCGCTGTTTACCGTGCCGTTCGACGATCGTCTTCCGGTGTTTTCTGCACAATACAGCCGCAGCTCGCTGATGTCGTTGATGCTGTGCGAACTGCTGGCGCAAGCGTTGAGCCAGATGAACAGCGCGGCGCAGCGCGCGAAAATGATGAATGACAGCGCACCGCGCCGCCTGCGTAACATCATTCTGACGCTGCCCTCCGCCATGCCAAAACCTGAGCGCGAAATTTTCCGCCGTCGCATGCAGGAAGCGATTGGTCTGGTCTGGAAAGCGATGGGTTGGCACCCGGCGGATGATGGCTTCAGCACCGAACAAGAGAAAGCGGCCAGCCGCTTCCCCGTGCCTGAGGTGCAAATGGAGTGGGATGAGGCCACCTGCGGCCAGATGGTCTATCTCTACAACGAAAGTCAGGTCAATTTTGGTGGCAATACCAAAGCCTTTTTCGCCAGTCAGGCGCGACCAGACCGGGTACGCGATGCCGATGAGCAGCCGGGACAAACCCTGCGCGTCGCATCGATTGATATCGGCGGTGGCACCACCGATCTCGCCGTAACCCAGTACACGCTGGATGACAGCATCGGCAGTAACGTCAAAATCAGTCCGTTGTTGATGTTCCGCGAAGGTTTCAAAGTGGCGGGCGACGATATCTTGCTGGACATGATCCAGCTCTACGTGCTGCCCGCACTGCATGCGTCACTGAAAAAAGCCGGGATCGCCACGCCGGACAGCCTGATGGATAAGCTGTTTGGCAACGCAGGCCGAATGGATGGTCAATCTACCCTGCGCCAGCAGTCCACCCTGCAAATACTGATGCCGATTGGACGTGCGATCCTGGAATCCTATGAAGGGTTCGATCCGCTCGACATGAGCGCCGAACTGGAAGCCACCTTTGGTGAACTGCTGCCACAGCGACCGACCGGCAAGGTACTGGACTATCTGAACGGCGAAATTCAGCGGGAACAACCGGCGGAGGCTGCCGCGTTTGATATCCTGCACACGCCGCTTATCGTTCGGCTAAGCAAGTTGCACGGCGAGTTCTTGTCCAACCGCATCAGCATCACGCAAAATTTGCGTTCACTGTGCGAGGTTGTCGCGCTGTATGATTGCGATGTGTTGCTGCTTACCGGCCGCCCGTCGCGTTTCCCCGGCATACAGGCACTGTTCCGTTATCTTCAGCCGTTGCCCATCAGTCGTATCGTTTCACTGGATGGCTACCACACCAGCGATTGGTATCCGTTCAATAAATTCGGCCGAATTGAAAACCCGAAATCCACCGCGGCTGTCGGTGCCATGCTGTGCCTGTTGGCACTGGACCTGCGCCTGCCGGGCTTTTATTTCAAAGCGGGTGATTTTGAACCCTACTCCACCATCCGCTATTTCGGCATGATCGATGCCAACCAGCAGTTAACGCAGGATAACCTCTATTACAGCGACATCGATCTGGACGCCGCCGATTTTGAATTGGACAAACGCGGTTACTTCTCGGTGCGCGGCGGTATTGGGCTCGGTTTCCGTCAGTTGGATAACGAACGCTGGCCCGCCACGCCGCTTTACACCCTGACCATTATCGATCAGCCGCTGGCCCGCAAACTTGCGGGTGACAGCGTGTTACATCTGCGTTTGACGGTGGCGCGCGAGGCGGGGCAATCCACGCCGGAACGTTTCGAAATCGCGGATGCCACGCTGCAAGATGGCAGCCAGGTTCCTCTTCACTATCTGCGGCTGCGGCTTAATACGCTGGCTGACAGCGCTTCCGGCGCAACACACTACTGGATCGACAGCGGGAGCGTATTTAGCAAATGAGAGCACTGACGCCAAAACAACTTTCGACCCGGTTAACCACGCAGTTGACTGCCGTATCAGAAGGCATTGAGCAGGCCATCGAGTGGGTAGAGACAACCCGCTCCCGCTCGCCGCGTTTGGAGATGGAAGCCGATACGCTGACGATAAAACTGCGTCGTCATCGCAACAAGGCACAACGACTGGCAGACAGCGCAGGAAAAGAGATGGCCATTGGGCTGTTCGGTCAGGCACAGGAAGGCAAAACCTACCTGATTTCCGCGTTGGCCGCGGGCGAAAATGGCCGATTGGAGAGCGATCTCGGCGGCCATACCCTCGACTATCAGGCGCATATCAATCCGGAGAGCCAACTCGCCGGACTGGTGACCCGCTTTACCCGTCAGCCAGGCGTGAAAAACGCCACTTATCCGGTTCAATTGCTGCTGTTAAGCGAAGCGGATATCGTCAACATTCTGGCACAGGCGTATTTAACCACGGCCGTTGCTCCACCGTCGCCACGCAGTTTGGCCGAAGATGAGCAGCAACTGGTCGAGCAGATGGCGCTGCTGGCGATGCATCGTCAGCCCGAAACCATCCCGGGATTCAGCAGTGATGAAGTCATTGCCCTGTGGGACAGTCTGGCGCGTCACGATGGCAAACGGCAGAAGTGGCTGGAGACTCATTTTTGGCCCGCTGCCATCACCCTTACGCCGGCGTTGACCATTGACGATCGAGCGCGGTTGTTCTCGGTGCTGTGGCAAGGCAAAGAGGAGTATACGGCGACCTATCGCCAGTTTGCGCATACGCTACAGCGCCTGAATTACAGCCATAAAGTGCTGGCACCGTTAAGCGTACTGGTCGATGACGTCTTGCTGCCCACCGATGGCATCATGAACCTGTCAACCGTCGCCTATCTCAATACCTCTTCCGATCCCAGCGTACATGTGCGTCCGGTCATCAATAACCGGGCCAGCAAACCGGTTGAACTGTCACTGGCGGAGCTGGCCTTTCTCGCCGTTGAACTGGTGGTGACCTTGCAGTCACCGACGCGCGAACCGCTGTTTGAGCAAGTTGATCTGCTTGATATTCCAGGCTTCAATCCCCTCAGCAACGTACACGCCGCTTCCAGTGGCGATCGCGAGCACGGCGCGGTGCAACGTTATCCAGTGCTGATAAAAAATCTGCTGCACGCCAAGGCAAGCTATTTGCTGGAACGGTACACCGAGCAGCATGCCATTAATCTGTTGATGGTCTGCACGGCGGTAGACCGGCGCGCCGATGTCAAAGCGGTCGGCAAAGCGCTCGACTACTGGGTGAAACAGACGCAAGGGGAAACGGCGCAACAGCGCAGTCAGCATAAACCTGGCCTGATCTGGGCGGTCACCAAATTCGATCAGCGCGTGTTACACAACACGCACTACGATGAAGGCGTTCAACGCTACGTGGGTAACCCGGGAGAATCCTGGGGAACCATGCTGGCGACGGATGAACGCGGTGTAAAACGCATGGCTAACTGGCTGAATACCGAAGTCAAACGGGAAAACAAGCTGGCGCGGCTGTCAGAACAGTTACTCGAGATGCAAAATGAACTGTTTGAGCACATTCTCGGCGGCTGGTATCAGTCGGACAGTGAAATCTCGGCGATGAGAAAGCAGAAAGTGGCCGAATCCGTGTTGAAATCACTCCAGACGCGGCCAGGCGTACACGGCGAGTTGCTGGAGCGCATGTTGCCGACGCGGGATGAGTTGCGCCGCCTTTACCAACAGCAGCGTCAATCCGGCGTTAGCCATGTCATCCATCCGGCCCTGGATAACACCAGTGCCATGACCAATGCCGATCCGTTTGGCATCGCCATGGACATCGATTTATTCAGCGACGCCCCGCTGGATGTGACACAGACGGATGAGTCCCACGCGCAGAGCGATGTGGATACCAATGCGGTCTTTGCCCGTCAGGTGTTGCGCTTTTGGATAAACCATATGCGCAATCTGCCGGACAACGCCCCGCTGGTCGAGCTGCTCGGGTTGGGCAAACCGACGCTGGAAATGCTGATGGAAGAGGTCATTACCGCTGGTCTGCGTCAAGGCATCAATCAGGCACTGCACGCGGCACTGAACCAGGACGATCACCCCAGCGCCTACACGGACAATGAGATCGACAGTCAGGTTTCTCGCGCCCTGACGGTGCTCGGCGATTATATTGCCTGGCTGGGCTTCCAGAAAATGCCCGAGGAGCAGCGGCCGGAAAGCCGCATCAATCGTGGTCGTAAAATTTTTGCCAAGCCGGAAAAACAGGCCGTCAGTTGGGGCACTGCCAAACGGTTGACCAAGTTGTCGCTCACCCCTACCAATAACACGGCGTTTTATGTGTACGATTGGCTGATTGGGCTCAATACCTTGATACTGCAAAACGCCGGGCACTCTGCCGGTGGAGAACTGGATACCGAACAACGCAAACAGTTAGGTGCCATTCTGCAAATTTTCAAACCCACCCCCTCTGGCGCAAAATAACTGCCCCGCCCCTGCTCGAGGCAGGGGCAAAACCTTCACATCGGGCCATTCACGGGTGGTTTTCGATACGGGTTGCGTTCATCTCAAGTGTGGCGAGTAATGATGAATGCGGGTTATCAACGATGTAATCGCGCAGTCGCGTCAGACTGACGTCGTAATCGGACACGCAGCACACGGCGAAGTAAAGACCGTTTTCATCTGCCATTGCGGCAACATAGCGCTCAACGGCGCGCCTGATATCCGATAACGTCATTTCGAGGGTCGACGTCGATGCCTGCGTGGTTTTTTCCTGTGCCAAAAGCGGTACGCACGCTTCTTTCATCATCAGACTGCTTGGCGATTGCGTCGACAACACCTCACAGCCGCCAAATTTGTTGACGTAACATTTTAAGATACTGCCCAGGGTCATCATGTGATCGCCGCGCGCCAGCGCCGCCATCGCGTGGTGTACCTGCGTTTTATATTCAGGCTCGCTGGCGATCAAATAGAGGCAATTGGCGTCGGCGATATCCTCAACGGGACGGCCCTTGACCGACATGCTGTTCGGATCGAGGCTTGCAATACCTAATACCTGTGACGATGAGGTAGGCGGATCAATCGCCAGCAGCACGGTAGCACCGCGACTTCTGTCACTCGTTGCACCATTCCCCCCCCAAAAGGTATTGAAATAGTGTTGATCCGAACCGTACACGGCCAGTTTGCCTGATGTTATCGCAGCAAAGGCATCAAGGCTGTCGCGGTGTGAAAGACACTGCTGAGTGCCATCTGGCCCGTATTCGATGTCGATTACCCGCCAGTGTATGTCCTGATATCCATTGCATTGTAACTGCGCATGAATAAAGGACTCCATCAGCAACCCACCGGCCCCCAGTGAAAGCAACGTCAGCGGTTGATCCCGGTTAGGCATCGTCTGTCTGATATGGTTAACCACCTTGTTGAGGTAATTTACCCGACTGTGCAGCGAGGAGACATCCTCATGTTCACACCAGAAAAGCGCGTCCTGATAGCGATAGATCAATTGTCCATGCTGCCGGAGGTGGGTTTGACTCATCACCGCAGCAGGCGTCAAGGCAACGTGCTGCCGGGCACGGGAAGAAAGGGGTAACAGGGCGATGGATTCGGAAGTCACTGCTGGCAACATGGCGATATTCCGTGCAATTTTGTGGATTACACGATAACAGTTGCCAGTCCAGCCTGCGTTGTAAAATCCGATGTTGTAAAATCTGATATCCCACCGCCTCAGACGGTGGGAACCGGTCTCACATCGAGAAAAACACTCAGGCGAACAAACCACTCAACAGCCCTACGCCAAGCAGCGCAGAGCCCGCACCGATAACGCGCGGCCACCACACACTGCGTTTTGCCGCCAGCATGGCATAGCCCAACGCCAGCCCGCCGATGTGCAGCAGCACAGTAGCCACCACCATCCCTGACAAGGCAGCAAAGGAGTGAGACAACTCTGCACCGTGCGCCAGCCCATGAAACAGGGCAAAAGCACCCACCAGCACCGCGCCGGTGGCGGCTGACAGCTTCAGTTGCATCGCCACCATCAGTCCCAGGACCAGCAGAGAGGCCGCCACAATATGCTCAGTCGCAGGCACAACCAACCCCGCCATCCCAATCAGTGCCCCCACCAGCAACAGGCTGGCGAACGAGACCGGTGCCAGCCACCATTTTTGGCTATTCATGGCGCTCCACACGCCGACCAGCGTCATGGCAAACAGATGATCAAGGCCGGTAAGCGGATGGATAAATCCCTGCATAAAGCCGGTCACGTGGTGGGCGCCATCATCGGCCCCGATATGGGCAAAGGCGGCAACGGGCACGGCAAAAAGCGCAGCAGTGAAAAGGACCTTCATTGGGTTATTCATTTTCAATTCCATTAACAGGTTGGGAAGAGAGATAGCAACGCAACCGTTTTACCCAATACCAAGGCACCAAATTATGATTTAAATTAATTTTGTATGAACTATGGTTTTTAATACCGCTATAAAAACAAATACAAAGATAAAAGCAGAACAAAAATAAATAAGCAGCGTTAAATATCGAGTAAATGATAATACGTCACTTTATCGATACCGGTGATGCGAGATAAAAAAGGCGTCATAGCATTGTGCTGATATAACGCCTTTACGGGTTTGTTGCTTGAGGGCTATTACGCTTAGCGGATAGCGCGTTTCAAAATGCGATTGGCGTTGTTGTAGAAGTCATCCGCGACCTCATTGAGCGATCCTTTGCCGTAATCGAGGCGCTGAACGCTGGTGGTCCACAGTTGTACCAGTTCCTGATTCTCCATGTAGGGCGATACCGGAACCTGAGTGGCAGGCTGTTCAGCCGCCGCCTTGTAGGCATTTGCCAACAGATTGGTCGGTGTGATCACCCCGCTCTGCTCCAACAAGGTTACCGCTTTCGGGTTTGCCGGCATGCCGTTTTGTAACGCCAGCGCCTTGATGCCTTCCGGATTACTCAGCAAGAAGCCGATCAGCATCGCGGATTCTTTGGGATACTTGGTGTTTTTACCCACCGCAAACAGTGAAGACGGCTTGGTATTGATCGCTGAATCTTTGGCATTACTCAGCATAGGATACGGACCCGGTTCCAGTACCGTCTCTTTTGGCATGTTGCTGGCGTAGGTGTAGATGGCGGAATCCCATAAATACATGCCGCCCATTTCACCGTTGATCCACGGGCGAATTTCATACACGTTGGTGCGGCCAAACGACGAGAAATAACGCTGATCGGGTATCACATGGTTATCCACCAGCTTTTTATAAAAGCCAAACAGTTCGCGCACCTGCTCACGATTATAAGCCAGGCTCTGTTTGCTCTCGGCAATCATGTCAATGCCATATTTCTGCGCCATGTAGGCGCGCCCCAGCGTCAGAATATCGAGAACGTCAGAGGAGCCCTGCGCCACGCCGAGGGGGTAGAAATTGTCTCCCAACGCTTTTTTAAAGGCGGGTCCAGAGGCAAACAATTCATCCCAGGTCTTCGGGTAGGCAACGCCCGCTTTATCCCAGGTACCTTTGTTATAGATAAACCCGCGCGACGTCATGGAAATCGGCACCCCTTGCAGCTTGCCTTTCACCTCACCGGTTCTCAGGTACTGGGGCGGGAAATCCGTTAACGCCAGCGCGTCGCGCTGTTTATACAGATCGTAAAAACCGTCACCGTTGCGCGAAAACTGGGGCAGCCAGTTCCAGTCAATGCGGATCACATCCGGCTCTTGTCCGCCCGCCATCTGGGTTGACAGACGCGACAGGTAGCCATCCCAACCCGCGTATTCGGCTTTCACTTTGATCTCCGGGTGCGCCTTTTGGAACGCATTGATGGCGGCCAGGGTGGCTTCATGACGCTGATTGCCGCCCCACCAGGAGATACGGACTTCAACAGGATCGGCAGCATGAACGGCAACGCTGCTGATTGGTAATGCGGCACATAACAGTAGGATACGAGGAATACGATGCAAGACTTTCGTCATAATAGAACCCTTAATTATAGTCATTGTGCTGGTATCACCCACACAGCAAAATATCGTGGGTACTCTATTCCATCGAAAAATGGTGATTTCATCGAAAAACGTGGGTCGCGCTGGGCCGTGTGTCCACCTCGCAAGCGACAGCTGGGTACTCGCAGTTTGTGTTCGGTGGCCTCCCATGGCTATTTGCAGGTTTATTGTGGGCGACGCGTGAGAATTGCGCCCCGCCCTTGTGTATCCGTCAGTCAGGCAGCTTGACGGCCAGATCGGCGATCTTCACCGGCTGTTCCAGTCGTAACGATCGGTTGGCGGCAATCCCGGTCAGGATGGAGCGCGCACCGTCGCGATAGTCGGCCGCGCGTTGCAGCGGATCGGGATCCGGCGTACCAAACAGATCGTTCAACATCACCAGATCGCCGCCGCCGTGCCCACCAGCCTGGTACACCACCGGCACCTTGTAGGGGGCATCAAACATCGGATAAACCGTGATTTCACACTGATCAAGCGCGCCTTCGTCCTCTTTCTGCCCGCCGCCGTTGACATAGGATTTCTCAACCAGCTTCATCTCCAACCGCCCTTTACTGCCGTTGAACACCACGTTCAACCCTTCCCAGGGCAGATAGGCATTGAGGGAGTAAGTCATGATCGCTTTGTTTTTGTAGCGCACCATAACGCCCATCACGTCTTCAATGTTGATGCCGTCGTCAAACACGCTCTTATCACGGTAGTAGCCATCCTCATGTTCGGCATCCAGATACAACGCCGTGAGTTGGGCGCTTTCACTCATATTCAAAGCAAACGGATCGTCCTTGGCCGCCGCGCTGTTGTGCGAACGCGCATAGAACTCGGTTACGCCGCGCGCTTCAGCGTTGGCCTTGCCGTAAAAGCGCAAATCGCCCTGGGCGTACACCGTTTCCGGTTCAGAGTGCAGCCAGAAATTCACCAAATCGAAATGGTGGGTGGATTTGTGCACCAACAGTCCGCCGCTGTTGCGTTTGTCACGGTGCCAGCGACGGAAATAGTCGGCACCGTGTTGGGTGTTCAACAGCCACTCAAAGTGCACCGAGAACACATCGCCTATCACACCGGAGGCAATCAGCTCACGAATCTTGCTGTGGTGCGGTGCGTAGCGATAGTTGAAGGTGACGCGCAGCTTGCGTCCGGTGCGGGCGATAGCGTTGATGATGGCCTGACATTTCTCTTCGTCGATGGTCATCGGTTTTTCACTGATCACATCGCAGCCCAGTTCCATCGCCCGAATAATATAGTGGTGATGGGTGCGATCGATGGAGGTCACGATCACAATGTCCGGTTTGCACTCGGCGATCATGGTCTCGAACTGGTCAGCGCTGAAACACGGCACCGGCGCATGTCCGCACTCGCCAATCATTTTATTGGCATATTGCATGCGCGTCTGGTTGGTGTCGCAAAAGGCAACAAAGGTGCTGGTTTGGTGATAATCCCTGGCGATTGAGGTTAAATAGAGGCCAGCACGCCCTCCGGTGCCGACAACGGCATATTTTTTCTTCATTACTATCATTCCTTCTTTTCTGACGTTAACGCAATGTATCGTCGCCATTTTTCGAGCGCGTTAACCAATATCGCGTGCACTCATTGACAACGCTTGATGACTCTTTGCTATGCTGGCGCGATGCATGACAACCACAGCGCTGTAACCTGATGAATGTGCTCCCCCCTTTACGCTTGCTGGAGGTCAATACGCCATTGATTTGGCACTGGCCGCATTTTCTCGAAGTGATTGACCTCATGGCGCGTTATCGCTTCAACGGGCTGATCGTGCATCAACAAAATATCCTGGCGTTACTGGCGCGCCCGCCGGCGCATAACAAAAACCCCGGCATTGAAAATCTGCATCACGAACGCGAAAGCACCTTGAGCTACCTGCAACGGGTGTCACACCACTGCCAGTCGCGCCATATTCAACTGTGGATCCAGGGTGAAGCCTTTCCCGGTGACGCCAAGATCAAACAAAAATTCCCGGAATTTTTTCTCGACGATGACTCCGTCGCCACTAACGCCTCGTTTCTGACGCGTTTTTACAGTGAAACCGTCGACGAGATGCTGGCGGCCTTGCCGGACATCAGCGGGCTGATCCTGAGCTTGCAAACCCCGACGTTTCATCCCGAGCAGTGGAAACAGAGCATGAAAGTGCTGCACCGCATTTTGCGCCTGCACGGCAAAAAACTGGTGTTGCGTGATTACCTTGATGACAGTTGGCCGCGTCGCCAGTTGCACAACACCCTGAGCAGCCTGCCGGACGATGTGCGTGTCTCGATGAAGGCCACGGCGATGGATTACCGTCCCGGCTTTGCCAATAATCCTGAACTGACCTCTTTTCCCGGCAATAAAAAATGGATCGAATTCGATTTGTGGGGCATCGACTACGGCTGGACGCTGCTGCCCTGCATGCTGGTGGACGAAATTCAGGGGCGCCTGAGCTGGGCGCATGCCGTGGCGGGCGATGAACTGGAAGCAATAAGCGCTCGCATTAGCTGGGAGTGGATCAGCAACAGTTCGCTGCTGGAATCGATCAATGAAATCAATCTGTACGGATTGGCACAGCTGATCAACCACTCCGAGGGCGGTGAGCTGCATGCCGCCGCGCTGTTTCAACGTTGGTTGCAGGACAACCATGCCGTTAACGCCACTGCCGTTACCAGCAATGCCGCAGGCAAACGGCTTGATAGCGTGCAATCGCTGTTTTTCAACAGCTATGACTGGATGTGTAAGACACCGTATTTCCTTGGACGCTTGTTGCACCGCCATAGTCAATTACCCCACACCCTGGAACAGGCCATTCCGTTATTGCATGCAGAAACCCGAAGCGCCAACTGGACTCACGCTTTTCAGCCGCTATTCCCGACGGACGATCGCGCGTTGGGCAGCCATCAATATGAGTTGGTAACGCTTGAACGCCAGCAATCTCATTTCTTTGCCCACCACCTGCGTCAATCCGCACGTGAAATTCACCATGCCCGACTGTTGCCTGAGCCGCTCTCGGCGCGGCTGGCCGCCAGTTGGGATTGCGCCTGGTGGTATACCGAACTGTGCGACCACGCGAAACAACTGGTTGCCGATTCACTCTTTACCCTGAGCTACGGTGCAGCCGTTGCCGCTCGGGAACAACACTGCAATGACGCTCAGGCGTTTGCTGAAAAATTGCATCACTGGCTGACACAGCATCAGTACGATTATCCGCACTTTCTGCCCATGTTGATGGCACCCGAGCGCTTGCACCAACTTGCAGAATCTTGCCGTCAACCCGCGTCCGATTGAATGACAGTGTCGATGAATGGATGTCAGCATAAGCGTTGCACCAATCAGGTGAAACGCTGTTTTGAAAGGGAAATTAGGCGAAACGGGAATATGTCACCAAGTTGTGAGAGTTATCGCAAATACCACGGTTCATTAGTGACTCGCATCACATTTTTATGGCATTAAAACGTGACGTCATTCACTCTTTTCGCTGCTTTGCGTGATGACGATCTCAATTTATTTTAATTCGTCCAGGGTGTCGGCAATAATGGCGGTGATAACTGGACAAGCCGCATTGAGGGACCTGAATCATGCCACAACGCTTTTTACTGGATACCTTATCCACGCCGCTCGGGGATTTATTGATTATCGCCGATGAACAACAGCGATTACGCGCCGTGGAGTGGAAAGAATATGAAGAGGGATTATATCGCTTGCTGGCGCGGCGTTATAAAAATGATCCCTTCGAGTTAACAGAATCGGTCGATCCGGGGGGGTTAACTCAGGCTTTAGCGCGCTATTTTGCCGGGGATTTGCAGGTTATCGATACGCTTGCGGTCGCCAGCCTCGGTACACCGTTTCAACAGCGAGTATGGCAGGAACTGCGGAAAATTCCCTGCGGCACCACCATTACCTACGGCGAACTGGCTACCCGTCTCGGCTCGCCGACCGCGTCACGCGCGGTCGGCATGGCAAACGGCAGCAACCCTGTCAGCATTGTCGTCCCTTGCCACCGCGTTATTGGTGCCAATGGCGCATTGACCGGCTACGCTGGCGGTGTGCAACGTAAAGCGTGGTTGCTGGCACATGAAGGGGCGATGGCGCGTCAGGGTGCACTATCGTTATATAATTGATGATATATCGAGCATTCATGGAATAACGGGTAAAATGGTGTGACGGCTACTGTTTTTCTTTTAATGGCACGCTATGCCCCCTATTTATTCGTTTGATATACGAATGACGACACTTACCATCACCGATAAAAGCTGTTAAAATTGACCGATATCAATTATCGACTGAGCAAAGTCTATGATCCCGGAAAAGCGAATTATTCGGCGCATTCAGTCTGGTGGCTGTGCAATCCATTGTCAGGATTGCAGCATCAGCCAGCTGTGCATTCCTTTTACATTAAATGAGCACGAGCTCGATCAGCTCGATAATATCATTGAAAGGAAGAAGCCGATCCAAAAGGGACAAGCGCTGTTCAAAGCCGGTGATGAACTGAAATCACTCTACGCGATCCGTTCCGGGACCATTAAAAGTTACACCATCACCGAACAGGGTGACGAGCAGATTACCGGTTTCCATTTGGCGGGCGATCTGGTCGGTTTCGATGCTATTGGCAATGCCCAGCATCCCAGCTTTGCGCAGGCGCTGGAAACCTCTATGGTGTGTGAAATCCCCTTCGAGACGCTGGATGACCTTTCTGGCAAAATGCCGAACCTGCGCCAGCAGATGATGCGGCTGATGAGCGGCGAAATTCGTAGCGATCAAGACATGATACTGCTGCTGTCGAAAAAGAACGCCGAAGAGCGTCTGGCCGCGTTTATCTACAACCTGTCGCGCCGTTTTGCCCAGCGTGGTTTCTCTCCGCGCGAGTTCCGTTTGACCATGACGCGCGGTGATATCGGTAACTATTTGGGACTTACCGTGGAAACCATCAGCCGTTTACTCGGTCGCTTCCAGAAAGGCGGCATTCTGGCCGTGAAAGGGAAATATATCACCATAGAGAACATCGATGCCCTGTCAGAACTGGCCGGAACGACACGCGCTAAAGCCTAACCTATTGCCGGGTCATTGTTTTTATTTTATTGATCCGGCTCTCATCACCAGTTGTTAAAAGCAATTCTCATGAGGTACTCTTAATTACCGGCTGTAAGGTGACAGCTGTTAGGAGGACCTATGGCAACATATCAGCACTTACTGGTAGCTATTGACCCGAATCAGGATGACCAACCCGCGCTGCGACGCGCAGTCTATCTGGTTCAGCGGTTAGGTGGTCGTATCAAGGCATTCCTGCCGATTTATGATTTCTCTTACGAAATGACCACCTTGCTCTCGCCAGACGAACGCACGGAAATGCGCCAGGGTGTCATTGAGCAGCGTAAAGAATGGATTGCAGAACAGTGCGCCTACTACATTGAAGCCGGTATCCCTATCGATATCAAAGTGGTATGGCACAATAAACCCTATGTCGCCATTATCCAGGAAGTGATCGCCCATCAGCACGATTTGGTGTTAAAAATGGCCCACCAGCACGACCGGCTGGAAGCGGTGATTTTTACCCCACTGGATTGGCAACTGCTGCGTAAATGCCCCTGCCCGATGTGGATGGTGAAAGACCAACCCTGGCCGGATAATGGCCGTGCGCTGGTCGCCGTTAACCTTGCCAGTGAAGATCCTTATCACGATCCGCTCAACATCAAGCTGGTGTCAGAAACGATTGCGCTCGCCAAGCAGGTCGATAAAACCGAAGTGCATCTGGTGGGTGCCTATCCGGTTACCCCCATCAATATTGCCATTGAACTGCCGGATTTCGATCCCGGTGTCTATAACGACGCTATTCGTGGTCAGCACTTGATTGCCATGAAATCTTTACGCCAGAAATTTTCGCTGGATGAACGCCTGACGCATGTCGAAAAAGGGTTACCGGAAGAAGTTATCCCCGACCTGGCGGAACACTTGCAGGCGGGTGTGGTGGTGCTGGGCTCCCTGGGACGCACCGGGCTATCAGCGGCTTTTATCGGCAACACCGTTGAACACGTTATCGATCACCTTAAATGTGACCTGTTAGCCATCAAACCCAATGATTTTGTCTCCCCTGTCACCCTCGATGGCGAAGGTGAGGATACCAAAGCCTAGCGCTTCAAGGTTATAATCCGCTGCTATGGACGAAATCGACCTGATGGCCGATTTCGTTTTTTTATGTGCCCACAACCGTCACCTAACACGTTGTGCCGTAATCTCGTTTATGTTGCCAAACGGTTTAACGCGTTTTCTCGTTTATGCTTGTCTTAGATAGGATGAGTTAACACGTAATTAATACAGGAGACCGACCATGGACGTTCAGCAAATCCTACATGCCATGACGCTGGAAGAAAAAATAGGGCAAAAAATCATGTTGGATTTTCGCCTCTGGCAGCAGCAGGATATGATCGAACCTAACGGTGTCATCGCAAACCTGCTACGCGTCAACCACATCGGTGGCGTGATTCTTTTTGCCAACAACCTGAAAAACAAAGCGCAAATTAAAACGCTGACCACGTGGTATGCCTCACTGGAAACCTTTTCTGGCGTTCGGATGTTTATCGGCACGGACAATGAAGGCGGGAACGTATTTCGCTTGCCGCGCGATCAGTATGCCCCGTTCTCAGGCAATATGGCGCTGGCAGCAGCCGTTACTGGTGGCGGAGACACCCAACTGGCCTACGCGCAGGGCGTGCACATGGGGCACGATCTGCGGACGTTGAACATCAATACCAACTTTGCCCCGGTGGTCGACGTTAACAGCAACCCGCTCAATCCGGTGATTAATGTGCGCAGTTTTAGCGATGACGTCGCGACAGTCACGACACTGGCCGAAAAAGTCGCTGCGGGCATGCAGCAACAAGGGGTGATGACGGCCTATAAACACTTTCCAGGCCACGGTGATACCTCAACCGATTCCCATACGTCTCTGCCGCGGGTTGATCGCTCACGCCATGACGCCTTCGCCATCGATATCGCCCCCTTTGCGCAAGCTATCGAACACGGGTCAGCACCCGATATGATCATGACAGCACACATTCAGTACCCCGCGCTGGATGACAGTCGCATCAAGACCTGCAACGGCGAAAGTATCCTGGTACCAGCCACCATGTCGCGAGAAATCCAGAGCAACCTGCTGCGCCAACAGTTGCATTATCAGGGTGTCACCATCACCGATGCGTTGGACATGGGCGCGATTGCCGACCACTTCACACAACAAGACGCGCTGGATGCCGTGTTTAAGGCTGGCGTAGACATCGCGCTAATGCCTGTCAGCATTGCAACGCCGGAACAGGGCGCAGCGCTGTCAGCGTTGATTGCCCGCATTGTTGAGAACGTGAAACAGGGTCACTACAGCGAGGCGGAAATCAACGAATCCGTAGCACGTATCCTCACGCTGAAACAGCGCTACCAACTGCTGGGCAACGCCAGTGCGCCCCCGCTAACCCCGCCCAATGATGATACCGAAGCCCTGATTGCCGATCGTTCGATCACCGCCGTGGTTAATCAACACGCCACGCTACCGCTGCTCGAAAAAAACTTACGCTACTTTATCCTGACCCCCTGGATGGAGCAGGCTGACGGCATCAAAATGACGATGGCACAATACGGCTACGCTCACGTTGATGCAGCCAAGGAGTCACAATTAACCGACAGAGAGATTCGCCAGCGGATAGCGCAGTGTGACGTGTTTCTGCTTGGGACCCTCTCTACCCGTTTTACCCCGGTAGAAAAAGACGGTATTGCAACAGCGGCAGACACGCCGCAAAACGATACTGCGCGCTACCTTGACTGGTTGCGCTATGCGGGCACGCTCGACAAAACACGGGTACATTTGTCACTGCGTGCCCCCTATGACATTGCCCTCTATGCCAATGACGTTGAGGCCGCCGTCGCCAGCTATGCCTATTTTGGCTGTGACAACGGTGTGTGGCGTGGAAAATCGATGATCTCACTGGCAAAAGTCCTGACAGGAAACGCCTCGCCGCAGGGCAAGTTGCCGGTGGTGGTGTGGGAAGACTACGATGCGAAAACCAACACGGGTACGGTCGCCTTTCCGCGCGGTTTTGGTTTGAGCTGGTAAACGGACAATCAATAAAAAAGGGCAGGATTTCCCCAGCCCTTATCAACACACATTTAGGTGATAAACCGGTTACAACGCTTTCAGGATCGCTTCCACGCTTTCTTTGGCATCGCCAAACAGCATTTGGGTGTTTTCCTTGAAGAACAGCGGGTTTTGCACCCCGGCATAGCCGGTGTTCATGGAGCGTTTAAACACGATAACGTTCTGCGCTTTCCACACCTCCAGTACTGGCATTCCCGCAATCGGACTGCCCGGATCTTCCTGCGCTGCCGGGTTCACCGTATCGTTAGCACCAATGACCAGCACGGTATCGGTATCGGTGAAATCGTCATTGATCTCGTCCATTTCCAGTACCACGTCGTAAGGCACTTTGGCTTCCGCCAGCAGCACGTTCATATGGCCCGGCAAACGCCCGGCGACCGGGTGGATACCGAAACGCACCTTGATACCCCGTGCGCGCAGTTTGGCCGTGATGTCATGCACTGGATATTGCGCTTGTGCTACCGCCATGCCATATCCCGGCGTAATGATCACCGTGCTGGAGTTTTTCAGCAGTTCAGCCACGTCTTCCGCCGAGGCTTCACGGTATTCGCCTACTTCTTCGCTGGCACCGGTAGAAGAACCATCAGTACCGAACCCGCCGGCAATTACGCTAAAGAACGAACGGTTCATCGCCTTACACATGATGTACGAGAGGATTGCCCCCGAAGAACCGACCAGCGCACCGGTAACGATCAGCAGGTCGTTGCTGAGCATAAAGCCCGCCGCTGCTGCTGCCCAACCGGAATAGGAGTTCAGCATCGACACCACTACAGGCATGTCAGCCCCACCGATGGATGCCACCAGATGCCAACCGAACACCAGAGCAATGGCGGTCATGAACAGCAGCGCAATGCTCTGTCCGGCCACGCTGCCGGTATTCACAAACCACAACAGCAGCAGGAACGACACCACCAGCGCAGCCAGGTTCATCTTATGCCGATGCGGCAGCATCAGCGGCTTGGATGAAATAATGCCGCGCAGTTTGCCGAAGGCTACCACGGAACCGGTAAAGGTGACCGCACCGATAAAGATGCCGAGGAACACTTCCGTCAGATGGATATTCACCATCACCGGATCGGTGATTTCACCGTGATCCAGGAAGCTGTTAAACCCGACCAATACCGCAGCCAGACCGACGAAGCTGTGCAGAATCGCCACCAATTCCGGCATTTCAGTCATTTCGACTTTACGCGCCAGATAGATACCTACCGCACCGCCGATCGCCATCGCGGCAATAATCCAGCCAACGTTTCCGGCATTCGGCCCGAGAATGGTGGCAATCAGCGCAATCGCCATCCCGGTAACGCCAAAGATATTCCCCTGACGTGATGTTTCATGTTTCGACAGCCCTGCCAGACTGAAAATAAACAAAATAGCGGCAACAATGTATGCAGCTGTAACTAATCCTCCAGACATGTGTTACCCCTTAGTTTTTACGGAACATTTTCAGCATGCGCTGGGTGACGGTGAAACCACCGAAGATATTGATGCTGGCGATCAGTACGGCAATGAAGGAGAAGAACGACACCCATCCGCCATGACCGATCTGCAACAGCGCCCCCACCACAATAATGCCCGAAATCGCGTTGGTTACGGACATCAGCGGCGTGTGCAGCGCATGACTGACGTTCCACACCACGTAATAGCCGACCACGCACGACAACGCGAACACGGTGAAATGCGATAAAAACTCTTTCGGTGCCACATTGGCCAGCCAGCCGAACAGCAAAATAGCCAGTGCCATAAAAGCGTATTTCTTCCACGGTGAAGCCGGTGCCGCGTCCACTTTCGGCGCAGCAGCTGCCGGTTTAGCCGGTTGCGGCTGGGCAGACACCTGAATCGGCGGAGCCGGCCAGGTGACATCCCCTTCTTTCACCACGGTAACACCGCGGATCACCACGTCATCGAAATCAACGGTGATGGTGCCGTCTTTCTCTTTGCACAGCAATTTCAGCAAGTTAACCAGGTTAGTGGCATACAGCTGTGAGGATTGGGTCGGTAAACGGCTCGGCAAGTCGGTGTAACCGATAATTTTTACGCCGTTTTCAGTGACGGTGACCCGATCGGCTACGGTGAGTTCACAGTTGCCACCGGTTTGCGCCGCCAGATCGACAATCACGCTGCCCGACTTCATGCTCAGCACCATCTCTTTGGTGATAAGACGCGGTGCCGGTTTGCCAGGGATCAATGCGGTGGTCACGATAATGTCGACGTCTTTCGCCTGTGCGGCGAACAGTTCCATTTCCGCTTTGATAAAGGCTTCGGACATCACTTTGGCATAGCCGTCGCCACTGCCCGCTTCTTCTTCAAAATCAAGCTCAAGGAATTCGGCGCCCATGCTCTGCACCTGCTCCTTGACCTCGGGGCGGGTGTCGAACGCGCGCACAATCGCGCCCAGGCTGCCTGCCGCACCGACAGCGGCCAGTCCGGCAACGCCCGCACCGATCACCATCACTTTGGCCGGTGGTACTTTACCCGCAGCGGTAATCTGACCGGTGAAGAAGCGGCCAAACTCGTGAGCGGCTTCCACAATCGCGCGGTAACCGGCGATATTGGCCATCGAGCTCAGGGCATCCAAGGATTGCGCGCGAGAAATACGCGGCACGGAATCCATTGCCATCACGGTAATCTGACGTTCTGCCAGTTTCTCCAGCAACGCCGGGTTCTGGGCGGGCCAAATAAAGCTCACCAGCGTGCTGCCTGCACGCAACAGCGCCGTTTCATCTTCCAACGGCGCGTTAACTTTGAAAATGATATCGGACTGCCAGACATCCGCCGATTCCGCAATCGCTGCGCCCGCAGCGGTATAAGCGGCATCGTCGAAACTGGCCAACTTGCCCGCGTCACGTTCTACTGAGACCTCGAAGCCGAGTTTCAGCAACTGTTCCACCGTTTTCGGCGTTGCTGCGACACGCGCTTCATTGGCCAACCGTTCTTTTGGTATACCAATACGCATACTGATTCCCTATCGCTTATTTATACGAAGTTTTTATTGTCACCCCACCTGATAACTCGATTGCCCGGCAATGCTTGCGCAACGTTCTGTTATCAACAATCACAAGGCAATGACATATAACCTACTGAAAATGTGATCGATGATCCATATATAAAATCACTTTCCTGCAAATGCTTAGCAAACTTCGGCGAATGGCTCGAATTCAGGAGAAAAGCCGCCGCTATCTACCTTATTTTTATCATTATCTTCCAAAACGTATTTAGCGGTAATTCACAAAACTCGCTTGTTACAAGGTTGTTATTACTGACAACCCTTATAAATCTCACTTATCGCACGCAAATTATCATTAATGGGTATTATTCCCTTTTTTGTGCCGCGAATGCTTTACCCCCTGACGATACGCCGTTGCCAGACAAAATGCTGAGGCGAACGCGCTGATTACGTGCCATAATCGGCACCACGTTGTGTCATCAGGTGATGACGTTTTATGTCGCAACTTCCCTGCGTCAGGCGAAAGGATTTTTTATGAAGCTGAAGACCCGCGTTATCGCGTCTACCCTCCTCTCTCTCGCGGCTTTTTCTGCCCACGCGGCACAGGAATTGACACCAGAGCAGGCTGCTGCGGTAAAACCGTTCGATCGAATTTCTTTTAGTGGCCGTTTTGACGCCATTTTTGACGCGGTGGCTGAAGCGTCCAAACGTGCCGACAAAGCTGGCGCTGATGCGTTTTACATCCAGGCGATCAACGAGCAAAACCGTGGCAACAGTCAGACGGTCTATGTCGACCTGTACCATAAAGAAGCACCGAAAGCGGATGCCACCCCGGCACAGCGCACCTTTGATGGCATTCGCGAACTGCCACAATATGATGCTTACCATCTGGAACCGTTTGATACCGTCAGCGTCAGCGGGTATTTCTCTACCCAGCCCGACATTAATGCCGCCATCGCTAAAGCCGCTAAAGAGAAGAATGCAGCATCGTTCTTTATCGTGCGCCAGGTCGATATCAACAGCACCGGTACTAATCAGAAAATTACCGCTTACGTCTATAAAGCCGATGCGCCGAAACGTGTGGTGCAGAGCACTGACGTGATCCCCGCCGATTCTGAGGCAGGTCGCGCTGCCCTCGCGGCAGGCGGTGAAGCGGCGGCGAAAGTGGAAATCCCCGGCGTTGCCATGTCTGGCAGCCCGAGCCGTAACGTGGGTAATTTCTACGAAACGCAGGCATCTAAAGGCGGTCGCTATACGGTGAATTTGTCTGACGGCAAAAGTATTCAGGAATTGAATAAAGCCACCGCTGCGCAGATGACCCCCTTCGACTCCATCACCTTCCGTGGCAACTTCAACGGAACGACGGATGTGTCAGAAGCCGTGGCGAAACGTGCCGCCGACAAAGGTGCCAAGTACTACCACATCACCAAGCAGTGGTTTAATAAAGGCAGCAATATGACCATCAGTGCGGATCTTTATAAATAACCGCGGTCACTTTACCCCCGTTATCCCCGGCTTCTTTCTTCTCGTCATCCTCGGCGAAAGCCGGGGATCTCTGTAAGAATAAACGCGTTTTTTCTGCATGAGATTCCCGCCTGCGCGGGAATGACCGTGGTGGGCGGGAATCTGCTTTTAGAAGGGACTAAGAAAAGCGAGTACTCAGTTATTGGTATCCAGTTCAGGGAAATGTTTTACCAGATCATCAATCGCTTTAATTTGTTGCAAGAAGGGTTCCAGCTTATTCAGCGGCAACGCTGACGGGCCGTCGCATTTTGCATTGGCCGGATCCGGATGCGCTTCAATAAACAACCCCGCCAACCCGACCGCCATGCCCGCACGCGCCAACTCGGTGACCTGACCACGACGACCACCGGAAGCGGCACCGAAAGGATCGCGGCACTGCAACGCGTGAGTCACGTCAAAAATCACCGGGCAGCCGCCAGACACCTGCTTCATGACGTTAAAACCCAACATATCCACAACCAGGTTGTCATAACCAAAGTTACTGCCGCGATCGCACAGAATGACCTGCTCGTTGCCACCTTCCTTGAACTTGTCAACGATATTGCCGATTTGTCCCGGGCTGATAAACTGCGGTTTTTTCACGTTGATCACCGCGCCGGTTTTAGCCATTGCCTCTACCAAATCGGTTTGGCGTGCCAGGAAAGCGGGGAGCTGGATCACATCCACCACGTCGGCAACGGCCTGTGCCTGCTGCCCTTCGTGCACATCCGTTATCACCTTCACACCGAAGGTCTGTTTCAGTTCCTGGAAGATTTTCATGCCCTCTTCCAGACCCGGTCCACGATAAGAGTGAATGGAGGAGCGGTTAGCCTTGTCGAACGAGGCCTTGAACACGTAGGGAATGCCCAGTTTTTGCGTTACCGTGACGTAATGTTCGCAAATACGCATGGCGAGATCGCGCGATTCAAGCACATTCATACCGCCAAACAGGACAAAAGGCGCATCGTTGGCAACAGGAATATCACCGACCTTGACCACTTTGTTCTTCATGCTGTTACCTTATCGGAGTGATTAACATTAAAAAAAACGCGTTAGTGCAACACAATATGTTTTTGCTCTATCGAGTGAATTTGCACTTTGATCATTTCACTGACCGGATCTTCAGGGCACTGTTCCACAAAGTAGCTTAAATCAGACACGGCGATATGGTCGCAGTCCAATTGCGCGTAAATCAAACCGCGATCGCGAATTTCATAAGGGTCTTCCGGATCGAATTGCAGCACGGCTTCGCTGGCCCGCAGCGCAAGCTCCATTTGCTTCTCTTCCATCAGCGCCACTTTTAACGTATCGAGCAATTTACGCACAATCAGCACATTTTCCGCTTCGTCCAGATCTTCATCCATCAGTTGCGTAGACGGGCCGATGTTACCTTTAAGCCACACATCCAGTACGTGCTCGCTCAGGGTATCGCCGTTGAGCGGGTTGATAAGCCACATCTCGTTATCCATCCAGTCAGCGCGCAGGATCAACTGTGTCGGAAAAATCACCGGCATCATAGGTAAATCCAAGGCGTGAGCGATATGCAGGAACACAATCCCCAGCGATACCGGCATGCCTTGGCGAGACTCCAGCACATTATCTAACCACAGCGCATCGGATAAACGGTAAACGCCACTGGCACCGCCAAATCCCCAGGTGCGGTAAAAAAGTGTCAACAACATATCCAGTTGTTGATCCTGGTCCAAATCGCGGGGAATGGCTTTACGCGCTTCATCGACCAACTGTTGCAGTTTCTTGCGTACATTCAGGGCGGAGAAGTCACTTCGCACTCTCTGTGAAACTAAAATAACCCCTTCACTTAACGGCGACTGATTGAATTCAAAATCCGCAATAGAACTCATAGTTATTCCATCAGAAATGCGAGTTTAGTGATTGCTGCCTGTGCAATCAGAAAGAAACACACCAATGCCAGGATAAACGCCACCCAGCGCAGGCTCAGGCTGCGTTGGCGTCGACCCAGCGCGATGTGTCCCAGTAAAATGTAAATGATAACGCCAAACAGCTTCGCCGTCAGCCAGCTTTCTTGAGCAGAGAAAGGATAAAAGCGATTGATTACGATCAGTGCAATACCGCTCGCTAACAGTAGCGTATCGTTAATGTGTGGCAGCACCTTGACCCAGCGCTGTTGCAGCGCGGGAGAGTGACGGCACAGCCAGTAAAAGCGCGTCACAAACAGCCCAAGCGCGACGGCAACGGCCAGCACGTGCACCGTAACAACGACGGAATGGTACGACATTATGCCTCTCCCCCAGCCGTCGGCCACTGCCCCAGCGTCACGCGCTCGTTACCGCCATAGTCGCGACAGGTGGCAACCTGATGAAAACCGCGCTGTAGCAGCAACTGCCGCACCGGTTCACCTTGCTGCCAACCGTGCTCTAACAGCAACCAGCCATTATTTTTCAAATATTGCGGAGCCTGTTGAATAATCCAGCGCAAATCAGCCAGTCCGCCTTCGGCAGCCACCAGTGCGCTGAGCGGTTCAAAGCGCACATCCCCTTCACGCAGGTGGATGTCTTCGGCATCGATATAAGGCGGGTTGCTGACAATCAAGGAAAAGCGCGTGGTCGCTACGGGTTCAAACCAACTGCCATGCAGAAATTGGACATTAGAAAGATGCAATGCAGCACTATTACGTTGTGCCAGTGCTACCGCGTCCGGCTGAACGTCAACCCCGGTCACCTGGCAGTCCGGGCGTTCACTCGCCAACGCCAGCGCAATCGCCCCTGTGCCGGTGCCCAAATCCAGCACCGTCGGTGCACTGAGCGGCGCCATGCACTGCAACGCCTGTTCCACCAGACACTCAGTGTCAGGGCGCGGAATTAAGGTAGCCGGTGAGACCGCCAAGGGCAGAGACCAAAACTCACGCTCCCCCGTCAAGTAAGCCACTGGCTCACCGTTGATACGCCGAGCCAACAGCGCCGACAGGCGCTCAAGCTGGGCCTCATCAAGCAATGTTTCACCAAACGCCAGCAAAAACGTGCGCCCTTTGCCCGTGACGTGTTCAAGCAGAATTTCCGCATCACGTTTCGGGCTTTCACTGTGGGTCAGACGTTGTGCCGCCGTTGCCACCCAGGTGCGGTAATCCATTATTCCTGCTCGGACAGCGCGGCCAACTGATCGGCCTGATACTCTTGCACCACGGGTTGGATCAGCATATCCATCTTGCCTTCCATCGCTTCATCCAGTCGGTAAAGCGTCAGGTTAATGCGATGGTCGGTCACGCGCCCCTGCGGGAAGTTATAGGTGCGAATGCGATCGGAACGGTCGCCGCTGCCCAACAGGTTACGGCGCGTCGACGCTTCTTCCTGCTGGCGTTTTTGCATTTCTGCTGCGCGGATTCGCGCAACCAGCACCGACATGGCTTTCGCCTTGTTTTTGTGTTGGGAGCGCTCATCCTGACACTCGACCACAATCCCGGTTGGTAAGTGGGTGATACGAATGGCCGAGTCGGTGGTGTTAACGTGCTGACCACCGGCACCGGACGAGCGGAAGGTATCAATACGCAAATCCGCCGGGTTGATATCGGGGGTTTCCGCTTCGGGCACCTCGGGCATTACCGCGACGGTACAAGCGGAGGTGTGAATACGCCCCTGCGATTCGGTGGCCGGCACGCGCTGCACGCGATGGCCGCCCGACTCAAATTTCAGTTGACCATAAACGCCATCGCCACTCACTTTGGCGATCACCTCTTTATAGCCGCCGTGCTCACCGTCGCTGGCGCTCATGATTTCCACCCGCCAACGGCGCGATTCGGCATAACGGCTGTACATGCGAAACAGATCGCCGGCAAACAGCGCGGCCTCATCACCGCCGGTGCCTGCACGCACTTCAAGGAAGCACCCGCGTTCATCGTCCGGATCTTTCGGCAATAACAGCACCTGAAGCTGCTGTTCCAGCACTTCAGTGTCAATTTTCAACTGTTTTAATTCTTCCTGCGCCATATCGCGCATTTCCGCATCGTCCAGCATCAACTCTGCGGTTTCACTGTCTTCTTGCACCTGCTGCCAGCGTTGGAAACAGCGCGTAATGTCCGCCAACTGTGCATATTCGCGAGATAATGCCCGAAAGCGCTCCATATCGGAGATAACGCTCGGCTCACCCAGCAGGGCTTGTACTTCCTCGTGACGTTCTTGTAACGCTTCCAGTTTGGCAACAATAGAAGGCTTCATGCGTGCGGTTAATTCCTGTCAACTAAGAATGGAGGGGTGCTAGTCCAGCCCAAGGCTGTCGCGTAAAATGTGTAATCGGTTCAGATCGCCGTCGCGGGCAGCCTGCTGCAACGCGGCGGTAGGCGCATGAATGAGGCGGTTAGTGAGACGCGAGGTTAACGCGTCCAGCACCGCTTCCACGTCATTGCCTTGCTGAATGGCCGTAAGCGCTTTCGCCGTCATCTCCGCGCGAATCGCCTCTGCCTGTGAACGGTATTCTCGAATGGTCTCTACCGCAGATTGCGCACGCAGCCAGGCCATAAAATCGGCAGACTCTTGCTGCACGATGGATTCAGCCTGCACCGCCGCCGCCTGACGCTGCGCCATGTTGTGCTGAATGATGGCATGCAAATCATCCACGCTATAAAGGTAGACGTTGGGTAATTTGCCCACTTCCGGCTCGATATCGCGCGGCACGGCGATGTCCACCATCAGCATTGGCTGGTTGCGTCGGGCCTTCAGCGTCCGTTCCATCATGCCTTTTCCGATAATTGGCAGCGTGCTCGCGGTGGAACTGATCACGATATCGGCCTGTGCCAGATAGTCATCCAGTTCGCCCAGCGTGATCGCTTCAGCACCGACTTCTGTGGCAAGGACTTGCGCGCGTTCGCGGGTGCGATTGGCAATCACCATGCGCTTTACCTGATGTTCGCGTAAATGGCGCGCCACCAGTTCGATGGTTTCTCCCGCCCCGACCAGCAGCACGGTAACACCCACCAGTGATTCAAAAATCTGCCGCGCCAACGCACAGGCCGCAAACGCCACCGACACCGCACTGGCGCCGATATCCGTTTCCGTACGCACCCGTTTTGCCACCGAAAACGAGCGCTGGAACAAGCGTTCCAGCTCGCTGGAGAGTGAGTGACCGCGTTGAGATTCGGCAAAGGCTTTTTTGACCTGCCCAAGAATTTGCGGCTCGCCCAGCACCAGCGAATCCAATCCGCTGGCAACACGCATCAGGTGGTTAACCGCCGCATTATCCTGATGCCAGTAGAGGCTACTTTTCAGTTCGTCAGGGTGCAGATGGTGAAACTGGCACAGCCAGTCGACCACCTGTTCGCGCTGATTCTCCCGCTCATCGACACTGAGATACAGCTCAGTACGATTACAGGTAGACAGCACAACCCCCCCCTGCACCAGCGGCTGCGCAAGCAGGCTGTGCAGAGCATCGCCCAGCGCATCAGGGGAAAACGCGATACGTTCCCTGAGTGATACTGGAGCAGTTTTGTGGTTGATGCCAAGCGCAAGCAGGGTCATTGGGTCATTCTTGAATAAACGCCGTCAAGAGTAATGCCGACGTTAGTATGGTCTTCGAGTAGGGGCATTCTACTTGATGCGGCGCAGCATGAAAAGCGACGCGGCGCGAAGTACCTCTATAGACGTAGGTGATATTGCGTGGCGCGTTCCTTTTTCTCTGTCATACATTGCCGCTGGGCATCGCTTGCAACGCATGGCACACTGTATCCATTCGACATGATGACGGGGTTTTTCTACCCTTAATAGGATATATGCAACATGTTACGTCACACCGCCCGCGCCTTACGGTTTCTGCCTTTAGCCAGCTTGCTGCTGACTGCCTGTACACTGACCAAACCCTCTGGTCCCAGCGCAACGTCGGATTCTCCAGCCTGGTTACAACATAAGCAGCAGGTACAGCAATTAAGCCAGTATCAGACCCGTGGCGCATTTGCCTATCTCTCCGATAGCAAAAAACTGTCGGCCAACTTTTTCTGGCAAGAGTCCTCTGCGCAGCGCTACCGTCTGCTGCTGACCAATCCGTTCGGCGGCACGGAACTGGAACTGCGCGCGCAACCCGATGGCATTCAAATCACCGACGGGCAAGGTAAACGTTATATCGGCAAAGATGCCGAGTACATGCTGTCTCAGTTGACCGGAATGCGTATCCCGTTGACCAATCTGCGCCAATGGATGATTGGCCTGCCGGGAGAGGCGCAGCAATTTACGTTGGATGAGCACGCACGGCTCAGCACGGCAACGCTGGTGCAAAACGGCCTGACGTGGGAAGTGAAATACCTCGGCTACGATGAAAGCGTCATGCCCACCCTGCCCAACGCGCTGGAACTGACGCAGGGCGAGCAACGCATCAAGCTGAAAATGAATAACTGGACGGTGCAATAAGCATGAGCGATGCGGCACAACTGACGCAGTGGCCCTCCCCGGCCAAACTCAACTTGTTTCTCTATATCACCGGCCAGCGCGCCGACGGGTATCACCTGTTGCAAACGCTGTTTCAGTTTCTGGATTATGGCGACACCGTCGACATCAGGTTACGTAACGACGGTGTTATCCAGCTACTCACCCCTTTGCCCGGTGTGCCTGACGACACCAACCTGGCGGTGCGCGCGGCAAGGCTGTTACAGACCTATTGCCATGAGCAGGGGCGCCAACTGACACATAACGGTGCCGATATCGCCATCGATAAACGTCTGCCAATGGGCGGCGGTCTGGGAGGCGGTTCCTCGAACGCCGCCACGGTGCTGGTTGCGCTCAATCACCTGTGGCAGTGCGGCCTGGATGAGGACACGCTGGCACAACTGGGATTACAACTCGGCGCGGATGTGCCGGTGTTTGTTCGCGGGCACGCCGCCTTCGCCGAGGGCGTCGGTGAGATACTGACACCCGCCTCTCCGCCGGAAAAATGGTATCTGGTAGTGCATCCCGGCGTCACCATTCCGACCCCGCTGGTATTTGGCGATCCGGACTTACCGCGCAACACACCGGTACGCTCATTGGATGAGCTACAAAAACAGACCTTCGTCAATGATTGTGAATCTACCGTAAGAAAACGTTTTCGCGAGGTTGAACAGCGACTTTCTTGGCTGCTAGAATACGCACCGGCGCGCCTGACAGGAACGGGAGCTTGTGTGTTTGCCGAATTCGACACAGAATCCGCCGCCCGTCAGGTGCTTGACCAGGCCCCGGAAACGCTGAACGGTTTTGTTGCGCGTGGCGTGAACACCTCGCCGCTGCACCGTGTGCTTTCCGGGCAACGTTAAGCGTTGAAAAATTTTTACCCCGTATGGCGGGTTTATGCATTAAGTTCAACGCTTAACTCATACACCCGTATGCATATTTTACCTGCTGCCTCGCATCGCCCTCGAGACACCGGGTACAATATTTCTCTGGACGCAAGCCTGAGGTTCTTCTCGTGCCTGATATGAAGCTTTTTGCTGGTAACGCTATCCCCGAACTAGCGCAACGTATTGCCAACCGTTTATACACCAGCCTGGGAGACGCCGCTGTAGGTCGCTTTAGCGACGGTGAAGTCAGCGTGCAAGTCAATGAAAATGTTCGTGGTGGCGACATTTTCATCATCCAGTCCACCTGTGCACCAACCAATGACAACCTGATGGAGCTGGTTGTGATGGTCGATGCTCTACGCCGCGCGTCAGCGGGACGTATTACCGCCGTTATCCCCTATTTCGGCTATGCTCGCCAAGACCGCCGTGTGCGTTCTGCGCGTGTGCCGATCACCGCCAAAGTGGTCGCTGACTTTCTGTCAAGCGTTGGGGTTGACCGTGTCCTGACCGTGGACCTGCACGCAGAACAGATTCAAGGCTTCTTTGACGTTCCGGTCGATAACGTTTTCGGCAGCCCGATTCTGCTGGAAGACATGTTGCAGCAGAACCTGGAAAACCCCATCGTGGTTTCCCCGGATATCGGCGGCGTTGTGCGTGCACGTGCCATTGCCAAACTGCTGAACGACACTGACATGGCGATCATCGACAAACGTCGTCCGCGCGCCAACGTCTCTCAAGTGATGCACATCATCGGTGATGTCGCAGGGCGCGACTGTATTCTGGTCGACGACATGATCGATACCGGTGGCACACTGTGCAAAGCGGCAGAAGCATTAAAAGAACGCGGTGCCAAACGCGTCTTTGCTTATGCCACTCACCCGATTTTCTCCGGCAATGCGTATGACAACATCAAGAATTCGGTGATTGATGAAGTGATCGTCTGCGATACCATTCCGCTGTCGGAAAATATCAAAGCACTGCCTAACGTGCGCACATTGACACTGTCGGGCATGCTGGCGGAGGCTATTCGCCGCATCAGCAACGAAGAGTCTATTTCTGCCATGTTTGAACATTAATCAACTGCGTCCATTTCTGTTGTCGAATTGTTGTTATAACAAAACGTCACCCTCGGGTGGCGTTTTTTATTTTCTCGTGGGTAGCGCTAGGTGCAAGAAAAATACCGTTCAGCGTGACAATAATATCGCCGATGAACAATGGCGATAATTATTACCGGGTTCAGCTAAAACACATGAAGAAAATGCTCTGCGCGCAAAGCGGGTATTTTCTGCCAGAAGAAAAAAACATCCCGACGCCTGCCGAAACAGCAGGCGTCTGATATTATCAGGAATGGGGTTGCTGACGGCGGCAGCGTTTGTCGAAATGCTTCACCCACCAGTAGCGATCGGCGACGGCTTCACGCCCGCCAATACGCGCCCCGACCAGCCAGGTCATGGCACCGGCGAAAATGGCCATCAGGTCGAAATAGGTAAAGTAGGCGGGCAAGTTCAGCTCCGGTAATTGGCTGATGATGGTGAAGGCGATCCCCCCGACCATTAACACCATACCGATGCCCATAAATACGTTGCCCAGCATGACAGCATTTTTGCGTTTCATCTGTCACCTCCTGTAATGGTCAGGTAAAATACGTGACCGATCGGAAAAATGAAAATGCTACGTAACCGTCCTTGTTCTGATCTAATTATAGACGCTGTAGGCAATAAGGTATTGCGTAGGCGATCACAGATAAGCAAGTGTAGAAACGTTTTTTTACATTTAGTGCTTACCGCGGGTGAATATAATTAATCACAAATTTGAATTATTACCAAAGTAAATTATTTTCAGCCATTTTCTGCTGCACGCTCATCCAACGCGCGACAAACAACCTGCTGAAGGCTTTTTCACTGCCCTACTCCTGTGTAAACTACGCGTTTGACTTTCTCTTATCGGCGTCATGAGACGCAAAATCTGGGACTTAACGTGAGCAGTATCAAATTAATCGTCGGATTGGCGAATCCGGGAGCCGAATACGCCGCCACGCGCCACAATGCCGGTGCCTGGTACGTTGACCAGTTGGCCGAGGCTTATCGGCAATCGCTTAAAGAAGAGGCCAAATTCTTCGGCTATACCGCGCGCCTCAACCTGGCCGGTCAGGATGTTCGCCTGCTGGTGCCCACCACCTTTATGAATCTCAGCGGTAAAGCGGTGGCGGCAATGGCAACCTTTTACCGCATCCAACCGGATGAAATTCTGGTGGCACACGATGAACTGGATCTTTTACCGGGGGTTGCCAAACTGAAACTGGGTGGCGGGCACGGCGGGCACAACGGCTTGAAAGACATCATGAGCAAATTAGGCAACAACCCTAACTTTCACCGTTTGCGCATTGGCATCGGCCATCCCGGCGACAAAAGCAAGGTAACCGGCTTTGTTCTGGGCAAACCGCCCGCCAGTGAACAAACGCTGATCGACGGTGCGATCGACGAAGCCATTCGCTGCACCGAGATTCTGCTGAAAGACGATATGGTTAAAGCAATGAATCGGCTGCACGCCTATAAACCTGCGTGAAGTGAGATTCCTGCGCAGGCGGTTCGAGTTAATGCGCCATTCCGTGTATAATTGGCGCCAACGTATTTATTTGTTCAGATGTAAAAGCATAACCATCTGATTAATAAGCTATTTAAGGTGATGAAAGTATGGGATTCAAATGCGGTATCGTTGGGCTGCCTAACGTGGGTAAATCTACGCTGTTCAATGCACTGACCAAAGCCGGTATCGAAGCGGCCAACTTTCCGTTTTGCACCATTGAGCCCAACACTGGCGTGGTGCCGATGCCCGATCCGCGTTTGGACAAGCTGGCCGAGATTGTTAAACCGCAGCGTATTCTCCCCACCACGATGGAGTTTGTCGATATCGCGGGTCTGGTAAAAGGCGCATCGAAAGGTGAAGGCCTGGGCAACCAATTCCTGACCAACATCCGTGAAACGGAAGCGATCGGCCACGTGGTGCGCTGTTTCGAAAACGACAACATCATTCACGTAAACAATCGGGTCGATCCTGCTGATGACATCGAGGTCATCAATACTGAATTGGCACTCTCCGACCTGGATACCTGTGAACGCGCACTGCACCGGGTGCAAAAGAAAGCCAAAGGTGGCGATAAAGAGGCGAAAGCGGAACAAGCTGCACTGGAAAAATGCCTGCCACAACTGGAAAACGCGGGCATGCTGCGGGCGCTGAAAACCTTGACTGATGAAGACAAGGCTGCCATCAAATACCTCAGTTTCCTGACGCTAAAACCGACCATGTATATCGCGAATGTCAACGAGGACGGTTTCGAGAATAATCCTTATCTGGATAAAGTGCGTGAAATCGCCGATGCAGAAGGTTCCGTGGTGGTGGCGGTCTGTGCCGCAGTGGAATCGGATATTGCTGAACTGGATGACGCTGACCGCGATGAATTTATGGCAGAACTGGGCATCGAAGAGCCGGGCCTGAACCGCGTCATTCGCGCCGGTTATGAGCTGCTTAGTCTGCAAACCTACTTCACCGCAGGCGTAAAAGAAGTGCGCGCCTGGACCATCCCTGTCGGCGCGACGGCACCACAGGCCGCCGGTAAAATCCACACCGACTTTGAAAAAGGCTTTATCCGCGCGCAAACCATCGCTTATGAAGACTTTATCACCTACAAAGGTGAGCAAGGCGCGAAAGAAGCAGGAAAAATGCGTTCTGAAGGGAAAGAGTACATCGTTAAAGATGGCGATGTGATGAATTTCTTGTTTAACGTCTAATTTGATTTTGTTGTCTCATGGGATCTCATCGCATCTCATGAAGACTAATGAAACCTCTAAAATCCACGCCGTTGCGTGGATTTTTTCTTTTCGCAATACGGTTTTAAGAAGCGTTTTCAGGTCATTCACAGACAGGGTAACGTATGAAATTATAAGCGAGTTCGTGGTATTTATTGTCTGTTAAAACTGAATTTTCGTCGAAAAGGAAAACAACGTTTGCCAGTACGTAACCCGGCGCCATGAGTTCCACCGGAGGCGCTTAATCAGAGCTGGTGGATTGATTTTATGCACGATGTATTCCTATCCCTCTATAAACAATAGTGTTACGAAGAATGCATGCGCATCTAATGGTGGTGCACATTACAAAGAAAAGACTTGTCCATCCTCCCTTCTGTACAAATTGAATTTTTGCAGCGAGGGCCTTGTCCACCTTTCGTTTTAGCCACGCACCTATTCGGCAAAGTACCACCATACTTATTTGCGATATTACTGATGATATTTGGGTTTGTGTGAAAGACATCCAATGCTCCAACAGCAATCCCTTTCAATATTTGAACCTCTGGTAAACGTGCAGAGAGATATCTAAAACCTGGTATCGCCAACACGTTCTGTTGTAGAAATTCTATAACTGCCGACAGGTCGTACTCGTTATCGGAAAGAAATTGAGCCTGAGCGGTTTGGTTGCCAATTATTAAAGATAGTAATGGATCTAGAAGTGTTACTTGTGGCAAGCCGAATGTCGAAGCCGCAACGGTCAAAAGACCAATTTCTGCACGATTTGCAGCAATACGCGTGCCTCCTTCTTCAGTTAGTAGAAAGTCTCCACCTCGCCCAAGTAAATCAACTATTGCCTCGGCTGCAAGTCCGCGAAGGAGATGTGGCGAAAGAGCGAAAGCAGGAAGAAGGGGAAATGCGCTCCACAAAGCGGCACCAATTGCCAATTTTGCAGGAATTTGTAACACATCCCAAACCTCCAACGTGTTTCCATAATTCACAAGACTGTTATTTTTTGTTTGAATAACATAGGATTCGCCATTTGTGTAACGCCATTGGCGGATGTGTCTTGAGTAGGGAATCCAACTACCTTTACCACCTTGCACCCACCAAGTGCAATTCAAGGCTGTAGGAATATGATCCTCTGTTGCCATTACTTCATTCAACTCAGGAGTCCAACCATAGCGTATGATATTGGCAAAATACCGAGGCCATTCCCAAGGCCATCGGCCATAAACAGGCTGTACTCGATAAGTAATTGTTTTTCCTGCCTTAACAAAGTTTAGAACACTGTCTTCAACTTGATTCAGGTGACTGGCGGCTGATGGGTTGTTGGTTGATTGAGTGAGAGGAGTAAGGTTTTTCCATTCATCTCCAGGCCCACCCAATTTTCCTCGAAGTAAGTGACCGGCAACATAGTAAGATTGACCGCCTAGGTTTCGACGCATCATCAATGATTTGTATGAAGCGTTACTCGCCTTCAAGGTATCGGAATCAGTTCCGCTTCCATCAGGTTGGTTACCTGAATTCAAACCATTTACCTGCATAAATGATCCAAATCCCCGCCCAGTGAGCGGCCCCCACAAAGGTAAAGCTTTATTATTGTTGTCTTCAACGTTTCCACGAATCATTCCTGCAATGCGGTAACCTAACCCGATACCTATGTCGCTTAAATTGTTACCGATAAGCTTACGCCCTGCTAATTTGAACCAGTCTCCTGGCGAGGCGAAATAGCCGATTTGCAAATTCCCAGGATCGTCTCCCTGTACTCTAATTGCACTCAGTTTAAAATCTGATTCCGCTACTTCCAATATCTGTTTCAGTTGCTCAGGATCAGGATCGCTTTCAGATATTTGTTGAGTAACCCATTTGTGCGCGGCTAGCTTTCTATCTGTAGTTGAAACATTTTCATCTTTGCTTGCATACGTATCATCCGCAGAGTCAGAAAAATAACCATTACTTTCTTCTTTCTGAATAGCACGCTGCTGTTGATTTGAAATGTTGTCCTGGAATTGATCTATCTGCTGAATGTGTGGACTATTGTTCATCACGTTCTCTTGCAGTTTTCGTTGAGCAACAGCTTCTGGTCTATTATCCACAAACCCAACGCCTTGCTTTACATTATTTTCCTTCTGAGCAACCCTTTTACTTATATTCTTCTTCGGTTTCTCTACTTGTGCATACATATCTCAACCCATTTATTTTTCAGTGATTGTTATAGGCAATGAATAAAGCCTATAACATCCAGATCGCCGACAAGTGACCTTTAATTGGACTATCTTTATATCAAAAGAGGGCTCTTTAACTCCCATAAATACTCTGCAACGCTTGAGCCCCTAAACCATCCGCTTCATGCTCTAACGCCGGGTTATCATTCACCGACAATTCCAACTCAATTATAGTCAGTTTCTTATAGTCGTCACACTTGCAATGTCTTTAAACAATCCTTCCAGTAACTGATCTTCAGAGAGAAGAGACATTGCGCAAATCGCAATGATACAGGGACAACAACGTCATCAGATCAAACATCCTCCTGTTAAAAAAACCACAGAGCGTCATTCAAGGTTGTAAAACCCTCGACAAATGCGCTATAGCTATAAAATCCCAATTGGGAACGCCATTTCCTATTCTTAATCAGGAATATCCCATGCTAGACCTCTGCTTAGATTACTTAAAAGAAAGGATGAACCAATCCGTTAAGAACGTTTTTGATTTAGCCGATGATCTGGTGATTGTCTCGCCACCAACAGATCTCGATGGCTCAAAGTCGCCTAAAATACAAAACAAGATCCTCGTTTTCGTTAGCAACATTGAGAAAGACGCATTTTCAAAAAGTTATCGACAAGATTTCAACGCGATGAGCAATAGAACGGCGGTATCATCACAACCACTTTTTATCACCATGACGGTGACAGTCGCGGCTAACTTTAGTACCAACCATTACTCAGACGGGTTAAAGGTACTTTCCCATTTCCTGGCATTCTTCAACCGCCTTAGCAGTTTCAATCGACAGAACTCTCCCGATCTCCCGAAAAACATCGAACAAATCAACATGGAACTGGAGTCCATACCGGGTGATCAGCTTAATCACATGTGGGGAATATTCGGCTCACACTACCTGCCCTCATGTAATTATCGAGTGAGAGTACTCATACCGGATAGTGAGTCTATTCTGTCTCAGGTGGGTAACATCCATTTGTCAGCTACCACGATGGCAAAAAGAGAGAATTAAATGGCAGACTATCAATCGTTCTTAGCAGTTAGCGTTTTGCATGATTATTACAATGCAAACAGCAACGGATTAGCCCCTGTTGATCTTATACCCGACCGGGACACCGCATGGTTACTCAGGCAATACAGCATTCTGCTGAAATCCGCGCGAGGGTTTACACAACTGGTTGTCGATACTGAACAGTTTGCTGATTTAGCCGATTTGACCGATGAATTGGCCTTAAGGTTCTATCTCGTGAGCACAGACCCCGTCACCAGAAGCATCACACAAATGCCCAATATGTTCGATATTTCAACTATAAAGGCAGCATTTATAGATAGCGCAACGCTTGATATCAGCGCAGAACAGTGGGTTGATATAGATCAGTTAAATGCAACTACTGCCTACGAAGGGGTTGCCACTTATAACAAAAATTTAATCAGCATACTCACCGTCAGTCTTCCAAAGCACCACTTAACCTTAGAAAAAAAGTCTATCACGGTTCGGTTCAACGCCATCTCGACCTGTTGGAAATATTATATATTTTCGTTAAGTGGCACAAAAAAACTCACCATTTCCGACGCATTCACAGAGCAAGAGCATGAACAGATCGCCAATAAAACGGCAAGGGTTTTTCTATCTAACGATCAAATCCCCTTGAGGCAGGTTTATACAGAACCCTTTTCACTGTCAGATGATAAGAACGTTATTATTAAATCCCTTCCACTTCCTACACCAGATAATATTTCAATATTTATTGCCAAAGAGATAAAAAAATCTATCACTCACATCTATGTCAACTGAAAACGCTATGATGTGTAACCCTCTCATGGCAATCATACGCAAGCACCGCAAAGTGACAATCGCTGAATAAAGCAGGAATACGTATCGGTGGGCATAAATCATGAAATTTTATGCGATTAAAACCATAAAAAATTTAATCATTATCTCTTTAAACATGGTTTAATCAGGATTTTATAGGGTAATTTCAGACCAGCAGAAACGCAGTGATACCGGGGTATTGGTTTCAGGAAAAACCAGTTGCATCATTTCTAAGTTGCGTCACGTGCTCTGGCCGTTTTTATCGCATGATAAAATTTACCCTGCCACAACAGGAAAAAATTTTTCATTATTTTCAATACATTAAAACACACCCTTCACCTTTCGTTGGCGCTAGAAACCAACCCGTGCCGCGAAAAGTCTATATTGGTAAAGATGAATAATGTCGCTTGAATTTCTCAACATCAACAGTTGACAGAAAACACAGCAAACGCTATACCAAACATATCACTTGTTAATCAGATAGTTCTTATTGAATGCCTTTCTTAACAGCGTTTTTTCCTGTGTGTTAACCGTTGGGCATGGTTGCCAATCAATTACATGAAGGTCCAAACTATGGGCGTAATGAAAACACCTGGCGTATATATTGTTGAGCAGAACGCATTCCCAAACTCTGTTGTTGAAGTTTCCACTGCGGTTCCCGCGTTTATTGGATATACAGAGAAAGCGGATAACGGTGGTAAATCGCTAAGTAATCAAGGATGGCGTATTACTTCCATGTCGGAATATCGGCAATATTTCGGTGGAGAACCACAACACTTATTTGAAATATCCGAAATTGGTGCCGCGCCTGATGCTAATACCAAAGAGGCATTTAAGCAGGCAGGGAAAACTTACCAAATAACTCAATCAAACACCCGCCATCATCTTTACTACAGCATGCTCTTTTTCTTTCAAAATGGTGGCGGCCCTTGCTATATCGTGTCTGTGGGTAATTATTCCGATGATATCGATGCAGGCGCATTAAAAAGCGGTATTACGCCTCTGATTAAAGAAGCGGAACCCACCATGCTGATTATCCCTGAAGCAATACAATTGGCAGAAGACGACTGTATTAACGTCGAGCAGGCCATGCTCGGCCATTGCGGCGGCAAGATGAAAAACCGAGTGGCTATCTTAGATATCTGGAACGGTTACAAAGACCGTCAGCATCCTGATGGCGACTGTGTTGAAAACTTCCGTTCTAAACTGGGTACCAATTATCTCGATTACTCTTCCGCTTATTACCCCTGGCTCAACACCTCTATCGTGCAGGACAGCGATGTCAGTTTCCTCAACATCAGCAATGTAGATAAGCTGGCAGAGCTACTGAATGGCGAAGTTGCTGCGATGTTCAGTGACTTAGAAGGCCTTTCGGAAGAAGAACTCAGTACGGGCGGTAACAAGCTGAGAGCGACGCGAAAACAAGCGATGCTCAATGAAATTGCTAAGTTAAGCAGCGAAATATCGAGACCTGATGCGGTGCTGCTGCATAAGATTCTGTCGAATATGAGTCCGTTATACCAAACTATTATGGCGGACATTAAATTTCAGCAAAATATCCTGCCCCCCTCCGCGGCGATGGCCGGTATTTATACCATGGTCGATAACTCTCGCGGCGTATGGAAAGCGCCAGCCAACGTCAGTGTCAATGCGGTGGTCTCTCCAACTGTTAATATCAGCGATGATGAACAAGAAGATCTGAACGTTACGACACAGGGTAAATCGATCAACGCTATTCGGCCGTTTATCGGTGAAGGCACATTAGTCTGGGGAGCCAGAACGCTTGATGGCAATAGCTTAGACTGGCGTTATATCAACGTCAGGCGCACGATGATTATGTTAGAAGAGTCCATTAAGCTTGCTTCAAAAGCGTATGTCTTCGAACCCAACGTCGCCAATACCTGGGTCTCAATGGAAAGCATGCTGGGTAACTTCCTGTACGGTATCTGGAAACGAGGCGGGTTAGCAGGTTCCACACCAGGTGAAGCTTACAATGTGAGCGTTGGTCTGGGTAAAACGATGACCGGAAACGATATTCTGGAAGGTATTCTGCGTATTACCGTGTTGGTCGCGATGGTTCGCCCGGCTGAATTTATCGAAATCACTTTCCAGCAAAAGATGCAGGAATCCTAGATTCTGACCTCTGCATTACTGTGTGGTTAGCATTCAATATCGTCGAATATTACGTGGACAGCTTTTCAGGAGACTCCCATGGCAGATGATGGCTCAGCTCAATCCGAAACCGTATGGCCAATGCCGAAATTTCATTTCGAAGTGAAATGGGATGGCGGTGCTGGCGCTGGAATGGTTTCAGCATTTCAGGAAGTATCAGGGCTTGATTTAGAAGCACAGCCCATTGAATATCGTGCGGGTAATAGCCCGGTATTTTCGACCATAAAAATGCCCGGATTGATAAAAAGCGGTAACGTCACGCTTAAGAAAGGTATTTTTAAAAGTGATAATAAGTTCTACACCTGGTATTCGAAGATCAAAATGAACACGATCGCCCGCACCGCCGTCACTATAAACCTGTTAGATGAAAGTGGCGCGCCAGTGATGAGCTGGAAATTAAAAAATGCCTGGCCCACCAAAGTTACCGGCACCGATTTAAAGTCGGACAGTAATGAAGTGGCAGTTGAAACCATTGAACTGGCCCATGAAGGATTAGAAATCTCCGTTTGATTTCTTTCATTGAGCAAAGCCTTACTTCCGGGATAGAGAAAGTATCATCATGGGGACCTCAAAAGGCACTGGTGCAGTTCAGGGTGATGGTGACTGGCCTCTTACGGCTTTCTACTTCAGCGTTTCTATCAGTGGCTGTGCCGATGACACAGCCTTTCAGGAAGTCTCCGGACTAGAGTTCCAGATAGAAACTGAAGAGTATCGCGAGGGAGGAAATAACCTGGTTTACCATCTGCCCAAGGCCATAAAAAGTAGCAATTTAACGCTAAAAAGAGCGGTGACGGATAAAACATCTAAGTTACTTGCCTGGTGTCTTGGCATTTTGAATGATGAGCTATCAAAACCGATTCTGACGAAAAGTGTGTCGATCAATTTGCTAAATGAGAAAGGAACCACCTGCAAAAGCTGGACTGCCTCAAATGCATATCCAGTAAAACTGAAGATGGCACCTTTCAACGCAACGCAAAATGACATAGCCATTGAAGAGATTGAAATTTGTTTTCATCATTTGAAAAGGAACTTATAACTGTGCCATTAGAAATAAAACAGCTTGTGATTAAATCAAAAACGATAAATGACGATAATAAAAACCCGTCATTCGGCACGGATAGGTCAAGCGTTGATTCTGAAGAAAATCAGCCTGAGACAGCGCTCTCTTACCAATTGATAACGTCGCCTGATGAAGTAAGAGAAAGATAAGTGATTTAAACAAAGGGAATTCAGAATGGAAAAAATAACAATTAAATCAGTGACGTCTAAAGGAACTGTTGCCCAAACATTTTCGGCAACGTTAAATCCTAATAGCATTAAGCATAATTTTGGTATTTCTTACACGGATAAAGGCCCTCAGCAACAAGGTGATGTCTCACCAACAACGGTGTTTAAAGGCTATGAAAGCGAGAAATTGGACTTCGAACTGCTGCTCGACGGTACAGGAGTCACCGGCAATACGAGTACAAACACCGTGCAGAAGCAACTTGCCACGCTTAAAAAAGTGACCTACGCCTACAATGGTGAACAGCATGAACCTAATCCAGTAGTGATTGCATGGGGTTCATCTGTAAACTTCCAGGGTCGCTTAACCGCTATCAGTATTCATTACTCTCTCTTTGATTCTTCTGGTAACCCACTGCGGGCAACGGTATCACTTAGCTTTGCAAAGTATTTAACTCAACAAGAAAAAAGTGCCTTAAAAAAACAATCCTCCCCTGACTTAACACATATCATTGAATTCAAAGCGGGAGACACGCTTCCCATGCTATGCCATAAGATCTATAACAACAGCAGTTATTATATTGAGGTTGCTCGGGCTAATAATTTGATCAGTGCCAGACAGATCAAACCCGGCACAAAACTTTACTTCCCACCTTTAATTTAGACATTGGATTAATTATGGCCATCTCTCCATTAAAGAATAGTAGTACTGGCGTAACCACCTACACCATTAAAGTCGGTGGCAAAGCGATTGACAGCGCCATCGGCATTATCGCCATCCATGTTCGTTATCAAATAAATCATATTGCTACAGCGGAGATAACCGTTAGCGACGGTGATATGCCCTCTCAACGCTTTGATGTTAGCGATGCCGATACGTTTAAACCAGGATCAATCATTTCTATTTCTGCTGGCTATGCGAGTGATGAAAAGACTATTTTCGAAGGCATTATTATTAGTCATGGTATAGAAATCACCGCGGATAACAGCTCATTCCTCAATATTGTTTGTAAAGATCAGGCGATTGCGATGACGATTGCCAAGCATAGCCAATGTTTTCTCGCTAAGTCTGACAGTAAAATCATTAGCAGCCTGCTCGCAAAATACCCCAATATCACAGGCTCCGTCGGCAGCATTACCGACCCCTACCCTGAACTCGTCCAGTTCAACAGCACTGACTGGGATTTTATCCTCACGCGAGCTGAGGCCAATGGCTTTGTAGTCACGAACCAGTCCAATAAAGTTACCGTTGATAAACCGGCAATAAGCGGTACGGCGGCCCTCGTTGTGACCTATGGAACGGATTTAATGTCGTTCTCTGCAAAAGTGGATGCGCGAAACCAGCTAAGTTCTGTCACCGCTACCTCTTGGGATTCTACTAAGCAAAACATGGTGACAGGTACCGGTTCATCTCAGTCTATCTCTGGGCAAGGTAATTTCGCGAGCGCCGATTTAGCGAAGGTATTAGGCATCAGCGATTACACCCTACAAACTGCCTCAACCATAACTGCAGATTCACTAACCCGCTGGGCTAGTGGTCAGCAGGTTAAAGCCATGCTGAGTAAAGTTCGAGGCCGGGTTACTTTTCAGGGAAACGCTAGCGCGACGATTAACAGTTTACTTGAACTGGCTGGCGTTGGTGAACGTTACAACGGCCCACATTATGTTGGTGGCATTCACCACAGTATTGAGAAAGGTCAGTGGATTACCACGGCCGAGTTGGGAATGTCTGCGATGTGGTCGGCAGATCACCGCGATATTGGTGCCCCACCCGCTTCAGGATATTTACCGCCCGTAGATGGGCTACAAATCGGCGTAGTGACAAAATTGGATGGCGATCCAGATTCAAATTATCGCATCCAGATAAAGATCCCAACGTTGAATAGCGAAGCTAATTTAATCTGGGTACGATTAGCCACGTACTATGCTTCATCAGGGTGCGGGAACTTTTTCATTCCCGAAGTGGGCGATGAAGTGATTATTGGCTGTATCAATCAGGATCCCAGTAATCCCATTATTCTTGGCTCACTGTATAGCAGTAAAAATAAAATGCCTGAAGAGATTACGTCAGACAACCATATCAAGACCATCGTCACAAAAAGTAAAATGAAAATTATTTTTGACGACGAAAATAGCGTAATGACGTTAAAAACACCGAACGGCAATTCCATCGTGATTAGTGATAAAGATAAATCCATTACCCTGACTGATCAGAATAGTAATGTGATAAGCCTGGATAAAGATGGCATTGCTATCACCAGCAGTAAAGATATAACTCTCTCAGCCAAAGGGTCGGTAAAAATTGATTCCAGTCGCGATACCACTATTAAGGCCACTGGCGACGCTAAAATTTCAGCGTTAAATGTTTCAGCGCAGGCCAATACGGGATTAACACTGAAAGGAAATGCCACCGCAGAACTCTCATGCTCAGGAATGACGACCATCAAGGGTGCCCTGGTCAAAATTAATTAGCGATTAACGGAGTTGATATATGCCCTTTGCAGCAAGAATTACGGACTTACAGGTGTGTCCGATGGTAACCCCGGGGTTTCCTCCAATTCCTCACGTTGGAGGCCCCATTATAGGACCGAGCGTACCAACGGTCTTAATTGGATCTTTGCCCGCAGCAGTCGTTGGGGATAGTTGCGTCTGCGTTGGGCCGCCATCGACCATTGTTAAAGGATCTGCCACGGTGATGATTGGTGGGAAACCTGCGGCAAGAATGGGTGACACCACCAGCCACGGAGGAACGATCACGCTAGGATGCCCTACGGTCATTATTGGCGGTTAACCACAGCCGACGAGGATTGCGTGAAATTTATGGCAAACGACAATGCATTTTTAGGAACCGGCTGGGCATTTCCGCCCTGCTTTACTGGACCCAATCATCAGATTGTCATGAGCTCTGATATACAGGATATCGAACAGAGCTTAACGATTCTACTCTCCACCACGCCTGGGGAGCGGCTTATGACGCCCGATTTCGGCTGCCGAATTAATCAGTTTGTATTTGAAGAACTCACGCAGACGGTATTAACCCAGCTAGCCTCTGAAATTCGCCATGCCATTTTATTTTTCGAATCGCGCATCAATGTCGAGGATGTCCATTTTTTACCCGAACCCTTTTCTGGGAAATTGCTTATTCAAATTGACTACAGCGTTATCACCACCAACACGCGTAGCAATATGGTTTATCCCTTCTATTTAAGCGAAGGCACGTTGATAGCGCCTCAGTTACTACCGTTATCAAACGAGTGGGATATCGCATAATGACCTCGCGGCAACAGCGGCAGGATGAGGCGATAAATTCATCCCTATTTAACCCACACGAGCTTAGCTTTGAGCAGTTAGTGGTTTGGGCACACCAGTTTGCCCAACAATTGCCCTTCAAAAACCTGCAGGATCAGGCCGATGGTCACTGGGGAAATTTATTTCAAAAAAGTGAAATCGTGGTTTGTGCCGCGATATCAACCTGTAATACAAAACAGATTCAAGAACAATTCCAGCAAGCCCAGGCACACGGTGGAAACGTGGCCGTCGAGTTTTTACTCATCCTGTTAAAACGGTTGCAGGAGTGGTATCAACACCTCCCGGGCACCCCGGAGACCGCTTACCAGTTTAAATACTACCTGCTGCATGAATATCAGTATCACCTCTCGTTGCCGCTAAGCCTTATGATCACCCGCTTACCGGAGCAATTCCACCATCACGTACAAGCGCTTGATCCGTTGTGGAATCTTGATCAACAAACGCTAGACACCGCATCGTCAGTATTACAGCACAGTAGCTTTAGTGAACAAACGCGCCACTGCTTCGCGAAAATAGTCTATGTCATTGAACAGATAAAACAGCAAAGCCAGCAGGTATTGCAGGCCGCTTTAGTGCATCAGGAAAATAACCCGCAGCAGGCACTTTATTTTGCCTTCCTGCAATTGTTTGAACGCGCTCAACAAAGCCTTAATCAATTCACGGAAAAACATCTGCAATTTTATTACCAGCAGGTTCTACAGCAAAGTAAGAAAGCTACGCCAGATAATTCGGTGTACCTGAAACTCTCATTAAACAATCAAACCAACAATTCGATTCAATTTGAGCAAGGTGCCGAATTTAGCCCTGGCGATGATCCTGATTTTAACCCGATCATTTATCGTAGCGGTTATCCAATTGAAGTCACGGATGCCGAGGTCTCTCACCTCTTCAACCTCACTCTACAGCGCGACCCGCTAGTTTCACCCGAAAAGGAATCTGGCTTAGTATGCGGAGTCAGCGGACAGCGCCTGCTGATAACGGCTGGCGCGACCGGGGACGATTTCCCGAAAGAACAGCACTTTAATATATTCAACAACAAGTATAAAACCGAAGACAGCACGCAACCGATGGGGCTGATTATCACGGATCCCCTATTTTCGATGCAGCAAGGCAATCGCAGTATCGAAATCGTGATTCATCTCAAAGAGGTGCGCTCGGGCATCGTTGCTCAGGAATTGCTGGCGGTGGATGATGATGATAAAGCCAGCGCAGCGTTAACGCGAATATTTACACAATTACTCACCCTGCATGCCTATCTGTTGGAGGATTGGGCTGCCCAGATAACCGCCAGCAAACTGGTAAAAGAGGTAACACCGGATCAACTCAACCAGTTTCGGCATCTCAGACCGTCACAGCGTGTTTGGGTAGCCTATAAGTTGTTTTATCTGCAAATGCTACAGGTTATCTGCTCAACCCCGGATAAAGGGGTGTTATATGGCCTCTCAAAGACGGACCTTCTCTTTCGTGTCATCGGTCAGATAGTAAGCCGACGCTGTCTTTACACGGTGTCATGGTTAGCCGAATCAGATATTGCGGAGATCCTCACTCGTTTGAAACCCATTCTTGCGGAAGAAGCAACTGCTTATACGACGATCAAAGAGTTACTCAGCCATTCCCTCACGGCTGCTTTTTATCAACTCTTTCAGGACGTTTTTCACCTTGAAGCCTCAACCGAAAATGGTTGGGAGGTGCTTGATAACGTGGAGATTTACCCCTGCTCCGCCCATGAGTGTCAAATTGGATTTAGGGTGAAATGTCATGTTGATACCGGTTTTGCGTCCATCATCCCTCGCCATGCGCATCTCCCGCAGAGTGCATCGCTAAAAATAACGCTGAAGCGGAAAAGTAACTGCTTCCCGTATGCGATTTTCCGCGATTTTGAATTATCAAAACTGGCGATGTCATCGCATGTAAGCGGCGTAACCCAAATGCAATTATTTACCCCCGAGGGACAAGTTGATTCCTCACAGCCCTTCTTCCTATTTGGCTCTCAGCCTTATCTTGATGCCTATGTGGTTATTGCTAACGAAGAGATTGCCCGAAAATCCCTTAGCCAATTGTCGTTGCACCTCGATTGGGGGAACCTGCCGCGGGGCTCAGAGGGCTTCAGGCAGTACTATGCTCAATATCCTTACCAATACACCAACGCCAGTTTTCAAATGCGCGCAGCAGTGCTCGATAATGGGCAGTGGGTTGAATTCGGCCCGACTTTCTTACCGTTATTCACGCCGGCCAGCGGCGTCCTTCACCATGACAGACATCTTCATTTTCCGAAAATGAGAAACAGCTACACGCCAGTGGCTCGCCCGTGGCCAAAGACGCCATACAGTAACCAATCTGGCTTACGTAACGGTCTCTTTAAGCTAATGCTTACAGGCCCGGAACCGGCATTCGGCCACAAAGATTATGCGCCCTTACTGAGTGACACACTGACTTACAATGTCAGCAAAAAGCATAAAAGAACGTTGCCTAATCAACCCTATGCGCCGTTAGTCACCCGCATTGCCATCGACTATTCAGCGGAATCAACCATTGATTTATTAAGCATCGACAATCACAGCCAGAGTGAAATCGTTCACTTGCACCCTTTTGGCGAAAACGCCATTTATCCGCCGCAGCAAATTCTCCAGCTCCACAGACCGAGATTCTTCCCGAATTACCAAGAGGATAGCCATTGCTTTATCGGTATCACTGCGACTGAATTATCGGGGTATTTAAATATTTTCTTTGTGTTTGACGGTAACGCCCGACTGCTAATGCCCTATCCATCTACCGCATATCGCTGGTATTACCTGGTGGAAAATGAATGGCAGGCACTCAACCCGCACCAGATTATCCATGACACTACCCTCAACTTTCTCACCACCGGTATTGTCACCTTAGATCTACCGGATGACATCAATACGGACCACACCGTGATGCCGTCGGGTCTGTTTTGGCTACGTGTGAGTACCAATAAGGGGATTGACCGCTATCCTGACTGTTTGCATGTGGCAACACACGTCGTAAAAGTATCAGGTAAAGGCGCGCCTCTTGCCGATGATGGTGTCACCCCGCTCTCATTTTCTGCATGGCGAAGCACACCGCGAAAGGCGAATCTTGCCGCCATAGCGCAACTTAATGCGATGATAAAAATCCCCGAAACTGAAAGCGATAAACACTTCCAGATGCGGATCAGTGAAAGCTTGCGTCACAAAGGCAAAGCGTTAACGCCGTGGGATTACGAGCACCTTATTCTGGAAAACTTCCCGGAGGTGGGTTCCGTACACTGTTTCCCTACCCGCAGCTATCATTCTCATGCCCAGGAACCCGGCCGCGTATTGGTCATCGTGACCCCAGTCAATACCCATTGCGATCACTCGCTCTGTTCGCCAAAGCAGTTAGATTCTTCATACCTTCTCGCTATTCGCCGTTTCCTGTTGGCCGTGTCTCGCCCGCACGTACAAATAGAAGTCCGTCATCCTGGCTACGAAAAAATCCAGATCAGGTGCAAAGTCACGTTAAAAGAGGGAGTCAGTCATGGCCCCGCATTACGAAGACTCGAATATGCTATCAAATCGCAATTATGCCCTTGGGAGTCAGGCAGTCTTAACTCGGGGCTGGGATTCTGCTTATCACTTGAGAAGCTCAGCGCCTTTATTCTCAGACAAAAAAACGTCGTTAAGGTCAGTGCACTCTCCGCGCTGAAAATCAGCATTGATGAAGATACGGAGTACACGCTCCAGGACAGCGCGACAACCAATCAACCCATTCGTGCAGCCTATCCATGGTATTTGTTGATTCCAGAAGTGCATCAGTACATTCAAATTTCACCCGATAACCTTACCCACAGGCCCGTTACCGTTGGTATTGGCGAACTGGTTATCGGGGAACAATTTATTGTCAGCACATCAACAACGTCTAACCCTAAAGGCGCAAAAAATAATGGCTAAACGTAACCGAAGCACGCTTAAGAATTATTTTCGTCATGGGACCATGCCGTCAGCCGAACACTTTTCAGACTTGATTGACTCATGCGTTAATCAGAGTGATGAAGGGTTTATCAAGCCACCGGAAACGGGACTTCAGCTAAGAGCATTAGATCAGGAACATTTGCTGAGCTTTTACCAGCAAAATAGCCCCGACACCCCGCTGTGGCACGTTGGATTTGCTCCTCAGAGTATTAATCTACACATTTTCGCAAACCCAATTGCAGATATCACAGGAGAAAGCCCGGAGGATACCGGAGCAGTACCGTCCACCAATCTCTCAATGACGCCCAATGGACATGTAGGGATTAATACCGCAACGCCTCAGCAGACCCTCGACGTCAATGGCACCATCGCATCTCAAGGCAGAATGGGCGGCGTGTTGATTGATACGCCCATCCCCGCTGATGGCGAATGGCACGATATTACTCCCGATCTCGAAGGGTGCCATATGTTCGAAGTGGTCGCGGGGATCGGCATCCGATACAGCGGGCGCTATGCTCTTGTGCACGCCATCGCCACTAATACCTGCGCACCCAACAAACGGTGGTGGCACTGGGCAGATAAAAACCCTATTCATATGACTCAGGCATTTTTTCATTCTTCAGCAGACAAAATACAACTGCGCTGGCGGCAACACAATCACAGAGGCACCGTGCGCCCTTACGCATTGCAAATTCGCACCAATACGCCATTTGGAAAAGACCAAACCATCCAATACCATATTACACAATTATGGCATGACCCCTTTATGCAGCAATGCCAGCACAAAGTAATGGGGGAGTAAATTCAATAATGTCTAAGACTATTTCGAAAAAACGCCATAATGATAATCCGAATAGTTTTGAACATCTTTATCAGCTTGGCCTGACGTACATCCAGCAGCTAAGTGGTCATCTCTGGACTGATTACAATACGCACGATCCGGGCATGACTATCCTGGAGCAGGTGTGCTACGCCCTGACCGACCTGATCTACCGCTGTGAGTTTGAGGTAACCGACTATCTCAGCGAGCCCTCTGGGAACATTGATTACCGGGCTCATGGATTAGCGTTAGCGCAAGACATCATCCCGGCATACCCGCAGCAGCCTGAAGAATATGAGACGTGGTTATTAGCCCGGCTTCCTGAGCTCGAGAAAGTCTGGTTACGCTGGAGTGAAGATGCCCCGCAGTTGGGTATTTACACCCTTAATGTACAGCTCAACCATTTTTACGCGTTAAGCCAGCAGGGTCCGGTAGCTAGCCAACGTTCGGTCTATACGCAGCAACATGCCGCCATTCAGCGCATTCGCCATGAGTTTTATCAGGTTCGGGCGATTGGGGAAGATTTATCCGCCATTGAATTGACCGGACAACACCCGCTGACGCTCACCGCCGTCATTCATATCAGTGACGATATCGCGGATGTCACCTGGCTAGCTGCCAAGATCTACCACCGGATTGGCCTTTGGCTTGAAGCAAATACGCAAAACATGCCTGCGACTGTGATTAAAGAATCACTGCTCGCTGAAGACGGAATCCTACAAATTGATCGGCTAGAATTTAGCCAGCACAGTAGCAACATGGGTGACGAAGAGCCAACCCCGATTGATAATATCGCCCCTTTTTCTTATTTGACGCTTCCGCGACCCTCCGCGCATTCAGACATCGAGATAATCCAGTTTCAGCACCCGGTTAACCTCGACTACGCCAATCTCGCCATTCAAATAGAGCAGATCCAATACCAGCAACGTTTTGCCCAGCTCAAAACGGTCACGCCCCCCGCGCTGCCCGTTGGCCGATATTTTGAGTTCAGCCGCTATGAATCCATTCAAACGCTGTTTCCCAGGAACTATCATTTAGCGCCTGGGATGCCGAATCAATACCATGCGCAGCAGCAGGCTCAACGACATCAGCTTCGCAGCTACTTACTGCTGTTCGACCAACTAATGGCTAATTTTTGTGACGACGTTGCCGGGTTGAACTCGCTGTTCTCGCTCTCATTAACTACTGAGGCCACCTACCATGCGCATCGGTTACACGATGATGAGTTTTATAATATCGGCAAACATTACCCGCATGATGCGAGCACGCGTCTGGACCAGTTGCGAGCTCAGCTTGATGATTATCCTGAGCGGAAAAATCGCATCTTTAACTATTTGCTAGCCCTTTATAGCGAACGGTTCCCGGAGTGGTTACATCGCCAGTTCAATCCGTATTTTTCTGCCCAAACATTAGAAAAACAGCTTCTGAAATACAAACAAGTTTTTATCCTGAATATCGTTACGATGACCAATGGCCGGGGTATTGGTGATAATTTGCTTCAGCCTGAACATCAGGGTGGATACCGCCAGCGTCTTTCGCTGCTTCTAGGGCTATTCCCACTGGCCTCTTCCCAGGGGAGTTATACGCAGGCTATTGCCCGGTACTCACTGAACCTGGTGCCAGACTCATTCTACTTCCCCAGCGATACGGGCAAAACTGTGTTGTGGTCACTCAGCCCCGAAGCGAAGGCGAGCCTGCTGCCTTTAGCCGATAACCGCTTAGTCGAATACCCGAATGAAGATGATATTGAGCACACCCTATTAGCCACCTCCCTCTTCCACGGGCGAACGCTGCCTGATGTGCTGTTGCAGTTTGGTATTGATAACCGCAGATACCGCCTGCTGCCCCGCGCAGAGCATGATGATTATCTGCTGTTTTTTAATACTGGGATCGAAGGCACCCAAGAGGGGCTTTATATTGCCAGCCATTCTGACAAACAGGCACTCACCCAACTCTGCCATCAGTTGCAACGCTGGCTAATTGAGCTGAATCAAAGCAGTGAAGGGCTTTATGTCGTCGAACCCATTTTACTGCGTACTGGAGACGCTAGCGACTATGCCAACCGGGTCACTCTGGTGTTGCCGGGCTACACCGCTCGCTTTAGTAACCCCAGGTTTCGGGAGCATGCAGAACAACTCATCATTGAAAACAGTCCGGCTCACCTGCTGACGCAGTGCCTATGGTTGGATTTCGCTGCTTTTGGCCAATTCGAAACGTTGTATAGCCAATGGCGGCACGCAAAATCCAACGCGCTACAGCGCAAAGAAGATCAGCCTGAGTGCGATGCCATCGCTCAACAGCTTTACCAGTTTATTCAGCGGTCGCGCAATGAGACAGATGAGGCGTTGAGCCTATGAGCCAATTCCACAAAATTAATCACATTAGTCTCGAATTTGATTTCACCGGGTTTGCTGATGCAGAGACCTTTGAATCGCGCGCCGCGCAGTGGGTTGTTCAGCACTTTATCCCCGTGATGGAAACGGTATTTGATGAGGTCTGTCCTGAGCATCAAACCCTGGTTATCGATACGCTGACGCTCGATCTCGGTGAGATCAATGCAAGGATGTTTTACCAACAAGCACCAGAAAAACTCAAACACGTGCTCCAGACAACGCTGCGTTCACAGTTGCACCTAGCCGGACAGGCACGGCCATCCACGCATTCGGCTAACCCCAATAGCATGCAGGTGCGAAGCCAGCAACAACAGCGCTGGAACATACTCTGGCAATTTCTCAGCACCGGTGCGCTCCCGTGGTCGGTGCCCGGCGAACAGCCGCTGGAATCACTGGGTCTGTCTGACATGCTGACCGAACATTCCACCCAGTTGGTTGAGGCACTCAATAATATCCACCAGCCTGAGCACCTATTACGACGGATCGTTGAGCAATTTCCCGTCAGCCACATTGCAGCATTGTTTCCGTCGTTAGCGCCTTCGCAGCAATGGGAAATGATGTCACTTTTATTAACGCATCCTAAAGGCCGCCAGGGAGAAATCGCTGACCGACTGGCACTGGCGTGGTTTGCCCGCTTCGCGCAGCTATTAGCGCAACACAACCTGGCTCCGCTCCGTCCCGATTGGGAAAAGCTGATTTACCAGTTTGCGCCACAGCTGATAAAAGCCCTCTATCAGCGGCACACCGATAGCCAGCTCCCCTGGGCTTTGGTGCGTGATTTAACGGAAGCTGAGCGCCTGCTGCTGCTTAGCGTATTAACACCGCAGGAATATCCATTTTTGACCGCTATTCTGCGCGTACCAGACTGGTGGCAGGTAAAAAACCGCGCCGATTTAACCTCGCGCGACGTTCACGCTACACAGGCATCAAGCCCTGAAAAATCCGCCGCGATATTGCCCCCATCGCAAATCCACCAGCATTTGTGGCTTTTTACGCTCCAATACCTGCTAATCGATCGTGGCAGTGCGTTCAACCGCCAAAGCTATATGTCTGGCCTGGTGGTCCAGATGGCAAATTCGCAAAACCAAAAGGCAGATACGCTGCTGGCGTCGTTAATTGCGACGCTTGACAGCACCACCATCGACAGCGTGCTACAAGGGCAATTATTGGATTTACTCCACACCATCGAGCCCATTATTGTTCCGCCTGCGCTTTTAAGCGCACCTGATAAACCGGAGATCGCTGAAACACACTTACCCGCTACCACGGCTCCCCAGACAGACCCTGATGAGGCAAACCGGCTAATCAGCGCAGCCCCATTACGCCATATTAACGAACTGGTTATGGCGCTCTGTTCAGGCCAGGAACATCAGCTCAGGCTGTATTGGCCACCACTTTCGCAGCCGTTTGCCGCCTTATTGCGCTGGTGCGGCCAACTGGAGTATGTGCGCCGCCATTGGTCCGAAACGTATTCTGATACAACCTTATTAGCGCTGGCCGACGTGCTGGAACCGCTTGCATCCCCTTTATTACGACTCCTGATGGTGAAACATCCTCTGTTTGCCACCCAGCGTGCCGGGGCCACCGAGCGCGCAACAGTGACGAGTTTATGGAAATTCACTTTTGCGTTTCTCATTGTGGAAAGCGGCGGCGCGTTTAACCCAAAAAGCTACCTCTGTTATTTAATCCAGCAGATGGCAGCCTGGCGCAATATCTCTTATACCGACCAATTGGAAGCACTGAGAAATAGCGTTATCAATACCGGTGACTTTTCCCTGTCTGGCATCCCGATGAGCAGCCTTCTGAAAGAACTCGATCCGTCCAGGCTCCCGGGAAATGCCGTTCAAGGTGATGAACCATCGCCTTCTCACTTCCAGTCGCCACTCTCACCGTCGTTGATAAATGGCCTCTCTTTGACGCAGTTGGCTGACATCGAAGACATCATCACAACGCTGCAAAGTGCCAATCAAACTCAATGGAACAGCCACATTCATCAATGGCAGCGCGACCATGGGAAACGGCTGCCACTGCTCATTTTCAGTGCGGGGCGCTCACTTTCCGTAGTAAAGCGCTGGGTGGCCAATTTTGATGATTCCGCATTATTCACATTAACCACTATCATCAATTCGCCTGCCACAGAGACCGTACAGGCTATTATTCGCGAGAGTCAAACCATCGGAATAGCCATAAGCCACGCGTTAAATCCGCTTAATATGAGTAATACCAGAAATGCCTTATGGGAACTGACGCTACACTACCTAATGAGCCGCCGAGGGAGTGAATTTAATCAATATCAATATTTACTGAATGTCACTGAACAACTTTCTGCCCGCTACCAGATTAACGTTGAAGTATTAATTCACGAATGGTTAAACCTGAGCGATAGCGGCTTTTTATGGCGCCAGCAGTTGGTTGACCTTGTCGAACATCAGAAACGGCCCCTCATCAAGGCGCCTCAGTTGCTCGCAAATATTCAGTCCGATGTCCACGTATTGGTCATAAGTCAGCAGCAACGTACGATTTTACAGCACTATGCCGCAATCAATGCCAGTGCAATAGCAACACAGCTACAAACATGGAATATCCCACAGCTAACGCGCCTGATACGTATCATGCAGCCGCAACTCAGTGAGCGTACACTCGCGATGCTCCCTTTGCTGCTGGCGATCGTCCAGCAATTTACATTAGCCTTTCACTGGTTTTACCCACTGCTCCTCAGCCATGAATGCCCCGCCACGCCAGAGCAATGGCTTCAACGGCTGTTACGTCAGATGAACAAGTACCATGCGTCGTCTGAAAGTACGCACTACCACCAGTTGCAGCAATTCATCCTCAGCAGTAACGATACTCATGAGCCTCTGGCGGAACGCAGACGGTGGTTTGCTAGTCTTCTGCCCGAGGAAGTGCTACTTGAAGGATTACAGCTGTGGTTGGAAGGTAAAAGTCCCGCACCGGAGCAGGGCTTGTTGACAGGGTTATCGCAACGCTCACCGCCGCATTCACTACGGCAATGGCTACAGCGTAGTCTGGCAAATCCGCGCCATATGCAGCGTTGGCTAGTGGAGATATCGCCTGAAACACATCAAGCGATTTTGCTCCCAACGCTCACCAGCGCCACCCTCGCATTGCTGGCATTACGCCAGGCATTTTGCCAACTCTTTGAATCGCCGAAACAGGGCGAATTCCTGTTTTGGCAAACGCTTTATCGCCAGCATTGGCTTAAAGGGATCGCCATGACCAGCGACCAGTTCATGCATGCTGTTCTCATCGAGTTAAATCAATTATGGCGTGCTCACGCGCATCAGGACAAAGCATCTGACGATACGTCGGTTGCCGCGCTGATTGGGCGGTTACTGCCGCTCATATCCTCTACGTCACAGCAAAAAACGTTAGTACAGATCGCAAGCCAGTGCGAACAAAGTCCATCGGGAAAAACACCGTGGGCGGCACACCTGAATCTCCAGCAACCGGAAATTAAACAACTTATTGAGGCCATTGATATGACAGATAAGGACGTGAAGAAAAACGCGGAGATCTCATGGGAAAAACCGCAGAATAACGCAGAAGCAGTGGCTGAACCCGTCATCATTCACAATGCGGGATTAGTTATCGCCTCAGCCTATATCCCAATGTTATTTCAGCGGCTCGCGCTGACCGACGGGCGCAACTTTGTTGATACCCAGGCACAACTGCAAGCGCTGTTCTGCCTGCAATGGATGACGAATAGCACCAACAGCGCGCCAGAATATCAACTGTTGCTGAACAAAGTGCTCTGCGGTATTGCGCCCTCTACGGCCATTCCTCAGCAGGTTGCATTACCGGCAGGGGCCGAAACACTCATCGAAGGTTTGCTTACGGCCATTATTGCCCACTGGCGAATTCTGGGAAAAACCTCCATCAGCGGGCTGCAATCCACTTTCATTCAACGTGAAGGCGTGCTCACCTTCACCCCCCAACATTGGCAGCTAAATATCATCCCTGGCACCTTTGACATGCTACTCGACCAATTGCCGTGGAGCTTTCAGACCATTAAATACCCATGGATGGATATTCCCCTCTTTGTTTCATGGCGCTGAGGATAAAAACAATGATAAACCCTGGTTTCAGTCTGTTATCACATATTCTTAAGCTGGCACCGCGCTTTGCCAAACATGTAGCCTGCTGGTTATTGTGCGGCGGCGCACTTTGCGCTATTCCTGCATTTGGTTACGCGGCACAAAACAGCCCGGCCGATAGCGCCCAGCCGTTTAAAACATGCAGTCAACAGCTAACAGCGAGTGATAAACGCAATTTCGGGAGAGAGATACAAACTCAGCTTGCTGTTTTGTACCAGAATGACAACAATTTCCAGGCCCAGTTGAAAAGAGGCCAGCTGCTGAACGATGGTATTGTTGGCCCTGCAACTCGCTACTGGCTGGATTACTTCTGTGGTGAATTTGCGTTCACCGCCCCTATCTCATCCAACGACCAACACCCGATTTTTGTTGAATCTTTAATGATTGCGTTAAATCGCGCTGCTGAGCGTAATACACTTTTCCCGACGTGGCGCCCGACGATACCCCCCCCGGAGTTGCTTCATTTAACCTCAGCAGAGATTGAAATAAAACTCGGGCTTAGCGCATCAAAACCCGGTAAAGGTTCTGATACACCGAAACCCACAGAGCCTACGGCGCCTGAAAAAACCGCTAGTGATAGATCTCCCTACTATTACCAATTGACAGAAAAAGACTTCACCACCCTGACGCAGCTACAGACCGTAGTGGCAACCTTTAAGAAGTTAGAAAAGCAGCAATTCGACCAACGCAGCCAACTTTATAACCAGCTCAGCGATTTATTTACCCAACTGATTGATTCACTCACCCAACTTGATATTCCGATTGCACAGCCCATTAATATCGACAACTTAATTGACTCTTACACGATAGAGCCCCCTCAACCTAGTACAAGTGCTACCACAAGCACGAGCACGAGCACGAGCACGAGCACGAGCCAAATCATGGATGGCGAAGCGAATAGTGTCGATGCAGAGAAACTAAATACCGCTGATAACCCTACCGACAATAACCATGCCTCTAGTACATCAAAGCAGGTGATTGAAACCAGCACACAAAGTGACACTCAAACGACAGCACCACAGTTAGTGTGGCAACTGAACCCTAATGCACTGAAGCAAACCATTGGGCAACTGCATATTACCTCGCTATCTAAAGATCAATTGAAAACACTTACGCCACTACAGGATGAAGTTTTTCCAAGTCTCTATCTATTACAAATGGCGATGAACGCGTTGGGAATTTCGCCAGCCAGTACGCAGGGCAAAAGCATTGTTGAATTAGCATACAAAAAAGGTCAAAGCCCTATCCGCGCCGTCCCTGTAAACTGGGAAGCCCCGCCGGACTGCGGGTGCCAGGACAGTACCAAGTCTATTTTTACGATAGGCACTTTTTATGGTTTCTATCCTTACTGGCAACATCTCGAAAAAGGGCAAACCATTGATTTTAGTCGCTTGGACCGCATTGGCTATGTTGGCGCAGTGATGAAACCTGGCGAGAATGGCAATACATTAGCACTGCCACAAAACTGGTCAGCCGACCCTACGTACAGCAAGTTTATTCAGACCACCCACCGCTATCGCACCAAGCTCGATCTGGTGGTGACGACGCCACGAGATCTCACCCAAGACCAACTGATCGCGCTGTTTACTGACGACATGGCACAGCGCCTTGTTGCATCCGTGACGATCCCCATGGACAAGTATTTCATTAATAATGTGCAGCAGTGGATCAGTCTTGGATTTGCAACCGTACTGCCCATTGCAGACGGCATTACCTTTGATATAGACCTTTCGGTCTTAGACACTCAACAAAGTCAGCAGGCCTTTTTATCATTCCTACAGAAGGTTAAAGCTGCCTTGCGTCAAAGCTATCAACATCAGTCTGGTATCAACGCACTCAACGCCTCTGAGGCAGACGATGATCGGTATTATGTGAATGTGATTGTTCCGGTAAAAGGCATCATAAAGCGTGAAGATGATTTTTATAGTTTCAGGAGTATCAATGAATTATCCAAAAATATCGATCTACTGCTCGTCCGACCTGGCTCACCGGAAAATAGCGATGGGGCGAAAGATGAACTGACTCAATTAAAGCAATTACAGAAATGGCTCAGCGAACAGCCGGATCAGGCCGACGTGCAACGGGTGTACAAGCAACTGGTTCCCGTACTGATAACCGAAGACAATCGCAATCAAAAGTCGGTGCTGAATCAACTGGTTAACTTTTCGAGCTGGAGCTTTTTGGGCGCAGCCTATTGGCCGCTGCCACTAAGCGCAGAAAATGAGACGCTGATTGATGATACATTCTTCCAGCAGGCCCCGCAGTACCCTAAACCGATTAATCAGATGATAAACAACATCAATAACCTGCTAAATTGGATCTGTGTTTATCGCTGGGAACTAAGAGCGGGTTTATTTGTATCGTTCGTGCTCATTCTCGTCTTTTTGGCTGCTTGTATCTGGTGTTTCCCACTAAGAAAGCATTTGAGCGGCATCCCCTTTGTGGCACTGACGTCGCTATCTATCAGCGGGTTAATGCTGGTGTTTGTGGCCGATCCCTTGTTTGATAGTTATAAAGTGCCTATTTTGTTCATTTTTATCGTAGTGATGGGATGGATATTATTTGCGGTACGAATGGTGAGGAAAGAGGGGGATAAGCCTTAAGTGCTACATTTTGGCTGTAAGATAATCATGGATTACAGTTTGGTATTATTCCGTACCAATGGCATTGAATAATACCAAACCATACATTGAGTCGGACTGTGGCGCTTGCCCAGACCAATCATCTAGAATGGATTACTCCCTATGTATCAAAATTTATGTCCCCTCGCCCGTCATTTTGAGTGATGTTTCTGAGCCTGTGAATGGATTAGCCGTTTTGTACGAACGACTATTTATAAACTCCTTGTACTCTGTATCTGGTAAGTTTTTAATTAAAGTGTCCCCTGGAATGTTTTTCATAACAGTGATCCAGTTTTTTATACCTTGTTTATTATCAGCGATCATAGCGCCTGCAGCTTCAAGCTGTATTTGAGTTGCTTGAGTCGTAACGTCATTATTTATTATATTGATTATATCCTGGATGGTTGTGGTGCTATCGATAAGTTTTATGATATCAGCCCAAGACCCAATTTGACCATCTCGTCTATAGGCGTCTTCGGCTGGCCTGAGTGGGTTTGCTACGTAGTCATATCGATATTCAAAAAGAGTGTGGATATCTCCTTGTTGGACACTAAAGGGGATAGGATCAATTTTTTCCTTAGCGTATTGTTGGTAGCGAATAGCACTGCCTGCTTTGGCGAAGCTGTCCAGAACAGGAATGGTTTGGTCTCTGCCTTGTTGATCCTGTAAGGTTATTGTTGGCGCTTTCTCGAAGAGCTGAAAAAAACTAAGCGATGCTTCTTCCTGGGTCATACTGTTATGACTGGGAGAGTCTGGGTAACCAAGATATTTAGACGTAGCTTGGATTTCGCGAGCAGGGAGGATAGGAACGATGCGAAGATCGATAGGGTACACATTGTTATGATTATTGTATCGTCCTAGAAGTTTTATCAGATCGTTGTAGACTGCTCTTTGTATATTTATGTCATGGGTATTGACGGTCTCAATAATATTTCCAACAACAGTTTTGAGAGCCATAGTGACCCCACCGCCATCTACGGCATTCTGTAGCTGGGAGTACCAGTCTTTCAGGGAGGGATATTTGTTATTTTTGATGTCATCAGAAACGTTCAGAGCAGTTTTTTGGATGGTATTAATATTGGCGAAGGGGACCTGTACTTTTTTGCTTGGCTGCTCAGCCAGGTTTTTATGAAATATTAATCTATCCAATAATAAATCTCGATCCTGAAGGTTAGAACTATTATGCTCTTGGATTTTTCTTTGCTCAATAACTTCAGATCGATTATCCACAAAACCAACACCCTGATTTTTATTACTCTTCTTCTGTGTTACTGAAGAATAAACTGCTCTACTTTTATTCTCTTTTGATTTCACTGTCTCTAAATACATATCTGGACCCTTATTGATTTTTTATTATATAAGACCTCTTTTTATGCAAGCTCGTTTATTTTACTCGCTCACATTTAACACCTTAGTTAATGTGTGCAAAAACTAATTTCTTCTTTTTTTATATAACCCACGGGCGATTGTTTCGGAAATAGTAGGCCATTACCAAATGAATTGGTCGTCTTCTCGTTTTCCGGGGGATTTTATATTTGTAACATCAGGAATAACGGGTTTTACAGCAGAACGCGCCTCTTGAAAACTAGTTGGTTTCGATCCAGCTTTAGCCATATCCCTGACAATCCCCATATACGAAAGATAATCTTGAGGATTGGTCGGATAAAACTGTTGATATTGGGATACAATTTCCTTAGCTTTTTTGGCCACTTTTTCACTTCCCACGCTTGGCCTGACGATAGGATCAAACTGACTTTCTTCATGAATTCTAAACCTTACGCCAGCGCGTTCGCCTCCTTCTAAATTGGTTTCAATAAAGCGTGTTCGCTCAACGCTCCAAACACCTACTATTTGATCGGGGGTCACTTCGGACACAGCATGCTCTTGAAATTGCCAACGACAATCTGCATTTTCACCTTCTTCAATTTCATACCCAGGATCATACGTCAAGCGGTCATAATCGGATACAGTACCTTCTTCTTGTGTTCTTTCGAACTCCTCCAGACTACTTTGAGCACCATAGGTATTAACTACCTGAGCTCCCGCCTTAACACGAATCGCATAGAGATAAATCGGCTTGTGATCATCCAGTCGTCGTTGTTCATCTGTCACCTCACCCGTCAACGGGAAAAATGCACTTCCTCTCACATCCTTTGCCAGACATACCGCTGATTTTAAGTTAATGTCATCAAAGGTTGTCCGCCATTTCACCGGTGGGACAGTCAGGCTTTTCTTAGCACGTTCATCTCGTAAATCTTCAGCGACAAAACCGGTTCCCAGAGTTCCCTCATCTAAGGATCCCAGTGTCTCTTTTGGGGTACGTCTGGTCCCATGAAAGAAAAGTTCGTCCTCAACCAACGTCCTGCTCCACTTTGAATTAGAGATGTCGAAATCTTTCTCTGTGATTATGCCTTCTACATCAAACCCTAAATATTTTGCCGTTTGATACCAGTGCTGCTCTTGTGCTTCGACGTATCTGGTTTCACACTCTTTTTGGATTTCGTCAACCAAGGCGCCGCCCAAATTATGTTTATAATTTGCTATCAATTCCTTATATTCTTCCACCGTATCGAAGTTTTCAGTAAAAATATGGGTATCAGGAAAAAAATTGTCATCACTCACTTTTTTCCACGTTTTTTTTTCAATGCATATAAGCTGCTTTACAACTTCACCCCCTTTATTGATAGAGCTTGGCATCGTCCCTTGAGTGATAACAAAGGGCGAAGGTCTATTCACGGAGGAGCCTTGCTGTAAAACTTGAGGGCTCTCATTCATCGCCCCCAGTTTATTTTTTTCGGTAATAATCTCTGGCCGATTATCTATAAACCCAAGACTTTTCCTCCCATTACCTTTCTTCTGAGAAACAGAATTCGCAAAGGATTTATTTTTATTCCTATCCGATTTTCCTACTTGTTTATACATATCTCAACCTTTTTTTATCGGATTTTACAGGCTATATTTATTTGGACGTAATTCTTTAATACCCAACCCATTATTATTTCATCACTTATATAAATAGCTATCTCACTCAGCAGCCTAAACGCCCCGCAACGCTTTAGCGCCCAACACATCAGCCTCAAGCTCTAACGCCGGATGATCATTGACTGCCATTCCGGCAACCGAGGTGGTTGGGGCAACGCGCCCCTGCGCCTGTTGCACTACGTGCCCCAGCTCATGAGGCAAATGCTTTTCCTGCCCGGCACCAAGGTGTATATCGCTGCCCTGTGCGTAGGCATGCGCCTGAACGGCAGCGGGTTTTGAAGAGTTATAATGCACCCGGACATGATCCAGACTCATGCCACTGATATTTTCCATACCACTTTTCAGGTTATCGGGCAGGCCGGTTTTATTGGGCTGTCTTTGCACGGGCTCATTGCGATTGTCCTCCAGTGCCGTCGTAGCAAGGCTGGCTTTACGCTGCGAAACCGCCTGTCGGGTAGATGGATGTCGTGCCGTTTGTTTTGAAAACATCACAAGCTGTCCTCTTTCTCAATCGTGCTATATCAAATCGGGATCACCCTTTCCGCTTATGTCACGCCGCTACATTCACTCAAAAAACATTTTGTTATCTTTTCTAAATTCCTGACGAATACTGGCAATAATGTCGTCCTGATTAACTACGCGTTCATCCCGTTGAATAGCCGTTAATGCACATTGGCGCAGCACGTTAATGATTTGCCCACCGGCCACTTCATAGCGATCGGCAATAGCGGATAAATTGACATCTTCAGCGAGTTCACACACGCCATGAAAGGCGTTTTGCCATAACTGTAAGCGCTCTTTCGGCCCAGGGATGGTAAATTGCACCATACTCTGAAAACGTCGGGTAAACGCTTCATCCATATTGGTTTTTAAGTTGGTAGCAATGATCACCGTGCCGGGAAAATCCTCTATCTTTTGCAATAAATAGCCCGTCAGTTGGTTGGCATGCCGGTCATTGGATGAGCTGACTTCAGAGCGTTTGCCAAACAAAGCATCCCCTTCATCAAAAAACAGTATCCACTCTTTATAACTGGCGGCTTCAAACACACGAGATAGGTTTTTTTCCGTTTCACCAATGTATTTTGACACCACCATGGAAAGATCGACGCGATAAACATCTCGCCCGGTTGTTTTGCCCAGTAGCGCCGCCGTCAGGGTTTTGCCCGTACCCGGTGGGCCAAAGAACACGGCCCGATAACCCGGCTTCACCTTTTTCACCAATTGCCACTCATCCATAAGCGTGTGGCCATAGTTGAGCCAGGCATGCAGCTCTTCAATTTGCGCCATTACGTTGGCATCCAGTACCAGATCTTTCCATTCCAGTGGGGATTCCAGTAAATGGGCCGGGAAGCTGGCACTTAGCTCAGGGCGCAACCGCTCACCGGTCATAAAATAGTGTAGCCACTCTTCGTTTAATCGATAAATGCCCGCCCATTTGGGCACGCCTTCATCGACAGATAAAAGTTGAGTGACCTGCTCTGCCATCAAACGATGTTTGTTTGAAAAAATGGCGTGGACGTAGACGCGCCAGTCGGGGTTATTGGCACTGATAAGAAAGTTGAGTGTTTGCCCCGTCGGAATAAAACCGCTAAAAGCTTTGTCACTGACACCACCAAATTCAGTAAAAGGGCGATCAATAATGCGGTTAAGGCCAAAGAAAATATCAAGGGTATCGGGTTTCACGCTGGACGCCATGGCAAGCGCCAGGGCCAGACGGTCATAAATAGAGAGTTGCCAGTCAATAATCAGATTGGCATAAGGCGTGCCTTTTGCCAGTTCCGGTGGCGGAATATCCAGCCAGTGACGTTCATGCCCCTCTTGTTTAAGATAGCTGCAAATGACCTGATTGATCACCAGCGACAGCCATGCCATCTCGCGATAGAGCACAATGACATTGTTCGCTTGTTGATTATTCTCGATATCTGCTTGTTGAAGCATGCCAAATCCTTAAGAAGAGGTGCATCAAGCTTAGATCAGCTTTTGAGCAGAGGCGTATGCAACAAAATCATTATAGCATGTCATTCAACCCGGTTATTTTATCAACAACGCCAGTCGATGAATTTATCAAACAGCGAGGCGTACATCGTGTACCGGCAGTTAAAAGCGATCAGGAGCGCTGGCGTAGACTGCAATCGATATGCAGAACACTCATATATTCTTTTTCCCATTCCGGCGTTTCCCTGAACCAGACGTAAGGATTACTGACGCATGCCGATCGCCAGACGGTTGAATGCACTCATCAGCGCAATGGCAAAGGTCAGATCGGAAATTTCAGCTTCGCTGAAATAGGCCTCCAGAGGAGCATAATCCTCGTCAGGTGCATGTGTTTTATCTACGTGCGTCAGAGACTCCGTCCACGCGAGGGCGGAGCGTTCACGTTTGCTAAATAATTCGCTGACGCGCCATCCTGCCAGGCTATCCAGTCGCGCGGCGCTTTCACCGTCAGCGCGCAAGGCTTTGGCGTGCATCTCCAGGCAAAATGCGCAGCCGTTAATCTGGGAGGTCCGCAGCCAGACTAACTCAATCAGCGCTTTCCCAAGACTGCTCTTACTCAGTGCCTTTTTGGTCTCAGCAAACCCGTTATAGGCTTCCGGGGAAAGGGTGTAATACGGTAAACGTTGTGGGGTGTTCATCAGGTTATCTCCGGTTATAAAAAAACGTCATGCTAAGGACTGGCGAAAGTGCATGCCTGCCGCCAGCAAGCCTTGTCGATAGTAGAAACGTTGGCCCAGCGCATTACCTAAAGCGGTATCAAGCACCAGGTGAGTACAATTCTGACAGCGCGCCTCTTCGCGCAGAGCATCGATTAATTTCGCGCCCAGACCGTGGCTGCGGGCGCGAGGTGCCGTCACAAGATCATCAACATACAGAAAACGCCCGTACAGTAGATTTTCCGAGAGCCGGTAGCCGGTCAGAGCCAGTAGCGCTTGATCCTGCCAGATGCCCAGCAAGCAATAACCCTGTTCAGCCTGACGGTAAACACGGGCTATAAAATTCTCTGCATCGGTCAGGTGTGGTCGCAACTCCCGCATTAATAGGTACGCGGCATGAAGCGCCAGTTCGCCTTCAACCTTGTGTACTTCAAATGTCGCCATTCGTTCCTCCTGTCTACTGGCGGCAATATATCGCCGCAATGACCTATGCTACAGTGACAAGAATTACCTAAACTACCAGGACATATAACGTGGAAGCACTGATGCCAACGTCCAGTTGGCAGCCGGACACGCCGCTCTATTTGCAGCTTTATCAGCGATATCGCGATGCCATCACTGCCGGTCGGTTGCGCCCGGGGGAACGCGTCCCCTCAATACGCAATCTCGCCAGTGAGCTTCATGTAGCACGGGGAACGGTGGAAATGGCTTATCAGATGCTGGTCAGCGAAGGCTATATTGTGACGAAGGGAGCGGCAGGTACCCGGGTCTCGCCTCAACTGGCGACACTGCCGAACGCCGGAAATCCGTTACAACAACGCCGAACCTCAGCAGCGCAGCCTTATCAGACGCGCCTGGTGAGGAATATTTTACCGTTTCAGCCAGGTGTACCGGCACTGGACGCGTTCCCACGGAAAATATGGTCTCGTCTGTCGGGACAAACACTGCGCATGATTGAGTCATCGATGATGAATCAGCCCGATCCGGCCGGATATGCGCCGCTTCGGGAAGCTATCGCCACCTATCTGGGTATTTCTCGTGGTATCGCCTGCACGCAGGAGCAGGTGTTTATTACCATCGGCTATCAGGGAGCGCTTGAGCTGCTGTGTCGCACCGTTTTACGGACAGGCGACCGTGGTTGGTATGAAAATCCCGGCTATTTTCCCGGCAGAGACTTTCTGCAGCAAATGGGGATGGAGTTAACACCCGTTCCGGTGGATAAAGAGGGGCTACAGGTTGCCACCGGAGAGCAGTTGGCACCGAATGCACGTTTTGCCGTCGTTACACCTTCACACCAAAGCCCCACAGGCGTCGCGCTGTCCTTACCCCGACGACTGGCGTTGCTGGCATGGGCGAACCAAAAAGATGCCTGGATCATCGAGGATGACTACGACAGTGAATTCCGTTACCACGGCCACCCACTACCGGCCCTCAAAAGCCTCGATCATGAGCAACGCGTGCTTTATACCGGCACTTTCAGTAAAGTCCTTTTTCCCGGCTTACGTCTGGCCTATCTGGTGGTGCCCCCCTCTCTGCAACTGACCTTTCACGAGGCAGTTAACCACTGGCCCGGTCCGGGTTCGATTCTGCCACAAGCGATGGTGGCTGCATTCATGCAACAGGGGCATTTTGCCCGCCATTTGCGCAAAATGCGTCAGTTGTACGCCGTCAGGCGTGGTTATCTTGTAGAGGCACTTGAAAGCATTTTCGGCCCTTCTTTGCACATCCAGCCTCAGGCAGGGGGGATACAGGTTATGGCCTACCTGAACGAACAACAATCCGATAAGGCACTGGTGATGGCAGCCCAAGCACAAGGGCTTGGTGTTAAGGCGCTCAGCGAATGGGATGCAGGGATCCCGCAGCAGAACGGGCTACTCATGGGATTTACTAATTTTACCTGCGCGGAAGAAGCACAAGCGGCGGTGAAACGTTTAGCAGCACTGCTAGCGACATGAGACTCTTGGCAACGTGGTAGAAGCAGAAGCAGGCGTCTGTTCTGCCCCTCCTCCTCCCTTTCCCGTATGCTGCATGAGAACGGCTCCGGCAATAATGAGTATCACACCGGCTACTCGGGCTAGCGTGACGGGGCGTGGTGCGAGCCCCATCAAACCAAACTGATCGACAAGTATCGCCGCGATCGTCTGACCCGCCACCACCAGAACAAGGAAACTGGCAGCGCCGAGTTTTGGTGTTAAGGCTGTTGAACTGACGACATAAAGTGCACCAAATACACCGCCAATCCAAAGCCACCAGGGCCCCTCCAGGGCACTGCTCAGACGAGGGCCCGGTGCTTTGAAAAACCACAGCAGCGGTAATAGCACAAGCATACTGACTGTGAGCGAGACCAGTGCCCCCCACAGCGGGTGTCCCAGTGCCTTACCTACCGCAGCATTACTCGCTACCTGAAACGGCAACAACGCGCCGGCTAAAAGCGCAGTTCCTGTCGGGATAAGCGATAAGGCGATAACTTTAATCAACATGTAATACCTCCAGAAAAAGAATAATGCGATAGAGGCATCTTTCACTATTAGCTATATTTATTGAAATTAGTAATTTATATACAGGACATGCATGAAATGGATGCTTTGCGGAAAATTGATCTTAACCTGCTCCTGACGTTACACGCCCTGCTCGCTGAGAAACACGTTACGCGCGCGGCGCTCAGGCTCCATCGCAGCCAGCCGGCGGTGAGTCACTCGCTGGCACAACTGAGAGTTCACTTCAAGGATCCCTTGCTGGTTCGTAAGAACGGAAAAATGACGCTTTCGGCCAAGGCTCACGCCCTGCTTCCTCCGCTTGAAACTTTGCTTCAGGGGTTGAGTAGCCTGTTAGCGCCTTCCGTATTTGACCCCTATACGGCAAAACGACGCTTCAGGATAGCGATGTCCGATTACGCCGCAAGGATAGTATTGCCCTCTTTGGTGATTCATCTGCGACAACATGCACCGGGAATGGATCTGGCTATTATTCAAGCCAGTAGAGAAATGATGCTGGCACAACTTGAAGATGGTGAAGTGGATCTTGCGCTGGGCGTTTTCCCAAATTTTGTCGAAGGTATTCAGAAGGAGACGCTTTTCACTGAAGCGTTTATTTGTCTTGCCGACAGGCGCTTTCTGCCTGTGCGTAGTGATCTGACCCTGGAAGAGTGGCTGGCGAAGCCACACGTACAACTGGCAACGCTGCCGGATACGGTTGATGAAATTGAAAAAGCATTGATTGCCAAGGGGCTAAAACGACACGTCTGTGTGGCACTTCCTCATTGGAGTGCCGCAGTAAACCTGCTTGCCGGAACCGACCTGGTATTAACCATCGCCAGCCGTACCGTGGCACCTGAAGATTGTCATGATGCTCTTTGTCGCTTTAACCCCCCTCTTGAACTTCCCGATTTCGCGTTTGAACAAGCCTGGCATTTCAGGAAGAATGCCGATCCGGCTCATCATTGGCTACGTTGCGCGATCGTGGCGAGTTGTGAACGATTCAGAGAGGTTGCTTCTGCCTAACTTATTTATGCCCATTCCTTCTTAAGTAGCGCATAGATGTAGGTGTCATCGTATTTTGCCTCATCATTCTGCCCTGCAAACGAAACGAACTCCTTGAAACACCCTTCGCGACGCATATGAAGACGTTCGCAAAGCCGCTGAGAGGCGAGATTGTAGTCTTCAACGTAGGCGTACAGGCGCCGAGCTTCTTTTTCAGTAAACAAGTACTGAAACAGCGCGGAGACAGATCCCGTCGCAAAGCCCTGTCCCTCATAATGGTGGTTAAAATGCCAGCCAACCGACCAGGTATTGCTGTCCGGCTCTTCTCTGTTATCGGCAAACAGATGCCCGATCAATGTGTCATTCTCTTTGAGGCACACGGCAAACTGGCTGGGATCAGCGGCTCTTCTGGTAACCTCTTCCTGTGCTTCTGCGAGTGAGCTCAGCTTTTCATCCTGAAAACAGGGAGTGCGCGGCGAAGACAGGTAGTCTAGCAGTGACAGGGCATCTTTTTCCCTGAAAGAACGAATGACAAGTCTTGGCGTGGTGACTACGATCATGACGTGGTGGGCCAATAAAATGAATGTGTACTTAGTCTACCATTCGTCAACGTTATGCGCGCAAAATTTTCTACAGGAATACAGCTAAGCCATTGATAAAAAATGAATAGTGTCGATTGACTATGCGGACATTGCGGGTAATGCCCATCCGCCTTGCTAGCTTGGCAACGGGCACTGTGGGCACAGTGCGGTAATGGGCCCAGCATTGACAGAGAGGGTCGCCAGTCATTACTCTTTTGCCGCAGCTTCATGGTGTAAACCTGGAAGTCATCCGATACGGAAGGGATGAAACACCCCGTCAGCGCAGAAATACTTGAGTGTTTTCTTTTTACACCTTGCAACAAGGGTTGCCGTCTGAATGAGTATGCCTTTTTTCCGCGCCTTACTGCGCGACCGTTTTTTACATCTGTTATTGATTATTGGCGTCGGTCTTTGTTTCGCCGTGCCTTTCGCTCCTGCTACCTGGCCTGGGGCAATTGACTGGCATACCATCATCACCCTGAGCGGATTGATGTTATTGACGAAAGGCGTGGAACTCAGCGGCTATTTTGATGTACTGGGGCGTCGTATGGTGAGGCGTTTTCACAGTCAACGGCGACTGGCGATATTTATGATGCTGGCCGCCGCGACACTGTCTACCTTTCTGACTAACGATGTGGCGCTGTTTATTGTGGTGCCGCTGACGATCACCTTAAAGAAGTTGTGCAGAATACCGATCAATCGTCTGATCATTTTTGAAGCGCTGGCAGTTAACGCCGGTTCCCTGCTCACCCCGATTGGCAACCCGCAGAATATTTTGCTGTGGGGACGTTCAGATCTATCATTTCTGGCCTTCATCTGGCAGATGACGCCGCTGGCGCTGGCAATGATGGCGACATTACTGGTGTTGTGCTGGTTCTGCTTCCCCGATAAAACGCTTAATTATCTTAGCGGTGAGAAAAGTGTGGACTGGCAACCTCGACTCGTCTGGTGCTGTCTGGTTTTTTATCTGATCTTTATCGCCGCACTGGAATTAAAACAGGAGCTGTGGGGGCTGGCACTGGTGGCAGCGGGATTTTTAGTGCTCGAGCGCCGGGTCATCCTGACGGTTGACTGGACTCTGCTGCTGGTTTTTATGGCGATGTTTATCGACGTTCACTTGCTAATACAGCTACCTGCGCTTCACGATGTTCTCAGTAGTACCCGGTATCTGTCACCGGCTGAATTGTGGCTGACAGCCATTGGTTTGTCGCAGTTTATCAGTAACGTGCCTGCCACCATTTTGCTACTGAATTACGTTCCGCCAGACACCCTACTCGCCTGGGCGGTAAACGTGGGGGGATTCGGTCTGTTGCCAGGTTCGCTGGCAAATTTGATCGCTCTACGTATGGCCAACGATCGCCGTATCTGGTGGCGCTTTCATTTCTACTCTTTGCCGTTGCTACTCTGGGCCGCCGTGGTGGGCTACGGTCTGTACTATTTCGGATCCTAGACTGCCCCTACTGATTGGCTGATTTGTAATAAGCACGCCCGAACACTCCGGCAGTGTCAGCAGGCTTAGAGATTTATAGCATAAGAAAACACCCGGCCAAGCCGGGTGTTGATACACACTGATGTTCACGCTGTTTTACTTGAGGCGATAGCAGTTTATCCCGGCGTTGAATGACAGTTCGTCATAAACGCTTTCACCGTTAAAAACGCGATCGAAAAAACGAAATGCTGAGCTGTTTGAGTTTGAGACCGCATCACCTTCAAAATACGCATGACTGCTGCCAACAACCTCTGTGAAGTCTACATAAATGGCCTGTTTTGCATCAAGGTTATGCAAATGATGACCCAATCGTGGCAATTGTTGCTCACCTAATTTTGCTCTTGATAATTTCAGCGCACTATCATCTTCATTAATCGTGATGTAGACAGACTTACGACAGGGTATTTTATCCACCCATTGTTTATGATCTTTATTATTGGCATCAGCAGCCGCCAATATGACATTATCGAACAGCAGTTCATGTGCGTTTGAACTCTCAGGGTACAAGGTATATTGATACAAATAGTTGCCCATACTGTGTGTCATCATATTGATGGATATTGGGCATTTATCTTCCTGTAGCCGCATGATCAATGCATTACGCTTTTCCGTTGAAGCATTGCTCCCAAGTTGTTTATCGACTTTTTTTACAATCTCAATTTTTACCTTTTCCACCTGTTCCCTGAACAGTGCTGCCATGCGGCCCAGGCAGCGTTCGAGGGCTCCCGTTGAGGCCCGCGCATCTCTTTTATCGCTAAGGTATGAGGCCGTACCCCATACGCCGCCCCCATTGGCTGGCCAAGAGAAAACCAACACTTCAACATTATAAAGTGCTTCCAGCCGTGCTGCACGTTCCAGCACATCCTCTATGTTATTATTATAACCATGGACAAAAAACAGCAAATTTCTTTTCTCTGCCTGTAATTTTTTAAACAAAACGGCAGCAACATAATCACTGGCATAATAAGTCACACCGGCGTCAGTCAGATTAACTTCCGTTTTCATTTTCTCAGTTATCTTATCGGGAAGAATATTAACCGTCCACTTACCCTCTTTTTTCTCTGCCGCTACCAATCGTAATTCATTAGGACCATTTTCATTAGCCGTATCACCAAACAGTTTCAAGTCCTTGCCATTTTTATTCACATTCCTATTCGTCACAATAAACATAGAAATCACCTTTAATAAAGATATATTTATTACGGAATGGTTTCACCGAAATGCATTTTTATTCATGGTGCTTTGGCCGCAGCTATCGGCAAAACACCGCGTGCAGGCACGCAGAGATGCATTAAGATGTGTTATGTAAAAATTTGAATTGAAACATTTGCGCGCGGTAACTATCACCGCTGACACAAGCGTAGACAGCGGAGCGCAACTTATCCACTGGCGTAGGATAAAACGCTGCGCGCTTTTAACGGTTTTTTGCTATTCCCAAGGTAGCCGCTGTGGTGAAGGTCTAGGCATCTCAGTAAAAGACCTCAATACGCACACACCGCCCCTGTCTTGACTTATTTTGCAAAAAGTATATTTTTCGGACATGAAGAAAATCCTGATAATCGTTCCCGATGGCGGCATGCTGTTTGAGTCGGCCGGTATTGCCGACATCCTGATGCAAGCGAACCAACTGCATACTGACGGGTTGGCGCGTCCTCGCTATCACATCAATATTGCCACCACACAGCCGCATCAGGTAATCCACGGTCAATCTGGGCTGAATCTGCTTGCGGATCACCGCCTGCATGAGCTGGATCCCCGAGAGCCGCTCGACACCATACTGATTACCGGCCGTGGGCAAAATGAGCAGGAAGGCATTGCCGTCGTAGATTGGCTACGCCTTGCCGCGCCGCATGCTAGGCGCATTGCATCGATTTGCGGCGGTGCGATGCTGCTTGCTCAGAGTGGGTTATTGAACGGCAGGCGAGCGACCACGCATTGGAAACTGCTGGAAACCATGCAGTCGGCCTTCCCTGAGGTAAAGGTCGAAGCGGGTCCACTGTATATACAGGATGGCCCTATCTGGACTTCCGGCGGCGTCAGTTCTGGTTTTGATCTTACGCTGGCGCTGGTTGAGGAGGATTACGGCTTTAGCCTTGCCCGCGATGTCGCACAAGATCTGGTGATGTATCTGCGTCGCCCAGGTGGTCAATTGCAGTTTAGCCGTTACAATCTGCGCCAAACCGGCAATTCAGGTCCGATAAGCGATTTGCAGGCGTGGATACTCGACAACATTACCGCCGATCTCGGCGTGGAAGCGCTGGCAGAAAAAGTCGCCATGAGCCCGCGTAATTTTACCCGGGTATTTACCCGTGAAACCGGCGTTTCTCCGGCGCGCTATGTGTCAGAAGCGCGCCTTGCCGCCGCACGACAACATCTTGAACAAACTACCGACACGCTGGAGCGGATCGCCACCAATACGGGGTTTGGCAGCAGCATTAATCTGCGTCGTATTTTTGAAAAACAGCTGCAATTAACCCCCGGCGAATATCGCCAACGCTTCCATTGTCGCAAAATGGCGTAATGTGATCCTTTTTTGTCATTTACGCCAATAGCGCCATGGCCTACAGTCACTCCAGAGACAACCTATAAGGAGTGCATCATGGTCAACGTCGGTATCAATGGTTTCGGCAGAATCGGGCGCAACGTGCTGCGTGCCGCATTGGGCAACCCAGACATCCACATTGTGGCAATTAACGATTTGACGGACAGCAAAACGCTGGCCCACCTGCTGAAATATGACTCTCTGCTGGGCACACTCTCAGCCACCGTTGAAGCCACCAACGGGCAGTTGCGCGTTAATGGAAACCCCATCACCGTGTTCAGCGAACGCGACCCAGCACGCATTCCCTGGCGTGAGGCTGAGGTGGATATCGTTATCGAAGCGACGGGCCTTTTTACCGAACGCGAAAAGGCGGCGGTGCATATTGATAGCGGCGGTGCCAAGCGCGTCATCATCTCTGCGCCGGGCAAGAATGACGACTTAACGGTGGTGATGGGCGTAAACCATGGATTATACGATCCGCAAAAGCACTACGTTATCAGCAACGGAAGCTGCACCACCAACGGTTTGGCACCGGCGGCACAGGTTCTGCACCAGCACTTTGGTATCAAACATGGCCTGATGAATACCACACACGCCTACACCAACAGCCAGGCATTACACGATCAGCCGGAGAAGGATCTGCGTGGCGCGCGCGCCGCCGCATTATCGATTGTGCCCTACTCCAGTGGCGCGGCCAAAGCGCTGGGGAAAGTGATCCCGGAACTGGATGGGCGGCTGACCGGCTATTCCCTGCGCGTGCCGGTGCCTGTGGTATCAATCGTCGATCTCACGGTGACCCTTGAGCGCGAGGTGACGGTAGAAGAGGTCAACGACGCATTCCGTCAGGCGGCTGCCTCCGGCCCGTTACAGGGCATTCTCGGCTATAGCGACGAGCCGTTGGTCTCGAGCGATTATCAGGGCGATCCGCGTTCATCCATCATTGATGGGCTATCGACGCTGGTTATCGGTGGCAATATGGTCAAAATCCTCGCCTGGTACGACAACGAATGGGGATTTTCAAACCGCCTTGTCGATTTAGCGCTGATGATAAGCCAACGTGAACCGGCATAAATACCGTGACCGAACACCCGGTTAACCCGGGTGTTCATCGCCTGATAAAAGCCGCCGCGTGACCACGCCCTGTGGTTACCGTTAAGTGCAAACACCGCAGCAACCTGCCTGATGCCACCTTATTCTTCAATGCGCAAGCCATAGGTTTTGAATTTTTCCAGCACAATGGCAATCTCTTCCTCGCTTAATACCGGTACCGGATCGACAATGGCTAGCGTACTGAGATAGAGATGAGCCAGCACTTCCACTTCGTGCGCGAGCCACAAGGCTTTCTCCAGATTTTCTTCGCAGGCAATCAGACCGTGGTGCTGCAACAACGTGGCCTTACGGTGTTTGAGCGCAATGGCAACCTGTTCAGAAAGCGCACGCGTGCCAAATGTGGCGTAGGGTGCGCACGGAATCGAATTCCCACCTGCCGCGGCAATAATGTAGTGAATGGCCGGAATCGGACGATTAAGAATTGAAACCGCCGTGCAGTTAACCGCGTGGTTATGCACCACCGCGTTAGCATCCGGCCGGGTTTGGTACGTAACCCAGTGAAAACGCCATTCGCTGGAGGGCAATTTACCCTGTTCGTGTTGCCCGTTGGCATCGATATAAACAATGTGCGATTCGGTGAGTTTTTCATAAGGAATACCCGTTGGCGTAATCAACATACCCTCCTGATAACGCACGCTCACATTCCCTGCGGTGCCTTGGTTAAGCCCCAGGCGAGTCATTTCCAGACAGGTGTCAATAATTTGCCTGGCCAATTTGCTGCGTTCCATTTATTACCTCTCTCAGTGATTCACAATAAAGTGGCTGAATCCCGGTGCAGTATCGCACCCGGTTCCATTAAATTAATCAGATTCGTAGTCACCATCATCACGCGTAATAGCAAGAAGGATATTTACATCGCCGTTTTTTGTGACGGGACTCAATTAATTAGACGTAAAAAAAGATGAATCCATCAACAGCGCATTTTGAAAACGCCCGTTATTAACAAGATTATTAAAAACGGTCATTTTAAACACCCGTAAAAAATGCCCGTTTTGTATCTATTTTATTAAATCGGTCATTGCCAATGTGGTTTTACGCAATAATTTTCTCAAACGGTCATGCCATTACGCTAATTAAGGTGATGGCAATCACATAAAAACACCAAGCATTGTCAAATGTGACAAGCATCATATTAAACGACGTGGTTTATTTGAAAATCAATTCATGCGTTCACCCGGCGTATTGATTTATTTATCCGGTGCATCCCCGAACTCGCATAAATTTGCGGTTCGAACAGAATGCGAACTGCACGCCAATGGCTGTTGAACACCCTTCTGAACTGATGAGGTTGCTATGGGAAACACAACGATACAAACGCAGAGCTTCCGGGCTGTGGATACAGGACAAACAAAGCGTTACATCATTCCATTCGCGCTGCTCTGCTCTTTGTTTTTTCTTTGGGCGGTCGCCAATAATTTGAATGACATTCTATTACCGCAATTTCAGCAGGCCTTTACCCTGACAAATTTTCAGGCTGGGTTGATCCAATCCGCTTTCTATTTTGGTTATTTTATCATTCCCATTCCCGCAGGGATTCTGATGAAAAAGCTCAGTTATAAAGCAGGGATTATTACCGGGCTATTTTTGTACGCGGTTGGCGCCGCCTTATTCTGGCCTGCCGCCGAGATGATGAATTACGCGTTATTCCTGATTGGGCTGTTTATTATTGCTGCCGGACTCGGTTGTCTTGAAACCGCAGCCAATCCTTTTGTAACGGTATTAGGACCAGAAAGCGGTGGGCATTTTCGTCTCAATTTAGCGCAAACCTTCAACTCCTTCGGCGCTATTATTGCGGTGGTCTTTGGGCAAAGTCTTATTTTATCCAATGTGCCACACCAACCGCAGGAGGTGCTTGATAATATGGCACCAGAACAACTCAGTGCCTATAAACACAGTCTGGTGTTATCGGTGCAAACCCCTTATCTGATTATTGTTGCGGTGGTACTCATCGTTGCACTGCTGATCGTGTTTGCCAAATTCCCTACGCTGCAAAGTGAGGAGCACCCTGATAGCGCGCAAGGATCGTTCAGTGCATCGTTTACTCGTCTGGTTCGCATTCGTCACTGGCGCTGGGCCGTGCTAGCGCAGTTTTGCTACGTCGGCGCACAAACCGCCTGCTGGAGCTATCTGATTCGCTACGCCATCGAAGAGATCCCCGGCATGACGCCCGGTTTCGCCGCCAACTATCTAACGGGCACCATGGTGTGTTTCTTTATCGGCCGCTTCACCGGCACCTGGCTCATCAGCCGTTTTGCACCACATAAAGTACTGGCGGCCTATGCCCTGCTCGCCATGATGCTGTGCCTCCTCTCGGCAGTCAGCGGTGGGCATCTCGGGCTGTTGGCCCTGACCCTGTGCAGTGCGTTTATGTCGATTCAATATCCAACCATTTTTTCATTAGGTATCAAAAAGCTGGGACAGGATACCAAATACGGTTCGTCCTTTATCGTCATGACCATCATTGGTGGCGGCATCGTTACGCCGGTGATGGGGTTTGTCAGCGATGCCGCTGGCAATATCCCAACCGCCGAACTGGTGCCAGCGGCCTGCTTCGCCATCATCTTTATTTTTGCCCGTTTCCGTTCACAAACGGCAACCCACTAACGCTTTATCCGTATAACGTGAGGAATTGTGATGAAAAAAAGTAATTTACCCAAAATTGGCATTCGTCCGGTGATCGATGGGCGTCGTATGGGGGTGCGAGAATCGCTCGACGTGCAAACCATGAATATGGCAAAAGCCACCGCCGCGTTGATTACCGAAAAACTCCGTCATGCCAACGGTGCGAATATTGAGTGTGTGATTGCGGATACCTGCATTGCTGGCATGGCGGAATCCGCCGCCTGCGAAGAAAAATTCAGCAGCCAGAACGTTGGCGTCACCATTACCGTAACGCCGTGCTGGTGTTACGGCAGTGAAACCATCGATATGGATCCCCTGCGCCCGAAAGCCATCTGGGGCTTCAACGGCACTGAACGTCCGGGGGCGGTTTATCTGGCTGCGGCGCTGGCCGCACACAGCCAGAAAGGCCTTCCCGCATTCTCCATTTATGGTCATGACGTTCAGGATGCCAACGACACCTCGATTCCTGCCGACGTTGAAGAAAAACTGCTGCGCTTCACGCGTGCCGGTTTGGCCGTTGCCAGCATGAAAGGCAAAAGCTATCTCTCGGTCGGCGGTGTCTCGATGGGCATTGCCGGTTCCATCGTCGATCATAATTTCTTCGAATCCTGGCTCGGCATGAAAGTCCAGTCCGTCGATATGACAGAACTGCGCCGCCGTATCGATCACAAGATCTATGATGAGGCCGAACTGGAAATGGCCTTAGCCTGGGCGGATAAACACTTCCGCTATGGCGAAGACAAGAATGCGCAGCAGTATAAACGTAACGCCGAGCAGAGCCACGCCGTGCTGAAAGAGGGCCTGCTGATGGCAATCTGTATCCGCGACATGATGCAAGGCAATAAGACGCTGGCGGAAAAAGGTCTGGTGGAAGAATCGCTCGGCTATAACGCCATCGCGGCGGGTTTCCAGGGACAACGCCACTGGACCGATCAATACCCCAATGGTGACACCGCTGAGGCGTTGCTGAACAGCTCGTTTGACTGGAATGGCGTGCGTGAACCTTTTGTCGTGGCCACTGAAAACGACAGCCTTAACGGTGTTGCGATGTTGCTGGGCCATCAGCTAACCGGAACTGCCCAGGTGTTTGCCGATGTGCGCACCTACTGGTCACCGGAGGCGGTTAAACGAGTGACGGGTCAGTCACTGAGCGGTTTGGCCGAGCATGGCATCATCCACCTGATCAACTCCGGCTCTGCCGCACTGGATGGTTCCTGCGCGCAGCGCGACAGCGAAGGCAAACCGACCATGAAGCCACACTGGGAAATCACCCAGCAAGAGGCCGACGCCTGCCTGGCCGCCACAGAGTGGTGCCCGGCGATCCATGAATACTTCCGTGGTGGCGGCTACTCTTCTCGCTTCCTGACCGAAGGCGGTGTGCCGTTTACCATGACACGAGTCAACATCATCAAGGGGCTCGGGCCGGTATTGCAGATTGCTGAAGGCTGGAGCGTCGAATTGCCCAAAACCGTGCACGACCAGCTTGATGCACGCACCGACTCCACATGGCCCACAACCTGGTTTGCCCCACGCCTCACCGGCAAGGGCCCCTTCACCGATGTCTATTCGGTGATGGCGAATTGGGGCGCGAACCACGGCGTGTTGACCATCGGTCACGTGGGTGCCGATTTCATCACCCTCGCCGCGATGTTGCGGATCCCGGTGTGCATGCACAACGTGGATGAAGCCAACATCTATCGACCTTCGGCGTGGGCGGCGCACGGCATGGATAGCGAGGGTCAGGACTATCGCGCCTGCCAGAATTACGGCCCGATCTACAAACGTTAATCCGTCACGCCCTCCGGCCGTAGGGAGGGCGTCTTTTTTGTTTCAGGAGCGGTTATGAAACAAGACGTTATGCTGGTGCTCGACTGTGGTGCCACCAATGTGCGAGCCATCGCCGTCAATCGCCAGGGAAAAATCATCACGCGCGCCTCGGTTGCCAATGCCAGCGAACGCGCCGCAGAAAATGGCAACTGGCATCAATGGTCGCTGGAGGCAATTTTGCAACGCTTTGCCGACTGTTGCAGAAAAATCAGCGCAGAGCTGGCAGCGTGCCGTATTCGCGGCATCACGGTAACCACCTTCGGTGTGGACGGTGCACTCGTTGATAAACAGGGTGAATTGCTCTATCCGGTCATCAGTTGGAAATGCCCGCGCACGGCGGCCATCATGGAAGATATCCGCCGCGTTATGCCACCGCAGCAGCTTCAGGAGATTTCCGGCGTCGGGGCTTTCAGTTTCAATACCTTGTACAAGCTGGTGTGGCTTAAACAACATCACCCGCAGTTGCTGGCGCAGGCACACGCCTGGCTGTTTATTTCCTCGCTGATCAACCAGCGTTTAACCGGCGAATTCACCACCGATATCACCATGGCCGGCACCAGCCAGATGTTGGACATTCAGCAACGTGACTTCAGCCCGAAAATTTTGCAGGCAACCGGCCTCCCTCGCCGCCTGTTTCCACGCCTGGTGGCGGCCGGCGACGTGATTGGCACACTGCGGCCAGCGGCGGCAAACACACTGGGGTTGCCGGCGGGAATCCCGGTTATCGCTACCGGGCACGATACCCAGTTCGCGCTGTTTGGTGCTGGCGCAGACCAAGATGAACCGGTGCTCTCTTCAGGTACATGGGAAATTCTGATGGTGCGCAGCGCAGCGGTAGACACACGGCTGCTTAGTCAACATCCTGGTTCGACCTGCGAATTGGATAGCCAGACTGGCCGTTTTAACCCCGGCATGCAATGGCTGGCGTCCGGGGTGTTGGAGTGGGTGCGTAAGCTGTTGTGGACACCAGAAACCCCGTGGCAGACGTTAATTGACGAGGCGGGCCTGATTCTGGCCGGCGCCGAAGGCGTCAAAATGCACTGCAACCTGCTCAACGGTCAGAATGCGGGCTGGCAAGGCGTGACGCTCAATACCACGCGCGGGCATTTCTATCGCGCCGCGTTGGAAGGGTTGACCGAACAGCTACAGAGAAATCTGCATACGCTGGAAAACATTGGTCACTTTAGCGCAAAAGAGTTATTGCTGGTCGGCGGAGGCAGCCGCAACACGCTGTGGAATCAGATCAAAGCCAACCTGCTCAACATCCCGATCAAAGTGCTGGATGAGGCTGAAACCACGGTCATCGGTGCCGCCCTGTTCGGCTGGTACGGCGTGGGTGAATTTGCCAGCCCGGAGCTGGCGCGAGCGCAGATACACTATCAATACCGCTATTTCTATCCGCAAACCGAACCCGAATTTACCGAGGAAGCGTGAGATGCTTAAAACAATTTCGCCATTAATTTCTCCCGATTTACTGAAAGTGCTTGCCGAAATGGGGCACGGAGATGAAATCATTTTTTCCGATGCCCATTTCCCGGCTCACAGTCTGGGTCCGCAGGTGATTCGCGCCGACGGTCTACGGGTCAGCGATTTGCTGCACGCCATCATTCCGCTGTTTGAGTTGGACAGCTATGCGCCACCGTTGGTGATGATGGCGGCGGTGACCGGCGATAGTCTCGATCCTGAGGTTGAAGCACGCTATCGCAACGCGCTGTCGCGGCAAAGCCCCTGCCCTGATATCACACGCATCGACCGATTTGCTTTTTATCAGCGGGCGCAAAAAGCCTTTGCGATCGTTATCACAGGCGAACGCGCCAAGTACGGAAATATTCTTTTAAAAAAAGGAGTAACGCCGTAATCTCATGCCAGAACGCCCGCCTGATGTGGGCGTTCTGCGAAATGATGGGGTGAGAGAGAATGAAAGCGGCACGCCAGCACGCAATCGTCGAACTGCTGATGAATCAAAACAGCCTGACCACCGAAGCCTTGTCGCTACAGTTGAATGTCAGTAAGGAAACCGTTCGTCGCGATCTCAGCGAACTGCAATCGCAAGGGAAAGTGTTACGTAAACACGGTCGCGCCAAGGTCATTCATCGCGAAAGCCACGACAGCGGCGATCCCTTTCATATCCGACTCAAAAGCCACTATGCTCACAAGGCGGATATCACCCGTGAGGCGCTCGCCTGGATCGAGCCGGGAATGGTGATTGCACTGGATGCCAGCTCCACCTGCTGGTATCTGGCTCGCCAGTTGCCCGATGTTGAGATTCACGTATTTACCAATAGCCAGCCGGTATGCCAGGAGTTGAGTAAGCGCGAGCACATTCAGCTCACCTGCTCAGGCGGCACCTTGCAGAGAAAGTATGGCTGCTACGTCAATACGTCACTGATCTCACAGCTTAAATCGCTCGACATCGATCTGTTTATTTTCTCCTGCGAGGGCATCGACAGCAATGGGGTACTGTGGGACTCCAATGCCATCAACGCCGACTTTAAATCAGTATTGCTCAAGCGCGCCTCGCAGTCGTTATTGCTGCTCGACAAGAGTAAGTTTGATCGCTCCGGCGAAGCACAGATTGGGCATCTTGATGATGTGACACACATTATTTCTGATGCCAATGCCGGGGCTAGCGCAGTGGCAAAAGCACTCTGAGTGTGGTGCCCTTGCCTCCTTAACGCTGCGCTGACAAGCATTATTGTGGGTCAAGCAACGGGTATCGGCTCTCGACAGGGCGCAAACACATCCAGTTCGGGTTGGTACACGGTGCTATGAACATCAAACAAGCCCAACAGGGAATGATACAAATTGTCGTGACTGTAGTCCTTGCTGTCGGCGTTTTTCCGCAGACAAGCGAGGTTAAGGTGGGCTTGTTGGGCAAATGTCGGTGAGAACCACATCACCATCGGCACCTGCGTTTGCTCCTTAGGCGCAATGATATAAGGCGTCCCGTGCAAATACATCCCTCGCTCTCCCAGTGACTCGCCGTGATCGGAAACGTAAATCATGGCTACATCACGCTGCTCGGAATAGTGTTGCAACACGTCAATGGTTTTGCCCAGCATCCGGTCGGTGTAGACCAGCGTGTTGTCGTAAGTGTTGGTGAGCGCTTCATTGGTGCACTTCTGGATCTGATTGCTGTCACAGGTGGGGCTGAAGGTTTTGTCTTGTGCCGGGTAGCGTTCGAAGTACGTTGGACCATGGCTGCCCAGTTGGTGCAACACGATCAGCATATCACCCTGCCTGGCATCAATGCGGGCGCTGAGTTGGTGCAGCAGCACATCGTCATAACAGGTTCCATCCTTGTTGACACATTGCTCGACAATGTTCAGCGTCGGCATATCCTCGGAAGGCACGCGCGCGCAGACCCCTTTACACCCCCCGTTGTTATTGTTGCGCCACAAGAGGTGTATGCCGGTGCGTTGCAGGATGTCGAGCAGATTCTCTTCGGTGGCTGCACGCACTTCATCGTATTGCGAACGGGTCATACGCGAGAACATACAGGGCAGAGAAATGGCAGTGGCCGTACCGCAGGATGAGACATGTTTAAAACTGATGATGTCTTCGCGCTGCGACAAGGATGGATTGGTCGCACGCGGATAACCATTAAGCTCAACGTTCTGCGCTCGCGCCGTTTCGCCCACCACGACAATCACCAGCTTGGGGCGCTGACCAGCCGCCGCCGCAGGACGTGTGGCATCTGCGGCCACAATCCGCAACAACTGTGATTTCGTACGTTTCAGGTAACGTTTCAGGTAACCGTTGGTGTTGCGCACCACGTTAAAGGGCAGCGCTTGATCCTTGATTTGCAGATTGTTGCGCAGCAGCGAGGCGTAGTCTTTGTAGAACGCCATGGTCACCACGGCCAGCACCGCGACTGTCACCAGTACATTGCCAAGCCACCACAGCACGGCTTGCGACAGCCGCCCGGTCTTTTGGGTCGGCAAGCACACCATCGCTACCGCAGGCAACACGCCAAGCGCAATAATGGTGAGCAGCAGGGGGATGGAAAAGTACGAGGTGAGTTCTGCCTGATTGGTCTCGAACACGTTCTGTATCATGCTGCGATCGATTAACACGTTGTAATAGAGCATGAAGTAGCTGCAACTGGCACTGATGACAACCAGCAACGCCAGCAGCGGTTTGCGCACATACGGCAAGACCAAAACCGGCGTGAGCAATAGATTGAAAAGGCAAAAAAAGAACACCGGTAGGCTAATAAAGAACAGTAAACTGTGGAGACTGTTGACTTCCACGTTGGACCATAGCGTTTGCCATAGCGCCACGTTACCCACGGTGGTGAAGAACAATGCGGCTACCCAGGTCAGTTGTACCGAGTTGAACCGCAGGGATATCAGATATTTATACACGCGCAATTCCCAACGAATAAAGAGTCTGCGCAGTATCAAAAAGTGGATGTCAGGAAGTTGTTAAGATGCCGTTTATCTTTTTAGGATGCCGATGACCCATGACACGCCTGCTTATCATTGAAGACAACCCAGAGCTGGTGGCAAATCTGTACGATTTTTTTGAGCCGCTGGGCTATGTGCTGGACGATGCGCGTGACGGAGCCACAGGTCTGCACATGGCTACGCAGAATGATTATGACGCCATTTTGTTGGATCTGATGCTGCCGCGGCTGGACGGTATGACGCTATGCAGCAAACTCCGGGTGGAATTTCAGAATCCCGTGCCGGTACTGATGCTGACCGCACGCGATCCCGTAGAAGACCGCGTACAGGGCTTGGCGCTGGGTGCCGACGATTATCTGGTCAAGCCCTTTTCACTCAAGGAACTTGACGCCCGCATCAAGGCACTGGTGCGACGTGCCCAAGGCCGACAGGTAGAAGGCACACTGGTCTGGGAAGACTTGCTGGTGGACACTCGCGCACCGCAGGCATGGCGCCAGGGCCAGACCATCAACCTGACCCCTACCACGCATAAATTGCTGCTGTGTCTGGTACGCGCCGCACCTGCCGTGGTTAAAAAACAGCAGATGGAATACCTGCTGTGGGGCGACGAACCACCTGAAAGTGGTGCGTTGCGCACGCACATTCATGACCTGCGCCTGCGAATTGACAAAAACTTCACATCTGCTCTGATAGAAACGGTGCATGGCGTCGGTTTACGTCTCCATGCGCCCGGGGAGGTTACGCCGGAATTATCACACAGCGAGTAGAACCACCATCATGAAATCCCTTTACCAGCAGATGACGCTCAAGACACGCATTACGATTTCGTTTGTACTGCTGATGGTGGCCGTCATGGGGTTTGTGGTTATCGCGGAGCAACTTGATTACGATGAGTTGCGATCGTATGTGATCGAGAAGAGCCTGCGCGAAGAGATGCCTCGGCTGGAAACGGCTATTACCAACGGTACGCCTCCCCCCCTGCCTGAAGGCAGCCAGTTTTATGATACGCAAACTGTACCCGATGCCCTGCGCCACTACGCTCCGGGCTATCACCGCCTGGAAAAACCCGACCATTGGTATCTGCTGGTGTTTGAACTCGATGTTCAACGTTACTACCTGTTACAGGATGGCAAATACTACTGGTTTTTAGAGTACATGATTGACGGCTTCGCGCCGCTGGTGATCCTGCTGTGTATTCTGTGCGCGTTCTGGATTGGCCGATTGACCTCGGCGCGCGTTACCGCCCCGATTACGCGTCTGGCCGACGTGGTACAGCGCAAGCAGAAGCCCTTACCGTTTCAGGATGCCAGCGACGAAATCGGCGTGCTGGCGCGCGCATTTGCGCAACACAGCGATGAACTGGAGCAGTTTCTGCACCGTGAGCGATGCTTTGTGAGCGATACCAGCCATGAATTGCGCACTCCTCTGGCTATCATTGGCGGCGCGGCGGAAACCATCGTGCACCAATTGCCTGCTGACAGTCACTTGATACCCAGCGCGGAACGCATCGTGCGTACCACGCAGGAAATGCAGCGCCAACTGACCTGTCTGTTGCTGCTGTCACGCGATCCGCAAACCCTGGCTCGAACCGACGTGCCACTGCGTCCGTTGATCGAGGAATGTATTACACGCTGCCAACCCTGGCTGGCAAAAAAACCCGTGGCACTGATTCTGGATGCAGCGCAAACGCCCCATCTGCACACCAATGCTGAACTGGCGCGCAGTGTTATCTGGAACCTGCTGCGCAATGCCTGCCAGTACACGGCGCAAGGTGAAGTGCGCATTGCCCTTAATGACAGTACGCTTGTCATTTCTGACACCGGTCCTGGCCTACCGCCCAGCATCGATCCGCAGCAGTTTCAGCGCTTTCTGCCCAGTGCGCATCAACGTGGCGAAGGACTGGGCTTGTCCATTGTGCAACGCATCGTGGAGCATCTGGGTTGGCGCATGCAGGTCGATAGCTCGGAAACAGGCTGTCGCTTTACGCTGGAAATGCGCCGTAGCGATTGACGCATTTCCCCCACAGCTAAAAAATTACTGTTTGGTGCACATCGCTTCTCCCGGTGACTTAAAGTCTCCGCACTGCCATTCATTCACCCCATCAGAAATAACGTTCTCATCGACGGTCACCTTGCTCGCATCCAGTCCGGCTAACCGTTCTGGCTCAATTTTCACGAACCAGACTGATTTACCGTCGGTGACAACATAATCGGATAATGCTTTAAGGTTTTTCACATCGGTATCCGCTGTAAAAATCGGGAACGGTTTACCGTAAATATAAAAACCTTTTTTATCCGCCGTCACACTGAATGAAAGACAGGTAAAGGTGCTTGCATCCAACTCGCTGTTTTTTTCACCACGAAAATAAAGTGCATCATCAATAGTGGCCCAGCCAAAACATTGCTCAAAAATGTTAACGCTTTTTTTATAGGGTACGATGGCTGAATTACTTTCTCTGAAATAATAGTGTTTTTTATCGAAGGCCTGATTCGTTCCTTTTGTCTGGAACGTCGCAACGTCAGCGCCTTTTAACACCGAACCGTCACGCATAAAGATGTGTTTGCCATCGCTGAAGAAGGGAAAATCCAGGGCTTCAAATTTCTTCCAGTCGATGTTAACGGTCATTTTATTGCAATAGGCGTAGGTTCCGACTTCACTAACCAGATAGGAATCAATTGCTTTGGCGTTCTCCGGGTTAAATGCCTTGGGCAAGGCAGTCGCATTGCAGTAATAGGTGTCGTTCGCTTTTCCTACCCCAAACGCCGTATCGGAATAGATCACCGAGAAACTCTCCGGCTTGACATTTTTCATCGGCACAGCGGGAAGATTCGCGGCACTTTGATAGTGCAATACACCGTCAATCACTTTATACGGGTATTTCACATTGCTATAGGTGACCGCAGTTTTTTCTGCGGCAATAGCGGATAAGTGAACGATGCCAAACACCCCACCAATGAGTGCCATACATAAATTAAGAGTTCCTTTTCTCACGATCTTTATCTCCTTTTAAAGGTTCACACCAGAAAATAATATCCCTACCAGAGGAGAAATGTTTTTCCTGGGTATAATTTGCCGCGATAAAATATCAATTTCCGCACATAGCGTAAATTATAAAAGGCACATTAAGCATATCTAAAGCAAATCCACACAAACGCTAATGCCTAATGTTTTACAAACACAAAAATACAGAATAAAACACCAGTGGCAGTGATTTTAATGAGGTAATATAGTTAACACCACGTATACGGTAAAAACAGCATTTCCTCGCTATACTTCCTCACTCCCTCAAAAACACACAAGGAGTACGCATGAAAATTTGGCCAATCCTTACCGGTGTCGCGCTATCACTGGCGCTGGTTGCTTGCAAGTCGCCCTCGCCCCCCAAAGGCGTAACGCCTGTTGCCAATTTTGATGCCGAGCGTTATCTGGGGAAATGGTATGAAATAGCGCGTTTGGAAAACCGTTTTGAGCGAGGTTTGCAACAGGTTACGGCAACCTATGGAAAACGCAGTGACGAGGGGCTAAGCGTGCTGAATCAAGGCTACGATCCGCTTAAGAAACAGTGGAAATCGAGCGAAGGCAAAGCCTATTTCACCGGTAAAGCCACAACGGCGGCGCTCAAGGTTTCCTTTTTTGGTCCCTTTTATGGGGGATATAACGTCATCGCGCTGGATGACGATTACCAATACGCGCTGGTCAGTGGGCCAAACCGCGATTACTTATGGATCCTGTCGCGCACGCCTGAACTCCCGGCTGAGGTAAAACAAAATTATTTGTCTATTGCGAGAACCCTCGGTTTCGCGGTGGATAATCTGGTTTGGGTTAATCAGCAGCCGCACTGATATCACTGGCAGTGATCCATCAGCGAAGATCGCGCAAGCCGGTTCTTCGCTGATACACGGCGTCTTTCACGCTGGGCTCACGCACCGCTCGCCGAGCCATGCCAACCATGGCGCCCAATGGTGCGTGGTTTTGGTTGAAAGCTGCAATACCTCACTCCCCGGAGCCAACAGCGCCACTTCCTCGCGCACGCGCTCAGGACTGAAATCGTCAAAATAGGGCAATAGATCCACCTTGGTCACCAGCACCGCTTCCGCCTGGCGGAACATCACCGGGTATTTTTCCGGTTTGTCATCCCCTTCCGGCACGGACAGTAGCACCACGTTGTGGTGTTGACCGAGATCGAAGCTGGCCGGGCACACCAGATTGCCCACGTTTTCGATAAACAATATGTCCACCGGCTCACAACAGAGCGTTTGCCAGGCGGTATTGACCATTTGCGCATCAAGATGGCAGGCCATCCCCGTCGTGATTTGCACTACCGGGATACCTTTGCGGCGCAGGCGTAAAGCATCGTTTTCGGTTTCCAAATCTCCTTCTATCACCGCCACTTTTACACCGCGCGCCGTAAGCTGTTCGATGGTGACCTCCAGCAGCGACGTCTTACCGCTGCCCGGCGATGACATCAGGTTGAACACCCGCGTGCCGTGCGCGTCAAATTGCCGACGGTTCTGCGCCGCCCGGTCGTTATTCTCCTGCAACAGGTTCTGCATCACCGCCAGCGTGCGCGGTTCAACGGCTTTGAATGGCCTTATCGCCCGGATGGTGCCGTTGGCTAAGCGCAGTTGGCTGGCAAGCGGGATATTGCAGCCACAGTTATCACACATGGTGTCACCCTCGCCCCGTTAGCCGCGCAGTGAGACAGGCTTGAGTTGCTGCGCCATCACGTTAAGTTTTTCACTCACCGCGGTCATCTGCGCAATAACCTCGCGGCACTGTTGTGCCAGTTCGCTTTGCCCTTCCGTTTCCAGCGCGCGCAGGTATTTTTCCATCTCTGCGATATGTTCGTCGTTGTGTTCAATCCAGTGCGGCACCAGCACATTGAGTTTTTTCATCAAGGGAATAGCAATCATCGGTGTTCTCCGTTTTGTGTTTCGGCGCTACGCTGAACCAACAGCACTTCGTTGCGCAGGCTATCAATGTATTGAATATCAAAACCGCGCAGCTCGCGCGGCGGCTCAAATAAGGCAGAAAGCGTAATGTTGTGCGGCGTAACCTGAATTGCTGCGATATCGTTCAACGCCTCTTCGCGCCGATCGGCATACCGCAGGCGGACACGCAGTTGGCACATGGGTTAAGCTCCCTGATTCAGGGCGGCGAGACGCTGTTCTATCACGGCAAGTTCCGCCATAAACGCGCCACCAAGATCGTAAGGCGCGCTGCCGCTGAGGTCTGCGTCACGAATGGTGTCATTCAGCGACAGGTAACCCAGCAATTGCGCGGTATTCAGCGCCGAGGCCAAAAAAGCCTTGTCGAAGGGTTTGGCGATTTTACTGCCGACATAGACTACGTTATCAATGCCGATATCGGCGGCCAAGGCACCAATTTGGCGTGCGGTTTGAATGCTGCGTTGGCCCGGCTCCACCACCACAATCAACACATCCACCGCTTCCGCCGTGGAACGGCCCAGATGCTCGATACCGGCTTCCATATCCATGATCACCACATCTTCCCGTTCGAGCAGCAGGTGGCTCATCAAACGGCGCAGCAAGGTATGTTCAGGGCAGACGCAGCCCGTGCCGCCGTGTTCGACGGTTCCCATCAGCAGCAAACGTACTCCGGCGTGCTGCACGCAGTAGGCATCCGGCAGATCGTCTACCTTTGGATTGAGGATAAACAGGCTGCCATACCCGGCACCGGCCCCCGTGCGCTCCGTTGCCAGTGCTTTCATACGGGAAAAAGGTTGCAACAATGCATAGCGTTCGGCCGGAATGCCTATTGCAGAAGCCAGATTGGCATCCGGATCGGCATCAATCGCCAGTACCGGTTTTCCCTGTGCCGCATAGGATCGCGCCAGCAATCCCGCCAGCGTGGTTTTTCCCACGCCGCCTTTACCCGCGATAGCTATTTTCATATCACCCTCGTCAACCGATGTTGCCAGCCAGCCGCCTGATGGCGCTGGCTGGGCAATGCGTTAGATCCCCAGCGCGCGACGCTTCTCTTTCATTACCGCCACCAGTTTCTCGGCGGCCAGTGCGGGATCGGTTTCCACCAGGAAATAGCCACCAAACAGATCTTTAGCCTGCGTGGTGATTAAATCGGTCACTTGCTGCGAACCCGTCACGTGCGGCACCACGCCGAGGTGAGTCGGCAGGCCTAACGCCACGCTCCAACTGGCGATAGCGATGGCTTTTTCCGACATTGCCTCCGGCGCAGAGGCCACCAGCGGCAGATCGCTCAGATCGACATTCAGTTTTTCCGCCAGCGCTGTCGCTAACATCACCGCACGGCTGTTGTCCACGCAGGAGCCCATGTGCAGCACCAACGGCAGCGGCCCTTCTAACCCAGCCGCTACACCCACAGCAGTCAGTACCGCTTTTAAACTGTCACCCGCCCAGCTTTCTGTTGCTTGCGCGTTCATCAACCCGTTCTTGGCGAACGCCCCGGCACCGCAGCCCGTCGCCAGCATCAGTACGTTGTTACGCGCCAGAATTTTGGCAATGGTTTGAAAACTGTCATCCTGTTTGACGCGAGTGGTGTTGCAGCCCGCAAACAGCGCCACGCCGAGAATATTGCCGTTGGCGATATTCTCTACCAGCGGGGCCAGAGGATCGTCCGGATTGAGCGCCGCCAGCGCTTCCATCACCGCTTCGGTGCTGAATCCGACTACCGCCGTCTGCTTGATATCGGGGATTTTGATACGCGTTGCATCGCGGCGACCGTAGGCATCGATGGCATACTGCACAATCTTGCGCGCGGTTTCTCGGGCGTGCTCTTCGTGGAAGCTTACGTGACGTGCACCCGGAATTTTGTTCTCATCCGCGGTGGTGATGAATTCCGTGTGGTAGCACTCGCTGATCGGCGACAAGGACGGCATGATGCACTGCACATCCACCACCATGGCATCCAGCGCGCCGGTGAAAATCGCCATTTCCTGTGACAGATAGTTGGTTGCCAGCGGAATACCGTGACGCATCATCACTTCATTGCCGGTACAACAAATACCCACGATGTTGATGCCTTCGCTGGCTCCGGCATCGCGTGCGATGCTCTGCATTTCGCCAGCCACATCGCAAATCACTTCGCTGAGCAGCGGATTATGGCCGTTCACCGCGATGTTGACCGCCTGCTTTTTGATAACACCGATATTGGCCTGCGTCACCACCGGCGTTGGCGTACCAAACATCGCATCGGACAACTCCGTCGCCAGCACCATGCCATCAAAATCAGACAGCGCGCCGCGAATACCGCCCAGCACCAGATTGGTCGGGTCAGCGTCGCAGCCAATATGGGTGCGCGACATGATTTGCGCCACGGTGGCATCAATGTTGTGCGGCAGCACGCCCAGTTTACCGAGCAGTGACAGGCGTTTAGCCGGCAGAGAGGCATTGAGCCAGTGGCACGGTTTTTTGCTGTCTTGATTCTGGTAATCTTCCAACGTTTTGGTCGCCACATCGTAGGCGATATCGCGCGTGGTGCGTCCCTCTACCTCAATAGCCAGACGTTTAGCGACCGCAATCAACTTTTTCGGATCGCGAATCTGATAATCCGGCAGTTCACCCTTGCCTACGCGCTGCATCGCCAGCGCAATGTGCCGACCGTGCTCCGAGTGACCGGCCGCCCCAGCGGCCATCATGCGAATCAGATTGCGCGCGACGATAGTGTCTTTGGTCGCACCGCAAATACCGTACTGTGGCCCATCGCCAAAGGGATCAACCCGGCAAGGCCCTTTCCAGCAGATACGGCAGCACAGCCCGAGACTGCCGAAACCACATTGTGGTTGTTGCATCTGATGACGATCGAACACCGTGGCAATACCTTCGTGTTCCGCCACCGGACACAAGGCAATGGTGGCGGGATCGCTCGTTCTGGTTTTGATATCCATTACCTTCCCCTTAATGCCAAATCGATATTTTTCTGAGAGTGCGCCAGCTCTTTTGCTCTGGCCTGAATCAATGCCTGACGATAGGTTTGCATATCCACCAGACTGATGGCTTTGGTGGGGCAAGCTTCAATGCAGGCGGTTTGGGTTTTGCCCTGCGCTTCTCGCCAGGTGACGCACAGATCGCATTTTTGTGCCACACCCTGATTAGTGACGCTGTAACCTTTTTGCTGTTCGCTGCGCCGCACGGTGATGGAACCAAACGGGCACACCATCACGCACAGTTTGCACCCCACGCAGTTGGCTTCGTTGATCTGCACTTGCCCATTACTTTGGCGACAAGCGCCGGTGGGACACACCAGTGCGCACGGCGCGTTGTCACACTGACGGCACTGCATCGGCAGGTTGACATCGCCCGCCACCACCACCTTCATCCGGGGATGCAGCGGCAGCTGTTGTTTCACCGCATCAAACAATCCGCTATCGCCACCGTGGCTGACCGCACAGGCCATCTCACAGCTATGGCAGCCAAGGCATCGCTGCGCATTGGCGTAAATCATGACATTTTCCTGTCTTTTCATTTCGTTACCCTCTACCTCAGGCATCAAAACTTTCAATGTAAAGCTCATCGCCCTGAATCAGTCGCACCCTGCGGCTGTGACAACCTGAACATTGAAAATGGAATTTGATCACTTCAAAATCCTCACCGCACGCATCGCAGTGCGCGATGGCTGGCAATGCCTCAATAATCAATTCAGCATGCTCAGCCAGCGTCCCGGCACTGAACGCGTTAAAGCAAAACGCCATCGACTGAGGCTCAACCGCACGCATCTTTCCAATCCTGAGCCGCACGCGGGTTATACGTGTCACCTGATGGCGCTGTGCCTCAGCAAGCAGAATGTTCACCAGTCCCTGCGTTAACGCCGCTTCATGCATGGTGACTTCCTCCCCCGTTGCGCTCAGTCAAGTTCGTCTAACTCACTCAAGGCGATCAGCATTTCGGCCGCTTGTTGTTCATCAAGCCGCGCCATGGCAAACCCCACGTGCACCAAAACCCAGTCACCGATACAGTCCTGAGCGGCATACTGCGGGCCAACCAGACACGCGATGCTGACTTCCCGCTTCACGCCCGCGACCGCCACCACGGCAATCAGATTGGCGGCATCTTTAATTGCCAGAATTTGACCTGGAATACCCAGACACATCGATAACGCCTCCTTTGATTGCCTGAAACACGTATTTTTATTGACTGAGATCATCTTTATTGAGATAAAACCAAACGCAACCATAAAAAATAGTATTTCTGCGCTCACCCCAATACGTCGTATTAATATTCATTCTCAGTTATAAAGTGATGGCGATCATATTTTATTTCTGCGGATGTTAACTTCTTATTAATAACCTTCCGTCTGGGCATCATATTCCCAGTTTTACCCACGAATATCTGTCAGCCAGCCGACAGACAGTGTGGGTAGCATTGATTACATTCACTCCCGCCTATCCGCTCTCTACGTATCGCGAGGAATAAATGGGAGTATCACTGTTCGGCATTCCATTATTAGCCTGGTCTGGAACCTTATTATTATTGGTCGGCGAAATAGTGGCGTTATTGCATTTACGCAATCTCTCCAGACTGCTGTTGTTTTCCACGCTGGCAGAATTGGGATATGTACTGCTGGGATTGGGTTTGAACAATGCGTCAGGCGAAACCGGGGCGTTGTTGCATTTAGGCTTGCAAGCGATTATGCGCCTGTTAACCCTTACCAGCGCCGCCTACCTGATAAAGCGCAACGGCTCCAGCGAACTATCCGTGCTGGCTGGCAGTGGTTCGCGTATGCCTTTGGCATCGTTGCTGTTTGGTTTTGGCTTATTTTCCGTGATGGGACTCTCACCGTTTAAAGGCTCATTCAGCAAATTTCTGATTTTATACGGCGCGATGGAGCAAGGTGAATGGGCCATCGCCGCGGTGGCGACAGTCGCGACTATTTTGGCCTCGGTGTATTATATTATTGTCATTCAGCGCGTCTGTCTGGAGAGGGATGAGAATGTCATTTCAGCGCCCTTTCATTTCGCCACATTACTTTCTCCGCGCTGGCTGATAATGCTGCTACTGACCGCAATCACCATTGCGGTCAGTATTGCGCCAGAACCGTTATTGCATCTTGCCGAGCATTATGCGACACCCTCGATAACCGCAGCGGTGCCCAATTTCGAGACCCCCTGGCATTACTGGATAATAGTGCCCTATGTCGGCGGATTTTTACTCTATGGCTTGGGAGTGATTAATTCCCGATTACGCGATCGGGCTGCCGTCGTTATTGCGCTGGCGACACTGTACGGCGTGTGGCAAATGGATGCCAGCGACAGCCTGTCGCATTTATTCAGCGTCCTGTTCACTGGCCTGATAGCCGTAGTGGTGATCTATTCCCAGGGCTACATGCGCAATGATAAACACGCCAATCGCTATTATTTCTTTCTGTTTTTGATGGCAGGGTCGCTTATCGGCGTCACCACGGCAGGAGATTTCGGTAATTTCTATCTGTTCTGGGAATTGATGACCTGGAGCTCCTATTTTCTGGTGGTGCATGAACGCACGCCACAGGCGCTCAAGGCCGGGCGTAAATATTTCCTGATGTGCTGTACCGGTGCCTATATCATGCATTTCGGCATTCTGGTGTGCCATACCCAGTTTGGCAGCTTTGATATGGCGCTGATCGCCTCACAGGCCGCTCAGCTTACACCGGGATTCGCCACGGTCATTGGCCTCTGTTTTCTCATCGGGCTTGGGGTGAAAGCCGGTTTGTATCCGCTGCACGGCTGGCTGCCTGATGCCCACCCGGTAGCCCCTTCCTCCATTTCCGCACTGATGTCCGGTGTTTTAACCAAGGCTGGCGTCTACGGACTGGCAAAAATCATGCTGGTGGTGCTGGGAACCAGCCTGACCGGGCAGTGGCTCACCGCCGGTGCGCTCCCTGCCTTTGGATTGGCCCTTAGCCTGTTGGGTTGCCTGACGGTGATTTATGGCGAAGTGAAGGCGCTGCGTGAGCAAAACCTGAAACGCATTCTGGCGTTCTCGACGCTGGCACAGGTGGGAGAAATTCTCGCTATGCTCGGGCTGTTGACCAGCCTGAGCGTTGCCGGTGCTTTGTTCCACGTAATAAACCATGCCATTTTCAAAAATCTGTTGTTCCTGGCGGCAGGCGGATTGATCGCGCGCGCCGCCGGTAAACACCTGTCAGACCTGGCCGGACTCGGCAGGGTCATGCCCTTTACCGCGCTGTGCTTTGCCATCGGCGCGTTGGCCGTGATGGGGTTGCCCCCGTTCAGCGGTTTTTACAGCAAATTTTTGATGATCTACGCCGCGGTACACGCCAATGCCGTCACCGTGGCGCTGCTGTTTTTGACAGGCAGCGTGTTGGGGGCAATATATTACCTGCGCATCGTACGCGTGCTGTTCTTCGCCCGTTATCAGGGCACGGGCGTTGTAGAGGAAGCGCCGCTGGCGATGCGTGTGGCTACCGGCCTGTTGGCGGCGCTGGTCGTCCTGGGCGGCGTGTTCCCCGATTACGGGTTACAACACTGGATACAGCCGGCCATTGCGCAGATTGCCTATCATCAAGGTTGGCCCGTCACGCCGCTGCCGACGCTTAATCTGGCGTGGTCGCCCGCCACGACAATCGCGATTATCGGCGCACTGTTGACGTTTTTACTCGGGAAGCGCGCACCGCGTCGTGCGGGAATGCTGGCGGTCGGCGTCATGGCATTGACGCTGGGAGCGGTGCTGTTAGATGCGGGTCGCTACGATCTACTGTCTTACTGGTTTGCCATCTTGATAGCCGGCGTTGGCCTGCTTAACCTGTGCTATGCCATCGGCTATATGGCACACGGCCATAGCCAACACCGCTTTTTCTTCTTCTTCGTATTTATGATCGGTGGCCTGTTAGGGATCACCGCCAGCAAGGATCTGTTCAACTTCTTCGCGTTCTGGGAAATCATGAGCAGTTGGACGCTCTACTTCGTGATTATTCACGATGAGACCGAAGAGGCGTTGCAGGAAGGCTTCAAATACTTCATTTTCAATTTTGTCGGCGCCACCTGCATGTTCCTCGGTGTCGCCATCTTGTGCGCCCACAGCGATGCCTTTAGCTTCGATGCTATTCTCGCTGCCGCTCAACATATGCCGCTTCCCTGGCTCGGTGCCGGATTGTTCCTTTTGCTGTCTGGGTTGCTGATGAAATCAGCGCAACTGCCCTGGCGCATCGACTACCAGATGCACCCCCCGACAGCCCCCACGCCGGTCAGCGGCTACATCTCCGCCGTGCTGCTAAAAAGTGGGATCTATGGCGTGCTCAAGCTGTACGCACTGGGCGGTGCCGGGATGCTGTTTGTTCGGTTCGGCTCACTGGGCGATACCTCTGGCGTGATGTACGGCATCGCGCTGATCGCCACGGTTACCCTGCTTTATGCCGGTGCCATGGCGCTGATCCAGAACGGCATCAAACGACTGTTGATCTACAGCACGGTGAGCCAGTTGGGCTATATCCTGCTCGGGCTGGCGTTAGCCACCCCGGAGGGGATTGCCGGAGGGCTGATGCATCTGGTTAACCATCTGCTGCTCAAAGACATTCTGTTTCTGGCGGCGGGTTGCATCCTGGCGCAGGTGCACGTGGTGAGTCTCGATCAACTTGGCGGGCTGGGGCGTAAAATGCCGATCACTTTTGCACTCTTCCTGTTCGCCGGGCTGTCGCTATCCGGCATTCCACCGCTCAACGGCTTCGCCTCCAAATGGCTCATTTATCAGGCAGCCTTCCAGAGCGGGCACTATCTGCTGGCACTCAGCGCCATGATGTCCAGTCTGTTTACCCTGGCCGCCGTGCTGAAATTCGCCCATGCCGCGTTTATGGGACAGCCAGCCGCACATCTGGAAAACGTCACTGAAGCCCCGCGCTCGATGCTGTTGCCAATGGCCGTGTTGAGCGTGGCGGCGCTGGTCATCAGCCTGCTGCCAGGGGTGTTGTTGGTGCCCATCAGTCATCTGATGGCGCAGGCCGGTCTCGGCCAGATAACGGCCAGTTGGGGCGGTGCATTACCCGGACTTCACGGCTGGCACCCTCTGACTTTGTGGGTGTTGGTGGCGATGGTGGCAGGCTGTGGTGGCGTGTTCTACCGCCTGAGCAACCGCCAGTCGCAGCACATTCATTTACATCAGGGCGGCGTCACCGATATCACTCCCGCGCAAGCGCATGTTCCCGCCTCCGCGCTGTATCAGGCACCGGAACGTTTTATTCGCCTGGCGCTGCACGCCCAGAACAAGGACTAAGGTCATGATGACGTCGATTTTTGCACCGCTGATGATTTTTCCGCTCGGAGCCGCCGCGCTGATTTTCGGCCTGTGGCTCAAAGGGGTCGATCGCATCCTGATTGCGCGTTTACAACGGCGTATCGGCCCCCCGCTGCTGCAACCCTTTTTCGATATTATCAAGCTGATGCGCAAGCAGACGCTGGTGCCGCACGGTGCACCGCGCGCCTTGTTTCTGGCGTTGCCCGCCGTCGGCGTCGGCAGCATGCTGATCGCCATTGCACTCATCCCCATCGCGCAGATCTATCAGCCCGCCACCGCGTTGGGAGACCTGCTGGTACTGCTGTATTTGCTCACCGTGCCTGCCGTGGTGTTGATGCTAGCCGGTTCCTGCTCAGGTTCGGTGTACGGTGCCATCGGTTTTTCCCGCGAAATGGCGCTGGTTTTGGCCTACGAAGGACCGTTGCTGCTGGCACTGGCAAGCGTGGCGCTAAAAACCGGGCTGGCGCAAGGCGGTTGGGTAACCTTTTCATTGTCCGAGATCGTTGCCTATCAGCAGCAGCACGGCGCGTTTGTGTTCGATCCCTGGATGTGGCCTGCGCTGGCGGCCTACGTGCTGTTTATGCCCGCCAACCTCGGCATTGCCCCGTTTGATATCCCGGAAGCGGAGTCCGAAGTGCTGGAAGGGCCCATTCTGGAATACACCGGCCCCGCGCTGGCACTGTTCCATCTGATGTCTGCCTTGAAAACACTGGTGGTCGTGGCGCTGGGCATCACGCTGTTTTTCCCCAACGGCCCGGAAGGGATCGCCGGTGTGGCGGTGTTTCTGGTGAAGTGTCTGATTGTCTCCTGCCTGTGCAAGACGCTATTGCGCGCCATGGTGGGGAGAATACGCATCGATCAGGCGTTTGTGTTTTATCTGAAGTGGCCTGAGTTACTGGGTGTAATCGGCCTTATCAGCGTAATCGCTCAGGCATAGGAAAAAGATGATGACGTTATTAACGGCTATCGCCACCCGCTCACCCTGGCTGTACCGCATCAACGCCGGTTCCTGCAACGGCTGCGATGTCGAGCTGGCAACCACCGCCTGCATTCCGCGCTACGACGTGGAACGACTGGGCTGCCAGTACTGCGGCAGCCCAAAGCACGCGGATATCGTGCTGATCACCGGGCCATTGACGATAAGAGTCAAAGAGAAAGTGCTGCGCGTGTATCAGGAGATCCCAGAACCCAAGGTCACTGTGGCGATTGGCATTTGCCCGATTTCCGGCGGCGTGTTCCGTGACAGCTATGCCATTGCCGGGCCCGCTGACAGCTACCTTCCCGTGGATGTCAACGTGCCAGGCTGCCCGCCGCGTCCGCAGGCCATTATTGAAGGGATCGCCATGGCTGTCGACATGTGGCGTCAACGCATTTAGGAACCCAGCATGAATTTTTTGAAAATCCTGATCCGTAATCTGCGCCAGGGGCCTTCCACCGACCCCTTCCCGTTTGGTGAGACCTTTACCCCCGACGCGCTGCGCGGCCGCATTGCTTTTGACGCCGCCCGTTGCTCGGTGTGTCGGATGTGCGAGCACGTATGCGCAGGCGGGGCGATCCGTTTTGAGGAAACGCCGCAAGGCGTCGAGTTTATTCTGTGGCACAACACCTGCACCTTTTGTGGATTGTGTGAACATTACTGCGTGCCCAAGGCTATCCACCTCACCAATGACTGGCATCTGGCGCATCGGCAGGAGGACAAATACCGCATGACGGAGGAAGGTGCAATGCCCTACCACACCTGCATCGGTTGCGGTGCCGCGTTTCTCGCTCCAAGTGCAGCGCTGCTGGATAACGTCTACCAGACGCCGGGTGGCGTCGACCCGGCGCTGAGTCTGCGCTGCCCCGACTGTCGCCGCACGCACACCGCCGCTCAGCAAAACACGCCGGGCATCAACCCGATTAACCATCCTGGCATTACCAACCGGACGTTGCCCCCTCATCTCTGCGAGAAGCACCATGATTGACGACATCACACAGGTTGAAAGCCTGTTTAATCAACAACTCACCGCCGGTTTCTCCTTCGAAACGCGCATTAACAAATGGGGCGTCGTCAGCGCCTGGAGCCGTCTGGCTGACACGGAACAACTGTTACCCGCCGCGCTTGCCATCAAGCAGTTGGGCGGAAGGCTGCATACCATCAGTGCTTATCAGCGCCTGGGCGACGAACCGACCGACATCCACGAGATTGCCTACCATTTTGACCTTGATGGCTCAACGCTGACCCTGACGGTGTTTCTTGCCGCAGGCCAGCGCGATGTGCCGTCACTGACGCCGGTGTTCTGCAACGCCGACTGGAATGAGCGAGAATTTATGGAACTGTACGATCTGAATGCGGTGGGCCATCCCAATCCCACCCGACTGTTTATCGATGAAAACATCGATGCCGCGGTGCTGCAAAAATTCATTCCGTTCTCAGACATGGTCAACGCCGCCAGCACCAAGGCGCTGTGGGAAAAAATCATGCAGCAACGCGGGGAGAAGTCATGACACGTTATCAGATGCCGGTCGGTCCGCTGCATGTGGCGTTGGAAGAACCGATGTACTTCAAACTCGATCTGGAAGGGGAAACCATCAAAGGGTTGCATATTTCCGCCGGACACGTGCACCGGGGAATGGAGTATCTGGTGATGAAACGTAACTTTTACCAGAATATCACCCTGACAGAACGCATCTGTTCGCTGTGCTCCAACAGCCATCCCACCACCTTTTGCATGGCGCTGGAAGAGATCGCCGGTATTGAGGTGCCGCCGCGCGGTCACTATTTGCGCGTGATTGCCGATGAAATCAAACGCGTGGCATCAAACCTGTTTAATGTCGGCATCATGGCACACATCATCGGCTTTACGTCGCTGTTTATGCATGTGCTGGAAACGCGTGAAATTGTGCAAGATATCAAGGAGACGCTGTACGGTAACCGCATGGATCTCGGCGCCAACTGCATTGGCGGCGTGAAATATAACCTGGATGCCGAGCGCATCGCCTACCTGATCACGCGGCTGAATGAAATCGAACCGGCGGTAGCGGAAATTCACCAAATCTACAGCACCCATCGCAGCATACTGACTCGCACCCGCGGCGTCGGCGTACTGCCTCTGACCATCGCCCGCGAGTACGGGCTGATCGGCCCGGTGGCGCGCGCTTCTGGCGTGGAATACGACGTGCGGGCCAAGACCCCTTACGCCATTTATCCCGAACTGGATTTCACCACCATGACCCGTCCCGATGGCGATGTGTGGTCGCGGGCGATGGTGCGGTTGGATGAAGTACAAATGGCGATTAAGCTTATCCGCCAGTGCCTGACGCAACTCCCTGATGGGCCCGTAGCGATAGTGGGCATGCCGACGATCCCCGCCGGCGAAGCAGTTGCCAAAACCGAAGCACCGCGCGGTGAGCTGATTTACTATCTGCGCACCAACGGAACCGATATGCCGGAACGCATGAAATGGCGCGTACCGAGTTACCCGAACTGGGATGCCTTGCACGTGATGATGCGCGACAACACCGTGGCCGACGTGGCGCTGATTGTTAACAGCATCGATCCCTGTATTTCCTGCACCGAACGTTAATACAACCGGCCTGAAGTTCAGGCCGGTAAACGGGCACCCGGCTTACTTTTTAAACTCAGCCAGCCGGGTAGACAATTGCTGCATATTGACAATGGCATAGCGGTTTTTGGCGATACGCATAATATCGCCGTCTTTCATCAACACATTAAACAACGATGACGTGGTTTGCCGCGTGGCGCCAATAATCAGTGAAATGTTTTCCATGGTTAAATCACAATCGAACTCGATGCCGTTTTCAGTCATGTTACCGTTGGCGCGTCCCAGTGATAAAATAAACGCGATCAGGCGGGTTTTGGCATCATGAAAAATAATGCCTTCAATCACATCCCAGGAACTTCCCAGCATGTCACCTAATATTCCCGTCATCAGCAACGCAATTTCCGGGTGATCCACGACTTGTTGGCGAAACGCTTTGATAGGCGTCAATAAAATAACAGAATCCTTCACCGCTTCAATAAACGCGCGGGTGTGGGTACTAAAGATATCGCCCTGTTCCAGATAATAGAGCGTAAATTCGCGCCCTTCGTAAGAAAGAAAAACCCGCAGCCGTCCGGCAGAGACAATCAGTACGTCATCACTGGCCTTATCGGGGCCGCTGACTCGGTTTCCTTTTGGGCAGCGTTTGCTGCGAAATTGCTGCAAAATATGATTGTGCTGTTGCTGATTCAGTAACTCAATCAAATTTATCGCCGACACTCTCATTTTTGATCGCATCAAAAATGTCCTCATGACATCAGCCTGGGAAATATATCCCGTATTGTTTACCGCCTATTTTCATGCCAATGAGAGACAAATGCCATTAAGCAGATCGAAAAAATACTTCATGGTGTCAAAATAATGGAAACGAGAAAGGCGATTTCCCGCCTTTCTCGTTGTGAGCCGGTTATAAGGTAAAGCGCGACACCACCTGTTCCAATTGATCGGATTGATCTTCCATGGACTGCGCCGCTGCCGCGACCTGCTCGACCAACGCCGCATTTTGCTGGGTGGTGTTGTCCAACTGGTTAATGGCAACGTTGATCTGATCGATACCTTTGCTCTGCTCTTCGTTGGCAGAGCTGATTTCAGCGATAACACCAGTGACGCTGTTTACGCCGCTCATCAACTCTTCCATGGTTGAACCAGCCTGCCGCACCAGATTACTGCCCTGCTCAATGTTGGTGACCGATTCTTCGATCAGCGCTTTAATTTCCTGCGCAGAGGTGGCACTCCGTTGCGCCAGTGAACGCACTTCTCCTGCGACCACGGCAAAACCACGCCCGTGCTCACCAGCCCGCGCCGCTTCAACCGCGGCATTCAACGCCAGAATATTGGTCTGGAAAGCGATGCCATCAATCACACTAATGATCTCGACAATCTTGTTGGATGACGCGTTTATCCTGGTCATGGTGGAGACCACTTCATTCACCACCGATGCGCCTTTGTGGGCAATACCTGACGCATCCTCCGCGAGTTTGCTGGCGTGGCGCGCGTTGTCGGCGGTCTGGCGTACCGTTCCCGCCAGTTCTTCCACGGACGCTGCGGTTTCGACAATCGATGAAGACTGTTCCTCGGTACGTGACGAGAGATCGGCGTTACCGCTGGCAATCTGGCGCGACGCCGAGGACATGGCTAGCGCGCTCTGACCCACCTGCTGCATCAGCTCTTGCAGGTAGGCGATGAAATCATTAAAGCTCTGCACCACCGCATTAAATTCAGGATTTTTACTGGCGGGCAGCCGTTGGGTCAAATCAGCACCACCGCTGGAGAGCGCCTGAATATTATGCTGCAACAGTTTTAAGTTTTTCATGAAAATACGGAAGAAACTGACCAGAACAATCAGCAACAGAAAGCACAGCGCTCCCTGCACCACGGTGAGTTTTGTCAGTATGCTGCTGGTGTGGCGTGACAAATGGCTGGAGGGGATATCCGCCACCAGATACCACGGGCTGCCGGCAATCGGTTGAACTAACAGCGTATGTTCTCCGTCAGTCCCGTCGTAGGTTCCATCGGTGGCGGCGTTACCGGCACGCGACAGCAATGCCTGCAACGGTAACGCCGCTGGGGTCTTCAGATCCTTAAGATTGAGCAGCGCCGCGCTGCCTTGCTCCGGTTGACCGTTGCCAACCACTTTCCCATCGGCTTCGACAATCAGTACCTTACCTTCAACGGCGGCACTCATCTCCTTGGCGAGCTTGTTGAAGAAGCCTAAGGTGACATCGATGGTGGCAACGCCCCAGGGTTTACCGTCGCGGCTTATTGCCATGGCACAGTTGGTACGCGGTTGCGGGCTGGCGGCATCCTGATAGGCTTTGGCCCATGCGCACTGGCCTTGCGCCGCATTCATCCCCTCTTTATACCAGGGTTGCTCCCAATATTTTTCTGACTGCGGCTGGTTCCACACCGTATTGACGTGCAGTTGGCCTGCCGCATCGCGGGCAAAAAAGGTGCTGAAGCGATCGCGCGCCGCATCACGCACGCCCGGTAATGGCCAAATCCCCCCGCCAAACACGTTCAGATCGTTGTACTGATTAACCAGATTGGGGAGCAGCGTATCAATCTGCTCGCTGCTTAATACGCTGACCAGTTCGGTGATGGTTTTCTGTTGCGCCTGCACCCGGTTCATTTGTTCGGTGATCGCTCGTGCCTGACGGTCAACGGTGAGGCGGATCAGATTGCTTTCATTTTCAATCAACTGGGGAGAAACAAATTGGCGGATAACCACAAACGTGAGAATGAGTAATAGTCCGAAAAAGCCGATAAGAAATAGGCTAAAGCGCGCTTGCGTGGTTTTTAAAATGCCATTTTTGCACATGCTACACGTCCATATTTTATAGGGGATACGTTATTTTTAACGACGTTAGCAGGGATTTCTTTAGCGGGACAGCGGTGATTTTCAACCCCTATCACAGAACAAAACAGTCAATGCAAAATGCTGATATTGTTAATTATTGCGTTCACAGGCAATGACTGAGCCGTCATCAATGTCGACAACCCTCAGCTCTCTCGTGGTAGCAAAGCGAGAGACAACATCATAACGGCGACAGATATTGCAAATGCAGCAACGGATAGGCCCGCCCTTGCCCGTCGAGCGCAGAGCGCCCGGTGCGCACAAAACCCAATCGTTGATAGAAAGCCAGCGCTTGGACATTTTGTTCATTCACATCGGTGGTCAGTTGCGGATAGCGCGCCAACGCAGCCCCGATCAGCGCACGGCCAATGCCTTTGCCATGAGAATCGGCATCGACAAAAAGCGCTTCCAGATGCCCCTGATGTAAATACATAAAACCGACGATGTTACCGTTGGACTCCAGCGCCAGCGTGAGCGTAATCTGAGGGAAAAAGGCGTAAAGTTCTGCATCAATCGCCGCGCGATCGCGTGGTGTCAGAAAATGATGCGTTGCATCAACGGCGTTACGCCAAATAGCCATAATACGCGGAATATCGTCTGCGGTTGACGGGCGGAACTGAAGCATAACTAACCTCATACTGGCTGGCAGAAAACCCTATATTACAACAAGATTATCCTCGCCGGGTGTGAGCGCTGCCAACCACAAATGGATGAGTACCCTCAAAAGGTATAATTCACCGCCATGATGCCACTGGTCTGATTACGGCGGTACACAATCGGACTCTCTGCCGCCCGGTCGCCGAGCCAGGTGTAACCCACGCTCAGTGACGTTCCCCAGTGCGGCGTAAACTGATGTCCCCAGGTCAGACTGCTCTCCACCGCGTAAAATCCGCCCTGCGCATCGAAGCGGGAATAGCCAGCGCGTGCGCTTTGCTCACGGTTAACCCCGTAAAAACGGTTCATATAACGTGCATCACCAAACAGTGCAGCACTTTGTAATGCAAGCGTATCACTGCTGCTTTGAAAAGGGATCACGGTCAGCGCGGTGCGGTATTGTCCGCCCTGTGAATCGCTGAGTGGCAACGTGGCGGCACCTTCCAGCTGCAACCACGGCGTTAGTGCCCATCCAACCGTCAACGTGGTGTTAACGCTGGGATCGATTTTCCCCATGCCTTTCAGTTTATCTGAACCCGCACGCCAATTGCTGTTTCGATCGCTACGGCCGGGATTGATACCCAGACTGTGTTCAAAATAAAGCCCGGTATCGTTTTGTACGTGATAGCCAATCCCTCTCAATGCGTCAAAGAACCACGCGCCATACTGCGCCTGAATCACCGGTATTATTTGCAGGCTTCCCTGGTCAGCTCCGCTGTAGCGCGGCGAGTATAGCCCACCGACGCCAAGCGTGAGGCTTTTGGCACTCGCGTTCTCGCCTTCATCAGCCCTGGTGCCCTGCGCTATGCCACCTATCAGGAGGCAAAGCGTAGGTAGTATTATTTTTCTGGTTTTCATCTTGTCACCTCACGAGTAAATTGTTTTTGCGCTACCGCGCTCAAGGTTCTGGTCGGTGACTGGATTATGAATGGGCAATATCAACAAACCGTCAGGGATTTATGAAGAAATGGTCAAGATGACACATGCAGACTAAACGTATTCTGATCATCGAGGATGACGCAGATGCAGCCAACGTGCTGGAAGCCTATCTGCGGCGGGAAAACTACGAGGTCACGCTGGCCAGCGATGGTCTGTCCGGGCTGGAACTTGCGCTGCGCCTAAAGCCCGATTTGATCTTGCTTGATGTGATGCTTCCGGGCATGACGGGCACGGAGATCCTCGCGGCGGTGCGTCGCAAGAACGATACCCCCATCATCATGGTTACAGCCATGGGCGATATGCCCGACAAAATTGGCGCGCTGCGTTACGGAGCCGATGATTACGTGGTCAAACCCTACATTCCAGGGGAAGTTGTCGCCCGCGTGCAGGCCGTGCTGCGCCGCAGTCAGGGCCAGAATGTGCCCAATGAATTACTGCGTTGGGAAAAACTCGAAGTCGATACGCTCGCACGCACGGCCAGCGTGATTCGGGTTGACGATCCCCCTTATTACCTTGAATTGACCCCAACCGAATTTTCACTGCTGGCGACGGTGATGCGCGCCCCCACCAGACCGTTTTCCAGACACTATTTGCTCGAACAGTGCCTGCCGGAAAGTGACGCCTTAGAACGGGTGGTAGACACGCATATGTATAACCTGCGCAAGAAGTTGGAAAATGCCGGCATCAGCGAGGTGTTAATCAATGTCCGCGGCGTCGGTTACCGGTTTCGTCAACCATGAATGATGTCACCTATGAATAACACAAATCGCTACTCCTTCTGGCGTTGGATTTGCCTGCACATCCTCACCCTGGCTATCGGCACCGTGGTGATTATCGCGCTCTGTATGTGGTTGCGTTTCGAGATTTATAATTACTGGGTGATGCACGATATGCCGACGGCGCTGCGTGAAGAGTTCGAAGCGCTACGCCAGCACCCGCAAACCAACCCCGCACGTTTTCATGAGATCTTTGATGCCTGGTGGGGCATTGAATATACCGATCCCTCGATAGCCTCCTCCGACTGGATTATGGTCGGCGTGTTGGTGGCCGTGATGATCCCGTTCATCGTACTGATGGGCCTGCGCAGCGCTCGCCCGCTTTCCCTGCAGTTCGATCATCTGCGGGCCTCAGCACAGGCCGTCACTCAGGGCACATTCACTACCCAGGCGACGCTTGTCAGCCAGGCACCGGAGGAAATGCTGCGCTTTGCGCAGGATTTCAATAGCATGACGCAGCAGTTGGCCCGCTATGAGCGTGAACTGCACACGTCCCACGTTGCCATGGCCCATGAATTACGTTCGCCACTCACCGCCGCCATTGGTCGGCTTCAGGGCATGCTTGATGGCGTATTCGCACCCGAACCACAACAGCTAGCAATGGTGATGAAACAGTTGCAACATCTCAACCGCCTGATTGACGATCTGCACCTGATTTCTCTTGCCGACGCCGACAGGCTGATACTGGATCGCCGTGAGCACAATCTGGCAGACTTGATGCGCGAACGCGCGGCCTGGCTCAAGCCGCAGTCAGAAGCCGCAGGCATGCTGATTACCGTGCAGGCCGATACACCTTGTCCTTATGTGGGTGATGCCTTTCGGCTTGGGCAGACCTTCACCGTGCTGATGGAGAATGCGCTGCGCTATGCCAGCGAAGGTCAACGCTTGGATATCACACTGACCGCGACAGAAAGCGGATATCAGATAGCATTTCGTGACTTTGGACCGGGTGTAACTCCCGATTTTATTACTGACATGTTCGAGCGTTTTACCCGCGCTGACTCGTCACGCGCCCGCCATTCTGGCGGAAGCGGCCTGGGTCTTTCCATTGCGCGCGCTATCTGCAAAGCCCACGGTGGCACCATCACCGCCGAACTGCCAACGGGAAAAGGGTTACTGTTTCGGATTCAGTTGCCCGTTTCCCCGCATAAATAGCAAAAAAACGGCGACCCTTGATAAATCCTTGACAGAACATTCAAGAAATCTCGACAGGCACGGGGTGTAATGGCCTTCTCTTGAACAGGGAATGACGCCATGTGTGACACCTTTTCAACCTGTGCCCGTCACGGGTTACATCATCTTTTATCCCATTTGCCCGATATCAAGGGTGTGCTGATCCTGGCAGTATGGCTGCCCGCGCTGCTTGCCGGGTGTGATGGCAATAACGTGGCAAAAGACAGCGTGCCGCGCGCGGTGCGCTATACCACCGTTCCCTCACCCTCAGCGACCGCTGCTGGCGTATGGATTGGTGAGATACGCGCTCACGATGAAACCACGCTCGGGTTCCAACTGGAAGGACGGATCCTCAGCCGACAGGCTGAAATAGGTGACAACGTCACTAAAGGCCAGCTTCTGGCGACCCTGGACAACGACATCAACCGCAATCAACTCAACAGCGCCCAAGCCGAGGTCGAGAGCGCCCGCGCCGCCGAACGGGTCGCGGCCGCTAATCTGCGCCGTATGCAGGCATTAATGCCCTCCGGCGCCATTGCCAGGGTTGAATTGGACAATGCCACGGCAAACTGGCAGGCGGCACAATCGCGCAGGAAAAGCGCGCAAGCTACGCTTAAAAATGCGCAAGAAAATCTGTCATGGACCCAACTCACCGCACCGCGCGCCGGTGTTATCACCGCCGTCAACGCGTCCGCCGGGCAGGTCGTGAGCGCAGGGCAAGCGGTATTCACCCTCGCGGCGGGCCAGGAACGCGATGCGGTATTCGATGTCACCGATCCTCAGGCAATGGCCGGACAGGGTGAATCTCGACTCAACGTCTCCCTGCTGAGCACGCCGGCGCTCACCACGCCGGGGATACTGCGCGATATCAGCCCGCAGGCCGATCCGCAAACGCGCACCTGGCGCGTGCGCGTGCGGCTGGAAACCCCCCCGGTCGCCATGACGCTGGGGGCGACGGTACGGGCGGAAATGCCTCGGGCGGCACCGGCAATGATGACCCTTCCCGCTTCCGCATTGACTCGCGCCGATGAACAGGCTGCCGTTTTTATTGTTACCCCGCAGAACCAACTGCAACTGCGCCCCATTACCCTGGGCGGTTACTCCATCGCGTCGATTTTTGTCACAGCGGGCATTGAACCGGGTGAAAACGTGGTGACGGCGGGTGTGAGTAAATTGCGGGCTGGAGAAACCGTGGTCCTTGGGGAGAAGCAGCAATGAATTCGGTACGAAAAAAAGCGTGGTTTAATCTCTCTGATTGGGCACTCAAGCATCAGCAACCGGTGACATTTTTTATGCTGATGATTATTGCCGCCGGTATCTTCAGCTATGAAAAACTGCCGCGCAATGAAGATCCCGCTTTCACCATCAAAACCACCGTTATTGCAGCACAGTGGCCCGGTGCAACACTGACGGATACCGTCAATCTGGTTACCGATACCCTAGAGAAAAAGCTGCAAGAAATTCCCGGTCTGGATTATATCGAGAGTGAAACGCGCGCCGGACAGTCATTTATTTACGTCAACCTGCGCGATGATACTCCGCCAGCAGCAGTGCCTGATATCTGGTATCAGGTGCGCAAAAAAATGCAGGATATCGCCCCCTCACTGCCGCAAGGCGTTACGGGACCCAGCGTTAATGATGAATTTGATAACACCTTTGGCACAATCTATGGCTTTACCGCAGAAGGTTTTACTCCCCATGAGTTGCGCGATCGGGTTGAGGACGTGCGACGTTCACTGATGAATCTGCCGGATATCGGCAAAATCACCCTGATAGGCGAACAGGAAGAACAGATCGTTATTGCTTTTTCACCGCAAAAACTGGCCGGTATGGGGCTGGATGTGCAACAGGTGATGGCGGCCTTGAGTGCGCAGAACACCGTTTCCCCCGCAGGAACGCTGCGCACGGACCGGGATAATATTGCGTTGCGCGTCAGTGGTGCATTTCGCTCAGAAGAGAGCCTGCGTGATGTCACGCTCAATATCGGCGGACGTTACCTTCCCCTTACGGATATCGCCACCCTCAGCCGCCAACCCGTTGAACCGCCGGCACTGGCATTTCGGGTGAATGGACAACCCGCGATCGGTCTGGCGATTGCGATGGCTCCCACGGGCAACATGCTGCGTTTTGGTCAGGCGATTACGCAACGGATGACGGCCATTCAGGCACAGTTGCCCTATGGCATCGAATTAACCCAGGTTGCCAATCAATCCGCCGTGGTCGAACAGGCGGTTCACGGCTTCGTCAAGGTGCTGATCGAGGCGATAACCATTGTGCTGGCCGTTTCGTTTGTTTCGCTGGGATTACGCGCGGGTCTGGTGGTGGCGGCAGCCATTCCGCTGGTGCTGGCGATGACGTTTAGCGGGATGATGTTGGCAGATATTGGCCTGCAACGCATCTCGCTGGGCGCACTGATCATTGCACTGGGGCTACTGGTCGATGATGCCATGATCACCGTGGAAGCGATGGTATCGCGTCTGGAAGCCGGTGACACCCTGCGACGTGCGGCCACCTATGCCTTTGAGACAACCGCGTTTCCAATGCTGACCGGCACGCTGGTGATGATCGCGGGTTTTATTCCGGTCGGTTTTGCCGCATCGAGTGCCGGAGAGTACTGTTTTTCCCTGTTTGCGGTCGTGCTGATGGCATTACTCAGCTCATGGGTCGTCGCCATTCTGTTCTCGCCGTTAACAGGCACCTGGCTGTTACCGCGCCGTCTGCCAGCCCATTCCCACACTCAGGGCAAATTTATGCGCGGTTATCACCGCTTGCTGCGGCACGTGTTACGCCATCGTTGGATAACCGTGGCTTTAGCAATCGCGCTATTGGCGCTCTCCATGCTGGGTGCCACCTTTCTGCAAGGCGAGTTTTTCCCAACCTCCGATCGTCCCGAATTGCTCGTAAGCCTGACGCTGCCTGCTAATGCCTCGCAAACCGAGACTGCACGCCAAACCCAGCGGCTTGAACAGGCACTGCTCAGGAACCCCGATGTCGTGCGTCTGTCGAGTTACGTGGGCGGCGGTGCCATGCGTTTCTATTTACCGATGGACGTCTTGCAGGATAACGAAAATACCGCCCAGTTGGTGGTGGTGGCGACAGATTTGGCCGCCCGCGATCGGCTGAAGCAACAGTTAAACGAGATACTGACGCAGCAATTCAGTGACATTGTCACGCGCGTTTCTCCACTGGAATTAGGCCCGCCCGTGGGCTGGCCGGTAAAATACCGTGTCACCGGGCCAGACTATGCCCAGGTACGTCGTATCGCACAGCAGGTGGCGGCCATCGTTGGACAACAACCTGCGGCGCGCGAAGTGAACCTGACCGCCGGGGAACCCCAGCGCGTCATGACCTTCCAGATCAATCAGACTGAAGCTCGCGCACTGGGTTTATCGTCCAACAGCGTGGCACAGATGCTCAACACGCTGTGGTCTGGCAGCGTGGTGACCCAGGTGCGCGATGGGAATCATTTGATTGATGTGGTGCTGCGCGGCAGCGATACGGAACGACAGAATAGGGATACCCTTCAGGCGCTAATGTTAACCACGCCTTCAGGCAAAAAGGTGCCGCTAGGCCGGATTGCATCACCGCTATGGGGCGTGGAAGATCCGGTGATATGGCGTCGTCAACGCTTGCCGTTTATCAGTGTACAAACCGATGTGGCACCGGGTATACACGCTCAGGCACTGTCTCAAGCATTACGCCCTCGCGTTGATGCGCTACGCGCCACGCTGCCTGCGGGTTACCGTATCGAAGAAGGCGGTGCCAGCGCCGAATCGGACAAAGGCAATCGCTCGGTATACGCCGTATTGCCGATCACACTGCTGACCATGCTTTTTTTGCTGATGGTTCAGTTGCAACGGTTTTCGCGGATGCTACTCGCCTTGATGATGGCGCCGTTTGGCTTACCAGGCATTGTGGCAGCCATGCTGCCTACCGGCACGCCAATGGGGTTTGTGGCGCTGCTCGGGGTGATTGCCTTAGCCGGAATGATTATCCGCAACGCGGTTATCCTGATCAGTGAAGTCGACAATCATTCTCGTCAAGGGTTGGCGCACGATGATGCCATTGTCGCCGCCGCGTTGCATCGCGCTCGGCCTATCCTGCTTACGGCCTGTGCCGCTATTCTCGGCATGATCCCGATTGCGCATCAGGTATTTTGGGGGCCAATGGCTTATGCGATTATCGGCGGGTTGATCTTCGCCACGCTGGTGACATTGACGCTGCTGCCCGCCGCGCTCAGCCTGATGATGCAGCGGGAGAAAAACACACCGCGGACCATGCTCACCGCACCGACAGCCTAGCGCCTTCTTTCTGTATGCCATCCTCCGCCTGGGCGGAGGATGACGTGTTGGTGGAGTGATAGTGTCCATTGCCTGTCACGTCTCATACCCGATACGGCTTTGCTTATGTTTTTTTTGTTTATGGCCTGACACCAAATGTCCTGTTTATTGCCCCGCCTCCTCTGCCAACATGGCATAACACCCTCTATTGTCATTGCAAACATCTGGCAGGAATCCCTCACTATGCACTATCGTCCGGTTTTAGACGCGCTTCGCCGCTTTGATCCGCCGCACGCGTTGCAAGACGCCAAAGGCCCATTGATCAATCTGGCGCTCAATGAAAACAGCCTTGGCTATTCCCCGCTGGTCGCGCAGGCACTCGGCGCGGCGCTGGCCTCCGCCTCGCGCTATCCCTCCACCTTCTGCGACGAACTGCGAGAAAAGCTGGCTCGCCATCACGATATTGACCCGCAGCGTCTGGTATTTGGCAGCGGCATTTTTGAGATACTGTCGCTGATCAGCGCCGTATTCGTCAGCGACGGGGATGAGGTGGTGATCCCCACGCCCTCTTTCGGCTGGTATAACCTGACCACGCGGTTGAACGGCGGCACCGTGGTTGCCGTGCCTTTATCCGAACACGCCATTGACCTTGATGCCGTGCAGGCGGCTATCACGCCGCAAACGCGGTTGATCTGGCTGTGCAACCCGCACAACCCGATGGGAACGATGGTTGCCTCGGGGGCGTTACAGGCGTTTCTCGCCAAGGTCCCTGCCGATATTCCCGTGGTGCTCGACGAAGCGTACCGTGAATATGCCGTGGCACCGGATGTGCCAGATGGCATTGCGTTGGCCCGCCAATACGCCAATCTGATTGTGTTGCGTACCTTTTCCAAAGCCTATGGCTTGGCGGGGTTGCGTATTGGTTATGCGGTCGCCAGCGTCGAAACGGCCAGTCTGTTGCATAAAGTCAAAGTGCCCCCCAATGTGAATCATCTGGCCCAAATCGCTGCCAGCGCCGCGCTGGACGATAGCGATTTTCTGGCACGCTCTGTCACACTGGTGCGCGAGGGATTGGCCGATTACTATGCCTGCTGTGAGGCGCTGGGATTCGACTATATTCCGAGTTTCGCCAACTTCCTGATGATCAACCTTGAACGTGATGGCGACGAGGCCGCAAACGTGTTTCTCGACGCGGGCATCGTGCTGCGCTCAGGCCGGGAAGTGGGCCTTCCCTCGTGGATTCGCGTGACGATCGGCAATGCCGATGAGAACCAGCGGGTATTCGCAGTACTGCATCAACTGGCCGCGCAACGTCCGGCATGACAGGAAATAACATGGAAATAATCAGAGTGGCAGAACCCTGGCAGCTCGCTGCCGTGCACTACCTCCGGATTCAAGTGGCGTTGAGTCTGGATATTGCTATTTCCGGTGAGATCGACGAAAAACCGGGCGATAACTGCGACTACCTGCTGATCATGGACGGTGAAACGCCCGTGGCTACCGGGCGCCTGCGTCATTATCACGGACAGGCAAAATTCGAGCGGATCAGCGTTGCGGTTGGCTATCAGGGCAAAGGCATCGGCAGCCTGCTGATCCGTGAGATGGAAGTCTGGGCGGCAGAACTGGGGTTTACCCAGGTACTGATCACCAGCAAGTGGGACGTGCGCCAGTTTTATCTGCAACTGGGCTATCAGACCGAAGGCGACATCATTGAGGGCGGCCTGTTCGCCTTGATTCGCGTGACCAAAAACTTGAATTGATTGTACCGTTATAAGAAAGGGCACTTACCGTGCCCTTTCTTTTTTATACCCTTATTATTCCGCTGTCGCTTTTGTCTGCGATCGCGCCTGCCACAGGGCAAGCACCAGCCACACCGCACCCGCACTGGCGTAAGCCACTGGCGCGACATACATTGCCCCCCCCAGGGTATAGCGATCGGACAACTGACCAACCAGCTCCGGACCAATCACACCGGCCAGGCCGGACGTCAATACGATGGAATAAGCCATGGCGCTGTTACGCAAATGCGGCGGCACCGTTTCAACAATCAGCGTGGTCAAGGTTCCGGCGCTAAAGCCAAAGGCGGCAATCCCGGCAGCAATCCCCACCTGCGCGTGTGACAGCGTCGGGCTGCTATAGGCCAACGAAAATGCCAACGCCGCCAGCAGTGAAGTGCTGGCTAAAAACAGCGGGAATCCCCAGCGATACTGACGCAATAACAGGCTGGAAAAATACCCGCCAATCAGCCCCATTGGCAGCGTGTACAGCAACACCTGCGCCAAAAAACCTGATGCCTGCGGATTGGTGAGCGCAAAAACGCGATGCAAATAAGCCGGTATCCAGATTTGTACCGACATAGCGATAAAAAACAGCAACAAGGCAACCGTGTGCAACACGTAGGCCGGAAAACGGAACACCGCCAGACTGTCCCGTATCCCGGTTTTTTCGCTTATCGTGTTTCCCGGCTGCGCGCCATCCATTGCGCCAATGGTCGGCTCTTTCACGCGCAGCAACAGCAGTACCAGCACAATACCCGGCAACCCCGCGACAAAGAACGCCGTGCGCCAGCCATACTCGCTGGCCAGCAGGCTACCGAGCGCAAGCGCGGCGGCGGTACCGATTTTATTTCTCAACATGTATAGCGAAAACACCACGTTGCGCCAACGCGGACGGTAAAGATCCGCCAACCAGCCCGGTGCGACGGTGTTATAGGCCGCCTCACTGAAACCGGTGAGCACGCGCCAAAACAGCAAACCGATAAAACCGGCAGCCAGCCCCGTCGACAATGACGCCACGCTCCACACCGTCGCGCCAATCAATAACACCGTTTTACGACTAAACCGGTTCGCCAGCGTGCCCATAATCGGCGCACCAAGGATACCAGCCAGGGTGAACATGGAAGAGAAGCGCCCCATTTGCTCATCGCTGAAACCAAACTCCGCTTTGATGGGCGTCAGCAGGGAGGAGATAATGGCTGAATCCAGCACGCACACCACGCCCAACATCCAGATAAACGCCAAAGACAGGTGGCTACTTTGCTGCCACCCGGACGCCGCAGGCAAGGCCTGATAATACGAGTCACTCAATAATTCTTTTTGCGATACCGCCATGGCAATGCCCTCACCAATACTATTTTCAGTAATCCATCGGTCGTGATCGCTATTGTTTAATAACAGACGCTGACGGCAAAAGGACAATCCGTGCCACGGATAGATGAAAACAGACTTTCGTTAGCTGTTTTATTGCATTGCTATTGAGGGGATATCCTGATTACATTTTTAGTCATGATGACATCACCACAAAGCACCAGGTGAAAAATGGAATCGCAACGCGCGGGTATGCTGTCCCCGAACAGCAGAGGCCCTGTCCCGGCACATCAACCGCTCGGGACCAATGACCGATTTTTTACATTATTTCAAATATCAGGTTTATTACTCTCTTCAGCCAATAAATCTATTTTAACTGAGACATTGCAACAGCAATTTGCTATTTATCCTACACAGCGAGATTGGTCATCCACCACCATTTCCTATCAGGAAATGCGTTATATTTTTGAGCATCTGTGGTTGGGGGAAAATAAAGACCGGAGCGCATGTTTATTCAGCCATGCGGCGCGAATTAATTACACCAGTTTTGGTGCCATCAGTCTGGCAGCAATGGCATTAAACAACGGTGAGGAAAGTATTCGTTTTTGTGCCAAACATTTCCAAACGCCGTGGAGTGCGGTGCCAGAAGCCAATCGCAATGGAGGCCTCAGCCTGCTGCACATTCCCAGATTTTACGATCCGGAACTGCGCGCGACGCTTGAACACTTTCACTTTGTGAACTGCTTTGCGGTTTCCCGTTCCCACACGCCGGGCATCCCTATTGCAGACAGCGTGCGCTTTACGCGCTCCTGCGGCATTGCTAAATCCACGCTTGAGCACTATTTCGGCTGTCCGGTTTTCTTTGATGAGGGGATCGCGCAAATCGATTTCTCACGCCAGTGGCTTAACCGCCCCACACCGGCGCTAAACAGTGCACTGCGTACGCAGGCCGAGCGGCTGGTGGCCACAGTGGCGGGCCGCATCAGGGATAAACACAGCCTGCTTCAGTTTTTGCAGGCACATCTGGACACCATTCATTCTGCCGACGACATGGCGCGGCTGCTCAGCATCAGCCGACGCACGCTGGCCCGCGTCCTCGATCAGCAAGGCGCCAGCTACTCCATTTTGTCGCGTGAAGTGCGTCTCACCGAAGCCCGGCGCCTGCTGCGCAGCGGTGTTACCACAGAGCATATCGCCGAGCGCTTAGGGTTCTCTGACGAACGCAGCTTCCGGCGCGCCTTTAAATCCTGGTGCGGGAGTAGCCCATCCGACTACCGCAGTGGTCAGGAGCAGTTTTTACATTCGTTGAAATGATCGCCAGTTACCCTGATGAGGAGTGGTTATGTCTACCGTGCTATACCCAGAAAAAACCGTTGAGCAAACCGATGATGGCGGGTTTCGCCGCCAAAGTAACGCTTTCACCAGCCGTTTCGGCACAGGCAGCCATCAACTGCCGGTCGAAGCAGGTCGCTACCGCCTGATCGTCAGCGCTGGCTGCGGCTGGTCACGGCGCGTTCTTATTTTACGTCGCCTGTTGGGGTTAGAAACGGCAATCTCCGTGGGATACGTATCGCATCGCGACAGCGACGGTTGGCTGTTTGCCGGTCAACCTGACGGCGTTGATGCGGTGCTTGGCGTTAAACGACTCAACGATCTCTATCGCCGCACCATCCCTGACTACACCGGGCGCGGCACCGTACCGACGCTGGTCGATTTGAAAACCGGTAAGGTGGTTAACAACGACTACCACACCCTGCCCTACGATCTCGAAACGGCGTGGGCTCCGTTGCACAGTGCAACGGCACCGGATCTTTATCCCAGCGCGTTACGTCCCGCCATCGACCTACTTAACCAGCAGATTTTTGACGATGTCAACAATGGCCCGTACAAGATCCTGTTTGCCAACTCCCTGCTGGCCGCGCGGGTAGCCAAAAATATCTTTGAAGCGCGACTGGCCGATTACGACCACCGCCTGACGACCCGGCGCTATCTGTTCGGGGCCCAGATTACCGATTCTGACGTGCGCTTATTCCAAACATTGCTGTCGTATGACCGGGGATACCGCCCCAGCCTGCCTCCCGAACTGGGCACCGCGTTCGCCATCAGCGATTTTCCGCACCTGTGGGCCTATGCCCGCGATTTGTTTGCCACGCCGGGCTTTGCCGATGATGCCGATAAGGTTGCCACCGGCTTGTTGCCTCAGGCCGATGGCACCTATCGCTATGGGTTTGGCACCGAACGCATCGCCAGCGTTACCGACGATGCGGCGCTGACGCGCTGGCAAGCCCCTCACCAGCGCGATGTATTGACTGGCTCACCGTTGGCCTCCGGCCCCGGCGGCGCTGGCACGGAGCGCTATTGGTCCTGGCTTGAGAGAACAGCCGCGGTGAATTCAACGAACGTATAGGTATGCAATGGCCGCCCAGCCTGGCATAGTAAAGGTTACAGATAACGCGTTGAATTACTTGCCGGGAAATCGCTTATGGCGGCCATAAATCGCTGGACGCGGGAACAGTTACTGGTGGCTTTTACGCTCTACAGTCAGATCCCTTTTGGAAAATTGCATGCGCTCAATCCTGATATTATCCATTATGCAGGGTTGATTGGCCGCACACCGTCGGCACTGGCGATGAAGCTGGTGAACATAGCCAGTCTGGACCCTTTTATTATCGAATCAGGACGTCGCGGTCTGACGGGCGCATCGAAAGCGGATCGCGAATTGTGGCAGGAGATGGATCGGGATAGCGATGCCTTTGAGCAGCAATGCCAATCCGCGATGACCACGCTGGAAAAACCGCTGACGGCGTTGCAAGAGACTCCCGCAGCAGATTTCAGTGGCAGAGAAAAAACCACCATCATCAAAGCGCGTGTCGGGCAGCAACTGTTTCGCAAACGGGTGTTGGACGCCTACGAAAACCGGTGTTGTCTAACCGGTCTGGAAGAGCCGATGCTTCTGGTTGCCAGTCACATCCGTCCCTGGAATAACGCGGTTGAACATCGCCTTGATCCGAGTAACGGCCTGTGCCTTTCCAGCTTGCATGATAAAGCCTTCGATCGCGGATTGATCACCTTTAACGATCACCTCGAACTGGTGCTTTCCCCCCGCATCAAGCAGCTAAAAAGCGCGGCGAGTGAACAAAGTTTCGCAAAATATGAAGGGCATGCGCTCAGGCTGCCCATCGCCTTTCCGCCCGATGTCAGTCAACTCGCGTACCACCGCCAGCATATCTTTATCGCTACGCACTAAATCGCGTGAAACACGCTCCCCACAGGGAGCGCGATGCGTGTTGTTTAAATCTGGTATTCGGGCTCTAACCGTCGGTAGTAGCGGGCCAGAAACGCTTTGGTGCGCTCATGTTTCGGGTTATCAAACACCTGCTGTGCGCTGCCATCCTCAATGATTTTTCCCTTTTCCAAAAAAAGCACCCGGTTGGCAACCTGACGCACAAAATCCATCTCATGGGAAACAATGATCATGGTATTGCCCTCCAGCGCCGCCTGTTTAATCACATCCAGCACCTCCGTCACCAATTCGGGATCCAGTGCCGATGTCGGTTCATCCAGCAGCAAAATTTGCGGCTCCATCGCCAATGCGCGCGCTATCCCTACCCGCTGCTGCTGCCCACCGGAGAGGTGGCGTGGGTAATAATCAGCACGCTCAGCCAGCCCAACCTTTTTTAATTGGGCCATCGCCACCTTTTTTGCTTTTTCTTTCGGGTATTTTTTGACGATGGTTAAGCCTTCCATTACATTCTCCAGCGCCGTTTTTTGCTGAAACAGGCTGAATTGCTGGAACACCATGGCCGTGCTCTGTCGCAGACGAACCAAGTCACGACGCGGTAATGTCGCAAGATTGAACACCTCGCCAGCGATGGTCACTTCGCCGTGTTCGGGCTGTTCAAGGCGATTGATGCAGCGCAGCAGCGTTGATTTCCCCGCGCCCGAAGAGCCAATAATCGCCATCACGTCCCCTTTCGCGAGGTGGAACGAGATATCATTCAGGATGGTGTCGTTCTGAAAGGTTTTCGATAAATGTTTAATGTCGATCACTGGCTATCGCTCCCTTATTGACCAGCGGACGCTCAGGTATCCGAATTCGGGCTTCTATTACTTTGATCAGCGCCTCAATAATAATGGTGAGCCCCCAATAAATCAGCGCCAGCGAGACATACACTTCGAAATAGCGATAGTTGCTGCTCGCCAGGATCTTGCCGCGCGCAGTTAATTCAATCACCGAACAGACAAATGCCAATGAGGTGCCCTTCAATAAACCGATCAAGGCGTTGCCTAAGGTGGGCAGTGCCACCACAAAGGCTTCTGGGATCGTCACGCGTCTCAACACCTGAAGGGGCGTCATGCCCAGCGATTGGGCGGCTTCGATCTGTTTTTTATCCACCGACAATAGCGCGGCCCGAATACTTTCTGAATTATATGCCGCTTCATTGAGCGAAAAAGCCAATAACACAAACAGTAGCGTGGGAATATCATTGACGCTGTAATCGGTCTGGTTGTAATAATTGTAATATTTTAGCAGGATAGGAATGCCGTAATAGGTCAGGTAGAGCTGGACAATCAACGGCGTCCCACGAATAAAAGAGACAAACACGCCCGCGCCTGAATTAAGCAACCAGATGCGTTTAATTCTGATTAACGCAATAGCAAACCCCAGAATAACACCGGCGATCATTGAAAACGCAGTGATCAACAGCGTTACCGGTAAATACTCCAGTAACGCCGGGATCTGCGTAAAAACCAATTTTATGTCAAAAATAGTAGGCATTCAGCGCAGACCTTCTTTTATTTGGGTGCGTAGTCGCCGTGGAAATATTTCTGACTGATCGCCGTTACCGTGCCATCCGCGATCAATTTCTGTAACTGCGCATTGATGTCGTTCGCCAGGATCTCTCCCTTCGCGCCTTTGGCAACCAGGAAGTAGCTGTAAGGCGCAGCGATAAGCCCGCTTTCTTCTTTGCTAAGCGGTATCACCTTCAGTTTCAGCTGGTACTCTGCGATGTACTGTTCCAGCATCGATTTATCAATCAACTGGAAGTCTGCTCTGCCACTCTCTACGTTCTGCAATACGGGTAACAGCTCCGCTTCGGTGTACTTCAGATTGACCGGATTCTCTTTATGTTGCTGGTTATACTTTTCCAACGCGGTGGTGAAGTTGATACCCGGATTGACTTCCGTGGATTTCCCCAGCAGATCTTTCAAAGAATGAATACTGTCATTTTTTTCACTGATGGCAATCACAAACTGGTTTTCAAATATCGGCTGCGTAAAAATGTATTTTTCTTTGCGCTGTTTGTTTTCAGCAAAGTTATTTGCACCGACCTGAAAACGGTCGGAATCAAGTCCGGCCAATATTGAGGGGAATTCGGTGGTAGTAAAAGAGACTTTATATTGCGGCAGATGGCTGAACACCGCTCTGGCGAGATCAATATCATAGCCTACCAGCTGATTATCCTTATCAAAATAGGTAAAAGGTCGCGGGCCGGCCGAAGTGGCGACCACGATATTAACCGGTTTATCCGTCGTGGCTGCGTTGACAGGGTCAATGCCATAAAAACCGCCGATAGCCACACCGGCACCCACTAAAAAGAACGACGCAACCGCGTGCCTGGTCATCTGTAAATTCATGGTTGTTATCCTGATCGTAAGAAATAGGTTGTTATCTCGCATCCACTATCATGCGCAATTGTCGTATTACAGCGCGGCGCGCTGGTGGGAGAAATGCCAGAGCGATACATCAGGCCCTTTTGCCAGAATTTGATACGGGTTGGCGTTGAAATCGCCTAACTGGTAACCCTGTTTGATGGCATGAAAATCGGTGGTGTCGCCAAAACCCGGCGTCTGGTAGAGATCGCGCGCATAGCCCCATAAATGCGGAAAATCGATCACGCGATTGCGGTTGGTGCGAAAAACGCTGTAGTACGCCACATCAAAGCGCGCCAGCGTGACGTATAACCTGACGTCCGAATCCGTAATGCGGTCACCAAACAAATAGCGTTGGCTGGCAAGGCGCTGCTCTAAAATATCCAAGCGATTAAATAAAGTGTCCCATGCGGATTCATAAGCAGATTGCGTCTGCGCAAATCCGGCTTTATACACGCCATTGTTGACGTCATGGAAAATAACCGCATTCAGTGCATCAATCTCCGTGCGTAACGCTTCAGGATAGAGATCGGGGGCATCCGGCTTATGAAATTTTTTAAATGCCACTTCGAAATAATTCGTCAACTTAAAATAGTCGTTATTTACCACAATCCCCTTTTTCACATCGACCACGGCGGGCACCGTGGCACGCCCGGTATAATTGGCATCGCTTTTGGCATAAATTTCGGGCAAATAATGAATGCCCAATACCGGGTCAACGCCACCTTCATCCAATGAAAAGGCCCATCCACGCGTGGTTCTCACCGGGTGTGCCGTTCCCAGACTGATAACATCCTCTAATCCCAACAGTTTTCTCACAATCACCGCACGGTGCGCCCAGGGGCAAATAGGCGTCCACAGCAGACGATAACGATCCTTTTCTACTGGAAGTTCACCCGGCTTATCACCGAAAGGGGTGGTAAAACGATTCTGTTGTCTGATAAATGCGCCATCTTGCGCAATTTCATGAGTAATTTCTGATGTGGCAATATTACTCACGGTGTTAGTTGTCATCATCCTGTCCTTTAGCCAATAGGGTGCCGATGCTTATTCTTAAAAGAGAATAAAAGCTTAATTGAAATATTTTTTTGAATTATGCGCGCTACGATAAGCAAAGTTAAATGCGGAAAACGGATATGTTTAGCAAAAAAAAACCTGCGACAACCTTTGTTATCGCAGGTGAAGGTAAAGGTTAATGCGCGGTTATCAAAACATCCACTGAAGGCCCAAGGTATATTGCGTTTGATCGCCGTCATCATGGGAAAAACGGCTGCCCACTTCGGTGTAGACATTCAGGTGTTTTTCCGTCACCCACTGTAAGCCCAGCGCGGCACGACCAAAATGTTTATCCGGTGATGCCACTTGCACGCTACGCGCCCCGCCGCCATCGCGCGCATGAACGGTAAAACGGTCATTTAATCCATCGGCCAACTCATTGACCCAACTCACTGACGCATAAGGGTGCAGTGAGAAGGTGGAATTGAGATCGATATTACCGCGCACGCGCCAGCCAAGACGCGCTTCCAGCGAGTTCAGGTTCTGTTTTTCATAGCGAACCGCAGTGCGTAAAGATTCCCGGTCATCAAAGCCGTTGATGCGATAATGGCTATAATCCATCTCGACCAAAGGGCCGGTGCGCCACGCGCCCAGTGAGAAATCATAACCGCTCATCAAACGCGTGCTGATAAACTGGGCTTGCGTTTCACCGCTCAGCGTATTATCCAACAGCACCGGCCCCCCCGCAGATTGAATATGCACATCACGACGGGTATCGATTGAGGCGCGCCCGCCTGAAATATCCCCAGCGGCCCACAGCGGACCGCCGTCATGCCACAGGGAATAGAGCCCGGCCTGCCAGGTATCACTTTTCAGGTGCCCATTACGTTCCAGTTCATCGGTATTGCGCATGACGCTCAGGCTGCCACCAACGGTGACGCTGTCACTTAGTGTATAATCCAGCAGTGCGTAGGCCATTACCGCACGCGCATTTTTTTGTGGAGCCAGATCGAACCCGGAAGATGGCAGTTGCTGCCCTTCAATCCCGACGGCACCGTCCAGCGATCCTGTACGTCGTGGCAAATCCTGGAGCATCGACCAACGCTGACTGTGAAGATCGGCCAACGATTGATGCTGGCGTTTCACACTGTCTTCCATGGCGCGCTGCATATTTGCCGCCGACATTGCAGAATGAAGTCGATCGGTATCGGAGATTTCCAGCAGCAAACGCGAGATCAGGCGAGAAACGTCGCTCAGGCGCTGCGCCACGCGATCGGGACCCAACGCGTCTGTCAGCACCGTTTCGTTGTCAAGGGCGGGGTTATGCCAGGTTGCGCCACCGGGAATGGCCGGATTCGTGGTCTGTTCATAACCGTCTAAATCGCCGATGTTCCAGTTGGTCGCCTCCATATACAGCACCGGGATGTTAAAGGCATTGTTAAAACTGTCACCGTCGCTACAACAGCCGGTACCGGCGGGATAATCAGGATTAAGGCCCGGGTTGGTAAACAGCGCTATTCCCAACTCTTTGGCGATACGCAACGTCTGTTCGCGCAGACTGGTCAGCGCGGGATTTGCCACGCTGTTGCTGCCCGCATGGGCATACAGCATGTCACCGGTGATCATGCTGTCCATGTTGATCATCGCCTTGAGATTGCCGTCATAACCTTCTGCCTGCAAGGCATTGACCAACGCCTGCGAGCCTCGCAGCCCCTCTTCTTCCGCACCGAATGCGGCAAATACCAGGGATTTTTCTGTTTGAACGCCGCTGAAATTACGCGCGATTTCGGTCAGGATAGCCGCGCCAGACGCGTTATCGTCGAGCCCTTGTAACGTCGGGCGATTGAAGTACGTGTCAAAATGCGCGCCGGTGATGATGTAATCGTTGCTTAACCCTTGATTATAAACCAGCACGTTTTGTGAGGCGCGCGAACTGCCCCCTGCCGTCCAGGTAAAATCCTGTCTGACTGCGGTATACCCGGATGACAGCATGCGCTGCTCCATCCAGTCCGCTGCGCCGGCAAAATTATCCGTACCGCGATAGCGTCCGGGATAATCATGGATCAGACGATCCACGGTCACCTGTGCGTAATCGCCATAGTCCACTGCCCATGCGGAAGAAGAAAGACACGCCAATCCCACAGCCACTGCTATTTTTTTTATCATTTACTGCATCCCTTATGATTTTTGCTGGTGTAACTGTTTCCAGCGTAAGGGTTTATGCAGTTTTTCGTTAATATGTTAATAATATGAAACATTGGGAAACAATCCGGCCCACGCGCGAATTTAGTGACTCTGCGTATCCTCAATAGAGACAGAGCCATCTGCATCGCACTGTTTGCGCGCCGCTAACCAGCAGCCCATCTGGTCAGGTGCCATCGGCTTGGCAAACAGGTAGCCTTGCGCCACCGGATAGCCCTGTTCGCGCAGAAACCGATTTTGCGCTGGCGTTTCAATACCTTCGGCAACCACGGTGAGAGACAGGCTATTGCCAATCCCTAAAATGGCGCTGCTCAACGCCCGCGCCGCTTCATCTGCCTCCAAATCGGCGACAAAACTGCGATCCAGTTTTAGCTCGGTAACCGGCAAGCGGCGCAGATAGCTGAGACTGGAATAGCCGGTGCCGAAATCATCCATCGACAGGCGCACCCCTTGCTCACGCACTTCAGCAATGGTTTTCATGGTATTGGGGTTGGTATCGAGCAGCACGCTCTCGGTGAGTTCGAGGGTTAAATGCTCCGGCGACAACGCATGACTGGCGAGGGTAGAAGCAATCATGCGCGGCAGATCGAGGTTGTGGAAACTGGTGGGCGACAGGTTGACAGAAACCGAGGGCACCGGCAGTCCTGCATCCCGCCAGGCGGCCAGTTGGCAGCAGGCTTCGCGCAGCGCCCAGCGGCCCAAATCGGCGATCAATCCGCAATCTTCTGCCAGCGGAATAAAACGCGTTGGCGGAATACTGCCAAGCTGCGGGTGCGTCCAGCGCGCCAGCGCTTCCACACCGTACAGTTTCCCGGTCGCCAGCTCAATTTGCGGCTGATAGTGCAAGGAGAGTTGATTGAGCTTCAATGCCTGGCGCAGTGCGGTTTCCAACGCAAGACGTTCTTGCGCCAGTTGATTCATTTCATTGCTGTAGAAACGGGATTGCCCACGTCCGCCACTTTTGGCCTGATACATCGCCATATCGGCGCGATGCAGCAGCGTATCCAAATCTCGGCCGTCGGTCGGAAACATGGCAATCCCGACGCTGGCGGATATCGACACGCTGGTGCCCAGCAGCAGCATGGGTTCAGCCAGTACCGATTGAAGCTGCTCAACCCTATCGCCCACCTGGCCCATGCCGCATCCCGGCAAAATCACCACAAATTCGTCACCGGAAAGTCGCCCGGCAATGTCCACCGCCCGCAACTCATGACGCAAGCGGGCGGCCACCTGTCGCAACAGTTCATCCCCCGCCGGATGTCCCAGCGAATCGTTGATTTGTTTGAAGCGATCGAGATCGATAAACAAAAACGCCATCTCGTCGTCGTCGCGGGTGGCGGCGGCAATGGCCTGATCGGTAGTGGCTTCGAGCAGGCTGCGGTTCGGCATTCCCGTCAAACTGTCATAGAACGCCAGTTGGCGCATGCGCTGGCGTTCATGCTCACGCACCAGCGCCAGCGCACATAAATGGGTACAGGCATCGATCAATCCTTGATGAAACGCTCTCGCCATGGTGTTGCGCGGCGTGCGGAAGTAGAGCGCGAAGGTGGCGATAACCTGCCCATGGTTGTTGCGAACCGGCGTAGACCAACAGCCAATGTAACCGAGCGGCAGGATCAACTGGCGATAACCTTCCCAAAGTGGATCGGTCGCAATGTCATCGACAATCACCACCTCGTTGCGAAACGCCGCGGTGCCGCATGCCCCGGCTTTTGGTCCTATCGAGCTGCCGTCCAGCGCCTGAGAATACTCATCGGGCATGCTGGGTCCGGCCAGCGGATGCAGTTTGCCGTAATTATCGACCTCCAAAATGGTGGCCGCGATATCGGGCGCAATGCGCTCCACTTCGCGACACATCAGATTAAGCACCTCTGCCAGCGGGCGCTCTGCCACCAACGCTTCAAGCGCCTGATGCTGTAATACCTCATGCATCTTTGCGCTGGTAATATCGGTCAGCGTCGATACGGTATACAACAGGCTGCCTTCTGCGTTCATGACCGGGTTCGATATCACTTTTGCCCAATAACGCTGTCCGTGTTTTCCGACCAGAACCTCTTCCCGCTCGAACGGTTTGCCAGAACGCAAAATGGTGCGTAGCCCCTCCACCATCACGCTATCTTGTTGGGGCGAAATCAGGGCTATCGGCCTTTGCCCTATCGCTTCGTCTGCCGTCCAGCCAAACATATGCACGAAACCAACGTTGACATAGATAATCTGCCACTGCGCATCGCTGATCAGCACCGCGGTATCCGTCGCATCGGCCACCAGTGATAAACGCCGCAGGCGCTCATTCTGGTCATGTTCGTGCTGGACTCTGACGCTGACATCCATGGCGATTTTCAGAATATGCTGCACCTCGCCGCCGTCGTCACGCACCGGAATGTAAGTGGCTTCAAGCCAGAGTTGCGCCCCATCGCGGCGCTGACGCTCAACCAGATCGGAATGGGGCGCGCCTTGACGCAGACTGTCCCAAAATGCGGAATACGCCGGGCTGTCGGCAAACGCAGGAAAGCAAAATTGACGGTGATCCCAGCCACAAATCTCATCGGCACGGTAGCCAAACAGCGAAAGATAGTTTTGATTCGCTCGGCGCAACCCGCCATCGAGATCAAATTCCGCAATCGCCATGCCCTGATCCAACGCGTTAAATTGCTGTGCTATAGCCTCGGCAGAGAGCGATTCGGCTCGGTTAAGTGCTCCAAACATTGTTTTAGCTCCTCATTATATGAACCGCGATCGTCCCTTATCCGAGGCTCTACGCCAAAAAAGTTAATTACGGAGGCAATCCACATAACGCGCAAATATAAATATCATTGACACGCAAATATTCAGCATAAAGCGCACGCTGTGTATTTTTTATCATGTGGAAAAATAGCGTATTCACAGCAAATAGCGGTTATAACCACCTTTAACCTGGCCATGAAATAAATAAAATTTTTGTCACACCCGTTAATTAGCACGCTAAATATTCAATGATTTCATAATGATAATAACGAGACATGCAGCAGCAACGGCATCCATAGACAGTATAAGTATGGTACTAAATCGGCATAAGGCCATTTTTCTATAAAGAAGCAGGTTACCGTGCCGATAGAGGTATTAATAAGGAAAACCAATAAATAATATGGACTTATCTGCCTAATAAAACGACAGGTGGTGTAAGAGTACCACGTTGTAAATGTTATCTGCGGCTGCCAAGGATGGGCGGTTGGTGAGCCAGCCCTCCCTCCTTGCATCTTCAGACTGCACGTTTTCACAACGCCGTCATTTCCTTATTGAAACACTACGCCAGCGCCTAGTGTGACGTTTGATCTGCTTGAAAACGAGAGAAGAGACTACACCATGAAACTACGCACTCGGATTATGCTGCTTTGCGGCGCAACACTATTGGGTCTATTGATTTTATCTGCTGTAGCGTTGAATACACTCTATTCTTCGCTGATGAAAGAGCGCACCAGCCACCTGACAACGTTGGTTGAGTTAGCGCAAGCCTCCGCACAAAAAGCGTATGACCGGGAAAAGGCAGGTCAGATCAGTCATGACGAAGCCATGGCCGAAGCCAAACGTGCCATTGGCAGCTTTCATAAAGATACACGCTATTTCTTCGTACTCGGCTACAGCGATGACGTGAACTATGTTCACCCTGACGCCAAACGCGTCGGTATTGTGGATGCCAACGGCGGCCGAGAATCCGGCGTGCGTAACCGTGATGCGCTTAAGCAGGCCGCGCAGCAAGGCCAGCCCCTAGCCTTCACCTCGGGTAAGGGCATGCGCCCCGGTACGGATGGCCTGGTTGATAAACTCTACGCCATCACGCACTTCGAACCCTTCGACTGGATCATTGGCACCGGCGACTATATCGATGATATTCAGCAGACGTTCTGGCGCAATGCGCTGATGCTGCTGGCGCTCGTTACCGTGTTAATACTCGCCACCACGCTGTTGGCCTGGAACATGCTGCGCACGTTACTGCGTCAATTGGGCGGTGAGCCGCAATACGCGGTAGAAGTGGTACGTGAAATCGCTGACGGTAACCTGACCGTTGACGTGCAAACGCGTCCAGGCGACAACAGCAGTATTTTGTTTGCCATCAGTGCCATGCGCGACAAACTGGCTGATTTGGTGAGCCAGGTACGCAGCAGCACCCACTCCATCACTACCGCATCGATGCAAATTGCATCCGGTAACGAAGACCTGTCATCACGCACCGAATCGCAAGCCAGCGCGTTGCAGGAAACCGCCGCCGCGATGGAACAACTCACCTCGACGGTACATAACAACGCAGAGAATGCCCGCAACGCCAATGCGTTGGCGCAGTCTGCCTCCGACGTCGCTGTTCGCGGTGGTGCTGTGGTTAAACAAGTGGTGAATACCATGGATTCCATCAACGGCTCGTCGCGTAAAGTGGTGGACATCATCGGGGTGATTGACAGCATCGCCTTCCAGACCAATATCCTGGCGTTAAATGCCGCCGTCGAAGCGGCGCGCGCCGGTGAACAAGGTCGCGGTTTTGCCGTGGTCGCCACCGAAGTGCGCACGCTGGCACAGCGCTCCGCGTCTGCCGCCAAGGAGATCAAGGGCCTGATCGATGACTCAGTATCTAAAGTGGATGAAGGCACCACGCTGGTGAAACGTGCCGGTGTTACCATGAGTGAAGTGGTTGAAAGCGTGCAACGCGTGACAGCCACCGTTGCTGAAATCAGCGCCGCCAGCGCAGAACAAAGCTCAGGTATTGAGCAGGTCAACCTGGCCGTTGCGCAGATGGATCAAAGCACCGAGCAAAATGCCGCACTGGTGCAAGAAGCGCTGGCCGCCGCCAAATCGCTCAGCGATCAGGCTCAGGGATTGTCTCGCACCGTGGCTCAGTTCCGCGTTGACGATGGTAGTGACATCCTGCCCGCGTTGGCACGGTTAAACTAAGCCGAAAACCGCCTGGTGCGAGAGCGCTTATCTCGCCCAGGCGTTCGGTTGCTGGCGAACCGATCATGCATTCATCGCGGCCTTGAGAAACGGGCCGGTAATCGAATCCGGTGCATCCATCATCGCTGAGGCCGTTCCCGCAAACACCACCTGTCCACCACGGTGCCCGGCACCCGGCCCCATTTCAATCAGCCAGTCAGCATGTGCAATCACATCCAGATTGTGCTCAACCACAATCACGGTATGACCGCGCTCGACCAGCCCATCAAACAGTGCCAGCAATCGGTCTACATCCGCACGGTGTAAACCTGTGGTAGGTTCATCAAACAGATACAGCGAACCGCCCTCTTCCAGTTGGGATGCCAGTTTCAACCGTTGTCGTTCACCGCCGGAAAGTGTACTCAGGCATTGGCCCAACGGCGCATAGTCTAAACCGACGCGCTGCAAACGCTGCAATAACCGCACAATGGGCGCATGACCGGAAAAATGCACCATGGCTTGCGCCACAGAGAGCGCCAGTGTCTGCACCATGTTTTTCCCTAAATAGTCCACCGCACGCGCAGCATGATTAAATCCGCTGCCTGCACAGGCTTCGCAGGGCGTTTCAACGCTGTCCATAAACGCCAGATCGGTGTGTATCATTCCCAGTCCTTTGCATTCCGGGCAAGCCCCTTGTCCGTTGCTGCTAAACAGGCTGGCGGGATGCCCACTGACACGCGCAAACAACGCGCGGATAGGCTCCACTATCCCCATATAGCTGGCAATCGTTGACCGACGCGTTCCGCCAAGCGCGCGTTGGTCAATCAGCACGGCATGCGGATAGTGGCGTGGCAACAGTCGGTTCACTAACGTGCTTTTCCCCGACCCCGCTACGCCGGTGACAACGGTGAGTGCTCCCATAGGGAATGTCACATCGATATGATGCAGGTTATGCAACGAAACATCATGCAACGACAATTGCCCGGTCGTCACGCGCGGTTGGGTATTAAGACGTAAGGGACGGGAAAGCGCACGGGCGGTTGGCGTATCCGCGAGTCGTAATCCGGCATAATCCCCCTGATAGACCACGCGCCCGCCGTCAATACCGGCGGCCGGCCCCATATCAACAATGTTATCGGCGATGGCGATAACCGCCGGATCGTGCTCCACCACCAGCACCGTATTGCCTTTGTCACGCAAACCGCGCAACAAGGTATTGAGTTGATGCACATCGCGTGGATGCAAGCCTGCACTGGGCTCATCAAAGATATAGGCGATATCGGCAAGGTTGCTATTCAGATACCGCACCATTTTGACTCGTTGCGCTTCTCCGCCGGACAAACTTGCTGTCGCGCGCGCCAGACTCAGATAATCCAATCCCAACGTCGCCATTTGCTCCAGTCGCTCGATCATTGCCGCTACCACCGAGACAACCGGAGCAATCGCCAACCCGCGCAAAAAAATCAGCAACTGCCCGACCTCCATTGCCGCACAATCCGCAATCGACTTGCCCGCAATGTTGCACGACAGCACGGTGGGGTTAAGCCGCGCGCCCACACAATCAGGACAGGTCTGGCGCGCGATCACCGCGGCCAACCCTTCACGCTCCGCCTGTGTCAAACGGCTGGGTTCATGATCGAGATAAGCGCGTCGAAAGCGCGGGATCACCCCCTGATAGCGCGCGGTTGCTGGCCATCCAGGTAAAGGCTGCGTCACCGCGCGATCGTCGTCATACAGTAAGGTCTGCCACTCGGCGGACGAATAGTCTGACAGCGGTTTGTCATTATCAAACAGCCCAGAGCAGACGTAGCGTTTCCAGCGGTAGCTACCGGGCGCAAACGTGGGAAAGCGAATCGCGCCCTGATTGAGCGATCGGCGGCGATCGAACAGCCGTTCAATATCAAGCTGATCTACCACGCCGAGCCCCTGACACTGGGGGCACATACCCTGAGGATGATTAAAAGAAAACACGTTTGCATAGCCAATAAAGGGCTGACCAGCACGAGAAAACAACAGGCGTAGCAAAGGCTGAATATCGGTCGCGGTGCCGACCGTGGAACGCGCATTACCGCGCAGCGGTTGTTGATCGACAATAATGGATGCGGGCAGATAACGTAAGGCATCAGCCTGCGGCTGACCGTAATGCGTGAGTCGATGGCGGATAAACGCGCTGTGGCTTTCGTTGAACTGACGCTGTGATTCTGCGGCTAGCGTGTCAAACACCAGTGAGGATTTGCCAGAGCCGGATACGCCGGTAAACACGGTGATACACCCTTTGTGAATACGCAAGCTGACATTACGCAGGTTATTTTCACGCGCGCCGATAATCTCCATATCACGATAACCTCGGATCGCGTTGCTCATGGTTGATCCGCCCCGGCCCGCGCCTCCTGCATGGCTAATGCCGCACTGACCTTCTCGCACAGCTCAGTGAAAATGGCTTGCTCACCCGCAGACAGGGCTTCCATTGCGCGCTGTGCCGCATCGCGGCGGCCGTCTGCCGCCCGCGCCAGAAAATCGCGCCCGAGTTCGGTTAATACGGTAACTTGCGCACGCCGATCGTCATCGTCCTGCACCTGTGCGATCAGCCCCAAATCTTTCAAAACGCGTAGGGATTTGGATACGCCGGTGCGAGCAATACCCAGTCGCTCGCCCAATGCAGAAGGCGTCATTCCGCCTTGCAGTCGCAGCAGTTCCAAAATGTCATACTGCCCCCAGCTTACGGCTTCTGGCGTATAACGCGCTCGCCGAGCCACCAGCACACACTGCAAACCGGACAACGCGTTTTCCAACGCGCTGGGTTCCGGCAGCTTGCCGTGTTCAGACATCGATAACCTTGTCACTTGCATTCCTTACAGAAACCAATTTGGCTATAAATCGTGATTTATATAGTAAATTGGTTTCTATTTGGAAATCAAATGATCATTGCACACCTGCATTGAGTGCACTAATCACCTTTCCCCTTACGCCATTTACGCAAACGCCCATGCGCGTTGTTATAAGGGGAAGAGGTATTGAATTGAATCATGCGGCCTTGCGTCCATTTTCCGTACCACGGCTGGCCGTAAAGTTGCTCATCGCTGCTGGCGTTGATGTGAGCAACAATGTGCGCCTGAGCGGCGATCAGACGTTCAATCACCTGCGTAAAAGGGAGTGCCTCATAATCGTGATAGAATTTTTGTGCCAACCGACCCAGCTCATTCCATTTGAACCCTGTTTCAGGAAAATCAATGGGCTCACCAGCGGCATCCCGCGCCAGCCATTTCAGCACCAGTTCATTCCATCCCAACAGATAGGCGGCGAGGTTGTTCACGCTCATCATCGTGTCTTTAGCGTGTCCCGGCAGGCTTGGTTCATCCACAACTGCGGCAGGCACCTGCGCAAACTCCTTGCACAGCTTACTGAATTCGCCGTCGATTGCCGCCAACAACGCGGCTTTGTCTTGTGGAACCGCCATCCTCTTTCCCCGTCTTAACGCGAATACTGCTGAGCGATAAGACTACCGCACGTTGATATCCCAGACAGTGATCCTGCTCCGATACTAACGCGCGGACGTCGTGGCTAGCGCATGGATAGCCGGAAGCAAATCCGCTGGCGATTGGCACAACCGGTCTGCGCCGCTGCTGACCAACTCTTGTAACGAGCCATATCCCCAGCGTGCGCCAATCGATAACAGGTGGTTATGCTGCGCGCTAACAATATCTTCTTTACGGTCGCCGACCATGACCGATATGGAGGGCGGCAAACCCTGCTTGCCCACCAGATGCGCCACCAGCAGCCGTTTATCGTCCATGCTGCCATCCAGCGGTGTGCCGAGAATGTCGTCAAACAGCGCGCTGATGCCGATACGCGCCACTATCCGTTCCGCAAAAGGTTGTCGTTTTGAGGTGGCGATAAACAGCCGATGTCCCTCGGCGTGCAGCGTTTGAAGCACCGGCTCAATGCCCGGATACATCAATCCCTGAAGTAACCCGACGCGACCATAATGTTCACGATAGAGCGCCACCGTCTGCGCTACGCGATCGTCACCAAACGGTGCCAGCAGCGTCGCGACAATCTGATCCATCGGTGGCCCAATCAAGGCGGTGATGTCCGTCTCTTCGGCCAAACGGTGCCCTTGCTGTTCCAGCGCGTAGGCCAGACTGGCGCGAATCCCCGGCACAGAATCCACCAGCGTACCGTCCATATCGAAAATAACATTCATCCCTTGTTCCTTAATCGGGTTCACCTGCCGCGTTTTTGGTGCCGACACCGGTCACCATTGCCGCACTGGCGACGGTAAACAACGCCATAATCCATGCCATGGTCCACGGCGTGCCATCACTTAACCACGCCAGCAACAGCGAGGAGATGATGCCGCTACCGTATTGCAATGCGCCGATCAACGCCGAGGCCGATCCGGTCATGGTCGGCACGGCGTCCAGCGCGGCGGCGGTGGAGGTTGCCGCCACGATGCCGTTCATCGAGAAGAAAACAAACACCAGCACCACGATAGCCAAACTGCCGCCCCACTGCATCTTGACGGCCACCGCCATAACCAGCATGGCCAACGCTGCGATCCGCGTGGCGTATTTTACTAATATTTCCAGCGTAAAGCGCTGCACTACTGTGCGATTGACCAGACTCAGGGCCATCACCCCGAGAATATTGACGGCAAAAAGCCAGCCATAGTGCTGCGGATCAATGCCGTAATAACGGATGTAGACCAACGGCGATCCGGCAATAAACGCATAGGCCGAGACATAATAAAAGGTCACACACAGGGTAAACCGGCGATAGCTCGGGTTTTTCAGCAGCGAATAATAGTTGCGAAACGCATCGGTGAATGAGGCATTGACGCGCTTTTCCACCGGCAGCGTTTCCGGCAGCCACAGCAACGAAACAAACATGGCGATGCCTATCACCGCCAGCAGCCAGAAAATCATCGGCCAGGTACTGACACGAATAATCTGCCCGCCCAGTAGCGGGCCGACAATCGGCGCAATCGCCATCACCACCACTAACGTGGAGAGCATCTGGGCGGCGCGCGTGCGGGCAAACAGATCGCGGATCATCGCGCGCGCCAACATCGGCCCGGTGCAGGCCCCCAACGCCTGGAAAATGCGCCAGAACACAATCTGCTCAATAGAGGTCGAACGGGCGCAGCCGATGGAGCCAATCACAAACAGCACCATACCGATAAACAGCGGCCGACGTCGCCCAATGCGATCGCTGATCGGGCCCCAAATAAGCTGCGCGATGGCAAACCCAACCAAAAATCCGGTAATGGTTAATTCGGCATTGCCGTGCAGATCGCTACCCATCACCGGCATCGCAGGCAGATAGATATCGGTAGACAGTGAAGTGAAGGCCATCAAGGCGCTGAGGATGACAATAAATCCCCATCCGCCCTGTTGTAATCGTTTGCGGGTAGCGGGTTGTTGCGATTGATTCATGTTTATTCACTAAGCAGTTAGCATCAAGGCCGACAGCAGAGCGGGTCCCCTGCATTCGGCGTACCCTCGCATCCTATCTGACGGACAGCGCCGCATTAATCCCTCAAAAGCACAATAGCGTTATGAATTGAATTCATGACCCCTTTCGCCATTACTTTGCCTTGAATTAATAATCAGTCAATAAAGTCAATTGAAGTGACAGTAACAGTGTTTAATATCGCAAAAAGGCCAATTACTCGATATTTCATCTATACTCAAACCAATTTGGCCGCAGTGTAGACCTAAACGGTGATGAGCTATCTGATGAAAATACGTTTAACGCAATGGTTTTCCTCCCTAAAAAAACAACGGCAACAGTCCCCTGCCTGGTCTGCAACGCCGGACGCCGATGATGACACCCTGAAGGCGGCACTCTTCTCCAGCGCACAAATGGCACAGTACGGAAAAACGCTGGCGCAATCCCATAAACTTTCTGCCACATCAATGCCTTACCATTTAACCCGGCGTCTGGCGGAGAACGAAGCGGTCATCACGCGACATTGCTCGATGCTCAGTGCCGCCGATAAAGCCAGCATTACGCCCGCCGGGGAATGGTTACTGGATAATTACTATCTGATTGAAGAGCAGATTCGTCTGGTGAGGCACCATCTGCCCAAGGATTTTGGCAAAGGGCTGCCTGTTCTACTCCCTCCCCGCCATCGTCCGCGTATTTATGATATCGCTACTGAAATTATCGCCCACGGCGATGGGCGTTGGGACAAAGAGAACCTCAGCCATTTTATCGTTGCCTATCAAGAGGTGACGCCGCTCACGCTGGGAGAGCTCTGGGCATTGCCCGGTATGCTGCGCCTGGCGTTGATCGAAAATTTGCGGCGCGTCAGTATTGAAGTGGCGAACACCCAGCAAGCGCGTCAGTTAGCTGAGCGCTGGGTGACTAAACTTGTCGCCTGCGCCGAACAACGCCCGTCAGAACTGGTGATGATGATTGCCGATTTGGCCCGTTCCAGACCGCCATTAACCAGCGCTTTCGTGGCCGAGTTGGTGCGCCGCTTGCAGGGGCGAGGCAATCTGCTGATGCTGCCGCTGACCTGGTTAGAACAGCAACTGGCGGATAACGGCACTTCCGCTGATGCACTGACCCAGCGCTTTAGTCAGCAACTCGCCGCCCAGCAGCTTTCCGTCAGTAACAGCATTAACGGGTTGCGGTTGCTGAGTGAAACCCACTGGGCCGATTTTACCGAAGCAATGAGTCTGGTTGACCGGACGCTGCAACAGGACCCTGCGGGCGTCTACCCCGAGATGCATTTTGATACCCGGGATCACTATCGCCATGTGATTGAGATGCTGGCCCGCCACAGCCGCTACAGCGAAGGGGAGATAGCACAGCAGGTGCTTGCCTTGGCGCGCGCGGCGGATGCCAGCACCACCGCCCACCATGTGGGCTACTATTTGATTGGCGATGGAAGAGCGCGGCTGGAACAACAGTTGGCAACCGACATTTCATGGATGGCGCGATTACGGGACGGTTTTAATCAGATTCCGCTGCTTTCCTGGCTGGGCAGCCTTAGCCTGCTCACCACGGCGTTCACCGCCCATTTACTGCTCAAAACCCACGAACAGGGCATGGGCTGGACGCTGTGGTTGCTGGCCGTGCCGCTGATGCTGGTCGCCAGTCAGTTAGCCACGTTCCTGCTGAGTGAAGCCACAACGCGCTGTCGCACGCCTACGCCGCTGCCACGCATGGATTTTTCCCGCGAGATACCCGCCGCTTTCAGTAGCATGGTGGTGATCCCCTGCCTGCTGACCAGCCGCGAGAGTATCAGTAAACTGCTCAAGCGGCTCGAGGTATGCTATCTGGCAAACACCAGCGCGCACCTCTATTTTGCGCTACTCACCGATTTTGTCGACAGTACCACCCCTGATGCTCAGGAGCACAACGATCTCCTGGCATGGGCGGATGCACAAACCCGCGAACTCAACCACCGCTATGCCCGCGACGGCGATCCGGTGTTCTATCTGCTGCACCGCGCCCCCGCGTGGAACCCGAAACAAGGGGTGTGGATGGGCTATGAGCGCAAACGCGGTAAACTGGCGCTGTTAAACCGCTGGCTGCGCCATCCCGAAGGGCAATTTGCCCACATTGTCGGTAACGTGACGGGCCCGGTAAACCGGATCAAGTATGTCATCACGCTGGATTGCGATACCGTGCTGCCGCGCGATACCGCGCACAAACTGGTTGCCACGCTGGCACATCCGCTCAACCAGCCTAAGTACGATCCCGCCAGTCAGCGCGTGATTGAAGGCTATGGCATTTTGCAGCCGGGCATGGCAGAGGAGATCCCCCGTTACGGGCAAGGCCGCTATGCCACGCTGTTCAGCGGTGCGGCAGGCAACGATCCCTACACCATGATGTCATCCGACATTTATCAGGATCTGTTTGGCGAAGGCTCTTTTGTCGGCAAAGGCATCTACGATGTGGATACTTTCGTTACCGCAACGCAGCAGGTGTGCCCGGAAGATTTGGTGCTGAGCCACGATCTGCTCGAAGGCTGTTATGCCCGTTCGGGGCTGGTCAGCGACGTGCTGTTGTATGAACAGTATCCGAACCATTATCTGGCCGATGTAGCGCGCCGCACTCGTTGGATTCGGGGCGACTGGCAACTGCTTAACTGGCTGAAACCTCAGGTGATGCGTGCGGATGGATCGCACAGCAAAAACCCATTGAGCCTGCTGTCGCGTTGGAAACTGTTCGATAATTTGCGCCGCAGTCTGGTGCCGCCCGCCTTTTTGACACTGCTGTTCTGCGCCCTGTTGGCCGTGCCCAATCACGCCTATTGGCTGTCGGCATTAACGCTGACAGTGCTGCTGCCCACGCTGCTGTCCACGTTTCAGGACATCATCAGCAAGCCTCGGCGCCGTCCGTTCGAGCAGCATGTGCGGTTGGTGATTGTCGGTGCGCGCCAACGTTTGCTGCGTATGGGCGTCGAGATCCTCACCTTGCCGCACCGTGCGGGGTATTCGCTTCACGCCATTGCCATCACCCTGTGGCGACTGGGTGTCAGCCGACGTAATCTTAATCAATGGACCACTTTTGCGCAGTGCAGCGCACAGCGCGACGCCGCACCGGGGCGCTTTTACCGCGCCATGTGGCTCAACGTAGCGATGGGGGTGGCTCTCCCGTTGCTGAGCGCACAGCTTGCGCCCATGCTGCTGGTGGTGGCACTGCCTCTGGGGGCACTCTGGTGTCTGACGCCGTTATTGCTAAGCTGGATGAGCCGCGAACCTCAACGTCAGCGAACGGCGCTGAATGCCAAGCAACAGCGACGGCTGCGACAAAACAGCCGGGAAATCTGGGCATTCTTCGAGACCTTTGTCACCGCAGACGACAACTGGCTGCCGCCGGACAATTATCAGCAAGCGCCGCACGCGGTCATCGCTCACCGCACGTCGCCTACCAACATCGGCCTGTCATTGATGGCAACGCTGACCGCCTGGGATTTCGGCTACCTGCCGCTGGAACAGGCTCTGACGCGCATCGCGGACACCCTGGATACGCTGGACAAACTGGAGCATTATCGCGGCCATTTGTACAACTGGTACGACACGCGCACGTTGGCCCCGCTGGCCCCGCGCTATATCTCCAGCGTGGACAGCGGCAATATGGCAGGTCACCTGCTCACGCTGCACGCGGCCATGCGTGCACTGCGCCATCAGCCGGTTTTTGATGCCGCACAGGTTGTGGCCGGTCTTGATGATACGCTGCGCATTCTGGTCAGGCACTGGGGCCGTAATGCGCCAACCACACTGCGCCAAATGCAGCGCCACTGTACGCGCGCTGCCGCCCTCGCGCCCGCGGCCTTGTTGGGCGAGTTGCTGCACATGCGCGACCTCGCCTGCCGGTTACTCAACCTGTGTCCTGCGGATGAAGAGCCGGTTCGCCGCTGGGTTGAACGTCTTCATCATCAGCTCAGCGCACTGTGCGATGCCTGGTCGGCACTGCTTGGTTGGCTGCCAGAGGACTGGGGCGACGCCCCGTTACCGTCACTCTCCTGGCTGGCTCAGGCCAGCCCTGCCGGGTCGGGAACGCCCAGTGAGACCACGGTTGGCGCTGCGCAGGCGCAGCTTAGCCTGATGGCAGACATCGAACAGCGTCTGCACCAACATGCTCAGATGGATTTTGCGTTTCTCTACAATGTCACTACCAACCGGCTCAGCGTGGGATTCAGCGTCGAAAACAACATGCTGGACAGCAGCCATTACGATCTGCTGCCCTCAGAGATCCGTCTGACCAGTTTTGTGGCTATCGCCAGCAACCAGTTGCCGGTGAAAAGCTGGGCGGCGCTCGGTCGGTTATTCACCAAAATCGACAATGAAACGGCGCTGATGTCCTGGAGCGGTTCGATGTTCGAATACCTGATGCCCAATCTGGTGATGCCGACCTATCCCGGCAGTCTGCTGGAGAAAATGAGCCAGTCGGCGGTCGAGCGCCAGATACGCTGGGGACGAGAGCGCGGCGTGCCGTGGGGCATTTCCGAATCGGGTTATTACGCTTTCGATGCCTCACAAAATTACCAGTATCATGCGTTCGGTGTACCGGGTCTGGGCCTGCGTCGCGGGTTGGCCGATGATACGGTGATCGCCCCTTATGCCACGCTGATGGCGCTGATGAACGCCCCGGACAAGGCCTGCGATAACCTCGCACGGTTGAAAAAGCTCGGCGCGCACGGTGAGTATGGCTTCTATGAAGCGCTGGATTACACCCCGTCGCGTTTAGCCAACGGACAGAGCCATGCCATCGTGCGTTCGTGGATGGCACACCATCAGGGTATGGCCTTTCAGGCGCTCTCTTATGTGCTATTGGGTGCGCCGATGGTTGAACGTTTTATGTCCAGCGCCGCGTTTCAATCTGCGCGCCTGTTGCTGCAAGAACGCGTTCCTGAGGCCATTGAGCTTTACAGCCCCCGTCGGCACTTCGATGCCTATGATGGTCGCCTCAAACCTGCGCAATACCAACCGCGCCGCTTTCATGACGCCGACACGCTGCTCCCTGAGGTGCAGTTGCTTGCCAACCATGACTATCACCTGATGGTCACGCAGTCGGGCGGTGGCTACAGTCGCTGGCGAGACATCGCACTGACCCGCTGGCGCAGCGACACCACCTGCGATAACTGGGGAAGTTACTGCTATCTCAGCGATCCGCAAAGCGGTGAGGTGTGGAATACCACCTGGCAAGCCGACGGCGATGTAGCCAGCCACTACGATGTGATTTTCACCGATGCCGGGGCGGAGTTCACCCGCAAAGCGGATAGCCTGCGCGTGAAAACCCACATTGTCGTGTCACCGGAAGATGATATCGAACTGCGCCGGATAACCCTGCTGCATCGCGGCCGTCACCCGCGCACCATTGCACTGACCACCTATGCCGAGGTGGTGCTGGCCCCGATGGCAAGCGATCTGGCCCATCCGGCCTTCAGCAACCTGTTTGTACAAACCGAACTGGTCCCTGACAAGGATGCCATTTTATGTCACCGCCGCCCACGCGCTCCGGAAGAGCGCGGGCCCTGGCTGTTCCACATGGCGGTGGTGCGCGGGCAGGTGGAAAGTACCGTGTCGTTTGACACTGACCGAGCCGCCTTCCTGGGTCGCGGACATATTCCCGCCACGGCCACCGCGCTGCACCAACCCGGCCCACTGAGCAACAGTGCCGGTGCCGTACTCGATCCTATTCTGGCGATACGCCAGTGCGTGGTATTGCAACCCGGCGTGCCGGTAACGATAGACGTGTTCTATGGCGTGACGGAAAGCCGCACCCACAGTCAGGCGCTGATGGAGAAATACCGCGATCGCCCCATTGCCAACCGGATCTTTGAATTGGCGAGTTCCCACAGTCATATTTTGCTGCGTCAAATCAATGCCAATGAAGATGACGCCGCCCTGTTTAACCGCCTTGCCAGCGCCGTGCTGTTCCCGGTGGCTGAATTGCGCGCCGAAGGGCACGTCATCACGCGCAACCGCCGCGGGCAATCGGGTCTGTGGGGATGGGGCATTTCTGGCGACTTACCGATTGTGCTGTTGACCGTCACCAGCGATGAAAGCATGGCGCTGATTACCACATTGATTCAGGCGCACCACTACTGGCGGCTAAAAGGCCTGAAGGTGGATATGGTTATCCTCAACACCCGTCAGGGTGGCTACCAGCAGGAGCTGCATCACCGCATTATCAACCTGATCACCGCTTGCGCAGAAGGCAATCAAATCGACAAGCCGGGCGGCATCTTCGTGCGCAACGCTGAACAGCTCTCCGCCGAGGATCGCCTGCTGTTGATGAGCGTGGCGCATATTTTGCTCGACGATCGTGCCGGTGACGTAGCGACACAGTTGAGCCAAAAACTGTCCGGCGCGCTGCCCCCGCAAACCACGCGGGCTGCGCGAGTTACATTGGACAGCGCGCACTATCAGCCCTGGTATCCCGATACGCATAACCTGCAATTTTTCAATGGTCTCGGGGGATTCTCTGCGGATGGCCGGGAATATCACGTTGTGTTGAACCAGGGTGACACAACACCCGCCCCCTGGTCGAATGTGCTGGCTAACGCCCAGTTCGGCAGCGTCATTTCAGAAGCGGGTCAAGCCTACACCTGGTATGAAAATGCCCATGAATACCGATTAACGCCGTGGGAAAACGATCCGATCAGCGACCGCTCCGGGGAGTCCTTTTACTTGCGTGATGAAGAGAGCGGCGCCGTCTGGTCGCCCACCACGCTCCCCGTACGCGGTCAGGGCGCTTACCTGTCGCGTCACGGTTTCGGCTATAGCGTGTTTGCCCACCGCGAAACCGGCATTGACAGCGAATTAACCGTGCTGGTCGCGCTGGAGGCCCCGGTGAAACTTGCCATGCTCACCCTTCACAACCGTTCCGGCCGCACGCGCAAGCTTTCGGCAACCGGCTACGTTGAATGGGTGCTCGGGGTTTCTCGCCTTTCCAGCGCGCTGCACGTCGTGACGCGTCCGGCCAGCGTGCACCAAGGCTGCGGAATTCTTGCCACAAACCATTACGGCAGCAACGGTTCTGAGCAGACGGCGTTTTTCGCCGTCAGCGGCGCGCAGTGTACTTTTACTGCCGATCGGCGTGAGTTTCTCGGACGCAACGGGTCGCGCTATCGTCCGGCGGCCATGGCGCAGGGCGCGCTGTCGGAGAAAACCGGCGCGGGGTTCGATCCCTGTGCCGCCGTGCAGTCGGTTGTCACCTTGATCGACGGCGATCGACAGACGTTGGTGTTCGCACTCGGCATCGGCAACAACCCGCAGGAGGCCGAAGCGCTGATCGCGAGCTACCTGAACGAAACGGCCGCCCAGAGCGAGTTGGCCGACGTACACCGTTACTGGCACCAGATGCTTGATACGGTCATCGTCAACACGCCAGACGCCGCGGTCAATCTGTTAGCCAACGGCTGGCTGCTGTATCAGACGCTGGCATGTCGCATCATGGCGCGCAGCGGTTATTACCAATCCGGCGGCGCATTTGGCTTTCGCGATCAGCTTCAGGATACGCTGGCACTCAGCCACGCCGCCCCGGAGCGACTGCGCGATCAACTGTTGCTCTGCGCCTCACGCCAATTTATTGAAGGGGATGTGCAACACTGGTGGCACCCACCTTTGGGCAATGGGGTGCGCACCCGCTGCTCTGATGATTATCTCTGGCTGCCGCTGGCGCTGTGCCACTACGTGGAAACCACCGGCGATCTCTCTTTGTTGGAACAGGCGGTGCCCTATCTTGAAGGTCGGCAACTGCTTCCCGGAGAAGAATCGGCCTACGAGCAGCCGGTGGTCAGCGCGCAGTCTGAAACGCTGTGGCAACACTGCGTGCGCGCTATCGAGCACGGGCTTGCCACGGGTCGCCACGGTTTGCCGCTGATGGGGGCCGGGGACTGGAACGATGGCATGAACCTGGTGGGGCTGGAGGGCAAAGGCGAAAGCGTCTGGCTGGCCTTCTTCCTGTACGATATTTTGCAACGCTTTTCCGCCCTGGCCGAGCGGCGACAGGAACACCAGCTTGCCACCCGCTGCCGCGAGCATGCAGCGGAGTTACAGCAAAATATTGAAATCCACGCCTGGGACGGTGCCTGGTATCGCCGTGGCTATTTTGATAACGGAGAGCCGCTGGGATCGCACCTGTCGACGGAGTGCCAGATTGATGCCATTGCCCAGAGCTGGTCGGTACTGTCGGGCGCGGGCAACCCGCAACGCTGTGCACAGGCGATCAAGGCGCTGGATACCCACCTGGTCAATCAGGACGCCGGATTTATTCAACTGCTGACGCCGCCGTTTAATGGCAACGGGCCAAACCCGGGATATATTCAAGGCTACGTGCCCGGCGTGCGGGAAAACGGCGGACAATACACCCACGGGGCGATTTGGGCGATCATGGCGTTTGCGCAGAGCGGGAACCCGGCGCGCGCCTGGGAGCTTTGGTCGCTGATCAATCCGATCAATCACAGCCTGACGCCGCAAGCAACGGCACGCTACAAAGTGGAGCCCTATGTAATGACGGCGGATATCTACAGCGTCGAACCCCACACCGGACGCGGCGGCTGGAGCTGGTATACCGGTTCGGCGGGCTGGGCCTATCGCCTGATAGTCGAAACGCTGCTGGGCGTGACGCGCCACGGTGATGCACTCACCATTGCCACCTCGTTGCCACACGACTGGCCGTCGGCCAGCCTCAGCTATCAGTTCGGCAGCAGCCGTTATGACATCACCCTGCGCAACAGCAGCGGTGAATATCGCCTGACGCTGGACGGCACCGCGCTGCCGCCAGGCAAGATCCCGCTCATCGACGACGGGCAACCCCATCAGGTGGATATTGCGTTGGGTGATAACGTGGCAGGATAAATGCCGTTGATGCCCCGGTAGCGGACTTATCGTTGTCCGCTGCCGGGCCATGACTACGCTTTGTTGAGCCCCAATTGCCCTTTCGCACCGATGAAACACAGCAGCAGAGCGCCCCACAGTGCCAGAGTAAGATACGGGCTGACGCCCATAATATTGAAGCCGCTTTCAATGGTTTGCAGCAGGATCAGCGCCAGCACCATGCCGATAATCTTTCCGCTGCCGCCATCGGGATTCACACCGCCCAGCACCACCGCCAGAATGGCGGTCAACAGGTAAGATTCCCCGTAAGAGGCTTTGGCGGAGTTGAGTTTCGACATCATTAAAAACGCCGCCACGGCGCACAACAGCGCTGAAATCACATACACCCACAGCAGCACCCGACGCGTATTGATGCCAGAATAGGCGGTGGCGCGCTCATTAGAGCCGATAAGATAAATCGCTCTGCCAAGTGTGCTGCGCTCCAGCACCAGCCACAGTCCGATGGCAACCACCACAAACAGCCACATCGGCAGCGGTACCCCAAACCACTGTGCGCGATTTAACCACAGCACCCATTCGGGATAATTGGCAATGGCACTGCCGCCGGTAATCAAAATATTGATCCCCTTGAGCAGCGTCATCATGCCGAGCGTCGCCAGGATTGGAGACACCCGCAAACCCGCAATCAACACGCCGTTGCACAGCCCAATCAGCGCCGCCGCCCCCACGCCCGCCACCAGCGTGGCGACGATGGATAACAGCGATGGCGGGTAGCTGACCGCCACCCAGGCCATCACCAGCGAGCAGGCATTTGCCGTCGAAATGATCGACAGGTTGATGCCACCGCACAGCATGGTGACCGCCATGCCCAACGTTAATATGCCAAGCACCGGCATCTGCGAGGCGATGGACTGAAAGTTATTCGCCGACCAAAACACCTCCGGCATGGTGATGCTAAAACCAACCACCGTCAGCACCAACAAGCCCATCAGGTAGGTTTCTACGTTCTCGCGCAGTGATATCTTCATAGCAGACTCCGGTTTTGGTGCTGGCTCCACGCCGTGGCGCTGATGCTGACCACAATAATGATACCGGTGATCAAGGTCTGCCAATAGGAAGAGACCCCCAGCAAATTCAGCCCATTCTGCAACACCGCCAGCAGGATCACCCCGAGCACGGTGCCAATCAGCGTGCCGCGCCCGCCCACCAGGCTAGTACCGCCCAGCACCACCGCAGCCAGCACCGTCAGTTCGTAGCCCAGCAGCGAGTCCGGTGCCACGGTGCGCACCGTCCAGGATTGCACCACGCCCGCCACGCCGGACATCAGTCCCATATAGCCATAAACGAAGCATTGCAGCAGCAATACGCTAAAGCCAAGGCGACTGGCCGATTCACGGTTTCCACCCAAGGCGTAAATCTTGCGCCCAACGGTGGTGAAATTCATGATAAACGCAGTCAACGCCAGCACCGCGAACATGGTGAGCATGGGCAAGCCCAGCCCGTAGTCGTAGCCGTCAGCGTCGGTGTACTTGAACAGCATAAAGCCTGATTCAAACCACGCGGGAAAGTCGTACAACCACACCCCTTTGCTAAACCACAGCAGCAGACCGTAAAAGATGTTCAGCGTGGAGATGGTGATGATGATGGAAGGCACACGCAGCCGATTCACCAGAATGGCATTCACGCTGCCCAACAGAATGCCCACACCGCCAGCAATCAGATAAGCCACCACGAAGTTGCCGCCAATATCGCGCAACACCAGCACCATCACGTACTGTGCGATGATCGCCATGGCCGGAAAAGAGATATCGATTCCGCCGGAAATCAGCACCATAAACAGCCCGCAGGCCAGAATGGTCAACATGGCGTAGTTGTTGACCAAATCGTACAAATTCCCCAGTGTCAGAAACTCGTCGCTACGCCAGGCCAGCACGATAAACAGCACCAGAATCAGCAACGCCAGCCAGATTTCATGCCGGTAATTTTTAACATCAGCCATTGACGACTCCGGCAATCTCGGTGGGGTTACTGGTGCCCGGCGTGAACGTATGATGGATTTCCCCCTGTTTCATCACCAGGATACGGTGACTTTGATACCAGGCTTCATCCAGTTCGTCACAGATCATCAGAATGGCGATCCCTTGCGCCGCCAGTTCGCTGATAATGTGATAAATACCGGCTTTATTCGCGATATCGACGCCGACCGTGGGGCTGTCCAGAATCAGTACCCGGGGTTCGATTGCCAGCCATTTGGCAATCGAAATGCGCTGCGCGTTGCCTCCCGACAGCGTACTCACCGGCAAGCGCGGATCGGGCGCTTTGATACTGAGCGCGGCGATCAGCCGGTTCACTATCGCCTGCACCTGTTTTTTGCGGATCAGCCCGCAGGCATTGCGCACTTTGTCGAAAATAGTGCTGATAATATTGTCCTCAATGGACTGCGCCATCACCAATCCGCGCGACATACGGTCTTCCGACACATAGCCAATACCGTAGCGCAGTGCGTCACGGTTACTGCGCAACTGCACCGTTTGACCGTCGATGAGTATCTCTCCGCTGTCAGGCCGCGTCATGCCAAACAGGCTCAGGCAGAGTTCGGTGCGCCCCGCCCCCAGCAGCCCGATGATGGAAACTATTTCTCCGGCACCGATTGCAAACGAGATATCGCGGTATTCCCCCGCGCGGCTGAGTTGCCGCACCTCGAGCACGTTGCGCGATGCATCACCCTGCCAGGGTTCGCGGATGTGGTAGTCAAAAGCTTGCCCGGTCATCAGCATGCCGAGCTGGCGTGTGCTCATGTCGTTGGCCGGATAGGTTCCCACCAGATTGCCGTCTTTCAGCACGGTGATGCGATCGGATACCGCCATGACCTCTTCCAACCGGTGGCTAACGAACACCACGCAGATACCGCGCTCACGCAGTTGGCGTACCACGTGCAGCAACCCGTCTACTTCCTGATGCGTCAAGGAGGCGGTGGGCTCATCCATAATGATCAGCCTGGCATCCTGCGCCAGCGCCCGACAGATAGCCACCAGTTGGCAGCGCGCAATCGAGAGCGACTCCACCTGCGCATCGAGCGGTACGTTGACGTTGATGCTGGCCAACGCGCGCTCGGCAATCTGGCGCAGCGCCGTGCGTTTAACCAGCAGGCCGTGATGATAGTGGTTGATAACGATGTTTTCCCAGACGCTGAGATTGGGAAACAGCGATAAATCCTGATAGATAACCTGGATACCCTGCGCTACCGACGCACCTGGCGTCAATTTAGGCCAGATTTTACCGCCCAGCGCGATGCGCGCCTTGGCATCCGGCTGGTAGACCCCGGAAATAATCTTGATGAGCGTGGACTTGCCGCAGCCGTTTTGTCCGGCAAGGCAGTGCACTTCGCCCGGCATAAAAGTGAGCGAAATATCATTGAGCGCACGCGTGCCATGAAACGTTTTACTGACATGGCTCAGGGACAGGAATGGTTCCATAACACCCCCTGGCAAACGGGAAAGCGGGGCGCAATGCGCCCCGAATAAGCAGAATCAATAGAGCGTATCGATGTTTTCTTTGGTCACCAGCAGGACTTTGTGGAAACGAATGATCCGTTTTTCGTTATCCACATCCGCTTTGCCAAGATTTTTAACCGAGAAACCCTCGGCGATCGCTTCACCGTTGAGCAAGGTGCTGGCCACCGCCGCTAACGCATAGCCTGCGCTGGCAGGATCGTAAGTGATGCCCGCGGTGATATCGCCACTTTTGATCAGCGACGCCGCTTGCGACGGGATCATCATGCCGTACACCGCCACTTTATTCTTCGCGCGTTTCTCCTGCACCGCCCGCCCGGCGCCGATGGGGCCGTTCGAACCGAAGGACACCACCGCTTTCATATCCGGATACGCGCGCATCAAATCCAGCGTGGTGCGACGCGAATCATCCACGCTTTCCGCCACCGGCATACGCTTGGTGACTTCAAACATGTCGGGATAATGTTCTTTCTGGTATTTCACCAGCAAATCTGCCCACAGGTTGTGCTGCGGCACCGTCAGGCTACCCACATAGATGACGTAACCCCCTTTCCCCCCCATACGTTTTGCCATCTGCTCCACGTATTCGGCGGCGAATTTTTGGTTATCAATGATTTCGACATCCCAGTTGGCACTGGGTTGTCCCGGTGATTCGTTGGTCAGCACCACGATGCCGCCATCACGCGCTTTCTTGAACACCGGCTCTAGAACGTTGGCGTCATTTGGCACGATGGTAATGGCATTGACTTTGCGGGCAATCAGATCCTCGATGATCTTGACCTGTTGGGGCGCATCGGTACTGGCGGGCCCCACCTGCGTCGCATTGACGTTAAAATCCTTACCGGCCTGAACGACACCTTCGCCCATACGGTTGAACCAGGGCATACCATCCACTTTGGCGATATTGACGACCGTTTTTTGTTCTGCATAGACTGGTGTTGCGATAAGCGACATGCCCAACAGCAGGGAGGACACTACGCCACAGAGAAGACGTTTTTTCATCATTTTCAGCCTCGTTATTCACCATTTGCCAGGACACTGCGCCACGGTGACCTACCCGTGTTGCGGTGTTCCACATAACGCCGCCGCGTCATCTGCCGATGGAGGTTATTTTTTCAGCTTACGTTTGTTGTCTTAGTAGGGTGATTTTTCAGTAAAAATCCAAGAAAGGGTAATCTTGGGGCGGGCGACGAGAAATGCAGTTTCCTGCTATTTATATGGATAAACACCCCATCTCGTCAGAATGTGATGCAACTCGCATTGTTAGCATCAATATAATAAGCGACGGAATGATTTGAATGCATCATTCATAAAAAATCGCTGCTTACCTTCATAGCATAGTTGAAATTAAAAGCGGGGAAAGCGGTCATCTGTGGCAACGATCACACTGTAATGCGCCTGTTCGACATTGCACTCAGCATAGGGTAATTGGCTGTCATGCACGTTGATGCCCAATTGATAAATCAGATTTTCAGAAATGAGGTGGGTAAAGTTTTCCCACTGTTCAACAGACATATCAGATAAATAGTCATTGCCATTTTTCTGGTATTTTATTTTCCTTAATGCTTCTGGCAATGCTTCCCTTACCGCCTGTGGTGAATACAGGGTAAACTCACCGTTAGCAATGGTATTGTTGTAAATCAGCGCATCAACACATTCACCATCAGACATCGATAAATAACCATAAATTTCGCCCATATTCTCGATAGCGTTGTTTATCGCCGCGTGTATTTTAGGTTCCCAGCCGTTATTTTCTATTTCCCGTAAAATAACGGATTTATCAACATCCAACCAACTTTCATCCCTATCATGCAGCATCAAGGCTGCCCGAAACTGGCAGGCACCGTCTTCACTCAACGCATAGCGCAGTTGACCGTTGTTGTGGTTAAAGGTTGCGTAATCGACCGCATCAAACGTCCCTTGTTGCGGTGTATACCATTTCGGTTTAATGGGTAAACCGTCGAGCTGCATAATTTTTTCTTTCACCAAGGCCGGAATATTATCCACGCAGGGTCCCTCGTCCTTGAGGTGCGTACCGGCGATAAACAGCAGCGTAAATCGGTCCTGTAGAAAGGTATTGTTGATCCACTGGGGGAAATCGGTGATTAACGACTGACACTGGGCGCGCGCCTGTTGGGCGACGTCGGCAGTTCCGCCCTCATCCTGGCACACGATACGGCAGAGATGATCCTGGGCGAGCGTTGCCACCTCGCCTTTTCCCAGAGCGATATTTTGTAATAACTCAAGACTCTCACCACAGTTGTTTTTTGCTTGATGATATACGCTATCAAGATGTTGTTTTACGCTGAGACCATCACCGCCGTCACGATGCAGAGATGTCCCTTCGATAGCCGCGGAAATAAGCACATCAAGCCGATGGCTATGCAGTTTCGAATCATAAAAGGGTGATGATGGAATTAGCGATGAGCACGATCGGTGCGGGACCAAGATAGACATAACGATGACTTTCCGTGTAAAAGATAGCGTGGTTTTACACCGTTAACCCGAGATATTCATTCAAAAAATAAGCCGTTATTTTTTAACGGCTACTGTCTCTCCTTTATGACAAGAGAGGATTGACACCACCAGCCGTTATAACCCTTTGTAGCGCAGTGGCATACGCCGAATACCGGTGTGCTTATTGCTGCGCACCCACTCCACCGGGCCATTTAATGCGAAAGTATCAATGTGGTTTAGCAATTCCCGAAAGACAATCCGCATCTCCAGGGTCGCCAACTGCGCCCCCAGGCAGCCGTGCCCGCCACTGCCGAACGCCAGATGGGCATTTTTTTCCCGACTGATATCGAAGGTAAAGGGGTTTTCAAACTGCTGTTCATCGCGATTGGCCGAGGCCCACCACAGTGTCACTTTCTCGCCAGCTCTGATGCGTTTACCCGCGATATCAACATCGCGCGTCGCGGTGCGGCGGTTGTACGGCGTCGGTGAGGTCCAGCGCAAAATTTCCTCCAGCGCCCGGTTCATGCGTGCAGGTTCACGTTGCAGCAACTGCCACTGTTCCGGGTGCTGAATAAACGCCAGTATTCCGCCCGCAATGGCATTGCGCGTGGTTTCCAAACCGGCCACCATCACCACGCTAAACACCATGACCTGCTCCATAGGGGTCAAACTGCCCAGTTCCGCAGAAAGTTCTCCCGCAATCGCCAGCGAAACAATGTCATCACCGGGGGCTTGGCGACGCTGTTCCACAAAGCGCTGCGCGTAAGCCATAAACTGCTGCATGCCTTGCTGGCTGCTGACACTGCTCTGCCCCAATTGGCGATCGGCATAATCAAGCACCGCATTGATCCAACCTGAGATCGGGTGCCGGTCTTCGGGGGGGATCCCGACCAAATGGGCAATGGCAAACAGAGGAAGTTCGGCGGCGATATCAGAGACAAAATCCCCTTCGCCTTTGGCTAACGCGCTCACCACCGCCTGACGCGCCGCCACAGTAAGAATCGGCTCCAATGCAGCGATGCGCCCACGGGTGATCCCCGGCGCCATCAGACGCCGTAAGGCTTTGTGGCGCGGATCGTCCATCATATTGATGACAGTCCCCGGCCCTGCGGCGCTGGGGAGATCCTCTATCATGGTTCCGCCCCCGGCACGATCTCCGCCTCGGTGCGAGGAGAAGGTATCGATGTCTCTGGCGAGCGGCACAATATCCTGATAGCGAGTAAACACCCAAAAACCTTCGTTATCAGGCGTCAACGGCGTGGCCGGATGATACAGCGCGCCGCTATTTTGTCGCAATTGCGTGAACACAGAATGGGGGAAACCTTGCGAGAACAGCGTCAAATCGGTTAAATCAACGTCAGGCAGCGGCCAACGCGTGGCGCAATGCTGACTATCACACAGCGGCTCAGACATCATCTTCTCCTGGTTCTTCGCGGGGATGTACAATGCGCCATCCTTCGGCGCGCACTTTTGCCTGCCAAAAGGCCGCATAGCGTCCGTTCATGGCCAACAACTGTTGATGGTTGCCCTGCTCCACGATTTGCCCGTGATCGAGGACCAAGATGCGATCTGCATTGCGGATGGTGTGCAGTTGATGCGCAATGACCAGCATCGTGCAGCGACCGCGCAACGCGCTAAGCCCCTGTGCGATCGCTTCCTGATTTTCCGGATCCAATGCGCCAGTCGCTTCATCCAACAGCAGGATTGGCGCATTTTTCAGCAATGCGCGCGCCAGTGCAGCACGCTGACGTTCACCGCCCGACAACAATCCGCCCCCTTCCCCAACTCGGTTATCCAGCCCCAGCGGTAAACGCTGCACCACCTCGTCCAAACGCGTCAGTTTCAGGACGTTTTGCAAGGTGTCATCATCAGCGGCAGGGTTGCCCATCAGCAGGTTTTCCCGCAGGGTGCCACTGAACAGATAATTGTCCTGAAACACCTGAGAAATCATGTTCATGTGTTGCATGACCGGAAAGTTTTTTACATTGATGCCGCCAATCTCAATCACCCCGCTATCCGGATCGAAAAAACGGGCAATCAATTTGGTCAAGGTGGTTTTCCCCGAACCGGATGCCCCTACCACGGCGGTCATGCTATTGGCTGGCAGCATCGCTGAAACATGTTGCAGCACCCGAACGCCAGGTTGGTAACTGAAGTCCACGTCCCGCAATTCGATGGCGTAGTGTTGCGGTGAAGGCACGGACTCGGTCGGTGCCGGTAACGACAGTTGTGACAGCACGTTTTCTGCCGCCTCCATCTGGGTTGACGCCATACGGATGCCGGAGCCATAAGAAGCCACTTCACTCAGGGGGTCGATAACCCGGCTCACCAGCACCAGTAAGGCAAACAGCGTGGTTTGCTGCGCGGCATCGCCCTCCATCACCACCAGCCAGGTAATTCCCGCCATCAACGTCATCAAGGCTAATTGCCCCAACCAGGTGTTCAGCAGCAGCGGCGGCAACACCAGCCACAGTTGACGCCGTGCGGCCCGGCTCTGCGCCACCAACGCCTGATCAAATTGCCGATACCCCTGCGCAGCCTTGCCATAGGTGCGTAACACCGGCTGGCTTTGTGCGAACTCCACCATGCGATCGCACGCCTGTGCATTGGCGGTCTGAACGGCCCGATCGGCGGTGCGCCCCAGTCGTCCGGCCCACCAATACACCAATCCCAGCATGGGAAACAGGCAGGCGGCGCACAGCGCTACGCGCCAGTCGAAAAAACTGGTTGCCACCACCACCACCGCGGGCGTGATCACCGCCCGCAACAGGGGGGTTAACTGGTGGGCGGGTAAGCCCAGGATCTCCATCACCCCCTGACTGAGCAACAGCCCCAACCGGCTGGTATTGGCGCGCACAAACCAGCCAAGCGGAAGTGTGACCACATGGTCGCCGATGCGACGGCGCAGTTGGTTCATCAAGGTTGCCGCCACCTGAAACCCACTGTGCGCCGCGCGATAATGCAGATATCCTGTCAGCACCACGCCCACGCCTAGCGGCAGCAACCACAACGATGCATCATCCACGCGGTGATCCAGCAGGGCGCGGATGATGGGCACCACCAGCACAAAGGTCAGCCCTTGCATCAGGCAATATCCGCACACCCACAGCAAATAATGACGCAGCAACAGCGCGTGAGATTTCCCCATCAGTCTGGTCAATCGCATCAACAGCATATCGCCTCCTGCTGCCCTTGTTGTGCCGCCCACAGCCGCGCATATTCACCGCCGCTGGCCAGCAAATCGGCATGGCACCCTTGTGCCTCAATGCGGCCGTGCGACAGCACGACAATGTTATCGGCGTGTGTGATGGTCTCCAGCCGGTGGGCGATCACCAGCACCACCTGACGACGCTGGTGGGCGATCAACGCATTGAACGCTGCCTGTATCGCCGCTTCTGATTCGGCATCCGCCTGTGCGGTAGGCTCATCCAGCACCAGCACGGCGGGTTGCAGCAACAGCGCGCGGGCAATGCTGACCCGCTGAGCTTCACCGCCAGACAGTGTGGCATCATCGCCGTATACCGATTGATAACCGCGCGGCAAACGCAGGATGCGTTCATGAATATACGCGGCCTTGGCAGCAGCAATGACCTGTTCTTCACTGGCCTGCGGATCGCCCAACGCGATGTTGTCATACAGGCTCATGCGCAACAGTTGCGTGTCCTGAAACACCGTACCGATCTGGCGATATAAATGTCGGCTGTCAATCTGGCTCAACGCAACGCCCCCCAACGTGATTTGGCCGCGATCGGGGACATCGAAGCGCAACAATAAGCGAGCCAGGGTTGATTTCCCCGCGCCAGAGGCACCGACCAACGCGGTTACCGTGCCAGGAGAGAGCGTCAGCGAGAGGTTGTGTAACAGGGGGGCACAGGGCTGATAGCCAAAATCAATCTGGTCAAACACTACCTCGTTATTCTGAGGAAAACGGCTGGGTGTCGGCTCCGGTTGCAGCGGTATCGCCAGCAGCGTGGCGAGCCGCTCTAACGCGGCTTTCGCCATGCGCAGCGATTGCGCACTGTGGCTTAGCGTGGTCACGGGCACAGAGATCCCGAGCGCAATCACCAAAAACGGCAACAGTTCTGTCACCCCGAGCATACCTTGGCGCATAAACCCGATACCGCCGACCAGCATCAACATCAGCAAGGTAATGGGCGCAATGATCACCGCAGACAAACACTCGGGTTTGATCAACGGCAGCGCCCAATCCAGGAAAAAACGCTGGAAATCCGTTGTTGCCCGACAATACGCCTCATGGGCTTTACCGCTCAGACCAAAGGTCTTAACCACGGTGATGCCCTGCACGTACTCCACCACTGATTGGTTCACCTGTGCCAGCGCCGTGCCGTATTCAGACATTTTGCGTTGACACCCTTGCTGTACCTGCCGATAGAACACCATAAACAGCAGCAGCGGTACCAGGGCAACCAACGTCATGCGCCAGTCAACCCACAGTAGGTAGCCATAGACAAACAACAGCGTGGCGCATGCATTGGTGATATTGAGCCAGGCGTGCGCCACCAGATGATGAATCGCCGTGACATCGTCCTGAAGCCCCTGTTTGATCCGTCCGCTGCTCTGGGCGGTAAACCAGCCAAGCGGAGCCTGAGACAAACGTTGTGCTAATTGGCGACGTAGCGACAACGCCAAATGATTATCAGCCAGATGGGTGATCAGTTCCGCCAGACCGCGCAAGGCCAAACCGGAAGCCAGACAGGCGCAGGCCAGCATAATGACGTGCCAGGCCTCCTGATGTCGCGTCGGCGATACACTCATCAGCACCTGAATCAATTCACACAATTCAACCAGCGGAACCAATACCAACCCTGCCGAAAATATTTGCAGCAGCGCGGCGAGCGCAATCCAGCCGCGAATAGGCGCTAACAGTGACGCCGGTTTGATACTCTCAAGCGAATCAGTAGGTGACGATAGAGGGATTATCGGCTCCGGCATTAACGGGCTCTCCTTGTTGCTGGGGTAATGAAGGGGTGATGCCCGACGAGGGGCTAAGCAGTAACACCCGATGGCACAGCGCACGCACGCTTTCCACCTGATGCGTGATCAGCAACAGCGCCATGTGATGCTCATGGCAAAGTCGTTGTAACAGCATAAGAATCTCTCTGGCGGTGAGCGCATCCAGCGCTGAAGTGACTTCGTCACAAATCAACACGGCGGGTTTACCTGCCAGCGCGCGCGCCAGGGCAACCCGCTGCAACTCCCCGCCGGAGAGCTGTGCCGGAAAGCGACGTGCATAAGCAGCGGGCAAGGCAACCGTTGCCAGCAAGCGTTCAACGCTGTGCTCCTGATAAATGCCGTAACGCCGCAATGCCTGTTGTAACTGTGCGCCAATGCGCCGAAAGGGATTGAGGGTTCGAGCCGGATCCTGCGGCACCAGCGCCACCGCCTGCTGTTGATAACGTTGACGCTGTTTCACCGCAGCCGCCAACGGCTCCCCCGCTAAGCGCAGCGTTCCTTGCCGAGGTGCCAGAAGCCCGATCACGGTTTTAGCCAGCGTACTTTTCCCCACGCCGGACACCCCGTGTAACGCCACCATCTCTCCGGCAAAAAGCAGCAAAGACAACGGCGGTAACGGCGGGCTGGAACACGGCAGCGCCAGCAGCAGGCGATCGAGTTCGAGTACCGGGGCCGTGCGGGTAGTGACTGGAATCGGAGTCGATGAAATGTCCGGTACCTGCCACTGTTTCAGCAAGGGAATAGCGGTCTGGGCCAGCAGGCTAGACACTGGGCCATACGCCTGCTGTTGTCCTTGCTGTAATACCAGTAGATGGGTTGCCACGTCGCGGACACTGACCGCATCATGGCTGATAAGCAACAGCGCACAGCGATGCTGCCGCCGCCAGCGATTCAGCAGCGCAATCATGTTACGCCGCTGGGCTTCATCAAGGCCGGCAAAGGGTTCATCCAACAGGAGCAATTGAGGCCGCTTGAGCAACACGCGAATTAACGCCACGCGTCGCCGCTGACCGCCGGACAGTTGATGTGGATAGCGTTGCAGGAAGGCCCTATCCGCCGGTAAACCCAATGCGCGCAGAAACGTGACGGCGTCACTTATCGTTGCGGGCGTTTTTGCAATAAACCCCAGCAACAGTTGCTCAATGCGCTGCGTCGGCACCAACTCCTGCGCCGGATCCTGCCCCAGCCAGGCACACTGCTGCGCGCGCAGCGTTCGTAAACGCGCAGCATCAGCATCATGCACCGCACAACCGCAACAGACGATCTCCCCCGTCACCCTGCGCATGCCCGGTGCCAGTTCCCCGAGTAACGCACGCAGCAGCGTACTCTTTCCCGCCCCGCTACGCCCGACAACCGCCAAGGCGTCATCAGCAGCAAGCTGGAAGGAGACCCCTGCCAGCACCGGGTTGCCTGCGGCGTCTTCAACGCCTAATTCCGCGACTTGCAACACCGGCGATATCATCCGTGCCCCCGGCGGTCAACCGCCCGATTGATCAACATCATCACGCTGGCGATGCTGACGGCGGGCAATAACAAGGCACAGGGATTGAGTACCATCCCTTCAAGGCTTTCACGGACCATGCTGGCCCAGTCATTCCCCTGTCCGACCGCATTGATCCCAAGAAAGCTGGCAGCGGAAAACAGATAAAAAGCGCCCGCCAGACGCGTTGCCCCATCGCCCAACAGCGCCGGATACACCCCCGGCAGGATTTCGCGCCGGAGCAACAGCCCGGTAGAATCGCCCGCGGCGCGGGCAACCATGGCGTAATCGCTGTCCAGCATCGGCTCGGCCAGCGCGCGGATAAAACGTGCGGTAAAGGGCGCGCTCAGCAGCATGATGGCAAACAGCAGCGTTAAGGGTGAGGGACCGAGCGCGTAATAGGTCATCATCACGATCAGCAACGGCGGCAACATCAGGATACTGTCTAACAACGCGGTCAGTTGATACCCGCGATCGGGCAACACCAGCAGCACCAGGCCCGTAACGAGCCCGGCAAAGGACGCTGCCACCGTTGCCATCAGCGAAAACAGCAGCATGGCAACGCCACCGTGCAAGGTACGGCTCAGCACATCGCGCCCCAGCGCGTCAGTTCCACACCAAAACAGCGCATCCGGCGCTTGCCACGGCAATCCAACGCTACGCGCCGGATCATAAGGTGCCAAACCCGGTGCGACCAGAACGCACAGCACCACCAACAGCACCGTTTTCATGCGGTTGTGCGCCGCGTTATCAGGCTGGAAAGGATATCCGCCACCAGCCAGCACACCGCAGTATTCAGCGCCAGCAGCATGACAATCCCCTGAAGCAAGGCACCGTCTCGGGCGTTAAACGCGTCAACCCACAGGCTGCCCAGGCCGGGGTAACCAAACAAGCGCTCGACCACAATGGCTCCCCCCAGCAGGTAAGGAAGGGTGGCTGCAACAATCGGAATCAGCGGGGCCGCCGCGTTCGGCAATAAATAGTCGCGCAGCAATACTCCCGTCGCCACACCGTTTAATCGGGCGCTGATAAACCACGGTGCCTGAACCTGCTGCAACAGCGTGATCCGCACCATCCGCAGCAGGTAACACCCAGCAACCAGTCCTAAGGTCAATGCGGGCAGCACCAGATTACGCGCCTGCTCGGCAACGCTGGCGGTGTCGGCCAGCAGGGATACCGCAGGCAATCCCCCCAACCACACGGAAAACAGCAGAATGAGCAGCGTGGCAATCACAAATTCAGGGATACTCAGTCCTGCCAGGGCCAGCGCGGATAACCATCGATCGGGCCCGGCCTTGTGACAGAGCGCGGCGACAACGCCCCCCGTGAAGCCCAGCAGCAGCATGACAACGGCCGCACAGGCCGCCAGCGTCGCACTGCGCTTCATCGCGGGCAGAATCACGTCTGTCACGGGCCGTTGGCTCGTCAGTGAGCGTCCCCACTCACCGCTTAACGTGCCCTTGAACCAGTTCAGATAGCGCTCCATGACCGGTTTATCCAGACCGTATTGATGACGCCAGTAGGCCAGGGCCGACGGCGTTGCCCGCTCGCCCAGCGCCCGGTCCACCGCGTCACCCGGTGCTGTTGCCACTGCATAAAACGTCAGCACGCTCACCAGCCACAGGGAAAGCAGCGTGGTCAACACCCGCAGCAGGCAAAATCGTTTGAGATTAACGACCATTTGCCAGCGCGCCTTTTATCCAGTCAGCATCGGCAAACAGCGGTACGCCTTGACTTAACTCCACGCCCTGCAAGTCAGCCGCCGCCGCTGACAACTGATCCCGGTAGCCCCACACCAGATAGGGTCCGTCATGCATCACTTGCATTTGCAACTGTTGCAGCAGCGGTTGCTGCAACGACGGTTCGGGCGTGGCGCGCAGGCGTGTCACCCGCTCTGCCATACTGGCGGGATACCACCCTCCGTAGTTATAGGGATTGTTGTCGCCGAACAACACGGGCAGCGCGGCCACAAAGGGACGGTTGAGCGCAAACATCGCCATTAACGGCGTTTGATGGAGCCGCCCAATATCACTGAGGTAGTCTGCCGGGTTAAGCCGCACCAGCGTCAGGGTGACGCCAATCTCCGCCAGTTGCTGGCGCAGCAGTTCGGCGGCGTTGTTTAGCCCTGGGGTCAAATCGGCCGTCAGCAGGGTTAACGTGGTAATGCCTTTTTGCGCAAACACCTGACGCGCCGCCTCGACATCGTGTTTTATCGGCCAGGCCAGCGTATTCCCGCCGGGTAAACCTTGACCAAACAAATCGTTCCCCGGATAACCATAGCCTTCCAACACCACATCCACTAAACGTTGGCGATTCACCAGCGCCTTCAACGCCTGACGCACTTCAACATCGTTAAACGGCGGAATACGCGTGTTCATGGAAAAATAGAAGGCGTTGGCTCCGGCAATACCGCTGCGCAGCACGCGGAATTTAGGTTGGTCTTTCAACATACGCGCGCTGCTGACGGGGATATCGAATGCATAATCGGCGGCACCGCTCAGCAACGCATTGACACGCGCAGCCGCATCGGCCAAGGGACGAATAACGATGCGCTGAAAGTAAACGGCGGGCTGCCAGGCATAGGGATTACGCGTGAGCTCGGCACCGTTGATACCGTCAAACAGACTCACCTGCCAGGGGCCGCTGCATACGGGGAAATCGCCCGCCCGCGCACCGGCTTTCCACACCATGCTGGCTGCCGCCAGCACCGCAGGCACCAGATCGGCGCGCGGATGTCGCAGTTGCAACTTCAGCGTCAGGGCATCCGGTATGGCACTCTGTGCGAAATCAACATCCTGAAAAAAACTGCCAAAACCGATGGACTGCGACAACTGCTGTAGGCTGGTCAACACGTTGGTGGCCGATAAGCGGCTACCGTCAGAGAAATAGACATCGGGGCGCAGACGTATTGTCCAACGCGTTGCATCCTCATTCGGTTCAATGGCCGTAGCCAGCTGATACTCCAGCCGCCCATTGCGCCACCTGACCAGCACATCACACACGTTTCCCATCACCGCCCAGGGAAAGTAGGTTTGTGCCTGACCATACTCCAGCGTCTCATTTTGACTGCCGAGCATCACCACCCGCAGTGTTTTGTCATCGCGCGTGGTATGAGATATGTCGCTATGTCCCCAGAAGAACCCAACGGCAGCAACCAGCAAAGCAAGAAGTACAACAACCCGCAGTGTTATTCTCTGTTTTCTCATCCGAATCCTGAATCCTGATAATGCCAGCGTGCGCCGCCCAGCGCGGCGCAGCGGTTACATGTGTACCTTCATCCCGGCACCTAGCACGCGCCCGTGTCCCACGGTGACCACGTTCACACCGGGCATGTAGCTTATGCCGGTGTACTGCGGCCGCTCATTGGTCAGATTCTGTGCAAACAAGTACACATCCAATGACGGAAACTCTAACCCGGCCCTGAGATTGAGCTGGCGATAAGCAGGCAGCGTAAAATTGTTATCCACATTCGCCTCACGCTGAGCGATAAATTGGTGCTGTGCCAGCGCAAACAGATTGGCGTCCGGGATCCCCAACGCGGCAGCCGAGTCGTAATAGGCCAGGGTCAGCGAAGTGGTAAAACGGGGAACGGCAGGAACACGATAACCATCGCGCGCGCCGGTTTTATCCGCCACACTGGTGGATACGTTGCGCAACGCTGCATGAGTGAACCCGACACCGCCACCAAGCCGCCAGTGCTCCGCCACTTGCCATCCGCCTTCCAACTCCGCGCCATAGCTTGCTGTATCGATGGACTGTGGTGTGAAGACCATCGAATTCTTCTCTTTGGCAAACAAGTGCTCGTTGCGCACCTGGTTGTAAAACAGCGCCAGGTTCCATTCGCCACGCCCACCATCGACGCGATTCTTGCTGCCAACTTCATAACTCCACGACGAGGACGCCTGATAGGGGTCGTCACGCATACCGCTGGGCGCATTATTGGTGAAGTTGGGGAAGCCCCCGCTTTTGGCACCGCGCGCCACGCTGGTATACAGCATGGCATCACGAGTCAGTTGATAGTGTAGCGCGGCGCGTCCGGTCACCATGTCATATTGCAATCTTCCTTGCTGATCGAAGGCGGCAACGTTACCGAGGTGACCATTGTTTTGAAACTGAGCGTGATAGCCCTTGCTGTCGTGGGTGTAACGTAACCCCAGCGTGCCCTTCAATTTTTCGCTCTGCGTCAGCGCAGAGGTCAGTTCGCCAAACAGCGCGTAGCTGTCCGTTTGATAATCGTTATGGCGCACCCCGTTAATCATTGAACTGTCGCCGCTCGGTGCCAACATCGAGGTCGTGGTGTAATCGCTCATCAGACGGTAGTCGTCGTGCAGGTAGTTAATGCCACCGACCCACCCCACCCGCGCCTTATCCAGGCTGCTCAGCCGCAGTTCCTGATAGAAGCTACGCTGTTTTTCGTCGTAGGTACTCCAGTCAAGTGCAGGTAGAAATGCTGCGCTGGGCTGGTTAAACCAGGTTCCGTAGGTGAGTGCTTCGGAATTGTTGGTCAGGTTGTCAAAATCATAGCGATTCAGTGCGGTAATCGAAGTCACTTGCAGAGCGCTCAACGCGCGAGTGGCGGTCAGCGACAGCGCACCGGTGTCCCGATGTGCCCAGCCTTTGGGATCCAGCGCCACTGCGGGAAAGTTCGGCGTACCTTGCAGCACAAAATTGGAGGGGGTCAGACGATCGCGCCCATAGCTGAATGCCAGCACCAGTTGGGTGATGTCATCGGGCGTTGCCAGCAGCGTGGTGCGCATTGCACCGTTCTGCTCTCGCCCCATCCATCCTCCGACCTGATTACGCACGTCACCGCCCTGATCGGCGTAGGCGGCAGAAAAACTGCCTTTCAGCGTGTCGTCACGCAGCGGGCCGGAAAACGTCAACTGCCCGAGATTCTGGGAACGTCGATCCAGCGCGCCTTCCGCACGCAGCGTGTGCTGTGCGTCATCGCCTGGTTGACGCGTAATGATATTGATGGCTCCGGCCTGGGCATTACGCCCAAACACGGTGCCCTGCGGTCCGCGCAGCACTTCAATGCGCTCAACGTCGAGAAAACGCAAGTCAGAGCCAAACAGTGGCTGCGGTACGCCATCAATATAGGTCACTACCGAGGTATCATCGTGCCCGAGCGGCTGCGCCAACGTACCGACGCCCCGCATGGAGAGGTGCGTGGAACGCCCATCGCCCAGTGCGCTCATGCCCGTGTTCGGCACATCGCGTATCAGCCGGGCAATATCATCGATACGGCGGTCTTCGAGCATTTGTTTGTCGAACACGCGCAAACTGAGCGGTACGCGCTGGGGATCTTCTTTGATCTTGCGCGCAGTAACCCAAACGACGCTGTCATCTTCCGACGCCGTAGGGGTTTGCTCGGCATCGATCGGCATCGCGGCCACTGCCCCACACATCAGGGAGCCAACGCTTGCGCACAGCGCAAATTTTACCCGCTTGTGACAAAGGTACGTATTGTTCAGCATGTCTATCCTCAGCGCAGCAAAAAAAACGAAATGATAATTATTTTCGGTGCGAAGAGTGTATGAGGAGGTCCGATGCCGCCACAGCGAACTTAACTATGAGAAAAGCCAAAACAGCTGTGACTGGAGCCAGCATCAGGCATTTAACGCATCACGAGGGCAACGACCAAACTTGCGACGGTAGGCGGTAGAGAAATTGCTGGGATGCTGATAACCGACATAATAGGCGGCCTGCTTCACCGTCCATCCTTCCGATTCCAGCCCTTTTCGGGCACGCATCAGCCGCTGCTCACGCAAGAAAGAAAACACCGATTGCCCCATCACCGCATTGAATTTACTTTTAAGCGCACTGATGCTGATCCCGGCTTCACGCGCTAAATCGCACAGGCAGTGATTGTTATCCAACTGCGCGAGCAGCTTGTCGCGGACTTTGAGAATGCGCACCGTATCCCGACAGGGTGCGGCATAGGGCATCAAGGACGGTGTCTGTTCTGCGGCGTGCAACCCCTGCGCCAACAGATCCAACACGCAGCTATGAATATGTAAACGTCCAGGCACACAGCTGTCGCACAGGGTAAACAGGCTTTCGGCCAGCGTCAGGGTGTGATGCGGGACCATAAAACTGTAAATACCTTCATGCTGTAGCAAGCGTTCAATCTGCTGAGCCAATTCGCTATCGACAATACGCCGTGGTGCCGCCTGAATAACCAGACTCCGGCTATGATGACCACGCGGATTGCGGCACCAGAGGCGGAGCGGGCTGCGCGCGGCAATCACTTTGGCCACGCCAAGCTCCATCACCAGCATGCTGCCGTCATCCAGATAATAATTTGGCGTATCCCCGTCCAGGGTTAACAGAATGGTCAGACACTGTTTGAGCGTGGCGCTGCGATAATCTTCCTCACGGGTAGTGATGTCGTTAAGACAAAGATCGATCCCATACGGCAACGTCACGGCCCGAAGCGTGCCCTCAAACGTTACCTCATGGGCCGGGCTTTTTTCTGCCACGACCATTTCACATTCGTAGTCCCAATGGCGTGCCAAATCGCTTAATTGTTTTAGCGATGAGAGATTCTGTACTGATGACATGTAACCCTTCCTCCAGTCCCTCGACGTTGCATCCTTACCGCGTTTTTTGCTGGAAGACCAGATAAGGCGCAATACTGTCCAACTTTTCCTGCGTTTCAGTGAGTTCACGTATGGGTGATGACTGTGCAATCACCCCGGCACCGGCCTGTAGCCAGCGCTGATGGCTATCCTGAAACGCTGAGCGCAGCACCAGCGCCGCTTCAAAATGCGTTTTACCGTCTAACCAGAGTATGGCTCCGGAGTAAAGTTCACGCGGGGATGATTCCAGTCGCGCAATCGCCGACAGCGCGGCACGCTTTGGCACGCCCGTGGCGGTTATTGCGGGGAACAGAGCATCAAAGGCATCCCATGCGTCCTTTCCGTAGCCCAATTCACCGCTGACGCGCGATCCGAGGTGCTGCACGTTGCCGCGCTGGCGTACCGACATTAAATCATTGATAACCACGCTCTCCGGCTGACACAGTCCTTTCATCTCTTCTACTGCCGCTCTGACCGACATCACGTGCTCAACAATCTCTTTGTCGTCGCTTAAGGAATGGCTCAGCAATGCGTTTGATGTGGCAGCGTCTTGATGCTGGACGCAAGTGCCCGCCAGCGTATCGGTGCTCACCCTGTCCTGCTCGACGGACATCACCAGCTCAGGACAAAAACCGACGGCTTCACGGTCCCCCTGCTTCAATAAAAACGTGCGTACCGGCGTATTGGCCTGACGTCCGCGCAGCAGCGTTGCTGCCATATCCACGGGTTGCTTGAGCGGCATGACCCGCGCCAGGATCACCTTGCTGTAATGGGCATCGTGAATTTCTTCAATCGCCTGGCACACGCGCTGGCAGTAGTCGCCCTGATCGCAGGCGAGTTCGGCAATGTGCGCCAGTCTGGCATCCCCCCCTCGACGTTTCGCCACGGTAGCCGCGCTCAGCACCCAGTCAGACAATTGCCGGCAACGCTGTGCATCCTCCGCCAACACCGTGACGCCGTTGTCGCAAAAGATCAGCTCCTCACGCGGCACAATCAGATTCAACACCGGCCAGCGACCCGGTTTGTAACCTTGTTCCTGAACACAAAGCGCGTAGTGAAACCCCGCCTCGCCGTAGATACGCAGATTTTCACCACCGTGTTCGGCTTGAAAGCGACGGGCGTATTCCGCCGGCGATCCCTTGACGCGTGTGGTATTAATGCCGTTATCGGTAATGGTGGTCGCCTGCTCGCCGGCAGCGTCGACGGTCAGCGATGCCCGCTGCCCTAACGCAAGATACCAGCAGGATTGACGCTCGTAGACATAATGGTCTTCCCCTTTCAATTGGTTGAGCATCTCTGCAATGATTGGCAGCGTTTGAGCCTCAGGCAAAATCAGATGCCGTCTGCTGTGATATCCCATCATGATTGCTCCTTTACCTGTTCCCTTACGCGACCGATAATGCGCGCCGTTAGCGCCTGTTTATTGATTTTTCCCATTGGGGTAAGCGGCAATGCTTTCACCACGCTCAGCGCGTCGGGCCATCGGGATACGGGTACGCCCTGCTGTTCCAAAAACGCACACAAATCTGCCAGCAACAGCGAGCGTTTGGCGACCACCACCGCATGCACCGTTTCATCCAGACCGGCCACCACGGCCACGTCACGCACATCAGGATGCAAGCGCAGCGCATCCTCGATGTCGCCAGCACCCACGGACTCACCGTGGCGATTAATGGTTTCCTTGATGCGCCCTTCGACGCACAGATTGCCATCCGGTAAACGTCGAACCCGATCGCCACTACGGTAAAAACTCTCAGACGTGAACGACTGCGCGTCTCCAGCGCGGGCACGGAAATACCCTCGAATCGTATAGGGTCCGCGAACCCATAGCTCTCCGGTGTGACCGGGGGAAACGGCACTCCCGGCGGGGTCCACAATGCGAATATCATCATCCTCACACAGCGGCCTCCCCTGTGTGGTGAGGATGGTGTGTGGCGTGTCGTCCAGCCGCGTCAGGGTGATTAACCCTTCCGCCATGCCAAACACCTGTTGCAATTGGCATCCGAAACGATTCAGCATTGCACCAGCACGAACGGCATCAAGTTTGGCACCGCCCACCTGAATCAGGCGCAGTGAACGCAAATCAGGGAGTTCACTGTCAAGCGCCTCCAGCCAGCATTGACTTAACGAAGGCACCAGCGCGGTGAGCGTGACACGAAAACGGGCAATCGCGGCGAAAGCATCTTCCGGTGCAGGCGTGGCAGGAACCACCACGCAGCCACCGCGCGACCACACCCCTAACGCGCCGGGACACGCCAGCGAAAAATTGTGCGCCATCGGCAAAACGGCCAAATAGCGATCCCGTTCGCTCAGCGCACACAGTTCAGCACAGCGCTGAAAGTTATAGCCATAATCTGCATGGGTGCGCGGAATCAGTTTCGGTATGCCGGTGGTTCCGCCTGACAGCAACAGCAGCGCAATATTGCCCGCGTCATCCCCAGACGGCGGTGAAGCGATCATCGCCTCCTGGCAAAAACAAAAGCGATCCGTTTTGCCACTGAAGAGTGTACGGCAGCCGTGCTCAGCCAGTTGCGTTGTTAACGCATGGTTCTCGCTCTGGCACAGGCTTGCGCTGCCCAGGTAGCGCCGGGCTCGCGCCTGCGCCGCCACCTGAACGACCGTTTGGGTGCACAGTGTCGGCACCACCAATACCGGTACGGCCCCCATCAGCAACAACGCAAACAGGGCGACGGCGAAATCAGCACCGTTTGGCAACTGCACCAACACCGTGTCGCCAGGAGACACCCCCTGTTGCCTGAGCATGGTGGCAAAACGCCTGCCTTGACCCATCAGTTTCCAATAAGGCCACGCGTGCCCTTCGGCAATCAAGGCGGTGTGTTCGCTGTAGGTCTGTTGCCAGCGGATGATGTGGGTTGATAACGTATCCGCTTGCCAGTAACCCGCATCCTGGTAGCGCTGGGCGATTTCCGGCGGCCAGGCAAGCGGCGGCGGCAATCGCCGGGCATCAGTATCGTGTAAACGGGTATCGGTCTGATAAGCATCCTGCGCATCGTTGTTATGCATAAAGCACCCCGGCCTGAGCGGTGAGACGTTCTGCGCGCAACCCCGCTTCCTGCGCAAGTTCCGCCAGACTAAATGTGTGCCAGACGCTCTGATTACGGATCACCTGCGCCGGACAGGGTCCGCCGCGCACCGTCCAACAGGACGTCAGCAGCATAGTATCGTCTGGCCCCGGTTCCCCTTGCAATGATGCGGTGTAATGCCGTTTACCCACCGTTTCACAAGCGAGCGGAAAGGCCGGCAACACGATCGGTTTTTCCAGCGGCAGCAGTTCTACAAAAATCGGGGCCCCCGCCGACAGGCGCGGTAACAGTAGCTGCCAGAGCTGCTGACGTTTTTCCCGGCACATATGCCCCAATACGCCATAGGCCACCACGGCGCCCAGTTTTTCCGGCAGGTGCAGTTGATCCACGGGCTCAGCGACCACGGTCACTCGCTGACGCAGATGCGGATCGTTGATAACGCGGTGCATCAACACGGCGCGCATGGCCGGAGCCGGTTCCACCGCCAAAATGTCGCACTGCGGCACGCTGTCGGCAATGGCCGCGACCGTACGCCCGGTTCCCGCCCCGAGATCCAGGATCGGTTCGCCGTTTAAGGTAGTGGCCGCCAGGCGTTCTCGCAGCACGGTATCGCCTTCTGAATGCGCTCTGGCCACCAGGTCATAATATTCCGCTACGGGTGAGTAGAAATCGTCCATCGTTTTATCCTTTTGTGCACGGGGTGAGCGAGGACAGAAACGCCTGTTGCACGGCGTTAACCACCGCGTCGCGTTGCTGATTGATAAAGAAATGGTCGCCGGGGAAAATATGCACCTGACACGATGCTGAGGTGTAATCGGCCCAGGCACAGGCTTGCTCGGCGGGAAGATCGGGATCGTCCCGTCCGGCGAGCACATCGATCGGACAACCAATCACCGGCGTGTCATGAGGTCGATAATTTTCGATCAAGCGATAGTCGCTGCGAATAATCGGCACCAGCAGCGCAGCCAATTCCGGCGATTCCACCAGCGCATTATTGCGCGGATTCAAACGACGCAGTTCGGCCAGAATATCGCTGTCGCTACTGCGATGAACGGCGCTGTCGCGCGGGTGATAACGGGGTGGTTGCCGACCTGAGACAAACAGATGTCGCGGCGGCATGCCCTGCGCTTCCAATCGCACCGCCAGCTCATGCGCAATCGCGCCGCCCATACTGTGCCCCAGCAGCGCGTAGGGCCGGGCCGCGATGTCGCGTTGCAACTCGGTCATCAGCGTGTCCAGCAGGCGTGACATATCATCGATGGTCGCTTCGTTAAAACGATCTTCTCGCCCTGGATATTGCACGGCGGCAACGGCGATCTGCGCATCAAACAGCGTTGACCAGGCACGAAACGCGCTGGCTCCGCCCCCGGCATAGGGCAGACAAACCAGCAGCGGTTGCAACGCCGTGGGCGGAGAAAAGAAACGTAAGAAGTGACGGGTCATTCGGCCTCCTGTCGGCACAGTTGCTGACACAGCGCCACCACCGGCGGCGCATCGGGTTCAATCAGCGCGGGGGGACCGAGCAGGGTTGAAATCTGGTGCCAACTGCGCGTGACGCTCAATGCCCAGGCGGATTGGCTCTGCGCCAGCGCCGGGTTTCCGATGCTGGCAATAAACGCATCCAACGCCCGGTTGATCGCCTGCGGCCATTGGGTATCGAACACGGCGCGAAAGGTGTCAGGCTCACTGCCCGGCAGGGTGCTGCTGCTCAGCGCCGCCAGACGTTCTGTGCCCGGCCCGTCCAACACCAGACGATGCGTGGCATCACGGTGCGTGTGCAAGCGCGGCTGCCACAGGGCGGGACCGTGCGTATCCGCCAACGTCAGAACACCGCCTTCCGTCGCCAGCGACATGCGATGCAGCAGCAACGCGTGGTTATCGGCATCCCCCGGATGAATTTGGTTTTGCACGCGCAGGGTTACCGGTACACCGCCGATATCCCCCTGAAGCGTGGTGTAGGGGCCGGTCTGTGCAGGCTGTGACAACGTCAATCGACAAGGTTGCAAACGCCCCAGCGCCCGCGCCGCCATATCCAGCCAGGGATACAGCACTTGTGCGCCGCATACTCCCTCCAAATAAGCGATCGGCTGCTGCTGGCGCAGCAACGTCGCGGCCTGCAAGAAACGCATCACCGCGCGCACGTGGGGATAAAACGCATTGACGTCATAGCGCACGCGATGCTGATGCGCGGTACGAAAACAGTGCGCCAGCTCATCCGGGTGCAGTGGATGCTCCTGCAAAACATGGATCCCCCGGCGCAACAGCGCACACGCTACCTCCGCGCCGCTACCGCCGGACACCCCTGCGCGTACCACCACGCAGGCCAGGGTTACCGTCTCCGGCAGCGCCTCTACCGCGTGATAATGCGCGATACCCATCTCACGTGCGCAGCGTGCGGAAGCGTCAGAACCGCGCGACAGGATCCCCACCAGTTCAATGTCCGGGTGCAGCGCCAACGCGCGCAGATAAAATCGACCAAACGCGGTGCCGCACACCACGGCCTTCATTTTGGTGGTCATAATCTTCCCTCTTCGAGACGTTCATCGGGCAGGTATTGGCGAATCTGCGTGCCCGGATGCAGACGGACAACGTCGTTAAAGGTTTGTGTCGCCATCAGGACGTCATCCGCAAAATGCACGCCGGGGGAAATGTCACCGCGTAATAACGCATTCACCGTGCTCACCGTGACGGCGGCGGTCAACGCCGCGCTGCTGTCGGTAGAGATCACCGCTCGGCGGCGCGGTTTGTTATGGGGGAGAAGATCGAACACCAGTCGGTAATAGGGCGAGTGCCCCAGCAGATCGAGCTCACTGGCCTGCTCAACCTGCGCCACCGCCTGCGTCAGGCGTTCAGCATTGTTCACCCAACCGCGCAGACCGGTCAGCGTCTCACGCAAGAAGCTTCCGCTAAACACGTTATACCAGCGCAACTCGCGCAACTGATGGCGTGTTGCCAGACGCTCTGCATCGCTGCTGAGAAACGGCAGCAGCGTCACTTCGCCGGGGAAATGTGCCAAATCATTGCGCAATTCTGTCGGTAACCGGCGCAAATGCGGCTCCCCCTTAACCCAGAAGGCGCTCGATTCGCCATACCAGTAACTAGCGGCCGCTACCGTGCCGTACTGATCGTTAACCGATAGCACCAGATCGCCCGCTGCGGCACCGCGCACACTTTCACGCCCTCCGCTGTAAACGGTAATGGCATCATCAGGCAGCACGCCCAGCCAGTCAGGAATCAAATTGGCTAACCCCGGCAACATGCCTGCCGAGAGTACTGCGGTCCAGTCCCGTGCGCTGGTCGGTGTTTGTTGCAGCAAATGCCATACCGGGGCATCGCCGGACACATCAATATAATGAGCACCGGCCCGAGCGGCACTGCGCGCAACCCGATCCAGCACCAGATAAGATGGCCCCGCACAGTTCACCACCAGCGCGCATCCCTGACTGAACGCATCCAGCGCCTCTTGCTGATAGAGATCGACCACCTGAGCGTGCGCGTTGACCTGCTGCGCCAGCGCGTGCAAGGCCTCAGGCTGTCTGGCACCGAGGCGCAATGTGTATCCCGCCGCGCCCAGCCAACAGGTAACTTCTCGTCCGATACTGCCCGTCGCCCCCAGAATCGCGATGCAATACCGCTTCACAGCGCCTCCTCCGGGCGAGTGTGCCGTGCGATACAGTTCGCCAGTGACGCCGCATGTGGCTGCGCCATACAACTAAAATGGTCGCCCGGCGTGTCCACCACGGTCAGATCGCCAAGGCTCAGACGCTGCCAATAGTCAGTGACATCCTGCGGCGTACCGGGCAACAACGGATCGCTTGCGCTGTTGCGTATTAACAGGGTTTTTCCGGTCCAGGGCGCAGGCTGGTGTTCACCCACGGCGGCCATGCAATGGTGGAACAGCGCGTGGCGCTCGGCAAAGGCTTGCACTTCACCTTCGGGAGCAAAGTAGGCCCCCTGCTCAGCACCGTCGGTCTGCAAGGCGCGCAGTCGCTCATTCAGCGGTTTCATCGCCCATTGACTCAGCGCGTCACCAACGGGCTGATAGGCGTCGGGTAAACGGTCAAATGCACCGGCGGGAATGTGGGAAGGCGTTTCGCACAGCACGTGATGAACCGCCTCAGCCAGCGCCGATTCCGACGGCAAACGCAACGCTTCCAGGCAGGCTCCGTGTGAACGGGCAAACACGTACTCGACCAGACGCACATCCTCCACGCGCGGAGGCTGCCAGGCACTGATCACCACCAATTGTTGCACACAGACGCCGCGCTCGCTGAGCTGGCGAGCCATTTCTGCTGCCAGTAACCCCCCCAGACAGTAGCCGATGAGCGTGAAGCGCTCGCCACGCTCGCACAACGCATCGGCATACTGTCCCGCCAGCCTCACCAACGCTTGCGGCGGCGGTAGCGCCATAAACGCCGCCGGTGAAGGGAGTTCAATTCCGATGCCGCAGGAATAGGCGGATTTATCCAATTCCGGCAGCACGTGACGGTAGGGCTGCATATCGCCACTTCCCGCATGCAACAGCACACAGGGGTGTGATGACACGCCCGCCGTTTCCCATAAGGTCACCAGCGGAACCGGCGTGGATGACGCCGCCGTTTGTTTTTTTTCCACCTGACGCAGTCGCGCAGACAGGGCTTTTAACGTCGGATCTTGCAGTAAATGACGTAGTAAACTGCCCCAGGTCAGGGCGTTGGCTGCGGCGACACGCTCACGCAGTCGGCCAATCATGCGCGACAGCAACAGAGAATCGCCGCCACAGGCATAAAAATCCGCGTCCCGCGTAACAATCTCGGTATCCAGCACCTCGCTCCAGATAGCGGCAATGTCGTGTTCCAGCGCGTCACACAGCGCATCGCCTTGCACCTGCGACGCTGCGGTTGACGCGTGGTTCAACAGCGTTTGCGCCAACGCTGGCCTATCGATTTTGCCACTCGCATTGCGCGGCAAGGCATCCCAAACATGCAGTTGGGTCGGGATCATGTGCGCCGGTAAACGCGTTTGCAGGTACGCCCGCAGGCGCGCATCGCACACACTGGCGCGATCGGTTTTGAACTGAGCAATAAAAACGCCCTGTCCCGACGTTGCCAATGCGCTGTGCGCGGCAGGTGCGCAGTCAAGCAGCGTCGCGCCCGCCTGCTGCAATAAATCGAGCCACTGTTCACGGGTAAAGAAGGTCTGGTCGGTCTCGGCGCGCAGGTCGGTGAACCCGGTCAGCTCGGGGAAAAACTCCATCGACACCAACAGCGGGTAGTTATGACGCCGCACCGGCTCAATGAACACCAGAATGCCGCCCGGTGTCAGCAGTTGCGCCAAACCGGACAGCACCTCGCCCGCGTGCCGCGCATTGTGCAGCACGTTGGCGCACAGGATGACATCCATGCTATTGGCCTGCATCCCCTGCGACGCGGCGGGCAGGTTCATATCGAACAGGCCGTAGTGCATACCGTGGTAGTCAGCAAAGCGTTTACGCGCCTCTGTCAGGAAGAACGTCGACAAATCGGTAAACCAGTATTCGGTACCATAGGCCGCCAGTGCAGGCACCAACTCGCTGGCGGTGCCCGCCACCCCCGCCCCCACTTCCAGTAGGCGCAATGGGCGATCGCACTGCTTGGCAAATTCGGTAATGGCCGCAATGGCGATGGCATTCATACTGCGGCTTGCCACGTTATCACGGTAAGCGGCCTGCGCCGTCGACAGTTCGCCTTGTGGAAACAGCAGCCCGCGTACATCGCGCTCACCGCGCAACAGCCCAGCGAGATCCTCACTGCACGCCCGGATGTAATCCAACGTCAGACTGCCATAGCGGGTACGCTGTTCAAGGCGATCAACCTGTTGCCAGGCATCGTCAAGCGCAGCGTTATCGCTCGGCATCAGGTCACGGTAATGGCCTTGCGCATCGCGCATTAACGCCCGCCCCCCCACCAAGGCATCCAGCCAACGACGCAGCAAGCGTCGATGCGTCTGCGCCACGTGCGTTGCCTGATAGATCTCATCCAGCGAATGGTGAACCTGCTCCGTGCCGAATAACCCATCGGCACGCAATCGGGCTGCCATCGCGAGCATCGCCACCCGGTCCGCCGCCGCCATCAGCGCGGTGAACGCCGGGGCATCCATACCCCGTTCGAGCTGTTGCGCACAGTCGCGGGCGGCGTCTGTCACCGAAATGGCGGCGGACTGCTGTCCGGCAGCGGTTTCGACCACGCCGTGCAGGGTGCCGTCCGTTGTCAACAGCGCGACGCCATCCGCAACCGCCGGATGTTGGCGCAGCGTCGCGGTGATCTCACCCAGTTCCACCCGGTGACCGTGGATTTTCACCTGCTGGTCATAACGGCCCAGAAATTCGATGCGACCATCGGGCCAATAACGTCCTCGATCGCCGGTAAGGTAGCGGCGTTCACCATTGCGAGCGGTAACAAAACGCTGCGCAGTTTTTTCGGCATCCTGCCAGTAGCCGTCAGCCAGACTGGCTCCGGCGATGGCAATCTCTCCCGCCACCCAATCGGGGCGGTCATTCATGGCATCGTCCACAACGTACAGGCGCTGATTGGCGAGCGGCGCACCATAAGGGGCATGAGCCCAGTGCGCCTCCAGCCCATTGACCGGGCAGCACACGGACCAAATGCCCGCTTCTGTGGCCCCACCCAGCGCGAACAGCTCGGCAGATGCCTGCAATGCCGATAGCGATTCATGCAGGCCACGCGGTACCCAATCCCCGGAGACCAGCGCCACGCGCAGCGGTGCCAACGGTTGCTGGACATCGCACAGCATCTGCAACTGCGACGGCACGCTGTTCCACAAGGTGATGTCATGACGCTGGATCTGCGCCGCCCAGTGGGCCGGATCGCCCTGCTGCGCGGCGTGGGGATAGACCAGACGCCCTCCGGCGGCCAGCACCCCGAACAGGTCGTAAACGGCGAGATCGAAGGAGAGATTAGCCAGCGCCAGCATCGCGTCCTGCGCGCCCACGGCAAAGCGGTGGTTGATGTCGGCCAGCGTATTCCAGGCAGCCCGATGAGACATCACCACCCCTTTCGGCGTGCCGGTAGAACCCGAGGTATAAATCAGGTACGCGGGCTGCTCCGGTGCCACCGCCACCGGCGTGAAGGGGTGCGCAGGTTGTTCACCCCGCCAGTCAAGCGCGTTAATCCCTGCGGGAAGCGAGGTGAGATCGTCAGCAATGGCCCACGAAATATCAGCATCCTGCAACATCAGGTCACGGCGTGCTGTCGGTTGCTTCAAGTAAAACGGCACATAGCATCCCCCGCACAGCAGCGTCGCCAACGCGGCCAACGCCTGTCCCCGCCCCTTGTCACAGAAAATGGCAACCCGTTGCGCAGGCTGATGCCCCGCCTGCTGCAACCGTGCGGCCAGTCCGGTGGCCTGCGTCAGCAGTTGCTGGTAGCTCAGTGTGCCATGCTCATCAATCAGTGCGGTTGCCTCGGGACGCCGTTCAGCCTGATCCACCATCCCCTGATGCAGCAACTGGGCCGGATAGGCCCGACAAGACGCATTGGCACGCTGGCGCGCGTGACAAAACGCGGCGGGCAATGACACCGGGCGAACCTGTTGCATACAGCCTTCACCCTCTTCAATCAATCGATTGATCACGCTGCAATACAGATCGAACGCCTGTTCAATCAGGGCGGGAGGAAACAGCGCTTCACGCGAATCCCATGCCAGCAGGATCCCTTCGGGTTGCTCCACCACCTGGCAATCGATGAGCACCTGCGGTGTCTGCGTCATGCCTTGCACAATGTGATAGTGGGCCTTGTTCCCATCGTTTTTTGCGCGTTGCCCCAACGTGCTGGTAAACACCACGGGCATTAACTGGGCCTCCCCGCGGCGGCGAGAACGTTCTCTGAGCAGTTCCAACCCGGAGTAGCTGGCGTGATCCATCGCGTCACACAGGCGCTGGCTGAGCGCACGTAGCTGCTCGCCAAACGGGGCCGTACCTTGTAAATCAACCTCGAGCAGCACGGTGTCGGTAAAATCGCCCAGCACGCGCTGGATATCGGGATGCCGTTGATCGCGACGAAACACGGGCAAATTCAGCGTGAAATGACGCTGTTGACTGTACAGCGCCAGCACTTGCGCAAACGCCCCAAGCAACAGCACGCTCAACGTCACCTGGTGTTCGCCAGCCAGTGAGCCGAGTTGCCTGACCTGGCTCGCCGACAGCAGCCGCTGACGGCGCAGAAACGGCGCATCGGCCGTAGCTTCTGCCAGCGGCAGTTGCGGTGCATCCGGCAGCGCATCAAGGCGCGCCAGCCAATAGCGACGATCGTCTCGATAGCGCTTGCCTTCACGTGCGGCACGCCGCGCAATCACGCAGTCACGAAAGGTAATGTCAGGTACGGGAGGAAGCTGTTCAGGGTTGAACAACAGCAGCGCAAGTTCATCGACCAACAGATAGAGGCTGGCCGCATCCAACGCGATCAGTTCAACGGCCAGCAGCAACTGTGTCTCACGGGCCAACCGGACCGCATGCGCCGCGAACAGCGGCCAGGTGGCGTAGTCGGACGGGGCCGATAACAGGGTATCGCGTAGCCTGTCCACGGCGCGCTGCGCCGGTTCAGCGCCAAGCTGGCGCAGATCGCTGGTGGGCAGCGCAAAATCAGGCACCGTCGACAAGACACGCTGAAAGCCTTCCTCTTTCACCACCACCCGTAGCATGTCATGGCGCACAATCAGTTGCTGCAATGCCTGCTCCAGCCGCGCCGGCTCCAGCGCCGCCGGGAAACTCACCGCGAGAAAACCGCGACACGACAGACCGCCGTAAGCAAAAGCGCTGTGACGCCCCATCAGCCACGCCTGCTGGGTTTCCGTCAGCGGGAATGGCGTAAAGCGACCTTGACGATCGCAGAGCATCGCCTCGCTCTCATTCCGGCTTGCCAGGTAGGCCAACAGCGCAGGCTTGTGTTCGCGCAGCGCCCCTTTCACCGTTTCACTCAAGGTTCCGGCAGGCGCACGAAAGTGCAGATTATTCTCTTCACACCACAGCTCAATGCCCTGTAGCTCCAGCGTGGCAACAAAATCGGCGATATTCATAGCGATCCCTCCTCCATTCGAGCGCGGTCGGCTAAATGCCTTTCAATGCAGGCACACAGACCAGATAAAGTTGCGTCAGAGAAAAACTCCTTTATGGTCAAGTTGATAGAAAATCTTTCACACACCTGAGCCACCAGTTTTGTTCCCAGCAGCGAGTTACCGCCCGCGCGGAAGAAGGAATCAGTGCCCGATGGCGGTGGCCCTTCCACCAGTTGTTGCCACAACGCAGCGACCACATGCTGCAACTCACTGATTTTTTCAGGAAGAGGAGACGTTGAGTGCGGCGGGGACAGCGCTAACTGACGCCTGTCGATTTTTCCGCTGGGGGTCAGCGGCCAGGTGGTCAACGGGGATATTGCCCCCGGAATCGCATAGCCCGGCAAAGTGATACGCAGTTCGTGATGCAGTGCGCTCAAGAGCGCGTTGATCTCTTCTTCAGCGGCATCCATCTGGACAAAAGCGTGCAACCCTGCCGTAGCGCCATCGCCTTGCACCACCGCAACGGCGTGACGTACCTGTGGATGACGCAGCAAAGTGGCTTCTATTTCACCCAATTCAATTCTGTGACCCTGTAACTTAACCTGACTGTCGATACGCCCCAAAAATTCCAGCACCCCGTCTGGTCGATAGCGTCCGCGATCGCCAGTACGATACCAGCGCCACGGGTAATCGCCGTTGAAGTGCAGCGCCGTCAAGCGCGCATCAGCACAATAGCCGCGCGCCACCCCCAACCCGCCAATCCACAGCTCACCGGGCACCCAGTCGGGCGTGTCATTGCCCAAGGCATCCACCACGCGGAAACGTTGATTCCTCAATGGGAAACCGTAGGGAACCGTGTGACACCCTTCCGGTATCGGTGACGACATTGGCCATATCGTGGACCAGATAGCGGCTTCTGTGGCCCCACCCAACGCAAATGCCTGTGCCGACGGCGCGAGCGTGCGCAGCCGTTCACCGCTGTCAGGCTCCACCCAATCCCCCGACAGCAACGCAATACGCAGATTGGGCAGCGTCACCTGTCGCGCACAGGCCAAGGAGTGCAGCATATCGAACAGAGCAGGTACGCTGTTCCATACGCTGACACCGTGGGTAGACATCAGTGTTAACCATCGGTCCGCATCATGATGGGGCGAGTCCTCCACCAACACCAATAATCCCCCCACGCTCAACGCGGCGAAGATATCAAACACCGACAGGTCGAAATCCAGCGCGGAAACCGCCAGAAAGACATCCTGCGCCGAGATATCAAGTTGCTGACACACCGCTTCCAACGTATTGAGCACGTTACGGTGTTCAATCATCACGCCTTTGGGTTCCCCGGTGGAACCGGAGGTAAAGAGCACATAGGCGAGCGCATCGTCCGGCGGAATGATCGGTGCGGTTAACGGCGCGTTGTCGCGCAATGAGGCCAGCGAAAAGGTTGGTAAGGCGAACGAGAGATCGCTGTCGCAGATAACGGCTTTTGCGCGCCCCTTACGACACAGCAGTGCGTGACGCGCGGCGGGATGCGCCTGATTGAGGGGCAGATAGGCCGCCCCGGCCGCAAGGATGCCGAGCAGCGCCACCATGCGATCGCCACCTGACGGCAGGCACAAAGCGACACAATCACCCGCATGAATGCCGCGGTGCAGCAGCCCGGCCGCTACCGTCAGCGCCTGTTCACGCAGCGCGCCGTAGCTCAGGTAGCCATTCACACTATCCCACAGCGCTGGGCGCTCAGGCCACTGCTGCGCCTGACTAAAAAAGGCGTCATGCAGTGCCCGGTGACTTGGCATCGGGCCACCGGTGGTGTTGGCCTGGAGTCGCATCTGACGCTGGGCAACGGGCAAATCCCGAATCGGCGGCGCAAGCCAGTCGCTGCCTGCCAACGCGCGCAGCGTGTGGCAGTACCTGGTAAACATCTGCTCAACCATGTCGGGCAAAAACAGTTCTTCCAGGTAATCCCAACTAAGCAACACCCCATCGGCTAAATCAATCGCCTGATGATCAAGCCACACCTGCGGCGTTTGCGAGCTGGTGTAGCTCGGCCAGGGCACCGCCTTAGCCAATGCATCCGCCACCCCCAGCATACTGGTGAACACCACGGGTGCGGCCTGCATCTCATTGCCTGCCCGCTGCGCCAGCGCACGCTGTACCGAAATGGCGGACACTGAGGCGTGGCCGAGGTCGCGCCACACTTGCTCCTGCAAGCGCTGGGCGTGCCTTAGCCAGCTATCTGCGTTATCGGCGTGATACTCCGCCAGCGTCAGCGAGGTAAAATCCCCCACCACGCGGTTGATGTCGGGATGAAGCGGCTGGCGATCGAACTGCGTCAAGGTGATCACCAACGCTTTTTGCCCACTCCACCGACTCAGCGTTTCCGCAAAGCAGGTCAGGAGCAGCACCGAAGGAGTAATTTGCGCCTGACGCGCGCGATCGCTGAGCTGTCGCCACAGAGCAGGTTCGAGCCGCGCTTCCAACCGACGAAATCGCGGTGTGATGATGGAGGAAGGCACCATGCGTGTCGGCAATGCGGGCGCAGGCGGCAGCGCATCAAACCGCTGTTGCCAGTAGACGATATCCTCTTGCGCCTGCCCCTGCTGCGCACGCCAGCACTGATAATCACGGAATTGTATCGTCAGCGCAGGGAGTTCGGTCTCCGGATTTTGGTAGCATTCAAACCATTCACTAAATAGCGTCAACATGCTTAAACCATCGACAATCAAATTGTCGAACAGCACGGCAAGTCGCGATTTCCCTGCACCATAGTCAATCAGCGTGATGTCATAGAGCCTGCCACTACCGGCAGCCAGAATCTGATGTGCCATTCGGTTTCTCAGCAGCGCCAACTGTGCTGACGCATCCGTCAAATGGCGTAAGTCGTGGTAACGGAAGTAAAAATAGGGAACCTCTTCCATGATGTGCTGTTGACCATCCTCTCCGATGACGCAGCGCAGCATATCGTGCCGAATGACCAACTGGTTCCAGGCGTGCTCAAGGCGCATCAGATCGGCGTGTTGCAGTTCGTATTCGTGGTAGCTTTGGGCGGCGATACCGCCCAGTACGAACCCATCGCGTCGCCCGAGCCAATAGGCCTCCTGCACGTCATTCAGCGGGAACGGGCGATAGCGCTGCGTGGCATCATGGTGCAAACGGATCTGCTGTTCGGGCATCACCTCCCGCAGCGTTGCCGCAAACGCGTGCAGCACCGGCTGACGAAACAGTGACGCCAGCGTACCGTGAAGCCCTTCCTGCGGCAGACGGCTGATTAACCGGGTAGCAATCAGACTGTCGCCGCCCAGCGCAAAAAAGTTCGCCTCACGCGTAACCGAGTCCAGATCAAGCAATGCACCCCACAGCGTTGCCAGCACCTGCTCTGCGCGGCCGACGGGCAGTGCCCCGGCCCGTTCATCACGCAGGCCGCTCAGATAGGACTGCACCTCGTCACCAATTGCCGCTCGGTCAATTTTGCCATTGGCCGTCAAGGGCACACGGGAGATGCGTATCAGATGTTCAGGCACTTCATACGCGGGTAACCACGCCTGTAGCGCCTTTTTGATAGCCGCCATCTCGGTCGTCTCAGTGCACACCAGCGCGGCGGCTACCTGCTGCGAAGGGGCATCGAGTACCACGGCGACCGCTTCATCAACCTCAGGCAGACGCGTTAACGCGCCTTCAATTTCCGCCAGTTCGATGCGATATCCTCGCACTTTGACTTGCCCATCGGTGCGCCCGCAGAAAACCAGCACGCCGTCGTCGCGGTAGTAGGCCCGGTCACCGGTGCGATACCAGGTCGCCCCCTGCCGCACAACAAACTTCTCCGCGCTGCGTTGCGCATCCCCGATGTAACCGTCCGCCAGCCCTGCGCCACTGACCCACAGTTCGCCTTTCACCCCATTCGGGCAATCGCGTTCCTGATCATCCACCACCCGACAGCGCATATTTGCCAACGGCTCGCCATACGGGGCCGCAGGCCACCAGGGTTCATCCGGTGTGACGATGTAGCAGGTGGCATGAATTGCCGCCTCTGTCATACCGCCCAGGGCCGCAAAGCGCGCTTGAGGTGCCAGCGCCCAGACCTGATGCGGCAAGGGGTACAAGATGCGGTCACCGCCCACCATCACCAGCCGCAGTGACTGCGGCAACCCACGGTCATGGGCCGCAATGGTCAACATCTCCACTTGCGCAGGCACAGCGCTGACCACGCTAACCTGCCAGCGCGCCATCAACGCTGCCCAGGCCGCGGCATCACGCCACTGAGGCTCTTCCACCACGGCCAGCGAAGCACCGATGCCAAGGAAGGTGAAAATATCAAAGGCTGACAGATCAAAATCCAGTGCAGAAAGCGTAATGGATCGATCGCTGACGCTGAGATCAAAACGGCGGGCCACGGCATCAATGGTATTGGCAACCGCACCATGGCTCACCACCACCCCTTTTGGTGCGCCAGTGCTACCGGAGGTAAAAATAACGTAGAGCGGCGCATAGCTGGGTTGCATCACGGGCTCTGGCAACGGCGCACAGGCCAGCGCGGTGCTCAGCGCCACCACGGGAAATGCGGCAGGCCAATCGAGGTGCGTCAGGCTCTCATCGTCAGTCAGAATCCAGCGGACCTGGGCTGCCTGGTAAATCTGCACGCGCCGCGCCAAGGGTAACGCGATATTGCAGGGTACATAGCAGCCTCCCGCCGCCAGCACCCCCAACACGCCGACAATCTGCGCGGCCCCCTTGCGGTGGGTGATCGCCACCTTGTCGCCGGGCTGTATACCCTGTTGCACCAGATACGCCGCCACGCTCAGCGCCTGGCGCGTCATCTCACCGTAATGCATCACGCCATGATCGCCCCATACCAGCGCCGTTGCTTGTGGCGCACGTTGCGCCTGAGCAAATACGCGCAGGTAGGGTGCGGTGTGGTTGCCGAAATCCATTGCCGTTTGGTTGATCTGCGCGCGCAGGCGCTGCTGTTCAACGGGCAGCGACAGCGTGATCGGCTGGCACCAGTCAGCCTGTACCAGACTTTCAACCAGATGGCAGTAAGCCGCAAACAGACTGTCGATAACGCCGGGCGGAAACAGGGCTTCCACCACGTCCCACTCCAGCAGCAGGCACCCGTGCGATTCGCTGACTTTGGCATCGAGCCACACCTGTGGCGTTTGTGTCAGCGTATAGTGCACGCGGGGAAACGCATCCGACAGCGCCATCGATGCATCTTTTTCCAACCCCAGTACGCTGGTGAACACCACGGGCATCGTGGCCATGCTTTGGCCGTGATAGCGGGCCAGTTCGCGCAGCACCCGCACCCCCGAGAACTGCCGATGGCTTAGCCCTTCCCCCACCTGCTGTTGCAACTGCATGGCCGCCTGACAAAAATCGCTACCCTGCGCGGTGTCATAACCGAGCAACAGGATGGAGGCGAAATCCCCCACTACACGGTTAATATCGGGATGCAGCGGCTGTCGATCGAACAGCGTAAAGTTCAGCGCCAGCGCAGACTGATTGCTCCAGAACGCCAGCACTTCGCCATAGGCCGCCGCCAGCGCCACGCTGACGGTGATGCCATGCCGCTGTGCCTGTGACATAAAACGCTGCCATGACTCCGCGGGCAACACATAGCGTCTGCGCTGGAAGCGGGGCTTAGCGATGGTCTCGGGCCTCACCGCCAGCGGCAAGGCGGGTGCAGCGGGCAACGTTGCCAGTCGCTCCAGCCAGTAGGACTTAGCCTGCGGCATCAGCGCCGCGCTACACTCCGCCTGCCCACATTGATAATCCCGATAGTGGATGCGCAACGCGGGCAGTGCCGCCGTAGGATTGCAGTACAATGCATCCCATTCGGTGAACAGGATCATGATGCTACGCCCATCGAACATCATACTGTCGAGACTGACCATCAGCCGCTGGCGCGCATCGCCCCCTTGCTGATAATCCACCACATGAATGGAAAACAGCGGCCATTCACGCACATCGTAAACCCGGTGCGACAGCGTATCGCGCCAGGTTTGCAACGCCCCTTCGACATCGTCGCAGGCGCTATGACGTTCAATGCGATAGGGCCGCGTATCGGGCAGCACCTGCTGCTCTCCGGCTTCTGTCACCACCGCACGCAGCATGGCGTGGCGCGCGATCAACTGTTGCCAGGCAGCTTCAAGCCGTGCGACATCCAGCCCTTCGCCATCAAACTCGATATAAAAATGCGAGCCGACGCCGCCCAGCGTCATCTGTTCGCTGCGGCCAATCCAGAAGGCGCGCTGAATGTCACTGAGCGGGAAGGATTTATAGCGTCCGGCCTCGTCGGCAACCAGCGTCGGCAGTGAAACGGCGCTTTCCGCTTGCACGTAATGGCAAAAATCACGCAGTTCAGGGGAAGTGAATAAGGCATGCAACGGCGCGCTCAACTGACGTTCGCGTAGCGCTGCAATCAGCCGCGTGGCAATAAGACTGTCGCCGCCCAGCACGAAAAAATTATCCTCACGGCTGACGTTGTCGATGTTTAGCAGCGTGGCCCACAGCGCGGCAACCTGCCGTTCGATATCGTTTTCAGGGGCGCTGCGCGCGGTGCGTGCCAGAGCTACCTGCGACGCGGCGAGGCGTTCTACACTCGCTCGGTCCGTCTTGCCGTTTTCCGTTACCGGCATCTCGGGCACAACCACGTAGTGTTCGGGAATGGCATAGCGTGGCAGCAGCGGCTGCAACCAGCTTTGCCAGACGCTGGCGCTGTTATTTTCACCGGTAACCAGCGTGGCGCAGAGTTGACGAGCCGCAGGCTCTACCACCGTCACACAGGCGCTGTGAATGGCGGGATGGCGCATCAGCGCGGTTTCCACTTCACCCGGTTCGATGCGGTGCCCGCGTATCTTTATCTGCTGGTCACTACGCCCCAGATAGTCAATGGTGCCATCAGGCCAATAGCGTGCACGGTCGCCGCTGCGATACCAACGCCGCCCTGCACGTTCAACAAACTTTTCTGCTGTGCGCTCCGCATCGTTGCGATACCCCAGCGCCAATCCCGGACCGCTGACCCACAGTTCACCGGCCACCCACGGCGGGCAATCCCGTCCCAAGGCATCAACAATACGGCAATACATGTTAGGCAAGGGCGTACCGAAAGGCACCGTAGTCCAGCGCGGATCGTCGGCATGCAGCACGAAGAGTGTGGAGTGGATTGCCGCTTCCGTCATGCCCCCCAACCCGACAAAGGGCGCGCCCGCCGTGCGCCGCCACCAGCGCTCCGCCAGTGCCACGGGAATACGATCGCCCCCCAGCATAACCAGCCGGGCAGAAGATAATGGCGAGTCTCCGGCTGCTGTGAGAATCATCTCCAACAGCGCGGGTACACAGCTGATGATGCTGACATCATAGCGCTGTATCAGCGCCAGCCATTCATCGGCATCCCGGCGTTGATGTTCGTCAACCACCCCCAGCCGAGCGCCACGGCTCAGGCAGGAGAAGATATCGTAAGCGGAAAGATCGAAATCGAGCGCCGACAGCGTGATGGTGCAATCCCTGGGCGTGACAGTGAAATGCGTATCGACCCCGTCCACGGTATTCGCCACCGCACGGTGCGAAACCGCGACGCCTTTCGGCTCGCCGGTGGTACCGGAAGTGAAGATGACATACATCGCCTGCTGCTCATCCACCTCGACCGATACCGCAAGCGGCAACGCCTGCAACCCTTGCACCAGCGGGAACACCGGGATACCCCGCGGCCACTCAGGCTGATAGGCGCTGCGCGAGTCACAAAGCACCAGCGCAACATTCGCCAGGCGGTATACGGCTTCACGCCGCGCCAGCGGAATATCGATACCGCAGGGAACGTAAGTTGCGCCCGCGGCCAGGGTGCCTAACACCGCCATCACCTGCTCCGGCCCTTTCCCCATGCTGATGGCGACGCTATCACCCGTTTTGATGCCCTGCTCCTGAAGAAAACGGGCGATGCACAACGCGTTTTGTGCCAATTCGCCATAGTGCAGCACGCCGTGCTCACCCCACTGTAAGGCGATGGCATCGGGTTCTCGCTCGGCCTGCATAAAAAATCGGTGCAGCAGCGTCGGCGCACCGGCGGGTTCGGCAGCCTCCGGCGGCCAGGGCGCTACCGGTTGCGGCACCGGCAGCGGGCGCTGCCAGCACGTTATATCGTCAAGTAGCGCGAGCACCTGTTGCTGAAACGCATCGAACATGGCATCAATCACGCCGGGTGCAAACCTATCAGTGCGCACATCCCAATTGAGCATGATGCCGTTCAGGTATTCCGTAGCCTGTGCGTCAATCAACACCTGCGGCCCCTGAGAAACCGACCACACGGGTTCCCCTAACACTGCGCGCACCTGGGGTTCGAAGAGATCGCCCAGTGCCAATGCGCTGGTAAACACCACCGGCGCCAGGCTGGCATTGCTCTGTTGCTGCCGCGACAGATCGCGTAACACGTCAACGCCACTCCACGCCGTATGCGCCAGCGCCCGGTGAAGCTGAGTTTGCAGTTGACGCGCCTGCTCGACAACGTTCACGGCGCTGCCCGGCTCAACGCTAATCAGCACCGAGCTGGAAAAATCCCCCACCAGCCGATCGGCATCGTCTATCTCTTCATCGCGGGAAAATACCGGCAAATTCAGCAGAAAGGGAGTACCGCCGCTCCATAGACCAATACACTCGCTAAAGATCGTCGCCAGCACTACCGGGACAGTCAGACCGGATTGGTGACTCATTGTCGTCAATTGCTGCTGCTGCGTATTGTTCAGCCACAGGTGACGTCTTTCTGTCACCGGTGCCGTTTTCTCTGAGGGCTGAAGGGGCAAGGCGGGGGATGCCGCCAATCGGGATAACTGGGTTTGCCACCATGCTTTGTCCTGCTCACGGCGGCATTGATGCTTTTCTTGCCAGCGTTGCTGGTAAGCGCGATAGCTTGACGTCAACCGGGGTAATGCATAATCCGGTTGGCGATAACCTTGTGCCAACTCGCGCAGCAGGATACGCAGGCTGGCGGCATCGCCGGCTATCATATCCAAATCGATATGCAGCCGACTGTCGCCCGTTGGCAGCAGCGATAGCGCCAACATCAGCGTTTCGCCATTGGCGATATCCAACTGCTGATGGGTATAGCGCTGACGCAACGCGGCCAGACGCGCCTGACATTGCTCCGCAGACAGCTCACGCAAATCATTGATCTGTAGCTTGCAAGGGCTATCCGGCGCAATGTGCAGACGCGAGTCCTCGTCAATACGCAACCGCAGCATGTCATGCCGTTGAATCAGGCGGCTCAGCGCGCTCGCCAACGGTTGCGGATCGAGCGCTTTGCCGTCCAGCTCGGCATAAAAATGGGCGCTTACGCCCCCAAGTTGCTGCCGCTCATTACGCCCAATCCAAAAGGCGTGCTGCATGGTGGCAAGTTCGAACCCCGGCGTATCGCACGGCTGAGTATTCGCACCGGCCACCGCGCAAAACTCGCCAGCAGCAGATACCACCTCGCGCCACTCTTTTACGGTCCGTTTATCAATAAAATCCGAGAACGTCACGGCGATCCCCTCGCGCCGTAACCAGGTCGCGGCACGCATGGTGCGCATCGAGTCCATTCCATGGTGCATCAGATTCCTGTCGTCGTGTAATGCTGCTTCGGGAACGTCGAGTATCCTGCTCAATAAAGGGATCAACAGCGCATCCTTTTTGGCCATCTGGTTCACTCTCCTTTTGCTTGCCGAAGTCCAACTCCGGCTTGACTCACTGACAGAGACCTATGATGTTTATTTATTGCGGCCAAGATCATGTTTTATAAGCTATGCCAAAAGACATTCATCTATGCGTTGAGCCAAAATAACGGCAACGTTGAGATTTCTGCATTCAGAAAACAGGAATACATTGTTCAAATCTGCCACTTTCTGCCTGTGTGATATGCTATTCCTCACTTTTTGTTGGCTTTTTTCTGTCACGAAATAAATATTGATACGCGTCTTATAGACACGCAGGGAAATATAAGCCGGTACAGTATTCTTCCTTTATTCACGGCGCTGAGAAGCGTGCGTGGCGGCGGTCGTTCTGCTTTACAGTCATAAAATATAACCAGACGATATTTATTTCGCGTCGAGGGATCCGCTACGGTTGATAGCAGGCAATCCATGGGGAGAAGTGAGATGACAACCCGTACACCTGCGCCAGAAGCGCCCTGTAGTACCGATAGTAACGATACGCACAGTACCGATGCGTTGGCACGTCGCGTTATTGAATGGCGGCGTGAGCTTCATCAATTTCCTGAACTGTCTGAGCAGGAGCATCAGACCACCCAGCGCATTACCCGCTGGCTGGATCAACTGTCGATCTCCCCCTTACCCCTATCGTTGAAAACCGGCGTTGTCGCCGATATTGGCGCGTCCTCGGGGCCCGTGGTTGCGTTACGCGCAGATATCGATGCGTTACCGATCGTCGAAGACACCGATGTCCCTTTCCGCTCACAACATCCTGGCGTGATGCATGCGTGCGGACACGATTTTCATACTGCGGTGATGCTGGGCGCAGCGGGGCTGCTGAAAGCCCGCGAAGCGCAGTTGCCTGGCCGTGTGCGCCTGCTGTTTCAACCCGCGGAAGAGGTTTCCGTCGGTGCGCGACAACTGATTCACGCCGGCGCGCTACAGCCGGTCTCCGCCGTGTTTGGCTTACACAACGCGCCGGAGTTGCCAAGCGGCACATTCGCCACGCGCTCGGGGGCTTTTTACGCCAACGTCGACCGATTTTCCATTCGCATCACCGGTAAAGGGGCACATGCCGCCAAGCCGGAAGAAGGGATCGACAGCATCATTGCCGCCAGCCATATTGTCATCGCCCTGCAAACCCTTCCCAGCCGCCGGGTGAGTTCACTGGAATCGTTGGTGGTCAGCGTGACCCGTATCGAAGGCGGCAATACCTGGAACGTATTACCGCAAACGGTCGAACTGGAAGGAACGGTACGTACTTACAGCACGCAGGTGCGGGAGCAGGTGCCAGATATGATGCGTCAGGTTATCCACGGCACGGCTGCTGCACTGGGCGCACAGGCCGAACTGGTGTGGCACCCCGGCCCACCCTCTGTGGTCAATACGCCGTTTTGGGCCGATTTTAGCCGCCAGGTGGCTACGGAACACGGCTATCAGGTTGAAACCGCAGAACGGCAGATGGGGGGGGAAGATTTTGCGCTTTATTTGCAGGGCTGCCCCGGTACGTTTGTCAGTATCGGTTCTGGCAGCCCGTTTGGCCTGCATCATCCTGGCTTCAACCCTGATGAGTCGGCTATCTACCCTGCATCGCGCTATTTTGCCGCACTGGCAGAAGCCGCATTGCATCAGCTAGCACAAGAGCAACACGCGTCACCGACCAGCAAGGCAACCGCGTCAACCCAGTGATGGGATTTAGCAGATTATTCGCGCTCGGCTGGAGTAATCTGCTGCGCCAGGCGTTGAGCGCATAGCGCCAATTCCGTCACGGTGAACACCCATTGCTGCGTCATGGCGTTTTCAGTACGGTTAAGGCAGTCCTGCACAAACTCGCGGAAAAAACGCCGCTCGACGTTGCCCGCCGTCGCGATACGCTGCTCGCCCTCCTTATTCACCAGATAGAGAATGTTGCTTTCGCCGCGCGTGATATCGACATATTTACGCAGTTCAATATACCCTTCTGTGCCCAAAATGGTGAGACGCCCATCGCCCCAGGCGCTGAGCCCGTCCGGCGTAAACCAGTCACAGCGAAAATAGCCTGTGGCACCGTTTTCACCGCGCAGCATGGCATCGCCAAAATCCTCGAACTCAGGCGTGTGCGGATGATGATAATTGGCCACCTGACTGGCAACCACGCTCGCCGCCGTATTGCCGGTAAAATAGAGGAACTGCTCGATTTGATGGATACCGATGTCGCATAAAATGCCGCCGTAGCGCTGGCGCTGGTAAAACCAGTCAGAACGCGTACCGCGTTCGCGATGCGGCCCAACGCCGATGGTCTGGAGAACCCGCCCGATCGCGCCCTGACGCACCAATTCGCCCGCGTACAACACACTGTCCACCACCACATGCTCATTAAAATAAACGGCATATTTGCGCCCGGTTTGTGCCACAGCGGTTTTTACTGCTTCCAACTGTGCCAGCGTGGTCAACGGCGGTTTGTCGGTAAAATAGTCTTTACCTGCCGCCATGACGCGTAGACCGAGATCGGCGCGTTCATCAGGCACTGCCGCGCTAGCGACCAGGTGGATCGCCGGGTTTGTCAAAATCGCATCAACGCTGCTCGCCAGCGCCACATCAGGAAAACGCGCGGCAAAGCGTTCACGCTTAATCGGATCAGGATCGTACACCGCAACCAGCTCCGCGCCTGCGCCAATCAGATGGCTGCACATGTCATAGATATGGGAGTGCTCTAACTGCACTGCGGCAAAACGCAGTTTCTCGACGCTCATATTACCTCCGGTATGCTGTGCGGCGACTTCGGGAAGACAGCGTGAGCAAAAGCCTTTACACTGTGCGTTCCTCATCGGCTGTGATCTGAATCGCGTTTTAGTCAGACGCAGTGTAACCCATGCCCGTTCTGTGCACGGTAATACGTGCTGCATTATTCAATGAAATAGCCTGCTTATGACCAAAAAATGCCTGCTGATCGCCATCGTGTTATTGCTGCTTTATCTCAACCGTGATGCCCTGAACCCGTTTAAACCCGATTGCACGGCGATACCCGCTGGCACGCCGAAGCCCGACGCCTGCCAGGTGAAAGAAGTTGCGCCGGGATTTGAGATTTGACGCGTGTTACACCGGGATTCCCCACGGGTAAATACTGGTCGTTGGCTGGCTTATTCAGTTGGTTAGCACACTGCGGATCACAGCTGCGGCTTGTTGTGGCGGCAGTGCAAGAATGTGGCGATACAGCTGTAATGTAATGTCACAGGCCTTTTTGCGATCGACCTGTTTTGCCGCAGGATCGACAATCATCTGCAAATCATTGTTTTTTCCTCATCCACGTGAGAATGCTTGCCACGACCAGCGCAACCGCAGCCTAGAAGAACACATGCTGCCAATTCATTGAAACTCCTTGTAAGTTTTTTACGCTTTGGATAAGCTCAAAAGCAACTGTAAGTATCCCTGCAAAACTCGTCCATTCACTTTTATAGATACTGATTATGTCCTGTTGACGTGCTCGAACACTCTAGCTCGCTCACCATAACCAACTAAGTGAGGTAGGTAATTATGGTTGAACGCGACGCTAAGTCAGAACCATGCGCAACTGAAGCAAAAGAGCTACAACGGCATTATACCGTCGATTACGCCCCCAATGGCGGTAAAAAACCGCCCAGCCCGCAGGTTAAGCTCAGCAGCAAGTGGCTCGAAGATCTCGGTTTTAATACTGGACAGCCGGTTATTGTCACCGTTGAGCGCGGTAAACTGGTGATCGAGACTGAACTGCGGTTTTGACCGATAAGGGTAAAAATCCCGGCCTGTTTTAGGGGCCGGGATTTTTCATTTAAGGCTGATAAATAATTTCGTACTCATTTCCAAGTTCTTCACGAAGACGTCGAGCTAACTTATAGCCATCATCAATAAATAAATTTTCTTCGTTTTCACTTTTAAAGCCAGATGATGCTGGATCATCCATATTTAGAATGGCATCGTATCGCTTAGCCCATTTTTCAAGGCTATTTTTTAATTCTGAAGATATTAGCAATTCTTCAGGTGATATATCTCCATAATTTTCTGGGGATATATCCCATAATGGATGGCACTGATAATCAGCCATTAGTTTTATTTTCTTCATTTTACTGAGCCTCGTAAGTTAGCTCCCACTATATATCCATTATTTCCTACGGTAACAGCAATATTATATTTTTTACCGTTTATCATGGTTTCATAGATTGGCCGACCGGTTCCAGATCCTTGATAACCAACTATTTTACCACCAGCAGCAGCTTTCAATACTACATCAGGGATACGAGATTCTGGCACGCCTATTTGTGCAAACTGGCTACCATGTTCTTCCACAATATGCTGCAATCCTGATTTAGAATTACCTTTCTCAAGGAAGATGATTTTACCGCTACTATCCTTTGCAACGCCAACAACATTTTCATGTGTAAATTTAATGCCTTGGGCTGTCATTTCTTTAAGTAAAGATTTTGTCGTAAAGGTATTTTTTGCTACCAGAATAAGATCTTTACCCAGCATTCCCAAAGAAGCTACTACTGCCTGATTTTCAGGGGCCGAGATAAATATCACAAATTCCGTCCAGCCAGAGCTATTTACATCAATATTAGCCAGATCCTGACCGTTCCACTGCTGAACGTAAGCTTTAGCTTCCTCGTTGGTCATTACATCAGCACCGATGCGACTCAACCAGCTAGGACGCTCTGTCATATCATAGCCGCCCTGAGCAACTTCCTTATCCCATCCAACCGCCGTTAAAGGATCATTCTCCAGCCTTTCGTCAACAGTGGCGCTTTGACCATCGTTGATTTTCTTCCATTTATCAATTACTGCCTGACAGTCACCACCAGCTTTACGGCAATCTGATAGTTCTTTATCGAACATCAGTGCCTGTGTGGAATTAAGATAATTATTCTCAACCGCATTCCGGCCGGCCTGAGCACCGCTCGCGCCATCCGCCGTATTACCCGATGCCAATCCTGATGCCAACCCTGCCGCCAGCGTCGACAACGCGCTAAGAGATTGCTTTTCGCTTTCGGACAGATCCTTTACGTCTCTGCCATCGAACATCTTCTGACGAATAACCTCGGCGGCCAGTTCACCGCTCGCTGCACCTAGTGCACCGGCCCCCGCATCCTTGCCGGAAAGCTGTGCCACCACCGCACCGACTATCGCGTGGCCCATCAGGTTGGCGGCTCTTTGCTCAGTGGTGGGTTCGCCTTTGGCTGGCAGCGTGGCTTCTTTTACTAACTGCGCCAGATACGGCGCGGCACCACCGGCTATCGCCTGCTTGATATCGCCGCCCGCCAGCGCCTGTATCGCCGCCGTCGCGGCCTGCGCCGCCTGCTGATAGCTGCTGCCAACGCCGTATTGCTTCATCTCGTCTTTGTAGCTTTGCGTTTGCGTTAAAGCAGCCTTGTACGCAGCCCATTTCTTATCTATATCCTGATCGTTGGCATCATCTGCCGGGCGTGGGTACCCTACCTCACCGGACTCTTCTGCTTTTTTCAGCGCACGTTGCTCGCCTTCCGTGCGCACAATATCCATCACCTGACCGCCAATCTCCCCAATTAGCTGGGCCTGGCGCAAGCGTTGTTGCTCTTTCTCTTTGTTAAAGATCGGACTCAGGGCATTGTTGGCATGCTCCACGTCATGGCTCAGCGTGGTCACATCCTGCTGCTGATTCGCCGTATCACGGATCAGCAGGCTGCCCTCGCTGACAGCGGCGTAGGTGGTGCTTGATGCACTGCCGTTGCTGCCGAGCGACATCAGCGCCGAAGGCATTGTCATCGCCAGCGAAGAGAGCATATTGCCCTGCATCGACGGGCTCATACTGATACCCGCTCCCGAATGTTCTACCTTGAAGTCCGCCTTGTTGTCCAGCCCGCTCCAGCCCAGCGTGCCGGTTTCCAGTCCGCACTGGTGCGTGGTACTAAAAACCGGAGGGACTACAGTTACAGCGAGAAGGCCTTAACTTCAACACCGGGCAGCCCGTTATCGTTACCGCTGAGCGCAGCAAGCTGGTGATTGAGACTTAGCTGCGCTTCTGACGGTAAAAACAACGATCCCGGCCTTTTAGGGACCGGGATTTTCTAAGTCACGAAGTTCAATTACTAATGAATACAATCAACCATGTTATATACGCGAACCTTGATAGCCAAAGAAAAATCGCCCCAAAGGATAGATCTAATTTTGTTAAAAAAATCCTAATAAAAAAAACGTTTTTTCATCATTAATTAATCCTTGGTAAAAACACTTCCCATATAGTGCAAAGAAAAAGAATGACACCCCTCCAGCCAAGTTAGACATTAACAGAAAACTATTAAATTCTCTTCGACATTCAGCTATTGCTGCTGTTATATAACCAAGGACAAGAAAAATTAATGCACAGTTTGATAAAATGTTATGTTTGAAACACATAACATTAAAAAAAGTAAAGAATCCTTACCTACCTTAGACCCACCAAGGTTTTTATACACAAAAATAAAGAAACACACCCCCCATAATGATAAAAAAACATGATAAACGATGACAAATTAAGAATAATATCATTTGAAATCATAGCGGTATATTTCCTTAGTAGAATCACCGTTCAGATCTATTTTTTCAATATGAGAAACAGTTGAAGATCCTGTAAAACCAATACTTGGCCCAACAGAGAAAGAAAAACCAATACCATCTTTCCCAGCAGATTGAGATCGGCTTCGGTTTTAAGGCCTTTGGCCAGTTCAGCCGCAAGGGCTTTAAGTTTCTTTTAGTCCATAATTTGCCTGTCTCCGTTGTTGGAGTGAACATACCAAAAACAGACAATTACATAATTTTAATTACAGTCTCTTACTTTTTACTGACTTCACCAATGTACCAGTGCTCTGAATGATAAAGTTCACCCTCATCATTTTCACATACTCTTACTATTCCTAACTCAGAGAACCCTTTCGGTAATTCTAAACCCCACTCTCTGATTAAACTTCGATCATGCAATAAACTTAGCTGACCAAAAACATTAACCCCCGGCGATGTATGCATATCGAAATACTCTTCAGAAGTAAATAAACATAATTCACTTGAAAACATATCAGGTAAAACAATACTGCACGTAACTCTTATATCATTTTTGTTAACAGGCTTAGCTTGATGAATTTCATATGCTGCATTTATCAATTTTTGTGCACAATATGACTGAATGTCACGACTAGTCTGCTTCCCTTGAACCAGTGAAAAATGTACGGGGATTTTGACATTCCAGTAGCCATAAGAGTAGTCTTCAGAACTAATCTCCGGAAATTTAGATGCATACGACTCCGACCATCTCTTTAATGATCTTAATCTACGTGGAATTCCTCGCAATTTTTTATTACTTATTGCCAGCTGCCGCATTATATTTTCCTTCCCTTAGCTGCCTCAGTCTTAACATTATTAATAGTTCCATCAAGATTTAATACTGCCTTGAATTTACCTTTACTATCGAATACTTCAAGATGATTTTTATGTTGCCCATCCAGATAGAATTGATCACCCTTTTTGATCACATCTCCAATGTCACTATTTGCTTTATAAATGCTCTGACCTTGATATATTTGACTACTTTTTTGAGCACTATTTTTTATCTGAGAACCAAGCCCCGGTTGGGTAAGAAATTCTTTCATATTTCCCACAGCTCCTGCATTTGGAACATATGGCACTTTCTTACCCGGCAATATAATCCCGGCCAGCATCCCACCGGTAGCTTCCAGCGCAACCTGATTGCCTTCAGACGCCTTTTTAACCGTATCGGCAACTGCTGACCAGGTTTCACTCTGCATCAATGCGGTGATAGTGTCTGCTGCTGCCTGATTCTTCCCGGACAGATCGCTCAATGCCTGACTGCAGTAGCTGTCTCCGGCGGCACAGGATGCCAGCACCATTGCCGCATCTGCTACGTAATCCGCTCCGCCTAATGCAGCATCGCCAGTATCAGCAACTGCATTGATAATGCTGTTCGCGATAGCTGAGGTTGTGCCGTCGCCCAGCTTATCCCTGACTTGTTCTTTCCAGTACTCAGCACTTTGTTTAACGGATTCACGCGCTTTGTCACCACTGAGCGAGTTATTCTCAACCGCATTACGCCCGGCCTGCGCACCACTCGCGCCATCCGCCGTATTACCCGATGCCAATCCTGATGCCAACCCTGCCGCCAGCGTCGACAACGCGCTAAGAGATTGCTTTTCGCTTTCGGACAGATCCTTTACGTCTCTGCCATCGAACATCTTCTGACGAATAACCTCGGCGGCCAGTTCACCGCTCGCCGCTCCCAGTGCACCTGCCCCCGCATCCTTGCCGGAAAGCTGTGCCACCACCGCACCGACTATCGCGTGGCCCATCAGGTTGGCGGCTCTTTGCTCAGTGGTGGGTTCGCCTTTGGCCGGCAGCGTGGCTTCTTTCACCAACTGCGCCAGATACGGCGCGGCACCTCCGGCTATCGCCTGCTTGATATCGCCGCCCGCCAGCGCCTGTATCGCCGCCGTCGCGGCCTGCGCCGCCTGCTGATAGCTGCTGCCAACGCCGTATTGCTTCATCTCGTCTTTGTAGCTTTGCGTTTGCGTTAAAGCAGCCTTGTACGCAGCCCATTTCTTATCTATATCCTGATCGTTGGCATCATCTGCCGGGCGTGGGTACCCTACCTCACCGGACTCTTCTGCTTTTTTCAGCGCACGTTGCTCGCCTTCCGTGCGCACAATATCCATCACCTGACCGCCAATCTCCCCAATTAGCTGGGCCTGGCGCAGGCGTTGTTGCTCTTTCTCTTTGTTAAAGATCGGACTCAGGGCATTGTTGGCATGCTCCACGTCATGGCTCAGCGTGGTCACATCCTGCTGCTGATTCGCCGTATCACGGATCAGCAGGCTGCCCTCGCTGACAGCGGCGTAGGTGGTGCTTGATGCACTGCCGTTGCTGCCGAGCGACATCAGCGCCGAAGGCATTGTCATCGCCAGCGAAGAGAGCATATTGCCCTGCATCGACGGGCTCATACTGATACCCGCTCCCGAATGTTCTACCTTGAAGTCTGCCTTGTTGTCCAGCCCGCTCCAGCCCAGCGTGCCGGTTTCCAGTGCGTTTTTATCCGCACTGGCGGTGGAGCCAATCACCGCGGCATCCAGTTGGGTATGTGCACCCGTCTTGACGCTGTACCCCTCGCTGCCCGCAAACAGCCCGGTCTGCTGCTGCACGCTGTCAAAGTTGCTATGAATTTTGTCTTTGCTGAAACTCAGGTAGCCGCTGCCGGTCATGGAGCCGATGGAGAAACTGCCGCCTGCGGAAGCGCTGGTTTGCTTCGAGTCATAGCGCTCGCTGTCCTGCTGGCTTTGCAGCAGCAGATCGCGCTCGGTCACCAGTTCGATTCGTTCGCCACTCACCTGAGCACCGATGAGTTGTGTGTCGCGTCCGGCGTTCACTGTGGCTTTGTTGCCTGCATCCAGCGTGGTTTCAGACCAGGTATTGCCTTTGCCGGTTTCCCGCCCTTTCGAGACGTTGGCATTGGCGAAAATACTGATACCGAAACCGCTGTTGCCGACACCAATGCTGGCCCCGATGGCTCCACCGCTGCTCTTGTTGCTGCCTTCCATCGATTCCGTGTTGCGCGCGGAGAGCAGTTTGACGTCTTGCGCCGCGTTAAGGGCAATATCGCCCCCGGCTTTGACCTGACTGCCCGCGACCGTCACATCGCCGCTGCGCGCGGTGATCGCCACATCCTGTCCGGCATTGAGCGTGGTGCCAAAGCTTTGCTGCTGTTCACTGCTTTGGCTGGATTTCGAGGTTTGTGCGCCAAGGGAAATGCTGACGCCAACAAACGCGTTTTCCCCTTTGTTGTTAAGATCCGACTGGCTGCCCTGATAGGCCTGATAGCCCGATAATCCGGCCTTCATGCTTTGCAGCAACGCCAAACGGCTATCACTTTCCTGCGTAGCGGCCTGAATACTTTGCACTGCGCTGTTGAGCGCTGAGCCGACCACACCAGAAAGTGCGATGGTGATGCCACTGCTCTTCTGCACCGTCTCCTGCTGCTGTTTGCGCAGGTCATAGCCCGGTTGCAGGTTGACGTCGCTCCCTTCCAGTCGGATATCTTTTTTCGCCACAATATCCGTGCCTTCAATACGCACTTGCTGCCCGGCTTTGATATCGACCGATTCGGTGGTACTGCCGATAGTGCTGACGCTTTGACTTTGCGTCGCCGCCTGATCGCGCATTTTTTGGCTCATCGAGGTGGAGCCAATGGTGAATCCAATGCCGCCGCTGCCGATCAAGCCACTCTTTTTCTTCTGATATTCTTGATAATTGAGGTAGTTTTCCACGCTGGCAGCGGTGTTGACATCCTTCCCAGCCACAATCGCGACGTTTTTGTCCCCAGCGATGGCCGAGCCTTGCAGATTGACATCCTGACCGGCGGCAAGGGTTACGCTATCCCCGGACAGTAAGCTGGCTTTCTCGTTGGTTTGCTCGGTTTCTCGCAACGTGCGGGTGACCGTTTTCGAAAACGCTTTCTTTTTAACCTTGGTTTCTTCAAAGAAGGTGTGTTCGGTTTCCGTTGCTGAGACCAGATTGAGGTTTTTGCCTGCCTGCGCGGTCAATGCACCGCTGGCTGTGCCTTGTGCGGCTTGCAGATTGATATCATTACCGGCGCTGAGCGCCAGATTACCCGCCGCCGTGACCGTGGTGCTCTCTTGTTTTTCGGAACGCTGCCAGTCGGCATGGCGTTTCCAATTATTGGCGCTGTAGGTTTCCGTTTCCTCAGAAAGCAGGTTCAGATCCCGCCCGGCTGCCAGCGCTGCATTGCCTTTTGCGTTCAGGCTGGCAGCTTGTGCGGTGATGTCTTGCCCCGCTTTCAGGGAAAGCTCACCACCACTCAGTAACTGCGCGGCACTGATGCCCTGATTGGTGCGCTGCATCGCATTAACACCGCTGCGGCTGGCCGTTTCCGCCAGCGTCTGCTGCGCGCTGAGCAGGATATCCTGCCCGGCCGTCAAGGACAGGCCGCTGCCCGCCGTTACCCGGCTGGCATCAATCGTCAGGTCTTTGCCCGCCGTGGCGCTAAAGGCGTTGCCCGCCAGAATCTCGCTGCCCTGCACGGTAGTGCTGCGCGTTGACGCGGTGCTGCCACCGTATTGATCCAAGCGGTTGTTGGTGAGCGTCAGGGATTCCAATGCCAGGTTGTTGCCTGCGGCCAGCGTCATGTCTTGCGCCGCACTGAGCGTCGCCGCCGTGTTGCGGATGTCGTTGCCCGCGGACAAGTTCAGGCTGCCCGCCGCGCTGATGGTCGCTGTGTTTCCCAATCCGGTGTAGATCAAGGCACCGCTTCCGGCGGCGGTTTGCCACTGGCGCGTCACCGTGTCGTTGACGATGTCGCCATTTACGCTCACCAATTGCACCTGGTTGCCTTTGATTTGGCTGCTGGTGTTGGTGATATTGTTGAGAGCCACCAGATTCAGACCGCCATCGGAAGCGATGATGCCGCCCTGCTGGTTATCGATTTTATCGCCACTGGCGATGGCCAATAACTCCACCGCTTTCAGGGTGCCGCTGTTGGTCACGCTGCCGCCCACTTTGAGATCGAGAGTGTTGGCGACGATGGCGCTGCCCTGCACATTGGTTTTATCCGCCTGCGCCAGATACAGCTTGGGGGCCAGCACCGTTTGACCATTAACCTCGACGTTTTCCCACCACACGATACTGTGCGTCAGTTGCGCTACCTGCGCGTCGCTCAGGCTGACGCCCAGCGTCAGGTTCAGCGCCTGTTGGGCGCTGGCGGCATTATCCAGCAGATATTGCATCTGTTGCAGATCGGTGCCCATGCCGTTGAGATAGCGCGTGCCGCTCTGGCTCAGCACCGCATTGCTGATATAGCGGGTATCGAAGGCGGCATCGCCCAAAAAGCGGTAATCCCGTTCAGCATCCAGGTTCAGTTTGCCAAGCAGATATTCGGAGCCCAGCACCTTGTCGGCTTGTGTCCATTGGCTGGAGGTTTCAATCTGCGGTGCCGTCGTGGGTTTCTGTCCCAGCAGCGCATTGAGATCGTTAAACAGTTGGTTATCGACCTGCCCCAGTTGGTCCAGTTTGGGGTTGGTGTGGATCAGGTAGCGGCTGTCGCTGGCCGGATCGAGCACCATCAGGCCGTTGCCGCCGGTCGGCAGCGGATAGTCGACCGGCGCGTTGTTATTCAGGTTTTGCAGCCCGTTCTGAATTTCGGCCAGCAGTGCGTTAGGCGACAACGGTGCAGTGCCTGACACATTTTCCACCTGCGGCTTGAGCGGATCGAGGGTGACGCTGCCCGGCTGCGCTACCGCAATGGGCGTCTGCGTCGCGCTGGTTTGCGATGACACTGGCACGATATTCGGTTGGGCAAGGTTAATATCGGTGTGGGTCGCCACCGGTGCAGAACCCAGTGTCTCGGTAGCGCTAAGTGCGCCACCCGTCATCGGCTGAATCGCACCGCCGGTTTGCGCCGTTTGTGCCTGTTCCGGCCCTTGCAGCGTCAGGGTTTGCGAGGTGATACCCTGCTGCGGGGCATTGAGCTGGCTATTGCCGGTGGTCAGCGTGTCGGTATTCAGCGTGGTTTGGCTGACCGGTGTCAGTGACAACGTTTTTCCGGCTGCCGTCACCGTGGCATTCGAATCCGACAGTGTGGCAGAACTGCCGGGCGCGCTGCGCAGATCGATCAGCGTAGTGGTGGTTGAGGTGATTTTTCCTGACAGCGCTTTGGCGTTCTGTTGCTGCACGCCGGAAAGCGCCTGCGTGGAGGACAGCGTCGGCGCTATCAGCGTAGGGGTATAATTGCCGTTGCCCGCTTGCACCGTGGTATTGCTGATATCGTGCGTTACATTGGCGGAAATGGTGCCGCCTGCCTGGATTAGGGCGTTGTAGGATTGGCCGTTGGTGACTTCAAGGGTTGGGGTGCCTTGTAAGGTGAAGACAATGACATCTTCTTCTCTTCTAGGAAAATGATAAATATCATCATAGTAAGAATTATCAAATATATCTCGTTTCCACTGATTATAAGCCATGTCGGGTTCAGGGCCAGTGTATTTATAAACGGCAGACTCTTTTGACATGCCAGATTGATAAGAATGAGTATTTAATTCAGCAGCATCTATAAGTATATTTTCTTTAGCAAATACAACCGCTGCTAAATTATTAACCCCCCTAGAGGTAATCGATATATTTGACCCCGAGTTTATTTTTCCAACGCCGTGCGGAGATTCAACAGTAATTGATTTTTCAGAAATCAAGTATTCTTTTCTTGAGTAAGCATTATAAACCCCAGGCAACCACACTCTGTAATAGTAAGATTCAGGATCATCCTTATACATAACCGGGTCGATATCTATAACAGCCTGATAATAGCCTACCCCTCCCTCATTTATAAGTTGTTCAGGCGTATAAACCAACGTTGTCCCCGTCGGTTTAATCTCCTGAGACGACACATCCACTTCGGTCTCAGTGACCACAAACCCTTCCCGCTGATTGGTCAGGTCGCCGGTGACAATGGTGATATCGCCGTTTTGCGTTTCGATGGTGCCGGAGCTGTTGAGGACTGAGGTATTGGCGTTGCCCTGCGCGTCACGCTGAATCCACAGGTCTTTGCCTGCCAGGATGGTGCCGAGGCGGTTGGTGAGGCTATCCGTCAGCAACCGCATCGTGCCGCCAGCATACAGCAGGCTGGTGTTTTCCAGTGCGCCCCCGGCTTTTACCAGCAGATCGCCAGCGGTGCCGATAAAACCGTGATTAGTGGCGCTGGTATCACTTTCCAGTGTCAGGTTGCCACCGGTTTGAATGCTGCCCGCCTCTGCCTGTTGGAAAGTGTGCGCCGTAATGCGTGACTCTCCGGCACCGGACACAATCGAACCCTGATTGCTGAAATTACCGCTGCTGGTGAGCAGCACGGCGTCGCCTTGCAGCGTGCCGCGCTGATCGAAATCACCGTTAACCGTGACCGACAGGCGTTTGCCCGCTGCCATTTGCTGAGTAAACAACAAAGGTGCGGTAAAGGTGGCATCGAGATTGCCCAGCGCCAGCAGTTGACCCTGCTGGTTCAACTCAGCGGTGTCGAGCAGCAGATCCTGTGCGCTGAAGATTTTGCCGCCTTGCAGGTTGGTCAAACGCTGTGTATGCAGCGCCAGTTGGGTTAAACCGAGCAGCGTGCCCTGATTTTCCAATTGATCGGCAACGATCTCCAACTGCTGCGCCTGTAGCGTGCCCTGATTACGCCACTGAGGGATATGCAGGCTGAGTTTTCCTTGCGCCACCATCTGGCCCTGCTGCGTCAACTGCTGGCTCTGCACCACCAATTCTCGCCCTTGCAGATACCCCAGGTTGTTGAGCAGATTCGCGCTTAACGTGGCATTACCGCCGGACAGCACTTGGCCCGGAGTCTGGTTGGTGAGCGTAGTACGCCCGGCCAGCGTCACGTCATTGCTGCCCTGAATCAGCCCGGCGTTGCTGAGCGTTTCCCCGTGCAGATCGACAGTGGCCGCGTTGATCGTGCCCCGGTTGTCGATTGCCGCTGCGTCAGCGCGCAGCGTACCGTCACTGCTGATGACTGCGCCGGAGGCATTGCTCAGCGTGCCACCCAGTGTGAACTGGGCCGTCTGTTGCCCGCGCAGCTTGCCCTGATTGGTGACCGCTTGTGCAGTGAGCAGCAGTTGCTGCCCCTGAACCGTGCCCGCATTGTCTACCGCGTTGGCCGCTAACGTCAGCACACCGCCGCTCGCCACTTCACCGGTACCGTTGTTAACAAAATCCCCACTCAGGGAGATATCGGCCTGATTAACCCCGAGCAGTTGCGCCCGGTTTTCCGCCTGTTGTGCGGTTAAATGCAGTACGTCCGACTGCCACAGCCCCAGATTGCTAAAGCGTCCGGTGCTCAGCACACCGTCGCCACCGCTCAATAAACGGGCATTGCTCAGGTTATTGATTTGATCGCTGTAGCTGAGTTCGAAACCGCTCAGCCCGGTCAACAGCCCCGCGTTATCAAAGCGCGTGCCGGTGCCGTTGATGCTGCCTTGCGAGAACAGCTCTCCCTGATTGCGCAACAGCTCAACCTTCAGCGTCATGCCATTGAGCCCGGCCAGCAGCCCGCTGTTTTCCAGAGCGTCACCATCGATCTGTAGCGTGCCCGCTTGCCACAAGCCCGCATTATCAATCCGCTGTGCGGATACCGTGGCGCTGCCCTGACTCAGCAGTTGCCCGTTCTGTAACCCGCGATAGTGGCTCAACCCGCTCAACGAGAGGGATTGCGTTCCCTGAATGCGCGCGGCGTTATCCAACGTCGCAGCCTGTAATTGCAGCGTATTGCCCTGCATCAGCCCCAGGTTATTGATGCTGCCACTGCGCACGACCTCATCGCCGTGGCTGAGCAGTTCACCGCCTGCGCGGTTGGTCAGCGTGCCCGTATTGGTCACGTCTACCCGTTCCACGCCTAACAGGCGCCCACCGTTATCCAGCGTGTCGCTGGTGACCGTCAGGCGCTGTGCCGCAATCTCGCCATCCAGTGTGAGTTGTTTGGCATTGATAGCGCCTTGCCCATCGCTCAGCAGTGCCGAGAGCGCACTGGCCCAGTAGCCGGTGGCCGCATCAAGCTGAAACTGCTGTTTACCCAACAGCGTTCCCTGATTGCGCACCTCATCCGCGGTGAGCAGTAATGTATTGCCCTGCAAGAAACCCTGGTTATCGATGCGCTGTGCGTTTGCATTCAGCGTCGTGCCAGCGAGCATCTGGCCGTTAGTACCCATGGTGAGCGTATCGGTCAGCGTCAGGGTGATACCCTGTGCGCCCACCAATGCACCTTGCTGATCGAAGGTGCTACCTGTGAGCGTGATATCTTGTCCCTGCCAATGGCCCTGATTGCTCAGATGTTCACCGGACAACGCCAGCGTTCCACCGGTGACAAGCCGTCCCGCGCCCTGATAATTACCGCTCAGGGTTAATGCGCCGTCAGCGATAATATCGCGGGCATTGATTAGGGTATCGCCCGTCAGCGTCGCCTTGCCGAGCGTGGAGAGTGTGCCGCTGTTTTCAATGGCGCTAGCGCTTATCCGGCTGTCGCCGCCGCTCACCAACGTGCCCTGATTCAACAATTTACTGGGAGACGTCGTCGCATTGAGCACCACTGAAATACCGTGGTCGCCTTGAATGCGCCCGGTATTGATCAACTGGTTGCCTTGCAGCACAAGCGCGTTTGCTTGCCATTCGCCCTGATTCACTGCTCGTGCAGCGTTGAACGTCGCCAGCCCGGCAGAAAGCAGTTTGCCGTTCTGCCGGTTGGTCAAACTGTCGCCGATACTGAGCGTCAGCGCATCCAGCCCTAGCACCTTACCCTTATTATCAAAGACCTCGGCATTAACACCTACCTGACGCCCTTCCAGTGATCCCGCCTGTTGCACGTTATTGGCGGTCACCTGTACTGTGCCGCTGCCGCCAATCTGGCTGCGGTTATCCAACTGATCAATCAGCGTCAGTTGCAGGTCGTCAACGCCGAGCAGTTGGCCCTGATTGAGGGCAGAAAGTGCGGCGATCGCCAAGCGCTGGCCGCTGATGTTACCGCTGTTTTCCAGCGTCTGGTTCAGGCGCAGTGAAGCGGTGTCATACCCGGTCAGTTGCCCAAGGTTAGTCAGCGTATCGGCAATCAGCGTCAGGGCCTTGCTTTGCAGCGCGCCCGCGTTGGTTAAGGCATTATTCAGCGTGACAGTCAGCACCTTAACGCCGGTTATCGTGCCACGGTTTTCCGCCTGCTGTGCGGTGGCGGTCAGGTGGTTGCTGTTCAGCGTGCCGCGGTTGTCAAGACGCTGCGCAAGCGTGAGATCCAGACTGTCGACACCAGTGATGTCGCCCTGATTATCGAGCGAGCCCGCTCCGAGCGTTAATGCTGAGCCATATAGCATACCGTTGCCGGTGTTATGCAGCGCACCGCTAGCGAGCAGAGTAAATGCATCAATGCCGTTGATTTGGCCGTCGTTTTCGATGTTTTCGGCATTCAGCGTCAGCAGATAGCTGTTGATGGTTCCTGCGTTGTTAAGCCCGGCATCGAGCAGCAGGTGCATCGCTTTCACGCCAGTGAGTGCCCCCTGATTGGTGACATGATCTGCATAAAGGGTCACGTCATCGCCCAGCAGACTGCCGCTGTTGGTGAGAGTCAGGCCGCGCACATCGAGGTTTTTTCCCTGCCAGACACCGGCGTTTTCCAGTGAGTCGCCGCGAAAAGTCAGTTGACCATCGGTGGTCAGATTGCCCGTGCCACGGTAGTTGCCTTGCAGCGTTACGCCTTCGCTGGCAACGATGTTACCGCTGTTGAGCAGGCTATTGGCCGTCAACCCACTCTGACCTTGGCTGGAGATCACGCCGCTGTTGTCGATCAGCGCGGCGGCCAGTTGGCTGGAGCCACCAGAAATCAGGCGGCCTTGATTATGCAATGTGCTGTGCGGATCGGCACCGAGATCCATCGTTAGCGCGCTGTTACCCTGAATGCGTCCGCTATTGGTGACGCGCGCGGCGCTGAGCAGCAGGTGATCGGCTTGCCATTCCCCCAGATTGGTGACGTCAGCGGCATGCAGCGTCGCCACGCCCTGCGACAGCAGTTTGCCGGTTTGATGATTGTTCAGCCCACCTTGCACATCCAGCGTTAACGCAGAGAGTCCGAGGATCTGCCCCGCGTTATCCATCTGCTGCGCATCCATGTGCAAGCGCTCTGCCTGCACCGTGCCCTGGTTATCCAAACGCGCGGCCTGAATGACGCTATCGCCCTGCGACAGCCATTTACCGCTGTTTTTCGCCTCAGCCACAATCGCCAGCGTCAGTGCATCAACGCCGAGCAGCGTACCGCTATTATCCAGCGTATCCGCCTGGAGGGTCAGCGTTTGTGCTTCCAGCGTGGCAGCTTGCTGCACCTGCCCAGCATCGACGCGCAGCGCGCCCTGTCCGCTGATCAAACCGCGATTATTCAGCTGCGATTGCAGGTGCAGATAACCGTTTTGGGTGGCAACAATATTGCCGTCGTTAGCCAATGCGCTTGCATCAAGCGTCAGCTGACGGCCAGCCAGCGTACCGCTATTGTAAACATCCCCGAGCACGTGCAATTCCAGCGCGGTTGCGCCGGTAACCTTGCCGTCGTTGAGCAGATTGAGCGCATCAACACCGAGCCGTTGACTGTAAAGCGTGCCGCTATTTTCAAGATCCTGCGCGACGGCCAGCGCCAACTGCGCCTTACCCGATACATCACCGCTATTGGCAATGCGTTCAGCGACAATAGCAACATTTTCACCGCTGATGGCACCGTCATTATCCAGTACGGAGCTCAGTTCAGCGTTCAGGGTGGTCAATGCCGTAATATCACCGTGGTTTCGCAGCGAATGCGCGCCAATGTGCATTGCGTCACTGAGCAGCGTACCGCTGTTTTCTATCTGTTGTCCGTTCAGGTGCAGTTCCCCGCCGGATAGCAACGTGCCCTGATTGGTTAAGGCTGGCTGCGCGGTTTGCGCGCCAAGCGCGGCGATACGCCCGGTGAGCGGTGCCGGTGTTACAACCGTTTCAATGCTTAACAGCGCATCGCCCTGCATGCGCCCCTGATTATCAAACCGGTTGGCCTGCACCATCAACTGCGACGCCTGCCATTCACCGAGGTTGACCACATTTGCTGCATTGATGCTGGCAATGCCCTGGCTAAACAGTTTGCCGGAGGCGCTGTTATCAAGGCGCTCCGCTAAGGTCAGCGTCAACGCATCACCCCCCAGCATGCTGCCACTGTTGGTCAAGCGCGCCGCATTGACATCAATACGTTTTGCCTGCCACTGCCCGGTATTCTCCAGTGCCGTGGTTTGAATGCTGGCATCACCCTGACTGAGCAAATAGCCACTGTTGAAGATAGCGTCGGCGACATGCAGGGTTAACGCCTCTACACCCAGCAATTTGCCGCGGTTGTCCAGCGAGGCGGCATTCAGCGTCAAACGCTGCCCTTCCAGCGTACCCCACTGCTGGAGGCGCTCCGCTGTTACCTCCACCGCTCCCTGCGCCGTGATAACGCCGCTGTTGTCGAGGCTGTCGACCAGATGCAGTTCCATTGCGTGCTGGCTGGCAAGTGAACCGCTGTTGGTGAGCGTGGTTGCACGCAGCGTCATATCGCCCGCATTGACGTTGCCACGGTTATCCATGTTGCCCAACGTCAGCGCGAGCGTTTGGTCTGCGTCAATCTGACCGTTATTGAACAGTTCGGTCAGCGACAGCGCTACCACGTGGGCGCGTAACGTGCCGTTGTGGGTAAATCGGGTGGCGTTCACCGTCAGGTTATCCGCCTGCCACTCACCGTTTTGGCTTAACCGCTCGCCCTGAAGCGCCAACTGCGCCGCCGTGCTGAGCGAGCCGTTGCCTTGGTAGTTACCGTGCAGCGTCAGATTGTCACTGGAGGTAATACTGCCGTCATTTTGCAGCGACAAGGCGTCAAACAGCGCCGCACCACGGCTGGAGATGGCCCCCTGATTGTCCACACTGGCCGCGCGCAAAGTGCTGTTGCCACCGGCGCTGAACGTTCCGGCATTGCCCATTGCACCGTCCAGCGTGAGCGTCAACGCATCCGCGCTCTGAATGGCTCCGGCGTTGGTCAGCGAATGTGCTGTCAGCGTGATGTTTTCTGCCTGCCACTCACCCAGATTAGTTATCTGCTCGGCATGCAGCAGCGCGCTGCCGCGCGATTGCAATTTCCCGGTCGCGAGGTTATCCAGCGCCGCAGTGGCGCTCAGCGTGAGCGCATTGGTGCCCAGCAGTGTGCCCGCGTTGCGCAGCGTTTGCGCCGTTAGCGCCAACGCATTGCCCTGCCATTGTCCGTCATTGCTGAGCTGCCGCGCACTGGCGGTGATCGTCCCTTGGCTGAGCACCTCGCCGCCGTTGCTTAATCGCTCATCGACGGCGAGAGTGAGTGCCTCGGTGCCCATCAGCACGCCCTGATTATCCAGGTTGCCGCTCAGTGTAATCGACAGACGGTTTGCCCCCGCCATCTGCCCACGGTTGGTCAAGGCGGTTCCCGCCGCGCTTAACGTTAACCCTTGCAGGTCGCCGTCATTGATCAGCGTAGGTGCGAACAGATCGAGGGCGTTGGCCGCGAGAATCGAACCGCTGTTGCTTATGCGTTCACTGGCCGAGATACCCAGCGAGCCCAACGATTGGAGCCGCCCCTGATTGATAAGGGTGTCACCTTGCCACTCGAGCGCAGCGGATTGCCAACTGCCGCTGTTGACCAGCGAAGCGCCCGACAGCACACCGTTGCCGCCCAGCACCATTTGTCCTTGGTTGCGCCAATCCGTCACCTGAATATCGCCGTCGCCACGAATACCGACGCTGCCTTGTTGCAGCCAGCGCTGCGCTTTCATCGCAAACTGTTGTGCCTGAATGTCGCCCTGCGTGTCCGCCGTCGCGGCATCAAGCACCAGTTGCCCGCCCGCCAACAGCGTGCCCGCGTCGGTTTGCGTTAATGCTTCCGCCACCGCGATGTCAGCATCCCGGGTCGCTTGCACGTTGCCCTGATTGCGCAGGCTGTCCGCCTTCAGGTGGAGATCCGCCGCGCTCAGCGTGCCCTGATTATCGAGGTGTCCGGCCTGTACCCGTAAGTCGTGCCCGGACTGCACCATCCCGCGATTGGTCAGCGTGCTCCCCAGCGCCAACGTCATTTTCTCGCCCGCGCTCAGCGTACCGCTGTTATTCAGCGTGCCGCCCTGTAAGGCAATCAGCCGTTGGGCATTGAGAACCCCCGCGTTATCAAGCGTCTCGGCCTGCACCTCAAGCTGCTGTTCGGCAATCACATCGCCCTGATTTTGCAGCGACTGGACGTCAAGCGTGATGTTTTCCGCCTGCACCTTACCCTGATTGAGCATGCTGAGTGACGTCAGCGAGAGCGCATCACCGGCCAGCAGGTGGCCCTGATTATCCAATACGTCCTGAAGCTCCAACGCCAGCGCCCGGCTGGCGCTGAGCGTGCCCGCATTGTTCAACGCGTTGCCCTGAAGCTGAAACGTCTGGCCTGCGGCCAGCGAGCCGCGGTTATTCAGGGTTGCACCCTGCCAGGTAAGGTCGCCACGCGCGGCGATATCCCCGAGGTTGGTCAAGGCATCCAGTTGTAGCGTGATAGTGTCGGCAGCGAGCGTACCGCGCTGGGTCAGCGCACCGCCTTCCACCCGCAGCGCATTGCCCGCCGTCATCGCGCCGGACCATTGACCTTGCTGTGACAGACCGAAGTTTGCCCCGTTTTTCGCCTGCCACTTGGCACTGGATTCCCCCTTCAGCGTGTGCGCCTCCAGGTGAATATCCTGCGCGTCCGCCTCCCCGGCCAACGTTAGCGCGCGGCCTTGTAATGTCAGTTGTCGACCGGCCTTGATGCCGCTTTTCGCATCCTGCGTGAGCGCATTTGTTGCCTGCGCCACTACATTGCCAGCGGCGAGTTGGGTTGATAAAAGGGTGACATTGTCACCTTTTAATCTGAGATTCTGCTCATCGCCGACCGTGCCCTGAGCGTTCACACCGGCACTGAGCGTGCTGTTGCTGGCCTGCAACCTACCGCCAGCCTGCGCGTCAATCTGCTTTCCGGCACGCAGCGTGGCATCCTTTATGTTGATATTCTGTTGCGCACTCAGGGTGAGCGCACCGCCAGCCTGCTGCTTGCCTTGCAGTGCCAACGTATCACCCGTCGCGCTCAGGTTGCCCTGCGCTACCGCATCGCCGACGCGCAACGTTCCGTTCGCCGAGAGCGTAATATCACCGCTGCGCGCACTGATATTGCCCAGATTGACGCCTACGCCCTTATCATTGGAAATCAGTACGATACGGTTGCTGTACATGCCGCCCAGCGCGCCACTGTCCAGCGCCACTTTTACGCCATCCTGCGGAGCCGTTTGTGCCGTTATCGAACCGTCCGCGTTGACCTGATTCGCGCCTAACACCAGACGTACATCGTTGCCGTTCAGTCCGGCATCAATTTGCGCGGTACGGGCAATCAGGCCCAGGTAATCGCTCTTGCTGGCGTCCAGCCCTTGCCCGCTTAGCGTGATATCGCCGCGCTGCACGTTGATGCTGTGTAAGTTCCCCTGAGCATCCAACTGCGGCGTGCCCGTGGTTAAGGTGACGTTAGGCGTGTTAATAAACCCGCAGCCATCGCAGGTGATGCCGTTAGGGTTGGCAACAATCACGCTGGCCTGTTTGCCACCCACCTCCAGGTATCCCGCCAATTGACTGCGCTGCGTTGATACCACTTCGTTAATGATGGCGTCGGCGGCTTTGCCTTTAAGGTTGGGGTTATTCTGAATCAGGCCGCCGAGTTGGGTTGCAGTAAGCTGATCGGTGCCGTTGTTGAGGATCAGCCCTTTTTTATCCACGTTGAAGTCGTGGTATTGATTATGAGAAACACCTGCCGCATTGGGTGTGGCGATATTGATGATCGGCACACCGTTACCCGCTTTATCAACCGCGGTGTTACCGGTCGCTACATTGACGCCCGCCGCGAAAGTCGGTAACAACGGTTGCCAGGCAATCAACCCCATAAGGAGATAAGCCATGTAGCGCTGCGCAGTGTTAATCGTTCTCATCCCTGACCTCTTGTAGGCACCTGGTACATTGATAAAAAAATACTGACGATTAAAAAGCTATGCCGATGCGGTAATAGGCAACCACCGCGTCAGGTTTCATCCAATCCGGATGGCTGAGCGGCCACCCCACCGTGATTTGCTGTGAAAGATGGGTGTTGGCAAGCCCCATGCCGAGTGCCGCGCCCCACAGGTTTCCTGCGGAGTCACTGTCGGCACGGGTGGCGACCAGATGACCGCCATCCAGCGCGGCGGTCAGGGTTAGTTGCCCCAAATAGGGGATCTGCCGCGCACGCCAGTTGATCTCGTTACGCCAGTAGCCGCCGCGATCGCCCAACAGGTAGTGTTCTTTGAAACCACGCACCGAACTTTCCCCACCCAGCGTCACTTGCTCACTGCCGTAGAGCGGATGGGGTGAGTATTGGCCGTAGAAACTGGTGAGGTAGTTGACACTGTCGCTTAAGGGGAGGTAGTAGCTGGTCGCCAGCGTCACTTTATTGAACTGCGCGCGGGGAGAATCGGCCGTGACACCCTCATCGCTCTGTGCGCCAAACCAGCGCACGCCGCGGCTAAACGCCGGATTGAAGGTAGCCAGCCCGCCCCACAGCGACTGACTGTGATTGACGCCAAACACCAGACTGCTCAACCGACGACTGCTGGATTGCAGCAGCACATCCTGCATGTAGTTGTGCGCGATGCGGTGCGTCATTCCCGCCGACAGGCTGGTTTTTGCGTCTGCGTTACGAAAAACCACGCGTGAAAGCGCAACACGGTGGGTTTGCGTATCGCCGGTAGAACGCCAAAGATAATCGCGATTCAAAAAATCATTGCGATAGCGTGTTTTGGCAAAGTCATAATTGATGTTCCAGTAGCCATACGGCAATGACACGCCGGTTTGCAGACTGCGGGCATGGTGCGCGTCGATAAAATCGCTGCTCTGCCCACCGCTGATAAACCATTGATCCGCCAAACCCAATACATTATCTGCCCATAAACCGCCGTTAAGCTGATGCTCCCCCGTCGATTCTTGTCCGCTGTTATCAAAGGCGATATTGCCAGAGAGCGGTACGCGCGACTGGCGCGTCAGTTTTACCTGAGAGAAGCCGGGCTGTTCGCCGGGTAAAATATCGATCTTGACCTGCTGCGTGGCAAGGCGATTGAGTTGCTCCATCCCTTGCTCAAGATCGCGCAGGTTGAGAATATCCCCTTTCCTGGCCGGTATTGCCATTTTCAGTGCGCGTGCTTCACGATCGTTGATCGTGATGGTTTCAATACGCCCTTCCAGCACCATCAAGGTCAATATGCCGGTAGACAGATCCTGTTCACGCAGAAAAGCGCGGCTGGTGACATAGCCTTGGGTAATATACCAATTGCTGACGTCATGGATCAGTTGATTAATGTCATTAACATTCAGGCAACGATTAATATACGATTCGGTCAGGCGCTGTTTATCACGTACCGATAATAAGGTGCTATTAACAAATTCGACCTGCCGAATGGTAAAGCAGGTGCTATTCACTATCAGCGTTGGCTGCGCCGCGATAGGTTCAACGCGATTAGCGCGGGTTATTTCCTCACGCTGGCGCTGCGCTTGCTCAATCACGTCAGATTGTCGTTGCGAAATCTCCCCCCGCTCCGCCGGTGTTAAGGGTACAGAGTTGGCGGAAAAGGAGAACAGAAAAAGTAACAAAGACCATCGCTGCAAAGGGTATTGCATACGCCATCCATGATAAATTTATTTAATATCAGACAAATAAAAAAATTTAAAAAATTACGATGCGCGCTGTAAACAACGCACATTGTGAATAATGTTTTTGGGGATGATAGAAGGAAGGAATGGCAAACTCAATATAGCGTCAAAGATTTGCGTCTGGAGATTTTTATTTGCATTAGCGCGTTATTTTATTTCACCCTAACAAAAATAAGGAATTTTATTAGGTTGTAAAGCAGAACAATGCGGCCTGCGACACTTTATTTTTTACTATCGTTACCAGCCTAATAATATAATAAGCGATGGATGGCGTTACCACTTCAGCATAAATGAGCCACCTTCGGTCATTAACCGCATTTCACCCGGCATTAAAGTCGTATCAGCTTCAAGATGCCAGCCCAAATGCGCGTGCTGGCTGAGCCACGACGCCACGTCGGTCTGTTGCATCGGATGGCAATAGAGTACGCCCCGTCCCCCACCGCCCTGACGGCGTAACGACCGTCGCAGCAGAGCCATTGAAAACGTGTGTTTTGGCAAAATCGCTTTTGCGCGATAAGCAGTGTGTAATCGGTGGGTAACCGGGCCATTAAAACAAACAGATCCCTTTCTGTTGGCATAGAATGCCATCGGCCGCTTGCGTAACATAACGTATCTCCATGTGTTTCCTCAGCAAAATACCGTCGTCCCAACAAGGCGGGTCGAACAACGCGAGTGACTCTGCTGATACATCGACCATGCTACACCAATGTTATCGAGAGTGTTCTGAACACAAAATCCGATTTTTACCTGAAGTTAGCGCAAGGGCCCTGCTTATGTCAGCGACTTATCGGTCTCAAACAGCGTATTGCAGTAACGCTCGGCGTCGTAAAACGCGTCTTGCATCATAGCGATAAATGCCTGTTGCACACCGGTGAGTGTATGTCCGGACTGGATTTGTACCTGCAAGGCGCGCTGCTCCAGTTGGCGCATCGCCAAGGTTGCCAGCCGGAGCGGCGCTTGTCGGCACTTGTACATCACCGAGTAAAAGCTGCATGCCGTTACCGCCTGCGGCGTGGAGAGTACATAGTGATAGAGCGTGGTGAAATTGCTGCAACAGAGCGTGGGCTCCAGGTAGGCCCCCTGCATGCGGCAGGAGAGATCGAACAGTTGACGCAGCGTGGTGGTCGGCTCCGGCAACGCCAACGGGTAAGCGGCCAGATCGGCTAACATGATGGTATTGCCCGCCAGCGGGTGATCCTCCGCCATCAACAACAGTAACGGCGCGGGTAGCGAAAGCAGCACCTCAACACCGTGCTCTGGCGCAAACGCGAATTGCAACGCCACATCCACTTCACCGTGACGCACCATCTGCGAGACCTGCTGCGCCGATCCCACCTTCAGATAAAACGCGGTTTCCGGGTGTGATTGTTGAAACTGGGCAAATAAGTTGGGCAACGCATCGAAGGCCATCCCCTCGGTACACCCGACGCTGATCAGCGTTTTACGCTGCGCACTCAGCCCCTGAATTTCAGCCACCGCCGCGTCTAAATCCATCATGCTTTTACGCACATGATTTTCCAGAATACGGCCTGCGTCAGTCAAAATCATGCCGCGCGCGTGGCGCTCAAACAGCAAGACCCCCATGCGCTCTTCCAAACGCTGAACCTGTCGACTGATGGCGGACACCGCCACGAAGAGCTGCTGGCTGGCGGCACTCAGTGAGCCCGTCGTAGCCACAGCCAGAAAATAGCGGAGTTCACTGCTCAACATGATGTGAGAAATTCCTAATAAGCCGTTTGAGGTTTATATGAAAAGCAAAGCTTGATTGCAAATTTTATTATGGTGGCAAAGCCCATTTTTCCCTTAAATAGCCTTTGCTTTTCCAAATTAATCATAAAGGACTCTATGACACGTTCCGATGTCATTCACCGCGCCACCCGCTGTGTGACGCGTGGCGATTTTGCTCATACTCTGGCACGTCGCCTGGCGCTGGCCACCGAAAGCCAAAAACCCAATAATCATGCCGCCCTGCGCGCTTACCTGAGCGATGAGCTGCGTCCGGTATTGGAAACCATGGGCTTTGTCTGCCATTTTCTCACCACCGAGGCGGCACCGGAGATGCCTTTTATGCTGGCGGAACGCATTGAAGATCCTGCGCTTCCCACGCTCCTTTCCTATGGGCATGGAGATGTGGTGTTCGGCGATGCGGCCAACTGGCGCGCGGGGTTAGATCCGTGGCAACTGATCGAAGAGCAGGATCGCTGGTACGGGCGCGGCAGCGCGGATAATAAAGGCCAGCACACCATCAATTTACTGGCGCTGGAACAGGTCTACCTGGCGCGCGGTGCCCGGCTGGGATTTAACTGCAAGCTGCTGTTTGAAATGGGCGAAGAGATTGGCTCTCCGGGGCTGGCCGAGGTGTGCCGCCAACATGCGGCGCTGCTGGCAGCGGATATTTTTATTGCCTCCGATGGCCCGCGCCTGCATGCCGATAGCCCAACGCTGTTTTTAGGCTCGCGCGGCTGCATCAATTTCAAACTGCATGTGCAGGAACGCGACCGCGCTTATCACTCGGGCAACTGGGGAGGGCTGCTCAGCAACCCCGGCACACAGCTTGCCAACGCTATCGCCACGCTGGTTGACGGCAGCGGCAAGATACTGATCGATGATTTGCTGCCACCACCGCTGACACCCGCGCTGCGCACCATATTGCAAGATGTGGTGCCAGCGGGCAATCCGGGCGACCCGGATATCGACCCACACTGGGGTGAGCCGGGTCTGAGCGCCGCCGAGAAATTGCTGGGATGGAACGCGCTCGAGGTGCTTTCGTTTGTTACCGGCAATCCGGCACGCCCGGTCAACGCCATTCCGGCGTCGGCGACAGCGGTATGCCAACTGCGCTTTGTGGTCGGTACTGACAGCGATCGGCTGATTGATCATGTGCGCCGCCATTTGGCTCAGTACGGCTACGGGCATATTACGGTGGAACTGCTTAACAGCTCCCCTGCCACCCGTTTTGATCCACAAAACCCGCTGGTGGATTGGGTACTGGATCTGATGCGCGAGATCAGCGGTAAAAACCCAACGCTGCTGCCCAATCTGGGTGGCTCGCTGCCCAATGACGTGTTTGCGGATATTCTGGGATTGCCGACGCTCTGGATCCCACATTCTTATCCCACCTGCGGCCAGCATGCGGTCAATGAGCACCTGCTGCGCCCGGTGGTGGAGGAAGGATTGGCGATCATGACAGGGCTGTTCTGGGAACTGGGTGAACAAGGTAGCGCCCTACTGGCGAAACATCGCGAGTACAGCCTGGAGTAGTCAGACAAAGCCACTTTCCCTCTCGTCATCCTCGGCGAAAGCCGGGGATCTCTGTAAGAAGAAACGCGTTTCACCTGCAAGAGATTCCCGCCTGCGCGGGAATGACGGTGGTAGGTGGGAATGACGGTGGTAGGAAAACTAGTCAGCAGTAAAAAGCCGCTAACGCGGCCTTTACAGTGTCGTAGCAACGACGCGCTTACGGCTTGTGACGCGCCGTCATCCATTCCGGTTTCTGGAACGCCGAGAACATGGTGTCTTTGCGATCGAAAAAGGCTTCGAACTCCGGCGATTTCACTGCGGCTTTCAAATCCTGCGCAAACGGTTTATCGGCATCTTCAGTGCGCACCACAATCATGTTTTTCAGGTCTTCCGGCAGAATATCCAATTGAATGGCATCAGCCAGTTTCAGCCCGGCGGAGATGGCGAAATTGGCGTTGATCAATGACCCGGTTACGCCCCCCAGCGCGCGTGGCAGCTGTGCGGCTTCCAACGGTTTAAACACCAATCCCTTCGGGTTTTCGGTGATATCGCGCAACGATGCCTTGGTGGGAGTGATATCCGGATTGATCTTGATCAGCCCGTATTTTTGCAGGAAATCCAGCGAACGCGCCAGATTGGACGGATCGTTCGGTAGCGTCACCACATCACCGGCTTTCAGTTCATCAAGGTGTTTAACCTTGTTGGAATAGAAGCCCATGCTCGCCGTTGGTACAGTGATAACTTCAGACAGTTTCAGGCCTTTATCGGCGCTAAACCGGTCCAGATAGCGGCGGTTTTGGAACAAGTTGGCATCAATGCTGCTGTTGGACAGTGCCAGATTGGGCTGAATATAGTCGCTGAATTCGCGTACCGTAACGGTATAGCCTTTCTTTGCCAGCTCCGGTTTGATGGCCTGTTTTACCATATCGCCATACGGACCGGGAGAAACGCCGATCGTGATCTCTTTCGCCGCATCAGCGGCATAGGCTTGCCCAAACCCCAGCAAGGGAACGAGTAACAGCGGTAACCATTTCTTCAATGTCATGTTGCGATTCCTGTGTTAGTAGAGTGGGCGCTTCCCTGGTGGTCACGCCCCAATGCTGAACCTCAGCATTAAAAGTGGAACGTTTCCTCGCCGTAGCAATAGCGCTGATACAGCGTGGGATTGATATCAAAACCGATGCCGGGCGCGTTTGGCACCGCAACGCAGCTATCCGCATCCATTTCCACCAGCGGCAGCATGAAATCTTCATGCCAGTAGCGGTTGGAAGGCGGAATATCGTGGGCATAAACGAAATTGGGCAAGGTGGCGACCGCAATGTTGTGCGCTTTGCCCACCGCCGTGTCCAGCATGCCGCCGCACCACACCGGGATCTGGTGCGACTGACAGTAGTCATGGATCAGTTTGGTTTCGGTGATACCGCCAACCCGCGCCACCTTGATATTGATGATGCGGGCGCTACCCAACTCGATGGCTTTGCGTGCATCTTCCACGGACGCGATGCTTTCATCCAGACAGATAGGCGTGGCAATCGCCGCCTGAAGTTTGCGGTGGTCGACAATGTCATCGTGCGCCAGTGGCTGTTCAATCATCAGCAGATTGAAATGGTCGAGACGCTTGAAGAAATCGATATCGTCCAACGAATAGGCAGAGTTGGCATCGGCCATCAGCGTAATGTCGCCAAAGGTGCTGCGCAGCGCCTCGATGTAATCGATATCCTTGCCCGGTTTGATTTTGATTTTGATGCGGCGATAACCTTCATCCAGGTAGCCAGCGACCACCTCGACCAACTTTTGCGGAGAAGACTGAATGCCGATGCTGACACCCGCTTCCACACGATCGCGGGTGCCACCAATCGCCTGATGCAGTGGAATGCCCTGCTGTTTGGCAAAGGCATCCCAGATACCGCCTTCAATCGCCGCTTTGGCGCAGTTATTGCGTTTCACCGGCATAAAAATTTCACGCACTTCAGAGGGATGGGTAATCGTGCCAGCCTGCTTCATCATCGGGATCAGAAAATCCCGCATGATGTGCCAGGCCGTGACGTTAGTCTCTTCGTTGTAAAACGGCAACGAAATCGCGGAGCAGTCACCATAGCCGATAACGCCCCCGGCATGGACTTCCGCAATGGTGAAGTGCTTTTCCGTTTGGGTGGCAAAACTGGTGGTAAACGGCGTCTTCAGCGCCATCTTCATTTTGCGCAGTACAATCTTGTCAATTTTCATGCGTCTTTAACCCTGTATTCTCAGTGTCTGGCCTCAGCGTTTCTCACGCTTGTTGGCCCGGCGTGATACCCAATCCCCGGCGGTTTGTACCAGTTGCACCAGTACCACCAGCGCAATCACGGTGATCACCATCACTTCTGTTTCATAACGGTAATAGCCAAAACGGATCGCCAGATCCCCGACGCCACCGCCGCCGACAATACCGGCCATCGCCGAATAGCCAATCAGGCTGACCAGCGTGATGGTCAACCCGCGCAGCAGCCCCGCCAACGCTTCCGGCAACAACACGGTCGCGATGATCCGCATTGGGCTGGCACCAAACGCTTCTGCCGCTTCCACAATGCCAGGGTCGACCTCACGCAGCGCGGAGTCTACCAGTCGGGCATAAAACGCGATGGCCGCCACCGACATCGGCACTGCCGCCGCCACCGGGCCGATGGTGCTGCCCAGCAACCACTGTGTGAGCGGCAACAGCAACACCAGCAGAATCACAAACGGCACCGAGCGAATAATATTGACCAGCACGGTGGAGAGCAGGTAAACCACGCGGTTCTGCCAAAAAAGATGACGATCGGTCACATAGATGGCAATACCAAGTGGCAGCCCAAGTAACACGGCCCCCAGAGTAGAAATCGACACCATGGTAAAGGTTTCGCCAAACGCCAGGCTCAATTCACCCATTAATTCATTCATGGACAACCTCCACGCCAAAGGTGTGTTGACCAATATAGGCCAATGCGGCACCGACGTTATCTGCCTGCGCGCCATCCTGATGCGAAATCTGGGCAATGATATGCCCGAGTGCGCGCTCATTGATGTATTCAATATTGCCGTGCAGGATATTGATTGAAACCTGAAAACGCTGAGCCACCTCGGATAGCACCGGTTGCTCCACAGAGTCATCGGCAAACAGGATTTTCAGCAACGGGCCTTTGTCAGAACGATAAAACCGCTCGGGTAAGTCTATCTTGTTGGCGTGCTGTACCAACTGCCGGGTAAACGGGTGCTTTGGCGCGCAGAACACATCAAACACGTCGCCCTCCTCCACGATATTGCCGCCCGTCATCACCGCCATACGGTGGCAGATGCTTTTGATGACATTCATTTCGTGTGAGATAAGCACCATGGTAATGCCTAACTGGCGATTAATATTTTTCAACAGCGCCAGAATCGAGGCCGAGGTTTCCAGATCGAGCGCTGAGGTCGGTTCATCGCACAACAACACATCAGGATGGTTGGCAATGGCGCGAGCAATACCCACCCGTTGTTTCTGGCCGCCGCTCAGCTGCGCCGGATAAGCGTTACCGCGTTCGGACAGCCCCACCAGCGTGAGAATTTCCGGCACCCGTTGTGCGATCTCCGCACGGGATTTACCGGCGGCGCGTAGACTAAACGCCACATTTTCAAACACAGTGCGCGTATGCATCAGGTTAAAGTGCTGGAAGATCATACCAATACGCTGACGATGCTGACGCAGTTCGCGTCCCGCTGCCTGACTGATAACCGTCTCACCGATACTGATACGGCCCTGCGTAGGACGTTGTAGCATATTGATGGTGCGTAACAGCGTGCTTTTCCCTGCACCGCTGGTGCCGACAATGCCGAATACTTCGCCGGAGCGAATGGTTAAATTAACATCGTTGACGGCCCTGACCTGACCGGTTTTACCACCGGGAAAGTCTACGCACACGCCTTCTAACCGAATCATGACCGGGTTAACTCCTCTCGTGAATGCGGATAATGGATACGTTGCAGGAACATCGCTACTGGCGGAATCCGGCTGTGCGCTGCCTGTCTGTTTGGCTACTTATTTATGTCACGAGGGGAACATCAAGATAAATAACACATATAAAACAACAACATAAACATTATTATATCGTTATGTTAAAGTAGTGAGAAATGAGCGTTGCGTCAATGAATAAAAAAGCAAACCAGCTTTCTCATTTTTAGAAGAGAGAGGCAAGGAAACAGGGTGATGCACAACAATCTGCAATATCAGGTTTTTACCGAACAATATGGCACCGACCCGCACCAGACCGGGGATTTATACATCCCCACCCAGAAAAGCAAGGGGACCGTCTGCCTGTTTCACGGCGGTTTCTGGAAAATGCCCTACGATAAAAGCCAACTTGATGCCGTGGCAGTAAAACTGGTTGAAAATAACTTTTCTGTCTGGAATATCGAATACCGGCGAGTGGGCTATCTCCAGCAAGGGTACCCAGAGACGTTTATTGATGCGATCGAGGCCATCAATGTATTAGCCCCGTTGAGCGAAAAATATCCCCAGATCGATCTAAGTCCAGTATATATTGCCGGTCATTCTGCGGGAGGGCATTTGAGCCTGTGGCTCGGCAATCATAAAGCCCGCTTGAGTGAGCATGCATTGAACATTATTCCCGACGCTTTCATCGGTCTGGCCCCGGTGGTGGATTTAGTAGCAAGCTACGGCGATATGCAGCGGCGGGAATTTATCACGGCATTCCTTGGCTGCACGCCCGATGAAAACAGGGATATTTACCAGCATACCTCTCCTATTGCCCTGCTACCCGCCCAGGGTAAACAGGTTATTTTTCACGGCGAGCATGATGAAGTGCTCCCGATTGGCGAAATAGACGACTATGCACGGCACGCTCAGCAAAAAGGCACGCACGTCGAATGCATAACTATCGCGCAGGGAACTCACATGGATTTTTGCGATCCGGATAGCCAATCGATCTCTCGTTTTATCGATTGGCTCAATGCGCAATCCGAGTCGCGATAGGATGTTCTGAGCCCGGTATAAAAACGGCCTTTGCCGTCGCCCGTTAGAGCGAAAGCAAAAGCGCAAAAAAGATCAAACTCAGCAGCACCGCCAGCAGCATATTGCGGATAAAGAAAGCGATAATCACGCTGAACAGTGCGCCCCACAAATAGGGGTTATCGCCGAGCGGTCGTACAATACCGTGATCCATTAGGATGATCGGGCCGCAAATCGCCGTCAGCAGGCAGGGGGCGGAATATTTCAGCGCTTGCTGTACCAATCCGGGCAGGCGAATCGGCAAACGCGGTTCGAGAAAAAGATAACGGTTGAGAAACACAATGCCCGCCAGGGCAAATAACAACGCGCCACTCATAGCACCTCCTCTCCGCGTCGTGACAGCAGTGCTGAAAAGAACATACCGCTCAGCCCGGCGATCACCACCGCGCCTTCCACCTGGAAATAGGCCAGCACCATCGAGAGCGACAGCGACAGCACCACGCCCAGCAACGTACTGATGCTGCGCACCATCGGTACCACGATGGTAATAAAGGTGGCAATAATCGAGAAGTCCAGATGATAGCGGGCCAAATCCGGTATCCGTGTCGCCATGGCGATGCCGGCAAGGCTGAAGATCACCCAGCAAACATAAAAAAATCCGCCAGCGGCAATCAAATAGCTGACGGAACGCGGCTGCTGTGCCGACTTGCCACCGCTCAACGCAAACAGTTCATCGGTCAGCAAAAAGCCTATCGGCAGACGATAGCGCAGCGCCAGACGGGACACGTAGTCGCGTAAGGTCAGCGCGTAGATAATGTGTTGAGTGGTGATGAAGAAAACGGTGATCAAAATCGTGACGACGTTGGCACCGCTCATCACCAACCCCAGCGTAACCAACTGCGCCGCACCGGCAAACACCAACGCCGACAGCCCAATGGATTGCCAGAGCGGCAACCCCGCCTGCACCGCCATCGAACCGGCCAGAATGCCCCAGGGCAGCACCGCCAGACAAAACGGGAACATATCCAGAATACCGGCGCGGATATCGCGCCACCGCGCGTCGGGTAGGCTGGCGTTGGGCGCAGCGCCCGGTTGTGATAAAGCATGCTTTTCCATAGCGTCCTGAGACCTTTGTAATAGAGTGCGGTCATTCAGGCTAGCCAAACGTCAGGGACAGCGTATTGAACAAGATTGCTGTCAAACCCAGCCGTTTTAACGCGGTTGATTAACCTAACAGCGGTTCTCGCGCCGTCTGATCCCAGACAATGCTTTGAATAAAACTGCCGGGCGTGGCGCCAAAGGCATTTTTAAAATGACGGGTGAAGTGGCTCTGGTCGGAGAAACCGCACTGCGACGATACCGCTGCAAGCGTATGCCCATGCAGCATCAGCGTCTTCGCCTTACGCAACCGCGCCTGCACCTGGTAGGCATGCGGAGGAATGCCCACCAGCGCCTTAAATTGACGTAAATAGTGCCACGGACTCAGCTCCGCCATCGCTGCCAACGTGGTCAGCGACCACTCTTGCTCGGGCGTATCATCCAGCAGCATTTTGGTCTGTAGCACGCGCTGCTCGGAAAAAGGCAGCGGGCGCGGCGGGCGGCGGGTTTTGCTGTAACGCAGCATCAACCAACTCAGCGATGAGAACAGCAGCGTCTCTTTTAACAGCGTGTTACCCGGTTGCGCCAACAGGCGAAACGCCATCTGTAACTGCTGCGCCAGACCCGGATCGTGCAGCACTGCGTCAGGAAACCACGGCACCGTCCCGTCGGACTGATGGAGATCGTGGGAGATAGCGCGAAACAGATCCGGATGTGGGTAGATGGCGCGATAGGCCCAGCCATTTTCACGGGCCGAGCATCCGGTATGAACATCATCCGCATTGACCAAAATGATGTCGCCCTGCGGCGCAACGTGCTCACCGCCGGTGCGATAAAAACGCTGAGCGCCTTCTTCAATCACACCGACACAAAAGGTGTCATGCACATGGCGGGAAAAGCGTTGGCGATAATAGCGTGCCTGCAACATTTCCAAGCCGCCAAAGGCTTCCAATCGATGGTACTGCGCCTGTTCACGTGGCGTTGCTTTGCTCATAGAGTGCCCCCTGCTGTTACCGCTTCTGTTAGCAGTATCCGGATATTCACACCATTGTCACTCCGCATTCTCTACGGGTTTAGAACAAAATTGCGCTGCCACGCATTTTTCTCTTCACGATCGCTGCGGATAACCGGTTTCTTTTTCCGGTGGCCGATGCGCGATGATGCATCATATTGTATAATACACCGATTGAAGCGACAGGAATGCGCTGTTTCTTGGGGTGAATGCGTGAATTATCCAATAGGGCAAATCAACCACTGTTATCTGGGTTCCAGTGTGTACACCATGCTGCGCGAAGCGCTGATTATGGGGCGGCTAAAACCGGACGATCGGCTGCGAATTCGCGAACTGGCCGCGCAAGTTGGCACCAGCGTCACTCCGGTGCGCGATGCCATCCTGCAACTCGCCAAAGAGCAGGCGCTGATCCTGAAAACGCCGCGCGATATCCGCGTACCGCAGCTCACCAGCGCGCAGTTTATTGAGATTCGTACCTTGCGCGTATCGCTGGAAGGCAGCGGCGCGCTGCACGCCGCCGCGCTGATGACGCCGGGTAAGCTTGCCGAATTGGATGCCAATATCACGCAAAACCTTCAGGCCATAGACGATAACGATTTGAGCGCGGCGCTGCGTCTCAACAGTGAGTTTCACCTGATGTTGGCGCAGATGGCTGACATGCCGCTGCTCAGCCAGTTTATCGGCAGCCTGTGGATGCGCACTGGCCCGCTGATTGCCCAGGCCTATGCCCATTTTTCCCATCAGATGGCGATTGAGCACCATCAAGAGGTGGTGGCAGCCCTGCGCAAACAGGACGGAACCGCCGCACAGCAGGCCATTCAGCAGGATATTCTCGATGGCAGCGATACCATGCTGGCGTTCATTGAGCACGCGGAAGAGAATCTGTCGCAAGCGTAGTTCCCCTCATAAGCAAATGCGATTAAAGCATTTAAATATCACATGATCAGCCTGCAATAATGCGAATTAATAATTATTCGCCACGTACCGCCCTGCTGCACGGCGGTACGAATTTACACCAGGTATCGCACGATCATGACATTCCCAAAACTTCCGCTTTCTCACCTGGCACAACGCCTGAGTGCCGATCTGGCACTGTTGGAATTACCCGCACGCCCCTGGTTGAAAGAGAGCGCTCCCGATTACGATGTGATTATCGTCGGTGCCGGGCTGTGCGGTTTGACCGCCGCCGCCGCGCTAACCCTGGCGGGCGTAACCCGCATTCTGTGCCTGGATAAAGCCCCCGCCGGACAGGAAGGCCCATGGATCACCTCCGCGCGCATGAACGATCTGCGCACGCGTAAAGAAGCGGCGGGACCGGCGCTCGGCATTCCCTCCCTCACCTTCCGCGCCTGGTATGAAGCGCAATATGGCGCGTCGGCCTATCAGGCCATGTCGCGCATCCCGCGCGCACTGTGGATGGCCTACCTGACGTGGTATCGCGCGGTGCTGAATCTGCCGGTGCGTAACCAGGCGCAAGTGACACGGGTCGAGCCGGGCCAACGGGGCTGGGTTGAAGTGGATATCGCGACGGCGCAAGGAAAGCAGCAACTGCGTGCCCGGCGCGTCGTGTTGGCGACCGGCATTGATGGGCTTGGCGGGCCAGCATTGCCCGCGGTGGCCCGGCAGATACCGGCGCATTACATCGCCCACAGCGCAGACATCATCCATCCCGACCAGGTTGCTGGAAAGCGCGTGGCAGTAGTCGGTTCCGGTGCGTCGGCAATGGACAATGCCTCCTTTGCCCTGGAAAACGGGGCCGAACGGGTCGACATCTTCTATCGTCGTCCCACGCTGCCGCGCATTGATAAATTTACCGGTATCGGCCATCAGGGACTGACGCTAGGGTATGTCCATCTGCCCGATGAAACCAAATGGCAGTTGATGCTGGCAGGAGAACAAGCCCAAATCCCGCCGCCGCGTCACAGCGTGCAGCGCGTAACAAAGCATGCCAACGTGGCCTTCCACCGTGCCAGCCCGCTGATCTCACTGTGGGAGCAGGATAAGGCAGTGACGCTGCAAACGCCGCACGGCCATTTCCACGCTGACTTTATTATTTTTGCCACCGGCTTTCAGGTGGATTTTCAGGCTCGCCCTGAATTTGCCTCATTCGCCCACGCGGTGTGCCAGTGGCGCGATCGTTATCATCCGGCCGCTGACCAGCAACATGACGGATTAGCCTCTGCGCCTTATCTGGGTGAACACTTTGAATTATTGCCCAAACCGGGCGCAGACGCCGAACAGGCAGCGATATCGACCCTCTACTGTTTCGCGTTCCCGGCGGTGCTGAGTCACGGCAAATTAACCAGTGGTATTCCCTCGATCGCCGAAGGTGCCCAACGCTTAACCCGCGGCATTGTCAGTTCACTGTTACACGAAGACCGCGCCGAACTGCTTGCCCGTTTTCAGGCTTACGACACGCCGGAACTGCTCGGCGATGAGTGGCAAGAAGCCGACAATTTCAGCGCACTGCCGCTCACACCATAGCCAACCAGGGAGTCACTATGTCCAGCGAAAAAGAGACGTTGCACCAACAATCCATCGTGATTGATGGCCTGCAAACCTGCGACTGGAGTCGCGCCATATTTGAAGAAATGCGCGATGGCGGCATTACTGCCGTTAACTGCGCCTCCCTGCTGTGGGAAAACTTCCGGGAAGGCATCGATTATGCCTCGCAATGGCGACGGTTTTGGCGCGAAAACGAGGACCTGATTCGACCGGTGCGCACGCTGGCTGATATCCATGCCGCCAAAGCGGAGCAGCGGACCGGGATTATCCTCGGTTGGCAAAACACCTCCCCGCTGGAAGACAAACTGGAATACGTCGAGATATTCAAAGACCTCGGCGTCGGGGTGATGCAGTTAACCTATAACACCCAAAACTACTCGGGTGCCGGCTATCTGGAAACCCGTGACAGCGGGTTAACCGGGTTTGGGTACGAAGTGCTGGCGGAGATGAACCGCGTCGGCGTGCTGTGTGACCTCAGCCACGTGGGCGATCGCACCAGTGCCGATGTTATTGCGGCATCCCGCGCGCCGGTATGTATCTCTCATGTGTTACCCCGCGCGCTCAAAGACGTAAAACGCAATAAACCCGACGAGCTGCTGGTTGGCTGCGCACAGGGGGGCGGCATTATTGGTATCAGCCTGTTCTCCCCCGGTCTGGCGGCAGGCAATGATGCCACGGTCGAAGACTATCTGGATGCCATGAGCTATGTCATCGATCTGGTCGGGGAAGACCACGTCGGTATCGGCACTGACTTTTCTCAGGATCGTCCGCGTCCGGGGCCCTGGTTACTGTGGGCCAATCGCGACAAGGGAACGGCACGCACATTAGCGCCCTTCGGGTCAGCAAAAATCAATAAGCCGCAGGGCATTGCACGCATTCGGGAGTTCCCCAACCTCACTAACCGGATGCTGGCGCGCGGATGGAGTGAAACGCGCGTGCGCAAACTGCTGGGAGAAAACTGGCTGCGGGTTTTGGGCGCCGCCTGGCAGCCCGCTGCGCGCGGGACACCCTCATTACCATTACCACAATAATAACCACCACAATAACAACCATAATCACCAGGAGATTCACCATGTCTGCTACTACAGGTTTGCATCGCAGCATCCTCGCACTCACGCTGTTGCCGCTGTTTGCACAGGCGGCCCCCACTACCGTTAACGTGGTGGGGTTTTCCGGCGTGTTTGCGGACAATTACCAGAAACTGGTTATCGCCCCCTTCGAGGCACAGCACCCGGATATCAAGATCAACTACCAGCAAAGCAAGAACTCCGCTGAATCACTGGCGTTATTGACCTTGCAGCGTAACGATCCCCATGTGGACGTGGCGCTGCTGGATATTTCCGTTGCCATCCGTGCCAATACCCAGGATTTGTTTGCGCCACTGGATAACGACGCGGTCAAAAACCTGAGTGCCCAGCCCGATTGGGCGGTTATCAGCGGCCAACGCTCCGTCGCCTTTTCACAGGATAATCTCGCCATTCTTTATAACACCGATCGGGTCAAGCAACCGCCTACCAGTTGGAACGATCTGACCGATACCCAATACAAAGGGCGCATTGCGGCACCGTTAGCGGACACCCGTGGCGTCACGTTATTGCCGATTCTGACCCGATTAAAAGGCGGTGACTACAAGCAGGATATCGAACCGGGCTTTACCGTGCTGAAGGCCATCGCCCCGAACGTCGCCACCTGGGATCCCGCACCGGACTGCTACGCGGTGGTACAAAGTGGTGAAGTGGATCTGGCTATCTGCTGGAACGGGCGTGCGCAGTATCTGCATGATAAGCAAGGGGGAAAAATCGGTATTGCGCTACCGCGAGAAGGGAGCATCGGCCAGATCAACACCATCAGTCTGGTAAAAGGCTCCAAACAGGCCAGCGCAGCGCAGCAATTTATTGACTACGCGCTCAGCGCCGAGGCGCAGCGCACCTTCGCCGAGCAAAGCTTTTATGGGCCCGTCAACACCCAAGTGACGTTGAGCGCACCGGCGGCGGCGCGTATTTATGGCAGTAAAGAGGCACAGCAGGCGCAATGGGCGCTCGACTGGCCTTGGGTTGCAGAACGCTACGCGCCGTGGATCCAGAAGATTCGTCGCGATGTGATCGCGCTGCATTGATGGCGGGCACGCCACGATTACCCCTGTTATCGCTGAAGAGATAGACGCCGTATGTCCGATGTTCACCTTTCCGTCAACCAATTGGCGAAATCCTATCCGGGGGCTCCGGCCCCCGCCGTTGATGACGTCAGCCTGCACGTGCCGCGCGGCGAAATGCTGGCGCTGCTCGGCCCGTCGGGCTGTGGCAAAACCACCCTGCTGCGGATGATCGCGGGTTTGATCGCCCCCACAGCGGGCAGTATTCAGCTTAATGGCCGGGACATTTCGGCCATTCCCGTGCATCAGCGCAACATGGGCATGGTGTTTCAAGCCTATGCGTTATTTCCCCACCTGAGCGTGGCGCAAAACATCGCCTTCGGGCTCGAGATGCGGGGCATCAAACGTGCCGAGCGCGCCAAACGGGTACAGCAGGCACTGGCCTTGGTTAAACTTGGCGGATTAGGCGATCGCCGCGTCAGCCAGCTCTCTGGCGGGCAGCAGCAACGCGCTGCCATCGCCCGTTCGTTGGTGATTGAGCCAGAGCTCCTGCTGTTTGATGAGCCGCTGTCTAATCTGGATGCCAAACTGCGTGATGAAATGCGTGATGAAATCCGCGATCTGCAACGCCGAACCGGAATCACCGCGCTGTTCGTCACGCACGATCAAGATGAAGCGCTGTCGATGGCCGATCGTATTGCCGTGATGTCGCACGGAAAACTTGAGCAGATCGGCACCCCGGATGCCATTTTTGATCAACCGGAAACCGAGTTCGTGGCGCGTTTTATCGGCAACGGTAATTTCTTTGACGCCACGGTACTCCAGCCCCACCGGGTCCACATCGAAGGCCTGGGGGAACTGCACCTCGCCGATGCGTTGACGCCCGGCAGCCGGGTGCGCCTGTTGATTCGCCCGCACCGCCTGCGCTGCGTATCTCCCGGCGCACCGTCACCGATCAACACGTTTTCTGGCCGTGTCACGCAGCGTGTTTATCGTGGACAGCACCACACCCTCAGCGTGCAGGTCGGCCCGCACCACTTACTCGCCGATCTGCCTACCCAGACGGGTATCACTTCAGCACTCGGCGACAGCCTGATGCTGACGGTAGCGCCCGCTGATATCACCTGGGTCGGGAGGCACACGCCATGACCGTAACGCGCCCAACCACACGACGCTCACGATTGCTACTGCTGGCGTTGCTGCTGCCAGGTTTGCTGACACTGGGGGTGACCTTTGCCGCCCCGTTAGCGTGGTTGATCCGTGCCTCCTTCAGCCCCATAGGCAGCCTGATCGCCCCCTCTGCGCCCTGGAGCACCAGCGCCTATGCCGCCGTGCTGTTCGATCCCTTTTACTGGCGCGTGGCTGGCAATACCTTATGGCTGGGGCTGATGGTCAGTCTGCCCGCCGTCGTACTCGCCTACCCGATCGCCCTGTTCCTGCACCGCAGCACCAGCCGCTGGAAAGGCGTACTGACCGCATTAGCCATCGCCCCGCTGCTGACCTCCTCCGTGGTGCGCACCTACGGCTGGATGGTGCTGTTAGGCGACCGCGGGGTAATCAATGCAACGCTACAGGCGTTATCACTGACAGCAACGCCCTGGCGTCTGAGTAACAATACGCTCGGCGCGACCCTTGCGTTGATTGAAATCCTGATGCCTTACGCCATTCTCGCCATGCTGAGCGGTTTCGGACGGCTTAATCAGCAACTGGAAGAAGCCGCACAGATGCTGGGTGCCGCACGCTGGCGCGTGTTTTTACGCATCACGCTGCCGCTCAGTTTGCCGGGGGTATTAACCGCCGCACTGCTGGTTTTCGTGTTGGCCATCTCGGCGTTTGTCACCCCGCGCCTGATGGGCGGTGGACGGGTGTTTGTACTGGGTACCGAAATTTTCAGCGAAGCGACCGTGACCCTCAACTGGCCGCTGGCAGCGGCACTTTCCGTACTGTTGCTGGTGTTGTTCAGCAGCATTATTGTGCTTTATCAACGTGCCTTACGGGCACTGGAACAGTGAGACCACCATGATATCTCGCGCTTGGCAGCCAGGCACTCTCGCCTGGCACAGCTTTATCTTTCTGCTTTATCTTTTTCTGCTGGCACCGATTATCATCGTGTTTATTATTTCATTCGACACGCGTCAGTATCTTGCCTTCCCACCCGCTGAGCTGTCACTGGGCTCGTATATCAAGGTGCTGCATAATCCGGTATTTATTGCCGCGTTTGGGCGCAGCCTGACGCTGGGGATTTCCGTGGGTGTTGGGGCCATTGTGGTGGGTGTGCTGCTGGCTTTCGCCCTGACGCGCTTTCAGTTTCGCGGCCGATCTGTTATCGCCTTTCTGGCTGTGGCACCGTTTTTGGTACCGCATATCGTATTGGCCGTCGGGCTGATGTTGGTATTGGCACCGCTTGGTCTGCTTGATACTTATACCGGTATTGCTGTGGCACACCTGGGCATTACGCTGCCCTATACGGTCAGAACCGTGACCATGAGCCTGCTCGCCGTCGATCCGCGCATTGAAGAGGCGGCGCGTATCCACGGCGCATCGCCCTGGCAGGTGTTTCATCGCATCACGCTGCCGCTGATTCGTCCGGGTGTTCTGGCGGGTGGCGCAATCGCCTTTTTGATCTCCTTCGATGAAGCCACCCTGTCGCTGTTTCTGGTCTCCACCCGCGCCTCCACCTTGCCGACCGAGATTTACCGTTATCTTGAATACGCCACTGACCCACAGATAGCCGCGCTGTCGGTTATTTTGATCCTGACATCCCTTGCGGTGGTGGTGGTGTTGGAGCGGCTGATCGGGCTACGCAAGGCGTTGTAAGGTGCCGGGAATGTCCCGGCATAGTGGCAGGGTTAGCGGCGCTGGGGATGACCGAGGGTGTGCATCAGGCGGTTGGCCCAGCCAAAGATCGCGGCGGAATGCATCAGATCGATAATGTCACCGTCGTTAAATCCCTGCTGGCGCAAGGCGGTGACATGATGAGGTTCAACCGCCACAGGGGTCTGTGACAGGGCACGGCAAAAATCGACCAGCGCCTGGGTTTTTTCATCGAAAGGCGCATCCAACCCGCGCGTGTATATCGCACTGACCACATCGTTACGCCCCGACAGCGCTTCATAACGCCGCGCGTGAACCGAAGCACAATAGGCGCAGCCGTTAACCGCAGAAGCCACCAGCGCACCCAACTCTCGTTCGGCACGCCCCAATCCGCCCTCGCTGTACATAATGGCGTTAAACAGCGTGGTGCGTGCCACATAAGAGTCAGGATCGTGTGCCAGGGTTCGCACATAGGGAGAAACCTGAGTGCTTGACGGCGTCACCTGCATTGCGGCCCGTTGTGCGGGCGTGGCGTTATTCAGATCCACTGGGGTCAGATAGGGCTGCCAGGTCAGGGGCAGCACGCGGACCTTTACCGCAGGTATCGTGGTTTTCCCAGGCTTCATTGTCCCTCACCCAGCGCTGACAACCCAGCCACAATGCGCGATTCAAAATTGATAAAGGCGATCAGTTCGGATAGCGCAATGATTTGCGGCGTTGTCCACCCCACCTGTTGTAAACGCCCAAGATCTTGCTGCGTGCTCATTGCGGGACTATTCGTGACGTTGTCACAATGATAAACCAACGCCTGAAAGGCTGCATCGTCGCCCTTGCCGTCTGCGCCCAGCCCCTGATGCGATTGCGAAGGCGGCAAATCATCCGCAAGCCGTTGGTAAAAGGCCACCTGCGCTGGCACACCCAATGCGCGCGCCATACGCAAAGCGAGCACCACACGCAGCGCGGCCGATAACCCCTGATCGTCTTGCGGCGTCAACACGCTGTAACGACAGGCCTCCACGCCAGAAACATATTCCGGGCGTAGCCGACGTAGCTTATCGCGCGGTGAGCCGGCATCAATACCCGCCATCTGATTGATCAGGTCGTTTCCCGCTTCCCGCAAGGTGATATTACTGTGCATCAGCATCGTACCACTCATCTCCCAGCAACTCGGGCGTATCAAACACGGTTAACGCGTCGTAGTGTTGCGCGCAATCCTCGACAAACAGGTGGCGCGCGATCCCCTGAGCCAATCGTTTTGCGCCTTCGCTCACCGCGGGAATATCCCCCGATAGCTTGCCGTGTGTCAGCGTCGAGGGGTAATTGAAGCAATGCAGACGCGAAATCAACGGGCTGTTCTCCGGCGTTTTCGCCTGAAACTCAAAGGCCGGTCCCAGGTAAGGCGATGACGCCAGTTCGCGGTTCTCCTGCCCCTCGGGCGGCGTATACACATCCGACCAAAACAGCATATCATCAGCGAAATGGCGCAATTCGCCGCGCTTGGAGACATCAACGTCAAAACCCGTGGCAAAGATTGCGAAATCTACCTCGTAGCGCCCTTTGGGCGTGGTCAGCACCAGGTGCTGCTGCGCCTCCTCCAGGGTGACGATCGGGCTTGCCAGATGAAAATAGGCGTTGGCATGGCGTGACACCCTGCGGGTAGAGTCGCGCGGAGGCGGCGTTTGTGCCGAGAGTGTCGTGGCAAGAAACTGCCACTTCCAGGCATCGCTAAGTCCGACGAATCCCTGCACCACCCCCTGACTGGAAATACCGGTGAATTTATTAATACGTGGAATATCGTCGCGTCGAATGAAGAGATCGACACGCTGCGCGCCAGCTTCCAGCGCCGTCGCCGCGTTATCCATGGCTGAGGCACCGGCCCCCACTACCGCCACCCGTTTGCCTTGTAGCGCGGAGAAATCGATCGGTTGCGCCGAGTGCGCCCAATAGCGTCTATCCACCCGGTGTGCGATATCCGGCACGGCGGGCCCGCCCAAACCGTCGCGGCCATTCGCCAGCACCACACGGCGCGCGTAGTAGCGCTGCGTTGCACCGGTGAGTCGATTACGGGTATCCACCGCAATCAGCTTGTGCTGATAGGGCGTCAGCGCCACGATTTCCGTGTTATTGATTACTGGCAACGCCAGCACGCGGCGGTACCAGGTAAGATACTCCATCCACTGGGTTCGGGAGATTTTATCCAGTGCTTCCCACGCCGCAGCGCCGAATTGCGCCCGATACCAGGCGCGAAACGTCAACGCGGGCAACCCCAAGGCCGGACCGGTAAGCTGCTTTGGCGAACGCAGGGTTTCCATGCGCGCGTAGGTTACCCACGGGCCTTCCTGACCTGCGGGCGCACGATCGAAACAGAGTATATTATCCACCCCCACCATGCGCAGCGCTGCCGCTGCCGTCAGGCCACACATTCCCGCGCCGAGGATAGCCACATCCAGCACCGGATGTTCCTCGACATAGTGTAAAGGCACCCAGGGTTTGGCTGGCAGTTCCAGCAGGCTCAAATCGTCATATAACCGGGCTTCCAGCGCAGAGAGTCCAGCCCCCTCACTCGTGTTCATTTCGCTCCGTTCCTTTGATGATGTTGCTTATTCGTCACAACTTTAATTATGTGTTATTTGAATTATTATCCATTGTTAATGCTTATTCTTAATAATTATTCCGCATGAGGATATGCAAAAAAGGAAATATACAGCGCGCGCATTTTCACGCATGCTTGGCACCATGCATTACCATCACGCCAACGCGCCACGTGGCGGGTACACCGGGGGGTTAGGGTGTATAGTGGCAGGCTGGCTTCCCGGTTGGAAAATAACGCACTATGTTGAAAACGCCCTTAATCGAAGATTTGGATCTGCGCCAGTTGGAAGCTTTTTCTGCGGTGATCTCAGCGGGAAGCATTACGGCCGCCGCCAAGCTGTTACATCGCTCGCAACCCGCCGTAACGCGATTGATTCAGGAATTTGAAAGCAAGATTGGTTACCCGCTGTTTGTGCGCAACGGGCCACGCATTCACCCCACCGAGCAGGCACTACAGCTGCATGAATCGGTGGAACATGCCTTGATTTCGCTGCATCAGGTGCAGGTGCGCGCTCAGGAGATCAGTGCTGCGGAAGAGAAACCGCTGGTGATTGCCGCCACGCCAGCCATGGCTGCGGGGTTATTGCCTGACGCACTGGCAAAACTGGCGCTGACCATGCCGCTGCAAATCCTCAGTTATACGGCGGAACAAGCGGTGCACAGCGTGATCGAGGGACGTGCCGATATGGCTATCAGCAGTTTGCCGCTGGAGCACAAGAACGTTGAACGGCACTGGATCGGGCAAACGCGCTGCGTGGTGGTGTTACACGAGGACGATCCGCTGGCACAGCAGGAGCGCATCGCGCTGGACGCCTTGGCGGCGCGGAAAATCATCACGCTGTACAATCCGTACCGCCAGCGTCACCGTTTTGAGCTGGCGATGAAAAAGGCCAAGATTACACCGCAGTATGTGATTGAAACCAACGCCTCAGCCAACCTGTTGGCGTGCGTGCGCAGCGGATTGGGCGTTGCCATTACGGAACCGGTGACAGCCTATGGCTTCCCGTTAAGCGGGGTGGCGGTAAGAGAACTGGACGTGGATATTCCCTATTACTTTGGCGTTATTACGCCTCAGGCAAAAACAGTGCGCCCTATCGTTGTGCAATTAATTGATGCACTGGAGCAAAGCGCACGGGAATTACTCCCTGCATTTACGCTATTTCATTCTGATGAGCACCATAAAATCATGGTGTCGCTTAATAGTTAATGTTGGGAACAGCATATACCCTAAATAATTCGAGTTGCAGGACAAAACGTTTACGTTTTGAACAGCGCTTGCGCTGGCCCTTCAGGGCGAGACTCATTTATGAGTCTCGTAACGCGGCAAGCGAATGAATCCCGGTGAGCTTACTCAAGTAAGTGATTCGGGTGAATAAGCGTAGCCAACGCACATGCAGCTTGAAGTATGACGGGTATAAACGTCATTTTAATTTTCGCCACGTAAGTGGCGCATAAATATATCTCTATTATTTTTGTCATACCTGACAAGAACGCATAGTCATACCTTAAATACGATTAATCACTAAAACAGCACCAGGTATTATTTTTCTCTGAACATTATTTTTAATTTCAACGTTAATTTCGCCACATTATTGCGATAAGGAAATGTATGTCATCAACACTATCTCGTGGAAATCATTATCGTGCAGCGTTTATTATGCTTGCCGCCGCATTACCGGTTAGCAGTTACGCCGCCTACCCGGATAAACCGATAGAAATGCTGGTCGCTTTTGCACCCGGTGGCGGCACGGATATTGCGGCACGCTCTATTGCACATTATCTGGAAAAACATTTGGGTAATAATGCGCGCATTGCCGTGATCAATAAACCGGGCGCTGGCGGAGAAATTGGCTGGACCGCGCTGGCACGCGCCAAGCCCGACGGTTACACCATCGGCATGATCAATCCCCCGGCGATTAATGGGCTCGTGGTAGAAGGCAAAGCCAAGTTCACCATGAGTGACTATCAGCCCATCGCCAATATTGTGTACGACCCGGCGATCCTGGTGGTGAACAAAGACAGCCCCTACCAAACGTTGAGCCAGCTTATCAGCGCGGCACAACACGCGCCGGAAAAACTGGTGATAGGCACGTCCGGCGCATCAGGCTCTTCGGAGCACATTGCGATCCTTAACCTCAATCGCCTGACCGGAGTCACGTTTACCCCCGCATTTTTCGGCAGCACGGCGCCGGTGCGTCAGGCGATTCTGGGTGGACACGTTCCCGCCGCAACCATGAACCTGAGCGAAGCTTTGCAACTGGCCCGCGACGGTCAAATCCGCGTGCTGGGTCTGATGGCAGATAAACGTGCTGATTATCTGCCTAACGCTCCCACCTTTCGTGAGCAAAATATCGATCTGATTGCCGGTGCTTCGCGCGGTATTGCCGCGCCGAAAGGCACGCCGCCAGAGGTTGTCAAAGCGCTGGAGAAAGCGCTGGCGGGCGTGATCGCCGATCCCGACTATCTCGCGGCAGCGCAAAAAGCAGAGATCCCGCTTAACTATCTGAATGCGGCGGAATATCGCACGCTTATCGACCGTATCAGTGCCGATCTCTCCGACACCTGGAAGGTGACACCATGGCGTTAAGTGCTTCACTAACCCATCGGCGGGCGGATGTGGTGTTTGCGACCGTATTGATTCTGGCCGCAGGCACGCTTTATCGGGAAGCGGGCCATTTCAGTGGCACCGGCGCTGCATTTCCACGCGTGTTAACCGTACTGCTGGCGCTGTGTGCGCTGGCCGTCATCGTGCGTGAAATCAAGTTTCCGGCAGGCGATGAACGCCCTCTGTTCGCGCAACCAGTCCGCGTGGTGATGGGCTTTTTGCTGATGTTTGCTTATATCACGGCGATGGATGCGATCGGTTATGTTCCCGCCAGCGTGATTTTTGGCCTCGGAATACCGTGGCTGTTCGGTTACCACCACTGGCGTCTGTCGCTGCCGGTGGTGTTGGGTACGCTCTGTTTTATTCTGGTGGTGTTTCGCCTGCTGCTTGAGCGCCCACTGCCCTCAGGCGCGCTAACCGCATTACTGGAGCCCCTGCTATGATTGACGCTCTGCTCAGTGCATTACCGCACGTGTTTGCACCGGCCAATTTATTTGCCGTGGTGCTGGGCACCGTAGCGGGATTGGTTGTGGGTGCGTTGCCCGGCCTGACGGTCACCACCGGTATCGCCATCCTGATCCCCTTGACGTTCGGCGTCGATCCGCTGTTTGCACTCGGCATGATGGCCGGGATGTATAACGGCGGCAGCTATGGCGGTGCCATTCCTGCCATTCTGCTACGCATTCCCGGCACACCCGCCTCGGTCGCTACCGTACTGGATGGCTACGCCCTGACCCGGCAAGGAAAGGCAGCCTATGCGTTACAGGTGGCGGTCACATCAGGGGTGATCGGCAGTGCACTTTCTGCCCTGGCCCTGATTCTGTTCGCGCCGGGCCTGGCCTCCATGAGCCTGCTGTTTGGTCCGGCGGAGTATTTCTGGATGGCGCTGCTGGGGCTGGCTACCGTGACCTCGTTACTCGGTGATGATTTTATCAAGGGTGTCATTGCCGCCATCATCGGCCTGCTGATCGGCACCGTCGGGCTGGATATTTCCACCGGCGATGAGCGCTACACCTTTGGTATTCTTGAATTGACCGAAGGGCTGGACCTGGTGGTGTTGTTGACCGCGCTGTTCGCGTTCCCGCCTCTGATTCATATGCTGGAACAGGCCATTACCGCGGGCATGCCCGGTCACTTGCTGAAACTCAAACGACAGGGATCGGTACTCGCGCAATGGCGCAGCTTCTTGCCCGTTTGGCTGAGAAGTTCGGTGATTGGCATTATCGTCGGCGTACTGCCGGGTGCCGGCGGCAGCATGTCTTGCTATCTGGCCTATAACGACGCAAAGCGGCGCGACAGCGATCCGGACAGCTACGGTAAGGGCAACCCCAAAGGCGTCGCCGCCTCAGAAGCGGGCAACGGTGCCGATAATGCCGCCTCGTTGATTCCGGCCTTAACGCTGGGTATTCCCGGTTCGGGGATTGCGGCGGTGATCCTTGGTGGCCTGCTGGTTCAAGGGTTACGCCCCGGCCCGCAGCTGTTTCAGGATTATCCCGATATCGTGTACGGATTTATGCTGCAAATGCTGTTGTCAGCGTTATTACTGGCCGTGGTCGGAGGATTAACCGCAACGCGATTATTTGGTCAGGTATTAAGACTCCCCAATATATTGCTGGTGCCAGTAATCATGTTGTTTATTACCGTCGGGGTCTATGCGGTCAATAATACCCTCTTCGATCTGTATCTTTTCTTTAGTATTGGTGTGGTTGCCTATTTCCTGGAAAAACTGGACTACCCTAGCGCACCGATTATTTTGGGTGTAATCCTGGGCCCTATCGCAGAAACACAATTACATCTCGCGTTGACTATTTCCGGCGGTAACACCCTCGCGTTAGTCAGTTCGCCGCTGTCAATCATTCTGGTGCTGCTCACATTATTTATTTTTGTTACCCCTTATTGGCGTTTTCGCCGCAAGCTACGTGCAGCCTGAAATAACCCAGATTTGGACACACAGCGACCTAGGGTATTACGCAAGGTGAGGCATTCACCTTGCCTGATGCGTCATTCGCGTGATTGAAAGGATAATCACAGATGAAAATAGCACTGTTAGGTGCAGGGAACATTGGATTTGCCAGCGCAGCCTGGCTCTGCCATCACGGCCACCAGACGGTGCTCTGGGCCAGGGATGCGCACACGCTAGCAGGCATTTCTCACGCCCATTCAGGGCTTCACTATACCGGCGTTATCGAAGGAGAATGTCGCCCGGCCGTTACTACTGACATCGCCGCTGCGGTACGCGGCGCGGATGCCGTGCTGCTGTGCGTTCCGGGTTATGGCCATCGTGCAGTGATGGAAGCACTGGCACCCCATCTGACAACCGGACAGCCGGTTATCATTAATTCCGCGTGCTCATTGAGCGCCTTGTTTTTGTCGCAACTGCTGGCACAGCGCGCCATCCGCGCACCGATTATTACCTGGGGAACCACCGCATTCACCGCCCGACGCAAAGCGGAAAACGGCGTCACCCTGATGACCGCACGCCGCTGTGTGCATGTCGCCACGCTCCCCGCCGCACACAATGCCGAGGCAATCGCCCTGTGCGAGCAGCTGTTTGGCAAACGGTTCCAGCCGCAATCCAATATCCTGGCGACGTCATTAATCAATATCAATCCGATTGCGCATCTGGGGTTGGCGCTGTGCAATGTCACACGCATCGAGCATCAGGAGCGCTGGCCGCAATATCACTATATGACGGATGGAGTGGCGAACCTGATTCTGGCACTGGAGCAGGAACGGCAAGCCTTGGCACAGGCATTTGGCCTGAGGCTGCACAGCATTGAAGCGCATTTTCAGCAATCGTTCGATGTATCCTGCCGTACGCTGAGCGAGATCGCCGCCGAGTTGCACCGTCGGCGCGGTGGACCACCCGGCCCGACCGACATGAATACCCGTTTTATTCTGGAAGATACGCCCTACGGGTTGGTGTTCGCCGAAGCGATTGCACGCAAAGCAGGGATCGCGCTGCCGCTACACAGTGCATCAATTACCCTCGCCAGCGCCGTGTGGCAGTGCGATCTTCGGGCCCAAAATGATGTATTGCCTTCCCTGGAACTGGATGCCCTCTCGCTCGCTGATTTTACCCGGTCGTTGCAAGAAGGCATTAGCGCATCACAGGCCCGCGTGTGGTAATCGCTAACGCCCACCCGACAGGCGCAGCCGTTAGCGCTGCGCCACTTCTGTCAGCACCGCATCCAGCGTATCGAGAAACAGCGCGGCATGCTGTTCCCTGAACACCAGCGGTGGCCGAATCTTCAGAATATTGCCCGCAGGCCCGGTGGCGCTGATCAATACGCCGCGCTGGCGCAGGGTGTTTACCACCGCTACCGCCTCAGCGCTGGCTAGCGTTTTGTTTTCACGGTCGCTCACCAATTCCGCGCCGACAAACAGCCCGCTGCCGCGCACGTCGCCCAGCAGTTCATGACGCTGCGCCAACGCGTGCAACCCTTCGCGCAGGCAATGCCCGACCCGCAATGCATTTTGTTGCAGTTGCTCTTCGCGGATCACCCTAAGCACCGCGTGTGCCGCCTGACACGACACCGGGTTACCGCCAAAGGTATTAAAATAGCGAACGTCGCGGCCAAACGCGGCAAACAGCGCCGATTTTCCCACCAGTCCGGCGATCGGATGCCCGTTACCCATCGGCTTGCCCAGGCTGACCAGATCCGGCACCACCTGATGACGGGCGAATCCCCACATGGCTTCACCGGTGCGGCCAAAACCCGGCTGCACTTCATCGGCAATAAACAGCCCGCCTGCATCGCGCACCCATTGTACCGCTTGCGCCACTTCACCCTTCGGGGGGGAGAAGACGCCGTCGCTGGAAAAAATGGTATCGAACAGCAGTGCCGCAGGACGAATGCCTTCTGCACGCATCTCCGCCAGTGCCGCCTGCACCGACGCCAAAAACGCGCCGGGTTGGCGATAGCTGTCTGGTGCATCAATCAGTTTCACATAGTTGCCGCGCGCCACGCCGTCGCCAAGGGACGGGGAGAGTTCCGCCAGCGCGCTGGTAACACCGTGATAGGCCCAGCGAGTCACGATAACCCCGGTGCCGCCCGTCACATGCCGCGCAATGCGCAGCGCCAAATCATTGGCTTCACTGCCGGTGCAGGTCAGCATCAGGTTATCCAGCTCCGCCGGAAATTCACGCAGCAGGTCTTCGGCAAAATCAACGATGGCATGATGTAGATAACGGGTATGGGTATTAAGCTGTGAGCTCTGCCGGGCAATCGCTTCCACCACCGCCGGATGGCAATGCCCGACCGATGCCACGTTGTTGTATACGTCCAGATAGCGTTTGCCCTGCGCATCGAACAACCACACGCCCTCTCCGCGCACCGGATGCAACGGCTCCTGATAGAAGAGTCGATAACCCTGACCCAATACGCGCTGGCGACGCGCCAGTAGATCAGCGCCGTCATTCACGGGTGACATTGTCACTTCAGTCATTATTCATCTCCTTTATCCCCTGCCATATCCGCTGGCAGAACCGATCGTGTGAATAGCGGGATATCTGTTGCAGGCTGCGCCAACTGCGCGGCAAATTGCGCAATAAATAGTCACGATTATCCGGATAGCGTGCAGCACGCCACTGCGCGATAGTCATGATCAGCGCCAGACGCGTCATGATGAGATCGGGCAATAGCGCAATCTCCTGCTCGGTCAATGGCAAATGTGCATGATAAGACGCGGTAAACGGCACGATAAAAGCGAAGGGATCGTCCCCGTCATGGACCTGATAGGCCAATGCCGTCGCCAGGTCATTGATCAGCGGTGCATACAGGGCATCCCCAAAATCGATAATGCCGCTTACGCGCGTAGCATCACCGGCATCTGCCAGCACGTTATGCGGATTCATGTCGTTATGGATGGTCTGCTGACGCAGTGTTTTTAACTGCGGCGCGACGTGGCTATCGTAGCGTTGCAGGATCTGCGTGATAGCCTGTTGCTGCTCAGGGTCGTGCACAAACGCAAGATAAGGCCGAATTTGCTCGGCGCGACTGATGTCCCACAACAGTTGCCTTTTTTCTGCCGGGTGTGAAAAACGGCTCAATGCCACATCCAGCTGTGCCAGCGTGCTGCCTAAACTTTCCATCAGCGCGATAGAGGGCCTAACCGCGTGCAGCGGTGTGCCTTCAAGAAAACTCACCAGACGAATGCGCAACGCGCTGCCGTCAATGTCCACCACCGGTTCCGCCTGCTGATAGCGCGTCAGTATCACGCGCGGCACCGGCAGCGCCGCCGCCTGCTGGGCAACATGCAGTAACAGCGCGGTCTGGTAGTGGCTCTCGGCCACCGATTCAGCGGCATTGATCACCTTTAGCATATAGCGCCGCCCGGAGGGCACGGTCAGGCAGAAATTTTTATCCCGTTCGCCGGTGAGCAAGGTGACATCCCCTTGCAGGCCGTAGTATTGCCACACCAGCGCCTGCGCCTGCTGGCAAGAAACCTCCGGTACCGCTTGTGTCATCAGCGTGCCCGAGTCCTGCGCGTCACACATGCTGGCCTCCGTTAACCTGAATTTCCGCGCCATTAACATAGGAAGCGCCGCTGTTGCACAGGAAATAAATCAGGCTCGCCACCTCTTCGGGTTTGCCCAGGCGCTGCATCGGAACCTGACGCGCCACGATCTCATCGGTACCCGGTGACAGGATGCTGGTTTCAATTTCACCCGGCGCAATCGCATTGACGCGAATGCCGTAGCGTCCAAATTCGTTTGCCATTTCCCGCGTCAGCGCAGAGAGTGCCGCTTTAGAGCTGGCATAGGCGCTGCCAGCAAACGGATGCACGCGCGACCCGGCAATCGAGGTGATATTGATGATGCTGCCCTGACTGGCACGCAGTTCATCAAACAGTCCGTTAGCCAGCAGTGCGCAGGAGAACAGGTTGACGTTAAACACCCTGAGCCAGGTGGCGTAGTCGGTCTGGCGCACGCCCAGGCGGCTGCCATCCACGCCTTTTGGCGAAATACCGGCGTTATCGACCAACGCGTCCAGCCTGCCGCCAAGTTTTTCTTTGATCAGCGGCAGCGTCTCCTGCACGCTATCGATATCCTCCAGATCGAGGTGGATATGGTTCAGCACCCCTTCCACCCACGGGCAATCCTCCACCCAGTTCTGCCGTGAGGCGGTGAAAATACGCCACCCGGCGGCATGGAAATGCTTCACCGTGGCGTGACCGATCCCCCGACTTGCGCCGGTCAACAGCAAGGTCTTTTGCTCGGACATAGGCACCTCATTAGATATTTGATGCATCATAAAATCAGCGTTAAAAAAAACTGAAACAGCGCGCTGTTCAGTAGAATTCTGTCTGTAAGCCCGACAACGCTTTGTTGCACGGGCTTCAGGATATAATTAGCAGCACTATTCCTTCACAAGAATGCGCTAAACCGACACCATCACCCAGGGCGACCGCCTCTGAGCTTCTCCGCGCGTCTGCGCAGCACTTCCATCACAATCAGCAGCACCAGCGCTGCACCCACCATCATAGAGGCGGCCGCCGCAATGGTGGGATCGAGGTTTTCCCTGATACCGGCAAACATTTGCAGCGGCAGCGTGCGCTGACGCGGGCTGGCGAGAAACAGCGTGACGATCACTTCATCGAACGAAGTGGCGAAGGCAAACAGCGCGCCGGAGAACACGCCCGGTGCGATAAGCGGCAGCGTCACTTTGCGAAACGCATACAGCGGCGGCGCGCCCAGACTGGCGGCTGCGCGGGTCAGGTTATGATCGTAATTTTTCAGCACCGCCGTTACGGTGATCACCACAAAGGGGACGCCGAGCATGGCATGGGCCAACACCAAACCAAGATAGCTATTGAGCAGCGAAAGTTTGGCGAAGAAGAAGAACATCCCGACCGCCACAATCACCACCGGCGCAATCATCGGGGAGATCAGCACCGCCATCACCAACGCCTTGCCGCGAAACTCACCGCGTACCAGACCGATGGAGGCCAGCACGCCAAGCACCGTGGCTAACAGCGTTGAGAGCGGCGCAATCATCAGGCTGTTGCCGAGCGCGCCTAACCAGGCGCTGGAGCTGAAAAACTCCTGATACCAGCGCAGCGAAAATCCGGTCAGCGGATAGCTGAGAAAAGAACCGGCGTTAAACGACAGCGGCACGATCACCAGCACTGGCACCACCAGGAACAGCAGCATCGCCGCGCCGTAAAAATTAAAGAAGCCTTTCCATAAACGCAGGACCACGGCACCTTGTTGTCTCATCAGGGTTCTCCTTGCGTCTTAACGCGCCGCCGCTTCGGCGTCGGTGCGGGTCACGCGAATATAAACAATATAGAGCAGCGTCACGATGATCAGCAGCTGTGTACCCAACGCTGCCGCCATGCCCCAGTTCATGGTGGTGTTGGTGAAGAACGCCACGAAGTAGCTCAGCATCTGGTCGCTCGGCCCCCCCAGCAACGCCGGTGTGATGTAGTAACCGATCGCCATCATGAACACCAGCAACGCCCCGGCGGTAATCCCGGCGTAGGTTTGCGGCACATAGACGCGCCAGAACGCCTCAAACGGGTGCGCACCCAGCGAAATGGCCGCGCGCATGTAGCTGGGGGAAATGCCCTTCATCACCGCATACAGCGGCAGGATCAAAAACGGCAACAGAATGTGCGTCATTGAGATATACACACCGACACGGTTAAACACCATCACCAGCGGCTCATTGATAATGCCGATACTCAGCAAGGCGCGGTTGATCAACCCGCCCGATTGCAACAGCACAATCCAGCTGGCGGTGCGCACAATCAGCGAGGTCCAGAACGGCAGCAGTACCAGAATCATCAGCAAGTTGGCGCGATTGGTCGGCTGTTTTGCCAGCCAGTAGGCCAGTGGATAGCCCAATCCAACGCACAGCAGTGTCACCACACCGGCCATTAGCAGCGTGCGCAGCAGCACATCAACATACAATGATTGTTCCGGCGGTTGGGCAACAATGTTTCCTGATGCCGGATCGACACGATAGTCAAACACCGCCAGCAGGTAATAACTGGTGAAAGGACGCGAAGCGCGATCCAGCGTGCGCCAGGTGGAGAGTTCTCCCCACAGCGGTTGCGTTTGAATCAGTTGTTCACGCACGTTGCCGCTGTCGGGCGCGGGCAACTGGCGCAAGGTGCGGTTAATCAGGGTGCGATAATCAGACCCTTCATAGCCGAGACGTTTGGTTATCATGGCAATTTGCCCGGCGCTGCGCGCCTGACGCAAATCAGCGGCCACGGCAGTAAACGCCGCGTCATTGGGTAATTCGTTGCCAGACCATTGCCGCAAGGCGGCAATGGTCATCGGCATGGCTTCCCGCAGTTCTGGATTCGAGATACTTTTTCCCAGAATCGAAAAAATCGGAAAGAGAAAGCTAACAACCAAAAAAAGGAACAGCGGCGCAATCAACAGCAATGAACGTTTTTTATACAGCGCCTCAGCCGTTTTGAGCTGCTGTTTCAGCAGCGGGCTCCCTTCTCTTTCGTTGGCGGGCGGCAACGCCGCGGCCAGGTTATTCTGGGACATACACTTACCTCCAATCACAGATACGGCAAAACCAACTTACTGCGCAGCCCAGGCGTTAAAGCGCTGTTCCAGTTCTTCACCGTGGTCAATCCAGAACTCAGTGTCTACTTGCAAGGCCTGTGCCAGGTTATCCGGCGCGGTCGGCAGGTTTTTCACGACGTCAGGGGAAATCAGGCTGGTGGTTTTAACGTGCGTTGGGCCATAGGGGATGGTTTCAGCAAACACTTTCTGGTTTTCCGGCTGGTTGGCAAAGGCGATAAACTGTTCTGCCAGCGCTTTGTGCTTGGTGCCTTTGACGATGGCCCAGCTGTCCAGATCGTAAATACTGTCATTCCACACGATGCGGAAATCATGCCCTTCTTTCTGCGCCGCAGTAACGCGACCGTTGTAGGCGGAGGTCATCACCACATCGCCAGACACCAGCCATTGCAGCGGCTGTGCGCCGGATTCCCACCATTGGATATTTGATTTGATTTGGTCCAGCTTCTTGAACGCGCGATCGACACCGGCAGGGGTTGCCAGCACTTTGTAGAGATCTTCGCGTTTTACGCCATCCGCCAGCAATGCAAATTCCAGCGTAAACTTGGCGCTTTTACGCAGCGCACGTTTACCGGGGAAGGTTTTCACATCCCAGAAATCAGCCCAGCTTTTCGGTGCCTGCGGCAGTTTGGCCGCGTTATAAGTTAGTACGGTAGACCAGAGGAAAATCCCTGCGCCGCACTCAGAAACCGCACCCTGCACAAAGTCAGAGGGGTTGCCCAGTTTTTTCCAATCCAGCGGCTCAAACATCCCTTCGTTACAGCCGCGTACCAGCTCCGGCCCTTCCACTTCAACCACATCCCAGCCAACCTGACCGGTTTCCACCATCGCGCGAATACGGGCCATCTCCCCGTTGTATTCACCCGCTTCTACCGTTCCTTTACCCGCCGCAGCGAAAGGTTTGTAGAACGCTTTATCCTGAGCATCCTTGTTCAAGCCGCCAAACGAGACGACGGTTACGGTTTCAGCATAGGCCTGTGAAGCCATGGCAGTAACCAGGGCGCAGAGCGCCATTTTTTTCACTGCGGACAGCTTGGTCGGTAACTTTTGGGTCAACATAAGTGCGGCTCCTGGAGAGTTCGTCAACGTTAAATGCGGGCTGTACCCATCACAATTTTTTTTGATGCATCATGCATCAAATAAAAAGCATAATCTGTGCCATGAATTCGGATTACCCCTGGCTGATTAGCTGAATTACCGCGATTGGAGCCTGAAAAAGGCATAGGGAATTTTTATGGCTGGCCGCACTATCCTATAACGGCGTTTTTTGCTTTGTTGTGGTGCATCCGCTGACGCGCTGCACCAGCACAAGGCGGAGGCTGCCAGCAACCTCGCGCCAGAATGCGGCACGGTCAGAAATGGGTTTCTGAACCGTGCCACCTTGGCATTACGACAAATCTACGCAGAGATATTTCATCTCCAGATAATCTTCAATACCGAAACGCGAGCCTTCACGGCCTAAACCGGACTGTTTCACCCCACCGAACGGGGCCACTTCGTTAGAGATAAGACCGGTATTGATGCCCACCATGCCGTAATCCAACGCTTCCGGCACCTTCCACTGGCGCACCGCATCACGGGTATAGACATAGGCGGCCAGACCGAACTCGGTGTCGTTCGCCATGGCGATAACCTCGGCGTCATCCTTAAACGGAAACAGCGGCGCCACCGGGCCAAAGGTCTCTTCACGGGCAAAGCGCATTTGCGGTGTGACATCGGCAATCACGGTCGGGGTAAAGAAGGTGCCGCCAAGCGCATGCAGCTTGCCGCCGGTCAGTAACGTCGCGCCTTTGCCCAACGCATCGGCAATGTGTTGCTCAACTTTAGCGACCGCATCGGCATCGATCAGCGGCCCTTGCGTGACGCCCGGCTGCGTGCCTTCGCCCACGTTCAGCTTCTCAACCTCTTCGACCAGACGCTGTTTCAGTGCCGGGTAGATGCCCTGTTGCACGTAGATGCGGTTAGCGCAGACGCAGGTTTGCCCGCTGTTACGAAACTTCGAGGCCAGAATGCCTTTGATGGCGGATTCCAAATCAGCATCATCAAACACGATAAACGGGGCATTGCCGCCAAGTTCCAGCGACAGTTTTTTCACCGTGGGCGCGCTCTGCGCCATCAGGATACGGCCTACTTCGGTCGACCCGGTGAAACTCAGCTTGCGAATCACCGGACTGTCGCACAGCACTTTACCGACATCCGCCGCTTCACCGGTGATCACCTGCAACACACCGCGCGGAATGCCCGCCTGGTTAGCCAGCTCTGCCAACGCTAACGCGGTAAAAGGCGTTTGTTCGGCCGGTTTGACGATCATGGTGCAGCCTGCCGCCAGTGCCGGACCTACTTTGCGCGTGATCATCGCCGCAGGGAAATTCCACGGCGTGATAGCGGCACACACGCCAATCGGCTGTTTGATCACCAACAGGCGCTGATGCCCTTGCGGTGTCTGCAACACGCTGCCTTCGATGCGTTTTGCCTCTTCGGCAAACCACTCGATAAACGAGGCGGCATAGGTGATTTCACCTTTGGCTTCCGCCAGCGGTTTGCCCTGCTCAGCCGTCAGGATCGCTGCCAGCGCATCCTGATGTTCTACTATCAGACGTGCCCAGGTTTGCAGCAGGCTGGCACGGGCTTTCCCCGTCAACGCCCGCCAGCTCACCAGCGCCTTTTCCGCGGCCGCAATGGCCGTCGATGTTTGTGACGCTGTCACTAATGGTACAGAACCGAGCACGGCCCCAGTCGCCGGGTTGGTCACCTCAAGGGTGTCGCCGCGTTCGCTGTTCTGCCATTCACCGTCGATCAAACATTGCTGACGGAAAAGCACGTTGTTTTTCAATTGCATAATATTCCTCTGGTTACTTCGCCAACACGCTGGTCAAAATCTTCAGCGCCTGACTGAACTGCGCATCAGGGATGGTCAGCGGATACAGGAAACGAATCACGTTGCCGTGTACCCCACAGGTTAACAGTAGCAGACCTTGCTCCAACGCCGCCTGTTGGTAACGGCGCGTCAGTTCTGCGCAAGGTTTGCCGGTCGCCGGATCGTTGAACTCGACGGCCACCATTGACCCTTGGGCGCGAATCGCCACAATCCCCGGACACGATGCCTTGGCACCTTGCAACGTTTCCACCAATTGCGCCCCGAGGCGTTGCGCTCGTTGGCACAGCTGTTCTTCATCGATGATATCGAGCACGGTCAGCGCAGAAGCCACGGCCAGCGGGTTGCCCGCATAGGTGCCGCCCAATCCGCCAGGGCCAGGTGCATCCATCACATCGGCACGGCCTACCACGCCAGAAATCGGGAAACCACCGCCTAAGCTTTTCGCCACGGTGATCAGATCCGCTTTCTCCGCATAGTATTCCATAGCAAACAGTTTGCCGGTGCGCGCGAAGCCGGTTTGTACTTCGTCGGCAATCAGCAGGATGCCGTGCTGGTCGCACAGCTTACGAATGGCGGTGATGAATTCCGGCGGTGCCGGGACAAAACCCCCTTCCCCTTGGACCGGTTCAAGAATAATGGCAGCCACTTGATCGGCACCGATATCGGTATGCAGCAGAATATCCAGGCTCTCCAGCGCGCGTTCCACCGAGATGCCGCGCGCTTCATTCGGGTACAGCGCATGGAAGATAGAACCGGGGAACGGGCCGACGCCGGTAGAATACGGTGCCACTTTGCCGGTTAACGTCAACGTCAGCAGGGTGCGGCCATGAAATGCGGCGTTAAAGGCGATGATGCCCGGACGTTTGGTGTAGGCACGGGCAATCTTCACCGCATTTTCTACTGCTTCGGCACCGGTGGTGAAGAAAGCGGTTTTTGCGGTTCCTTCAATCGGGGCACGTTGATTGATACGCTCAGCCAGTTCCACATAGCTGCCGTAGGGAACCACCTGATAGGCAGTGTGCGTGAAGCAATCCAGCTGCTTGCGCACCGCGTCGACAATTTTCGGGTGACGGTGGCCGGTGTTCAGCACGGCGATACCGGCAGCGAAATCGATGTACTCGTTGCCTTCCACATCCCACAGCGTGGCGTTCTCGGCACGCGCCGCATAGAAATCACACATGACAGCCACACCGCGCGGTGTAGCGGCTAAACGGCGTTGATTCAATTCGCTATTACTCATTTTTCAGCTCCCGATTACGTTCGCACCCAAAGCACAAGGTCGTGTTGACGGGCCGGTGAATGCCATGGCGACCAACCCGTTATCAAATTTGATTCTATTTATGCGCGCTCTGGTCCTATAATCCAGAGCCAGTTTATACAATTTGAGGGATCCACTTTGCGCTCGCTGCTTACCGACTTACTGATGCAACGGTTAGCCAAACAGACGTCAGGCACGCTGAACAAGCGGCTATACGATACGCTGCGTCAGGCGATACTGGCGCGCGCTATCACGCCGGGCAGTCGTCTACCCTCATCTCGCGATCTGGCGCAGCAGCTCAATCTGTCACGTAATACCGTGCTGGCGACTTATGAACAGTTGCTGGCAGAGGGATACATCGAAACCCGGCCCGGCAGTGGCACTTTTGTCACGGAACAACTGCCCGATGGCAATATGGAGCGCGTACCCGATGCGCAGGAGGGTGCTTCGCACTCCGCCGCGCCGGCGCTGTCGCGGCGTGGTATGAACCTGCTGGGTTACGCCGGTGCTTCAGCGCGCCAATGGGGCGCGTTTATGCCGGGCATTCCCGATATTGCCAGCTTTCCACACGACCTGTGGCGGCGCACGCAAACGCGATTGATGCGACGCATGAAACCGGAACAGCTCTCCTACTCCCCCATGGGTGGCAGCCCGGAGTTGCAGTTGGCGCTGACGGAATATCTGCGCGTGGCCCGCTCGGTGGAATGCACGCCGGAACAAGTGCTGATCACCGAAGGCACCCATCAGGGCATGGATCTGCTGGCCAAAATGCTGTGCAACCCCGGTGATACCGCATGGATTGAAGACCCCTGCTACTGGGGAATGCGCAACGTACTCACCATTAATGGATTACGCGTAACGCCCATTTCCGTGGACGATCAGGGGATGGCCCCGCCGGAAACGCCGCCCCCTGGGCGCGCACCGCGGCTGATTTGCGTAACCCCGTCACACCAGTATCCGCTGGGTGCGGTGATGAGTCTGGCGCGCCGCCAACGGCTGCTGGCACTGGCGCAGGAGCACAACAGCTGGATCGTGGAAGATGATTACGACAGCGAATTCCGCTTCTCCGGCAACCCGGTACCGGCGTTGCAAGGGTTGAACAGAAATGCGCCGGTGATCTACATCGGTACCTTCAGCAAGACGCTCTATCCCGGTTTGCGCGTGAGCTACATGGTGCTGCCGCCGCCGTTGGCACAGGAGCTCAAAGTCGCCCACGCCGAGTTGTACCGTGGCGGGCACTGGCTAACGCAGTCCACGCTGAGTGAGTTTATTCGCGAAGGACACTATGCGGCGCACATTCGCCGTATGCGATTGCTTTACGCCCGGCGACGCGCGCTGTTGACCCAACTGATTGAAACCCACCTTGGCAGCGAGTACGTCGGCGACCGCAGCAATGCCGGGCTGCATATGCTGTTAAAGCTGCCTGCGCAGGTGGACGATGTGTTGCTCAGCACCCAGATTTTGCGCCACGGCGTTATGGTAAAACCGCTCTCCAGCTACTACCTGCGCCCCACCGCCGAACGCGGCCTGCTGCTGGGCTATGCCAGCGTTGAAGAGGGTGAAATTGTGCGCGCTTTCGACGTGGTGGTTGCCTGCCTGCGCACCCTGCCCGGCCATACTGACTAGCGCCCTGTTATCGTGCGCCGCCCGCGCGGCGCACTGCACCACACGCAGGCAAACCCCGTCGGCAACGCCCCACCATGGCGCATACCAATAACCGCTCACACCCGGTTTTGACTTTTAACCACTTAGTTACACAACGGTTTCATTGAATGGGCATGCTTTATGCATAACGGTTGTGATGATACCGTTACGCGAGAGATTGGACGCATGAGAACCTACGTCAGCTTCAAGAATATTCAGAAAACCTACGACGGCGATCGTCTGGTGGTCAAGAACCTGAATCTGGACATTCAGGAAGGGGAATTTTTAACGCTGTTGGGCCCTTCCGGCTCCGGTAAAACCACCAGCTTGATGATGCTGGCCGGGTTTGAAACCCCCACTCAAGGCGAAATTCTGCTAAAAGACGCCCCGCTACACAGCCTGCCGCCACATCAGCGCGGCATTGGCATGGTGTTCCAGAACTATGCGCTGTTTCCGCACATGACCGTTGCCGAGAATCTGGCGTTTCCCCTCTCGATTCGTCGTATGAACAAGAGTGATATCAAGGAAAAGGTAGATCGCGTGCTGGATCGCGTAAAACTGACAGAGCTGGCGGATCGCTACCCGGCGCAGATGTCCGGTGGGCAGCAGCAACGCGTGGCATTGGCGCGCGCCTTGGTGTTTGAACCGAAACTGGTGCTGATGGATGAGCCGCTGGGCGCATTGGATAAACAGCTGCGCGAGCACATGCAGTTGGAGATTAAAGCCCTGCATGAATCTTTGGATCTGACCGTGGTGTATGTGACGCACGATCAAAGCGAAGCCATGACCATGTCGAACCGCGTCGCCGTATTCAACGATGGCATCATCCAGCAAATGGACAGCCCGAGCGATATTTATGAACGCCCACAGAACACCTTTGTCGCACAGTTCATCGGCGAAAATAATACGCTGGTTGCCACGCAAAGCGGCACTGACGGCGATTACTATCTGGCAACGTTGGACGATGGCACCGTGTTACGCGCCCTCAAGGTTCGCCCTAGTTCACCCGGTAAAAAAATCAGCCTGTGTATCCGTCCGGAACGTATTCGCGTCAACGCCAACCCGCTGACCGCCGGTGCAGAACAGGTTCGCGCGCGTATTCAGCAATTTATCTATCTGGGCGATCATGTGCGCATGATGACCGAAGTGGCAGGCCAATCGCCTTTTATGGTGAAACTGCCTGCCAGCGAAATCCAGCCACACTGGAAGCCCGGCACGGAATTGATGCTCTCCTGGCAGCCGGAACACCTGCGTGCGCTGGATGTGATTGTTAGCCATTAACCGCCTCGCTAGGGCGAGGTTGTTGACAAACCGGTCTAATACGGTCATTCCCGCGCAGGCGGGAATCTCTTACAGACTAAAGGCGTTCATTCTGTCAGAGATCCCCGGCTTTCGCCGAGGATGACGTGACGGTAAAGTGACGTTGTAATCAGTCTGACTTGAGCTCAGCCCGGGTTTGGTCGTCAACGCCAAATCCCCTCGCCCTGTCACAGCCTTTCAGGTCGCGATCCGCTACAATCAGCTGACAGACACATTTTCGGCTAACCGCATGGATGTTATCGGATTTATCGCTACCATGATGCCCATCGCCCTGTCGCCCGGCGCCAGCTTTACGCTGGCGCTGAATAACGCGGTGACACAGGGCGCGCGTGGCGTACTGCGTATTATTGTTGGCACCGCATTGGGTATTTATACCCATGCGATACTGGCAAGCATAGGGATCTCTGCGCTGTTGATGCGCTATCCAGCGCTGATGCGCGCCCTCACGCTACTCGGCACCGGCTATTTGGTTTATCTGGCGTTACGCCTGATACAGCGCGGCTGGCAAGGTGCCGCGCGAGCCCCTGCATCCGGCCGTTTATTGGGGATTCGTGCCGCCTACGTTGCCAATGTGCTCAATATCAAAGCCATTTTACTGTATGTGACGGTAGTGCCTCTGTTTGCAGGCGCTACGCGTGACAGTCAACCACTGGAACAGAGCGTGATGAGCTTTATGGCGTTGGCGACGGTGCACGTCGCCATCATGAGCGGATGGTTGCTGCTGACAACACAGGTGCTGCTGCGCTCGGCGCGCGCCGTCAATATGCAGACCATGGAAACCACCATCAACCTCGGTGGCGGGCTGATGCTGCTAGGGCTGACGCTGTGGCCTTATCTACAAGGGTAAAGGCGGGACAGTGATCCCGCCTTGTGCGATTACGCGCGAATTTTACGGTACACCAGCAGCACCACCAGAGCGCCAACCACCGCAACGCAGAAACTGCCAAGATTGAAACCGTCCACGCGGCCAAAGCCAAAGAAAGTGCTGATATAACCGCCCACCACCGCGCCAACGATGCCGAGCAAAACCGTAATAATAAATCCGCCACCGTCTTTTCCCGGCATGATCCATTTTGCCAAAACACCCGCAACCAACCCAAAGATAATCCAGGACAAGATTCCCATAACCACCTCATGTTTTACAGATGAAAACGCGCATCCAGGACACACGCGAACGACCAGTACTTCATCAAGTATAGGCACAAATGGCAGCAAGCGAGTTGTGCTGCGTTGAAGATTTTTATGGACAATTCAATTGGAGATTAATGAGTTAACGTTAAACGGGTAAAACAGATATTAAAAAATGCATCACCTTCTCTCTACTGGCGTTTTATTCTTAGAACCAAGAATAAAGGGTATTCTACAGATGAAACTCCCGTCGGGTTATATTGCATAAAAAAGTGATAACAAACAATTAACCAACGACAATAACAAAGCGTTAAAATAATAATAGCGCTTTCGATAAAATAGTAAAAATCCCATATACAAACACAAAGAAACATTGTTTTACAATTTTGGAACGATGTTTTATTTTTCTGATTAAGATCTCATATTAAAAAAATCGCACTGAGAAAAATTGGTTATTCGTGCTGTAGTAGCGTGGCAAGGATTATTGTAAAGATAAATTATCAAGACGTAGAGCCTATCCCAGTGGGCATCATTAGCGTAGCCAGTTTGTTTACGGGCAGCGCGCAGAAACCAGGGACAGGCTCTTAATAACACCAACGAATGTAGCATAACGCCAATGAGAACAGGTTCGCCCTGCCTCTGTGCACGCTCACGCCTGGCGTGCACACAACGGCTGTTCTGCAAACACGTTTGCTATCACTATACCTACAGGGTCAACATGGACATATTGTTAAGTCTGGTTAAAACGCCGTCTGTCATCATTGCCATTGTCGCTTTTTTAGGATTATTATTCCAAAAGGCCACGATTTCACGATTAATAACAGGGACGTTTCTCTCCTTTATTGGCTTTACCATGATAAAAGTAGGCGGGAGCATTTTAATGAAAGTGCTTACCGCTTTTAGCAGCTTATTTTCACACGCCTTTAATATTGTTGGCGTGGTGCCCAGTAACGAAGCCATCATGGCGGCAACTATTGATAAGATAGGTGCCACGGCGGCGTTGATATTGCTGTTCTCGATGATCATCAATATCCTGCTCGCCCGTTTTACTCGTATGAAAAATATCTATTTATCGCTACATCTGGTGCTGTTCATGGCATTCGCTCTGACCGCCGTATTAGCACAATTAGGCTACAGCGTGTTGTTTATCGTGATCATCGCGTCGGCTTTCATTGGGTTCTACATGGCATTTGCCCCTTACGTATTGGGGCGATTCAGCCGCAAAATCATCGGCTCTGATGAATACTCCATCTCTCATGCGGCAATTTCTTCCTATATTCTCGGCTCTTACATGGGAAAATGGTTTGGTAACACCCAGCATGACACCGAGCATTTGGAAATCAGCAACCGTTTCGACTTCTTGCGCGAGCCCAATGTGGCCACGTTGTTGACCATGCTGATTTTGTTGGTCATTTCCTGCATTTTTGCCACTCAACCGCAAATCAAAGACGCCATGGTGATGGTGTATGGCAGCGGCGCGGCGGATAAAAACGTATTGATTTTCATTTTGGAACAATCCGCGACCTTCGCCTGCGGCCTCTATTTGGCAAAAGCAGGCGTAGGGCTGTTCACGGCTGAAATCGTTCCGGCATTTAAAGGATTTGCCAAAGTCTTCGCGCCCGGCGCGGTGCCGGCAGTTGACGTTATGGTGCTGTTTGACAAAGCGCCGAACGCGACGCTGATCGGCTTTTTGGTGAGTTTCCTGGTTGAGCTGATTTGTATTCTGATTTTCCCGTTTATTGGTCTGCCTATCATTGTGCCCGGCATTATGGCGAGCTTTATCACCGGCGGCGCAGCAGCCATTTTCGGCAACGCAACCGGCGGCTTCAGAGGTGCCATCATCGCCAGCTTTATCAATGGGTTGTTGCTGTGCGTATTGCCAGCCCTTACGCTGCCGTTGTTTGCCGATCTGGGTGCCAAAGGTGTGACCTTTGCTGACCCGGATTTCACGATTCCCTCTCTGATCCTGAATTTTGTGCTGGGGCTGTTTAAATAAGCACAAAAAAATCCCGCCAACCTTTATGGGTTACTTCAAAAGAATGGCGGGATTTTCTGTATCGCTATCGCTTAGCGGCGGTTACGCACCAACTGATAACGACGCGTGAGATATTCCACCGGCGCGCTCCAGATGTGCACCAGGCGGCAGAACGGGAACAGCACAAACAGCGTCAACCCCAGCACGATATGCAGTTTGAACACCCAGGCGACCCCTTCCAGATGCGCTGACGCCCCACCGTGGAAGGTCACAATCGACTGCGCCCAGCCGACCAGCTTCATCATTTCGCTGCCGTCCATGTGCTGCGCAGAAAACGGGATGGTCAACAGGCCCAACCCGGCCTGAATCACCAACAGCGACAGGATAAGAATATCGCCAACGCTCGATGTGGCGCGAATACGCGGATTCGTCAGTCGGCGCTTGAGCAGCAAAATACCGCCCACAAACGTCAGGACACCGGCCGACCCGCCACCAATCATCGCCATTTTTTGCTTCACTTCAATCGGCAAAAAGGCTTCGTACATCCAGTGCGGTGTCAGCATCCCCAAAAAGTGACCGGCAAAAATCCCCAGGATACCCAGGTGAAACAGGTTCGAGGCCAAGCGCATACCTTTTTTGTCCAGCATCTGGCTGGAACCGGCACGCCACGAGTATTGCCCATAGTCATAGCGCAGCCAGCTTCCTACCAGGAACACCGTGCCTGCCAGATAAGGGTAGATATCAAACAACAGCATATTAACGTAGTGCATGGTTTTTTCCTCCGGCAGGTTGTGCGTCAAGATCCAGATACTGGGGTACTACCGCGCCTGCAAAGCGACGCTGGTGCGCGGTCTGCTGCGCGTTTTCGCATCCCTGATCCGCAAAGAACTTCACCTGCTCTTCTTCCCACACCGCATCTAACGCCTGTGGCGTGTCGTCACGGGCTTCATCTGCCACTTTATGCGTGACATCATCACTTTTTAACGCACTGCCTGAGAGCGCCAGTAGTACATCAAACAGCAGGGCATAATCGCTGTCACGCTGCTGTAAACGCGCACCGAGCAACGCCAGAATAGGTGCGACATCCAGTAGCCCTGCACGACTTTCTGCTGGCTCCAACCGCGAGAGATATTCCAGATAGAGCGGCAAGAAATCCGGCAGTTCACGGCAGTCAAGCTCAAGGCCCGCCGCATGGTAATGCTGCATCAAGTCGACCATGGCCTGACCGCGATCGCGCGATTCACCGTGCACATGTTCGAACAGCAACAGCGACGTCGCCCGGCCCCGATCGAACAGCGCGCTGTATTCGGCCTGTTTATCCAACAGATCCTGCGCACACTGTTGTCGGATAAACTGCGTCAGTCGATCGCGCAGTGGCGGTGACAGCGTGCTGTCTTGCGCCAACGCCTCGATAAGCTCCTGGTGATGTGCCCACAGCTCCCCATCGGGATAATCGAGCAGGCGGGCAATAATGCGTAACGTCATCATCATCAATCCTCCTGCATCACTTTGCTGTTCATGTCACGCGTTTTGCTGGTGACATCAATGGCATCAATGCGTTTGCTGTTAAACAGGTTGAACTTGCTGTCGCTGCCGTGACACCCGTCGCCGAAGCTGAAACCGCACCCTTTGCTTTCCGGGAAGGCTTCACGCGCCAGCTCACGGTGGCTGGACGGCACCACAAAACGATCTTCATAGTTGGCAATCGCCAGATAGCGGTACATTTCCTGCGCCTGAGCTTCGGTCAAGCCTACCTGCTCCAGCGCGCGGGTATCGATCACCCCTTCTACGGTCTCTGCGCGCTTAAAGTGACGCATCGCCAGCATACGTTTCAGCGCCAGCAGTACCGGTGCGGTGTCGCCCGCTGTCAGCAGGTTCGCCAGGTACTGCACCGGAATACGCAGACTTTCCACGTCCGGCAGCACACCGCTGTGTGCCAGCGCGCCCGCATCGGCGGCAGACTGGATCGGTGACAACGGCGGCACGTACCACACCATGGGCAGCGTGCGATATTCCGGGTGCAGCGGCAGCGCCAGTTTCCACTCCATCGCCATTTTGTAGACCGGCGATTGCTGAGCGGCTTCAATCACCCCGCGCGGCACGCCATCTTTCAGCGCCTGGGCAATCACGGCCGGATCGTTCGGGTCGAGGAATACCTCAAGCTGACGTTGGTAGAGATCCTGCTCATTTTCCGTGGCCGCTGCTTCAGCAATACGGTCGGCGTCATACAACAGCACGCCGAGATAACGAATGCGCCCTACGCAGGTTTCAGAGCAAAGGGTCGGCTGTCCACTTTCGATACGCGGGTAGCAGAAAATGCATTTTTCTGATTTGCCACTCTTCCAGTTGAAGTAGATTTTTTTGTACGGGCAGCCGGTCAGGCACATGCGCCAGCCGCGACATTTATCCTGATCGATCAGCACAATGCCGTCTTCACCCCGTTTGTAAATCGCGCCGCTCGGACAGGTCGCGACACAGGCCGGATTCAGGCAGTGTTCACACAGGCGCGGCAAATACATCATGAAGGTGTTTTCGAACTGGCCGTACATCTCCTTTTGCATATGCTCAAAGTTTTTATCTTTGGCACGCACGCTGAACTCACCGCCCAGGTCATCTTCCCAGTTCGGCCCCATTTCGATTTTCTTCATGCGCTGACCGGTAATCAGCGAGCGCGGACGCGCTATCGGCTGATGTTTCCCTTCCGGCGCTTTACGCAGGTTTTCATAGTCGTAATCAAACGGCTCATAGTAGTCATCAATTTGCGGGACATCCGGGTTGGCGAAAATCTTGGACAGCACGCTGACGCGGTTGCCCATGCGCGGCTCCAGCTTGCCGCTGATTTTACGGATCCAACCGCCTTTCCATTTTTCCTGATCTTCCCAGGCGTGGGGATAGCCCACACCCGGTTTGGTTTCGACGTTGTTGAACCAGGCGTATTCCATCCCTTCACGGCTGGTCCAGACGTTTTTACAGGTGACGGAGCAGGTATGGCAGCCGATGCATTTGTCCAGATTCAGCACCATGCCCACTTGGGAACGAATTTTCATCAGGCTTTCTCCTGCGCGGTCAGTGAACGGGCTGCGGGCTGTTCGTAATCCTGGCCTTCATCATCCAGCCAATCGATACGTTTCATTTTGCGTACCACAACGAATTCGTCGCGGTTGCACCCGACCGTGCCGTAGTAGTTAAAGCCGTAGGCTAACTGCGCATAACCGCCGATCATGTGCGTCGGTTTCGGCGTAATACGCGTCACCGAGTTGTGAATGCCGCCGCGCTGCGCCGTGATCTCTGACCCCGGCAGGTTTACGATACGCTCCTGCGCGTGGTACATCATGGTCATGCCTGCCGGTACACGCTGGCTCACCACCGCACGCGCCGTCAGCGCGCCGTTGGTGTTGAACGCTTCCACCCAGTCGTTGTCTACGATGCCCAGATCCCGTGCATCATCCTCACTCAGCCAGATAACCGGCCCGCCGCGCCCCAACGTCAGCATCAACAGGTTGTCGCTGTAGGTGGAGTGAATGCCCCACTTCTGGTGTGGCGTCAGGAAGTTGAGCGGCTTCTCAGGGTTGCCGTTCGGTTTCTGATTAATCACCGGTGCCACCGCACGGGTATCCACGGGCGGGCGGTACACCAACAGACTTTCGCCAAAGGCGCGCATCCATTCGTGATCCTGATACAGTTGCTGACGGCCCGACAGCGTGCGCCAGGGAATCAGCTCATGCACGTTGGTGTAGCAGGCGTTGTAGGAGACATGTTCATCTTCCAACCCTGACCAGGTCGGGCTGGAGATAATTTTACGCGGCTGAGCCTGAATATCGCGGAAGCGAATTTTTTCGTCTTCTTTATTCAGCGCCAGATGCCTGTGGTCACGACCGGTAAACTTGCTCAACGCCTCCCAGGCTTTTACTGCCACCTGGCCGTTGGTTTCCGGTGCCAGCGTCAGTATCATTTCCGCCGCATCGATGGCGGTGTCAATTTTCGGACGACCGGCCGCTGCGCCATCAGCCTTGGTGTAGTTGAGTTTTTTCAGGAAATCGACTTCGGTTTGCGTGTTCCAGCCAATGCCTTTACCGCCGTTACCCAGTTTGTCCAGCAACGGTCCTACGGAGGTGAAGCGTTCGTAGAGGTTCGGGTAATCGCGTTCTACCACCATCAGGTGCGGTGCAGTTTTGCCGGGGATCAGATCGCACTCGCCTTTTTTCCAGTCATCCACGCCGAACGGTTGTGCCATTTCGGCGGCGGAATCGTGTTGGATCGGCAGCGTCACCAGATCGGTTTCCACACCGAGGTGCCCCTGACAAAGGCTGGAGAAGGTTTTGGCGATGCCTTTGTAGATTTCCCAATCACTCTTGGCATCCCAGGCTGGATCGACGGCGGCAGAGAGCGGGTGAATAAACGGATGCATATCCGAGGTATTCATGTCGTCTTTTTCGTACCAGGTGGCCGTCGGCAATACGATATCGGAATAGAGACAGGTGCTGGACATGCGGAAATCCAGCGTCACCACCAGATCCAGCTTGCCTTCACCGCCCTGCGCCTGCCACTCCACCTCTTCTGGCATAACGCCGCCCTGCTTACCGAGATCCTGACCTTGCAGGCCGTGTTCGGTGCCGAGCAGGTATTTGAGCATGTATTCGTGCCCTTTACCGGACGAGCCCAGCAGGTTGGAGCGCCAGATAAACAGGTTGCGCGGGAAGTTTTGCGGATTGTCCGGCTGTTCAGCGGCAAACGCGATATCGCCGGTTTTTAGCGCCTGTACGGCATACTCTTGCGGCGTCATCCCCGCTTGCTGCGCGTTGGCGGCAATACGGAGCGGGTTGACGTTCAACTGCGGCGCAGAGGGCAGCCACCCCATGCGTTCGGCACGCACGTTAAAATCGATCATGCTGCCGGTAAAACGGGATTTATCCGCCAGCGGCGACAGGAATTCCTGCGGTGCTACCGTTTCGTAACGCCATTGGCTGGAGTGGTTATAGAAAAAGGAGGTACTGTTCATGTGGCGCGGCGGACGCTGCCAGTCAAGACCGAACGCCAGCGGCGTCCAACCGGTCTGCGGACGCAGTTTTTCCTGGCCGACATAGTGCGCCCAACCGCCACCGCTTTGGCCGACGCAGCCGCAGAACACCAGCATGTTGATCAAGCCACGGTAGTTCATGTCCATGTGATACCAGTGGTTGATACCGGCACCCACGATAATCATTGAACGGCCGTGCGTTTTGTCGGCGTTATCCGCGAATTCGCGCGCGATACGCACGATGTTATGGCGAGAAACACCGGTGATCTGCTCGGCCCACGCCGGGCTGTAGGCTTTCACCTCATCGTAGTCACGGGCGCAGTTATCATCGTTCAGTCCACGATCCAGCCCGTAATTCGCCAGCGTCAGGTCGTAAACGCTGGCAACCAGCGCGTCGCTGCCATCGGCCAGCGTCAGGCGTTTTACCGGCAGTTTATGGCGCAACACCTCGTCGAGCGCGACGCTGCTGAAGTGCTCGCTTGGCAATCCACCAAAGTACGGGAAGCCAACCTCCGCCACCTCATCGTGCGCACCCAGCAGGCTTAAACGCAGTTGAACTTCTTCACCACTGACGCCGTCGCGCTGCTCCAGATTCCATTTACCCTGATCGCCCCAACGGTAGCCAATTGAGCCTTGCGGCGCGGTCAGATTGCCACTCTGCTCATCAATCGCCACCGTTTTCCACTGCGGGTGATTCTCCTGACCGAGGTTGTCCACCAGATCGGACGCACGCAGCATACGGCCCGCCGCGTAGTAACCCTCTTCACGCGGTTCCAACAGCACCAGCATCGGCATGTCGGTATAGCGGCGCACGTAGTCGGTGAAATAGCGGCTTGGGTTGTCCAGATGAAACTCTTTGAGGATCACATGGCCCATCGCCAGCGCCATGGCGCTGTCAGTGCCCTGTTTCGGATTCAACCACTGGTCACACAGCTTGGCGATTTCCGCATAATCCGGCGTGACGGCCACGGTTTTGGCGCCTTTGTAACGCACTTCGGCAAAGAAGTGTGCATCCGGGGTACGCGTTTGCGGCACGTTGGAACCCCAGGCGATGATGTACGACGAGTTATACCAGTCGGCTGATTCCGGCACGTCGGTCTGCTCGCCCCAGGTTTGCGGCGACGCCGGCGGTAAATCGCAATACCAATCGTAGAAGCTCAGGCAGACACCGCCGAGCAACGAGAGATAGCGAGCACCCGCCGCATAAGACACCATCGACATCGCCGGGATTGGCGAGAAGCCGATAATGCGGTCGGGTCCAAAGGTTTTGGCGGTGTACACGTTGGAGGCCGCGATCAGTTCGTTGACTTCGTTCCAATCAGAGCGGACAAAGCCGCCGCGACCGCGGATTTTCTTGTAGTAGGCGGTTTTTTCCGGGTCCGTCACGATGGAAGCCCAGGCATCGACCGGATCGGGATGCGCCAGTTTGGCTTCGCGCCACAGCTTGAGCAGCCGCTTGCGCATCATCGGGTACTTCAAGCGGTTTGCGCTGTAGAGATACCAGGAATAGCTGGCACCGCGTGGGCAGCCGCGCGGTTCATGGTTTGGCAGGTCCGGACGGGTTCGAGGATAGTCGGTCTGCTGCGTTTCCCAGGTAACCAGACCATTTTTCACATAGATTTTCCAACTGCACGATCCGGTGCAGTTGACGCCGTGCGTTGAGCGTACCACTTTATCGTGCTGCCAACGGCTGCGGTAACCATCTTCCCAATCCCGGTTGGTATTGAGCGTTTGACCGTGCCCATCTGCAAAGGGTTCGGCCAATTGTTTAAAGTAACGTAACCGGTCAAGAAATTTGCTCATCCGGACTCTCCTGCTGCGAAGCCTGTTGGCTTCTGTCGTTATGAATGCGCGTAGCCGATACGGTGTGTTGCCTACGGCACATTGCTCCAATTGGCGCTAGGGTAACGACCTGAGGCGGGTTCGAAATTGATACCGATCAAGCTCCTCCGGGGTACCAAACGGCAACGCTGAGTGAAATACCACCAAGGGATTACGAAAATAAAAACCGATATCCATATGAAAAATATAGATATTAATGACCTTTATACCCAAAGGGATAACAATGATTTCCACTGGTGACTATTTGGAGGTAGGTAGAGTGGTGAGAGGCGGATAGAACGCAAAACGCGGCGCAAATGTGCGCCGCGCGAGGTTGCTGAAAATTCACTTTACGCTTCATCATCCCCGGCTCTATTCCTCGTCATCCTCGGCGAAAGCCGGGGATCTCTGTCAGAATGAACGCGTTTCTTCTGTGCGAGATTCCCGCTTTCGCGGGAATGACGGACGCGGCGGGTAGCCCACCATCAGGTTAACGGCTATCGCTGTGTTTTACGCCCATAAAACAGCCAGGTGACCAACACGCACACCACATAACACAGGATAAACACTTTTATCGCCCCCGCCGGTGAACCGGTCAGTTCGAGCGACGTCCCGAACGCTTTGGGGATAAAGAATCCGCCGATAGCGCCAATGGCAGAGATAAAGCCAAGCGCGGCAGCGGAGTCGGTCGCCGCTTCACGCAGCGCATCGTCATCGCTGCCACCGCGCGCTTTAACGCGCTCTGCGGTCAAACGTCGGAAAATCACAGCAATCATCTGGAAGGTCGATCCGCTGCCCAACCCGGCGGTGAGGAACAGCAGCATAAACAGCCCAAAGAACACGGCGAAGCTGCCCGCATGACCATCAGCAGCCAGCGACAGATAGAGCAATATCGAGAATATCGTCATCAGGATAAAATTGATCAGCGTGACGCGCACGCCGCCGAAACGGTCGGACAGCATTCCCCCTACCGGTCGCGCCAATGCCCCGAGTAACGGGCCAAAGAACGCGTAGTGCAGAATCACGATATCGGGAAATTGCGTTTTGGCGAGCATGGCAAACCCTGCGGAGAACCCGATAAACGAGCCAAACGTGGAGAGATAAAGAAAGCTGAGTACCCACAAGTGCAAGCGCTTGAGCACCGGCAACTGCTGGCTGATTGAGGCTTTGGTGGTGCTCAGATCGTTCATGCCAAACCAGGCCGCCAGCGATGCCACCAGCAGGAAGGGCACCCAAATCCAGGCGGCACGGTACAACCACACGGTACTGCCATCAGCCTGCGCTACGCCACCGGCGGAGCCGAGTAAGGGCAAGAAGATAACCAACGGCACCAGAATTTGCATCACGCTGACGCCGAGATTGCCCAACCCGCCATTTAGCCCCAGCGCACCGCCCTGTCTGGCTTTGGGGAAAAAGAAACTGATATTTGCCATGCTGGAAGCAAAATTGGCCCCGGCAAAACCGCACAGCAACGAGATGATGACAAAGGTGTGATACGGCGTTTGCGTATCCTGCACCACAAACCCCAGCCACAGACACGGGATCACCAGAATCGAGGTACTCAACGTGGTCCAACGCCGCCCACCAAAAAGGGGGATGACAAAGGAGTACGGTACGCGCAGCAGCGCACCGGACACCGAGGGCAACGCGGTTAATAAAAACAGTTGGTCTGTCGAGAAGTGAAAACCCACTTTATTCAGGTTAACGGCCACGGTGCTAAACAGCATCCAGACACAGAAAGAGAGCAATAAGCACGGGATGGAAATCCACAGGTTACGGGTGGCGATGCGCTGACCGTGCCGTTGCCAGAAATCGGGATCTTCCGGATACCACTCCCCAATGGTCGCGTTAAGCGGCTTTCTCGTAGGATCATTTTTTGTTGTTGTAGGCTGCGTCATAAAAACCTCAGTGAGTAAAAACTCGGTATATAACCCTGAGGAAATAACAGGGTATTCAGGGCGCAACATGAGGGATGCCAGTGTAAATAAAATTGATATGAATCAACGCGCTGTCAGGTAAAAAACGCCCTACCAACGCCACCCACCCCCTTGTGAGTAACCCTGAGTTAAAAAATAAAAACCGCGAATTCAGCCCGTTAACGCGGCATTAACCTCAACTACTCCCAGTCATGATCCGCGATGGATATTTGTGGGTACTTATTAAGGGGTATAGGGTTATATCAAAGGATGGTGAAGAATGCAGACCTATCAGATACCGTTAGCGTTGCCGCGCTATTCAGCCACAACGCACACGCGCAGAAACAGGACATTCGTTGAACAACAATGTGAGCGAAGGATGGCGACGTGGAGTTCTCATGGTTAAACGCCTTTTGCTGCCGCTGTCACTGACACATCAGGTAGCGATGCTGATGCTGTTACTCGGACTACTCGGCATTGCGGGCATGGCCATATCCAGTTGGATGTCACAGAACATTCAAGGGAATGCGCACGCCATCAATAAAGCGGGCTCCTTGCGCATGCAGAGCTATCGCCTGCTCTCCATGGTGCCGTTATCCAACAGCAACCACATTTATCTGGACGATCTCGAACGCGATGAGGCCAACAGCGATTTGCAACAGGCGGTGCGTCGCGAAGGGTTAAGCGAACCGTTTTCTGAACTGCGCGCGTTCTGGCAAACCCAACTTCGTCCCCAGTTACAGCAGGCATCTCGACCCAACGAAGCCGCCAGCGATGTCGCCGCCTTTGTTGCGCAGTTGGACGCCCTGGTGTCCGCCATCGATCACAGCACCGAAGAGCGCATCGCGCTGGTCACCAAAATCCAACGCCTGTTTATCGCGCTAATGGGCATGGTGCTGCTGGCAACCATTCTCTATTTGCGCCACCGTTTGCTGACGCCGCTGCGTAAGCTGGTTGCCATGGCACAAGCCATCGGCCACGGTGATTTCAGCGAACGTGTCAGCCTCTCCGGCAAAGATGAAATGAGCACGCTGGCGCAAGCGTTGAACAGCATGTCGGACGAACTTTCTGCCATCTACCACCAATTGGAACAACGCGTCGCGGAACAGACCACCCGTCTGCGTCAGAAAAACGATACCCTTTCCTTCCTGTACCGCGCCAGCCGTCGGTTGCATACCAATGCGCCGCTGTGCAGTCGGGTGATGCCTATTCTCAACGAGCTGCCCGCCTTAACCCCGCTGAAAAATATCCAACTGCGGCTCTATGAGAGTAATAATCAGGAGCAGTTTCACCAGTTTAGTCACCAAACGCCTTACGATGCGGCAAGCTGTCCTGACACCAACTGCCAAAGCTGTGGTTTATACAGCAGCGCGAATACCGCCAGCGGCGAGCCGGTATTTTGGACGTTACACGATCAACACCATCAATACGGCATGGTGCTGGCCACGCGTGCCAGTGAGTGCGAACTGAGCCCCGATCAACAGCAGTTGCTGAATACCCTGTTGGGCCAACTCACCAGCACATTGGCGCTCGAACGCCAATCTGAGCACCAGCAGCAGCTGATACTGATGGAAGAGCGTGCGGCAATCGCGCGTGAATTGCATGATTCACTGGCCCAATCGCTCTCCTGCCTGAAAATTCACGTCAGTTGCATTCAGATGCAAGGCGGAAATCTGTCGGATGAGGTACGCAGTCAGTTGACCGAGATGCGCGAAGAGCTGAACACCGCCTACCGTCAACTGCGCGAGCTGTTGACCACCTTTCGACTTCAGCTCAACGAATCCGGCCTGTTGGCCGCGCTGCGCGCCACCGTTGAAGAATATGAAAAACGGTTGGGATTCCCCCTGCGTTTGCATTATCAATTGCCACCGCAAGCGGTATCGGCCCACCAGGGGATTCATGTCCTGCAAATTGTGCGTGAAGCGCTCAGCAATATCTACAAACACGCGCAGGCCAGCGAGGTGGACATTACGCTGGTGCGGCGCGAAAAACGTATCGAATTGACCGTGCGGGATAACGGCATCGGCATCGTTCAGGATAGCCAGCGCGCCAATCATTACGGTTTGATTATCATGCGCGACCGCGCGCACAGCCTGCACGGAGAGTGCGTCATTGCGCGCCATCAGGATGGCGGAACACAGGTGAAGGTCACGTTTGACGCAGAAAACCGCTACCGCCCAGAATTAACAGGAGAACACCATGACGAATGAAGTGACAAATGACGATAGCGCGACCCTTTTATTGATTGACGATCACCCGATGTTGCGCAATGGCGTAAAACAGCTGCTCAGCATGGTGCCCGGTTTGCGCGTGGTGGGTGAAGCCAGCGACGGGGAACAAGGGGTGATATTGGCAGCAGAGTTGGACCCGGATCTGATTTTGCTGGATCTGAACATGCCCGGCATGAATGGATTGGAAACGCTGGTGCGTTTGCGAGAAAAGGCGCTCTCTGGCCGCGTGGTGGTGTTTAGCGTTTCCGACCATGAAGATGACGTGGTGAGCGCGTTGAAAAACGGCGCGGACGGCTACCTGCTCAAAGACATGGAACCGGAAGATCTGTTGGCGTCGTTGCATCAGGCCGCCTCGGGAAAGATGGTGCTTAGCGAAACCCTGATGCCGATCCTCGCCGCCAGCCTGCGTGAAAATCGTCAGGGTAGCGATCGCAGCATTCAGCAGTTGACGCCCCGTGAGCGCGATATTCTGAAACTGCTGGCACAAGGGCTTGCCAATAAGGTGATTGCACGCAAACTCTCCATCACGGAAAGTACCGTGAAGGTGCACGTTAAGCATCTGCTGAAAAAAATGAAGCTGAAATCGCGTGTGGAAGCGGCAGTATGGGTGCTGCAAGAGAAAATATTTTAATCGCCGGGAGCCGTCGTAAGCGACATCCCGGCGGCGCCGCGTTGGCGGTTATCGCAAGAAGATTTTGCCTTCCGAATAGGTGACAGCCTGGCCGCTAATCAGCACCCGATCGCCTTGCCATTGGCAATGCAAATCGCCGCCACGTGCGGAAACCTGACGTGCACGCATCGTGGTTTTTCCCAAACGATCGTGCCAGTAGGGGATCAGCATGCTGTGCGCCGAGCCCGTGACCGGATCTTCGGCAACGGCTTCTCCCGGGCAGAAAAAGCGACTGACAAAATCATAGTCGTCTCCAGGCGCTGTCACGCACACCATTTTGCCCAGGGGCTTCATGGCGTGAATATCTGGCGTTAACGCCTCTACCTGCTGCTGGTTTTCCAACACCACCAGATAATCGCGCGCCGCGCGCACCTCTACGGCTTTTTCGATCCCCAAACAGTGCAACAGCAGCGATGGCGGCGTGACCGGCTCAGCCCGCCAGGCGGGGAAATCCAGCGTCAAGCCCGCGTCACTGCGCGTGACCGTCAGTTCCCCGACGAACCGGGTCGAGAAACGGATGGTGTCTCCCGCATGCCCAATGGCGGTGAAAATCACATGCGCTGCTGCCAGGGTGGCATGTCCACACAGGTTGATTTCGCCCTGCGTAGTGAACCACCGTAACGCATAGCCCTGCTCGCTCGGCACAAAAAAGGCCGTTTCCGATTGGTTGTGCTGGCGCGCCATCTGCAACAGGCGTTCATCCGGCAACCAGGCTGCCAATGGGCATACCGCTGCCGCATTGCCACCAAACGTGTGCTGCGTGAACGCATCGACCAAGTAAAAATCCACGGTTAACATTGTTACTCCTTGATTGCCAGGCGGCTTAGCGCTGTCCTGTGAGATGTCAGGACCCCATAAACATTACTATCATTGATGTGTTAGAGCGAATTTCCTTCACTGAAAAACCAGAATGCCGATAACATATGAAAGCCCATCACCCTTAAGAAACTTTACGTTTCTTTTCAGTTGGTTAAATAACATCATGAATATTAAACCATTCCTAAACAATGTCGGGGATTATCGTCATAATCCTACTTATTCCCGGCAGTTACTTCGCTAAACTCACATTAAGAGTCATTTTTTGCTATTTGCCACAGCCATGATGTGCGACGCCTTCTGGCACAACGCGCATCGCTGCTCGGCCCAGAGGGATAATCATGGTTAAACCGCGTACAGAACGCTTTATCGGACTGGAATGGCTGCGTTTTCTGCTCGGCTGCTATGTGATGATCTATCACACTGCACATATGTATCCCCAGATAAAACGTGTGCCTTTTTTAAGTGAACTGACCAGCATGGGTTTTTTCGCCACCAGCACCTTTTTTGTGCTTTCCGGTTTTCTGCTGGCCCACGTTTATATTCGCGGTGGGCAACTGCGCGAACCCGCCCGCCATTTTTGGGCCAAACGGCTGTTCACGCTCTATCCCATCCATATCATGGCGCTGCTGGCATCTATCGCCGTGGTCACCCTGATGCAATGGCTGGCGGTGCCGCCGGAAGGTCAGGTCGCGAGCGCACGCTTTGTCATTTATGACACCAACGAGCCGAATGTCGATCCGGAAAGCCTGCGCCATTACATGACCAACGCGCAATTGCTGTTCAATAGCCTGCTGCAAGTGTTTATGCTGCAAGCATGGAACCCCTATTTTCTGACGTTCAATGCCCCGCTGTGGTCGCTCTCAACGCTGTTTTTCTTCTATTTGCTGTTTCCTGCGTTGGGCCCACGCTTACTCAACAGCCGCCACCCCTGGATTTGGCTTGGCATTATTTGTCTGCTTTATTTGATACCACCGGCCTGGATTATTTGGAAGCAACAGTTTGGTATGCCCTACACCGGTTTGCTGCAACGCGGACCTATTTTCCGTTTGCCGGAATTTTTAGCAGGGATTTTGGGCTATGCGCTGTTCCGCCATTACCGCGATCGCGCCAGAATGCCACTCACCAGCGGCCAACGCACCGGGGTTGTCGCGTTCATTGTGCTGAACTTCATCGCGGGTGCCTGGCTGTTCACTAACGGCGAAGCCTACTGGTATTTCTTGTTGCACAACGGTCTGCTGCTGCCCGCTCAGGTGGGATTGGTGTGTCTGAGCGCGCTGGCACGCGATCCGGACAGCCACTGGCTGCGCCATTGGTCACCGCGATTGGGTGCGGCATCACTCTCTATTTTTGCGTTACATGTTCCGCTGTTCAACCTGTTCCGAACGCTGGAGCAGCTAGTACGCGGCGATCCCATGACCTGCTTTAGCGATTGGGAGCAGTGCGCCGTGGCCGCCGGGAACGTACAGCTTTCACTGCCCGGCTACGGCATCTTCCTGCTGGCAACCGTGGTGATCTGCTTACTGTTCCAGGAGCAAATCGTGACGCGGGTACGCCAATTTCTCACAACACGTTTCCTGCCGCGCAAAGCGCGTCCTGAGAGAAACCTGCGCAAGCCGCAACAAACAGCGTGATGTCTCCCCCCTCTGCGCACCACCGGACGGCGCAGAGGGGATAGCACGCCGATTAAAATGTGATTTTGTTCTCGTTATAGCGCTTAATCATCATTGATATGTTTTATAACAATTTAGATTCTAACGAATTGATGATTTATTGTAGAGCCAGATCACATTTCCTGTTACTGTTTGCAGTGCCGAAATTAACGGCCCAACTGCTTTAGCCAGCGCCATTGGCAGCATTATTCATCAACAACTTCCACTGTATTATCTCCCAAAAAATGACACATACTAAACGCGCATTATCTTCCCTGGGGTTGGCCTTTGCTTTGGCAACGGCTGGCACATCTGCAAGCCACGCCGATACGGTCTGGCTCAACAACGGGGACAAAATTACCGGGAAAATTACGCTGCTTGACGGCGGCAAACTGTTTGTCACCACGGATTATGCAGGCTCCGTTTCTGTCGCCTGGGATCAGGTCAAAACCTTTCAATCCGACCACGGGTTGGTTATTCAGGGCGAGCGCTATGAAAATGGCGTGCTGTATCCGAGCCTGAAAGCGGGTGAAACCCGTTCCGTCGTCGGCGCGCCTGCCGGTGCAGGTCAAGGTGAACAAACGCTGGCGCTGACCAACATCAAATCCATCGTTACCGCTAAACCGCTGGTCACTGACTTCTCCTGGAAAGGCAACATCGACGCCGGGATGTCGCACAAGAAGAGCTCTACCGAGACAGAAAACTACGATGTCACCCTCGATACCCGGATGCGTCACGGCACCTGGCGTCACAACGTGGATGGCACCTACCACGAAGCCACCGAGAATGATGTGCGCAGCACCAAGAATGCCTCCGGTGAATACGCACTGGATAAATTCCTGGATGAGCAATGGTTCGTCCAGTCTCGTTACTATTACAAACGCGACTGGATCGAAAACATCAAGGTTAACCGCTCGTTCGGTCTTGGTCCCGGTTACCAGTTCTGGGACAATGATTTAGGCGCGTTCTCACTGACGTCACTGATCAACAGCCAAACCTTTACCTACCAAAACGAAGCGGAAGGCAAAGAAGATAACTTCTACTCTGCCGGTCTGAAATGGGCCTACAACCGTTATTTGTATAGCAAAACCATTGAAGCCTTCACCAACGGTGAAGTTGGGCGTTCATTGGATGGTACTGCACCCATCTATTTGAAAGCGGAAGGCGGCTTGCGCTTCAAGTTGACCGACTGGTCCTCATTGAGTATGCGCGTGGTGCGTACCCGCATCGAAAGCAATCAAGGGAATGTGGACGATACCATGTATACGCTGGGTCTTGGCGTAGGCTGGTAATCCGTTTGGTCGCCATTGGCTGGTTTTTTGCGGTCAATGGCGACGTAATGAGAAGTTGTTCGCTGATGGGGTGTTGATGCGTTGTGCTAGACGTGTCGATTGACGCTATGTTGATTGACGATGCTAAACACCCCACCAGTCACCCTGCTGGGGATGTGCCTGCTTCGCCTGTTCCTGAAGCTCTCGCACCCGCTGCGCCAGCGCCGTTAAACAGTCATCGGCCATGCCGTGTTTTTTGAGCGCGTCTTCCAGTGCAAACAGATACTGTGCGTTGGTGCCCAGCGGACCGCTGGCTTTGGCAATCAGAGGCGCGACGCGGTGTATGCAGGTATCCGCTTCAATCAGCGGATGCTGCTCTTGCGAAACAAACACCAACGCCGTGAGTATCTCGCCGTTTTGACAGTGCAGATCGCACCATTCCGGACGGTAGCAACCGGTTATCATCTCGCGTTTCCAGAGCAGTTCCAGATCTTCACGCAAGGAAACTTCCGGTAAGCGAAATGCCATTCCCGTCGTTTTCCCACCGGGCGTTAATGCCAGCATACGCCCAGGTTGCGTTGCTGTGCCGCGTCCTGCTGTAAGGCGCAGGCAAAACGCACGCTGCCAGCCGGGAAGTGTGGCTAAACGGGCTTCCTCCGGCGTAAACACCGGATTCCACATCAGTGAGCCGTAACCAAAGACCCACACTGGGCTATCAGGACGACGCGATAGCGTCTGGTTCAGGGAGTCCGCTCGCTGCGAAGGCGTGAGCAGCAAGTTTTCTTCGATACAACCAAAAGACGTACCACAATCAGCCTTTTGTAAAAAATCGCGTGTTAACAATACCTTAAAACCCCCAACAGCCAAAAACTTAACAATAAGCGGTACTTTCTTTCCGACAAAAACAGCGTAACTGCTTAAAATTTCTGCAACTCATTCCAGAATATGCATTCTTTGTGTGGCAATCAAGCTTGATCTTAATCACAAAGGGTTAATGTAACGCTGAAACCGTAAGAAAAAATGTTGAACAGTGCGTTTTTAGCCACGCGTGCTTTTTGCCTGTCACTAAAATGATAATCACTATCATCAACATGCTATGATGTTGTCCATCAAATCAATAATGATATCGGCTGAATGATGGAGAAATTTAATGGCTCATCCGACAGGTATTCGCCCAGCCCAACCCCGATTAATTCAGGTCAAACGCATTAGCGATCTCTCACCGCATTTACGCTGCATCACCTTTCACAGCGACACCCTGCGCGACTACCCGGCAGTCGAACGACATGCCGCGCATATCAAACTGTTTTTGGCTCGTCCCGGCCAGAGTGCGCCGACGTTGCCGACATTGGGAGAACGCGGTCCGCAGTGGCCGGAAGGTGAGGCGCGCCCCATCGTGCGCACCTACACGGTTTATGCATTCCGGCCCGAGTTGGGTGAAGTGGATGTTGCCTTTGCCCTGCACGACCACGGCGGCCCCGCCGTGACCTTTGCCCGCAACGCACAGCCCGGTGACAGCGTAGGCATTAGCCAACCGGGTGGTCCGCACCCGATGCTGCCTGCGTCCAGCGCCTACTATCTGGCAGGCGACCCCTCTTCGTTGCCCGCCATTGCGGCGCTGCTCGGCGCGCTGCCCCCCGATGCCACCGGCCATGCGGTTATTCGCATCGACAGCGAGGCCGATCGTTTGACACTGGCCGCCCCCAGCGGTCTCAGCGTGCATTGGGTGGTCGGCTCGACCGCCAGCACCGAGACGTTGCTGCAACAGTTCCATGCCGTGACGCGTGACGTTGACGCCAGCACCGCCTTTTTCTGGCTGGCGGGCGAAGACCGCATCGTGGTGCAACTGCGCCGTTACGTACGCAGAGAACTCAAGGTTGAGAGAAATCAGCTCTACGCCGTGCCATACTGGCGTGAAGGGTTAAACGAAGAGGATTACCACCAGAAACGCCACGATGTTATGGATAACCCAGATGACTGAGTGGACTAAAATTCACTAGCTACATCAATACAGTGGGGAGAAAACTGCCAGATTCTCCCCGCTTGCCTTTTTTTCATCACCAAGAATGTAAAATTACTTAAAATCTCCCGCCTGCTGCGCGCATTCTGCTAATCTGCTTTTGTTTTTTAGGCTATAACTATCTCTAAGCCACTTTTTCCGCAACGTCACACCCTTGCACATGGATTGCCGTCGCTACCCGCCTGGCATGAGTGAAGAGAACAATAAGGCGTGCGGCACTGCCAGTGAGATTCAATACTTTTGATAAGGAACCGCCTGCCATGAAGTCGCACACTGAGGTGATCAAAACGCGTCACCACGAATATTCCCTGATCTTCCCCATTATCGCGCTGTTTATCTTGTTGCAATGGAGCGATGCGCAACATCTGATTGCGGTCCTTGGTATCAACTTTATTGCGCTGGTGGGCATCCTCGCCAGCGCCTTTAGCGTAGTGCGCCATGCTGACGTGTTGGCCCACCGACTGGGCGAACCCTACGGGTCGCTGATCCTCAGTCTCTCCGTCGTTATCCTTGAAGTGAGCCTGATCTCTGCGCTGATGGCTACAGGCGATGCCGGTCCTGACCTGATGCGTGATACGCTGTACTCCATCATCATGATCGTCAGCGGCGGCCTGGTCGGGTTTGCCTTACTGCTGGGCGGTCGGAAATTTGCCACGCAGCACGTCAATTTGATCGGTATCAAACAGTACCTGATGGCCATTTTCCCGCTGGCGATTATCGTACTGGTGTTCCCCACCTCACTGCCGGGCGGTAACTTCACCACCGGGCAAGCGCTGATTGTCGCCCTTATTTCCGCCGCAATGTATGGCGTATTTCTCCTGATCCAAACGCGCACGCACCAGAGCCTGTTTATCTACGAACATGAAGATGAAAGTGATGACGGCGACCCGCACCATGGTAAACCCTCTGCGCACAGTTCGCTGTGGCACACGGCCTGGTTGCTGGTTCATCTGGTGGCGGTGATCAGCATCACCAAAATGGACTCCGCGCCGCTCAACGCGCTGCTGACGCGCATGAATGCTCCAGAGCAATTCACCGGCTTCCTGGTGGCTCTGCTTATTCTCTCGCCCGAGGGACTGGGCGCTATCAAAGCGGTGCTGCGTAATCAGGTGCAGCGTGCGATGAACCTGTTCTTCGGATCGGTGCTCGCCACCATTTCACTGACCGTGCCAGCAGTCACCGTGATTGCCAGCTTAACGGGCAATACGCTGAATTTTGGTCTGGAAATGCCAAGCATCGTCGTCATGGTCTCGGTGTTGATGCTGTGTCATATTTCGTTCTCAACGGGCAGGACCAATGTGTTGAACGGCAGCGCACACTTAGCCCTGTTTGCCGCCTATTTGATGACAATCATGCTGTAATCCTACAGGAAAGCCCTGATTTTGCGTCAGGGCACCCTGCATTTTGATGTAAGTCGTAACACTCCCCGCTCAACAGGCGTATCCTACACTTCACTTATCGACGACGGGCCAACTGCCCGCCATTTTTTTGTCCTTTTTTGGTCTGACATAAGATGAAAACGCATGGAGTAAGCGGGGTTACACCCTTTAGTGCGCTGATCGCCGCCTGTTGGCGCGAAAAATATACCGCACAACGTTTGGTTCACGACATTATCGCGGGCGTTACCGTAGGGATTATCGCCATTCCACTGGCAATGGCGCTGGCGATTGCCAGCGGTGTTCCACCGCAGTACGGACTTTACACCTCGGCGATTGCCGGGATTGTTATCGCGGTAACCGGAGGGTCACGCTACAGCGTTTCCGGCCCAACGGCGGCCTTCGTGGTGATCCTTTACCCGGTTTCGCAGCAGTTTGGCCTGTCTGGGCTGTTGGTAGCTACGCTGCTTTCCGGGGTGTTTCTGGTGTTGATGGGCGTCTGCCGCTTTGGGCGACTGATTGAATATATTCCGCTGTCAGTCACCTTGGGGTTTACCTCCGGTATCGGTATCACCATTGCCACCATGCAGATTAAAGACCTGTTTGGTCTGCACCTGACCATCGTGCCAGAGCACTATATCGAAAAAGTGATAGCGCTGGCACAGGCGTTCCCCACCCTGACGCTGGCTGACACGCTGATTGGCCTGACAACGCTGGCGGTGCTTGTTTTTTGGCCGAAACTGGGCATCCGCTTGCCGGGCCATTTGCCTGCGCTGCTGGCGGGCGTTGCTGTCATGGGTATCATGTCGCTGATGGGCCACGATGTCGCCACCATCGGTTCACGCTTTAGCTATATGCTGGCTGATGGCTCGCAGGGTCAGGGTATTCCGCCCATTCTGCCGCAGTGGGTGCTGCCGTGGAACGTTTCCGCCGCCGGTGAACCGGCCATGACGCTCAATTGGCAGAGCATTTCCGCCCTGCTGCCTGCGGCATTTTCGATGGCGATGCTCGGCGCTATCGAATCCCTGCTGTGCGCGGTGGTGCTGGACGGTATGACCGGTAAAAAACACAACTCCAACGCCGAATTGATGGGGCAAGGCTTCGGTAACCTGGTAGCACCGTTCTTTGGCGGTATTACCGCCACCGCGGCTATCGCGCGCTCCGCCGCCAACGTGCGCGCCGGGGCAACCTCCCCCGTCTCGGCGGTGGTGCACGCGCTGTTAGTGCTGCTGGCGCTGTTGGTGCTGGCCCCCTGGCTCTCTTATCTGCCGCTGGCCGCCATGGCCGCGCTGCTGCTGATCGTCGCCTGGAACATGAGCGAAGCCCATAAAGTGGTGGATTTGCTGCGTCACGGCCCCAAAGATGACATCATTGTCATGCTGCTTTGCATGTCACTGACCGTGCTGTTTGATATGGTGATTGCGATTACGGTGGGGATTGTGCTGGCATCGCTGCTGTTTATGCGCCGCATTGCCCAGATGACCCGGCTCAGCGAACGGCCTGAAACCTCGTCGCCGACGCGACTGGTGCTGCGGGTTAACGGTCCGCTGTTTTTCGCCGCCGCAGAGCGCATTTTCAACGATATCCTGCAACGCAGCGAGAATTATCAGACCATCATTCTGCAATGGGACGCGGTGCCGATTCTGGATGCGGGAGGACTGAATGCGTTCTTGCGTTTCAGCGATGCCTTGCCCGCTGACAAGCAGCTATTGATAACCGATATTCCGTTCCAACCGCTGAAAACCTTGGCGCGCGCCAATGTGCATCCCATCGCGGGACGCCGCACGTTTTACCCCACGCTGGCGCAAGCGTTGGAAGCAACGGAGTCTATCGATTAATCGGACTGACAATGGGGCCGCGCAAGCGGCCTAGACCGGTGTAATCTGGACGTTCAGGCATTCATTGCGCTGCGACACCGTTGTCGACGCCGCGCAGGCTTCGCGGATCGTCACCAACTGTTGTGACGTCAGCGGATACGGCAGCACAATATTCAGTGCGGTCAGTTTCTGTTGCTGTGCCAGCGCGATCAGTCGCGTCAGGTTGGTTTCATCGTTGACCTGGGTGGAAAGCACCTGCATTGCCAGCATTTTCATTTGCTCTTGCGGGGCAACCTGACGGGTCGACGCAGATTTCGTCACCATGCCGATAATCGGCAACACGCCATACATGGCATCAATAAAACGCCAGCGTTTATTACACAGCGCTGCCAAATACTCAGCGTAATCAATACTTAACGCCTCATTGGAACACACAGACTCTGGGTTATCTCCCATGTCCTTCTCTCCTGTTCGCCAGTGGGTTCATCGCGTCACTTGTACGTCAATCACCTTTCATCAAGCGTCGATAATACATCTGCCCTGTTTTACCAGGCTCACGGGTTACCCCCCTATATTGTCACGAGCGTGAGTGATTTGACAGCGCGAGCACGTTATCAAGTTCACGATATTGCAATGAAATCCGGTATCTGCGCGTTATACCCTTTTACGCTTCACTGCTGGCGCCGCCAATGTGTGGGCGCTATGCTAACGCAAGACGAAAAACGGTTTGCCACACGGCAGGCTGACGATAGAGCAACAATAGCTACGGTGACTATGCATAAGATTGCCTTTGTGGAAGATGACCCTGAAGTGGGCAAACTGATTGCGGCTTATCTGGGAAAACATGACATAGATGTTCATCTGGAGCCGCGCGGCGATAAAGCGCTCGACTTCATCGCGCAGCAAAATCCCGATCTGGTGCTGTTAGATGTGATGCTGCCGGGCAAAGACGGTATGACCATCTGCCGCGAATTGCGCCCCTTGTACAGCGGCCCGATCGTGCTGTTGACCTCCCTTGACAGCGACATGAACCACATTTTGGCGCTGGAAATGGGCGCAGATGATTATATTTTGAAAACCACGCCGCCCGCCGTGTTGCTGGCCCGCCTGCGACTCCATCTGCGCCAGTATTCAACGCAGCCAGCCACGCAGGCCGCGCCCGAAGCGCCCTCGGTGCAGGCGCAGGTTCAGGTGCACAAAACGCTGCACTTTGGGTTGCTGTGTATCGATCCGGTGAACCGCGAAGTGACGCTGGCGGAAGAGAATATTGTGCTCTCCACCGCCGATTTCGATTTGCTGTGGCAGTTGGCGACCCATGCCGGGCACACCATGGACCGGGATCTGTTGCTTAAAAATCTGCGCGGTGTCAGTTATGACGGCATGGATCGCAGTATTGACGTAGCCATTTCCCGTCTGCGCAAAAAGCTGCACGACAATGCGCTGGAGCCGTTCCGCATCAAGACCGTGCGCAACAAAGGTTACCTTTTTGCGCCGAACGCCTGGGAGAGCGCCACACCATGAGAAAACTGTTTGTGCAGTTTTTTCTGTTACTGTTTGCCAGCTTCGTGGTGATGACGCTGCTGGTGGGCCTGGTCTACAAAATGACCGCAGAGCGAGCAGGCCGTCAGTCAATGGACGATCTGATGAAAAGCTCGCTCTATCTGATCCGCAATGAGCTGCGCACCATCCCACCGCGCGAATGGCATAAAACCATCAACGAGATGGATTTGAACCTGTCGTTCACGCTGAACATTGAGCCGCTGAGTAAATACCGCTTGTCGCCGAAAGCGCAGCAGCGGTTGAATCAGGGTGAAATTATCGCGATTGAAGACCAATACACCTTTATCCAGCGTATCCCGCGCTCTCACTACGTGCTGTCGGTCGGTCCAATCCCTTATCTGTTTTTCCTGCATGAGATGCGGCTGTGGGATTTGTTGTTTGTAATGCTGATAGGCCTTTCTCTGGCACTGCCGGTGTTCTTGTGGATGCGGCCGCATTGGCAGGCCATGTTGAAGCTGGAAAATGCCGCGCAGCGATTGGGGGAAGGCCATCTTGAAGAACGGCTGCACTATGACAACACCTCAAGCATGGTGCGACTGGGTATCGCGTTCAACCAAATGGCCGATAACCTGAATCAACTGATCGTCAGTAAAAAACGGCTGATTGACAACATTGCCCATGAATTACGCACCCCGCTAGTACGCCTGCGTTATCGCCTCGCCATGAGCGACAATCTGAGTGAGGAGGAACAAACGGCGCTCAACCGCGACATTGGGCAATTGGAAGCCCTGATCGACGAGTTGCTGACCTATGCTCGCCTCGATCGTCCGCAGGTCTCGCTCCACCTGACGCAGATTGATGTTGCTGCTTGGCTGCAAAACAAAATCGATGAGTGGCGCATGCTGCACGCGGATAAAACATTTGAGCTATCGATGCCGCCCGATACCGATATTGGCTATCTCGATATGCGCCTGATGGAGCGGGTGCTGGATAATCTGGTCAATAACGCACTGCGCTTCTGCCACTCGCGCATTACCGTCAGCGTATCGCGCGCTGGGCCAATGGCCTGTCTTCAGGTGGATGACGATGGCCCCGGCATTGCTCAGGAAGATCGGGAAAATGTGTTTGAGCCGTTTATCCGTTTGGAGGCAGGGTTGGAAAACAGCAGCGGAGGCTGTGGACTTGGCCTCGCGATTGTTTATGCCATCGTGCAGGCGTATGACGGCACCATCGTGGTAGAGAGTAATGAATGGGGCGGCGCGCGTTTCCGTTTCTGCTGGCCGATTAAAACCGATATCCCCGTTCGCCCTGCACTCCCGTCCTGAGGGTGTACATTGCGTTACACACCGATACCAATGACTCACAGACCCCCAACGGGCTTTTTCTTATGCTTCTTTCACCGGGCCGCTTCAGGGCCCACATGTGAACGGAATAATGAGGAATTGATGATGAATAAAGTATTAGTGTTGATCGCAGGTGCAGCTCTGGGTCTCTCCTCTGTCGCGTTTGCAGCGAACACCACGGCAGCGCCAACATCCACACCTGCTGCACATGCTCAGGAACATGCGAAGAAGACGGTGAAAAAAGCCGCTAAACCGGCTGAACAACAGGCTCAAGCGGCTAAAAAGCACGTGAAAAAAGCCAAACCGGCTGCTGCACAGAAAGCGCAAGCCGCTAAGAAACACGTGAAGAAAGCCGCTAAACCTGCTGCACAAAAAGCGCAGGCTGCTAAAAAACACGTGAAGAAAGCCACTAAACCTGCTGCACAAAAAGCGCAGGCTGCTAAAAAACACGTGAAGAAAGCCACTAAACCTGCTGCACAGAAAGCGCAGGCTGCCAAAAAACACGTGAAGAAAGCCGCTAAACCTGCTGCACAGAAAGCGCAGGCTGCCAAAAAACACGTGAAGAAAGCCGCTAAAAAACCGGCTCCGACCGCAGCGTAATCGCATCACCGCTTCTTGTCTCAAGATCCCTGCTCCGGCAGGGACGAGTTAGCCACAAAACGTGAACCGTTCCGCTTCCAACACCGAACGGTTTCACGCAGTGATAATGAGTCTGACACCCGGTGAATCGGGTGTTTTTTTATGACAGGCATTCCAGCCGTTGCCTCCCGGTAGCCGCCGTATGCCCATACGCACACGGTATGTTTAATGGGGTGCTTGATGATGTTCCATCGCTACTCATTTGAAATCGCGTTTTCGTTGGTGCTGGTGTGCGGATTTATCACGCTGCTGTTCTTTTTATGACGAGCACTCACGCACTCAGGGTCGCGCCCGCCCCCGCAACGCTGGCAAACCCGGCTATAGTTAGTGGGTGACGTAAAAAAGATATCGCTTTTTCCGCAAGGTAATCCTATTGATGCGTAAACTGGCTTGGTTGTTCTGTTTGATAGCGTTACCCGCAGCCCCTGGCTGGGCTGAACAATCCCCCTCTGAAGCGGAACGTCAGCAAATCCTGTTCTTCAATCATGACGATCGCGATCCGGTGCCGACACCCAACGCCTGGCCCTGGCAGGCCATTGGCCAACTGGAGACCGCCAGCGGCAATCTGTGCACCGCCACGCTGATTGCTCCGCATCTGGCATTAACCGCAGGCCACTGCGTCTTAGTCCCGCCATCAGGAAAACCCGATAAACCGGTTGCGCTGCGCTTTATTGCGGTCAATGGCGAATGGCAGTATGAAACGCACGCCATCGAAGCGGTGACCAATAGCGCGCTGCGCAAAAAATTGCAGCCCGACGGCGAAGGGTGGATCGTTTCTCCCGCCGCGGCACCGCTGGACTATGCCCTGATTTGGCTACGCGATACGCCTGCGGGTATCACGCCGTTAACCACCTGGAATGGCACGCAGTCAGAACTGAATGTCGCGCTGGCGCAACAGCAAGCAAAAGTCACCCAGGCCGGTTATCCCGAAGACCATCAGGAAGCGCTCTATCGTCATCAGGATTGTGTGATTACCGGTTGGGCCGCGTCCGCGATTTTATCGCACCAGTGCGACACCTTACCCGGCGATAGCGGTTCACCGTTGATGCTGAAAACGCTGCAAGGCTGGAAGTTGATTGGCATTCAAAGCTCTGCACCCGATGCCAGCGAACGCGATCGCGCTGACAATCATGCCGTTGCCCTCTCCGCCATTCAGCGTCAATTGAAGGCGCTGGCGCGCCATGCGATGAAAAACGCTGCTGATTCAGAATAATTTATCGCCAAACGCGGCGTAAAGCTAAACGCCGCGCATACAAGCGCTAGCCAGGCGATCGGTTTCATGTAAAATCGCCTTACTACGCCCTTCTCGTTTTCATCAGATAATGCAAACGCGGTACTTCTCCGGTTTTTTATCCTGTGAAATATCATGAATAGCGGTGCCTAATGACAGGTTTGTCCCCTATTGAATAGGCTAAGATGAGGTGTTCTTATAGCGCAAAAATGGAGTCATCAATGCTAAGACAGTTGAATCATGATGAGGAGCAGCGGATGCATGCGCTCGATAGGTTATTGTTTCACCTGGATACCTCTCAAGATAATGTGCTTAGCCAAATCACAACGTTGTCCAGCAAGATATTGAATATGCCCAGCGCGCTGATCACCGTCAGTGATACCCATTCATTGCATATCAAAGCCAAACATAATTTCGTTCTCAACGAGATGCGTAAAGTCGGCGCGCTCGATCAGTACACCATGCAAACCAACGAACTGCTGGTCTGCAACGATGCTTCGCAGGATGACCGCTTTAAGAACAGCCCGTATGTCAGCGGTGAGCCCCATATCCGGTTTTATGCCGGTATCCCGCTGATTACCAAAGCCGGTTATGCCATCGGCACCCTGAGCGTGGTCGACTATGTTGCGCGTTCGTTTTCGAAAATGCAGCGCCGTGATTTAAAAACGCTGGCGTCGATTACCATGGCGCTGATCGAATACCGCAACGCCATTGGCCTGATCGATGCCGTGACCTTGTTGCCTAATCGTCAGCGACTTATCGAAGACATCAGCCAGTCCACGGATATTTTTGAAGATTTCGTGCTCATCCTGCTCGACAGTATCGATCTCACCTATATCTATGAAATGGCGCGCTCACTCGGGATGCCAACCGTGGAAAGCGTACTCAAGGATATCGGCCTGTTCCTGCGGCTGAATATCAGCCGACAAGCCAGCATCTACAGCATTTCTGCGGGTCGTTTTGCACTGCTGGTCAAAAAAGAGCAACAAGAGCAGGTACTGGGTACGCTGATGTCGTGTGCCGACCGCATTCAACAGAGCATCACCAGCCATATCCCATTGAAACTGGAAATTTTTATCGGCTACACCGAATTTCAGATTCCGATTGACGATCCGCAACGCATTCTGCGTGAGGCGTTGAGCGCACTTCACGATGCACTCAAGAAAAACACCCGGCTGATGGCGTATCATAAAGAGAGTGATGAGTACCAGAAGCGCGCCTTCACGCTGCTTAACGATTTATCGGATACCTTGCAGCACGGCCATCCGGGGCTGTATCTGGTGTATCAACCCAAATTGCACATCAAAACCCGGCGCGTTATTGGTGCTGAAGCGTTGATCCGCTGGCGACACCCTGAATTCGGTGAAATCTATCCGGACCAATTTATTCCACTGGCCGAAGATACCACCCTGATGCGCCCGTTAACGGAGTGGGTGATTCAGCAGGCGGCGCGGCAAGTGAGAAAATGGCGGCAATCTGGCATTAATATCGCCGTCTCAGTCAACGTCACCGTCACCAACTTCGCCGAAGAAGATTTGATTGAACGTTTACAACGCATCCTACGAACCAATGAACTCAGTATCCATGATATTGAATTTGAATGCCTTGAAACACAAAAAATTGTCGAAAACTCCGCCGCACTCTCCACCATTAAAAAACTGAAAGACCAGGGCTTCATGATCTCCCTGGATGACTTTGGAACCGGTTACAGCAATCTTAACTACCTGAAAAATACCCCTGCCCACGTGATCAAGCTCGATAAATCCCTGATCAAGGATATGAAGACCGATAAGAGCAGCCGCATTATCGTGCAACACACCATCGAGATGCTGCATAAATTGAATTATCTGGTGTTGGCGGAAGGCATTGAAGATGAGGAAACACTCCACTATTTAGGGCAGTACAATTGCGATCAAGGCCAGGGCTATTATTTCTCACGCCCGCTGGTGGCCGACAATTTTGCACAGTGGTTAGAGCTACATGATGCCAGCATAAAGTCGTAACCCCCGTCGTTTTGTCACCTGCAACCGCTTTCATCTTGCACCCCAGCGTGCTCGCCAGCGCGTATCGTTTACATCACTCCCCCTAACCGCCCTTTTCCTGAGACAGCGTGCGCAAAAAAAGCGGGCGTACCGTTTTCCGTTACGCCCGCATGCCGGTGTACCGTAATGCTTCACTGACGCTTACAACACAATCTGCTCCATGGCTTGCAGCACCCGTTTATCCGAAATCGGATAAGGGGTACCCAGCTGCTGGGCAAAATAGCTGACACGTAGTTCTTCAATCATCCAGCGGATGTTTTTCACGTTGTCATCATCGCGCTGCGCTTCAGGCACCTTGTGCCACCACTGCTGCCAGGCTTGCTGCACCTGTTCCACCTTCAGCATTTGTGCTCTATCACGGTGAACATCCTGCGCCAATTTTTCCAGCCGACGCTCAATCGCCTGCAAATAGCGCAACACATCGGGCAGTCGCTGCCAGCCGACATCGGTGACAAACCCGCGGTATACCAAGCCACTCAGTTGCGCTTTGATATCGCTTAACGCCAACGCCAGCGCCATATCGACCCGGCCTTTAAGCCGTTTATTGATAGCGAAAACGGTAGTCAGGATCTGCTCAACCTGCCTGGCGATATCGACAACGGTGTCGTTAAGCTCCGCGCGCACCTTTTCATGTAACTGCTGGAACGCGGCTTCTTCCCATACCACGCCCCCCGCCTGTGCCACCAGTTTATCAACGCCGCAGGCGATGCAATCATCAATCAGATCCAGCACTTTGCCGTAGGGATTGAAATAGAGCCCGAGCTTGGCTTTGTTCGGCAGCTTTTCATGCAGGTATTTGATCGGGGACGGGATATTGAGCAGCAGCAGGCGGCGCAGACCGTGGCGCATCGCGTGCTGCTGCTGTTCCGGCGTATCAAATACCCGGATGGCGACGCTCTCTTTTTCGTCCACCAATGCCGGATAAGCCTTCACCGAGTAACCGCCACGTTTCTGCTCATAGCGTTCCGGCAGGGTGCCAAAGCTCCAAATATGCAGCCCCTGCTGCTCCAGCCCATCGTCGGCGACGGCGGACAAGGTCTGCTGTACTTTCTCTTTGAGCTGTGTTTTCAACGCCGCCAGATCTTTGCCTTCGCGTAACGTATGATTTTTTTCATCGATCACGCGAAACGTCATTTTCAGATGATCGGGCACCTGTTCCCATTGCCACTCTTCACGCGGCACGGTCACGCCGGTCATAAAGCGCAGTTCACGCTCCAGCGATTCCAGCAGACCCCGCTCCAGCGGCGTGGCGCGCCCGAGAAACGCTTGTGCATAGTTCGGCGCCGGCACAAAATTGCGTCGCAACGGTTTGGGCAGCGATTTGATCAGGGCGATAATCAAATCTTCACGCAGGCCGGGAATTTGCCATTCAAACCCGTCTTCACGCACCTGATTGAGGATGGGCAGCGGAATATGCACCGTGACACCATCTGCATCGGCACCGGGCTCGAACTGGTAGGATAAACGCAGTTTAATCGCCCCCTGATGCCAGAAATTGGGGTAATCCAGTGCACTAACCTTCTCCGCGCCCTCTTTGATCAACATGCTCTTTTCAAAGTTGAGCAGATCAGCATCTTCGCGGCTGGCGGCTTTCCACCAGTTATCAAAGTGACGGGCAGAGATAATCTCGTGCGGGATGCGCTGATCGTAAAAGGCAAACAGCGTGTCGTCATCGACCAGAATGTCGCGACGCCGCGATTTGTGCTCGAGATCCTCCACTTCTGCCAGCAGTTTTAGGTTGGCGCGAAAGAAAGCGTGCCGCGTTTGCCAATCCCCTTCCACCAGCGCATGGCGGATAAACAGTTCACGCGCCAGCACCGGATCAATCTGGCTGTAGTTAACCTTGCGCGCCGCCACAATCGGCAAGCCGAACAGCGTGACTTTCTCCTGCGCCATCACCACGCCCTGTGCTTTTTCCCAGTGCGGCTCGCTGTAGCTGCGCTTAATCAGGTGCTGCGCAACCGGTTCAATCCATTCCGGTTCAAGGCGGGCTGCCATGCGCCCCCACAAGCGACTGGTTTCCACCAGTTCCGCCACCATCACCCATTTCGGCGGCTTTTTAAACAGCGCTGAACCGGGGAACAGTGCGAAGCGTGCATTGCGCGCGCCGGTAAACTCCTGCTTTTCGACGTCTTTCTGACCGATATGGGACAGCATGCCGGTCAACAACGCGCTGTGTACACTGAGATAGTCTGCCGGTTCGCTGTTGACCGGAATGCCCAACGTTTTCACCACCTGACGCAGTTGGGTGTAAATATCCTGCCATTCACGCACCCGCAGGTAGCTTAAATAGTCACTGCGGCACTGTTTACGGAACTGGCTGGAGGAGAGTGCCTGCTGCTGTTCACGCAGGTAGTTCCACAGGTTGACCAGCGTGAGGAAATCGGAGGATGTATCGACAAAGCGCCGGTGTTTTTCATCGGACGCCTGCTTTTTGTCCAGCGGACGTTCACGCGGATCCTGAATCGACAGCGCCGCAGTAATTACCATTACTTCACGCACGCAGCGGGTTTTGCTGGCTTCCAGCACCATGCGTGCCAGACGCGGGTCGATGGGCAACTGCGCCAACTGCCGCCCTGAAGGTGTCAACCGGTAGTGACCGTTGTCGGCCGTAGCGATCGCCCCCAACTCTTCCAGCAGGCGCACACCGTCCTGAATGTTGCGGTTGTCTGGCGCTTCGACAAACGGGAAAGCGGCAATATCGCCCAGCCCGAGTGATGTCATCTGCAAAATGACCGAGGCCAGATTGGTGCGCAAGATTTCCGGGTCGGTAAATTCAGGACGCGACAAAAAATCGGGTTCCGAATAGAGCCGAATACAAACCCCGGCGGCCACGCGGCCACAGCGGCCTTTACGCTGATTGGCCGACGCCTGCGAAATGGCTTCGATCGGCAAGCGCTGAACCTTGGTGCGATAGCTGTAGCGGCTGATGCGCGCCGTGCCGGGGTCAATCACATAACGGATACCCGGCACCGTGAGTGAGGTTTCCGCCACGTTGGTGGCCAGCACAATGCGCCGCCCGGCGTGGGATTGAAAAACACGGTTCTGTTCCTGATTGGATAAGCGCGCATAGAGCGGCACCACTTCAGTGTGCAGCAAGTCCAGCTTATTGAGCGCATCGGCAGTGTCACGGATCTCCCGCTCGCCGCTCATAAACACCAGAATATCCCCCGGCCCTTCGCGACTCAGCTCATCGACGGCGTCGAAAATCGCCTGTAGCTGATCGCGGTCGCTGTCATCCGCCTCTTCGACCACCGGACGGTAGCGCACTTCCACCGGATAGGTACGCCCTGACACTTCCACGATCGGCGCATTGCCGAAATGGCGTGAAAAGCGCTCGGGATCAATGGTGGCCGAGGTGATAATCACCTTGAGATCGGGGCGTTTAGGCAACAGCTGGCGCAGATAGCCCAGTATGAAATCGATGTTCAGGCTGCGTTCATGCGCCTCATCGATGATGATGGTGTCATACTGCATCAATAACCGATCTTGCTGAATCTCTGCCAGCAAGATACCGTCGGTCATCAGCTTCACCAGTGAGGTTTCCCCCACCTGATCGTTAAAGCGCACTTTATAACCGACACAGCCGCCCAGCGGCGTGTCCAATTCGGCGGCAATGCGATCGGCCACGGCACGCGCGGCCAGACGGCGCGGCTGGGTATGACCGATCATGCCTCTGACACCGCGTCCCAGTTCCAGGCAGATTTTCGGTAACTGGGTGGTTTTACCCGAGCCGGTTTCACCGGCAACGATCACCACCTGGTGATCGCGCACCGCGCGCAAAATCTCGTCACGCTTCTGGCTTACCGGCAGTTCGGGCGGATAGCTGATGGTGGGACAACTGGCCTTACGCAGCGCAACGCGGGTTTGCGCCGCCGCGATGTCTACACCGAGTTCTTGCGCAATAGCGGCTTGCGCCTGTGGGTTACGCACTTTCGCCGCCCCCTGTAAACGGCGTTGCAGGCGCAACCTATCGCGCAACATGAGCTCATCCAACTGAGATGACAATGCTGAAAGGGGTGATGTCACAATCCTGTTCCTCAAACGTATATCGCGCCAACGCGGTAGCGCAAGCGCCACGCAGGCTGCCTCTGCGCCTGCGTTTTATCATTTGGCGGGCATGTTATCACATGCCAGCGCGGCTGTTATCACCGCGCCCTTTTTCTCTTGTTCAATAAAATCGAACAATGCCCTCGAAATATTGCACTTTCAACCTGTTGGTACACTGCATAAGATGCTAGTCATCCGGGGGCAATGACAAGACGTACCCCATCCAAACGAGAAAAGGAATGACACAATGAGCAAAGTACTAGTTCTTAAATCCAGCATTCTGGCAGGGTATTCCCAGTCAAGCCAACTGGCGGATCACTTCGTCGCCGAATGGCAAGCCGCGCACCCTAACGATACCCTGACCGTGCGTGACCTGGCAGCCAACCCGGTTCCAGTGCTGGATGGTGAACTGGTGGGTGCACTGCGTCCTTCCGATGCGCCGCTGACCCCGCGTCAACAAGAAGCGCTGGCACTGTCTGATACCCTGATTGCCGAATTGCAGGCGCATGACGTGGTGGTACTGGCCGCGCCGATGTACAACTTCAATATCCCGACCCAGTTGAAGAACTACTTTGACCTGGTTGCCCGTGCCGGTGTGACGTTCCGCTACACCGAACAGGGTCCGGAAGGTCTGGTGAAAGGCAAGCGCGCTATCGTGCTGAGCAGCCGTGGCGGCATTCATAAAGGCACCCCGTCTGACCTGCTGGAACCGTACCTGCGTCTGTTCCTCGGTTTTATCGGTATTACCAACGTGGAATTTGTATTCGCAGAAGGCTACGGCTACGGCCCGGATGTTGCTCAGAAAGCGACCGAAACGGCAAAAGCGCAGCTCTCTTCACTGGCAGCAGCCTAACCCCTGCTTGCCGTTGTCTGATGGCGCCAGCGCCATCAGATCCCAGATTCATCATTACTACCCTGTCTCAATATTGTGTGTTTTGGTTAGCCACTGCGCGTCTTTCGACGCGCTTTTTTTTTGCTTTCAGCGCCCCTGTGCCGCCGCCGCGGCGGGACTGACCACCGTTTCTGCCCGCGCCTGCTCGCGGGTTGTGGTTTCAACCCGGCTTTCGCTTTCATTCACCGCATCCACCGCCGCGTTATTACCGGATTCCAGCAATCGCGTGGCGTCCTTATCGGCACGAATGGTGATGTCGTGCTCCACCCTGACGTTCATGTTGATGGTGATCGGAGTGGTAGGTGCAGCCACCTCAATGCGCGGCACACAGCCTGCCAGCAACAGGGTTAGCAGGCTTATAGCCGCGTGATGCACGCAGACAGAACCACGCCGCATGCGCGCCCTGCCGCTCTTCCTGGATTTATTCTCGTTCATTGGCTCGTTGCTCTAGTGTGTCCTGCACGGTGCCGCCAAAGCGCAGGCTTTGCCAAAGCTGGCTCAGATCCTGCCAGTGGCGGTAATTAAGTATGACCGGTTTTTGCCTGCTACGCGTGGAGTTCTTGCCTTCGATATGCGCCAGCAGCGCCATTTCACCTTGCGGCGTCATGTCCACGGAGGCATAGGCACGGCTGATTTCCAGATAACGCAGCCAGTTCACCACGGCACCTTGCGCCATATTACGTTGCGCCAGCTCATCGGCCAACTGTTGGTCAAGACGCAGCGTGAGTGACTTGTCGTTACGCAGTTGCCCGCGCGTAATCATCTTGTTCGGGTCGGTGAAATCCAGCGGCAGAACGCCGCTCATTTTTCCCGAAAGGGCAAACTGCTTTATCTTCAGCGCGGTCACCAGTTCACTGAGATCGACACCCTCGACGGTAAACAATACCGGATCGCGCAGCGGCCAACGCAGCGCGGAGAGGCTGACCCGCCCCCCGAGTACGCCCATCTCCGCCTGCGACAAAATCAGAGGATGATCCTCACCGAAAGGATAAGCGCCCTGCAATGCCAGATGGATATCCTGCATGGTGAAGACGCTGACCAGTTTGTCGATATGTAGCGTGACGGGATGCCTGACACCGAATTCCCACCGATGCTGCGCAAAGCGATACGGTAAAACAAAATTGACGCCGCGCACTTCCCCATCCGGCAGCCAGGCGCTGCCATTTTTCACCACCCAGTGTCCGCCTGCACTGAAGCCCTGCTGGCGGGCAGCCGAAAAAGCCACCTGCGCATAAAATTCACCCGAACGCACGTTGATGTTGAGTTTTGGCGATAGCAGTGGCTGAAACACGGTTAACGGCTGTGCCGCCCACCACCCCATACCGCGCAGACGCTCTCCATCCCAGCGGCCACGCAGCGCTACCGGACCAATCGCTTGGGCATTGAGATCGCCCTGCCATTGAAAATTTGATGGGCTACGTCCGTCGACGCTGAACAGCAACTGTGAGGGAGGAAGGTATCCGCCTTCCCCCAGGTCAACCCGCTGTGATGTCAAGCGCAATGCACCAGCGAAATGTTCTTCCCCTGCTTTACGCTGCCACTGCAAGGGGGCCGTCAGGGTTAAACGCGGTTGGTGCGCCAGTACGTGGCCATAGCGCAACTGATCCAACCCGCTGGAGAGTTGCTCAACCGTGATAAGCGAATCTTCCCAGCGTCCATGTCCGGCGACATCCCACTGGCTCCCGAGCGGCGGCAAGCGCCCTTCCCCCCAATAGCGCCACTGCCAGCGGCCGCTGTCCGGCCAGAAATCATGTGCCTGTCCATCCAGATGCAGCGCGATACGGCCCCAATAGCGATCTTGCGCGCGGACGATCGCCTGTAACCGACCATTCACCCCGTTGGCATTCAGCCGCAGGCCGGCCAGCGGCCAGCGCGCCTCCTCCAGCACCGTCTGCGCCGAGGGGCGTCCCCAGGCACGCAGTAGCGATCCCGGCAACAGCGCCAGGGTGGGGTTGATAACAGAACCACGGATCTCGCCGGGAATGGTGGCACTCAACGAGATATCGGCTAGATTGGCCTGCCCGGTAAGCTGGAAGCGTAAGGCGCTGTCAAGCAGCCCCAACCGCCCAGGCCCCAGCACCAGCACCGCGTTTGCCCTGCCGTTATGCCCTTGCGTCAGCATATTCAGACGCGCATCAATGCGCGTTTGCTGCCAACCGTCGCGCCAGTCGTGCAGCGTCATCGAGACATTGCCTGACAAGGGTTGCGCGGCGTAAGGCCAACGCCAGACGCCGTTTTCGATATCGATACGATCGGGACTCATTTTCCACGGCAGCGATACCAGCGGCGTGCTGTCATGTTGCGCCTCCAAACGCAGAACCCCTTGCGTTCCCTGCCAGTTCAGCGCCAACGTGAGCGGATCGGGGATGCTGCCGCTTTCCATGCGCCCTTGCAAAGCACCGCGCAGCGGCGGATGCGACACGCTCTCCGCCAGATCGGCCTCACCGCGCAGCACCAGACGAGAAGCGACATCAGGTGCAGAGAACTCTGCGCTCTCCAAGGTGAAATGCGCGTCTTCCACTTTTGCCGTCAGCGATAACAGCTCACTTTGGTAACGCAGGGATTGCTGCTGGCGGTCAAGCACCAGATGCAGTTGCCCGGCATAGCTGTCCCACGGCAACACGGCCAGACGACCGATATTGATTTCAGCAGCGAACAGCCGCGCCTGCCACTGCGCGAGTAACGCCGGTTCGGCGTCTGCACCATCGGTGGAAGACGCAGGCAGACAGGCGGTATCGAGCGTCAAGCGGTCAATGTCCACGCGCCAACGGTGTGGTGCGCGCGTGAACTGGATGTTATCGACATCCAGTAGCACACAGTCGCCCAGCGCAATGCGCACGCCCGCCGTGTTCACGCCTTGGATCCAGACAGGACGTGATTTCAAGGTGAAGGATGCGCCTTCAGGCAATACACTTCTCGCCGCAGCGGCCAGCCACTGGGGTGAGGTATACCAGACAACCAGCGCAAGCAGCATCGCGCTTCCTGCGGCAAACAGACACTTTCTCATTGCTCATCCGATCGGCAGCAGTTTTTTTCACCTGTGCAGAAGTGTGTATACTTCTTTATTATTAACATTCATTAACCTATTCAGTCACGCCTTACACCATTCAGCGCACATATTACTTACAGATTAGTGATAAAATGTTTACTTACGCGTAAAAGCTGCAATGCTTTAGCACCAAAATCATCGCAGGCTTAAGGCACAGTGATAAGCATAGAAGTGCCACGGCCACGGGTTACAGCATGCAGGTTAGGTAATTCATTTTTTGTTTTATACCCTAAATAATTCGCGTTGTAGGAAGGCGGCAAGTGAGCGAATCCCGATGAGCTTACTCAGGTAAGTGATTCGGGTGAGTGAACGCAGCCAACGCACCTGCAACGTGAAGTATGACGGGTATAGCAACGCTGTACCCGGAATTTGTATCTAAAGGACTACGTCATGCGCAAAAATCTCCCCATCCTCTCGCAGCGCTATCCATTGGACGCTGAGACACGGCTTATGTCTGTGACCACGCCCGGTAGCTTTATTACCTACGCCAACAAAGACTTTATCCAGGTCAGCGGCTACCACGCCGAGGAGCTAATGGGGGAGCCTCATAATATTATCCGACACCCGGATATGCCGCCATCCGCGTTCGCGGATATGTGGAACACTCTCAAAAAGGGCAACATCTGGACGGGTATCGTCAAAAACCGTCGTAAAAACGGCGAGTTTTACTGGGTTAAGTCGAGCACCACGCCGTTAAAAACGGGCGATCGACTTACCGGGTATATGTCGGTGCGGATTGCCGCTACCCAAGAGGAAATCGCCCAGGCGGAAGCCCTGTATGACCGGGTTAACCGCGGCAAACTGACACGCCAAACCTTTTTTCAAGGCCTGTTAGTCTATCGCGGCCTGTGGGGGTGGTTGAACCTGACAAAAACCTTACCCTTGCGCTGGCGTATTCGTATCTGCTTTCTGCTGTGCAGCCTGTTGCCCCTGTCACTGGCTGGCGCAGCCCTGCATACCACCCCCTCTGCGTCCTTATGGCTGGGGCTGCTTGCCGCCTGCTCCCTCGCAGGCTGCGAATTACTGGTTCGCCAGGTAGCAGCTCCGCTGGCGCATATTTTGCAGCAGGCGATGCGCGCCGCCGCCGGTCAGGCAGACTCCATGGAGCAACTGGATCGCGTCGATGAAATAGGCATGCTGATGCGTGCAGTAAACCAATCCGGCCTGAACTTTCGCACCTTCGTTGACGACGTCAACAGCAACCTGCAAGCGCTGAATGCCGCCTGCCGTGATATTGCAGAGGGTAATCATACGCTGTCGCAATGCTGTGAAGATACCGAGGACAATTTGCAACAGACAGCGGCGTCGGTAGAACAACTCACCGCTACCATTAAAAGCAATGCGGACGCCACATTGCAAGCGTCTCATTTCACACAGGACGTCAATCGGGCGGTCAACAGCGGCGAGGAGGCGGTAGTTCAGGTCTCTGCGACCATGGCGGCGATCACCCAGTCCAGCGCGCGCATTACCGATATTATCCGCGTGCTCGATGACCTTGCCTTTCAGACCAATATTCTGGCACTCAACGCGGCGGTTGAGGCCGCACATGCCGGAGAACAGGGGCGAAGTTTTGCCGTGGTGGCCGGTGAAGTGCGCTCGTTGGCGCAAAAGAGCGCCGCATCGGCGCGCGACATCGCCGCCATCATTGATGAGACGCTTAACACCATCCGCGCCGGTGAACATCAGGTTTCTCATACCCATTCGTCCATGAGCAACATTCTACAGCAGGTGCAGCGTGTCACCAATTTGATGCAAGAGATCAGCCTTGCCACGCAGGAGCAATCACACGGGCTGAATCAGATCAACAGCGCGGTCACCAAGATTGATGAACTGACCCATCAAAATACGGTATTAGCGGGACAGTCGCACAGCGCGACCGATCAGTTGGAGCGACAAATTGCCGATATGGCCCGCGCCATTTCCGTTTTCAACGCCCCGCGTTAATCCCTCCGTTCTGGGCCGGATAGGGACACTGTCCGGTCTTTTTTTCTCACACGAAAAACATTGCTGCACCCTTCAAAATTCTGGACGTCACCTATAATGAATAGGGTCGTTTTTTGTTATTTATCACGCTTCGCCATTATCACAAAAAAGTCATTAGCCTCCTCACGGTTTCCGGTATTTGCGGGTAATCAGCCTGAGCGGGGTTATGTGTATTGTCATTATCATTCGAACCTTTATCGCTGTCGTATTGGCATTAACGAAAAGGACTGGCAAATGCGAAAGAACTTTCCTGTAAGCGACATTCAGTATCCATTAGATGAAAAAGCTAAATTAATGTCGGTCACAACACCGACCGGACATATTACCTATGCCAATGCCGACTTTATTACCGCCAGCGGTTACAGCTCCGACGAAATTCTTCAACAGCCGCACAATATTGTGCGACATCCCGATATGCCGCCTCTGGCATTTGCAGATATGTGGCGTACCCTGAAAGCAGGAAAGCTCTGGACGGCGGTGGTAAAAAATCGGCGAAAAAACGGGGATTATTATTGGGTTAAAGCCAGCTCTACGCCGCTGATGAAAGACGGCGAACTGGCGGGATTCATGTCCGTGCGCACGCCCGTCGGGCAAGAAGACATTCAACAGGCCAGCGCGCTGTATCAGGAAATGAATGATGGCAAGCTCACCTATCGAACCCTTTACCAGGGCGTGTTGATATTTACCGGGCCGCTAAAACTTCTCAGTATCGGCAAAGTCATCCCGTTGCGCTGGCGTATTCGCAGCTATCTCTTGATGTTGTTTGTTTTTACCTTGATGGCCTTATATGTCACCATTCCCATTACGCCGCCGCTCGCCCTCTTTTTGCTGTCATTCTTTTTCGCCACCTTGCTTGCCAGTGAGTTTCTGGTGCGACATATTGCCGCCCCATTAGAAAAAATTCTGTCTCAGGCTATTAACTCTGCATCGGGTCAGGCAGACAACCACTTCCAATTAAATCGTGTCGATGAGGTTGGCATGTTGCTGCGTGCCGTTAATCAATCAGGCATGAATTTTCGCACCTTTGTCGATGACGTGAACGGACAACTGCGAGAAGTGCGCAGCGCCTGTGTGTCCATCGCCCATGACAACCTGACGCTAAGCCAGCGCTGTGAGGATACGGCGCAAAGCCTGCAAAATACCGCAGCGTCAATGGAACAGTTGACCGCTACCGTCAAAAATAACGCGACCGCTTCCCACATGGCTTCGCAGTGTGCCATGGATGCCAACAGCGCCGTTGACGTGGGCGGAAAAGCAGTTCAGCAAGTCGCCAGTACCATGGATACCATGACGCAATCCAGCCAGGCGATTAACGAGATCATTAGCGTGCTGGACAATCTGGCCTTTCAAACCAATATCCTGGCGCTCAACGCCGCCGTGGAAGCCGCGCACGCCGGCGATCAGGGCAGAAGTTTCGCCGTGGTAGCGGGTGAAGTGCGCACATTGGCGCAGCGCAGTGCTATCGCCGCCAAGGACATCGCGAGCATCATTGATACCACCATCGATAACATCAGCCGAAGCGATAAGCTGGTGCACCATACCAGTGATTCGATGGAAAATATTCTCACTCAGGTGCAGCAAGTCACCCAGTTGGTGGGTCAGATCAGTCTGGCAACCCAGGAACAGTCCATCGGACTCAATCAGATTACTGATGCGGTTAATAACATTGACGAGCTAACGCGCCAAAACACGCTGCTGGCGACCCACTCCAGTTCCGCGATTGACTGTCTGGAAAAACAGATCTCCACCATGGCAGATGCCGTTTCTGTGTTCAGCACCGTGCGCAGATAATAACCTGATTTTTCTGTGCTTTCTTTTTCAGCAAACCACCGCGATACCGCAGTCGGTGGTTTGTCTCGCCCTGATTTTCTTGCTAACGTAGCGGAAGTATTCTTGCGGAGAGACGCGTGATGAAAATCGCTATTTACAGCACCAAGCAGTACGACCGTAAATTTTTGGAAAAAGCCAACCAGCAGTTTGGTTACAAGCTTGAATTTTTTGATTTTATGCTGAGTGCGCAAACGGCCAAAACGGCGGTGGGCAGTCAGGCGGTGTGTATTTTTGTCAACGATGACGGCGGCCGCGAGGTGCTAACCGAACTGGCACAACTGGGCGTAAAAACGCTGGCCCTGCGCTGCGCCGGGTTTAATAACGTGGATCTCGAGGCGGCAAAAGAATTGGGCATCGACGTGGTGCGCGTGCCCGCCTATTCACCTGAAGCCGTTGCCGAGCACGCCGTCGGGCTGATGCTGTGCCTCAACCGCCGCATTCATCGTGCCTACCAACGTACCCGCGATGCCAACTTCTCTCTGGAGGGGCTGATTGGATTCAATATGCACCAGCGCACCGCCGGGATCATCGGTACCGGGAAAATAGGCATTGCGGCGATGCGTATCCTGAAAGGATTCGGCATGAAACTGCTGGCTTTCGATCCCTACCCCAATCCTCAGGCGTTGGAACTGGGCGCACAGTACGTGGATTTGCACACGCTGTATGCGCAATCTGATGTCATTTCTCTGCACTGCCCGCTCACCCCGGAGAACCACCATCTGTTGAATGCCGATGCCTTTTCGCAGATGAAAGATGGTGTGATGATCGTTAATACCAGCCGCGGTGGTTTGATTGATTCGCAGGCCGCGATTGACGCTCTGAAACAGCAGAAGATTGGCGCGCTCGGGATGGATGTGTACGAAAACGAACGCGACCTGTTCTTTGTGGATAAATCCAACGATGTGATTTTGGATGACGTGTTCCGTCGTTTATCTTCCTGTCACAACGTGCTGTTTACCGGCCATCAGGCTTTTTTGACCGAAGAGGCTTTGCTCAGCATTTCTCAAACCACCCTGAGCAACATCAAGCAACTTGCCCAAGGTGAATCCTGCCCTAACCAGCTGGACGCATAACCCTGACCGGCGGGCAATAGCAACTCAGCCCGCCGGACACATCCCGTTCAGTAACGATGATTCATCGCAACGCTTACCGTTGGCTAACTGGCAGGTGCCGATATTGCTGCCATTCAATTGCCGAGATTGCGCCATGGTGCCGCCCGCCAACGTACAATTGACCTCTGCCGGCGAGTTGCTTTTCAGCAATAATGCGGTCTCATTCCGGCTTATCGTATTGGCCTCGCTCTGCGCAACCGAATGATTGTCACTGCTGCATGCGGTTACCAGCACAGCGCTGATACCGACCAATAGCCATTGATACCCTTTCATTCATTGGCTCCATTACTTGTTTTATTCTCATTACGTGAGGGTCTTCGCGTCGCTACCGTCGGCATTGCGCGGCAGGTCACGCCACCCGCACTATTATTTTTCTGCTCCACGGGCGGAATGACGACGTGATAATTTTGCGACACACATCACAAAAAACTTGCATTGTGTGACGAAAGTCATATTATAGACAGCAACAAGGCAATAACAGATATCGCCAACTTATTAACGCTATACGGAGTCAACAATGAAAATTCGCGCTTTCTTCAAAGACATCATCGATTCCTATATCAAATTATTCGAAAATGCCCCGAAAGGCGGCTTTTTCTAAGCACCCGTGTTATACGAAAAAAAGCTGCTTCGGCAGCTTTTTTTGTGCCTTACAGCCTCCTTCCGGTCAACAACGCCTTCGCATTAATAGTGGAGGTTGCCCACTCACTGCTTCCCCCATCACCAATCGCCCAATCGGCCTTATCCATACCAGAGAGAGTCGATGACGCCATCACCATCATTGTTCTTTAATCAATGGAAAATATTGCCATGAATATTTTTTCCGTCATGAAACTTATCCAACCAAGAATTTAAAAAACTAAAAATATTATTTATTAATTGGCTCTTCATCTCATAGCCTGTAGAAACCGAGCAATTACTGAAATAAGAGTTCCGGGCGATTAATCATAACGAGTAAAAATCAACTGCATGATTGAAAACATTTCCAAGCGAAGATGCATTCACATAATCAGCATTGATATAATATTTTGAAAATAAAACACCGGATAAATTATAATTCTCCATACTTACCATTTAAACTCAAATAGTTAACTATAGAAACCGTTGGTCACTGTCTTTGATAATGTTAATATTTACATTTCCTTTGAATGATAAAACATAATGATTATCATATCATGCGCGTAAATCTCAGTAGCAAATAACAATCAATGCAAAATATCATAAATCCTTCAAATTAAATACGGTATCGTTATTTGTAACAAAATCAGTGTTATTTAAACTAAGTTAACAATTGAACCAATTCGGTTTTATTTACAATTGTAGTCTTATCAGCTTAAAACTATAGTCTTTACCGACAACGATATAAACCATAGTGTTAAAACTTAGAAATTGATATTTAAAATGGAGTTTCAATGCAGACGAATGCTATCACAAGCACCCATCATGAAAATACCGCCATACAACATTACCATCGTGAAACCCAATCAAATGAGACGCTAAATCAGATATCCACTGTCTCTAACTCTCAAGAAGATCATACGCTACACAAGCCTTGTTCAAGCTCATCCGATACGCAACGATCGTTACTTTGTTCTGTACGTGAATTTTTTTCTCCGTCATCATCAGCATCGACACAGAAAGCAACACCTGAAGAACTGAGGTTCATAGAGGAAGGGAGGTCATTGGTACTAAAAAGTGATAAGTTAATTCAACAAAATCAGCAATACAATAATTTTTCATTTTCCACTGCGCCCTCATGCGGATGGAAAACGATATTTGGATTGGGCTTACTTGCAGGTGCCAGTGTAAGTTGCGGCGCTTTTTTGTGGGCGCGACAACAAAACAATATAGTACCTGGTAATAGTTGCCCACCAAATGACCACTCACCGTTAAGTCCATTTTCAATGCCCCTATCGTCGGCGACACAGTCAACAACCGAAGCTATGCAATTCAGACCCGACACGGATCAATCCGCACAAAAAGCAGAAGCGTTAACCTCAAGCGCGAGTACGATAAAATCAATACAATCAATGAGAAAAAACCCAAGGGGAGATTTTTTTAAACAAACAAAAGTGTGTGATAATTCAACAACTCATTATAAAGATTGCCATGTCAGGCATATTAATACTGATAACTACCAGAGATATTGCTTCCTTTACTCAAAAGAAAAGCCCTGTGAAAATCCAGAGGATGTCAATAAACCAGTGGTGAGAGTGGTCGAACCCCAAAGAAATATAGACACAAAAAAACTTAACATTAAACAAAGGATAAAAAGTACTCAACTCGATAGCTGCACACAAAAGAATAGTTTATGTATACCCTATCCCTTAGAGGAGAACCCTGACATTTACATTCAGAAATGTTATGACTATGAAACCAAGTCCAGTTGTTTGATAAAATTAAAAGACTACCAAACAGAGTAATATTTTAACCAATGCCCGACAAGTCCTCGCCCAATGTGGGTGGGGATGGTGGCACAATTATCGAACTCAGCAGTAAAACGATCTGGCATTCGTCGCCGTAATCCGTACCATACGCGCCATACTTATGCATGCAGGTTGCTTTCTGCAAGAACCAACCCCTGGTTGATCACTACACAAAGGGAGCATGAAAATGCACAATAGGTATATGAAATCTACGGCAAATGGATAGAAGACCTGAATGCAGATCGGGTCGGAATGCTGAATAAACGGCTTTCCCTGTGCATCGATTTGCCCCTGTGGTGCCCCCCAAGCGTTTGGAAAAGAAATAAAATGCAAGAAAATCAACAAATTAATCAAAAACAGCAATACAACCTCAACAAACTGCAAAAGCGTTTACGCCGCAACGTGGGTGAAGCGATCGCTGACTTCAATATGATTGAAGAGGGTGACCGCATTATGGTGTGTCTCTCCGGCGGTAAAGACAGTTACACGCTGCTGGAAATACTGCGTAATCTGCAACAGAGCGCCCCGGTGAATTTTTCACTGGTGGCCGTCAATCTCGATCAGAAACAGCCGGGTTTCCCTGAGCATATTTTGCCGCAGTATCTCGACAGCCTGGGCGTTGAATACAAGATTGTCGAAGAGAACACCTACGGCATCGTGAAGGATAAGATCCCTGAAGGGAAGACCACCTGCTCGCTCTGCTCACGGCTGCGTCGCGGTATTCTCTACCGCACGGCGACCGAGTTGGGAGCCACCAAAATTGCGCTGGGTCACCACCGCGACGATATCCTGCAAACGCTGTTTCTCAATATGTTCTACGGTGGCAAGCTAAAAGGGATGCCGCCCAAGCTGATGAGCGACGACGGTAAACACGTGGTGATTCGCCCATTGGCCTACTGTCGCGAAAAAGATATCGAACGTTTTGCCGAAGCGCGTGCGTTCCCGATCATCCCCTGCAATCTGTGCGGATCGCAGCCTAATCTGCAACGTCAGGTGATCAAGGATATGCTGCGCGATTGGGATAAACGTCATCCCGGTCGCATTGAGACCATGTTCACTGCCATGCAAAACGTGGTGCCTTCCCATTTGGCCGATCATCAGCTTTTCGATTTCAAGGGAATTCAGCACGGCAGCGAAGTGATTGACGGTGGCGATTTGGCGTTCGATCGTGAAACGCTTCCGCTCCAGCCGGTCGGTTGGCACCCCGAGGACGATGCCGTTGCCGAACCAGAGCGCCTTAACGTTATCGAAATCAAATAATGCCAGGGCACTGCGGTGCCCGCCTGACCTTCAGGCAAAAAAATGCCGACATTAACGTCGGCATGGTGTGAATCAATTGTGCTATGCAGTAATTCAAAAAAGGAAGTAAGACAATATGGAGCGCAACGCCCATCGCTTGACGTTGCATTCACCTGCGAGAGTGATAGTGCCGTACCTGAGTGCATGAAATGTTGATATTTCTCAATATATTCAATTTTTTTTGAAGACACTCAACATAATGTGATAGCAAACGCAGTAACTCGTTGGAAAATTTCATAGCCATTTACTGCGCTTTAACCACAGGGCAACGCCCCCCACCAAGGCGAGCAACATCAGGCAGAAGGTGATAAACCCCATGGATGAGCCGCCGCCTGGGATCCCGCCCAGATTGACGCCAAACAGCCCGGTTAAGAAGGTGGTTGGCAAAAATATCATCGCCAACACCGACATACTGTAGGTGCGTCGATTCAGCGCCTCTGTCATCTGTGAGGTAATTTCATCGGCCAGCACGGTGGTACGGGCAACGCTGGCGTCCAGATCGTCCAATCCGCGCCCAAGGCGTTCGGCAATTTCCTGCATCCTGCGGCGATCGTCATCACCCATCCAGGCCAGGCGTTCGCCAGAAAGGCGGGAAAAGACATCGCGCTGCGGTGTCATGTAGCGCCGTAGCACAATCAGTTGCTTGCGAATCAATGCCAGCGTGCCGCGCGCCGGAATTTTCTGCTCCAACAGGTCGTCTTCCAAATCGATGATTTTTTCGTGCAGGTCGTCGATAAATTCACTGGTTTGGTCTGTCAGCGCTTCCGCCACCGACACCAGCCAGCTGCCGCTGTCGGTGGGCCCGTTGCCCTCCTGCAAATCGGTCAGCACATCATTGATAGCGGCAATTTTACGACGGCGCGTTGAGATAATCAGCGTATCCGTGATAAAGACCCGCACGGCCACCAGTTGGTCTGGGCGCGAATCGGCATTGAGGTTGATGCTGCGCAGGGTGATAAGTGTCCCCTCCCCCAGGCGCGTAACCCGAGGGCGTGCACTCTCTCCGGCCAGTAAATTACGAATGCCGTCAGGCAGCAGCGGCGTTTCATTCAACCAGCGCGCACTGCCGGGCAGGCTGTAATCCAGGTGCAGCCAGCAAGGATGCGTGCTATCGACCTGCCCCTCCGCCGAAATCGGTTTGATTCCGCCCTGCCCATCCAACTGGCAGGCATGAACCGCCTCTGAATCCTGCAATATTTTTCCTTCAAACGGCTTCATGTTTTTCTCTCCTACAGCCCTTACGCTACAACATCACAATGACGGTGATACCGTAACGGTTTTACAACAGCTAAAGCCTAGCGATAATTAGATTTTTCGCAAATTCAATCAGTAACAAAATCGCTCCCGGTCGTTACGCGTGTGCTTTATCGTCGAATAGCACATTTTTGACACATATCACTGCCCGTTTGTGAAAACCGGCTACAGTGTAGATGAGCTCTTGTTTCCGCATCAGATGATAAACAGGAGGTGATATGTATAAGACCGTGCTCGTTCCCATCGACATATCTGAAAATGAGTTAACGCAACGCGTTGTTGCGCACGTAGAGGCGTTGGCGAAGCTCCATGACACCTACGTGCACTTTGTTACCGTGCTCCCTTCATACCCCTACTACACCACCCTTGGTGTTACCTATCCTGCCGGGCTGCCCGATATTGAGGAGATGAAACGCAACACCAGCGCGGCATTTACCGAGGTTATCAAGCGTTTTAACCTGCCGGAAGACAGGGTTATGCCTCACATCATGACCGGCACGCCCAAGGAGCAGATCCTGAAGCTTGCTGATTCGCTTGATGCTGACCTCATCATCATAGGCTCCCACCGCCCCAGCGCCACAACCTTTTTACTGGGATCCAACGCGGCCGCCGTGGTGCGACACGCCACCTGTTCGGTGCTTGTCGTTCGCTAGCCGTAGGCAGCCCGCGCAAAACGGGCTGCCTAATCGCTGACAGTTACGACCCGTGTTTCAGGATATAGAGGGTATGGCTGTAAGCCACGTCTTCGGGATTGGTGATCGGGTAGCCTTTTACCCAGGGTTTGATCAAACGGCCGTTAGTGTATTGATAGATAGGGGCGATAGGCGCGGCGTCCAGCAGCAGATTCTCGGCCTGGTTATACAGCGTGTTGCGCGCTGCCGCATCGGTTTTCATGCTGGCATCGTTGACCACGCGATCGTAATCCGCACTGCGAAAACGCGCAATATTTCCACTGTGCGTCGAGGTCAGCAATGACAGAAACGTCGAGGCCTCATTGTAGTCGCCCACCCAGGACGCACGGATCACGTCGAAATCACCGCTGTTGCGGCTATTGATATAGGTTTGCCACTCCTGATTGGTCAACTTGACGTTGACGCCCAGCTTTTGCTTCCACATCGAGGCGATGGCGATAGCGATTTTCTGATGGTTTTCCGCCGTGTTGTACAACAGTGACAGCGTTAGCGGGCGATCGGGCCCGTAGCCTGCCGCGGCCATCAGCGCTTTGGCCTGCATATCCAACTCTTCCTGCGAGTAGTGCTGCAACAGGTTAGCTTCAGGTGTAAAGCCTGCCGTCACATCAGGCGTAAAGCGGTAGGCCGGTTTCTCTCCGGTGCCGAGCACTTTTTCGGCAATGATCTTGCGATCGATCGCATAGGAGAGCGCCCGGCGCACGCGCGCATCATTGGTTGGCGCACGCTGGGTATTAAAGGCGTAGTAGTAGGTTCCCAACTGCTCCGGCGTGTACACCTGCCCCGGCACATCCTTAAGCAGCTTCTGGTACATCTGTTTGGGGAAGGATTCGGTGATATCGATATCGCCCGCCAGATAGCGCTTGGTAGCGTTGGATTCCTGATTGATCGGCACAAAAGTCACCTTGGTCAACCGGGTGTTGGCACGATCCCAGTAGTAAGGGTTAGGCGCCAGCACCAGCTTCTCGTTAACCACACGCTCTTTTAACGCAAAAGCGCCGTTACCCACCAGATTTCCCGGTTTAGTCCAGTCGTTACCAAATTGTTCAACGGTTTTCTGGTGCACCGGAAACAGGCTGAAATGGGCAACGAGGTTAACAAAGTAAGGCACCGGCTTATTCAACTGCACACGTAGCGTATGGGCATCCACCGCCGTCACGCCTAACTGGTCGGGAGCCTGAGTCCCGGCAATGATCTGCTCGGCATTGACGATTCCCGCCAGACGGGCAAACCAGGCGAACGGCGAGGTGTTAGCGGGATCAACCAAACGCCGCCAACTGTAGACAAAATCCTGTGCGGTCACCGCATCGCCATTCGACCAGCGTGCATCATCACGCAGCGTAAACAGAAAGGTGCGGTTGTCATTGGTTTGCCAGCGCAGCGCAACGCCGGGGATCGCCCGTCCTTGTGCGTCCTGATTCAGCAGCCCTTCAAACAGATCGCGCGACACCTGCGCCTCGGGCAAGCCGACCGCTTTAATCGGATCCAGAGAGGCGGGTTCATCTTTGATATGGCGGACAATTTCCTGCTTATCCGCCAATACCGCATCGGCGGGCACGCTGGCCGCCACCGCACTGCCCGTTATCGAGCCCAAAATGACCGCCAGCAGGCTGCGTGATACGCCCCGTTTCAGCCCGGTATTATTAGGGTATTGCATAGCCATTCACCTCATCCATCATCAGGTTACGGTATCAGTCACAGTGTATTGCAACCATGATAGCGGGAAATGGGCTATGCCGCCTTATTGGGTTGGCGCTCTGTGTGTATCAATGCGAAACGGGGCACGAATAAGACTTTTTTCATCACACCGTTTATGATGAAGTAGTCAAATAAATGACCACAATAAGGCTTGGGCATCATCATGACGGGCACGAGTTTACTGACACCGCGCCACCAGCGTGGACCCCTAAAGGTATCCGGTGAACGCTATGGTTCATCCGCGCTGGGCGCGCCGTTACTCTATTTCCCTGCCGAGCACGCCAGCAGCGATACCGGACTGATTCTCGCGGGCACCCACGGCGATGAAGCCGCATCGATCGCCGTCCTCTCCTGCGCCTTGCGTAGCCTGCTCCCCGGACAGCGCCACCAGCATCTGGTGCTGTGCGTTAATCCGGATGGTTGCCAGCTTGGTCTGCGCGCCAACGCCAATGGCGTTGATCTGAACCGGAATTTCCCCACCGGTAACTGGCAGGAGGCCAATACGGTCTACCGCTGGAACAGCGCCACGCCTGAACGCGACGTGCAGCTTTCCACCGGCGCCTATCCCGGCTCCGAGCCTGAAACCCAGGCACTGTGCTTGCTGATTGAACGTCTCGATCCGGCCTGGATTGTCACCTTCCACGAACCGCTTGCCTGCGTTGACGACCCGGACCGTTCTTCGCTGGCAGGATGGCTGTCACAGGCCTTCTCGTTGCCACAGGTCGAGCATATTGGTTATCCCACGCCAGGCTCTTTTGGCAGTTGGTGCGCAGAGCGCCAGTTGCCCTGCATTACCTTAGAGCTGCCCGCCGTTTCCGCCGATGATGCCAGCGAACGCTATCTGTCCCCGTGTGTCACCTTGTTGCAACAAAAGTTTTTATATCAATGTTGCTAATGTTGCCCTACACTGATGACCGTGTTAACCACCTGTAATTGAAGGACAAAGAAATGTCAAAAAATGTGCATTTTCAAGGCAATCCTGTCACTGTAGCCGGAAGCTTTCCTGAAAAAGGCGGTAAGGCTCCTGCCTTCACACTGGTTGCCAAGGACCTTTCCGATGTCGCGCTCACCCAGTTCGCCGGTAAGCGTAAAATCCTGAATATCTTCCCAAGTATCGATACGGGTGTCTGCGCCGCTTCCGTGCGCAAATTTAACCAATTGGCTTCTGAGCTGGATAACACTGTAGTGCTGTGTATCTCCGCCGATCTGCCGTTTGCACAATCGCGGTTCTGCGGTGCAGAAGGTCTGAACAACGTGGTCGTGCTCTCTTTGCTGCGCGGTGCGGAATTCAAGGACAACTACGGCGTCGCTATCGCCGCTGGCCCGCTGCACGGGCTGACCGCGCGCGCTGTGGTGGTGTTGGATGAGCAAGATAACGTGCTGCACAGCGAGTTGGTGAACGAGATCACCACCGAACCTGATTATGATGCCGCGCTGGCCGCACTGAAATAAGCCTCAGCGGATAAAAAGAAACGGCTGCCAAGGCAGCCGTTTTTGTTGGTTACTCATCCGCCTCATCGGTGGATTTTCGCTGGCTCAAGCCGTATTCACGCAATTTGTTGGCAATGGCGGTATGGGAAACACCCAGACGTTTTGCCAGTTTACGCGTGCTGGGATAAGCCTGATAAAGGCGGGTCAGCACCGAGCGTTCAAAGCGCTTGCTGATATCATCCAGTGAACCTTCAAGCAAATCATCGCTCTGTACGGTATCGAGAGTGAACGAAGGAAGATCGATATCCTGCACGCGCAGTTCACGCCCTTCCAACTGAGTCAATGCACGATACACCGTGTTCTTCAACTGGCGCACATTACCCGGCCACCCGTACTGCGGAAGCAGATGATACAGTTCCGGCGCAATGCGTGGTCGGGCAATGCCCTGTTCATCGGCAAAACGCGCCACAAACAGTTCGGTGAGCGCCATGATATCTGCCGGACGGTCGCGCAGTGGCGGCAAGGTGAGCATCAGTACGTTAAGCCGGTAATAGAGATCTTCACGAAACTCACCGCGCTGCACCAGCTCCAGCAGGTTTTTCTGCGTGGCGCAAATCACCCGGACATTAACGTGCACCTCGTGCTCTTCCCCTACCCGACGGAAGGTGCCGTCATTGAGAAAACGCAGCAGCTTGGTTTGCATCTGCGGCGACATTTCACCCACCTGATCCAGCAGCACCGAACCGCCATTGGCCTGCTCAAAGAAGCCTTTTTTGCCTTCCAGCGCATTGGGATAAGCGCCCGGTGCGTGGCCGTACAGTTCACTTTCCATCACATCGTCAGGCAGTGAAGCACAATTGAGCGCCAGGAAAGGCTTTTTGCCGCGAGAACTGCGCAGATGACACGCACGGGCCAGCATATCTTTACCGGTTCCGGTATCACCCACGATCAGCAGCGGCGCATCGAGCATCGCCAACTTTTTGCCTTGCTCAACCACCTGCCGCATTTTCGGGCTGACGGCGACGATATGATTAAATTCATTCTCATCGTTAACCGCCAGATCTTGTAACTGACGGCCCATGCGCACCGCCGATTTCAGCATGACCAGCGCACCAGCAATCACGCTTTCGCCCGCTTCATTATCCAAGTGCACCGGCGTGATTTCCAACAGGAAATCCTGCCCGCGAATCACCACACGCTCCGCTTCCAGCCTGCGCTCATCGTGCTCCAGCCAGCGTGTGAAGTTGTAATTGGGGATCAACTGGCTAATGGTGACCGCACTGATGCTGTCAGCCGATTGCTCAAACAGCGCCAACATCGCTGGATTGAACAATTCAATGTTGCCTTTCAGATCGAGAGAGAAAACCGGCTCAGGCATCGATTCCAACACGGCACTCATCGCCCGTTGCTCTCGCTCGGAAGGCATGAACGCCACGGTGCGCACATCGCGCACGCTTTCGATCCGTCGAATTTCCGCCATCAGTACGCGAAAATCATCAAATCCGAGCGTGGCAAAATTCAGGTAAATCCGTCCGGCGGGGTCAATTTCAATGCCCCGCAAATCAATAGCGCGCGAGGCCAGTAAATCTAACAACTCGCGCGTCAGGCCAATTCGATCTTCACAAAAGACTTCCAGACGCATTAACAGCTACCTTCTTCCAGGGGAATGGATATCACAGGCATCATACCGCGTCCCCTTCCACGGATGAAGCCACCTGTCAGCAAAAGTTGACAGGTGGCAACATCTTTTTTTCCGTTGACGGTGTTTCGAGCGTTCGTGGGCGTTACGGCGGCGTTGGTGTGGATTTTTTTTGCACCACGGCCTTGATCTGCCCGACCAATTCACGCCGGAAATCCCCAAGCTGCGGCTTATCGTCAAGCCAGGGCAATGGCCGACAGAGCTCCATGGCCTTGATGCCCAGTCGCGCGGTCAGCAAACCGGCGCCAATGCCCTGTGCGGCGCGGGCCGAAAGGCGCGCAGCCAGATCCTGCGACATCCAGTCCATACCGATTTCACGCACCATTTCTGACGCGCCAGCGAAAGCGATATTCAACAACACCAATTTAAACAGGCGAATGCGGCTAAAGTAGCCCAGCTCAATACCGTAGAGCGCGGCAATGCGATTGATCAGGCGCAGGTTACGCCAGGCAATAAAGGCCATGTCCACCAGTGCCAGCGGGCTGACCGCAATCATCAGCGTCGATTCGGCGGCCGAACGGCTGATCTCGCGACGTGCGCGGTTATCCAACACCGGTTGCACCAGATTGGCGTAAAGCACCAGTACTTCTTTGTCGTTATGCGTTTCATGCAGCGACGCACGCCAACGCTGGAGTGCGGGATGCCCGCTATCCAACCCGGCCTGCTGCGCCAGTCTTTCACAAAAATCTCGCCCCTGCCCGACACCGTGACTGCCGAGCAGCTCACGGGCTTTATCGCGCGCTTCGGCGCGGGCCCGCAACCGGTACAAGCGCCGCCACTCCGCCATCAGGGAGCCCGCACCGGCGACCACGATCATCCCGCCCGCTGCCAAGCCGCCCAGCGTGATCCACTGCTGTTCCAGCCAAGCGGTATGTACCGATTGAATGCCCTGCGCAACCGCGCTGGCACCGAATAAGGTGACGCCCGCCAGCACCAGTTTGCGCCACAGACTGCGACGGGGTCGCAATGCGGCTTCAACGGCGGCTTCCGCCTCGCCCTCACTGTTCAACGCCACTTCCGGCAGCGTCGGGGCAAAGTGACGCGACGCATCATCATCAAAGGCGACGGTACTGCGCAAGCGGGGTGCGGTTGCCGAAGGTGCCTCATCATCAAAGGTGATGCGCGGCTTTAGCGGTTCACTCATCGCAATTTATCCCCCAATAAAAATTCCATGACGCTGTCCAGCCGAATGTGCGGCAGCGGCGTATCAATGTTCATCGCTTGAGGTCGAAAATCTTCAAAATGGAAACCCTGTTGCTGCCAAAAGGCGGCACCGGGCAAACGCGCGGGCACTTCACCGGGATAGATCGTCAACGGTTCGCCGTCGCCAAGACGATGTCCGCGCAGCGCGGGCAGGTTCTGCCCGTGATACTCCACGATACCGCTTTGGGTTGACTGCACGGATGCAATGCCCGCGCAATCCATGGTGATGCCTTCAAACGCCGCGTTCTGCCAGGCTTCCTGTACCAGTTGCTGCAAGAGCGACACCAGATTGGCATGCTGATCCGCCGTGATATGGTCCGCTTTGCTGGCCGCAAACATCAGTTTATCGATGCACGGCGAAAATAGACGGCGCAGCAAGGTGCGTTTGCCGTAATGGAAACTTTGCATCAGTTGCGTCAGCGCCAGACGCATATCGGTAAAAGCGTGCAGTCCGCGGTTGAGCGGTTGCAGGCAATCCACCAACACAATCTGGCGGTCAAAACGTGAAAAGTAGTGTTTGTAAAACCCTTTCACCACCGACTGGCAGTAATAGTCATAACGACGGCGCAGCATGCCGAGCGTGCTTTTTTCATCCGCCTGCGCCAGCGCGACGTCACCGAGCTGCTGTGCCTGTGGCCACGGGAAAAATTGCAGAACCGGCGCACCGGCCAATTCCCCCGGCAGCACAAAGCGCCCCGGCTGAATAAAATGCAGCCCCTCTTGCTTGCAGCGCAGCAGGTAATCGGTGTAGCGCTGCGCAATCTCGGCCAGCAGATTTTCATCCGCAGGCGCCAGCGGATCGAGTTTGTTGCACAGATCTAACCACGGCTTGGCCCACAGGGCGCGCTCACCTTGCAACAACCCGAGCATTTGCCGCGACCAGGCAAGATAATTTTGCTCCAACAGCGGCAAATCCAGCAACCACTCACCGGGATAATCGACAATTTCCAGATAGAGCGTGGAGGTATCCTTAAAGTGGCGCAGCAGCGAATCGTTGGAGCGGTAGCGCAGCGCCAGGCAGATTTCGCTGACGCCGCGCGTCGGCGTCGGCCACTGCGGCGGATCGCCAAACAGCGACATCATGCCTTCGTCATAGGCAAAGCGCGGCACCGCCAGATTTCGCTGAGGAACCCGCTTTGCGCCAAGCAATCGCCCTTCCCGCACCGCGGAAAAAAGCGGCAACTGCGCGCCGTTGTGTACGTTGAGCAGTTGGTTGACAAATCCGGTAATGAAGGCGGTTTTACCGCTGCGGCTCAGTCCGGTGACAGCCAACCGCAGTTGGCGATCCACGCTGCGGTTAACCAGGGCTTCAAATTCATGCTGTAAATGATGCAAAGGTTGCTGTAAGGGCAATCCGTCACTCCTTGTTCTATACCTCATGATTCATGCGCCAGTAGGTGACATCACAGTTGACGAAAACGGCTTTGTACCGCAAAGGTATCCGAGGTGACATAACGCTCCATGTCACGCAGGCGCGCTTCACTGTCACGCAGTACCGCATCGGCCTCGTTCAGCGTTTGACTGGGTCGCACGGCGTCATCGTCGTGGTCATAAGCGCCCGCTGGTGCCGGGTCGAGAACAAAGGTCAGCACGATATACGCCACCAGCGTAAAGAAAAACAGGCCAAAGAACAGCGACAGCACCACAATAACGCGCAGCAGTTTCACCGGCACATCCAGATAGCGCGCCAGTCCGGCGCACACGCCTTTGATCATGCCCTCTTGCGGTAACCGGTACAGCTTGCGCCCGTGCGAATTCATCATCGCGTTCAATTTTCCTTTTATCATGATTGCCTCCAGTGGGGATGTTCTGCATCCAGAATCTCTTCCAGTGCCTGGATCCGCTCGCGCATCTGCTTTGCCTCTTGAGACAGCGCGGTCAAACGCTGGAGATCGCCTTGCCCCCAGGATGCCGCCCCTTGCGCCGCGTCACGTTGCTTGCGCTGACTGTAGTGCAGCCAAAGCCATACCGGGGCCACGAACAACATGAAAATGGTCAGTGGGATGGCAAGAAACAAAGCGCTCATTATATCTCCTTGATAGGCGTGTTAGTGTAGTGCGAGCGGCCCAACAGACTGGCCGCCATCAGGCTTCCGGTTTGATTTTTGCTTTTAACGCAGCCAACTGGGCGCTGATTTCATCATCAGCCTGCAATTCGGCAAATTGCTGATCCAGCGATTTCTGCTTACCGAAACCGACGCTCTCTGCTTCTGCTTCCATTGAATCAATGCGGCGTTCAAACTGTTCAAAACGGGCCATCGCTTCATCCAGTTTACCGCTATCGAGTTGACGGCGCACATCGCGAGAGGAAGAGGCCGCCTGATGACGCAGCGACAGCGCCTGCTGGCGGGCACGGGTTTCCGTGAGTTTGTTTTCCAGCTCGCCAATTTCACGTTTCATGCGGGTCAGCGTTTCGTCTACATTTTCCGCTTCACGGGTTAGCACCGCAATCACGTCGGCCAGTTTCTGCTTTTCAAGCAGCGCCGCACGCGCCAAATCGTCTTTGTCTTTGCGCAACGCCAGTTCAGCTTTTTCCTGCCATTGCCCCTGCTGGGATTCAGCCTGCTCGACACGGCGCGCGATCTGTTTTTTCTCCGCCAGCGCCCGCGCTGACGTGGAGCGTACTTCTACCAGTGTGTCTTCCATTTCCTGGATCATCAAGCGCACCAGCTTTTGCGGATCTTCCGCTTTGTCCAGTAACGAATTGATGTTCGCGTTTACGATATCGGCAAAACGAGAAAAAATACCCATTACAGTGTCCTCTTGGTCATGTCACAGTGCGCATGCACTGGGTGGTGATGTTGATTCGTCATGCTTGATGTCGACCAACCTTAGCGTTCCCTCTTGCTATTACAAGATGCATGCCAACATTGCGATAAACCTATCTAATTGTAATTATTGATTATTATTTTTTTGACAAATCAGCCTCATCGGATAGATTAGTAAAATACACCAACAATTAGCAAAATTAACCGCAACAAAAGGTGACATCTGATGGATAAAGGCCAGGAAAATCTGCTGGGTGAAGCCAACAGCTTTGTTGAGATGCTGGAGCAGGTTTCACAATTGGCGCAGCTCACCAAGCCTGTGCTGGTATTAGGTGAACGCGGCACCGGCAAGGAGTTGATTGCCAGCCGCCTGCACTATCTGTCGCCACGGTGGCAAGGCCCGTTTATCTCCCTGAACTGCGCGGCGCTCAATGAGAATCTGCTTGATTCAGAGCTGTTTGGCCATGAAGCCGGGGCGTTTACCGGGGCGCAACGCCGTCATCTGGGCCGTTTTGAGCGCGCCGACGGCGGCACGCTGTTCCTCGATGAGCTGGCAACCGCGCCGATGCTGGTGCAAGAGAAATTGCTGCGCGTCATCGAATATGGCGTTTTGGAGCGCGTGGGAGGCAGCCAGCCGCTTCAGGTTGATGTGCGTCTGGTGTGTGCCACCAATGAAGATCTGCCCGCACTCGCTGCTGCTGGCAAGTTTCGCGCCGATCTGCTCGACAGGCTTGCCTTTGATGTGGTGCAACTGCCCCCGCTGCGCGAACGTCAGCAGGATATCATGTTACTGGCAGAACACTTCGCTATCCAAATGTGCCGGGAATTGCATCTGCCGTTGTTTACCGGGTTCTCTGCACGCGCTCGTCATGCCCTATTACAATACGCCTGGCCCGGCAACGTGCGTGAATTGAAAAACGTGGTAGAGCGTTCGGTCTATCGGCACGGGGCGACCGCCGAACCACTGGATGCCATTATCATTAACCCGTTTCAACGCACCGTTGAACCGCCCATCGCCGACACCGCCGAGGACACCACACTGCCGCGTCTGCCGTTGGCGTTACGCGAATGGCAACAGACGCAAGAAAAAGCGCTGATCGAGCAGGCGTTGTCTCAAGCGCGTTTTAACCAGCGCAAAGCGGCTACGCTACTCGGGTTAACCTACCATCAGTTGCGTGGACTGCTGAAAAAACATGATATCGCCAGCGCAGAGGCGTAAACCGCAGGCAAAAAAAAGCCAGCAAACGCTGGCTAAAATAATACTGGAAGCAATGTGAGCAATGTCGTGCTCCCCTTGCGCGCTTACTTGAAGCCGTTTGGAGTGCGAGATGAATGATAATAGTTATCAGTATCAGTTGTAAAGCACTTTGTTGAGAATTTTTCTCATTTCCGTAGTAACGGTAGGGTTCTTCTCTGTTTACCCTGGCGACCCGATACGCTCTTCGGGCTGTCGATCAGCCCCGTGAGGTGTCCTGTTCGTATTTCCTCAAATTTGGTGGAAAATACAGCAGGTGAGCATCTACGGAGTGGGGCACTTTAGCAGAGTGCGGTACACTCTTATCATGACAACTCTGATTTTCAGCCAACTTAAGCGCATCGTATGTCTGGATACACCTCCTGCCTGATAAAAATAGGCGCGCTGTTCTCCGCCTTCCTGATAGGGTCTGCGTTCGCCGCAGCCCCCGCACAGGCGCAGCGGGAAGATATACGCCGCAGCGGTTTCGTATACTGCGTCAACGGCGTGGTCAATACTTTTAACCCACAGATGGCGCGCAGCGGCGTGATCATCGATACGCTGGCGGCACAGCTTTACGATCGGCTGCTGGATGTCGACCCTTACACCTACCGTTTGATGCCCGAACTGGCGCAGCGCTGGGAGGTGTTGGATAACGGCGCAACCTACCGATTTTACCTGCGCCACGATGTGCCGTTTCAAACCACCGACTGGTTTACGCCCACGCGCCCGTTAAACGCCGATGACGTAATTTTCAGCCTGCAACGGATGCTGGATAAAAACCATCCGTATCATGACGTGAACGGCGGTGAGTACCCCTATTTCACCAGTTTGCAGTTTTCCGATGTGGTGCAAAGCATCCGCAAGCTGGGTGACTATGCGCTGGAAATCCGCCTTAACAGCCCTGATGCCTCTTTTTTGTGGCACCTGGCGACCCACTACGCCCCAGTACTTTCCGCCGAGTATGGTCAGCAGTTGATCAAACAGGATAGAAAGGAGCAGTTAGACCGTGAGCCGGTCGGTACCGGGCCTTATCGTCTCGAAGCCTATCGCAGCGGTCAATATCTGCGCTTGATGCGCAACGATCGCTACTGGCGCGGCAAACCGCGGATGCAGCAGGTGGTCGTTGATTTGGGCGTCGGTGGCACCGGGCGTCTGTCGAAATTGCTGACTGGCGAATGCGACGTGCTGGCTTATCCCGCCGCCAACCAGTTGCCTATTTTGCGCAACGATCCGCGCTTGCGGCTCTCGCTGCGTCCTGGGATGAACATCGCGTATCTCGCCTTTAACGTGCGTAAACCACCGTTGGACGACATGCGCATTCGCCGCGCCATTGCGCTGGCGATCAACAATGACCGCTTGATGCAGTCTATTTATTACGGCACGGCAGAAACCGCGGCGTCGCTGTTGCCCCGCGCCTCCTGGGCCTATGACAGCGAATCGCGCATTACCGAATACAATCCGGAAGAAGCGCGCCGCTTGCTGACGACCCTGGGGGCAACCGACCTTAACCTCAAGCTGTGGGTGCCCGTCGCCTCGCAATCCTATAATCCGAGTCCGTTAAAGACCGCTGAGCTGATTCAGGCGGATTTGGCGCAGGTGGGGGTGAAAGTGACCATTGTCCCGGTTGAAGGCCGTTTTCAGGAAGCGCGACTGATGGAAATGAGCCATGACCTGACGCTCTCAGGCTGGACCACCGACAGTAACGATCCTGATAGCTTTTTCCGTCCGCTGCTCAGTTGCGCTGCGATTCACTCGCAAACCAATTACACGCATTGGTGCGACCCTACGTTCGACAGCGTGCTGCAAAGCGCCCTCACCTCGCAGCAGTTGTCCAAACGCATTGAGTACTACCAGCAGGCCCAGCAGATACTGGCACAGCAGTTACCGGTGCTGCCGTTAGCCTCTTCGCTGCGTATGCTGGCTTACCGCTATGACATGAAAGGGCTGATATTAAGCCCGTTCGGCAATGCCTCTTTTGCCGGGGTGTATCGCGAGTTTGGCGAGACGCCGACGCCAGAAGGGCCACCGTTGGTGGGTAACGAGGGAGAGCAGCCATGATCATTTTTACCCTGCGTCGCCTGTTGCTGTTGCTGATAACCCTGCTGCTGCTAACGCTGGTCGGCTTTAGCCTCTGTTATTACACGCCCAACGCCCCGCTGGGCGGTGCGACGCTGTTTGACGCCTATGGTTTCTTTATGCGCAGCCTGATGCGCGGCGATCTCGGCATTTCGTCGATTAACGGCGAATCGATCAGTGTGCAGTTAAAAGAAGTGCTTCCCGCCACCATCGAGCTGTGCGTGCTGGCCTTCTCACTCTCGTTGTTGGTGGGTATTCCGCTCGGCGTCACCGCAGGCGTGATGCGCAATAAAACCCCCGACATCATCATCAGCGCCATCGCCTTGGTGGGCTTTTCTATTCCGGTATTCTGGCTGGCGCTGTTGCTGACGCTGCTGTTCTCGCTGCAACTCGGCTGGTTGCCGGTTTCAGGCCGTTTCGATCTGCTCTATCAGGTTGAACCGGTGACCGGGTTTGCGCTGATTGACGCCTGGTTATCCGATTCCCCTTATCGCGATGAAATGCTGATCAGCGCCGTGCGCCATCTGATTTTGCCGATTATTGTACTGGCCGTTGGCCCCACGATGGAGGTCATTCGCCTGATGCGCATCAGCACCACGGATGTGTTCAGCAAGAATTATGTCAAAGCCGCGGCTACCCGCGGTCTGTCGCGCCTGACCATTATTCGCCGCCACGTGCTGCGTAATGCGCTGCCCCCAATCGCTCCGCAACTGGGACTTCAGTTTTCCACCATGTTGACGCTGGCGATCATCACCGAGGTGGTGTTCAGTTGGCCCGGTATAGGGCGCTGGCTGGTGGATGCTATTCGCCAGCAGGATTATTCCGCTATCTCCGCCGGGGTTATGGTGGTCGGGGCGATGGTGATTACGGTCAATGTGCTGTCCGATATTTGGGGCGCAATGGCGAATTCACTGAAACACAAGGAATGGTATGCCCTTCGATAGGCTACCCAGAAAGCAAAAATACACATCAATCGATTAAGCAATGCCCCCTATGATAGGGGCATTATCCTTGCTGCTCGTTCCTTACGCTCTGGCCTCTGCATCCGCGCCACGATAATGTCTTTTATATTACCTATCCCTTTTTTCAGTGGTTATATTCGGGAATACTGCCATCACCGGGAGCCATACGTTATGAAACTCGTCAACCGTTAAGGATGAATCTATAAACAGAATCGGTTCCGAACCTTTTGAATATCCAATAAGACGTGCATTACGTGATAGATGTAACAATCACCCCAAGAGTAGCAACGCTACAATAAAGGAATCATTAATTCTTACGTTACTGAATTAAACGCTCTCCATAAGCCAGATCCCGTGGATAGCCAAAGAAAATATATTCCTTAAGAGCAGTGCCGATGACCCTGTCGCTGCTGCTTATCGTCCCTGATTTTTGCAAACCCAAGCGTCGCATCCCCTATCACCTTCGGTTCAGTATGGTCTCTGCCCCGGCGTGGCAACGCTTTCTGTTAGCTTCCTGCCGTGCGCACCAAATAAACAACGATCGATTATTCGAAATATTCACGCATCCGGATAGCATTACACTCATCAAATCTTTTGCTATGTTGCTGTAACCTGTGCTGATTTAGCGCTATGATAGAGGGTGATTATAATAGAATTTCAGCTATGGGCGGCAGAGATACTTAATTGATATCATTATTGTTTTTAATCATAAGGAGTATCTTGAATGAAAAAAAAACACCTTCTTTATTTTATGTTCCCGCTGTTTTTTTCTGTGCAATTTAGTGCAGAATCCTGTACCAGCCTGGCCATTTTGGATACCAACAATAATTTATACCATGGCCGTACGCTTGAGCTAACGACAGACCTCCCTTCCTGGATAACCTATTATCCTGAAAACACGGTTTTTCAGAAGAAGACACCCGATGGAGAAAATGGGGTACGCTATCAGTCTCATTTCAAAATACTTGCGATTAGTACCAAGGTATATGACGATGGTGATATATATAACATTTTCCAAGGTATGAATAGCGGAGGGCTTTCATTCAGTGCCAACATGATAAATAGCGCTGAGCTTGATGATTTGAAGCCCAATGAATATAAAGATGCCATCCCCGTCACTGCGATAGGCGAATGGGCCTTATCTCAATTTTCTAGCGTCAGTGAAGTCAAAGCGTCGGTAGAAAAGACTAAATTTCGCTCGCCTGTGATTAAAGGATTTGGCAACATTAAAGCGCCATTTCATTATGCGTTTTATGATAAAAACGGCGGCAGTATCGTTATTGAAGCTGTTGATGGTAAATTAAAGGTCTATGAAAATCCAACTCGCGTAATGACCAATGGACCTGGTTTCCCTTGGCACTTGCAGAATCTGAATAACTATACGCAACTGACCAATGTTGATCGCTCTCACTCAACCCTTGGGAACATCCCCGTCAGTCAACCCGACAGCGGTATTGCCGTTTCGGCGCTGCCATCGTCAGACACCTCTGTAGGCCGATTCATTCGTGGTGTATTTTATACGACCTATGCGCAAAAGCCGGCAAATTCACAACTCGCGATGAATACGCTAGCGCACATTATGAACCGCTTTGACCGCATCAAAGATAGTAGTGTGGATGAGAAAAATGGGCAGGGAGACGCTAAGCCATCACAGACGGAGTATACCGTATGGACAAGCCTGTCTGACCTTACGCAAGGGAAAATGTTGGTGAAAGGATATACCGATATTAACTACACAGAATTCTCTTTTGATAAAATCAAAGACAAGAAAGCGCCCTTTTTTGAGAGAATAAATGTGGAACAGTAAACGGCATCCAGGCAGTCCGCAGCGCAGGTGGTGACCTTCGGTGATCCAGGTACCAAATTGCTGCCCGCGCTCTCTTGCCTGCGACGGGGATATCGAAGGATAATCACCTATGCTTAATGCTGCGGGTTTCTTTTCCCTGCGGCATCGGTAAGTAGTGCTACCGGAAATCGAGTGCCTGACATTCAGTCTATGTGAATCATAGATTACCTCTACTTTGTTTCGGTGCTTTCCTGATCCAAGGTAATGATATGATTGATATAAGTAGAGTAACACCACATGCATCAAAAGCAGTTCAAGTGACATCATATGCCCTTCGATAACGTTTACAGTGAAAAGCGCCTGCCCAGCCGGGTGCGTGATATCTGGCAATTTTTCCATCGCGATACGCTGGCGATGATTGGGCTGTACGGCTTTTTGGCGCTGCTGTTTCTGTGTCTGTTTGGCTCAGCCATCGCTCCTTATGCCGTCGATCAGCAATTTTTGGGCTATCAGCTGTTACCGCCCTCCTGGTCACATTACGGTGAAGTCTCCTTCTTTCTCGGCACAGACGATCTCGGGCGCGATCTGTTAAGCCGGTTACTAACCGGTACGGCCGCGACGGTCGGCTCGGCGCTGATTGTCACCTACGCGGCGGCTTTCTGCGGCATTATGATCGGCACCTTAGCCGGCGTAACCCACGGCCTGCGCTCCGCATTATTGAACCATATTCTCGATACGCTGCTGTCAATACCGTCATTGCTGCTGGCCATCGTAGTGATCGCCTTTATCGGCCCGGATTTGGTCCATGCCATGCTGGCCGTGTGGCTGGCGCTGCTGCCGCGCATGGTGAGAACGCTCTACACCGCCGTGCACGATGAGATGGATAAGGAATATGTGATCGCCGCCCGGTTAGACGGCGCATCAACCCGCTATATCATTTGGTACGTGGTGTTGCCCAATATCGGGCCGGTGCTGGTGTCCGAGTTTACCCGTGCGCTCTCTATCGCCATTCTGGACATTTCCGCGCTGGGCTTTCTCGATTTGGGGGCCCAGATGCCGACGCCGGAATGGGGTGCCATGTTGGGCAATTCGTTGGAACTGGTGTATGCCGCGCCCTGGACGGTGATGTTGCCGGGTGTGGCCATTACCCTCAGCGTGCTGATTGTCAATCTGCTGGGTGATGGCATCCGCCGTTCCCTGCTGTCGCAAATGGATTAATGGCGGAGACGAACCATGGCACTACTTGATATTCGTAATCTGACCATTGAATTCCTTACGCCTGACGGCCCGGTCAAGGCGGTCGATCGCGTCAGCATTACCCTGACCGAAGGGGAGATTCGCGGTCTGGTGGGCGAATCGGGATCGGGCAAGAGCCTTATCGCCAAAGCCATCTGCGGCGTGACCAAAGATAACTGGCGGGTGACCGCTGACCGCTTCCGCTTTGATGATATCGACTTGCTGCAACTGTCGCCCCGCGCCCGGCGTAAGCTGGTCGGCCATAACGTGTCGATGATTTTTCAGGAGCCGCAATCCTGTCTCGATCCTTCCGAGCACATTGGCAAACAGCTGATGCTTGCCATCCCCGGTTGGACCTATAAGGGCCGGTGGTGGCAACGCTTTCAGTGGCGCAAACGCCGCGCTATCGAGCTGTTGCACCGGGTTGGCATCAAAGATCACAAAGATATCATGCGCAGCTACCCCTACGAATTGACGGACGGCGAGTGCCAGAAGGTGATGATTGCCATCGCGTTGGCGAACCAGCCGCGTCTGCTGATCGCCGATGAACCGACCAATGCGATGGAATCTACCACCCAGGCGCAGATTTTCCGGCTACTGTCGCGGCTGAACCAGAACAATAACACCACCATTCTATTGATCAGCCATGACCTGCAAACCATGAGCAAGTGGGCCGATCGCATCAACGTGCTGTACTGCGGACAAACGGTGGAAAGCGCGCCGAGCGAAGAGTTGATTACCGCACCGCACCACCCTTACACCCAGGCGTTGATCCGCGCCATGCCCGATTTCGGGCGCTCGCTGCCGCACAAGAGCAGACTCAACACGCTGCCGGGAGCCATTCCGTCCCTTGAATATCTACCGGTAGGCTGCCGTTTGGGCCCGCGCTGCCCCTATTCGCAGAAAAAATGCATGCAGACGCCGCTGTTGGTATCGACCAAAAATCACTGGTTTGCCTGCCATTTCCCGCTTAATACGGAGGAGCAATGATGGATGACATTCTGCTCGAAGCGCGCAACCTGACCAAAACCTTCCGCTACCGTACCGGGTTGTTTCACCGCCAACACGTTGAAGCCGTGAAATCGGTGAGTTTTACGCTGCGCGCGCGGCAGACGCTGGCAATCATCGGCGAGAACGGCTCGGGAAAATCGACCCTGGCGAAAATGCTGGCGGGCGTCATTCCACCGACCTCCGGTGAACTGCTGATTAACGATCATCCGTTATGCTACGGCGATTATCGCTACCGCTGCCAGCAGGTACGCATGATTTTTCAGGACGCGGGCAACGCGCTCAACCCGCGCCAGCGTATCGGCCAACTGCTCGATATGCCGCTGCGCTTGAATACCACGTTGAACGGCCACGAGCGGGAAAAAATGATCAACCAGACGCTGCAACAGGTAGGCTTGCGCCCTGACCACGCCTATTACTACCCACAGGCGCTGGCCCCCGGTCAAAAACAGCGCGTGGGGCTGGCGCGCGCGTTGATCTTGCAGCCCAAGGTGATCGTGGCGGATGAGGCACTGGCTTCGTTGGATATGTCGATGCGCTCGCAAATCATCAATTTGATGCTGGAACTCCAGGAGGAACAAGGGATCTCCTATATTTATGTCACTCAGCATCTGGGCATGATGAAGCATATCAGCGATCAGATCGTGGTGATGCACGCCGGTGAAGTGGTAGAGCGAGGCAGCACGGCAGACGTGCTGGCAGCGCCGCTGCACGATTTGACCAAACGCCTGATTGCCAGCCACTTTGGCGAGGCGCTCAGCGCCGATGCCTGGCGCCGCGACGGTGCACAGTTTTAGCCGGATTCGCCAGCGCGACATCGCGGCAAACGCGCGGGTGATACTGCTCGGAGTACCCCACGGGGGGCAACCATGCTAGAATCGCCCGGTTTACTCACTTCGAACGCCCCGATTAACGCATTCTGTGCAGGCGTTCGCAGCAACTATAATCACAAGGATTACTGCTATGGGTTTTCTAACCGGTAAGCGCATTTTGGTAACGGGTGTTGCCAGTAACCGCTCAATTGCATTCGGTATCGCACAGGCGATGCAACGCGAAGGCGCTGAACTGGCGTTTACGTACCAGAACGACAAGCTGAAATCGCGTGTTGAAGGCTTCGCACAAGAACTGGGTTCCAGCATCGTACTGCCGTGCGACGTTGCGGAAGATGCCAGCATCGAAGCCCTGTTTGCAGAACTGGCTAACGTATGGCCGACCTTTGACGGTTTTGTTCACTCCATCGCGTTCGCCCCGGGCGATCAACTGGATGGTGATTACGTCAACGCCGTGACCCGTGACGGGTTCCGCGTGGCGCACGATATCAGTTCCTACAGCTTCGTGGCGATGGCTAAAGCCTGCCGCGCCATGCTGAACCCGAACTCTGCGTTGGTCACCCTCTCCTATCTGGGTGCCGAGCGCGCTATCCCGAACTACAATGTGATGGGTCTGGCAAAAGCCTCTCTGGAAGCCAACGTTCGCTACATGGCAAACGCCATGGGCGCGCAGGGTGTGCGTGTTAACGCCATTTCCGCCGGCCCGATCCGCACGCTGGCCGCGTCTGGCATCAAGAACTTCAAGAAAATGCTCTCCCACTGCGAGGCCGTGACGCCTATTCGCCGTGTGGTCACAATTGAAGACGTGGGCAATACCGCCGCCTTCCTGTGCTCGAATCTGTCCGCCGGTATCTCCGGTGAAGTTCTGCACGTAGATGGCGGCTTCAACATTGCTGCGATGAATGAGCTGGAACTGGATTAATTTCCAACCGCTATCGATGAAAACCACCGGTATCCGGTGGTTTTTTTTCGTCCCAACTTAAGGCGCGTTTTCTGCCAACCACGCCTGAGCGAAAACAAAGAAGTTTTGCGCCAGTGCCGTCACCTTACCGACCGGCGCCACAACCAGTGCCGCCTGACGCTGCATCGGTGGCAGCGTAAGTGGGCGAAAACGCAGTGCGGGTATCATGTCCGGCAGCAGGCTTCCCTGTGGCACGACGGCGCAGCCCAATCCTAAAAAGACACTCTGCATCAGTTGCATCACCGAGGCACTTTCCACTTTAACCCGCGGCGTCACACCCGACTCGCGAAAGTGTCCATCGAGATAGCGCCGAAAATAGCGGCTGGGCTCTGCCAGACACAGCGACACATCGGCCAAATCCGCTAATGCCAGCGGCGTCTCTCCGATCATCTGCGGGAATGCCTGCGGATGATACACCAGCGCAATGTCGCTGCGGTGCAAGGGTGCCGCCTGGAAAGCCAGCTCTTTGAGCGTGGCAAGTTCGAAAAAACCCAGACCAATATCCACCGTATGGGCATTGAGCGCTTCCAGAAGCTGATCGGCACTGAATAACGAGACCTGATAGTCGAGCTGCGGGTAGCGTTCATGGGCAGCAGCCAGCAGTTGCGGCAGCACCATTCCCGATTGCGGCACGGCACCGATACGCAATACGCCGCTCACGCCGCGCTTGAGCGACGCCACTTCCAGCTTCAATCCCTGATAAATCGAGACGATTTCTCGCGCCCAGGCCAAAACGCGCTCACCCTCTGCCGTGAACCCTTCAAAATTGTTCCCGCGATTGATCAGCGCCAAATCGAGCTCGCGCTCCAGGTTTTTCAGCCGCATTGAGAGCGTGGGTTGGCTGACGAAGCTGGCCTCCGCCGCGCGCCCAAAATGACGCTCTTTCTCAAGATTGCACAGGTAAATAAGCTGTTTGATGTCGATAATATCGTTTCCTGTCGCACACTCGCATTAAGGGAGAGGTCCCCGCGGAAATGACAGTGAAACCAATTTTTCCGTGCACCGCAAGTCATTCGCGTCGGAGGGTTTATAAAATGTGAAATATACCAAGCACATAAATTCAATAGCCCTGGCTAATCGCGCCATAGCCACAGTCGATTAGACGACTGTCGTCCTCACTCTTAGACTGATCACACATCGCAAATATTTAATATAAAATTTACATAACATAAACATTCAACACCTGCGGACACCACCATGAAATTCAAACCCGCCATCAAGCCCTATCAGAGCGCAGCAGGTGGTTGGGGCTCTTTAGAAGCCACAACCCGCTTTGTGCTCGACAGCAAGCAAGCGCTGAAAAATATCCGAAACTTGCTGCGTGTCAATAAATCGAAAGGATTTGACTGCCCCGGCTGTGCCTGGGGCGACGATAACAGCAGCACCTTCAGTTTTTGCGAAAACGGGGCCAAGGCGGTGAGTTGGGAAGCCACGCGCAAAGCCATCGATCCGGCGTTCTTTGCCGCCCACAGCGTGAGCCGTCTGCGTCAGCAAAGTGACTATTTTCTCGAGTATCAGGGGCGGTTGACCCATCCGATGCGCTACGACCGCGCCAGCGATCGCTATGTCCCGATAGAGTGGCAGGAGGCTTTTGCGCTGATCGCCCGGCACCTTCAGGCACTGGAGCACCCCAATCAGTTGGAACTGTACACCTCGGGACGCGCCAGCAACGAAGCCTCTTACCTGTATCAGCTGTTTGGTCGCCTGTTTGGCACCAATAATTTTCCCGACTGCTCCAATATGTGCCACGAAGCCAGCGGTACCGGTTTGAAACAGAGTATCGGTGTTGGTAAAGGCACCATTCGCCTTGAAGATTTTGAACACGCTGATGCCATTTTCGTCTTCGGACAAAATCCCGGCACCAACCATCCGCGTATGCTTCACAGCCTGCGTCATGCCGCCGATCGCGGCGCGCACATCGTGTCATTCAATACACTGCGCGAACGCGGTCTGGAGCGCTTTGCCAACCCGCAAAACCCGCTGGAGCTGCTGACACCGCTGTCCGGCACCATCAGCGAAACCTACCTGCAACCTCATCTCGGCGGCGATATGGCCGCCGTGCGCGGAATGGTCAAGGCCCTGTTGGAGACACATCGTCAGCGTCTGGCGCAGCAGCAGCCGGGTCTGTTCGACAGTGCGTTTATCGCCAGCCACACCGCCGATGTTGAAGCGTACCTGGCGGTGGTGGATGCCACGACATGGGACGAGATTGAACAGCAATCCGGTTTAGGCGAAGCGCAATTACGCGCCGTGGCCGATATCTATCAACGCTCGCCGCGCGTCATTTGCACCTGGGCCATGGGTGTCACTCAGCATAAACACTCCGTGGCTACGGTGCGCGAGATCGCCAATCTGCAACTGCTGTTCGGTCAGTTAGGCAAGCCGGGCGCAGGGTTGTGCCCGGTGCGTGGACACAGCAACGTGCAGGGAAACCGCACCATGGGCATTGATGAGAAACCGAGTCAGGCGTTTCTCGACCGCCTCGGTGCGCACTTTGGTTTCACACCACCGCGCGAATCCGGCCATAATACCGTGGAAGCGCTGGAAGCCATGCTGCGCGATGAGGTTCGCGTGTTGATCGCGTTGGGCGGCAACCTTGCCGCCGCAGCGCCAGACTCGCCGCGCACCGAAGCCGCCCTGCGCCGCTGTCAGCTCACGGTACACATCAGCACCAAACTCAACCGCAGCCACCTGATCACCGGTGAGCAAGACGCGCTGATCCTGCCGACGCTGGGACGCACCGAGCGCGATATCCAAGCCAGCGGTCCGCAGTTTGTTACCGTGGAAGATTCGTTTAGCATGGTGCACGCCTCAGAGGGCGTGGGCTATCCGCTTTCAGAACAGCAGCGTTCTGAGACCGCTATCGTCGCGGGCATTGCCGATGCAACGTTGGGCAGCCAACCGGTGGATTGGCTGGCACTCGCGGGGGATTATTCACTGATCCGCGATCACATCGCCGCCACCCTGCCCGGTTTTAACGATTTCAACCTCCGTTGTGAACAGCCGGGCGGATTCTATCTGGGCAATGCGGCGGCTGAGCTTTGCTTTAACACCCCGAATCGCAAAGCCAATTTCTGCGCCGCTCCGCTGCCGAAAACCCTGTTCCCACAGCTCGGCGCGCAGCAGGCCCCCTTTACCCTGCAAACCCTGCGTTCGCACGATCAGTACAACACCACCATTTATGGCCTGGATGACCGCTATCGCGGCGTTTACGGGCAACGCGAAGTGCTGTTTATCAATCCGCAGGACATCGCGGCGCTGGGGTTGGCTGACGGCGACAACGTAGACATCGAGACACTGTGGCACGATGGTGTCACGCGCAAGGTGAGCGGGTTTCGCCTGGTCAGCTACAACATTCCTCGCGGCAATTTGGCCGCCTATTACCCGGAAACCAATCCGTTGGTGCCGCTCTCCAGCGTAGGTGATGAAACCTCTACGCCGACCTCAAAATCGGTGCCCGTAGCCATAACCCGCAGCCAACGCGATACACAACCTGAGCGACGCATCGCCTGACGTTCAGGCGTCCCGGCAGCAACCGGGACGCCTGCGTTGCAATCGCGTTACGTGATGCATTAGCGGTTATTCTCAAAACGCGAAGATTGCCCTGATTGATATACATCACGCTTGCCGCCAGCACAGGTTTCGCGTAAAACTGTTTGCCATTCATTAGTGTCGTTAATAACCGCATCTGGACATCTCTTTTACTTATTATGTTTCAAGATAATCCGCTGCTTGCCCAGCTAAAACAGCAACTTCACTCCCAAACTCCGCGTGCTGAAGGCGTGGTAAAAGGCACTGATAAAGGGTTTGGTTTTTTGGAAGTCGACGCACAAAAAAGCTATTTTATTCCGCCACCGCAGATGAAGAAAGTGATGCATGGCGATCGCATCGTTGCGACGCTGCACACCGATAAAGATCGTGAAATCGCCGAGCCGGAATCCCTGATTGAACCCTTTTTGACGCGCTTTGTTGGCCGCGTGCAGAAAAAGGATGACCGCTTTGCCATCCTGCCCGATCATCCGCTGTTAAAAGAGGCGATTCCCTGCCGTACCGGGCACGATGCGAATCACACCTTTCAGGACGGCGATTGGGCCGTGGCGGAAATGCGCCGCCATCCGCTTAAAGGCGATCGCAGCTTTCATGCTGAATTAACGCAATACATCACCACCGGTGACGATCCGCTGGCACCGTGGTGGGTGACGTTGTCACGTCATAACCTTGAGCGTACTGCGCCAGAGATGGACAGCGAATTGACGCTCAATGACGGCAACCTGACGCGCGAAGATTTGACCGACCTGACCTTTGTTACCATCGACAGCGCCAGCACCGAAGACATGGACGATGCGCTGTACGCCAAAGACAACGGCGACGGCACGCTGGAACTCACTATCGCCATTGCCGATCCTACCGCCTACGTGGAAGCGGGCACTACGCTGGATACGCTGGCGCGTCAACGCGCGTTCACCAACTATCTGCCGGGATTCAATATTCCGATGCTGCCGCGCGTGCTTTCCGATGACCTCTGCTCCCTGCGCGCCCAAGAGCGCCGTCCGGCGGTAGTATGCCGCGTCACGATCGCGGAAGACGGTACGCTGGGCGACGATGTGCAGTTCTTTGCCGCCTGGGTAGAATCCAAGGCCAAGCTGGTTTACGACAACGTTTCAGACTGGCTGGAGCAACAGGGTGAATGGCAGCCAGAGAACAATGCCGTTGCCGAGCAGATTCGTTTGCTGCACCGCATCGGTATGGCCCGCAGCGCCTGGCGAGCCACCCATGCGCTGGTGTTTAAAGATCGTCCCGATTACCGTTTCCTGCTCGGCGAGCAGGGCGATGTGCTGGATATCGTGGTTGAGCAGCGCCGTATCGCCAATCGCATCGTCGAAGAAACCATGATCACCGCCAATATCTGCGCCGCGCGCATGCTTAAAGAGAAGCTGGGCTTCGGCATTTACAACGTGCATAACGGCTTCGAACCGACGCAGGTCGATCAGGCCGTGACGGTATTGAGCAACAACGGCATTGAAGCGGATGCTGCCGCGTTGTTGACGCTGGACGGTTTTTGCAAACTGCGCCGCGAGTTGGATGCGCTTCCAACGTCATTCTTAGACAGCCGCATTCGTCGGTTCCAAACCTTCGCCGAAGTCTCCACCACGCCGGGGCCGCATTTCGGTTTGGGGCTGGACGCATATGCCACCTGGACCTCGCCTATCCGTAAATTCGGTGACATGATCAACCATCGCCTGCTGAAAGCGATTATTTGCCAACAGCCTGCCGAGAAACCGCAAGATGACATCACGCAACAAATGGCGGAGCGCCGCCGTTTAAACCGGATGGCAGAGCGTGACGTCGGTGACTGGCTCTATGCGCGTTTCCTGAAACCGAAAGCCGGGAGCGATACTCGCTTCAACGCCGAGATCATCGATGTGACGCGCGGTGGTCTGCGGGTGCGTTTGCTGGATAACGGTGCCGTTGCCTTTATCCCGGCCTCGTTTATTCACGCGGTGCGCGATGAGTTAGTCAGCAGTCAGGAAACCGGCACGGTCTCCGTCAAAGGTGAAGTGGTCTACCGTCAAAGCGATACGCTGGACGTGGTATTGACCGATGTTCGCATGGAAACACGCAGTATCATTGCCAAGCCCGCAGCATAACGTTTTGGTGTCGCCAGCCTGCCGGTTGGCGACACTGTTTTCCCCACATCAGGTTCTCCCCGCACCCATCATCGTTAGCCAAAACTGCATTTAATTTACAAAAATTCACTCTTGCTCACATTTTCTCATCTGCACCTGCCGCGCATCACGCTGAAATACACTATGTTTTTAATGGTCACGCCGTTTGCTATGGCGTCACTCCCTATAAAGCCAGCAAAACTCTCGCCCCATTAGTTGGGTAACGAAGGAGCCGTTGTCATGAATAATGTCAAGAGCATAGTGATCTGGCTGTTGGTCGCATTAGCGGGGGCTATCGCCTTCGCTATGCTGGCCTTAAGCCGCGGAGAACACGTTAATGCCGTGTGGTTGGTCATTGCTGCCGTATCCTGCTACAGCATTGCCTACCGCTTTTACAGTCTGTTTATTGCTAAAAAAGTGTTTGAACTGGACGACCGCCGCGTCACGCCGGCTGAGCGCCACAATGACGGGTTGGATTATGTTCCCACCAACAAGTGGGTGCTGTTTGGTCACCACTTCGCCGCTATCGCCGGGGCAGGCCCGTTGGTTGGCCCAATTCTCGCCGCGCAGATGGGCTTTTTGCCGGGCACCATCTGGATCTTGGTCGGGGTGATGTTCGCCGGTGCGGTACAGGATTTTCTGGTGCTGTTTATCTCAACGCGCCGCGATGGTCGTTCACTCGGGGAAATGGCAAAGCAAGAGTTAGGCACCTTTGCGGGTGTGGTCACCATGCTGGGTGCACTGGGGGTGATGATAATCATCCTTTCCGCACTGGCTCTGGTGGTAGTCAAAGCGCTGGCACACAGCCCCTGGGGGGTGTTTACCATTGCAGCGACCATTCCGATTGCGCTGTTTATGGGCGTCTACATGCGCTTTCTGCGCCCCGGGAAAATTGCTGAAGTCTCACTGATCGGTTTTGTGTTGATGATGATGGCCATCGTGTACGGCGGCGACATCTCTGTCCACCCTTACTGGGGCCCCTTCTTTACCTTGCAAGGTACTACACTGACCTGGGCGCTGGTGATCTACGGCTTTATCGCTTCGGTGCTGCCGGTGTGGCTGCTGCTGGCCCCACGCGATTATCTTTCCACCTTCCTGAAAATTGGTGTGATTGCCGGTTTGGCCGTGGGCATTGTGTTCGCCACGCCGGAACTGAAAATGCCGTCAGTGACACGCTTTATTGACGGTAGCGGCCCGGTATTCTCCGGTAGCCTGTTCCCCTTCCTGTTTATCACCATCGCCTGCGGTGCCATCTCTGGGTTCCACGCGTTGGTCTCCAGCGGTACCACGCCGAAGCTGATTGAACGCGAAAGTCACATTCGCATGATTGGCTATGGCGCGATGCTGATGGAATCGTTTGTGGCGATCATGGCACTGATTTGCGCTTCGGTGATCGATCCGGGCGTCTATTTTGCCATGAACTCTCCGTCTGCGCTGATCGGTACCACCGTGGAGCAAGCCTCTCAGGTGATCAACGGCTGGGGCTTTATGATCACACCGGAAGCCCTGAGTGAGATTGCCAAAGACGTGGGCGAAGCCTCTATTCTGTCACGTGCCGGGGGGGCGCCGACCTTCGCCGTCGGTATGGCGCATATCATCACCGAAATTTTTAACAGTCGGGCCATGATGGCATTCTGGTACCACTTCGCCATCCTGTTTGAAGCGCTGTTCATCTTGACCGCCGTCGATGCCGGTACCCGTGCCTGCCGTTTCATGGTGCAAGATCTGGTTGGCCTCGCCGTTCCCGGCATGGGCAAGAGCCACTCCTGGCTCGGTAACATGGCGGGCACCACGGTGGCGGTCGCTGGTTGGGGCTTCTTTGTCTATCAGGGCGTTATCGATCCCCTCGGCGGGATCAACACCTTGTGGCCGCTGTTTGGTATCGGGAACCAGATGCTGGCGTCCATGGCGCTGATTCTTGGCACCGTGGTGCTGTTCAAAATGAAGAAACAGCGCTACGCCTGGGTGACCATACTGCCAACCATCTGGTTGTTTATCACCTCGATGACCGCCGGCTGGCAGAAAATTTTCCATGAAAAAGCCAGCATTGGTTTTCTGGCTCAGGCTAAACGCTTCTCGCAGGGCATTGAGCAAGGCACGCTAATCGCGCCGGCCAAGACCCTCAAAGATATGGAAACCATTGTGTTCAGCAACCAGATCAACGCCGCACTGTGCGGGTTCTTTATGCTGGTAGCGGTTACCATGCTGGTTTCTGCCTTTTTCGTGATTCGCCGTGCTCTGGCAAGCGAGACGCCGACGGCAAAAGAAGTGGCTGTTATCTTGCGTGAAGAGACGCCGCACCGCTAACCGCCTCATTAACGGTGCTGTTTGCCCATGCCCGTCAGCAATGACGGGCATTTTTTACGCCTTCGGCACTAGGATGAGGCCTTCGGTTGCAGCGCGCGTTCGCGTGACTGCCCGACAAAATAGGGCAAAAACAGTTGGATCAGCGGGCCAATCGCAAAGGCATACACCACTGTACCTACGCCCACCGTGCCGCCGAGAATCCATCCCACCACCAGCACCGTCAGCTCGATTCCGGTACGCACATAACGAATTTGCCATCCGGTGCGCGCCACAATCCCGGTCATCAAGCCATCGCGGGGGCCGGGGCCAAAACCGGCACCGATATACATGCCCGTGGCGAGCCCGTTGGTAATGACACCCCCCACCAACAGCGCTGTGCGCGCCCCGAGGTGCTCGAACTCAGGCAGTAAATCCAGCCCCACGTTGGTTGCCAGTCCAATCACGACAACGTTACTGATGGTCCCCAACCCCGGTCGCTGGCGCAGCGGGATCCACAGCAGCAGCACCAACGCGCCGATCAGGATAATGATGGTGCCCACACTCAGGGGCAGATGCTGCGCTAACCCGAGGTGAAACACATCCCACGGGTCCACCCCTAAATTTCCCCGGATCATCATGGCGATTGCCATGCCGTACAGCGCCAATCCCACATACAGTAACCCAAGCCGATACGCCATAGTACTCCACCCCACCATAAGCCCTTCGTCACCAACAGGGTGACGTCATCAAGGAAGTTATGCTACCTTGACGCAAAATGGACTTTATTTTAAGGTCCAGTTTATCGAAAGTGGCTTTTTAATCCGTCTGGGAGTTTACCATGGCTGCACGGCGAATCGGCTCGGCCTCATTACAGCGTCTGCTCGGTAACTGGCAGCAACCCGCATCGCGCATTCCGGCCTATCGCCAGTTGGCAGATAGCCTGCGGCTGCTGATCCTGGATGGCCGTTTGCCGCTGGATACCCGCCTTCCGGGCGAGCGCGATGTGGCGGAAATATTGCACATCAGCCGCACCACGGTGACCGGCGCGTTGGCCGAGCTGCGCAGCGAAGGCTATCTTGCCAGCCGACAGGGCTCCGGCTCCCTCACGACGCTACCCATCGCGCGCACGGAGCCAAATTCGGCCCGGCTGCCGTTGCCTGCGGTCGATCTCTCCTGCGCCGCCTTACCCGCGGGCCCGGAGATCTATCAGGCTTATACGCGCGCGCTGTCTCAGTTGCCGGAGTATCTCGAACTGAGCGGCTATGACGCTGCCGGACTGCCGCGGCTGCGCACCGCGATTGCACAGCGTTACAACGCGCGCGGCCTGCCCACCACGGCGGATCAAATCATGGTGGTGAACGGGGCGGTCAGCGGTTTTACCTTGCTGCTGCGGCTACTGACCGGTCCCGGCGATCGGGTGATTATTGAACACCCGACCTATCCTCATGCAATTGGTGCGATAAAAGGCGCGGCCTGTCGCCCGATTCCCGTGGCACTGCCCGATCAGGGATGGGATACCGATGGCCTTGCCATCACCATCGCTCAGGCAGCGCCGCGCCTCGCTTACCTGATCGCCGATTATCACAACCCCACCGGTCGTTGTATGGACAGTGCCACACGCCGCACCGTGGCGGAGATCGCCGCACGCACGCGCACACCAATGGTGGTGGATGAAACCATGTCGGAACTCTGGTACGACGTGCCGCCGCCGCCGCCGCTGGCCGCCTTTGATGACAGCGGACACGTCATCATGCTGGGTTCGGCGGGCAAAAGCTTTTGGGGCGGGCTGCGGCTCGGCTGGATTCGTGCCAGTGCACGCACCATCGCCGCGCTGATCCAGATGCGCGATACCGTGGATTTGGGCTCACCATTATTGGAACAGCTCGCCTGTGCGGAACTGTTGCAGGATGCAGAACAGATTTTGCCTGCGCGCCGCGCCGGGTTGCGTCAACAGCGGGACGAGACCGGTGCCGCCATCGCGTGCCAGTTTCCTGAGTGGCAGTTGAATACACCCAGTGGCGGTCTCTGCTGGTGGGCAGAGCTGCCACAACCCGTTGCCACCATGCTGGCAGCCAATGCGGAAACTTTGGGGATTCGAATTGGCGCAGGGCCACGTTTTGGGATTGAAGGGGCTTTCGAACGCTTTTTACGCGTCCCGTTTACGCTGCCTGTCAATGAAATTGAAGATGCGTTAATACGCATCAGACCGGTGTGGGATCGCATAGCAGCCCACCGCGTCAGCTATCCACGCGGTGGGTTGATTTAAGTTTATTGCCCGTAATAGGCGTTTTTGCCGTGCTTGCGCAGGTAGTGTTTATCCAGCAGTTCCTGCTGCATCGGGCCAACATCCGGTGTCAACTGGCGGGTAAAGATGCCCATGTAGGCGATCTCTTCCAGTACCACCGCGTTGTGCACGGCGGTATCGGCGTCCTTTCCCCAGGCGAAAGGCCCGTGCGCATTGACCAACACGGCGGGGATATCCAAGGGGGAAAGCTGGCGTTGGTGAAAGGTTTCTACAATCACATTCCCCGTTTCCCACTCATAGCGGCCGTCAATCTCCGCGTCTGTCATCAGGCGGGTGCAAGGGATGGCGCCATAAAAGTAGTCGGCATGGGTGGTGCCAAAGGCCGGTAAATCTTTACCCGCCTGCGCCCAAATCGTCGCATGGCGCGAGTGCGTATGCACGATGCCACCAACCTGATCAAACGCCAGATAGAGTACGCGATGTGTGTCTGAATCCGATGATGGCTTCTTGTTACCTTCAACCACGCGCCCGGTCGCCAATTCAACCACCACCATATCTTCGGCGGTCATCACGGGATAAGCCACGCCCGACGGTTTAATCACCATCAGGCCCTGTTGACGATCGACTGCACTGACATTTCCCCAGGTAAAGGTCACCAGGTGATGCGCTGGCAGCGCCAGATTCGCCTCCAGCACCTGCTGTTTGAGTTCTTCCAACATCATTCGCCCCCCTTTCATCCGATAGGATATTGTCGGGGAGTCGGAGGGCGGCACCCATGGGCTAACTGGCTATAAACCCTGCTAGGTTCTGCTGCGCATCAGCCTTTATGACCGGGAAGTCATTTATCACCGCGCTGCCTTAATGACGTCAATAGCATTTACGGCAAACCCTGCGTGAAGCAATTAGGATTTTTCCACCTGCCCAGAGCACTTCCGACGATTATACTAAGTGAAAGAGTGAGATGGCCGACAAGGTCAGATTAAATAGTGCAAATATCGTGTAATGCGATATTTTTCCGCCGTCGCGGGCGAAAACATCAGGAGATCACCATGATTGTGAAAAAAGGTTTCGTCGTTACTGCCCTCGCCGTTGCGTTAGTCATGACGCTTAGCGGCTGTTCCAACATGTCCAAACGCGATCGTAATACCGCCATTGGCGCTGGGGCTGGCGCAGTCGGTGGGGCCATCCTGACCGGTGGCGGCACGCTGGGCACGCTGGGCGGCGCTGCTATCGGTGGCGTTATTGGGCATCAGGTCGATTAATCGCCGGTGACAGCAGGGGCCTCCCTGCTGTCACGTTTCTTATCAGCCGCCCGCCAGCTTAACCTTCAATCCCTTCGCTTCCAGCAGCTGTTTTAACAGATCGCGCTTATCGCCCTGAATCTCAATGGCGCCCTCTTTCACGGCACCGCCACAGCCACATTTCTTTTTCAACTCTGCGGCCAACGCGGTCAGTGCGGCATCATCCAGATCGAGGCCGGTGATAATGCACACGCCCTTTCCTTTGCGCCCGCTGGTTTGCCGTTGAATACGCACCACGCCGTCGCCTTTCTCACGCGTTACCGGAGTCGGTTCTTCCTTGATGCGTCCGGCGTCGGTGGAATAGACCAACCGACTGTTGCTGTCACTCATGCCTGTCCTCCCGCCAACAACGAATGCCGAATCTGCGCCAGCGTTTGCGCCGGATCGGCAGATTGGGTGATCGGACGCCCAATCACCATGTAATCAACCCCTGCCGCCTGCGCCTGTTCCGGCGTCATAATGCGGCGCTGATCGCCACTGGCGCTGCCCGCCGGACGGATCCCCGGCGTGACCAACGTAAACGCGTTACCGCATACCTGTTTCAGGCGTTGTGCTTCCTGCGCCGAACACACCACACCATCCAATCCACAATCACGCGTCAGCACCGCAAGACGCTCGGCCTGCTGCGCCGGTGTAGCGGTGATGCCTAACGCCAGCAGATCGTCGGCTTCCATGCTGGTCAATACGGTCACGGCAATCAGCAACGGCGCATCGGCACCAAAGGGCTGCAATGCCGCTTTCGCCGCTTCCATCATACGCCGACCGCCACTGGCATGGACGTTGACCATCCACACCCCTAACTCTGCCGCTGCTGCCACTGCATGCGCAGCCGTGTTAGGAATGTCGTGAAATTTGAGGTCCAAAAAAACGTCAAAACCGCGCTGCTGTAACGCTTTAACAAATTGCGGACCGAATAGGGTAAACATCTCTTTGCCCACTTTCAGCCGACAATCCTGCGGATTGATGCGATCGACGAACGCCAACGCGAGATTCTGGTCAGCATAGTCCAACGCGACAACGATCGGCGACGTAACGGCATGCGGTGGGGTGATGTGTTCGCTCATGTGGCCCTCAGTTTTGCTTGGCGATTAAATCCGTGGAGTGAGATTGGTCCGCGTATGAAAATTTTTCGCCGCATTCTACCCTTCTCGCCCTCGAAAGCCCAGCGGCCCTGCTGGACTGCGCTGCATTTCGCGCGGTGTTCACCGCGGATTTGCTGTCAAATACAAGTATGTTGTAACTAAAATGGCGTTTTTATAAACCAGACAACGGCATAAGACGTACCTTACGCCTCAGACTATTGTCCATCCAGACCACGGATTGGTTTGATGCTGGCCCAGGCGCGGCATGACGGACAGTGCCAGTAGAGAGATTGCGAGGTGAAGCCACACTTCTGGCAGCTGTAGCGCGGTTTGGTGCGTATCTGTTCTCCCACCATATCGCGCAGCACCAGCAGGCTCTCTTTGGCCCGACCATCTTCCGCTTCACTTAAGTGGAAATCCATCAGACGATGGAAAACCCGCATTGTCGGGTGGCGCTGTAACTGGCGGTTGATGTAAACCTGCGCCACTTCAGCCCCTTCTTTGCGCTCAAGGATATCCGCCAGCATCAGATCGGCGCTGGCGCCGGTGCTCTCTTCAACACAGCGTTTGAGAAAATCTTCCCATGCCTCCGACGCAGGCAAGTGCTGGTAACAGGTCTCCAGCATCGGCAAGGTTTCGCTGACAAAGGCTTTATCTTGTTCCAGCACCTGCTGGAGCACTTCTACCGCAGGCGCATAACGCTCCTGAGCGATATGGATGCGCCCCATCATGATCGACGCACGCGCGCACGCTTTATCGGTTGCTGCGCCCTTTTTCAGTAGCGTCAGGGCTTTATCCAGATCGTCACTGCTCATCGCTTGCAGCGCCAGTTCACAGTAGAAATGGGCGATTTCCGTATTCAACTGCGGCTGACCAAGCTTGACCAGTTTTTCCGCAATATCGATAGCCTTCTGCCAGTCACTGGTGGCCTGATAGATCTGCAACAGTTGTTGAAGCGCGCTGCGACGAAAATCCTCTTCATCCACCAGTTGGGCGAAGATCTCTTCAGCGCGGTCATACAGCCCGGCCGCCATATAATCACGCCCCAGTTGCTGCACCGCCAACAGGCGCTGTTCGAACGACAGCGATGCGCTTTCCGTTAATGCCTGATGAATACGAATCGCGCGATCGACCTCGCCGCGAGAGCGGAACAGGTTACCGAGCGTCAGGTGTGCCTCGAAGGTGTTACTCTCGTCCTTGAGCATGTCAAGGAACAGCTCAACTGCTTTATCCTGCTGATTGGAAAGCAAAAAGTTTACGCCCGTCACATACTCTCGCGACAAGCGGTTGGCTTCCTGATCCTTGTCTTGCTGCGCGCTTCTGCGGCCCATGTACCACCCGTATGCGGCGGCCACCGGCAATAACAGAAACAGCAGTTCTAACATAGAGGAGGATCCTTAGTGGGAAGCAGAGGGCGCAGAGGGCGGCGTTTCGCTCTCTGTCACAGACTGTTGCTGTTCCAGACGTTTGATTTTACGCTGCGCACGGCCCAGCGTGATGCGCAAACGCAGGTAGAATAAACCGCAGATTACCCACCCCAGCACAAACCCTACCGCGAACAGCGTCGCAAGTAGCGTGGAAACGCGATATTCGCCCTGCGCCAGCAGATAGTTGAAGGTGACAACCTGCTCGTTATGCGCCCCCAACGTAATGGAAATGATGAATATCGCCAGTACCAATAAGAAGATCAGCAAGTATTTCACGTTCTTGTTCCTGTGATATCGCCTTAACCTGATGATTATGCCAAATGTTGGCGCTAAACCCCATAGAATTATCCATTATAGCCCGATAAAGGGCACGGCTAACTGAGGTAGCATCAGGCAACAGCGGCAGCGCCGCCTGTTTTTGCGCAACCTGATAACAAAAAGCGATGATCGACAAAACGCGATTCAGGCAAAAGCAATTTTATATAGGGCAAGAGCGCATAGCGGGCTTCAGCCGGAGGCATGAAATGGCCGCTGGCATTACTCCAAAAAGCCAGCCGCTGTTGAACGAATTTTAGCACCCCGGCGAAGTGCACCTTGGTGACATTCACAAACGAAGAGTGCCCCTTGAGGGGGATCCTGCTTATCGGTTCTTCCGGGCAGGCCAGCGCGGCACACTGGATCTTATACGGCGCGTCGACAGGGATAATGAAAACATAATAACCTTCAGTGTGTGAGGCTACGCCTTCGATCGCATTGACCATTCGGTACTCCGCGCCCCACTTTTCCAAGGTAAAAATTTCGCTCGGGCCGTAAGGCAATTGCACCGTTTTGCCTTTGACGATGGGGTGTTGCGACGCCAGTGTGACTTTCAGCCTCAGATGTAAACTCTCTAGCGCGTCTTGTAATGTGGTTCCATCATTGGCCATCACTTGATTTAACCTTGCCCGCACCCCCGCGTTCACGCACCTTGTAGGGACCAGCACCACAGGGACCCGTTTGCGTTTGCGCTGGTGTGTATTGGTCACGCAGAGGACGTTACGTATCAAGCGGTTCAACGGCATCCGCCACGATGTGTGATCGTGACCGATTGTCCATCTGCATGGCACCCCGGGGAGGTTCACAGCCGGACCAACAATGCCAGAGATCATACCGACGTGACCCTGACGTCGGCGTTGCTCGCACTGCAATACAGTGAAAAACGCATTATGGGATAGGTCCCTTGTTCCCCTTTTGGGGGTCATTTTCACTTTGCGTTTCCTGAGGTGAGCGCGTTAATGGACCGCACCAGCGCTGCGCCAGCGTACAAGCCAGCACCACCAATACCCAGCTCATCAGAGTCGCCGCGATCAAATCCTGCGGCCAGTGCATGCCCAAGACCAAACGACTGCCCATCACTCCCGACGCCCACACCATCAACACCACCACGGTTTTATAGTGCCGCCGCGCCCACAGCAACCCGACCGCCAGCAACGCCCAGGTTGCCGCAAACAGGGTATGCCCTGACGGGAAGGCAAAGCCCGTTTCAAATTGCCAATGGGCGCGCAGCCATTCAGGTATCTGCGTCTGTGCGCTCAGCTGTTCAGCCACCAGACGCGCGCGTTCAGGACGGGGCAACGAATAGAAATAGCGTTCGTCGACCTGATAGGCCTTTTCCAACCAGACCACAAAGGGGCGCGGCTCCTGAAGCCGCTCTTTAATCAACGATTTCATGCCCTGGCCGACCAGCACCGTCAACGCCATGATCGCCAGCACGCCCAAGGCCGGTTTGAAACGAAAGCGTAAGCACCACAGAAACCAGAGCGCCAACAGCGCGCTGGTCACTATCCCCCAAGGACGTGTCACCGTTTCCGTAACCCAGAACAGTCCGTGTAGCCACACCCCCTGTGTTTCGGGCTGCCATTGCCAGCCGCTCAGCCCTACGGCAATCGGCAATAACAACAGAATACCCGCACCGAGGGCGGTGCGTTTGGCGATGTCGTACATAGCTTCCCCTGTATCTCCCCATCATCAGTAACCGCAGAAACACATGACTGAAGACGGGGGGCAATTCACAAATTTTTCATAAATTTATCATGAAATCTCAGCCCCTTCGTCAATGGAACGTAAACTACTCCATCGTTATGTCAGTATCTGTGCTGCTGTACAGGCATGGTGCGGAGGCAATCGGATAAGCCTGCGCAGTTTGCCTTTGGTTTTGTTTAACAACGGCGTTTTTACTGGTTAATTGCGTTATCCGGCAGTAGGATATGCCCAATCTTTTTGTGTTGGAGATGTAAAATGCAGCTTAAACGGGTGGCCGAAGCAAAATTACCCACCCCCTGGGGCGATTTCCTCATGGTAGGATTCGAAGAGTTAGCCACAGGACACGATCACCTCGCGCTGATTTTCGGTGATATCTCCGGTCCAGCGCCTGTTTTGGCACGTGTCCATTCCGAATGTTTAACCGGTGATGCATTGTTCAGCTTGCGCTGCGATTGCGGTTTCCAACTGGAAGCGGCTCTGGGCCATATTGCTGAAGAGGGGCGTGGTGTGCTGCTCTATCACCGACAAGAAGGGCGTAATATCGGCTTGTTAAACAAGATTCGCGCCTATGCGTTACAGGACTTGGGGGCCGATACCGTCGAAGCGAATCATCAACTCGGCTTTGCGGCTGATGAGCGCGATTTCACGCTGTGTGCGGATATGTTCAAGCTGTTGGGCGTAAATGAAGTGCGTTTGCTGACCAACAACCCGCAAAAAGTAAAAATCCTCAATGATGCAGGTATCAACATTGTTGAACGTGTGCCGTTGGTGGTGGGACGCAACCCCAAAAATGAGCGCTATCTGGCAACCAAAGCCGCCAAAATGGGCCATATGCTGGATCTTCCGCCGCGTTAATGCTGGTGTATAGCGACGTACCGCTATCAACCACACACTGACGCTGCTATCGGGGCCTTCCGGCCCCGATATTTTTACCTCTGACCATCACAACATCTTGCGAATGACGTAATGCAAAATGCCGCCGTGCTGATAGTAGGTCAGCTCATTACGGGTATCGATACGGCATCGAGTAGCAATCACCTGCGCGTGTCCCTGGCTGTCCGTGAGGGTGACGTCTACCGTCGCACCCGTTGTCAACCCTTGCAGATCGGTAATCGAAATACGTTCTTCCCCCGTTAGCCCTAAGGTTTTACGCGTCACCCCAGGGGCAAACTCCAGCGGCAAAATTCCCATGCCGATCAGGTTGGAGCGGTGAATACGCTCAAACGACTCCGCAATCACCACTCTGACCCCCAGCAAGCGCGGCCCCTTTGCCGCCCAGTCGCGGCTGGAGCCCGAACCGTACTCTTTTCCGGCAATCAACGCCAACGGCACCTGTTCATCCTGATAGCGCATTGCCGCATCGTAAATAGCCATCACGTTTTGTGACGGAATATGGCGCGTAAAGCCCCCTTCGGTTCCCGGGGCCATCTCATTGCGGATGCGCACATTGGCGAACGTGCCGCGCATCATCACCTCATGGTTGCCTCGTCGGGAGCCGTAGGAGTTAAAATCGTCTACAGTCACGCCGCGATCGAGCAGGTAACGGCCCGCCGGGCTCTCTTTTTTGATGCTGCCCGCAGGAGAGATATGGTCGGTAGTCACTGAATCCCCCAACAGAGCAAGGATTCGCGCCCCGTGAATATCCTGTATCGGATCGGGCGCTTTGCCCATAGTAGTGAAAAATGGGGTCTCGCGGATATAGGTGGAGTCCTGCGGCCATTCGTAGGTAGGGTTATCCCCCACGGCTATCGCCTGCCACTCGGGGGTGCCTTCAAATACAGCGGCGTACTCTTTATGAAACAGGTCAACGCTGACATGCTGCACCGCGTCGGCCACTTCCTTCGCGGAAGGCCAGATATCTTTCAAAAACACCGGTTCACCATTGTGTCCGACGCCCAGCGGATCGCGGGTCAAATCCAGCGTCATGTTGCCCGCCAATGCATAGGCCACCACCAGCGGCGGCGATGCCAGCCAGTTGGTTTTCACCAGCGGATGGATGCGCCCTTCAAAGTTGCGGTTGCCCGAGAGCACGGCACCCACCGTCAAATCGGCGGCTTTAATCGCCTGTTCTATCGGCTCCGGCAAAGGCCCTGAGTTACCGATACAGGTAGTACATCCATATCCCACCAGTTGAAAACCCAGCGCATCAAGATAAGGGGTTAATCCCGCTTTAGCGAAGTAATCCGGTACCACTTTGGAGCCGGGCGCCAGCGAGGTCTTCACCCACGGTTTACGCCGCAGACCGCGCTCTACCGCGTGTTTTGCCAACAGGCCCGCCGCCATCAACACGCTGGGGTTGGAGGTATTGGTGCACGAGGTGATCGCCGCAATCACCACCGCCCCCTGACGTAACGAGAAAGTTTCATCCGCCAATGTCACGTCAATCGCTTCAGCATGGGCATTGCCGCTGCTGAGCTCCAGTTCACGGCTGGCGGTAAACGCATCGGGTACCTGTGCCAACGCGACGCGATCCTGCGGGCGTTTTGGCCCCGCCAGGCTGGTTTCCACCGTCCCCATATCCAACGCCAGTTGGCTGGTAAAACGGGGTTCATCCCCAGGATGCCGCCACAGCCCCTGCGCTTTACTGTAAGCTTCTACCAGCGCTATCTGCTCGTCGCTACGGTTGGTTAAGCGCAAGTACGCCAGCGTGACATCGTCGATAGGAAAAAAGCCGCAGGTGGCACCGTATTCGGGGGCCATATTGGCAATGGTTGCCCGGTCAGCCAGCGCCAGGTTGTCTAGTCCATCGCCGTAGAATTCAACAAATTTCCCGACGACGCCGTGCTTACGCAGCATTTGCGTAACGGTAAGCACCAGATCGGTTGCCGTGATCCCCTCGCCCAGTTTCCCGCTGAGTTTGAACCCCACCACATCCGGCAACAGCATCGACACCGGCTGTCCCAACATGGCAGCCTCGGCTTCGATACCGCCAACGCCCCACCCTAACACGCCCAGACCATTAATCATGGTGGTGTGTGAATCGGTGCCGACCAGCGTGTCGGGATAAGCAATGGTTTTGCCCGCCTCGGTTTCACTCCACACCACGTTAGCCAGATACTCCAGATTGACCTGATGGCAAATGCCGGTGCCGGGCGGCACAACGCGGAAATGGCGAAACGCTTTTTGCCCCCAGCGTAAAAACTGGTAACGCTCATGGTTACGCGTCATCTCCAGCCGCGTGTTTTCTACCAGCGCCTGCTGACTGCCAAAGTGATCGACCGTCACCGAGTGGTCTATCACCAGATCGACCGGTGACAGTGGATTCACCCTGTTGACCTCGCCCCCCAAACGGTGCACCGCATTGCGCATCGCCGCCAAATCCACCACGGCCGGTACGCCGGTAAAATCCTGCATCAACACGCGTGCAGGGCGGTAAGCAATTTCACGATCGGAATGGCCGTGTTCTAACCAGGCGGATACCGCTTCGAGGTCCGCCTGTTGCACTGTCTCACCATCAAGATGGCGCAACAGGTTTTCCAGCAGTACGGCCAGAGACTTCGGTAATTTTTTTAATGAACCTAACGATTTTTCTGCCTGAGACAGGCTGTAGTAGTGATAAGTCTGTTGCCGAACAGTGAGCCTATCCAGATATGCATGGTGTAGCGCCTGTGACATGCTGCCTCCCAATGGCTTGACAGGTTATCGATATTATCGCGCCGCCATGTCACAGGGAGAGAAATATCCCGCTGCTTCATGCGGTCTTATTTAAAGATAACACAAACAAAAAATAACGTTTTAATAACAAGGTCGTCATTCGGCTATTAATGCCGTTACCGTTACAAATCGGGCATTTCTGAAATATCTGGCCGAAAACCGGTACAAACGTGTAAAAACATCGTTTAGTTATTGTCAGGAATATGAATTTTATATATCACAATCTAATTGCGAGTGATCGCACACCTTGTTGAATGGATTTAGGGCACGATAGAGAGTGGTTGGGGCGTTTGAAACACACCACGGTCTGGCGCATTATTTTGTGGAAAGGGTCTTCCGCTCTCCATGTCCTAATCTAATGATAAGAAGGAGCTGTTCATGAAGTTGTATTATACAGCAGGAAGTTGTTCGCTTTTCCCCCACATTGTTTTACGCGAGGCCGGTCAAGATTTCACGTTAGAAAGTGTCGATATCAAAAAGAAAAAAACGGCCGGCGGTAAGGATTTTATGGCCATCAACCCGAAAGGGATGGTGCCAGTGCTTCAACTGGATGACGGTACGGTGCTCACGGAAGGCGTCGCCATCGCACAGTATATTGCTGATAAAGTGCCCGAATCCAACCTGATTGCGCCGATAGGCACCATGGCGCGTTATCACTGCGTAGAGTGGCTCAACTATATTTCCGCCGAACTGCACAAAACGTTTACGCCCATTTTTCGCCCTGGCACACCGGAAACCTATAAGGAACTACTACAGGAATACCTTCAGGTTCGCTTCCGTTATATCAACATCGTGCTCAGTGAACAAAACTATCTGGTGGGAAACCGTTTTTCCGTCGCGGATGCCTATCTGTTTACCGTGATGCGCTGGGCACAGTCGTTAAAGCTCGATATGTTCCGCTACCCGGCGCTGGCCGCTTATCTCGACCATATTGCAGAACGCCCGGCGGTATTGACGGCATTGAAAGTTGAACGATTGAAAGGGTAAGAGAGAGTGCGGCACCCAAGGGTGCCGCCTAACGCGCCATTAACCGAGGCGTTCCGCCTGAAAATGATGACGTGGGTTGGCAATGCCATCCTGTGCCGCCACCAATTGCAGTTCGTACTCATCCATCTCTTTGGTCACCAGCATCACTTCATACACCGCCGCCGTGGTGTGCTCGAGCGCCTTATCTAACGCGACGCCTTTGAGCAGGTTCACCAGTAACAGGCCGCTGGTTAAATCCCCCACGCCAACAGGCTGACGTTCGAACTCCACCAGCGGACGGCTGATATGCCAGGCGTCAGTAGGCGTGACCAGCAACATTTCAAAACTGTCGGCGCGGCGTGCTGCGCGGCTGAGGTGTTTGACCAACACAATCTTCGGCCCACGTTCACAGAGCTGACGCGCTGCGGTAACGGCTTCATCCACAGTGTGCACCGTCACGCCAGCCAACAATTCCAGCTCTGGCAGGTTCGGCGCAATCACATCGGCAGCCAGCAGTGACTGGTTGCAGTGGAAACCCGAAACACCGGGTGCCACAAAACAGCCTTTTTCGGGCGTGCCCATCACCGGATCGCAAAAATAGATCGCCTGCGGATTTGCCGCTTTAACCTGACGGACGATATCCAGAATACTCGCACCCTGCTCGGGGGAGCCGATATAGCCACTCAGCACCGCATCACAGCGTGCCAGTTTGTCGATATTGGCGATCCCCTGCGCAATGTCGGTCAAATGGCTGGCGTCCATCACACTGCCGGTCCACTGACCATACTGCGTGTGATTAGAAAATTGCACCGTATTGAGCGGCCAAACGTTTGCGCCCATACGCCGCATCGGAAACTCTGCGGCGCTGTTCCCTGCATGTCCAAAAACCACATGGGACTGAATAGAAAGAATGTTTTTCATTTACCGACAACCTGACCTTGCGTATCACTGACTTGAGAGTATTACCAAGAATAAAGGGAGCCTTCGCTCCCTTGTACATGCTGTTTTCTTATGCTGCCCAGCAGATCAGGCAGTAGTGTTTTTTACCGCGGCGTAGCAGCGTGTAACGGTCAAACAGACGATCGCTATCCGCGAAAACATATTCAGGGTTAGCCTGTTTTTCGCCGTTGATGGTCACCGCATTTGAGGCAATCATGGTACGCGCCTGACCACGGGAAGGGACCAGTTCAGCCGACACCAAGGCCTGCTGCAAGTCAGCGTCTCGGCCCAGTTCGATAACCGGCATGCCATCCTGCGCCAACTGGGCAAAGTCATTTTCGGTCAGATCATTCAGGGCGCCAGAGAACAGACTCTGAGTGATGCGCTGCGCCGCTTGCAGGCCTTCTTCACCGTGAACCATACGCGTGACGTCTTCTGCCAGCACATACTGGGCGCGCGGTGCCTTGCCGCTGTTTTTGTCCTCTTCTTCCAGCGCAGTAATCTCTTCGATGCTGAGGAAGGTAAAGAACTTCAGGAAGCGATACACATCCGCATCAGCGGTATTGATCCAGAACTGGTAAAATTTGTACGGACTGGTTTTCTTGGCATCCAACCAGACTGCGCCGCCTTCGGTTTTACCAAATTTGGTACCGTCTGATTTGGTGATCAGCGGAACGGTCAGGCCAAACACCGTCTTCTGGTGCAAACGACGGGTCAGATCGATCCCGGAGGTAATATTGCCCCATTGGTCGGAGCCGCCGATCTGTAACGCAACGCCATGTTTTTCATTCAACGCTGCGAAATCATAGCCTTGCAACAGGTTGTAGGAGAACTCGGTAAAAGAGATGCCCACATCATCACGGTTCAAACGCTGTTTGACCGCTTCACGGTTAATCATCTGGTTAACGGAGAAGTGCTTACCGATATCGCGCAGGAAGGTCAGCACGTTCATGCCGCCGAACCAGTCATAGTTGTTCGCCATGACAGCGCTGTTGTTCCCGCAGTTGAAATCCAGGAACGGCGACACCTGATTGCGGATCTTTTCAACCCACTCGCCCACGGTTTCGCCGGTATTGAGTTTACGCTCTGTGGCTTTAAAGCTCGGGTCACCGATAAGGCCGGTAGCACCACCGACTAACGCGACGGGTTTGTGCCCCGCAAGCTGGAAGCGACGCAGGCATAGCAGCGGCACCAGATGCCCCAAGTGCAAGCTGTCAGCGGTCGGATCGAAACCGCAATACAGTGCAATTGGCCCTTGCGCCAGCTGCTCTGCTAACGCGTTTTCGTCCGTTACCTGGGCAACCAGGCCCCGCTCTTGCAATTGTTGAATCAGGTTACCACTCGCCATCAATAGCTCCATTTTCGTAAAATAAACAATGTTTGAAAAACAGTATTCCAAGGGAAATTGAGAAACGTCTTAGAATAAAGCGCTCCCGATGGGAGCGCCAGCATTTAAAGGGGATATTTGCTGCAATTCACCGCACTTAAGGTGCCAAACGATCGATTTGCCAGTTATCGCCATCGCGCTGATAGATAAAGCGGTCATGCAGGCGATGTGCCCCGCCCTGCCAAAATTCGACAGTGTCGATGACCACGCGGTATCCGCCCCAAAAACTCGGTAACGGCACTTCGCCCTTCATGAATTTTTGCTTTAATTCTAAAAATTTACTTTCCAGCACGCCACGGGCTGAAATTCGGCTCGATTGTTGTGAAACCCAGGCACCAATCTGGCTCTCTTTCGGCCGACTGTGGAAATATTTCAGCACCTCGATAGTGGATAATCGCTCGGCATGCCCCGTTACAATCACCTGGCGATCCAGGCTGTGCCAGGGAAACAGTAAGCTGATACGCGCATTCAGTGCCAGATGCTGTGCCTTGCGACTGCCCAGATTGGTGTAAAACACCATACCTTGCTCATCGACGTGTTTAAGCAACACGATGCGCTGGTAGGGCTGCCCCTGCTCATCGACGGTGGCAACGCACATCGCAGTCGGATCGGACAGGCGCGCATCGCACGCCTGTTTGAGCCACTTGTCGAACAGATCGAGAGGGTTGGCGGTCAATTCATTGCGGCGCAAACCGCCGCGGGTATATTCGCGTCTGACGTCCGCAATTTCATCTTCGGTGGGAAATGCGGCGGAGGGAGGTGAAGTGTTGTCCTGTGTCATAACATCCTGCTGTGGTGTATCGGGACGAAAATCATCATTCCATTCTGCGCCCACAGCGGGAAAATCTCAATGTAACGCGTCGCGTTAAGGCTCATTCTGTAGCAGGCAGTCGTCCGCAATGATGTGCCCATTGCGCTCGATAAAGGCGCGATCCCCCTTGCTCCAGAAGGTATAGCGGTTATTGCTGTATTTGGTGCCTGAAGCAGCAATCACCTGCGGAAGTTGCAGGCGCTCGCCATCCAGCAGGAAATGCACTTCCGCTGGCTGGACATCCTGTTTCAGCGTCACGGTGAGTGGCAGGGTGCCACACTGATAATGCAGCGTTTTTACCGGTGCCGGCCGGTTAAAACCGCTACAGCCGGACAGAATCATAAGCCCTAACAGCACAGCTGCGCGGCCCGATAGCATGATTTTCATTGTTATTTTCCCGTTGTTACCTGTCTAAAGGTTATCGCCACATGACCACGAAACAGCCTGTCGAGTCACAGATAACAACAGTGTAACAACGGGTTTTACAACAACCTCTCAGCAAAATCTGATTAGTCGTTCAGAACGGGAAAAATGGCCCCCAATACGCTCGCTTTGCTGGCACCGGTCACTGACGGCAGGTTACCGGGCAAACCAGACAGCGTGCGCGCCGCAAGCCAGGCAAAAGCCAGCGCTTCCATATCATCGCCGTTTACGCCGAACTCATCGGTGGTGTTGACCTCAATGCCGGGCAACAGCGCAGACAGACGCGCCATCAGCAGGGGATTGCGCGCCCCGCCGCCGCACACCAGCACACGCTCACAGCCGCCTGTTAACAGCACCTGATCGGCAATGCTGACCGCAGTCAGCTCCGCCAGCGTGGCCTGGACATCCTGAGGAGCAAGCGTGCCACATCCGACAAGCTGTTTTTCCAACCAGCCCAGATTGAAGTATTCGCGCCCGGTACTTTTCGGCGCGGGTAACGCGAAATAGGGATCGGCCAGCATACGGCGCAATAAGGAGACATTCACGTGCCCGGTCGCCGCCCACTGCGCGTCTTTATCATAGGGTTGCCCCTGGCGACGCCAGATCCAGGCATCGAGCAACATGTTCCCTGGCCCGGTATCATAGCCACGTACTGGGCAGTCAGGTGCCAGCAGGGAGATGTTGGCAATCCCCCCGATATTGAGCACTACGCGGCGTTCATCAGGGTGCATCAGCAACGCATAGTGAAACCCTGGCACCAGCGGCGCACCTTGCCCACCGAGCGCGATGTCACGTCGGCGAAAATCGCCCACCGTAGTGATACCGGTCAATGCTGCAATCTGGTTGTTATCGCCGATTTGCAACGTACAGGGTGCGTCACCGACCGGCTCATGCCACACCGTTTGTCCATGACAGCCAATCGCCATGATATCGCTGGCATTAAGTTCAGTCTGTTTCAACAGCATCAGCACCGCCTCGGCAAACAGTTTGCCGAGACGCGTATCCAGTTGACCGAGCGTAGACAGCGTTACCGCCTGCCCCTGGCAGACGTCCAGAATCGCTTGCTTCAATGCCAACGGCATTGGATGACAATAGCTTGCCTGCTGCGCGACCGTGTGGTCATCAATCGCCGCGAGAACCACATCGACACCGTCCAGACTGGTGCCCGACATCACTCCGATGTATCTGCCTGATTTCATACCGGTGTATTTCCCATCCCGCACTGTACACGCACACAAAATCCCCATAAACCACGCTGCACTTGTTTACAAAATAACATGGCGAGCAGGCAAACGGCTCAGCTATTCTTCATTGTAGGGTGGATTCGACGTCCCATTCTTTGAATGCGCGTTTATTTTGAGGAAAAAAAGGCCATTTTTTGCTATAAAATGAACATATGCGCCAATAGGATGAGAGAGAATAGTGGCAGCAAGGAACTTTAGCCATTTTTCATTATCAATATAATCCTATTATATCAGGGTGAGTTGTGTGGCGTTTCGCTACGACCGTTTGATAAGCATTACCACGTTGGCCTTCAGTAACGGAAAGCTGACACACTGCGATTACAGGAGTCTTATATATGATGAAGCGTTTACTTGTGATTACTTTAGCCGGTATGACACTGGCGGGCTGTGCCAACACCAGTTCGCTTTCCGGTGACGTTTATCGCGCCTCTGAAGCCAAACAGGTTCGTACGGTAACTTATGGCACCATCGTTTCATTACGACCTGTTCAGATTCAGGCTGGCGATGAGAATGGCACCATGGGCGCTATTGGTGGCGCAGTATTGGGTGGGTTCTTGGGTAATACCATCGGTGGTGGCACGGGTCGTTCACTGGCAACCGCAGCAGGCGCGGTAGCGGGTGGCGTAGCGGGTCAAAGTGCACAAGGTGCGATGAACCGCGTTCAGGGCGTTGAGTTGGAAGTTCGTCGTGATGATGGTACCACCATCATGGTTGTGCAGCGCCAGGGTGATACCCGTTTCAGCGTGGGCCAACGTGTTGCCATGTCCAGCAATGGCCAAAGCGTGACAGTAGCACCACGATAAACATCCCCCATTTTCTGTTATCACCACCGACTCGGTGGTGATAACCTACATTATTACTTTGGTCAATAATGTTACTTCGCACGAAAAGTTCATTCGATCGTAATGCAGCATCAATCGCACAGACATGCTGAAAAAATAATTGCATTGGCAAAAAACACGTCGGGTACAACACATTTTTGACGAAAAATAGCACATCGTCTAAAAAACATGTCAAAAGGTATATCACCCGCTTAGGTTGAAACCTCATCAGCTTTTTTCAGAAAAAAAACATTCACACAACATCAATAATTCACCAGAAATATCGCGCAGGTAAAGGATCGCAGCATGATGCCATGTTTGAATGCAGAGCATTATTCAATTCAGCTTGATGGACATTTATTCTACCCAAGCATTATTCTGTCTGATGACGCATCAATGATGGCTTTCATGGCTCTCATGTAAGGCGAGTATATTTTTTTCCAGGCGGGCAATAAGCCCTGTCAGTGCACTGACTTCCTGTACCGAAATACCCAGCAATATCTCACCACGCGTTTGGCTTATCACATCATCCACCGCCTGGATGATCGGCTCTGCCGCATCGGTCAACGCGATGCGTTTTGCACGCCGATCGTGTGCACAAATACTTCGTGTAATCAAGCCCTTTTCTTCTAACTGATCCAAGGTTCTTACCAGCGATGGCTGCTCGATACCAATGGCTTTTGCCAATTGAATCTGCGACTGCCCCGGAGGCAGTTGGTATATATTATGCAGCGTGACCCAATGAGTTTGGGTTAATTCCAGCGGTTTCAGGCGAAAATCAATTAATGATCGCCACACGCGAACCAATCTGGCCAAATCAGAACCTAACGGCAATTCCATAACATCTCCTTATTATTAGCGTACTAAGTTATATCCCTGGATTGCAATCAAATCTGATTTTAAAAAAAATGAAAAAGGCATCTTGCTTAATAATTTATCCATAAATGGCCGTAGCCACATTGCTGTTATACCAAATATATTCACCTTGAGGAAATTCTCTCACCGCGTGAAACTGCAAAAGAGTTGTTCTCTCTGCATTATGTAACATATGTTATTAGGGCCAGAGGCGCACTAATCATCGTTGAATAACGAAGGCTGCTGCCACTCGCTATTCAGTGTAGCCTTTTCCGAACGTAACAGCCGTTTCTCGCGTTGTCGGCAAAGTCTTAACACGTCCTGTTTTTGCGTATCGCTCATCTGCCCCCAGGAGAAACGCTCGCTGCGACTGCGGAAGCACCCCAGACAATAACCGCGCGCATCCGATTGACACACGCCACGACAAGGGTTTGGAACAGCAAAAAGCTCAAGTTGCTCAGGCACTGCACCTCCGCAACCCATCACGTTCATTGAAGCGTTACAGGGCGACAATGGCAAGCTTTAGGTGTAGAGCGGCGCTGGTTGTAAACGATACTCAGTATTATATATTGTAGCGCCGAAGATTTCTCTAGCGACACTATTTATTTAGTCTGTCATTAATATACCGCAAGGTTATGTCATAAATGTGATTTCCATCCGCTGCGGCACTCAGGGTGTACCTTCTACATCAAGGATTTGGACTCAATCCCGTGACAACTGGTATACTTTGTAACGAGCCTTTGCGCTGTCGCCTTTGTGATGGCGGTCAACCACAGTAGTCAATCGAGGATATTATGCGCTTACTTCATACCATGTTGCGTGTTGGGGATTTACAACGCTCAATCGATTTTTACACCAAGGTACTGGGGATGCGTTTGCTGCGAACCAGTGAAAACACCGAATACAAATACACGCTCGCTTTCGTGGGTTATACCGAAGAGAGCGAAGGGGCCGTCATTGAACTGACGTACAACTGGGGCGTTGATAAATACGATTTGGGTAATGCCTACGGGCACATCGCGCTGGCCGTTGAAGACGTTGCCGCAACCTGCGAACGTATTCGTCAGGCAGGCGAGAAAGTGACGCGCGAGGCCGGTCCGGTCAAGGGTGGAACCACGATTATTGCCTTTATCGAAGATCCCGATGGTTACAAGATTGAGCTGATTGAAAAAGCACAATCCGGAAACGGACTCGGCAACTGATTGTTTCTCGATGCTGTGCGGCGGCCTCTGCCCGCCGCTTTTTCGCTTCATCTCTCCCCTTCTCCGTTACGCGTCGCTGATTCGATTGCCCGCCGCTTCCCCCCGTCAGGGTGCTGAAGGCATCAGGCTTACTGCATTGGCGCCAGGAATTTGCCATAATGCGCGCTGCATTTAGTAAATGACTAAAGAGAACATGGCTGATAAAAATAACCTGAACGCGCTGAGTGGCCGTTTCCGTGGGTTTTACCCGGTTGTTATTGATGTTGAAACCGCGGGGTTCAACGCGAAAACTGACGCACTGCTGGAAATTGCCGCCATCACAATGAAAATGGATGAGGACGGTTGGTTACAGCCCGATGAAACCTTGCATTTTCACGTTGCGCCATTCGAAGGTGCGCTGCTTGATCCCGCCGCGCTGGCGTTTACCGGCATCGATCCTCATAATCCGCTGCGCGGTGCCGTCTCTGAATACGACGCCTTGCATGAGATATTCAAAATGGTGCGTAAAGGTATTAAAGACAGAGGCTGCAATCGCGGGATTATCGTCGCTCACAACGCCAATTTTGATCACAGCTTTTTGATGGCAGCAGCGGAACGTTGCGGGCTCAAACGCAACCCGTTCCACCCGTTTGCCACGTTTGACACCGCCGCGCTGAGCGGATTGGTACTGGGACAAACCGTATTGGCAAAGGCCTGCATGACTGCTGGCATCGCCTTCGACTCCGCGCAGGCTCACTCAGCGCTTTATGACACGCAGCAAACCACGGCGCTATTTTGCGAACTGGTTAATCGTTGGAAGCGGCTGGGCGGTTGGCCATTGCCCGTGGAAGACCAAACGGTCTGAGTTCCCCCATCGGGGTCATACACCGGTTTCATACCAACAGTAAAGGGACCCTTATGCGGGTCCCCTCTTCTACATCAGATAGCGGCAGTATACCGCCAACAGGCACGATTTACTGCGCGCTGTCGCCGTCCTGCGGCTCACGGTATTTGTCTGCGGTTTCTTTGATCAACGGCTGCAATTCACCACGTTGATACATTTCAATGATGATATCGCATCCGCCAATCAGTTCGCCGTCAATCCACAGTTGGGGAAAGGTCGGCCAGTTGGCATATTTTGGCAGCTCAGCACGAATATCCGGGTTTTGCAAAATGTCTACATAGGCGAAGCGTTCACCGCAGGCTGACAGCGCTTGCACGGCCTGCGCGGAGAAACCGCAGCTCGGCAACTTCGGGGAACCCTTCATGTACAGCAGAATCGGGTTTTCTGTAATCTGGCGCTGAATTTTTTCAATCGTTGTCGTCGTCATGCTTTTGCTTCCTCAAACGGTGTTTCTGCGAGCCATTACGCTGCCCTCTTCATGGCGGAGGGATCGCACGGCATCATTATGTAACGGGGTATTATCGCACCATTGTCGCGTATGCGCTTTGTGATCCACGCGATCCCAAAGCACATTTACCGTTGCGTCATTGTAGCGAGAGCGGTCATGACAAAAAAACGCCATTTTTTGTAGGGTCTTTTCCTGTCACCGTTCTCCCCAGGTCCCTCGGTGAAATATGCCGCAATAAATGATGATATTTACAGCGGGAAAACAATTATTAACGTTTTCTCATGATTCTGTTAAGCGAAAAGGTGATTTCCTGCTTTTTTCTCATGGCGTTTTCGTCAATACTGTTCGAATTGAGCGAGTTAAGGATTGTATTCGGTCTCTTTTATCATGCGCGTATTTATTACTCTGATCTTTGTTTTCTTCAGCCATCTGTTTATTAATGTTGCCCAGGCAGCTCCGCACACCAATGCGGAGAAGAAAGCCAGCGCCAGCACCGATGACAAGCACCTGAAAAAAAACCAGACCACCAAAACCACTAAAAAGCCACAAACTCCGCCGGAACCACCGAAGAAAAAGGCAACACCGGAAAAAGCGAAAGCCAAAGCGCAGCCTGAAAAAAAGATCGCTGAGAAAAAGGTAGTTGAGAAAAAAGCCAAAATAGCCCCAAGTACGAAACCGACCAAAACCACGGCCACTAAAAAGATCTCTGGCGACGTTGAAGCCAAGACCGCAGCATCAAAAACCACGTCATCGCGCTACCACAGCGCAACGCCGGCAAAGCTGGTAAAAGGGCTCAAAAAAGGGGCGGAAACGACTACGCAAAAAACGGCGGCGATAAAGCCAGGCGCAAAAAAAGCGGGCAAAGAGCCAGTGCTGAGCGAAGCGCATAAGCGCCGCTACCAGCATGCAAAAATGACGGCAATGAACAAGCTGATGAGCCAGATCGGTAAGCCTTATCAATGGGGCGGTAACTCGCCTTACACCGGTTTCGACTGTAGCGGTCTGGTCTATTATGCCTATAAGGATGTGGTGAAAATTCCTATCCCACGCACCGCCAATGAGATGTATCACCTGCGCGATGCTGCTCCCATCAATAAGGGTGAACTGGAGATTGGCGATCTGGTGTTCTTCCGCATCAACGGCCGTGGCACCGCCGATCATGTCGGGGTTTATCTTGGCAATGGCAAGTTTATTCAGTCACCGCGTACCGGTGCCGATATCAAGATCAGTAAGTTGAGTGAGGACTACTGGCAGGAACACTACATTGGCGCACGTCGCGTGGTGACACCACAAACGATTCGCTAATCGCCCAATCGACGCGTTACGGATAAAATAATAAAGACCAGGTGATGCCTACGCAGCCTAGTCTTTATTTTAATCGCTGTCAGTTCAATACGGCAACAAAGCTAAATACCATGATCATGACTAACGCCCCAACCGTGGTCAGTAATGACATTTTCAAATCAGTATTCATTCTATCTCCTTGAAACACAGAAATGCGTGGAAATTGCCGCCGCATTGGATGCCACATTGCTTTTTGCACGCCAATCGCCGCAGCACAATGACGCCAAGAAGGTATTGTTACACAATTTATAGGGAAAATCTCCGATCCCGGCTGCACTAATTATATCAATTATCCCTTTCACTTTCGCGGCAAATCAGCCAGAATTCGCAGTTTACCGTGCGCTGCGTCGGTGTCCGAACACGTCATCTTCAATGGGATCAATGCATCCCCTTTAGGTACAAAGTACGTCGGCAGTCTCCTTCTGATATCCTGTTTATTCCATCAGAAAGAGAACATTACGCAAAAGCAAACGATTAACAAACTATATACTGCCGTAACAAGTAGGTTCAGGAGTCATTTTTAGATGGCAACGATCAAAGATGTGGCAAAGCGTGCTGGCGTTTCAACTACAACCGTCTCTCACGTCATCAACAAAACACGTTTCGTCGCCGAAGAGACCAAAACGGCCGTGCGGGAAGCCATCAAGGAATTACACTACTCCCCGAGCGCAGTAGCGCGGAGCTTAAAGGTCAACCACACCAAATCCATCGGACTGCTCGCCACCTCAAGCGAAGCACCCTACTTCGCAGAAATCATCGAAGCGGTTGAAAACAGTTGTTATGCCAAAGGCTACACCCTGATTCTGTGCAACTCGCACAATAACCTGGAAAAACAGCGAGCCTATCTTTCCATGCTGGCGCAAAAACGGGTCGATGGCCTGTTGGTGATGTGTGCGGAATATCCGCCCGAACTGTTGGGCATGTTGGCGGATTATCGCAGCATTCCCATGGTGGTGATGGATTGGGGTCAGGCACACAGCGATTTCACCGACACCATTATTGACAACGCTTTTGAAGGCGGATATCTGGCTGGCCGATACCTGATTGAGCGCGGCCACCGCGACATCGGTGCCATTCCCGGTATTCAGGAACGCAACACCGGCAGTGGGCGTTATCTGGGTTTTCTCAAAGCCTTGCACGAAGCGGATATCACGGTACGCGATGAGTGGGTTGTTCAGGGCGATTTTGAACCGGAATCCGGCTATAAAGCCATGCACCAGATTTTGGCGCAGAAACAGCGCCCGACCGCCATTTTCTGCGGCGGCGATATCATGGCGATGGGCGCTATCTGCGCGGCAGATGAGCTAGGGCTACGTGTACCGCAAGATATTTCCGTGATTGGCTACGATAATGTTCGCCATGCGCGTTATTTCACGCCGGCCTTGACCACCATCCACCAGCCCAAAGAGCGTTTGGGTCAATCTGCCTTTACCATGCTGCTCGATCGCATCACCAGCAAGCGCGAAGATGCACAGGTGATTGAGGTTCATCCGACCCTTATTGAGCGGCGTTCCGTGGGTGATGGTCCGTTCCGCGACTATCGCCGTTAATGTTTAAGACGATTTTCTTATAATATATTGATTTTTATATTCTTCATGGCTGCATCAATCAATTTCGACTTGTCCTCTGATTGAAGCAGTCATACACTGTTTTTCATTCGGACAATATCCCTACACTTATCCTTATTACAAAAAGCGCAGAATTGCGTATCAGGATACGTGCCCCTACGTGCTACCACGTACCGGCTTTGACTCTTCATTCCCTCTGGGTATCCAGAGAGTAGACGATGGATGTTATGCCTGCTGCCACTGTGCAACGGGCAAGCATAAACGGCTGCGCACGAATGCAACCGCTTACTCTTTGAACAACGGGTAACTTGCCCGTGATTCGAACACGCTGTGCGCAAACCGCAGCGTTAGGGTTGATGAAAGACTGTCTATGCTGTTCCTTGCGGCGCTGCCTGGCAAGGTTGGGAGAAGTTATGAGTTCATCATATGTAGAGGAACTGGCAGAAAATAACACGTCCTGGTTCCGGATCGTTCAAGCGTTATTGGCTATCGCTGATATCAAAATCAATGGTTCTCGACCGTTTGATATCAGGGTACGCAACCCCGATTTCTACAAGCGCGTTCTGCGTGAAGGCTCACTGGGACTCGGGGAAAGCTATATGGACGGTTGGTGGGAGTGCGATCGTTTAGACTGCTTTTTTCGGCGTCTCTTACGCGCGGGGCTTGAGAAAAAAGCCCCCCATCATCTCAAAGACATTTTGCATATTGTCGCCACGCGTTTGATTAACCTGCAATCGCGCAAGCGTGCCTGGATTGTCGGCGAGGAGCATTACGATCTGGGCAACGATCTGTTTAGCCTGATGCTTGATACGCATATGCAATATTCCTGCGGCTACTGGAAAGAGGCCACGACCCTTGAGCAGGCGCAACAGGCCAAACTGCGCATGATTTGCGAAAAGCTTCAGCTTCAGCCGGGCATGACCCTGTTGGATATTGGCTGCGGTTGGGGCGGACTGGCCGCCTATGCGGCACGCCATTATGGCGTATCGGTTTACGGCGTGACCATTTCGCGTGAGCAGCAAAAACTGGCTCAGGCGCGCTGTCACGATCTTAACGTTACCATTGAATTGCAGGATTATCGTGACCTTAACCGACATTTCGATCGCATCGTGTCTGTCGGCATGTTTGAGCACGTTGGACCGAAAAATTACGATACCTACTTTCGCGTCGTCAGCAAGAACCTCAAACCCGAAGGGCTATTTCTGCTGCATACCATTGGGGCGAATAAAACCGATTCGCAGGTTGATCCCTGGATTAACAAATATATCTTCCCCAACGGTTGTCTGCCCTCCGTACGCCATATTGCCGCGCGCAGTGAACCTTATCTGGTGATGGAAGATTGGCACAACTTTGGGGCCGATTACGACAAGACCCTGATGGCCTGGCACGATCGCTTTGTTGCCGGTTGGCCACAGTTAGCGAACCGTTACTCACTGCGTTTTAATCGTATGTTTCGTTACTACCTGAATGCCTGCGCCGGGGCGTTTCGCGCACGCAATATTCAACTGTGGCAGGTATTGTTTAGCCCTCAGGGGATTGAAGGCGGCGTGCGTGTAGCGCGCTGATAGCGGTCTGCTAACGCCGTACAGATAAGGGTACGGCGTTATGTTATTGCCTGTTCAGGTCAGACTTCAGGCGCTCTGCGCGGCATTCGCCGTTGCGGCCTCTTGTGCCTGACGCTGCGCCAGCACACGTTCAACCGTGTCGATCACGGCCTGCGTTTGCGGATCGATTTCGATATTGATCCGGTTCCCTAACCGTTTCTGCCCGAGGGTGGTGCGTTGCAGCGTTTCGGGGATCAAATGCACGCAGAAACGACTGCGTGTCACCTCACCCACCGTAAGGCTGATGCCATCAATACCGATAAACCCTTTGTGCAGCACATATTTCATCTGCGATTCATCGGCCAATCGGAACCAGATTTGGTGATTGTTTTCTGAGGTCAGAATTTTAACCACTTCGGCCGTGCACATAATGTGCCCGGACATCACATGCCCGCCAATCTCATCGCCATATTTGGCGGCGCGTTCAATATTCACCAGATCCCCCGGCGTGATATCGCCCAGGTTGGTCAGGCGTAGCGTCTCTTTCATTAAATCAAAACTGACCCGATCGCCATCAATTGCCGTCACCGTCAGGCAGCAGCCGTTATTGGCGATCGAGGCACCCGTCACCAGACCGGTCAGTAATTCGGGAGGAAGTTTTACCACATGCGTGCGGAAGTTCGTTTTTTCATCGATGGACACCACCGGCGCGGTGCCTTGAACAATACCGGTAAACATACGCTTGCCTCTTAATAAATCAGTGAAATAACTGAATGCTACTGTGCCAGTCGCCCCTCCCTTCGTTACCGTGGCAAGCCGCGAGGGAAGAAAGACTGACAAATCATCTTGCAGTTTGCCTCATAACGACTGGAAAACCAAACGTATTCCCCCCTTTGTCCCCCGACAAATCCGATAAGACAACAGACCCTCTCTATAGACACAATATCTTACGAAGAAGTTGGTTTACTTATGCCAAGCCGCTACACTAGAACAACGTTCTGTCATCGATCGATTTTCCATCTCAGATGGATGGCTGTGAAAGCCATTTATGCTCATTATCTCGCTTGCGGTTGTTTACTTTCTTTCACCCCAACCCCCTGCTGGAAAAGCAACGCGCCACCTCGCGGTGAGGCCGTATGACAGAGCGCGAGGTGGTATCGACGTCAGTGTCTCGTTTTAACAATTCAAGGAAGGTGTTTGCGTGCAGAAATATTTGTCAGAGGCGCGGAGCCTGTTAACGCTCGCGGTTCCTGTCATTATTGCGCAGGTTTCCCAAACGTCCATGGGTGTCGTGGATACCATTATTGCGGGTGCCTATAGCGCCACCGATATGGCGGCCGTGGCGGTCGGTACCTCCGTGTGGTTGCCGGTCATCCTGTTTGGACATGGTCTATTGATGGCGCTCACGCCGGTGGTGGCCCAGCTCAACGGCTCCGGTCGACGTCCGCGCATCGCCCATCAGGTTCAGCAGGCGTTTATTTTGGCAGCGATCGTTGCGGTTATCACCATGGTGGTGCTGTACAACGGCAAACATGTTATTGCCATGATGCACACCGACTCACCGGAGTTGGCGAATGTTGCCATCGGCTATCTGCACGTGATGCTGCTGGGGGTGCCGGGCTATCTGTTCTATCAGGTGCTGCGCTGCCAATGTGAAGGGCTATCCAAAACCAAGCCGGGCATGGTGATTGGCTTTATTGGCGTGCTGATCAATATTCCGCTGAACTATATCTTTATCTACGGCAAATTTGGCATGCCCGAACTGGGCGGGGTGGGTTGCGGCGTCGCAACAGCATCCACCTACTGGATCATGATGCTGATGATGGCGTTTTACAGTATGCGCGCACATTGGTTGCGTGACATCAAGTGGCAGCGCTGGCAGATTGATTTCTCCGCCATGCGGCGTCTGTTTTCGCTCGGTTTGCCGATTGCGCTGGCCCTGCTGTTTGAAGTATCGCTGTTCGCCATCGTCGCCCTGCTGATCCTGCCGCTCGGCGTGATTGACGTTGCCGGACACCAGATAGCACTGAATTTCAGTTCACTGATGTTCGTGCTGCCATTGTCGATCGGCATCGCCTCGACCATCCGCGTTGGCCATCGACTGGGGGAAGGTTCCGTGGAAGATGCGCGTATTGCGGCCTATACCGGCATTGCGACCGGCGTGATGCTGGCCTGTTGTACCGCCATTTTCACGGCACTGCTGCGTGAACAGATCGCCTTGTTGTATAACAAAAGCCCCGAAGTGGTCGCCATGGCGGCACAGTTGATGCTGTTTGCCGCGATTTATCAGATCTCAGATGCAGTGCAGGCTATCGGCAACGGTGTATTGCGTGGCTATAAAGATACGCGATCCATTTTCTACATCACCTTCGTCTCCTACTGGATACTCGGTTTACCCAGCGGTTATTTGCTGGCAATGACCGATTATTGGGTGCCACGCATGGGGCCCGCCGGTTTCTGGTGCGGTTTTATCATCGGACTCACTGCGGCCGCGATCATGATGGTGCTGCGTATCCGTTATCTGCAACGTCAACCGCCCGGCGATATTCTGGCTCGCGCGGCGCGCTAACTCTGATGTCACCCAGCGCCAAGGGGCAATACGCCATCGGCGCTGGGTGAAAAAAACACAAAGTGAATACAAGCGCAGCAGTCGTGCAGTTCAACCGCATAAATTTTGCATTTGCGTCTTGCCAGCACCCTATTCACTCGCTACTATGCGCCCCGCACGGCAGCACAGAGTATCGTCCGCTGCTTTAGCAACAAGCCTCACAGAATGCGTTCTTAGCTCAGTTGGTTAGAGCACCACCTTGACATGGTGGGGGTCGATGGTTCGAGTCCATTAGAACGCACCATTTCTGGTTTCTCAGCGTTCCATTTCCTACTCTATTTTCACTCTCCTGATAGCCCGATTCTTGCAGAAATGCACGCCATGTTCTTACCGGACATTTATCACCAACAGGTAAAGTAAAGAGGTGGTCTGCGCAGGGATTGTGCTTTACACTGCGCGCTGCAAAAATAGGGCAATAAACGATTACGTAGGCGGTAATGGCGATGAACGGAACGATCACAACCTGGTTTAAAGATAAAGGGTTTGGATTTATCAAAGATGAAAACGGTGATAACCGTTATTTTCATGTGATTAAGGTTGCCAACCCGGATCTGCTTAAAAAAGGCGCGAGCGTCACTTTCGAACCCACCACCAATAATCAGGGTCTATCGGCATATGCCGTGAAAGTTGAACCGGAAAGCAAATACATTTATATCGCAGGCGAACGCATCAAGCTTACCGCCATTAAATCCTTTCTGGTGTTCAGCGAAGAAGTGCCGGCCGATACCCGCATTGATAAAGAGAATACGGTGCTTTCTGTGGGCGCGCTGATGGGAAACATCAGGCCGAAATCAGCCGCTAAATCCAGCGAAGTTCGCTCGATGAAAAAGCTGGCGATTACCACCTTTCAGGGTTCAACGTTAATCTTCACCGAAGATGAGATAGACATAGACGCCACAGTGAAACTGCTCAAGGTGTGAAACCTTTTCGCTGGCCCCGTGTCAGCAGCGAACCGTATTCACTGCGCCCCTGATGGCGTCCTCCAGACCAAACGCCATCGCGATCGGGCTCTGCGCCCGGTTACAGCCTTGACGATTACAGGTATAATCCCACCCATTATTCTTACGGGTTTCGAAACGACGATGACAAAACTCACCTTACAAGAGCAACTGCTGAAAGCGGGATTAGTGTCCAGCAAAAAAGTGGCCAAAGTGCAAAGAACGGCCAAAAAATCACGCGTTCAGGCGCGTGAGGCCCGAGCCGCTGTAGAGGAAAATAAAAAAACACAGCTCGAGCGCGATAAACAGCTAAGCGAGCAACAAAAACAGGCTGTGTTATCTAAAGAGTATAAAGCGCAGGTGAAGCAACTCATTGAAATGAACAAAATCGACATTTCAAAAGGTGATATTAGCTTTAACTTCACGGATAACAATTTAATTAAAAAAGTGGTTGTGGATAAGCTTACCCAAGCCCAGTTGATTAATGGTCGTCTCGCCATCGCTCGCCTGGTTGTTGATAGCAAGGGTGAGAGCCAATACGCGATCATCCCCGCGAGCGTAGCTGAGAAAATTGCGCAGCGGGATGCAAGCAGTATCGTTTTACACAGTGCGCTGAGTCAGGAAGAGCAAGATGAAGAAGATCCCTATGCCGACTTTAAAGTGCCTGATGATTTAATGTGGTAATTGACGCTGCATGTTGCAACGGTTTAATGCAGCATTTAACCACCAGAACAGACGACAGAAACCTTACCCCGTGGGGACGACGCATGAACAATGAAATACCCCTTAAATATTATGACATTGTGGATGAGTATTCGACGGAAGCTGCCACATTGGTGAGCGAGTCAGAACGTGACGCTCTGGCGCACTATTTCCAATTACTGCTCACCCGCTTAATGAATAATGAAGAAATCAGCGAGCAGGCTCAGCAAGAGATGGCCCGTGAAGCCCATATCGACGAACAACGCATTGATGAGATAGCGACGTTTTTGAATCAATGGGGCAATGAGTAGCGTTGCACCGCACATCACTCAAGGGCGGTGCTGAATTTTTCCCGCACATCGCCCGTCAATGACCCGTGCCACGCCCTGCCCCGTCCGTTCCTCGTTTAATCCGGGTTACCAAGCCTGTTCAGCAGGATCTGTCGGGTGTGTGCCAGACGCGGCTGACGTAATGCACTCGGCAGCCACACCAGATTGTAACGAATTTCGGTGTCTCCCACCGGGGCTTTAATACGGGCCAGCTTACCTTCAGCAAGATGCGCACGGCACAAAAATTCCGGCATCACCGTCCAGCCAAATCCTTTACACAGCAGGCTTCTCTGACCGCGTAAATCCTGACCGACCATCGCAGGAAGCAACGAACCGAATTTTATCCGATTCTTACCCAGCCAGTGTTCGATCAGTGAAAGCTCAAGGTTGTAAGCCAGCAGCGGCTCATTCAGTAAATCCCGGCCAAAATGCTCACTGCTGTTCAGGCGTTCGGCAAGGGCGGGCGCTGCAATAGCGATCACGCGGTCGGTAAAAATGACATCCCCTTTTAATCGCGTATCGGTGACAGGGTGCGCGGTGATACCCAGATCGCAATGTCCTTCTATCACCATCTGGGAAACCATCGGGCCATCTCCCGCATGCAAATGCACGCGAATACCGCTTTCCAACAATGGCAGCAGTTCACCCGCCAATTTTTCTGCCATAAAGTCAGAATGACCAATGATTTGCAGGGTTCCCGCGACATCCATGGACCTTGCCCTTGCTGAGGCGAGCGCGGATTCAGCGTCATCCAGTTTATTACCGATATCCGCCGCGAGATCGTCAGCGACCACCGTCGGTTTCACCCCCTGCGGTTGGCGCTCAAACAGGGGCCTTCCAATGGCCATTTCAAGGCCGCTGATGTGCTGGGAGACCGCAGGCTGCGTCAGGTTTAACACGCGTGCCGCACCCGAAATCGAGCGTTGGCGGTACACCTCCATAAAGGTGCGTAGACGCAACAGTGACATAGTTTACCCATAAATTAATTTATACCCCTGACAAAATAGCGTTGTTATCTGCAAACATCCAGACCCGTTATGCTGTTCCCAACGCAGGAAACCTCAGCACCAACAGGAAAGTGAAATGAGCGAACAACAGCATTCTCAGACGTTATCAACCATCCTTGACGCCATGAAAAAGCATCATCGACAGAATGAACCTGCCACGGCGGCCTTACGCCGCGATCGCCTTATGCGCAGCGCCGCCTTGATCCGTGACCACCATGCGGCCCTGACCGAGGCGATCGGCCGCGATTTTGGTCACCGTAGCGGTTATCAGACGCAGGCCGCCGATCTGATTACCACCATCAACATGCTGATGCATTCCGCTGAAAAGCTGGAGCAATGGATGCAACCGGAGGCGGCGGAGGTGCCGGTTCCGGGGATGCAGGCCTGGATCGAACCACAACCGCTGGGCGTTGTGGGCATTATCAGCCCGTGGAATTTCCCGATAAACCTCGCCTTCGGTCCGCTGGCGGGTGTCTTTGCGGCGGGCAACACCGCGATGCTGAAACCCTCGGAGCTGACGCCGTTCACCTCTGAATTGCTCGCGGAGCTTGTCCCCCATTACTTTGATTCGAATGAACTTGTCGTGGTGTTGGGCGATGCGGCCGTGGGCCAGGCGTTTAGCCAATTACCGTTCGATCATCTGGTCTTTACCGGCAGCACGGCGGTTGGTCGTCACGTCATGCGGGCGGCGGCTGAAAATCTGGTGCCCGTCACGCTGGAACTGGGTGGAAAATCCCCGGTGGTGCTGGATACTGACGCAGAAATCAGCATCGCGGCCGAACGGATACTGACGATAAAGACGTTCAATGCCGGACAAATCTGCATCTCCCCGGATTATGTCCTGTTGCCTGAATCGTCCGAAGCGGGCTTTGTCGACGCGGCAAAACGTTTTATGCGTGCGAGCTATCCAACGCTTCAGCACAATGTGGATTACACCGCTATCATTAACGACAGACACTATCAACGATTGATCATGCTGCTGGACGATGCCGCCCGCAAAGGGGCTGACATCATCAGTCTCGCTCCCGACAACGAACCTGATGTCGATCCGCACAGCAGAAAGATCGCGCCACACCTCATTCTTGGCGTCACGCAGGACATGTTGGTGATGCAGGAAGAGATCTTCGGACCGCTGCTGCCGCTAAAAACCTACGCTGCCGGGATCGGTGACGCGATTCGTTACATCAACGCGGGCCCGCGCCCGCTTGCTGCCTACTACTTTGGTCATGACGCGGAGCGCCAGCGCCAGATAGCCACAAGGACAACGTCAGGTGCCTTGGTGATCAACGACGTCATGACCCATGCCGCGATCGACAGCCTGCCCTTTGGCGGCATCGGGGCTTCAGGTACCGGTGCGTATCACGGTATCCATGGTTTCAGACGTTTCAGTCATGCAAAACCGGTTGTTGTTCAGGACAGCGCCGCCATAACCAATCTTCGTCTTCGCGCGCCTTATCAGGATAAAGCGGCTGTTGCCGAAGCGTTCCTCAACAATTAATTCACCTGCACCCGCACTATCGAGGTTAACAATGAAAATTTTAATGGTTCTGACATCACATGCCGAACTGGGCAACACGGGCAAGAAAACAGGCTTTTGGCTGGAGGAGTTTGCCGCACCCTACTATGTCTTTAAAGATGCGGGTGCTGAGGTGGTTCTCGCTTCCCCGGCGGGCGGCCAACCGCCACTAGATCCGAAAAGCGATCTGCCTGAATTCCAGACGGCACTGACGGCACGTTTCAAAGCCGACAAAGATGCGCAGGACGCGCTTTCTCAAACGATAAAACTGGACACCGTGTCTCAGAACGATTTTGACACCGTGTTTTATCCTGGCGGCCACGGCCCGCTTTGGGATCTCGCGGAGTCCGCCACCTCGATTGCACTGATTGAGTCTTTCGATCGCGCCGGAAAACCGGTGGCCTTTGTCTGTCATGCGCCAGGCGTGCTACGCCATGTTACCGCCGCAACGGGCGATCTGCTGATCAAAGGCCGTCACGTCACCGGCTTCACCAACAGTGAAGAAGAGGCCGTCGAACTCACCCATATCGTCCCGTTTTTGATCGAAGATACGTTTATTGCCGCTGGCGCACATTATCAAAAAGGTGCCGATTGGATGCCGTTCGTCGTGGAAGATGGCAATCTGGTAACAGGGCAGAATCCGGCCAGTTCAGAAGCCGTCGCGGTCGCCTTGCTGAAAAAATTGAATAACGAAAGCTCAATGAGCCATTAAAAATTACAGGGTGCGATATTGGGTTAGCATAATTAACTGTGATAACACAGTAGCTCTCAATGCAATGACAGGGAGTCATCATGGCTACAATGAAGGATGTAGCCCGCCATGCGGGTGTTTCTGCGGCAACGGTATGCCGAGTGATCAACAATACCGTTTACGTTAAGCCGGTTACGCGGGAACGGGTTGAGACAGCGATGCGTGAGTTCAACTACCAGCGTAATGCAGCCGCACTCGCCATGGCAAAAAGAAGTGGTAAGACACTCGGGCTGCTGACCGGCAACCTGGACGACCCCTTCTTCTCGCGCATGGCGCGGGGCATTGAAGATACTACGCGTAAAGCCCGAGTACAGTTGGTGGTTTGCAGCGGCGGGCACCGTTCCGAGTTGGAAAAAGCAGGTCTGGATTTCCTGATCAATCAGGGGTGTGAAGCCATTGTCGCCCACCTGCCCCGCATGGATGAGGAGGATATCTTACGCTATGCGGCCCATACTCCGGCATTGGTGGTGATAAATCGCTATTTGCCGGTCATCGCCAATCGCTGCGTGTGGCTGGATAATGTGGGTGCCGCTCAGGCCGCGACCAACCAGCTTATTCAACACGGTCATCGCAAAATAGCCTGTATCGCGGCAGATATTCCCATTGATGACAGAACACACCGTGTCGAAGGCTACCGCAAAGCCATGGAAATTGCCGGTATCCCGGTAGCCGATGACTGGATCATCAGCGTTCCCTTCAATGAACAAGGGGGCGAGCAAGCCGCAGAAAAACTGCTACACGCCGGGCTCGCCTTCACGGCGTTGGTCACCTTCAATGATGTCATGGCCGCTGGCATCATGCGCACCTTTCACCACCATCAGGTACGCGTACCCGACGACATCTCCATGGTCGGCTTTGATGATATTGCCTGGGCCAAATATCTGCACCCCACCTTGACCACCATGCACAATCCGATTGAGAAAATGGCGCGCCGTGCCGCGACGCTGGCGTTACAACTCAACGCCGGTATCGTCGGGCCGCCACAAAATAATTGCTATTGCGCTGAGCTTATCCCGCGAGCATCGGTCAGGCATCTTTAATTCCGCCTTGTCAGCCCGGCGCAAGCCAGAAAAATGCGAATGGCGTCGCAGTGATTCAGCCAATGAAACCCGTTACACCCACGGCAGTCCGGGATCACATTTATATCGCCTCACTCTGAATACGCTGGGCCCCTTCAACGCTTAACAGGAGTGATAAATGAAAGCCAAAAAGGAGCTTAATCTGGGATTGGCGCTGCTGCCCATCGTTGCCATGCTTACGTTGTTGGTTATTGGTTATGGTCAGTATAAATTGCCCATCGAGGCGCTATTGCTGGTTTCGGCTGCCGTTGCGACAGCAGTAGCCTATTGGCAAGGCTACCGCTGGGTGGAGGTCATGGACGCTATTGTCACTAAGCTGGCCAAAGCGATGCCGGTGATACTGATATTGATTTGCGTCGGTGGCATGATCGGTGCCTGGATGCTGAGCGGCACGATCCCTTATATGGTGTATTGGGGCCTGAAACTGATCAGTCCTCAATATATCGTTATCACGGCCTTTCTTATCACCAGTGCAACGTCGGTCTGCACCGGTACTTCGTGGGGCACCGCAGGCACCGTGGGTGTGGCGTTAATGGGCGTCGCCGCAGGCCTCGATGTCTCTTTAGCCGCCACAGCGGGCGCGGTGGTGTCAGGGGCCTATTTTGGCGACAAACTGTCACCGCTGTCTGATTCCACCAATTTTGCGGCCATCGTCGCTGAGACCGACCTTTACAGCCATATCCGCCATCTTATGTATACCACCCTGCCGAGCTTTGCTTTAGCCGCGGGAGTCTATCTGTTTTTCGGATACACCCACCTCCCCAGCCACGCGGCAAATCTGGACAAGGTGAATGAAATCGTAACGTCGATAGCGCATCTGTATCACTTTAACGTGCTCCTGCTCTTCCCCCCCATCTTGGTACTGTGGGGGGCCATCACCAAACGCCCGGTGATACCCGTGATGTTGGCAGCGTCAGTCATGGCGATAGGTATCGGCGTCGGCCTCCAGGGATTCACCCTGCAACAAGGGTGTATTTCATTGATTCACGGTTTCACCACGTCCATGTTTGCCGCACAGGGTACTGATGTCACCGGCCTGCTCAGCGACATTCCCCGCCTGCTCGATCGCGGTGGGATGTTCTCCATCATGGGCACCATCCTCTTGGTACTCTGCGCCTTTTCCTTTGCCGGGGCCTTAACCTTGACGGGTGCCCTGACCGTTATCATTAACCGGTTGCTAAAGGCGATCCGCGGTGTGGGTCAGCTGATTGCGGCCACCGTGGCAACCACCCTGTTGGTCACTGGAGCCACCAGTGATGGGAAATTGGCACTGCTTATTCCCGCTGAATTGTTTAGAGAATCTTACCTGCGTATGGGATTGGACACTAAAAACCTGTCGCGAACGGTGGAAGACGCGGGCACAGTGACAGAGCCGTTACTGCCCTGGACCTCGGCCGGGGTGTATATGGCCAGCACCCTGGGGGTTAGCACACTGGATTTTGTCCCTTGGGCAATCCAATGCTATGCGGCAATTTTCTTCGCGCTGATATACGGCTTTACCGGATTTGGTATCGCTAGATTACCCACCGGCGCCAGCACGGCACCACAAGGCCTAAACCCGGTGTAATGCAGGCGGCTCCAAAATAATCACGCCCAGCCATCGCGTCACGTTGGCTGGGCGCAAAACGCTAATATTCACACCGCGTTACCCATAAAAAGCCTGATTACGGATTAACCCTCTTTCTGAATGACTGCTGTACAAGCCCGAATTGTGTGGCAAAGGCTTGCGCCTCCAGCGGCTTGCCAAACCAATAGCCTTGTCCTTCCTGACAGCCGTGCTGGCGTAAGTCATGCCATTGTTCTGCGGTTTCAATGCCCTCCGCAATCGCTTCAATCTCGAAATTGCGGGCGATATCAAGAATGGCGTAGGCGACAGACGCATCACGTCGTGATGTGAGCAAATTTTGAATAAATGAACGGTCGATCTTTATGCGTGTTACAGGATACTGATTGAGCATACTCAACGAGGCATAGCCCGTACCGAAATCATCGAAGGCAATAGAGACCCCCATATCACGAATTTTTTGCAGTGTGTCCGACATGATTGAATCATTGTTATTATTAAGGGCGATGTTTTCCGTTAGTTCAATTTCCAGTGCTTCTGCGGGAAGACCGTGGCGTTTTAGCACGTCCGCAATCTCTGCGGCCAGATCCCCGGTGGTCAGTTGCACATCGAACAAGTTCACGCCAATGCGAAAATCAGGCGCACCACAACGACGCCAATAGGCCGCCTGTGAGCAGGCTTCATCGAGGATCCAGGAGCCCACGCTGACCGCCATTGGCCCGCGCGCTAATGTGGTTAAAAACTCCGAAGGAGGTAATAGCCCACGCGTGGGGTGTACCCAGCGAATTAACGCCTCTGCGCCGGACAATGAGCCGTCGCTCAGTTTTATCTGCGGCTGATAAAACAGCACAAACTCGCTGTTGTCCGTTGCACGTAACAGCTCCATGGCATGGTGACGGCGCGCCGTCGCCTCCTGACGCAGCTCCGGCGTAAAAATATACAGCTGATTTCGTCCCGTGCGTTTCGCCCTTGATAGGGCCAGATCGGCATTGGCAATCAGTTCCAGCGCTTCATAGCCGTGTTTTGGTGCCAGTGAAATGCCCCCGCTGACCGTTACACTTATCGGGCTGCCCTGCACCAGAATCGGCTGAGCAATATGCGCCATGATCTGCTGGGCATAAAAACCGGCCTCGGCCTGATCGTAAATATCCGGCAGCAGCACAGCAAACTCATCGCCGCCAATGCGGGCAACAATCTGCGTTTCCTTGGTTGATGTCAGCAGGCGATGGGTGATTTCACATAAAATTTCGTCACCGGCAGCATGCCCAAAAGCGGCGTTGACATCCGAGAAACCATCAATATCAATCATCATGATGGCTGCATTGGGGTCTCGCAATACAGCGTCTTCGACGCAACGATAAAAGCGGCGTCGATTTCTCAGCCCGGTTAGCGGATCGCAATCGGCACTGATGGCAACGGCCTTTTTATCCTGCCGGTAACGCGTCATGTCGCGTAACGCGGCGGTAAACTGTAAATTACCGCCACAACATTCACAAAACAGCGATAACACAAAGAACAGCTTGCTGCCGTTTTTATGACGGCCACCAACCTCAAAAGGCGGTGTTTCACTGCATGTGCCGTCCGCAATAACACGGCGGATGGCGCTCCAGAATTCGGTATTTTCATCAATGCCAAACAGATCGCTGACCACTAATTCGGCGCTTTCATCCTCAGCGTAACCACATAACTGCGACGCCGCCGCGTTCCAACCGGTAATGCGCAAGGCCCGATCAAAGTGGATAACCGGCGCTTCCCCCGTCAATACCGCAGTGTCCCTATCGGCGTGGTGTTCGCTGGCTACTTCAATGCGTCGCAGTTCAAGACGATCGGACGCCATTCTGGCCAACTCGGTCAGACGGGCGTGATCCTCAGCGGTAAAATTTTGATGGGGGGTGTTATCCAGAATACACAAAGCACCCAGTGCATACCCTTCGGGAGAGCGTAACGGCACCCCCGCATAAAAACGGATATGGCTCGGCCCGGTCACCAAGGGATTATCATGAAAACGCTCATCCCGTTCGGCGTCACGCACAATCATACCGTTTTCGGTCAGAATGGCATGGGCACAGAAAGAGGCATCTCGAGTCATGTCAACGGAGCCATCACCCAATCCATGGCTTGCGGCAAAGAAGACGCGATCGCTGCCGATCATATTGACCGCGGCAATGGGCATATCGAACATACGGGACGCGATGCGCACGACCGGCGACAAACTGGACAAGGTAGCTCCAGGATCAAGCGCATACTCGCAGAGCGCTTTCAGTCTTTGTGAATCATCATCAGGAATGCTCGGACACTTCATGGAGTCTCCTTAATACCAAACCATACAGAAAATCTTACAAAAAACCTCACAGACTTAAGCGTAGGCCAAAGTTACATAATTCCGCCACTCCTACGCTTTTTCATCTCACGCCAGCAACCAAAAAGGCTGTGAAATTTTTCCGCCATGTTGATGGCAATCATGCGTTTCAGTTTGTGAACCGCCTGAAAATAGATACATTACTTGTTTTAATGAGCCGCACAGGTTTGTGCAGGTTGATGCGATAAAGGAGTTTTCCATGCCCCTGTCATTTTCTGTAGTAAGCCCCGGTGAAATTCGTTTTGGACGCGGTGAAGCCGCGGGCGCCGCCACCTGGCTGGCCGCCCGCGCCCGGCACGTTCTGCTGGTTCAGGGTGCCAACCCGCAACGTGCCGCTTTTCTCGTCGAGCGGCTCCATGCGGCACAGGTGCGCGTCAGCACGTTCACGGTCGCTCACGAGCCCACGCTTGCCGACATAGAGCAAGGGGTCGAACTCGCCCGACTGCGTGGCATTGAGGCCGTTGTCAGCCTGGGCGGAGGAGCGGTTATCGATGCCGGTAAAGCGATCGCTGCACTGGTGAAGGCACACGGGCCGCTGATTGACTATCTGGAGGTGGTCGGAAATGGCCGCATTCTGGAGTCAGCCCCGTTAACCTTCGTTGCGCTGCCCACCACCGCCGGGACGGGTGCCGAGGTAACCAAAAATGCCGTCATCAACGTTCCGGCACACCGTCGCAAAGTCAGCCTGCGTGATAACCGCATGCTGCCAGACCTCGCTATCATCGACCCGGCCCTGACAGACCATACGCCGCGCAGCGTGACGCTCGCCTCGGGACTGGACGCGCTGACGCAGGTGATTGAACCTTATATATGCAATCGCGCTACGCCTTACACGGATGCGCTGTGCCGTGCCGCGATCCCACAGGGCATCAACGCACTAATGCAATTGATGAAACAAGAGTGTCCACAGAGTCGGGATACTCTGGCGTGGGTAAGCCTGTGTGGCGGTCTGGCACTGGCAAATGCCGGGCTTGGCGTGATTCATGGCTTGGCAGGCCCGTTGGGGGGGTTATGCGATGCCCCACACGGTGCGCTATGTGGTAGCCTGCTCCCCTTCGGCTTGATGCTGAATAATGCCCATGTCACCGATCCAGCTTTACTGGTGCGCTTTGATGAAATACGCCGTTGGTTTGCCAATGCGCTCGGGGTTGCTCCAATGCAGGCCTTTGAGGCACTGCGTGATTGGCGTTGCCAGGTTGGGTTAGGCTCACTCAGCACGCTTGGTGTACCTCATGATGCACTGGAATCTGCGGCCTTGGCGGCCAGCAGTGCATCATCCATGAAGGCCAATCCGGTGCCGTTAACCTACGATCAATTACTCGGGATGTTACACCTGGCGTGGGAATAACACGAACAGCACCGCAGTACAAACGCGATAGCGACATTTATACCGAGGCAGGTGCTACCAGGCTTGCCTTAGGTCTCAACGCGGGGTAATGGTACGTTATAAATAAGCATGCATTTATTGTGGAATAATGTACTGGGTACCTTGCGATAACATATTCTTGGCAATAGATAAAATCACAAACAATGCTTTTAAATTATAGAACTCTCTTATCCTTTCTGCCATGTAATGATGTGTATATTATGCGGTGAATTTATTTTAGGATTATAATTACAAGCAGTGTTTTTTACTTTAAATACATAATCCTGCCAATAACCTCTGCTCACTAGCCATTTTCAATCCGCCACGCAAAAAGCAGTGAAAAACACCAACCATAAATGAAAAGCAAAGAATTAAAAACCATAGAAATAAAAAATAACAGCATATAAATAATTCACTGACATTAAAAAAGGATAGATTACGTAAATAAAAACAATATCAGCACCAAAAAAAACATTTCTGGCAATGCCATAATTATATAAAATCGCTGCAACTGATGCTTCTACTACATTCGCTGTGTTTATACCGAGACTGAATGGTGCACCAGTCAGATGATAACCTCTCATCCGAAACCGATGAGAGAAAATGAATCGAATAAGCGGTCAACGCTGTTTATAGGAAGCGACATTTTATAGAAAGCAACATCCTTAATCGATGATGCAACGTTAGCGTCATAGTGTAAAACCTGGAAACACTGTCGTTATATGTATAAGCATACTTTTTTTTGTAAATACCACAAGTGCTAATCATTATAACGATATAAAAATCAGCACTGTTGTATTTTTCCCCTTTTCACCAGGTATTAGGGAAAGACAAACAAATTTCAAATCTATTTTACTAAATGTCAGGAGTTTACAATGAAAAAATCATTATTCGCATTAGCCCCGCTGGGTCTGTTGCTGCTGGTTGCCAATAACGCGTTGGCGGCTAATAACGCACAAATCACCATCACGGGCAGCGTGGTAGCCACCTCTTGTGATATTAACTTGAGCACCACGTCATTGGATCTCGGCAACGTCGCACAATTAGCATTCGCCGCAGCGCTTACCCCCGTGGCTTCCAGCCAGCGTGATTTCTCACTGACGCTGAGCAACTGTGGTACACCAGATGCCAGCCAGGTTGCGCAGGTGCAAGTTACGGGTCCGGTATTACCGGGGCAGACCAACATCTTTAATAGCGATACCACACGCAATACTGGCGTGATGATCAGCAACGCCAGCACGCCATCGGTTTACATCGAGAACAATGAGGTTTTAGATATTGCCACCGCTGATGGTACCGACCCAGATGCCAGCGACTTTGATGGCCAACGCCTGAACTTGCGAGCCGGACTGGCATCAACCACAACTACTGCTAATGTTGATCTTGGAGGAGTAGCCGCACCGATCCTTTTCAACTTTATCACCAATTAATTCCGGCTGGGCGGCATAGCCGCCCCGCTTTTTCAGACAAGGACTGGCACATGCAACGCATATCGTTGGTTATGGCTCTGCTGCTCTCTTTGTTTACAGTGCCCACCACTTCGCAGGCTGACGGGTTTGGCATTAATGCCTCTCGCCTTATTTACCCGCAAGGTGCTGACAGTATCAGCGTTTCCGTCCGCAATACGACGGCATCGCAACCTTATCTGGTTCAAGCCCGCGTCAGTCGCGCTCAGGCCAACTACCAGCCCGCGCCGTTCCTTGTCAGACCGCCGCTATTTCGTCTTGAACCCGGAGCCGTTAATCAATTACGCATCTCAGCCCAAAATATTAATGCGCCGACCGATCGCGAATCTCTGTTTTATTTTCACGCCAGTGCCGTACCAGCGTCCACTCCCCCCGCAGATCAAAATAGCGCAAGCAAAGTGCATGGCGCGACCCAATTTGGCGTGGGGTCCATTATTAAGCTGTTTTATCGTCCGAACGCATTGCCCTCGACATCCCGAGAGGCACAGCAAAATCTTAAATTTTCTCGTGTGGATGGCGGCATAAAAGCGGAAAACGCCTCAGCGTATTTTATCAGCTTTGCCAGCCTTCAGGTTGGTGGACAACATATCCGCCTGGACACCCCAGAAAAACTCACGATGGCACCGTTCTCGAATCAGATATTTAAAACCGGTGCCACCAGAGGTGATGTCCGTTGGCAAACCATCAATGACGAGGGGGCCGTCAATGCATTTACCCAAACGTTGCCTTAATGCATTTATCATTGGCGGCGTGATCAGCACGCTAAGTATTTTCTCTGCGTCGGTACAGGCTATTACGATCAACTTCTCGGCCACGCTGATTGAAAGCACCTGCGCATTCAGTCTGGATAAATCCACGCTGGATCTCGGGACACTGCAACAAGCGCAATTAGTCCCCTCCTCACTGCTGGCCGCACAGCCTTTCGTTCTGAGCGTACGAGATTGTAATGCCGTGGGTAACAGTCAGCTTCCCGTGGTAAATGTTACCGGACCAGGAGTCCTTCAGGACACTAAATGGCTGTTCCGCGCCGCGTCATCCACGGCCACCAATGTGGGGGTGATGCTGGTCCATACCAACGCACCGCCCTCCTTCTCGGATATCGAGGTCAAAAACAACGATGATATTCCATTGGCCGATCGTGGAGATGCGCCCGTCGACCAAGACCTCACCTTTTATGCCGGGTTAACCTGTGGCATTGCAAGTTGTGCCAGCGTAACCCCTGGCACATTAACGGCGCCAATTTTATTCCAACTCGCTTATCGATGAGGGAAACATGGCACAACCTGCATGGAGAGGGCTACTGTTCTGGAGCACCGGCACATTGCTGTCGGGCATATTCCCTGCGTACGCCCTGTTGCCAACAGAAGGCGGTATTCGTCTGAATCAGACGCGGATCGTTTTTCCTGCCAGCGAAAAAGCACAAACGGTGACCATCACCAACAGCGACACGCGAACCTATCTGGTGCAGAGCCGCGTGCAGCTCGAGGCAAATAACACCGCGCCAGCGCCGTTCTTTGCCACGCCCCCGGTGTTTTTACTCAAGCCTGATAGCCGCCAACTGTTACGCATCGTACCGCAGGGAGGCACACTGCCCAGCGATCGTGAATCCGTCTTTTACCTTTCGGTAGTGGCGATCCCCTCTCGACCGACCAAAGATGATGCTCCGGTGCAAATTTCGGCGGGGTTACAGTTTTTGATTAAACTGTTTTATCGCCCGCCAGCGCTGCCTCCTGTCTCGGAGACAACCGCCTGCCCACTGCATTTCAGTCGCCAGGGACAGGCTATTCGTGTGCAAAACCCGACGCCCTATCATCAAACGCTGGGACGACTGGTGTTTGATCAGACAGGGGTAAATTTACACACGCAGCCCGCCATGCTGGCACCGATGAGCACGCTGACCTTTACGGTCTCCGCATCGCCTTTACAGGCTGAATGGCAAACCATCAACGATTACGGTGGGTTATCCGCACCTTGCAAACAACAGATTGCAACCACGCAGGAGGTGCCATGATACCCCTGTTCTTTTTACAGCGCCGATGGTTAGCGGTATTGAGTCTGCTGGCAGGCGGCTTTATGGCGATGAGCGCACACGCCGAAGAGCGAGAGCCGCAGGGCATTACCTTTTATGTGTTGCGCGTTATCTATATGGCCAGTGATAGGCAAGGCGTCGCGCTTACGGCGTATAACAAAACGCCACGTCCTTATCTGATGCAATCCCGCATGCGCCCTCAGGATACGGCTACTGGTGATGTTGATAACACCGCAACAGGCAGCACGGTGGTTCCGTTTATCGTCACGCCGCCGTTATCCCGCTTAGAGCCAAATGACAACCTGACACTGCGTATCCGGCGTAACGGTCAACCCTTGCCGGACGATCGTGAGTCGGTGTTTTTTATTTCAATGAAGGCTATCCCGGCTCAGCCTGCCGCCGCGCCGCAGGACAACACGGCAAAGGTGATCCTGACCATCACCAATAACTTAAAGGTGTTCTATCGCCCGGAAGGATTAAAAAAACAAGCTGTCGCCGAGATGGCACCCAAACTGCGTTTTAAGCGCGAGGGAAACCAACTGGTTGCTGATAATCCCACGCCCTACTGGCTAACTTTTTCTCGATTGAAAGTCGGCACGCACGCGCTGAGCAAGCCCCAACTGAGGCTGATGGTGCCACCGTTTGGCAAACAATTTTATGCTTTGCCGCCTGGCGCTACGGGAAAAAACGTCGTCTGGCAGTTGATTGACGAAGACGGGTGGAATACAGAGGTCGAGCAACGCGCCTTGTAGTGCATTCCCCTTACGCTGCTGAACAGTAGCTAACCCTTTGAGACTTAAGAGTCGTCAACAATGCGAAAACAAAAACAATATTTTGACGCATTTCCTCTCTCGCCTCTGGTTGGCGTGTGCATGTTGGCGGCGGGTAACGTCTGGGCACAGGACTATTTCGATCCGGGCCTGCTTTCACTGGGCGGCGCGCAGTTAACAACTACCGATCTTAGCGTGTTCGACAAGCCCGGCAATATTCCTCCCGGCACCTATATGGTTAACGTCTTCGTCAACCAGTTGGATCAGGGGCAACACACGCTGGTCTTCAACGCGAATGCGCAGGGAAAAGTAGAACCAGAACTCACGCCCGCGATGCTGCATGAGCTCGGCATTAACACGCAAGCCTTGCCCGCCTTTGCGCGTTTGCCTGCGGAAAAGCCGGTGGAGAACCTGGCAACCCTGATTCCCGAATCCTCTGTCCGCTTTAATTTTAACCAGCTACGGTTGGATCTCAGCATCCCACAGGTTGCACTGCGCCCCAACATCCGCGGTGCCGTCGATCCTGCACTGTGGGACCACGGCATTCCGGCTTTTTTACTGAATTACACGGTTAACGGCGGACGCAACTGGCAAGATGCGCAGTACGGCATGGAAAAACAGTCGCAGACCAACCTGTTCGCCAACCTGCGTGCCGGGATCAATCTCGACGCCTGGCGGTTACGCAGCACCATGACGTATACCCGCAACAGCGCCAGTCGCAACGGCGAAGAAAACCAAAGCAATCAAAATACGCAGTTCACTAACACTTACCTGCAACGGGACATTACGCCCTGGCGTTCTGAAATATTGTTGGGTGAAAGCACCACCAGCAATGACGTGCTCAACAGCGTCCCCTTCCGCGGTGTCAAACTTAACTCCAACGATGACATGTTGCCGATCAGCCAGCGTGGTTTTGCGCCGGTGATCAGCGGTATTGCGCAAACCAACGCCCGCGTCACCGTGAGCCAGAACGGTAACGTGGTCTATCAGACCTTCGTGCCACCGGGGCCGTTTCGCATCAGCGATCTGTTCCAGACCGGCCAGTCGGGCGATCTCACCGTTACCATTGCAGAAGCGGATGGCACGGTGCGTACCCAAACGGTGACGGCAACGTCCCTTCCGGTGATGCGTCGTCCGGGCAGCCTTAAATATGAAGTAACCGCAGGGCGCTACAACGGCGGCATCACCGTCAATTCTCAGGAGGCGACGTTTGTTTCCGGCACCGCAATTTACGGTCTGCCGCAGGATATCACGCTGTACGGCGGCGGCCTGTTTGCTAATGACTACCTGTCGCTGGTGGCTGGTTCGGGCATTTCATTAGGCGCATGGGGAGCGCTTTCGGCGGATGTCACCACTTCAAGCACCACACTGCCACAGCAGAATGACCGCAAGCACGGCGCTTCATACCGGATTCGTTATGCGAAAAGCGTACAGGAGACCGGCACCACGCTCGATCTGGCGGCTTACCGTTATTCCACCGAGCACTACTACAACTTTACCGATTTCAACAGTCTGGGGCACCGGCTCAGCTATGGTCAGGTGCCCTGGGCGTTAACGCGCCAACGCTCCAGTTTTGAGATGCGAATCAGCCAGCAGGTGGGAAGCAATGGCTCATTTTACCTTTCCGGCGTACGCAGCGACTACTGGGGCAATGAAAATGTCATGAACACGCTCTCTGCCGGTTACAACGGCAACTATCGCGGTGTCAGCTATGGTTTGGCCTACAGTATCGACAGGATTAAAAGCAACAATAGCTGGCCGGAAAACCGGCAGTTCTCCGTAAACGTGCAAGTACCGATGAGCCTGTTCAGTTCATCCGCCTCATTGAATCGTCTCTATGCCAGCTACCAAATGACGCACGACAATCACGGTCGCGTACAGCAGCAGGCCGGTCTTAGCGGCAGCACATTGGACGATCGTCTGAGTTACAGCGTCATGCAGGGGTGGTCAAACGATCAAAACAACAGCACCAGCACGTTAAACACCAGTTATCAGGGCAGCAGAGGCAACGCCACCCTGGGTTACAGCTACAGCCGTAACAACCGCTCCCTCAATCTGGGCGGCAGTGGTTCCGTGGTGGCTCATCCCCAAGGGGTGACGCTGGGTCAGATGATAGGCAGCTCTGCGGCGCTGGTCAGTGCGCCCGGCGCAGGCGGCGTCAGTATTATGCAGGGCAACGTACAAACCGACAGCCGCGGCTATGCGCTGGTGCCCTATATGTCGAACTACCAGCGCAACAGTATCGATCTTAACCCGGCGACATTGCCGGACGATGTGGATATCACCCAATCCAGCCTGAACCTTTACCCCACCAAAGGGGCGGTGGTGTTAGCCAACTTCGCCACTCGCATCGGTTATCAGGCGTTGATCACGTTGCAGTTACCCACCGGCAGCGTGCCCTTTGGTGCACTCGCTGCGGTCGATGGCGCGCAGCAAGATGACATCAATACCGGCATTGTCGGCGACGATGGGCAGGTGTATATGAGCGGTTTGCCGGAACGCGGCACGCTGAACGTCAACTGGGGACGGGAACAACAGCAACAGTGTCGGGCACGTTTTGATCTCAGCAAACTGCCCAAACCCACGGCGAGCAACCCGATACGGTCATTGGCCGTACGCTGCGAATGAGGTAATGCATGAGCTACTTTATCACTATCAAGCAAACAGCCAGCATAGCAGCGTGGTTGATGTTGTTTAGCGCTCAGGCCTCGCAGGCCAATACGCTGACGATTGGCAAGGGTTCGGGTGAGGTTTGGCGAGGGGCCCCCTTTACACTAGGCCTGCAAACACAGAATCAAAATAGCGCAACGACGGCGACGCGAGGCGCGGCCTCGATAACAAATTCAATGACGGAATGCCTTACAAGCTCCAGTCTTGTCAATATTGCTAGTATTGACGCCTTTCCCATTGCACCAGGCATCGGGTTAGTACCAACAGCGAGTTTTAACGTAAATACCTTCACAAATCTGTCACTCTACCCCGTAAACATGGCTGGAACGCTTGGGATGAATGGCACTGCCGGGACGTTGTCTGGCAGTGACTTTCCCCAAGGGGGTGATGGTGTTGTCCCGCCAAATCGCGCGTGGTGTATCAATTTTTTCAATACCAACACATCAATTCTATTGAATCTCTCGCAAACCATGAGTGGTTCGGGTGAATGGGTAATAGTGACTGATGGAACACAACAATCAGGTACTTATCCCATGCCAACGATGTACGGAGCGACTTTCTCTGATAGAGATCAAAGTACAAAAAACATCCTTCCCTACACTTTTTTACGTGTAAATCTGGTCTCCTGCTCCATTACTACCCCCACCAGTGTCGATTTTGGTACCGTGGCGCGAAATACCTTACATGCCGCTGAACTGGCAAATATGCCTCAACCATTCACTGTTTCATGTGGACAAGATAATCCCAATACTATCGACACCAATATCAACGTCCAATTCAGCGGCAATGTGTTTGAAGGTAACACTGCGCGGTTAGCATTAAACGAAGGGGGTGGCTATATCACAGGAGAGATCAGTAACGGCGTCACTGGCAGCGGCACCTGCGATGCCTCTACTGGAGTCAATTTTAATAGTACCGATATCAATGTCGGCGTGCTCACTGCCAGTACGCTAAGCCAAACTTTCACCAACCAAATAATCTGGCGGCTGTGCTCAGGTGGAAGTGCTTTGCCTATCGGCCCGGTAAACGCCTCCGCCAATGTGGCGGTAACCTATAACTGATAACCAGATGCAGAGGGTTAATCTTACGGCGATGCCACCGGCAGCGTGCCGTTTGGCGTACTCGCCGCAGTTGATAGCACGCCGAACGATGACATCAATACCGGCATTGTCGGCGATGACGGACAGGTCTATAGGAGCGATTTGCCGGAACGCGGCACGCTGAACGTCAACTGGGGACGGGAACAACAGCCACAGTGCCAGGCACGTTTTGATCTCTGCAAACTTTCCAAGCCCATGGACAATAACCCGATACGGTCACTGACCGTACGCTGCGAATGAGGTGATACATGAGCCACTTTATGACTGTCAAGCAAACCGCCAGCATAGCAGCGTGGTTGATGTTGTTTAGCGCACAGGCCTTGCAGGCCAATACGTTGACGATTGGTAAAGGTTCGGGGGTGGTATGGCAGGGGTCACCGTTTAGTGTAAACAATCTTTCCATCACTTATCAAAACGATTCAACCATACTCACCAGCGGCGGTATAGCCGCTATCAGTGATTTAACGACAGACTGTATTTCAACCACCAAACTCAGCACCATCAATAGTACTCAAGCGTATACCATTAGCCAAGGTGTCGGTATCGTACCTATTGCCACAGCGCTCACCACACTTACTGTTGGTGCTACCATGCCTGTAGAAATAGCCGCTTTAACGGGAACCATTGGTTTAAATGGTACCCAAGGGACTTATACATCAAACTCTACTTCTGGCAATGCCATCGTACCTACTAATAGGGGCTGGTGCTTATCATTTGCAGACCACGGTTCTCCTTTTCCCTTCACTATATTCGGTAACGAGCGACAAACAGCGAACATTTCTGGTTTATGGGCAATTGTTACCGACGGTACACAGCGTACCGGCACGTACGTTATACCACCGATGTATGCTATCACCTCAACCCCCAGCAACAGCCAATCTCAAATAATCCAACCCTATACTCTTCTGCGTGTGACCGCCATTGCCTGCTTAATTGCCACCACCACCAGTGTCAACTTCGGTACCGCAGCGCGCAATACGACACAATTCGCCGAGTTGGCTAACGTCACCGCTCCGCTCACCGTTACTTGCGATCAGGATGCGCCGGACACCATCGATACCAATATCAACGTGCAATTCAGTGGCAATTTATATAACGGTAACGTAGCGAGGTTGGCATTAAACCTAGGAGGGGGCTATATCACCGGTGAGATCAATAATGGCGTCACCGGTAGCGGCGCCTGTGATGCCACTACCGGGGTCACTTTTAATTACGCCGACATCAATGTCGGCGTGCTTGGTGCCAACGAGTTAAACCACACTTACACCAACCAAATCACCTGGCGATTGTGCTCGGGTGGAAACGCTTTACCTACCGGCCTGGTAACAGCATCCGTCAATGTGGCGGTAACCTACAACTGATAACCAGGTGCAGAGGGTTAATCTTACGGCTACACCCGCGCACTCCTGACTATGCGAGAAATAAAATACGCGATAGCTGACAACCTTAGCAGGATATGCAACACTCTCTCGTACAAATGTACGACGCAAAAAAACGATTATTGATGGTGAATATTCATAACCGGTCAATAATCACACTCACTGCTATGCGTGCTGTGCAACCCGATAATGCGAGTAAGGTTGGTTGTTATGTCTTCATCCGTTTTGCGTCAAAAAGTGGCGCTATTCGCCCTGATGTTTTTGCCCGGCTTCGCCTGGAGTTCCTGGATCACCCGAACGCCGTTGATTCGGGACACGCTGCATGCCTCTACTGAGGTTTTCGGGTTAATTCTGTTTGGTTTTTCCTGCGGTTCCATGGTGGGAATACTCTGGTCAGGAAAACTGATCAACAAGTACGGCATTCGCCGCGTTGCGCTGGCGGGTTTTATGTTGCTGGCCGTCGGTTTCCTGCTGCTGGCCGTAGCGCTGCTACTGGCAAATCAACAGATGGCTTTCTGTGCGCTGGCGCTGTTTGGTATGGGACTGGGCATGATTGATATTGTCTTGAATATCGAAGGTGCCGCGTTTGAACAGCATATCAATCAAGTCATCATGACCACGCTGCACGGCTTTTTCAGCCTGGGCACGCTGGTTGGCGCGCTGATCGGCATGGGGATGACCGCACTGGACATCAGCATCAACCTGCATTTTGGCATAATTATCAGCCTGACTGCACTGACGCTTGCATTACAATTTACCCATATGCCTTGGGCCAGTGCTCTGGTGGCAGAACAGCACAGTGACAACCGCAGCTATAAAGCGCAGGTGATTCATGAACTGAAAGACACACGCCTGGCGCTTCTGGGCGTAGTGATTTTAGCGATGGCGCTGGCGGAAGGCTCTGCCAATGACTGGCTGCCGTTGTTGATGATCGATGCGCATGGTTTCAGCCATACCTCCGGCTCGCTGTTCTTTGTCGGGTTCGCCGCCGGCATGACCGTCGGGCGCTTTGCGGGCGGTTACATCGTCAACCACTTTGGCCGCACGGCCATTCTCAAATTCAGCGCGGTTTCAGCCGCCGTCGGGCTGGGGCTGATTATTTTAACCCATACACAGTGGCTCGCCGCCCTGGCGGTAGTCCTGTGGGGGATTGGCGCATCGTTGGGCTTTCCGCTCACTATCTCCGCCGCTGGCGCTACCGGGGAAAATCGCGCGGTGCGCGTCACCCTTGCTGCCATCCTCGGCTACATCGCTTTTCTCGTCGGGCCGCCAGCGCTGGGTTTTATCGGCGAACATGCCGGGCTGCGCATCGCCATGCTGCCGGTATTGTGCATGGTAATCCTGGCGTTTTTCTGCACATCAGCCGCCAGTGAGAAAAAAGCGCCGTTAAAGCATCCCGCGTGATGCGTTTTGACCTCGCCGTTGGTGCCTGTTGTCTGGCACCAACGGAAAAGCGAGACAGTCATTATCTTGAGGATGGCCGCCACGCCTGACGATTGACCATTCCGATGCCGGCACACACCAGCACCAACGCGATGGCATAGCGCCATTCCAGCATTTTCTCGCCCAAAAACAGCGCAGAGAGCAGCACACCGGCAACCGGGATCAGGAAGTTAAACGGCGCAAGCACACCCACTTTGTTGTATTTCAGCAGTTGGCTCCACAAGGCAAAACTGACCGACGAAATCAGCACCAGATATAACAGCACCATGCAGGCCGTACTGCTTTCGACGCGAATACTGCCCCCCAAAAGGTAGCCCACCACAAGCATCACCACGCCGCCAATCGTCAGTTGATAGCCCGTCATCATTGTCGCATCCATGGCAGCAGAGATACGTTTACCGTAAATACTCGCCGCAGAGATTAAAAACGCCGACATCACGATGAAGCCGTCGCCCATCAGCGTAAACGTGAAATCGCCCAGCCCGTTGATATTCACGATGGCAACACCCATAAAGCCCACCAGACAGCCGATACTTTTGTTGATGCTCAACTTGTCATTGTGGTACAAATAATGCGCCAACAGTACGCTGAAAAACGTCTGGGTGGCATTCATGATCGACCCGTTAACCCCGGTAGTGTGCGCCAGACCAATATAAAATAGCGTGTACTGCACAGCGGTTTGGCTTAACCCGAGGATCACCAACTGTTTCGGTTGACCCGGCATTAACTGCGTCAGTGAGCACCCTCGTATTTTTGCCAGCAGCAGCAACAAGATGCCTGCAATCGCAAAGCGATAACCGGCAAATAACAGTTTCCCTGGAATATCGCCGTCAGCGATATGAAAGAGCGCATAGCCATTTTTTATCGCTGGATAAGAACTTCCCCACAGCAGGCAACAGAGTGTCGCCAGCAAAAATACCACTTTCCTATTGGTATAAAATGCAACCATGTTATTCAAAACAATCTCCTTCCCCGACTCTGAACGTCAGTACTCTCACGACCAACGCATTTTCAGGCCTTGGTTTTCGAGATAGTTTGGATTATGGGTTCAGAATAAAGACTCACCCAGCGGTGCAACAGCCAAATATTTGAATAAAATCCCATGCCGTTCCACTTTTAAAAATAAAAATCACAGTAATATATTGATTATTAATAATTTTGCTTAAATGAAAATATTTTCGTTTATAAATTTGAAGAATATAACAGACTGAGATAACGGATGAAATAGCTGTATATCGCCTATCTTTTAGAATGAAACACCAACGACATCGATTATCGCCTCATGGTGCCGGATAGCGTAGAATGCAGCAGTGGTAACTTTCACTAGCCCAGCGCATCAGTAATGGGGAAATAAGGAGCAGGATATGGCCGTTTCGTGCGATCGGGAAGACAATGGCACAGATACACGGACCAGAATCGCTCAGGCAACGTTAACCGTGATCCTTGAGCACGGCGTGCGTGGGGCAACCTATCGCCGGGTGGCGGCGCAAGCGCAACTGTCGCCGGGAACGTTGACGTACCGTTATAAAAGTATTGATGCCCTGCTGATCGACGCGTTCATCGTTATGATTGACGAAATCTCTCACGCCTTTCATCAGCGCCTGGCACAGGCAGAAGACATTGACGATGCCTGTGAGGCCGTCGCCGATCTGATTTGCGGAAATATCTGGGCAACGCCGAACCACCTGACGTTAAGCTTTGAACTCTATGCGCTGGCTTCGCGCCAGGAAGCCTATCGTGCGCTGTTGCAGGAGTGGATGTCGCGCAGCAGAGCCGCCCTGCACCGCCATTTTAGCGAGGAGACATCATGGACGCTGGATGTGTTGATTGAGGGGTATACCATTCATAACTTTTTTAATCGTCATCCCATGAGCCGGGAAAAAATTTTACAGGCGATCGCCCGACTGGTGCGGGAATAAACCGGTAACCCGCGTCAACCGAGACCCGTATTCACGCGTTTACCAATCTCTTTCAACTGCGCGTACTTTTCCAGCAACGCCGGGCTGTCATCCAGACTCATCACAAACATCCATAAGTAGGTCATCACCGAATAGACGTGTCCGGCATCAATGCCTTTTTTCCCTGCCATCAGCATGATGGCACCGCCAAACAGCAGTGCCGATGCGGCACCAATCGCCAGATAACCCCATGCTTCACGATCGGAAAGGCGAATTCGTAACCGGGCCATCACATCATAATGACGGTGCAGTTTTCCTTCTCCGGCGTTACTGACGATCGTAATATCCTTTTCCAGCCGATTATTAAGCCGTTGGTACAACGCCTCATTGCGACGCGTGTACTCCGCCAGGAAAAAAGCGAAAAAAATCAGTATCCCCAGGCAGAGAAACCCAGCCGTCCGCTCAATCGCCAGCAGCATGACAACGGCACCGCACATCGATGCCAATGACGTAATGAACAGGGGTAAATGCGTTTCAAAAAAGCTGACAAATTCCCGAGACAGCGCCACACGGGCGGCAATGGTAGAGTTATTCTGCGCGTCCTCGCGCTGCGTCAAAATCACCGGGACAGCAAGCGCGGCATAAATACGCGCAAAGGTACGCGTATCGATACTGCGCCGCGCGGCGCCGATCACCCACATAAATAGCACCAGCACGGCATAAAAAATCCCCTGCGCCGCCTGACCGCTCATAATCGCATTGATGGCAAACCCCGCCAGTAAGGGATAGAGCAAATAGACCACGTTCTCCGCCACAACCAGCAAGAGCGTTAAAAACAGCTTTTTCTTATGCCTGACGGCCAGTTTTTTCAGTGTGCCCATCGCGCTATGAGAGCGCGCAGTGCTGACATGGTAAGATGTGTTTTGCATGGTCATTCATTCGTGAGTGATAATTTTGAGCACCTGCTCAAAACCGAACAAAGTGTATTTGAGCGATTGCTCAAAGTCAATGCGGACAAAAGTATGAAAGAAGATCGCACCACACTGCGGGAAAAAATTCTGGATACCGCTATTGCCCTTTTTATCGAAAAGGGCAGTGAAAATGTCACTACGCGCGAGTTAACAGAAGCATTGAATCTCTCACGCAGCCATATTTACCACTATTTTTCGGACTGGCAGACACTGTGTCTCGACGCTTATTCGCGTTTTATGCTGACCGATTTAGATAATTTCACCCAAACCGTGCAGGCAGCGCCGCCCGAGCAACAGCTGCGCGCGTTTATTACCGGATATTTACCCGAAACTACCGATGCTATCTGGCAGCTTTATAGCGCATTGTGGCGCAAAGCTATTCGTGAAGCGCGTTATGCCGAATTGGCGTTAGCAATGACCCATGCCTGGGATCGGTTATTGAGCGACATTATTGCAGCGAATGTCACGAAGGATATCGATGTGATGCAGGTCACCCGCCAACTCAGTGCATTACTCAACGGCTATGCCGACCATCTGATGATTAATCCAACACCAGAGGCTCGCCGTCAGGCAATGAATGATATTGACGCTTTTCTCCAGCGTAGCTTATAGCGACAAACATCAATGCCTTGGGAATACAGGCTGCGGGCATAAGTGCCCCAGTACATATTTTGGGAAAACGCGGTTGATAAACGCGGGTCGGTTGGTTGCCCTGTAACGTTTTGCTCGGCAATCAGCCCCGCCGATGTGGCCAGCAAATCGCGGGCGCGCCATTAAGTTTGGGTTTGGCAAAGAGGAATCCCTGAAAACGCCGAATGCCCGCGGCTTCTAACCAGCACCACTCTTCCACCGTTTCCACCCCTTCCGCAACGACACTGATCTCCAACTCCGCGCAACATTTAACTATCGCCTGGACGATAGCCTGCTTGGGCCCATGAGCCTGGATATCCGTTACGATACTGCGATCAATCTTGACCTTTCCGGGCTGAAACTTCGCGAGCAGCGATAGTCCGGCAAACCCGGCACCAAAGTCATCGATAGCCAGACCGATCCCCGCCGAACGTAATTGCCGAATAGCGGAGGAGAACGCGTCAAAACTGGAAATGACTTCATCCTCCGTCACTTCAACGATGACCTGTTCAGGCACCAAGCCATTGCGGGCAATCTGCTCCAGTAAAATATCAACGGCATTCGGCACCTTGACCAGCGACATTGGCAGCAGGTTAATAGAAATTTTATGGCTACCAATATTGATATTTTTCGCCAACGCCAGCGCCCACGCTTTGGACGAAAGATCGGTTTCATGCAGTTTGTCAGGCGGGATCGACGCAAAAAAAGCCTGTGGCGACTCACCGTTCGGACCACGAATCAGCGCTTCAAACGAGCTGATTTGTCCGCGCAGCGGCTCAACGATCGGTTGCAACGCGAACTGGCAAGGTTGCCCCAAAAACGACGATTCTGGTGGTGAAGCAAAGGGCGGCGCTTCTGATAAGAAGCCCCACGACTCAGGCTCGCTGCTGTAGGCCAGCTGTTTCTTCCAGCGCCCTTCCACAAAGGTACGAATAAATTTATAAATCCGGTCATCACTCGCCAGGTTATAGCGCAGCGCGCCGGTTTTTATCACCGCACGCAGCACGGCACCGGGTTTATCATGGCGTAAATCAAACAGTGCCATGCCCATATTGATAAAACGGCGCTTCGCCGCATAATCACGCATCAACTCAACCACGCTGTCATGGCGAGGATCGTCGCAGATAGCGTCATATAGCTGATTCACGATGTCGGGTTCACCTTCCAAAACCTGAAGAAAATGGCTGCCATCAAAGATCAGAATACCGGTCAGTTGCAGCGTCACATTACGCGCCTGAGACTGCGCCACTAGCTTATCGAGCAGCGATAGATCAAAGATTCGGCTTGCACGGCTTCGGTAAATCAATGTAGACAGCATAAGACTCAGACTCTTAGAAGAAAAATAGGTGTTTCAATATACCCACCATCAGGGAAAGGCATTGTGGTAGATAAGATACCAGACAAGACGCGTCACGCGTATCACCGTTTTTCCTAAACGTACTACGCCGACAATCCATGTTCAGCGGACGATTACGGCTGGTAAGGTGTCCACTAAAAGACACGTTCATGGACAAAGATTAGCAGCAACAAAATTCATCCTCCAGTTTTCAATGCCCTGCATTGCACCAATAACCCGTTGACATCAATCACTATGCCTACAAACCGTCATCGATAACTACGGTAGAAAAGCGTTTCTTGCTAATGTTGTGAGTGCATCCGACGGAGAACGCGTCACCATACTAATCTCGCCTTTAAATCATTCAGCATATCAGGCTATTACTGGAAACTATCAGAAAACCGCTTGATCGATGAGCATCGCACATATACTGTATTTATATACATATATAGAGAAAATCATCATGCCGTTATCCACTCCCGCACTGCTCCCACGCCTCAGCGTCAATACCGCTTCGTTGCCCTTTTTTATCGAACACGTCCCCTGTGGTTTCCCCAGCCCAGCGCAGGACTACGTGGAGGATCGGCTCGATATCAATCAACTGGTGATCAAGCACCCCAATGCCACTTACTTTATCCGTGTCAGCGGTGATTCGATGATTGATGCCGGCATTGGCAACGGCGACTTACTGGTGGTTGATCGGGCATTGACGGCACAGCACGGTGATATCGTGGTGGCCGCCGTGGACGGCGAATTTACCGTTAAGGAGTTGCGCACCCGCCCTTTTCTGCAATTGGTGCCGCATAACACGCGCTATTCACCGATACACTTTCAGCATGAGGAAGCGCTTGAGATCTTCGGCGTGGTTACTTTTACGGTAAAAGCCATGCGCTAGCGGGAGAAAACATCAAAATGCGTCTAGCGCTCGACGCATCACATTCGGTTAAATCAGCCCTTCTTCTTTACAGATCAACCATAAACGCATGTCAAACTCGTACTGATGGTAGTCCGGCTCCATGTGACAACAGAGCTGATAAAAGGCTTTGTTGTGGTCTTTCTCACGCAGGTGCGCCAGTTCATGCACCACGATCATGCGTAAAAAGGCTTCCGGCGCGTTCCTGAACAGGGTTGCTATCTTGATCTCATTCTTGGCTTTTAACTTCCCGCCATGATTTTTGGAGATAAACGTATTGGTGCCGAGCGTGCCTTTAACCGGATTTAACGCGCCGTCATACATAATTTTGGCAAGCGCGCTTTCCTTTTTCAGATAGCGGTTTTTAATGCCATTGACATACTCGTAGAGCTGCTTGTCATTTGTCACCGTATGCGTCGCTGGGTACTTTTGTTTAATCACCGCAGCCAGCTTGCCAGATTGCAGCAAGCTATCGACACTCGCGATCAGTTCTGATGGGTAATGCTTTATGTAATCCAGTTTGCTCATCGTGGCCGTAAACGCGTCAGTATCCGTGAATGCACAGGGCGAAAATTTACCGACATGCTAATCGATTTTGCTCACCGAGGCTATCATGGAGCATGTGTGTCATTTGCCTGCACGTGCGGCGAATAAAAATAGTTATCCCGCCCTATCAATGCATTGCTGGCAGCACATGCAATACCGCTTGATCGTCCCACCCTCACAAATGTACTGTATATAAATACAGATACAGAGATTTACACCATGTTTGCCCTTATCGACGTCAATAACTTCTATACCTCCTGTGAAACCCTGTTTCGCCCGGACCTGCGCGGAAAACCGGTGGTGGTGGTGTCCAACAATGACGGTTGCGTGATATCTCGCTCACGAGAAGCCAAAGCGCTGGGGATAAAAATGGCAGCGCCCTATTTCATGATGAAAAAAGCGTTTCCCGATGCGCAAATAGCCGTGTTCAGCTCGAACTACACCCTCTATGCCGACATGAGCAACCGCGTCATGGCCACGTTGTTTGAGCTAGCGCCAACGCTGGAAATCTATTCGATCGATGAAGCCTTTATGGATTTGTCCGGCGTCAGCAACGCCACGCCTCTTGCTCTGTTAGGCCAGCAGATCCAGCAAAAAGTGCTTAAAGAGATCGGGCTGCCGGTCGGCGTCGGTATCGCACAAACCAAAACGCTGGCCAAGCTGGCAAATCATGCCGCCAAGATGTGGCAAAAAACAGGCGGCGTGGTGGATTTGTCGAATACCGATCGACAGCGCAAGCTGCTGTCACTGGTGCCGGTCAGCGAGGTGTGGGGCGTGGGTCGGCGTATCAGCAAAAAACTCAATCTGATGGGCATAGAAACCGCGCTAAACCTGGCGGAAAGCCCAACCTGGCTGATTCGCAAACACTTTAACGTGGTGCTGGAACGCACCGTGCGTGAATTGCGCGGCGAACCCTGCCTCGGACTGGATGAGTTTGCACCAACAAAACAGCAGATCGTCTGTAGCCGTTCATTCGGTTATCGCATCACTGATTATGTCGATATGCATGAGGCTATCTGCGCCTACGCCGAGCGCGCCGCCGAAAAGCTACGGCAGGAGCAGCAATATTGCTGTCAGGTGAGCGTGTTTTTGCGCACCAGCCCACATGCCGATGGTGAAGTCTTCTATGGTAATCAGGCCTCCGGCAGAGTGAGTATTCCCACCAGCGACACGCGCGACATTATCCGTGTGGCTACTCAGGCGCTCGATCGCATCTGGACCAACGGACACCGTTACATGAAAGCCGGTGTCATGCTGAGCGATTTTTACAGCCAGGGCACGGCCCAGCTTAATTTGTTCGACACCAACCAACCGCAAGCCAATAGCGCGACGCTTATGCAGGTTATTGATCAGGTAAATACCTCAGGAAAAGGGGCGATATGGTTCGCCGGACAAGGCATTCAGCAGCCCTGGGCGATGAAGCGCAACATGTTGTCACCTGCGTATACCACCCGGTTTGCCGACTTGCCGATTGCAAAGTAGACGACAGCACTCACCAGCATGGCACGCACAACCCACTGCGGTAGAAACACGGCGCGATTATTGCGTCACCATATCCATGACCGGCGTCAGTAATTTATTTTTTCGGTTACGACGTAAAAAACTCAGGTATATCGATTTATTGATTTTCTGCTTTAGCGGAATAGTCACTACATGCTCACGTTTATATAAATCAACAATTGAGCTGGAAAATAGCGCAATGCCCGCATTGCTCTCAACCATATCCATCACAATATCGATCTGGCTACACTCTTTATACTGTCTGGGCTTAATACCCGCCAGAGAAAATGCCGTTGAAATAATAGAATATGCCCCCGTATCCTTTTGCGGCAAAATAACGTTTTCATGCGCCAAGTCTGACAAACCTATCTCCGATTTCGACGCCAGCGCGTGCTGTGGCGGCAACACCGCGACAACGTGATCTTCCAGCACGAGATGATGATCCAGCAGACCATCGTCAAGCTCCTCTTGTGACGGGGTACCGAACGCCGCCAGCAACGTTGTATTTTTCACTTTTTCAATCAGGGCATGGCTGGAGCCGTCGACAAAGGAGTAATTAATATTTTTGGCGGTCTGATTTAATGCCAGGAAGTTTTTAAAAAAATCCATACGCCCGACAGGCGGAATAACGCCGATAAAAGCATGATCTAATGTCCCCTGCTCCTGATGAGCATCGACGATCGCCATTAACTGATCGAATTCATCGACAATGCGCTCACAGCGCTGCGCAAAAATAGCACCAAATTCCGTCAGTGAAAAAGTGCGTGTCGTGCGGTTGATTAATTTGATGTTGATCTCTTGTTCTAATTTTGTAATTGAGTGTGTTAAGTTCGATTGTGAAATATTTAACATAATCGCGCTCTTGGTAAAACTGCCAACTTTACTAAGAACCTGAAAATGAATGATATTTTTAATATTCAACATGAAATGAAAAACCTTTTTTATCGAAATTATTAATAAATGATATCCATTATTTCAAAAAAAATAATGTGAGGCTAATCCCACTATCCTGATCGCTGTTCCGCAACTATAGCCGCCATCAATTTATCGGCGAACAGGAGTAACAATGCTTCAAAATAATTATGACGTTGTGGTGATCGGCGGCGGTGCCGGCGGTGTTGCAGCAGCCATTGGCGCAGCACAGGCAGGGAAAAAAGCGTTATTGGTGGAAAGAAACTCCTATTTGGGAGGGCAAGCCACGCATTGTTCAATTCCGACTTATGACGGCTTTTTTACGCGTCATGAAAATAGCGAACAAATAGCGGGCGGCGTCGCCAGCATGGTAATGGAGAAACTCAAACAATACCACGGCTGCGGCGAACCGCTGAGATCGCCATGGGGCAACGTTATGTTCCCGGTGAACAACGAAATGACCAAGATTGTATTGGAAGAGCTGGTCATGCAATCCGGTGCCCACCTGTTGCTAAACAGCCAGCTGTGCGACGTGGTGCGCAGCGGAAATACCATCAAAAGCATTACCTTACTGACCGATGGCGGCAAGATAAACATCACGGCACAGGCCTTTGTCGATGCCAGCGGCGATGGCAACCTGGTTTACCTGTCCGGTGCGGAACACACGTCACCCGACGTAGAAAACCTGCAATTCGGTTCGCTGCTGACACGCTTTGGCGGCGTGGCAAGCGATGCGGATGTCAGCCCGACAGCGCTGCGTGCCGCCATCGCCCAAGGCAAGGCGGCGGGCATTACACCGCTCAGCAAAGACAGCGGTTTTGCCATGCGTATCGTCGGTACCGAGGATGTCATCGCCATTCTGTGCAATGAGAAGGTGAACCCGCTCGACGCCGACAGCCTGACACAAGGACAAATTCGCGCACGCAAGCAGGCGATGGCCTATCTGGACACCTTCAAACGCTACTTGCCGGGTTTTGAACAGGCCTACGTCATCAACACCGGACCGCATATCGGTATTCGCGAATCGCGCCATGCGGTGGGTGAATATGCGCTGACCGGTGACGATGTGGTCAATGCCGCCACCTTTGACGATGCCATCGCACGCGGATGCTGGCCGATTGAACGCCATACCTCTGCCAACAAGATGCAGGTATATACCTGGATCAAAGATGACGGCTATTACGAAATTCCACTGCGCAGTCTGAAAAGTATCAATATCGATAATCTGTGGTTGGCGGGAAGAATTATTTCCTGCGACAACGAAGCCTTTGCTTCGGTACGCGTTATGGGTACGGCATTTTTAACCGGTCACGCCGCAGGTATTGCCGCCAGCATGAAAAACACGCCAACAGAAAACGATATAACCGCGATCCAAAGCGAATTAAAACGACAAGGCGCGCTCATTTAAATCAGGGAAACACAATGAAAACAGAAACGATGGTTCAACCTACCTCGCATATTACCCGAAAGCACATTACGATATTTGTGCTGGTGTATGCCTGCTATTTACTTTCCTTTTTTTCACGGTTATTGATTAACCCAATAATCCCCACCATTTCCGTCGACCTGGGGTTAACCAAGGCGCAAATGGGCGGATTTATGTCTGCCTTTTATCTCGGCTACGTGTTGACCAATCTGCCGGGAGGCCTGTTAACCGACAAACTCGGCTACCGTAAAGTGATTCTCGGTACCCTGTTGGCATTAGGTATCAGTACCCTGCTGTTTGGCACCGTGACCAGCTATAACACCGGCTTTATGATCCGCGTGCTGGCCGGTATCGGCTCCGGGGCCACGTTCTCCGCTTGCCTGCGTGCCATCTTTGAATGGTTCCCGAAAAACAAAGGGATGGCGACCGGCATTCTGCAAACCGGCACCACCGGCGGATTACTGCTGGTGAATCTGGCAGCACCGCCGTTTACCGAGCAGCACGGCTGGCAATACACCTTTTTTATTATGGGATTGATACCGCTGGTGTTCTTTGCGCTGTCCTTCTTCTACCTGCCTAACCCGGTGCAGACCGATAAGCCCAAAGCCAGTAGCGCCCCCTCGACGTTCTGGCGTGACGTGCTGTCGATGTTCAAGAACCGCAATCTGGTGTTACTGGGCCTCTCTGGCTTCTTTGCCATGGCTGCCACCTGGGGCACAGCATCATGGGCAAACACCTACCTGAACGGTCAACTGAACTTGTCACTGGTGACTGCCGGTTCCTGGATGTCGCTGTATGCCATTGCTTCCGTGATCGCCAAGCCGCTGACCGGCTCCCTGATGGATAAATTCCAACGCAAAAACAAGAAATATTATCTGTCAACATTGCTGCTGGTGCTGGTGCCTGCGCTGATGTGGTTTAGTCGCAATAACAGCGTCAGTGCGCTTTATGTGCTGATTCCGCTGTTAGGGATCACCGCCTTCGCTTACAGCCCGGTAATGAATACGTTTATCGGTGAGCTGGTTCCGGTAGAAAAAACCGGTGCGGCAGTGGGATTCCTTAATACCATTTGGCAATTGGGATCGTTATCCGCACCGATCGCTATGGGGATGATTCTGGACACCTTTGGTAACAGCTATTATTACGCCTTCTCTGCGCTGGCTGTCTGTGCGTTTATTTCTGGGATTATCGTATTGTTTATTTCCTTGCCCCAGAGTGAGAAATAAAAAAAGATGCCCGAATATAACGTTCGGGCATCGCGTTATTAGCCACACAGCGCGCTGTTCACTCTGCACGCCCACGTCGATAATCACGATAGCAATGGCAAACAGCATGCCTCACGTCGAGATTCATGAATTATACTCATTGGTGCATGCACATTTTGCTATCTGGTATCGGATTACGCGATGCGCTACGCTCGACGTAATACCGTGTCGCGCCGCCATAACACGACGATGCGCGCTAATCGCCAGCCGCATCATCCTTTTATTTCGACGCAGACCGTCAATCACGCCAAACAGAGAGCCTACCATGAAAACTATCGGTTACGCCGCATTGAGCCCCAGCACGCCGCTCACCCCGTTCACCTTTGAACGCCGCGCCCTGCGCGCCAATGATGTGGCTATGGAAATTTTATACTGCGGCGTGTGTCACTCGGATTTGCATACGGCACGCAACGACTGGGGTTGGACGCTCTACCCCGCCGTGCCCGGCCACGAAATTGTTGGACGCGTCACCCAGGTCGGGGCCGACGTTACCCGTTTTCGCGTGGGCGATGCGGTTGCAGTGGGTTGTCTGGTCGACAGTTGCCAAGAGTGCGACCATTGCCACCAGGGCGAGGAGCAGTTTTGCACCAATGGCAGAACCGATACCTATAACGCACCCGATCGCATTACCGGAGAAAACACCTACGGCGGCTACGCCAAGCATGTGGTGGTGCGTGAAGAGTTTGTGCTGCGCGTGCCGGATACCCTGACGCTGGCGCATGTCGCGCCGCTGCTGTGCGCGGGCATTACCACCTATTCTCCGCTGCGCACCTGGAATGTCGGCCCCGGCAGCCGGGTTGGCGTCATTGGGTTGGGCGGTTTAGGCCATATGGCCGTCAAACTGGCGGCGGGTCTCGGCGCTGATGTCACGGTAATGAGCCGCACCAACAGCAAAGAAGCCGATGCGTTATCACTCGGGGCTGACCGCCTTCTGGTCTCCAGCGACAGCGCTGCCATGGCGGCCGCACAATCCCATTTCGATCTGATTATTGATACCGTTCCGGTCAAGCACGACGTGAACCCCTACATGCCGCTGTTGAAAGTCGACGGCACGCTGGTGTTGGTGGGGCAAGTTGGCCCGCTGGCAGAACCGACCACGGTGCCGTTGATCCTCGGACGTCGACGTATCGCAGGGTCGTTGATTGGCGGCATCCGCGAAACGCAGGAGATGCTTGATTTCTGTGCGAAAAAACAGATCCTGCCCGATTGCGAAATGATTCGTATGGACCAGATCAACGAGGCTTTCGATCGTATGGAACGCGCCGATGTGCGTTACCGTTTTGTCATCGATATGGCCTCACTGCCTGCGCCCAGCGCACAGTAATAATCTGAACAACGCGCCGCCGCACAACGCCGGTGGCGCAAACCGGAAGGTTGCATGCTGAAAGAAAACTTCAACGATCTGATGTCATTTTTGGCGGTTGCCAGAGAGCGGAGCTTTACCAAAGCCGCCGCTCACCTTGGCGTATCGCAATCCGCGCTGAGCCATTCGGTACGCAGTCTGGAAGAGCGTCTGGAACTGCGATTACTCACCCGCACCACGCGCAGCGTCGCGCCGACGGAGGTCGGCGAACAACTCGCAAGCCGTCTTGAACCACATCTGGCCGATATTGAAAACGAACTCATCGCGCTGCGCGACATGCGTGCGCGTCCGGCGGGCAATATCCGCATCACGGCCGGTGAACACGCCACCGATTATGTGCTGTGGCCCATACTGAAATCATTCCTCGCGACCTATCCGGATATCAACATTGAAATCACGGTTGATAATGCACTCACCGATATCGTCAGCGAGCGCTTCGATGCCGGCATTCGTTTAGGCGAACAGGTGGCAAAAGATATGGTGGCGGTGCGTATCAGCCCGGAGATGCGCATGGCCGTTGTTGGCTCGCCCGCCTATCTTGAGCGCAACGGCGTGCCCTCATCCCCTCAGGCGTTGCAGCAACACCGTTGCATTAATATGCGTTTGCCTACGCTGGGCGGATTGTATGCCTGGGAGTTTGCCCATGCCGGTCGCGAAATGCGAGTACGCGTGGATGGACAGTTAACCTTCAACAGTTTGCGCCAGCGCATTGATGCCGCATGCCACGGTTTCGGCCTGGCTTACGTACCGGAAGATGCGGTTTCCAGGGAACTTGAAGCAGGCACACTGACGCGGGTGCTGGAAGAATGGTGCGCGCCGTTTCCCGGCTACTACCTTTATTATCCGACACGCAAGCAGCACCCCACGGCATTCGCCCTGTTTATCGATGCGATACGCTATCAGGATAAATGACCTACGGAAAACCGTGCAGCACAAACATTCAGCACTCAGTAAAAAAGCGGTAACAAAGCACTTGCCATCATGTGAGGACAACGCCATAATAGCGCCCACTCCTCCAGCGGGAGTGTCAAAAAATGTATCTAATCAACTAATTGATTGATACTACATACAGTACGACCATAGCTCAGTTGGTTAGAGCACCACCTTGACATGGTGGGGGTCGGTGGTTCGAGTCCACTTGGTCGTACCAATTCATGTTCTATAGATGTCTACCGATGTCTATAACACTCTGAAAAGAAGAAAAATTCTATCTTCTTTTATTCCAGTATAATCTATCGACGTCCACTCAAATCCGATGACATTGAGTACACATTTAAGTCCATTTGAATGCGGGTGATTTCGGTTCCAGATTGTTACTGTTAGGCAGCACCATCGTGAACAAAATCCAGCTCGGGTCCTTGTCAGGAGCGATGCTCATGGTACTTTCTGCTATAACTGTTCGCCAAGCCGTGCTGACGTGCGCGATGCGTGAGTTTCCCGCATCAAGATGAGGCGAGTGACCGCAAGCGTCCGACATAGAGAATAAGCGAATCGGCATGAGGTATAGCAATCACTGACTCATCCAACGTTAGCCGTTATCCAGATACTGGCTGATACCACGTATTGCGCATGCATAAGCGATACGCCACAGGTGTCATTATTCAGTGAAAATATGCTCGCGCTTTGTTTTGATCGAAGGGAGTACAGTGATTGCTAGCAGCACCAATGCCATTAACAGCAAACACAGACTGATGGGTTCTTCGATGAAGACGGCATAACGTCCTCGCGACATCATCATGGCCCGACGCAGGTTTTCCTCCATCAACGGCCCGAGAATAAAACCCATCAGTAAAGGAGCTGGCTCGTAGTCATAAGCCACCAGCGCAAATCCAATCAGCCCAAATAGCGCCGCCGTAAAAATATCAAATGAACTGCTCGCCACACTGTATATACCAATGCAACAGAACATGATGATAACCGGATACAGTAACCGATAGGGAATTCGCAACAGTTGTACCCATACCCCAACCAGTGGAAGATTGAGCGCCAGCAGCATAATATTGCCAATCCACATACTCGCAATCACACTCCAGAACAGAGTGGGTTGGTCCGTGATAAATTGTGGGCCCGGTGTAATACCGTGGATCATCATCGCACCCGCCATCAAGGCCATGGTGCCATTAGAGGGGAGACCCAGCGTTAATAAGGGAATAAACGACGTTTGAGCCGCTGCATTATTAGCAGACTCGGGCCCCGCGACACCGGCAATCGCGCCGTGACCAAATTGCTCAGGATTTGCCGACACCTTTTTTTCTACCGTATACGAACAGAACGTTGCCAGCGCCCCACCGCCACCGGGCAGCAGTCCAAACAGCGACCCAATCAGCGTACCGCGTAACACAGGAACCGCCGATTGACGGAGATCGTCACGGCTTAGCAAAACACGCCCGTGGGGAATAACGTTGCCCGTAGATTGTTCCCGAAGGGAAACCACACGGATGATTTCGCTGATACCAAACAGCCCCATCGCCAGCGCGACAAAACTGATACCATCCGTGAGTTGGATAATGCCAAAGGTATAACGCTCTATCCCTGAATTGACATCAACCCCCATCAATCCGAGCAGCATCCCTAGCACCATTACGGCAAACGCCTTAAGCAGCGATCCCTGTGCCAGAACAATCGCACCGACAAGGCCAAGCAGCATTAACGAGAAATAATCAGCAGGCCCAAAAAGCAACGCCAGAGAGGAAAGCAGCGGCGCACAGAGTGCGATAATGATCGTCGCTACACTGCCTGCGAAAAATGAGCCAATCGCAGAGATAGCCAGTGCTGGCCCTGCCCTGCCTTGCCGCGCCATCGCATGGCCATCGAGGCAGGTGATTACCGATGAGGTTTCACCTGGAATATTGAGCAAAATTGACGTGGTAGAGCCGCCATAGGCTGAACCGTAATAAATCCCCGCTAACATAATCAGCGCAGCGCTGGGATCGAGTAAAAAAGTGAACGGCAGCAACAGTGCAATCGTCACCAAAGGCCCTACGCCGGGCAAGACACCGACAAATGTCCCTAGCAGGGCACCGAGAAAGCAATAGAAGAGATTATTCAGGGTGAATACGGCATCCAGACCGCTGGCAAAACCGTTAAACAATTCGCTCATTGCAGGGGCCACTCGTTAAACGGAATAGCGAGTACTTTTACAAAGAAAAGATCCGATAGTCCGGCCATAATAATCGCCAGGATAATAATCTCTTTGGTTCGCGTTTCTCGCGTACCCAGTGCAGCACCGGCAATAGCCAACGCACTGGATACAATCACTCCCGCTACGCTGATGATGTATCCAAACAGAATAATCACACCGAGAATAAAAAACAGCGGACGCACGGCTGAATGAAATTTATCGGTTTTCCAAACCTGGCTTAACGTTCCTCGCAATGCAATGATAAAACCCAACAGAGCAAGCAATCCGCCAAGAAGCGCGGGAACATAGCCCGGCCCCATTTGCGATGCGTTTCCTACAGGGTATTTGACGATCGCTATCGTCATTGCAGCACTACCGATGAGCAGTAGAAACCCACCCGACACGGTATCGTCACGCGTATACAATAATGACTTATCAGACATCATGGATCGCTTCCGAAAAAGACCAACGAGAGCGTGATATCAGCAGGATAAATCCGTTATCCCGCTATCACGATTATTTTGCTTCAATGCCAGCCAGTTTCGATAAGCGTGCCCATTCAGCAATTTCGCTCTTCACAAAATCACGCAATGCCGGTGGCGCAATATTTCCATAGGGTTGATAGCCAAGCTCGGTCAATTTAGCGCGGATAGCCGGGTCGTTAATCGCCTGATTAAAGGCTAGGTTGAGCTTTTCCACCACGGGCTGGGGCGTCCCCGCAGGCGCAAAGACGGCTGCCCAGGCATTGGCATTGATCCCTTTAATACCGAGTTCATCCAGTGTCGGTATAGTGGGATACTCCGGGAGACGTTCGGGAGAGGAAATAGCCAATATCTTCAATTTATTCGCTTTCACCAAGGGAGCCGTTGCCGCCATTCCATCAAACATTAACGCAACGCGACCAGCCACAAGGTCCACCAACGCAGGAGCGGAGCCACTGTAAGGGATTTCGACGGTATTAACACCTGCGATTTGATTAAACAAAATGGCTTTGAATCGTGTTGGTGAACCTTGCCCGGCAGACGCGTAATTATATTTACCCGGATTTGCTTTCAGCAGTTGGATCAACTCATCAACTGAATTAACCGGCAAACTTGCAGTGACCACCAGCGGCGAAATAAATTCGGCCAACAGAGCAACGGGTTCAAAATCCGTGACCGGGTTATAGGAGAGCCCCGCTATCTGTGACACGTTCGCTGCATGGGTCGATGAACTCCCCAACCCGATGGTATAACCATCCGGTTTAGCATTAGCAACAGCCAACGCCCCTAATGTGCCAGCCGCCCCGGGTCGGTTTTCTACCACAAGCTGCTGCCCGAGGATATCACTGACTTTAGGCGTAATATGCCGAATAAGGATGTCTTGGCCACCACCGGGATTGAATGGCACGATGAAGCGAATTGGTCGTTCGGGATAAGCCTGCGCGGTGAAAACAGCAGAAAACATTAGAAATAAAAAGAGGATAACACGACTAACAGTGTTCATTATTATTGCCCCTGTGCAATAAAAACCCATCGTTTAAAATGATATAAAACAGTTATCGATATAGGCTAATGCTTTTATTATCACTGAATCTGAATAAATTAAATTTCTAACCCCATTAAAATAAACCTCTCATGCAGTTTATTTTTTGTCAAAGCAAATTTTCTGCTTTGCTTTCTCAAAACCACACAGACAGACTGCAATCTGTTGCTCTTTGATAATAGCTAAAGGGCCGATAATAAAATGCGTTTTATAGACTCATGTGAAATATTTTCTTTGCCAATTCCATTATTGTATTAATATTCCCCGTTCATTAGAAAGCCGTTGCCAACAAGAAGGCCCGCGCAATCGCGCAGGCCTTCTTGTTTCATTTCCGTCGCGCCAATGGAAGGCCGCGCAAAGCGTGGATTACTGCACCCGCACATCAAAACCAGGGAAGTATTTTTTCGCCAGTTTCTCGACCGTGCCGTCATCCTGCACCTGCTTGATGGCTTTATCCAACGCCACTTTTAGCGCCGTGTCGCTTTTACGCAGGCCGAAACCGATGCCGCTACCGAGAATAGTCGCGTCGTCCACCGCCTTGCCAATAAAACCAAAACCTTTACCTTCCGGTTTATCCAGGAAACCGGATTGTCCTGCTGCGGCCATCACCAGCGTGCCGTCCAGGCGGCCTGCCGCCAGATCTTCATAGGCCAGATTCTGGTCTTTAATCAGTCGTTTTACCATGTCGCTGTCACTTTCATCGCTGAAGTTGGCAAAGCTCGCCAACATGAAGAACGAACCGGCGGCGGGCAATAATTCAAATAGGCCGTTCTGTAAGGCACTCACCAGTAGATCGCGTTTGTGTTGATAGAACGTTCCGAGTGACAGGTAGGTTGCCGGGTCCGCCATATACTCCGCAAAGGCGTACTGCATCGGCGTGTCGGCGGAAAACATCATAAATTGGTGGATTTTCAGGATCTCGTCCATCAACGCGGCGGGGGCTAAGCAGTAACCGACGCGCCAGCCAGTGACATGAAACGTTTTACCGAACGACGAGACGATCACGCTACGTGAAGCCAGTTCATTGTGAGTCGCCATGCTGTGATGACGCTGGCCGTCAAACACCACGTGTTCGTAGACTTCGTCAGAGAGGATCACAATATCGGTATTGTATGTCAGTCGTGCCAATTGCGTCAGATCGTCAGCACCTAGCACCTGGCCGCTCGGATTATGCGGCGAGTTGAGGATGATCATGCGGGTACGCGCAGTGATGGCAGCCTGTACTTAATCCCAATTGATGGTGAAAACCGGTGCGGCTTATTATCTGGTGCATCGACCAGGGCTGGGGGGACGCGTGCAGGCGGAATGGTTAACGGATTTTCTTGCCACTTTTACTGATTGCCTGATGGCTGATGGCTGATGGCTGAAATGACCTTGTCCCTGAAAAAAGTATTACGTCTCTAGCCACCCGTTTGCCCCCAATGCCAACCCCAAATTGGGCAAACACGAGTCTCAGGCATGATGGGTATTTCTATTCAGTGTGGCGTTAACCCCTAAATTTATTGATGCGATTTTGTTCCGCTTCATATAGCATCTGAGTAAAAATAGAGACCTTTGAAGGTCTGAATTTTGCTGAAGGATAAACGGTATAAATGCCACCAGATGGCAGTTGCCAGTCAGGTATTACCTGAACAAGCTTTCCTGATTTGATGTCATCATTGACCATAAAATCTGGCAGAACTGATAGCCCCGCCCCCTCACGAACAGCAGATAACACCATTGATGTCGAGTCGATGAACATGACAGCATTCATCTCCAATGAGGCTAATTCACCGCTCTTACCGGAAAAGTGCCAGTATAATGGATCATTCAATATCAAATTTGCGATGAATGGAAAATCGACTATTTCATCAGGATTGCAAGCCGTGCGAATACGTTCACCTAATTTTGGAGAACCGACGATCAACTGTCGAAATGTGCCAATTTTCCTTGCCTGTGACGTGGAATCAGCCAACCAACCTAAGCGTATATCAATATCGAGTTTTTCATTATAAATATCCAGCTTTTGATCACTCACTTTTAATTCTATTTTGCAATTGGGGTAGCGATTACAAAAGTCTGTCGCAACTTTCATTACCATTGCCGAAGCATAATCATAAGTGGCTGATAACCTTAATAAACCCGTTGGTTCCTCAACAGCCTGGGCAAGCTCATCGAATGCATTTTCAGTCTCCCCTAAAATCGTCATGCATCTGGCATGCAGATGTTTACCCGCCTCGGTGGGATGAACATAGCGGGTAGTACGAATCAGAAGTGTGACTCCGGTGTCTTCTTCCAAACGAGCTACCTGTTGGCTGACAACCGCTTTAGTAACCCCGAGATTTTCGGCAGCACGCGTAAACGAACCGGTATTTACCACCGCTGCAAAATAAACCAGTCGGTTAAGATTGAATTTAGCGTTAATTGTCGCTTTACGTTTAATTTTTATCATCCTTAGCCGTATAGTAAAAGCATACAAACTGTCAATTTTGTTTATCTTCTATAATAACATTTTTAGTGGCATTATCTTTGCGTTGACTATGAAAATAGATATTTTGATCCTGGTTAACCGTTCTTTTCTGTTAACCAATGTGTTCATTGCATTTTATCATTTATGCTATGGAATACGCATTGGCTGGCTCATAATACTTTATAAGCTAACCTGGTGCTGAAAACAACAGTCTCCCAGATCGGGATAAAATAACGACTCGTGTTAATGCACCAGTGGCGCTATATGCAGTGGAATAATTAACATGACGAAATTGCGTTTAACATCTCTCACACTATTGATGTCTCTGTCAGCATTTGCCAACACCGTATACGCTGAGGTCACAGAAGCACCGTCTACGGTATCAGCCCATTATCGGGTACCATCCAGTACAACCGTCTTGCAACCGGGAGAGAAAGTAGCCAACCTGTTTAATCTGAACATGCAGGGAGGGTATGTACTGCAAAGACTGACGCAACAAACGTATTGGTTCCAGTCCGGCTTTTACGCGACCATTTTCTATGTAGGCGATAACGGCGTGCTGCTGTTCGATCCACTAGAAGGCCATGCAAAACAACTGTTAACTGCCATACAGTCTGTAACGAAAAAACCAATAACGGCTATCGTATATTCGCATGACCATGCGGATCACATCGCGGATACGCCAGTGTTGCTTGCTGAGCTCAAAGGACAACCTCACCCGCCACGGCTGATTGCCTCAAGTGCAACTGCCGAGAAAATGATCCGGCTTAACAGTTCATTACCGCGTCCGACAGAGGTCGTAAGCTGGCCGAATGGCAGTTTCACCTTCGAAAAGCTTACTGTTCAACTTTACGGCTTTGAGCACGCCGCGCACACAGAGGACCATGCAGCCTGGTTGCTGAAAAATGAACGCATACTCCATGCGCCGGATCTGCTCAATCCCGATCAACCGCCATTTTGGAATTTCGCTGGCTCAGAACGTTTTACATACCTTGAGCAGAATATTAAGCAAGCCGACAGTCTGCCTTGGGACTACTTCAGCGGCGGACATGGTAATATCGGTTCACATGATGATTTCTTTTTTCATCTGAAATTTATTGGCGATCTCAAAACCGCAGTGTCGAAAGCGATGAAGGCAGTCCCGTTTGGTGCGGGCGTAGATACAAAAGCGATCAATGCTCATACGGTAATGCTTCCCTCCTGGTATGGCGAAATAGCACGACGCGCAACGGAAGAATTGCGTCCCGTTTATGGAAAATATTATGGTTTTGAAACAGCTACGCCAGCCAATGCACAGATGGTTGCCGAATATTTCCTGAGCTATCGCTAAATTAACGCGTTGACCCGTATGGTGATCGGTAAGTTAGCCACTTCACGATTAACAGAACGGGTCATTGCTCCTGCTTTATACATCTTTTTGTCCAGACGCCGCGAACTATAAGAACCGGCTTTGCCGCAGGCAAAATAAGCGAATCAAGCCTCCAGCAAACGTGTCAGATAGTGCGCCACGTCGACCGTTTCAATATTGTGACGCACATTAAAGGTGTTCGCCTTGTCCCACCACATGCCGTCGCCCAATGCGAAGGCGGCACGGTAGCGCACCATGACGTTATCGGGTGCAAGAGTGAGATCGGTATGCAATTTGTCCAGCGTCCACAGCGTCTTCTCGAACGTCTGTCCGGTGATGCGCTCAATGACATCGGCCAACTCGCCGTATGAGATCGTGTCCCCGGCAACGAATACCACCTGATCGACGATGCGCGGTTCAGCCAGCAGGATTTCCGTGGTGAGCCTGCCGATGTCTTCCGGCGTGGTGACCGTGACCTTGGTGTCCCACGAGCCCAGACCGTGGATGGTCCTCGCCGTCAGATTCACCACGTCGAACTCTGGCTCGAACAGGAAACTGGTGAACATGCCCGTGGAGACGATCACCCACTCGGACTGCCGCTGGGCGCGCAGCAGTTGCCGCACGTCGTATTGCTCGTCGAACACCGGCTGGCCACTGCCCTGCCCCACCACGTCGTAATCCACGCCGAACTGCCAGGGAAAGTAACGCTCAACGCCTGCGCCCAATGCGGCGCGAGTGATCTTGAGCTGGGTACCGGGACCGGCCACGAAGCCAGTGCAATTGATCACCGTACGATAGCGCTCGAACAACACCTGGAGGGCTGCGACATCGCTGGTCAGGTCAAAGCCGATGACCTCCACCCCAAGCGCTCGCAGGGCATCAAGGCTCTCCATGTTGCCGGGAGTGGAACTGGAGAGGGTATGCGGCGAGACGATAACCGTGACCGACTGACGTAGTGCGGCCGCACGTGGAGCGAGTGCGCGCAGTACCGCCATCCCCAGTTGGCCGGCCCCAAGGACCAGCAGGTCGCGGCGATCGGGTTCGTTGTTTAACATTGCCATAATTTTCTCATTCCGAATAAATGAAGGATTTCGCATTCGACCTTACCAGCGGGCCATAAAGCGGTCTATTGACAGTCATTGCCTGAATATCATTGTGATATGCGTCAACACCCCGGTATCTTAGAATCACCTAAGCAGATGAAAAAGCGGACAGGGTAACTTTCATAATTCGAATAAATGCAATAATAAAACACGTCTATCCCCTGCGGGGGATGGAATAAACGCTTCACTCCCGTGTATCGGCTCCCAGGAGATATTCTATGGACAGGCTGCAAGCCATGGAGACCTTCGTACGTGTGATCGAGGCCGGCAGTTTCCGTCAGGCCGCCGACACGCTGAACGTACTCCCCTCTACTGTTACTCGCAACATCAAGGAATTGGAGTCGCATCTGGGCGCACGGCTGCTCAATCGCACCACACGCGCCCTCAGCGCCACCGACGCCGGCCTGCGCTTCTACGACAGTTGCAAGGCTATCCTGCGTGAGCTGGAGGAGGCCGAGGCACTGGCATCCCAGCGGGCCGAAGCGCTGCGCGGCACCATCAAGATTGGTACCACCTCATCGCTAGCCAGACATTGCCTCATTCCTGCGTTGCCAGCGTTCACACGCCGCTATCCGCAGATCGAACTGGATCTGCGCCTGTCTGACACCACCGTTGACGTCGTACAACAGGGCCTGGACTGCGTCATTCGCACCGGTGCCCTGCGCAGCTCACAGTTGGTGGCCCGACGCATCGGCAACTTTCACTGGATCGTCTGCGCAGCCCCGGACTACCTCGAACAGAATGGCATACCCGGCAATCTTCAGGCATTGAAACAGCACGTCGCCGTAGGCTATCTCGGCGGCCACGCAGGGCGCTTTGCCCATTGGCAATTTCAGGACGGCGCACAGGCGACCGCGATAGGCATGAAGGAGAGTATTCGCGTCAATGATACCGACGCCTACGTTGATGCCGGCATCGCCGGCTTGGGTTTGATACGCGTGGCCAGCTACATGGTGCGCGAACACCTGACCTCAGGGCGGTTGATCCGCGTACTCGAAGGTTTGCATGCCGAACCGGAGCCGATTTCCGTACTGTATTCATACAGTCGGCACCTCTCCCCGGCCGTGCGCGCCTTCGTAGACTGGAGTGCCGAGGTGGTGGCCCAGGCTTCAAAACAATGGTAATCACGCGTTATCAGGACAACAACAAGCAAAGCACCAGATGATGAACATATTGCCCGAGTGTCACCACCGATATTCGGGCGTATCGATATGCAGGGGCATAATACATTCTACTGCTGCAATATTCTTAAGGCGTGCTGAAACTATTAAGTTTTAATGCTAACAATGAATTACTTTCTTAACGTATGTTGTCACTTTATGCCTGTCGACCCCTCCCTTGTCCTTATAGAGAACTTTTTGCGCCTGTATTGCCATAAAATAGCCATGACAATTCTGCAATACGGCGATGTCATTTTCGTTCAGCACCTCAGCATCACCTGGCTCTATCACCTCAAATGCAGAGAAATTCGCCTCCTGAAGATCATCATAGAGATGAATACACCCGGCATTTTCCGTTGACTATTTGGTCTCAAAGGCCCTGTCGTCCTTCCCTAACCAAAAATAGCCGTTATTATCCCGAGAGCAAAATGTCACAGTTCCTCGGAATGCAGGCGAATGGTTTGGTTTTCCCAGGTTCACCACCAGGTGAACCGGTTCATCTGATTCACATACAAAAGGGTTCGGCCCCAGCGCAGGTCTAGGCTTCACTGACGTTGAATCAGGGCTGAATAGCTCTACCATCAGACGGGAAAAGAGTCAGTACGTGACGAAACTCCTTGCCCCTGTTTTTGCGTATCACGCTTCCACAGCGCCATTAGCAGTGCGTTCAGCACGATATCCTTCGTCATTCTGGCCTGCATCGACCAGCCAACGATTTTACGGGAAAACAGGTCGACCACCACCGCACGATAAAACCAGCCTTCATGCGTTCTGATGTACGTAATATCTGTCACCGAGCCATCGGGTTAAATTGCCGCTGGAGCTTGTTGGGTGTCACAATGTTTGCTTCACCTTTGTACGATCTTGGACTGCGATAACCGACTTGAGCCTTTATAACGCCTGGCTTGCGACGGGGACCACTCTGCTGTTCGTGACCCATGATGTGGAGGAGGCATTGTTTCTTGTCGATCGCATTCTGATCATGTCGGCAAAAACCCAGTAAAATCGTTGAGGAGATAACACTCGCTTTTACCCGAGAACGAAATATTGAAACCTTAGCCGAACATCCCCCCCTACTACGCCAAGATCAATGTCTGGTGCACTTTATCGTTGGCGTTCTCGCCGAACTGAATGCCCTTATAAAAATATAAGGGCATGACATGCGTGAAATATTCCCTGGGTGGCGATTAATATCAGAAACCGAGTGCCTGACCGTCCCGTCGGCTATCGCTGGCAGCAACATAGCCGTGATTTGGGTCATTTGATAGACGCCAGATAAACTGTCCAGCGCCGAAATCCATATAGGGATCGTCAACAGCCTTTAACGTGTGGCCTCGTGACTTTAATTGCTGTGCTACGGCTGGATCAAAACGGGTTTCCAGATCGAGGGTAAAATCCCGGTTAACCTTCCAGCGCGGGGCATCGCAGGCGGCCTGAGGTTGCTGATGGAAATCCAGCATTCTGACCACCGTCTGCACATGACCTTGAGGCTGCATATCCCCCCCCATCACGCCGAAACTCATTTGTGGCTGACCATCCTTGGTGAGAAACGCGGGGATAATGGTGTGGAAAGGTCGTTTACCGGGCGTCACCACATTGGCGGATTTTGGGTCACTGGAAAATCCTGCACCTCGGTTTTGCAAGCTGATGCCATATCCCGGTACCACCACACCAGAACCAAACCCCATATAGTTGGATTGAATAAATGACACCATCATGCCGCTTTCATCAGCGGTCGTCAGGTATACCGTGCCGCCGCTGCGTGGTATTCCTGCAACGGGCAGCGCAGCGCGGGTCAGATCAATTTGCGCTGCACGTTGTTTTAGATACTGGCTATCCAGCATCTGTTGTGGCGTGACCTCCATTGAAGCCGGGTCGGCAACGTAGCGGTACACATCGGCAAACGCCAGCTTCATTGCTTCTATTTGCAGATGTTGAACATCTACGCCATCCAACGTCAGGCTTTGCAGATCAAATTGTTCCAGAATACCCAATGCGATCAATGCAGCAATACCTTGGCCATTAGGGGGGATTTCATGCACTTCATGGCCTCGATATTGCTGGCTTATTGGTGTCACCCATTCTGGCTGATAGGCCCGTAAATCCTGCAATGTCAAACTACCGCCTGTTTGCTGTGACCAACCGACGATGGCCTCAGCAATTTCCCCTTCATAGAATGCCCTTGCCCCCTGATCCGCCAGCGTGCGTAGCGTTTTGGCGGCAGAGGGGAATCGAAATATTTCGCCTGTTTGAGGCGCATGTCCGTTTGGCATAAAAGCGTCGGCAAACCCCGGCTGCTGTGCAAGGATGGGTACCGCCGCTTGCCATTTACGGGCTACCATGGGCGCCAGAGTGACACCACGTTCAGCAATCTCAATGGCACTGTTCAGCAACTGGGAGAAAGGCAGTTTGCCAAAGCGGCGGTGCAATGCCTCCCAGCCTGCAACTGCGCCCGGCACAGTAACGGAATCCCAACCGCGTTCAGGGCGCTGTGCCAGACCCTGCGCATTGTTACCATAACGGCGGCGAAAGTAATTCACATCCCAGGCCGCTGGTGCCGGGCCAGATGCGTTCAGTCCGTGCAATTTCCCGTCCGCCCATACCAGTGCGAAAGCGTCACTGCCCAATCCGTTTGATACCGGTTCTACCACCGTTAACGTGGCTGCTGCTGCGATCGCCGCATCCACTGCATTCCCCCCTTCCATTAAAATACGGTTTCCCGCCTGTGCAGCGAGGGGATGCGACGTTGAGACGACATTACGTGCAAATACCGGGGTACGGGGGGTGAGATAGGGGTTATGCCAGTTAAAGGTCATGCGCGTTCCCTCTGTTTACGCGTTGCTCCGCTGCCGTCTGTAATGCTCGACGGTCGATCTTGTTGGTTCCCGCCAAGGGAAAGTGGTCAGTGAGCCAAATATGACGTGGATGCAGATACGCCGGACCGTGTTGCAGCACCCAGTTTTTCAATTCCGATGGGTCGACTGACTCTCCGGCTCTGAGGATCACCCATGCAGCCGGTTTCTGTCCTTTGATATCATCCGTCACTGGCACAACACAGGCTTGTTGTACTTGAGGGTGGCTTTCCAATAGCTTTTCAACTTCACCCGGCCAGATGTTCTCTCCCCCACAAACGAACATATCGTCATGGCGGCCAACGAACCAAAAAAAGCCATTTTCATCACGACGGAATACGTCTCCGGTAATGTAATAGCCATCCGCGCTGAACGGCTCGGGCACATCGGGTCTTCGATGATAACCTTGCATGAGCGCCGGGCTTTTCATTTCCAATACGCCTTCATCTGCCAGCACCCCGATATCATTACGCAACCGCACACTGACTGCGGGATGCGGATACCCGGGTGAACCCGCTGGCGTTGTCAGGCCCTGCGGGTGTTGAGCAAATACCACAGGCCCGGCTTCCGTTGTGCCATAAGCGTTAATGATGCGTGCTTGTGGTAGCCAGTGGCGCAATGATCGATACAAGCTATTGCTAACGGGGGCGGAGCCCATACGGATCACCCGTATGCAGGAGAGGTCATAGGCTTCCAGCAAATCTTTCTCCTGTAACATCATGGCAAGCATGGGGGGAACGGCTGTCAGCCAGGTACAACGGTAGTGGTTCATTGCCTCAAGATAACGACGTGCTTCAAATTGCGGCAGCAGCACGGTGGTTACCTGGCTTGCCAGTGTAAGCAGAGCCAGTGCCAGCGCGTTCATATGGTAGAAAGGTGCGGCAATCAATACTCGTTCACCCGTTAATTCCTGTGCTGCCAGTCGGGTCTCAACCACCCAGCGGTGGCTGGCGTGTGTCAGCCGCACGCCTTTGGGCATCCCGGTCGAACCGGAGGTGTACAGCATCAATGCCAGATCGTCGTGGGCAGGTGTAAAGCATTCCAACTGACCTACGCGTTGCAGCGCGGTCAGCTCAGCGCCAAAGGGCACTCGGGCGATATCGCTGACAACGCGTTTGAGCTGATCTTCATCACCCAACAGCAGGCGACTCTCACTGTCGGTGAGGATGCGTTCGATGGTATCGACTGGGAAACGAAAGTTGATCGGTACCGCGACCAGTCCGGCACGCATAATGCCGAGCAGGCTGGCAATATAGTCAATCGAATTACGGGCGAGAACCGCGACGCGAGATCCCTGTGGCCAGTCAAAACGTTGTAATCCAAGACCGATGGCGTTAGCCCTATTATCCAACTGCTGGAAAGTGATTTCGCGCGGCTGACCATCGGTAAATGGCATAATAAATGCGGGTTGATTACTGTGACGTAATGCGTCACTGAACGCCCCGAGATTGTCCGAACGCGTAAATGACGGAGAATCAGGCATGGTCAAACTCCAGTACCAGCGTTAAGGCAGGAATTGCCACTTGCAGGCGTCCACTCCGTTGCTCCAGCGGTAAATTAAGCTGTTGGGCTTTTTGTCGGATGGTGCGGGTATCTCTGCCAGAAATCCGGATACTTGCAAATCGGCTTTCGCGATCATCAATCAGAGGGAGTAAAGTGCCATACTCTGCCTGCCATTCCTCGTGGCTGATCACCTTAAGCAGTTCGGTGTCGCCTAACTGTGCGTACTGTGCTCGGGTTGCCGCAGCATCATGCGCCACCACGGTTAATGTCTGAATCTTGCCCGGCTGTAACCAGGCATCACGCCACACCCATTCCGGGGTGTGATGCTGGCAGAAGTACACCCGGCCGGCACTGAAAGTCCCCGATGCCAGACGTACGGTGCTGAACCGGGCCTCGCCTCTTTCTGTGCCACAGACGACTTCACGAGAAAAGTGTTGCACCGGTTGTACAATAAAACCGGCAGATTGCAGGGTTGCTTTGGTTTGTTCGGCGCTGTCGCTGGCAAACACCAACCCGTCAGGACCGGGAGGATTGTCGAGCAGTTCTCGACGCAGCGGTTCGTCTTCGCAGGGTAGTCCAATCAACTCCAGATAGTGGTCGGAAAACATGATCAGATGGTTGATCGATCCCAGGCTGTGATACCCCTTAGGTGTTAAGGTGAATCCCAGTGCCCGGAACAGTTCCGCGCTGTTATCCAGCGCGAAGTGGCTGTTTATCACCAGATGATCCAGTTTCAGGATCATACTGCCCCCTGTTCCGTTGGCATGGCATACAGACCCCGACCGCTGGCAACCAAACGACCTTCTGCGTCATACACCCAGGCCTCTGCGCAGGATGCCTGTTTGCCGAGTTTGAGCACTTTCGCTTTTACCGTCAGGTCACCCCGGGCAGGTCGGTGATAATCCACATGCAGGTTGAAGGTGGGTACGCCTTTGCCTGTCCAGGAGAACAGCGCCCAGTCTGCAGCAAGGTCAACCAATGTGGCGAGAATGCCACCGTGAATATATTTCCCGTCAGGATTGACGATAAATTCATCGCGAAAAGGTACCTGTAGGGTTATTTCACCCTCGCCAGCGTGTTGTACTCTTAAGCCCAGCCATTGGTGATAAGGGCCTTTCAGTAATTTTTGTTCGATATCCTGTGCGTTCATGCTTTGTTTCCGAATCAGGGGGTAACAACCACTTTGCCTAATACTTCGCGGTCACGAATCAGTCGTAACCCTTCCACCGCTTGTTCCAGCGGTAGCACACGGTCAATCAATGGGGTAATGCTTCCTTCAGCGACCAGCGCCAGTAGCGCAGTCAGATTTTCTTCATAGAAGCTGTTGGAACCTTTGATGTTGAGCTCGAAACTCCAGACGTAGCGCAGATCCTCCTGAGGGTCATAGCCTGCGGTGGCGCCACATACCAGCAGAGTGCCGCCACGTTTCAGACATTTCAGCGACGGGCGCCAGGTGTCTCCGCCGGTGAAGTTGATCACCACATCGACGCCACCTTCGTGGGTGCGCCGCTGTGGTTTGCCATATTTTTCAATGGCCCAGCGCGAGAAATCCTGTTCGCGGTAATTCACGACATGGTCAGCGCCAAGCGCCTGCAGAGCTATCGCTTTTTCATCACTCCCCGCGCACGCGATCACTTCTGCGCCGAGGTATTTCGCCAGCACAATACAGGCGGTGCCGACACCACCACTGGCCCCGAGGATCAATACTCGGTCTCCGGCCTTGATGGTGTTGTGGGTGATTAACATGCGATGTGCAGTGCCATAGGCCACAGGAAGTGCGGCAGCCTGCTCGAAGGTAACGCCATCCGGCAAGGCGATAAGCTGACGCGCATCGACCAGCGCATACTCCGCCATGCCACCATCGGCCATTTCTCCCAGTAGACCAATACCCGGTTTTAGTGGGTTCACCAGCACCCGATCGCCAATGCGCCAGCCCGTCACGTCTTCACCGATGCTGTCGATGGTGCCGGCTAAATCGAGTCCTGGCACTACCGGCAGTGGGATTTTGATACCCGGCATCCCCTGTACAGTGAATACATCGTGGTAATTGAACGAGGATGCTCCTACACGTACCACCACATGTCCGGCCTGGGCTTGCGGTCGAGCTTTCTGGCTATCAATCTGTAATTGCTCGAGCCCACCATGTTGCTGTAATACCAATGCTTTCATCGTATTACTCGAAAAAAGTGTGTTACTCACGTACATCTCTCCGTTATTTCAGTTTTTTCGAAGCGAGATAAGGACGCTGATCAAACAAGTCGTTATTCAGCTCGCCTTTAATAGAACCGCTGCCTAACAGCACCGCGTGTTCACGTTTCAGGGTATCGATGTCAGCCGTTTCAAAGGACATCTGATTCATGCGGTCCCATAGGCTAACGTAGGCACGCGCCTGGTCTTCCGGCAGACTGGCTTTCACTTTAAGGATATTTACAACGTCATCAGGGTGAGCACGTCCCCAGTCCAGCGTGTCGCGCAGTGCCGCGATCACTTTTGCGACGGTTTCTGGCTGCTGGGTAAGCAATTCATTGCGCACGGTACCTACGCCGATATAGGGCTGAGCATCGCTGTGGGTCAGTTTTTTCCACTCATCCGCATAGGTACTGATAACCCGCAATTTCAGATCCGGTAATTGCTTTACCGTTAAGGTCCGTAAGGCTGCTGCATCCACCTGCTTTTGCGCCAGGAACTGTGCCAAACGTGATTCATTTCCTCCGACCAGTGAAAATGCATTTGCCGCAATACCCGCGTTTTCCTGCAACAACGTAGTACCAATCACGGCGACGGAAGAACCGGCGGGTGACATGCCCACTTTTTTACCTTTTAGCTGGGAAAGCGATGTGATCGGTGAGTCGGCTGGCACCACGAATGCCACATCCGCAGGTTGCGTGGCCGCGATGATTTTCACCGGCACGCCCTCACTGGCAACGCTGAATACACCGGCAACCGGTGCACCAAATGCCAGATCGATAGAACCAGAAGCCAGAGCCTTCAAGGGGGCGTTAACATCAGGAAAGTGAACGAACTCAGCATCGACGCCACGTTTCTTCAGGAAATCCTGACTTTCGAGCACCGCGCCGTAGCCAAGGCTGACGCCGGATGTCCAGTAACCAATACGCACTTTGCCGTTAGCAAAGCTCAGTTGCGGCAGAAGTCCTGCCAGCAGGGCAAAAACAACGAGCAGTCTTTTCATGTTATTACCTCAGATTCAATGAAATGCTATGAACGTTTTTTCCAGCGAAACAGATGCCGCTCCAAGGGTTTCAGCAACCCCCCTTCCAGCAGCAACATCAGTGAGACGAGTAACAATGTCCAGGCGAATACCTGGCTGGTTTGCACCAGATCGCCGGCCTGACGCAGGCGGTACCCAATGCCATCCGATGACCCCAGCGTTTCTGCCACCAGCGATACGCGCCAGCCGAAACCAAATGCCAGCCGGGCCCCCGAAAAGAAGTAGGGCATAATGGTGGGGAGATAGATTTTGTGCAGCGTCTGCCAGCGGTTCATTCGGAAGCTATGCGCCAATTCGACATACTGCGCTTCGACGTTTTGCGCGCCTTGCCAGACATTGGTGAGGATCAGCGGCATCGCCGTCATAAACACCACAAAAATGGTGGTGGCATCAGAAATGCCGAACCAGATGATGGCGAAAATGGCCCAGATAGCAGACGATACCGTGTTAAATACCGCTAACAGCGGCTCACAAAAGCGAGCCACACGCTGGCTGGCACCCAGTACCAGGCCGAAGACGGTGCCTACCAGTGCAGCCAGTACAAAACCAGAGACAACGCGGCCGAATGTCACTTTGATGTCGTGCAGGAGCGTTTCTCCCTGCCACAGAGAGAGCAATGCCTGCAAGGTGCTGCTGGGACTGGGTAATACAAACGTCGGAAGATGCAGTGACCCTTGCCACCATGCGAAAAGGAATATCGCCAGTAATACCAGTCGTTGCAGGAGCAGGCTGAAGGTGCGCGAAAATAGTTTCATCTCATACCTCAAGACGCAGTAGTCGAATCTGTTCGTTCACGTCAGGGTGGGTGGCAACACGCGGGCGCGGAAGATGCAGCGTGGCTTCAAGATGGATGCGCCCTGGTTGTGGTTTCAGAATGACTACGCGATCTGCCAGTACCACCGCCTCTTCCACATCATGGGTTACCAGCACAACGGTCATACCGGTCAGTGCCTGGATACGCAGTAATTCCTCATGCATAGAGCCGCGGGTTTGGGGATCGAGGCGTGAAAAAGGTTCGTCCATCAGCAGAATTTGCGGCTGAACCACCAGGCTGCGTGCCAGCGCTACGCGGCTGCGCATGCCCCCGGATAATTGATGTGGCCAATGGTGAACAAAAGCGGAAAGGCCAACCAGCGTCAGCGCGTCAGCCACGCGTCGACGGCGCTCCTGTTTGCTGAGTGCACTGTTTTCCAAGCCAAAATGCACGTTCTGTTCAACGGTTCGCCACGGCAGTAAGCGATCTTCCTGAAACAGATAGGCAATGCGTTGCCAGTGCTGAAACTGCCTGGCAGGGACACCCTGAATGACGATATCGCCACTGTCGGCAGGTAATAGACCCGACATGAGGTTTAATAGCGTACTTTTACCGCCACCCGATGCGCCTAATAGCGCAACAATTTCACCTTCTTTAATCGTCAGCGATATTCTTTCCAGTACCTTCTGGCTGGCAAAAGATTTACTGACGCCGCGTAATTCAATGCTGTCTTTTGTGGCGGAAAGTAAGGAAGTATTCATTCAAATATCTCCCGTGGCAATACGGGTAATAGCGTGCCTTCTTTACTTAACGTGGCGTAGATTTTTTCCAATGTCATGGCTTGGAATGTTTCAATATGACGGCGAGCGATAAATTCGACCCGTTTAACATCACCGGCAATAAACGCATCAATCATGGCATTATGATCGTGTTTTATTTCTGGCTTAACGCGTTGCACATTAAAACCCAAGGCCACCAGTCGCGCCATTTCATCCATTAACCCTGAAAGGGTGCGGATTAAATGGCTGTTACCCGTGGCTTCGACAATGGTTAAATGAAATCGCTTATTGGCGTTCATAAACACATCAATTCGCGTCGATAGCGGTGCAGCAACTTCAACTCGGCACTGTGCTTCAAGTGTTTTGAGTAAATCAATATCGACTTTGCCGACAGCCAGACGCGCGGCAAGTGGTTCCAGCGCGGCGCGGACGGTGAAGATTTCTTCCACATCTTGCAGTGTCACTGGGGCAATACGGTAACCCTTGCGCGGGCGTGAAATCACCAGTTTTTCCTGGCTCAGGCGAGCCAGTGCCAACCTGATGGTGCTTTTCCCTGACGGGTAGCGCTCCATCATTTCGGACTCTGTTACCAGCGATCCTGGTAACAGACGACACGTTAGAATATCGCGACGAATCGTGTGATAAACATGGTCGCTTAAAGATAGGGAATGGGTCACTCCGGTCCTCTCAATTCACCTCTGTGAGCATCTCACAGCGTCACGTTGAATACCTTAATGGACGCATTCTGTCGCAGTAGCGAGGACTAAACTAATAATTAAATCAGCAATGGAATGTTATTATTTGCATTAACTGAGGTGCTCAGTAGATATATAAAAGATATTCAGCGTTTTTTTTGCAGCCCACTGTGGGCATCTCACTTCATCCAAGATATGCACATTATTAGATAAAGTTATTCGTTCTGATTTGCCAGCCACCGTTTTACCTTTCCCCACAGGAAACCTATTGAGCAAGGGGCGTATATGCGTTTGAAGTGGCCGTTATTATCTCTCATATTTATGGGTGTTTCCCAGGCGCAAGCTCTGGATGAAGTGACTATCGCATTAGCGATCCCGCCAGCGGTCCATGACGGAGCGCCTTATGCTGCAGCCCAGGAACTGGGGTTGTTTAAAGAACAGAATCTGTCTGTCAAACTGATTGTATTTCAAGGTGCAGGTGCATTGCTGCCGCAGGTGGCAAGCAAACGGGTTACTTTTGGTTATCCTGTATCGGAACCCGTAATTTCAAGTTATTTCAACGGGAAAGATCCGTTACCACTGCGTTATTTTTATAACGGCACTCCCGCCCAGACGATGGAATATACCGTGCTGGCGGATTCTCCCATTAAAACGTTATCTGATTTGAAGGATAAAAAAATCGGTGTTGGCGCACTGACGTGGGGCACGATACCAAACAGCCGTGCTGCTTTACGGGTAGCCGGTCTTGAGCCGGGTAAAAACGTTGAGTTTGTTGCTGTTGGTGTGCTGGGTTCCGGCTTTCAGGCACTGCGCAGCAAGCAGGTGGATGCGCTGAACTATAACAGCAGTTGGGGCGATATTTTTGAGTTTACCGGAACAAAAATCCGCCGTATTGCCTACCCCGATGTCTTTCAGGAAAACCCTGGCAACGGTTTTATCGCGCATGAGGATACCTTTAAAGAACATCCCGATCTGATTCGGCGCTTCGGTCTTGCCTATACCGAAGCACAATACGTCTGTGATGTGAACCCTGAGTTCTGCGTGCGGGCTTTTTGGCGTCAATATCCCGAAAGCAAACCTGCTGATGCGGAAGGCAAAGGGCTAGAGGAGGCAAAGACGCTACTCTCCCGTCGTTTGCAACGCACGTTGTATCGGGAAGATGGCTCACGCCGTACGCCAGGGGAGTACGATCTGCCGGTGATCCGAGCGGCAATCAACGCTATGGCAAAAAATGGGGAGTTTCCAAAAGCAGATGTGCCAGTAGAACGTATTTTTTCTAACGCATTCATTGCGGCATTTGATGACTTCGATAAGGAGGCCTTGAAAATCCGGGCGGAGGAAGCCAAATGAGCGCGACGCTAAGAATAGATACGCCGGATGGCCTGATTGATGTGTCGCGTAAGATTCGTGCTGACGGACTTGCCCCTGGCCGGGTGCGATTTATGGCCGATTTTACCCATACGGATGGCAGTATCTGGCACAGTGATGCGGTGTTTGACGTTGGAGATGACGGCGTGCTGGATCTGGAAACTGCCCTCCCCTTGTCTGGTGACTGGCTCGAGGCTGAACCGATGGCGCCTGTCTGGTCACTGCGTCTGGTGTCTGAACCGGTTAATCCTACCTTAAGCGATAGCCTTGACGCCCGCCATGTCACATTACGTGTGAAAGATACAACTGGCGCCGTGGCTGAAACGACATTGATCCAACGTTTGCTGGCACCGGGCGTGGCGCGCCAGGAAATTCGTGCCAATGGCCTTTCTGCAACCCTGTTTACGCCAGAAGGCGCTGGCCCTCATCCATTGGTCATTGTTCTTAATGGTTCTGGCGGAGGAACGCCAGAGCAACGTGCTGCACTATTCGCCGCTCACGGGTATAGCGGGCTGGCGTTGGCGTATTTTAACGCGCCAGGAAGGCCTGATTCTATTTCTGCTACACCATTGGAGTATTTTCAGCAGGCGCTTGATTGGGCGGTGGATACGTTGCAGCCGAAAAAGGGGTTTATAGCCGTGGCTGGGCATTCTCGCGGTGGTGAACTGGCACTGCTGCTAGGCGCGACATTTCCCGAGCGCGTCTCTGCAGTGATTGGCTATGTTCCCAGTGCCGTGGTGCATGGCACCCTGCGAGCAGGCCGCCCTGATGAACCTCGGGATGCCACTGCCTGGACCTGGCATGGGCAACCTCTCCGTAATGTTTGGCAGGGTAACCCGGAGGCAGACTGGCACGCCTTCGATCATCCACCACAACCCGGTGCACCTATTCGTCAAGCTCCGGCGTTTGTCGCGGTTCTGCGTGATACAGAGAGTCTGGCTGCTGCACGTATTCCGGTAGAACGTATTACCGGTCCTGTGCTGTTGATTTCAGGTACTGATGACGGATTCTGGCCATCATCGGATTATTGTGAGCACATTGTCACTACTCTGGCGGATAAACAGCACCCTTGGCCCGTCGAGCATCTGCGCAACGAGCATGCCGGACATGCCATCGGATTTCCGTTCCTCCCGACAACGGAGATTGCCAAAGTGCATCCAGTCGCAGGAGTAGTGATTGATGGCGGCGGGACACCGCTTGCCAATGCCCGGGCAAACCGACAGAGCTGGCAGCGCGTACTGGCATTTTTGTCTGCGGCAACGGCGACATCTGAGGCGAAAGCATGACTGCTGCGCTGGAACTGCGGGATGTCAGCCTGACCTATGCAACGCGCAGAGGAGAGATTAACGCGCTGGCTGAGGTCGATTTACGGGTAGGCACAGGGGAGTTTGTCGCGTTACTGGGCCCCTCTGGATGCGGCAAGTCTACTATCCTGAAGCTTGCTGCAGGACTGATGTCCGCCACCTCAGGACAAGTGCAGGTGGCCTCTCGAACTGTCGTTGGCCCAAGCCGACACACAGGGGTGGTATTTCAGAAACCCAATTTGCTGCCCTGGAAAACGGTATTGGATAACGTGCTGCTTCCTGCTCGCACGCTGGGGTTGTCAGATGCAACTGCCCGAGTGCGGGCACGACAATTACTTGATCTGGTCGGCCTGGTCGACTTTGCGAGCGATTATCCCTTCGAGCTTTCCGGGGGGATGCAACAACGAGTAGGCATCGCACGGATGTTGCTACACGATCCTGATTTATTGTTGATGGATGAACCCTTTGCCGCTCTGGATGCCCTGTCACGCGAATTCTTGATGTTGGAACTCCAACGCATTTGGGAGCAACAGCGCAAATCTGTGTTGTTCATTACTCACAGTATTCAGGAAGCGGTATTTCTTGCCGATCGGGTGTTGGTGATGTCGCCTCGCCCCGGGCGCATTATTGAGAGTGTGACAATTCCACTACCCCGATCGCGCACGTTGGATACGCTGGCTAATGATGAGTTTATGGCACTGTGTCAGCATTTACGGAGATATTTCACCCATGCATAGATTTTTCTCCCTGTTATTCCCCTTGGTGAGTCTTGCCGTGTTGGTTCTTATTTGGGATGTGTCTGTACGTGTATTTTCTGTTCCTGATTATCTTCTGCCTCCGCCTGCAGCCGTGTTCCGCGCATTACGCGATGGATTCAGCGATCAGAGCCTGTGGCCGCATATTGCGATGACTGTGGGTGAGACGTTGGCTGGATATATCATCGGCAGTTTGCTGGCGGTTCTGCTTGGCATCGTGCTGGCAGAGTCGCAGATGTTTGAACGCTTTGTCTATCCATTGCTGATTGCGTTACAAGCCACACCCAAAGTGGCATTGGGGCCGATTATCCTCGTCTGGTTCGGTTTTGGCGTGGCATCTAAAATTGTGCTGGTGACGTTGGTTTGTTTTTTTCCTCTATTTGTCAACACCGTTAATGGTATTCGCCGCACCGATGTTGAATTACTGGATACCTGTCGTGCATTTTCGGCATCCCGTTATTATTTATTGTTTCATGTAAAGTTGCCTTCAGCGGCAGGCGATATTTTTGCCGGATTGCAGATTGGTGTGGCGTTGGCATTAATTGGTGCGGTTGTGGCTGAATTTTTATCTGCACAACGTGGTTTGGGGTATTTGATAGCATCCAGTTCTGTGAATATGAGTCTGTCCACTATGTTTGCGGGCGTGTTTTTACTGGCATTGATCGGGGTGTGTGGCGCACAAATTGTACGCTGGTTACAACGTAAGGTTGTTTTCTGGCAATCGGGAGGATGATAGCGACCGAATATCATGTTACATCTGTATAGCAGGTAATCAAATTGTGCAGTTTACGCTCCAGAAATCATCGCTGATCACGCTCAACACCCTGGCTAATTTGAAAAATCTTGCCGCAATTCTACCTAAAAGGCTGATCGACGAGGCGAACACCAGCACACTGTGCTTTATCTCCATCATCCCCTCCGGAGGCGTGGAGACAGAATTTGCGTTACACCGCTTCTTTCACCAATACAGGGTGGATAAGAAGGGACTTGGTAGAGAATGGTTTTCTTATACGGATGAATTGCGTGAGTTTATCGTTACCCTAAACACCTATATTGCCAGTAACATTACTGGCAATATAGATTATCTCGTACACCTGTAAAGATACACATTCCTAGCCACAGAGTACGGCCGCGGATTAATGGTGACTCATGAAGAGGTCATGCTACGCTATAAACAGGGTATAGAAGCCATCAATAGTGAAATCGCGCATCTACAATGCAGTTAGCATCACGGTCTGTCCGCTCCTGGCACAAAACCGCCCTGGCATTGATGCGCTGGCGGCATATATCGAGCTGAAGGCATTCGCGACATGAGCGCAAATAAAACTATTACTCACTTCTCGCCAGTTGGTGACAAAGTGCGCCGAGCTGTTCCACAGCATTTAGCAGGTGGAGTGTGGGTTCGTTCGCACAATTTAAGCGCAGGAAGTTTTGTAATTCCGCCCTGGGGGAAAACAAGGGGCCAGGGCTGACACCAATGCCCAGCGCTAGCGCGCAACGATGTACCTCCAGCGCATTTATCTGCTGCGGGAGTTCTACCCACAACAAGAAACCTGCTGCTGGCACGGTGACGCGCGTACCCGGTGGGAAGCTAGCTTCGACCCGTGCTATAACGACTTGTACCCCCTGCGTAACCCTGGATTTCAGGCGCCGCAGGTGACGCTCATAGTCGCCACTTGCCAGTACCTCGCTCGCTGCGGCTTCAAGCAACGGCGCACCGGCCCAGTCCCCGGCCATGCGAGCCTGCAATACCTGTGTATGATAGCGTCCGGCCACAATCCAACCGATTCGCCAGCCCGGAGCAAGGGTTTTGGATAACGAACTGCAGTAAATCACACTCCCACTCTGGTCGAACGCTTTGCAGGCCGGTGGACGCTGACCTTCGCCGGCCAAATCACCATACACATCGTCTTCTATTAAAGGGATGCCTGCACTTTCAATCAGGGCAACCAGTTCCTTCTTGCGCGCGACGGGCATACTGGCACCGAGCGGGTTCTGCACCGTGGGCGAGGCCAGAACGGCGGCCGGGCGGTGACGCTCAATGGCGTCAGCCAGCGGTGCCAGCAACAAACCTTCGGCAGGATCCGTGGGGATTTGCAATGCTTTCAGACCTAAATCCTCCAGCAGCAGGAGCGTGCCAAAGTAGGCGGGCTGCTCGATCGCCACAACATCACCTGGCTGACACACTGCCCGCAGAGCAAGACGCAGCGCCTGCGTCGCGCCTGTGGTGATGACGATGTCATCCGCGCCAAAATGGGCCCCCCACTGCGCTGCGTGAGCGGCAATCTTATTGCGCAGGTCAGCCCTCCCCGGTGGCAGGCTGTAGCTTTGCCCGTGGGCGGCCAGGCGACGGCTTGCTGCATGCAGTGCCCGCTGCAGGATATCGCCAGGTAGCCAGGTGGGATCGGGTAGCGCGGCCCCAAGTGGCACCAGACGCGCTTCTGCACTACTGAATAGTGACCGGGCTACGGCTGACATTGTCACAGGGACGGGACCAGGCAAAGGATGGGAGGACGTATTGACCTGACTGACGAAGTAGCCCGAGCGCGGACGCGCAACAATCAGACCTTCTGCCTCAAGACAGCGGAGCGCTTCCAGTGCCGTTGGCAGGCTAACGTGCTCGCGTTCGGCCAGCTTACGCGCGGAGATCATCCGGTCACCGGCTCGCAGCGCACCTGAGTCGAGGGTGAGGCGCAGCATTGCAGCAATTCGGCGGTAATGTGGAGACGATTGGGACGGGACGGACATTGCGATCTGTACAGTCTGATTTTCGATAAATCTGACTATACAGCTAATGATGTACACCATCTATAGTGGCGAACACTACTCAGTCACGGAGGCATGATGCATAGCGACAACTTTGATCTTTCTACTTATTTACGCCGTATAAACTATACCGCTCAGGTATCTGCCAACAGCGCCACACTCTATGCGCTGATGCGCCATCAACTCTTTTCGGTGCCTTTTGAGAATCTGGATGTGCAGGCAGGCAAGGTTGTCTCGCTGGTGCCAGAAGAGATTGTCGACAAACTGCTACAACGGGGTCGGGGCGGCTACTGCTATGAGGTCAACGGGTTATTTGCCATGGCGCTGGAAGCGTTAGGAATCCCCTACTGTTTCGTGGCGGCACGTCCGATGTTCTATCCGGCGCGTCGGCCGAAAACCCATATGGCGTTAATTGCAGAAGTCGATGGCCGTCAGTGGCTATGCGATCTGGGTTTCGGTAGCTACGGTATCCGCGCGCCGCTGGCCTTAGACATGCTCGACACTGACATTAATCAGGATTTCGATATCTTCCGACTTACCCGTGACGCCAAGGGTGAGTACCTGTTGCAGGCGAAGGTTGAGGGTGAATGGGCTAATCAATACGGCTTTGATTTGATCCCTCAGGAATGGATTGATTTCGTCCCGGCAAACTACCTCAACTCCACCCATCCTGATGCCATTTTTGTGCAGAAGCTGCTGATCGTGCAACATCTCGCCGAGGGGCGCCTGATTTTGCTGGGTGATACACTCACAACAGTGACCGCGCAGGGGGTAGAAAAGCAGCAAGTGGCGGAAAAAGACCTTCCCCATATACTGAAATACCACTTTGCTCTGTCTGTGCCGCAGTAAATTGGAGTGACGATGTGCTCCAGCCCTCTCTATACCTGATGCGGCGTACAGAGGGCTGACTTATCAGGACGCGTATTCAGCGCGTCAAACTCACTGTCTTTCCGTTTTGAGCGAGGAGCGGACCTAACATTATTATGTTTTGAATAATAAGAGACGGTCAGTTGGCTGTAAGTCTGGCTTAGTTATCCAAAACAGCTTTTCTTTGTATTATTGTTCTAATAAATGCTGCTGATATATGCAACACGAATTCAGCATCGTACTCTAAGACAGAAGAAACCTTGTTACTACCATGTCTTACTGCTGGCTCTGCATTTGTATATGCGTAAAATTTTTCTATTACAGTTAATAGCATAGGTGAGATAGTGTTTTCTTTTCTCATCAGTTTTAATACCTCGCCTAGGGTTGAGGCTGACGGATAATAAGTCCGACACATGCTTTCTATTGCACTTATCGATTCTTTTATGGAATTTTCTGGATCCTTATGCGCACCTAATGCAAAAGCCCGAGCTTTCACATAGTGCCTCCTTGCAGGTTCAAACTGGTCTTGCAATAAGTTATTAGTTTCATCGATTTTTTGTTCTAGTTCATTTGGTAATGGTGTTTCTAACCTACCAGCAGAATTCATTTTCCAGTCAATATTTCGAGATGCGAATAACTCGTTCAATTTTTGACGATATGATGTAAAAGTAATGTCTTCTAATACCTTCTTACCCCAAGTATGACCTCTCTCTACATCTCTTTTTCTTAATAGATCTCCAATGATCTCAACAACATCGTAAAATTGAAACCAATGCATATGTTGCAAACGTGCTTTCAAAGCATCATGGCAGTACCATGAATCGAAATCCTCTTGATCTGTTTCTTGACCATTCTCTGCACAAAGTCGCTCGATCAAAGCCTTAATACCCAGAGGCTTGTTCTCATCATTCGCAATGCGGCTATCACCATCAATGTACAAAAAATTATCGAGGACAGTTACAAAAAATAAAGAGCGAAGCCACTCTGGAGCATCTTCCCGTATCGGCTTTTTACTATACTCAGGATCAAAACCATGTCTGTGCGAGAACTTCATCCCACATATCCCATTCAACTGTATGAATATTGGTAATTATACAACCAACACAAATCCCTTTGCGAATACAAAAAATTACAACGAATTTAAGAACTGATTGCTTATTTCTCCTATAGATGTCCGCTCCTGGCACGAAGGAGACGCGCGAGGAAGGTCAGCTAAGAGCTGACTAGCGAACAACACATTGAGCAGAAAGGCGTAGGAAATCTCGCTACTTTCTTTCAGGCCAACCACCTGGTTCAGTTGGCCTTCATTTGAAACCTTGTTATATGGGAATCGGTCAGGTCAGCGCAACCCTCACCTTTAGTCCAATAATGAGCGTGGCAAAAAACATTATGCAACCAGCGGTGATGAAAACACCTGTTACGCCGCTGATACCAAACAGTAATCCCCCCAACGCAGCACCCGCAGCAATTGAGGACTGAACTGCTGCGACTACCATGCCGCCAGCGGTTTCAGCCTGATCGGGAACGGAACGCGCTACCCAGTTTGACCACGCAACGGGTACGCCACCAAATGCCATCCCCCATAACGCGACGAACAACATCAATCCTTTTTCCTCTAGTGGCAGCAAAATCATGCTCAATGCCGCTAAACCGACAAGCGCTGGCATTAGTATCAGGGTAAGACGCAGGCTTCTCTCCATCAGCCACCCAGCCAGCAGCGTACCGATAAAATTAGCGATGCCAAATCCAAGTAGTATCAAAGACAAACGATCCACATCAAGTTGGGCAATATTTTCAAGAGCCGGACGAATATAGGTAAACAGCGCATACTGACCAGTATGGGCAATCACACACCCCGTCATTCCCATCGCAATACCTGGGCGGCGGAGTAAATCCATGACAGATGCCGTTATCATCATTCTACGCGGAGCCATTCCAGGAAGGGTAAACAATTGAAACAGTAGAGTCAGCACGCCTACTGCGGTTGCAGCGATAAAAGCACTACGCCAGCCATAAAGCCCACCTAAATAGCTCCCCAGCGGGATCGAAACTACGGTACCAACAGCAATACCGCTAAAAATAATGGAGAGAGCACGCGGGACACTTTTAGCAGGGACCAGCCGCATAGCTACGGCAGCAGCCATACTCCAGAAGCCTCCCAGCGCGATGCCCAGCAAAATACGCATGACTAACAGAACAGCCAGACTGGATGAAAGTGCCACAAGCAGGTTGGAGGCAATCATCAGCACGGTAAAACCAAGCAAAACATTTCGGCGATCATAATTACACGTCAGGCGGGGAACCATCAGACCAGCAAACAAAGCCACCACAGCCGTTACCGTCACAGCCTGACCAGCAAGAGCTTCGGTCACACCGAGATCGGCGGCCATGGGTGTCAACAGGCTGGCAGGAAGATATTCCGCAGTCAGCAAACCAAACACGCCCATAGTCAGTGAAATAACGGCCATCCATGCGGATTCTTTGGGTTCAGAACTATTCAAACTAGCGGATACAGCTTCAGTTGCTTCATTTCTCATAACACACTCTTCTTGGAGAAAAATTACAACGCCAAGTCTAGAGTCGAGCAGTTGGACGATCTATGATGCCATATCCTGATTTTTTACCCGAAACTCCGAATATGCATGTGAACAAACATTTTGCCCTGTCATCCGAGCTCATCAGTGAATTGCTGCTGGAAATGCGCCTGCGTGGCGTGCAGTATCGCCGTTTACAGACTGGCTCTGAGTTTGGCGTCGGTTTTAGCAACAGGCCGGGACATGCCTATTTTCATTACATCGCTGTGGGCACTGCTCTGCTTCGCACACACGACGGTACGTTGTACGAACTGAAAGCCGGAAGCATGGTATTCATGCCGCAGGGTGAAGATCATCAGCTTGTATCGGATGTCAGCTGTTCATTTCAACATATCGACACGTTAGGCTCTGCTCCTTTAGGCGAGGCCGTCAGCGGAATCAATACTTGCCCGAGTTCGCATCCGACACCCAGCACGGTTCTGTTTTATGGCTGTATGGAGTTCGATCTCGGTGGAATGCAAGGTCTTGGTAAACTGATGCCGCAAGCCATAGTGGTTGAGGCAAATGAACAGATTTATCCGGGGCTGGTTCCCATTCTGAGCGCGATGAAATTTGAAATCTGTTCAGGACGAGCTGGCTTTGCGGGCATTCTGGCACGCCTCGCAGAAGTGGCGGCTGCCATGATTGTGCGTGGATGGATCGAAAACGGCAGCGAGAACGCCGCAGGTCTGATCGCTGCGTTACGTGATCCGCGACTTGCCCGTGCTATTCTGGCCATTCATCGCGATACGAGTCGGGAGTGGTCTGTTGCTGAGCTTGCTGCCCAGTCGCATGTGTCACGTTCTGTTTTTGCTGAACGCTTCAAATCAATCATCGGCATACCTCCCCTGCGCTATGCAAGGGAGGTGCGAATGCGCATCGCAGGTCACTGGATTATTCACGATAAAATCTCAATTGACACCGTTGCTCTACGCCTCGGCTATGCCTCACAGGCAGCGTTTAGCAGAGCCTTTAAGCGCATCAATGGATATCCGCCGGGCGCTATGCGTCAGCGACCAATGAGAGGCGTTAATACAGTAAATGAGTGAATGCTATCTTTACCATTTGCTGGATTTACTGTAGGAGGCCGCTCTCAACATTAAAAACTGAGCTAAAAGCAGACATCAGTAATGATCATGCAGCCAGTCACCTAGCGTACATGGCATAGGCTTAAGGGTGGATGAAAAACGATATGAAAATCATAATAAATTTCGAGCCAGACTACCGTCAGCATGGCTAAAGAAAACGTTGTTATATTTGTTATCTCTTTCCCCAGACTGGTTTATATTGACCTTTTTCGCTGTCCCCTTACAGGATGTAACATGTTCAAACACGTGATTGTTGTATTGCTTGTGACCCTACTCAGTGGCTGTGTCCGTCCAACTGCCCAGCCTGCCTCGCCTTCTGCTGTTGATAAAAAGGCGCTTATCGGAATCTGGGCGATGCTACCATTAAAAAATGGTATCGCTAATGTTGTGGAGTTCCGCGCCGATGACCAGGTGCTACTGCATTCATTTAACTGTGAAAACCCACAGGTAAAAATGGGTGTTGAGCAATATCACTATGCGGTTGACAAAAGCAGCCAGACTATTCGTCTGACATCGCCCGACCATGCCACCCAACTGAAGATCCTTGGTATCGTTGGGCGGGCGATGAAGCTGAAACAGCCTATTGGTTTTGAGAATGAAAGCCTGACCTTTTCCTATCTGAAAGTGGCGCAAGTCGTGCCCTTCTGTGAAATGTATAAACCAGAGGACAAAAGTCCAAAAACGGCCTTTAAGCCCGGCGATTTTATTGCAGCGCCGGCGATCCCTGAGCATAAAGATCTCGATAAATTCGTTGGCAAATGGCGGTCGGAAAAGGCTACTCAGTTAGAGATCGTTAAGGACAAACAGGGTCGATTCACACTGTTCCAAGCGGCAGATGATAATTGGCGTTACCTGTTTAATAATGTGCATTGGGTCGGCGACGAGTTGAATTTCAACAGCTATGCCTATTCCGAGAAGCCTAAGCTGTTTGATCACCCGTTCCACAAATCACAAATCCCGACTCAAATCCGTCTGTTGCCTAATGATAAAATGCGTATGACTATCGACATTGACGGTGATAAGAGCGCTTTTGAATTGACGCGAGAATAAGCTCATCCTGGCAAAGAAACCGACCATATTGATGCCGTCGGTTTTTTTGTGAAAAACACGCCCATGTTGCAGCGTCTGACAATTAATCGTTTCAGCGCTGCTGACCCGTTGAACTCACGGCACGCAGCGGACAGGCTGAGTGGTCATCAGGCCTGCTATGAGCGAGGGGCGGACGTAACGTCACCGTTCTGCATTAAGGCTGGTGAGCGTATTCATTTCAGTAAGCAACCAGCGTTCAAAACTTTCCAGTGCAGCCTCATTGATTCCCGTTTCCGTCGGCTTTACTAAACAGAATTTTTTGCTCAGGCAGTCTGAGGCTGGCCAGGGCGAAACAAGCATGCCGCAACTCAATTCATTCTCGACATAGATACGCGGAACCAATGCTACGCCTTGTCTCGCGATGACGGCAGCGATGGCCATTTCATGGAGATCGTACCGCACACCCTGATCCAGATTATCGAGGCGTATTCCACTTTCCCGGGCATAGTGATGCCATGCGTCAGGATTCTGTCGACGGTGAATGCGCGGAAGTTCGTTTAACTGTCGATTGACGTCGCTATCTGTTAACAGTGAGGGATGGCAAACAGGAAGCAAATTTTCCTGAAACAGAAATTGCATACGCATGCCTGCCCATGCGGAATGTTTAAAATGAATGACCGCGTCAAAGCCACTTCCAGGCAAAATGAACGGATCCGTTCTCGCCGCAATATTTAACGTTATGTCTGGGAATAAAGCGTTAAAGCCGCTCAGGCGGGGAATAAGCCAACGGCTGGAAAAGGTCGGCAGGACGGCGATATCCAGACTCTTACTGCCCTCAGGCATTCCCATGATGTACTGCGTATCTCTTTCGAGCCGATCGAGCGTTTCACGCACGTGATGTGCATAGCGCACGCCAACAGGGTTAAGCTTTACCCTGCTTCCCATACGGTCAAACAGTTTACAGTTCAGCAATGCTTCAAGACGCGCAATCTGACGGCTAATCGCCCCTTCGGTTAACGATAACTCCTCTGCGGCCCGGGCAAAATTACCGTGCCTTGCGGCGGCATCAAAAGCCTGCAGGGACGCACTACTTGGTATTTTTCTGCGCATAAAATCTGTTCCTTGCTCAGTGCCTGCAACGTGCTTTCATTGACTTAATATCACTAACCCGTGACATATTATCGTTATTAAACCTCATAACCAGCCTGTAGCATGATGAAAAATCATTGAGCAAATGTATTTGCTCGCGTTTATAACTCATGTGGAGATCGGCTGATGCTCTATACCGTGGAATGCTCGTATAACGATCCTGAAAGCGAGAAAGAATGGAATGCCTTTTACAGCCAGCAAAAACTACCCGCATTGATATCTGTTGCTGGCTTCACGACCTCTCAACGCTTTCGCGCCGTCAAATCCGGCTGCCCTGTTTACCTTGCCATTCATACGATTAATGATGCGGACATTCTCAGCAGTGAGGATTACCGTTTAAAAGGAGGCGGTAATTTCTCTCATTGGCAGGACTGCATTACTGACTGGTATCGTAACCTCTATGAAGGTGAAGGCCTTGTTCCAGCCATCTCTTCCGATGAAATTCTGCTATTGAGCGTAAAGCCAATAGACTTTTTAGAGACAGAACTGGGATATCGGGGTCTGGAAATGCATGCGGTGGGGCTGGATAAATCCCCGGACTATCGCGTTGCCTATGTCTTGCCTGTTGAGATGGCCTCGCTGTTTACAGATATGTCTGGTGTGTCTCTCTACGAGCCTCTGACACCGCAGTTGCAGAGTGCTGAAAAAGGGAAGCCATAACATCATGCCTAATCTGACTTTTTATATTTCTGAAAATCACTCTGACAAGTTTAAAAACCTTGGTGATTTTACCCATAAATGCAGCGCCCTCTGCTGTGACATCCTGGGTGCAGACCCCAAAAACGTTCATATCATTTTTGTCGATGTAAAGCCGGGATGCGGGCAACCGGTTTATGCCGAGCTCTTTTATCGTCTGACCACATTGCGAACCCATGAAGTGATGGAGAACTTTATGCGTGAACTGGATTTTGCCACTCAACAGGCCTCTGGTCTGATGACCCGTATTCGCTGTTTTGGCTCCCTAGCAGAACACCTGTTCGCCCGCAACTGATCCCGAGGTAGTGATGAGCCATCCCCTTTCGTTCCGTCAGATTGGCGATTTTCAGATAACTGCGCTGAGTGACGGTAATATGTCAGCGAGTCTGGATTTGCTGTCAGGCATTGAAAAAGCTGATGCGGACGTTATTCAATGCCGTGCCGGAATCAGTGAGCCCGGTGATATCCATATAAATTGTTACCTTATCCGCGGTCTGGGTCGGATCATTTTGGTTGACGCTGGCACAGGCCCGCTGAACAACATGGCGGGACAACTCAACGCAAACCTTGCCGCAGCGGGTGTCAGCCCTGACGACGTCGATACCGTTTTATTGACACACTGCCATCCGGATCATATTGGAGGCCTACTGGATTCTGAGAAACAGCCGGTTTTTAACCACGCTGAAATTATTCTTCATCCTCTCGAAGCGCAACACTGGCTGGATGATGAAAAACTCAACATAGCAAATGAGCGCGGACAACGTAATTTTTGGCTGGTCCGCCAAACCTTAGACGCTTATGCCCGGAAGGTGCGTTTTTTTAACGGCGACAAAATAGCAGAAGGCATTCTGCCGGTATGGCTACCGGGCCATACGCCGGGACACACAGGGTTTCGCATCGATTCGGATGATGAGTGCTTATTAATATGGGGAGACATTGTCCACTATCCTCATATTCAGTCAGCGCAACCAGCTGTTTCTATTTTATTCGACACCGATCCCGCGCAGGCCGAGGAAACAAGGAAGAATATTATGGAACAAGCTGTCAGCGAAAAACTGATCATTGCTGGCATGCACTTAAGTCAGGCAGGGTTTGCCCGCATTCTCAGGGAGGGTAGTGGATACCGCATTTCCTACGCTGAAAAATGAATGGATATGCCTGACAGGGTTGTTATTGATTAGCACCGTTCAAGGTCATCAGTGTTCACTTCTGGCACGAAGCAGTCCGCAGAAGTCAGTAGCTTTGAAAATAATAGGATCACTGTTTCTCAACGACAATATTAGCTATGTTTCTACGTCAACAAATGTTGTTTTTCAATCGTTCGTGTAGAAGATATGAGGATTGATGGCGTTGGCATGTATGTCTTCTCGAAGACTTTGCCGTAAGTCTTCAAGCTATCGACAATCAGCCTTCTTTGGGAGGCATTATCGCATAGGTGTGAAGCCGCCTATTCATTGATGCTGTCCGATTAACTAATGCAACAAACACAATAGTCTCCCTGAATACTGCGGCGCTGCCACACCGGTACGGTGCCCGCAGACATCCCCCCTGAATTGGTCTGCTCATAAATGGGAAATTGGCTGGGCTAATCATGCCATTTTAGCGGTAAAACTAATCATCCGTAATATGACAATTTACCGACAGACCATTTGGTAACTACGCGCCCTTGTGAACTGGGCAGGTACTGATGACCACATGTTCTGAAACACTGACGCAGCATGACGCAAATCAGCAAAGAACCTCAGAGGAAAAAGATGAGCACTCTCAGCGCTAAAAAAATAACCATTGAAACCGCCACCGCAGACGACTTTGTACAGTGGTTGCCGTTATGGAAAGATTATCAGCTATTTTATGGCGTCGATATTTCCGAAAAGGTAACCAAGCTGGTATGGCAACGTTTTCACAGCCCGATTGAACCCGTTTTCTGCGCCGTTGCAAAAGAAAACGGACACATAGTCGGGCTGGTTCATTATCTGTTCCATCGTTCCACCTGGTCTGAAAATAACTATTGCTACCTCGAGGACCTGTATGTCAGTGAGGACATGCGTGGCAGACTGATTGGCAAAAAACTCATCGAGTTCGTTCAGAAGCAGGCCCGCAAGCATCGCTCTAGCCATGTTTACTGGCATACGCACGAAACCAATTTCCGTGGACAGCGGCTGTATGACTGGGTTGCCAGTAAAAGCGGAATGATCGAATACCGGATGCAGGTTCGATAAATTATGCTCGGATACAGTGCCGAAGAGTTACGAAGCCCTATTCATGCTAATCGGCGTTCCCGGCTTCTTCTCAGACCAGAATGAGATCGGGGAGAACCATTAATGTGTAATCCCCATCTACATAAAATAACCTCGAGGTCACAAATATGACTCCTGTTCTACAAGGATCTCTTGTAACACTACGCCCGCTACTTCACGCTGATGCACAGTCACTTGTTAATGCGGCGGCGGCCGGAGAGCTTTGGTCACTGCCGTTCACCGTCGTGCCTTCTGCAGACACCGTTGATGCGTACATCCAAAAGGCCCTTAAGGGGCAAGCCGAAGGCACCGTCATGCCGTTTGCTATTACGCTTTCAGCCGATCAAAGCATTATCGGGTCAACGCGTTTCTGGAAGATCGACCGCGAAAATCGCAAACTCGAAATTGGCCACACCTGGTATTCACAGCGCTGGCAAAGAACAGCTGCCAATACGGAGAGTAAACTGCTACTGCTGCGATACGCCTTTGAGCAGCTTCAATGCGTTCGTGTTCAGTTTACTACCGATGTGTTGAACGAGCGTTCTCAGGCAGCAATTCTTCGCATTGGCGCAGCCAGGGAAGGCATTATCAGAAATGAACGGATCATGCCCGATGGCCGAAAACGCACTTCTATACGCTACAGCATTATTGATGATGAGTGGCCGCAGGTGCAGGAACGCCTTGAGCGCAGCCTCTCCAGTTACGGACAAGAGAAATAATTGCTGTCATTTTGGCGGCTTCGCCAGCAGAAGATAAATCAGGTAGCTGTTTGAAACGGCCTGACTTCACTTAACTCCAAACTGAGAAAAAAAGTGATGGTTTTATTTCTACCGAATGATTTGAAAGTCTGACAATAAGAAGGGAATGTCTGTTGCCCTCTTTCTGACGAGAAGATAATTCATGTTAGTGCGTGATGATATTAGTGGTAATAAATCAGCACCATATTTCGATATGTGCTGGTCAGCTTTGTCAGAGCAACATCCGGTTACGCCTGCTCAGAAACTTGCCGGTTAATGAACTTTCGAAAAACTGCACCTCACCAGACCTGCTATTCAGCTTTCGGGTGCAGTTCTTTACAGGGTATTTTTTCGCCTACAGAGCAACAGGTTACGATGCCCATCTAAGAATCTCAGTAACGCTCTGGCGTAATTTGCTTTTTACCTACTAAAACACGTCAGGATCAGGGCCTGTAAAGCGCATCTGGACGGTCAAAATAGTCTTCAACCAAAGCAAAGAAACGGCCTGCATGAAGACCATCAACAAACGCATGGTTAAATTTGCACGCCACCGGAATTATTCCATTTTGTAACTTTCCCCAGGTCAGCGTAGGAACGGCCCCGCTAAAATGAAATTCAGCGTGAGTGATTGAGCTGAAATGAACCCATGGAAGGCAACTTGCGCATAAAAACCCCTCATCTTTAACAATCATTGGCCCTGGGTCAGAGGTTTTTACAGCATCAATTTTTGCAGTCACTTGTTGCGTGAAGTTCGGATAGTCAGGCGTATTTTCACACAGAATCTGACGAAATCCTTCACTCTCAGTCATGATTGGAGTCATGACGTTAATGCTCGAATATTCAATAACATCCTTGTTTAACAACCGTTGCTTCAGTTGGGGAACTGAGTTTGCTGCACGAAGGACGGCATACAGCGCCAGTTGAAAAAACGATTCATTTTTATCTCTGGCAAAATCATATAGTTTTTGAGCTGGAACCGGAACGCATAGATTGAAACAAGGGTTATCAAACTTACTATAAAAATTGAAATGCGCTTTCCTGTGCCATTTGTCTTTATCAATTACACTATAATTATTCATAATTCGCTCATCTCGACAATTTTTCTTATTATAAGATCTAGCCAGACGATAAAAATAGCAAAAAATAGGTTTAACAGGCAACAATAGATAAAATCAGCCTGATATTAAAAGGGCTTTTATAAAGTTATTCCCGTTACATCAAGACAGATGTCACTTCACTTCCTGATGCAGCAGAAGATGGGGAGCTTTGTTGGCTGCTGTTCACCGTCAGTCACTTGTTCGACGGCAATACCTTTTTCCTTGAAATCGCTTATTTTCCAGAATGGGGGTATTACCGAATATAAATTATTTATTCTGGAAGAGCAGTGCCCGCAGCCGGGTTTCCAGAACTGACAGCGTCGTTTCAAAATCTGATTTATCGATATCAACAATCAGCGAGCTGAAAGAGCGCTGCCCTTCCCCCTCGGCAATCATAACCTGAATACGCTGATGCTCGGCAGCGCTGAATTCTCTGTGCTGATCCCCGGCAACCACAGAGGAGTGAGAATGGTCATATGTTCCCATTGGAACAGCCTCAGGAGTTGGCAAGAAAGATCGCTGCATGGCTACCGAGCTCGTAAGTTTACTGCATGTTCATCTGGCAAAAATGTTCCTGAATTGCGTGGTAAAGCTTTACCGCACGATAAGGTCTGCTCTTGGCACGCAGCGGACAGACTGGGTGGTCATCAGGTCTGCTATGAGCGAGGAGCCGACGTTTTATGTCCTTTTTGCCAGATTAAGCGCTGAAGAGATAATATACGGGTAACGCTATTCAGAATTTAAGTTACATCTTCTGGTCTGGGCCGCTTCGTTGCAGGCAGCTTTCATTTAATTTTTGCCGAACCTTGGCTTGCGATTAGTACTGCGCCACAGGAGCTCAGCATCCCAGCAACGGCCAGCTTTTTGCCTTTATATTTTACCAAATGTGGAGCTTCTGATATTGGATAAACCTCTTTGCAAAGGGGGCATCCGACTAGATCTCCTACGCAGGCCACCGCAATACCCTGAGCAGTAAGCCCTGACTGTGTAGATATTACTTTTCCGCCATGTGAGGTGGCGTCATTAACGAGAATTATTCTTGCCATTTATTTCTCCTCAGAAGATATCTTTATACGTTGGCAATATATTGTGCGATACCAGTAAAACCTCCAAATCATTTGCCTGTTTTATATCATTCTCATTGTTACCATCAAAAAATCCTCTTTTACTTAAAAATAAAGTTCCAATAGACTTACCCTCTTTGGTTATGTTATGCATTTCCCCATTAAGACCAGCTAATTCCCCATTAATCACTTTATCTATATAAAACATCCATCCAACAGGCAGTCTGTCTGGAAAAACTTTTTTTTCATTAATGCTGTAATTATTCGTTTCTACCGATATGATTCTTGGTGATAATTCTGAGATTAAACCACTCAGACATTTTGATACGAAATCTATTGCAAGATCTTTGTTATCTATCTTGCAGACTATCCCATAAGAAAAATAATTTACGTTACTTTGCATATAATTTCTACAAAGGATTGAATCTCCAGGTTCGTTCCATATTTTCTCCACAACTAGTGGATAGTCATTCATAAATTTATTAGACATTAATGAATTTGCTTCGTCAGTAATGTGAGCGTTACTGATCACTTTCTTTTGCATCGCATCTTTTTTTGATGATCCTGGTAGAAACCAGTTGCACCCGCTTCTGAGTTCAGTCAAAGCATTTGCGATGCTGAGAAAACGCTTAAGCACAGTTGTCACACCATTGGCAACAGCGGAAGCTCTATCTATCTCATTTTCAACTTTTTTGAAGCCTATTTCTCTTAGATAAATCTCGATTTCTACTTTCAGCATGTAACGTTCCTAGGGCGTATGGAAAATTTTCATATTTGAATACCATGAGATGGGCTCTCCATCTTGGTCGAAAAATTGGTCATAGCGTCCCTTTGCTTCAAGAAACAGGCAGCGCTCAGGTTTCCAACCATCAAATTTAACTTTCTTTTTAGAAAAAAGCAGTCTGGGATCGCGAAAAGCAAATTCCTGAATGTAGTTCTTACTGTTGGTATCTTCGCGAACGGCTGTTGAGCAAATTCTCGCCTGATACATCAGGTTGATTTTTGCCCCGTCAAACAACTCTTCTTCAGGGGTCACTTTGGGTATAGCCGGGCACTCTTCACAGGATTTAGAGGAGTCGGCAACCATAGCCGGTACCGCTAATGCCGCTAAGGGTAATGGCATAGTTATGTCCTTTTAGCCAGATTGAGCGCTGAAGGGATAATATACGGGTAACGCTGCTCAGAATTTAAGTTAAATATTCTGGTCCGGGCCGCTTCGTTGCAGGCAGCTTTCATTTAATTTTTGCCGAACCTTGGCTTGCGATTAATACTGCGCCACAAGTACTCTGCATCCCTGCAACGGCCAGCTTTTTGCCTTTATATTTTACCAAATGAGGGGCTTCTGATATTGGGTAACCCCCTTTGCAAAGGGGGCATTCGACCAGGTCGCCCACACAAGCAACCGCAATACCCTGTGCAGTAAGCCCTGACTGCGCAGATATGACTTTTCCGCCGTGTGAGGTGGAGTCATTAAGGCGAATGATCTTGTCCATTTATTTCTTCTCAGAAGATTTCATCATATGTAGGAAGAACATTGTGTGCAGCTAATAAAGTTTCCAAATCATTTGCAGATTTAATATCCTGCTCATCCTCACCATTGAACAATCCTTCTTTGCTCAAAAACAGGGTTCCAATTGATTCTCCTGATTTATTTACATCTATTGCTCTATCGCCTAGGTCAAAAGCGCCTTCCCCGTACGCATGACCAATATACATAAGCCAGCCAATAGGGAGCCTGTCAGGGAAGACGTATCTCTTTTTGAGTGCATAATCCTCTGTTTCAAGGGTGATGATTTTAGGTTCAAAACGGCTTATCATTTCGGTCAGCAGATTCATCACCTTTCTTACATCAATGTCATCTTCTTTTGCCAATACTAAGCTGAAACAGAAATTATCGATACTGCTACCTAAATAATCTTGCACAATCAATTGTGTGCCATTTTCAGACCACATGGTTTTTGAAACCAGGGGATGACTGGTTAAATCTTTCTTTAGAAAGTATACAGCTTTATCAGTTAGTTTTTCATCTCTGATGATAAGCTTCTCCATGACTTTTTTTTGCTTTTAGCTGTCAAAAACCAATCAACACGTTGCCCTCGGTAAATATTATCCAAGCTTGAAATTTGTTGAAAAATACCCAGTATGGCCCCAATCTCGGCACCAATAACCTTCATATAGATATTAAATTCAATTCGCATTATTTAACGCCTTAAGGTGTATGGCATGTTTTAATACTTTCAAAGTTGATTAATCGGTTTGAAAAATACTCAAAACTCATCGGTTGCATAAAATGCCAATGGCACTGAGGCATTTTACCACAAAGGTCGATTGCGTTTTGCTGCCTATTTGCCTGAGAAAGTATAGCGTCAGCTAGCGTCCGAGTAGTGCATAAGCACCACAAACCATCAGCCAATAGTCACACGTCCACCACCGATCATGACACTATCATGGCGGATATTGGCGAGTGACTTACGCCTGGTATCAAAAGATATTCGTCAATTATCGTGCGCAGTGTTTGTTCACAGAGGCCATTCCTTGCTTTGATAAATGATGGAGTATCACTTGTCCTGTTTCATGTGAAATTATTACCCTGTAATCACTACTTACGGCTGTAATTCCCCGAACATGATGAGGACACGCTACAGCCACAGGCCAGTTTCCCTGGCTCAAATATCATGGGGCGTCCATTCTGAACCGCTGCACCATCACCGCCTGAAACCAGCGGAAACGTTCCTTTGTGGGTAGGACATACTGCGTTATCGCCAAGCAGACACTGCGGAACGCCATTAACAGGAAAGCCACTGGCTTCAATCATTTTTCCTCCACCTGAATGGGCATCCCCCAGGCGAATGGCACCACGTCCTGACATAGACTTTCTCCTTCGTTACACCGCACCGTCAATTTTATCTACCATCGCAACCGAGTTTCTTGCGCATCTGGTATCTCATGATAGCGGCTACCTGTTCTGACTGATCGTTATAAGCCCTGTCCACATTCTCACACCCTTTCGGCTGTGGTGGTGGCGTATCGCTTTTGAGCGTTCCCCACGCCACGTAGAGAGAGAAAACGACTATCACGGGTAGCACCAACCACAAAAATATTCTGGTCTTACAGCGGTAAAGTTCGTCCCATATACTCTCTTTATTGACACAGCGCCTGAAATAGGCTGACACCTGCGCCTGCCCATAGCGCTGTGCCGCCCGTTGCCAATGCTTTGTGGGCACCAGCAGCAACTCTACAGTGTCATTGACACCACCTTCTCCTGGACGTCGGTAGAGGAAGAGGTATCGACCTTTCATCAGTTGTTCGAGCTTCGCCAAATCCTGCGCGAACCCATCCATTCCCATCGAATGATGAGATAGCACAATCACCCTGTCGCCAAAGTGCACTTTCACCGTATCGTCGTCGTAATCAAATTCGGCGGTGAAGGTATCTCCCAGTTTGTCTTCCAGCCACTCGACAATACTGAACGTGCCTTCTTTATAATCCAGAAAGTAACCATAGATTGTGATCAAGGCATCCACGTAGTTGTCTACGGATGATGTCGCCGGATAGTCATCGAATTCGCTGTATTGCTGGAGCAACGCCTCTCGCACAGCCTGTGCCTGCTCGTCACCGGAAGCAGCGAACACAGCAGAAAGTTGTTCCCACGTTGGAATTTGCATGGTAGCGGCTCGCTCTCTCATAGGCCTGAAGGCAGCACCTGCGGATCACGCTGACGTACCACTTCAAGAAAGCGGTCAAGCAGCTCATCGCGCTCTGTCACTTCTCCTGGCAGACAGGTAATCGCGGCATAGGGTGTTTGCATCAGTGGATGGTCGATGTGAGCTGGGTTCGTCAACCCCACGATTTCACGCAGACGCAATATAGCCAAGATCTCTGTGGGGTGGACTGCGAGGAAAACAGAGTTGAACTCAAATTGTTTAGCTTGCTGGTTGGCTTCTCTCTCGGTCACGGCGATGCGCTCGACATGCGTATTACAGGCACCGAGCAGCACAGGTAAGAACTTTTCAGGATCGGGTTCGCGCCAGTGAGCGACCAACTGGCCCCAGGCGGGGTCGCGTGGTAAGGCGTGTTTGTCCAGATCCAGCGGTTTGCCTAACCAGTCGCCGATAATAGTCAGGCCGAAGGCAGCATAGCGCAGCGTGGAACTGATCGGAGGCTTGCGCCCATCATGAACACCATAACCGCCGTTGAGACTATCGAAAATTGCTTCGTGGAATGGTTCAAGGAGCTTATGGTTGCCTGTAGCTATAGCTCCAAACATGAAGTGAGTAAGAGTGTCGAGGCTATAAATGAATAAGCGATCATTTGTCCTCATGTCGTTAAGGTCTATCAATTGAGAGTATATAAACCTTCTGAACGCATGTGCCATATGAACATTGGCTTTGCTTATATTGTCATCAGTTAATAGTAGGCTTTGCTTAACTTTCACCATACTATGCTTGAATAAGTCAACAGTAGCGAGAGCAAGGTGCCCTTGTCCACTCACATAAACTTCAACCCGATCACGAGGCAGAAAACCATCAGAAGCCCACTTTCTAACTTGTGGCAAAATACTACCGAGTCTACTTTTATCCTTTTTCATCTCGTCCTCTACCATGTGTTAATCTGAATTCCAGAGCCATTTCCGACAGTTTTGCTTAGTGCTCCTTGCGAATCAAAAAATACTTGGGCATGCAGAAACTTGATTTTTCCTAATGCAACAGCGTCCTCAATAGCATTAAGTTTATCTTGGACGTTGGGATCAACCTCCAACATTTTTGCTTTACTCCATCCTCCAGAATCTAAGCCAATCTTAGCTTGGAGGTCTGAGAGTTTGCCTGCCCCTGTTCCCTGTGTCTTATTAAATCCCGGTGTCTTAGTCAAACCCAATGTCGTTTTGGTTTCAATCACCAGCAACGTATCTTCCTTGAAGGTTAGCGTCTGGGTTGGGGCGGGAGTACCGTTTGCCCCATCCATGCTGTGGCGCATGGTGTTGGTTGTTGGTGTCCGCACGGTCAGAGACGGCGGCGGCGGCACCCAGACCAGCATATCCAGGCCGTGGCCGCTCTTATTCGTCCACACACAGGCTATGCCTTTACCATAAACTGGCTGGCAATTAATTCAGCTCCACAGGCTGTTTTCATTCCTGCCACTGCAATTTTTTTTCCTTTAAAGTTAACCAAATGGGGCGCATCAAGAATTGGATAAACCCCTTTGCACAGGGGACACATAACCATATCGCTTGCGCAAGCAACCTCTGCGCCATATATTTTTAATCCAGATTGGGCAGAAATAACTTTACCACCATGTGACGTTGGGTCATTTAGTCTGATTACAGCATTCATTTCTACCTCTATTTTCTTATTAATTATAAACATCCGATTATATGATTAAAATATAGTGGAGAAAGTAGGTAAAACACCATGACCCGCCAAGGTTATCTCAAGATCATTAGCCAAGGCTATATCATTTTCATTTGAACCGTCAAAAAAATCGAGTTTAGATAAAAACAATGTCCCGACAGCCTGCCCGTTTTTTGTCATAGTGTGCATCTGGTTACCTAGGCCTAATTTTTTTTCATCATAAATACTATCAGTGTAGAACATCCAACCTACTGAAAGCCTATCAGGAAACACTTGATGCTCTTCTAATGTATAATCATTAGTTTCAACTTTTATAATCCTGGGTGACAACTCGGAAATTAAATATTTAATAATCTCAGCAACATATTCTTTTGCCTGTTCTTGATGTTCAACGCTAAAACAAACCCCATAAGAAAATAAATTTATATTACTTTGCATATAATTTCTACAAAGAATGTAATCTTTATCATCGTTCCATATTTTGCTAACTATAATCGGGTAGTCATTGATTAATTTATTTGCCATCAAAGAATTAGCATTTTTAGTTATTACTCCTTCACTGATTACTTTTTTCTTCATGGCATCTTTTTGGGATTTCCCTGTTAAAAACCAGTCGGAACTTCCTTTTTTAGCATTATCCATAATGTTGGCAATGCTAATGAATCGCTTAAGTAATATATCCGCACCATCAATCACGTTAGTATTGCGCCCATGTTCATCATCAATTTCCTTGATGTCATCCTCTCTTAAATAAATACCAAAATTAATTTTTATCATATGACCACCATTAAGTGTTAAATACAGTTATATTAGAAAATTCAGCCAGCATCATTTTATAATACCTGTAACTTTTAGGCTCCATAAAATGCCAGTGACACTGCGGTATATTATCGCATAAATCTATAGCATTCTGTTGCCTACCGGCCTGCAATATCGGGTCTTCAGCTTTCGAATACCATGGCTCCCCATTTTTATCAAAAAATTGATCATATTCACCTTTTGCTTCCAGAAAAAGACATCTCTCTGGCTTCCACCCATCAAATGAAACCTTTTTCGCGGAGTTTCTTAGGCGAAAATCATGAAAGAAAAATGTCTGAATCATATATTTCCCTTTCTCATTGATTACACTGTATGTTCCGCATATATTCATCTGGTAATCACGATTTATCTTCCTACCATTAAATTGTTCCATACCCGGAGTAACTTTAGGTATAGCCGGGCACTCTTCACAGGATTTAGAGGAGTCGGCAACCGTGGCTTCCTTTTCAGCCTCCTCTTCTTTATCTGATTCTTTTATGGCGTCATGTACCGCAGCAACACCGATAGTTGTGGCAATAACACCGGCTGTAAACTGTGCCGCTTCGACCAGGGCTGGCACTGCTAATGCCGCTAAGGGTAATGGCATATTTATGTCCTTTTTGCCAGATTGAGCGCTGAGTGGATAATATCCCGGTAACGTTGTTCAGGATTATTCGATTCTTCCAGCGCGGTCCTGATGGGCGTGCTCTTCGCATAGCCGGGCTCACAGGCTTCCAGGTAGAGAAAGGTACGTAATAGCCCGGTGTCATGAATGCCCAGCGATTCAGCATAATCCAGCGCCTCAGTCAGGCGCATTTCACACTCAATATCATCCTGTATTGCCTGGGGATATTTTGACTTGATTTCGCCAATGATATCTTTAATAAATGACTGTTTTTCCTCGTTTGTTATGGCTTCTAACTGTTCAGTGCTAAACTTCATGATGCCAATCCTTTTGCATTCACATGTATCGCATAATCGTTGCCTGCAAGGGTATATCGCCATTCTGCTATCCCTTGCAGCATCTCTTCCCTCTGTGGCGGCGCTAGGATATCTTTGACCCGGTGTAGAACCCTGGGGTCATAAAATCGAAAAAGCGCGATCCGTCCATCTTCCAGTCTGACGTTCAACTGTTGTGCAAGATGGGCTGCCAGCAGGTCGATATCATTTTCACTTTTTATCCATGTGACGGATGGGCACTTCTGAGCGAGTTCGAGCAATTGATCTCGATACCCTGGTGCAGCATCCAGTTGGATAATCCAGGGGCCGCTCCAGGCTATCTCGGCGTCAGGATATGTTCGAAACAACGGTAAAACCGCTGCTTTTTCGTAAACCAGTTCCTTTCGAAAGTAGCGTTCATATTGCAGGCCGCATACCACACCATAGGCATTCAGGTGAGTGTTGAGTTCATCAGCCATCATTTTTCCCCTCTGACAACCAATGTTTGCCCACTGACCGCGGCCTTCATCAAACAGGTCAGGCACAGGGGTTTTGTCTCTGCCAGAGAAATCGCTGGTGTTATCGCGGCAAGCAATGAGGGGGATTTTTGGTTAACGATTTCAGGCAGTTTACCCTTCCAGCCGCTGCCCTCTCCGGGAGCACCACTTCCCATATTGACGATGCTGCTGGTGCTGATACCTGACGAGTCAATTTTTATGAAATGTCCAGCCGCCTGTAACGTTATTTCACTTCCTGCATCGATCACTATTTTTTGACCGGAAGACAGATGAATTTCCTTCGCGCCATTCACCAACAAGCCATCATCCGCTTTTACATGAAGTGACGTATTGGTTGTAAGGGATGCCTCTTTTTTCACCAGCATGCGATATTCGTTATCGATGGTGTGATGCATGTTATTTTTGATGTGTGAAAACTGATCGTTTGTCACCAGGGTAGACTGATTATTCAGCACCACGGTGTTCATGTCCTTCTGGGCATGAATAAACACTTCTTCCTGTCCGGCCAGGTCTTCAAAACGCAGTTCGTTGAAACCATCACCCTGGTGTGTTGCGGTGCGCAATACGGTGCGCGTTTTGTTGGCGGGCAGCGGATACGGTGACGGGTTAGTGGCATGAAAGGTTCTGCCAGTAACAATCGGCTGGTCCGGGTCACCCTCCAGGAAACTGACAATCACCTCATGACCAATGCGCGGAATGGCGATCAGGCCGTACTGGCCGCCTGCCCAGCCCTGACTGACGCGCACCCAGCACGAGCTCTGATCGTCACTGGCGCCGTAGCGGTCCCACGGGAATTGCAGCTTCACCCGGCCATGTTCATCGCAGTAGATTTCTTCCCCCGCCGGACCCACCACGGTGGCTATCTGCGGGCCATCCACCATCGGTTTGTACGGCAGGTCAGCGCGCCAGGTAGTACTGGCTTTGACGACCTCAAAGCAGTTGCTGTAGGTGGTCGGTTCGCCGCCGCCTTCCTCTTCCAGCGCCTGTGGCTGTTGGCCGCTGTGGGTAATCGCCACCAGTTGCCAGGGGATGTTCAGTGCCGTATTGGGATGCTCGGTTAAGGTAAAGCTGCTGCCCGGCATCAGCATCGCGGCGTTGGATTCGCCGGAGCCGGTCATCGCACCCGCTCTTAGCGCATCCAGCCGGTAACCGGTAAACGCCTTGCCGCTCGGGTCTTGCTTGAAGCGCCCCGGGTAGTCAAAGTGCTGGTAGCTTTCACGCTGGTGCGCCAGCTCAGCGCTCAGCTTGCTGTGCAGCAGGCCATAGGCTGGCGTTTTGAAACTGTAATCTTTAAGAGCGACTTCGGCGGTGCTGACCGCCTCGGCATAGCGGAAACGACGCACATAGTCGCCTTCACTCAGCCCCTGCGCAGCAAGGTTGAAGAACAGCCCGGGGCCCTGGCCGAGCGCCCCGGCATCATCAGCAAACACCACGCGGTGCCTACCCACGTCAAACTCGTGGAAAAAGTACAGGCCCTCTTCAGCAGCCAATCGGGTGACAAAGGCCAAATCGCTTTCCCGGTACTGCACGCAGTATTCACGCACCGCATGGTCGTTACGCAGCGCAAAGGCATAATCGGTAATGCCGGACTCTTCCAGCAAGGTACCGATAATCGCCTCTGGTTTTTGCGCCTGAAAAATACGGGCGTTGGTACGCAGACCCAGCCGCCACAGTGCCGGACGCACTTCCGCCTGATAGCGGGTACGGCGAAAGCCGGTGTCACCCTGGGCAAAGGCGCTGACCATCCCGCTCACCCGGCGTTTCAGTTCACCGTCGTACCACACCAGCAGCTCACACGGTTGGTCCAGCACCGCGCCAAAGTCGATACCCGGCTGAGCGCTGGCCAGATTCAGCGACAGGGCGAACGGCTGATTCAGCGCCTCGTTCAACTGAAAATCCACCACGGCAAAGGTGCTTTCCGGCAATGCGCCGACCTTTACCGTGAACTGTAATCCTGTACTGTTTGCCACACGCCCTCCTGATACCGTTATCCACACTCAGGCATGGCGCAGGCCATGACTCAGGGTAGAAAACCCGGACGTAACGCCCGGGTTTGAGGGATATCAGGCTTCGACCGGTGCGCGCCAGTCGTCAGAGCCGGAGGTTCCAGCCACTGTGTGTTCCCAGTCGATTTTGCGGTAGGCCAGCGACACTTCAATAAGCTGGGTGTAGTCCAGTTTTGCCGGGTCCTGGCAGTGTGGCATCTGGCAGTTGATGTCCACGATGGTGGCGTCGGTCAGCACGGTGGAGAAGAAGTGCTCCTGCTTGCCTTCCACCGAGGTGCGATACCATTTCAGGGTCACGGTTGGCAGCATTTCACCCGAGGCCAGCGAGTTGTACATCAGCGGTACGGCTTTGTTCAGCGCGACGGTGAATTTGAACGGCTTGTGGACGCGTTGACCAGAAGGCTGGCCTGATTGCGGGTCAGTCGGTACGGTGACAACGTGTTTGAATTCCTGTACCAGCATTTCATCTTCGTGGCCCTGCACGTAGATGTTGCCGACGGAGTCCGAGGTGAAAGCCCCTGCGGTGATATTGCCCTGAGTTTTACCTTCGATGCTGATATAGCATGGAGTTGGCATTGTGTTGCTCCTTGTTGTTGAACGGGTTGAGTCATTGCACCGTTTGCACAGCAATTCGCATGCCAGATTTTATCTTGTTGTTTTTAATCGGTAATTAATTTATCACTCTCTTCCTTACGTCGAGCCTGAGCAAAAAGTTGCGTCAACCTCGTGAAAAAACGGCATCCATTGCGTGAAAAGTGATTTGCACCATAAAGTAAGCAAAAAGTTGCGCAGAATGCGCAGTTGTTCTGGGAATTTGGCTTAGCCATATGCGCCAACCCTCTCTTTGAGAGAAGTAATCGAGTAATATCCGTCTATTGGATTTACCAGTACAATTTATGTGGCCTACGTGAACGGCGTAATGCTGTGGTTAACGTTTTTTCTCTACCACGCCTTTGGTGACCTTGCGGTTATACTCACCAACCACCACACTGAGCTGGCGGTGATTAAGCAGCACAAAACTCAGAACCCCTACAAGTAGCGCCAGCCAGCAGAACAGAATTTTTACCCCGCCGACACCGCTGAACAACAGAATAAAGGACAGCGCGAATCCTGGAAAAAACACGATGGCGGCAGTTCCTGCCAATACCCCACTCAGCCACTTAACCGTCGGCGAGTAGAAGAAAGGCGCAAGGATAAGAATTGTCGCCAGCGGACTTAAAATAGTGATCAACAGCGCGTAGCCCGGTTCTTGCATCAGAAACCTAAAATCAAAAGGTAAAGCCAACATAACTCATCTCTTCAGAAGTAATTGTAAAAGCAGACGGAAATGATCACACATCAGCTTCGCCCGAATCAGTCTGGGAAATGCATTGATGCCAATGTGATACAAGGAGACACTTTTATTAAAAAATGGAACGATAAACAATGCGATGATTCAATTCATGATCTCAGAAATTGGCAGTAAGGAAGAGAAGAACGAAAACAACTGCTCAAAGTGGATAACGACCTGGTGCTGTTGTACTTCAATGGGAACCGCGAGTATCAGCGCTATCGCCAGAGCAGTGCCAACCAAAAAGTAGCGAGCTCGGCTAAACACAACATTTAACTTTTTGCGGCGCTGGATATGGGCGATGGAGGCAATGCCAAATACTCGATGCAGTTTATCGCGCGTGATCACCCACTCATCACCACGGCGCACGGCACGTCCAATCAGCAGACAATGGGAGCCTTGTCTAAGAATATATTCACGCTCAATCTCACGTCCGCTGCGCCGCTCTGCATTAACCGATAACAGATGGAAATCCAGGTCGATGGCATCGACCAGCACGCTACCCGTGCTGTCACGCAGCAGAAAGGGATGGCAGCACTGCTCTTCGTGAATTGTCCGGTAATGCGTTCTTCCCTCAAGGTCGCGATCTTCTTCACTGATACAGTGGTAATAACCAATACAGCTCTCTTCGCTCAGCGGTGCCAAGATCCGCTGTTGCGCCACCAGTTTGCCTTCCAGTTGAACCATGCCGGTCGCCATTGAACGCACGTTGCTGCCAGGCAACATTTCCTGAAAACGCATAAAACGGCTCTGCGCGGATGGCTGCATAAAGCGGAAAATCACGATACCTATAAACGCGACAATGCCCAATATGCCGAAAAAAGGAATCAGTATCAGCGCGATAAGCGTCATAGCATTCAGCACAATTCGCCACAACGATACGCGTTTTGTCGTAGTGGTTGTGATGTTTGCTTTTAGTCTACTGGTAGCAGACTTGCAGGATGCAGCCTTTTTCTGTGGCGGTTCAGAAGTACCCGGGTCATCATCCTTAGCGACGCGCAGTAGTGTCGAAATGCCATAAAATAGCAGAGCAGGCACAACAATCAGCGCAATAATCCCAACCGGCGTCAAGAGCTTATCGGAAAAAGCATCGCCAAAGATCAGATGAAAAATTTTGCCTGCTGCAACAAGCAGAACAGAGAGTATGACCGGTAACAGCAGAAAACCGACGCCATTAAAAAAACGAGACAGATTTTTAAGCCACATACTGATACACCAACGCCCCTGGTGGTTGTACGCTCGTCCTGAGCGGAAAGAAATTCCGGCAAATATGCTCCCAGCGTCCGAGTAGTGCATAAGTACCACAAACAATCAGCCAATCGTCACACGTCCACCGCCGATTATGATACCGCCACAGCTAACGGCTGTCCCCCGTATGTGTAGCGGATTTGCCGTCAATAAAGACACTGGATGAACCGCCGCTGATGATTCGACGATATCCGTGCAGAACCAGAGGATGGCTTTGGCGTGCCAGTGGCAGACCATCAATCTTAAAGGTTAAGGAACCCGCCACGACTGATGTTGGTGGATAACTTACGTGCCCGGTATCGCCTAATTTAACGGCGTTGCCCATGCGCCAATCCTCATTGTAAATAGTGGTCAAATAACAGGAATGAATTTTCCATCGACAAAAGAGAATATGGGGGAAAAATATTTCATTTTCTTCTTTCCGTCTTGATTTTCAGTAAAGTAAGAAATAGGGGAAACGAGAGGGCTTGATTTATTAACAAGACGAACCATTCTTTTGTTATTCATCACTTCTATTTCATAATCATTCCAATTGATAGATACCATTTTGAATGAAGGATCTTTAAATGATTCGGAAAAATTTGTGCTGTTATATATCTCAGCAACGCTATCGCCTGTGCTTACCGACCATGCGTGTAGTGATTCACTGAGAGATGATTTGATTGCTTCTTGATTTCTTTCAGCAAAAAGATGCCAGAGATCGAGATAGGCAACTTTTAACGCCTGAATTTGCTCGGTTTTTCCAGTAAAAGGAGTGGCTTTTGTCCATTTCCACTCCGGGATATTTTTAAGATGGACTTTTTTTGTAAATTGATAGAGATCCATCTCTGCTGGGAAATAGTTATCGATCAGATAATTGGAAGGAAAATGTCCCATCTCAACCTGCTGTGCCGGAATTTTCCTTACTAACACTTCTTCAGCTTCGTTCGTTTTTTCGCTTGGGTGCGTATAGGGAACCCCGTCTTGACCGATAGCGATAGCAAGCTGACTCAATACCTTCGACTGCTCTCCCTTAAACGCGGTTAAAGCGACTTTACAACCCGCATCAGGCTTAAACGACTTGCGCGCATCATCACCGATAGTTTCTTTTGAGAACCAGCCCAGCGCCCCGATTTCAGCAGTAATCTCATTCTCTCCATTTACCAAAAATAACAACGCGTTAGTGCTGGAGGAGCCGAACCCTCTCCCGGCCACCGCCGAATGACGGTTATCCATACCAAGCACACCGTTGGTCTTGATGGCACAAAACGCCGAGTTAATATCGAATACGCTGCGGATCCTTAACAACTCATTAGCGGCATTCGCGGTAGACATCGCCATTACTCCTGACAGTATTAGGCATTTCCATTGAAAAAACGTCCTTATCATGCGCTTTCCTTGTATTCCTAATGTTTTGGATTGGATTCCATCGCCCAAGGCATCTGATTCGTTTTTTTCACTTCATTATATTTGGGATTCGATCCCACTGCCCACGGCTGGGCGGGTATCGCTACAATAAGCATCACAGCCAGTCAGCCAATCGTCACACGTCCACCGCCAATTATGATACCGCCGCAGCTGATGGCGTCCCCCGTACGTGCAGCGGATTTGCCGTCAATAAAGACACTGAATGAACCACCACTGATGATTCGACGATGTCCGTGCGTTGCCAGAGGATCGCCTTGACGGGCTAGTGGCAGACCATCAATCTTAACGGTTGAGGAATCCGCCACGACGGAGGTTGGTGGATAACTTACGTGCCCGGTATCAATATTGCCTAATTTGACTGCATTGCCCATGCGGCAATCCTCATTGTAAACAGTCATCAAATAACAGGAATAAATTTTCCATCAATGAAGGAAAAAATTGGTGAGTATCCTCTAAGCCGCTTCTTGCCATTTTCATTTACTATTAAATAAATTAGAGGAGAAAAGCTTGGATCTGATTTGTTTATAAATCGGACCATTCTATGGTTATTCATCACCTCAACATCATAATCATTCCAGTTGATATTAATAATTTTAAATTCATGGTGCTTTAAATCATCTACAAACGTATTGCTTTTATAAATATCATCAATACTATCTCCAGTAGTCATTGCCCATGCTTTCAAAGATTCATTAAGATATCTCTTTATTTCTATATCATTCTTTTCCGCCAAGAGGTGCCAGAGTTCGAGATAGGCGATTTTGAGCGCCTGAATCTGTTCTGGCTTACCTGTGAACGGGGTTGCTTTTGTCCATTTCCACTCGGGAAGGCCTTTAAGATAAACCTTCTGTGTAAACTGATAAAGCTCCATACCATCAGGAAAATAATTATCAATCAGATAATCCGAGGAAAGGTGTCCCTCTTCAACCTGCTGTGCAGTGATTTTCTTTACTACAATTTTTTCAGTTTTAACGGTGTCCATGCTTGGGTCTACATAAGGAACACCGTCTTTACCAATAGCAACAGTGAGTTGACTCAGCACTTTCGACTGGCCGCCTTTAAATGCGGTTAAAGCCACTTTACAGCCCGCATCCGGCTTAAACATCTTGCGTGCTTCATCACTGATATTCTCTTTTGAGAACCAGCCCAGCGCCCCGATTTCGGCAGTAATCTCATTTTCTCCATTTTCCAACGTAAGCAATGCGTTAGTGCTGGATGTACCAAACCCTCTCCCGACAACCGCTGAATCCCGGTTATCCATCCCAAGAACGCCGTTGGTCTTGATAGCACAAAACGCCGAGTTAATATCGAATACGCTGCGGACCCTTAACGGCTCATTAGCGGCATTCGCGGTAGACATCATCATCACACCTAGCAGTATTAGGCATTTCCATTGAAACAACGTCCTCATCATGCGCTTTCCTTGTTTATCTAACGTCAGATTGGGTCCCATCACCCAGGGCTGGGCGGGTATCACTACAATAAGCACCATAGCCAGTCAGCCAATCGTCACACTTCCACCTCCGATCATGACTCCGCCACAGCTAACGGCATCTCCCGATCGCCTTGGCGTGCCAGCCAACCTTAACGGTAGAAGAACCTGCTACGACAGAGGTTGGCGAATGACTTTCGTGCCCGGTATCGATATCGCCTAATTTAGCGGCGTTGCACGTGCGACAATCCTCAGTGTAAATAGTGGTCAAATAACAGGAATAAATTTTCCATCGATGAAGGAGAATATAGGAGAAAAATACCCTACACTATTATCTCCATCGTCATCTTTGAATGTATAAGAAAGAGGAGATATAGTAGGGTCTGATTTATTAACAAACCGCACCATTCTGCCTTTATTCATCACTTCAATTTTATAATCATTCCAATTAATAGAGCGAATTTCAAATGAAGTGTTTTTTAAATCCTTTTTAAAACCACGATCGTTATATATTTCATCGATAGAATTTCCGGTTGTGAGCGCCCATGCTTGTAAAGATTCATTAAGGTATTGTTTTATTTTTACATCATTTTTTTCAGCAAAAAGATGCCAAAGGTCGAGATAGGCAATTTTTAACGCCTGAATTTGCTCGGTTTTTCCAGTAAAAGGAGTGGCTTTTGTCCACTTCCACTCCGGGATATTTTTAAGATGGACTTTTTTTGTAAATTGATAGAGATTCATCTCAGTTGGGAAATAGTTATCAATCAGATAATTGGAAGGAAAATGTCCCATTTCAATCTGCTGTGCAGGAATTTTCATTACTGACACCTCTTCAGCTTCGTCCGTTTTTTCACTTGGTTGCGCATAGGGAATCCCGTCTTGACCGATCGCGATAGCAAGCTGGCTCAATACCTTCGACTGTTCACCTTTAAATGCGGTTAAAGCGACTTTACAACTCGCATCCGGTTTAAACACACTGCGAGATTCATCACCGTTATTCCCTTTTGAGAACCAGCCCAACGCCCCGATTTCGGCAGTAATCTCATTTTCTCCATTTTCCAAAAATAACAATGCGTTAGTGCTGGAAGAGCCAAATCCTCTCCCGGCAACTGCTGAATCCCGGTTATCCATCCCAAGCACGCCGTTGGTCTTGATGGCGCAAAAGGCCGAGTTAATATCAAATACGCTGCGGACCCTTAACGGTTCATTAGCGGCATTCGCGGTAGACATCATCATCACTCCTGACAGTATTAAGCATTGCCATTGAAAAAACATCCTGATCATGCGTTTTCCTCATCATTCTAACGTTTCGGGTTGGATCCCATCGCCCAGGGCTCCTGACTCGGTTTTTCCACAGCATTATATTTGGGATTCGATCCCATTGCCCACGGCTCGGCGGGTATCACTTTTGGTTTTTCGATAACTCGCTCTTTGCCAAACAGATTCACTCTCATCGCCGATTTACCCGCGTCTAATGGGCCAGCCAGTTCCGTTGTTGATTTGTATGAGGAACTTCTATTTGAGCTATTTTTATCTTTACGAGAACCTTCTTCTTTAACATCCGCCAGTAATGCCACTTCAGCGTTAATCCCATTATGATACCCGACCAAATCAATACCCTCAGCATGTGGATCCAGCTTCATTCCCGCTTCTGTTTTAATACTACCTTTAGCCTTCAAGGCAACTTCAACAAACAACACTTTGGTTTCAAATGCCGTACTGACCACCCCTTCCAGCAAAAAGGCCAGCTTGTTATTGTCATCCTCAGGTGTGAAAGTCCATTGAGCCTGTTTATAGGCAGCACCGAGAGAAAAGTGCAGCTCTGCCGTCAATTTTATATAGCACTCAAGGCTATTACCGTGTTTATCGATATATTCCTGGCACTTCGCAACAATACTCTGTACTTTACAATAAGTAGCCAGAAGCTGTATCAGATCTATTTTCATACTCATGCTAAGGAAGGGTGCAGCATAAAGCCCCATAAAATGCGTGGCCTCATCAACACTGCCCTTGCATTGATACGCGTAGGACACCCCCAGATTAATCGGCTCAACAGAGAAATCAAAGAGGCGATATTCGCGTGTTCCCTTTTTCTTGGGATCGGGGTCAGGCAGGAGATATTGGTTGATATTCGATAAAAATCGCTCCACTTTGCCAATCTGTTCGAGCGTCTTGACCGTTTTGACTTTATTACGGGTCAATTCGGCAAACGTGGCCGAATATTCCGTACCACCGATTTTCAACCCGTACTCAACATTCAGCTTCTGCTCCTGCGTGATTTGGAACTGATCGGTATGCAACGTCCAGCCGCTCCGCAGCTTATTGCCGTTTTTAGGCTGGGTATTCTCCATCTTTTTTCTGGCAGCTATCTGTTCATCCCGCCGCTCTTTCCACGTGCGCTCTCTCCCAGTCAGCTCGTAGCTGAAACCAATGACAGCCCGTAGCTCCACTTCTGGATAAACCTCTATTTGTGCATAACTCGCTTTACCCGTGCAGCCCTGCGTAATCAGTTGATAACGATGGGGAGCGGCAATGGCATCAGAGGGTAAGTGAATACGATTGAAATAGGACCATATCGGATCGACGGGCAGATCGGCCTGCTCGCTATCGGCGGGTTTCTTGTAATAGAGCGTGATAGGGTTTGGTACCCCTTTCTTTAACGCAATTTTCTCATTTCCACTTTCCAGCGTGGCCTGCGGACAGGTGGGTTTTTCACACTTTCCTTCGATTTTTATCGTTCCCTGGCTGCCAGTGCCACCATCCAGAACTTTCAGGCGAATATTTTTCTCCACAGGCCAGACATGGGTTTTCTCATCAAATGCATCAAGCGTTATCTCATAAGTACAGGGATCGGGATTATTGCAGTTTGCGCAGGCACTGCCCGCTGCGAGTGAGATTTTTCCTTCAGACATGCGTTTTTCCTTTAACGGGGAATATATCCTAGTGCATCTTTAAGCAAACGTTCAACCCGGTAGTGACCGGGAAAGCTTTCATTACTTAATAGGTCCTGCCATAGCGCAGGAAGTTTTTTTATTGAATATATATTTTTTTCTATCAACAAATGCAGTAATCCACGAATAGCGCGATCGTCCTCAATGCCTTTTGCCTTACAAAAATGATAACACTCTCTCACAGATTCTTTGACCGTAAGGCGCTCGGGTTCATCTTGTGGACCATGATAAATATCATCCCCCTGACTGTTTTTCCATTCGGGAGTATTTGGTACAATATGTTGTATGCTTTCTGCGTACAGGGTTATCATTTTAGCCGTTAACCCCTCAATGTATTTCACTTCCGCATAGTGATTCAGTAAGTCAAGCTGTGGCTGACTAATTTTTAACAACTTTATTCGACTCTTAGCCGTCGGTGGAAACTGGTCACGAATGGGCTGAAAATGCTCCTCCCGAATTGTTCCATTATGGACCGTCATCATTTTTTCAATCGGGCCCAGAAAACAGTGCAATTCCCATTCACTCAGAACATGGCATAAATTCCAGATATTCCTGGGGTCATAAAAGCGAAAAAACACAGGCTTCTCTTCAGAGGGAAGAAGAACCTGTAAATATTTACGCAGATGGTGGCGTAAATCCTTCATGCTGGCCCGTGTATATAAGTAGATCCCCCATGGCGCGGTTTTATTCACCAGCCAGGAGGAAACCTCGTGCGTGACTTCAACTAAATAGGGAGCCAGCGGGACTAATTCCTGCTGCAATGGCTCCGCATATAAGCAACAATGCGGCGGATCGTGTTCAGCCAAAAAATCCAGTAGTTCTTCTTCAATTGAGCCATCGATAACGGCATATTGCACAGTCTCACTCACGGTTTTCTTTCTCCTTGGCCGGACAGTGCGCAACAAACAGCGTCCCTGCGGCCGCGGCCGCTTTCAATATCGCAGGATCGGCTGGAAGTGCCACATCCCCCGGGCTACCGCCTGAGTTCAGGTTGATAGCCGGACCTTTGATGTCCACCCCTCCGGCATGGATAACCACAAAGCTGCCTCCGACCCTGAGCGTTAATTTGCTGCCGCTTTGCAGCGTCAGATCGCCGTTGCTGTCTACGCTGAATACACCGCTGATTTTCTGCGCTAAGTCGCCCTTAACCTGTATGCCCCGATCGCCTTCCGTCAGCGATAAATGGTTGCCCGTGGTTTTGTAATCCTGATTGCCTTCCACCGTAACCTTGCGATTATTGGCAACCACCAGTTCTTCATCATGTCCGATGCTCGTTGTGCGGTTATAGTCCACACGCTCATCTTTGGAATTGAGCACCCGCACTGCCATATTTTTCTGGGCGTGAAGGAAGATCTCTTCGTTATCTGTGGCATCTTCGAAACTCAGCTCGTTAAACCCCTGACCTTTGTGGGTCTGGGAGCGCAAAATGGTGCGGGTTTTATTGACGGGCAGCGGATACGGTGACGGATTGGTGGCGTGAAAGGTTCTGCCCGTCACGACAGGCTGGTCCGGATCGCCTTCGAGGAAACTGACAATCACCTCATGCCCGATGCGCGGAATGGCTATCAGCCCGTACTGACCGCCTGCCCAGCCCTGACTAACCCGCACCCAGCAGGAACTTTGGTCATCGCTGGCGCCGTAGCGGTCCCACGGGAATTGCAGCTTCACCCGGCCATGTTCATCGCAGTAGATTTCTTCCCCCGCCGGACCCACCACGGTGGCTATCTGCGGGCCATCCACCATCGGTTTGTACGGCAGGTCGGCACGCCAGGTGCTTTTGGCACTGATAACCTCGAAGCTGTTGCTGTAAGTGGTGGGTTCACCGCCGCTTTCTTCTTCCAGAGCTTGTGGTTGCTGCCCGCTGTGGGTTATCGCGACCAGTTGCCAGTCGCTATTCAGCATCGAATTGGGGTGTTCGGTCAGGGTAAAGCTGCTGCCCGGCATCAGCATCGCGGCATTGGATTCGCCGGAGCCGGTCATGGCATTGGCGCGTAATGCATCCAACCGGTAGCCGGTAAAGGCCTTGCCGCTCGGGTCTTGTTTAAAACGTCCGGGATAGTCGAAGTGTTGGTAGCTTTCGCGCTGGTGCGCCAGTTCAGCGCTCAGCTTGCTGTGCAGCAGACCGTAGGCTGGCGTTTTGAAGCTGTAGTCCTTGAGGGCGACTTCTGCGGTGCTGACCGCCTCGGCATAGCGGAAACGGCGCACATAGTCGCCTTCGCTCAGACCCTGAGCGGCTAGATTAAAGAACAGCTCGGGGCCTTTGCTGAGAGCCCCGGCATCATCCGCAAACACGACACGGTGTTTACCCGCTTCAAACTCGTGGAAGAAGTACAGACCTTCCTCAGCCGCCAACCGGGTGATAAACGCCAAATCGCTTTCCCGGTACTGCACACAGTATTCACGCACCGCATGGTCGTTACGCAGCGCAAAGGCGTAATCGGTAATGCCGGACTCTTCCAGCAAGGTACCGATAATGACCTCCGGCTTTTGCGCCTGAAAGATGCGGGCATTGGTACGCAGCCCCAACCGCCACAGTGCAGGACGCACCTCTATCTGATAGCGAGTACGGCGAAAACCGGTGTCCCCTTGGGCAAAGGCGCTGACAATCCCGTTCACTCTGCGCTTCAACTCGCCGTCGTACCACACCAGCAGCTCACAGGGCTGGTCCAGAACTGTACCAAAATCGACATCCGGCAAGGCACTCGCCAGATTCAGCGACAGGGAGAATGGCTGGTTAAGTGCTTCGCTGAGTTGAAAATCCACCACGGCAAAGGTCGAGGCGGGCAATGCACCGACCTTTACCGTGAACTGCAATCCTGTACTGTTTGCCACGTCTATTCCCTCGCTTCCCGTGATGAAAACCGCGCTTTCTGCACTCAGGTCTGGGAGAATCAGACCTCAGGGCAGTACACGCAGAAAACCCGGGCAAGCCCGGGTCAGTGACAGAAGGATTACGCTTCAACCGGCGCACGCCAGTCATCAGAACCGGAGGTTCCAGCCACTGTGTGTTCCCAGTCGATTTTACGGTAGGCCAGAGAGACTTCGATCAACTGGGTGTAGTCCAGTTTTGCCGGGTCCTGGCAGTGTGGCATGTTGCAGTCGATGTCCACGATGGTGGCATCGGTCAGGATGGTAGAGAAGAAGTGCTCCTGCTTGCCTTCCACCGAGGTGCGATACCACTTCAGGGTCACGGTCGGCAGCATTTCACCGGAGGCCAGTGAGTTGTACATCAACGGTACGGCTTTGTTCAGCGCGACGGTGAATTTGAACGGCTTGTGGACGCGTTGGCCGGAAGGTTGGCCTGATTGCGGGTCGGTCGGTACGGTGACAACGTGTTTGAATTCCTGCACCAGCATTTCGTCTTCGTGGCCCTGCACATAGATGTTGCCGACAGAATCAGAGGTGAAGGCACCGGCGGTAATGTTGCCCTGGGTTTTACCTTCGATGCTGATGTAGCATGGAGTTGGCATTGTGTTGCTCCTTGTTGTTGAACGTGATGAGTAACTTCACGCTGCGTATAGCAATCCATATGCCAATTTTTATCTTATTGTTTTTCTGCTATTAATTACCTTAACTCAAATTCTGTTGAGCCAACTTGCGCAAAAAATTGCGCAAGCCTCGCGAAAAAACGGCATTCATTGCGTAAATAGTGATTTACACCAGAAAGTGAGCAAGAAGTTGCGCAGAATGCGCGGTTATGCTGATAAAGTAGTCTGACACAACGCCCTGCGCGGCATAATGCACGTTGTTCCTGCCTCTTTTCCGTTTGCCTGCCAATTTAGCGGTCTGGTTATTTCAGCTCTCTTCAACCGCCATATTGGTGACTTTCAGCCGTGCTACTTCATCGCCTGGCGTCGCGCCAAAGTAGCGTTTAAATTCCCGACTGAATTGCGACACGCTCTCATACCCGACGCGCACCGCCGCTGCCCCGGCCCGCACGCCGTCGTTGAGCATCATCAGGCGCGCTTTGTGCAGCCGGTAAGACTTCAGGTATTGCAGCGGTGAGGTATTGGTCACTGCTTTAAAATTATGATGAAACGCGGACACGCTCATATTCACTTCCGCCGCCAGTTGCTCCACATTCAGGTTATCCGCATAGTGATTTTCAATACGGCGCAGCGCTTTGGCAATCTGGCTGAAATGGGTATGGCGGTTGACCAGCGCCTGCAACGCCGCCCCGCCCTCCCCGCACAGAATATGATAGGTAATCTCTTTAACGATCATCGGCCCCAGCACGCGAGCGTCACGGGGGGTTTGCATCGCATCAAACAATCGTTCAACCGCACACAGCATCTCTTCGGTAAACGGCACACTGTTCACACCGCAAGAGCCTGAGCACGGGCGAATCACGCTATCATCATCGCCAATATCCAGCAGCAATGCCTGCAGCACCAGCGGATCGATGCGGATAGAGATGCCCACCAAAGGCTGTTCAGCGCTGGCAACCGTCTCACATTCAAACGGCAACGGCACCGTCATCAACAAATAGTTTTCTGCGTCATACTGAAAAACGGTATCGCCCACATAGCCAATCTTCCGGCCCTGAAACAGGATGACTATCGTCGGGTCATACATCACCGGCACGCGCGGATGGGGTTGGTCCGCGTAAAGGATTTTCACTTGCGCTATCGGCGAGGGCGTGACCCAGTGTTGGGTGGTGTAACTGAGCGCCTGCTTGATTATCTTGGCAAACACCGGATTTGTTTGGGCACGCGTCATCAGTCAGGCCTTATTTGGGGTGGGGACAGTCTCTTCAATAGGAAAACAACATGACACAAACGTCATTATTTATCACCCAATTCTCCGAGTAATTGTAGGAATAGGCAATAACCCAACAGAAATGTGCATTGAATGCCTGCGGTCAGGTGCTGATAATAGCCCACATCATTCATACTGAACGATCGGTATCCACCTCCCGTATGCGTTACTCGGGATTCCTTATCAAGGCGTTGAACTGGATAATTACCCTATGCAAAATTTCACACTTCATACCCCGACCAAAATTCTGTTTGGCGAAGGCAAAATTGCCGAAATAGGCAAAGAAATTCCTGCTGATGCGCGCATCCTTATCACTTACGGTGGCGGCAGCATCAAGCGTAACGGCGTGTTGGATCAGGTTTATCAGGCATTGGAAGGCCGCAATGTGCGTGAGTTCGGCGGTATCGAACCGAACCCCTCTTATGAAACGCTGATGAAAGCCGTTGAACTGGTGCGTGCCGAAAACATTGATTTTCTGCTCGCAGTGGGCGGAGGGTCCGTCGCCGATGGCACAAAATTTATCGCTGCCGCTGCGCACTATGAAGCCGCACAAGATCCCTGGCATATTCTGGAAACCAGCGGAGCACAGGTGACGAATGCCGTGAAAATGGCCTGCGTGCTGACTCTGCCAGCGACCGGTTCCGAGTCTAACAATGGTGCCGTTATCAGTCGTAAAACCACGGGTGACAAACTGCCCTTCTTCTCCCCCTACACCTTCCCCCTGTTTGCCGTGCTCGATCCGGTGGTCACCTTCAGTTTGCCGCCGCGTCAGGTTGCCAACGGCGTTGTCGATGCGTTTGTGCATACCGTTGAGCAGTATCTGACCTATCCGGTGGATGCCAAGGTGCAGGATCGTTTTTCTGAAGGCTTGTTGTTAACGCTGATTGAAGAAGGTCCGCGCGCGCTGGCTGAACCGGAAAACTACAAAGTTCGTGCCAACGTGATGTGGAGTGCCACCATGGCACTGAACGGGTTAATTGGTGCTGGCGTGCCGCAGGATTGGGCTACCCATATGATGGGCCATGAATTGACAGCATTGCACGGCCTTGACCATGCGCAAACGCTGGCGATCGTGCTGCCTTCTCTGCTGCAAGCGAAAAAAGCGCAAAAGCGCGCCAAACTGCTGCAATATGCAGAACGCGTGTGGGATTTGCGTGAAGGTAGCGAAGAGCAGCGGATCGATGGCGCTATCGCGGCCACGCGTGCGTTCTTCGAGAAAATGGGCGTACCCACCCACATGGCGGATTACCAATTGGATGGCAGCACCATCCCGACGCTGGTGTCCAAACTGAAAGAACACGGTATGACGGCGCTCGGGGAACACGCCGATATTACGCCGGAAGTGAGCCAGAAGATCTACGAAGCGGCACGTTAAGCGCCGCCCCTCATTGCTGTGTCTGCGAAGGGAGCCAATGGCTCCCTTTGTCATGGCGGTATATCAGGCGAGTACGGCCAAATCTGCCGCATTAAATCCACGCAAGGACGCCGTCTGACCCGACTGGACTTTTTCTGCCCAGTGCGCATCAGAAAGCAGAACACGCCCTACGGCGATCAGGTCAAACTCGTCCCGTTCCATACGCGTGTAAAGGTTATCCAGCGCCGCAGTACCAGAGCCTTCACCGCCGAAGGCGGCAAAGAAGTCAGAGGTTAACCCCACCGACCCGACGCTGATGGTGGCTGCACCGGTTAATTTCTTCGCCCAACCGGCAAAATTCAACCCTTGCTCGCCGTCAATCTCCGGGAACTCCGGCTCCCAGAAGCGACGTTGAGAGCAGTGCAGAATATCAACGCCCGCGTCAACCAACGGTGCCAGCCACTCCGTCATTTCTTGCGGTGAGGTTGCCAGACGCGCTTTATAATCCTGCTGCTTCCACTGACTGACGCGCAGGATCAGCGGGAAATCAGGGCCAACGGCAGCGCGAACCGCACGCACAATGTCTGCCGCAAAGCGAGAACGCTCGCGGATGGTTGCTCCGCCGAAAGCATCGGTGCGCTTATTGGTTCCCGGCCAGAAGAACTGGTCAATCAGGTAACCATGCGCGCCATGCAACTCCAGCGTGTCAAACCCTAAACGTTTAGCATCCGCCGCCGCCTGAGCAAAGGCGGCTACCGTGTCAGCGATATCCTCTTCGGTCATCACCACACCGCGCGGAGCATCCGGTCCAAGCAGCCCTGAAGGGCTTTCCACCGGCGCATCCGGCTCCCACTCTCCCGTGCGCGTCGACCCGGTATGCCAAATCTGTGGGCCAATCTTACCGCCCGCCGCATGGACGGCATCAGCCACGCCCTGCCACCCGGCCAGCGCCGCGTCACCGTGGAAAAAGGGGATGCCCGCCATATTGCGCGAAGCAGGACGGTTCACCACCGTGCCTTCCGTCAGGATCAGCCCCACGTTGCCTTGCGCGCGACGACGATAATATTCGGCATTTTCCGGGCCAGGAATGCCCTCTTTCGCCATACCGCGCGTCATCGGTGCCATTACGATTCGGTTAGGCAGTTGCAACCCTTTCAACGCGAAGGGAGTGAACAAAATATTGTCGGACATGGACCTTTCCTTTTTAGCAAGTAACGTTCACGAAGTGAGGTAAACACAGTCAGCGTTCAAGACAGGATGCATCACAGGCATCGGTGAGGCGGCTCGGTAGCACCATCGCCGCTGTCATCAAGGCAATCGATGCACGCTTCAAGCAGTTGATGCAACGCAGCCACCCGTTCAGCACCCAGTTGTGCCACGATCGCTACCTGCGCCTCTCGCCACACCCGCTGCGCTTGTGCCTGTTTCTCCCGCCCTGCCGCAGTCACTTCAATACGGCGACTGCGCGCGTCACTCCCGGCACAAATTTTTAGCCATCCTTGCGCAACCAGAGGCTGCATATTGCGTGTTAAGGTAGAAGCATCCATTTGCATGTGTCGGGCCAGATCGACCGGGCGAACAGGCTCCAGGCTCACGGCATACGACAACAGCGCATATTGAGTATTCTTCAACCCACATGTCGCAACGTAGTGATCGTAATGTCGCGTCACCATCCGCGTAAGCTGGCGCAGCTTGAGGTTGGTACAGCCCTGAGACGTGTCTGTGTTTTTCATGTCGTTAATTGTATATGCAACCATTGTATATGCAACATTTTTACATCAGGAAGATCGCGGTATTGGTCCACTATCCGGCTAATAACGCGCGCATTATGTGAGTGTTCACGGTTTCACTCAAACCAGATTAGCGATAAGCTCATGTTTTTTCTATCTCTTTGGAGTTAGTGTGAAACGCCTGTTATCGACCTTGCTTCTGGCAACGCTCACCGCTTATCTACCCGCAGCGCCCGCTGCCACAGATATCACCATGACAACGCAATCCCAGCAAGATACGGATGCCGGGTTGGCAAAAAAACATCCCAGCGAACTCTATCTGCACGCCAAGCAGTTGTTTGAAACCGGCCATAAAGATGACGCTGTGGCTTGGTTTTATATCGGCCAATTGCGCTGGCGCTACCATTTACTGGTGCACCCCGAACTGCCGCCCGATGGTGAACCGGCGGCCATGGATGCCCTTAATGCCACGTTGGGGCAAGCGATCAACGAATGGGCGGGCGGTTCTCCCAAGGCCTGGCGCGCAGCGATTGGCAAAGCGCTGGCATGGGATGCATCACACCCTAACCCTACCACACCCAAAGAGCAGTATGGCGCGCAATGGCAACAGGTGCGTGCCGGGCTGATGCAGCTCGACGGTTATATCCGTGATAACGAAAGCCAGATTCGCGCTGAACGTCAGGCACGCGGTTTAGAAAACCGCTAAACAGATCTCTTCTGGCACGACGCACAGAAAACCGCATTAAACGCACTCAGGCTGCCCTTTTCAAACAGAAAGGCGGCCTTTTTCTCCTGCGACATCTCGGTATTGTTCACTATGACATCAATCGCTTACCAACGCCGTGATGGTTGCTCAGCCAGCGCTACCACAGGGCACAGCGCTAAATCACTACTGTGCAGTTGCGCAATAAAAAGAAAGAAAATGAGGGAAAATGACAAAATCGTTGGTTTTTTTGCGCAAACACAAGAAAACAGGGTATCTTAGCAGCGTAATTATCTTGTTTCCCCACGCGTTATAACTATAATACGAAACGTTGTTTCATTGAATGGTTTCAGCAAATCGACGTGCCGAAAATACTACGATTAGACACTGTTACTGCAAACATAACTGCCCGAGACGCGCTCAGGGTTAAAAGACGCGTTTTACCGGTGGCAAGCAACACGGTTGCAGCGCATTTCCGCTCTCGGCTTACCGCCGGTGGTAACAGGCCACGTCCATCATCTTTCATTCATCGTTACCCGCTACAATTACTATTCGCTCTGGACTCGCAAACACATTCGCTTCGTCGGCCCGGTATCCGGTGCCCGCGAACTCATGATTTTTTTATCCATCACAACTTGTAGAAAACACTCGTATGAAAAAGACTAAAATCGTTTGTACTATCGGTCCGAAAACCGAATCAGAGGAAATGCTGACCAACATGCTGAATGCAGGCATGAATGTGATGCGTCTTAACTTCTCACACGGGGATTATGCTGAGCACGGGCAGCGCATCAAAAACATGCGCGCGGTTATCGAGAAGACCGGTAAACAAGCCGCCATCCTGCTGGATACCAAAGGGCCAGAAATCCGTACCATGAAACTGGAAAACGGCGCGGACGTTAGCCTGGTTGCAGGTCAGACTTTTACCTTTACCACTGACCAAACGGTTATCGGTAACCAAGATCGCGTTGCGGTCACCTACGAAGGTTTCGCCACTGACCTGACCGTCGGCAACACCGTACTGGTGGATGATGGTCTGATTGGTATGGAAGTCACCGCCATCAACAACGGTGAAGTGGTTTGTAAAGTGCTGAACAACGGCGACCTGGGCGAGAAAAAAGGCGTTAACCTGCCGGGCGTGTCCATTCAGTTGCCAGCACTGGCTGAAAAAGACAAGAGCGATCTGGTTTTCGGCTGTGAACAAGGCGTTGACTTCGTGGCGGCCTCTTTCATTCGTAAGCGTTCTGACGTTGAAGAGATCCGCGCGCATCTGAAAGCGCACGGTGGCGAAAATATCCAGATCATCTCCAAAATCGAAAACCAGGAAGGTCTGAACAACTTTGACGACATCCTGGAAGCGTCTGACGGCATCATGGTTGCCCGTGGCGACCTCGGCGTAGAAATTCCGGTTGAAGAGGTTATCTTCGCGCAGAAGATGATGATCGAGAAATGCAATAAAGCACGTAAAGTGGTTATCACTGCCACCCAAATGCTGGATTCCATGATCAAAAACCCGCGCCCAACCCGCGCAGAAGCTGGCGACGTCGCTAACGCCATCATTGATGGTACCGATGCCGTGATGCTGTCTGGCGAAAGTGCCAAAGGGAAATACCCGTTGGAAGCGGTCACCATCATGGCGACTATCTGCCAGCGCACTGACGTGGTAATGAAAGCCCGTCTGGACGCACAGCAAGACTCTGCCAAAATGCGTATCACCGAAGCGGTATGCCGCGGTGCAGTAGAAACCGCAGAAAAACTGGATGCGCCGTTAATCGTGGTAGCCACCAGTGGCGGCAAGTCAGCGAAATCCATTCGCAAATACTTCCCGCACGCGCGCATTCTGGCACTGACCACCAATGCCATCACTGCACGTCAATTGCTGCTGAGCAAAGGCGTTGACACGCTGCTGGTAAGCGAAATCGCCTCTACCGACGACTTCTACCGCATTGGTAAAGAAGCGGCGCTGAAAAGCGGTTTGGCACAGCCGGGCGACATCGTTGTCATGGTATCGGGCGCGCTGGTTTCCAGTGGCACCACCAACACGGCATCCGTTCACCGTCTCTGATCGTTGCCACGGGCTGTCGCCGTTAAAAACACGACAGCCCGTCAATTTGCGATCGTGAGTGAATGACCGATAGTAAAAAAGCGCCGCAAAGGGCGCTTTTTTATATTTTTATGTTATCAATCGACTACACTCAAGAAATAAGACCTATTCCGCTCCACCTATTTCCGCAGAATATATCTCCAATTCGCATCATAAAATACCGCTGTTTTGACTCCTTTTTTAACTACTCTGTAAAACTCGCTGCTTCTTTGAGCGAACGATCAAAATTAAGCATGTTCTCATCAAAAATTTATTCTCATTAGAAAAAGCTTTGTGTAATACTTGTAACGCTACATGGAGATTAACTCAATCTAGAGGGTATTAAGAATGAATCGTACTAAACTGGTACTGGGCGCGGTAATCCTGGGTTCTACTCTGCTGGCAGGCTGCTCCAGCAATGCTAAAATTGACCAACTGTCTTCTGACGTTCAGACTCTGAACGCTAAAGTTGATCAACTGAGCAACGACGTGAACGCAATCCGCGCTGATGTACAGGCTGCTAAAGATGACGCAGCTCGTGCTAACCAGCGTCTGGACAACCAAGTTCGTACTTACAAAAAGTAAGAATTGGTTAAGTAGTGAAAATGGCGCACAGTGTGCGCCATTTTTTTTTGCCCGCCATTTCGCTTATTCAGCCTCTGTCATTACCCTCTGCCGCAACCCGCTGATGCACACCACAAGATTCAGATAATCTGTCATTTAAGAGGATAGGTTCCCGGCTTGAAACGGGGAATGGCATTAATTCGCGCCCAACGGCCGCTGAGCGCGTTTTATCTATGAACTACTGCGAGGCACTCACTGAAGAAATAGGCGCAGCCTGGTGCGTCTCAGGCGCTGTTAGCGCAGGTTCCTGAAAATGTTCGACGCTTTGCCCGGCGCTGACCAGAATCGGCATCCCGGAACGGCGCACAATGGCATCACCAACCATTTGGCTATCGGTTTCCGACGCATGGATAAAGCTCTGAATCTGTTTATTCAGCGGGATTGCCATGGTTTGCGGATCGTCCTTGGACGATTTAGACAGCGGCTGATGCACTTCGATGTAGCGTTTGCCGTCTGGCTCCACCGAGGTTTTCACCGCATCGTTAATGATCTGCACCCGGGTGCCTACCGGTACGTTATTGAACAACCATTCGATGTCATCGGCACGCAGGCGGATACAGCCGGAACTGACACGCATGCCAATACCGAAGTTAGCGTTAGTACCGTGCAGCAAATACACGCCGCCATGGGCCGCCAGACGCAGCGCATACAGCCCCATCGGATTATCCGGTCCCGCCGGGACAACCGCCGGAAGTTTGATGCCCTCTTCTTCCAGATAACGCTTACGGATGTTGGCCGTCGGCGTCCAGGTCGGGTTCGCGCGTTTTTCACTGACCGACGTCACCATCAACGGGGTGTTACGCCCCTGCTGACCGATGCCGATCGGGAAAACCAGGACAGTGCCCTTCCCTTTTGGATAATAGTAAAGGCGCAGTTCAGCCAGATTGACGACAATGCCCTCGCGCGGCGTATCCGGTAGCAGCATCTGCGTCGGGATGGTCAAGGTGGATCCCGGCGTCGGCAAATAAGGATCGGTGCCGGGATTGGCTTCCAGCATATTCAGCAGGCCGATTTTGAAATCGGACGCGATAGCTTCCAGCGGCCGACCATCATGCGGCACCGGATAGGCAATGTTCTCACCGATCAGTCGGCTACCCACAGGGGGCAATGGGTATTCGGTGGCGCTCGCCGCCGAGCTTCCTACCAGGTAGGTCGCCAGTACCATACCCAAAAATGTAAACATACGCTTCATACGAAAATCTCTACAGGTTGACGTTATTATTCGTTTGCCATTGATACCAGCCGGGGCCTGAATGCGACCACTTCCGTCGGATTCTGCAAGTGTAGCATGCCAAAAATATCCACAGGTTTTATTTGCTAATCAATGCGTTAATATGCAGTTCTTGACAAAGCACAACGCCAGAATAAAAGGAGTTGGTGGTAATAACCAGTGGGGTAATCTGAAAAACCGGCGGTTGGCGTACAAACGCCATCGTGGAGTGATCCAGCCCGTAGTATACGGGCTGGCAGGTAATGTCAGGCCAGGGTAGACGCTTTGGCGCGAATGGCACGCAGCATCGCTTCCAGCCCCTGTGAGCGTGATGGCGTCAAATGCTGACTCAGCGCCAGTTCCGCAAAGAAAGGCCGCACATCCAGCGCCAGTGCTTGCTGCGCCGTCAACGCGTGATACAGGCTAAAGACCACGGCAACCAGTCCCTTGACGATAGCGGCATCGCTGTCACCGCTGAAAATCAGGCGGCCCTGCTCATCACGCGTCATCACAATCCACACCTGACTCTGGCACCCGGCAATCAGGTTCTCGGGTTGACGCCATTGGTCAGGCAACGGGTCTAAACGACTGCCCAGCTCAATGATATACAGATACTTCTCTTCCCAATTGTTGCAACGAGAAAAGTTTCGCAACAATTTTTCTGGCTCTGGCAAGCTTGCCATGAATTCCTCCCAACAGGCTGAGCACGCCCACCCCATAGCCACCTGGCGACAGCACCAAAACAAAAACACAAGGGAAAACGCAGGCGCGCATCGAGGCTTATCAGCCTCCCAGCAAACGATGAATACGCTGTAGTCCGGCAACCAGCCGATCTATTTCTTCGCGGGTAGTATAAACCGCTATCGAGGCGCGGCACATACTGGGTACGCCATAATGTGCCATCAATGGCATCGCACAGTGATGGCCGGTACGAATGGCAATCCCGTACTGGTCAAGGAAACTGCCGACGTCATAGGCGTGATGCTTGCCGAGGTTAAAGGCAATCACCCCTTTTCGCTCGGCCGGACCGTAGAGGATGATATCCGGAACCGAACTCAGCGCATCCAGCGCGTAGTGCATCAGCGCCGTTTCGTGATCGTGAATAGCGTCCAGCCCGATTGCAGAGACATAATCCAGCGCCGCGCCCAGCCCCATGATCCCGCCGGTATTGGGCGATCCTGCTTCAAAGCGCCACGGCGCATCGGCATAGCGGGTACCTTGTGTCAGGCTAACGTCACGGATCATCGCCCCGCCCCCTTCCCACGGTGGCATGGCATTGAGCAGCGCATGCTTGGCGTACAGCACGCCAATACCGGAGGGGCCGTAAATTTTATGCCCGGAAAAGGCGTAAAAGTCGCAGTCTAACGCCCGTACGTCCACACGCTGATGCATCACCGCCTGCGCACCGTCCACCAGCACCGCGCTACCGACCGCCCGCGCCCGCGCAATCAAGGTGTCCAGCGGGTTTTCTGTGCCCAGCACGTTAGAGACCTGAGTCACTGCCAGCAAGCGGGTACGCTTATCCAGCAGTGCATCCAGTTGGCTTAAATCCAGCGTACCTTGCGCCGTCAATGGCAGCACGCGCAGCTCAACGCCTTGGCGTTCAGCCAGCATTTGCCACGGCACGATATTGGCATGGTGCTCCATTTCGGTGATCAGAATATTGTCACCGGCTTCAATAAAAGCGCTGCCATAGCTGTTGGCGACCAGATTGATCGCTTCCGTGGTGCCACGCACAAAGACGATCTCTTCCGCCGAGGCCGCGTTGATATAGCGCGCAACCTGCTCACGCACCGCTTCCATCGCGCTGGTGGCCTTGGCGCTTAGCGTATGAATGCCACGGTGCACCGCAGCATATTCATTACTGTAAAACGCCACTTCCCGGTCAATCACCGCCTGCGGTTTCTGCGCGCTGGCCGCGCTGTCCAGGTAGGCCAGAGGCTGCCCGTTGACCTGCTGCGCCAGCACCGGGAAATCGCGGCGAATCCGCTCAATCGGATAATTCATCAGACTACTCCTGCCGCGTTCGGCAGGCGCAACGCAATACGCTGCAACACCGCCTCTTGCAGCGTGTCGTTATCCAACGCTTCCGTCAATTCGGCGGCAAACGCGTAAATGATCATCTGCTGTGCATCCTGCTGTGAAATACCGCGCGAACGCAGGTAGAACAGTTGCTCTTCATCAATGCGCCCCACCGTGGCACCGTGGCTGCACTTCACATCATCGGCATAAATCTCGAGCTGCGGCTTGGTATCCACTTCCGCCAGACGCCCCAGCAGCAGGTTGTTGTTGGTCATCTGTCCGTCGGTCTTCAATGCGCCCGGCGCAACCTTGATCATACCGTTGAACACCGCCCGGGCTTTGTCACTGACAATCGCCTTGTGCAGTTGGCGGCTTTCGCCGTGGCCCTGATTATGTTCAAGGTAGGTGCGGGTATCGCACACTTCGCTGCCAATCGGCAAAATCAGGCTATTGATAGAGAGGTTGACGCCTTCACCGTTGATTTGCGCGCTGGTGTGATGCCGGGTTAATCCGGCACCCAGCAAGAAACTGTGGCTGCGCACGCGCGCATCCCGTTCCAACACCAAATCGTTGTGTGCAAAGTGATAACTGGCGGCAGCCTCAAAGGCCAGCTTGAGGTGTTTTACCTGGCTGTTGGCAGCGGCGTGCACCGTCAGGCGCGTACCGGTGAAGTGCGCCTTGTCATCCAGGCTGACGTAGTGCTCGATAATCGCTGCGCTGGCCCCCGCCCCGACATACAGATGGTGGCGTTGGTGTGCCATATTCAGGCTGGCAGACTGCCCGCTGCTGATATGCAGAATATACAGCGGTTTCTCCGCCTGGCATCCCGTCGGTAAACGGATGGCGGTGTGCTGCGCCGCCAGACTTTCCGTCAGGTGCAAAAACAGTTCCGGCTGAACGGCCGCCAGATCGGTGGGTGCCGCATGGGGCGCATTCACCGCAATCTGGTAGGGGCCCCACTGCGCATCGCTCAACGCCGCGTTGAATACGCCATCGACAAACACCAGACGCCAACTCTCCAGCGCCAGTGCGTGTGCGGCCAACGTCTCTTCATCAACGGACACGGCATCCGGCGCGCTGAACGTCTGCGCCAGCAACCCATCCAACAGCGTATATTTCCAATGTTCGTGCTTGCGCCCCGGCAAGCCGAGCCGCATCACTTCCTGCCAGTGATGCTGAGCACTGGGTGCATCCGCCGCGCGTGACGCGTTAAACAACGCCTGCCACTGCTGGAGCGTTTTGGCCTGTTTTTCAGCCAGCGTGTTACTGTTGGTCGGTAAGCCAGCCATAGCCTTGCTCCTCCAACTGTTTCACCAGCGAAAAATCACCGGATTTAACGATACGACCTTGATAAAGCACGTGCACATAATCGGGTTGGATATAATCCAGAATACGCTGGTAGTGGGTCACGATAATAAACGCACGTTGCTGGTTACGCAGCGCGTTAACGCCGTTGGCAACAATCTTCAGCGCATCGATATCCAGTCCGGAGTCCGTCTCATCCAGAATACACAGCTCCGGCTCCAGCGCCGCCATTTGCAGAATGTCATTACGTTTTTTCTCGCCGCCGGAAAAACCCACGTTAACCGAACGGGTCAACAAATCTGCCGGCATTTTTAGCAGTTTGATTTTATCTTCAATAAAATCGGCGAAATCGAAGCGGTCCAGCGGCTCTTGCTCGCGGTATTTGCGCACGGCGTTTACGGCGGTTTGCAAAAAGAACTGGTTACTGACGCCGGGGATCTCAACCGGGTATTGGAAGGCCATAAAGATGCCCTCACCGGCGCGATCTTCCGGATCTAACTCCAGCAAGTCTTTGCCTTTGAACGCCACCGTGCCGTCGTTCACTTCATAATCTTCACGGCCCGCAAGCGTGGCGGAAAGCGTACTTTTACCAGAACCGTTGGGTCCCATGATGGCGTGAACTTCACCGGGTTTTACCTCGAGGTTCAGTCCGTTCAGGATCGCCTTACCTTCAACGCTTACGTGTAAATTCTTAATGCTTAACATAGTTTATCCTTGCGGCGTCGTGCCGAGCACGCCTGATAACATCAATTCGCGTGGGGTGCTGTCAGATTGACATTCGGCACCCCGCTGCATTTTTAGTCTGCGACGCACTTAGCCGACGCTGTGTTCCAGACTGATCGCCAGAAGCTTCTGCGCTTCGACGGCAAATTCCAGCGGCAGCTCCGAGAACACATCCTTACAGAATCCGTTCACGATCATCGAAATAGCATCGTCTTCACTAATGCCGCGTTGCAGGCAATAGAACAGTTGGTCTTCGCCAATGCGTGAGGTTGTCGCCTCGTGCTCCAGCTGCGCGCTGTTGTTACGCACTTCCACATAAGGGAAAGTGTGCGCGCCGCAGTCGCTGCCAATCAGCATCGAGTCGCACTGGGTGAAGTTGCGCGCATTGGTGGCGCTCGGCATGATTTTCACCAGACCGCGGTAGGTGTTCTCACTGTGTCCGGCAGAGATCCCTTTGGAGATAATCGTGGAACGGGTGTTCTTGCCGATGTGGATCATCTTGGTCCCGGTATCCGCCTGCTGATGCCCGCTGGTCAGCGCAACAGAGAAGAATTCACCCACCGAGTTATCTCCGCGCAAAATCACACTCGGGTATTTCCAGGTGATGGCGGAGCCCGTTTCAGACTGGGTCCAGGACATCTTGGCATACTCGCCGGCACAGAGCGCGCGCTTGGTAACAAAGTTAAGGATACCGCCCTTGGCATCCTGACCGGAGAACCAGTTCTGCACCGTGGAGTATTTGACCTCAGCGTTTTTGTTGACGATCACTTCCACCACGGCGGCATGCAGTTGGTAGCTGTCGCGCACTGGCGCTGAGCATCCTTCGATATAGCTGACATAGCTGTCGTCATCGGCAATCAGGATGGTGCGTTCAAACTGCCCGGTTTTCGCCGCATTGATGCGGAAATAGGTGGAGAGCTCCATCGGACAACGCACGCCTTTGGGTATATAGACAAAGGTGCCGTCAGAGGCTACCGCGGCATTGAGCGCGGCAAAAAAGTTATCGTTGGCAGGCACTACCGTGCCGAGGTATTGGCGCACCAGATCGGGATGTTCCTGAATCGCCTCGCTGAACGAGCAGAAAATAATCCCCTGCTGCGCCAGCTCTTCACGGTAGGTGGTCGCCACCGATACCGAGTCAAAAATCGCATCCACCGCCACGGCTTGCCCTTCGCGCACTGGCACGCCGAGCTGATTGAAGGCATTTTCAACTTCAGCAGTCAGGTAGCTGTTCACCTCGGCAATGCTGGACTGCTGCTTGGCGCCGGGTTCAGAGCCGCAGGTGTCATCACAGTGGCCGCAAGAGGGTGCTGAATAATAGCTGTATTCCTGATAGTCCAGCTTGTCATAGTGCGCTTTTAGCCAGTGCGGCTCCTCCATCTCCAGCCAGGCGCGATAGGCATTGAGACGGAACTCCAGCATCCACTCAGGTTCGTTGCGTTTGGCGGAGATCGCTCGCACCACCTCTTCATTGACGCCACGCCCCAGTTGGTCTGTGGCCAGTTCGGTGAAAAAGCCCTCTTTGTAGCGGCCATCCCCCATCCAGATTTGCACATCGTCGGGTACATCTACATTGCTACGCGCCATATCAGTCATCACTCAACGCCAAAGCTTTCGCCACACCCGCAGGCATGCTGCGCTTTGGGATTATTAAATTTGAAAATCTGGTTCAAGCCTTCACGCACATAATCCAGTTCGGTACCATCGATAAAGGGCATCGCCTTTAGGGGTACGTACAAATGTGCGCCCTCGCGCTCGAACACCAGGTCGCCGGCATCCGGTGCGTTGACCAGATCCAGCACATAACCAAACCCTGCACATCCTGATTGCTTGACGCTCAAACGTAACCCTTTCACCGTGTCATCAGACTGGACCAGGCGCAGGATCTGTTGAGCGGCGCTGGCCGTCAGCGTCAGCCCTTTCCAGGTGTTTTCATCCAGTGAAAATGTTTCTACGTTTCCCGTTTGCATCCGCCATACCTCGTTTCAGAAAAGCTCTGTCTGAGCCTAATGTTAGTGATAATGATTATTGCTTCAACCTCTTGTTTCGAAGGGGTATTTGTAACATTTCACCGCAACCTGAAAAAAAACGATTTTTTTTTGCCTGTCAGCACGTTCATAAGCTGACAATAAAAAAATAACCTGTTGATATAAAATAACTAATTTACCACCACGTGACAGACAGATGAATTAGTATAAACATATTGTTATCATAATTATAACATTCATAGACGATACCTATTTTTAAAACAGGAAAAATCGTGACCGTTTTTATCGTTTGATTGCGCATTTATTGACCATAAAAAGACTTATCGGGCCGTACACTTTTTTTTTCGCAGGCACCGGGTGATAGGTTGATCCCGATGAACATTAGAAATATGATAATGATTATCATTAATATCCATGGTAATCCCTATGCAATCCGTGAACGCCTGGCTACAGCATCAGATTGACGAGTACAAGTTCTTGATCCGGGATGTCACCGTGGATTTCTATATGGCCGAAGCGCGGTTGAATCGGCACGAAAGCCATATCGACCACTTGCGCCGCTACCACAATGCCTGCATGGAGATGATCGATCTGTGCCGGAAGAACGGCGACGATGAGAGCTATTTGCACGCCCTGGTCAAATTGCATAACCGCTTGATTAAAGAAATCAACAATGAAGGGCGTTGCCACCTTTTTCGCGTGCAGAGTTACTACTTTGCACGCAACACGCTAAAGCTGATTTGCCACCAGCTCAGCCTTGAAGGCTGTTGGGATAAGGCCACCGCGTTTCAGACCGATTTTGTGCGGCGCGTCCCCTTTTTGCCTTGACGAGCGCAAGAATGAAAATGCGCGCCGATTGGCGCGCATTTTACCGTTACGGCGAGATCAAGGCGTCACCACTGCCGTGGTGAGACGAGAAGTGCAACACAGACGGTTACTCTCGTCGTAGATGTCAATTTGCCACACCTGATTGCGACGCCCCACGTGCAGTGCGCGACACACGCCACGCACGTGTCCTGAAGTCACTGCGCGCAGATGGTTGGCATTAATCTCCATCCCCACCACGCGCTGTTCTCCTTCGGTACACAGGTAGCCTGCAACCGAGCCGAGCGACTCCGCCAGCACCACCGATGCTCCGCCGTGCAGCAGGCCGAAGGATTGGCGCGTGCGCGCATCCACCGGCATTGTGCCTTCCAGGGTATCTTCTGCAATATGGGTAAAACGGATCCCCAGATGCTCCATCATACAGCCCAGGCTGTGCTGGTTAATCAGCTCCAGCGTAGCCGCTCTTTTCCACAACATAACGCTCTCCTGTCAGACGAGATCCAGTAATGCCTGCAACGGATGACGCAATCCTTGGCCTTCCATACGCTTCACCTGACTGCGGCATGAATAGCCGGTTGTCAGACAACGCGTGGAGGGTAATTTTTGCAACGCCTGCTGCCAGGACAAGGCATAGATCCCCTTGGAGTCAGCCAGGTTCTTGCTTTCATGACCATAGGTGCCAGCCATACCACAGCAACCGACGTTGACGTTTTCCAGTCGGACACCGAAACGGGCAAAGATATCGGCCCACTGTTTGCTGCTGGTCGGCAGCGAAGTTGATTCGGTACAGTGACCAAACAGATACCAGGCATCATCGCGCGGTGCGGCCGTCGGTGTTCTCGCCGACAGCAGCGGCAGCAGCCACTCATGCACCAGTTGCACCTGAAAATCGCCGCGTTTGTCACCCAGAATTTCGCGGTATTCATCGCGATAACAGAGCACCAGCGCCGGATCGACGCCAATCATCGGCATACCCAGCCTGGCGACCCGGTTCAGGAAATCCGAGGTTTTCGCCGCCGTTTTAGCAAAACGCGTTAAAAAGCCTTTGATATGCTGCGGCTTACCGTTGGGTGAAAAGGGCAGCAGTACCGGCTTGAGATCCAGTTTTTCCACCAGATGCACCAAATCGGCTACCACTTGCGCGTCGTAATAGCTGGTAAACGGGTCCTGCACGATCAGCACGTAGCGATCGCGTGACGCTGCGGCGACGCTTTCCAACTGCTCAAGCGTAGTCGTCATTGCCGGGTGTCCGGCAAATTGCTGACGTAGCGAAGGAGAAGAGAGTAACGGCAGATCGGTCATACCGATCGTCCGGCGGCTCAAGGCGTCAACCAGTGGCATTTTCAGGAAGAAGTTGAAGGTCTTGGGACTCAGCGCCATCAACGGCGCGTAACTTTCCACACTGGCCACCAGATAATCACGCGCGGGACGTAAATAACGCGTGTGATAAAGCTGGAGAAAACGCGCGCGGAATCCCGGCACATCTATCTTGATCGGGCATTGGGTTGAACAGGCTTTACAGGCCAGACACCCGGACATGGACGCTTTCACTTCGTGAGAGAAGTCATACTCGCCCTGGTGCGCGCGCCAGCTGTTACGCGTCTTTTCAATCAAGCCACGCAGGCTTGGTCCCCGCTCGGCCAACGACTGCTCCAGCGTCACCGGATCGACGCCCTGTTCGGCAAGCAAGCGCAGCCATTCGCGCACCAGCGTCGCTCGCCCTTTCGGCGAATGAATACGGTTGCCGGTGATCTTCATGGAAGGACACATCGGGCTGTTCACGTCAAAGTTGAAGCACAGACCGTTGCCGTTGCACTCCATCGCACCACGGAACGACGTACGTACCGCCAGCGGAATGCGGCGATCGAAGGTGCCACGCTTCTCGGCATCAATACGCATCATCGGCGCATCGACGGCCAACGGCGCGCAAATCTTGCCGGGATTGAGGCGGTTATGCGGATCGAAGGCGGCTTTGATGCGCCGCAGTTCGTTATACAGTGCTTCGCCAAAAAATGCCGGGCTGTATTCGGCGCGGAACCCCTTACCGTGTTCCCCCCATAGCAGGCCGCCATATTTGGCCGTCAGCGCAACAATCTGATCGGAAAGGTGTTTCATCAACACTTCCTGTTGCGGATCGCACATATCGAGCGCCGGGCGCACGTGCAGCACGCCCGCATCCACGTGACCAAACATGCCGTAGGTCAGGTTGTGGCTATCGAGCAGCGCACGGAACTCAACGATGTAATCCGCCAGATGCTGCGGCGGCACACAGGTATCTTCCGCAAACGGGATCGGCTTGGCCTGCCCTTTACTGTTACCCAGCAGCCCCACCGCTTTTTTACGCATGGCGTAAATGCGCTCAATGCCAGCGAGGTCATGGCAAATCTGATAGCCGATCACCCCGGCCTCACGGGCCGAGAGCAGGCCCTCAATGCGCTCGCATAGCGCGCTGACTTGCCCATCGATCAGCGCTTCATCATCCCCGGCAAATTCAACGATGTTCAGGCCCAGCATCTCTTGACCAGGCACATCCTGGATCAGTTCGCTGACCGAGTGCCAAACGATATCCTCTCGCGCCAGATTCAACACGCGGGAATCAACGGTTTCGACTGAAAGCGCCTTGGCTTCCACCATAAAAGGCGCGCTGCGCAGCGCTGAATCGAAGGAGTCAAACTTGACGTTGACCAGACGTCTGACCTTTGGCAAGCGCGTAATATCCAGCTTGGCTTCTGTGATAAAGGCCAGCGTACCCTCTGCGCCCGTCAGGATGCGCGTCAGGTCAAACGTTTGCATATCATCGCTGAACACGTGACGCAGATCGTATCCGGTCAGGAATCGGTTCAGTTTGGGGAATTTATCGAGGATCAGCGCTCGCTGGTCGCGGCAACGTTCAAAAACGGTGCGATATACGCGCCCTATCGGTGAAGATTCTTGCGCCAACTGCTGCGCCAGCGCCACGGGCATTGCCTGCGTATCCAGCATGTCACCGCCCAACAGCACGGCGCGAACCCCCAGGACATGATCCGAGGTTTTGCCGTACACCAGAGAGCCTTGCCCTGACGCATCGGTGTTAATCATGCCGCCCAGGGTGGCGCGGTTGCTGGTGGAGAGTTCCGGCGCAAAGAAATAGCCGTAAGGCTTGAGGTACTGATTGAGCTGATCCTTGATAACCCCAGCTTCAACGCGAACCCAGCCCTCTTCGGGATTGATTTCCAAAATCCGGTTCATGTAGCGGGACATATCCACCACAATGCCCTGGTTTAGCGCCTGCCCATTGGTGCCGGTACCGCCGCCGCGCGGGGTAAACGTCAGCTCACGGTAAGGCTCTTGTACTGACAACTGGGCCAGCAGTGCCACATCTGCCGTCGAGCGGGGAAACACTACCGCATCGGGTAACAGCTGATAAATGCTGTTGTCGGTCGACATGGTTAAACGATCGGCATAACTGGTGGCGGTATCGCCGGTAAAACCACGTTGCTTCAAAGCATCCAAAAAATTTAGCACCGGCTGAGCCAGCCCAGGTGCATGAGAGATCTGTGGGATCATTATGTGTTGACCCTGTCTGTCGACTAAAAAATTATTAGCGTGTTGTGAGTGTGTTTGTTGTAAAAATCATTGTGCGAAATCGCGGTTTTACGTTTTATCACATTTCCGCGCTATGCGCCGCCATCCCAGGAAAAACTTTTTGTCTGGCGGCACAGCATGATTTTTGGAGCCCTGTCCGTGAATGCGTTAACAAAATAACTCACTCGCTGTCAAAAACGCGAGAAATACCCCATGATAAGTTATCCCCGCCGGATGACCCGAGCGATCGCAGGGAACTTGTTCAACGTTGGGTCTCTCTACAGAGGTATTGTCCATTGACGAAGTCATCATCGCCAAAACCGCTGGCCGCGCACTCTCCACTGTCGGCAACGATGCCGCAAAACACGCGCCAGCAGCGTTTTGATTTGCCACGAATCCTGTTTAGTCTGCTGTTTATCACTATCATGATCATCGCCTGTTTCTGGGTGGTGCAACCCTTTATTCTGGGCTTTGCCTGGGCCAGCATGGTGGTGATTGCCACCTGGCCGCTGATGCTGAAAATGCAAAATCTACTGTGGGGCAAGCGCGCGTTGGCGGTAACCGGCATGACGCTGTTACTTTGCCTGCTGTTTGTGATGCCGATTTCCATCCTGGTCAGCACGGTGATGGACAATACCTCCGCCATCGTCAGTTGGGCCTCCGGGCAAGAAAAACTGACGCCTCCCCGCATGGAGTGGCTGACGTCCCTGCCTTTCGTCGGCGACAGACTGTTTTACAGTTGGCACAGTTTGCTGCAAAGTGGCGGCAGCGGCGTGTTTGCCAAAGTGCAGCCCTATATCGGCCAAACCGCCACCTGGCTGTTATCGCAAGCGGCACACATCGGGCGTTTCCTGATGCACTGTGGCCTGATGCTGATTTTCAGCGCCCTGCTCTACTATAAAGGTGAAGCGGTCGCCCAGGGCGTGCGCCATTTTGCGCTTCGTCTGGGACGCGAGCGCGGTGATGCGGCGGTGATCCTGGCAGCACAATCGATTCGTGCCGTCGCGCTCGGCGTGGTGGTGACTGCTATCGTGCAATCGGTGCTGGGCGGCATTGGCCTCGCTATCTCCGGCATCCCCTATTCAACCTTGCTCACCGTCGTGATGTTCCTGTTCTGTCTGGCGCAGTTGGGGCCGCTTCTGGTGCTGATCCCCGCGATAATCTGGCTCTATTGGAGCGGTGATACCACCTGGGGCACCATTCTGCTGGTGTGGAGTTGTGTGGTGGGGACGCTGGATAACGTCATCCGCCCGATGTTGATACGCATGGGCGCCGATCTGCCCATGCTGCTGATTCTGTCCGGTGTGATTGGCGGCCTGTTGGCCTTTGGCATGATTGGCCTGTTTATCGGCCCGGTGGTGCTTGCCGTTTCATACCGTTTGCTCTCCGCCTGGATGAAGGAAACACCGTTGCCCGAAATCATTACCGGCGCATCGTCACCGCCGAACGATCGGCCGACACACTCGCAATAAGATCGCTGCCGCAGCGTGGACACACAGCGCTGCGGCCAATCCATTAACAAAACCATCAATAGATAAATAATCTTAATGATTTATGCGCAACACCCACGGATTATTCTGATAATCTCGTGATTACCCCTTAAATTACATCAAATAGTTTGACAGGCTGTATCTCTGCGTGACAAATCCATTAAAAAAACGTTAACCATTAGGATGATTCTTAATGACTTAATGCCCCACAGCTTCTAGCATTATTCATGAAACGATTGTCAACCGTTGTCTTGCTGAACAAACGCTTTTTGTAATGACAACGCGAGTTTGCCAATGAGGTTTCCTCCTCGTCAGAGCTAGTAACGAATTGCTGTGTGTAGTCTTTGCCCATCCCCTAAGATGGGCATTTTTTTTGTGGTTTATTCTGTACTTTCCCGCTGCGGTTACTGAGAAATTGCGCCTCATCCTGTTTTTATCAATCTCCGCTTTGCAAGCGTGCATTAATGGATTATTTCTAACGTCTCTTTTTATCAGGAGTCATTTTCTATGTCACATTCCCCACTGGCACGCAGGGTGTGCCTGATTCTGGTCAGTCTGGCGGTCTATAACACCGCGATGGCCGACAGCCGGCCATTGACCAGCCTGGAAGGTAAAACCATGGGGACCTTTTACAGCGTAAAGATCAGCGGCGACCTGCTTGAAAATAAGGCGCATCTGCAACAGGAGATCGATGCCCTGCTTGAACAGGCCAACAACGATATTTCCACGTACCGCGAAGACTCCATCCTGTCGCGCTTTAACCGTTATCAAGGCAGCGATCCGCAGCCCATTCCCGGTGGCATGGCGGACATTATTCTGGCGGCCCAACGGATTGGCCGGGCAACAGACAATGCCATGGATATCACCGTGGGGCCGTTGGTGAATCTGTGGGGATTTGGACCGCAAAAACAGCCGGTGACCATTCCCACCCAAGCACAAATCGATGACGCCCGTCAGCGCGTGGGCTTGCAGCACCTGACGCTTACCAGCAACAGCAAGGGAGAGTGGTTGCAAAAAGATCTGCCCTCGCTGTATGTGGATCTCTCGACGTTAGGTGAAGGTTACGGTGCCGATCTGTTGGCACAGTTGATGACGCGCAAGGGCATTACCAATTATCTGGTCTCCGTCGGCGGCGCCATTTCAAGTCGCGGGGTCAATGGACAAGGGATGCCATGGCGGGTAGCGATTCAGAAACCCACCGATGGGGAAAACGCCGTGCAAGCGGCCGTCGATCTGCAAGGGTATTCCATCAGTACCTCGGGCAGTTATCGCAACTACTTCGAGCAGGACGGCAAACGCTACTCCCACGTGATCGACCCCAGCACCGGTCACCCCATCAACCATACGCTGGTGTCTGCCACGGTGATTGCCAAAACTGCGCTTGAAGCGGACGGTTGGGACACGGGATTAATGGTATTGGGAACGGAAAAAGCGCTGAAAGTGGCCGAGCAGCATGGGTTGGCCGTTTACCTGATCACCAAAACCGACAACGGATTCGAAACGGTAATGACCCCTCAGTTCAAGGCATTCTTGCAGCAAGAAGCCAAACCGTAACGCCGGATGAAACAGGCCCCGACATCGCCGGGGCCTGTTGTTATTGCACGATTACTTTTCTGCCAGCGTTAGCCAGGTCTGCACCACGGTATCCGGATTGAGCGACAGGCTGTCGATGCCTTGCTCCATCAGCCAGATGGCAAAGTCTTCGTGATCGGAAGGGCCTTGTCCGCAAATTCCCACGTATTTTCCCTGCGCCTTGGCCGCTTTGATCGCCATCGAAAGCAGCGCTTTCACCGCCTCGTTGCGTTCATCAAACAGTTCAGACACTACGCCAGAATCGCGATCCAGACCCAACGCCAACTGCGTCATGTCGTTAGAGCCGATGGAGAAACCATCGAAATGCGCCAGGAACTGATCCGCCAGCAGCGCGTTCGACGGGATCTCACACATCATGATCACCTTAAGGTCGTTCTCGCCACGCTTGAGCCCTTGCTGCGCCAGCTCAGCGACCACGGCTTCCGCCTGCGCCACGGTGCGCACAAACGGGATCATCACTTCTACGTTGGTCAGCCCCATGTCATTACGCACGCGTTTCACCGCCGCGCATTCCAAGGCAAAGCACGCTTTGAAATCCGGTGACACATAGCGTCCGGCCCCACGGAAGCCCAGCATCGGGTTTTCCTCATGCGGCTCATAGCGCTCACCGCCCACCAGGTTGGCGTATTCGTTGGATTTAAAGTCGGACAGGCGCACAATCACGCGCTTCGGCCAGAACGCCGCCGCTAGGGTGGCAATCCCTTCCGTCAGGCGCGCAACGTAAAACTCAACCGGATCGTCATAGCCCTGCATCAACCCTTTGATCTCTTTTTGCAGCTCTGGCGTTTGACTGTCGAACTCCAGCAACGCACGCGGGTGCACGCCGATCATTCGGTTAATGATAAACTCCAGCCGCGCCAGGCCGACGCCATCGTTGGGCAGGCAGGCGAAATCAAATGCCCGATCGGGATTCCCCACGTTCATCATGATTTTCAACGGCACAGGCGGCATTTCGTTGACTTGTGAACTCTTGACCTGAAACTCCAGCAGATCGGCATAGACGTATCCGGTGTCCCCTTCCGCACAGGATACCGTCGCTTTTTCGCCATCATGGAGACGTTCGGTGGCATCGCCACAGCCCACTACCGCAGGAATGCCCAGCTCACGCGCAATAATGGCTGCGTGACAGGTGCGTCCACCGCGATTGGTCACAATAGCTGCGGCTTTCTTCATGATCGGCTCCCAATCCGGGTCGGTCATGTCGGTCACCAGCACATCACCCGCCTGCACCAGATGCATTTCGCTGATATCCTGAATCACTTTTACCGGACCGGCACCGATGCGGTGACCGATGGCACGACCTTCCGCCAGCACCTTGCCACGTTTGATCAGTTGGTAGCGCTCCATCACCTGACCGTTGGAGCGTACCGTCTCCGGTCGCGCCTGTACGATGTAGAGCTTGCCGGTGTGCCCGTCTTTCGCCCATTCGATATCCATCGGACGACCGTAGTGTTTTTCAATCAGCAATGCCTGATGCGATAACGCTTCCACTTCGGTATCCGTGAGGCTGAAACGCACGCTCAGTTCTGTGGGCACATCCTCAATACGCACCTGTTTGCCGTGAGCCTGACTGTCGGCATACACCATGCGGATTTTTTTCGAGCCCATGGTACGGCGCACAATGGCCGGTTTGCCGTTAAGCAGCGTCGGTTTGTGCACGTAGAACTCATCCGGGTTCACCGCCCCTTGCACCACCATTTCCCCAAGGCCATAGGCGGACGTGATAAACACCACCTGATCGAAACCGGATTCGGTATCCAGCGTAAACATCACCCCCGATGCCGCCAGATCCGAACGCACCATACGCTGCACCCCGGCGGAGAGCGCGACGCCACGATGATCGTAGCCCTGATGCACACGGTACGAGATGGCGCGATCGTTAAACAGCGAGGCAAACACATGCTTCACCGCCACCATCACCGCATCGATACCCTGCACATTGAGGAACGTCTCCTGCTGCCCGGCAAAGGAGGCATCCGGCATGTCTTCTGCCGTCGCGGAAGAGCGCACCGCAAAAGAGGCCTCTTTCTCCCCTTCGGCCAGTTGATCGTAAGCCGCAGCGATCGCCTGCTCCAACTCAGGCTGGAACGGCGTGTCGATAATCCACTGGCGGATTTGCGCACCCGCTTTGGCGAGCTGGTTGACATCATCAATATCGGTACGATCCAGCAGCTCATAGATTCGCTGGTTGATACCGCTCTGCGTAAGGAAATCGTTAAACGCCTGCGCCGTTGTCGCAAAACCATTGGGAACCGATACGCCAAGTTCTGACAAATGGGTGATCATCTCACCCAGAGAGGCATTCTTGCCGCCCACCCGCTCAACGTCATGCATGCCAAGCTGGTTATACCAAAGGACATTACGCAAATCAGGGCCGTTATTGGACATCGAAAATAATCCTTTCTGCATACGATTTCGGTCTGCATACCACAGGGTATGGAGACCATTGGGGATAGGTAAAATGTTGGTTGGGCAATTGCCTCAACGCCATGAATGTAGCATAGCGTTTAACAAACCTGGGAAAGGTGAATCGTTCAACCTATGAAATAAAAACGATTTCACTGCTGAATCTTGCTTAACGGGGTAAAAATACAATACTGTAAAAGTTTAACTGGTTTATCATGAAGATAATGAAATGCCGTTTCATTAAAAATATCGTTCAACGCCAATTTTTGAACGAGTTTAGTCATTATTTTTCGCAGACATGAAAGCAGGGGTTGATGTGGAAAGAAGCGTCTTTTATATCTCCGATGGTACCGCCATCACCGCCGAAGTGTTAGGTCATGCGGTACTTTCTCAGTTTCCTGTCAACACGGTTAGCTACACGCTGCCGTTTGTGGAAAGTGAAGCGCGCGCCAACGCGGTACGTGAACGCATCAATACGCTTTATCAGCAAACGGGTGTGCGCCCGCTGGTGTTTTATTCCATCATTAACCAGACCGTGCGGGATATTATCAACAGCAGCGACGGTTTTTGTCAGGATATCGTGCAGGCACTGGTTGCGCCATTGCAGCAAGAACTCAACATCCCTCCCGCGCCGGAGGCCAACCGCACCCACGGCCTGACGGCTAAAAACCTCGGCAAATACGATGCGCGCATCGCTGCCATTGACTACACGCTCGCCCACGACGATGGCATTTCATTGCGCAATCTCGATCAGGCGCAGGTGATATTACTCGGCGTGTCCCGTTGCGGCAAAACGCCCACCAGCCTGTATCTCGCCATGCAGTTTGGCATTCGCGCCGCCAACTATCCTTTCATCGCCGATGACATGGACAACCTGCGCCTGCCTGAAGCGCTAAAATCGTTTCAACACAAGCTGTTCGGCCTGACCATCGATGCCGAACGCTTGGCGGCGATCCGTGAAGAGCGGCGCGGCAACAGTCGCTATGCGTCATTGCGCCAGTGCCGGATGGAACTGAGCGAAGTGGAAGCACTGTTTCGTCGTCATCAGATCCCTTACCTCAACACGACAAACTACTCCGTGGAGGAGATTTCAGCCAAGATCATCGACATATTAGGCATGAGTCGTCGCATGTACTAGTACATTATCATTTTTTAACAAAAGCGGGTTGAATTGCCCCCTGATTGAGTTATCGTGGATGCCATGACTTCCCGACATGTCGTCGTAGCGAAGCAACCCATTTGGTAGGAGAAGGGGAAAATCTGACACTCGCTTAGCGCCCAAGCGCCCCGCCGCCGTCTGACACGATGCGCGAACCATTCACTCACACTGGCCTTATCTTCAAGAAGATAAATGCAGTGTGGGCGATGACTTATTTCTATGCGCGTCACCCCTTGGTTCAGCGGCGTTTCTTTGCGAGACGAACCGCCATGCGACACGGTCCCCTGATCGACCCGTAAGTAGAGATATTGCATGTTAAAAACTGATGAGTTACGCAGCCAGCGGCTGGATCGTCTGATCGCGCCGCAGGCGCTGCTGGCGCAGCTGCCAGTTTCGTCCGCCGTTGCTGAAAACGTGACAACGTCACGAAACAGGATAGAAAATATTCTCACCGGAAAAGACCCCCGTTTGCTGGTGATCGTTGGCCCTTGTTCCATTCACGATGTTGATGCTGCGCTGGATTATGCACGGCTGCTATCTGCACTGCGTAATCGCTATCTGGATCGCCTGGAAATCGTGATGCGTACCTATTTTGAGAAACCGCGCACCGTTGTCGGCTGGAAAGGATTGATTTCCGATCCGGCCCTTGATGGCAGCTATCAGGTCAATCACGGTCTGACACTGGCACGCCGTCTGTTACTGGATATCAACGCGCTCGGTCTGCCCACAGCAACAGAATTTCTGGATATGGTTACCGGTCAATATATTGCCGATGTCATCAGTTGGGGAGCCATTGGCGCGCGAACCACGGAAAGTCAGATCCACCGCGAAATGGCCTCCGCCCTCTCCTGCCCGGTGGGTTTCAAAAACGGAACCGACGGCAATCTGCGTATCGCCATCGATGCCATCCGAGCCGCGCGCGCGTCGCACCTGTTTCTGTCGCCGGATAAACAAGGGCAGATGACCATCTACCAGACGCACGGCAACCCCTATGGTCACATCATTCTGCGCGGCGGAAAAAATCCCAATTATCAGGCCGCCGATATTCAGGCCGCCTGCGAGCTGCTGCGCGAATTCGCCTTGCCGTCACAGCTGGTGGTGGATTTTAGCCACGGCAACAGCTACAAACAGTACCAGCGACAAATGGATGTGTGCGCCGATGTGTGCCAACAGATACGTTCGGGTTCGCGCGCCATTGCAGGTGTTATGGTGGAAAGCTTTCTGGTTGAAGGTCAGCAACCGTTGGCTGCGCCGCAAACGCTGGTTTACGGCAAATCGATTACCGATGGTTGCCTGGGCTGGCAGGAGACTGAAACCCTGCTTGCACAGTTAGCCGATGCGGTAGACAGCCGCTTCTAACGCCCTACTGCCTTTCAACCGTGCACGGTCATTTCTGGCCGTGCGCTGCCGCTCTGTCATCCCCGCTGGCTCGTCTGTTTCCCACGTATTAAGAAATCTTCACTTGATGTCACCTTTTGGCAACATGAAAATGATTCTCATTTATTAAGTAAATTATTTCTAATACGATAACACCCATCGCAGAACGACCACAGGAACAGACAATGCCGAACGCGATTTATGCTCAATACCTGCAAGCCAAAAACAACAATCCCCGCCAGTACGCCCGTGATATCGCCACGACGCTCGGCATCAGTGAAGCAGTATTGACGCACGCCCGCGTCGGTCATGATGCGCAACGCTTGCAAGGCGATGCCAAGCGCTGGCTGCTGGCGTTGGAGAAGGTCGGCCAGACCAAATCCATTACGCGCAACACCTATGCGGTACATGAACAGGTCGGCGTTTACCAAAATCAGCACTTGGACGGCCATGCGGGACTGATCCTTAACCCTTACGCGCTGGATCTTCGCCTGTTTTTGCACCAGTGGAATGTGGCCTTCAGCCTGCGGGAAGAGACCGCGCGCGGCGAACGTCAGAGCATTCAATTTTTTGACCATCAGGGTGATGCCATCCTGAAGGTGTATGCCACCGAACAGACCGATATGACGGCATGGGCCGCGTATCTGGCCGAATTTGTGACGGAGGTTAACCCTGAGGTGCAGTTACGTCCGGAAACCCCGGCGGCCACTCAGGCTCCCAGCATCGACCAGGCAGCATTTGAAGCCGAATGGCGTGCCATGACGGACGTACATCAATTTTTCATTCTGCTCAAACGTTATAACCTTACGCGTCAACAGGCGTTCCGCGCCGTGAAAGACGATCTGGCCTGCCAGGTCGATAACAGCGCCCTGTCGCAGATTCTGACTGCCGCTCAGCAGGATCAAAACGACATCATGGTGTTCGTTGGCAGCCGTGGCTGCGTACAGATCTTCACCGGCCCCATCGCACGGGTGGAGAAAATGGCGCAGCACGCCGAGTGGATCAACATTTTCAACCCGGATTTCACCCTGCACTTGATTGAAGATGCCATTGCCGAAAGCTGGATCACCCGTAAACCGACCACAGACGGCGTCGTCACCAGTCTGGAACTCTATGCGGCTGACGGCACGCAAATCGCACAGCTGTTTGGCCAGCGCACCGAAGGCACGCCGGAACAGGCTCAATGGCGCAAACAAATCGAGGCGCTCACCGTAAATAAGGAACTGGTCGCATGAAAAACTGGCTTTACGCACTGCTCCTGACGCTGCCACTGGGTGCCAGCGCCAATGAGCGCATCGTCTCGATTGGCGGTGATGTCACCGAAATTATTTACGCGCTCGGCGCTGAGCAGCAGCTTATCGCCCGCGACAGTACCAGTACGCACCCGGCCGCAACGCAAGCACTGCCGGATGTCGGCTATATGCGCCAGTTGAATGCAGAAGGCATTCTGTCGTTAAAACCGACGTTGGTGATTGCCAGTGAGTTGTCGCAACCCTCTCTGGTGCTCAAGCAAGTGGCAGACAGCGGCGTCAAGGTGATCATGGTGCCTGCGCAACCGACGCTGGAAAGCATTCCGCAGAAAATCAGCACCATCGCACAGGCGCTGCACAAAGAGAGCGAAGGCAAGGTGCTGACCGACCGTTATCAGCAACAGGTATCCGCCGTGGCACAGCAACCGCTGCCCGTCAAAGCGCTGTTCGTTCTCAGTCACGGCGGTATGACGGCCATGGCGGCGGGGAAAAACACCCCTGCCGATACGGTGATTCGCGCAGCCGGGTTACAAAATGCCATGCCTGACGTGGTGCGCTACCAGCCGTTGTCGCAAGAAGGCGTTATCGCCAGCGCGCCCGATCTGCTGTTGATCTCGGCACAGGGTTTGCAGAGTTTGGGTGGCGAAGAGAAAATCTGGCAGTTGCCCGGTGTGGCATTGACCCCGGCAGGCAAACACCGCCGCGTGGTGGTGGTCGATGATATGGCGATGCTCGGCTTTACGCTGGAAACTCCGGCGCTGTTAACCACACTGCGTCACGCCGCCGAGCAGGTGAAATGAGGCTACGAGAACGTCCCCGCCTGATGTTGGCGGGGCTGATGTGTTTCACTCTGCTGTTAATGCTGGGTGCCGCCAATATGGGGGCACTTACGCTTTCGTTGCGCCAGCTGTGGCATGCTCCGCTCAGCGATCCGCTGTGGCATATCTGGCTCAACATTCGCCTGCCGCGCGTACTGCTGGCACTGCTGGTGGGCAGCGCGCTCGCCGCCGCCGGGGCAGTGATGCAGGGGCTGTTTCGCAATCCGCTGGCCGACCCCGGTTTGCTGGGCATTAGCAGCGGCGCAGCCTTGTTTGTCGCGTTTGCGCTGTTGATGCCTTTGGGCCTGCCTCCGTTATTAGCACTCTACAGCCCGATGTTGGCCGCCTTCGCGGGCAGTCTGGCGGTGACCGCCATTCTGTTTATGCTGGGACGCGATGAGCGCGGCGGCGTTACCCGCCTGCTGTTAACCGGCATTGCTCTGAATGCGCTGTGCGGCGCTGCCGTCGGCGTACTGACCTACATCAGTAACGATCAGCAACTGCGCCAGTTTTCACTCTGGGGTATGGGCAGTCTGGGGCAAGCGCAGTGGCCGGTGCTGCTGGTGGCCGCTTCGCTGATCGTTCCCGCCATGGTGGGCGTACAGTGCTATGCCCGCAAACTCAATCTGCTCCAGTTGGGTGACGAAGACGCACACTATCTGGGCGTGAAGGTCAAACAGACCAAGCTGATTTTGCTGCTGCTCAGCGCGCTGCTGGTTGGCACGGCGGTGGCGGTCAGCGGCGTGATTGCGTTTATCGGGCTGGTTATCCCGCATCTGGTGCGCATGAACCTGAGCGCCGATCACCGCTGGTTGCTGCCCGGTTCAGCGCTGGCAGGCGCGGGATTGCTTATCGCCGCCGATACGCTGGCACGAACCCTGCTGGCCCCGGCGGAAATGCCCGTGGGTTTGCTCACCAGTCTGATTGGCGGCCCCTACTTCCTCTGGCTGATTGTCACGCATAAGGGACGAACTCATGACTAACCGTCTGACAGCTCAGCATCTGCACTATCAGGTTGCCGGACGCACCTTGATTGATGACGTTTCGTTGGACATCAACGGCTGTGAGATCGTTGCGATTATTGGTCCGAACGGGGCGGGAAAATCCACGCTGCTGCGCTTGCTCACCGGCTATTTGGCCCCGGACAGCGGTGAATGCCAGTTGGCCGGAAAAGCGCTCGCTGACTGGCAGCCTGATGCCTTGGCTAAAACCCGCGCCGTAATGCGCCAACACGGGGCACTGAATTTTCCGTTTAGCGTGCGCGACGTGGTTGCCATGGGACGTGCGCCCTATCGCCATGACCGCGCGGGTGACAGCGTGGTCGACCATGTTATGGCGTTAACCGAATGCACCGCGTTGGCCCGGCAGGATTACCGCCACCTTTCCGGCGGGGAACAGCAGCGAGTGCAGTTGGCGCGCGTGCTGGCGCAGTTATGGCACCCGACACCAACGCCCTGCTGGCTGTTTCTGGATGAGCCGACCTCGGCACTCGATCTCTATCATCAGCAACACCTGCTGCGTCTGCTCAAGCAGCTCACGCAACAGCAACCTCTTGCGGTGTGCTGCATCCTGCACGATCTGAATCTGGCTGCACTGTATGCCGATCGCATTGCTCTGCTGCATCAGGGAAAACTGGTGGCACAAGGCACGCCGCAGGCGGTATTGCAAAGCGAAACGCTCACACAGTGGTATCAGGCCGACGTGCTGGTACACCCACACCCCGATGACGCGACGCCGCAGGTTTTTCTGCGCCGTTAACCTAGCTGGAACAAGACACTTCCAACGCTTTCCCCCACGCTGGCGGCGCTGCCGCCAGCGATTGGTATTCAGGCTGTTCGTCATACGGGCGCGAAAGGGCCTGATGCAACTGCGACAGCGGGCCTATATCATCCTGCTCTGCCGCTTCAATCGCCTGCTGCGCCAGATAGTTACGCAGGATATATTTCGGGTTGGCTGCTTTCATGCTGCGCTGACGTTGGGCATCGCTCTGCGTCTCCAGCGCCAGCCGTGCACGATAGTCGTGAAACCAGGCGTCAAACGTCACCCGGTCGATAAACAGGTCGCGCAGTGGCGAATCGGCGCTCTGCACTTCGGTGTCACTCAGCAGGCGGAAGGTGCGGGTATAGTCGCTGCGCTCACGCGCCATCAAATTCAGCAACCCCACCAGCAGATCGTTATCGCTGGCATCGGTATCGAAAAAACCCAGCTTGGCGCGCATCAGTTGGCCAAAATGCGCCATCAAGGCCGGTTCATAGCAACCCAGTGCGGTTTCCAGTGATTCCACCGACAACAACCCCGAGAGTGCCTGCGCTAAGCGATGCAAATTCCACAGCGCCACCGCAGGCTGGTTATCAAACGCATAACGACCGTTGTAATCGGAGTGATTGCAGACAAAGTCAGGTTGATAGTCATCCATAAAACCGTAGGGACCATAATCAAACGTCAGGCCCAGGATCGACATATTGTCGGTGTTCATCACGCCGTGGGCGAACCCCACAGCCTGCCAATGGGCGACCATGCGCGCCGTGCGTTCGACAACATCGGTAAACCACAGCGAGTAGCGCTGTTCGTCGTGCTGCCACTGCGGCCAGTGGTGTGTGATGGCGAAATCAGCCAGTTTTTTCACCTGCTCCGGCTGACGCGCATAATAAAAATGCTCAAAATGGCCGAAACGCAGATGGCTTTCGGCAACGCGCATCAGCATCGCGCCCCGCTCCTGCCGTTCGCGCTGAACGGGTTCATCGCTGGTAACGATCGCCAAGGCGCGCGTAGTAGGAATGCCCAGATGATGCAGTGCTTCTGACGCGAGAAATTCGCGAATCACCGATCGCAGCACCGCGCGACCGTCGCCCATGCGCGAATAGGGTGTCAACCCCGCTCCTTTCAGGTGCCACTCCATGCCAGTGCCGTTTGCCAGCCGTTGCTCACCCAGCAAAATGCCCCGCCCATCGCCCAGTTGTCCGGCCCATGTGCCAAACTGATGGCCGCTATAAACCTGCGCCAGCGGCAGCATACCGGGCAGCAGCGTCTTACCTTGCCAGATATCAATGTGTTCAGGCTGAAACCAACTGGCAGGCACCGCCAACTGCTCCGCCAGTTGCGCGCTGTGATACAGCAGGCGAGCACCCTGTAACGGTGTGGGTGAAAGCGCCGTGTAGCATCCGGGCAAGGCGTCATGGTAGTGGTGGGTAAATCGTAGTCCCTGTGTCATCGTCGTTCTATCACTCTACTGCGTCTGTCAACCTTGAGTGTAGAACGTCAACGGGGAAATAAACACGGAGTAAATGCAGGGGTACAGGTTTAGGCGGCCGGAGTCAGCTCCCGTTCCAACGCATGCAGCGGGATGGCGGGCCACAGCTTGCCTTGTATCGCATCCACGTTGAGGTGATGCACTTTTTTCAGATGATCGAGCGTATCAATCCCTTTAGCAATCACCCCTAGGCCCCGCTGGTGGCTTTTCATCACGTTAAGCAACGGGTCCATGATCAGGTCGGGGGCCGGACGCGAAAGAATGTCCCACACCAGTTTAGGATCGATTTTCACATAGCTCAGCAAGCCATCATGGAACGCTTTGAGATTTACCTTGCCAGAGCCGAAGTTATCCAGCCACAAGGGAAACATATTACTGAGTTCGGTGATCCCCCGGTTTCCTTTACCTTCGCCGAGGTGAGGAAACGCCTCGTTAATTTCCAGATGGACAAAGGGTAACGCACGGATCGCGTTGCGGCGTGGAATCGATGCCATCAGCAGTTCGGCGCAATGTTTCTCAATGCGCCACACCAGCAAAAACCGGTGCAGTTTGAGCCACTCCGCTTTGCGTTGAATGATATCGATTTGTTCATCCAGCAACGTCAGTTTTTGCGCCGTGGTCAACATACTCATCAGGATATCGCCCGGCACGGTGAGTTTGCCATCCGCACTATTGAAACAACCTGTCATTTCCAAGGCCAATAGCCGTTCATCCCGACTATAAATAGGCCAGAACAGGTATTCACTTTCGTAGTCAATGTCTAACGTGATTTTCATGATCGAGATCTGCGGCGATAAGCGTGCAATATCACTCTAGCGCCAACGATGAGCGCTCAACAATCCCTTTTTCGTTATCCTGATGCTCCCCTTACAGTGATGTCACGCTGTTAACGATTATCCTGCTTTAGCGGATATTCTCCGCCAGCCATTGGTGCACCTGTTGCAGTTCGGGCTGCTGTTCAGGAAATTGTTCAAACAGCGCTTCACCCGCCGCGATGATATCGGGCACACGGTATGGGCGACCCTGCAAGGCCTGCGCCAGCGCCTCTAACGGCGCGGGATTAAGACTGTCCGTAAACAGCTGGCTGCGCGTAATGACACCGCGATCGACATCCATATGCAGTTCAATGCCACCCCAGGGAAAGCGCGTATCCAGCATATGGGTAAAATCCGGTGCCTGACCAAAATTCCATTCCCAACTGCTTTGCTTGGCAAATTGTTCGCGAAAGCCGGGGAGATCGGGCATTTGCTCGGGTGAAATGTGCTCCGCGGTGCAACTGTCCGCGTAATAGGCAAAAAATGCGTCACGCACCGCCTCACACACTTGCGCGTGATCGACCGTCGGCAACAGTTCCACCAGGTTGGCAACGCGGGAGCGTACTGAGGTGATGCCTTTGGCCTGCAATTTCTTCACATCCGGGTTGAGGTAATTTGCCAAACGCGAAAGATCGGCATTGAGCAACAGCGTACCGTGATGAAAGCCGCGATCCTTGGTTTCGCGGTAGGCAGACCCCGAAACCTTACGTTCGCCCTCTGCGGTCGCCACCACCAGATCGTTCCGCCCTGAAGCCGAAGCCGTAACGCCCAGCGCGGCCAGCGCATCGAGAATGATGGCGGTAGAAACGCTTTTATCGTAGCCCGGCTTTCCGGCCATAAAGGTAAAGCAGGTGTTGCCCAAATCGTGAAAAACGGCACCACCACCGCTGCTGCGGCGTGCAAGTTTGATGCCGTCTGCCTCCATCTTGCGGGTATTGCACTCTTTCCACGGGTTTTGCGCCCGACCAATCACCACGGTTTCCGCATTGCGCCAGAGGAACAGCACGTGCTGCGTGGGTGACATTTGGCGAAAGATGCACTCTTCGACGGCCAGATTAAACCAGGGATCGTAAGAGTCAGACAGCAATAAACGGAGTGATGACATTGAGGCTCCATGCGCAAACGGCCTGCCGGCAGCGGCAGCCGCTATTTCAGAGTGGAATCAGATTCGGCGCGCCTGCCAGTAGGCCCGCTTCCAGTAGACGTTATCCAATGACGATCGCATTACACCCTGGCTGGTCGAGGCGTGAATAAACTGATCGTCTTTATCATAAATACCCACATGCAATCCGCTGCTGCCGCTGCCGGTTTTGAAAAACACCAAATCGCCCGGCAACAGATCGTCCCGGTCAATGCGGGAGCCCAATTCCGTTTGCGCTTCGGTGGTGCGCGGCAGTTGCATACCGAAACGATCGCGAAAGGTTAAATAGACAAAGCCAGAGCAATCGATGCCGCGCTGATCCAGCCCGCCATAGCGATACGGCGTGCCACGCCACTGCGTGAGCTGTTCATTAAGTTGGCTTATTACCATGATGGAGTCGCCCAGACGCGGATTGGGCGGCGGCGCGCGATGGCTGCTGCACCCAACCAAAAACAAACTTGCGATCAGCAACCCCTGAATCAAGCGCATCTGCGGTATCCTGCGAGTATCGGTTCGTGTTCACCGCGTCCTGCGGGGAATGTCACGCTATCAGAATGATATTGCTGCCTAATTTAGCGTTGATTTCACTGTCTTGGCAAGTCTGATGCGGTAAATGACCGGTTACTCGGACACCGGCACCAGCCAGTCGCTCTCGCCCACGCGATGACGTTGGAAATCAATGCCAAAAACCGGTGCCAGTCGTTCAGGCTGCATGACCTCTGCCGCATCGCCAGCATCAATCAGCTTACCTTTTGAAATCAACCAGATATCATCAGCCTGCTGTAGGCTGTGATTCAAGTCGTGGGCGCTGGCCAGCACAATCAACCCAGCCTGACACAACACTTTCAGCATGGCATCAAGCGCGACACGTTGCGCCACGTCCAAACCGGTGGCGGGCTCATCCAGCACCAACAGGCGGGCATGCGGATTAAGCGAAGGCCACACCTGCAAGAATACGGCGGCAAGGCGTACACGCTGCCACTCGCCGCCGGAGAGTTCCGTCAACGGCCGCGTCAATTTATCCGTTAACATCAGGCGCGTGGCGATCTGGGCGACCACTTCATCGACCGCCATCACGCTGACCTGCCTCGGCTGGTGTAACGCCAGATATTGGAACACGGGCATCAGCGCCCCCGGGCTTTGCTGCTGAGACAGATAAGCGCGACGCAGCGCCAGGTCTCGCGCAGACAAATCGGCAATCGGCATGCCGTCCAGTTCTACGCGCCCTTCACCTTCCAGCAGCCCGGAAACCCGTGCCAGCAAGGTGCTTTTTCCAGAACCATTGGGCCCAACCACGTGAATCAAGCGACCGGCATAGGCGCTGACGCTGACGGGCTGTAAACGCCGCCCGCAGGCAACGTGGGTCAGACGCAGCGCGCAGGGAACGTGATGCTTCAACTCTTGCGTCAACAATTACTCGGCCACCGCAGCATCAATGGCGTTAACAATCATTTTGTCATCCGGGGCGATATCGGGAGAGAAACGCTGGATCACCTGACCATTGCGCCCGATCAGGAATTTTTCAAAATTCCACAGAATATCTTCAGGATGCTTGGGCGCACGGCCTTTATTGAGTAACCGTTCGTAGAAACCGCTGAGCAGATTTCCCTTGGCTTTAGGCTGTGCGGCAATCAGGTGACGGTACAGAGGATGGCGTTGTTCGCCATTCACCTCAATCTTGCTGAACATCGGGAACTGTACGCCAAAGGTGGCACGGCAAAATTCCTGGATCTCGTCGTCGCTGCCGGGTTCTTGTCCGGCGAACTCATTGGAAGGAAAACCCAGTACCACAAAGCCGCGCTCGCGATAGCTTTCATACAGTTTTTCCAACGCATCGTACTGTTTGGTTAAACCGCACTTGGAAGCCACATTAACAATCAGTGCGACCTGTCCCTGATAAGCGCCAAAGGTGGTCGCTTCGCCGTTGATGGTGGTCAGCGGGATTGCATAGATGTCGTTACTCATAGTCACCTTCCTGTTGTACGTCATTAGGTTACATTTACCGGATTACGCTGGCGCAGCAGCAGCCAGATAAATAACGGTGCGCCGAGCGTCGCGGTGATCACACCGATGGGCAACTCGGCCGAGGGGATCACCACGCGCGCCATGGTGTCAGAGAGTGACAGCGTCATGGCACCCGCCAGCCCGCAGCCCGTCAGTAAGTAACGTTGATCGGTCAACCCGATCAGGCGCAGCGCATGGGGTACAATCAGCCCGACAAACCCGATAACACCGGCCAGCGCAACGCTAATCCCCACCAGTATGCCCACGACCAGCACCAAAAGGTTACGCCAGCGGTAAACGGAGATCCCCAACTGCCGCGCCTGAATCTCACCCAGCGAAAGACGGTTGAGCGTCTGTCCCTGGCGGCTTAACCACGCCAGACAAGGCAGCAACGCCACCATCAACCACCCGTAGCGCCAGTCAACGCCGCTGAATCCGCCCAGCATCCAATACATCAGTTGGCGTAGATCCAGACTGGTGCTGAAATAGACCGCCCAGGTCATCACCGCGCTGCATACAATCCCCAGCGCCACGCCAATCAGCAGCAAACGCGCGTTGGAGATATGACGTCGGGCAAAGTGTAATAGCAAGAATGTGGTGGCGAGCGCACCCACGATAGCGCCGACGCTCAGTACCCAAACGGGCTGCAACCCCTGCCCCAGCAGTACGCCAAGCACCAGCGCCACGCCCGCGCCATTAGCAACGCCCAGCAAGCCCGGTTCTGCCAGCGGATTATCGAAAATGGCCTGCATCACGGCCCCTGACATCGCCAGGCTCGCCCCTACCAGCATAACAGCCAGCATTCTCGGTAAGCGCAACTGCCAGATGAAAACGCGCTCGGCGTCATCCCACCACGCCCAGGGCATTACCCAACGATCGCCAGCACATAACCCGATGATCACGGTCACCGCCGCCAGTAGCGCCAACACCACGATGCGTTGACGGTCGTGATAGCGCTGGCGCAAACGCAACAGCGAGTATCCCTTGTTCAATGACTGCATAACGCTATCCTGTACCCTGCGGTCACACCCCGCAAACTCAACTCTGCTTAACTCGACCGCCATGTCGTGTAGCGTCACTGCACGCCGTTCATCTCGTTCAGGCATTCAGGATGCCTGGTAGCGATTAAAACGCCACTTTACGCCGCCCCGTCAGCCAGGCACCGACAAACTCAGGCACCACCGCCGTCGCCGCGCCGTAGATTTTTTCATCAAACTGGCTCTCTACCTGACTCGGCTCGAGATTCAGTTCGATGGTGTAAGCGCCATGGGTGTGCGCTTCATGAACGAACCCTGCGGCCGGATAGACATGGCCGGAAGTCCCGATGGCGATGAAATAATCGGCTTGCGCCAGCGCCTGATAGATGCGCTCCATGCCAAGGGGCATTTCCCCGAACCACACCACGTGCGGACGCAGCGGCGCGGGAAACTGGCAACAGTGGCAGCGTTCATCGGCAGCAATATCACCGGTCCACTCGATAACCTGCCCGCTCTGGCAACAGCGCACTTTGAGCAATTCGCCGTGCATATGGACAACCCGCTGGCTGCCCGCACGCTCATGCAAATTATCAATATTTTGCGTCACCAACAGGAAGTTATCCCCGAGCGCCGCCTCAAGATTGGCTAACGCCAGGTGCGCCGCATTGGGTACCACCTCTGGCTGCTGCAACTGCTTACGGCGCGCGTTGTAAAACGCTTGCACCAATTGCGGATCGCGTTGAAACCCTTCCGGCGTGGCGACATCCTCCACCCGGTGCTCTTCCCACAGACCATCCGCCGCACGAAAGGTGCGAATGCCGGATTCCGCTGAAATCCCGGCGCCGGTCAGAACCACCACGCGCGGGCTTTTTGATTCATTCACCGCCAGATAATCCTTATGGAAAATACGTGAACGCAGACGCTGCTGACGCAGTCGCTTTCCTTGATGAAACCGGATCATCCGTTGACGCGTATGCATGTCTGCTCCTGTGCTAGCTGGGTAGAAAGTGTCTATACCCGTCATACTTCAAGCTGCAGGTGCGTTGGCTGCATTCGCTCACCCGAATCACTTACCTGAGTAAGCTCATCGGGACTCACTCACTTGCCGCCTTCCTGCAACTCGAATTATTTAGGGTATATAATGCTGCTTACTGGATTGCCAAGAAACGTTTACTGCTAAAAAAGTTACTGCGAAGAAAAGTGCAGCAGGGCCGCGCCCCGAACGCCGCCGGCATCGCCGTAGCGCGCCTTCTCAATGCGCGGTAAGCGCGCCACCGGCAGCAAATACTCAGGCAACCGCGCCGGGAGAAACTGATAGATCTCGTCAAAATTAGACAAACCGCCGCCCAATACCAGCAGGTGTGGGTCAAACATCGTCAACAGATTCCCCACGCAGGCCGCCAGCACGCTCATATAGCGATCGACGTGCGCCAACGCGTTTGTCTCACCCGCCCGATAATGGCGAATAATGGTGACCGCATTGAGACTCTCGCCGTAGGTGTGCGCATAAAGCCACTCAAAACCCCGGCCAGAAATATAGTTTTCAATACAGCCCGACTGACCACAGCCGCATTTGACCCGGGGAATATCCTCACCCATGATATCCAGCGCGTCCACCGGTAACCGGAAATGGCCGAACTCGCCGGTAATGCCGTTGCGCCCATCAATCACTTCGCCGTTAATCACCAGACCGCCACCGACGCCAGTGCCAAGGATCAGCCCCAACACCACAGGGTACTGACGAAATTCCCCCTCCCAGGCTTCCGAAAGCGCAAAACAGTTGGCATCGTTGGTCATGCGCACGTCGCGCTGTAACAAGCGTTGTAAATCGGCCTGTAGCGGTTTTCCCATGGTTGCAGGCAGGTTAGCGGTAAACAGCGCGCCATCATCCCCGTCGCGCATACCGGGAATACCGACGCCGACCGTCCCGGTTTTTCCGCTCAGCGCATCGGCTTCCTGCGTGAGCGCAACAAAGGCCGCCAGCAACGCATCGTAGTCATTACGCGGCGTAGGCACGCGTTTTTGCCACACGGACTTCATGTCCGCATCAAAGACGCCGACTTCAATCTTACTGCCGCCCAGGTCAAAACCATAATACATGGCTCACTCCTCTGTGGCTGAATAGGTTGCGCGATTACTGCCCGCTTAACACGCGAGCGGGCTCAATACGGCTGGCACGCCGCGCCGGATACCAACTGGCGAGCAAGCTCAACGCCACGGCAGTGAGCAGCACCAGCACCACATCCGTCATGTGCAATTCTGACGGCAGGAAATCGATGAAATAGATATCGCCCGACAGAAAATGGTGTCCGGTCAGCGATTCGATCCCGCGAATAATCGCACTCAGTTGCAGCGTTGCCACCACGCCAATCACTGCACCGATCACGCAGCCGAGCAGGCCAGCCAGCAAACCGTACCAGATAAAAATGGCGCGGATCAGTCTGTCGCTCGCCCCCAGGGTGCGCAATACGGCGATATCACTGCTTTTGTCTTTCACCGCCATCACCAGCGTGGAAACAATGTTAAAACAGGCCACGCCAATCACCAGTACCATCGCTAAATACATGATAGTCCGAATCATCTGGATGTCGCGGTACATGTAGCCGTAGGTGCCAATCCAGTCATGGATAAAGATATAGGTGTCAGTCACTTTCCCGGCATCGCGCACCAGTTTGCTGGCGGCAAATACGTCATCGACCTTGATGGCAATGCCGCTGACATCATCACCCATGTCCAGATACTGCTGGGCGTCAGCCAGCGGGATCAACGCCAGACTGTGATCAAGTTGCCCGCTGAGTTGCAGAATACCGCTCACGTGCAGGCGAATGCGTTTTGGCTGCAACAGTTTCATTTGCGGATCGCTGTTGGGGATCATCACTGTCACCCAATCCCCGGTTTTTACCTCAAGCGCCTGCGCGACGCCCTTCCCGAGAATAACCTGCTGCTCGCCGGCCTTAAAATTGGCCCACGCGTTTCCTGCCACAAACGTTGGCAAGGTGCTGAGGCGTTGTTCCTGTTGTGGATCGACGCCTTTCATCTGTATCGCGCGCAGTCTGGCACCGCTTTCCAGCAGCCCGGTGAAATGCACATAAGGCGCAGCGGCAACGATACCAGGCACCTGCTCAATGTTGGGCAACATCCCCTGCCAACCGGTGAACGGCGGATTGACCGGTTCCATTTCACCATGGGGCACCACCGCCAGAATACGATTTTTCAATTCACGTTCGAAACCGTTCATGGCGCTGAGGCCAACGATCAGCACCGCCACCCCGAGCGCAATACCGATGGTAGAAATCACCGAGATCAGGGAAACCATGCCACCGCGCCGACGGCCCCGGCTAAAACGCAGCCCAATCAGCAGGGAAAGCGGGGGAAAACTCATTGCGCGGCTCCCATCAGGGTTAACTCTTGCTGAAGTTGCCCGTCACGCATTTCCAATTGGCGACGCAAACGCGCTGCCAGCGACAAATCGTGAGTCACCACCAGAAACGCCGTGCCCTGACGCACGTTTAATTCACCCAGCAGTTCAAAAATGGTATCCGCCGTGCGCTGATCGAGGTTACCCGTAGGCTCGTCCGCCAACACCAGCGATGGGCTATTCACCAGCGCGCGGGCGATGGCCACGCGCTGACGCTCCCCGCCGGACAATTCGCTGGAGCGGTGCTCGCGCCGTGCATCCAGTCCCACGGCGGCCAGCATGGCGCGCGCCTGATCCTGCGCCTGCGCGGGCGGCGTGTTGCCAATCAGCAGTGGCATTGCCACGTTTTCCAACGCGGTGAAATCCGGCAGTAAATGGTGAAACTGGTAGATAAAGCCCAGTTCGCGGTTGCGCAGCGCCGATTTGGCGGCGGCAGAGAGCCCGCTGAGCGCCTCTCCTTTGAAGATAACATCGCCCGTGGTGGGCGCATCCAGCCCGCCCAGCAGGTGCAACAGGGTACTTTTCCCCGACCCGGAGCTGCCGACAATCGCCATCATTTCACCGGCTTGCATGCTGAATGTCACATGACGCAGCACCTCGGTGGACAGTTTTCCTTCCTGATAGGTTTTGCACAGGTCATTACATTGCAGCAACAGGGAATCATTCATAGCGTAAAGCCTCGGCGGGATGAACGGCGGCGGCGCGCCAGGAAGGATAAAGGGTAGAGAGCAGTGCGACGATCATCGCCACCAACGCGATGGTCACCACCTGCACAGCATCAATATGAACCGGCAGCGCGGCACCATCCAACAACAATCCCAATGCCGGGATCAGGGTATTGAGCTGGCTGGCCAGTAGCGTACCGAGCACTGCACCCAACAAGGCACCCACCACCCCGGCGCTTCCGCCCTGCACCATAAACACCGCCATGATCTGGCGTTGAGTCAGCCCCTGCGTTTGCAAAATGGCGACCTCACCCTGCTTTTCCATCACCAACAACCCCAACGACGTAATGATATTGAACGCCGCGACGGCGACGATCAGGCTTAACAACAGCCCCATCATGTTTTTTTCCATGCGAACGGCCTGAAACAGCTCGCCCTTACGCTCGCGCCAATCCTTCATCACCAGCCCTTGTGGCACCGACTGCGCACTGAACGCCACAATATCCAACGGGTTTTCCAGCCACAAACGCCAGCCGGTAATGTGCCCGGTCGGGTAACGCATCAGACGCGACGCATCCTGCTGATTGACCAGCATCTGGTAACCATCCACTTCGCTGCCCGCAGCAAAGGTGCCCGCCACGGTAAACAAGCGCTGGCTGGGAATGCGACCCATCGGCGTGAGCTGGCTGGCACCAGTAACCATAATACGCAGTTGTTCACCGCGTTTAACCCCAAGCTGCGAGGCCAACTGCTCGCCAAGGATCACCTGATATTCACCCGGCTGGAGTTGGGTGAGCGCGGTATTTTTCAAATAACGTGACAAGGGCTCAGGCTCGTCGGGATTAATGCCGAGCATCACGCCCACCGCCACGCTGCGCGCGCTCTGCAACACCACTTCGCCCGTGGTGATAGGGGCAATGCGCGTCACGCCCTGTAAGCTACTCAGCGACGATGCGGGCAACGCCTGCGGATCGAGTGAACCATTTGCCGTGGTCACCACTGCTTGCGGCATCAGCCCCAGGATGCTTTCCTCAAGCTCCCGTTCAAATCCGTTCATCACCGACAATACGGTCACCAGTGCCATTACGCCTAACGTGATGCCAATGGCCGATAACCAGGAGACAAATCGCCCGAAGCGATCCGATGCTCGCCCACGCATATAACGCAGGCCAATAAATAAAGCGACAGGTTGATACATGAAATCCGTCTGGATAAGGTTGCTAAAGCAAAGTGATCAAGGATAATAAAGGGTCATATCACTTTATGGAACCCTACCCCGCTTTCTACACTGCTTTTTCTTATGCTGGAACGGGGCAACACCAGATATTCGGAATATGCCTGAAAAAAATCGCTATGCTCTGCCCGTTAAATCGGGTGAACAACGTCTGTTGGGTCAGCTAACCGGCGCAGCCTGCGCCGTCGAGTGTGCCGACATCATTGAACGCCACGCCGGACCGGTGGTGCTTATCGCACCCGATATGCAAAACGCGCTGCGGCTACGCGATGAACTTCAGCAGTTTACAGCGCATCCGGTCACCACGCTGTCTGACTGGGAGACGCTGCCTTACGACAGCTTCTCGCCGCATCAGGAGATCATCTCGGCGCGCCTCTCCACGCTGTATCACCTCCCGGAGATGACGCGCGGCGTGCTGGTGTTACCGGTCAATACGCTGATGCAGTTGGTTTGCCCGCACACCTTCCTGCACGGTCATGCATTGATGGTAAAAAAAGGGCAACGCCTGTCGCGCGATAAACTGCGCGCGCAGTTGGAGCAAGCGGGCTATCGCAGTGTCGATCAGGTGATGGAGCACGGGGAGTTCGCCACGCGCGGTGCGCTGCTGGATCTGTTTCCCATGGGCAGTGAGGAGCCCTACCGCATCGATTTTTTTGACGATGACGTAGACAGCCTGCGCGTATTTGATGTCGATAGCCAGCGCACGCTGCACGAAGTGGCACAGATTAGCCTGCTGCCTGCGCACGAATTTCCTACCGATAAAAATGCCATCGAACGCTTTCGCAGCCAGTGGCGCGAAACCTTTGAAGTGCGTCGCGATGCCGAGCATATTTATCAGCAGGTCAGCAAAGGCACCTGGCCCGCCGGTATCGAATATTGGCAGCCGCTGTTTTTTGAACAACCGCTCAGCACGCTGTTTAGCTATCTCCCCAGCAATACGCTGCTGGTCAACACCGGCGATCTTGAAGCGAGCGCCACCCGTTTTTGGGCCGACATTCAACAGCGCTTTGAAAGCCGTCGTGTAGACCCAATGCGCCCGCTGTTAGCGCCGGAATCCTTGTGGCTGCGTGTCGATGCATTGTTCAGCGAACTGAAAGCCTGGCCGCGCGTACAGCTCAGCAAAGAGACGCTGACGGAAAAAGCGGCGCACCGCAACCTGGGTTACCAAACGCTGCCAGACATTGCCATCCAGCACCAGCACAAAGCACCGCTGGATGCGCTACGGCGTTTTTTGGAAGGCTTTTCCGGACAGGTTATCTTTTCCGTTGAAAGCGAAGGGCGCCGCGAAACCCTTCAGGAATTACTGGCACGCATCAAACTGGCACCAACGCCGATTACCCGGTTGGATCAGGCGGACAAGCCCGGCGCTTACCTGATTATCGGTGCCAGCGAGCACGGTTTTATCGACACAATGCGCCAGCGCGCGTTGATTTGTGAAAGCGATCTGCTCGGCGAACGCGTTGCACGTCGACGCCAGGACAGCCGACGCACCATTAATACCGATACGCTGATCCGCAATCTGGCCGAACTGCATCCGGGCCAACCGGTGGTGCATCTGGAGCACGGCGTCGGGCGTTATGTCGGCCTCACGACGCTGGAAGCGGGCGGCATCATGGCCGAGTACATGATCCTGACCTACGCCGGGGAAGATAAACTCTACGTCCCGGTTTCGTCACTGCACCTCATCAGCCGTTATTCCGGTGGCGCGGATGACAACGCGCCGTTGCACAAACTGGGCGGCGATGCCTGGTCACGCGCGCGACAGAAAGCGGCGGAGAAAGTGCGTGATGTGGCAGCCGAACTGCTGGATATCTACGCGCAGCGCGCAGCGAAAAGCGGCTTTGCCTTTAAGCACGATCGTGAGCAATACCAACTCTTCTGCGAAGGCTTCCCGTTCGAAACCACGCCGGATCAGGCGCAAGCCATCAATGCCGTGCTGAGCGACATGTGCCAACCGCTGGCAATGGACCGCCTGGTGTGCGGTGATGTCGGCTTCGGCAAAACTGAAGTCGCGATGCGCGCCGCGTTTCTCGCCGTGGAAAACCACAAACAGGTGGCGGTGCTGGTGCCGACCACCCTGCTGGCACAACAGCATTACGACAATTTCCGCGATCGCTTTGCCAACTGGCCTATCCGTATCGAAATGCTCTCCCGCTTCCGTAGCGCCAAAGAACAGACGCAGGTGCTGGAACAAACGCAGGAAGGCAAGGTGGATATTCTGATCGGCACCCACAAACTGCTGCAAAGTGACGTGCACTGGCGCGACCTTGGGCTGCTGATTGTGGATGAAGAGCACCGCTTTGGCGTGCGCCACAAAGAGCGTATCAAAGCGATGCGTGCCGACGTGGATATCCTGACGCTGACCGCCACGCCGATCCCGCGCACCCTGAATATGGCGATGAGCGGAATGCGCGATCTTTCGATTATCGCCACACCGCCCGCGCGCCGCCTGGCAGTAAAAACCTTTGTACGCGAGTATGATAGTTTGTTGGTGCGCGAAGCGATGCTGCGTGAAATTCTGCGCGGTGGACAGGTGTATTACCTCTACAACGACGTCGAAAATATCGAGAAAGCCGCTCAGCGCCTGACGGAGTTGGTGCCTGAAGCGCGCATCGCGATTGGTCACGGCCAAATGCGCGAACGGGATCTGGAGCGCGTGATGAGCGATTTCCACCATCAACGCTTTAACGTGCTGGTGTGCACCACCATTATTGAGACCGGCATCGATATTCCCAGCGCCAATACCATCATCATTGAGCGCGCCGACCATTTCGGTCTGGCTCAGTTGCACCAACTGCGCGGCCGCGTCGGCCGCTCACACCATCAGGCCTATGCCTATCTGCTGACGCCGAACCCGAAGGCGATGAGCACCGATGCACATAAACGGCTGGAAGCCATCGCGTCATTGGAAGATCTGGGCGCAGGCTTTGCGCTGGCAACCCATGATTTGGAGATTCGCGGTGCGGGTGAACTGCTTGGCGAAGATCAAAGTGGGCAAATGACCACCGTCGGTTTTTCGCTCTATATGGAGCTGTTGGAAAGCGCGGTCGATGCGCTCAAAGCCGGGCGCGAGCCCTCTTTGGAAGATCTGATCAGCAGCCAGACCGAGGTGGAATTACGCCTGCCGTCCCTGCTGCCGGAGGCCTTTATCCCTGACGTCAATACCCGTTTGTCGTTCTACAAGCGCATTGCCAGCGCCAAGGATGATAACGCGCTGGAAGAACTGAAAGTGGAGCTTATCGATCGCTTTGGCACCCTGCCGGATGCCACGCGCCATCTGTTGCAGATTGCCGCGCTGCGCCAGCGCGCACAATCGCTGGGTATCAAACGTATCGAGGGTAACGAAAAAGGCGGATTTATCGAGTTCGGCGCCCATAATCGGGTCGATCCTGCGCATCTGATTGGCCTGTTACAGCGCGATCCTCGCGTCTATCGTTTGGATGGCCCTACCCGTTTGAAATTCATTAAAGACCTCAGCGAAAGACCGCAGCGTGTCGATTTCATCACTGGACTTCTGAGTGACATGGCCCAGCATACCTTGGCGGCATAAGCTCACACAGTGGTGGCTAGTATCTCTTAGCCACCACTGTGTACGGGGTTGAATAGGGTGTAACCAAACGGTAACCCCCAGGAATAAGCGCCAAGGCTAAAACTCGCCCTGGATCAACATAGATTGCATGTTATTGAGCTCTATTATAGATATCAAATTTATTAAAAAGTGAGTGTGCTCTGTAATATACCGTGCGTGAAGATATATTGAGAAGGCGTGATATTTTCTATTAGCGAAGTGGCTTCATAAGATAATGCCTTGAAAATTTCAGATAAAAACCATCCAGACTGCCATATTCTGAATAACCCAGTTTTATATAAAACCCGCGGGCCTGAAAACTGAAGGTGTCAACATAAGAAAAATGGCAGTCTCTCTTTATCGCTTCCCCCTCCGCCATTAGCATCAACTCTCGCCCGACGCCGTTTTTTTGATACTCAGCCGCAACCCACAGATATTGAATGTCTAATCCGCCCCACCATGTTCTGGCTATTATCCCACCCTTTATATTGCCTGATACATCATTAACCGTGACTCTTAATGGTTGAATATTGACAGGTGCAAAATGGTCATTATATTTCCATAAGCCATCAAGTATCTGTTTCTCTTCATTTTCATCAGGTGTGCAGTGTAATAGGTAATTCATCGGTCCCCCTTGTGGTTGAAAATAGCTCACGTAACTCACTGCATTAATCTTATCGACATAAAACTATCCAATACTGAAATAAATATAAAATACCAAGTACTCTCTGAATTTTTAATAGGATTCAATACACAGCACTACCGTGCTCTAGCCAGCAGCAGCAATAACACATAGACCAGCATGGCCGCACCCAGGTTATAGAACATCCCCGCCACAAAGGCATCGGCGTACTGGCCTGCCTGCACTATCACGCCATCATCGGTGGTCAGCGCCTTAGCAAACAGGAGGCCGACCACCGCCACGCCCAGCGCCGCGCCCACTTGTTGCACCGTTGAGACTACCCCTGACGCCATACCAGCCTGCGTTTCAGCGACAAAGCCCAGCACCACATTCAGCAATGGCGTCATGATGAAACCCTGACCGGCACCGACCACCACCAGCACGGGAATCAACCGCACAGCGACCAACTCCGCCCCGCCCATCCTCACCTGCACGATCAGCCCGCCGATGGAGAGCGCATAGACCAACGCCCCCACCACGATCGCTCGCATGCCAACGCGTGCCACCAGCCTCGGGGCTGCCAGCGACGCCAAGATAAAACCCAGGCTACAGGGTGCAAAGATGCTGCCCGCCACCAAGGGATCGAGACCCAGGCCGGTTTGCATCAGCAACGCGAAGCACAAAAAGAAGGAGCTCGACGTCGAGTAGACCAGCAACACCAGCGCAGCCCCCAACGCAAAACGGCGTTGCGATAGCAACTGCATGTCGACCAGAGGGATTCCGCCGCGCATCCGCCGCCACTCTTGCTGCCGATAAAACAGTGCAAACAGCACCATTGCCGCACTCATCGACCAGAAACTCCACCCCGGCCAGCCTTGTGCGGGCCCCTCGATCAGCGCCACCAGCAACAGTGTCAACCCCGCACTGCTCAACACCATCCCCGTCCCGTCCAAGTCTGAGCGCTGTGGCGCGCGAGTTTCTGGAATACAGCGCGCAGCGGCGAGGGCAAACAGACCCATGGGCACATTGATAAGAAAGATGCTGCGCCAGCCCAGCCCGAGCAGATCGGCATATACCATCCAGCCACCCAGCACCTGGCCCGCAATCGCGGACAGACCGAGCGTCATCCCCAGCAGGCCGAAGGCACGGCGGCTGTCATCTCCGCCGAAGTTGACGCGAATGGACGCATAGACCTGGGGGAACAGCAAGGCGGCGGCCAAACCTTGTAACACCCGTGCGCCGATCAAAAAGTTGGCGCTGGGTGCCAGTCCGCACAGCACCGATGTCAGGGTGAAACTCGCCATGCCGACGATGAACAGTCGGCGGCGACCAAATAGGTCCCCCAGCCGCCCACCGGTGATGAGCAAGACACCGAAGGCCAACTCGTATCCAGCCACGATAAAACCGACCTGCGCAAAGCTCGCACCCAGCCCGGTTTGCATGCTGGGAATCGCCACGTTGACCACGAACAGATCGAAGATGGTCATGAAACCGGCGAGCAGCAGCACGGATAACCCTAGCCACGGTGGAGCACTGACGGCGCGCTCGGACGACAGCGTACAGCAAGAATTTGAGTTCATATTGCGTTTCCAGAGTAAAGAAGCGAACATTCTCAAATTCTTTTTAAACGATTACAATTTAACACATTATGCTATTACTAAAAGCAACGAGGTAAATGATGCGAACTCTGGAACGAACCCGCCCCGATCTGGCGGCTTTCCTGCGCACGCTCCGTGAGCGTCTTACGCCAGCCGAGGTAGGGCTGCCCAGTGGCAACCGACGTCGCACGCCGGGACTGCGGCGCGAAGAGGTCGCCGCACTCGCTGGCGTTGGCCTGACCTGGTACACCTGGTTGGAACAAGGGCGCGACATCGGGGTGTCGGCCAGCTTTCTCGATAATCTGGCGCGGGTGCTTAAACTGGACGCGGCCCAGCGCAGGCACCTGTATCTGTTGGCCCACCAACGCCCGCCCGCAGAACCGGGAAAAACCTGGTGCGTGCTGCCTCCATTGGTGCGACGCCTGATGCACGACCTGCCGCATCCAGCCTTCGTGCTCAACCTGCGTTGGGACGTACTGGGCTTTAATGCCGAAGCCGATAGGCTTTTCGGCTTTGGCAAGCACGCGCCCGAACGGCGCAACTTACTGTGGTTGCTGTTCACCGATCCGTTGCTGCATCAACGCATAGACGATTGGGAACAACAAGCGCCCCTGATGCTATCGAGCTTTCGCCGCGACTTCACTCGCGGTACGCAGGAAGCCGATATTCACCAACTGGTGGATGAACTGGAGCGGGTGTCGCCGGAGTTCAGGGCGTGGTGGCGGCAGCACGACGTTCATGCCTCCTGTAGCGGCGTGCGCAAGCTGGTGATCGACGGCCAGCCCTCCCCCTTCGAGCACACCTCGTTGACGGTGGATGAGGACCGGCACCTGCGGTTGGTGGTTTATGCACGCGCTGCCAGCGCGTCTTAGGCGATCGCACACAGACAGATTTATCCTCGCCAGGGACTCTGAAAAAGGTATCCCTCTATACAAGCCGCTTCGCACGCAGTAAAATCCCCGCCTTTTTCTTATTACCGGGGGAGATAACATGTTTATCGGCTTTGACTACGGCACGGCGAACTGTTCCGTTGCACTAATGCAAAATGGCACGCCACGCCTGTTGCCACTGGAAAACAACTCTCCCTATCTCTCGTCTATGCTGTGCGCGCCCACGCGTGAAGCCGTCAGCGAGTGGTTGTGGCGTCATCATCAGGTAGACGCTCAAGGCGAAAATGCGCAGCTGCTGCGGCGCGCCATCAGCTATAACCGCGATGAAGATATTGCCGTTGAATCTCACAGCGTACACTTTGGACAAGCGGCGCTGGCGCGTTATATGGACGATCCGCAAGAAGTGTGGTTCGTGAAATCCCCGAAGTCGTTTTTAGGTGCGGTAGGGCTAAAAGCGCAGCAGATCGCCTTTTTTGAAGATCTGGTGTGCGCCATGATGCTGCATATTCGCCAGCAGGCGGAGCGGCACGCGGGAGATGCCATCACCCAGGCGGTGATTGGTCGGCCTATCCATTTCCAAAGTATCGGTGGCGACGCTGCGGATAAGCAAGCGCAGGACATTCTTGAACGTGCCGCAACGCGCGCCGGGTTCCGTGATATCGCGTTTCAGTTTGAGCCGGTTGCCGCCGGGCTGGATTTCGAAGCAACGCTACAGCAGGAAACCCGGGTACTGGTGGTCGACATCGGCGGCGGTACCACCGACTGCTCGATGCTGCTGATGGGGCCTGCGTGGCACCGCAAGCAAGAGCGCCACGACAGTCTGCTGGGACACAGCGGGTGCCGCACCGGCGGCAACGACCTCGATATCCAACTGGCCTTCAAACAGTTTATGCCGCTGCTCGGTATGAATGGCATGACGGAAAAAGGCATTGCCCTGCCGACTCTGCCCTGGTGGAACGCGGTCGCGATTAACGATGTGCCGGCGCAGAGTGCGTTTTACCACAATGCGACCCGCACGCTGATTAACGAGATGATCCGCGATGCGCGTGAACCCGCGCAGATCAAACGCCTGTTGAACGTCTGGCAGCAGCGTTTGAGCTATCGGTTGGTGCAGCAAGCGGAAGCCTGCAAAATTGCCTTATCCGATGCGCCCATCACCGACGCTGCGCTGGCGTTTATCGAAACCGCGCTGGCAACACGCGTCTCTGCCGAAGAGATGGTGCAGGCTATCGCTCAGCCCGTATCGCAGATTCAAACCCAGATTCGCCAGGCGCTGGAGGACAGCGGAACACGCCCCGACGTGGTTTATCTGACCGGCGGCAGTGCGCGCTCGCCGCAGTTGCGTCTGGCGGTACAACAGACATTGCCTGATGTGGCAATCGCCAGCGGCGATGATTTTGGTTCCGTCACCGCCGGATTGGCGCGCTGGGCAGAATTGCTGTTTCAGCGTTAAGCGGTGACTGACACGCCCTGACGGGCGTGTCAGATTGCCACTTATGCCTTTTGATTCAGCACCAGTTGCCCATTTCTGTCCAACGGGATTTGGGTGCCGGGATCGCGATCCATACGGATCTTGCCTTGCTGCGCGCCAATTTTGTAGGTGACGTCATAGCCCAGCACTTTCTGCGATTTGTCATATACCGTCTGACAACGCTGTTGCGTCGTGCTGTAGGTATCATTGTTCTGCATATGGCCCTGAACCTGATTACCTGCATACCCGCCCGCCAACGCGCCCGCAACCGTGGCAATATCCTTTCCTCGGCCCCCGCCGACCTGATGGCCCAATACGCCACCGGCCACTGCGCCGAGCACCGACCCCGCCAGACGATTCTCATCTTGCACCGGACGACGGTGGGTCACGCTGACATCACGGCACTCCTGACGCGGCGTTTTCACCGTTTCTTTAATCGGTGTTGCCGAGATAACCTGGGCAAACTGCGGCTCGGTTGAAAAAACCTCCATGCTGGCTACCGCCGCTACGCCTAAAGCAGCAGCCACACCAATACCCACCCCCGCTAACATGGATTTATTCACAGAAACCTCCTGAATGACTACCCGCACCTGCTTTATCCGCTGTATCCCTGAGCGCCAGGGGACAATGCCCTTAACGTCGGTGTCAGCCATTGCAGCGTGCGTTGTTTCGTTGATCACTGGCGAAAGTGTGCATTCGAAGAGAAAAGCTGACAATCGGATTAGTTAACCAAAAGCGTAGATATGTTAATAAAATGCGGTTATTTGGGATTTTTCTTAGGGGGAATTGGCGTTAAGGCGAGATGTTGTTCTGAGAGTAAAAAGACTGCGATGCAAGGCCCGTCAGCACAACGTGCCGCCCTGACAGGCAGCACGTCGTAGCACCCGGTCTGTTAATGCAGTTTCAGACGCGGACGAATCACACGGTTAATGCCACCCACCAGCATCATCAACCCGGTCTTGGTGTAGCCGTGCAAGGCAATCTGGTGCATACGGTACAGTGAAATATACACCACGCGCGCAATGCGCCCTTCCACCATCACCGACCCGCGCATCAGGTTACCCATCAGGCTGCCGACGGTGCTGAATTTGGACAGCGACACCAGCGATCCGTGATCCTTATAGACATAAGGCTTCAACGCCTGACCGTTAAGCTGGGCGAGGATATTGTGATAGCAGCGCGTCGCCATCTGGTGCGCCGCCTGGGCGCGCGGCGGCACAACGCTGCCGCTCGGTTGCAGGCACGAGGCACAGTCACCGATGGCATAGATGTTTGCATCGCGCGTAGTTTGCAGCGTCGGTTCCACCACCAGTTGGTTGATGCGGTTGGTTTCCAGACCGGCAATCTCTTTCATGGCATCCGGAGCTTTGATCCCTGCGGCCCACACCATCAAATCGGCTTCGATAAACTCACCCTCTTTGGTGTGTAAACCGCCGGGCTTCGCTTCCGTGACCAGCGTTTTGGTCAGAACGCGCACACCGATATTGGTCAACTCCTGATGTGCAGCGGCAGAAATGCGCGGCGGCAACGCAGGCAAAATGCGCTCACCGGCTTCCACCAGCGTCACGTTCAACGCCTGATTGTCCAGCCCGTCAAAGCCGTAGCTGTGCAGTTGCTTCACCGCATTATGCAGTTCTGCGGAAAGTTCTACCCCGGTCGCGCCGCCGCCAACGATGGCAATGTTGACCTTTTCCTTGTCGTCGTTAGCGTTTGAGGTGAATTTCAGGAACAGGTTGAGCATTTCATTGTGGAAACGGCGCGCCTGTTTGGGGCTGTCGAGAAAAATGCAGTTGTCCTTGACGCCTGCGGTACCGAAATCGTTGGAGATACTGCCCAGCGCGATCACCAAAATGTCGTAAGGCAGCGAACGTTCAGCCACCAGCATTTCACCCTGCTCATTATCGATTTCGGCCAGTCGAATGCACTGGCTTTCACGATCGATATTCATCAGCGTGCCTAACTGAAAATGGAAGCCATGGTTGCGTGCATGCGCCAGGTAGCTCAGCGCGTCAATGTCATCATCCATCGATCCGGTGGCCACTTCGTGCAGCAACGGTTTCCATAAATGACTTTGATTACGATCGACCAAGGTGATCTCAGCTTTGCTTTTGCGCCCCAGCTTATGACCCAGGCTGGTGGCTAATTCCAAACCGCCGGCTCCACCGCCGACAATAACAATTTTTTTGAGTGCTGATGTCAAAACGACCCCCTGATTGTGAACCAATAGTTAATAAGGCGTAAAAAATAATATCCTTATATTACATAGGGTTCTCATAAGTTAAATGCTAAATCTGTGGGAAGAATAGCACGCCAGGTCATTTGGTCATACCAAAATTGATATATATCAATTTATTTTTTATCCACTTGATTCGCAGCTAAAATTTTCCTTTTGAATTCATCAAATTATTTTGCAACGGGTGATAGAAGTATAGGACACACGGCGTTGGACGAGGAACGTCAAACGCCGTGACAGGGAAAAATGGAGAGGATTGTTGTCGATTAACCGAGCGTTTTGAACGCCTTAATGCGTTGAAGGTGCGGCGAGATACTCTTGAATTTATGCGTCTGGATATCGTCCCAAATCACTTCGTAGAACGATCCCAGCAGCGCGGCGCTGCGCTGGCTATCCAGCATTTCATCGTTGCGCGACAGCACGGTCAGACAGCGATCGCGATTCTTCTCACGGAAATTGGCGACACACTTGGTGGCAATATCTGCATACTCTTCGGGTCTGTCGATTTTTCCCGCCATATTCTCTTGCGGGAACAGGTTTGGATTAAAAATGACCTGGCGAATATCACACAAAAAGCCGATACGTTCGGCCCAAAAGCCGCCCAGCCCTACACCGCAAATCAGCGGGCGCTCATCCTGTGCACGCTGAATCAGCTTGTCGACTTGTTTGAGCAAATGTTGCATATCATGCCGGGGATGAAGCGTACTGTAGCTCAGCAGCTCAACGTCCTGGTCAATAAACTGCAACTGCAACACTTTTTCATGGTTGCCGGGGCTAGTGGAATCAAAGCCATGCAAGTAGATAATCATTTGAACTTCATCCTCCGGTTACAGCCAACGCGAAACGTCGCCGCCATCACGGCAAGCAAATGCTCTTTGATAATACACCTGATGTATTGTGCCTGCATTGACCGGTGACAGGTTATCTACCACACGGGCGTGTGGATTATCCGTTCGGATTACGCGTTTACCCCCAGAGCACGACGCGATGCCGAACCTGCCGCTAAAAACGCCGTTTGCCCCGTTTGATGCCAGCACACCTCGCACCACATCAGAATAAGAAAATCGGCCCAGGGCAACCACTGTTGAACCGATGCGTTCAGCGCCTGCGCGCTAAAGCCGGGGCGTTGCTGCTGGTAGCTCCGCAGCAAGCGTCGTTGTGATGCACCGTCAAGCCCGTTGCCACGCACCAGCAGCGCCAGTTCCAGGCCAATATCACCATCGGCGGCGTATTCCCAATCGATAAGCAGCAGCGAACCCTGCGGCGTGATCAAGACATTCTCGCTATGCACGTCAAGATGCAGAGGAGCCCACGCGAGCAAGTCAGGCTGCGCACTGCGCTGAAAATGCTGGTGCCAGCGCAGCAGCGCTGGCGAGCGGCGACGCGGATCCATGTTTTGCCAATGGTGGGTGAACTGCACCGGCAAATTCAAGCGATAACCACAGCACGGCTGGCGGTGAAGTTGGCTGAGCAGCTGTGCCAGCGCACCGTTTTCCAATATGCAGGAAAAATCCTGCGCGCACGCCGTCGTCCCTGCGGCCCATTCCACGATGAGCCACCCGTCGCGGTAGATGACAGGCTTGGGTGCCAACTGCCGTGCCGAGAGTTGACGTAACACCCGATATTCACGCTGCCTGAATACCCCCAACTGCGCCGCCTCGGCGGTTTGTGGCCGCGCCAGCAGCTCACGATGGCCCACGCGAACGCGCCAGCAGCCGCTGCCCGAACCGTTGACGGCATCGAAATGAAAACCGGCGGTATCGACCGCCGGAAAGTGTTGCGCAAGCAGACGTTCAAGCGCCGATTTACTGTTGGACGGCACCATTTCCCGACCACACGATTTCACCGGTTTGCACCAGCATCAGTTGCATGTCCAACTGCGGCGTCTTCACATCACCGCTCACGTCGCTGTAGAGCACATACTGTGCGCTCACGTAGCGCGCCAGGCCAATGGCTTTAGTGCGCGAGCCCAGACTGTCCTCTGCCGATAACCCCAGCGTCTGTTTCGCCACGGCGACCTGCTCACGCGGCACCAGCGTGAACGCGTTACCACTCGCCAGTGCCTCGTAAATCGCCGTTGTCGCCTTCGCGACCGGCAGCGATCCGTTAGTGTTGTTCTTCACGCTGTCAACCAGCAGGATGCTGCCGGGTGCTACGCCGCTGGCCTGTCGCAGTTGTGCTACTAACGGCCCGACGCTGCCATCCCAGTTCAGGGTTTGAATTTTCGGAGGCGTGGGCACCGACTGTCCCGGCGGTGGCGTAACCACTTCCGGCTGTGACGGTTTTACCGGCTCGATCTGCGCCGGTGGCTGTTGCTCTGGCGGACGCGTCATACAGCCGGTCAACACCATTGCAGCGAACAGCAGCACAAGATACTTTTTCATGCTTTCCTCTCTAAACGCTTTTACAGAAACAGATGCAGGCGTACTTGCTGAACATTCTGACCTTCATGCGCGCCGGAGATACGCGCTTCGCTCTGCGCTGGCACCAGCACGCTGCGCACCTCGTCATAAGGCAGCACATCTAACCCCTTTGCGTCATACCAGTAGAAACGGTACTGCACCATCACTGACTGTGATGCGGTATTACGCAGCACTGCCGACGCCCTGCCGCCTTCACTGCGCGTGGTCAGATCGGGTTTCGATGCCGTAATCCCGGCGGAAAGCAGCGAGGCATCAAGCACTAATGTTTGCCGTTCGTTGATGGTCAGCACGGGCGGCTTACTGGAGCACGCGACGGCCCCCAATACCAATAAGGCTGATAACAGGCCGCGCACAATCTGGAAGTTCATGACGTTAGTCCGACAGCAACGGTCCCAGAGGACGACCACCCAGCAGGTGCATATGAATATGATAGACCTCCTGGCCGCCATGACGATTGCAGTTGACGATCAGGCGATAGCCGTCTTCGTCAATGCCCGCGTCGCGCGCAATCTTGCTGGCGACGGTGAACAATCTTCCCAGCGCCTGCTCGTGCTCAGGCAAAACATCGTTTACGGTCGGAATCAATACGTTAGGCACGATCAAAACGTGTGTTGGCGTACGGGGAGCGATATCACGAAAAGCGGTCACCAGCTCATCCTGATAGACGATGTCGGACGAAATTTCCCGGCGGATAATTTTACTGAAAATGGTTTCTTCAGCCATGTTTGAGTTCCTTGTAAACGTGTAACGCCGAATGGTTACGGCAGTATGAGTGACTCTTTCGGTTGCTTTCAACCTTCTTTCTGTTTTTTCTTGTTCAGACATTTGAATTTCAGCGTGTTCACCGCAGGTCAGCGCCCAATAAAAAAGGGAGCTTACGCTCCCTTTATCACTCCCCGGACCACGAATCAGTGATTACGGATGTAATCATCCATATCCGTTTTCAGGTTGTCCGATTTAGTACCAAAAATTGCCTGTACACCGGAACCTGCGACAACAACACCGGCTGCACCCAGTTTTTTCAGGCCTGCCTGATCCACTTTGGCAACATCACCGACGCTGACGCGCAGACGCGTAATACACGCATCCAGATTGGTGATGTTCGCTGTGCCACCGAATGCGCTCACCAGCGCCGCTGCCATTTCACTGTTGTTATGCGCAGACTGTTCAGAGGTGCTCTCTTCACGGCCCGGCGTTTTCAGATTCAGTTTGGCAATCAATACGCGGAAGATGGTGTAGTAAGCCAGCGCGTAGCACAGGCCAACAATCGGGAACAGCCACAGATTGCTACCGTTACCGCTCAGCACCACGAAGTCGATCAAACCGTGGGAGAAGCTGGTGCCATCGCGCATGCCCAGCAGGATACAGATAGGGAACGCCAGACCTGCCAGAATGGCATGAATCACGTACAGGATCGGTGCCACGAACAGGAAGGAGAACTCGATCGGTTCAGTGATCCCGGTCAGGAACGAGGTCAGCGCCGCAGAGAGCATAATGCCGCCCACTTTAGCGCGATTCTCCGGCTTGGCGGAGTGCCAGATGGCAATCGCCGCCGCAGGCAGACCGTACATTTTGAACAGGAAGCCACCCGCCAGTTTACCCGCGGTCGGGTCACCGGCCATGTAACGCGGGATGTCACCGTGGAACACCTGACCCGCTGCGTTGGTGAATTCACCGATCTGCATCTGGAACGGCACATTCCAGATATGGTGCAAGCCAAACGGCACCAGTGAACGTTCAACAATACCGTATAGCCCGAATGCCAGCACCGGGTTCTGATAGGCAGCCCAATGCGAGAACGTCTGGATTGCGGTCCCTACCGGTGGCCAGATAAAGGAGAGCACCACGCCGGTGATGATCGCCGTCAGGCCGGAGATAATCGGCACAAAGCGCTTACCGGCGAAGAAGCCCAGGTATTCCGGCAACTGGATGCGGTAAAAGCGGTTGAACATGTAGGCCGCAATCGAACCTGCGATGATCCCGCCGAGCACCCCGGTATCCGCCAGATGTTGTTTGATGATCACTTCGGGCGGCAGTTGCAGCACCAGTGGAGCCACCGCAGCCATCGTCTTCACCATGATGCCGTAGGCAACAACGGCCGCCAGCGCGGAAACCCCATCGTTATTGGTAAAACCGAGGGCAACGCCGATGGCAAAAATCAGTGGCATATTGGCGAATACGGAGTCACCCGCTTGCGCCATCACGCTTGAGACGATGGCCGGTAGCCAGCTAAAGTTGGCCGATCCGACGCCCAGCAGGATACCTGCAATGGGCAGTACGGAAACAGGCAGCATTAGCGACTTACCTACTTTTTGCAGGTTGGCAAATGCATTCTTGAACATAATTGAGTGTGCTCCTGAGTAATAGTGCTTTACGGCGTTATAGCAACAAAAGGCGGGGAGGATACCCTTTGTTATTTGAGGGATTTATCCCTCTTTTAATTTTTACGCAGAGTAAAATAAATGAATCATTCAATGTTTGACTGCTATCACGTTTCATTGCGCCAGCAGGTCGAGTAGCGCACAAAATCACTATTTCTGTCCCTAACAGGCAGGCAGAATTTCTGTCGCTGGTGGCGAAATCACCAACCAGCGCACAGGTGAGCGTCAATTAATTACGCGGCACAAAAAAACTCGGCCATTTTAATCACTAGACGGCGGCGGTCAACCGCTGCGAATCGATGTGGAACAGGCGGGAGAAATTGTCTGTGGTAGCCGTCGCTAATTGTGCAAGATCAACACCTTTTAGCACGGACAGGTACTCGGCGACATCGCGCACATAGGCAGGCTGGTTCTCTTTGCCACGAAACGGCACCGGCGCCAGCCAGGGCGAATCGGTTTCAACCAGCAGGCGATCCAGCGGAACAAACCGGGCAACGTCGCGAAGTTCGTCTGCATTGCGAAACGTCACAATGCCTGAAAACGAGATGTAGAACCCCATATCCAGCAGCGTGCGCGCGGTCGCGATATCTTCCGTGAAGCAGTGCAACACGCCACCACAGCGCTCTACCCCCTCTTCTTTCAGGATATCAAGGGTATCCTGACGTGCCGAACGGGTGTGCACGATAACCGGTTTGTTTAACTCACAGCCGACACGAATGTGTTCGCGAAAGGAATCACGCTGTTGCGCCTGCGTTTCCGGCTGATAATGGTAATCCAGGCCGGTTTCCCCCATCGCCACCACGTGCGGATCGGCGGCCAGTTGGCGTAGCTCGGCATAATCATACGGCGCGTCCTGATTAAGAGGATGCACGCCGCACGAATAAGCCACCCCCGGCCGATCGCCGATCAGTTCGCGCATGGTGCGAAAACCGGGCAGTGTGGTTGCCACCGCCAGCACAAAGCCGACGTCACGCGCCCGCGCTTTGGTCAACACATCAGACACATCTTTATGCAGAGATTGATAATCCAGACCATCAAGGTGGCAGTGCGAATCCACTAATAACATGCTATTTACTCAACGCTTATCAAACAGAGAAAGGAGGGAGGGAATTCAGGCTTGCCGTTTGGAACCGTTGTTCCCATTCCAGCAGCACATCGGCCAGCAGGAGTTCACGGTTCACGCCTGTCACCGTCAGCAGTTGATGGCGGCAGCGCAGCCAACGCGCCAGCACCGCATCGATTTCCGCAGCGGGTAATTGGTTGGCTAACAGCGCTATCAGCGCATCCTGATCGAGGTTGACGCGCGCGCTCGCGGCTCCACGCTGTATTTTTAACGCATCCAGCAGCAGCGAGGAGAGCCAGTGAAGACGCTCCGGTGCGTCCTCGTGGTTCAGTTGCGGCAACAACGAATAAAACGCACGCGTTGGCACCGCGTTTGCCAGCGCCTGACATAAGGCAGTGCGCTGACGCGCGGTGTCGTCTTGCAGCAGGTGCTCAGCCGCCAGCGGCGCACCGGCCTGCAACCGCAGCGCGGTTTGCAGCGCCTGCGCAGGCGCAGGGTGTCGTTTATTCAGCCAGACAACGCTCTGCGCTTCGTCGGGTGTTGGCAGATACAGGTGCAGGCAGCGGCTGCGCAGCGTCGCCAACAAACGCGCTGGCTCATGGCAACCCAGCAGAAAATAGGTCGATTCTGGCGGCTCTTCCAGGGTTTTTAACAGCGCGTTGGCCGCCGCTTCCGTCAACTGTTCGCTGTTTTCAATCCATACCAGCTTGGCACCGCCCTGCCGTGAACGCTGATAGAGGTTTTCCAATACGCTGCGTATCGCATCAACCCCTAACGTCTGCTTGCCCTTTTCCGGGCTGAGGGCATACCAGTCAGGGTGCGTGCCCGCCATCATCAATTTACAGGAATGGCACTCGCCGCAGCTTTTCATGCCCTCGGGCTTCTGGCACAGCACGCGTCTGGATAACGCATACACCAGCGATTCGCGGCCCATACCGGGCAGCGCGTGCAACAATACCGCATGGTGCGCCCGCCCCTCCTGATATCCCTCAATCAGTTGCCGATAGGGCCCATTCAACCAGGGATACCATTCCATGCTTAGCGCTCCTGTACCGACAGCGGCGCAGCTTCTGGTGCCGGCTGCTGACCAAGCCACTGCACCAGCGCAGCTTCAATATCAGCACTCACCTTGTCCAACGACTGCGAGGCATCAACGGTAACGATGGTGGCATCGGCGGCGGCCAGCGCCTGATAGCGTGCGCGGGTGCGGGCAAAGAAATCCAGCGATTCCTGCTCAATGCGGTCGAGCGCACCGCGCTGACGCGCGCGCGCCAATCCCTGCTCCGGCGGAATATCCAAATACAAGGTCAGATCGGGGCGAAAGGTGCCCAGCACGGTATCGCGCAGTGACTGCATCAATTGTTGATCCATACCGCGCCCGCCGCCCTGATAAGCCTGCGAGGAGAGATCGTGGCGATCGCCAATCACCCAACTGCCACGCGCCAAGGCGGGTTTGATGACATTTTCCACCAGTTGCACGCGCGCGGCATAAAGCATCAATAATTCCGCTTTATCCGTGATTATTTCGTCGTCAGCGCCCTGTTTTATCAGGTCACGCAGCCGCTCGGCCAGCGGCGTACCGCCCGGTTCGCGGGTAAAAACCACATCCTGAACCCCGTGCGCCCGTAAAGTGGTTAATACGGTGTTCTGCGCACTGGTTTTGCCTGCGCCTTCCAATCCTTCAATCACGATAAATTTACTGTTCATCCCGGTCCTTCAGCGTTGAGCGGTAAGCGCGCACTGCACGGTTATGATCGGCAAGGTTGGTGGTGAAACGGTGCCCACCCTTACCGTCCGCCACAAAATAAAGATAATCTGTTTTTGCCGGATGCGCGGCGGCTTCAAGTGCAGCTCGACTCGGCATGGCGATCGGCGTCGGCGGCAACCCGGCAATCACATAGGTATTATACGGCGTCGCGGTGTCCAGCGCGCTACGCGTTATCACGCCACGATAATCCTCACCCATGCCATAAATCACGGTAGGATCGGTTTGCAGACGCATGCCGGCACGTAGACGATTCACAAACACCGACGCGACCTGAGGGCGCTCCTCTTTGACTGCCGTCTCTTTTTCCACGATGGAGGCCATGGTCAGCAGCTCTTCCGGCGATGCATAAGGCAAGCCCGCTTCGCGGTTTTTCCACACGCCATCCACCACACTACGCATACGATGATGTGCACGCAGCAGCAGATCGCTGTCGCGCGTCCCAGCGGTGTAAAGATAGGTATCGGGATAGAGCCAGCCTTCCGGGTTCTCTGCCTCTTTAATGTCCAACAGCGTGGCGATCGCTTGCGGCGTTTGATCCTGCACGCTGTGCGTCAGGTAAGGTGCGGTTTTCAACGTTTCCAGCCAGTCGCGCAGTCGCGATCCTTCGACAAAACGAATAGAGAACTGCGCCTCTTTGCCGCTCGCCAGCAGCGCCAGCATCTCCCGTACCGTCATGCCCGGCATAAAGCGGTAGGTCCCGGCTTTGAACTTGGCTAATTCGGGCTCTGCGCGCAGCAACCACTGAAACAGCACGGTTGAAGGGATCACCTGCTGTTCTGTCAGCGTCGTTTCCAGCCCCTCTCTACCGGTTCCGGCCGGAAGGGTGAAAATGGTCTCATGTTCAAGCAGCAGCGATGAGCGGGCAAACTGTTGCAGGTTATGCCAAGCAGCGCCGAGTGCCGAGGCGAGTACTATCACCAACAGCAGGAAAAATAGCGTTTTCTTTCTTTTCATCATTCAACCATCGACTAACCGTTAGGGCTCAGTAGTTGGTACAACGCTCTGGAGCGATAACACCAGGTATCAATTTGATTGACCGGAAGCACCGGCATCAATGCATTACACACCAACACTTCATCGGCATCGGCGAGCGTCGTCACGGGTTCACGCACCACCTGTAGCTGATAATCGGGACAGTGGGCCAAGCGGGTCATCACCTGCTGGCGCGCTACGCCACTCACGCCCGCCGCTGACAGATCCGGTGTAAACACCTGACAGCCCTTGCGCCAAAACAAATTAGCCGCACAGCATTCCACCAGGTAGCCCTCAGTGTCAAGCACCACCACGTCATCGACAGCTTGTGCGTCCATCTCCTGACGTATCAGGATCTGCTCCAGCCGGTTCAAGTGTTTAATGCCCGCCAATCGTGGGTTGCGCCCTAATGTGACCGGACTGATGCCAAGGGTGATGCCCTGCTTGCGCCATTCGATGTAATGCGCTGGATAACCCGTCTGCATCACAATGCGTGTCGGTTCGCCACAAGACAGTGTGCTGTAACCTCGACCGCCACTGCCGCGCGTTACGATGGCTTTTACTACGCCTTGCTCAACCCCCTGCGCCGCCCGCTCCATTTCGGCTTGCAGTGTATCCCATGCCGCAAACGGAATAAGCAAACGCTCAGCGTCCTGACGTAACCGCGCCATATGCAATGCTAACCACACGACCTTGCCTTCCAGCACGCGCGCGGTGGTGAAGCATCCGTCACCGTACTGGAGGCCACGATCGGCAACGGCTATCTGCTCTTGCACCTGACCATTTATCCAAAACATACGCAGTCCTCACCCAACACGTTCATTTACGCTGACGCCAACAACACCAATAGTCGTGGCAGTAGCGTGACGTTCAGAGTGCCAGTAACCCAGGGCGGCAACAAGTGGCGTGTTCTGAATTCTGCCCTACCACAACGGTGGGTGACAGGCAAAAAAAAACCCGGTTGCCCGGGCTTTTAGCGGTATCGCAACGCTGTTACACGCGGCGGAATACCAGTGAACCGTTGGTGCCGCCAAAACCGAAGGAGTTACACAGTGTGTATTCCATATCGGAAACCTGACGTGCTTCATGTGGTACAAAATCCAGGTCGCAACCTTCGTCCGGATTATCCAGATTGATGGTCGGCGGAACAACCTGATCGCGCAGCGCCAGCGCCGTGAAGATAGATTCCACAGCGCCCGCAGCCCCTAACAGGTGGCCGGTCATGGATTTGGTTGAGCTCACCATTACGCGGCTCGCTTGTTCACCAAACACGGATTTCACCGCGTGCGTTTCCGCCAGGTCACCCGCAGGCGTTGATGTGCCGTGCGCGTTGATGTACCCAATCTGAGCCGGGGTGATGCCCGCATCGCGCAGAGCGTTTTGCATCGCCAGCGCCGCGCCCGCACCGTTTTCCGGCGGTGACGTCATGTGATAGGCATCGCTGCTCATGCCGAAGCCAACGATTTCGGCGTAAATTTTCGCGCCGCGTTTCTTCGCATGTTCATACTCTTCCAGCACCATGATCCCGGCACCGTCACCCAGCACGAAACCATCGCGATCTTTATCCCACGGACGGCTTGCCGCCTGAGGATTGTCGTTACGCGTGGAAAGTGCACGGGCTGCGCCAAATCCACCAACGCCCAGAGGCGTACTGGCTTTTTCCGCGCCGCCAGCCAGCATGATATCTGCATCGTTGTAAGCAATGATGCGCGCCGCATGGCCGATATTATGCACGCCAGAAGTACAGGCAGTGGCAATGGAAATACTCGGACCACGCAGTCCGAACATGATGCTCAGATGCCCAGCCACCATGTTAACAATGGTGGAAGGGACAAAGAACGGGCTGATTTTACGCGGACCGCCGTTCACCAGTGAACTGTGGTTCTCTTCAATGAGTCCCAGGCCACCAATGCCGGAACCGATCGCCGCACCGAAGCGCGTCGCGTTTTCTTCCGTCACTTCAATACCGGAATCGCGCATGGCGTTAATGCCCGCGGCGACACCGTATTGGATAAAGGCATCCATCTTGCGCGCTTCTTTGCGCGAGATGAAATCCTCGCTATTGAAATCCTTTACTAAGCCAGCAAAACGAGTTGCATAGGCAGTAGTATCGAAATGGTCGATCGGGCTGATGCCACTCTGACCGGCAAGAAGAGCAGTCCAGGTGGACTCAACTGTATTGCCGACAGGAGTTAACATGCCCAGTCCGGTCACAACTACACGACGCTTAGACACGCTTGTCCTCCAGGGAGGGAAAATATGACACTGCGGGACAAAGAAAACTTAGGCGGTCGAATGACCGCCTAGATATGTTCGCTTACTGCTGGTTAGCCTGAATAAAATCAATGGCTGCCTGAACAGTTGTGATTTTTTCTGCTTCTTCGTCTGGAATTTCAGTATCAAATTCTTCTTCCAGCGCCATTACCAGTTCAACGGTGTCAAGAGAATCAGCGCCGAGGTCATCAACGAAGGAAGCGTTGTTAACCACTTCTTCCGGTTTAACACCAAGCTGTTCAACGATGATTTTCTTAACGCGTTCTTCGATAGTGCTCATACTCTTAAATTTCCTATCAAAACTCGCTTTCGCGATGGTTTTCGTAGTGTATAAAATGTTGAAAAAGATGCAACAAAATCCCGGCTGGTCTAACCACGATTTTGTGCTATTTTGCGGTTTTCACCGCAAATAACGCAAATAAATTCCGAGCTATTTAGATCATATACATGCCGCCGTTGACATGCAATGTCTCACCCGTAATATAACCAGCCTCATCGGAGGCCAAAAAAGCAACAGCACTGGCGATTTCTTTAGCGTCCCCAAGACGGTTCGCAGGAACCTGGCTCAAAATGCCTGCACGTTGTTCTTCTGTCAATGCCTGCGTCATATCGGTTTCGATAAAACCTGGCGCAACCACATTGACAGTAATGCCGCGTGAGGCCACTTCGCGCGCCAGCGACTTGCTAAAACCAATCAGGCCCGCTTTCGCTGCCGCATAGTTCGCCTGTCCGCCGTTCCCCATGGTCCCGACTACGGAACCGATGGTGACGATACGGCCAAAGCGCTTTTTCATCATGGCACGCAACACCGCTTTTGACAGACGGAATACCGATGTCAGATTGGTGTCGATAATATCTTGCCACTCATCGTCTTTCATTCGCATCAACAGGTTATCACGCGTAATACCCGCGTTGTTGACCAAAATGTCGATTTCACCGAAATCCGCACGAATGGCTGTCAGTACCGCTTCAACGGACGCCTGATCGGCGACGTTGAGCATATAACCTTTGCCATTGGCACCCAACCACTCGCTGATGGCTTGCGCGCCATTTTCGCTGGTGGCGGTTCCCACCACGGTGGCACCGCGAGCAACCAGCGTTTCTGCGATCGCACGGCCAATACCGCGGCTGGCACCCGTTACCAGGGCGATTTTTCCTTCAAAGCTCATGGTACTCTCCGTTCTTATTGTTCCAGGGCCGCAGACAGTGAAGCCGGATCGTTAATCGCCGCCGCACTCAGGGTATCAACGATACGCTTTGTCAGCCCGGTCAATACTTTGCCCGGTCCCGCTTCCAGCAAGGTGTCAACACCTTGGGCTGCAACGTAGGAGACACACTCGGTCCAGCGCACCGGGCTGTACAGCTGTTTTACCAGCGCTGCACGGATGGCATCGGGATCGGTTTCGCTACGCGCATCAACGTTGTTTACCACTGGAATGGCTGGCGTAGTAACTGTAATCGTTTTTAACGCCTCTGCCAGTTTTTCTGCCGCAGGTTTCATCAACGCGCAGTGAGAAGGCACACTCACCGGCAGCGGCAACGCACGTTTGGCCCCGGCGGCTTTACAAGCAGCACCGGCACGCTCAACGGCTTCTTTGTTACCCGCGATAACCACCTGCCCCGGCGAGTTGAAATTCACCGGAGAAACCACTTGCCCCTCGGCAGATGCTTCACAGGCCGCCGCAATGGCATCGTTATCCAGACCGATGATGGCGTACATGGCGCCCGTCCCTTCCGGCACGGCTTCCTGCATCAGTTTGCCGCGCAGTTCAACCAGACGCACCGCTTCCTGAAAATCCAGCGCACCGGCACACACCAGCGCCGAATATTCGCCCAGACTGTGACCTGCCATCAGCGCGGGCTGTTTGCCGCCCTGCTGCTGCCACACCCGCCAAATCGCCACCGACGCCGTCAGCAGCGCTGGTTGAGTTTGCCAGGTTTTATTCAGTTCTTCCGCCGGGCCTTGTGCAGTGAGCTGCCACAAGTCATAACCCAATACCTCAGAAGCCTGGGCAAAGGTTTCCTGTACTACCGAGTACTGTGCCGCCAGTTCAGCCAGCATGCCGACTGTCTGGGAACCTTGCCCCGGAAATACCATTGCAAATTGCGTCATTTTAAACGTCCCGTTTGATCAAAAACGAACCAGCGCAGAACCCCAGGTGAACCCGCCGCCAAAGGCTTCCAGCAGGATCAACTGACCGGGTTTTATCCGCCCATCGCGCACCGCTTCATCCAGCGCGCAGGGTACGGAAGCGGCCGACGTATTGCCGTGGCGATCGAGAGTCACCACAACCTTGTCCATGCCCATGCCCAATTTCTTCGCCGTGGCACTGATGATACGCAGGTTAGCCTGATGCGGCACCAACCAGTCCAGTTCGCTCTTGTCGAGCTGTGCGGCATGCAGCGTTTCTTCAACGATGTGCGCCAGTTCCGTCACGGCCACTTTGAACACTTCGTTACCGGCCATGGTCAGGTAGGCAGGTTGATCCTGATGCGCACGATCCTGATGAGGCAGCGTCAACAGATGGCCGTAGCGACCATCCGCGTGCAGGTGGGTTGACAGGATGCCGGGCTGTTCCGATTGCCCTAACACCACCGCGCCCGCACCGTCACCAAACAGAATGATGGTACCGCGATCGGCAGGATCCAGGGTGCGCGCCAGTGTGTCTGAGCCAACCACCAGCGCGTAATCTACCGCACCGTTTTTAATATATTGATCGGCAATGCTGAGCGCATAGGTAAACCCTGCGCAAGCCGCAGCGACGTCAAAGGCGATGGTGTCGCGGATCTCCAGCATCTGTTGAACCTGACACGCGGCGCTCGGGAACGCGTGCGTAGAGGACGTGGTTGCGACAATCAGCAAGCCAATCTTGTCCTTGTCAACGCCCGCCATCTCCAGCGCGTTCAGCGCGGCCTGATGTCCCATGGTCGCCACGTTTTCATCCGGCCCGGCAATGCGGCGCTCACGGATACCGGTGCGCGTCACAATCCACTCATCGGAAGTGTCGACCAATTGTTCTAAATCAGCGTTCGTCCTGATTTGTTCAGGCAAAAAACTGCCCGTTCCGATTATTTTAGTATACATGTACGCTCAGTCACTCTTGGGTAATACAGTTTTCAGGCGCGCCGCAATTCGGTCAGGAAGTTGCCGCTGCACCGCCTGCATTGCCTGTTCGATAGCGACGGCAAACGCCCGTTGGTTTGCCGCGCCATGGCTTTTTATCACGGTGCCCCGCAGCCCTAACAGACATGCGCCATTATATTGATCAGGATTGAGATGTCCGAACCGTTTCGCCAAACGTTTTTGGATAAAACGGCCGATCAACGTGAGCCACCACGCTTGCTTTGCTTTATGCCCGACATCGGTCGACGACGATTTAAGCAGTGACAGGAACATCCTTACCACGCCTTCCATCGTTTTCAATGTGACATTACCCACAAAGCCGTCACAGACCATCACGTCGGTTTTGCCCGTCAACAACTCATTGCCTTCAAGATAACCAATATAGTTAATCGAGGGCGTATTCTTTAGCTGCGCAGCCGCATCGCGGATCGCGGCCAAGCCTTTGGTCTCTTCTTCGCCGATGTTCAGCAGGGCGACGCGCGGATTGTTCAGCGCTAACACTTCTTCGGCCATCACTGAACCCATCACGGCAAACTGCACCAATTGCGCGCTGTTACACTCGACATTGGCACCCAAATCCAGCACCACCGTTTTGCCCTGCTGCTGATGCGGCAGCACCGTCACCAAGGCTGGACGATCGATACCTTCCAACGGTTTGAGCAGCAGTTTCGCCAGTCCCATCAAAGCACCGGTATTTCCTGCACTCACGCACGCCTGTGCCCTACCCGTTTTAATCAGTTCCAGCGCAATGCGCATCGACGTGCCACGACTGGCACGGATCGCCTGCGACGGGCGCGCATCACTCGCAATAACCGATTCAGCCGGCACAATTTCCAACCGGGAGAGTAAAGCAGAATCGACTTTGGCGAGTAATGGATAAAGCGCGGCGGGATCGCCGACCAATAACAAGTGAAGACCCGGATTAGAAGCCAGTGCCTGCAATGCCGCAGGCACTGTAACGCAGGGACCGACGTCCCCGCCCATTGCATCTAACGCCAGTGTGAGGCGTGTCAAGGTATTGCCTTGCTAATAATTCGTGAGAATTATTTGGCAATAACCTTGCGACCGCGGTAGTAACCATCCGCAGTGATGTGATGACGCAGATGAGTTTCGCCAGAAACTTTGTCTACGGAAACAGAAGAGGTGGTCAGCGCATCGTGAGCACGACGCATACCACGTTTGGAACGGCTAGGTTTGTTCTGTTGTACGGCCATGGACCTTACTCCTTAATTACTTACGCTTTAAACTGGCTAATACGGCAAACGGGTTCGGTTTCTCCGCCTCTTCAGGCAGTTTACCAAACACCATGTCCGCTTCGGACACTTCACAGTGTTCAGAATCGTGTACCGGAGCGATGGGCAATACGAGAATAATCTCATCTTCAACCATCGCCAGCAAATCGACCTCGCCAAACTCATCGACATCGATCAGCTCATACGCTTCCGGCAGAGCCTCTGCCTGCTCGTCATTGACGACAGGACTGAAACAAAATGTGGTGTGAATCTGATGTTCGAACGGCTTTTGGCAGCGCTGGCACATCAGCGTAACGTCCACTTGTGCACTGCCGTTAATCACCGCCAGGCGCTGATTATCGATATTAAACGATAAAGAGACCTGAACATCACTATCCACACTGGCCACAGACTCGGCAACGCGTGCAACTTGTTCAACCGTGTAGACACCAACATAGTCTAACCGTTTTTGAGCCGTGCGAACCGCATCCAGGGTCAGGGGTAATTTTACCTTTTGCATAGGGCGCGCATATTAACGTCGTAACGACATAGAGTCAAAGAAAAAGGCTGCGTTGTCTCACTATTTTATCAAGATTCGCATTCGCCCAGATTCGCTTTCTCAGCGGCGCACAGTGTAAAATGCCTTTTTTGATTACGCTACGGTTTATCGTAAAAATTATGTCTCAGATAGTGCTCGCCTCTACCTCTCCTTACCGTAAAAGCCTGCTCGCCAAGCTGGGACTGCCGTTTCAGTGTGCCAATCCCGATATTGATGAAACCCCACGTGCACAAGAAAGCGCCGTCGCGCTGGTTGAGCGATTAGCACGGGAAAAAGCGCAGGCACTGGCGAGCCGCTACCCCGCACACCTGATTATCGGCGGCGATCAAGTCTGCGTGCTTAACGGTGTCATTACAGGAAAGCCGCTGATAGCGGAGAAAGCGGCGCAGCAGTTGCGTCAGGCCAGCGGCAACCGCGTCACCTTTTATACCGGTTTGGCGCTGCTCAACAGCGCCAGTGGCGTGCTGCAATCGCAGGTCGAGCCCTTTGACGTGCATTTTCGTGCGCTGAGTGAAGAAGACATTGCTGCCTATCTGGCGCGGGAGCAGCCCTGGCATTGCGCAGGCAGTTTCAAAAGTGAAGGATTGGGCATCGCCCTGTTTGATAAACTTTCCGGACGCGACCCGAATACGCTGGTTGGCCTGCCGTTAATTGCGCTGTGCGAGATGCTGCGCCACGAAGGCGTCAACCCGCTAACGCTGACCGGGTTAGGGTAACCAACAGGTACCGCCTCACAGTCCCTCTCGTTATCCTCGCCATCCCCGGCCCTCTCTTCGTCATCCTCGGCGAAAGCCGGGGATCTCTGCGAGGATAAACGCGTTTCTTCAGCAAGAGATTCCCGCTTTCGCGGGAATGACGGTTGGTGGTAGGAGTTACTGTTTTGGTCAGGTTACCCAACATCAGTGATGCTATTTCTGCTGCCGCAACACCTGCAAGCAGTGGCGTAACGCCGCATCGAGCGGTGCTTCGATACGCATCGTCTCGCCGGTACCGGGATGTTCAAAAGTCAACGACTGTGCGTGCAAGAACAAACGCGACAGCCCGGTGGCAGCCAGTTGCCGGTCAAATTCTCTGTCGCCATAGCGATCGTCGAACGCAATGGGATGGCCTGCGTGCAGCGTATGCACACGGATCTGATGGGTACGTCCCGTCACCGGGCTGGCGCGCACCAGCGTCGCCTGCTCAAAGCGTTCTTCCACCTTGAAACGAGTTTCCGAAGGTTTGCCTTCACTACTGACGCGCACCACGCGCTCGCCGCTTTGCAAAATATTCTTCAATAGCGGTGCCTGCACCGCTTTGCAGTGGGATTGCCACTGACCGCGTACCAGCGCCAGATAATTTTTCTGCATTCCCTTAAGCCGCAGTTGCTCGTGCAGCGCACGCAGCGCCGAGCGTTTTTTCGCGATGAGCAATACGCCGGACGTATCGCGATCGAGCCGGTGTACCAATTCCAGAAAGCGCGCTTCAGGCCGCAGTGCACGCAGCCCTTCAATGACGCCAAAGCTTAGCCCGCTGCCGCCGTGTACCGCCGTGCCGGAAGGCTTATTGAGCACGATCAGGCTGTCATCTTCATACAGAATGCAATTGGCCAACGCGGCAACCTTACCGAGGCTGGCAGACACCGCTGGCTCGTCGCGCTCCGCTACGCGCACGGGAGGAACGCGCACCACATCGCCATCCTGTAGCTTATATTCCGGCTTGACACGTTTTTTGTTCACACGCACTTCGCCTTTACGCAAGATGCGGTAAATCATGCTTTTCGGCACGCCTTTGAGCCGCGCGAGCAAAAAGTTGTCGATACGCTGCCCTGCTTCATCGGCAGAAACTGCGATAAATTGTACTGATGGATTCTCTGTTTTCATGATGCGCGATTCTAAATAGCCCGTGCAGATAGCGCCACTTCTTTTTATGTGCTTAACTGTCTGTCAGGCACTTAATGGGCTGTTGCACAGAGATTGGGCCAACTGATTGCCATCGAGCTTGCGGACTTCAGACATAGTGTTCGTGCGTTTGATTAAAATCAGGACAACAATCTTGTTGCACATCCGTAAAGTCACCTTGCTATAACAGTACCAGCAATGGAATAATGCAGTGGTTTTACCCGCCTATCTTCCTGAAACAGTGGAAAGGGCAAAATAGGTAAATTTGCCTGATAACGTATAAACGCGGCAATGGCGTAAGACGTAATGCGGAATCAAGCAGTTAGCGGGCTGCGGATGGCAGCTTGGCCGGTAAATGGAATCAGATCTGGTGACCCTTCTTCAGAAGCTGTTCCCTCAATAAATGTGCTGTTTTCCACCAGGAAATACAGGCTACCGAAATATGCGCCTCTATGCAGGCGACAACCGGGAGGTTGACGTCCCTGCGATAAGCCACGAGGCCATCGGTGAACCCGGTCATTCAGCATCTTTGTCCGTAGCTCTATCAATGATGCAAGTAAAAATAACGAGTAAGTTAAGATGAAAAGAATGTTAATTAACGCAACTCAGCAAGAAGAGTTGCGTGTTGCTTTGGTTGATGGTCAACGGCTCTACGATCTGGATATTGAAAGCCCAGGCCATGAGCAGAAAAAGGCCAATATCTATAAAGGAAAAATCACCCGCATCGAACCCAGTCTTGAAGCTGCTTTTGTCGATTACGGCGCTGAAAGACACGGTTTCCTTCCCTTAAAAGAGATCGCTCGCGAATACTTCCCCAGTAACTACTCCTCACATGGTCGTCCCAACATCAAAGATGTGTTGCGCGAAGGTCAGGAAGTGATTGTTCAGGTGGACAAAGAAGAGCGTGGCAACAAGGGTGCAGCGCTGACCACCTTTATCAGTCTGGCGGGCAGCTATCTGGTGTTGATGCCGAACAACCCGCGCGCGGGTGGCATTTCTCGTCGCATCGAAGGCGACGATCGCACCGAACTGAAAGAAGCACTGAGCTCGCTCGAACTGCCTGATGGCATGGGGCTCATCGTGCGTACCGCGGGTGTCGGCAAATCCGCCGATGCGCTTCAGTGGGATCTGGCGTTTCGTCTGAAACACTGGGATGCCATCCAAAAAGCGGCGGAAGGTCGCCCTGCTCCTTTCCTGATTCATCAGGAAAGCAATGTTATCGTGCGTGCATTCCGCGACTACCTGCGCCCGGATATCGGTGAAATTCTTATCGATAACCCCAAAATCCTCGACCTTGCCAAAGAGCATATCTCTGCCCTGGGCCGTCCGGATTTCAGCAGCAAAATCAAATTGTACAGCGGTGAAATTCCGTTGTTCAGCCACTATCAGATCGAATCGCAAATTGAATCCGCCTTCCAGCGCGAAGTGCGTTTGCCTTCTGGCGGCTCCATTGTCATCGATACCACCGAAGCGTTGACGGCGATCGATATCAACTCGGCCCGCGCAACGCGCGGCGGCGATATCGAAGAAACCGCCTTCAACACCAACCTCGAAGCGGCTGATGAAATCGCCCGCCAGTTGCGTCTGCGCGACCTCGGTGGCTTGATTGTCATCGACTTTATCGATATGACCCCGGTTCGTCACCAGCGTGAAGTGGAAAACCGACTGCGCGATGCCGTTCGTCAGGATCGTGCCCGTATTCAGATTGGTCGCATCTCCCGCTTCGGCCTGCTGGAAATGTCCCGTCAGCGGTTGAGCCCGTCGCTGGGTGAATCCAGTCATCACGTCTGCCCTCGCTGTAGCGGGACGGGTACTATCCGTGATAACGAATCCCTGTCGCTCTCTATCCTGCGTCTGATTGAAGAAGAAGCGCTGAAAGAGAACACCCGGGAAGTTCACGCTATCGTGCCGGTGCCTATCGCGTCTTATCTGCTGAATGAAAAACGCGAAGCCGTGAATGCGATTGAAAAACGTCAGGGTGGCGTGCGCGCTGTTATCGTGCCGCACGATGGCATGCAAACGCCGCACTACCATGTTATGCGCGTGCGTAAAGGCGAAGAAAAAACCACGCTCAGCTATCTGCTGCCACAGCGCCTTGATGCCGAGGCACAACAGGTTCAGGAAGAGCAATCCCTGGAGCGCAAGGTTCCTGAGCAACCGGCCCTGGCCACGTTCACCATGTCTGACCTGCCTGAATCGCCGGTAATCACACCGAAGCCGACAGTTCAAACCGCACCAGAGCAAGCCGCTGCGCCTGCAACGCCTGGGCTGTTTGGTCGTCTGTTCGGCGCGTTGAAAAACGTGTTTGCCAGCGCTGAAAGCCAACCGGAAAGCACCGACACGCAAGAGCCTGCCTCAACGGAGCAGCGTCAGGAGCGCCGTTCCGGTCGTCGTCAAGGTTCAAACAACCGTCGCGATCGTAATCAACGTGATGGTGCCCGTGACAGCCGTGATGGTCGTGATGGTCGTGATGGCAACAAGGAAAACCGTGACGGTAACCGCGAATCACGGGATGAGAACCGTCGCAACAAACGTCAGAATGCCCCAGCAGCGGTGGCGGAAACTGTCGCCCCCGTTGAAGAAGCAGTTGAAAAAGCGCCGCGTGACGATCAGCAGCGCCGTGAACAGCGCGCTGAGCGTCAACGTCGTCGTCAGGATGAAAAACGTCAAGCCCAGCAAGATGTTAAAGTCCTGAACCGTGATGAAGAAAACACGCAGGAAGAGGGTGAACAGGAGAAACCGACGCCGGTCATGCCGCGCCGTCAGCGCCGCCAGTTAACTCAGAAAGTGCGTATCATTGACGGTGACGCAGCACACGCTGATAGCCAGGTTGAAGCATCAACATTGCCTGCGCCAGTGGCAGAACACGCCCTGCCGCTGTTGACGGACGCCACGGCAAACGCTCCGGCGGAGACCGAAACCAACGCTGAGCAGGCAGATGCGGGCCGTAATGATGCCAATATGCCACGTCGCTCGCGCCGTTCACCGCGTCATCTGCGCGTGAGTGGTCAACGTCGTCGTCGCTATCGTGATGAGCGTTATCCGACACAATCACCGATGCCGTTGGCGCAGGCTTCTGCTTCGCCGGAAATGGCGTCCGGTAAAGTGTGGATCCGCTATCCGGTGGCTGCGCTGGCGCAAAACGACGAACTGTCAACCGAGCTGGCACCGGCCGTAGAAGCACCGATTGCCGCACTGCCGGTCCTCGCAGCACTTGAGGCGGAAGCACAACCTGTCGCGACACCAGTGACGGACGACGTCAGCGCACCGCCTGTAGCCGACACCTTCAGCACCGCGCCTGTCGCACCTGAACATGTCGCACAAGACACCGTCGAAGCACCGGCTACCGTTGAACCGGCCGGAGTCCCAGACGCGGTCGAGACAACAGAATCTGTTGATGTCGCTGTCACGGAAACCACCTCAGTGCCGAGCCCTGTTGTTGCAGAACAACCGGTGGTGGCACCAACGGTAAGCGCAGCAAGCGCTGAGCAGGAAGCTGTCGAAGCTGTCGAAGCTGTCGAGCAACATACCGCAGCAGCGGAGGTTTCTCTGGCAACGGAAGAAACCGCACCAGCGGTTGCTGAGGTTGAAACGGTTGAAGCGCCTGTCACCACAGCCGACGCGATTGAGACCGTTGCACCCGTTGCCGCTGTCGAGACCGCACCGCAGGTGGCAGAACCCGCTGTTCCGACCACGGTTCGTGCGGTACAGCCGTTACGCGGCGCGGCTAAACAGCAGCACGCTGCCTCCGCGCCGATGACCAAAGCGCCTGCGCCAGCCTATGAGGTGGAAGCACCGCGCCACAGCGACTGGGTACGCCCGACCACCGAGTTCGCCGGTAAAGGCAGCGCGGGGGGTCACTCTGCCGTTAATCATGCAACAGCAGCAGCGGCAAAACCCGCCTCGTTTGAGTAAATACGCCGTTCAGGCACAAAAAACCCCTCTTCGGAGGGGTTTTTTTTATATCCACATTGAAAGCACCGCCGCTTACACCAGCGCGCGCAGCGGGGTAATCACCATACCCAGCGTTTTGCCTTCCAACTCGGCCACCAGTTGCTGAAAGTGTGGGGTTGCTTCGTGCTCCGTCAACACGTCACGACTTGCCCAGCGTTCAAAAAAGACGAAGGTACCCGGCGCTTCCAATGATTCATGCAGATCGTATTGCAGGTTTCCCGCTTCGGCACGGCTGGGTGCCACTACCTTTTTCACCGCTTGTGCGACGGCATCGACGTGCTCTGGTTTGGCCTGAATAGTGGCGACAATGCGCAATTCCATATGTTGCTCCTGTTAGTTATCCCAACGGGCCTTGAATGGCCTGGCTGAGAAATTAGCGATGGGACTTACCATACGCTACTCTTTCCCTCACGTGTACCTTGCAGCGCCATGGTTAGCACAGAACGCCACTCACCTCGAATAAGGGTTCGCCAGCAACAAACGGGTGCATTCCCCGCACTTTGCGCTTATGCTTGTGTCCCGCCGTATCTGCTCGTGACATTTAGCATTTAGCCCGCTGGAGCATTTTCCATGACAACACTGTCTACCGTTTTAAAAATTCGCCGTCCTGATGACTGGCATCTTCACCTGCGCGACGATGACGTACTCGCCACCGTGTTGCCGTTTACCAGTCGTCATTTTGGTCGCGCGATTGTGATGCCCAACCTGACACCGCCAGTGACCAGCATTGCCAGTGCGCTGGCCTATCGCGAACGAATTCTTGCCGCGATCCCGGCGGGTGACAATTTTCAACCGTTGATGACCTGCTATCTGACAGACTCGTTGGACGCGAAAGAAGTCGTTTCCGGCTTCCAACAAGGGGTATTTACCGCCGCCAAGCTCTATCCGGCGAATGCGACGACTAACTCCAGTTTTGGCGTTACTGATGTCGCCAATCTCTACCCGATCCTCGAACAGATGGCAGATATCGGCATGCCGCTGCTGATTCACGGCGAAGTGACCGATCCGGCGATCGATATTTTCGACCGTGAGGCCCGTTTTATCGAATCGGTGATGGAGCCGCTGCGCAAACGCTTCCCTACGCTGAAAATCGTGTTTGAACACATCACGACCCGTGAAGCCGCGCAGTACGTGCTGGACGGCGATCGCTATCTTGGCGCTACCGTGACGCCACAACACCTGATGTTTAACCGCAACCACATGCTGGTAGGCGGGGTACGGCCTCACTTGTATTGCCTGCCGATTCTGAAACGCAATATTCATCAACAGGCACTGCGCGATGCAGTCGCCAGCGGTTCTGACCGTTTCTTCCTCGGTACGGATTCTGCCCCCCATGCACGCCACAAGAAAGAAGCAAGTTGCGGCTGTGCCGGGGTATTTAACGCGCAGGCCGCGCTCTGTGCTTATGCAACCGTATTTGAAGAGATTGGCGCACTGGATAAGTTAGAAGCGTTCTGCTCGCTTAATGGGCCCGCCTTTTATGGTTTGCCAATCAATGAGGACTGGATTGAACTGCATAAGGCTGCCACGACCTTCCCGGAAAGCATCGCGTTGGGTGATGATGCGCTGGTGCCCTTCCTTGCAGGCCAAACCCTGAACTGGCAAGTACGTTAATCTCTCCGCCAGCGCGCTGCACACTCGCGGCGCACTGGCTGTTACCGACCGTTGCATTTCACCGCCCAAATATTTATTTCAACCGTATTGCCCTCCCTCACCTTTAACTGTATAAATAACCAGTCAATTAAAGGAGAGTATCATGCGCGTAGAACTCACATTAGCCAAATCAGCCCCCTTACCCGCTGGCGCCATTGAAGCCTTGACGCACGAATTGACCCAGCGCGTACACCGCCATTATCCCGATAGTGCCATTCAGGTGCGTTACGCTGCGGCCAACAATCTGAGCGTGTTGGGCGGCAACAAGGATGATAAAGCGTTAATTTCCGAAATCCTCCAGGAAACCTGGGAGAGTGCCGACGATTGGTTTAGTGCGGAATAATCACTGGCATTAATAATCGAGACCTTCTATTTTATCCTTGTAGTCTTCACACTAGCCGGTAAATGGTCGATGACGGAGGGACATGACAATGACGGTAGAGAAACCAGAACAAGCCATGACGTTCGGCGAATTATTAGCGCTGATTGGTGACCAGCAGCATAAGATTGATGCGTTGGAACTGGCGTTTTCCTCCCTGGCATTTGCATTGGATGAAAGAACGGCACAGCTGTTGCTGCATAATTTGAAATTGGAATCACACAACGAACATCGCTCAGAACAGACCAAAAAACATCTGGCGTTGCTTATTGCCGTGTTTGAAAAACATGCTGGTATCAGCGCCGAATAGCCCGTTTTGCCCCCGCTTAACTGATATCCCCCTGAATATAGGGGATATCATATCCAGAAATTTTTCTTTGCAAAAAGAGTCAAAATAACTCACCTGTTGTACAAAAGTCACAGTATACTTAAGTTGCTCTTGTCAATAAGGAGCCGCCCAAGCCTCGTTAGTCACTCATGTTAGTAACTAGTCAATAAGGGGTATGTATGGACAGAAAAAATGAAGTTATTCAGACACATCCTCTTGTAGGATGGGATATCAGCACCGTTGACAGTTATGACGCCATGATGATCCGTTTGCATTATTTAACCACCCCAGACCAGGCACCTGCAGACGCAAACGTAGGCCGAACCTTGTGGCTTACTACCGATGTAGCACGGCAACTTATTTATATTCTTGAAGCGGGTATCGCTAAGATTGAGTCGACAGATTTTCAGCCACAAGATTTACTTAAGCACTAGTCTACCGATTTCACAGTAACCGATTATCTCTTAACGACACCGCCTGATGGCGGTGTCGTCATATTCAGCGCGCTTAAGTTTCCCGATTAGCCGCGCCCCTTAAATATCCTGTCACTGTTCACTGCTGCCGCTTTCGTCAGGCGCGGGGATACGCAACGACCCTCTAAGCCGATCGCGTGATTTATTAAAAATCTTCATGCTGGTTTCCCGTCCACGACGTCGCTCACGCTGCTGTTCCAACGGCAACGCCAACTCACTCTGGCAGGCATCGCTACAACAGCCCAGATAGGCCGCCTGACAGCGCGGACACTGAATAAACAACAAGTGACACCCTGCATTGCGGCAGTTGGTGTGGGTATCGCACGGTTCGCCACATTGATGGCAGTGGGCGATAACATCGTCGGTGATACGTTCCCCCATGCGTTCATCGAAAACAAAGTTTTTACCCCTGAATTTCACCGGTAAGCCCTGAGCCTTGGCCTGACGGGTGTATTCAATGATGCCACCTTCCACATGGTAAACATTCTTGAAGCCCTGATGGCGCATATAGGCGCTGGCCTTTTCACAGCGAATGCCGCCGGTGCAATACATCACGATATTTTTGTCCCGCGCATCAGCCAGCATTTCTGCTGCCATCGGCAATTGCTCACGGAAGGTATCGGAAGGCACTTCAAGCGCATTTTCAAAATGCCCCACTTCATATTCGTAATGATTACGCATATCGACAAACAGCGTGTCCGGATCGTCCGCCATGGCGTTAACCGCCTCGGCTTTCAGGTAGGAGCCAACATCGCTGGGATTGAAGGTCGGATCGTCGATGCCATCCGCGACAATGCGATCGCGCACTTTCATGCGCAGCACCCAAAAGGATTTTCCGTCATCATCCAGTGCCACATTCAGCCGGATGCTGTCCAATGCCGGATGCGCGCCGTACAGCGCCGCTTTAAAGTCGTCGAAGCGACTGGCGGGCACGCTTACCTGCGCATTGATACCTTCAGCCGCCACATAGACACGGCCAAATACCTCACATTGCAGAAATTGCAGGTAAAGGTTATCGCGAAACGCTTGTGCATCATCAAGCGCGAAATATTTGTAAAAGGAAACTGTGGTGCGCGGCTCGGTTTCCGCGAGCATACGCGCTTTCAGTTCCTCATTGGAAACACGGTTGTGTAACACTGGCATGGTGTACGTTCCTGTCTTCAGCGAGGGTTAACCAGATTATAACGTTACGGCGACATGTGCGTAACGCGCGGGATTATAGCCGATTGCGGCGATTACGCCAGAGGAGGTATTTGTGCGGCATGGAGAAAATCGTCGACACGGCAAAAATATCTCGGCGTATGATGGTTTATTCGCTTTTTCTCGGATAAGGAAACCACCATGAGTCGGCTATTTACCCCACTCGCGCTAGGCCCCGTCACATTGCCCAACCGCATTATCATTGCTCCCATGTGTCAGTATGCGGCCCAGAACGGTCTGGCAACCCCTTGGCATACCATGCATTTAGGTAATCTGTCCCATTCAGGCGCCGGGTTGCTGATCATTGAAGCGACAGCGGTTGTACCTGAAGGCCGTATATCTCCTCAGGATTTAGGGCTGTGGAATGATGAAACCGAGCAGGCACTCGCCACCGCAATCAACGCCGTTAAAGCCTACTCCACCATGCCACTCGGCATTCAATTGGGCCACGCCGGGCGCAAAGCCTCCACCGCAGTACCGTGGCAAGGGCGGGCTCGCGTGAGTGAACAGCAAGGAGGCTGGCAGCCTGTGGCCCCTTCGGCCCTGCCTTATGACGATAATGAAACGGCACCAACGGCGATGTCGGCCCAGCAGATCGCAGATGTCATCGCAGCCTTTGCCAATGCCGCTCAGCGCGCCGATCGCATCGGATTTGATGTGTTTGAAATCCATGCCGCACACGGCTATTTGCTGCATCAATTTCTGTCACCGTTGTCGAATGCGCGTGACGATCGCTACGGCGGGGATTTGAATAACCGTATGCGTCTGGTACTTGAGGTTTTCCGCGCGGTACGTGAGGTTATTCCCGCGCACAAAGCCGTTGGCGTGCGCATTTCCGCCACCGATGGCGTGGAAGGCGGATGGGATCTCGAGCAGTCTGTTGCGCTCAGCCACGCGCTGCACGCTGCTGGCTGCGATTTTATGCATGTCTCAAGCGGCGGGCTCTCTCCGGCACAGCGTATTCAGCCAGGACCCAACTATCAGGTCAGCTATGCTGAGCGCATCAAGCGTGAGGTGGGGATCACCACCATCGCAGTTGGTCTCATCACAGAGGCCGAGCAGGCTGAAGCGATTGTGGCGACAGGTCAGGCGGATGCTATCGGCATCGCGCGCGCTGTGCTCTATAACCCGCGCTGGCCATGGCATGCGGCCGCACGCCTAGGCGCACAAGTATCAACGCCGCCGCAATTCTGGCGTAGTGAACCGCATCACATTAAAAATCTGTTCCAACATTGAGTATTCCCCCTCCCAGCCTCAAACGGGAGGGGTCTCTTCAGCACAGACATCCCACCAAAGGTTAAACATCATTATTCTTCGATGCTAAGATAAAAGATGGATATTGATCATTGGGGTATTCCACATAGCCTTATGCAGGGTTAGCCTTCCAGTGCCGGAATGCTTTCCCGCATCATTATTACGATTGATGATGCACCGCACCACATTAGACACTATCACCTGGTGTGACTGACTTCTTTTAACAGCAAGCGCGTATAACTGCGCCTGCATTTTTTGATACTGGAACTCATGACACAACTCCCATCATTCACGCGTTCATTATTACACCCTCGTTACTGGCTGACCTGGCTGGGGATCGCCACCCTCTATCTTGCCGTCTTACTGCCTTACCCGGTTATCTATCGTCTCGGCACCGCGCTAGGCCGTATCGCCATGCGCGTGATGAAGCACCGCGTGCACATTGCCGATCGCAATCTGGCACTCTGTTTTCCTGAGATGACCGAGCACGCGCGCGCCGCGTTGTTGCGTAAAAACTTTGAATCCGTGGGCATGGGGCTTTTAGAAACCGGCATGGCCTGGTTTTGGCCAGACTGGCGCATCGCACGCTGGTTCACCGTCACTGGCCTTGAGCATCTGCGACCGCTGCGCGCAGAAAAGCGTGGCGTACTGTTAATTGGCTTGCACTTTCTTACGCTGGAACTGGGGGCACGTATTTTCGGCATGCATAACCCAGGGATCGGCGTTTACCGACCCAATGACAATAAACTGATTGACTGGTTGCAAACCTGGGGCCGCATGCGCTCAAACAAGACCATGTTGGATCGCAAAGATCTCAAGGGCATGATCCGCGCCCTCAAGCAGGGGGAGATTATTTGGTATGCCCCCGACCATGACTATGGTCCGCGCAGCAGCGTGTTTGTTCCCTTTTTTGCCATGGAGAACGCAGCCACCACCAGCGGGAGTTATTTGTTGGCAAAAGTGGCCAAACCCGCCATTGTGCCGTTTGTCCCTCGGCGGAGAGAGGGTGGAAAAGGCTATGAATTGATCATCCAGCCCGCCGAATTTAGCGTACCGTTAGAGGATGAAACCACAACAGCCGCCTGGATGAACACGCTGGTAGAACAGAATGTGCTGCTGGCCCCCGATCAATATATGTGGCTACATCGCCGCTTTAAGACGCGTCCAGAAGGCGAACCTGCGCTGTATTAAATCGCCAGACATTACCGGCAGTGCAATAAAAAAACAGCGGCATAGCCGCTGTTTTTTATGGGTAAAACACGCCGTTACGGTAAAACCGTCAGGACTCCAACGCGCGGTAGCGCTGATGCCAGGCGGCAAACTGCTGCGGGTTGTGCCACACCGCATAGTGCAACCGGGAGATCGTTACGGGATCGCTCAGCAGCACCAGACGTTGATTGTCGCTCAGCGCATCCAGATCCTGTTTCAACGCATCCGCCACGCGCTGGGCTCGGCCCTGCTCAACCGCACGGCTAAAGCCATGACGCGCCGTTGCCATTGCACTCGCCAACGCATTGAGCGAAGGATCGAAGACAGCCTGCACGAAACCATTTTCCAATTTACGCGCACGGTTGGCACGGAAATAGGTGTCCGTCGCCACCAGCTCGCGCGGCGGCTCGTACTCTTCCGGAATCAATAGCAGATTAGCACGCTTGCACGCCAACCCAATCGAGGCACGGCTTGACATCACCGACACGAATGGCGACAGGATAAGCGAGAAAACGATCGGCGACAGCCACCACAGGAAGCGCAAATCCAGCCAGGCCATGCCAATGGCCCAGACCAGACCCAACACCAGTTGCGAGCCGTGACGCGCAAAGGCTTCGCTCCACGGCGTGGCATCATCATCACGCTGCGGTGATTTCCACTGCACAGACCATCCCAGGAAGGCACTGACCACGAAAACGGTGTGGAACAACATACGCACCGGGGCCAGCAATACCGAAAACAGCATCTCCAGCAGCAGCGACAGGAAAACGCGCACGGCACCACCGTAAGGCTTCGCCCCCTTGGCCCATACCAGAATCACGCTCAGTAATTTTGGCAGGAACAGCAGCACCAACGTGGTCGAGAACAAGGCAATCGCCAATTCAGGACGCCATTGAGGCCATACAGGGAACAGCTGACGCGGTTGAAGGAAGTATTGCGGCTCCATCAGCGTATGCACCACTTGCAGTGCCGTTGACAGTACCAGGAACATGAACCACAGCGGCGCGGAAAGGTAAGACATTACCCCGGTCAGGAACACGGCACGGTGTACCGGGTGCATCCCTTTCACCAGGAACAACCGGAAGTTCATCAGGTTACCGTGACACCAGCGGCGATCGCGCTTAAGTTCATCGAGCAGGTTGGGCGGCAGTTCCTCATAGGAGCCGGGCAGATCGTAGGCAATCCATACTCCCCAGCCCGCACGGCGCATCAGTGCTGCTTCAACAAAGTCATGGGATAAAATCGCGCCCGCAAACGAGCCTTCACCGGGCAGCGGTGCCAGCGCACAGTGCTCGATAAACGGTTTCACGCGGATGATGGCGTTATGGCCCCAGTAGTGCGACTCGCCCAGTTGCCAGAAATGCAGGCCGGCGGTAAACAACGGCCCGTACACGCGTGTCGCAAACTGCTGGCAGCGTGCATACAGGGTATCCATCCCGGAGGCTTTGGGAGACGACTGGATAATCCCGGCATTGGGGTTGGCTTCCATCAGACGCACCAATTGCGTCAGACATTCACCGCTCATCACGCTGTCGGCATCCAATATCACCATGTAGCTGTATTGGCTGCCCCAACGGCGGCAGAAATCATCGATGTTACCGCTCTTACGTTTCACGCGACGGCGACGTCGGCGATAGAAGATACGGCCAAACCCATCCACTTCACGGCACAGGTCCATCCAGGCTTTCTGCTCTGCAACGCATTTGTCCGGGTCGTTACTGTCACTCAAGACATACAGATCGAAGTGATCGAGCTGTCCAGTGGCCGCTACCGATTCGTAGGTTGCCCGTAATCCGGCGAACACGCGTTCAACGTCTTCGTTACAGATGGGCATGATCAACGCCGTTCTGTGCTCGGGGTTGAGTGGCTCATCCCCTACCGTCGTCGACGAAATACTGTATTTGTCCTTGCCGATCAGCAGTTGTAAAAAGCCCATCAGCGCAGTCCAAAAACCGGCCGAGACCCAACAGAACAACACGGCAAACAGCACCAAAATACCGCTTTGCAGGATATAAGGCAGAACCTGCATAAAGGAGCGCAGGAAAGGCTGATTCACCATCGCGAACGGATCGATCAGCGCCCATCCCTGATAAGGCAAAATGGTTTTCATGTACCAGGTGGCGATTGCCGTTTGGAACAATGTCAGGATAAGCAGGGTGTAACGGCGCAGCGTACCCACCATTCTCCAGCGATTCTCGGCAATCTTCTCTTCCGGGCTGGCATGAGGACGGCTCGGTGCCGGGGAGCGCCCCAGCATACTTTCCCACCAGCGCACCAGTGGGTTGGTGCGCCACATATCAGGAAACATCGACGCACGTTTGATCGTGGGCATCGCCTGTAAGGCGGCGCGCCCTTCTTTGTCAGCAGCCACCGGTTTAACCGCCGTCGCCGTATCGGGCCAGGCGGCATCCAGACGCGCCTTAACGGATTGCAGCGGCGAATCATCTTCCGTCAGCAGCGTCGCAGGGGATTCCCCCTGCGCCAGAGCCCGATGTATGGCAGAGGGATTTTCACGCTCAGCCTGAGGCAACGCATGCTGCAACGCCTCCGCCGCTTGCGCGGACAGAGGCAATTTCCCGATATAATCAGGGCTCGAGATTAACTTATTCATTGGCAGGTAGCTGATAGCTCCAGGTTTCCGATAACAGCGTTTCGCCGTTCACCAACGCAGCGCGCAGCTCGGTTGGCTGTTTAGGATCTTTCACACGCAGACGCAGTGTCAAACGCCAGCCGCGCGTTACCGGATTATAGCGAACATTGTTCTCAACGATTTCACCGTTGTCGCCAATGCTGACTTGAGAGGTCACAGGCGTCGCCTCTTCCATCTCTTTCATCATCGGACCGGCAAAATCGACCAGGAACGCAACGGTGCCATCCGGTTGGCGAATCAGGTTAGACTGTTTCACATCCCCGGTGGAACGCATGGTGCGCTGAACGTAGGCCAATTCAGGTGAATGCAATTGCTCTTCGTCACGCGTGAAATGCAGGCGATAGCCCACTTCCAGCGGCTTGCCGATTTCAGGCAGCACTTCCGGCGTCCAGAACGCAACGATGTTATCGTTGGTTTCATCGGCTGTCGGAATTTCCACCAGTTCGACTTTCCCTTTACCCCACTCGCCCTTGGTTTCAACCCAGCCGCTGGGGCGCAGATCGTAACGGTCATCCAGATCTTCATAGCTGGAGAAGTCACGCCCACGTTGCAGCAGACCGAAGCCTTTCGGGTTTTCAATCGAATAGGTGCTGACCGACAGGTGTTTCGGGTTATTCAGCGGACGCCAAATCCACTCACCGTTGCCCGCGTGAATAGATAAGCCGTTGGAGTCGTGCAGCGCTCCACGGTAGTTCAGCGTCGGTGAAGGCTGGTTCGGCCCAAACAGGAACATACTGGTCAACGGTGCCAGCCCCAGTTTGCCTACGCGAGCGCGCAGGAACACTTTGGCCTGAACGTCAACCACGCTGTCGCGTCCTGGGTAAATGACAAAACGGTATGCGCCCGTGGCACGCGGTGAATCGAGCAGCGCGTAGACCAGCAGGTGCTTGTCATTGGGTTTTGGACGTTCGATCCAAAACTCGCGGAAGCGCGGGAACTCTTCCCCGGAGGGTAATGCCGTGTCAATCGCCAGACCGCGAGCAGAAAGGCCGTAAGTCTGCCCCTTGCCAATCACACGGAAATAGCTGGCACCCAGCATGCTGACAATCTCGTCATCCTTGCCAAGCTTATTGATGGGATACAGGATTTTGAAGCCTGCAAAACCGAGATTCTTCACGACCTCTGCATCGTGATTCACCGTACCGAAATCGAAATATTCCGGTGAATAGGCGATCTCGTTAACCTCAGTGGCCGTCACTTCGTTGATTCTCACCGGCGTGTCAAAATACATGCCCTGATGATAGAACTGAATGCGAAACGGCGTTTGCAGGTTATTCCAGTATGACTTCTCCTGGTTAAAACGAATCTGCTGATAATCAGCAAATTTCATATCGCGGAACTGGGCGGGAAGATTGCTCTTCTGCGCTTCATAGCCTTTAGCTGCCAGTTTTTCAGCTTGCGCCGCCACATCATCCAGCGAGAATGCCCAGGCAGGCAACGCAGTGAAAGACAACACAATCGCTGCGGACAGCCAGCGCAGATTCGCCACTCGACGTTCAACCCCAAAATTATTAACCAGCACAGCTCCCCCTGTTCGTGTGCTTAAATCAACTAAAATCCATATTAATGGATAAGTTAACCTTCCGACAACTTGATAAAAGCCCGGTTCATCATGATAGGTCAGCGTTTAAACAACGCAAACTGCAACCCCGATAAATTTCTGTAAAAAATCGAAAATTAGAGTGGATACTCCGTCACCGGTCAGCCGTTGGCAACCCCTTGGGGTTATTTATGCCATCGACGTGATGCTTACCTACAATTCTACCTGTTGCACTGTTAGCAAAACACCCTATTTATGCTGTGGTTGCAGAGAAAACATGCTTCTTTTGTTAACACGGTTACCATGAAGTTTCCTCATGCGCGTTTTTTCAAGAATAATCCGAACATTTACGCGCTAGCGCATTAAAAAACTCGGTTGCAACACGGATTGCACCCGTTGGTAACAAAATCGCGTTAAATCAGGTACAGTAGGATGACATATTCAAGCCTGTCCACCTACTTGCATCGACGCTGACTGATTCTCACATGAACACATTGCGCCACAATAAAATCGCCACCACGCTAAGCCTCTTCGCGTTGCTGCTGATTTTTATCGCGCCAATCGTTTCACAGGCGTTAATGCGGCATGATTATACTCCGCCCGCTCATACTCAGCACCATCATTCTCATAGCAAACCGGCAACACCGTCACCGATGTCATCCGGCGTAACCATGGAGCACGACGCTTGTGGTTACTGCGGGCTGTTATCTCATCACCCGGCGCTGTTTCCTGAAAACTCACCGCCGGTTGCTCCACGGTTCGTCCCTCAGTTACCCGCAAATGAACAACGTCCACGGCACAAGATTGCCACCGCGTTTTATCGCGCCCATTCGCCTCGCGCACCGCCGACAGTCATATAACACAACCCTAAGCACAAAAATTTGATATTGGATAACGTCCTGTCACAAGACGACGTCTCCTTTTCCTTTATTTTCTTCTTGTTACGACGACAAGGGCTCCCATGCTATGGATACCGTAAACGCTGAAAAAAAGCCCCTCTCTGCGGCGGTAATGGCGCTTTTCTTACGCTTGCATTTCTATATCGGTCTGTTCGTTGGGCCATTTATCTTTGTTGCTGCTCTGACCGGCACGCTGTATGTGCTGACACCACAGATTGAAGAACGTCTGTATACCCAGCAACTGCATGTTGATGTGTCCGGCGCGGCGCAACCGCTCGCCGCACAGATAGCCGCCGCGCAGGCTGCACTGGCTGAGCTGCCCGCAGCCCAATGGCTGGCGATACGCCCTGCGCCCACGCCGCGCGACACCAGCCGTGTGCTGTTTCGCCTCCCTGATTTCGCTCCTTCTGAATACCTCGCCGTGTTTGTTAATCCGAGCACGCTGGCGATACAGGGTCAGCTCAAGGTGTATGGCACATCAGGAATATTGCCGTTGCGAACCTGGCTCGATCGTTTGCATCAGGGGTTGTTTCTCGGTTCCGTTGGCCGCCTTTATAGCGAACTGGCCGCCTCATGGCTGTGGATCGCCGCACTCGGCGGCGTCTATCTGTGGTGGAGAACGCGTATGCCTTCGCGAGTCGCGCCTCGCCGTAAATTGCCGCTCGCAGCCCGCTTGCGCTCTGTGCACAGCACGCTGGGGCTTACGTTACTCGTCGGGATGCTGTTTTTCTCCGCCACCGGGCTGACCTGGTCACAATGGGCGGGCAATAATATCGGCGTATGGCGCAACGCATTGGGTTGGCAAACCCCAGCACTGAATACCGCGCTTATCCACCATCCCGCCACAGCCGCACCGGACGCCCATGCCGAACACCGCGGCGAGGCCATGGTTCATCACTCCGCACCGCCATTGGTATTAGATAACGCCGATAGTGTATTGGCGATAGCACGGCAAGCGGGGATCAGCGCAAATAAACTGGAGATCCGCCCGGCAAAAACTGCACATAACGCCTGGACCGTGACTGAAATTGAGCGGAGGTGGCCGACGCAGGCCGATATGGTTGCCATTAATCCCGACAGCGGTGCTGTCGTCGATTACGTCAGATTCGCCGATTACCCTTTTGCAGCCAAACTGACGCGCTGGGGGATCGATGCCCATATGGGCGTATTGTTCGGATTGCCGAATCAATTGATTCTGGCGGCGTTCGGCCTGGGGCTGTGCGCCCTGATTGCGTGGGGATACCGCCTGTGGTGGCTGCGTCGGCAGCGCCCTGGCGGCCAACCACACCCGGCTAACACCCTTTTCGCCGCGTTCACCGCATTGCCGCTCGCGGTACGCGTACTGGCAGGCAGCATCGCGCTGCTACTGGGCGGGTGTTTACCGGTCATGGGCGGCAGCCTGTTGATATTCTTGTTGATAGACATCGTGCGGTGGCGACGTTATCAAGCAATACAAAACGCGGATGCGCTGCCGCACACAACGCAGTGATTGCTCACGAAGGGAATAACCCGGCTCTGCCGAGGGTGCAGAGCCGGGAGAACCTTATGCGCCGGATATCAAGCGAAGGGTGCCTTGATGCGCTACCGGGTCCTCGTGGTAGCTGCCCAGTTTGAAAATGCTGACCGTGCTGGTCAGCGCCTGAGCTTGCTCTTGCAAAGACAATGCCGCAGCAGCAGATTCTTCAACCAGCGCCGCATTTTGCTGGGTGGTGGTGTCTATCTGCCCCACGGCCAGGTTGATCTGATTAACGCCATCGCTCTGTTCACGGCTTGCCTGAGCAATTTCGGTGACGATGCCGTTAACCCCTTCAACGTTAGTGACCAGTGTTTGCATGGAAACGGCGGTTTTCTCCACCAGAACCATCCCCTGGCGCACCTTTTCTACGGAGCCATCAATCAGCTCTTTAATTTCTTTCGCTGCTGTCGCGCTGCGCTGTGCCAGCGCGCGAACCTCGCTCGCCACCACGGCAAAACCACGTCCCTGCTCGCCAGCACGCGCCGCTTCAACGGCCGCGTTCAGCGCCAGGATATTGGTTTGAAAAGCAATGCTGTCAATCACGCCAATGATTTCCGCCATCCGCTGTGAGGATTCACGAATGCCACGCATTTCGTTGGTGACATCATTCATCAACTCACCGCTCTCGCGCACCGTTTCCGAGCCTTGGGCAGCAAGCTGTGTCGCTTCCGTGGTGTTATCTGCGGTGTTTTTAATGGTTGCCGTCAATTGCTCCATTGAGGAGGCCGTTTGCTCCAGCGAACTGGCCTGCTCTTCCGTACGCGCTGACAGGTCCTGATTGCCTGCAGCGATCTGGCCTGCGGCACTGGATATACTTTCCGCCCCATCCCGCACCTGGCTGACAATATGGCGCAGGCTGTCATTCATATTCCTCAGCGCCTGTAGCAATAAACCGGTTTCATCCTGGCGCGTGACAAGAATATCCGAAGAGAGATCCCCAGTCGACACGCGCTCAGCAATGGACAGGGCCTCGTTAATCGGATGAGTGACACTGCGTGTGATAGCGGCAGCCACAATCACGCTCAGCAAAATGGCGGCGAGGATCATGCCCACCAGTAACAAGCGAGTGTTAGTATAGCTTTGCGCCACCTGTTGCTGTGAGACAGACATCTGATCATCACGGTGGTCAATAAATGCGCTAATGGCAGCTTTGTAGGCCTGAATGCTTTTCTCTGTTGCCGTTATAAACTCGTTGCGTGCAGCAGAGGTATCACCGGCGTTGATAAACCCAGAGAATTTGGTGCTGGAGGTATGAAAATCCCCACGGGCCCGATTAATATCCTGTAATATCTCCTGTGAGCGCGTGTCATTGGCGGATTTACGTAGCTCTTCCATCAGGGCTGAAACAGTAACCGTTCGCTGCTTCATCGACTCCATCTCTTTTTTGATATCCTGCTCTGATGTCGTCAACAATACGCGTTGTTGGCTAAGTGCATAACCATTAAGTTCACCAATCAGTTGGTTCCCCTTTACCGTAAGCGGATAGTCACTCGCCACAATTTTATCTATCTGAGTGTTAAAATCGGCCAGTCGTCCCAATGACACCACGCCAACGACCAACAGCATTAATACCAGGAGTGCAAACCCTATTCCTAGACGATATCCAATACGCCAATTTGACAGATTCATATAAATTCCTTTATTCATCTTTACTATAAACGTTGCGGCATGATTGCTGGCCGTTTCGTTCAACAGAAGTCTATTCACTGAATAGCGGCATGCGCTATTTATCCCTGTAGATTTGACATCAACACATTGCATCAACCAAAGGATGGCGACACACATGCGAGATAATCGAATATGTTAGCTGCGCGAGTGCGGCATTAAATCTTGCATGAAACCCGTTCATTGGAACAATCCTTGTCATTGTTTAATACGCCGCACCATCAATAAAAAACCAATAAAATTCATTAAGATAAACACAAATCAACTTTCTGATAATTACGAAAAAAACCATACTCTCATCCCGGGTATGGCTGTATTCACGCAAATCCAGAGACTTATGTTCAACGGCATATTATACGATTTCTTTACTGATTGAATGAAATTTATATGTCTATTTTTATTTACAAAAGCCACATACCACCATAATCGATCATTATGCACATATTTATCTGTATTCAAGGTAAATTATAGTCGCTGGCCGTGCAGATTTAGCCTTAACAAATTTAAAACATTTTTGAGTAAATAACCGGGGAGGCTTCCCCATAGCAAACAGGATAATCAGAAAACCGATAGACGCTAATGCGCACATTGCTCCCTTGCCTTTAAGCAGGGGAGCAATATTATTGATATGTTAATCACAACCATCTTAAAATATCGACGTCATTGCAGAACAGCAGTTTTGTGCATTTCATTGAAATGTAATTCGCACTCTACTCGGGCATTAGGGAGATAATTTGATTTTAATAATTTAAAAGGAACGGTTATTTCCCAACCTGGTATTTTTTCACCCAGTTCAACACGGATATCCGATAAATAAATAACAGCGAAATAGCCACCGCGGCGTTCATTTTTGAAAATCTCGTAACGATAAAACAGATTGTCATCCTGATGCTGAAAAATGAGTGTTTCTTTTAATATACCCAGTAACATCTTCTCCCCTCCCAGTGCCTGAACTTTTTTCATTTCATCGGCAAGGACAGGAAAAACCTTAAAACAAGGCATCAAAAATACGACACCGATCGCTATAGAAAAAAGAAAACCTCACCGTCATCAGCAATACGGTGAGGTTTCATTTGGCAACATCACTTTTTCTTGGAGGCGCCTTTGCTTTTATCTTTGATCAACTGTCTGATTTTTTTCAATTCTTTTTGGCTTAATGGTTGCTCAACAACCTCTTCGGTATGCTGGTTATCCACATCCGCCTGTTCAGCGTCGACACTATCCTTAGCGACGATATCAAAACTTTTCGCCAATCGCGCTGCCACTTCTGCGCTAATCGAAACCTCATTTTCCAAGGCAGCCGCTTTGATTTGCTCTTTCAACTCTTGGGGGATCTTTAAGGATAAACTGGATATCTCACTCATTTTCTTACCTTTCTTTAAGAGATAAAAGGACACGTTATGTTAGTCGTATGATAAAGTCTAGCATGACACAAAAATTTAATATTTCTGTCATGGAAAATACACCACGTTATGCAGTCTCAGTCACTTATCTATTTTGACACCGCAGCACGACTTTCATGATACACCGAGCAATCATGGCAGCATCGCAGGTCTGCGAGCTGAATTATGGCGAAAATAGATGACAATAATAATTATTGGTGAGTCAATTATTTTACTTACAATGGAGAGAAGGTAAATGACTTGCGATCGGTGCCACAACATCAGGCTTAACGCGTTGATCATAATATATTAACACATTAGAATAGCGCGCCGCCACGAAAAGGAACCTGCTGTGTCACACCACGCCGTCTGGGAATTTATCAAGCATGCCTACTTGTTGGGAGCCATCATTGCGATGGTGATAACCTTTTTGCTAAGCCGAGATAAATCCCTGTTGATGCGTTTTCTGGCCTCGCTACTGATCGGGCTGACCTGGCCACTCAGCTTTCCCCTGGTATTACTGTTTTCACTGATGTAGCGGCGCGTCCTGACTGACAACGCCGCACAACAGCAATACACTATCTCACGACCAGTACCGTCGTCGTTGCATGACGAACGATGGCCGCTGCGTTAGAGCCGAGCAGATAGGTTTTCACATTGGGTCTGCGTGAGCCGACCACGATCAAATCCGCACCAATCTCCTGCGCTAGTTGCAAGGTCTCGTCACGTGGGGAACCGAAGCTTACGCTATAGTGCAAACGCTCAGCCGGAAGGCCGGTCGTTGCCACCAGCGCTTTAAGCACCTCGTTTGCTTTGACTACGGCTTGATTCTCAAACTCTTTGATACCAAATGAGTAGGCAGACATGAAGGCCGAGGCATCGGGCAAGGCATGAAACAGGTGAAGTGTCGCACCCGACGCCTTTGCCAACTGCACCGCATGTTGCAAGGCATTTTGCGTTAATGCCTCTTCTTCCAGATCGATGGGGACCAGTATCGTCGTATACATAGCAGCTCCTTATTGCAGATTTCCGCTTAAGAAAAGCATATCCCACCCCCGTATGATGTAAAATAACGCTTTATAAATCTGTGAGGTAGGTATTCTATGGACGATCTTTTCTTGCGATTGTCTCGCTCTGCATTTCGACAACGTTTTACTCTCGGGCCGAAAGAGTGTAGCTATCTGAATCAAAAGGGCGTCGATGTCATCAAGCAACATGCTGCTGATTTCATTGCCCAACGTTTAGCGCCCACCGAACCGCGCAACGATGGCAAACAAACCCCAATGCGTGGCCATCCGGTATTTATTGCACAGCATGCCACGGCAACCTGCTGCCGGGGATGTTTAGCAAAATGGCATGGCATTGCCGCCCACCGCGCACTTAGCCAACATGAACAAGACTATATCGTAGCCGTCGTGATGACATGGCTAAAACGGGAAATCGCCCAGCGAGGGCCGACGGCACAGGGATAACAGAGGTGTACCGCCAAATGGCACAACGCGTGGCAACGATTTACCCCGTAGCAAGTCCCAGCAACGCGAGCTATAACATGGCCTTGATACCATCAGGAAACACGGTCAGCGCATCACTCAGTACGGCCGTCTGATCAATCCAACGCAGCACGAGCGGCATGCCATTAGACTCCATCCCGTGCACCACATCCTGCTGATAAAAGGCCTTATCGGCAAACTGGCCTTCAAAAACAAAGACTATTTCGTGCCCCGGTTTTCCGTTGTATTCGAAAATATTCTCGGATACGCCCAACAATGTCAAACCGATGGCATCAGCGCCAATCTCTTCTTTGACTTCACGTATGGCCGCCGCCACCGACGTCTCACCAAAATCAACGCCGCCACCGATGGGTAACAAATAATGTGAGTCCTTGACCGGATCGTGCCCTTCCGCTAACAGCACTCGCCCTTGGTGGCGAAAAAGGCAGACCGCTTTCGCTCTTATCTTACTCATAATTAATGCTTCCTTAAGAAAAAGGGCCGAGAAGATTACCTGAGGGAGTGAAAGCAAATTGAGATCGCGGTCAAAGAATGAGCCCACTATTTTTAATTTCGTGCATTCTCCTGTAACGCGGCAAAAAGTGGCGATTATTTAAAGCCCGTTTAGGGTCTATATCTTAGAATTGTCGTTGACATTTAGTCAGGCTGTATTTACCGCAGAGGATTGTCTATCGAATTACTTAACTCAAGGAGTTTTACTATGTTGGCAAACGAAAATGTATTTATCAGCGTACTCGCTGTTATCGTGGCGGTAGGCTTTATTATCGCTTTCTTTAGCCCTAAATGGGATGACTGATGAACACTGATCCCCCCAATCGATGACTCCTCTCGTGCCATAATGGCGGAGAGGAGGCATGCTTTAATTAGCCACCTAACGATACCGATTGCTCGTCCCCTTACTTAAACACCTCAACGTTTATCTCAATCCACCAAAACTGTGCGGCTATCCGGCAATTTAGCCACAATTATCGCCTCTACCCTCTGAATGGAATCCCTGAAAAAGTAGCATTATCGTATTCCTTCACTTTGTTCAGGAAAATACGAATGTCCATCATTGAAACATTGGCTACACGCACCTCTTTGACATCATCCGCATCACGCCTGGTTGCATCGCAAGGAAGTGCTTTCGATGTTGAGTTAAAAAAAGCGGTAGCTAAAGAACACCCCGCTCAACAAGAAAATGCTGTCAGTGCTCTACCAAAACAAGCCTCTCAACAGTCTGCTGCTGCACAGGAATTGCAAGAATGGCTTGAGATGTCTCCCGAGGAGCGACTCTTTTTCACGGTTCTTGCCTCAATGGGGATCTCCAAAGAAGAGTTTGAGGCCATGTCGCCCGAAGACCAGAGCCGAATCACTCACAAGGTACAAGAAAGCATTAAAGAGAAGGTAAAGGAAGGTCTGCAAACGCAGATCGCCTGAATACGCTGGCGGCGTAAATATGGCCACCTGACAACAATACAGGTGGCATAATATCAACCGCTTTAAGCATGATATTCAGTCATCGTGCCCACCGGGTTCCATCGTCCAAATGATGCTAGCGGCAAAGTTCCTTGGAAAAATCAGCACTCCCTCTCCCACTGACACACCGCTGGCTGATATCTTTACTGTCTATTTTCCAGGTATCATCCACCTTTGATAACTGATAGATATAACGCATTGCCGCCACTGAATCATCAGTGGGAATATCTTCCTCGATGGTCACTGTTACACGCTCGGGAGACTCAACGGAGTCACCGGATACCGTCTGCTTGATCAGTAACATAGAGGGAATTTCCTGAAACCCCTCCCCTCTGTCTTGCAAAGCGATAATTAGCGGCACTGATCGATCAGCCTGCACACTATTGTTGCTCTTGTCGCCGTGTTCCGCCTGTTGCGCATCGCACCCTGATAATAGCCCCATCGTTAATACCGCTATCGTTTTAAATAATTGCATGACACCACCTGAATTTTTATGTGTATAACCGTTAATTCAAAATAAGCAGCGATCATGTCACAGGCAATATTTCGTTCTTTAGGAATATGATGAGTTTCTGTCAAAAAACGGAAGCTGTTTTGTTGTCATTTAGGTTTTGATAGCGGCTTGGCAATCTCCGCCGTCTGCATCAGGAGAGGGGAGAATCAGAGCGAGTAATGATAAAGCAGATAAAGTACCAACAAAAAAGTCCCTGTTAGGGGACTTTGATGCTGCATCTTATGCAGGATAAAACCGAAGACATGTTGATAACGCATCGATTCTATTGAATGAGTGGCGGAGGAGGTGAGATTCGAACTCACGGAGCTGTTACACTCGGCGGTTTTCAAGACCGCTGCCTTAAACCACTCGGCCACCCCTCCACAACGAAGCGAACTATAAACACAGCCCGACAAGTTGTAAAGCCTGATAATGTTCAACTGCGCTAAAAATAACCTATTTAGCGTCAACTGAACGTAATATCATCATAATGCTTATAAAATTAGCATCTCACAGCGTAAAGAAGGGTAAAACGTCTTTAATAACCCTGTGCAACTATCTATGCTGATATCCTGAGTCATAATAATCATTTAACAGAGAGAGTCGCTGCCATGGATCGTATTGTTGTCTCTTCCAGACAGGAAAGCTCACTGCTCAGCACGCACAAGGTGCTGCGTAACACGTATTTCCTTTTATCGCTTACGCTGGGTTTTTCCGCACTTACCGCAACCGTTAGCACCGCGCTAAACCTCCCTGCGCCTGGCTTGTTACTGATGCTGGTAGGGTTTTACGGACTGATGTTTTTGACCCACAAACTCGCTAACAGTCCCGCAGGCATTCTGGCGGCGTTTGCGCTCACCGGATTTATGGGGTACACGCTGGGCCCGATTCTAAGCTCACTGATTGCTGCGGGTGCTTCTGACATTATCATGCTCGCCTTGGGTGGCACGGCCTTGGTCTTTTTCTGCTGTTCTGCCTATGTGCTGACAACGCGCAAAGACATGTCATTCCTGTCCGGAATGATGATGGCAGGATTCGTTGTTCTGATCGTCGGTGTGATTGCCAATCTGTTCCTGCAACTCCCTGCGTTGCATCTTGCGCTGAGCGGCTTGTTCATTCTGTTCTCTGCCGGTGCCATCCTCTGGGAAACCAGCAACATCATTCACGGTGGTGAAACGAATTATATTCGCGCCACGGTTAGTCTGTACGTTTCCATTTATAACCTGTTCGTGAGCTTGTTGAGCATTTTAGGCATCATGCGCAACAACTAACCGGATTGAGGCTTATGCCGTTGTCATTCCACTGATGGAACAGGCCTGAGTTTGGCATCTTTGCCGCTCGGGCCTTTTTATTACCCCGACTACCCCATTCTTCCGACCAAATTTCTTTGCTACACTTCGCTTAAAACCGGGGTCACGAGGCACTATGTTGGAGTTTGAAGGGCGTTTTATAGAAACGGATGCACAAGGATACTTGCTTAACAGCGCTGATTGGCGTGAATCTCTCGCACCGCTGCTGGCAGAGCAGGAAGATATCGCGTTAACCGATGCGCATTGGGAAGTGGTGCGCTTTGTTCGCCACTTCTATCTGGAGTTCAATACCTCCCCGGCGATTCGTATGCTGGTAAAAGCGATGGCACAAAAGTACGGTGAAGAAAAAGGCAATAGCCGCTATCTGTATCGACTCTTTCCCAAAGGCCCAGCCAAGCAGGCAACCAAAATTGCAGGGTTACCCAAGCCGGTAAAATGTATCTGATGCTCGGCTAATAGCGGATTGAAAAACCAGTGTAATCCATCATCGCGCGGGGTTCGACAAGAACGCGCTCAACACGAGCACTGCTCGGCCCACCCGCTTTTAGCCAAGAGATAAGTTGTTCAACCTGATGCGGTTCACCACAGGCGACCACTTCCACACTGCCATCCTCACAATTTCTGGCATAACCTGTCAGACCCAGCTGTCGGGCCTGATGTTGTGTGTGATAACGAAAACCAACGCCTTGCACCACGCCATATACATAGGCTGTCACACCATGTTCAGTCATCTAAACGCCTCCTCAATCATCAATCGGCAGGCACCTTTATTTCCTGCACAGTGATGCAATATGCATCATACTATTAACAGTAAAATAACCTCGTTCCAGTAGCAAATACGCTACGTCGACTTTCAACAGGCGACTTGAAATCTGGGCGTTCACTCCCATATAGCAGTAAGGTTACAGAGTCAGATCATCTCAGGAGGCATTATGATTATCTGTAAATTTGGTATTGGAGAACAGATTCGTCATAAAATGCTGGGATACCCTGGTGTCGTGATTGATATCGATCCCGAATATTCGCTGGTAAGCCCGGCGTGGGAGGAACTGGATGCCCACGATACGCTTCGTTCTGCACCTTGGTATCATGTCGTGATGGAAGATGAACAAGGGGAAGCCATTCATACTTATCTGGCAGAAGCCCAGTTAGTGCAAGAAGCGCCAGATGACGACAGGCATTCTTCTCTGGATGAGCTTGCCAAAGAGATTAAGCAGCGAGCGCCTCGCTTACATCATTAATACCGGCCATGACGGCCGGCATTAGGTGCAGGCCTCTTACCTGGCAAGGCCCAAGCGCGGAATCTCAATTTTGGGGCAACGATCCATCACAACGTCAAGTCCAGCATCTTTTGCTAACACCGCTGCCTGCTCGTTAATGACACCAATCTGTAGCCACAGCACTTTTGCGCCAATGGCGATGGCTTCTTTAGCCACCTCGTAAGCCGCCTCCGGCTGGCGAAATACATCTACCATATCCACCTTGCCGGGAATATCTGCAAGTGACGCATACACCCGTTGACCATGGAGTTCCTGCCCTGCCAATTTAGGGCTGACGGGGATCACGGTATATCCTTGCTCCAATAAATAAGCCATCACACCATAGCTGGGACGAGAGACTTTTTCACTGGCACCGACCAACGCAATCGTTTTTACCTTCTCCAACACCGATTTAATCTCTGCATCCTTCATTGTTATTACCTCGTATCGCATGGGCTCTTTTACAGTGTACACCACCGCGCCGACTTATTTTTGTCTTACATTGACGACAGATCGGGCATTCAATCTGGCATGCCTAAAAGGAGAACACCCGATAAAAAACTGTTAAAAAATGAAAACTTTGACACATTTAGCCAAATACTCAACAATGGCGCGATAAATGATGCCGGAGGAAAGCTGATGAAATTGTACCGTGTTTTAATGCTGCTTTTCTTCGTTACAAGCAGTATGGTCAGCGCGGCCACCACCCTAAAATTACATCAGGATATTGAACTGCTCGCCGTCGATGGGCAAAAAGTGTCCAGCTCGCTGTTGAAAGGTGCTGATAGCCTGGAACTGGACAACGGTCAGCACCAATTGCTGTTTCGGGTGGTGAAAATTATTTCCGTCTCAGGCAGCGAAAAACGCACCTATTCATCGCCGCTGTTGTTGGCCGCGTTCAATATGCGCAATCAGGACGTCATTACCATCCTGCTGCCTGCACTCGACACGCCCAAGGCGCGCGAGCGTTTCGACCTCGACACCCACTATCAACTCGTGGATAACCACAATAACCCTATCAGCGCGCGAGTGGATAGGCTGGAACTGAGCAATGATGAGCTTGCTCACCAATTGGAGCCCATTCTGGCACAGTACAATGCCGCCAATAAAACTGCATCCGTAACCGCATTTACCTCGCCCAAACAGAACGCTAAAACCTGGCCCGACAATAATGCCGCCAATGCCCAGGACAGCATTGACCCCTTTCTTATTCTCAAATACTGGTTTCGGCAGGCAGATAAAGACACTCAGGATCGCTTTCTGAAATGGGCGAAGGAAAAAGACAAGTAATACAAACGCAGCGCTTTTTGATTATTTTAACCGCAGTTGCGCCAATGCGTTGGTGGTTAGTCGCATTTTTTTCATCTATATCTTTTCAGCGAAATAGCGTTCTCGTAATCTGTGTTTATTATTCTGCTGAAAGGACGTAAACATGGAACTCACCACCCGTACTATCCCTGAACATAAGCACATTGCTTTAGTGGCACACGACCACTGTAAGCAGGCTCTGCTGGATTGGGTGAGTACACACAAAAACACGCTGTCCGAACACCACCTTTACGCGACAGGCACTACGGGAAATCTGATCCAACGCACCACCGCGCTCCCGGTCAAGAGCATGCTAAGCGGCCCGATGGGGGGAGACCAGCAGGTCGGTGCCTTGATTTCGGAAGGAAAAATCGATCTGATGATCTTCTTTTGGGACCCACTGAATGCGGTTCCACACGATCCTGACGTCAAGGCCCTGCTGCGCTTGGCAACCGTTTGGAATATTCCGGTCGCAACCAACCGTTCCACCGCCGACTTTTTGGTTAACTCCGCCCTTTTTAAACAGCCGGTTGAGATCGCCATTCCAGATTACCAACGCTATCTGAATGAGCGTCTGAAGTAACGCGGCGCGTTCAGCGCTACCCGGTTGTTGGTAGCGCTGTTGTTAAGGTTTTCTCTGTAGCGGCACACCGACACGCTGTAATTGCTCAACAAAGACTGACGGTGCTTCTCGATCGTAGAGTAACCAGACCCGGTGTTTCGCTCGGGTTAGCGCTACATACAGCAAACGACGTTCTTCCGCATCAGCAAAAGGTTCCGGCTGGGGCAGCAAGACCTGCTCCAGCAAACTTTCGCGAGACAAGGCTGGGAAACCCTCTTTGCCATCATTCAATCCCACAATCACCACATAGTCAGCCTGTTGCCCCTTGCTGGCATGGATAGTCATAAAATCAATAGCCAGGTTTGGCCACCTCACACTCGCTTTATCCAGCATCGCAGGCCGCAAATGGTGATAGCGCGCCAGCACCAGAATATGCTCATCAGGCGTGACGTAACTGCTGAGCTTATCAAACAGCGCTTCCAACTGTGTTTCAGGCAGCAACATGACCGCTTTTTTGTCGCCAGCGCGCAGGCTGTTGAGCGGTTTCTTTAATTGATGCGGATTTTGCTGCACAAAGGTATTAGCAATCTCGCCAATGCGGTCGTTAAAGCGATAGGTGGTATCCAGCGCACAGCGTTCACCACGCCCAAAGTGATGCTCAAACGCGGTGGTCAGCGTCAGTTCCGCGCCACTGAAACGGTAAATCGCCTGCCAGTCATCGCCGACAGCAAAAAGGCAGGTACGCAGATTTTGCCTGCGCAGCGCGGCCAACAGTTGAGCACGCTGGGGCGAGATATCCTGAAACTCATCGACCAGAATATGCTTCCAGGGGCTGATAAAGCGCCCTTTATCCAGCAGATTTACCGCCTGGTGGATCAGGCCGGAGAAGTCCACTGCACCTTCTTCTTTCAATGCCGCTTTCCATGCTTTAAGCAAAGGCGCCATCAAGCGTAAACCACGCTGCAATCGCGGGCGTTGCTCATCATCGGCCAGCGCCAGCATGTCACTTTGACTACCGCCCTGCATGCGCATAAGTCCGAGCCAGCGATCCAGACGACCACTGAGGCGCGCAGCCAGACGCGTATCCAGCCAGAACTCGCCGTCAGGCACGTTCCACGCCATCTCTTCGCTCAGCCACTCCCGCCATCCTTTGGCCTGCGCTTTCTTCTCCGCGCACTGCTGTTGCCAGGTTTTAATCAGCAGCTCATGTCGCTGCGCGCCATCGCTTTCCAAACGGCTGATAACCGGCGCTTTACGCGTAGCATGTTGAATAATATGCAGAGCCAGTGCATGGAAGGTTTTGGCCTGCACCGCATCCGTGTGCAAGCGCTCTTGAATCCGTTGGTTCATCTCCTGCGCGGCTTTACGGCCAAAAGCAAGTAACAGAATTTGTTCCGGCATCGCTTCGTTTCGGTGCAACAACCAGGCGGCGCGAGCCACCAGCACGGATGTTTTTCCACTGCCCGCGCCAGCCAGCACCAATACGGAATCTTCACCATTGATTACGGCGCGACACTGCGAAACATTCAGCGGGGTGGTTTCAACGCCGTCAAAAAATGCCTGCTCTGAGGAGAGCGTTTTTTCCATCCAGGCCTGGTTACAGGCTGTTCGGCACGATTCACCCTCAGCGAGCCACTGCTGACAAAGGGTGTAGCTGTCACAGCAGTTGACAAACTCCGTCAGTCTCGCGGCAGGCAGCGGCAAGGATGCCAGCGTTGCGCGAATAGCCGTCTGCAATTCAGCCAACGCCTGGCGTGAAACCCACCCATGGTGGTTCGTCATTTGCTCGATGTCGGTGACCTGACGCTGCAACGCGTCGGCACACACCGCGCTCATGTCGTCACTCCACTGACGCCACATTTTCATCAGGTAGCGGTAGAACTGCTGGGTTTCCTGCCATTCGGTGCCATGCAGCCGCACAACCTGGTTGTCCGGCAGCACGAATTCCAACTCCCCCCATACCAGGCCACGCTTGCATTGAATATCAAGCAGTTGGTTAAAGGGAATGACATACTCGTGTTTCTCACCGCTCACCTGAACGCCCGCATTGAGCAGCTTCACCCGATTGTAGGGGTGTTGCGCCAGATGTTTGCCTAAAGAGGTTGCTTTCAGTTCCATTTTCGTTACGCCATGAAAAAAACGGCTTTTCGGTAGTTTACCTGCGACACAGACCCCTTCTCCAGTGTTAAAACACGTTAAGATATCCCTGCGCTTGATGTACTATTCGTTCTGATGACATCATACGCGATGTGTGCTGAAGCAACGCCATGAGATATCTGTATTTTGTAATGTTAGATACCCTATTTGCGATACCTTCGCTACGCCTGACATCATGGAGCAACAATGCGAGCCGTGTTGAACATTCTTAATTTTGTGCTGGGCGGATTTTTCACTACGCTGGCATGGTTTATTGCAACGCTAATCAGCATCGTTCTGATTTTCACATTGCCACTGACCCGATCATGCTGGGAAATCACCAAGCTATCGCTGTTCCCTTACGGTAATGAGGCCGTTCACATCGATGAGGTAGAACCTGAGCGTAAAAATGCTGTATTGAGCGCGGGCGGGACAGTTCTCAACGTCTTCTGGTTTATTCTTTTCGGATGGTGGCTGTGTATATCGCACATTGTCAGCGGTATTGCGCAATGCCTCACGATTATCGGTATTCCTGTCGGGATCGCCAACTTCAAACTGGCGGTCATCGCGCTGTGGCCTGTAGGCCGTCGCGTGGTTTCTATTGAAGAAGCACAGGCGATACGCGAAAGAAACGCACGCCGTCGCTATCGCTAACCGTCGGTAAGGAACAGGCGTTGTTGACTTTCATCTCAGGATTTCGGCGTTACCTATACAACAGCGGTTGGTTATACAACGCGCGTATCTTTATTGCCTTAGCTGGCGCTGCGTTGCTGCCCTGGTGGATGGACCAACCCACCACCACCATTCCGTTAACGCTTGGGGTGGTTGCCGCTGCGCTGACCGACCTCGACGATCGGCTAACCGGCAGATTGCGCAATCTGTTTATTACGCTGCTCTGTTTCTTTATCGCGTCGGTATCGATAGAACTGCTTTTTCCTTACCCGTGGTTATTTGGCGTCGGACTGGCCTTTTCTACTGTAGGTTTTATTCTGCTTGGTGCATTGGGCCAACGCTACGCCACTATTGCTTTCGGCGCTCTGCTGATTGCCATTTACACCATGCTTGGCGTGTCCCTGTATGACAATTGGTATCAACAGCCGCTTTTACTGCTCGCAGGTGCCTTGTGGTACAACCTGCTGACGTTGATGGGGCATGTTATCTTCCCCATTCGTCCCTTGCAGGACAGTCTGGCGAGGTGCTTTGAGCAACTTTCCCACTATCTGGATGCCAAAGCGGCACTGTTTGATCCCGATATTGATGATTCGACAGATAACCCCTTGATCGATGTGGCGCTGGTCAACAGCGATGTGGTGGCAACCCTCAATCAGGCCAAAGCCTCTTTGTTAACCCGGTTGCGCGGGGATCGCGGCCAGCGCGGAACCCGCCGAACGCTGCACTATTATTTTGCTGCACAAGATATTCACGAACGCGCCAGTTCCTCGCACGTGCAGTACGCACAGTTACGTGAAACCTTTCGCCACAGCGATATTCTATTTCGGTTTCAACGGTTACTAACGATGCAGGCACGCGCCTGTCGCCAATTGGCGCAATCCATTCTGTTGCAGCAAAAATATCAGCACGATGGCCGTATCGAGCGGGCGTTTGTTTATCTGGATGCCGCACTTCATGCTTTTTTTACGCAAGATGGCGCAAATACAGCCCAAGGAAAAGCATTACGTCATCTGCTGAATAACCTGCGCGCCATTGATGCTCAGTTAATGAATATCGAATCAGAGCAATGGCTGGAATCGCAGCAACAGATGGAAGAAAGTCTGGCGGATGATGGGCTGACCGGCTGGAGCGATATTCGACTGCGCATCGGTCGCCATCTTACCCCGCGCTCAGCACTGTTTCGCCACGCGATCCGTATGTCTGCCCTGCTGTGCGGGGGGTATGCGCTGATTCAATTGACACACATGCAGCACGGCTACTGGATTCTGCTCACCAGCCTGTTTGTGTGTCAGCCAAACTACAATGCAACGCGGCGACGTTTGGCACTGCGTATCATCGGGACGCTGGCGGGCATTCTGATTGGGATACCGGTACTCTATTTTGTCCCCTCTCTTGAAGGACAACTCACGTTGATTGTTATCAGCGGCGTGCTGTTCTTTGCCTTTCGCAACGTACAATATGCTCATGCCACCCTGTTTATTACCCTATTGGTGCTGCTCTGCTTTAACTTGCTGGGTGAGGGTTTCGAAGTGGCAGGGCCGCGCATTCTGGATACGCTGATTGGATGTGCCATTGCCTGGGCGGCTGTCAGTTTTATCTGGCCGGACTGGCGTTTTCGCGGTTTACCTGCGGTAATAGATAAAACCATCAACGCCAACTGCCGTTATCTGGATGCCATTCTTGAACAGTATCATCAAGGGAAAAGCAACAGCTTGCGTTATCGTATCGCGCGCCGCGATGCGCACAACGGCGACGCAGAGCTGGCCTCTGTCGTCGCTAATATGTCTTCTGAACCCCATGCCATCAGAAATACGCTCGATGATGCGTTTCGCTTTATGTGCCTCAACCATACGCTGTTAAGCTATATTTCAACGCTCGGTGCCCACCGAGAAAAGATGGTGATGCCGCAGACGCTGCAACTGTTGGATGATGCCATCTGCTACATTGATGCAGCCCTGCATCATCCTGACATTGACGTACAAGCGCAGCGAGAAGGATTATTGACGCGTCAGCAACAGGTACAACAGTTGGCACCCGATCCAGACAGCAAGGAACAACTGGTGTTGCAGCAAATCGGTCTGATCATCGATGTCTTGCCGGAACTGACCCAGTTGAAAGGGGCTATTCGGTAAAGTACGCACCGTCAAAATCGGTGCAGAGAAGACTCAAAAGCGTAAAAGCCATGTAGCGCGGCATCATTGCCTCTAAAGATACCGCGCGAGATGACGTTTCAGGTTTTAGGCAACGGCGCAGAATGGTGTTTATACCATTCAATCAGCTCGTTTCTTACCCCTTTAGGCAACGCGGCTTGGTGCGTTCTGCAAATCGCGCCCGCCAACGCCAGTAAAATATTCACACTGGCATGTTTACTGACAGCTTTTAACTTCAAGTAGCTCTCCTTTGCACCGTGTTGTTGCAGCTCGTCAGCATTTCTGATTCCCGCCTTCCATAGCATCCGCTCGAGATCGTGATTCAGATTGGGCAAATCTTTTAACCGTGTGCAATGCTCACGTTCCGATTTATCCTGCTCTGCGCCCTCAAGCGACATCTTGGCCAGTTGCAGCAGTTGAGTCGGATCCTCCCATAAGACCTCCCCCACCAAATAGTAACTCAACGGCACGGGCATGCCGCGTTTGGTATAAACCAGATGCGGCATATTCAGTGCAAGGAAATGTGGCTCACAACGCTTGCTCGCGCGTAAATAAAGCTCTCCGTTGGAGATAAGGCCAAAGATCGTTTTATTTGCTGCGATGCTATAACCGCCGAATTGAGAACGGGTGGTAATTTCTCCCAACGAGGAGAAAGAAACTTTTGATTGCAAAATCCTTTTTTTGCATAACTGATTCATACAACACCCTTTAGTATTGAAAATCAATCCTCTGTCTGTATATGTGTTCTTAACGTGTTAAAGTAATTAATCACAAGGTTGGTAAGGCTTCAAACACAAAATGTGATCTCCCCCCACCGCCATGCCAATTATGCGAAGCGCTTCCAAAAAAAGCGGGTTGATTTTCATCCACAGCCGATATACTGTATAGACATACAGTAACACTAAGGATGAAACCCATCATGCGTGCGCACTCTATTCGTTCAGAACGTCATCAGCCGGCCTCACTGCACAGCGCCCCGTTGCCACAGCACGCTGTTACAGGATACGGCAGCGGTATCATCAGCGAAATCGACTACAGCGTTGAGCACCCGATGACAACGCTCCTGCTACTTCCACTTTTGCAACAATTAGCGGCGCAATCGCGCTGGCTGTTATGGCTGGCCCCACAACAAAAAATCAGCCGCCACTGGTTACAGCAATCGGGTTTGCCCCTTGATAAAGTGATCCAACCTTATCACCTCAACCCCAATGAAACCGTGGATGCAATGGAAAAAGCACTGCTAACGGGAAATTACAGCGTTGTTTTATGCTGGCTTGAGCATAATTTGACGGAAGAAGAGCGTATGCGTTTAAGGCAAGCGGCCCAAAAAGGAAACGCCTACGGATTTATCATGAGACCACAGTGCATAAGTGGAGAAGAGGATGGACTATTTTCTCGCCTAAAAATTCATTCGACGCTGTACCATTAAGTAAATTAAGAGTTTTCTCATCTGCGTATCGTCATCCTGGTTTGTTTGACGTAAAAATCACGGATATGCAGGTGTGATGCGTGTCAACCATTACGGATAAACGTTGCGATTCGCCAAAATAAACTATTATTTGTTAGGAAGTATGTATGAAACGCTGTTTTTTCTACAAGGCAGATCATATCGTACTTGTAACTTTCGTATCACGTTGTAGACTTTAACCCGCTGGAGTTGCTCTTTGCATAATGTCAGTTGTCTGGCAGCAAGCTATAAATAAAGAGCAGTGGCTTCAGTCAAGGATTTAACCAAAGGCCTATTGGCATTAATGCTGATTGCCGGTTTGGATGATAATGAGGCGTAAAATGAAAAAAACAGCTATCGCAATTGCAGTGGCACTGGCTGGCTTTGCTACAGTAGCACAAGCAGCCCCCAAAGAAGAAACCTGGTACGTTGGCGGCAAACTGGGTGTTTCCCAGTTCCACGACACCGGCTTCTACGGTAATGGTTTCGACGGTATCAACAACAACCCGATCAAAAGTAAACTGGGCGCAGGCGCATTCGTCGGCTATCAGGCAAACCAATATCTGGGCTTTGAATTAGGTTATGACTGGCTGGGCCGTTTGAAATATTCAGGCTCCCAGAACAATGCAACTGACAGTGCCGCTTTCAAAGCTCAGGGCGTTCAGTTGGCCGCGAAATTAAGCTACCCGGTAATGCAAGATCTGGACGTCTATACTCGTCTGGGCGGCATGGTATGGCGTGTTGACGCAAACGGCAAAAATGGTGCTAATCAGTTGAGCGACAGCGACACTGGCGTATCCCCACTGGCTGCTGTTGGTATCGAATATGCTTTCGATCGTGACTGGGCTGCGCGCGTTGACTACCAGTGGACCAACAACATTGGCGATGCTGGCACCGTTGGTGCACGTCCTGATAACCTGCTGATGAGCGTTGGCGTTTCTTACCGTTTCGGTCAGGGTGATGCTCCGGCACCGGTTGTTGCTGCTCCGGCACCTGTTGCTGCGCCAGCTCCGGTTGTTGAAACCAAGCGTTTCACACTGCGTTCTGACGTTCTGTTCAACTTTGGTAAAGACACGCTGAAACCAGAAGGTCGCCAGTCTCTGGACCAACTGTACAGCCAACTGAGCAACCTGGATCCTAAAGACGGTTCTGTTGTTGTTCTGGGCTTCACTGACCGCATCGGTTCTGTAGAAGCTAACCAGGCGCTGTCAGAGCGTCGTGCTCAGAACGTCGTGTCTTACTTGGTATCCAAGGGTATCCCGGCTAACAAGATCTCTGCTCGCGGTATGGGTAAATCCAACCCGGTTACCGGCTCTACCTGCGATAACACGAAACCGCGTGCAGCGCTGATTGACTGCCTGGCACCGGATCGTCGCGTTGAGATCGAAGTGAAAGGCATCAAAGACGTTGTTGCTCAGCCTCAGGCTTAAGTTATTCGTTTCTGAATAACCTGGTACTGATAAAAAACCTCGCGATTGCGAGGTTTTTTTTTACTTCCTTTTTAAACGGTTCCTTTTTGAACAGTTCTTTTTTTGATCAGCGCTTTTTGGTATCGCTGTCGTCTTGAGAAAGAATCGCTTTCAGATCCTGCTTTAGCAGTGACATTTGATTGGCATAACGCTCTTTGGACTCAGCATCTTCTATCAGTTGCACTACGGTTTCTGACAGTGTCACATTGCGACGGGTTGCCAATGCCGCCAGCCGTTGCCAAACCAGATATTCAAGATCGATAGATTTTTTGCGCGTGAGTTGGCTTTCGGCATTGAAATGGCGCTTGCGGCGTGCACGTATCGTTTGCTTAAGACGAGTTTCCAATCCAGGGTTCATGCACTGTTTAATCCAGGCAAGCACCAGCACCGGTTGGTTCGCCATTTTCAGCAACGCGTCTACCGCATCATCAGCTGCACTCTGCTCAATAAAACGCGTGATGGCTTCACCTTCCCGGTGTTTTTTCACCAGATATTTCCATTTCCAACCGCACTCAAGATTCTCTAACTGTTGATATTTCATGATAAATTCTTCAGTGACCGTGTAACGCTTACCTTAGCATAACAGTTTTTAGTCAACTTTCCTCTCAGGGCTCACGTTTTTGCCAACAACGTCAAGAGGTGGCGTCATCACACATCAATTATCTATTTCCTTAACGTTCCAACACTTCGTCTGTGCAGCAGGTATTATTCTTGTATAATCACGCTCTTCATTCAGACAACTACCTTTGATACTTTGACCAATAACCAACTTGCATGGCAGCATCTGCTGCCCGACCATACGCCTTACCAGTCTCTGTTCGATCGGGCAGACACGCTTGAATCGCTGGATTTTGCTGCGCTTCAGCCCCGGCTGGCAGATAGCCTGAAGGTATTTTGCCATCCTCACTCACCGTCGCCCTATATGTTGGTGAAGGCAGAAGAGACCCATGATTACCTCGCGCTCATTACCGGAGCGGTAAGGCATCTATGCCCACCGATCGCGGCCCCGCGCGGCAGCCGTTATCGTATTGAGCACGATCGGATTGATATTCAACCGGCGCAGCAACTTGACGATAATTTCGCGGCCCAGCAGGCATGCGAGTTCAAGGCATGGATCGAAGCAGAACAGTTATTCGGCTGTGTCCGTTATTTTCAGGAACGCATTAGCCTGCAACCCGGATTATTACACCGTATCAATGGCGGGACGTTGATCCTGACTGCGCGAACCTTGTTAGCACAACCGCTACTGTGGTTACGCTTAAAGCAAATTATCGCAGAAGGCCAATACCATTGGCTTTCACCGGATGAAAGGCGTCCTTTGCCTCTCGCGATTCCGTCAATGCCGATGAATATTCGGCTGATGGTGGTCGGCGACCGCGAAAGCCTTGGCGATCTGCACGATATTGAACCCGACCTGCGTGACTTGGCCGTGTACGGTGAATTTGAATCCGAATTGCCGCTGATTGACGAAGAGGATATGTCACGCTGGTGTGCATACATTAATGCGTTATGCACCGCCAATCATCTCCCCTTGCTCGCAGCGGATGCCTGGCCTTCACTGCTGCAATTAGCCGTGCGCTACAGCGGCGATCAGGGCAGCCTGCCGCTTTGTCCGCAGTGGCTTACGCATCAGCTCAAGCACATTGCCATTTACGCTCAGGAAGCGCATATCACTGCGCAAACCATCACGGATGCGATCGCAGCCCAACGCTGGCGAGAAGGCTATCTGGCCGAGCGTATGCGTGACGAAATAGAGCTGGGACAGATAGTGATCGAAACCGAGGGCGAAGTCGTTGGCCAAATCAACGGGCTTTCGGTGCTTGAATACCCCGGCCATCCGGTGGCATTTGGTGAACCCACACGCATTAGCTGTGTTGTTCATCCTGGCGATGGCGAATTTACCGATGTCGATCGCAAAGCTGAACTGGCGGGTAATTTGCACGCCAAGGGCATGATGATCATGCAGGCATTTCTGATTTCCGAACTGGAGCTTGAGCAACAACTGCCCTTCTCCGCATCGCTGGTGTTTGAGCAGTCCTACAGTGAAGTCGATGGTGACAGTGCATCGCTGGCCGAGCTGTGCGCATTAATTAGCGCCTTGTCGCTGCAACCGATCAATCAGCAACTCGCCATTACCGGTTCGGTCGATCAGTTTGGTCGCGTGCAGCCCATTGGCGGCGTCAATGAGAAGATCGAAGGCTTCTTTGATATTTGTCAGCGGCGAGAACTCACCGGCAATCAGGGTGTCATTATTCCAGCGGCCAATCTTCGCCACTTGAGTCTGAATGCCGATGTGGTTGAGGCCGTTCGTGCCGGGCAATTCCATATCATTCCGGTGGAAACGGTGCCGGAAGCCGTCACGTTACTGACCAACATGCTCTATGACGATGAACAACAGCCAAATCTGTTGGGCTTGATTAAAGAGCGTATTGCGCAATTCTCACCGCCAGAGCGACGCCGCTTCCCGTGGTTTTTTCGGTGAGAAACTGGTTTAACCAGATGTTTCTGGGTTGCTCAGCTTACAGGTGTAAGCTAACCTGCGTGCTTCACTAGAATAAGGCTTACTGAGAATATGGTAGATAAACGCGAATCTTATACGAAAGAAGACCTTCTTGCCTCTAGCCGCGGTGAACTGTTCGGCCCTCAAGGCCCCCAGTTGCCTGCCCCGAACATGTTGATGATGGACCGTGTCGTCAAAATGACGGAAGACGGCGGTAATCATGGCAAAGGCTACGTTGAAGCCGAGTTGGATATTACGCCTGACCTGTGGTTCTTTGGTTGCCACTTTATCGGCGATCCGGTAATGCCTGGATGCCTGGGATTAGATGCCATGTGGCAGTTGGTCGGGTTCTATCTCGGCTGGCTGGGCGGTGAAGGTAAAGGCCGTGCGCTGGGCGTAGGTGAAGTGAAATTCACCGGTCAGGTATTGCCAACGGCTAAAAAAGTCACCTACCGTATTCACTTCAAGCGCGTTATCAATCGCCGTTTGGTGATGGGCATTGCCGATGGTGAAGTGTTGGTTGATGGAAAGCAGATCTACACGGCTGACGAATTAAAAGTGGGCCTGTTCAAAGATACCACCGCGTTCTAAGCGCAACATGTGGACGGTTTCCCGACCGTCCACGCTTTCCCCGCGCCGTTACAATACGGCTCGCTTGGTCTGCACTTCATTACCGATCGATTCACAGACGTCTGCCGGAATTTTCAGCTCCTGTGCGAGCGTACCAAGGTAGCTTTTTTCCATAAAGTGGTCGACATCAATCACCGCACAGCTTAAAAAGTAGACCTCCAACGCTTCATCCTCATTCTTGACGCCACGCGCTAACAATGCGGGATCCAGCGGCTGGTCAATAGCCTCTTGTATCCAGGTTTCGGCTTCAGCTCCCAGTTGCAGCTCCTGAACGTTCTCTTTTATCCGTTGCTGCTCTGCCGAATCAATATGCCCATCGCTCTTGGCCGCAAAGACCAATGCCATGATCAAACGACGGGCACGCACGTTATCGCTGGATGATTGAGCGCCGAAATCGGCATCCTCAACGTGGGTATCGCGTACACGCTTTTTGTATTGATTCCACAGCATGACGCCCGCAGCAGCGCTCCCGCCGATGATCAAGGCATTTTTACCCAGAGACCCCAGCATCTTTCTTGTGGATTTGTTCGCCAGCAACACCCCGGCCAACCCGCCAAACGCCGCAGGTTTCAGCATATCGCCCAGGTTGCCGTTTTTAGTGCTGCTCGTTGCCGAACCCGCTTTTGCTCCCGCAGCTCCCAGGAGCGTTTGTATCTGCTGCATCCATTGGCTCATGGCCGTTTCCCCGTTGTTGGTATCATTATCATCTGTGCTCGCCAGGCGAACATTACCTGTATCTATGCATAGTAGAGCCTGTTATGCCCGTTGTTTGTCAGGTAATGTATAACAATGAAAATGTGGCACAGGCCCGGTTTTGCCACAGCAAAGGCAATTCTACGTTGGGATGATTTGCGCTTTATTTTTGACAAGGTATACTGCACCCATCGAAATGAAATAGTGTTTTAGTATTTGTAGTTGTCCGTCACAATAAAGGAACGAACATGAAAATTGCATTGATTAACGAGAACAGCCAGGCTGCCAAGAACGCTATCATTGCCGAAGCGCTGACTAAAGCCGTTGCACCGCAAGGTCACACCGTATACAACTACGGTCAGTACGCCGTTGATGACGCAGCACAACTGACCTACATCCAGAACGGTATTCTGGCAGCTATCCTGCTGAACTCCGGTGCTGCTGATTTCGTGGTAACCGGTTGCGGTACTGGCCAGGGTGCGATGCTGGCCTGTAACTCTTTCCCGGGCGTGCTTTGTGGTCTGGTTGTTGACCCGTCCGATGCGTACCTGTTCTCCCAGATCAACAACGGTAACGCGGTTTCTCTGCCGTATGCCAAAGGCTTCGGCTGGGGCGCAGAGCTGAACCTGGAAAACCTGTTCACTCAGCTGTTCAAAGAAGAAGGTGGCCGTGGCTACCCGAGCGACCGTGTTGTTCCGCAACAGCGCAACAAGAAGATCCTGGACGCGGTAAAAGAAGTTACCTATAACGATCTGATCTCCATCCTGAAAAATCTGGATCAGGATCTGGTTAAAGGTGCTATTTCTGGTGCTAAATTCCAGGAATACTTCTTTGCTAACAGCAAAGATGCAGAACTGACCAGCTTTATCAAATCGCTGCTGGCATAATTCCCCTATAGGGAAAGTTGCCGTATCGATTAATCAGCCGCGGGTGGAAACACCTGCGGTTTTTTTATGCGCCAATGCGCGCTTGTTCGCGTGTCGATCGTCGTGTTATCGCATTCAATTCCCTCCGTTTCACGTCAGGCGTTCACTGTGTAATCAGATGCGTGAAATCCATAAAATTCTGCTTGACCGAAGGCGGCCGACTCCCTATAGTAGCGCCCCGTTGCCCTTGAACGGCAACCCCCGGTGAGGTGTCTGAGTGGCTGAAGGAGCACGCCTGGAAAGTGTGTATACGCGAAAGCGTATCGAGGGTTCGAACCCCTCTCTCACCGCCATATAAAAGGACGCCCCTGAGTAATCAGGGGCGTTTTTGCTTTTAGGGTGTAGCCAGGTTCTCATTCCCCCTGCTGAAAACGCTGATACAAATGAATCCCCAGCAGCATGGTTACCAGACTTACCGTCATTGCCACCGTTGCCATCGCCATTCCCTGCCCTACTGATCCCTGCTCAAACTGTCGCCAGATAAAGATCGCCGTGGTTTGCACACCCGCCGGTGCCAGGAGCAATGAGGTCACCAGTTCACGAACGGCTACGGCAAACACCAGCAACATCGCCGCCAGCAAGCTGGGGAAAATGAGCGGTGCCACCACGTAGCGCAATGCCTTCAACGTCGAGGCGCCATGAACGCGTGCGGCAGCTTCCAGGTTAGGGCCAAGTTGACGCAATGCCGCACTCACATAGCGGATGGGATAAGGCAACAACAAGCAACTGTAGGCCAATAGAAGAATCGCCCAGGTGTTGTAGGGCGTAATCGGCCAGAAGCTTCGGTTCCAGGCCAATATCAGCCCTACGCCAACCACAATGCCGGGCAGCGCCACGGGCAACAGAGAAAGACCATCCAATAGCGCTGCGCCGCGCACACGTCTTACCGTCACCAGCCAGGCAACCAGCGTGCCGACAACCCCTGTCAGTAGCGCAGTGCCACTGGCCAATCCCATGCTGCTTGAGAGCGCACTTAGCGCCTGATTCTTACCGCTTAGTACGGCACTGAAATGCCTTAGCGTTACATTGTCTGCGGATAACCCGCCGGATAGGGTGCCGGAAAAGGCGGTTGCCAACATGGCGCTCACCGGAATGCCTACCGCAATCACCGCGACGCACGAGAACAACCCGATGATGGGCAAGGTCCAGCGCCCCGGATCGCGAATGACAATAGCCGCTGGCTTCCCGGTAATGGTGCCAACGTCTTTTCCCGCAGTGAGCGCGCGCTGAACCGTATAGGCCGTCAATGCCAATGCAACCAGCAACAACGACAGCACGGCTGCACCGGAAAGATCGATGGGCCAATCGGCAAGACGTTGCTCAATCCCAGTGGTAAGTGCCTGGATCCCTGCATGCGGTCCAATCGCGGCGGGCACACCGTACTCCTCTATTGCCAGCGCGAACGCCAGCAGGGTACTGGCCGCAATCGCAGGCAATGCCAGCGGTAATGTGATACGGAAAAATGCCGCCCACGGACCCGCGCCATGTACCCGGGCAACATCCGCAAGACGCCCGCCGTGACTCGCCATACTGCGCGAGACGGCAAAATAGACCACAGGAAAAATATTTAACGCCATCACTATCGCCATGCCGGGCAATGAGAACAGCAGCGCATTGAACTTGAACGAGAAAAGCTGTTCCAGATAGCCACGCGTTTGCAATGCAAGCATCCACGACAGGGCCGAGATATACGGAGGGATCAAAAAGGGGATTAGAAATAACAAATCCCACACGCGGGCATAGGGAATATGGAACAACCCGCGCAAGGTGCCCAGCGTTACCCCTAACAAGCCGCTCAATAATGCAACACCGATACCAATGCCGAAGGTATTAGAGAGCAATGGACCAAGTCGGGGATCCTGTGCCACGGCAATAAATGCACTCAATGGCTCACGCATCGAGCCTTCTTCAAGCCCCGGGAAAACGGCTTGCAGCACGACAAAGATAACGGGAATACCCACCAGCACGAAAAGTATTGCCACCGTCACCAGTGGCAATAATGCAAAACCTCTCATGTTTAACTCCTGCGCCAGCAGTGGGCTGGCGCTGCTGATCCTTAACGTTGCCCGAACTGGCTCGCAAAACGCGCCAGAATAGCGTTACGTGAGGTGCTGGCGGCATCACCTTCCGGGAGTAGCGTCAGAGATTTAAACAACGGGCGTTTGGCATCAATATCCTGACGTGCAGGCATCAACCAGGCCTCAGCAACGGCCTCTTGCCCAGCGGGAGAGAGCACATAATCGACGAACGCTTTTGCCTGTTCCTGATGCTGACTGCTTTTCAGAATCATCATCGGACGCGGCGCAATCGCGGTGCCGCTGGTGGGGAAAATCACCTTGATCGACTCACCTTGTTCAACGCTGTTATAGGCCACGTAATCCACCGCACCAAATACGGCAGCCTTGGCGCCTTGCAGCACTGGCGTCAACGCTTGCGCGTTAGGGCCAGACACGATCATCCCGTTGTTTTTCAAGGTATCAAATAGTTTCCAGGCGTTCTCACCTTGCGCATTTTGTAACCCGATAATCAGGTCTAACGAAGCACCTGAAAGCGCCGGATCGGGCGTGGTCACCTTATCTTTGAATGCAGGCTGGGCCAAATCTTGCCAATCTTTCGGCTCTGGTGTCCCACTCTTGCTGTTCCACACAATGCCCAGCGCAGAAATGCCCTGTGCAACGTAATAAGGTGTTTTAAACGGTGCAGGCACCTGGGCTGCGTTTTTACTTTCATAGGCCAGCAGCCAGCCACGCTGCTGCAAATCCGTAGCGGTGTCCCACGAGGCGGAGATCAACACATCCGCGCGCGGATTCGCTTGCTCGGCATCGAGCCTGGCCATCACTTTGCCGGTGGTGGCTTGAAAGATATCGACTTTAACGCCGGTTTCCTTTTCAAACCCGGCTGCCAGCTTGCTGCTTAACGATCCTGGACCGGCGGTATACACCGTCAATGCCAGCGCACTGCTGCTTGCCATGACCAAAGAAAGCGCCATACCTGTTAATACTCCTGAGGTTAACTTTTTGCTGAGGGAAACTGTGCTGAGGTTTACTGTGTTCATGTTCATCGTATAACGCCCCTACTCTGTCTTTAAGGTGGAAACGGAGACCAGTTGGCCCGCGGATAAAGTGGCAATCGCATCGACCATGGTGTTCGCCTCTTCGCGATCGTGCGTGACATACACCGCTGTCGTGCCTAACTGACGCAGTAATGCCGACATCTCTTTACTGAGTGACTCGCGGAGATCGCGATCAAGATTGGAAAGCGGTTCATCGAACAGCAGGATCCGAGGCTCGGCCACCACGGCGCGCGCCAACGCGACACGCTGTTGTTGCCCTCCCGACAACGCGGAGGGATGGCGCTCGGCCAACGTTTGCAGCCCGACACGTTCCAGAGCGGCATCCGTTTTCTCTTTACGGCGCGCCGCATTAAGGCCGCGCATTTTCAACGGAAAAGCCACGTTCTCACGCACCGTCATGTGCGGCCACAGCGCATAGTCCTGAAACACCATGCCTAAATCACGTTGCTCCGGCGGTGCGCTAAAACGCGCCTCCGCGACCCGAACGCCACCGAAGTCAATGCTGCCATCCGTCGGTTGCAGTAGCCCCGCCAGCAGTTTGAGCAGCGTGCTTTTGCCGCAGCCGGAAGGACCTAACAACGCAAGGACCGTGCCGGCAGGCACGTGCAGATCGATGTCACGCAGAATCGGTTGCTGCGCAATGTGAAAGCAGAGGCCGCTCACCGTGATATCCACCGAGCGGTTCATCGCTCCGCTCCACGTAGTGAACGATAGAGGTTTTGTGCAACCCGGCATTGCCATAGCAGCAACGCGAGATAACGCAGTGGGGAGGACAGGCGTGTAAAAACCGCCTGACAGTAAAGCAGGAAAAACATAAACATACGGGCATCCTCTTTGGGACTTTATATCGGAATTGGTAGGGTAAAAAAGCAATGCGACGGCGTGATGACAGAAAAAAGACGTTGGCGTTTCAGGGGGGGATCTCAGTGGCAAGCATAGGGCCGAACAGCGAGGGTCGAAAAGCTGCCGTCAGTGTAAGTCACTACGCTGACGGCAGAATGTATCAGTTATAAGCGAAGAGCGTGCGCTGGCACAATTGCGAGCGGACACAATCCGATGCGCGGAAAGAAACAATGCCGATCATGTCATCATCCTGAAAACGATCCAGTGCATCCTGCAAACCGGATTTCACCCCGATAGGCAAATCGCATTGCGTAATATCACCGTTGACAATCACCGTGACATTTTCACCCAGACGGGTCAGGAACATCTTCATCTGATTCACCGTGACATTCTGTGCTTCATCAAGGATCACCACGGCATTTTCGAATGTACGCCCGCGCATATAAGCAAACGGTGCGATTTCCACTTTCCCAATCTCCGGGCGCAAGCAGTATTGCAAGAACGATGCGCCAAGACGCCGCTGCAATACGTCATACACCGGGCGGAAATAGGGTGCGAACTTCTCAGTAATGTCGCCAGGTAAAAAGCCAAGGTCCTCATCGGCCTGTAGCACCGGCCGGGTAACAATTATCCTTTCAACCTCTTTATGAATCAGCGCTTCAGCCGCTTTGGCCGCACTGAGAAACGTTTTGCCACACCCCGCCTCACCGGTGGCAAAGATTAACTGTTTATTTTCTATTGCAGACAAGTAATGCTCCTGGGCGATGGTACGCGCAGCAATCGGTGACGTATCGCGATTTTCTCGCGCCATACCGATGGCCTCAATTCCCCCCATCTGGACCAGAGAAGTGACCGATTCTTCTTCACGCTGGCGATGACTGCGTGAATCACGACGAATAACGCGTTTAGCTTCACGACGCGCTTTGATCACTGCTTTTTGTCTTCCCATAGTGGCACCTTACAGTTTGTTTCACTTACCGCACATAACCACTGTGCGTGACGTTTCACTCACAAACGAGGTTGGCTTCCTTATTAAGCCGATACTGGAGACAAGCGTAGCGCACCGCCAATGACGGCGGCGGACGATAATATCGTCCCGCAAGGTGGGCGCGAGGGCTAAAAAATGATGAAGCAGTAGAGAAGAATAATGACAAGATGTGCTGCGGGAGAAATTCACACGGGCAGTGAGCCCCTCACCTCCCTTTATCGACCATCGCGTTTGATGACGGCGACAACAGAGGTGATATTGAAAACGACATGTCAGAAGTTGCTGATTGGGTCCCCAAAAGGACATTACCATGTGCGTTCCTCACTGTAGCAACAACTATTCCACAGAATAATGATTGACCGTATTAGAACTCCCGATCATCACCCGGAAAAAATAACGCGGGTTGATGTCAGTAAGATGACATTGCAATAAAATGCCCTGCGTTGGCAAGCGTTTTTTACAGTTCCATAACATTTATCTATGGCAAAAAATATAACCCTTTGCCGTTACAGACTTTTACCGCTTCATTTTTTTCTGACAGACCGGACAGGGCCGCAGGCAGGGACACCGCCCTGCCCGCCTGACACACAGCGAGATGCCGAACACGACGACTACCGGTTCGGTATCGTTAAAAGATCAATAGAGGCGTTGCCAGGAGAGATATTGGTCATATTTACGCAACGCACTGCGATACAGCATGTGCTCTTTCTCGGGTAAATATTCACCAAGTCGTTGTTGCACACCGGCGGGTGAAAACGTCTCTGCCGGATGATTCTTCGCCAGCAGGATGTCATCCAACCGCCGCAGCCGGATAACATATTCGCGCATGGTGCTATGGCGGACATCCGTTTGGTCGATCAGATATTGGGTAAAATCTTTGATCTTGAAATAACTGGTGTGTGTGTTACAAAAAACTTCGCTGCAAAAACGACACACCGGAATAAGTTCATCTTGTAGCGACAGCCATACATCCTCTTCAATCAAGCGATCGAAATCACCCAAACTTTTTTTATTAATAAGCTGGTTGCGAAACACCAGCGATACGCGATCGAGGGGTTTTCTGCAATTTGAGCAATGGGTTTGCTTGTGTTTGAAGTCTTTCAGATAGCGGCTAAGAAGCTGCTTTTTTCGCGGTGAAGATAACATGAATCCATTCCATGAGAGTGGATATCACGGTTACACAGCCGAACACGCCGCAGCGACATGATGTGCCCATGACGCGGTGAGACATGCTCGAGCGTAAAGCCTGATATCCTTTGATAACACTATTCCTGCACGCAGTGGTTACTGTTCCTGCATAAGCTTCGCGCGCAGTCGCTTTATCGCCTGGCTATGCAACTGGCTGACACGAGATTCACCGACATCAAGAACCGCCCCAATTTCTTTCAGGTTGAGTTCTTCCTGGTAATAGAGCGTCAAAACCAATTTCTCACGCTCGGGTAAATTCTCGATAGCGTCCATCACGCGATGGCGTAAACTGCCTTCCATCAGCTGATGTAGCGGATTCGCTTCTTCGTTGCCTTCCAGAAGCGCTTCAGCGCTGTCGCCGTGTTCTTCACGCCACTCATCGTAAGAAAACAGCTGGCTATTATTGGTATCCAGCAATATCTGACGATAATCTTCCAGCGTGATGCTCAACGACTGCGCCACTTCTTGCTCCGTGGGCGCACGGCCAAGTTGTTGTTCCGCCTGTTGCATCGCCTGTGCCACTTCCCGCGCATTACGCCGCACACTGCGCGGCACCCAATCCCGGCTGCGCAACTCATCCAACATCGCGCCTCGGATGCGCTGCACGGCATAGGTGGTAAAGGCGGTTCCCTGCAAAGAGTCGAAGCGTTCAACGGCACTCAGCAGGCCAATGCCTCCTGCTTGCAGCAGATCGTCCAGCTCGACGCTCGCGGGAAGGCGAACCTGTAAACGCAAGGCTTCATGGCGCACTAAAGGAACATAGCGCTGCCAGAGGGAATTTTTATCCATTGTGCCTTCGGCGGTATACAGATCGCTCACAGTGACAAATACCTACGATGATAATGTTATCGACACTATTATGCGTTTGCGTAGAGTGTCCAATGCTGCGAATAGGGGTGTAAAAGGGGGGCTATTTGGGGTATGTGATGGCGATAGATTTATCTACCCACCATCACACGCCATCATTTTCATGCATGATTGTCGTAGCAACCGCGTTATAACAATGCTCAATGACGCTTGATGGCTTCGAAGACCATATACATGAAAAAGGCTATTCGCGTAGCAGAAGCGCGATTACGCTGATTTTTTCTCTCTGTCACGGATCCATCTATTTCGCTTTTCTTTTAATTTGGCGAGCATAGCCAAACTTTTTCCTTCATCAGCAGTGAGATCGGCAAGATAAAAATCTTTTGTTTCCTGTAACCAGGCAAACAGATCCGGGGTGTCCCACCAGGCCAAATCAATCAATGCTTCACGAATTTTTTCAGAAAACCGAAAACGGATCAGTTTGGCCGGGCTACCCGCATAAATGCCATAGGGCTCTGATCTGAAATTAGGGGGCAGTAGCGCTCTTGCACCAATCACACAGCCATTTTCAATGATTCCGCCGCCCAACATCATGACTTCGTCACCGATCCAAACGTCATTTTTTATGATGGAGTCTGAATACTGTGGCGGAGATGTATTGGTCAAACCACCGCCAAACACGGAAAACATTGACGTAGATATAGTGGTCATATCATGTTGACCGTTCAGTAAAAATTTAAGCCGCAGCCCGCCAGCGACAAAACGTCCAACGCGCAAGCTTTGAATACCTGCGTCATATTTTACGATCGACCCAACCCCGAAACCCGACGCTTTACTGATATAGAATGTTCCAGTATCCGACTCTTCCCCTAACCAGTCCTGGAAGAAGCCATGTGGTATAGAACTATGAAAACCATCTTGGTAGCAAATGATTTTAAACTGTTTTGCCCAAGGGTGGGTTTCATCGAACCCCGTACAATCGTCATCCGTTGTAATTTGCATAGAAATCTCAAAACATAAAATCAGTTATTCAAAGTGACACAGATACTGTGCGCGAAAGGGTGTAAATCAGGTCATAACCATCCCAATGCAGATTGAAGTCCATGGTTTTACCCACAGCGACCACTCTATCAATGCCAGCAGGACGATAATCGCGTAAAAACGCGTCGATATTTTCTTTCTCCACGCCGAGAACGGAGAGTGTTTGGCAGCGCTCATCACATACCGGGAGAATTTCAGCAATATCCTGAGCCAGATACTCAAGGAAGTATCCGCCGACCTCGGTAAACCCCATGGTGGAGTCATCAAGAGCAGCAATTTGTACCCGGTAGACCAGATTATTACTGTCAGAAGCCTTCTTTACCCCTGCTTTGGTGGCACTCAGTACACAGAACTGCCCCAGCTTTTTGATGGCAACCGCTTCCTGCAACTGATACTTCTCCTGCGATAATTGCTCAAATTCGCTCCAGAATGCAGCGCGCGCGCGCGTTGTCACCGAATCCTCACCGAGCCACACCACCAGCCGGGGTGAGGTACACGCGTTCTGATCGGTCAGGAAGGTATCATTATAAAAACGATCGGCTATCGCACGTTTATCCGACATTGTCAGGTAATTTGCCGCATCAATCAGGGCAAACGAATATCGATTGGCAAACGCGATATCTATCCCCCGCGCGCCAAGGGGGGACTGCCGCAGTGCGCCGATGGTGTCATCGCCGCCCCAAATGAGTCGGCTCTGGCAGTAGGCTGACAGGGTGTCATTGATCGATTTGTTGCGATCGTAACGAATCAGACACAGGAATGGCGCCATAGCCGGCCATTCACGCAATGTATCGCTGAGCGCCTCGCATATTATGGAGACCTGCATGAAATCGCGCGAAGGCACCCTGACGATATTGGCATTGCCGCTCAGAAGCCCCACGACCAGTGAATAGGCAAAGTTAACGGCAACGTTAGACGGTGCGATATGGAATGCAATGCCGCGTCCTCGGCGTGATGACAGGTCCGGATAAGTCTGGCGCATCTGCAATACAGAACTTTTTCGACACCAAAATGCAAAACTGATCACATCAGGAAAAGGTTTCGCTGATGGTTGACGCATCAGGCGCTTCGACAGCGCATCAAGAAAATCGATGACCAGAGCATCAAACGGAGGCAATGCACGCTGCTCGACCATTTGTTCAAGCACACTGCGGTCGCCAACCAGGAAGGATATATTGTCAAAATTGTGCGGCATAGGTATCACTGCATCCTCGCAATTCGGCATTTTTTACGCGTCCAAGGATCTTGAAGTATTTTCCTTTCCTGCCACAAACGCAGTCATCCTCACCTAAAATCACCCCTTGATCTTCCGTCAAGAGTGAATGGCCCGGATAGGATTCAGGAAGGAGGGACAACACCTGGATGATGCCGGGTTGCCCGTGCTGGCATACAGAAAAATCATGATGATCGCGGATGATAATATCGGAGAAGATACTGGCATGCAGATGCCCTGCTTCACACTGCATATAGATACACCCCGTTTGTTCCACCATTCCGTAGTAATCGTGAACGCGTGGAATACCGCATACACCATGCAGCGCAGCAGAAAAATCCGCAGGCGACACGGCTTCAGATTGCAGTTTTTTCCAGCCGCCGCCATGAATCAATATGCCCGCAGACAGATCCAGTTTCTCGTCCAAGGCCAAAAGCGATTTGTAGAAATGCTGCCAGACCATAAACGTGAAACCAAACAGCAACACGGAACGCCCTTGGTGTTTCGCCAAAAACGCGCGCACCGCATCCAGATTGAGCGTCATATCATCATTCAAGGCGTAGGTTTTGTCTGCACCGAAGATGGAGAACCCCAAGATGCCGGCACCGCGCGCAGAAAACAGACGGCGATCTTTCATGACTGAGGGCGAATCGATAATCAGTAAAGGCATACGCGAAGTGCCAAGGAAATCATTAACGATTTTTACCAAGGTCTTTTGCTGGCCGGTCGCCGTTGCTTTGTCTAAGTAAATTTTTGATACGGCCTGCCCGGTGGTCCCCGAAGATGTCATGGTTTTCACCACCTGCTCCGGTTCAACGCTCAGTAAATCGATATTTTTAAACAATGAAACGGGCAACAACGGAATATCTTCAATCGCATTCAAGGAATCAATATCGGTGCCCTGCGCGTCGAGGATGCGGCGATAGGCGGCACAGTGCTCATAATGGTGTAACGTCAGCCCGCGTAAGCGCTCCATCATCAGCGCCCGTTTTTCATCGCGCGCCAATGAATAAGGCAGGTGCGTTAGGATCTCATCAAATGGCGTCATAATGTGCATCCAATTGGCTATAGAGGATCTTTCCGGCATTGTTTTTTGGCAAGACCGTCAGCACTTTCACGCGTATCGCGACATGATTTAACTGCGTCTTTTGCACAACCAGCTGTTTAACTGCCTCACTCGATTTATCATCTGTGATAAACAGATACAGCCGATCATCCGTTCCCCCGCACGCACACTCAAGTTCAGGGAAGGCCCCTCGGATTATGCCTTCCACTTCATCGAGCCCAATACGGTTACCAAACATTTTCAAAAAGCGTTTTTTACGGCCGACAACATAGTAATAACCGTCATCATCGCGGCGGACCATATCGCCAGTGACCAAACGGCCGTTTCTTTCATCGCCTTTTTGCAAATCGTCACCGCATTGCGCATAGCCTAGCGTTACATTGTCGCCAAAGTAGACCAATTCGCCTACACGATCGCTGCCCTCGATCGTATTGCCTTCTTCATCAATGATACTAAAGCGCCCGCCCGGAATCGGTTTGCCCATACTGCCGCACTTTTCCAGCGCCTTATCGGCGGGTAAATAGCCCATGCGCGACGTTGCCTCTGCCGCCCCGTACATCACAATAAACGCTCTGCCGCTCTCCTGCGCATAGCGGGCAAATTCGAGATGTAAATCGGGGTGAAGCTTACCTCCCGCCTGAGTCAAGGTTTTGAGTGACGGAAGTTTCATCGTCATGAAGCGCAATTTTTTCAGCATTTCATAGGTGTAAGGCACTCCGGCGATCGAACTGGCTTCATAGTCCTTGATAAAAGCCCAAAACTCTCTTTGCATGATGCCACGGGTTGTCAGCAATATCGTAGCGCCGCGCAGTAAATGGCTGTTGATGATCGACAGCCCGTATACGTAGTTCATGGGCAAATTCAACACCGGACGTTCACCGCTGTCGATCGCCAGATAGTCTGCAATACTGGTCGCATTACTCAGCAAATTAAGGCGGCTTTGCCGCACCAGACGCGGACTCCCCGTTGAGCCCGACGTAGACATCAGCAGCGCCAGGCTCTCATGCATCGGGTAACCATCGAGCCCCGTGGACACCAGTTCATAGTTTGCCACGGTAAAAAGCGCATCATGACAGGGTCCACTCTCGCCGAATGGCCGCCACAGATAACCCGGGCGATAGGTCGCGATAAGTTGATCACACAGTGCAGGATCGAGATCTTTATCCAGCATCAAGGGGACAATGTCATGCGTCAAAAAACTCACATAGCCAATCAGCGACCCCAAGGTATTTTCGCAAAAAGAAAACACCAACGACCTCGCAGGAAGACAGTTGGCCAACAGGGTTCCTTGAGAACATAACTCTCCGTAACTCAGTTGGCATCCTTGTTCATCGATTGCAGCTATCGCAGCCGGATTGCACTTACACAGGTCAAGAAACACAGCGATACTCATCCATTATATTTTTGAATAGACTCAGCGATACCCTCTGCGGTCAATCCACATTGGGCCAGCAGATAAGCGTAATCACCCGCGTCTGGATACCCTTGAGGTATTCCCAATATCATCTGCGGCGGTCGTTGTCGCTTCGCGGCTAAATGTTCAGCAACCGCACTGCCCAATCCGCCGATAACACTATGTTCTTCCACTGTCACAATCAGCTTCTTGCCCATTTGGCGATCGAGCATCTCTGTGTCCAATGGCTTAATGGTGTGCATATCGATAACCGTGGCGTCAATCCCGCGAGCGGCCAACAGTTCCGCCGCTTTCAACGCGAAGTGCACCATGGTACCCGTGGCCACAATACTGATATCTGCCCCTTCGCGTAGGCTGATAGCCTGCCCAATCGTCAATTCATAATCATCTTTATAAACGGTGGGGGCGCGCATATTACCGGTAAGACGCAAATAAACCGGGCCATTATGATTGAGTGCGGCTTCGGTCATTTTAACGGTTTCGGTACAATCAGCAGGGGAAAGAATAGTAATATTCGAAATGGAGCGAATAGCGGCAATATCTTCAATGCCATGGTGCGTTGCGCCGAACATGCCGGTCGCCAGGCCGCAGGCTAGACCAACCAACTTCACATTCTCATTCATATATCCCAGATTATGACGCACCTGCTCCCCAGCGCGCATAGTCAGGAAGTTGGCAAACGACGTAACAAAAGGAACATATCCCCCCGCGGCCAATCCCGCAGCCATACCCACCATGTTTTGTTCCGCGATGCCAGCGTTAAAAAAACGCTCTGGGTATGTTGTATTAAAACGATCCAAGCCGGAAGACTTGCCCAAGTCAGCGGACAGAGCAACGAGGTTGTCATGTTGCTGTGCCAATTCAAGCAAGGTTACGCCAAAAGTACCCCGAGAACCGAGCATGGACCATGAGCGAATAGAGGTAGGTTTAATGACTAACACGATATTTCTCCCTCCAACTCTGCCATCGCAGCAAGGTACTGCTGCTCTGAAAGTCTATTCCGGTGATATTCTTTATTGTTTTCCATAAAGGAAACGCCTTTTCCTTTAACTGTGTGTGCCACAATCGCTTTCGGTTTTCCATTATGGGGGGCATCTAAAGCACCGAGCAGTGCATTCAGGTCGTTGCCATCACATTCAACCACTTCCCAGCCGCACGCCGCCCACAGAGCGGGAAGATTCAGATTTATAATGTCCTGAGTAAAACCATCCGATTGCAGCCCATTGCAGTCGACAATCACGGTCAAAGAATCCAGTCGCTGATGGGCTGCGAAGAAAGCACCTTCCCAAATAGCACCTTCGTTACATTCACCATCACCAACCAGAATATAAGTCTGCCAGGGCTGTTTTTTCAAACGACGACTGAGCGTGAGGCCGATACCAAAAGATAATCCCTGGGCCAGGCTGCCACTGGAAAAATCAATACCTAATTCCGGATATCGTGTCGGATGAACTTGCAGAGGAGAGCCGTTGATCTCGAAAGAGTCGAGAGTTTCACGACTGATAATACCAAACTCACACAGTGCCGCGTACAGCCCTAATGCACCATGCCCTTTGCTTAAGATAAACGTATCTCGATTAGCATTGGTAATATCATGCGGCTCATAGCGTAACTTAGCGCCATACAGTGCCGTCAAAATATCAACAAGTGACAATGCCGGTGAAATGTGTACACCATCACTCGGTGCGTGAAATGCCACCCGTAATATATTTTTACGAATATCACGTGCAGCCACGAGCAGTGATTGCATGTTTCTGCTCATTTTAATCCTCCATCAACACGGATAACTTGGCCGGTAATATAACTTGATAACTCTGACGCCAGGAAAACGGCTGTATCAGCAATTTCTGACGGTAATCCTGCGCGGCGTAAATCCACCGTATTCTTAGTTTCCTCCAGAATATGGGCCGGCAAGGTATCCAGCATATCAGTATCAGTAATCCCCGGTGCGATACAGTTAGCTCTGATGCCGATTTCACCCAATTCAGCCGCAATGGATTTCGTCATTGCAATTACTGCGGCCTTGGAAGCGCCATAAGCTGATTTGCCCGGATTGCCATCTTCTCCAGCAGTGGAGGAAATATTAATGATGCTACCGTGCTTCTGACGTGTCATAAATTTGGCAATATATTGCGTAAACAGGAAAACAGAAAAGAAATTGACCTCAAACTGTTTTCTCAACACCTCGTCGCTCGTCATCTGAAACAGTGCATTCACCGTAATGCCTGCATTATTAACAACGGCATCAATAGGGCGTTTATCCGCCATTATACGCTTAATAGCCAGTTTCATGGCTGCGTAATCCGTCATATCAAAACAAAGCGGCCAGATCTCAACCTGATGTTCTTTTGCAACAGCCTGCAACTCGGCCAGCCACGTGGCGTCTTCTTGCCGCGCATGGGCGTAAATGTTTGCCCCGTTGGCAGCAAAAGCAGCAACCATTGAACGCCCCATCCCGCGCCGAGTTCCAGTAATCAGCACATTCTTTCCTTGCAATAACATAGGAGATCCTTATGTTTAACCGATACCGCCGTCAATACGCACCACCTGCCCTGTAATATAGCTGGATGCGTCAGACGCCAAATAAAGAATCGCATTGGCAACCTCTTCGGGTAAACCAAGACGCTTCAACTCGCAACGTGCCATCTGACGACGTAGCACTTCCTGCGGCAAGTTCGCGGTCATTGCAGTTTGTATCACTCCAGGTGCCACTGCATTAACACGAATGCCCTTGGGGGCCAGCTCAGCAGAAAGTGTTTTAGTTGCTGCAATAAGCGCTGCTTTAGACGCCGCATAAGAAAGCTGTCCAGGGTTGCCATCCAAAGCAGAAATACTGGCAACGTTGATGACACTTCCCTTTTTCTGTCGCAACATCATTTTTGTAATGTATTGGGTAAAAAACATTTGCGAAAAAAAATTAATTGAAAATGTTTTTTTCATTTGTTCCATCGTGACCATATGGAAAAGGGCATCTAGCGTGACACCAGCAACATTGACTAATACATCAATGTTTTTTTTGTCTTTCAGGATAACGCTAACCCCATGTTTTATCGCTGTTTCATCCAGAAAATCAAAATAGACGGGAATAATACTCACGCCATATTTCTCAGACAAATCAATAGTATACTTATCAAAATCAGCATCTTCATTTTGACAGCAGGCGTATACATTTGCCCCTTCACGGGCAAATGCTTCTAACGTGGCACGTCCTATGCCCTGCAAGCATCCGGTGATCACCGCATTCTTTCCAGGCAGCAACATGAATGACTCCTTATAGCTCCACGTCATATTTTGTTAAAATTTCTTTACCCTTGGCATAGGAAGAGAAATCAATAATATCTTCAGTATCCATCATGATATCAAAAGCTTCTTCCAATGACGCGATCATGGTCATATGCCCGACGGAGTCCCAAGAAGGAGTATCCTGATATTTATAATCTGGCAGCATATCCGCTGTAATTTCAAAAACCTCAATAAAAACGTTGTTGTATTTTTCTAAATTACTCATTCCAATCACCTCTATAAGATAACAATAAAATCACACAATAGCATAGAGTACCATATCGACGGAAAAATAACGTTGATGGCATCTTAAATAAAATTTGTAATCTGGATTTAACTCATTTAAATAGCTCGGTATTTCAATAAGATCTTCAGGCTTATGGTATAAACTAATCGCCAATTTAGGTTTGTAATCACGAATTGTTTTCGCTGCGCCTTGTAATGCAGCCAACTCAGCGCCTTCAATATCCATCTTGATAAATGTTGCTTCATCGCCCTTTAGCAGAGAATCAATAGAGACAACATCGATAACGTCGGATTTATTATCCAAATCAACTCTTGATAATTCACCTATACCTTGTCGAAAACTGAGTTTTGTATTTACACTCCACGCGCCAGAATTAACAACTTGACAAAAATCAAACTGACTCACAGTACTGACAAGTTGTTTAAAATTACTACTATCCGGTTCCAGCCCATAGATTTTACGTGGATTGATAAATCCTTTTTCCCGGTAATTAGCTAAAAAGGATAATATCGTATCCCCAGTATAAGCGCCGCAATCCACAAACACTTCATTCTCTGAGAAATTAATTATCGAATCTAAAAAATAAATATTTTCAAAGAAAACCCTATTGAAATACTCTGTTTTGCAACTGATCCGCTGGTTGATAAAAGCAATTAATGCGTCTCTTGAAACATCATCCTCAAGCTTGTCAAAAAACCATTGTAATTTATTTTCATTCTCTTTGATAAAGTCATAAGAAACGTTTTCATGATTTAAATTCAAAATATCATAAAAAAATACCACCGCAGAATTCGATGAAATTAATCTAACGTAATCATCATTGTGAGGTTGGAAACCAACAATATAATTATATAACCCCTCATTGGCAGCAACATCCTCGAGCGGAAGCACTTTTTTCCCAAGAAAAAACACTTCCTTGTCAAGGTATTTTTTGTTCACTGACACGATATCGACTTGCACACCATTATCTTTCAAAAACTTGTGCGCAATGGATGCATATTGAGATGTGCCAATCAAGACGACAGGATATCCATTTTTTTTGATTGTTTCGATATCTTCATACATCTCTATCGGACTTGTCTCTGTTATCTTAGACAGCATATTCAAAATGTCTCCTTGGTAAGGGTAATTCAACATAAAGTCAACTATCAGTGAAACACGCCATTGCCTTCATTTCTTCGCATCACTCGAGCAGGATTTCCCAACGCGATCACATCATTTTCGATGTTTTTCATTACGATAGACCCCATGGAAATAATTGTATTATCACCAATAATTGTACCTTCTTTAACAGAGGCACTCATTCCAATAAAGGTACCACTACCAATTTGGCAATTTCCGCCCAACGTAACAAACGTAGAGATAATACTATTTTCACCCACGACCACATCATGTCCCAGGCTAGATGTTGGTTGGAGAAAAACATTGTCACCTAATATTACATCACAGGAAAGAAATGCATTTTTACATAAAACAACACCGTTCCCGATACTCGTACATGCCGTAAGACGGATATCAGGGTGAATTAATGTTGCCAAGGTTAACTCAGCAGATTTTACTTTTTCAGCCAACAACACTCTAATTCTCGGTTCACCAACTGCAATGACAATTTCGATATTCTCAATTTTTTTTGCAGTATCGAAATCCAACACAGGGACGCCCTTAAGCTCGCGCCCTGGATTCACATCATCGATAAAATAAATATCACTCCAGCGTTTCTGATTCTCCTCGATAATCTGAGCCAGAACCAACACTTCACGCCCCAAACCGCCTGCGCCATAAATACCCAGTTTCATCGTGCTGTCCTCCCTATCTTTTTTCTTAAACTGCACGAGGCGTGCTAGCCTGCTGCAAAATGACTGAAATCACCCGATCTTGCTCTTCAAGCTGTAACTCGGCATGAATCGGCAGACACAGCACAGCATCAGCAACAGAACGAGCGATAGGCAAATTATCATCTTTAGCACTATCAAGCCCACGATACATTGGGAATGAACTGATTAAAGGGTAAAAATAGCGGCGCGCGAAAATCCCCTCCTCTTTCAATAAAGAATAAAGTTCATCGCGGGTGCAAGGGAAGTTTTCATCAATAAAGACAGGGCAGTAAGCCTGGTTCCAATCAATATCCTGAGGAACCTGAGCCAATCTGAGTCCGGGTATATTTTTCAGCGCGTTATGATAACGCTGGTAAATTACCCGCCTGTTTGCCAGTGCCTGATCAATATGAGAGAGTTGCAACACACCAAATGCCGCTTGCACTTCGTTCATCTTGCCGTTGATACCTGGGGCCATCACGGTCACTTCGTCAGCGAAACCAAAATTTTTCAGAGAATCAATGCGCTTTTTAGTTTTCGCGTCAGGGCAAATGATTGCCCCACCCTCAATGGTATTGAATACTTTGGTAGCATGAAAACTCAGGATAGACAGATCACCATGGTTTAAAATACTGGCCCCATTTTGCTTCACACCGAATGCATGCGCAGCATCATAGATCACTTTTAACCCATAGGTATCCGCAATCTGCTGAATACGCTCAACGTTTGCAGGTATTCCATAGCAGTGTACTGGCAGGATAGCCGACGTTTCTGGCGTAATGGCTTGTTCAATCTTTTCCGGATCCAGATTGCATGTGACAGGATCGATATCTACAAATACCGGTTTTAAACCATTCCACAAAAGCGAGTGCGACGTAGCAACAAAGGAATAAGGTGTGGTGATCACCTCACCTGAAATACGCAAAGCCTGCATGGCCGTGAGCAACGCCAGAGTGCCATTGGAGAACAGGCTCAGGTAGTCAACGCCCAAATATTCAGCAAGTTGTTTTTCAAGTTGCTGGTGGAACGGGCCGTTATTAGTCAACCATTTGTTGTCCCATATCTGTTCAAGATAGGGAATGAACTCGGTTAATGGCGGAAGAAGCGGGCTGGTAACGTAAATATCTTTCATCATCGGTTCTCGGTAATATTACGGGTGCAACCACACGCGAGGTATTCATTTTACCTAATCATATAGAACTACCGTTGTACATGCCAAGCCAAAGGCTACCGGTACAACGTGAATACCACGTTCAGGCCCACACAGTTGTGTATCAGCAAGGCAGCACTGTAGGCTGCCTAATGTGCCGACTGAAAATGTTTAGACAACATCAATAACCAAACGTACGGCTTTGAGCTGGCGTATTTTCGCAATAGTCTTGCCACACTGCACGCAACATTTCCTCAAAATGGGTTGCTGGCGTAATGCCGTCAGGCTTGGGTCGTTCAAATTTGGAACGCATTTCTTGTCGGTATTGGTTAAGTTCATCAAGGCGGGTAGACCATGCGACAGCCTTGGTGACATAATCCGCTTTTGAGGTGGCAACAAAACCATTCAACCCCAGCCATTGCAAAGCCGCAACGCCTTGTTGTGTTGGAAGGGTTTCCCCTGAGATCGTCAAGGTCGGTACGCCCATCCACAGCGCATGGTTAGTGGTTGTTCCACCAGTGTAGGGATAGGTATCCAGAAGCAGATCGATTTCATGGTGCGCAGCCAGATATTCGTGCATTCCCATTTTTTCAAGGAAAAGTAACTGTTTGGGTTCCACTCCCAACGCTTCAAGCTTGGCACGGATAATATCAATATTTTTCTGCCCAGCTAACGCACCAATGATAATTCTGCTATTGGGTACCGCTTTCAATACTGCCGCCCAGGCCTCAAATATATAGTCATTCAATTTCTGCATGCGGTTCATACTGCCAAAAGTGAACTGGCCACGTTTAATCGCCGGTAACTCATTCACATCAGGACTATTTTCGGTCGGTTTGAACTGTTGAGTACTGCGCACATAGAGCGTCTTTTCGGTAAACTGTCGATCAAAACTCTCAGGAAGCGGTTGCAAATTCAAGATAAGGAAATAATCCATCGCCCGCATGCCGGTGGTGCCCGGATAACCAATCCAGCTGATCTGAATCGGCGCGGGTTTAAACGCAAACATCGGTAAGCGGTTAAAGCCTGTATGACCTGAGAGGTCGAATAAAATATCGATTTGTTCCTGGTTGATCAACGCAGCCAGTTCCACATCGCTCTTGTCATAAACGGCATGCCACCCTTGCGTCGACTTTTGCAATTTACGGGACATATCGTCGTATTGATGCGACGTTGAAAAAGCATGGATGGAATAAAGATCGGTATTGAGCGATTCCCAAAAAGGACTCAAAAAATTACTGACAGGGTGTCGGCAGAGATCGCCTGAAACAAATCCAATACGCAATTTACGCTCAGGATCACGAAGCCCTGAATACGAAAAGTTACGTTGATACTGTTGCGCTCGCTTCTCAACCATATCACCGAATTCACAGTGTTCGGCGAACAATGCCTCTGGAGAAATTTGCACATCGTGAGACAGACTAAACAAGTAGTTACTATGCAAAATATAATTATCAGGAGCAAGGGTACGCATACGACGAAAGCACTCAACGGCCTCAGCCATGCGCCCTTGATTACTCAGCAGACTGGCTAAGTTACTCAGAATATTGGCATCGTCGTGAGAATACTGTTCCGCTTTACGCAGACAGGCTTCAGCCTGAATTGGGTTATTGCTCTCTTTATATAACGCCCCCAGCAAATTCCAGGTTGCGACATTGCTCGGATCGCAACGTAAAATTTTCCTTGCCAAACGCCCGGCATAGTAGTTTTTATCGGTGTGCCAAAAGACATGCGCTGCATCAAGATACACTGACCAACTGGTCGCATGCAGCGAAAGCGTTTTCATCAAAGCGGCTAATGATTCATCAAAAGCGTTGGTCTTTAGATACGTTTGCGCTAGCAAATGCTGATAATGAAGGTTGTCAGGCATTTTGCCCACCAACGTTTGGGCGGCCTGACGCGCTTCAGAAAAATCATTATTGTCGATAAAATCGATAATACGTTGATAGATCTTTTTGTCTGGCGTCGGTGCTGCCATCACATCCTTGCTACGCTTGCTTTTGCCTTGATGACGCGACGTTTTCTTATATCCACCCACGCTGGTTTCACTGGCATAAATAATCAGTGAACCCAGGTAACGCTCACTGGTAGATGAGAAAACCTGGAGCAATTGCTGAAAATAGTGTTGCCATGCATTTGGATTTCCCCACAGAGCACCTGCCCTACGTAACCGTTCCAGGAACTGATAGCACTCGGCGTGTAGCGGCACGTCTTTCTGCTCTAACAGGAGCTGTAAATACGCTATTTCTGAGGGTTCTACGGCTATTTTTATCTTTTCATGCCAAAAATTAAAACCGGTAATAGCTTGGGCTGCACCGTTCCATTTGTGCCATAAGGTCGCTAACTCCGGTAACAATCTCACTGTCGATGCAGGACAAAGATTATAGCGAGACTCTTGAAGACTATAGTTCAGCTCAGAAATACCCCGGGTATACAGGATTTTCAACGCAGCCAATACATCCTGTCGGTGCTGTTCGTCCTCACCTTGCCGTTCAGGAGCACGCGTATTAAACACCAGTTGTTCGAAGCTGACGCTATGCGGCCAAGCATCACATATCACGTCCATCAGGTGCAAGGTCAGATCGTGGTTTACGCCAATCGTCACCCCTTGTCCTGAAAGGTAAGTGTTAGTCACTGTCCCCGTATCCGTAACCACACGCTCAAAGTTGCCGCCCCAATGAAAATCCTTTAAGCGGCTCAACGCTGGCTCAGGAAGAATCTCATTCGCCCGACTGTCTGGCACTAGCAGGCTGAAACGCTCGCTACGCCCCACGGCAAAATCGAGATATTGTTGTCGCAGTATCTTGTTGTGCCCAGGAGAAACCGTGTCGGTTAATTTTGCTACTTCGCCACCATAATGTTCAGCCAATTCTCTCTGTGGCAGGACATCACCAACAAAAGTTAAACCGTTCTGAGCGGCCATCGCATGAAAGTCAACCAGATAGCAAGGTTCATTGATTCCCTCCAAATAGCGAAGAGAGAGCATCAGGTCAGTCTGTGTTTCCGCCTGCTCGATTAAGGGATGCAGTGCCCCCTTGAGCGGATTCCGATCTGCGCTGCCGAGGGATAAATACGTTAACATCGCTCGGGCGCTCGCCACTTTTTCGTCCTGACTTTGCGCCTGGCTACCATGAAGCTGAAAGGCATCGCGCAGCACTTCCGCCGCTTTCCATCCTGGATAAGCGTTCCATGCCATTGCGATAACGCCACGCTCACTCAAATGACGTTTTGCCCACTCCAACAACGCGCTGCGAATACTCTCATTTACTGCGCTGAAAGGGCCATGAATGATCACATAATCAAACATACCCAATTCACTGCTGAGTAACTCATCAAGGCTGGCGGTAGCGAGCTGCACATTCGTCAGGCCTAATGACTGAACCAACTGATTTCCAGAAGAAACAGCGGCGTCATCAAGATCGACACCAATCGCACTGCCCTGCGGATAAGCCGCAGCAAAAGACAGTAAGTTACCTCCGGTGCCGCATCCCAGCTCTAACACCCGAGCCGTTTCCACTCTTGGACTGAAAATACCATACAGGTGTGAAGCGGCCCGAATATGACTCGCAGACACCTCAGGGTTAATCATCTGAAAAGGATCATCTTCGCTGGGCGTATTTTTCGCGTTAATAGTGTGAGGTGCATCGACAGTGCGGGTATCTAACGTGGCCAAAACAAAAATCCTTTACCAAGAGTAAATAATTTATCCTAGTTTATTCTTCCCATCACGCTTGCAATCTCCTGAACACCGCACAGAAGCGGGCTTAATTCAGGGCTGAGTATTACTCGTGATGGGAAATAGGAGCAGTGCACGGGTAGAGAGCAGGCGGGTTAACGGTACGCAACGCACAAAAAAAAGCCAACCTTACGGTTGGCTTTATATGTCCAATCACCCAAAGGCGATTAGCGATAATTTGACCATTAACGCAGCAGGGACAGAACGGTCTGCGGAACCTGGTTTGCCTGTGCCAATACAGAAGTACCAGCCTGTTGCAGGATTTGGTTCTTGCTCATGTTGGACACTTCGGTCGCCACATCAGCATCCTCAATACGGCTACGTGCAGACGTCAGGTTGGTGATGGTGTTGTTCAGGTTAGCAACGGTAGATTCAAAACGGTTCTGAATCGCACCCAGGGAGCTACGCTGAGTATCAACTGCTTTCAGTGCAGCATCAACGTCAGCCAGCACGGTGCTGGACAGAACGTCAAAGCCATCAACGCTAACTTTACGATCGGTAGTCGCGGTAACCTGACCACCAGTTACACCTTGAGTCAAGGATGCAGTATGTTTGTTCCAGCCTTGGTTGGAAGTCAGAGAGATACCGATGGTTTCGCCATCGTTTGCACCAACCTGGATGCTGATGGTGGTATCAGTGTTGGTGTTAGCCAGGATTTTGATGCCGTTGAATTGGCTCTGGTCAGCAACACGGTTGATTTCAGCAACACGTTCGTTGATTTCAGACTGCATGGAGTCGATATCAGAAGCAGAGTAAGTACCGTTTTTCGCCTGGTTAGCCAGTTCACGAACACGCTGCAAGTTGTTGTTGATTTCGTTCAGAGAGCCTTCAGCAGTCTGAGCCAGAGAGATACCGTCGTTAGCGTTACGTGCAGCCTGAGTCATGCCGCGAATGTTAGCGGTGAAACGGTTAGCAATCGCCTGACCAGCAGCGTCGTCTTTTGCGCTGTTGATACGAGAGCCAGAAGACAGACGTTCGATAGCCGTCCCCAGAGCTGACTGAGATTTGTTCAGATTGTTTTGAGCCAACAGCGACAAGCTGTTAGTATTGATGACTGCCATAATTGTATTCCTTTTCCAATTCAGGTCGGGTTAGGGATTGGGCTATCGCCCACGGCTTTTATCACCGTAACCCTTGTATCGGCCTATGCCAAAGAAGCTTTAATTTTTTTTGAAAAATTCTTCAAGCAAACCGTTTTTATTCTTATCCCATGCATTGAAACAACAACAAACCACTTAATATTCAACGAATTAAATAAAACCCACTAAAAAATCCCACTTCGACGATTACAGAACCACCGTTAAATAGCGGGGTTGTCATGCGTGTGGTTAACGACGTGAGAGCCGTTTTCGGACATAATAATGATAACGGTTCGAAAGCAGCAGTCGTCTATTGGCGTAGGTCTTTACGCGTTACCGCGTCGAACGCACGGTGTAGGTATCATAGAGAAAGGCAAATAGCCAATAAGAAGAACGCGCTTGGGATAGTAACAAACAATGCTAAACTTCTTCTTCAAGCCGCCGATAACCACGAAATACTGGTCACAACATTAAGGATTGATCATGGCAAGCATCAGCTTTACGGGTTCAACAAGTGGACTCAGTAGCATTCTCCAGCAATTGACCGAACTTGAGCAGACCCGGATAAACCCGATCAAGACTCAACAAACCTTATATGACAATCGCAGCAAAGCTTTCGATACGCTGAGTGCGGCAGTTACCAAGTTAGATACCGCTAATGATGCGTTAGCTAAAGCGAAGACCATCAACCAAACTACCGTAACCAGCACCAATACGGCCTTTGCGGCCACCACGGCCAACGGTGCGGTATCGGGTTCTTATCAGGTTGAAGTACAAAACCTTGCCACGGCCCACTCCCTGTTGTCAGGCGAATTTGACAGTAATAAAACACAGTTAGGGGCAACAACAGGCGGCACGCGCACGCTGACTATCAGCCAGCCGGGTCAGGAAAAACCGTTGGAAATCAACCTAACCGACGGTCAAACGACGTTGGAAGGCATCCGTGATGCAATCAATAAAGCCAACGGCAACGTCGGTGCCAGCATTATTAAAGCAGATGATGATTCCTATTATTTGGCTATCACCTCCAAATCGACCGGTACCGATGGAAAGATGACCATCAATGTGACCGGTGATGATACCCTCAAGGGAAAAATCGGTTACACCAGCGGCGTTACTGGCAACATGTCTGAGCAAGTTGCTGCTGAGAACTCGGTGATTAAACTGAATGGTTCCGTAACGGTTACACGCCAGAGCAACACCGTTGCCGATGCCATTGACGGTGTCACACTGACGCTGAAAGCGGAAAACACCGCAGGAAAACCAGAAACGCTGTCGATTGATACCGATACGGCGCCGATGGAAGCGGCAGTGAAGAACTGGGTTGATGCCTACAACTCACTGCAAACCACCATTGGTACGTTGACCAAATATACCGTGGCCGAAGTGGGCGCCTCTGCGCAAAATACCAGCAATGGCGTCTTGCTGGGTAACAGTACGGTGCGTGGGATCCAGACTCAATTGAAAATGCAACTCTCGAGTGCTCAGTCGGGAAGCATCGCCAACATGTCGCAATTGGGTGTAAAACAGAACGCATCAACCGGTATGCTGGAAATTGATTCAACCAAGTTGCAGGCTGCACTCAAAGATAACCCTACAGCCGTAGAGGACTTCTTTGTTGGTGATGGAAAAAATACGGGTTTCGCCACGCAAGTTGGCAGTTATCTTGATGGCGTCCTGAATTCCACCGACGGTACGATCAAAATCGCCAAAGACGGGATTGCCTCAACGATAAAAACGCTTAAACAAACGTATGAGCGTACTCAACAAAGCATCGATGACAACATCACACGGCTTAAAGCACAATTTACCCAGTTGGATAAACTGGTGTCGCAAATGAACAGTACCAGTGATTATTTGACCACCCAATTAGCCCAACTGAGCAGCTAAGACAGGTGACCTGAGAGGCCTATTGATGTACAGCAGAACAGGTAGTCAGGCCTACGCGAATGTAGGCCTCGAAAGTAGTGTAATGAGTGCCAGTCCGCATCAACTCATTACGTTGCTTTTTGATGGGGCGCACAGCGCACTAGCGCGAGCAAAAATCCTCATGAATCAGGGAGACATTGCAGGCAAGGGCAATGCGTTATCTAAAGCCATTGACATTATCAACAACGGTCTCAAAGCGGGACTGGACATGGAAAAGGGAGGCGAGTTAGCGGAAAATCTCTCAGCCTTGTATGATTACATGACGCAGCGGTTGACCATCGCTAATTTGCACAATGACGTCCAGGTTATTGACGAAGTGAATACGCTATTGGCAAATATCGCGGATGCCTGGCGACAAATAAACCCTCAGCAACAGGCTGTTAGCAGTGGAGTTGCATGATGACATCGCTACAGCAATTACTTAGTGAGTATCAGCAATTACAGCAACTTAGCCGGAGCATTCTTGCTTTGGCAACGAATGGCTTATGGGATGAGGTGGTGGAACAAGAAATCATCTACATCCAGACGGTAGAACACCTGAGTAAAACGCCAATTCCAGAAAATCTTGATAGCGTTATTCAGTTGCAGTTCCGCAAAATTTTGCGGGAAATTGTTGAAAGTGAAGCTCAAATAAAGGCGTTGCTGCAAAAGCGGATGGATGAGCTCAGTGCTCTGATGCAAACATCATTAAAGCAGCATAGCGTTAACGCTGCCTACGGTGAATTTTCACCGCAAGGGATTATCCCCGGGCATGTAAACCACAACAACGAATAATGCTGTTTGCCACCCGTTTGCTGTGAATTGTTCTGCCCCTCAATGTTAAAAAGGCCCTCGACGCGAGTCATCGCTTGAGGGCCTTTTGCCAGAATCAAGAATACTATTTCCTGACGGTTTACACCGACATACTCATCATTTCCTGATACGCCGCAACCAGTTTATTGCGCACCTGGATACCCATTTGCATATTGATTGAAGATTTCTGCAAATCCACCATCACATCATTCAACGCGACACCCGGCGTACCCAAAGTGAATTTCTGCGCTTGCTCACGCGCGGCTTGCTGCGTGCCACTGATGTTATCCAATGCAGATTTTAGTTCGCTGGCAAAACCGGGCTCGATAGTCGGTTTCACGACAGGCGAATTTCCCGCCTGTAACGCGGTAGCTTGCAATTGCTGCACGACGCTCTCAATACCTTGAACTGACATTATTGCTCACCTTTTTCCGACGGCATCACTACTACATGCTCAAGACGCTACGCGCACGTAAGACACCGTAAACGATCACGCGAGGGCTCACTTCACCCATCGCACAAAAATCACCCGATTAACACAGTGCACTAAGCTACCATATCAGCCTTATCCTAAAAGGCGTAAAAGACGGGGAAAATGCCACGTTATCGGAGCATCGTTTTTACCGTTACGGAAAATAATACTATGCCGACAAAAGTAGGTGCATGTCTTAACGATTGCGCAATCAGGGAGTGCTGTTTTGTTACGTACCAACGTTAATTTTATCGCTCAACAACCAAGCAGAGAACGAGTATGAACGCCACAACCGGTTTTGCGTCCGGTGGGAAAGGGTTTGGCGAGATACTCAACCGCTTGCGCGCCAATCCTAAAATTCCCCTGCTCATTGCTGCGGCAGCTGCGGTTGCCATCGTCGTTGCTATGGTGTTATGGGCCAAAGGGCCTGATTACCGGGTGCTCTACAATAACGTCACCGATCGTGACGGTGGAGCCATTGTCAGTGAACTGACAAAAATGAACATTCCCTACCGATTTGCCGAAGGCGGCAGTGCGATACTGATCCCCGCGACAAACGTGTATGAAACCCGTTTACGTTTGGCGCAATTAGGCTTGCCCAAAGGTGGCGCGGTGGGTTTCGAATTGCTGGATCAGGAAAAATTTGGTATCAGCCAGTTCAGCGAACAGATCAACTATCAGCGCGCGCTGGAAGGTGAACTGTCACGCACGATAGAAACCCTCGGACCGGTACAAACTGCGCGGGTGCATCTGGCCATTCCCAAACCTTCGTTGTTTGTTCGGGAACAGAAAGCGCCCTCTGCCTCCGTTACCCTGAGTTTGCAACCGGGTCGCGCCCTGGATGAGGGACAAATCAACTCCATCGTCTACATGATCTCCAGCAGCGTATCCGGTTTACCGCCAGATAACGTCACGGTGGTAGACCAGATGGGCCGCCTGCTGACCTCCGCCGGTGCCGCTGGGCGCGATGTCAATGCCACACAGCTGAAATACGTGACTGAAATTGAGTCCATGTACCAGCGGCGCATTGAGGCCATTATCGCCCCGATCGTCGGCGGTGGTAACGTGCATGCGCAAGTCACCGCACAAATCGATTTTTCAGCGCGTGAGCAGACCGACGAGCAGTATCAACCCAACTCCGCGCCAAACCAGGCTGCCGTTCGTTCGCAACAAACCAGTCAGAGCGAGCAACGTGGCGGCCCTAACGTCGGCGGCGTACCGGGAGCCCTCTCTAACCAGCCTGCTCCGGCACCCACGGCACCGATTACCACACCGGCAAACAACGCCGCGAATGCCAATAACGCAAACCAGAATCAGAACGCCAACCAAAACCCTCAGGCCAATCAGCAAAACAATGCGGCTGGCACACAGGGGAATGCGGTAGTGCAAACGTCGAACTCACGTAATGATGCAACCACAAACTACGAGGTTGACAAGACGATCCTGCATACCAAACACAGTACCGGTGGTGTAAAACGCCTCTCCGTTGCCGTGATTGTCAACTATCTGCCGCCTGGCGAAGACGGCAAACCTATTGCGTTATCAGACGATCAGATCAAGCAAATTGACACCGTCGCGCGCGAAGCCATGGGCTTTTCAACCGATCGTGGTGACTCGTTAAACGTGGTCAACACACCGTTCATGTCCACCAACGATACGGCCAGCGAACTGCCCTTCTGGCAGAAGCAAGCCTTCTTTGAGTTGATGATTGAAGTCGGTCGTTGGCTGCTGGTGCTGCTGGTGGCATGGATCCTGTGGCGCAAGCTGGTCAGACCGCAAATCAAGAAACGGGAAGAACAGCAGGCCGCCGCTCAGGTTGCCACGCAAATGCGTAATGCCAACAACGATGTTGTGGTCAAGTTGAGTAAAGACGAAGAAGAACTGCAACGTCGCTCACAACAACGCATCAACACCGAGCTGCAAAGCCAGCGTGTTCGCGATCTGGCAGAAAACGATCCGCGCGTCGTCGCCCTGGTGATTCGCCAATGGATGAGTACTGAACTATGAGTATGACAGGCACAGAAAAGAGCGCCATCTTGTTGATGACCGTGGGCGAAGATCGCGCGGCAGAGGTATTTACCCACCTCTCCACGCGTGAAGTGCAGCATTTAAGTACGGCAATGGCGAATTTGCGCCAAGTCTCACCGCAACAATTGGCGGAAGTACTCAAAGAGTTCGAAATTGAAGCAGATCAATACGCCGCGCTGAGCGTCAATGCCGGTGATTATCTGCGCTCGGTACTGGTGAAAGCACTCGGCGAAGAGCGCGCATCCAGCCTGTTGGAGGATATTCTTGAAAGCCGCGAAACCAGCGGCGGCATCGAAACCCTCAACTTTATGGAGCCGCAAACTGCCGCAGATGTCATCCGCGACGAGCACCCGCAGATCATCGCAACCATCCTGGTGCATTTAAAACGGGCGCAGGCTGCCGATATTCTGGCGCTGTTCGATGAGCGACTGCGTAACGATGTCATGCTGCGTATCGCCACCTTCGGCGGCGTTCAGCCTTCGGCGTTGGCAGAACTGACCGAAGTGTTGAATGGCTTGCTGGATGGTCAGAACGTGAAACGCAGCAAAATGGGCGGTGTTCGTACTGCGGCCGAGATTATCAACCTGATGAAGAGTCAGCAGGAAGAGGCGGTTATCGATGCGGTGCGCGAGTTCGATGGCGAACTGGCACAAAAAATTATCGACGAAATGTTCCTGTTCGAAAACCTTATCGATGTCGACGATCGCAGCATCCAGCGTCTGTTGCAGGAAGTGGAGTCGGAATCGCTGCTGTTGGCACTGAAAGGCTCCGACGAGCCATTGCGCGAGAAGTTCCTGCGCAATATGTCGCAGCGTGCGGCAGAAATTCTGCGCGACGACCTTTCGACGCGCGGCCCGGTTCGCATGTCTCAAGTGGAAAACGAACAGAAAGCCATCCTGCTTATTGTGCGTCGTCTGGCCGACAGCGGCGAGATGATCATCGGTGGCGGCGAGGATGCTTATGTCTAATGCCGCTGACAACATGGCCTGGAAGCCCTGGAAGCTAAAAGACCTGGCCTCCCCCTTTGATGTTGAGCCCGAACCGGAAATCAACGCCGTTGAACCGGAAGAGGTGGCATCAGAGTCGGTAGACCAATTCCGCTCGTTTGAGGCGGAACTGGAAAGCATGCGTGAACAGACCATGCGACAGGCACGTGAAGCGGGTTTTGCCGAAGGACGCCAACAAGGCTATGACGCAGGGTATCAGGAAGGGTTAACCGCCGGTACGCAGCAAGGTACCCAAGATGCCTTGCAGCAACAGCAACCGATGATTGAGCGCATGCAGCAGATGGTGAGTGGGTTCCAGCAGACATTGGATGCCATGGACACGGCTATTCCAGCGCGTTTGACGCAATTAGCCCTGACCGTCGCGAAACAGGTTATTGGTCAGGCACCGCTGTGCGATGCCACAGCACTGCAACATCAGATTCAACAGTTGATCCAGCAAGAGCCGCTGTTTAGTGGCAAAGCGCAATTACGAGTCAACCCCGGCGATCTCGAGCGTATCGAGGCGGCGCTGGGCCCGACGCTGGAGCAGCACGGCTGGCGGTTGTTGGCCGACGGTCAACTGCATCCTGGCGGATGCAAGGTGAGCGCAGAGGAAGGCGACCTTGATGCCAGCCTCGCCACGCGCTGGCATGAGCTATGCCGTTTGGCTGCGCCGGGAGAGTTATGATGACCCATCACCTCGCACGTTGGTTTGCCGAATTGGACGCTTTCGAAAAGCGCATCAAAGAGACACCGTCCGTGCGTCGTTACGGGCGGTTAAAGCGTGCGACCGGGCTGGTACTGGAAGCCACCGGGCTGCAAATGCCCTTGGGTGCCACCTGCCTGATTGAACGCCATATGGGCGCCAAGACGGATGAAGTTGAGTGCGAGGTGGTTGGCTTTAATGGTCAAAGCCTGTTCCTGATGCCACTGGAAGAGATGGAAGGCATCACACCGGGTGCGCGTGTCTATGCCCGTGCAGCTACTCAGGGCGTGGTACAAGGGAAACAATTGCCTTTAGGGCCAGAACTGCTTGGCCGCGTGCTGGATGGCAGCGCTAAGCCGCTTGATGGCTTACCGCCTCCGGATACCGGCTATCGCGCGCCGCTGATGACTGCGCCTTTTAACCCGCTACAGCGTACACCGATTGAAGATGTGCTGGATGTGGGGGTGCGCGCTATCAACGCGTTGTTGACCGTTGGCCGCGGCCAACGTATGGGCTTGTTTGCCGGCTCCGGTGTGGGTAAAAGTGTGCTGCTGGGTATGATGGCGCGCTATACCAAAGCAGATGTGATCGTCGTCGGGTTAATCGGCGAACGCGGTCGTGAAGTGAAAGATTTTATTGAAAACATTTTGGGTGACGAAGGCCGCGCCCGTTCAGTGGTGATCGCCGCACCTGCTGACGTTTCGCCCCTGCTGCGTATGCAGGGTGCCGCTTATGCGACACGCATTGCTGAAGATTTTCGCGACCGCGGTCTGCACGTGTTGCTGATCATGGATTCGCTGACGCGTTATGCCATGGCGCAGCGTGAAATTGCATTGGCCATCGGTGAGCCACCGGCTACCAAAGGCTATCCGCCTTCGGTGTTCGCCAAACTCCCTGCACTGGTCGAACGCGCAGGCAATGGCATTCACGGTGGCGGCTCGATCACCGCGTTCTATACGGTGCTGACTGAGGGTGACGACCAGCAGGACCCGATTGCCGACTCGGCGCGTGCTATTCTGGATGGACATATTGTCCTGTCGCGGCAGTTGGCCGAATCCGGTCACTACCCTGCGATTGATATCGAAGCCTCAATCAGTCGCGCCATGACCGCGCTTATTGATGATAAGCACTACGCCACGGTCAGGTTGTTTAAGCAGTTACTCTCCAGTTACCAACGTAACCGGGACTTGATCAATGTGGGGGCTTACGCGCCGGGCAGCGATCCGACGCTTGACCAGGCCATTCGCCTCTACCCACAGCTTCAGGATTTTTTGCAGCAGGGCATGTTTGAACGCAGTGGTTATGAAGCCTCTTGTCAGGCTTTACACGTCATTTTTCCCCGTAACGAGTAGGAGGACAGATGAAAACGCAGTCACCGCTGGTTACATTACGTGAACTGGCCCAAAAAGAGGTCGAAAAAGCAGCGACCCAGTTGGGGCAAGTGCGTAAAGCCTATCAACAAGCTGAACAACAACTGAATATGCTGTTAAACTATCAGGAAGATTATCGCGGCAGGTTACAAGTGACGATGTCAGAGGGCATGGCCAACACCAGTTGGCAGAATTTCCAGCAATTTATTCAAACGCTGGACGTCGCTATTGATCAGCATCAGAAACAATTGCAACACTGGAATTCACGCCTGGATCTGGCGATGAAAACCTGGCAAGAAAAACAAAAGCGCCTCAATGCGTTTGAGACGCTACAAGAAAGAGAAGATATCAGGCAGCTCGCGCACGAGAACCGCCTCGATCAAAAACGGATGGATGAATTTGCCCAACGGGCCTCTCTGAGGAAAACAGATTTATGATGCTGCCAATCGTTACCACAACAGCAAGCACCGGCGTTAGTGACACCGCAGGATCGGCTTCGGGGTTGCTTACTACGGATGAACTGCCTCAGGATTTCGTTCAACTGTTGTCTTTGCACCTGCCGAAAAAAGCTGCCGTCACTGCCGTACCGACTGACAATACGTCGGCGCTGAGCGGGAAAGACAGTAAGCAAAAGCTGTTGGATGCGTTGTCAGCACAAGATATTGATTTAAGCCAGCAGGATCTGAATACGCTGCTCAAAGCCGTCAATGGGCAAGATAATCTGGATGACAAAACGCTGTCAGAGCTGGTGACGTCATTACGTAAGTCTTTTGCTCAAGGCAAAGAGGCGACCCTTGAGAAGAGTAGCGATGAACTACCATCAACCGATACGCAAGCGGTACAAGCGTTAATGGCGATGTTAGCGCCGGTGGTAACCCCCGCTACGCCACAAAGCAGCGACATGTCATCGTTGCTTCAGGCTGCACAGTCACTATCGATACCTGGCCTGAATAATACGGCTCAGCAGAACACCCAAGACAGCGCAACAGCGTCAGCATCCGCATCATTGTTCAGTTCGCTCGCCCCGCGCGACGCGGTCACCAGCGCAAGTGATACGCTGGCAACAGCGATATCCAACGCCAAGAACAGTCGATCGACAGCGAACGATCCGTCTCGTGCCCAAGCGCAGGTTGATGACAGCACCGCCGTGCAGGATAAATCGGCAGTCGTTGCACACACCATCGCCGATGTGACCAAACAAGATATCAGCGGCAACCAACTGCCGCTGACCGCGCACACGGCTTCGGTGAGTCTGGCCCCCAATGCGCAGACGTCAATAACCAACAACATTGCACAACCGGGTGCCAGCGCCCAGTTAAATGCCCAACTGGGCACCACGCAGTGGCAGGATTCTCTCGGTCAGCAAATCATCATGCTGAGCCGTAACGGACAGCAAAGTGTACAATTGCGACTGCACCCTGAAGAACTGGGCACGTTGCATATCTCGTTGCGTCTGGATGATAATCAAGCACAAATTCACTTAGCATCGGCAAACAGTCAGGTGCGTAGCGCCCTTGAGGCCGCGTTGCCTCATCTGCGTGCAGCGATGGCAGAAAGCGGTATTAACCTGGGCCAAAGCAACGTAGCGAGTGATAATAGCGGTTGGCAACAAGCCCAGCAGCAAATGGCGGGCAATAACAACGATACCGGTGATAACAGTGCCTCTTATCGGCAGCAATTTGCGTCCTCTGTGCCCTATGGCGATGATGTGAGCGAGATTGAAATGTCAAGCACAGTCCGCGCGAGACCAGTGAGCGGTGTCGATATTTTTGCATAAACATCAGGTAAACGAACAAGTTAGCGCGATTTTTCTGGTTTATTCCTTGTATTGAATGGACGAATAGACAGGATAATCATTAACATCATATATTCATTTAGTGCTGCAAAGTAATAGCATTAGATATTGATTAATAACAGGAATTCTCTTTGGCTATGTCTGACATGCAAGCTGGTTCACGGCGTAAGCGATCTATCTGGGTGATACTGCTTATTATCATTGCGCTGGCGGCAACAGGAGCTGCGGGCGTAGCATGGTGGATCTTGTACCACAAGTCCCCCTCCTCTGAGCAGCAGGTGGCACCGCCGCCCCCAGCGCCAGTGTTTATGCCGTTGGACACGTTCACTGTCAATCTAGTCAATGCAGACAATAACCCCGATCGCGTACTTTACGTCGGTTTCACGTTGCGTCTGTCAGACGAAGAAACCAGAACACGCTTGACGAATTACCTCCCTGAAGTGCGTAGCCGCTTGTTATTGCTGTTGTCGCGTCAGGATGCCATCTCCTTGGCAAATGAGCAGGGTAAGCAGAAGCTGATTGAACAAATCAAGCAGGTGCTAAGCCCCCCACTTGTCCCCGGACAGCCGAATCAGGTCGTTACTGACGTGTTATTCACTGCCTTTATTTTGCGGTAATCCTTATGGGCGATAGCATTCTCTCTCAAGCAGAAATTGACGCATTGCTCAACGGCGGCAGTAGTGATGACGCCAGCAGTGCCAACGCCGCCGCGAAATCGGACGGCGATGTCAAACCTTATGATCCCAATACGCAGCGACGTGTCGTTCGTGAACGTATGCAAGCGTTGGAGATCATCAATGAACGCTTTGCACGTCAATTCCGTATGGGGTTATTCAACCTGTTACGGCGTAGCCCGGACATCACCGTTGGCGCCATTAAAATACAGCCTTACCATGAGTTCGCGCGCAACTTGCCTGTACCGTCGAACCTGAACCTGATCCACCTGAAACCGTTGCGTGGTACGGCGCTGTTCGTGTTTTCACCCAGCCTGGTATTCATTGCGGTAGACAACCTGTTCGGCGGTGATGGCCGCTTTCCCACCAAAGTGGAAGGACGCGAGTTCACCAACACCGAGCAGCGTATCGTAAAGCGCATGCTGCGTTTGGCGCTTGATGCCTATGGCGAAGCCTGGAATGCCATCTACAAACTCGACATCGAGTATGTACGTTCAGAGATGCAGGTAAAATTCACCAACATCACCACATCACCGAACGATATTGTGATAACAACGCCTTTTCATGTTGAAATCGGTACGTTGTTGGGTGAGTTCAGCATCTGTATCCCCTTCTCGATGATTGAACCGTTGCGCGAAGTGCTGACCAATCCGCCATTGGAAAACTCACGCCAGGAAGATAAGAATTGGCGCGAAACGTTAGCCAAGCAAGTACAACATTCTGAATTGGAGTTGGTGGCCAATTTTGTGGATATACCGCTGCGGCTTTCCAAAGTATTGAAACTTCAGCCGGGTGATGTACTGCCTATTGATAAACCCGATCGCATCATTGCACACGTCGATGGCGTTCCGGTACTGACCAGCCAATACGGCACGCTGAATGGGCAATATGCTTTGCGCGTCGAACATTTGATTAACCCTATTTTGAATTCTCTAAATAATGAGGAACAGCCCAATGAGTGACACCAAGCAACCGTCCGACGACAAGGAATCCGTGGACGATCTGTGGGCTGATGCGTTTAACGAGCAACAAGCCGCAGAAAAACCAAGCGCAACGGACAATATCTTCAAAAGCCTGGATCCTAGCGATGCACTCGGCAGCTTGCAGGATATTGACCTGATCCTTGATATTCCGGTGAAGCTGACGGTTGAGCTCGGTCGGACCAAGATGACCATTAAAGAGCTGCTGCGTTTAACGCAGGGCTCCGTAGTGGCGTTAGACGGGTTGGCCGGTGAGCCCTTGGATATTCTGATCAACGGCTATCTGATTGCTCAGGGTGAAGTGGTGGTGGTATCGGATAAATACGGGGTTCGTATTACGGATATTATTACGCCTTCTGAGCGGATGCGTCGTTTGAGTCGCTAATGGCCGATACCCAACCTCTTGCCCCTGCGCCGTCGGCACCGACCTCTCATGCCACGACGCAGGTTGCCACAGCTCCCTTCCCCGCCAGTTCGTTGCTTACCCAGGTAGGCACCGTGCTGGTGGGCGTTTTGATACTCATCCTGGCGATTGCCTGGGTGGTGCGTAAGCTCGGCTTAACCCCGCCCGTCAGACAAAATAAGCTGGTCAAGGTAGTTTCAAGCTGCCAGGTTGGGCAACGCGAACGCGTTGTGGTGGTCGAAATTGAGGATACCTGGCTGGTACTGGGTGTAACGGCACAACAGATTACGCCCTTGCACACCCTGCCCGCTCAAGAAATGGACGACGCGCCTGCTGGCGAGATGGCCCTACCGGCCAATTTCCGGCAATTATTAAATAAAGTCATCAAACGTCCGGAAAAATCGGAATGAAAGTGCGTGTTCATGTTCCATTGTTATCCATGCTAAAGCGTGGACTGCCGGCACTTGCCGCGGTTATGGTGCTGTTTACCCCCGCTGTCTGGGCACAGTTACCGGGCATCATCAGCCAACCTCTTGCCAACGGCGGTCAGAGTTGGACATTACCGGTTCAAACGCTGGTTTTCCTGACGTCATTGACGTTTATTCCGGCGACCATGCTGATGATGACCTGCTTTACGCGCATCATCATCGTGCTGGGCTTGTTGCGTAACGCATTAGGCACTCCTACCGCTCCCCCCAACCAGGTGCTGCTGGGGTTGACGCTATTTCTGACTTTTTTCATCATGTCACCGGTTCTGAACCGTGTTTATGATGAGGCCTACGTGCCGTTCAGCCAGGATCAGATCAGCATGCAAACGGCTATTGAGCGTGGCGCTCAGCCTTTACGCGAATTTATGCTGCGCCAGACCCGGCAATCCGATCTGGCATTGTTTACCCGTCTGGCTCAGATGGGCGAGATCCAGGGACCAGAAGCGGTTCCGATGCGCGTATTGGTTCCTGCGTTTGTCACCAGTGAATTGAAAACCGCCTTCCAGATTGGCTTTACCATTTTTATCCCTTTTTTGATTATCGACCTGGTGGTTGCCAGTGTGCTGATGGCGCTCGGTATGATGATGGTGCCGCCGGCCACCATTTCGTTGCCGTTCAAGCTTATGCTGTTCGTGCTGGTTGACGGGTGGCAATTGTTGCTTGGTTCACTCGCGCAAAGTTTTTACAGTTAATTCCTACTAAGGTCGCCCGATGACGCCAGAATCCGTAATGGCTTTAGGCTATGAAGCAATGAAGGTCGCACTGGCACTCGCAGCCCCACCGCTGCTGTCAGCGCTGTTTAGCGGCCTGATTATCAGTCTGTTACAGGCGGCAACCCAGATCAACGAAATGACGCTGTCCTTTATCCCTAAAATTCTGACGGTGTTTTTCACACTGGTGATTGCGGGACCCTGGATGCTTAGCTTGATGCTGGATTACATGCGCACGCTGTTCGGCCAACTGCCAACGATCATCGGCTAGCCATGCTAACGCTTGATAGCACACAGTGGGAGATCTGGGTCAATCAGTTCCTGTTGCCCCTGATACGCATTCTGGCGTTAATCACCACCTGCCCGGTGTTCAATGAGCGTGCAGTTCCGGCTCGCGTGAAGATCTGCCTCGCCGTTGTGATTACCCTGCTGGTCGCCCCCTACTTGCCCGTCAATACCACACCGATATTTTCTGTTGGCGGTATCTGGATCATTATTCAACAGTTACTTATAGGCGCTGCGCTCGGATTCACCATGCAATTGGCCTTCGCCGCGGTCAGGTTATCGGGAGAGCTTATCGGTATGCAAATGGGGCTGGCCTTTGCCACCTTTTTTGACCCCACCGGTGGGCCGAACATGCAGGTACTGGCACGCTTTCTCAATATCCTGGCGATGTTGCTGTTTATGGCATTCAACGGCCATTTATGGATGATCTCACTGATTGCCGACAGCTTTTATACCTTGCCAATCAGTACTGCACCGCTCAGTGGTGATGGTTTTCTGGGACTGGCCCGGGCAGGAAGCATGATATTTATTAACGGCATGATGCTCGCCCTGCCGCTGATTACACTGCTGCTGGCACTCAATATCTCGCTCGGTTTGTTAAACCGCGTTGCCCCTCAGCTCACCGTGTTTGTGATTGGTTTTCCACTGACATTAAGCGTGGGAATCATGACGCTCGGTATGCTGCTTTTCCTGTTAGCCCCTTTCACCGAACACCTGTTCAGTGAAATCTTCAACGTTCTCGCTGACGTGCTGACCAAACTGGGACGAACCCCCGGATAGACCCGCCGACAATGATTTAGGGCATTGCCAGCGCAGTGACTCGGTTTTAAGGGGATCGGGAATGCAGGCAGATAAGGGAACAAAAACAAAAAATGGCACGCCATTTAAAAAATGACATGCCCAAAGAACACGCCCGGTTTAAGCGTATTCAAATCTGTGCTGCATCACTGCTTTTACCTGTTAATTTGGAACAGTGACATTCCCTGCATATTTTGGTAGGTGGTGTAAGCCGCCTGTAAAGAGGCCTGCTGCATGATATAGGAGGAAATAGCCGGAACCCAGTCGGTATCCACTAACGCGCTCTTTGCCTGCGAGTTAGCCATTTTGCGATCGGCGCCAATGGCATCAAGCTGATCGAGCTCTTGCGACTGGATACCAATGCTTGACTCAACGGAGGAGACGTTATTCAGTGAGTTGCGTAGCCCACGGTTTGCCGTATCCAATGCAGCCTGAAGTGCCTCTTGTGCAGCAGTATCACCGTCCGCGATAGGGGTTCTCAAGGCATTGATGGCGATATCCAGGGTGGCAAACAGATCTTTCTGCACTGAACCATCGGGTTCTTTTGCTGCATCCCCTGTCGCGCTGTTGAATACATCCGGCCCGACATTACTCACCGTCATGGTACGATTTGAATCAACCTGCTGTGAAATCGGCGTGAAGCCACCGACATAACTCACGACTTTGGTGGTAGGATCCTGCACGTAGGGCGCGGTCGTGGTCTGATAACCAGCAAAAATGTAATTGCCATTGCCATCTGTGGTATTGGCGATGTTCAACAGCTGCGCTTTGAGACCTTCGAGTGCTTGAGCCTGAGTAGTACGGTCATCATTACTTTTTATGCCACCCGAACTGATAACTTCGGAGGACGCCGTCGTTACTGCGTCAACGATACTTCCCAACACCGACAACTCCAGTGACATGTTCTGACGAGAGAACGTTCTGGCGAGCGTGAACTGATCCGTTTCCGCCTGCGCCTGACCGATCATGATAGCCTGAGAAGCAGCGATAGGATCGTCTGAAGGTGTAGTTACCTTGGTGCCCGTGGCCAACTGCTCACCGGCCTTTTGCCAAATGGACTGACCATTCAGAATACCGTTCATATTCTGCTGATATATCATGCTGGTGCTTAAACGCATGGTATAAATTCCTCTTTATTCGATCGCCAATTAGCTGCGCATGGTGAGCAGCGCGTCAAAAAGTGCCTGTGCGGTTTTAATCACTTGCGCGTTTGCCATGTAATACTGCTGGTAACGCATCAAATCGCCATATTCTTCGTCCAGGTTTACCCCAGACACCGATTGCTGCTCGGCCGTTAACTGTTTCACCACATTTTGCTGTGAAGTGTTATTGATTTTCAGCGCGCTGGTCTGGTTGCCAATATCCCCCACGATGCCCGCATAGGCTCCCGAGAAGGTGGCATTACCGCCAACAATCTTCTGATTCTGCAAGGCCAGCAGCGCCTTGGCATTGGTATTGTCACTCGCGCCGCCAGATTCGCCGGGCACTGGATTACCATTTTCGTCAAGCTTGGTCGATGCTGCCGCCACCGCCTTCGGATCGGTGATGGCAACGCTCATATCGATAATCACGTCGCTGACCGGCTTAAGCAGATAGGTATCGCCAGCCGCCAACGGGGTGCTTCCTGCCGTGACGGTGACTTCAAGGCCGTCAAAGGTCAGCTTGCCGGTAACAGGATCCGGTGTCAGACCTGACACTGTGGTATTGGTTGCAGTGCGCGTAACATCCCATGATGTGCCGTTGAAACGCATCGAGTAATCCGTAGCCTGCACGGCGGAAGTGTCTTTATAAGACGCACTCAGCACCGCATTGCCAGTATTTCTACTGTTCTCGTAAGCGACAGGGCCACCAAAATTAAAGAAATTCTCGCCAGGGTTACCCTCATAGTCATACCCGGCTTTATGTTGGGTATTGAACGCATCCGAGAATGCCAGCGCCAATTGGTTGACCTGGTTACGTGTGGTATCAAGGGTATCGGTTCTGAAAGAGATTAACCCGCCAAGTTTACCGCCGGAGATGGAGGTGTCACGAAGCTCGCTGACGCCAACGGTAGGATCGTCATACCCAATGGAAACACGCTGCGGGTCACTGCTGGAGGCAACCGGAACCAAATCAAAGCTGCGCGTGCCCTGAACCAGGTTCATGCCATTTTTAAGCGACACATGGTAAATAGAGCCATCTTGAACCGTAACATCCACGCCCACCAGTTTATTGAGGTCATTCACCAACTGATCGCGCTGATCCAGCAGATCGTTGGGTTGAGCTCCCTGATTAGCACCCTGCAAGCGGGTAATCTCTTTGTTGAGATTGGCAATCTGGCTGGAGTAGGTATTTACCTGGCCGAGCACACTTTTAATTTCGCTGTTAATGCTGGAATCCATGTCGCGCAGGTATTTGTCGGTGACCTTAAACTGGTTCACCAGCCCTTGCGCTTTACCAATCATGGTTTGACGCGCAGAAGAGTCGCCTGCGTTATTGGCCACGTTTTGCAGGTTGGTAAAAAACTCCTGCAAGGAGGACGAGAGATTGGTGGTACTGCTTGCCAGCAAGTTATCAATTTTTGAGATTTGTTCGTAGCTGGTGGTCACCGAACTGCTGGTGCTTTGCGCTGCACGCAGTTGGTTGGCAATAAAATCGTTGTAATCACGATTGATTGAAACCAAATTCACACCGTTACCAACATAGGCATTACCGTTCTTCGTGCCCGATGCTTGCTCAAGCAGCACGGTCTGGCGGCTATATCCAGTTACCGCTTGGTTACTGATATTGTTACTGACCGCGCTTAATGCTGCTTGCGCTGCCTTCAGCCCACTCATCGCAGTATTTACTAAATTGGCCATGTAAACGTCCTTTCCACGGGCATGAATCCCATACAAATAAAACTTATACAGAAAGTGATTTGCTCACTTTCATCGCTAATACCAGTTATCGGCAAGACAGGGAAAACCTTCAGAGAAAAATCAAAACAGTTGGCTTAAATCATGGGTATAAGCTTTGACCGCTTTTTCACTGGTATTCTTCATCTGCTGAATCATGTTGATCAGTTTTTGCGCATACTGCGGATCGGTCGCATAGCCCGCACGCTGCAAGGCATGAGCGGCTTGCTCAGCGGTTCCCGCCGCCGCCACGTTGCTATAGCGCGGGTTATTGGTCAGCAATTTGACGTAATCACCCAGCGCATCCCGATAGGAGTCATACACGCGGAAGCTGGCCTTGACCTTCTTGGCCACGCCATCTTCATATTCGGTTGTGGTGATCTCGGTGACAGGCCCGTCCCAGTTGCTGCCCGCTTTAATACCAAACAGGTTATGGCTGGGGCGACCATCCGCCGTCGGGATTTCGCGCTGTCCCCAACCGGACTCCAGCGCCGCCTGGGCCATAATCAGGTGATGGGGAATACCGCTTTGCTGGCTGGCCATCTGCGCCGGTCCGGCAAGTTGCGAAATGAAATTGCTGCTCGACAGCGGCAACGCTGACCCCATGGAGGGCAATTTTGGCACCGCTTTGCGTACCATCTGCTCCACTTCGGCTGTCGGCATGGTTCTGAGCAAGGCACCGTCAAAACGCAACGGCACGGCAGGGGCATTTTCCTCTGCGGCCGCCGCAGAAGGCACGCCCGCATTTTGCGTAGACGTCAGTTGCTTGACCATCACATCCGCCAGCCCCAGTCCTTTGCCGGAGGCAATCTGCTGCCCGACCTGTTGATCGTACATCGAGGTATAAAGCCGCGTTTGATCGTTATTCAGCAACCCATCTTCCAGTGAAGCCGAGCGCATGCTTTTCATCATCAGTTGGACAAAAATGCCTTCCATCTGGCGCGCAACCGCTCGAATCCCCTCTTTACTCTGCGGATCGCTAGAGACTTCACGCTTGAGCGAATTTAATGACTGCGCGTCATACGCAGCATTATTGAGCGACTGAATATCGGCCATATTAGATGATTTCCAGTTTAGCGCGCAGACAACCTGCACTCTGCATCGCTTGTAAAATTGACATCAGCTCCATCGGCGTTGCGCCCAGAGAGTTTAATGCGCGAACCACATTGTTCAGGTTGGCGCTGGCGTTAACCCGTTGCAATGCGCCGCCGCCCTGCTGAAGCGAAATCTCGGTTTGCGGCGTCACCACCGTTTGACCACCGGCCAGCGGGGTATCCGGCTGACTAACCACATTTTGCTGGTTGATAGTGACAGAGAGATTACCCTGCGCAATGGCACAGCTTTGCAGGGTCACTTCGCGGTTCATCACCACCGATCCGGTGCGAGAGTTAACGATAACCTTGGCATCCTGAACGCCGATATTGACATCGATATTCTGGACATCAGCCAGAAAACGCACTTGCGAACTGTTTCCGCGCGGCGCAATCACCTGAATGGTGCGCGAATCAACCGGTGCCGCACTGCCGCCCAACCCGGAGCGGTTAATGGCATCACTGACGCGCTGCGCCATGGAGAAGTCATCCTGCTTCAGTTGCAGCATGATCAAATTAGAGGCACCAAAGGTGGAAGGCAGTTCGCGTTCGATCACCGCACCGTTGGTGATACGCCCGCCCGCCAATTGGTTAACCTGCACACTGCTGCCGCCTGCGGCAGCACCGGCACCGCCGACCAGCACGTTACCCTGCGCCAAAGCGTAAACCTGATTGTCTACCCCTTTGAGTGGGGTCATCAATAACGTACCGCCGCGTAGACTTTTGGCATTACCCATCGAGGAGACAACCACGTCAATCGCTTGCCCGGTACGCCCAAACGCCGGCAGTTTCGCCGTGACCATCACCGCTGCCACGTTTTTCAACTGCATGTTGGTACCCGCCGGTACGGTGATACCCAACTGTGACAGCATGTTGGTCAGGGTTTGGGTGGTAAAGGGGGTTTGCATGGTCTGGTCACCCGACCCATCGAGCCCGACCACCAAACCATAACCAATCAAAGAGTTTTCCCGCACGCCTTGTATATCAACAAGGTCACGGATCCTGTCGGCCTGCGATGACGCAGGCATGAAAGCCACCAAGGCTAACATCAGGCTAAAAAACGACGCGATCCGCATTCTGTACCTCTTTACTTAGCTTAGAACGGAGAAACGTTGAGGAAGAAACGCTGCAACCAACCCATATTTTGCGCTTCATTAATGTAACCGTTGCCCACATATTCGATACGCGCATCCGCCACCTGCGTGGAAGGAACGGAGTTAGCACCGCTGATGGTTCTTGGGTTCACGATACCGGAAAAACGGATAAATTCAGTACCCTGATTGATGGCAATCTGCTTTTCACCGACCACCTGCAAGTTACCGTTAGCCAACACCTGCCCCACCGTCACCGTGATCGTACCACTGAAGGTGTTATTGGCATTGGCGCCGCCTTTACCGGCAAAGTCATTTTTACCCTCGGCGGCCACATCGGCGCGATTATTGCCCAGCGGCCCTTCAAGGTAGCGTGGCACCGTGGTCATACCAAACGAGGTGGAACCGTCGCGGCTGGCAGAAGCAGAAGAACTTTTGCTGGCGCTGACATTTTCCTGCAAAACAATGGTCAGAATATCACCGACATTGCGCGGTCGACGGTCTTCAAACATCGGCTGATAGCCATAATTCATCGGCTGAACCGCCTGGAAGATGGAGCCATTGGGCGCGGCTGCCGTTGGCGGCGCGGGCTGGGCCGAGGTGGGACCGGTAACCACTTTATCATGAGGAATATAGGCGCAACCGCTTAGCGTCAACATCACGACCAACGCCAGCGAACGCGGCTGGCACAACGGTTTGATAACCGGCTTTTGCATCATCATCACTACGGATATCGCCTTAAAAGGTTGCCCATTTATTCATGCTCAACGGGGCAATGACAGAGGTAAAGCGGGTAACCGAAGCATCACCGTTTTATCCTTGTCACCGCCCCGTTAATCGCCCGGTTTTACAACTGGGTCAGTTTCTGCAACATCTGATCGGAAGAAGAGATCGCCTTACTGTTGATCTCATACGCACGCTGCGTCTGGATCATCGAGACCAATTCTTCTGCCACGTTGACGTTAGACGTTTCGACAAATTTTTGGTACAGCAACCCGGCACCGTTCAAACCCGGGTTGGTTTCATTTGGCGCACCGGAACTGGTGGTTTCCAGATAGAGGTTTTCACCAATACTTTCCAAACCGCTGTCATTGATGAACGTTGCCAAGGTCAACTGCCCGATCTGGTTCATCGCTGTTTGGCCTTGCAGCTTCACGCTGACGATGCCATCACGCCCAATGGAGAGCTCGGTGGCATTGGCCGGGATAGTAATGGCTGGCTGTACCAGATAGCCGCCAGAAGTTACCAACTGGCCGTTTCCGTCCAGTTGAAACGCACCATCGCGCGTGTAGGACGTCGTCCCATCAGGCATTTGCACCTGGAAGAAACCTTGCCCACGAATCGCAACGTCTTTGGAATTACCGGTTTCCGTCATGCCACCTTGGGTATGAATACGTTCGGTTGATACCGGACGAACCCCTGTCCCTAATTGCAGCCCGGAAGGCAACGTCGTTTGCTCAGAAGACTGGGCACCCGGCTGGCGAATGGTTTGATACAACAGATCTTCAAACACGGCACGTTGGCGTTTAAAACCATTGGTGCTGACGTTCGCCAGGTTGTTGGAGATAACGTCCATATTGGTTTGCTGTGCGTTCAAACCGGTTTTTGCAATCCATAACGAACGGATCATAAAGCAACTCCTTCACGCAATGAGCGCGTTAGCTTATAGCCAATAACTGATTGGCACTCTGAGCATTAGTGTCGGCACTGCTAATCACTTTCATCTGCATATCAAAGCGACGTGAGTTAGCAATCATATCCACCAGGGTACCAACCGAATCGACATTGCTGCCTTCGAGTACGCCGGGCATGATACGCACGGTGGGATCGTTCTGTAATACATTGCCACGCTGCTGCTGAGCCGCTGGGGTCAAGCGGAACAAACCATCATCAGAACGCGTCACTTCTTGTCCCGTTGCTTTCACCAGCTTCAAGCGGCCCAACTGCGCAATGGTATTCGGTGCATCACCCGCGTTCAACGAGGAGATGGTACCATCGGCAGAGATGCTGATTTGCGCATTGGGCGGAATCTCGATCGGACCACCGTCCCCCATCACAATGCGTCCCTGGATGGTCAACTGCCCATCGGCATTGAGTTCCATATTACCATTGCGGGTATAGGCTTCACCGTTAGCGGTTTGCACTGCCAGCCAACTCTCTTTCGGCAGTGCAACATCCATGGAACGACCGGTGTAATCCATCACACCTGCCGACATATCCGCGCCCGGCGTAGAAGCGACAACCAGCGTCCGGGTGTGATTCGTCGGTCCATTGATGGGCACGGCACGCAACGCCGCCAATTGCGACTTGAAACCGGGCGTTGAAGCATTGGCCAGGTTGTTGGCGGTAATCGCCTGCTTTTCAAGTGACTGGCTGGCACCGCCCATCGCTGTATAAATTACGTGATCCATGGAGTCTCTCCGCTAAACGATTAACGCATGCTGACCAGCGTTTGCAGGATGGAGTCCTGCGTTTTAATGGTTTGCGCATTAGACTGGTAGAAACGTTGGGCAACAATCATATCCACCAACTCTTTACTCATGTCCACGTTTGAGCTTTCTGTCATATTGCCCAGCAACGTCCCCACGCTCCCCACACCCGCCTGACCGATGACCGGCTGACCGGATTTATCCGTGCTGGACCAGGTGTTATCGCCCTCAATGGACAGGCCTTCCGGGTTGGAGAAACTGGCCAAGGCAATCTGGCCCAGGGGCTGCGTTTTATCGTTGGAATATTTACCGGTAATCACGCCGCCATCGCTGACGCTATAGCCAATCAGGCTGCCCGGGCCATAACCGTTCTGGACCGGCGCTTTGTTGCTGTTGCCACCAAAGTTCTGCTGCACGCTGCCCGCGAAATCGAGGGTAAACGAGGAAGCCAGCGATCCATCCAACGATGGCAGAGGAATGGTGCTCTCCCCGGTAACGACTGTCGCAACGGGCGGGGTACCGAGCATTTGCGTCTGCGTCTGCGCTTTCAGCGCGCCGCTTTCGGTAAATTCCAGTTCAAGTTTAGTGAATGCCGATCCGGTAACAGAACCATCCTGCACGTTTACGTTCCACTTGTTCGGGCCGGTTTTTTCGAAATACAGCCCGATGTTATGCGGGTTACCCAGGGTATCGTAAACGGTAATGGAGCCCTTGTAGTTAGCCGTTTCCCGGTTGTCCGGATCGAATGCTTTAACCGCGTCAGACGAGTTCAGGTTGGCAACAATGGAGGCGACGGTGGTCTGCTGAGCCGCCATTGGCGTTTCAGGAATGGTCAACGGCACCGGATCCGCCCCTTGCTGAACGACCGGTGGCGTACCAACAACCGGATAGCCCGTCAGCAACATGCCTTGCATATTGACGATATTGCGGGTCGCACCATCGAGGGTGAACTGACCATTACGGCTGAAAAGGACTGTGCCGGCAGCGTCCTGTAGGCGGAAGAATCCATTGCCGCTGATCGCAACATCCAGCGCACGTGAACTCGAGTTTAACGGACCGTCACCAAAATCCTGCAATGTGGAAGAGACCTTGGTCCCCAAGCCGGTACCGCCAGCAAACAAATCTGCAAAGGCAATGGTGCCGCTTTTAAAACCGACGGTTGACGAGTTGGCGATGTTGTTGCCAATAACGTCCAGTTGCTTCGATGCGGCATTCAAGCCGCTGACCGCTTGATAAAAACTCATGGTGCTCTCCGGAGAAATCGGTTAAATCATGCTTCAGAAACGGTTTCAAGGTAAGCCGGGTTCTGTGCGTAACACTTTCATTTAGTTACAAAATCTGCCGCACGTCATCCAACGTCGCTTTGCCTTGCAGCCCCAGATCCAACTGGGCACCAGAGTCATTGCGAACCACCCCATTAACCAGGGCATAACGTAATGGCTGTACAGTTTGTTGCGCGCCGCTGGTGCTGGCGGCAACGGTAAAGGTATAGGAACCGTCAGGTGCCGCTGTACCATCGGTCAGCTTGCCATCCCATCCCCAGGAGTGCACGCCCGCGGTCTGTGCACCCAGTTCTTGAGTGCTCACCACCTTACCGGTGCTGTCACTGATGGTGATCGTCACGTTTTCTGCCGCACTTTGCAGCTCAATGCCAAACGGTGTGCTGGTCTCTTTGCCCACCAGAATCTCGTTACCCGGCACCATCACGCCATGGCCAATCAAGGTCGTTGCCTGAATGGACTGGTTATTGTTGATCTGCCCGGAAATAGACCCCAGCGTGGTATTCAGCTTCTCAATGCCACTGACCGTGTTCAACTGCGCCAACTGACTGACCAGTTGGTTGTTATCCATCGGGTTGGTGGGATCCTGATTTTTTAACTGGGCGACCAGCAGCGTCAAGAATTGATTCTGTAGATCGGCACTGGTGTTTGCCGTTACTGACGTTGACGAGCTGCTGCTGGTGCTGCTCGTTTTGCTGGCGGAAGTAGTATCATTAACCGTGACCGACATTTGTACGTATCTCCCGATTATTGCCCAAGAGTTAATGTTTTCAGCATCATCGTTTTGGTGGTGTTAAGCACCTCAACGTTGGCCTGATAACTGCGCGATGCAGAAATGGTGTTGACCATCTCCGCCACCGGATCCACGTTTGGCATACGCACATAACCTTGCCCATCGGCCAACGGATTACCGGGTTCATAAACCAGACGCGCAGGTGAGGTGTCTTCGATAACATTCGCCACCCTAACGCCCCCCGTCGCCTGTCCTGCGGGTGCAGCCACCTCGAATACCACCTGCTTGGCGCGATAGGGCTGCCCATCAGGACCGGTCACGCTGTCTGCGTTCGCCAGATTACTGGCACTGACGTTCAAACGCTGAGATTGCGCGGAGAGCGCGGAACCGGAAATATCAAATATGCTTAGCAGTGACATAACGCCTTAGCCTCCTCTTCCATCGCTCTCATTACGAGCCTGATTGCAGTACTGACATCATGCCTTTAATCTGACCGCCTAAAACGGTAAGACTGGTTTGATATTTCAGGCTGTTGTCGGCAAAATTGGTACGTTCACGATCCATATCCACCGTGTTGCCATCCAACGCCGGTTGATCGGGAACGCGATACAGCATATCCAGCTCTGGCGGCTGGAAATTCTGTGCCGGAATATGGCGAGTGGAGGTGGTTTTCAACGCAACGCCAGTGCCGCTCACTCTGCCTTGATCCATCACTTTATTAAGTTGGCTGGCAAAATCGATATCTCGCGCCTGATAACCCGGCGTGTCAGCATTGGCAATATTCGCCGCCAGGATTTCCTGTCGTTGGGCACGCAGATTCAACGCTTCTTGTTGAAACCGTAATGAGGCGTCAAGTTTGTCAAGCATGCTCCCTCCGCAAATGAGAATTTGGAGCTGGTAGGATAATTCCGATGCTGATAACACCATCGCGAGAATAAGCGCAAAATGCGACGCTATTTGTTGCCTTAACGCACCCCCAAGACCTTTACACTAGGCATGGCCGTGATTATCAAGAGGTGAAGTCAGTGAAAACCAAGTTTTACTCTATTTTTTTTGCACTACTGACCAGCCTGATGGGGGAGATAAACGTCGCTGCGGCTGCCGATTTGCAGGCGCAGCTTGAGCAGTTTTTTCACGCCCGCTTCCCTGACAAGCAGACCAGCCTTGCCGTGGTGATCAAAACGCCGCAGGAACAATGGCCGCAGTGTCAAGCGCCGCTGCTGGCGTTATCAAGCAATACACGCGTATGGGGCAACGTCAGCGTCTCCGTGCGCTGCGGCGAGCTGCGACGCTTCATTCAGGCAGAAGTGCAGGTCACAGGGAATTATCTGGTCAGCGCCCGCCCGTTGCGGCGCGGCGTTACGCTGGCGGCGGCAGACCTGCGCCAAACCACGGGGCGGCTGGATCTGCTGCCACCGCGCGCATTGTTGCTCCCCAAAGATGCCATGGGTGCGGTATTATTACGCGACCTCCCTCCTGGTCAACCGCTCACCAGTGCGATGCTACGGCGCGCCTGGGTGGTCAAGTCCGGCCAAACGGTGCAGGTGCTGGCGCAAGGCGTGGGTTTTAGCATCAACAGCGAAGGTAAAGCGATGGGTAACGCCGCTGCCGGACAGTCGGTGCGCGTGCGCGTGGCGTCAGGGCAAATCGTCAGTGGTGTTGCAGGTGAAGACGGTGTTATCTATATTGCGCAATAATAAATTAAAGTATTTGCCGTTGTTGCCGATGATACTAGCAGAGTAAATTTTGCGTCGCCCCTTCCTTTCGTGTGGCGTTTATGTAAACCTGAGTGGAATCAGGTTATTATTTAACCTTTTGACACCTCATTTTAGAGGGTAACCTTATGAGCATTGAACGCACCCAGCCGCTGAAGCCCGTTAGCCAAGTACAGTCTCGCGATGCCAGTGAAGCGACGAAGCAAAAACGTGTACAGACCCCCGCGCAGAGCGAAGTGGCCGGAACCCAGGTTAAGCTGAGTGACGCACAAGCGCGTTTGATGCAGCCTGGCACGCAGGATATCGATATGAACCGTGTGGAAACGCTGAAGCAAGCTATCCGTGATGGTTCTTTGCAGATCGATGCGGGTAAAATCGCGGATGCGCTGATCAAAGATACTCAAGACTTCTTAGCGAATAATTGATACTTATGGAAAAATTGCAAGCAACCCTCGATGCGGTACTGGAAAACCTGAACCAATTGAGCGGTATTTTATCTGAAGAGCAAACGTTGCTCTGCGCTGGTCATATCAATAGTGTTGCGCTACAAAAAGTCACTGATATCAAAAGTGCTACGTTAGCGACGGTGCAATACCTTGATAAGAATCGGCAAGAAATTGAAGTGCGCTTGCAGCTTCAGGCTCCCTATGAGGCCGATACCGAACTGTTCGAACGTTGGCAAGCAATTCAAACATTAACGGCCAGCTTGCATGATATGAACAAACACAACGGTATGTTGTTAAATCAGCACATCAATTATACCAATGAAGCCATTGCCATATTGAAACCGCGCCACGGTCAGAGCCTGTATGGCCCTGATGGACAGTCGGCGGGATTGGTGGTAGGCGGCAGGAAAATCAATCTTTAGCGCACTGTCTCGCGCACAATCCATTATTGGTAATTAACGGCGATCTCGACTTGCCGTATGTCTATTGGGCGATAAACGCGCCCCTTCCCTTCCAGGAAATAGGTGAAGCGGAATTCGCTGGTTGCAGGTAATCCCCGAAAGGCTTGAGTTTCCCCACTGCCGCCTTCAATGTCAGCGCAGCGCTGTACCGTACACAGTTTCACGCGCAAGCCAGGATCGTATATCCCATCGACGGCATAACGCCAATAGACCACGGTGATCGAATTCTGTGGATTGACGCCCTGAGCGGGGGTGGGTGCCAAGGGAGCCGAGTTAAACAGTTGACCTCGATAGGTCAATGTCACTCCGGATTTACTGGCATTCCACCCGCCTTGCCCCGCCGATACCGTCAAGGGCACAAGCAGTGCTGCCAGCACGGAAAATCGCTTGATCACTGCGCCTCCCCAATCATCGCTGTCATTCTTATCTGACGGCTGTCGCTGATTTCAAGATTGGACAGCACCGCCATCTGCGGCAAACTGCGGTGCAGAAAGCGCGCTAGCAGACCGCGCAACGCATGGTTTACCAGCAGCACCGGAGGAGCCCCCAGCATTTCCTGACGGCTTAGTGCCTGCTTGGCCTGCACCAGAAGTCGATCGGCCAGTCCCGGTTCCAGCCCGCCGCCACCTTGCAGCGCTTGCAGTAAGATACGCTCCAGCGAACTATCCAAACCAATCACTTGCAACTCGCCTTCGCCCGGGAACCACTGTTGGGTGATGGCACGGCCCAAGGCGACGCGTACCACGGTGGTGAGTTCATAAGGGTCCGGTTGCACCGGCGCATGTTCGGCCAGCGTTTCAATGATGGTGCGCATATCGCGAATAGACACTTTCTCTTTGAGCAGGTTTTGCAATACCTTGTGCAAGGTGGTCAGTGTAACAACGCCAGGGATCAAATCTTCGGTCAGCTTAGGCATTTCCTGCGTGACGCGATCCATCAGTTGCTGCGCTTCCTGACGGCCAAACAGCTCACTCGCATAGAGGCTAATCAGGTGGTTAAGGTGTGTGACCACCACGGTGCTCGCTTCCACCACCGTATAACCTTGCGTTTGCGCCTGCTCCTTCAATACACCTTCGATCCACACGGCTGGCAGGCCAAAGGCCGGATCTTGCGTCTTGTCACCCGGTAACTCGCCAAACGCATTTCCCGGGTTAATCGCCATCCAGCGACCAGGATAGGCTTCACCGTGCCCTACTTCCACGCCTTTCATCAGGATGCGGTAGCTTGCCGGTGGCAATTCCATGTTGTCGCGAATGTGCACCACGGGCGGCAGGAACCCCATCTCTTGCGCAAATTTTTTGCGAATACTGCGAATGCGCCCCAGCAACTCGCCATCCTGCTGGTGATCGACCATCGGGATCAGCCGATAGCCCACTTCCATGCCCAGCGGGTCTTCTAATTGCACATCAGACCAGGTGGCTTCAATAGCCTTCGGTTTCTCATGCTGTTGTGGCTCAGTGCCCACGGCAGGCGCCGCGCTTTCGCGTTGCTTCATCCACCAGGCCAATCCCAGCAACGCGGCGGTGAACAGCAGGAATACAAAGTTGGGCATCCCAGGCACCATGCCGATGAGCCCCAGCACTCCCGCACTCAACATCATTACCCGTGGGTTATTGAATAACTGGGTAACCATCTGCTGACCAACATCCTGGTCAGTGCTGACGCGCGTCACGATCACACCCGCCGCCGTGGAGATAACCAATGCCGGTATCTGGGCAACCAGGCCATCACCGATGGTCAGCAGCGTATAGCTTTCTGCTGCTTGTCCCATCGGCATATTGTGTTGTACCACCCCAACCAACAACCCGCCGACAATGTTAATCACCATGATGATCAAACCGGCGATGGCATCCCCGCGCACAAACTTACTGGCACCGTCCATTGAGCCGTAGAAGTCAGCTTCCTGAGTCACTTCCGTACGACGTTTTTTTGCTTCATCTTCGCCGATCAAGCCGGCGTTCAAGTCCGCATCGATCGCCATCTGTTTGCCGGGCATCCCGTCCAGCACGAAACGGGCACCCACTTCAGCAATACGCCCGGCACCCTTGGTGATAACCATAAAGTTGATCAGCACCAGGATGATGAACACCACAATACCGATGGCAAAGTTGCCGCCTACCAGGAAGTGACCGAAGGCTTCTACCACGCGACCTGCCGCCGCGGTACCGGTGTGCCCTTCAAGCAAAATGATACGGGTCGAGGCGACGTTCAACGACAGGCGTAACAGGGTGGAGAACAGCAAAATGGTCGGGAAGGCAGCAAAATCCAGCGTGCGCTGGGTGAACATCGCCACCAATAACACCATGATGGACAGGGCGATATTGAAGGTAAACAGCAAATCCAGAATGAAGGGCGGCAGCGGCAACACCATCATGGAAAGGATCAGCAGGATGAGAACCGGGCCAGCCAAAATTTGCCACTGGGTATTTTTAAATGCGGTCGGTAGACGCAGTAAAGAGGCCAAATCAGGCATCGGTATTCATCTCTTCATGGGGTACAAAATCGAGCGCTGTCGGGACTGGAAGATTCTTAGGTTTACGCGGGATGAGTCCCCCCTCACGCCGCCAGCGTCTTAGCTGGTAAACCCATGCCAATACTTCCGCCACGGCAGCATACAGTGTTGCCGGAATATGTTCGCCTATTTCTGCATGGCGAAACAGTGCACGCGCCAACGGCGGTGCCTCCAAAACGGGAATACGGTGCTCAGCGCCAAGCTCGCGGATGCGCAAGGCAATTTCGCCAGCACCTTTCGCCAACACCTTGGGTGCATTCATCTTTTTATCATCATATTGCAGAGCAACCGAATAGTGTGTCGGGTTGGTGACGATCACATCCGCTTTTGGCACATCGGCCATCATACGCCGCTGAGCCAGCGCGCGCTGCTGTTGCCGTATCCGCCCTTTCACATGCGGATCGCCTTCACTCTGCTTATGCTCATCGCGGATATCCTGTTTACTCATCCGCAATTTTTTAAAATGGCTCCAAAGCTGCCAGAATACGTCAAATGCCACCATGGGAATCAATCCCAGGATGACAAAGAAAGCGCATATTGCGACCAGTTCCAGCGCATCACCCAGTGCTGCAATTGGGGCTTCAGAGACTAAACGCAGCATCGCCGCCCAATTGTGCATCAAGAACCAACCGGCAATGGTTCCCACCAGCACGGACTTGAGGATGGCTTTGAACAGTTCGGCCAATACCTGTGAGGAAAATATGCGCTTCAGACCGCTGATCAGGCTCAGCTTTGTCAGGTCGAATTTGATAGAGCTGGGGCTGAACAGCACGCCCCCCAGTAACATCGGAGCAGCAATCGCCACCAGTACCGCGCCAACCATCAGAGGAGTCAACGCTGAAACGCCCTGCATCAGCAGCGATCCCAAATGGTTTAACAGCAGCTTGTCGTCTCGGATCAAGCCAGGATCGAAATGGAGTCCCTGCGCCACCATGGCGGAAAGCTTTTGCGCCATCGCACTGCCGCCCAGCCACAACAGCGCCAACCCTGAGATCAGCATTAACATCGAGGTCAGTTCGCGCGAACGCGGAATCTGCCCCTCCTCTCTTGCCTTCTCTTGTCGGTGGGGTGTGGGGGCCTCTGTTTTTTCAAGGTCGCTATCTTCAGCCACAGCCGTGTTCCGATCGCATACTGTCAGGTTGAGGGGTAACGCTTAGCATGACAAATGTCCGCAATCCTTATGGCTTGAACAACGAAACAAACCTATAGCTTATTCAGGGATAGGGTAAAACAAACAGAAACACCGTGACTGATCCACAGATCACTCACGGTGCCAATGAAGCGATCGTCAGTGGGAGGCTCTGCATTGCCGCACTCCCTCTGACTGCGTTAGAAGCCCAGGCTGTCGAGCAAGTCATCAACCTGATCCTGACTGGATACCACGCCAGCGGCGCTTTTATCCATCTGAGGACCATTGAGCAAGCTGTCATTTGGCCGTTTCTTCTCAGCCGATTGCTCAGGCATGTTTTCCAACAATACCATCAGCAATTGTTTTTCGATTTCCTGAATCACCGTCATCATGCGTTTGATAACCTGACCGGTAAGATCCTGGAAGTCTTGCGCCATCATGATTTCCATCAGCTGCGCATTGGTGAAAGAGGTGTGCTGCGGTACGTCATTCAAATAATTACGCGTATCCGTGACCAGTTCTTTTGCTTGCGCCAGTTCAATCGGATTTTCGAACCACTGATCCCAACGCGCTTTCAGCGCCTTGGCTTCAGACTCCAGTTGGTTTTGAACGGGTTGCGCGGCCTCAACGCTGCTTAATGCGCGTTCCGCCGCCTGCGCCGTCATTTGTACCACATAGTCGAGGCGATCGCGCGCATCGGGAATCGCTTCTGCGGCTTCCGCGATGGCCTGATCCAACCCCAGTTCACGCAAGCTGTCACGCAGCATGCGCGTCAATTGGCCAATACGGGAAATGATCTCCGTTGCAGAGGCGGTATCATTCACCGGTGGCATAGGATGTGACGTCATACGATCCCCTTACATGCCTAATTTTTCGAAAATCTTATTCAGTTTTTCTTCCAGGGTCGCAGCGGTAAACGGCTTAACCACATAGCCGCTAGCGCCCGCCTGAGCGGCAGCGATGATGTTCTCTTTTTTCGCTTCCGCCGTGACCATCAGGACAGGCAGACTCGAAAGAGAACCATCAGCACGGATCGTTTGCAGCAGCTCCAGACCATCCATATTGGGCATATTCCAGTCGGAAATCACAAAGTCAAAACCGCCTGCGCGCAATTTATTCAACGCGTCAGCACCATCCTCTGCTTCTTCCACATTATTAAAGCCCAGTTCCTTCAGTAGGTTACGAACAATGCGGCGCATCGTCGAAAAGTCGTCCACTACCAAAAATCTGAGTTCTTTATCGGCCATACCTACTCCTAATTTTTATTGCTCCCTGGGAGCTGCTGTTGCTATATACGTAATGCCTGTCCGGCAGAAATTTGTGCCAACATACGCTGGCTCACCTGGCTTAAATCTACCACTTCATCGACGCCCCCCGTCGCAATGGCTTCGCGTGGCATACCAAACACCACACAGCTTGCCTCATTTTGCGCCAGAGTGTAAGCGCCAGCCTGATGCATTGCCAGCATCCCGGCTGCGCCGTCGTTTCCCATCCCCGTGAGGATAACCCCCACAGCATTTCGCCCGGCATACTGCGCGACCGAACGAAATAATACGTCAACCGACGGACGATGCCGGTTTACCGGCGGCCCGTCATTCAACCTGACCTGATAGTTGGCACCACTTTTCACCAACTCCAGATGGCGCGCACCGGGTGCGATATACGCGTGTCCGGGTAAAACACGCTCACCATCTTCTGCTTCTTTTACCGTAATCTGACACAGTTTATTCAAGCGCTCAGCAAAAGACTTGGTGAAACCCGGCGGCATATGCTGGGTTATCAGCAATGCCGGGCTGGTCGCCGGCAACGGTTGCAGCACCTGGCGAATCGCTTCGGTACCGCCCGTCGATGCGCCGATGGCGATCAACTTTTCACTGCTCAGTATCGGCATGTGCTGCATGATTTTGGTCGGTTCGCTGGACGCGCTGCGCTGCGGCAAGCGTGCCTTGGCCGCCATGCGAATTTTCTCAGCGATCATCTCGCTGTAGGCTAGCATGCCTTCGCGAATGCCCAACTGCGGCTTGGTGACAAAATCCAGCGCGCCCAGTTCCAACGCACGTAACGTCACCTCGGACCCTTTGCCCGTCAGCGATGAGACCATCACCACCGGCATCGGCCGCAAGCGCATCAGTTTTTCCAGAAAATCCAATCCGTCCATGCGCGGCATTTCCACATCCAGCGTCAATACCTGCGGATTAAACTTTTTGATCAGATCGCGGGCAACCAGCGGATCGGGTGCGGTGGCAACCACTTCCATATCTGGATGGCTATTAATGATTTCCGTCATGATCTGACGCATAAGCGCTGAGTCATCTACACAAAGTACTGTAATCTTGCTCATTATCTTTCCTTAGCCAGCCCATAGACCGTCTGCCCGCGCAAGTAGAACTCCCGACTGATCTGGCTGAAGTTTTCTGAATGGCCGGCAAATAATAACCCACCCGGCTTAAGCATAGGAACAAAGCGACGCAAAATACGCTCCTGCGTCTCTTTATCAAAGTAAATCATTATATTACGGCAGAAGATAGCATCAAAGGGCGCCGGAACATCCCAGGTCGGTGCCAACAGGTTCAACTGTTGAAAATGCACCATCGCGGCGAGTTCCGGCCTTACGCGTACCAAACCGCTGTGTGGCCCGGTTCCGCGTAAAAAAAACTTTTGTAACTGTTGGGGAGAAAGCGTGCGCAGCTCCTCCTGGCGATAAATACCCGCCGTGGCTTTTTCCAGCACCTGGGTATCGATATCACTGGCCCAGACCTGACACCCACTGACGCGGTTACCCAGCACCTCTGCCAGCGTGATAGCCAATGAATAAGGCTCTTCACCGGTGGATGCCGCCGTGCTCCATACGGTGTAGCCATTCGGCCTTGACCGTGCATGCTCGGCAAGGATCGGAAAGTGGTGCGCCTCACGAAAAAACGCCGTCAGGTTAGTCGTCAGGGCGTTAACAAACGCCTGCCATTCCGGGCTGTTGACGTCCGCTTCCAGCAGCGCCAAATATTGCCCAAAATCATTGAGCCCCAGAGTGCGCAGCCGCCTCACCAGGCGGTTGTAGACCATTTCCCGTTTATGATCGGCCAGCACAATGCCAGCACGTTGGTAAATCAACTGACTGATACGCCGAAAATGGGTATCCGACAAGGGCAATCTATCGACCATCTGCGTCAGGATAGACGCAGATTCAAGGCGATTTGGCGATGGGTTATTTTTCATATCAAACCGCTCAAACATCAATTAAGGTTATAGAGAGAGTCAATCCAGCCTTTCCTTCAACGCGAGTGCAGGTGTTACTTTGTAAGTATTAGTCGATATTTCATCGTCGGTCACGTCAAGACGGAAAACTGAAACTGCATCCGTCAACATCATCGCCTGAGCTTCCAATGCCTGAACGGCGGATGAGGCTTCCTCCACCAACGCCGCATTCTGCTGCGTTGCACTATCCATTTCGGTTACCGCCTGAGCTACCTGCTCAATACCCCTGCTCTGCTCATCGGACGCAGACGCAATTTCGCCCATGATATCGGTCACACGCTTCACGGAGGTGACGATATCATCCATGGTGTTACCCGCGTCCTTCACCAGCACAGAGCCTTGCTCAACGCGCCCAACCGATTCCTCTATCAGCGCTTTGATCTCTTTAGCTGCCTGCGCACTGCGCTGTGCCAGACTGCGCACTTCGCCGGCTACCACGGCAAATCCACGCCCCTGTTCGCCCGCGCGTGCCGCTTCAACGGCAGCATTCAGCGCCAGAATGTTGGTCTGGAACGCAATGCCATCGATCACCCCGGTAATATCACTGATTTTACGTGAACTGACCGCAATATCCTGCATGGTTTTCACTACGCCGGCGGTAATTTCGCCCCCTTTATGGGCGGTGTGGGTAGTCTCCTGCGCTAATTTGGACGCTTGGTGCGCATTGTCCGCATTTTGCTTCACGATAGCGGTCAGTTGTTCCATGCTGGCGGCCGTTTGTTCTAACGCAGACGCCTGTGATTCGGTACGTGATGACAGATCCACGTTGCCGGAGGAAATCTCCCGCACGCCAAGCAGCATCCCCGTGGCACCTTGCCGCACGGTATGTACCGTCGAGGCCAGCGAGGTCTGCATATGTTGCAGCGCCGTGAACATCACCCCGATCTCATTCTGACCGTAGTCGGCAATTTTTACCGTCAGGTGCCCGCGCGCGATATGCTCAAAATGCTCACGCATGGTGGTCAACGGCGTCAGAATGATTTTCCGCAGCCACACCACGGCTACAGCAACCAGGGCCAGGGAAAGCACCACGACAATGCCAAATGACCAGGTTGAGTGGTTATAGGAATCACGGCTTGCCTGACCGGCCTGCTGCAAATGTGTCTGGACGTAGCTCAGATAGGCAGAAAAGCTCTTCTCAAAATTATCCTGAAATGACTGGGTAGGTTGGTCAAGGAAAGGTTGCAACTGGCCTTTATCCAGGAAACCAATCAGCTCTGCCAACGCACCGTTGAGCTTGTCGTAGCTCACTTTGGTGCTCTCTGCCAGACGCTGCCCTTCCTCCGTCAACTGCGTGGTAGCAACGAACTGTTTGAAATAGACATCCGCCTGCGCCAGCGAGGCGCGCGCACTGTTCATCAACACCGAGACTTGCTCTTGCGGCACGTTACGCGCCGCGCGCGTTGCCGCTCGGTTCAGGGTATTGCGGGTTTGCAGTAGCGCTACCCAACTCTGGCTCAAACTGTCGCGCTGCTGGCTGACCGTCTCCACGCGCGTAAAATTCTGATAGTCCGTTTTGAACGCCGTAAAGGATAAGCTACTGGATAGCAACTGCACGGCACAAAACACAAACAACAACACAAACAAACCGGTAGAAACACGAATTCGCGTCAACATACTGCCTCCAACCTGGGTGATCGGTCGGCGCTATGCCGACACGATCGATACGTTCTTGTTTTAAACTGCTTCTGTATGAATCACTGTGCCAGAAATACGCGTGGTCGTTCGGTTAGAACGTTTCCCAGTTGTCTGAGGTCACTGCCTCTGCCTTTTTCTTACTGCCCGCCGAGGCGCTCGGCAGCAATACCGGGCGCGCGGTATTATCAACCGGGGCCGTTGCTGGCGATGCAATCCGCGAACGCCCACCCGTTGCAGGCAACTGGAAGACCGCAACGGCCTGATTCAGCCCAATAACTTGTTGTTCAAGTGCGGCGGCGGCGGCGGCGGATTCCTCTACCAATGCAGAGTTTTGCTGCGTCACGCGGTCCATTTCGGTAACGGCCAGCCCAACCTGCCCAATGCCTTTGCTCTGTTCGTCAGAGGCAGAAGCAATTTCGCCCATGATGTCGGTCACGCGTGTCACCGAGCTAAGAATCTCGCCCATGGTTTCGCCCGCACTTTCTACTAATACAGATCCTTCATCGACACGATTTACAGAATCTTCAATCAAACTTTTAATTTCTTTCGCTGCCTGGGCACTACGCTGTGCCAAATTGCGCACCTCTCCCGCTACCACGGCGAAACCACGGCCCTGCTCTCCCGCACGCGCCGCTTCAACCGCGGCGTTCAACGCCAGAATATTGGTCTGGAACGCGATGCCATCGATAACGCTGGTAATATCAGCAATTTTCTGTGAGCTGCCGGCAATGTTGTGCATGGTTTTCACGACATTATCGACCACCTTGCCACCGCGTTGTGCGGTTTCTGACGCACTTAACGCCAGTTGGCTCGCCTGACGCGCATTTTCCGCATTCTGTCGTACCGTTGCGGTCAGTTGTTCCATGCTGGCCGCCGTTTGCTCCAGCGACGACGCCTGCTCTTCGGTACGCGATGAGAGGTCGTTATTCCCTGCGCTGATTTCTGATGCCCCAGTGTAGATGGCATCGGCACCCTGGCGCACCGCGCTCACCGTGCCAATCAATTCAGACTGCATGTGGCGCATGCTGTCTGCCAGTGTCCCCATTTCATTGCGGCTATGATAATTCATCTTCTGTGTCAGATCGCCACGTGCAATGTGTTGCGTGTGCTCCACAATATTATGCAGTGGATGAATTAATATACGTTGAATAGCAAACCAGGCAGACAAGATTAACGCGACAACAACAAAAATCACCGCAGCCAAAATCCAGAGAGCCGATTGATAAGCGCTTTCGTTGCGTGAAATTTCTGTGTTATATAATTTTTCACTTTCAACTTTATAAGCATTGTACGCTTTTTCAAATCCATCCTGATAGCTTTGCGTTGGCTGATCGATAAACTTTTTTATATCCCCAGAGGAAAGCAATTGAATTAACTCTGCCAGTGCCACATTTAGCGTCGTGTAATTCTGCTTGACATCTTGCGCGATGGCATTGCTCTGCTGTGCCGAGCGCGCTACACCTTCATAGTCTGCGAAGTATTTGTTTGCGCTGACTAATTGCCGCTGTGCATCCTCCAGCAACGCGTTTACCGATGACCCAGTGCCGGCTCCCGTCGCATCGAGCGCAAATCGACTTCCTGCCCGATTAAGGGTATTTCGCGTTTGTAATAAATAGGACCAACTCGCATCAAGCGCTGATTTTTGATTATTAATGATTAGCGTATTACCAAATACCTCTTTATCATTTTTTAGCGCATTGAAAAATAGCCCACCGGAAACAAGTTGTAGCACACCAAATAGCAGCAATACACAAAGTAGCGCTGTGACAATTTTGATACGATTTAGCATATGACGCCTTTTAAGTAAACGAATAGCCGGAAGACCGGCATCAAAGTGGGGTGAGTTCCAGATAACCTAAATAGAGAAAAGAGCAAGAAAGGTCAGAGCCATCCAGCGATGGCCCTGAAAAAAAGATTATGCTTTTGCAACGATATCGACTAATGCCATTTCTTCACTGCTGAGCAATTTCTCAATATCGACCAGGATGAGCATTCTCTCACCCAGTGAGCCGAGACCTGTCAAATATTCTGTGGACAGGGTTACTGCAAATTCCGGCGCAGGGCGAATCTGATCCGCCGTCAGCGACAGTACGTCAGACACGCCGTCAACCACGATCCCAACCACGCGCTGCCCCAGATTGAGGACAATGACCACGGTGTTGTCATCGTAATCCACTTCCTGCTGGGCAAACTTAATGCGCAGATCGACGATAGGCACGATAACGCCACGCAGGTTAGTCACCCCTTTGATGAAGGAGGGCGTATTGGCAATGCGTGTAACCTGATCGTAACCCCGGATCTCTTGCACCTTAAGAATATCGACGCCGTACTCCTCGTCGCCCAGTGTGAAAATCAGGAACTCCTGTCCCACAGTTTCACCGGCTATTTTTGTGACGTTGGCAAGTCCAGTCATGTTTTTCACCTTAATTATTCACGTTCTATGTGTTATTACGCCGCGGTCTCAACAACGCGCTTTTCACGGTTCAATGCCTGCAACGCCGAAACGTCGACAATCAATGCCACGCTGCCGTCACCTAAAATGGTCGCAGCGGAAACACCTGGCACTTTGCGATAGTTGCTTTCCAGGTTTTTCACCACAACCTGGTGTTGACCAATCAGTTGATCAACCAGCAGGGCATAGCGGCGACCTGCGCTCTGTAAAATCACGACGATACCCTGAGTTGCGTCGGTCTTCGCGCCTTCAACATCAAAAATGTGGAACAGCTCAACCAGAGGCAGATATTCACCGCGCACTTGCAGCACACGCTCACCGCCTGCCAGCGGATAAATATCCTCGGCGCGCGGTTGTAACGATTCCATTACCGCACCCAGCGGCAGAATGAACACTTCTTTGCTGACCTTGACGGACATGCCATCCAGTATCGCCAGTGTGAGCGGCAGCAGGATACGAATAGTGGTGCCCTTGCCTGCCTGGAAGTGAATTTCAACGTGCCCACCCATCTCCTGGATGTTACGTTTTACCACGTCCATACCGACGCCGCGTCCGGAGACGTCTGTCACTTTTTCTGCCGTTGAGAAACCTGGCGCAAAAATCAGCATTCCGACGTCTTCGTCGGACATGTTTTCATTCACCGCCAAGCCTTGCGACAGCGCTTTCGCTAAAATACGCTCACGGTTCAAACCCGCACCATCGTCGATAACTTCGATGCAGATATTCCCGCCCTGATGTTCGGCTAACAGCGTCAAATTACCCACCGGCGATTTCCCGGCAGCAATACGTTTCTCTGGCGATTCAATACCGTGATCGAGGCTGTTGCGCACCAAGTGGGTAAGAGGGTCAATAATGCGCTCAATCAGGCTCTTATCCAACTCGGTGGAGCTGCCGATCTGTGTCAATTCCACCTGTTTGTCCAGTTTGGCGGCCAAGTCGCGCACCAAGCGTGGGAAGCGGCTGAATACGTATTCCATCGGCATCATACGAATGGACATCACCGATTCTTGCAAATCGCGCGCGTTTCGCTCTAGCTGCCCCATGCTGTTCAGCAGGTCGGCATGCACCACCGGATCGAGCGCCGTAGAGCGCTGTGCCAGCATGGACTGCGTTATCACCAGTTCGCCGACCAGGTTGATTAACTGGTCAACTTTTTCTACCGCTACACGAATACTGGTATCACCGGTTTTTTGGCGGTTTTTATTGGCATCGTGTGCGGGCTGTTGAGCCTTCGCCGCAGCAACAGGTGCGGTAGGCGCTGCGACCTTCGCTTCAACCACAGGCTCTGGCGCGCTGGGCACGACGGTCAGTTCCGGCGCTGGCTCGGCGGCGGGAGCAGCACTTGGCGTGGGAGCTGAAGGCGCACCAAAATGAATCTGTTCAGGTTCGAGCACAAAGCAGAGCACTGCGCTGATATCGTCTTCACTTTCAGAGGTAACCAGCGTGATATCCAGGCTGCTGTCCGTCTGCTTAGGATCTTTCACCGTTCCCAGGTTGCCCAGTTCTTCGAGCATTTGCGGAATTTCTTGCGTTTTGAGCCCGGTGAGCGTGATATGCAATTCACCGTTTCCCGCTTGCGCGAGCGTGGGTGCGGCCGCAGCCGATGCGCTTACAGCAGTGGCAGCCGGCGCGCTACCTTCCCCTTTGGCATCGAGCGCCAGTTGGCGCAGTGCCTGACAGATATACTCAAAGCTCTCGGCATTGGGTTCCTGTGCGGTTTTATAAGCGTCCAACTGATCCTGCATAATATCTTTTGTTTCCAAAAACAGGTTGATGATATCGGTACTCAAACGCATCTCTCCGCGTCGCGCACCATCAAGCAGGTTTTCCATCAAGTGGGTAGTTTCCTGCAATACGGTAAAACCGAACGTTCCCGCGCCGCCTTTAATGGAATGGGCAGCACGGAAAATGGCATTCATTTGCTCAGTATCAGGGGCTTGTGGATCTAATAACAACAAATGTTGTTCCATATCCGCCAGTAGTTCATCTGCTTCATCAAAGAAAGTTTGATAAAAAGCACTCATGTCCATGCTCACGTGATCACCTCTGCTGCGAATCGTGGCTTATTGATGAAGGTGTTGCCTGGCTGTCCGGAGCGGCTGGCAACGCGGTGGTCGGTTGCTGGCGCCCTGAAGCAGGTACTCCATTCCCTGTCTGCGGCGATGCTGCACCGCCGCTATTACTTGTATTGGTATTACTGCTACTGCTTACATTGCTGGTACTGGTGGCGCTGTTGTTATTGGTTGTGGTACTGCTCGAACTGGTGTTGTTGCTACTGGGAGGCGCACTGTTCGTTGGCCCCACGCCCGTGGCTCCCCCCGGGACCGGTGCATTGCTTGCACCGCTATTGCTATTGTCGGCAGCAGGCTCGTCGGGTTTAGTGTTCTCCGCGGGCAAATTTTGCAAAGTTTCCGCTTTATCGATATCAATCGCACGGCTTTCGCTATTTTCTTGCTCAATGGCGCGTTGCGCATCACGGTTTAGCACCATTAAGCTGATGCGGCGGTTGATGGCGTCATTTTTATTGGTGGCCTGTTTCAAACTCATGGTATCCGCCATGCCCACCACCCGCAGCACCTTGCCGTCAGAAAGGCCGCCGGCAATCAGCTCGCGCCGGGATGAGTTCGCGCGATCGGCGGACAGCTCCCAGTTACTGTAGCCACGTTGCCCCTGCGCGTATTGCACGTCATCGGTATGACCTGACAGGCTGATTTTATTGGGGATATCATTAAGAATGGGGGCTATGGCACGCAGGATATGACTCATATAGGATTCAACCTGCGCACTGCCGGTTTTGAACATGGGGCGATTTTGGCTATCAATAATCTGGATGCGTAACCCTTCATCGACCATTTCAATCAGCAGGTGCGGGCGCAGTGCTCTGAGGCGCGGGTCAGATTCGATCAACTGTTCCAGCTGCTCACGCAATTTATTCAAACGAATATCGTCGAGCCTGTCGCGCTGATTGGCTTCGGGAGGCATCTCAGGTTCACGTTTGACGACGCCTTCCTGCTGGGTGTAATCATTCCCCCCACCAGGGATCGGGCTGCTGTCTTCACTGACGCGAGAGCCTGAGGTTAACGCGACTTTGAGTGGCGTTCGAAAATACTCGGCGATCTGCGTCAATTGTGATGGGCTGGCAATGGCGATAAGCCACATCACCAAAAACAGCGCCATCATGGCAGTCATAAAGTCAGCATAAGCTATCTTCCACGAGCCGCCATGGTGCGCCGCGTGGCTAGACTTCCTTTTCTTGCGTATTATCGGATGCTGATGTTTCATTAGTCACTTTCCGCAGCCTGCTGAGCCGGTGCTTTCACACGACGAATATGCTCTTCCATCTCAGCGAAGGTCGGACGGACTGTGGAGTACAGCGTTTTGCGCCCAAACTCAACGGCAATCTGCGGCGCATAACCGTTCAGGCTGGAGAGCAGCGTCACCTTGATGCATTGCAGGACTTTTACCTTTTCCGAATTCTTTTGGCGCAGCAGTGAAGCCAGTGGCGAAACAAAGCCGTAAGCCAGCAGGATCCCCAGGAACGTCCCCACCATGGCATGCGCGATCATCATACCCAGTTCAGCAGCAGGGCGATCGACATAGGCCAGGGAGTGCACCACCCCCATGACCGCCGCAACGATACCAAACGCAGGAAGGCCATCCCCCATCAGGTTCAGACTCATCGCCGGCACTTCAAGCTCGTGCTCAAGGGTTTCGATTTCTTCGTCCATCAGCGTTTCGATTTCGAACGCATTCATGTTGCCGCTGATCATCAGCCGCATATAGTCAGTGATGAATTCAATAATGTGGCTGTCTGCAACCACACGAGGATAGCTGGAGAAAATCTCGCTTTCACGCGGGCTATCGATATCGCCTTCCAAAGAGAGCATCCCCTGCTGACGCGATTTCGCCATCAGACGAAACAACAGCGCCATCAGGTCCATGTAGAGGTCCCGGCTATACTTGGACCCCTTGAACAGTTGTGGGAAGGCGCGAATCGTACCTTTAATGGCTTTGGCATTGTTACCGACGATAAATGCGCCGACGGCCGAACCACCGATAATCAACAGTTCCGAGGGCTGATACAACGCACCCAGCGCCCCGCCAACCATCAGGTAACCACCCAGTATCGAACCTATTATTACGAGATAACCCAATATAACAAGCACAAGAATTCCTTATAACAAATCGCGGGTGGAAGCTGAGGTAAAACATCCGTCGAGCAGGAATTTCTTAAGGAGGGATGTACTCAGCCCGCAACAACACGGGCTGAGACAGACTCACAACCGCCACCAGGCTCAGACAGCATGCTTTACCGGTTCATCCAGTAGTTGCGGTAGTATATCGGCAAGATTCGGTGAAAGTTTACGTCTTTTTACCGCTCTGGAGGGTGGCTGACACAAGCTGCAAACAAAACTGTTTTTCGGCAGATGAGCATGCGTAATAAACATCCCGTTGCAACAATTGCACGACGATAGCTGTAGCATACCGCTATCCACGAAACGCACCAATGTCCAGGCGCGGGTCAAGGCGAGTAACGGCGTATCATTGTTGGGCGAGCACTGTTCAAGATAAAGACGGTAGGCTGTGATAACGGCTTCAACGCCATTACAATGACTGGTCTTTAGCAAAAAAGCGTACGCATTATAGAACATCGAAGAATGAATATTTTGTTCCCAGGTCATGAACCAGTCCGTGGAAAATGGCAACATTCCTTTTGGAGGTGGGCTCCCCCTCAGCTCTTTATAAAGTTTAATTAAACGCCCACGACTTAATTGTGTTTCACTTTCCAGCATCTGCAATCGAGCACCCAGAGAGATCAATTCCATCGCTAACTGGATGTCTTTTGCTTCCTGAACAATACTCTTTTCCGTCATTATTATGCCCTTTTCTTAGGCAAGTTATCGTCTTTCGAAGATAACTGGTTTAATAAGTGACTCGACAGCAAAATTCCAGTATGGATTTGTTGTAAATCATCCACGCGGGATTCTTGTGTTAATAACTTGATCGTGTTGTGATCGTCAAAACGAAAATGACAAATCAGTTGATTGGTTTCCGCCAGTTTAACCATCTGAGGCAGTGTGAGCTGCATCAAGGTATCCGCCATGGTTTCATTAATACCTAAACGGAACATCGCAGAAGCTTTTTCGTCATTGATTAAACGTTGTGCCAGTAACAGATAAGACAGATTTATGTCATAAATGTGCTTGAGTAATTCAGAGGTACCCATATTTCCCATCTCGACAGGCTATGTACAAAGCATAAGTTGGGGGATAGAGGCTATCGCCCGGTTAAAAATCACTCTCCATTGATGGCATGAAAGCATTCGGTGCCAGAGACTATCTTTTGTTACTTTACTTTCTTATTATGACAATCACATGCTACTGCCAACTTCTTTTGCTGCCCAACTCGCTTATCCATTTACCCCGTATGACAACCCAAATCACTGCTTCAGGAAGCATAGGATTATTCCTAAATCCTCGCAACTGTACCGCCTAATCCCTCAAACACACAACGCGACCAGAGAATCATTTTGGTAATTATGTGACCAACATCACATAATTGAAAGGTATTATCCCGAAAAGCCATCTGGTAAGAACTCCTACCAGAACGTTTGTTACCCATCTTTTTGACAAGAAACATTTCACTTCACTGAAGCAGATACAGTTATACATTTTTCAAATGGTTTTATCTTAATGATAGATATATAAAAAATGTAACAAGATTACGCGCGTATCAGCGATACCAAAAGTGAGCGCCCAACGGCAATAAGTGTAGGAGAGGATAACCATTATGTCTCAACCAAATGTCACTCGCCCTGACTTTGCAGTAGTATCAAAGTCGTTTTTTGTTACTTTGGATCTGGGGCGATTATAAAATGTACAACTTTAGTTATTATAACCCAACGCGTATCGTGTTTGGTCAGGGAAGAATTGCAGAGATTAGCCAACACATCCCCGCCAATGCGCGCGTGTTGATTACCTACGGCGGGCAAAGTGCGGAAAAGTACGGCACGCTTGCGGAAGTCAGGCAAGCACTGGGTCAACGCTTCTCCGTGGAGTTTGGCGGCATTGAAGCCAATCCCCACTATGAAACCTTGATGAAGGCCACGCAGTTGGCAAAAGAGCAGAATGTCGATTACCTACTGGCCGTGGGTGGCGGTTCGGTGGTTGATGGCACCAAGTTCATCGCCGCAGCCTATTACCATGAAAACGTATGGGATCATTGGGTTAATAAAATACCGCTCACTCAGGCACTGCCCATGGGCTGTGTCATGACGCTGCCCGCCACCGGTTCGGAGATGAATGCCACTTCAGTGGTCTCCCACATTGCGTCGGGGGCCAAAGTCGGTTTTAACCATCCGTTGCTTTTCCCCCAGTTTGCGGTTCTCGATCCTGAGAAATCCTATACCCTGCCCGCTCGGCAAGTCGCCAACGGCGTGGTAGATGCCTTTGTTCACGTTATCGAGCAATATCTCACCTTCCCTGTCTATGGCAAAGTGCAAGACCGCTTTGCCGAAGGGTTACTGCTCACCCTGTTGGAAGAAGGTCCCAAGGCGCTTACGCAGCCTGAAAATTACGATGTGCGCGCCACCCTTACCTGGAGCGCCACGCTGGCGTTGAACGGGCTTATCGGCGCAGGTGTGCCACAAGACTGGGCTACGCACCGTATCGGCCATCAGCTCACCTCGCTTTACGGTTTGGACCATGCGCAAACGCTCGCCGTATTACTTCCTTCTTTATTATATGTCCAACGCAATAATAAGCATGAAAAGCTTTTACAATATGCCACGCGCATCTGGCAAATAACCGAGGGTGATGACGAGACCCGCATTTCCCAGGCGATTGCAAAAACGCGCGATTTCTTTGAGCAGATGGGGATAAAAACCCGCATGCGCGATTATGGATTACCACCGGATGCGGTGGAGGCGATAATCCACAATCTGAAAGCCTTTACTCTTTTACCGCAGGGTGAAAGGCAGGATATTGACGAAGCAATGGCAAGAGAAATTCTGACACTCAGCTATTAAAATCGCTCCCCTTCGCCGCTACACGAAGGGGATATCGGCTTATTTTGTCTGGGGAACCCGGTTAACCAACCCAATCCCCAGACACACCAGCACCAAAGCAGCAGCATAGCGCCATTCAAGAATGCTCTCATCAAGGAACAGCGCCGAGAGCACGGCACCGGCAATCGGGATCAAGAAATTAAAAGGTGCGACAGTGCCGACCTTGTTATATTTCAGCAATTGGCTCCATAGCGCAAAGGTGATCGATGAAAGCAATACCAGATAGAAAAGAATCAATACAGAATCCCAACCCTGAACGCTCAGCGATCCACCGCTAAAATACCCAATCAACGTAAGGATTATACCGCCAATCGCCAGTTGGTACCCTGTCATGACAATCGGATCCATGGTTTGAGAAATACGTTTCCCGTAAATTGTTGCCGCTGACAAAATTAATGCTGCAATAACAACAAAACCATCCCCCATTACTGTAAAACTGAAATCATCCAGGCCATTTATATTAACGATAGTGACACCTAAAAATCCCAGCAGGCAACCGAATGCTTTATTCGGCGTTATTTTATCATTGGCATAAAGACAATGCGCAATCAGTACGCTAAAAAACGTACTGGTGGCATTCATAATAGACCCTTTAACCCCTGTGGTATAAGCGAGCCCGATATAAAAAAAGATATACTGTAACGTTGTTTGTGTGATCCCGAGTACCGCTAACTGCCTAAGTTGCCCCGGTTTAAACCGCGCAATCGCCTTACCACTCGCCAGCGCCAACAGCAGCAACAACCCGCCCGCCAGCACGAAGCGGTAACCGGCAAACACCAGCTTTGACGCGATGTCCCCCTCTGCTATCAGGAACAAGGCATAGCCATTTTTGATGGCCGGATAGGCGCTTCCCCACAACAGGCAGCAAAGGGTTGCCAGCGCAAAGACTATTTTTTCATTGGTAAAAAATGCGGTTGTATTCTTCAAAAAAGACTCCAATAGAAACAGCCCACTGATGCAATAAAAGTAGGCGAATCGGTATTTATTTTTTCACGACAAATTTTTTTACAGCGGCGTTACGAAATTTCACAAGCTACTTTATCAGCAACTAAAATGAAAATACGTTTTAAAAAGCAAAAATTGTGATCGAGATCCCGACGACTACAATTAAGATTTTTCACTATAGGCCGATTATCTTTTATATTAGTTACGACTAAAAGGAACACTCGTTGTTACTGTAAGGGTGCTGAATACCAAAGATGCGTGATGTGTCTTGTTGTTTGGTAAATTGTAATCACTTTTCCTGAAAAATGAGCGAATGGACATGAAAATAACTTCACAATCTGAGCAGCAGGGGAAAACAGGTGTGTTGAATAATTTACGCTTAGTGCCTTTATTCGTTATCATTCTCGGCGGCATCATGTTGATGTTCGCCTTGTCGATAGGGACTTCCAGCTATTTTCTGGCACGCAGCAATCAGTACCTTGCCGACGTCACGCAAGAAATCGACGTTCGCATGGGGCTTTCCAACAGTTCCAATCACCTACGCACCGCGCGCTTACTCCTGATTCAGGCGTCTTCCGCTGCACGTATCGGTGATTCAGCGGTCTACAATGAAAACCTGAAGCAAGCAGCGCAACGCGTCGAACAATCGCAAAAAGCCTTTCAGCTGTATGAAAATCGCCCGATAAAAACCGAGTATGATATTTCGCTTGATGCCGGATTAACCAAAGCGTATGAAGACTATATCAAACAAGGCATAACGCCCATGATGGCGTCGGCAAAGGACGGTCTGTTCGAAGAAGTCCTGAGTCATGAGGCCGAAGAAGTTCGCGTGCTTGATGCTAACTATAACAAACCGCTGCTGGATGCGGTCGCTTACCGTACCGAGCGTGCACAGCAACTCAACAAGATAGCTACAGAGAACGCCACCTTAGGGTATGCCTTGATGGGTGCCAGTTTCGGTATCGCCCTGTTGCTCTCCTTGCTGACCTTTACGTTCCTGCGCGGTGCCTTGATCAGGCCGATGAACGCACTGGTGATGCGTATTCAACGCATTGCCCAAGGCGATCTCACGCAGCGCTCGATGAATTACGGCTCGAATGAAATTGGCACGTTAGGCAATAATGTGCAACACATGCAGGCCTCACTGGTTAACACCGTTGCCACGGTGCGTGAAAGCGCTGATTCCATTTATCAGGGTTCAACCGAAATCTCTTCCGGCAACACGGACCTGTCATCTCGCACTGAACAGCAGGCTGCCGCGTTAGAACAAACGGCCGCCAGTATGGAACAGTTGACGGCAACCGTTAAGCAGAACTCCGAAAACGCACACCACGCCAGTCAGTTGGCTGCCAACGCCTCCAATAAAGCGAAACAAGGGGGCAATATCGTTTCTAATGTTATCGAAACGATGGATAGCATCTCCGGCAGTTCGCGCAAGATTTCTGAAATCACTAACGTGATTAACAGTATCGCTTTCCAGACCAACATTCTGGCGTTGAACGCCGCCGTTGAAGCGGCGCGTGCCGGTGAACAAGGTCGTGGTTTTGCTGTGGTCGCCAGCGAGGTTCGTAGCCTGGCGCAGCGCAGTGCGCAGGCGGCAAAAGAGATTGAAACATTAATCTCTGAATCGGTATCGCTGGTGAGCAGTGGTTCGACACTCGTCGATCAAGCCGGGCAAACCATGAAAGAGATTGTTGATGCCGTTACCAATGTGACCGACATTATGGGTGAGATCGCGTCCGCGTCAGATGAACAAAGCCGTGGTATTGGTCAGGTGGGGCAAGCCATTGCCGAGATGGACAGTGTCACGCAGCAAAACGCCGCGTTGGTGCAGGAAGCAACGGCAGCGGCGTCTTCGCTCGAAGAACAAGCTGCACTGCTGACTCGTGCCGTGGCGGTGTTCAAGTTGCAAGAACAGCGTGCAACGCCGACACCGGCGTCATACACGCTGGCATCAAGCAAAAGTGCGCCAGCAGCACTGCCGCCAGGTAATAAGAAAGCCACCAACAGTAGCGAGCATTGGGAAACATTCTAACCGCTGACTGACCGAGCAGGTCTGCTTGCAGACCTGCTTCACTTCCGATGCGCGTCTTGCGGTTTCAGCTCCACAAAAAGACCTTCCGGGTTTTCTTCTTCATTAAAAAACCAAATTCCCGCCGGATAATCCGCTAGGGCGACAAGGTACATCGTCCCTTCCAGAAACGGTTCCACCGCTAACACCACGCCTTCCCTTCGCTCTGCGCCGTCGGTTTTTACTGTAACAATATCATTTACTTTCACGGCGTATGCCCTCAACGTCGTCTTTAGCTGCTGGTTGCTGCGTGTAAACGGTCATACTGTTCCTGTGCCAAACGCACTGATTCAATATTGGATTCTGCCCAATGCGCCAGGCTTTCGAACGTTTCCACCAACGTCAACCCCACGGGCGTCAGTGAATACTCTACGGTAACGGGAACCGTGGCAAATACACGACGGGCAACCAGACCATCCCGCTCCAGCTTTTTCAGCGTTTGCGACAAGACTTTCTGGGTGATGCCTTCGATATCCCGTCGCAATTGATTAAAACGCGTCTCACCTGATTTCAAACGACCAATAATCAGTATGGTCCATTTGTCGGCCAGTCGCTCCAAAAACTGGCGCGCCGGGCAGTGCGATGAATACACGCTGTAGCCGGCTGCGGTATCGCCCTCAATGGGGTATCTCTGCATGGTATCCTCCAGGAAACCTGGTATCGTTCAGGTGCCTTCTTGTCAACGCAGTATACCATATATACTATCTTTCCATTGAAAACTGATGCTACCTTCAATCGCTTACCAAACTATTGCATCCGTCCCTGTTATTACTGACGAAAGGAAAAGTGAACATGAGTAACACTGTTGTTGTTTATTTCTCAGGATATGGCCACACCCAACGCGTTGCAGAGTATGTTGCACAAGGTGCTGATGCAACGCGTATCGCCGTGGATGAAAACGGTGATATTACCGCTGAGGAGTGGGAGACGCTGAACGCCGCGGATGCCATCATTTTTGGTGCTCCCACCTACATGGGTTCAGTGCCTTGGCAGTTTAAAAAATTCGCGGATGCTTCTTCTAAAGCCTGGTTTACTCGTGCCTGGCAGGATAAGGTTTTTGGCGGCTTTACCAACAGCGCCAGCCTGAACGGTGACAAGCAGGTTAGCCTGATTTGGATGCAAACCCTGGCTTCCCAACACGGTGGTCTGTGGGTGAGTCTGGGCTTACTGCCCGCTAACACCAAAACGGCTACACGCGAAGATGTTAACAACCTGGGTGGCTCTGTGGGTCTTCTGGTGCAATCGCCTTCCGATGGCCCGGCAGATGATATCCCTTCCGGTGATTTGGAAACCGCGAAGCAGTATGGTGCACGCGTTGCCGCCGTTGCATCACGCCTGCGCGGATAATCTATCCTTCGTTACGCTTCGGTTATCAAGCCAGCGACGCGCTGGCTTTTTTATTTAACACACATTCTCCCTTTCGCCGTCATCATAGTGTCATCATTTATACACATAATGGTGGCACGGCCCTCTGGAGATGAAAAAATGATAACCCTTCATGCCAAAAGTACCAGCGAAGCTGAACAGTTGCTCTCTTCCGGTACCGCCAGCAAAGTCCTTCTTGATTATTCCGTGACTACCGACGATTTTTTCAGAATCGCTGATGCATGGTGTGCACAAGGTGCAAAGATCAGCAAGAAAGCCGGGATGTTTGTTATTTCGTTAAAGGGGTTCCGCATCCCCCCCAACGATTAATCCACCTGCCGAGATAAAATAGTACCTCGATGTCGTCGTTCCCTCTTCGGTGATGCCACGTGAGAGCGTCGCCGCAAAAACTATTTCCGTTAGGAATAGCGCTCTCAATATCATCATTTACTTTTATTGCACTGATTGATATTAAACCGCCGTTTAATCACCTCATGTCACGTTATTGTTGCACGACGCTTTTTGTTGGGTTGTCGTTATCCCTCTATCCCGATGTTGTCAGCAATAGGACGAAGCCATGAAATATACTTTTTTTCGACTGCTCCCAGTCATTTTTCTTGCTGCCTGTACCACAACAAAACAGCCCGAGACGGTAGCAACACACACATTTTCACCGATGAGCGTCTCGGTAGATGAGCCAGAGATTGATAACTGTGCGGTGGGGTGTCCTACAGGGGGAAGTCAGCAAACGCTGATACGTGAAGCCTACACATTAAACAATAATCGTGACACCCGATTTGCCAATTGGGTAGCTTATAAAGTCACACATTCCAGTATTGCCAGCGGCGGAACCAGAAACTGGCGACGCGATCCCGTGCTACCAGAATCGGATACTCTCGCTCCAGCGGCTTACACCGGCGCGAATGCCGCCCTGTCCATCGATCGCGGACATCAGGCACCGCTGGCCGGACTGGCGGGCTCATCCGATTGGCAATCGCTAAATTATCTGTCGAATATTACGCCACAGATGTCAGCCTTAAACCAAGGCCCGTGGGCCCGTTTAGAATTGCAAGAGCGCTTGCTGGCCAATCGCCCAGACTCGCCCCCCGTTTACGTGGTGACCGGTCCCTTATTTACGCGCAAGATAGCAACGCTGCCAGCCGCCCCTGACGTCGAGATACCGAGCGGTTATTGGAAGGTTATCTTCACCGGCAACAGCCCTGAAACTGGCGAGTTTGCTGCGTTTATCATGGATCAGAACACGCCACGAGCCGCCAATATCTGCCACTTTCAGGTCACCATTAAAGAGATAGAGGCGAAAACCACACCGAATTTGAATATCTGGCCCTATTTGCCTGAGGACGTAGCGGCCAAGCTCAAATCACGCAAAGGAACGCTAGCGAAAGCCATGGGGTGTTTATAAGCACGGCAACGTTTACGCCATGGCTACGGCAGGTAGCCATTAAAAATAACGCAGCACGGCGTGCTAGTAATAGTTAATCGTAAACACCACTTTGCCATCCGCTCTTCCCGCAGTCGCAACGGCATCCGTTTGGATATAGCGCGCGGATAACGGAACCCGGATCGTCGGGCTGCCCTCTTTCGGTAAGGTCATAGCGTGCTCTGAGGAGAAATTAAACGGTGTTGGCGTTTGGCTATTCAAGCCCCACCCAATCTGGATCCCGACGCCTGACGCCGCGCCGGGCACCGACGCGTCAATGGCCATGATGCCGTTGGCGGCATCTTTCACTGCCGTGGTGGGTGTCAATCGCACACCAATGCTGTTATTGATCGATGGCGTCGCCGCCGCACTCCCGGTATTGAAATCCATCAGTGTCGTGGTGTTCGTTTGATTATAAAATCCATGAAACATCGGGCAATTTTGCAGCGAAATAGACGCATCAATCCACGGCGTAGTGGAATGGGGTCCCCTGAAATGTTCCCGTATATCATAAGTACCCATCGCCACATTGACGTCCGGCGTGGTGCAGGTTTGCGCTGTTACCGTCAGATTTCCGGTAAAGGTGACGCGATTTAATTGGAGCGGCAAGCCTTGGATTTGCTCGCCAGAACGCGAATTCACCATATTATCGCTTGCCGTAGGGAAACTGGATGCCGAGATAGCATAGCTCCCAGGCGTCAGCGGACCGATTTTAATCAGCGAGATATAACGTGTCGCGGCGCCCAGCGTCACTCCACCATAGGGTTCGTTACCGAAAATAACGTCTTCGTTACGATAGCCAAATACGCCGAGCGTTGCGGCAGCACTTTCGTTATGACGTGATATCGCGACCCCAATCCCTGGGATATTGGTTTGATAGACGGCGCCGGCAAACGGGCCGGTATTCAACCCGCTCAGCGGCAGTGGCGCTTGCTCAATGCCGACCGCCCAGTTGAAGGGAAACCCGCCGCCAGGCGATCGGCACTCAATATCCACCGTGGGTGCATTCATCCAACGCCCCTGATAAATAATGGTGCCTATCGGTATATCCGCACCGGCCGATATGATCGGCGGGCTTAACGGCACGCTGAGCGAGGACGCGCTGAAGCCCGCCTGATAGCCACAGGATATTGCGGCCCAACTGTGGCTACTTAACATGGCTAGCAGCAACGTGCCGAGCAGCGTTAAAAGAGGAATGTTCAAATACTTCATACTGTTTCTCCAGCGTCCGGCATCGGCCGCAAAGGGCAGGCAGTGAATAACTGCCATCACTTGTTGTGGGCACGCGAGTTTTTTTTAGGCAATGTCGCTTCTGTCTATGCAGAAGCCACCCCAGAGGTGCACACGGAATTGAATTGCTGAATCTGGCGTTGTTCTTTCCCTTTCGCCATTGGCATCAGCAAGTAGCCGACCGTACACGACATATCCGGGTCCTCTCCCCATTGCACCCGCAGTTGTCCCTTATCTTGTGACACACGTGCATACAGTTGTCCGCCCTGCCCGACGGCACCCACGCTGTTGCCTTGGCTGTCAAAGATATCGGCACCGAAAGGCACGGGTTCTCCCTGGTAGGTGGCATTCACCAGAATCGGTGTACCGCTCTTGGCGTTGTATTTCACCTTCACCACCGCACCGGAATGCGGAGCCACTTTCATGCTGGTATTATCCAGCTCCAGATTCGCTGACGCGCCTTTGGGATCGAGGTTGATCTCGTTCATCTGGTACGGGCTTAAATACGGCACCACGGCATAACCGCGAGAGTCAATACTCACCCCCGGATACGATGACACGCTGGCGCCTTGTGCGCCTTTGGCCTCTACCAACGCAAAGGTCTCCGACGAGTACGGCGTGAAGCTCACGCCACCCGCATGGCCGATAACCGTACCGTTCATCCCGGCAGACGCACTGTGATAGCCCTTACCGGTGCTGTAGGCTCCACTCAACGCTGTCGCCGCGTTACGGTAGCTGCCACTCACCGAACCACTGGATCCCATATTCTGGTTGGCATGCATCGCCGTTACCGCATAGCTGAGCGGGTTATCTGCCCCCACAGCGCCAGACACACTGGCCTGCTGACCATAGCGACCGCTGCTGTCGTGAGACAGATCCATACGCAAATAGGGCGTATGGGAAGCATCGTTGCGGCCCAGTGGCATGCTGAAGCTCAACAGATAGTTCGTCTGTGCCGTACCCAGACTGGAGAAGCTGCGATTGACGCTAAAGCCGTAAGAAAGATTCTTATAACGGTTGTTATAGCCCATCTGGTACTGCTTTTCGCTGCCCGCCTTATTCCAGTAGTTCTGCAACGATCCGCTGAAATACAGTTGTCCGCCATTCTCTGGCAGCCCCTGTCCGGCAGTGACCGTGACGCGGTTTTTCGCTCTGGAAATCGCCTCCGGTGAATATCCCTCAGCCAGCGCGTTGCGTGTACGCATCGCGGTCATAAAATCCATGTAACCCGCCGTCGAAAACCGGTAAGCGGCCAACGACAGGTTGCTGTTAGTTTCACTAATCAGTTTACTGTAGCTTACGCGATAGCTTTGCCCAGTAGAGCGGCTCCCCGCCGGGTGTCGACTTTCCTCGTTAGCCGGATTATCCAACTGTGTACGCGCCTGGGTCGCATCAAACGCCAGCGCACCGATCGACGTGCCTAGTGCCGCTCCCAACTGCAAGGCGGCGTAATTTTCACTGGCCTGAACACCGCCATACCCGGTAATCGCGTTGGTCAAACCGCGTTGATACGTCGCCTGATAGAGTGATGGCTTATCGCGCAGATTATCACTGCGCACTTCTCCGCCGGTGATCGCATAGCGTGATGAGCCTGGACGCAACAGTTGAGCCACCGACGCATAAGGCACACTGAAATGTTGCTCGGTGCCATCAGACTCACGCACCGTGACATTCAGATCGCCACCGTAGCCGGTTGGATAGAGGTCGTTGATCAGGAACTCTCCGGGGCTAACCGTGGTTTCATACAAAATCTGCCCCCCTTGCCGCACCGTGACTCGCGCATTGGTGCGAGCAATACCACGAATCTCAGGCGCGTAGCCGCGCAAGGACTCAGGTAACATCCGCTCATCGGTCATCAGTTGCGCGCCGGTTAAAGGCAGCGTATCGAACAGTTGCCCAACCGTGTTCGATTGCCCCACCAGCATCCGCGCTTTCAGCGTCGGAATGTCGCGTTGAAGGTAAGTGTTGATGCTGCTGTATTTACTGGGCGCGTTATCCATGCGGGCATAAGCGCCGTTGTGCCGTAAATACCAGGGTCCCACGTTGAGCCCGGCATTCAACCCGGCAAATAACGAATTAAACGTTTTACCTTGGGATTCACTGGTGTAGCCATTGACGTTATAGCCCATCATTAGCGCAGAAATACCGTCATCCCATAATGCCGGGCTCACCGTGCCGCGTGCAGTGTTCTGCATGTATATCTGCGGAATAACGATATCCAGTCGTTGCTCGTTACTGTCAAAATTAATTTGCGCTTCGGTAAGTTTTTGCTGCAAATCGACACATTGCTCGCCCGCATTCTGTGAGCCAAAAAAATCCGCAGGCAACCTAGCGTAATTAAACGCAATATGCTTAATCACGTCGATAGAGAGACACGGATATACTTTTTTATCCGTATGGGCTTTAAATTCGACATCCACGTTACTGACCCATTGCGCATTAACATAGACTGCCGTTTTATAAATCCCCGGTAAAACAGAAGCACCGTCGGCGAAACGACTCAGATCAACCAAAACCGCATTATCAACATTCAGGAAAGAAGCATCGAACTCCACATTATTTGCATTCTCCAGAGACATGGCGGGTGCAATTTCAGCATTTACATTGCCCATCACGAGCGCAGATAAAATAGCCACATGCCATAATGGCAGCTTATTTTTGGATTCGGTTTGAAAATACTTTGACATAAGAAGTCCTGTCAACACCCTTTTCCTGAATGATGATGGGTATAAATTTAAAAAATTGACTGTGTGGGAAGCGTTATTTCACGACAGATTCAAAGGCATGTACGGCGCCATAATCATTAACAAAACTGCCACTGATCTTATTCCCGACACTGGCCGGTAATTCCAACACCATAGAACTGCGCGGTGCGAGCATCGCATAATCACTTTTTTTGCCCTTTACGGTGATATTTACCAAAGAGACATAATACGGTGTCGGGTTGGTTGCCTGAAGGCGATTGCCCTGAGTATTCCAGGTGATAGCGTTTGCCGCGTCATTGGCATTACCTTCCAGACCCGCCGGGCGATAAAACAGCTTGATTCGCGAACGAAAAGCCATCTGCAAACGGTTCTCTTCACTTTTGGCCTGAGATTTAGCCGGCACTTCCAACACGTTTAGCCAAAATACCGATTCTCTGTCCGATGGTAATGTATCCCCGGTATAGCTGATACGCAGCGTTTGCCCTTTGCCCGGCTCCACGCGGTTCATCGGCGGCGTCAATACAAACGGCACTTTGATTGCGGATGGCTTGGCATTGACATCGCCGTTATCGATCCAGCTTTGCAGCAATACCGGAGATGGGCCACCGTTATTGATTTTAACACTCACTTCATTGGCATCTGCGGAATATATCACCCGGGTGCCGCTAATGACGACGCTGGCTTGCCCTGTCATGCTAAACAAAGCAGCTGCGAGCAGGCACATCCGCTGAAGAGTAAAAGAGGGAAATTTCATACGAGACTCCTGACGGAAAACCGGGAGGGAATGCCCCTCCCGCAGACCATTACTGATACTGAATAGAGTAGACAACGTTGCTAACAACCGTACCCGCAGTAGTTGCACCTTCCGCAAAGTAGCGCACGATGTACGGCAGGTTGGCGCTGCCTGAAGTAATATCTACATAGGTGTTACCGTTGACCTGACTCTGGTTACCCGCTTCAACTACCGCACGAGACGGGCTGGAACCATCAAGCAATTGCAGGCTGACGTTGACCGCTGTCCCGGTATTATTCAAACGCCCCGTCACAGAATCCACGGTTGCCCCCGCTTCGAAGAATGCCGATGCGGTTTCCAATGTGCCCGCACAATTATTCAGTGCCAGGGTAAAGCCCGTATCACCCGCCGTTTGGCCGGTGGTGGATAACTGGTTCGTTCCAATCGTGGGCAACACAACGGTTGCATCCGCGGCCTGACCATCGACAACGACATCACAGGTATTAGCGTTCAGTTGTCCATTAAAAGTGATCGTGCCGGTTGACGCCGCGTGTGCCAGACCAACAGACATCATTGCGATAGCAATGGAAGAGAAAACGATCTTATTCATTTACATATACCTTACTGGGTTATAATTCCTAATGTTGATATTTAAATATCGCCTGAACATTCACATGACGATAAATTAAACATCTTTGTTCAAAGCCGCTGATGTTTCCCATAAACATGAAAAACGTTCATTTAGTCACCTGGGGTGCTTTCAATAGACTTCCAGAAAAGTAAAACAAAAAAAACACACCAACATCGACTAGCGGAATGCACTATAAAGCCCGTCAGATAATGGGGTAAAGAAAGTAATTTTTATCAGTGATAAATTAATGCTATCTCTTCATTTTAACCAGACAGAAAAGCACAAAACCTTTCAAATTAAAAACAAATTTACATTACACAACGCCGTATAAAATGATAAAAAAATGATAGAACACGATCTTTTTACCCGTTTACCGGGCTCATCAAGGGCGTTCTCCTTTAAAGAGTAAAATCGAATAGCCTGATAAATAATCATTTGTTTTTGGTGATGCCATTTTCCTATCAGCGATAAAAATTACTTTACTAAAATCACCCAGTGTCATTGAGCCAACGCTGAAAGGCGGCATCAATAACACGCTTTTTTCGCACAATCTTTTTGTTGATATTTTTTATTTAACCGCTTACTCCCTTGCAATTTTATATACATTCAGATTGAATACGCCGCTGTGACAAACGTAATCTCTGTTTCTCCCGCTGCCATTCAGGCGGATACCCATTTTCTACAGACATTCCCTTGCGCAAGGTCTGTAAACGGTGCCACCGCGCGTTAAAACAAGGGGCGCGTTGACGGCAAAACGTTGACATTGTTTGTCTGTAGAGCATGATATTTAATCATGCTTCTTCCGCCAGTTATGGTCAATAAAACCATTTTTTCAATGGGTTGTTGCCAACAATAAAAATCCGTCTACCTTAGAAAAGACGCGTCCAATAATGCTGATGGTGCCCCATGAAAGAGCTCCCCAAAATTAATCAACTCAGGAATTTTCAGGCAATCATTCGCTATGGGAGTATCAGAACCGCATCACAGGCGCTGTTTCAAACTCAGCCAGCCATGACGCGCAGTATTCAGGAACTGGAAAGAATATTGGGTGTTACTTTGTTAGCCCGTGGGCCTCAAGGCATGGTATTAACCAAGATGGGCCGCATTTTTGAACCCCGAGTAGCAATGCTGCTCAACGATCTGGAAAGGGCCGTTGATGAACTGCACCAAGCCAGCCAGATATCAGAAGGCACCGTTGTGTTTGGCTGCTCACATTTGCCAGCCTTCAGCATCATGCCCGCAGTGATCAACACATTCCAAAAAGAACATCCGACCGCCACGATTACCATCATAGAAGGGCAATTGTCTGAACTTATCACGTCGTTACGCTTAGGCAGAATAGACTTCTACCTTGGTATTGCTTCACCGGAAATATCCATGAACGAGTTCTTTATCGAAAATGCCATCAAGACCGAGTTTTGCATTATGGCACGACATGGACATCCGTTAGCGGGCAGCACCGCACTCAGCCAATTGCAAGGGTGTAAATGGTATTTCCCAAATGCCAGAACGGGATACTACAAGGAACTGGAGAAACACATTTTCCCCAATGGCAAGCAGGCTGACAGTCGCATCATTTATGGCGATTCTATGACGATTGGCGAGCAGTTGGTGACCAATGAGGATTATCTGTTTATTGGTCCCAAAGCGATTCTCAACGTCGATCACATCAAAGATATCGTATCGATCGTTCCTGTCAAAGAAACGCTGCCTGCTGCCGAGTATACGCTGATCTACAAACAGCAGTTGGGGCTAACCCCCTTGGCTAAAGAGCTGATGGACGAAATCAACGCAGCTTGTACTGCATTTCTCACCAACCCGGTGTAGTGCAATGTTGGCCCTTTTGCTCCGCAAAAAAGGGGTTCCAAAGCACATCAACCGATAGTGACACTTCCCCCGCCTATCAACACGCCACCGCAGCCAACGGTGTCTCCGGTGCGCGCAGCAGGCTTGCCGTCGATAAAGACACTGGATGAACCGCTGCTGATGGTTCGACTGTGCCCGTGTGGAAAGAGCGGATCTCCCTGACGAGCCAATGGCAGACCATCAACCTTAACGGTTGATGATCCCGCCACGACTGATGTCGGCGGATGGCTACCGTGCCCGGTATCGTTATCACCTGTTTTTACTGCGTTACCCATTTCTCATCCCTCATTACCACCTATCCCGAACTGTTTTATTTGACCGGGTGCTGATCGGTTCTTGGCTGCTTTGCGCGGTAGTCATCCATTATCGGGGCCCAGGCCATTCCCTGGGGTACCGGGTATTGCTTAAATAACGCACCATATTTTTTGTCGAACGAATCAATGCCATATTGTCTGGACAGCGGCACTTTTTTATCATACCAGTCATCCGCGACTTCTTCGGCAATGCCTCGGGTTAGCAAAATATCCGGGCTTGCTCCAGCCAAATCCCCCATTAACAGGACCTCATAATATCCCCCCGGAGCTAATCCAAAATAAAGCCAATTCCGCTGATCGGTGCGCCCGTTAATCTGATAACGTTGCTGCATTTGTTGCGCCAGATCAGTAGGTAAATCCACCCTGATGCGATAGCGTTTGCGATCGTAGAAGGAGACCATTTCAACTACCGCTTGATCGGGAACAGCCATTCCATCCACAGGTAATCCCCCCCCGCCAGCCCAATAATATCGTTTTTCTGTAATGCGTTTTGTGCTGGCACCCGGTCCCATACCGCCACCAGAGTAGCTACCAAGTAATGCGCCATTCCGATAAAAGACAACCTTGATGATCGCAAGCTCATCAATATTACTGCCGTGCCCGTAACTCCATTTGACATGGTTGGTTGTTGTTGGGCTGGAACACGCCACCAGAGAAAGACTGAGCCCGATAAATATAATCAGAAACCTGAACATCATACCTCCTGATTGCCGATGATATGCCGCCGTTCCTTGCTAACGGAGGTTTCCCGTTTGTTGGTATTGGCCGGATTGGCGATCCCCTGATTTCTGGCGCTGTGGTGCACGTAGTCACGGCGCAATGCCCGGTAAACATCGGGCGATAACTGACTCCCCAGGTTTTTCACCACCCCCTGTTCGGTTGCGGCCATCGACCAGCGTTGATCCAATGCAGGGAGATTTGCCGCAGGTTGCCGGGCTGAAAGCGATTCAACTTGTAGCATCTTGCTTTCTGGCTGCCACTCTTTAAATGGCACCCCTACAGCACGCCCCGCCTCTACCATCATATGCAGCGGAATGCGGGAGTATTCCCCTTCCACCACCCGGCTCATCATCACGTCGACATAGACTGCTTTTTGTGGCCAGGGGTCATCCTTTCCGCGTCGGCGAATATAGGCATAGGGAATCAAACTGATTGCCCCCACCTGCGGTGTCGCGCTACGCACCGATTGCGTACATATGCGATCAACCCATCCCAGAGAGACCTTCTCCTCGGCATAAGCTCGCGCCTGCTTGAAGGCGCGGCTTTGTATCTCAGCGGTGGAAATCTCTTCCTGGCTCATAAAACGTTCCAACTCAATGCATTCGATCAGCGCCGGATCGCTGTTCGGATTCGCCAGGCTCCAGCGACTGTAATACCCGCCTCCGATATCCGAATGGGCACCCGGCAGAGCCAGTTCGGTAAAATGGGGGGGAATACTGGTGCCGATCGCTGTCGGGGTAATGCGCGTCAGCGGGAAATGGTGGCGGACTTCATCCAGCGCCGTCAGGTGCACCACCCGATCGGCACAGTCATCCTGCAAACGGGTCTTAACCTTGAGGTTATACGACGAGGTGACGGTATCAAAAATTCCTAAAAAGGCAATACGCACATCGTCCCGGCTGCGCCAGTCAAACCCGGCTTTGAGGCGGAGAGAGGGATCCTCCGCCACCGCCTGCACCAGCGGATGATCATCCTTCTGGTCGATAACATTGACAAAATGGCGTGCTGCTGCTGCACCTCGACTAAAGCCAAACACATCAAACACAATACGGTGGATGCAATCAATATTGGGTAATACTTGCCTTAGATCTCTTTGGATGGCCTCTGCAATCCCTTGTCCACAGGCCAGATTCACTTTCCCAACGATGGAGGTGTCTTCCCCCATAACGCTGAGATCCATAGCCAGTGCCAGCGTCACATCTGAGCGGTATTCCTGACCTTCATTCCCTGGGACCGGATCGCGGGTACCAATCCCGCTGATATAACAATGCGCATTCAACGTTTCAGGTCCAATACGGTATTGATCGTATAGCTTGCCGACATTGGTCTTATCATTTGCCGCACTGTCACTGACCGGCAACTGTCCTCTCTGACAGCCGAGCAGTTCTTTCTCACGCTGCGCTGGGTCTGAACAGGTTTCTGCCAGCCACTGTTCCACCTTTTTCATGCCAGATTCGGCATTACTGGTGTTATTCCCGGTGCCATCGAAGAAAACGCCGATGCGCAACACATTGAGGGTATAGCCTTTTACCTCGATGACGTAGGCATGTTTGGTAAAGAAACGCGCCTCTCCGGCTTTGCCTTCCTGATGTGCCTCTGGCAGTGGCTGCTCGGGGGCCGTCAGACACAGGTCGCCGGTGGTGACATTTACGTGTTCACGCGCTGTTTTCTCATGCCCGACGCGTTGTGTCGTATAAGCCGGTACGGCACTCTGCCCCTGTTTAAGCATTTCACGTGATTGCGCGGCCTTAAGCCAGGGTTGAGTCTCCAGTTTTACCGCTATCGGGCCGACGGCAAAACCGCGCACCAGCGTAGGCCCGTCTTTAAGCGTGACCGTCTGAGACTTGCCAGTCTCATCGGTCAATGTCGCCTTTAGCCCCTTAAAGGAAACATTGTGTTCATCCCGAATATCAATTTCGATCCAGTTATCATAACGTTCACAAGGAATACAGTGCGGATCTGCGGCCATTAATTCACTCCCATCAATTCAGCGTGCTGCGCCATCCAGTGGCGGATCTGTGCCAGTTCAGAGTCGGTCAACATCAGCGGCGCGCGAATGCTTTCCAGCGGTAGCCCTGCCTGCACGGTCAGGGTGCCCGCCACCACACCATCAAGTACATCGTCCTGAAGCTTGTCGGCATTGGCTTGTCGGAGTACCGGTAAGATCGTGCTGGCCGGGTCCGGATGGCGCTCCATCGTCGTCGTCATGACCTGCCAAAAACGGCGGCGAAGAATATAGGCGTGGCGGTTTTCGTCATACAGCGCAGCAAGATGGCGTGAATGGATAGCAAACCACGGGGCTTTTAATGGCGGATGACTGAGAGGGGCAGCATTACGTGTAAACGCCTGGCCGGCAATCCAGAGCCCGGAACAGGGGCCCAGAATGGCATCTTGCTCGTTTGGCGTCATGGCGAGCAAGATTGGCAGAAAAATACGCGGATCAGCGAAACGAAATATAACGGCTTCGCCTTCCCGTATCACCTCGATCAGGCTTTGCCAGTGACGGCGAACAACCTCGAGCGACTGCTCACTCATCAGATAGAATCCGCTTAAATCGGGTGAGCCCGACACAAACTCAGGCGAAGGTGCAGACAGCAGCCAGGGCCCCAGCGCAGCTTGATCGCCGAACGCGGTGCCGGCAAACAGGGGAAAGGCTTCCCCGTCGCTGAGTTCATAGAACCGGGCTACCGCTGAGCGATCGGCGGCACCATCGACGATGGCAAACAGGTTTCCACTATGCTGCGTTTGCCACTCACTTACCTTCATAAGTCACCTCCCGTGGCGAGCGGGCAAGGTTTGGCAAGTGGAGCCATGGACGCCATGCTCTTATGAATGGCCGGAGCAGGCAAAGTGGCGGGAGGGGCGGGAGGCACCGCAACATCGCCCGGGAGTTCGGGGCTTTGCCCTGCCCAGCCTGAGCCACTGCCAGCGCTTCCTCCGGAGTTCATCTTGATGGAAGGGCCCACGACCGTCACCCCACTGGGGTCAATCTTCACGAAGCTGCCGCCAACTTTCAGGGTCAGCTCAGCTCCCGCTTCAAGCACCACTTTGGCCCCGGATTTCACGTGCACTTCCTGGCCAGCTTCGACCAGCAAAGCCTGCCCCAGTTTCTGGTGCATCGAGGCATTCACCGTCAGCGAATGATCCCCCGTAACCTGAACACGCATCTCGTTCTCTACGGTCAGGTGATCGTTGGATTTAATGCGCGTGATGCGGTTGTTATCAATATCAGCGTGGGCATCGTGTCTGATATGCCAGACAACATCGTTCTCAATGCACGCGTTAAGATCTTTTTGTCCGTGCAGATAGATTTCCTCCTGTCCGGCCTGATCTTCAAAGCGCAGTTCATTGAATCCTTCTCCCTGATGCGTCTCGGTACGCAACACGGTGCGAGTCTTGTGAACCGGCAGGTCATAAGGAGGGCGCTGGGTGGCATGGTAGGTTCTGCCCGTTACGATGGGCTGATCGGGGTCCCCTTCAAGAAAACTGACGATAACTTCATGACCAATACGCGGGATGGCGATCATGCCATACTGACCGCCTGCCCAGCCCTGACTCACGCGCACCCAGCACGAGCTCTGATCGTCGCTGGAACCGTATCTGTCCCATGGGAATTGCAGTTTCACCCGGCCGTGCTCATCACAGTAAATCTCTTCCCCGGCAGGGCCAACCACCGTGGCGATTTGCGGACCATCCACCATCGGTTTATAGGGCAATGCCGCACGCCACGTGATGTTGGCATTAATCACGTCAAAACGGTTGCTGTAGGTGGTAGGCTCCCCGCCGCTTTCTTCTTCCAGGGCTTGCGGTTGCCGCCCCTTATGGGTAATGGCCACCAGTTGCCAGTCGGTGTTGAGCGCTGGATTGGGATGCTCGCTGAGCAAGAAACGGCAGCCCGGCATCAGTGCCGCTGCGTTGGATTCGCCTGCGCCCGTCATCGCCCCGGCACGCAATGCATCTAACCGATAGCCAGTTAATGCCTTACCACTTGGGTCTTGTTTAAACCGTCCGGGATAATCAAAGTGTTGATAGCTCTCCTGCTGGTGTGACAGATCGCCGCTTTTCTTTTTGTGTGATAATCCATACGCTGGCGTTTTGAAGCTGTAGTCCTTTAGTTCCACCTCTGCGGTGCTGACAGACTCGGTATAGCGGAAACGCCGAACATATTCCCCTTCACTCAGCCCCTGTGCCGCAAGGTTGAAAAACAGCTCAGGGCCTGCCACCAGCGCCCCGGCGTCATCGGCAAATACCACCCGGTGTTTGCCTGCTTCAAACTCGTGAAAGAAGTACATCCCTTCTTCTGCCGCCAACCGAGTAATAAAGGCCAAATCAGTTTCCCGATACTGCACACAGTATTCTCGCGGCGCATGATCGTCGCGTAGCGCAAAGGCATAATCACTGATTCCTGCTTCTTGTAGCAGGATGCTGATAATCTCCTGCGGTTTCTGCGACTGAAAAATACGCGCGTTGGTGCGTAAACCCAGTCGCCATAACGCTGGACGAACTTCCACCTGATAACGCGTGCGGCGAAAGCCAGTATCGCCCTGGGCGAAAGTGCTGACGACCCCGTTGACCCGTCGTTGCAGGTTACCGTCATACCACACCCGCAGTTCGCAGGGCTGGTCGAGTACATCACCAAAGTCGATATCCGGCTGGGGGCTCGCCAGATTCAACGACAGGACAAATGGCTGATTTAATGCCTCGTTGAGCTGAAAATCCACCACGGCAAAGGTGGATTCTGGCAATCCGCCGACCTTGACCGTGAACTGCAATCCCGTGCTGTTTGCCACCGTTGTTCCCCTCGTTTCCCGTGATCAAAGCCGTATCTGCACTCAGGTCTGGGAGGCCAGAACTCAGGACAGTACGATACAGAAAACCCGGCACTGGGCCGGGTTTTCTGCCTGTTAGGCTTCGACAGGCGCACGCCAGTCGTCAGAACCGGAGGTTCCAGCCACCGTGTGTTCCCAGTCGATTTTGCGATAGGCCAGTGAGACTTCGATCAGTTGGGTATAATCCAGTTTGGAAGGGTCTTGGCAGTGTGGCATCTGGCAGTTGATATCCACGATGGTGGCGTCGGTCAGCACGGTGGAGAAGAAGTGCTCCTGTTTACCTTCTACGGAGGTGCGATACCATTTCAGCGTCACGGTTGGCAGCATCTCACCGGAGGCGAGCGCGTTGTACATCAGCGGTACGGCCTTGTTCAGCGCGACGGTAAATTTGAACGGTTTGTGCACGCGCTGACCGGAAGGTTGGCCCGATTGCGGATCGGTCGGCACCGTTACCACGTGGTTGAATTCCTGAACCAGCATCTCATCTTCGTGGCCCTGTACGTAGATATTGCCGACAGAATCAGATGTGAACGCCCCTGCGGTGATGTTGCCCTGCGTTTTACCTTCGATGCTGATATAGCATGGAGTTGGCATTGTCTTGCTCCTTGTTGTTAGACCGGGGTTATAACAGTCCCAGTAATAAGCAAAAACGATACCAACTTGTAATTTATTGTTTTTTATGAAAATTATATCACCCGGGAGATCGACGATGCCCGCCCTGAGCAAGATATTGCGCAGACCTCGCTGATCGTTTGTAAACATTGCGCAGAAAGTGATTTATGCTAGAGAGTGAGCAAGAAATTGCGCAGAATGCGCAATTATGCTGCCAGGTGCTTATTGCTGCCACTGAGAAGTCTCAAAAACAAAAAAACCACCTTGCGGTGGCGTAATATTACTTATAACCAATTGTTTTTATTAACTTAATTGATGGTGCCGGGGCGGGACTTGAAAAACATGCCATACACGTTGAATTTAAAGGTTTTACCTTAAAATATAACGTACATGTACCCGCATTTGTACCCACAACCCACATTGCTTCATTCCCTACCCTGCCGTTCGCTATGATACCAAGCAGTGACGCCAGTTGTTGAACTTCGACAGCATATTACAAAGACTGGCTATTGTCAGCCGATCTACCGACCCAGTTTTCTACGCGTAATCCTGGCACACGCTCAAATTCACATACATTGTTCGTTACCAGTATCAAACCTGCGGACCGCGCGTGGCCAGCTAACATGGCATCATACGGGCCGATGGGGGTTCCTTGTTTTGCCAGTTCTGCCCGAATTTGACCGGTATGTACGGCAGCGTCAAAACCATAAGTTTGCACTTCCAGACGCGCAGAAAACCCTTCAATCACGGCGAGATTCTTTTCTGGGTTTACCGATTTCTCCGCACCATAGATCAGTTCCATCAGCGTGATAGCACTGATAGCAAACTGCCCGTAATGACGATAGAAAGCGTCCCTGACTTCCTGCGGTTTGTTCTTGATGGTGTAAATACAGATATTGGTATCAAGCAGATACTTCAGCATCAGAAATCTTCCCTAACTTGATCATCGGGTTGCTCTCTGGTAATCATGAAATCAGAGGTTACCCCCTCCCCTTCAAACCAGCTATCCCAACTTTCCCCTGCTGGCGTGATAATACGTGTACGGCCAATCGCGATGATATCAACCTGTTTCACATCATCTGGAAGTGCCACCGCTTTAGGCAGCCGTACCGCCTGGCTGCGGTTGCTTTTGAATACTGTTGTTTTTTCCATGGTGATCTCCTTGGATAAACTTTGTGCTATCGGTAGCATAGAGCACTAATGGGATATGTCAATGGGATATACTCAGACAGCGTTGTTAAACTACTCACCTTGCCGCTAACATCCCCGGATAATGTTTGGCGATTATGTCGTTCATCTTTTCGATCAGGTCAGGACGTTTAAAAGTGAGATGTCCGGTGCCTTTCTGAAAGTAACGCACACTGAAATGCTCATCTTCATATTCCTGCTGATGGGGATTATCGCGAATATGGTCCATCAGTCGGATGGTGACATCGCCCCGGTTATCAGGAATGGGTTTGCCATCCAACAAGTACAGCATACGTTCCAGGTCGGCCAGTTGATCGCGTCGCCAGCCCCAGTTCAGGCCAAAGCCCCAACGGTTATATGTCACCAGACTATTGATGATGATTTTTTTGCCAAAGTAACAAGGGTGATTGGTTTTGTAATCCCACGATAGCCCTTTGAATACATTGATTACGCCACGTTCAAATACCTCCAGCTTGCTCTGGTGAAGTTGCTCAAACGTGCTGAGAATATTAGCTTCGCTGATAGCCGGTAGCTCACTCTCGTCCAAATTTTTGTGCCATTGGCTACGCGCTTCAGCATCCATCAGCGATAACATGCCGGATTTCAGCATCAGGTCGCGCCAGATATTGCGATCCAACGTGCGCGTGATGGCAGGTATCGCCTTGTCAGGCGTTTCTGTCAGCCAGCAATCGTAGCGATGCCCTTGCTTCAGCCCCCAGTCTTCGGCGGTGCCGCCACCGATAGTCGCCGTGAGTGTTGAAATTGCCTGTAGCCGATTGAGGAGTTGTTCTATCTGTTGCAGCGCTGCATCACGTCCGGTAACGATACGCTCAAAATCAGCTCGGTGTGTTCGGTCAAAACCTCGGGTTCAATTTGCATAGTTTGTGATCCATAGATAAAAGCAAATGCGCCAGCCGGTAGGGGCTGGCGCATTATGCAGTTGGGAGAATGAGAAATAGGTTTGGTGTGGTATTACTGGAAAGCAGTTCTGAGCCTTTATGACTTAAGTAATCCTGTTGAACGTCTGGCGCGGAGAACATCAACGGCGGAGAGAAACGGCGATTGCTCCTGCCAGTTAAAGCCGTTGCGATCGATGCGTACTAGTTCGTAACGCTCCACCAGAAAATTCACGGCGTTTACGAGCGTGACACCAGCATCGATATGCTCCTGAATCACGTTTTCCTCGCAGAACGGTGTGTCATTCAGCGTGAGTCCGTAGTGCTTTTCCAATAGATAGGCCAGAAGTCGCTGCCAGACGGCTACAGGTGACGGGCAAGACTGATCCTCCCGTGATGGGATTGCAGGTGATGTTTGCATGGGAATACTCGCTTCAGGTTAGATCGATAAAATCAGGGAAATACGCAAGGTGAATAGAGAAACTGTGGATTATTGTGTTGCAGCAGAAGTTGGATAAATAACAATATACACATAACCAAAACTGCCCAGCGTATCGGCTTCACAGGTCCAGTCGTTGCAATGCAGTGTGATGCAACCTTGCTGGCGAGGATTTAGCTCACCCGCGCCCAGTTTTTGTTCCAACTGCTTAATCAACTCAGGAAAGATCTGTTCCAGATTACGGGCTTCCGTTTCGCTGAACGTACCGATAACGCTGGCCCGGTCTGCCAGATAATGAAGAGAGTGACCTTCCTGAACCAGCCTGGCTCCGAATCGCGGAGTAACTGCACGTTTTAGTCCCCATTCCGGGGTATCCGATAATGACATAGTGCTTTCCTTATAAGAGAGCAGTGGTAAGTGAGATCATCACAGCCAGCCACGTTCAGCAAACGACACCACCTCATCGCCGCCAATAACCAGGTGATCAAGTACCCTGATATCAAGCTGCGAGAGAGAATTTTTCAGTGTGTCGGTGATATGCCGATCGGACTGACTGGGTTCAGCCCAGCCGGAAGGATGATTGTGCGCCAGTATCACGGCAGCGGCATTTTGGCGCAGTGAGGCTTTGACGATTTCACGCGGATGCACTTCTGTACTGTTGATGCCGCCCAGCGCGATAATTTCCTTTTCTATCAGGCGATGCTGGTTATCCAGATACAGCACCATAAAGACTTCACGCTCCAGGCTACTGAGTTCCAGCAGTAACCAGCTTTTGGTGTCCTCCGAGGTTTTGAACTGCCGCGCATTTTTACGCACGCGTTTTTCCAGCAGGCACAGCGCCATTTGGATAATGCGCTGCTCTTTGGACGCAATGCTGCCTGTCAATGAATTACATGACATGGTAAGTCCTTGAAGTGAGGTAATAAGGGAGAATGAAACAAAATGAGGGAAATTAGGATGCCAGTTCCAGCATATTTTCGGCCAGTATCCACAGGGCGCGGTTAAGTTTTACGTCACCATCAATCCCTTTGACAGCACGGGTTCTGGCTCGTTTACCTTGAACTGTACGGCCTAATACTCCACCTTTTATTAAATTTTCCTGAATACGCTGGTAAGTGGTCCATAGATCGTTGTTTTCGTCCTGCCAGCGTCGAGGAGACAGGATTTGAGCCGCTGTCACTGGCTGATACTCTTCACCAAATCGGTAGGTTAAAGCTGCCTGAGCCAAGGCAGTCTGTGCCGATGATGGTAATAATAATGACTGCATAGCATCGCGTTTTTCATCAATACGCTCAAAGGTATCTAATACCTCATAAGCCCCCTCAATAACACGACCAACCACATCACCCTTATGGGGAACACGGACTTCACCCAAGGTTTCACCACAAATTAAACCATTGTGGCAAACCTGTCTAAAAAGACCAGGTAACATTTGATAACTGCTGGATCCGTCATGGCTATTCAGCAAAATAATCTCTGGCACCTGTTTGCCCGTAATTTGTCCTTCCCGGCGCAAGCGCAGCATGTGCTTGGTATGCTCCCGTTTCTCCGGATTACGTACACGGGTTTGGCAGGCAAAAAATGGCTGAAAGCCTTCACGCAGTAAGTTATCCAACAGGGTAATGGTGGGAATATAGGTATACCGTTCGCTACGCGAGCCATGCTTGTCTTCACTAAATACACTGGGAACCGTGTGCGCCAGTTCGTCACGGGTTAATGGACGGTCACGGCGAATAATATTTACCGCGCCAAAGCGCGAGGCCAACTTGGGCATAAAAACTCCTTATGTGCCAGAGTGAATGACCCTGGCACATCTTGTTGAAATGATAATCAATGAAAGAATGGATTTCATATTTCAGGCAGTAAAAGCAGTACGAAGAATAAAATTCATTATTGTCGTGGTTATTGCACCTACCAATAAAAAAGCAGCCTCCCGGGCTGCTTCAACTTCTTCGTCATTATAACCTGCCTGCCGTAAGTGCTCAGCCACAAAACCCTGAGCTTGAGCACCTGAATACCAGGTAATTACTTTACCTAATGCAGCAATTAACATTTTAAGTAATGACATAATGCCTAACCTTTATTGATAATATTTGAAAGTCATTCCTTATCACAGGGATAGTACTCAGAATCAAAGGGGGGGAAGTCTTTATTGCCTGTAACATTAAATGTGTATGACTTTCCAGTCGCATCACTGACGCGAATGACTTTCGCCTGACGTAATGCCTCCCATTCTGTTTTTATCCGATCTAATGAGTGAAAGGGTTGTGATACATCTTGCCCATCAACCTGTAGCTGAGAATAATCACCGCTAAACCCTGCCTGTACACGTAAAACAGGCGGTTTTGAGGAGTATAATTCACAGCTGATTTCAAGATAATGCTTATCGTCATTACTCAGATGAACGCCTGCATATCCCTGCAATGACCAGTATGTCCACTCAGCCGCAACAGCACTACCTAAGGGTAGCAACAGTATCGCCAATACGGCACCTTTTAAGTATTTCATGTGGCATATCCTTATATTTCAGTGAGATATTGAGGTGTTATTTCAATCAAAAGTGAATGTCCAACCGCCTTTGTCTGTATCCACCTGGACTTCTGAGGCAACACAATTATTGTAAAAAGGGACTTTTACTGATTCACCAAAGCGCAGTGTTGCCGGAATAATGGTTTCCTTATTACTGGTGCCGAAGTATTTCAGATTTCCGATACGGCAATTACCACGATTGACACTGATATTATTGATGCGAACAGTATCGGTTTGAGCAGTGACAACGACATCAACGTAGCGATTTCCCGCCACATGGACATTGTTATATGCCATTACCTTTATTGGTACTGGTATTTGCGCACCGATCACCATTCCAGAGAAGAGTAATGACAATGCGGGTAACAACCATTTTGAATGATTCATGCAATAACTCCTTATAAAATGCGTATAATATCTCATTACGTAAAGTAGTGATTTAATAAATGTGAATGAATTTGACTATACTCATTGTTCATCTCATTTATTCACGTATGAGCTCACAGATATATTGAAAGTGTGGTAACGCTGTAATGAATCGTTTATCTTGAAAAATTCGTCTCATTTCCTCCTTTTTACTAAATGAACTAATGGTCATCGCTACATCCGTAATTGCCACCAGATTAAATACTTTTATGTGGTTTTGCTTTTCTGTCGCCAGATACCATTCCCCATCAAAGTAAATAAGGCGATAGGGGGCAATGGCGATTTGTCTGCGACCATTATGTAAAAAGTTGATTAATCGATTTTTAACAATAGCCTGGGTAATGGCATAGAAACCACCGAACAAAGAAGGGACATTCCGTGGCGGTGCGTTATAGACGATATAGGGAGAGTCCTGTCCTGCATCCAGCAAAACGGAAAGTAACTTTTTATCCAGTGCAGGGAAAAATTGTGCCACATGGGTGATACGTGCAAACGTAATGATATCGTGATCGGTACGAAATGGCCCCCTCGCATCAGAAAGACGCAAGTATCCATCCTTTAATTCGGTATCCAGATACTGTAACCGCTGTCGTAAATCTCTCTGAATCGTTCTTTCCGAGACATTGAATTCTAAAGCCAGTTGTTTGACTGACAGAGACTCCCCCATGAAGAGCCTGCTGACTAAAATAGCCAGGCGACTGGCGAGCCGGTCGTAACGTTTTCCCTGTTCAGGCATGGTGATAATTCCTGTATAAATTCCGTGCATCCCTTTTGGCATACACGGAATAAATCAATATTGGGTAAGGTTTTTCTGACGTAGCCAGGCGATAACGATGCAGGCAGGGATCGTGACTCGGTATGCCGGGCCCGCAATATCCGACAGCATCCAGGCTGAACTGAGCGCTAAACCGACAGGGCCAGCGAGAACTGAAAGGGCGCGAGACGCAACGAACACGGTTCCCCAGGTGGCGATCCCGCCGAGTGCGGTGATAACGCTGGCCGCCAATGTTGTTGCGAGTTCCAAAGCGGCAACAGATGAGGTACGAATGGCTGCCTGTATAGCGATAAGAATAAGTTGTGGTGTTGGGCTGGTTAAATCGAGCTGCATATTTTTAGACAACATCGCCAGTTCGTCTGGTGTCATGTTGTCCAGACTTTTTTCCAGCACTTTCATGAGCAGATTAAGTTCAATCGACTCCGTCGTGCTGTTTTTATTGTAATTAACATCCAGCTTGTCACAGACATCGCACAAAATTTCACGGTAAAGAACGCCCTGTCCACCGCGCACCAAACTGACTAAAGTGTTTGCGCCAAAAGTTTGTAACTCAGCGCCAATCGACGTCCAGTATTTGCTGTGATCTGGGTAAAAACGCTGATATTCACTTGCATTGGTTAACGTCTCCGCCCAGCGTTTTTCACCGTCCTTACTATCAATGGTTAACAACTCAACCAGCAGTTGAAGGTCTTCATTACTGCATTGGCTTAGCAAGGCCAAATCAGGATCTAGCCGATAAACTGCCATCATCTATCCTCAATAATCGTTTAGGAGCGATTACTGTAAAGATGCATATGGACAGGATGTGTCATTATTTTTGTTTATTTTTTGTTCCATTTATTTAAACACGGGCAGGATGTGTCAAAAAAGAAGAATACTAAATAACTCAGCACATTTCTGCTCGACGTTTAATCGAGCGAAACCAACACTGCCTAGTACTCATGCACTACAAGGGTAACGCTATAATGTGAAATTATTTATCACGTGTTCTCTTAACTGTATGCCTCTCAGGTTCATAGCAAGGGAGTTCTGGGAGCGGTATTGAGGGCTATTGTTTCCGCTAGAACATTCTCAATATGGTTATATGTGTTTAATTTTTAGATGAATCACACCATTTCTTTATACAACAAAGCAACTGCCATATTAACCAGTGTTGTTTGGCTTTCATTATATTTAGATGATAATTCGTTAAGCATTTTCATGCTTTTCTCATTTATCCTCAAGTGTTCTATAACTTGTTTTTTATTAATGACTTTTTCATTTTCACGAATTTTTTTCTGCGACCAGGCCTTAATTATAGAGTTAATTAGATTTTTAAAATCATCACCTCCACTCAAAATATAAAGCTGAGTCACTAATGCAAATTTATTATCAACCGCTGTTAATGGTTCAATACGTGGTATGGAAATGTTTTTTTTCTGCAGATAAGAAAGTGAAAAAATAATCACCTCTTTGTTTTTTATTAATAAATCAATATTTGCTTTTTTATTACAATTTGTTTTGTCGAGTTTATAAGAGTAAAAAATCATGGAGATTAAATGTGCGATCTCGGCTCCTCTGAGCGGTAATTCATTTAATATTTTAACGATTGAAGAATAACGTTCTTTGTGACTAGCTATTGCTGTTGGGATTTTTAATACATCAACTAAAAATTTATTATTGGGGTCGTAATTGTATACAGTTTGATTATAAACATGGAAATTACCTTTTTTAAACTCTTTTAAAACGGACATCCATTCAAGATTAATTAACGCTGACCAAAAATAGTAACATGCCTCAGGATCTTTTTTGAGCCAGACAATACTCTCTATGGGAGCGAGATCTTCCTTGAAATCATTTATAAGATGCTGAAGATACAATAGAGGAGGTGATTCTTTTCTGGACTGTATAGCCGATATAATGAACTCAGACATTACATCAGCATTATTAGCGATATCAGGGAATATAGAATTAGCATTAGTAACATTAAGCGACAACAACACTTTTCGAATTGTCAGCAGTGGATATGACAAAATATATTCCCTAAGCGAAATCGTATCCTCTCCTATCAAAGGCTGAATAAGCCTAGTCTTTAATCTTCTGATTGTATTTCTATGATCATTATTCAATTGCTCATCACTCATTTTGAAATGTCACGCTTAATTATATAGCAAAAAGATTTCAAAATGAAGAAATTTCATAGAATAAGCATGAAAAAAACATGTTTTTTTGAGGAAAAAACGTTCCTTAAAATTGATTTTAATTTATTTTTTCTTTTTAAAATCAATGAATAGAATGGTGTGTAGTGCCACATCTTAATTACAGAGTAAATCATGCACAAAAAACCGCTATCGATCAGTGCACAAGTCCAATTAACTATGTAAAAAACTGGATTTAATTGTCTGATTTGTAATATATACTTGGTTCACACCTATCATGAAGGCCATGAAATCACACAAGCGGTTTTAGATAAAATTCTGTTGAGTACAACTCAAATCAAAGATCAATAAACCCCGACTGCATTTCATTCGGCAGTCACCGTGACATTGCCATCCCAAATAAGTATTTATTTACAAGACCGGTAATGGATATGTACAACAATCCACCGGAGATCAATACAATGATTTACACTTACAATCCCTTCTGGCAACAGCGCATCATCGATACATTTTCGAGTTCCCTAGATGCCTATCGTAGAGTGCTGATGCTAAGAGTGGACTTAAGAATCCCAAATATTCCGGCGGCGACTGACGCTGCGGTGGTATCTCGTTTTATCGAATCACTTAAAGCAAAGGTTAAAGCTTGCCAACAACGTAAGCAGCGCGAAGGAAAGCGCGTGCATATCACTACCCTGCGTTATATCTGGGTACGAGAATATGGCGAGGTAAATGGGAAAAAGCATTATCACGTTATATTACTACTGAATCGTGATGCATGGTGTGGGGCTGGGAACTATTTGGATACGAATTCATTAGCAGGGATGATTCAACAAGCATGGTGCAGTGCCTTGCAGATAGATGTGCAGCGATTTTCCGCACTGGTTCATTTTCCAGATAACCCGTCACTATGGATTGAACGAGGAAACAATGAGCAATTACAGAAGGGACTAGAGCGGGCCATGTATCTTGCCAAATACCATACCAAAGTCACTGATGATGGAAACCGTAATTTTGGTTGTAGTCAGCGTTAAAGACTTTATATATTACAAGACGGATTTTTTTAATCATCAAAGCAGGGTGTCGAAGTAATTTTTAACTGATAACGCTCATCCTCTGAGGGAAATAGGCGCTTATTCTTTTTTGATAGCGCCAATTTTCTCCCGTCGTTTACTACTCAGAGGGAGATCCAAACCATGACTAATACCAACACCTTACTTTCCATAGACAATCCACTTATCGATATGGCCTTCATCACGACTTATACAGGTATGACGGATAAGTGGTTCTACAAACTGATCAAAGATGGGGAATTTCCGCAACCTATCAAACTTGGACGTAGTTCAAGGTGGTTGAGAAGTGAAGTAGAAACCTGGATGCAGCAACGCATCGAGCATTCACGCGGTAATTAAATATAATCACCACTTGTACGAGTTCCTTACGACATCGCATCACGATTTTGTTGACTAACATAAGTCGGTTATTTCAACAGTATTAATCTTTTACACAGAGACGAACTACGTATTCGTGCTGAAAGAATATATAAGAGACTTTCGCATAAAAAGAGTAAAGCAGGTCAACTCATCAATTCAATAAGTAAGAACACTACCTCGCTGATTATAATTGGTTAACTGATTGTTAACCCTCGAGTAGCTATCATTAGCTGAGAGACAGAGAGCACTCTTCAACCATGGGAATGCATTCCTCAACATATCACCGGAACTTTGAGCTCTGGTTGATGAGTCTGTTTTCTTCTCCTGCTTTGCTTACTGGACGGACTAACGGCCTGTTTGATTTTTGCGCCGTTAAATGACCAGCTACTTCCTGTACCGTCGATCGGTTGCGCCGATCGATACGATCGCATCGATCTATGAAAACGATTATCTTTTGATCGCTATCGCCGCTAATCTATTGTCGAGAACAAACATAACTTAATGTTTTATCTGATTTTATTCCTGCTGCTGGGAAGGGATTTTTATTCCCTTCTTTCAGCCCAGGATGATGGCTTGCAGATAATTTTCCTGTTTTATCACATCAGGATGGATGTGCCATGACCTCGATTAACGCCCTTACTTTAACGATATTGAATCAGCAGAGTAAATCAGCCTCCCGTTTGAGTCAGGCGATTGAACGCTTTTCATCAGGTTTGCGTATTAAGGGGTCAGTTTGGATATCGAAAATTATTGTACGTTAAGGTTATTTTTTGTACCTCTGAGCTATGTGAAGCTTGACCACTTTGACAGGCAGCTTTGAGCGAAAAGCGGATGTTATGCCTGAAATAATGTTCCTTTAGTGTGAAGAGGATTTAAAGGAATAAGATAAAATTTACATGGCCGTCACCCAGTTAATCCCGAAATCCGGCCATGTAAGAACTTTCCAGGTTATGAAGGTAAGTTGATTCTAATTGTCATATTACGGTTAGGCCGTATTTAACGGATGTTAAACCAGCCAGTCGTTTCCTCAATTACGCGCCAGAGTTTCTGGGGTATAGCAAGTTGCTCTACGTCTGATGCAGCAATACTGAGAGCAATTTTTCCTTCAGCTTTGCCATCAACGAATTTAACCCAGTCTGGGTTCATAACCATACCCTGACCTACTGCCGTCAAAGATACCCCTGCTTTTACAGCATCCTCGGCCTGTTCTGGCGTTCGCAACTGCCCGGCAACAATCAGAGGTATACGTCCAGCAAGGTGATCGCGCACGATTTCGATGACTTTGGAGCCATTCGGTGCATCAACGGGTCTGGCTTCAAGTGCATTACCGAGTGATACATGAAGATAATCAATACCCTCATCGACCAGGCGGTCAACCAGCTGAAGCGACTCATCAATGCGCAACCCATCTTCGTAATGCTCATCCAGTGAAATGCGGTATCCCATCAGGAAGGGATCGGTTGCATGCTCAGCAATCGTTTTACGCACACTCTCAATGACGCTGAGCGGGAAACGCATACGGTTTTTAAGGGAGCCGCCCCATTGATCTTCTCTACGGTTGGAATGAGGTGAGAAAAAGTTCTGAAGTAAAAAACCATGAGCACCATGTAACTCAACACCATCAAATCCTGCTTCTATTGCACGACGAGTTGCTTCCCCGAAATCCTGAATAACAGTTTCGACTTCAGTGCATGTCAGTTCACGAGGGGTAACGGACGGTGCGAAAGGACCGGCGTCACCGGGAATAGCGCTTGCAGCTACAATATCCGAAACCAGTTTAGGGCTGGTTTTCACACCTGCATGGAATATTTGTAAGATTGCCGGTGCTCCACCGCTTTTAGCAGCAATAGCAAGGCGCTTTAAACCGGGAATAAATTTGTCGTCATACGCAGCAAACTCTCCCGTAAACCCAATGCCGTTTTCCTGAACATGTGTACAGCCAGTAATGACCAGCCCGATGTCCTGAACGCGTCGACGATAATATGCTTCTTCCTCATAAGATACCGTGCCGTCATCATTACCCGACCAGGTCGTCATCGGGGCCATCACAATACGGTTGCGCAGCGTCACACCTTTTCCAAGTGGAAATCTTTCAAGTAGTGGAGTTTGTTTCATGGAAAGTCATACCTATGCGAGATTTTTCTTGAAGAAAGGAGCCAGCTTACTCGCTGCAACCGTTGCACCCTGACCATCATAGAGGTCCATATGTGTTGCACCCGGAATGATATGCAGCGTTTTTTGGACAGAGGCCGAAGTGTTGTGTAATTCCTGGCTGTGCCAGAGCGATCCTGCTTTACTACCGGCTACAATCAGTAGTGGTTGTGTTAAATAGACATCAGCCCCTTCAAATCCGGTGAAAGACGCCAGCGTACTGATACTTGTCATCAGCATTTGATTGGTAGAAGTCGGATATTTTCCGCGTTCGGTCAGATAGTAGTCCGCAGCTTCCTGAAGATCTTTTGGTGCACTGGTATCACCCAATTTGGGTACATAGTTGACATAAACCGGTGCGCCGCCCGCTGCTTCTGCTGTACGCTGTTTAGCAACAGCATCCAGAGTCGAAATGAGTTCAGATTCAGATGTTGTTCCCTCCCAGCCTTTACGGGTCGCCGCTCCGACATCCACGGCACTGACTGTTGCCAGCGCTTTGATTCGACGTTCCGTCATTGACGCTTTAACCGTGATACCACTACCTGCACAAACACCTAATGCGCCAATGCGATTATTATCGACATAAGGGAGAGTCGTCAGGTAATCGACTGCGCTATAGAAATCGACAACGCGTTTCATGGGATCATCGATAAAGCGCGGTAATCCGCCACTGGCCCCCTGATGGGAGGCATCAAACGCCAGAGTGACAAATCCTTCTTTAGCCAGTTTTAGGGCATAAAGGCCAGCAGTCTGTTCCTTAACGCCACCACCTGGGTGGACAACGACAATAGCAGCGTATTGACGGTTTTCGCTGAAATCCGGAGGGACGTAGACGTTTCCGGACATCATTATTTCATTGTTCCGGAACAGGACGCTGCTGACTGTGACGCCATCTACGTGTGTCGTGGTGCCAGATGTACGAGGGGTAGGTGAGAGCAGGGCTGAAGCATGACCCGCCATCAGTAATCCTGCTGAGGCCACTGAACTCGTCAGGATAAAATTACGGCGACTTAACCCACCTGTTTTTTTACTCATTGCAAGACTCCTTCATATACATGATGGCGGCCCTGGCCGCTGAAAGAACATGGATTGTTTCAGCGGCCATCTTAATCTCTTTAGTATTGAGAAATTAGATGCTTAATTTCGCATGGGCTTAGAAGGAGGTTTTATTAATAGGGTTATAAGTAACTGAGTTCGATATGGACCAGGAAAAACAGTGCTCAAAGGTTATGGGGCACGGAGTGCTTCGAGCACAAGTGCAAATGCCGGAGAATGTTGTAGACGGCTGGGATAGTAAAGATGATAGGGAGGGCGCGGTGGACACCAGTCAGTAAGCACCTGGACTAACATCCCGTTTTCAAGGTAGTTCTCCACGGAATCTAGCGGCAGATAAGCAAGTCCCAGCCCATCTAGAGCGGCCTGCCTCATCATATTTATTGTGCTGAAAGTCGCTCGTCCATCAATACGGACCTTAATTTCCGTCTCATCCTTACGAAACTCCCAGGTATAGAATCCGCCATGAGTGGGCAGGCGTAATCTGATACAGCTATGATCTTTTAAATCACGAGGCGTTACCGGATGGTTTTTTCGCTTGAAATAAGAGGGCGCTGCGACCACTGCAAAACGGAAATCCTTGGCAAGAGGCAGGGAAACCATATCCATATCGACCTGTTCGCCCAACCGAACGCCAGCATCATAACGTTCAGCGACAATATCTTTAAGTCCGTACTCGCTGATAATTTCAATGTTGATATCGGGATACTCAAGCATCACCGGGGCGAGTTTAGGCCAGAGAATTGTATCGGCTGCATGTTCAACGGCAGTAATACGCACAGTACCGGCTGGTTTTTCTCGCAATCCGCTCAGCGCAGCTATCTCACTTTCAATTTCGTCAAAATGGGGTCCTATACGGGAAAGTAGCCGCTCGCCAGCTTCAGTCACAGAAACGCTACGCGTGGTACGGGTAAGAAGACGAAGACCAAGGTCAGCTTCTAGAGTCCTCACCGTGTAGCTCAGCGCCGACTGTGAGACACCTAACTGAGCGGCCGCTTTAGTGAAGCTTTTTTCTCGGGCCACGGCGATAAAAGCTTGATAATCGTTCACATTTTTACGGCGCATTTATTGACCAGGTCCTTTTGGATTAATATTTCTTTCTTATAAAATAATTCCTGGGGTGGAGGTTTGTCTATTGGTAACGATCCGACGTTCCTCATCCATGACAAATATCCATTAGCACTCACTAATGCTCAACTTCCGCTTTTGGCACTGAGCGGACATTCGTCACCCGCCATTCTGTCCGGAGTCATACAGCCCAGTCTTCCAGCGCCAGGCCCACAACCCGCTCAAATTCCCGCGTATTATTCGTCACCAGCACCAGAATGGCGCCGGCGGCGATGGCGTGCCCGGCAATCGCCGTGTCGTTCGGGCCGATTGGTGTCCCTGCTGCGGCCAGGGTGACCTTAACCTCCGTGGTGGCATCCACCGCCACCCGGTCCCAGGGCAGAACGGCATCAAGGCGGGCGCAGAACGCATCAACCAGCTGCCCGTGGCGGGGCGAGGCTTTCTTTCCGACAGCTCCGAACCGCATCTCAGCGTAGGTGATGGCCGAGACCACGATACGATGGTTGCGCAGCACCGCCTGCTCCAGGCGTTTAATCACGGCTTCCGGCTGCTCACGCATGATGAACGAGCAGATATTGGTGTCCAGCATATACGTTTTACTCATAACTCAAAGCGTCCTTCGTCGCTGACAACGTCCTCGCGATCCGTCATAAAGTCCGGGTCTGCTTTTTCCAGGCTGGCGAACGAGCCCCAGGTCGGGCGGACGGGACGCAGGATGATGCTGTCCCCTTCCCGGACGATCTCCAGCTCGCTCACCCCCTCAAAATCCATATCGCGGGGAAGACGGATGGCGCGGTTGTTGCCGTTTTTGAAAATGGATACGGTTCTCATGGTTCTCTCTCCCGAGTAAGTTGAACATGTGGCGCAAATCCGGGATGACATTCAGGCACCGGGTATGTGTATGTGCCAAGTATAGGCAGATGGTAGACATATGTATATGTTTGCCATATGCAGATGTTACATAAAGGGATATGCATTACCTATATGTACTTTCGTCTATTCAGCGGAGATCCAAAAAAGGTCATGTCGGATCTATAGCGACCGTCCGTTCGCAGGGTTGAGGGAAAAGTTACAGGTATAAGCATTAAAGCGAGACAAAAAATCGGGGTCGGTTTCACGGTCCGCAATGAGCGAAAAACGGACGCCCGTATAGAGTAAATGGGCGTCCGATAATATGAACAGGAAAGATTACTTAACCCGATTCCCTGTTTCGTTAATTACCGTCTCACCATCCTCTTTGGTAAAAGCGCCTTTTTGATCTTCCGGTAGGATATCCAGCACTATTTCCGAAGGGCGGCAAAGACGCGTCCCAAGTGGTGTGACTACCACTGGCCGATTAATTAAAATCGGATGTTGAAGCATAAAATTAACCAACTGCTCATCAGTAAATATCTCTTCACCAAGACCCAGTTGTTCGTATGGTTCAACGTTCTTACGCAGCAGTTCGCGTACCGTAATCCCCATATCTGAAATAAGTGTAATCAGTTCATCCCGGGTTGGTGGCGTATCGAGATAGTAAATAATGGTCGGTTCGTTACCGCTGTTACGGATCATCTCCAGCGTGTTGCGTGAAGTGCCACAGGCCGGGTTGTGGTAGATGGTAATGTTGCTCATATCAGTATCTCATTACAAAGTGACAGAAAGCCGCCACGCCAGCGCGGCCAGAGTAACAAACAGCACTGGCACAGTCATAATAATGCCGGTACGGAAGTAATATCCCCAGGAGATCGTCATATTTTTCTGGGCAAGCACATGCAGCCACAGCAGGGTAGCCAGACTGCCTATCGGAGTGATTTTCGGACCTAAATCGCAGCCAATCACGTTGGCATAAATCATTGCCTCTTTGACGACACCGGTCGCCGTACTCCCGTCAATCGACAGCGCACCAATCAGCACCGTCGGCATATTATTCATCACTGATGAGAGAAATGCCGTCAGGAAGCCGGTACCGAACGTCGCTGCCCATAACCCTTTGTCTGCCAGCAGGTTCAGCACGCCAGACAGATACTCGGTGAGTCCTGCATTGCGCAGACCATAGACCACCAGGTACATCCCCAGCGAGAAAACAACGATCTGCCATGGTGCACCGCGCAGGACTTTCCCGGTGTTGATGGCATGACCTCTTTTCGCCACCACAAACAACACTGCTGCGCCAGTCGCCGCTATTGCACTGACTGGGATCCCCAACGGCTCCAGAACAAAGAAGCCGACAAGCAGCAATAACAGGACAATCCAGCCCGCCCTGAAGGTCGCAGGATCTTTTATCGCACTGGCAGGCGTCTTCAGCAGCGAAACGTCATACGTCGCTGGGATATCCCTGCGGAAGAATAGATGCAGCATGACCAGCGTGGCCACAATCGCTGCCACATCAACGGGGATCATAACGGAGGCGTATTGCGTGAAGCCCAGACCGAAGAAATCCGCCGAGACGATATTCACCAGATTAGAAACAATGAGCGGCAGGCTGGCCGTATCTGCAATAAACCCTGCTGCCATTACAAAGGCCAGTGTTGTGCTCTGGCTAAATCCCAGTGCGAGCAACATCGCAATCACAATCGGCGTCAGGATCAGCGCGGCTCCATCATTGGCAAACAGCGCCGCGACAGCGGCACCGAGCAACACTATCCAGGTAAACAGCAGGCGTCCATGCCCGTTACCCCAACGGGAGACATGTAGTGCGGCCCATTCAAAGAAACCGGACTCATCAAGCAGCAGACTGATAATGATCACCGCAATAAATGCAGCTGTCGCGTTCCAGACGATATTCCAGACAACGGGAATATCAGCAAGTTGGATGACACCGGTTCCCAGAGCCAGCAAAGCCCCAATACTCGCGCTCCAGCCAATACTCAGGCCTCTGGGTTGCCAGATCACCAGTACCAGTGTCAGTAAAAAGATACTCCCTGCCAGAAACATTTCAGACTCCTATATATATGCTTATGTGTATGTGTATGTGAATGATTATCTCAGCAGGAAGTACAAGCAGATTTTACCAGCCATTCACGCACATCATTACGCAGACACTCCCAGGACGTAGTGATCGTTCCAGCCGCCCATGCAGGCATCTGGGGTGACAGGCGATAGTGGATCCATTTTCCTTCCCGACGGTCAAGGACGAGCTCAGCCTCTCGCAAAATAGCCATGTGGCGCGAGATTTTAGGTTGTGACTCAGTGAGGGCCGCGCAGATATCGCAGACGCACATTTCCCCGGATTCCCGGAGGAGCATCACAATGGCGAGGCGGGTTTCATCCGACAGGATTTTGAAAAGTTGAACAGGTTGTAGCATTTGTCACTCCGTTCCCTTTAGAATATACATATGTTAAATCATATGTGTTGAGTTTGGAATCGGCAAATCACTACGAAGGATAAACAAATGGAACGCTTTCCTGCCCTGAACGCTGACTGTTTTGATCAGCAAATCTCCGAACGCCTGTATCTACAGGAGCCACCACGGATCCTGATTCTGTATGGTCCGGTAAGAGAGCGCTCCTGAAGCCGTTTTGCAGCGGAAGACGCAGGCCGTTTGCTGACAGCAATGGGTGCAGAGTTCAGGCTGTTTAACCCCTTTGGTTTACCCCTGCCGAATGAGGGCGCGGATGCTTACGCAAAAATCATCAAAATGCACGACCAGGTAAGATAGTATGGAGTTATACGGATCGGCATGGGGTAATGAGCGCAGCTATAAAGGCATGGATAGACTGGATACCTCAAGCGGGAGTGCTGTTTGTCCTTCCCGGCGCAAAACCCTTGTGGTGAGAAATAGAATGGTCAGCATCCGTGGGGGACTGGCAATTGATCCTTAAAATAAGGCTTAGATCGCAAAATGCTGTCACTGTAGCATGTACAAAAAATTTGAGGATTTGGAATTGTTTCTCTAAAAGGCACAAAGGGGGGGACCCCGACTATGCTTCCGAAGCATTTCATATCGAATCTGCGCGTATTCAGACTCTATTGAATGCGTTTGTGATAGACAATATTTATAAAAAAAGTCAAATAACTGCAGAGAGTGTAAAATGCCAAAACTATATATTTTTAAAAATAAAAAACTGGTCTCACGAACTGAAATTGACGAGTATGTGGATAATTTTTCATATCAGGATAGTAAGAAAAACATCCATACCCTACCCGTTCATATTTTATTCATCACTTTCCCTCCCTCGGATGTCAGAGCCGTTCTGGTCGCATCGCATGATATTCCTGATTCCAGTATGATAATGGATGAAATGAATCGAAATTTAAGGAAAAAATAACTTTCACTTTGAGGGTGGGATCACATTTTTAATGTGAAAAGCAGTTAATTAAAGCGCCTGTTCTTTAGTGCTAAAGTATTTATCCTTTAAGCCGATAGTTCCTGGTAATGCCGTTCGCTGAACATGCGTACAGATGGGAAAAGGGTAGATTAAACGCTGTAATATCGGCTACACCCGTATAGGGATAATGACATGGGGACGCTGTCATAATGAAACTACGAATACTGAATTTTGCCATTCGCCGCCCCAGGGTTTATTTTGTATCGGTCATGTTAACGATTATCCTGTGTTACGGCATTGGCTCAGGTTCCTATTATTTGTATCTCCATGAAAAACTTGAAGTTTACTCTAATTCAATCCTTTCGAGAAGTGACAGTCTGATTAAGCAGGTTCAGCTGATTGATGGCTTGCGTGACGAGTTCTCAGTCTACTCCCCCTGCAGTGAACAGTATCTCCATGAGCTAAGAAAGCGTCTCTGGCCATATCCTCTTATCAAAGATATTGCCTATGTCCGTGATCAACTCGTTGTCTGTTCTGCGCTTTGGGGCAAGCTCAGTACTCCTCTTTCTTTGAATTTATACAGAAATAAAGTTAACCGCGGAAGTTATATCTGGGTTTTTGATGCACTAATTGAAGAAAATATTATTGCAGATGTACTTTATACAAATAATTTTGCTATCACTGTCTCACCTTTTGCTTTTCAGCGATTCTGGCAAGAGGCTGAGAAAATGAATTTCAGTGCAATTGTAGGTGACTACAATCATAAAAATCACTTTTTTAACATCGGGAATAATACAAAATTACTCGAGGCGATTGAGCATCATCAGGCACACCGGTTGAATTACATTATTACACGTTCCTGTAGCAGCATTGAAGATATTTGTGTTATTACAGGCGCGGAATTCCCCATTCTTTTCAATAACAATATTTACATCCTGGCTTTGCTTATTTCCGTATCAATTATTATCGGCTTTTTGAATTCTGCATTGTATATAAGTATAACGGAGAAAAATCAGTCTTTACTTTCCCGGTTTGAAGATGCCATTCTCAAGGAAAAATTCCACTTCGTTTATCAGCCTATTTACAACGTTGAAGCACGCAGTGTGATAGGTGCAGAAGCTCTGATTCGCTGGAATGATCATCATATGGGAAATATAAGTCCTGATATTTTCATTCCGCTCGCTGAAAAAAATGGATTAATCAATAAAGTAAGTCTTTATGTTGTAGAGCACGCTCTCGCTGAATTTGCTCCCATACTGCATCGATACAATATTATTCTGAGCATTAATGTCAATTGTTCGGATATCTGTAATGACGTATTTCGAGCCAAACTTTTTACCATACTTGAGCGCGAAAAAATTCCGGGAAACCTGATTATGCTTGAGATTACTGAAAGGCAAAATGCCAACATCGAGGAAATAAAGAAAGCCATGATCCTTTATAAGGACTCTGGTATCCAATTCGCCCTGGACGACTTTGGGACGGGCTACTCAAATCTCAACTGGCTTTCATTACTTGATGTCGAAGAAATTAAAATTGATAAATCCTTGATTGATTGTATTAGTACTGAATTTTCAGTTAATCCCATCCTGACAGGCTTAATCGGAATGTTAAATAATATGCCGAATTTAGTTGTTTTCGAAGGCGTTGAAACGGAAACACAGTATCGTTTTCTTCTGGAAAACGTCCCTGATTGCTGTGCACAAGGCTGGTATTTTTCAAAACCAATGAAATTTGAAGAGATTAGCGCCCTCCTCATATGCTAAAAAGGGAGCGTTTATCACGGTACAGAAGTCGATACCATTTCCCTCTACAATGAGAGCATTTCAGAATAACAAAACGTCTGCTCTTGGTACGCAGCGGACTTTACTTACATAGATGATGCGTCACGCTGCTAGTCACAGGGCGCTAACTATTACGCCATGGCTGCAAATAAACACTGTTATTTCAGCTTTTCAGGTTGATTCATTATTTTTATGAAGCGCTTGTATCCGGCAAACCTGTGACGCACTGTAGCCCGTAGCATCAGCCGTTTCCTGGATACTCAGTTTCTTTACCTGTCGGTAGTACAGGACTTTCTGATGTCGCTCCTGATCGGCCTGTTTACCCCGGTATTTCCCCAGTGTATGTGCCCGTTCAATTCCCTGCTTCTGGCGCTGGCGGCGGCTCAGCCAGTCCTTATGCGACATCGCGGCCATCAGGTCGATAAGCATATTATTGATGGCGGTTATCACGGCACGGGTGATTGGGTCAGCCTGCGAAGGGTCTTTATCTGACAGCGCCTGCCATGAGGTGGGTACATCCAGGCTGACAATCCGCAGTTCGTGTTGTTCTATCTGCTTTTTCAGCGTCATCCAGTCACTGTTACTCAGACGGGTCAGGCGGTCAATTTGCTCGACCAGTAAAATATCATTGCGGTGACTGTCCATCAGTAAGCGTCCCAGCTCCGGGCGGTCGAGTTTTGTACCGCTTATGTTCTCCCGGTAGTAACTGGCTATTTTATGTCCCCGCTCCTGAACAAACTGCTCCAGCATCTCTTTTGCCCGATCGGCGAACTGATCTTCCGTCGATGCCCTTAAATAAGCTCTGATGAACACTTTTCCACCACGTTATCGCATTTAGGTTATTGCATTTAATCTATCGCATATAGGTTATGTCATTCATCGTGTGCCGTCACGTTTTGAGTATGGCGTCAGGGTGTACCCTTATGCGATACCATTTTTGTTAAAAATTCCGCATCAAATAATTTATGAGGGAAATTATATGGCAAGGAGGCAGATTCTTTCTCTGTCGGAAAGAGAATCATTACTGGCATTACCGGACGATGAGTTAACGCTGACACGAATGGCGTATTTTAGTGAGCATGATCTGGCGCTTATCAGTGCTCACCGTAAACCCGCCAGTCGTTTTGGTTTTGCCGTCCTTCTTTGCTATCTGAAAAATGTCGGCTTTGCACCGGATAAAAAAATCCCACCCTCTGATGCGCTGCTGAAGCATATCGCCAGCAGGCTAAAACTTACCGGGGATCTCTGGCCTGCTTACCTTTCCGGCAGGGAAACCACGCGACGCGAACATTTAACCGAACTGTACCGCTATCTTGGCGTAAAAGCGTTTACCGGAAAAATACAGCAGGACTGTATTACACACCTGCTGCCGATGGCGACGCGCACCGATAAAGGTATTCTCCTGGCCGAAGAACTGCTGGTCTGGCTCCGGAAGAACAACGTGATAATTCCCGCGATTGATGTCGTGGAGCGTACCTGTGCGGAGGCCATGGCTGGCGGCGATAAAATCGTATTTCAGACCCTGAATGCCCCGTTAACTCCGGCTCACAGGGATGCCCTGGATCGTTTACTTGAGTCCTCAGATAATCATCCTTCCAGGCTGACATGGCTTCTGCAACCGCCGGGTAAAATCAATGGTAAGAACGTGCTGCAACACCTTGATCGGCTCAGTAGCATTGAATCGCTGGCATTACCTGAAGGTATAGATCGTACCATTCACCAGAACCGGTTGCTGAAACTGGCGCGGGAAGGCCGAAAGATGAGTAGCCGGGATTTGACCCGATTTTCAGCAGCCCGCCGTCATGCGATCCTGGTGTGCGTGCTGGAAGAAGCCAGAGCCACACTGACAGATGAAGTGATTGAGCTGCATGAACGCATGCTGAACAGCCTGTTCAGCAAAGCCAAAAGAACACAGGCTGAGCGCCTTCAACAGACCGGAAAGCTAATCCAGTCAAAACTGAGGCAGTACATAGATGTCGGCCAGGCACTGTCTGAAGCACGTGATTCCGGTGGCGATCCATGGCTCGCAATAGAAAACATACTCCCATGGCCTGAATTTGTCGCCAGTCTGGAGGAAACACGCCATCTTGCCAGAAAAAATAATTTTGACCCGTTACATATTATTACCGAGAAATACAGCACATTACGGAAATATGCCCCGCGCATGTTGTCCGCTTTACAGTTAATCGCAACCCCGGCAGCGCAACCTCTGGCTGATGCGCTGGTTGTGATCAAGGATATGTACCGGAAGCAGTCGCGTAAAGTTCCGGCGACAGCGCCACTTGAGTTTGTCCCTGAAAGCTGGCGCAAAGTGGTGATTACACCTGCGGGTATTGACCGGCAGTACTATGAATTTTGTGCGCTCAGCGAGCTTAAGGGTGCATTGCGCTCCGGGGACATCTGGGTTAAAGGCTCACGCCGCTACAAAAACTTTGATGATTACCTCATTCCCGAAAAGGACTTTGACAAACTCACACCGGCGCTGCCCCTGCCCGTATCTGCTGATTATCATGAGTACATTACCAGCCGTAAGACTCTGCTTCAGTCCAGACTTGAAGAGGTCAATGCCATGGCTGCCCTTGGTGAGCTGCCCGATGTCGAAATATCTGACAGGGGAGTAAAAGTCTCTCCGCTGGATAACTGCGTCCCGGTACAGGTTTCACCGCTGGCAGAGCTGGTTTACAGCATGCTACCGCGCCCTAAAATCACGGAAATTCTCGATGAGGTAAACAGCTGGACGACGTTTACCCGACATTTTTCGCATATAAAAAATGACATTACCCGTCCCGATACCCGCCAGCTCCTCACCACCATCCTTGCGGATGGCATCAATCTTGGCCTGACCAAAATGGCGGAAGCCTGCCCCGGAAGCACCAAATCATCACTGGAAGATATCCAGGCATGGTACATCCGCGACGAAACCTATTCAGCCGCCCTCGCAGAGCTGGTAAACGCGCAGGGGAAAAGACCACTGGCGGCATTCTGGGGAGACGGGACAACGTCATCATCAGATGGACAGAATTTCAGAACAGGCAGCTCAGGCCGCTACGCAGGGCAGGTTAACCCGAAATATGGGCAAGAGCCTGGACGTCAGTTTTATACCCATATTTCGGATCAATACAGCCCGTTTTACACCTGCATAATCAGCCGGGTCAGGGATTCAACCCATGTGCTCGATGGCTTGCTGTACCACGAAAGCGACCTGGAAATCAGGGAGCATTACACCGATACCGCTGGTTTCACCGATCATGTCTTTGCCCTGATGCATCTGCTGGGATTTGCGTTCTGTCCGCGGATCAGGGATCTCCACGACAAAAAGCTGTTTATCAAAGGGAAAGCAGACCAATACCCGGCGCTTCAGTCACTGATATCAACGACCAGCCTGAATCTGAAAGAGATCGAAATTCACTGGCGTGAAGTACTTCGTCTGGCCACTTCAATAAAGCAGGGAACCGTGACGGCATCCCTGATGTTGAAAAAGCTTGCCAGCTACCCCAAACAAAACGGACTTGCCAAAGCACTGAGGGAAATTGGTCGTATTGAACGAACTCTGTTTATGCTCGACTGGTTCCGCGATCCGGCACTTCGTCGGCGGGTACAGGCGGGACTGAATAAAGGAGAAGCCCGTAACGCGCTGGCGCGTGCGGTATTCCTACACCGGCTGGGTGAAATCAGGGACAGAAAACCGGAAAATCAGAGCTATCGCGCCAGTGGACTGACGCTGCTGACGGCTGCCATATCCCTGTGGAATACCGTCTATATGGAAAGAGCGGTCGATGCCCTGAAGCGCAAAGGGGTGAAGATCAACGAGCAACTGCTGTCGCATTTGTCCCCGTTAGGCTGGGAACACATCAATCTGACAGGCGATTATATATGGAAAAGCAACCGGATACCGGCTTCCGGTAAGTTTCGTCGGCTGAGACCAGCTAAAGTCGAAAGGTCAAAAAATAGCCTTAACGTACAATAATTTTCGATATCCAAACTGACCCCATTAACAGCGCAAAGGACGATGCCGCCGGTCAGGCCATTGCTAACCGGATGACCGCAAATCTGAATGCCAACAATGTAATCACTGACGGAATGAAAGATGGCCTCAGCCTGATGCAAACCGCTGAAGGTGGTTTGAATGAAATTAATAATCTGCTGCAACGCGGTAGGCAACTCGCGGTTCAGGCAGCAAACGGCACGTTGTCCGATGCGGATCGCACTAGTCTGGACGGTGAATATCAGCAAATACGCGCTGAAATAGACCGAATTGCTTCCTCGACACAAATCTTTGGCCTTTATCCGTTGGCTCCCGCTGAGCCTGGTCCTCAACCCGCAAAACTGGGAAATACACTCCCGCTGGCAGAAAAATTCCCAGACGAGAATACCCAGTACCAATTTCCTTCTGGGGTCGTTTCTCTCGCTTATATTCCTGCTGGAGCAAAAAACATCACGATTACCATCGACTCATTGAGTGCCGATGATGACATCCAGCTGTTTACACGTGATGGCAAGCATCTGGTAGGTACACCTGCTGAAGGCACAGATGCCGATATCGTCTGGTCAGCCAATGGCGTGACAGATGAAAGCATCATGGATGCATCGGTTATTACGCAAGACAATGGTTTTTTATCTGACGCTACCTACTCGGCAGACTCTCTGTTTCAGGCCGGGGAATACAATATTAACGCAGGTACGCAGAGCAGATATCAGGGCATGACCATCACCTACAGTGGTGATGGCGACCGTTTTGAAGATGCCAACACCGGGGGATTTAACGATGGATATGTGGCTGCAAACCGATTGGAAAAGCTCCACATTGATGCAGTGACGGAGGATTTAATTGTTATTGTGGTTGGCAGCGGTGTGTTTTACGGCAGTGCAAGTTGGGATGAGCTTCCCACACCCACGGAGCCTGCAACGCCATTACCGTCTTCAGTACCTGCCAGTAAAGCAACGACCTTCATCGTCGGGGCAAATTTTGACGATGAACTGCAAACTGTAACTCTCAATCCGACACCTGCCGATAGCCAGTCGCTGGGACTATCGGCTGTCACGCTGAGTACCGCTGAACAGGCAAGAGCTGCGTTAACCACTTTTGATCAAGCACTGGAAATACTCAATGGCTATCGCAGTGAATACGGTAGTCAGATGAATCGTTTTGAATCGGTAAGTGCCGTGCTGTCAAAAGAAACCGTTGCCACTTCCACTGCTCGCTCACGTATTTTGGATGCAGACTACGCGCTCGAAGTCTCAGCAATGATGAAAGCCCAAATTCTGCAACAGGTATCGGTATCTATGCTGTCTCAGGCCAATCAGCAATCTGACATCGTGTTGAGTCTGTTACGAGGATGAATCTCCGCTATCAGGCCTCTTTTTCTTGTTCATCACTGTAGCCGCCATGAGCATTGAAATATTCAGCAAATGCGCCTTCACTAAACTCGCATTTTCGTATCTTGCAAATGTGAGTTATGTTAATGCACCAATAAGTGTTATTGATATCGAACACGGTATCGATACTATTCTTTTAGACCGAGTCATTAACGATGAAAAAAGAGAATTCGTCATCATCCTAAATAACAGAAATCACTCACCCTTGCTGATCGCCAACAAAGTGATAGTGGTATCAAAACGGTCATCTACAAAGGATATAAAAAAACTCATCTTCACTACGTCGATATTCAAAGAGATTAAAGGTGATGAGGTGCTGTTATCACCGAGTGAAAAAATACTTTTCAACGATTGGCTGCAAGGCGTATCGATAAAAACTATCGCAAAGAATATGGCCATTACTCACAAAACAGCGAACAATATGCGAAACGGTATTTATAGAAAGTATGGGATAAAAGACTCATTCACCTTTTTGTTGATAGTCGAAATCTCGCGTATGGTTAACACTGCACATTCTGAACACCGCAAAATTCTGTATGCTTGACCTGAGCAGCTATGCTCAACACGGCACTTGAATCTCGCTGATTTTTCGAGCATTATCGCAATTTATCCCCTTTCAACCCATGTTGCGTATGCCATCTGCCCAAGAACTTCAAACAGCCATCACCAACATGTCTATATGGCGTAAGGATGATCAGCGTGCTCCTCATAAGCCACTGTTACTGCTTTATGTGCTCTCGGCCTATCAGGATGGGCACCCCCGTTTGTTTCACTATGGCGATGAAATCCGCCCTTCTCTATTAGCCCTTTTAAATAGTTTTGGGCCACAGCGGCGCACCCATTACCCCGAAATGCCATTCTGGCGGCTTAAGGGAGATGGTTTTTGGCAGTTGCAGAATTACGAGCGCTGTTCACCACAGAAAGGGAGTAAACAGCCACCAAACCGCGAGCTGATTCAGCACGACGTTATGGGGGGATTTGATGAAGTCAGCTATCAGCTATTATGCAAACAGCCGCAACTTATCGATAAACTGGCTCAACAGATTTTAAGTGAGCACTTTCCTGAAAGCGTTCAAGAAGTGATTGCCAGCCGCCTGGAGCTGTCGCTAGATGATGTACGCAAGTCTCGCGATCCGCATTTCCGCCAAGCCGTGTTACGCGCATATCAGTACCGCTGCGCGGTCTGTGGCTATGATTTACGCCACGATACGACACTTGTCGGCCTAGAAGCAGCGCACATCAAATGGAAGCAATACGGTGGCCCTTGCACTGTAACCAACGGGCTGGCTTTATGCTCAGTACACCATTCAGCATTTGATATTGGTGTTATCGGCATTGATGATGGCATGAAACTGATGGTGTCTGGCGGTGTTAACGGCAGCAAGATCGTCGAACGGCTGTTCTGGGACTTTGAGGGAAAGCCGCTGTTTCTACCTAAAAAGCGGGAGTATTACCCGTTAGAGCAGTTCGTTGAATGGCATCGGGGGCAGGTATTTAAAGGTATCTGAGTTGTTTTAGACAAGGAAAAAAGCACTGGCAAACATAAATACTGCAGCATCAAACCAGTCAGTTTTTGGCTGCCCTAACATAAAAATATGATGTAGTATTCAGATTACCACTTATAAAAGTATGTTACCTAAAGCAAAACACCTATAATTTTTAACAAAAATCAAAGAGCTATGATGGCCGAAACTTCTCTCAGCAGTGATGTTCTCCGCGCTTGGCAGCGTATAGAATTTTTCCAGCCCTATACACTGGAAGAACGAAAGAATAGTTTGCAAATATCGTTTAACAAGCTTAGCCAGAATAAAGATGCGCAACTTCCTTGGCTTTGTGCTGAGCTATGTAAACAGCATGAAATCCCCCCCAAGGCATCATACTGCATCCACATCGGACTATTCGAGAAAGGAATAGCTAACGCTATTAGTCAGAAGGTGTTTGGGCCAGATACCGAGTATAATGCAGAAGAGCAAGAACAAAGGTTGGCTCAGGAAGGAACCACATGTTTTGCTAAACTCCAGTTGGACCCAGAAGGTGTACCTGTGCTGGATAAGTTATCTATAAGTTCGCTTCCATGGGCACTCGGACATTTGGAAAAAGAGCGCTTTCAATTAATTAATTCTGAGTTTTTTGCTGCGGGGTGCCAGCAACTCGCTAGTACGCTTAGAAACTTTGGCGCAACATTAAAACCAATCCGTGAGCATGGCCCCGGAGTATTACGGGCTGATGATATTTTAACGTTACTTACGACGCATTTGGTTGCGTGGGCAGACTTTGAACCCAAGTGGGAATTCGTTTTACAAATCGACTGGTATGAGGGAAAAGGTAACATCTCCGACGCGCTGCAGCAGGAAGAAGAGGATGAAGCGGAAGAAGACGTGAGTGAAGGTGATAAAAGCTTAGCACTACCAATCTTAAACAGCTTCTTCTTTGAAGACATTGAACTCGCCATCGCGGCCCTAAAACGAAATGATGAGTGTAAAGCACTAAGAACTTACCTTTCAGGCAATGCGCAGCGCAGTGCCGATTTGTACTCACAAAATGGCCTTGCCTCGATCATTGATCAATTGCAACCGGCGAACATGCCTCATGGTCGCTGGCCCTCCCCCCCTGAACATGCCATGTCATTAATGCAGCAGTTTGCGATTAACACCGCAATAGAGGAGCTTGCTGATGGCGGCTTGCTTTCTGTCAACGGCCCTCCTGGGACAGGGAAAACAACACTGCTACGTGACTTGATAGCACATAATGTGGTTGAAAGAGCAAAGAAGCTATCTCGCTTTAAAGACGTTGATAACACTCTGAATAGTGAAGGTTTTATTGTTCACGCACTCACCGGTTTTGAAATGGTTGTTGCCTCTTCGAATAACGCGGCAGTAGAAAATATATCGAAAGAGTTACCGCAAAAGAAATCTCTGGCCGAAGAATTTCGCTCGCTGAGCTATTTAGCGCCAACGGCAAACCAGATCGCGGCAAAGTATCGCAAAAAAAATGAACATAAAAAAATCAAAGAAGGACCACGAAAAGGAAATTTTCATCATCTTTTCCACCCCCTTAAGGATGAAGATCAATGCTGGGGAATCATCTCCGCTGTGCTCGGGAAAAAAGATAATCGAACTAAATTCACTCAGCGTTTGTTTTTTGATGAGCATTTTGAGCGCGATACTCCGTCTGAAATATCACATCCTAACAACGAGGATTTTCTCAGCCTATGGCGCTGGAAGCATTACCATGCTTCGATATCTTTTGCTGAAGCGAAAAAACAGTTCATTAACTGTGTCAAACAAACTGAAATCTTACAACAACACCTCATTACCTATGACGTTTTACTCAACAAACAACCTGACGATACTCTTGATACCTTATCTCTGACATTGGCTGAAATTACAAGGTGTCATAAGGAACGCCTACGCGAGTTAGCACTCACCGAAACACAGCAGTACGCGACGGATAAACAGGTTCAATACCTAGAACAGCAGCAAAAAGTCTTCGAAAGTAACAAACCGGGCTGGTTAACACGCTTAATAAACCGCCAACGCTCTATTGATTACCAGAATTCGCTACACGCAATACAACTTGAACTGTTAAAGCAGCGAGGGATACAGGCCGGGTATGCCCAGAAAGTAGCTGAACAGCTCAAGTGGTGTACTGACAGCGAGAAACAAAAACGAGGGATTGAGCAAGATATTGCCAATATGACCCAGCAACAGAAAAACGATCAGGAAATGTTGCTCTCATTGAAGGCACAATTTCCCGATATCATGCTACCAGTCCATACTCAGCCAATCGATGATGCAGGCTTGCAACGTACAGCATTCTGGCAGAACGAGCAGATAAACCGTCAACGTTCAGCATTATTTGTTGCCGCAATGGAACTGCATCAGGCCTGGCTTTACGAAGCATTGGGAATCAAGCGTTTTCGAAATAAAGTTTGTAGTATTAAGGATTTTCTGGCATCTCCCCATACAGAAACAACACCCATACTCTGGTGGCAAACACTATTTATGATAGTACCCGTCATTTCCACCACTTTTGCCTCAATTGGCCGCATGTTCCATGGCGTAAAAAACGAAGAACTCGGCTGGTTGATGATCGACGAAGCTGGTCAAGCACCACCACAGCAGGCAGTTGGTGCTATTTGGCGCGCTAAACGTGTTTTGGTGGTTGGCGATCCATTACAGATCGAACCTGTTTTCACTACTTCGCAACCGTTAGTTGAACGCCTTTGCCAAGATGTACTTCAGGAACATGCTAAGGATTGGAATCCGGGCATGCTTTCAGTACAACAAGTTGCCGATCGTGTTAATTCATGGGGGTGCGAGTTAGGCGTAATGAATAGGTCTGTATGGATAGGTATTCCTTTATGGGTACATCGACGCTGTATTGAGCCGATGTTCAGTCTGTCTAATAAGATGGCCTACGATAACAGGATGATCCATGGGTTTGATACTGACAAAATTATTAGCCAATCGATAAACAATGTCATTCGCAACCACTGGCTGGCTTCTACAGGTGGTCAAGGCGAAAAACAGTATCGTGATAGCCACGGGAATGATTTCCTTGTTCTTTTAGATCGCTTGCTGTCAGAGAACGTGCAGCTCAATTCTATCTATGTCATTACACCATTCAAAGCAGTTAAAACGGGTATTTTACAACTGGTCGAACAGCGGAGTATAAACGTTTGGAGACAGCATACTCCTCTGATAAAGCAGCAAGAAATCAATGATTGGAAGAGTAAATGTATCGGTACTGTCCATACATTTCAGGGTAAGGAAAACGATATTGTTATTTTTGTCCTAGGCTGCGACGAGAATAGTGACGGTGGTGCTAAATGGGCCGCAAGTAAGCCAAATCTGTTAAATGTGGCCCTTACTCGTGCTAAAAAAAATATCTTTGTAATTGGTAATCCAAACGTATGGCATGGATTACCTTGGTTTCAGGATGTGGCGAATCAACTACCAACCGAATACTAAGATACTGAGTAAATCTCATATCTAAGGACATATTCTTTAAACAGGAGGCCATATGAGGCTAGAGCTGGCAAAAAGTTTGGAGTTGAAAAGAGACATGACAGCAGTAGAGGCCGATAAATTATTTACGCAAGGCCTTGTCACATCCAAACACCTTTTTGAATGTCCAGAACCGAGTTGTCATGCCCAAGTTACATGCGCTAATCTTGATCGGCCTAAGAGGCTGCGTAAGCGTGACCCCTATTTCAAATTTGTCTCTGAACATACCCATGGATGCCCGCTGGAAGAACAAACTGACGATGAATTTCGCCGAGTACAGCACACGAAAGATGACCCCGAAGCCTTGCCCTTTATCCGTGATGATGTTGTTGAACTTGTTTTGTCTGCGCCCAATAAGCGCATTACACATGACCTTCCATCAACTGAGGATAACGAAGGCTCAATAAAACGTGGAAAGCGTATGGGAGTAAACGAAGATGAAGAAAATGAACAAAAACGACGCTCCCGAAAACGCTTGTCTGGATTAGCGGATGCCTTTATTGCCAAAGAAAATTTCTTCCTAGAAACAGCTGAAGGAAGAGTTCATTTAAGAGATTTTTTTATTCGAGTTGATGATAGAAAAGACCTTAGTGAACATCCGGATGAACCGAGGATTTATTTTGGAAAAGCGTGGATAAATAAAAAAGATGATTATTATTTAGTTCGTTTTGCAAACGAGATGAGATCTGGTGATGTAAAATGCAAACCAACTTTTTTCATTCCTGCTCGGCTCGTTGAACGCTCAGATTATCAAAGAACATCCAGAGGTGCTCTAGATAAAATAGCAATGAGTAATCCATCAAAGCCACTTTATTTATTCATTTTCAGCGAACTCCCACCGGTTAAAGATAACAATGCTAATTATATCAATTTTAAATTAGATGACCTTACGTATCTTTATTACCGCCTTTGGGGTAAAGGTAAACCTTGATGTACTTATTAGGATATACCCGAGATCATTTCAGATTATCAGTTGTTGACAACAATGCACTCTGAGAGTCGAAAAACGAAAAAAGTAGTGTGATAAGAGTCATTTCGAGAAAAATTACTGATGGGCATTTTTTAGCGAGGAGTTAATATAACTTGCCGTGCTAATTCTTACTCACCCCAGTTACTCGCTGCTCGAGGGCATCAGGTTATAGGAATTCGAGCTTACGGCATGGCGCTGAGCTGCTATAGATTGGCGCATCCAAATATGGATTGAGAGGAGCCACAATGTCAGAAGCAGTTGCCACTGAATCGCTACGACTCAACAATACAATAGCTAGAACTCTTGTACTCATGAAAGTAAAATAAGATACCTATCTTCATCCCGCCCTATCTGAATGGTAAAAAAATGTATTCAAATCATCAGCGTCACTATCTGGCACAGTGGTTAACGTTAAGCGGCAAAGCCGAGGACTCACTTACACAAACCATCGCCAGCGCGCGGGTTGATATGAATCCCCATCAGGTAGAAGCAGCAATGTTTGCCCTAGCATCTCCCTTGTCAAACGGTGTTATCTTGGCCGATGAAGTTGGGCTAGGTAAAACTATTGAGGCCAGTCTGATTCTGGCACAAAGGTGGGCTGAACAACGCCGTAAACTGCTGCTGATTGCTCCAGCGACGTTGCGCAAGCAGTGGAGCCAGGAGTTGGAAGAGAAATTCTCACTACCTTCACAAATTATTGAAGCCAAGAGCTTCAATCAAATGATAAAAGAGGGGTGCAGTAATCCCTTTGATATCGAAAATGCAACCGGTAAAGCGGCGATCTGTATTTGTTCATATGAGTTCGCAGCCCGTAAAGAACATGAGCTGGCACGTATTCCGTGGGATCTGGTCGTCATGGATGAAGCCCATAAACTGCGCAATATCTATAAGAGTGATGGCGCTAAAACGGCCAAAAAACTCAGTAGCGCACTGTCTGGCAGGAAAAAAATACTGCTTTCCGCTACGCCGCTACAGAACAGCATTCTAGAGCTTTACGGCCTGGTTTCCGTGGTTGACCCTCATTTCTTTGGCGATCTGGCCTCGTTTAAGGCCCGTTATTCCCGGCAGAATATTGACGATGCAGAGCTAGCATTATTAAGGGTTCGTCTGAATAAGATTTGTAATCGTACGCTCCGCCGACAGGTCCAGCAAGAAGGTGGTATCAGTTTTACCCGCCGTCATTCTATAACCGAAGACTTTCGCCCGACGGAGGATGAAGAAGCACTCTATAAACAGGTTTCCTCTTATTTGCAGCGGGACGACCTGTTGGCGATCAAAAGTGGCGCTCGCCATCTGGTTACATTAGTGATTCGTAAAATTCTGGCATCATCGTCCACGGCTATTCAGGGAACGCTAGAGACAATGATCCATCGCCTTGAAAATAAAATGCCGGTACTGGACGCGCTTACAGATTATGAGAATTTCGATGATTACAGTGATGAAGAAGGTATAGATGATGAAGATACCGTCGATCCCAGGGCATTACAGGCAGAAATTGATCAACTAAAAAGTTATAAAACATTAGCGGAATCTATCACTAAAAATGCCAAGGCTGAGGCTCTGTTAAGCGTTCTTAATCGAGCCTTTACATTTACAGTGGAACTGGGTGGGTTGCGTAAAGCGGTAATCTTTACCGAGTCCGTGCGCACTCAAACTTGGTTGGCGCAACTGCTGTCGAACAATGGCTATGAGGGAGAAGTAGTACTGCTCAACGGTAGCAATAATGATGTGGCGTCGAAAAAAATTTATAGCGACTGGCTGGAGAAACATCAGAACTCTGGCCGTGTTTCCGGTTCTCGCACGGCGGATATGAAGGCAGCGCTGGTAGAAAAATTTAGAGATGAAGGCACTCTGATGATTTGTACCGAGGCTGGTGCCGAAGGCATCAACCTACAGTTCTGTTCGCTGTTAATCAATTATGATTTACCGTGGAATCCGCAACGCGTGGAGCAACGAATCGGACGCGTTCACCGTTACGGACAAAAACACGATGTTGTAGTGGTCAATTTCATTAATAAAGGCAACCGGGCCGATCAGCGTGTATTTGAATTATTGAGCCAGAAGTTCCAGCTTTTTGAAGGCGTATTTGGCGCATCCGATGATATCCTGGGCTCGATTGAATCGGGCGTTGATATTGAACGGCGTATCCATGAGATTTACCAGCACTGCCGCTCCGACGAGCAAATAGAACAAGAATTTAATCAGCTTCAAGATGAACTCAAAGATCAACTGGAAAACCGTGAGAATGAAACCCGGCGTTCATTATTTGAACATTTCGATGTTGATGTCGTCCGAAATCTGAAAACTCGGCGCACAACGACCCTCGCACAGTTAAACGATTACCAGGAAAATCTGTTGCTACTGGCGGAAATGTTTCTGAGTGACAATAGCGATTTCCAACGCTCTGAGACTGGTTTTCGTTCCTCGGGAAAGTATTTTGACGTTAGCTGGCCTATTGCAGATGAAAAAGACGCAGAATTTTTCCGACCCAATCAGGGATACGGAAAACAACTGATTGATGTTGCCCTGCATGCGGGGGAGAAGCTTCCCACATTGCCGGTTTGCCAGAGACTCAATTTCATCTACCAACCCAGGGCCGGACAATTGGCTGATGTAAAACTACTTTGCCAACAATCGGGGCAGTTGTTGCTGACAAAAATCAGCATCGGGAACCAAGAACAACAGCGAGAGCAGCTACTTGTCGCTGCCGTAACGGAAAATGGTGAGGTAGTGGCAGAAGAAACCGTATCCCGCCTGCTTCGCTTACCGTTGTCAGAGATAACATCTATCGAAGAACAGCCTTTCTTACCCACTTTAACGGCACAATGTGAGGTTTTACGGAATTCTTTTATCCAGCAGGTCGAACGTGATAACGAACTTTATTACAATGAAGAAGTAGAAAAACTTGAACGCTGGTCAGAAGATCGTCGCATCGCGCTGGACCTCCGTATCAAACAGTTAGATGCGGAAATTAAAGAAGCGCGTAAAACCGCCCGCCAACTACCTTCGCTGAAAGAGAAAATGGAAGCGAAACGCTCGCTAAAGGCACTAGAACGCGAGAGGGACAACATCATGTTGCAGTATCATGATGAAAAGAAAAAAATTGAGCAGGAAGAAGACCGCCTGCTGGAAGAGGTTGAACAAAAGCTGGCGACAGAGATAACATCCAGCCAATTATTTGCGGTGAGCTGGACGTTGAATTCACCTTCCGCATGAAGTGTTGTTGTTTCAGGAGTCAATAATGGCTAACGGTAAAGTATTAAGACAGCTGATAAAAGCGGGCGCGACAGGCGATATCGCTACGTTCCGTCGCGTTTCAGAAGCCATTATTGATGAGGAACGTCAGAAACAGCACCATCTTTTGGCTAACGATCTGGAGCATATTCTTTATGGCGATCATATTGTTCAGGCTTCGCGTTCACCTACGTTGCCTCCGGCACCAGTAGATAAAGAAAGGGGGCTGCCACTGTTGGATCTAAGGCAGCCGCAGCGCAGCCTCGATGAAATGATCCTTCCAGCTACCAGCGCTACAGTGATTGATGAGCTCCTTGAGGAGCACCGGCGTAGCGATGTATTGCATAGCTATGGGATGAAAGCAGCCAGTAAGATCATGTTTTTCGGGCCACCTGGCTGCGGTAAAACGCTGGCGGCGGAGGTCATTGCCTTTGAGCTGGACATGCCGTTGGCAATTGTCCGCCTTGATGTACTGGTATCCTCGTTTCTGGGTGAAACAGCCGCCAATCTGCGTAAAATTTTTGATTTCATTGCCCAACATCCGCTGGTGGTCTTGTTCGATGAATTTGATGCAATAGGTAAAGAACGCGGTGACAGCGGAGAACACGGCGAATTACGCCGAGTCGTCAATGCTGTACTGCAAATGATGGATGCTTATCAGGGCAAAAGTCTGATTCTGGCGGCCACTAACCATGAACATATTCTGGACAACGCCATCTGGCGTCGTTTCGATGAGGTTATTGAATTTCCTCTGCCAGATCAGACGCAGCTACGCGAGTTGCTGGCGTTAAAGCTTCGTGGCATTCGCCGCCAGTTTGAACTGGACGATAATGAGTTGTTATCCTTGCTTCATGGTAAAAGTGGTGCAGATATCGAACGTATTGTTCGCCGGGCCACTAAACACATGATCCTCCGTCATCAGGAATTCTTGACGCTGAAAGATTTAAAAAATGCGATGCAGCGAGAGAACGCCAGAACTCACCGATAAGGGACTGCCATGACGGCGAATTATCAGCATCTAAAAATTTCCAAAGCGCCTCTTCAGAATGACCGACGGACCCACAGAGTCAATATGCCTCGTATTCGCAGAGGCGATTTACGCCAGCATGGGCAAATGTTATTGAACCAGCTCCAGACTCTGCGTCCGATGCTGACGCAGGTACCAGGCAGCGCCGATGATGGTCGATATATACTCAAACTGAACTACAGCGGCACGATGAATTTTTCGGCATTGATACACCATGGCGTAGAGTTTATCAGTCAGGAAAATAAACAAGTATGCGTAGTCTTTAGTGACGAGCAAGGGCTTGCTACATTTGCAGAACATCTGGCATCCCTCGGTCTAGGTAATACAGAACTAACCTACAAACAGATTCTGGAGGCGCTTGACGGTATTGAGGGCTGGTCGGCGGAAGATCGCAAAAGCTGGGCGCTCCGGCGTTATGGATTTCCTGTAGTGGAACGCTTTAAACTGGATGTGGAGCTCTGGCCCATCGAAGTTGCGCATCACCCCAAACGTATCGATATGTATACACGTTTTGAGCACTGGTTACAGGAGCAGGGTATTTCCAGGCAGGATAAAGTCAATCTGGACAGCCTGTTAATGTACCGGGTAGAGGTTTCACTCGCGCAAGCAGAACACCTGTTAGTTCATCGGGACGTCAGATTTATTGATTTGCCACCGTCTAGTGGCATTAGCTATCAACAAATTAACCGGGACATCAATACACTTCCAGCTCGTCTGAGCTCGCCTGCGGAAAATGCGACCAGGATATGTATTCTGGATAGCGGTATTAATACCAACCATCCGTTGTTGAGTGTTGCCATTGCTGAAAGCGCCAGCTTTATTCCCAGTCAGGATGCGTTCGATGAACAGGGGCACGGCACTGCCGTTGCCAGTATTGCATTGTATGGCGATGTCGAGGCTTGTAACCAAAGCAACTTCTGGCAGCCACAGCTATGGCTGTATAATGGAAAAGTCCTGAACGAGCAGGCCGAATTCAATGCTGAAACTATTGAAACTACGCTTGCATCCGCTGTTGCATACTTTGCAGATCTCGGCTGCCGCATTTTCAACCTGTCATTGGGAAACGCTAATGCTCCCTACGATGGCAAACATATTCGCGGTATAGCGTATTTATTGGATACGTTGTCCAGGCAATATAATGTACTCTTTGTTGTTTCTGCAGGGAATTTTGCAGGTAGTGATGAACCGCCGGTGCCGCAAAACAGCTGGCGGGATGAGTATCCTGATTACCTATTGCATGAGGCAAGCGTTATCATCGATCCAGCACCTGCACTCAATGTACTGACCGTGGGAAGTATCGCCAGACATAACGCTACGCAAGATGCACAACGGAGGCCTGAGGATATTCAACACCTCTGCCCGGCAACAGAAAACCAACCGTCACCTTTTACCCGACATGGTCCATCGGTGAAAGGGGCGTTTAAACCCGACATCGTGGCACATGGTGGCAGTGTCGCTTCCAATGTGCGGCAAGGGCAATGGCAGGCGCATATGCGTGGTTTGGGAGTATTAAGTTGCCATCACCAGCTTCAGGGCACAACCCTGTTTAAAGAGCTAAGTGGTACCAGCTTCGCCGCACCGTATATTACGCATCTGGCAGGACGCCTGTTAAATGAATACCCGGATATGTCCGCAAATATGTTACGTGCAATGCTGGTTAACCATGCATCGGTCCCTCAGGCGATGACGGAGGCTTTCCCGCTGGCAATGCGAGAAAGTTATAAAAACACCTCTGCTACGAGGAATCGGGAGATAGCGCGTGATGTAGCGGGTTACGGCATTATTGACGAGGATGCGTTATACCGCTCTTCAGAATATGTGGTGGTCATGCGATGTGAAGAGCAAATTGAAAATAACGCCCATCAATTTTTTGAGTTGCCCTTCCCTGCTTCTTTTTTAAGACCGCAGCGGGCTACTCGTGAGATTCGCGCTACGCTGGCTTATTCACCCGCTGTGCGTACAACCCGGCTGGACTACACTGCCACGCGAATCAGTTTCCGATTGGTTAAAGGCCGTTCGCTCGATGAGGTGCAGGAAAGTTTTAATCACCAGACGCAAAGTGAAACGGAAACCCGCTCCGATGATGCAACGGGTAATCGTGATATATCATCTCAACAGCGTGAACGCGGTACGGTACAATCGTCGGTATGGACTTTCCGCCAACGTAACCCGGATGAAAAATGGTTTATCGTTGTAACCCGTCAAGACAGAGATTGGGGCGAAGCATTCAGCAGCGAGCAAGAGCCTTACGCACTGGTCGTGACCGCGACCGATCGCGATAATGAACAGGCACAGCTTTATACACAAATTCAGGCGCAGATCCGTGAACAGGAACTCGCGCGAGCACGTATTGGATAAAAACAGATTATGTCAACAAAGCAAAAATTAGAACTTAACTGGATTGGTAAACATAAGCGTCCTCGTCTGGAACCGCGTATTCTACTTGAAGACAAAGCGCTGTCTTATGGTGACGTGGATAGTGAGAACCTGCTGATTCATGGTGATAACCTGTTGGCATTGAAAGCGCTGGAGCAGAAGTACGCGGGGAAAGTAAAGTGTATCTTTATCGACCCACCGTACAATACAGGAAGTGCATTTAAGTATTATGAGGATGGATTAGAACATTCTGTATGGCTATGTCTGATCAGAGATCGGCTGGAAATATTGCGCACATTACTATCTGAAGATGGTTCAATTTGGATCACAATAGATGACAATGAAGCGCATTACCTGAAAATTGTATGCGACGAAATATTCGGAAGAAATAACTTTCAATGTGATATTGCTTGGGAAAAAAGATATTCGCCACCACCCGACACAAAAGGGTTTGGTTACGTGCATGACCATATTCTTTGTTATAGTAAATCAAACAATTTCCAAAGAAATTACTTGCCTATGACGGAGGATCAAACAGGTCGATACAAGAATCCAGATAATGATCTGAGAGGTCCATGGAAAGCAATGGACTATACATGTAGATACTCAGCTGACGAACGCCCAAATCTTTATTATCCAATAATAAACCCCAACACTGGTGAAGAGGTCTGGCCTAATAAAACTCGAGTCTGGGCAATGTCAAAAGAAGTGAATGCTCAGCATGTGAAGGAAAATAGATTATGGTGGGGAAAAAGCGGTAAGAATAAAGTTCCTGCACTTAAGAATTTTTTTTCTGATGTCAATCAGGGCATGATGCCAATGTCACTATGGAAGCATACTCTGGCAGGGCACACTCAAGAAGCAATGAAAGAAATGTTGGCTCTGTTTGGCAACGATCCATTTACAACACCGAAACCAGAACGGCTATTACAGATAGTACTTACAATCGCTACAAATAAAGGGGATCTTGTCCTCGACTCCTTCGCAGGATCCGGGACAACTGGTGCAGTCGCTCACAAAATGGATCGCCGATGGATCATGGTTGAGCTAGGCGAACACTGTAATACCCATATTGTACCTCGCCTTAAAAAAGTAATTAGTGGAGAAGATCTGGGCGGTATTTCTAAATCTGTTAACTGGCAAGGTGGTGGCGGATTCCGCTACTTCCATTTAGCCCCTTCATTACTGAAAAAAGATAACTGGGGCAACTGGGTGATAAATAAGGAATATAATGCCGAAATGCTGGCAGAAGCCATGTGTAAGCATATGAATTTTATCTACGCACCAAGTCAGACTCAATACTGGAATCACGGTTACAGTACCGAAACTGATTACATCTACATCACTACCGGTTCTTTGGCGTATGAACAACTCAAAGTTCTAAGTGAAGAGGTGGGAACTGAACGTACATTGTTGATCTGCTGCAAAGCCTTCATGACCGAAGGTGCAGAATTCCCTAACCTGACGCTGGTAAAAATTCCACGTGCCATTCTAAGCAAATGCGAATGGGATCAGGACGACTACAGCTTTACGCTAAACATTCTTTCTGATTCAGGGCAGCCTAACGATATTGACTACGACGAAGAGACAGAAGGCGAAGAACAACTATGAGCCAGAATAACGCCGTTAAAATTGCCAATCGAATTAGTGCCAGGCTGTCACTGCGTGATCCGCAGGAAGAATCCTTACGTATTTTGTGTGATGTATTGGATCAGATGGGGCTCAGCAAAGATCCTGATCTTAATCGCTGGATTGAATTGCTGCGTCAGCAGTATCCCACAGTAAAAGGGTTTGAACGTGCCTTTCCTTCGCTCTGCTTTGCGCTGGCTACAGGTGTAGGCAAAACGCGCTTAATGGGGGCGATGATTGCTTGGTTATACTTAACCGGACGCAGCCGCCACTTCTTCGTGCTGGCTCCAAATCTGACCATCTATGAAAAACTCAAGATGGATTTTTTACCCGGTTCACCAAAATATGTCTTTCAGGGCATTCCTGAACTGGCACAAACGCCACCGGTACTAATCACCGGTGATGACTATCAGGAAGGGCGAGGTGTCCGTCTGGATTATGCGGTAGCCGAAAGCAAAACAGGTGATCTTTTTGGCAGCGAAACTGCTCCGCATATTAATATCTTCAACATCTCAAAAATCAACGCACTGGATAACGCCAAAGGGGCTGCTAAATCCAAAGTCGCTAAAATCCGACGCATCCAAGAGTATGTAGGTGAATCTTATTTCAGCTATCTGGCGAACCTGCCGGATTTAGTCGTTTTGATGGATGAAGCTCATCGCTACTATGCCAGTGCGGGCGCTCAGGCGCTTAATGACCTGAATCCAATACTAGGTATTGAATTAACCGCCACGCCCAAAACGGTGGGTGCAAACCCGCGTGATTTTAAAAATATCATTTATCACTATCCCCTTTCACAAGCATTAAAAGACGGATACGTCAAAATTCCAGCTGTTGCAACGCGCAAAGACTTTCGTGTCGCAAATTACTCCGAAGAACAGCTAGAAAAAATAAAGCTGGAAGACGGTATTCACCACCATGAATACGTGAAAACGGAACTGACCAGCTTCGCCAATAATACTGGCAGTAAACTGGTTAAACCTTTTATGTTAGTCGTTGCGCAGGATACCGATCATGCAGACAGGCTAAAAGTACGCATTGAACACGACGATTTCTTCAATGGCGCATACAAAGGCAAAGTAATCACCGTTCACTCGAACCAAACGGGTGAAGAATCAGAAGAAACTATGCAGCGGCTTTTGGCCGTTGAGCATGACAAAGACACTGAAATTGTTATTCATGTCAATAAGTTAAAAGAAGGATGGGACGTTACCAATCTGTACACTATCGTTCCATTACGCGCTTCTGCTTCTGAAATCCTTACCGAACAGACCATAGGCCGAGGGCTACGCCTACCGTACGGCAAAAGAACTGGCGTCGAAGCTGTCGATCGCCTGACGATTATTGCCCATGACCGTTTTCAGGAGATTATCGATCGCGCCAATAATGATGACTCGATTATCAAGAAAGTTCTTTATATTGGATTAGATGATGATGAAAACGGTATTCCAGAAGTAAAATCTCAGCAAATTGTCGTACCATCAATGGCCGAATTTCTGTTGGGAAATCAAGTCATTGATAACAGTGGTTTGCATGCTTGTGAACCTAAAGCAATATATCAGACGAATTCCATATCAAAACCGGTGCTCACTACAGAAACAGAACGTAAAGTGGCCGAACTCACGTTTAAAGTGGTGTCAGAAGAAGCTAAACGGTTAACCAGTAGTCAGCAACTCAGCACACCAGAGGTTAAAGCAAACGTAACTCGGCGGGTTCAACAAGCCTTACGTGAATGGGAAGTGGCTCAACATCAAATCTCATCCTCTTCGGAACAACTCGATCTGACGGAGATGATTGAAGAACAAGTTGGGCAGCCGAGTTTTTTATCAATGGAAGACACTGAAGTTCAGGATTTGGTAGGGACGATTACCGAAAAACTGATGGAATATACTATCGATATTCCCCGAATCGTGGTTTTACCAGAACGCGAAGTCAATTACGGGTTTAATGATTTCAACCTTTCAAGGTTGGATCACATTGCGCTCAAACCCGGTAGTAAAGAGCTCTTACTCACGCATCTTGAAAATAACGAACAGCGGACAATCAGTTGGCAGGAAGGTGGAGAAGAGGAAGAACGACTCGAAAACTATCTCATTCGCTATCTGCTCGACCACGATGAAATTGATTACGACGAACATGCCGACATGCTCTACAAACTGGCCGAACAGATGGTGAACCATTTGTGCAGTTATCAGCCGCAGGAAGATGCAGAATCTGTTCTGAAAAATGCGGGTCGGCAGCTGGCAGAATTTATATGGGTGCAAATCAAACAAAATATGTGGACAACGCCAACGGGTTATACCGGTCGCATAACTCAGGGTTTTGATGTAATACATCCAGCCACGTTCAATTTTGCTGGTAATGAGAAACCGAGGGATTTCCGTGTCGCGATTCCCGCAGGAGAGAAAAATAAAGTCCGCCAGATGATTTTCACTGGTTTTACTAAATGCTGTTACCCTTATCAAAAATTTGACTCTGTAGATGGGGAACTTCGTCTCGCACAAATACTTGAGAATGATCCTTTAGTGATTCGTTGGATGAAACCTCGTCCAGGCCAGTTCCGCATCGAATATGCTAATGGTAAAAACTATGAACCTGATTTTGTTGTCGAAATGGACAATGGCTATTGCCTAATCGAACCGAAAAAAGCGACAGAAATCGACACACCAGAAGTCAGGGCTAAAACACGAGCGGCTATCCGGTGGTGTGAGTTCGCTAATCAGAACGCTGAAAATCGTGGTGGAAAAAATTGGCAGTATGCAATAATTCCTCATGATGAAATAGAACTTAGTCGTTCAGTATCTGGTTTACTATCAGATTTCATCATGGCAAATAGTCAATAAAATTATAATTTACGCTTATCTAAATAATTACCCAAAAGTTATCTAAAATATCTTTTGGGTATATTTATTTACGGATGAAAATATCGCAATTAACATCTAAATTTATATACATAAATTTAGTTTACTAACCAGCGGAACTAACGTTTAAAAAAAGGTACTGAATATCTACTTTTAATAACCCCAGAACATAGATATCCAGTAATGCTGGATATCTATGTTCTGGGGCCTGATGTGGAATTGCTATTTTTTTTGAATAGCTTGGAGTAAAGCATCACCACCTACTACTATCGCCAATGTCTGCGCAAAGGGAACAGCACGTTTCATAATGCGCTTAACCTCATGGGCTGGTACAGCAGAAGTCAGGCGGTGATAATCGTTCAGAAGCTGATAACGCATACTACCATGGTCGTATTTTTCAGGTTCTTGTTCATCAATGCATTCACCCGTCGCCACGCCGTAGCCGACAATACCTTTTCGGGATTCATACAAAAAAACAACATCCCCCTTTCGAATCCGGTTAATCTTACCGATATAGTCATCCTCAAAAGCAGCAGCTATGCCTTTTCCCATCATGAAATCATGATCGCTTTCACTGTTAGACTTGTTAGTATTCAAAATAAAATATTGTTTCCTACTGCCCTGATCCAAGCCGTTTTCAGAACCATCAAACTCACTTATATCCGACTCTTGTAACCTCTTCCAATCAGGGATCGCATGTAACTTAATAAGTTGGTGAATAACCTCTTGGCGAGAAGTCCCTACATACTCAGCAATCCGCTGGAGGGTGTCATTTTCTATCTGGCTGATACGCACTGTCACAGCAACAGTGCTGCTGTCCTCTGCTTGCAGACTAGCTTTTAAAGCATCAATAAAATTAGCCATTCTTAATCCCCTGTTTATCTGTTCAAAGCTTTATCCTACGCTCGACAAACAGCAGGATCAACATTAGATTCTAAATTAGAATCTAATGTTGTAAGCATCGATGATATGCACGTTTACCCCAGAAGCAGCTCCCTTATACTCAGAAGAAAACTGCAACTCGCTCCAACCAGAATTACAGTCTGCCCATCGGCCTATACACTAGCCCACCGTCAACTTCCCAAAATCAAACGGACTCACCGCCCTCTCCCGATTTGCATCGAGAAAATCCGCCCACCATTGCAGCATCAGTTTGCGCTCATCCAAATGCTCCGCCTTATGAATGTACGCTGCACGCACACCATTGCGCTCCTGATGGCTCATCTGTCGTTCCACCGCATCCCTAGACCACAACCCCGACTCAATCAGTGAACTACAGGCCATGGTACGAAAACCGTGACCGCACACTTCCGTTTTAGTGTCGTAGCCCATGGTTTGTAGCGCTTTGTTGACCGTACCTTCACTAACGGGTTTTCGCGACGAATGATCGCCAATGAAAACCAACTCGCAATGCCCACTTACCTCTCGAATCTTTTTAAGGATCTCCACAGCCTGACGGCTTAGTGGAACAAGGTGTGGTGTATGCATTTTTGAACCACGTTCAGAGAATTTCACACCAGGGATAGGTTCTCGCTCAGAGGGAATCGTCCACAAAGCACGTTCAAAATCGATTTCCGGCCAACGGGCAAAACGCAGTTCACTGGAACGGATAAAAATCAGCAGGGATAGATTAATAACCCACTGGGTAAACTCACGACCTTTATAGCCATCTATACGGCCAAGTAGTTCAGGCAAGCGTTCGAGTTCCAACGCTGGGCGATGTTCGACTTTGCCGGGCATAATCGCCCCTGCCATATCCTGTGCCGGGTTATAGTCGATCAGGCCGTTTTGTACGGCATAGGTCATGATGGCAGTCACGCGTTGTTTTAGTCGCTTAGCGACTTCCAAGCGTCCTGAACGTTCAACACTTTTGATCGGTGCCAGTAGATCGCGTGTTTTCAGCGCTGCGATATGTGTGCCACCGATGGCGGGGAAAATATTGTCGCTTAGACTTTTCAGGATGCGTTCTGCATGTGAGCCAGACCATTTCTTGTTATCTGCATGCCAGGCACGAGCCACAACTTCGAAAGTTTGCGCATCATCCTGTTGTTGAGTTTTGACTGCCTTTTTGTGCTCGTTGGGATCAACGCCAGCAGCAATCAGTTTTCGCGCCTCATCGCGTTTCTGACGTGCTTCAGAGAGTGAAACCTCGGGGTAGACACCTAATGCCAGCGTATTTTCTTTACCATCTGAACGATAGCGTAAACGCCAGTATTTTGATCCATTGGGATGGACCAGAAGAAACATACCGTTGCCGTCGGTGAGTTTATAGGCTTTCTCTTCCGGTTTTGCTGAACGTACCTTGATGTCCGTGAGTGCCATAGTGACTTTCCTTCAATAAAGCGTTATTGAGGGTACAAGGATTTACCATACCGCAGTATACCCGCAATTGTACCCGTATAAGCAAGTTGATGTAGGTTGAATTGTGTTGACGTCGGGAGAGTAAAGAATGAAGGAAAGCCAGTGAAACCGTGGATTTTAGACAAAAAAATAGACGTCTGTTGACGTCCATTGATGTGGTGATGGTGCCCGGGGCGGGACTTGAACCCACACAGCGCGTACGCCGAGGGATTTTAAATCATGCGCTATTCTCATATAAAACAAAAAGATACATAATTTATTCATAATATACGGTCAAATTTATCACTAGCGCATTCAGTAAGTTACAGTTAACAATCTGTCGTAGTTACGAACTTATTTGACCTCCAAGCCTCATCACATTACTGTATATAAAACCAGTTAATAGGAGGTCTCATCATGAAAGTTGAAGTCACGATCGACAAATTGAAGAAGTTACCGAACGGTGCCACTGAAGCCCTGCAAAAAGAGTTTGGCCGCCGCCTGGCAGCGCGGTACCCAGATTGCAAGTTAACGGTTCGTCGGGCGGGGAGTGACGGTTTGACGGTATTCGGTGGGGACAAAGACGAGGTTAGCGCAATGCTACAGGAGACGTGGGAATCTGCGGACGACTGGTTTTGTTGAATTTTTGAGCCGCGAGGTGCTATGTTTGACGCATTCAACATGCGCCAGGGGCAGATTCCTGCGTTTGTGGTTCTACGCTAAGTTCAGAATCGGTGGTGTCTAGGCATCTGTGGCCTGAAGAGTCGTTCAGCTAGCCAGCGTTAGGTGGGTGTGGGGTTCTATAAAAAATTCCAAATTGCATGGGGATGGGATGACAAAAGAAATTCAAGCACAAGAATTATCTCTCGCTGTATATCAGGTTGGCGATGTTCTCGTTGACATGAAAATCCACAACCTCACGCAAGAGATATGGGCAACTACCCGTGATATAGCAGAATTGTATGATGTAGAAGAAACTAGTGTAATTAAGCATATATCTAATATTTATAGCGATGGTGAGTTAGACAAAGATTCAACTACTGAAGAATTTTCAGTAGTTCGAAATGAGGGATTACGTTCAGTTCGCAGGATAATCAACCATTATAATCTAGATGTCATTATTTCAATCGGTTATCGAGTCAACGCAAGAAAAGCTATAGCGTTCCGACAATGGGCCTCTCAGGTAGTTAAAACGTACCTTGAGCAAGGTTTTGTCATCAATGAGAAGGCGCTTCGTGAGTCACCTGAAAAGGTTAATGAACTCGCGGCCAAAGTGCGTGCCATACGTGCCGACGAAAAACAGATCTACGCGAAGGTTAGAGAGTGCTTCAAAATCAGTGCATCTGACTACGACCCTAAATCTCAAGAGGTACGGAGTTTTTATGCGTTATTGCAGGATAAATTCCATCATGCCATAACCGGCATGACCAGTTCGAAACTGATTATCGACAGAGCCGACCATAATGAAGAAAATATGGGAATCTACTCTATGGATGGTACGTTCCCCACGAAATCAGAAGCCAAATCTGGTAAAAATTATCTGAAACCAGATGAGTTGTACCGCCTACATCTTTTATCCGAACAATTCCTGCTTTTTGCCGAATCAACGGCATTGTCAGGAACTCCTATGACAATGAAATCACTTCATGCACAATTGGATCGGCTTCTTACCTTGAATAATTATTCTGTATTTTCTGGATACACTGACTACATCAAGGATGAGGCGATAGAGCATGCTGAACAGGAATTTGAGCTTTATAAAAAACGCAGATATATAGAGGAAAAAGGTTATATCTACGATGAAGAGCTTTTTGCCCTTGGCGAATTTGACCACCTCTTCGAAAGCTAACCCCCACCCGACCACGCGCCGGGTTTTGCGCATTCCTTGTGGCATTAAGTCAAACGTGATGCGCTCGAACTTATAGCCGAGCGCACCGAGTAAACTCCGTAATTATTCCGGCTGCTCCGGCCACTCAATATCGGCAGCATTCACATCAACACGACTCAACAGCACCGCGTATTTTTGCCATTCAGTCAGCGCGGATTTTTCTTCATCCGTCGCCATGTCGAGATTGACCGCATACATCAGTTCATTGATGCGTGATGCCGCGGTCGCTTTACGGGATGCCAATTCCTGTTCTGCAACATTGCGCGCGGCAGCCGCTTGCGCCGCCTCATCGAGCACCCATTTTTTGCCGTCCCACACATCAAAATCACTTTCTGGCTTCAGGAGTGTGACATTATCCGGCAGATCGCCGAATTGAGTAACCGTCTGCTCCTGCCGTGTTTCAGTGTTGTAAACCGTCTGTCCGCGATAATCTGGCGAGAACGCCCACGACTTGCCATCTGCCGAGCGATGCAATGCTTGACCGACTGGCGGTAACTCTGGCTCATCGGGGTAGCTGTAGGCGGGGAGACCTACGCCCAGCATGAGGTATTCCATGCTCGCGCTTTGATATTCGCCAGTAGCTTGATTGACATGATAGACAGTGATCCATCCTGCCTTTTTGCTGAGTCCGTTTTTGCCTAATTCGGCGGCTTCAATGTCTGTTGAATAGTTGCTCATTATGCTGCTCTCACTATGTAGTTAAAGGCGATGTTGCGCGGGCGGTTTTCTGATGCGGTGGGTACGACCTTCGATGCGTCAAATGTGTAATGGCACCCGACAGTCCCAAAACCACCATTTGATGGAAGATTGTTCTCTAATCGAGTAAATGCCCCTTCCCCCACAGACGTTGCGGTGCCCTCAGCAAAAGCTAGGCCATTATTTGCAAACTTCCCGGTGATGTTTCGAATTGCGTCACCTTGCGCGCTTAGCAATGCTCGTCCGGTATCAACCCCACGTCCATCATCAGCGCCACGAATAAACTCGGCCCGTAGATCCGGCAGGACGCCGCTTGGGTAACGGGATGCCAGGACGGGATATTGCGTTGTATTGAAAGATTGACCGTTGCATTTCAGCCAACCGGATGGCGCTACGGAACCGGGGAACGGGAGTGGGATACCTGCTAAGTCACTGACTGCCAGTGCGCCTATCGCCGCGGGTGTTAAACCTGCACTCCCGGGAACCTTCCAGATACCGTTGGCATCGGATTCAGCGTTGTGTCCTTGAGACAAAACCCTCCCCGCCGCACCGCCAATTACAACATTTACATTTTTGCCAGATGCAACGGTGATATGGGTGTTGCCATCTTCTCTTAATGTAATTGAATTTAATGATGTAGCATGTTGGTTGGCCCATGCTACGGCATAATCCCCTCCAGCCTTTCCAATATACCAATGTGGTGTATCACCTGATTTTTGACCACGAATAAAACAAGACTGGGTATCAGTAAGGGGTTTTAGTTGAATTGCCTCGTTATCCCTATTAAATATTTTTTTGCCAGTAATTGTTTGGTCGGTATCAAGCGTTGCTGGGTTTGGGAGGTTTTTATCAGTCCACAATTCATAAATATTATTGTGCAGACCGTCGACAGTGCCGCCAGCTATTCTAACGCCATTGTTGTTGATGTTTGCGCTTGACGTGTAGCCAACACTAACAGTTCCCCATGTATCGCCCGCTTTAGCGAGAATGGTTGAGCCATACTGTTTAGTGTATGAGTTAGCGTTTGTGTTTCTGAATGTCTGGCTGCCGTTTCCAACACTTCTTAGCCACGTGATAAAATCGGCATCGCCAAGCGCAATAGTGCGACCTGCTCCACCTAAACCCCAAGCTCCATTAAGCATTACAGATCCGGCGGTTGCATCGAACTGTCCTGTCTGCTTCACCAACCCAACATTCTGGCGAAACTGCGCTTTATCAGGAATGTCAGCGCCGTCCTGGTCTTTTCGTAGAAATACATCATCACCAGCAGTAATTAACTCTGACAATTTTGCGACAAAACCAGAAAAATCCCCATTATCGATAACATCGCTATTGCTTTTATCTGCAACAAATTGCGCCAGCGCAGCAGAAATAAACGTCGATTGCCGTAGCGCTTTATTTATTTGCGCAGATGACGCCTTGCCGGATGTGAAACCGCTAAGCAGTGCTGGCAAGCTTTCCCATTCAGATTGTGGTGTGACGTTTGCACTCGCCGCAGTGGCAAACGGTTTAAAATCATTCTTAGCCATTTAATGATGTCTCCCATGCGCCAGCATCAAACCCGGCGATATATTTATTTTCGATATCAAAACCGAAGAACTGATTCCCAACTGACGGATACAGGACCTCCCCTGAAAAAACGCCAGCAGCTTTTACTGTTAAATATCCCTGCCGAATGACTGCCAATATTTCCCGTGAAACGGAATCTATGGACGTTTCCGGGAACACCCACACAGAGATCGTCATATCCTGATTATCAATAATCTGCATGCTCAGCCCCGACCCAGCTGTTGCAAACTCCAGAATCGCAGGCAGAGAGTCGTTTTGCCCGTCCCATTGGTTAATCGCAATTTTTGTGCGAAGCACAATGCGGTACGCTTCATCGGATAAATCGACAAAACCGGAGTCAGGATCAAACGCTCGCTGCCAGACACCCTGGTCATAACCAATGTTGTCAGTATCGAATGAAAAATAAACACCTACGATTGGCTGCATAACAGTACGTGAACGGCCGATCCATTCCCCGAGGGTGTCCAATTGATCACCAACCGCATTATCGATATCGAATGCGTTAACCAGCGCCTGCATCTGACTGGAAACATCGATAAGTGGGCGAGTGGACAAATCAACGTGTTGAACGAACAGCGGCTTTGTTGCGTTGTAATTGGGTATTAATTCGGTGTATTTGCTCATGGCACCACCGTGATCGATATGTTGTCAGCGCTGCTTATTGGTGATTCATCGTATGCAGTCACTACATTAGTAGGCGCTACACTGCCCGATGTACGCCCCAATTTTAATTCTATAATGTCGTAGTATCGTGCATCGCCGCCGCTCACTACGCCAAGGTTGGCAGGGGAATAAACGCGGCTCAGCAACACATCATCACCGATATCAAGTGAGTTAATGTAATCAGCAATCGAGCGCTTCATTTGCTCAGCAACCGCTGTTGTGTAACCCGTAAACACACGCATCGAGATTGAAACAAATATCGGGACATTAATCGGGCGAGAGAACCGGATCACGTGATTATTACCATATTTGTCCGGTACGGTTACGGCTGTACTGCCGAACGTCGCCACACCTTGCCCTTTCTTCCCCCGGATTGTCTGTGCAATCTGTGTGACGTTTCCGCCCTCAACAATGGCGCTGATCGAATGTGCCGGCAGTCCGTTAGCGTCAACAGAACCCGTGTCATTTTCATACAGCTTGTGACGTGTCACACCATCAATTCCCGCTAGCGCGCCATCTACAGCTTCAAAGGGAGTCAGTGATGCAATCGCAACGCTACGCGCCTGACGTACGCGCAATGCCGCATCAGTCTCTACTGCTGCGCCTACATCTGCCGCGCCAGGGTTGGTTACAGACAACCACCCCCGCGTCGGCGTGTTAATCTGGTTAACTGAGTGCGCAACGGCGGCCACGGCACCTGCTGTCGCACATGTCGCAGTAACAATGACGTTACCGTCAATGCCAATGCTCACTGTTGCAGGAAGATTCCAGATAACGCCGTTGGTATCCTTTACCGAGCCGTTTGTGATGGTTGTCCCCGCTACGCCAGTTAGCGTCACATCGACCGTTGAATTGACCGCGGCATGACGTGAAATCCCGTTGATTTTAACATTACGTGTCAGACCATCCGACAGCGCGGTGGAGGGCGAAAACGAGTTGTACACCGCAATCGCAGTGGTATTGGCATCATGAATAGCCAGTGCCACCAGCGCCACCATCTGGCCGTCTTTGCTGTCCGGGTCAAGATACGCATCACTGCCGTATATCTGTCTGAAATAGTCAGTAATGGTGCTGAGGATTGTCTGATAATCGGGCGCACTTATCCCCTGAGCGGTTACCGTTGCCGATAAGCCCAGCGTGTCAAGATTTAAGGCCATTACGCCTCCGAGGTTACTGTCGTTGTTCCGTAGATTGTTTCGATGGTCGCTGTAAACGATACGCGCCGCGTGGCGCTGTTTACAGTGGTGTTGAACTCACTAATGCTGCTGACTCCCTGCGTTTCAAGGATGTGCTGGCGAATAGCCAAGCTATAGGTGTCCAGCCGCTGCTTTCCTAGCACAGACTGAATCCACGGCGTGCCTGCGGCAGTGTCCAGAAACCACTGGCCCAGCCATAACTCAAACCGGGTTTTAACCGCCTGCGCCACCGCTTCAGGTGAATTAATCAGCCAGGTATCATCGCCCTGCCCGAATGTGTAATCGCCGTCCGCACTTTCTCGTCTATATCGCATCAGTTCGGCGCTCCTGTATCTCCACTGCCTGGCTGCACGCCGCCGTGCGTGTGCGTCATTAAGCTCTTGCCACCAGCGGTAACATCGTTGGTCACCGTGACCAGCCCTTGCATTGTCGCCTTTCCGCCTCCAGCCCCCATACCTTGCGACAGGTTGCCGTTAATAGTGACATCGCCATTTAGGACAATCGTCGGTGAGGTGATTTCGGTACCACCCTGTGCGCTGGCGGTCAGCTTGCCGGGTGTGGTGACGGTAATATCGTGACCGGCGGCCACCTCAACGAACGCCGCACCGTCATCAGTTCGCAGCTGCGTGGCGTTCGTGCTGATACCGCTAATCTTGTTAGCTTGTGACTGCGCACCCACAATGACGAACGCATCAGACAGGCTGTGCATGCGGTTAGATACAGGTTCCTGAACGCCGCCAGACTGCCACCAGAAATCGATACACCGATCGGCAAAGACAATCAGGCACTCATCACCAGGTGATACAGGAAACGTCAGGGTACAACCACCGCCGCGTGGGAATACAACAGGGACGTCCACCAGCAAAGGAAGTGACAATGACGAAACCACACCGCTACTGTCAGTGCTGGCACCCTGTATTGATGGCTGAACAACGCAAGTGACCTCATCAGCATCGAATGATTGAATGATCCCCACTATCGCTGCGCGCAGCGACGAGAGAACCTTATCTGATATCGCATCCAGAGCCTGTTGGTTGCCGCCGATTTGAGACTTAAGTGATACCGCCATGTTTCCTCCAGACGTAAAAAACCCGCTCAGTAGCGGGTTTTGTCTGATGTACGTGCTGAGTTAGAGGGGTGGTTTTCTATCGGCTTCAAGCGCTTCGGTTATCCGCCTCAGATATTCATTATTCTTAAAGGCGATCATTATTCCTTCAAAGAACACACGGCAAAATACTGCTATCAATACACATAATAGAGCAGCACCAACTTTCCCGTTAAAGAAAGAAATAACACCCGCTGCCAGAAAAAGAAGCATGGTCAAAATATAAAGAAAGGTTATTATTTTTGGTGTAATTAATTTATCAAATCCAAACATAGACACTCCCTCATCTTAAGTTATAAAAATCATATCTGTTTTATTTTATTCTCACGCAATCGTAAGTGCCATAGATACGCGGTGCATTCATGTTAGCGCGCAACCATTGCACATTCAGGATGGCCTTACCGTCGCGCTTAATATAGTCCATTCCCAACCATCTTCCGGGCTGGTTTGCAGGAACAATCCATTGCATTTTGATGTTACTGTAGTCCTCCGATTTTCCGAGGAAGATGAGCTTTTGGGTTTCAGGTTTCGCCCCATTAATATGCATTAACCCGTCATTACCAGATTGCAGTAAAAATGGTCCGCATTGTGTTCCGCTCGCAAAACAAAACACTGGCAGGAAATAAAGAAATATAAATGATTTTTTTAACATATCATTTTTCCATATGCGCTCTATCCAAAGTGGCTTTACTCAGCAAAGTCCGATCGCCGCGAGCAAAACACATCAGATCCATATACCACGCCTGACCACGCGTATCACCATGATAATCTATCGCCTTTACGACATAAACACCATCAGCGGCGATGCTGGCCGGGTTCTGCAACGCGCCACTCAATGTAAGGTTTCCATCCTGGTTAACCTCATTGATTCGACCACCAGAACGGGCAACATCCGTATCGGACAGGCCTGCACGATACACCGAAGCCTGATCAATATGCACCAGACCGTTGATGCGAATATTTGGATTAATCAGGCAGCGCACGTTCACACCACCGCCCATCGTTTGTTGTGGCATCCCGACAAGGCCCGTGTCGGCATTCAGTACAATGGCCTCATGAATATAGTCGTTTTGAGAAATAACGTTCACCTTACCTTCAACGATCTGCCATGTGGCATTACATGATTTGGCGATCTGGTCCATTACGTCGCTGGCCGGAGAAAACAAGCTGATGCCGCGCGGGTAAACTGTCGGCGGCATGTCGCAAATTGTCCCCTCAGTAACACCGTATTTGTTAAACTCCTTCATCACCTCATCAAACAGGCTGCGCATTGTCCACCCGCGCATAATCGTCATGCTGAGATTGGCGCGTAGTAACGCATCCCATCCATCGATCGCCTGAACCTGAATCCATTTATCAGTGATGTTGTCCTGTCCCGTGATAGAAAAACGGATGTCTCCGTCAAATATCAGTCCATAATTTCTATCATTCATGTGGCCGACATCATCGGCGTTCACGTTTCTGGCAATGCCAACATCGGCAGCCTTAACATCGGGCACGATGCCGTCATACCCTGCAATAAGTCGAATGCGCGTAAATTCCTCACGTAAAATCTTGTTATTGGTATCCGGTGACAGATTGTAGATTTTTACGTTAGCCACTCGCGGCCAGCGCGTATCGGCCCACTCAATACTAAACACAACTTTAAAATCACTAAGTTGCACACCTTCACCACTCCCGTCGACTATTTGCAGGTCAAAATGGCGCATCCAGTTTTTAGACATGATTACTCCGTTACCACATAAAGATGGCTGTAAATACCGAGATCGGTTTTAGTTGGGTTTTCCTGCCCGGCAACATCGCAGGCAACGATCAGAGAAAAACCGAGGTTCAGGTAAACGTATTGCAGCAGCAGGTCGTAGCCAGTTATCAGTGGGATGTTTCCCGCCACCAGCCCGCCGGCGCTATCCATCAGATCCAGTGACCAGAACGTTTCACGCCAGAGTATCCGCATTTGATATACCGTCCCAGCCAGCGTGATACTGAATAGCTGGTTGTTTGGTGTTAGTGGTATTTCGGTTGCATTCATAGCCCACCTACCACGCCTGACACGGCGCCACCAATGGATTTCAGTATTGAACTGTTAACGGGTTGAGGGGTTTTTGTCCCTGAGTTTTGAACATCAGAGGTAGTTGCTCCCAGCTTCATCTCTTCTTTCGGAGCAACTTTTGTTGATGATGTTTCAGATATGATGATTTCACGCAGTGTGATAACAGCCATTAGCACGTTTTCGCTGTTTTTGTCAGTGGTGACATCCAGCGAGCGGATCAACATGTTCTGATACTGACGTTTGCCTGTCGTCACATCGAATGGCAGGCGTAGGCGTTGCAGGTCGAGCAGTTGCTGATAAACCTCCTTAGGGCTAAGGCCAACACTCAGACCGATTCTTGATGTATCGAGCAGCGACGAATCCAGTAAAGAACCGCCACCAGCAAAACCCACTTCCATTACCACTTCGGAGGGGCGACGATACGCATGATCAGCAATGAATCCCGCTCCCGATGATGTCGGCTTTTCAACAGGGTGCTCTGTAATTTCCAGCACATCAGAGTGCTTTTCTGAAATAACAACATCAGGAATTATTATCCCTATTTTCCGGCTTCGCTGCCGGAACATGACGGAAAGAATATCCATTATCGATTACCTGTATTCACCTGCTGGACAGTGCGCGAGTTAACGCCATCCTGCTTATCGGCAATTGCATCAGCAGTACCCTGCGCATCAGTCGAACCGTAGACCGTGATATTGGTTTCCTGATTGATACTCGGCATGCCGCTTCGCACTTTGGGGATGTAATCGCGCGTTTCCCTGGGCATCAGCGCCATACCGTGTTTCTGCACGTTGCCGATCCCCCAGTTATACGACGCCAGCGCCTTATCCAGATCGCCACCGTTGGCCTTAAGCAGTTGTGCCAGGTATTTGGCGGCGGCTTGTGCCGATTTCATGGGATCGAAAACATCATTCCCACGCAGTCCCATATCGCGCGCCGTTCCGTCCATAAACTGAAACAATCCCTTAGCGCCTGCCTCAGATACCGCGAACTGATTGCCTGCTGACTCGGTGGTGGCCACGCTACGCAGCAGGCCAGCCGGTAATTTGTAGAGGCTCTCCAGTTGGGTAAGCATTGGCCCCATCCAGCCAAGCAACTGCTCACCAGCCTTGCTCGCTTTGGGTCGCTCTACTGGCGTACCCCCCATCCATTCCGGCAGATACTGATTCAGCGCATTACTGGCCTTGGTGTATACCCCCTTCGCTACAGCCGTCACCCCTTGTCCCATTGGACTATCGGCCAAGATACTGGCGGCTTCTTTCAGCGAGTCCCAGGCACCAGAGAAATCACCGCTGACCAGTTTTTTCAATGCATCCACCAGCGCACCCACATACTTGATGGCGCAACGCACGCTTTCAATAATCTGGTCAAACAGCCACTTTCCTGAGAAGCGCGACGTATCGATGTCGATAAACTCAAGAAACGCCTTGATGGCATCCCATATCGCTTTACCCAGATCGACGACCTTGTCATACAGCGCGCCAAAGTCGCCGCTGAGTCCGCCAATGGCTTTTTGGGCATACTGGATACCCGGTTCCCATTTCGACCAGTCAATCAGGCTTTGCCCGCCCTCTTTCCAGGTGGCGTAATCCTCAACCAACGCCGCCAGTGCCGCAGCCAGCGCAATAATGCGACCGATGGGCGACATCGCGAACGCGCTGTTCAGTAAGCGCCACGCAACGAGCATGGCTCCGAATGCCGCTATTATCTGCTTTGTGGATTTATCTAATGATCCCCACCAGTCAATAATCACCCCAACAGCCTGAACAAGCCGATAGACTACCCGCCCGACGATATCAGCCAGCCACAAAATGGATTTGATAACGACTGTTATCCCCGTCTCAATTCGTGGGAAGTTATCGACGATGAGTTTACGGAAGTTATCGATTGAGCCAGCCAGACCGCTGGCGAGATTTGCGCCGATTTTGTCTCGCGCCATACCTGCCATCATGCCAAACTCACGCATGGAGGTCATAAACTTGTTCGAACTGGCTGCCGCCTGTTCCGCATTGAAACCGATAGCCTTGGCAGTGGCGGTATATTCTGCGCTGAACTGTCCCAGCCCGCGCCGCATTGCCATCAGCGTGTTTTCGTCAATGCCGAGCATCTGCGCATACTGATTAGCCCGGAAGTACGGCATGCTGTTCAGACGCTGGCCTACGCCCGTAAAAATACTGGCCATATCCCGCATCTGTCCGCTGGCATCCCGAGTCTGCACACCGAGTCGATTCAAAAACCCCTCAGCGCCAGGGCTGTTTCGTATGAACTGCGCCAGATTTTCCAGCGATGAGCGTGCAGCGTTGACGCTCCCGCCCATTTGCCCGACTGCATACCCAATGCGCTGAATACCCGCCACCGTCGCGCCAGTGCGCTGGGATGCCCAATACAGATCATCCAGACCGCTGGCTATTTTAGTGGTAAAGGCGACAACGGATAGTGCTGCGGCTTCCACCGCCACACCCAGCTTCACCACCTTTGCGGTCGCGCTGACGATCCCCGCTTCGAACTTGCGCTGTCCTGCTTCATCAACGTCAAATCCCAGCGAGACGAGAAACGATTTGATAGCCTCAGCGTTCATTATCTTCTCTCCATTTCGCTATACGGTATTCGTTGTCGGCTTTCATATCGAGGTAGTCATTCATGCGGGCGATATCCGCCAGATCGACAGATCCATCCTTCAGTGCAGTGTAAGGAATATGCCCGGCATCAACCGGGCGCATGATGTAGTCTTCGCTGTCAGGCAGTGTATCGAGGGTTAATCCGCTGTCGGGGTGGCCGTCGCGCTGTCGGGGAGTTCGTGCAAAAAATTTCCGAGGGAGTCGGCGACCACCCGCGCCACCAGCGACAACATGGTGAACAAATCGATATCATCAAACATCAGCTCACCCTGACTGAATACTGGCGTCCAGGCTTTATCGTGCTTACGCGCCACGACAGCCAGGCACGGGTGGATAATCGCGTTAACATCATCGTCCGGCAGAGCAGCGATTGCGTCAGCAATCTTGGGTAACGCCTGCATAGCGCCGTCAGACTTTATCGACTTCAAATCACCCACATCAGACAGCATTCCCGCCAGCATCGGCAGCAGTTTTCGAGTCACCTTAAGCTGGTCAAAAACGCTCAGCTTTGACAGGCGGTAATCCTGGCCTTTCAGTGATATTTCCATCAATTAAAACTCTCCGAGCAGTTGGTCGATTTTGCCGCAGTCAAACACCCACGACACCGTATTACCGACTTTGGCATTAGCGTGATCCGGTTGCTTTTGGAACGCGACAGAGCGCGCGGTTGTCGTGTCACCTGACGCTTTGTTGCGCACCACGATGACGTTATTACCCCACGTCGCGGACGACTGGCTCTGCGCGTTATACATCAGGGATAATTTTTTGTTTACCGGGGAGGTCTTCAACAGTGTGACCGTGATAGCGCCGGATTTTCCCGCGTGCAGGCTGTGCATCACTTCGCCGTCTGCCCCAACAGTCATGGTGTTTTTCGCCTCAGTCATGACGACAGTGATCCCTTCTTCTGAGGCCGCCGAGCCATAACCGAGATCGACGATCCCGGTGGGGCCAGCAAGGGACGCGGTAACGTCCAAAAATGAATATGTGCTCATTGCTCCCCCTTAACGGACAACGTTGATTTGCACGTCGGCGTAGTGAACCGCGCCGGCCAGTTTGCACGCCACCTGAATAACCGGCGCTTTACGGGCTTCGCGGTCTGCCTGCGCTTGCGAGGAAATCGGCTGCGCGTAGACGTAATAGCCTTTTGTCAGAGTGTCACCGCTTGCCAACTGCCCGATCGGTCCACCATTCCACACCCCGGGAGCAACCAGGCCATTCGCCACGCTCTGATCCATGGATTGCTCAACGTTCGCCAGCAGGCGTGTTACACCGGCGTCGGTTTGCGGCACCTTTGTTGCGCTGGTGTACAGCACGTTGTACAGGTTGGTCTGCACGTAGTTTTGCAGCCAGTCCAGTCCATGGCGTTCGTCAAAGAAGTCGCCGTTTGCCATGACACCCTGCTGAAGAATTGCCGTGTCGTTTTCGTAGTACACGTAAACGTTGCAGTTTTTCGCATCAACGGCGGCGGCCTGATTGATTTGCAGGGTTTCGTACGTGACGCCCGGCTCCTGTTTGAACTTCAGCGTAATGGTGGTGTTGCTGCCGTTGAAATTCACGGTAAACGCACGACCAAACGCAGACAGCGCCGCGTATTTGCTGCTGGTTGAATATTGCGTGAAAGTGCGTGCGTACCCCGCCGCCTTCAGTTTTGATGCCAGATCGTCGGTGCTGGTTGTGCTCAGTGTTGCCGCAGCATCAGTAGTAACGGCAAAGATACGACTGACTCGGGCCGATTCAATCGCCGCAGCTACAACCAGTACATCAGGATCCAGCAGTTCCGCGCTATCAGCCACGCCTAGCCCGTACCAGTTAGTAAACTGGAGCGAAGCATTGACAGCCTGAATCAGCGTTTCAACAGCTCCGGTTTCTCCGGCCGCGAGCGTTTTCGCCCAGCGTCCGATATACACCTGCGTCGGTCTCGGGGATTGTGAAAAGAACACCGTGGCGGCGGCATATTCTGGCGAATCCACACCGAAATCTGCGCCGATATCTTCAGTGCCAGAATAAAGCCGCAGGCGTTCGGTGACGGGAATGACGGTTGATGTGCCGAGTATCAGCAATGAGCCAAAGTTTCGGCCCGTCGCCGCCGTGGGCGACATGATGACATCAACGTTGACAACATTGGACAACGGTAAGCCCTGCTGTGCCATGAATTAATCTCCAAAGAATACTGGCGCATCCACCAGCGTTTTGATGTTGTACGTGCGCGTGTTTTTACGGGATAGCGTGACAGTGATGTCGTAGCGCCTCACCCACTGGTTGTTAATGAGTTCGGGCAGGTTATAGAGAGTCCCGGCATCCACCAGCGACAGACCGGTAAGATTTAGCTCGGCGTTGTTCTGCTCAACGAATATACCTGCACGGAACGTGGCCGCTGTGCTGGCACCGAGAGGACCGTAGAAGCAGCAAATCACCGTCACGGATTCCCACGTCCATTGCTCGGACTGCTCGTCCGACACCTGAACATCTGACTGACTGAGTGGTTGTGGCACGGTAGTGATACCGAATCCGCACCAGGTCACACCGTTCTTCGGGATTAGTGGTTGCGGATCCGTCCAGCGCGGGAAAACCTGTTCGGCCGGCAGACCAGAAACACCACGGATCCACCGGCTGATTTCTCGCTCCAGATCCTGGTCATAGGCAGGCATATCCCCAACAGGGCTAAGATAACCACGGGATGTGCTGTCATTGCTCAACGGGTATCCCTCCGTCAAAATCCATTAACTCGCAGTGCGCCTGAACAAATCCCGCGCCATAGCTCGTATACGGATCGACAAACGTCACGCGGTATCGGCGGCCGTTATAGGTCACCACATCAGCATCCAGCCGCGGCGTGGTATCTGATGACGGTTGCCCCTGCGTCAGTCGGAACTGCGTCACAATGAGGATGGCCCCCCTGATGTTCTGCCCGGCAGCCATGCGTCGCGCTTCCAGTGAGCGGTCGACGGTCACCACGCCAGAAAATTGGATATCTTGCGGTGTGTTGATTGGGAAGTTGTCATCGTCCACGGTCTGCACCTGCCGATGACAAATCAGCGAGAAATCAGCAAAATCGGGGTCGAGCAGTATTTCGGAAACATCGAGCAGCGGCATGATTATTTCCTCACAACATAGGTGATAGCGCGCAGCAGGTAGCCGTGTGCGTATAGCGGCTTTTCACCGGGCAATCCGTTAGCCCTGCGCTTTTCGAGTGTTTTTTCGGAAAGCGGCGCGAGACGGTCACCATCACTGATCACCTTCTTCGCGCCATCAGAGGCGATAATCCCAGCGCGTTCGAGTTCACGCTCAGCACCAGCGGCGTTCCCGTCCAGCGCCAGCTCTGCGGCAACTTTCAGGTGTGCAGTGGTGCGCTCACGCGTATCCTCAATACCGATGTCAAGAAAGGGGCGCGGCGGTAACGTGACGACAGCGCCGTCGATTTCCACCGTAGCCCCGGTGGACTGCAGGTAGCCGATTTCGGCGTTGTTCAGTTTGCCGTCCTCGCGCGCTGCGTTGCCCTCGGGGATACCCACCAGCACGTCCATGCCAGACAGGCGCGTGATCGAGTCAATAATCGCGTCCGCGTTATCCGCCGTTACCTTCACGCCACTTTTCATAGCAACTGGCGACCACCCGCACCAAACATCGACCACCACCAGAAGAACTCGCGCCCGTATCCGGTGTTGTTCCAGAATCCCGCATCAGGGTTGATAATCCCTGATACGTCATAGCTGGCGCTGACCTTATCCACGGATTTTGATGTCAGGACACCACCACCGGATGAATTCACCCCGCCGCCAGCCGTAGCTGCCGCCAGAGCGCGTCCACGCAATTCGGTGTAGTGCGCGGTAAACAGTTCAGCCAGGTACACGAACTGATCGCCCTGCATATTCTGGTCGAGCAATACGTCCGCCTGCCCCAGATAAAAATTCACTGAGGCGTCGGGGTAGCGTGTGGTGTTGGAGAATTCGGGGAAGTCATCGCGGAACTTCTGGACGGTTGGTAGCAGACTATTTTTAGGCATATCTCACCCGTTTATTTCTTGGCGTTAGTACCCTTCTCTGTCGCTGCCAATGCAGCAGAAAGCTGCTCTTTCAGGCCTGCAAGTTCAGTATCCTTTCCAGCCAGTTGAGCCGACAGGTCTTCGCTGATTTTGCTCTGTTCTATCAGTTGCGTTTTCAGAGATTCGTTTTCCGCGCTCAGCACAGCCAGTTGAGCCGACAGGTCTTCGGTCTGCTTTTCCTGTTCCAGCTCTGATTCATCCAATGGCTTGGCATAGGACTTAAACGCCCAGTGCTTTCTCACTGAATCGGGGAGATTGTTGCTGTCGTGAATGCCGGCCTGCAATTCAAATCTCGTACCGTCTGGAAAACTGAGCGTTGCGCCGCCTGAAACAATGTATTTCATGCTGTTACTCCATAAAGAAAGGCGGGTTACCCCGCCCGTGTTGTCGCTATCAGGACACCGGAACGTCGAGATAGGAAATCGTGTTTGAATACGGTGTTTCCACCTGCCCCAGCTTGCCGTAGTAAACGCTCAGCTGTTGCATGCCGCGATATTCCAACGGGGTATTCAGCAATGGCACCATCGGGAATCGCACGTATTTTTCATCCTGCGTATACGCAACGATACGGTGAGCACCACCCGCGCCAAGGCCTGACGCCCATTTCATTGAAACGATTTCCAGCGGCTCACCGTTCTCCTGAAACGCGATGGTGTTGATTTTCACGTATTCCAGCACCGAGATGTTCCCTGCGGACGACACTTTTTTGCTTGCCAGCAGGCCGAACAGTTCAGGAGCCAGACCGATTTTTGCAGGGCATACCGCATAACCGGAACTTACCCACGCTTCAGTCAGTACCAGATTAATATCCTGAACAATGACGTCAGGATCTGTTGTCGCTGTCCACGGTGCTGCTGCTGCAATCGGGAGAACGTCAGGCAGATTTAGCAGCCCACGTACACCCAGATCGGTATCACCGATATAGACCTGCTCGTCGGTGTCCATCGCAAACTTGAGCTTCATCCCTTCGTATTTCTGAATATCAATCGGGCGTCCGAGTTTTTGCGCTGATGCCAGTTCCAGCACCGTCCACCCGAGTTCCATTGCCCACGGCGTCAGGTTGTTACGCGTCGGTACGATATTCAGTTCAACGCCCGGCACCGCCGTTCCCTTTTTCCCCATCCAGTTTTTACCACGCGGATTAGGTCCCCCTACGCTGGCAAAATCGGTGTTGGTGAATGATGAAACCTCATCAGCGATCGAGATGTCGCTACGCAGAGGCATGTCACGTGACCATTTAACGGAGGTCAGCGGCATGTTCAGCGTCTGATCCATGCGCTCCAGCTCTCCGACAAGAAACGCGCCGGTGGAGTCGATGGTTGCTCTGTCAACTGTAAACATTCTGGCCCCTTAAATTTTGTAGGAAATTTCGATACGGCCGTCGGCTTCACCTGGCCCCATGACTTCGGCGCTCGGCAACTGCGGCGTATTGGCTGCTGTAGCATCTGGCGTCAACAAAAACGACCCGACAGGGCTGGCCGTTGAACCCGCAGCAACGCGGACGTATACCGGGGCTCCCTTCTTCGCTGTCGCTGCGTTACCTGCCGTGGCTTTTACGCAGATGTAGCCGCGCTTCAGGTTATCGCCGACCTGATTTACCGTGACGCCGAGGTATGCCAAATCAGCAACGGATGTGATCGGATACGGTCGGACCAGAATACCCGCCACATTCGCGATGGTGTCGCCAGATTCGAGCGGAACAAACTTGTCATTCACGTACTTCCCTGCGAGGCCATAGCCAGCGAACTGTTTCTGGTAATCCAGCGTTACAGGTTCGATAGTCAGATCGCGAGGACGTGTTACAGCACCCGCGATGCCGATTGGCATCCGGTGTAAATATGAATTTCCTACCATGGTGGTTACCTTATTTGCGTTTGCTCCAGAACTCAGCGTTCAGCTTATTCAGCTCGGCTGGGCTCATGTGCTTGGTTTGCGGGGCACTGTCAGTGGTACGCGCAGGATTCAGCGGGGTGATGTGATTCTTCGCTTTATTCAGCGCTACAGCAGCAGTAAACACCGCGTCTACCGTTGCTTTTGGCACTGCGGTGAAATCACTCACGCCAAACGACTTCAGACTGTCGCCAGTGCGCACCGCGTGGTTGAGAACCTGACGCTTCAATCCCTTGTCGCCAGATGGCGAGAAGCCGGGACAAATAATTTCCGCATCAGCGATCAGGTTCCGTTTAAACGCCGCGTCACCTGTCACCTTGCGGTCTTCCTCTTCATCCTCATCGCCCGTTTTATTGGGGTCTGAATCGGTGGTTTTTCCTTCCAGCGCTTCCAGGCGGGTGATCAGCGCCTTTGCCCAGGCGGGAATGTCTTCATCACTCGTTTTCTCTTTGTTCGGATCGACTTCATCCGTAGTGGTACGACTCCCTTCGGGCAAGGCCGTAGCCTGTGAAGGAATGTTGATGGTGATAGATGAACCGGGGATTGAAGCCATGCCATCAGACGGCATATCCGGCGCTTCATCGATGAGTTTTGCGAGTGCATCTTCATCTCTCGTCTTAATGGCCTGAGCCAGTTTTTTAAGCCATGACATTACAGGCTTCTCCTTTATTGTTGGTGGGATGGAATCCCCGATTGCACAGCGACCACCAGCGCGCCCACGGTCAATGCCGACAGCGAGGTGATTACCTGTGATTTGGTATTGCTTGCCCTTGCCGGGTGCCAACTGTTTGTATTGGGCGTCATAGCCGCAGCTGACATCGGTCAGGCCAGAATTCACCGCATCGATTGCCTCCTGCCGTTTAATCAGCACATCAGCAATGAGCAGATCCGATTTGTCGCCCGCACCTCGCCGGACGTTCTGAATGTGTCCGTGCGCCAACTCAGCGAAGTTAGAAGGGTTCACGAATACGATGCTGCCCAGGCTGTCCTCTGGATGTCCCAGCGTGACGGCTACGCCCTCAAAGCTCGCCATTGTCTCAGAGGAAAACACCTCATCTTCTGTGCGCCACACGGTTACTGTGCCGCTAGCGTCCGGTTCTAGGTCGATTTCCTCGGGTAGATAAACCTGCGTCCCTGTTCTTGCGATCGGCACGTCTTTGCACAGGAGCGAGCCATCCGCCTGTAAATAGCGCGTTTCACCGAGGCGGGTAGTGAAGAAATATTTCATGGATTACCTGCTGAATGGCGGGTATTAAAAAGGCCGCACATGGCGACCTGTTATTTTCTTGGTTCTGGGATGTGAACTTCAGGCCAGCAGTCGCAATTCGGCAGGCAACCTGCGTGACCCGTCATGCTGTCGAGCGTTGGTGGGTTATCCCAGCGCACAAATTTGTCTTTCATGCCTTTATGAGACGGGCGAGTGCCTGCGCCTTTAATGCGCCACCAGTACCCTTCCGAGCCAACGGCCAGCGCCCGCGCCTGAGTCAGTGCCCCCGTAGCTCTGCCTATCTCGGTACGTGCAATGAGACGAGCTCTGCTGGCAGCCACTTGCCCGGACGCCATAATCATTTCATAGAGTTGGTCAGGGCGTTCACCGTTAACGACTGCTTGCATTGCGCGCTCCTGAATCTCAGATACACGACTTGCAGCCTCCAGCGGTAACGACTTCATGTACTGAACCTGGCGCGCTACGATATCCTGTGCAACGTAACCAACTGGCGTATTCCCAACGACATCACGCAGGCCAACAGCGATTTCCTGTGATACGGATCGCCACTGGTTCCACTCCTCTTCCTCCACCTGCGCGAACATCTTTTTACCGACCATTTCAGCCCAATTGCCGATCACGTCCGAATAATCCACCAACGTGTTAGTTATCGAGTCAGCGCTAGCCTGAGAACCATCGTACGAACCAGCCACGATCGCGCCGATTTGCTGCGCTATCGCCTGTAGGCTTTTGAGGTACTGGCGCTCTGATTTCCGGCGGAGGCCCGGCCTCAAGTTCAGGCTCCTCCCACTCAGCTTTGGCATCTTCAATGTCCTTGTCAGTGATTGAGCCGCCGATACCGATAACGTCAGCCAGGTTGCGCAGGTCATTCAGCGCCGCATGCTGCGACATGCCGATATCACGAACAGCGGTTGCCAGTGCCGTCGTAACGTTGCTAGCCATCGTTGCACGGTCAACGTCTGACATTTCCCAGAGCTTGTTAAACTCGAACGTGAAATCGTCCGGCAATGGCTCACCAAACTGAGAGCGCCAACTGATATCCAGCAGCCAACGAATATGACGGCGCAATCGGCGTTCCTGTAGTGAGTTGACGCGGCTGTAATAATTTTCGAGGTCACCGTCACCCGTATTGAATCCCGCGGGGGATTGACCGAATAACCGCACCAGCGGTATTCCCGTAGCACCGGAAACCTGTTCAGCAAAGCGAAGAATGACGTCGGCCACGCCCGCAAACGAATAGCTGTGCGTGGCGAACTGGTCCTTGCTGTCCATAAGAGTCATGCCCTCAATGGTCTGAAACTCGCGGATCATGTCCATGTGTTTCATCAGCCCCGCTTTTGCAGGACTGTCATCAGGCATAGCCAGTACAGCTCGCAGCCCTTCAATGCTATAGGTGCGTAAGTGCGCCTTATGGATTAACTGAGTTGTCCCCACCGTAGCGGTGTCGAATGCCTCAATGCGTTCAAAGATGCGTTCAACGACTGACATCCCCCAGCCGTTTTCGGTCTGCGCCTGCTGGAATGGCAGAGAATCCCCCTCCATGCGAATCAGGCGACTGTGGTGGATTCTCCACGGCGGAATACCCTGTTGGCTGACAACCACCTTGTAGTATTTTGGCTTTCCGAAGTGCGGACCGTAATCAGTCACCAGGTCGCTATACGTTGGCGTAACCATCCAGCGATCGAGGCACATCACGCCTTTAAACTGCCCTTCTTTGATGCGATCCAGCTTGAGCGGGGTGGACATATCCTGCCCCTCAATCAGCACCACCAGCAGCGCGCCGCCGTACAGTCTCGACCATTTCAGCGTGTCGTTGATGCCGTCCCATATCCCGGCGTCGTCCCAGAACGTTTCAACCTTTCCCTTCTGTCCAGGTTTCAACTGCGAACTGATACTGATCCCCTTGCGGGTCATGTCATCAGCCATCGCATCCACGCCAGCGCCAACCAGAAATGATGAGCGGTAGGAAAATTCCAGCATCACACGGTTACGAGTGATATAGCCGGGGGTATAGGTGCCACCAGTCTGGATGTTCTGGGTGTTTGAGCCGAGTTTAGCGGTAAAGTTATTGTACCCGTCAACAGTCGCAGCGGGCTTGTCGGCGCCGTTCTGGCGTTTCTTGCGGGACATAATTACTCTCCAGCCAATCTGGCCCATATATCGAGTGAGGATTCCATCGGCGCATAGTTGATCATGACGGAGTCGGCCAGGTTCGGCGACTTCGTTCCGTCTGGTTGCTTATCAACCACTATTTTCCCAACGCCGTTGATTGAGTAGGTCGGTTGGGATAATTCAATGACGAGCTTGTCTTTGTTTGCTATCTCTCCACTGATTGAAATGATTTCGTCAGGGTGATAATCCATGCCCTGAACAGCGCGATACGTGTTGCGGAATAGCTTTCGCAGATGCCACCAACTCTGTGCTTTTGCATTTGCAAAAAAGTCTTTATTAATGCGAGCTGTTTTTCCGTTATCGCCTGGCACGGCCTCATCGTCAGGATCAAACACGCCACCGCTTCCACGAAACGGTGTGGCCGTGATTTGCCGAACACTTTCAGCGCTGCGCAGTTCGTTAATCACTCTTGCGTCACCGCGAGCACCTGCGCCTAATCCATCTTCATCAAACCGAAACTCATCGAGCCCGAACTCGTCACAGAAGCCGAACGATTTCTCAACTGACGCGTAAATGTCGCTGCCAACACCAGACCACTCCTTTACGTCCTGAAGCAGGAAACCGTAACGAGCGGAGAATGCGTTTTTATCCTTACCTTCGTCCGCGATGTCCATTGCACCCAGACGGCGGCCAGAGGGCTGAATGCCCAGTTTGATATGAGCGTCAACGGCGGACTGAACCCATTCGGAGGGGATCAGCACACCTTCGGCAGAGGCCTGATAATTGAGGTCCAGTTCCTGGGCAACGATGACCGGGTTATCAATTTTCTCGCATTCCTTGCGGTACCACTCATCGTCCTTGCGCGGGTCACTGCGCCAGTGGAACGTAAACACTGGGATTTTTCCGCTATGCCGCTTCTGGGCAAAAGGGTTAGCCATGCCATTGATGGATGAGAGATCGATACGGCACCGGGTGGTTTGTGATAATGCGGCGTCAATCAGTAACGGACGTTGAAGGAATGCCGATTCATCCACGAGATAGAGTGTGGTGCGGTCACCGCGCCCGATATTGTCCCCCGCTTCACCTTTAATCACCGCGCCGGTATCAGGGAATTCAACACGCATGTAAGGCGCGTGCTTTTTTTCGTTCCAGCTACCGCGAAACTCTGCCGGCAACGTTTCAACAAATTTGCGCGCTTTCCAGAAGAGCGCCTTTGGGTCGCCGGTACTATCAACGTATTCCTCTTTACGTGAACCGAAGCCAATCACCATTTCCTTGTTGAACAGACACAACGAGCAGGCCAGCCCCACAGCCGTCCAACTGAGGCCCATTTCACGGCTCTTTTCCGTTAAGCCGTTCTCCATGCGCAAGCGGCGTTCCATAATCCAGTGGATCCACTCTTCTTGCTTTGGGAACAACAGAAACGGGATGGTCACCGGTAATCCGTAATCGATGTTTCGAGGGTCGGTTGTCATACCCCAATCGATTATGAATTGTGCGGGGTTATCGCGGTAAAAAGCCCTGAGCATGGGTAACATTTCAGGCTGCTGCCGAATGCGCTGTAACCGTTCCATTCGCCACTCGAAAACCTGCGTATAGTCCGGTTTTTTGAAGTCGAACGGGAACGGAATAGGCATCGGGATAATTGCTCAAAATTAGGGGCTATTTAACATAATGGCTCTTTTGCGCACCACCGGGGCAGCACTCCTCACACAAGGCGCGTGAAGAGCTTGTTTCTGTATATTTACTCTCGGGAGTTGGTCAAAAAGCGGTGAATAAAGCGTGCATAAAACGGGGGTGAAAATGCATAGCGGGATTTCTTAGTGAACCGGCTATTTTGTGCAGTTTTACCCCATCATTTTTTTGTAGGCTTCTGCTACTTCTTGCGGCGATAAGTTTGTCGTCTCTGTTTTGACGGGTCCGCCATCAGGGCCGCTAATCTCTGTTTTGTTTTTCAGCATACCCAGGTGCTGGGCAACCATCTTTAACGCATCATCCTGATTGCGGGTGATGACCTCTAACCCAAACTTACCCTCTTTCACGCCAGCGTACAGGCGACGAGCTGCACCGCGCAAATCTCGCGTATCATGAAAGTGTGACCGGCTAACACCCATACCGTTGCAGCGTGGGCATTCTGGATTGGGGTCCATTGACTGGTCATAGCCGTAACCGCCGACGTCCTGAGGCTCAGGCTTTTTGCGCTCAACAGCATCCAAACGCTTCTCTTCAAACTCGACAGCATCGCGCCACTGGTACTGGAAACCAAATCCCCAGCAGTGACGGCAGCACAGGCGGCGCAACTCAGTGATCTGGTTTGCGTCAGCGGTCGCAATCTCCCACCACATTTTCAACACGTCATCTTGCGTGATTTGGGTGCGGCGTTCTCTGGCGTCCAGTGCGTCGCGAATGGCTCGGGCGACATTAGCATTTCTTAGCATCCGAGTGGCATTAACGTAGGCAGTATTGCCCTCGCCTTTGTATCCAGCCCGCCTATACGCCGCCGTCCTGTTCATGTCAATCAGGTACTCATTCACGAACTTAGCCTGCATGTCGTTAAGCCCGTATTCATCGGGGTTTAGCGTCCAGTTATCGTTCGAGTTTTCAATTGGCAGGCGATTCGAATCAATTTGATTTTCAACTTGATGGCTTGGCTTTTTTGGCTTGGTACGCAGGTTTACACTTGACGCTTTTTGCGTACCGCTTTTGCGTACTTGAGTACCTTTCTGCGTACCGCTTTTCTTATTGCGTACCCAGCCCAGCTTTACAGCCCTTTTGCGTATAGCGCCCTCGGTTATACCGTCGCCATACTGTTCTGCTATTTCACGGAGGGACAACACTCCAGCCCGGTATGCCGACTCGATGGCCCCCCAGTCCGGTATTGCCATGATGATTCCTCTGTTAAAACCATTACGCTATTCACTCAGGAATGAATAATGTGATAGCAATAAAAAAGCCATCAGAGAATGTCTGTGGCTTGCGTGGTTTAAAAACTAGTTATTCAGGGATATCTAATTGCTGAATAGAAGTTATAGTCAAATGCTCTGGTTTAATACCGAGATATTTCGCCATACCTTCTGAGTAATCAGAAACTTCAAGATCAATAAGCGCCGGGTTCTCTACACTCATGAATTTTGACCCTTTGCGGATAAGTTTCCAGTCCACCGAGTAAGCTTCCCATACTAAAAAAACGACCATTGTTACCTCCTTAGTTATCGACAAATAACATCATAGGGTGTGGTGTTTTTTTGTTAAAGCATTATCACAGGCACTCAGTGAATGCCTGCTGTAATGCCACTAATCGAGTTGCAAGACGCCGTGATCCAGCGATTCGGAGTAAGCGATAAGCCCGGTGTATTCTGGAATAGCTTCACCGTTATCAGCTTCAAATGCCGGGATCGTCCCAGTAGTGATGGTGTATCGCGGCTGACTGTCTTTTTTTGGCGAAATCAGCCAACTCTCCGATCTGTTTTGCTGTAAGGACTACAGTCATTTTATTCCCCTATTGTTAACAAAAAGCCCCACTAATGTGAGGCTCGGTTTGATTCTGCTTCTCGTATCCCTGCCAGTTGGCTATTCGCCTGGTCAATCGCAGTCAGTAGCGGGTCAATCCAGTAAACGGCCTGTGCGTATGTCAGTCGGCAGGCGGTGGCAATGGGGCTAACACTGATTGGGTCAGACTTGCCGGTAACGGCGTGCATGGCGCTGGCACGTATATCGTTCGTGTAGTCGAGCAACCGGCTAGCAACATCATCAGGCACGCACTGGCGGCCAGCCGGATCACGTTTGATGATGGTGCGGTAGACAATCTGCTTTTCATCGGATTGGGCCTTAATGTTGGTGCCGTACTGATTAGCCTGGCGTGCTATTTCATTGAAGCGTTGAAACTGGAAAGCCTGCCCAGCGATTACAGCCTGTTGGCTGGCACTGATATCGTCAGATGCTTTCTTGCCGCGTTCTGCTACATCAGCACTCCAGCGCAACCCCTGCACGTACCAGCCGAGCGCCATCCCTGCCAGCAGCGCAAGAACCGTTATTTTCCAGCCTGAGAGGATAGACATAACGCCCGCTCCTTACCCCTGCGTTCAACTAGCCCCGGCAGCACCTTACCGCCGCCATACACCCAGCGAGGGAACTGCTCGCACGCAGCCAGAATGTTGCCAGCGCGGAATAACTGAAACATGGTTGAAGCTTGAATCTTTGGGCAGCCAGCATTAAAAGCAATGCTCACTGCTGCGCTGAATGAGTTATCTGGCAACCTCTTTCCAGCGGCGTATTTATCAACGCAGCTTTCAGCCTCAAGGATGTTTTTTTGCCAGTCGGCGGCAATCTGCTGATCCGTCTTATGGGTGCCATCAACAACGCCATGAGTGTTGCCAATACCATCAGTCGAAATACCTGCCGGACATACGTAAGGGTCCCGGCGGCATGACTCAGCATTGCCGATAAGCTCCAATCCAGCCTGATTGGTTCGTACCTGGCCGTTGTTCATCACCATGCCAATGATGACGCTGACAGAGCACATCACACCTGCTGCAATTTTTCTTTTGCTCATACTCATTCGCCCCGCGCTTCTTTACGGCGATCTTCCTTGACCTTGAAATACAGATTGGTCAGGAATGTGAGTAAGCCAAATAGAAGGCTACCGAGAACACCGATAGCAGCCCACTGCGTCGGAGAAACAGTGTCGAGCAGTTGTAACATCCAATACCCACCGCTAAGACCCGACGCGCCATATGAGACGCCCGTTGTAATATTTGACATACGCATGACCTCACCTCCGGCTCTGCCGTGGCGCTGTGTGTGATTTACGGGGAATTAAAAAAGGCCGCTTAGTTGCGGCCGAGATTGATGATTTGTGTCGAATTATTCGAGTCGGGGATCCGTCAACGCTTTGAGGCAACTTTGTTTAATTATTGCCGTCGCTTCATAGAAGCGTCCTTCCGACTTATCTTCATGCAGCCTTACGTGCGCTCGCTCAATGCCGGATATCACAATTAGTGTATTTTGCTCATACCACATTTCAATCGGTATGAATATCCAGTCACCGCCAGGTTCACTTGAATTGATCATTACTCCAATATAGAAAATGAGCGCATAAGAGGAATTTGGTTGCAAGGCATGGGGCGGGCGTGGTTCGAACAGTCCTGATTCGTTTTTTATACAAATACTGGTGTACTGTATCTTACGCCCTTCGCAATCAATAGTGTGTTCATTCGGCAAATAGAGAGAATCCTTAAACTCACGGAATAACCTGATAGCGTCAGCCTGTAATTCTTCTCTTGGCTTGCTTAACGAGGAGTTCTTTTTTCTTTTCAATAAGCGTGTCGTAGCTAATCTGCATTCCATTCTCCAGATACTTGGTTTGCGGAGTGAACATAGCTAGCACCTTTCAAGAAAAAATTCAGTGAGTTAACTCAATGACAGTCTGTTTTTTGGCGGGCTCTGCGCAAGCGCCCAGCGGATTGGGTTATGAACCGTCCGTTCGGTGAGCCCTTTATACGGCAAAGCCCCGCATTAGCGAGGCTTTAATGTTGCTTTCTATTTTGCAATACGGCGATTTGCTATGATCCATAGCATACCTCACAAAAAGGCCGCCCGATGGCGACCTGTCGTGATTCTTTGGAGAAAAGGTCCCCGGCATCGCCCGCGTGTCGGGAAATGCCGGGGCTCATAAGAGGGCGCCAGCGGAGGCAGGCACCGTATGAGCAAGAGTTGTATATACCGATTTAAAGGTAGTAACGGAATGTTACTGCGTCAATGAGTATTCCAAATAAAAAACCGCACTGATGGCGGGTTTCTGTATTTTTTTTGCCGTTCGGCGCTATGACAGGGGTACTGATGCAATGCATCTCGCGAATACCCCTGTCATAGCGCCAAAAAGGAAACCTCGCGCATTGGCGAGGTCAGAGTGATTTGGATACAAGATTCCACTATTTGAAGTATACATACCATTTTCGGACAAAATCAAGTGTTTTATAAAAATAATGCAGTTATTGGCTTCTAACGTGTCGCTATTGTGTCACCTTTTGAAATTCAGCATCAGCACGATTTTCTTCTGACATGCATTTATCCACCAGCCTGTCGAAAAACGGCTTCCAGTTGCGGTTCCAGGTGCGCTCTTGCAGGTCAGGCAACAGGGCTGATATTGCCCGGTAAGCCTTTGTGCCGGGAGAGCGCCTGAATCCGAGCCCAGAGCAACGCTCACAATCTTTGTAAACGGGTACACCCTGACGTTTTGATTCCTCCATGTCACGCACTTGCCCCGTTCCATTACACCGGCAACGTGCCGATATGACGCCCTTACCTTGGCAGGCGCTGCACACTTCGCGGACCGTCTCAAATACAATGCGTGGCGGTACCTTCTCTTCACAATCAGCGCCGATGTAGCCGGGGTATTTCACCACCTCACGCCGCACAGTGATAAACCTGCGCCCGTTACAAGCTTTGCACGTTGATGTGCTACCCGCTGAATGTGCGTACTCCTCAAACGCCAGTTTCGCCAGGACCACGGCACAATGCCCCAGCTTCGCCCCTGCCGCTTTAGCCACCAACTTTGGCGCTGTTCGCTTCGCATACTGTGCCAATTTGGTAATCGCCTTGTGTTTATCCTCTTCGCTGATTCCCGCCTTGCCCAGGAATGCCGCCATGCCAAACTGCACCTTTGACTGGCAGTATCCGAGCGCTCCCATCATGTCGGTGCCGTTGAGCGCGTCAGGGCTGGTATTACGCGAAGTATCGTTTATGTGCATAGATTTCGGATTGAAATATTTCAAGGCAGATTCAATTTTCATGCTTGTCCTCCGCGTGAATACTTGGCGCTGATTGGGGTTTGTTTTTTATTCTGATTCTGGTTATCGGTATAGCGCTGCGCAGCAGCGCTCTGATCGATATTGACGAAATGCCCGTTGCGCCAGCCCATATAAAACGTTTTTGGTTGGCCTGAGCGGTATTTACCGACGATGATTTCTGCGATGCCTTTCATGTCGCTATGGTCGTGATAAACCTCGTCCCGGTACGGGAAAATAATCACGTCTGCATCCTGCTCGATGTCGCCTGAATCCTTGAGGTCTGCCATTGTTGGGCGCTTATCAGCACGGGACTCTACGCCACGGTTAAGCTGTGCCAGCAGGATCACCGGAACCTTATTGCGCAAACAAAAGCGCTTTAGGCGTTTGGTTATTTCACCAATAGCGATATCCTGCCGATCTGCCTTTGGCTTTTTCATCAGCCCGAGATAATCCACCGCGACAAAACTCAGGCCGCCATCCATGTTCATGCGTTCCGCGTGGGCGATAATTTCATCTGCACTCAACGTTTCACCCAGCACGTAGTTATCTTCATCCTGTAGCTGTGACGTTGCCGCAGTAAGGCGGGTATATTGCTCGTCTATCATGTTGCGCGGGTTCCTCAGCACGCTTAGAGATAACCCGGCGCGATCGGCAATATGACGCTCCACCACCTGCATTTCTGACATTTCCATGGAAATCATCAGCCCTTTTCCACGCTGTAGGCCAATCGAATTAGCGATGCAGATAGCCAGCTCTGTTTTCCCCATCCCGGGACGTCCGGCGATCACAATCAGGTCAGTACGGTCAAAGCCGCCGTAGAACTCATCCATCGGTTCGATACCGGTTTTCAGGTACAGGCCAGACTCAGCACCGCCCATGCGCTTTTCGAGCACCTGAATGTAATCATCCATCAAATCACCAATGCGGCGAGGTTGGCTGCTATTCGTTTCAAATTGCAACCCACCAAGAACGCCCACCACCTCGGCTATTCTCTCGTTGATGTCATGCGCACCAGCGTTATCGAGAATGCTCACCGCGCGGAGTAACTCAGCGCGCCCCTTACGCAGCATCCAGCACTGGCGAACCCGTTTAGCCCAGGCGATGATATTCGCTGCCGACCAGCACCGCTTTGCCACATCCATCACAAGCTCTTTTGTCTCGGCAGGAACACCGGACTGGACGGTAAACTGATCCACCGGCTCCGCCTTGGCTAACAGCGCGGTGATCACCTGGTACATCTTGCGCAGGTGGACATTATCGAAAGCCTCTGCGGGCAGGCTCCCGGCAATATCCCGGCAATCAATGTGATCGCCCTTAATCATCATCGAGCCAATCAATTGCTCTTCAAACTCGTAGCTATCCATCAAGCCGCATTCCCTCGGTAGCTGGGCCAGTTGAACGCCAGTCGATTGCGTCCACCTTCAGCGACACGATCCACAATGCGTTCACCAATCGCGCCCTGTAACTGTTCGAAAGTGAGATTGCTAATCAGGATGGTCGGTAAAATATTCTCGTAGCGAGCATTGATGATTTCCTGAAGGATGACAGATTCCGCCTGAGTGCCGAATTGCACGCCCACCTCGTCAATAATCAGTAGATCCAGTGATGAGTAATGCCTCAGCACATCACCCTCGGTCAGTTCCGAGCTATTGCGCCAGGTGCTTTTCACTGCGCGAGTGATCCGCATTACATCGGTCAGTTCTACGCTGGCGAGGTGATCCCGGATAATTTTCTTGGTCATGGATACCGCCAGATGGTTTTTGCCGGTACCACAACTGCCCGTCATCACGATCCCCGTTCCCGCATCGAGGCGTTGCGGCCAACTTTCGGCATAGCGCTGGCAGGCCGAGAGATTTTTTGCGGCAATCGGGTTTATGGTCTGAAAGTTTTCAAACTCGCAGGGTTCAAAGCGTAAAGCGATGCCCGCATTTTCCAGCAGTTCGGAAACCCGTAGTGATCGCTGTTTTGCTTCAACCTGAGCCAGTTCGTCACGCACACAGCGCGGGCAACGTGAGTGCTTCTGGTGTTCACCGCCGCGAAGGCTCTTGCCGATCAGCGTCAGTTGTTCGTGCTCGCCGTGGGTTGGGCACTGCACTGTGCGGATTCCACCACTCTCCCAGTGGCCCCATTGCCAGGGTTTTTTATGCTCTTCGGCAAACGCCAGTTCGTCGTTCAGTGCTTCCCATTGTGATTTCAGATCTTCGCGCTCTTTGCGCTGGTTGCTATCCAACATGCTTACCCCCGCCGTTACCAGTTGTAGCTTGATTCGCCATAGTCCTGCTCCCTGAATCCTGATACCGGCGCCATGCCACCGCGCCCACCTGCGGGAGCGGGTGGAGCCTGCCAGGGTTCCTCAAAGTGGCGATCCGGGCCGAAAAACGTTGCAGCCTGCTTGACGTATTCCGTTCCCAATTTTCCGGTGGCGGTCACGAATGCGGCATAGCGCTTAACGCCCTCCAGCATGGCTTCAGGCGTAATGCCTTCTCTCAGTCGGGCGTTCCAGTGTTTCCATGCTGAGTGCTTGGGATTACCACCAGCGCGTTTGGGGTAGGCTTGCCATGCTGTTTCAAATTCTGGTGAATATTCCTGCTTTGCAGGGCGTGACGGCATAGCGGCGTCAGCCGGTGTGCCAATAGTGTTTTTAATCTCTGTAGTAATCTGTGTAGTAATCTCTGTATACGTCTCACTTTTCAACGTAGGGTCGCCTACGTCAGAAAGTGGGAGGGGTTCCGTTGGTACGGAGGGGGTGTTACGTTCAGACGGAACAGGGGTTGCATTTTTGGCGTCTGATTTTCTTGTCATGCTATTGATGTCGTTGATCGCTTCAGGCACTGGTTCGACAAACAGGACGTTGCTCAAAGTCATACCTTCTGACGTTTGTACGGTGCGAAGTTCAAGCGTGATGAATCCAGCCCCCTTGAGGCGCTTAAGTGCGTCCGTTGCCTCCCTCTTGGAGAAGCCGAATTGGTCCGCAAATGCCTGATAGCTTCTCTGGAGCTTATCCCCATGAAAGCGCTTGCGGTAGCCCATCAGCGCCCCGGTTACTTCATTGCGGACCTCTGCGGGGCGATACCAGTAGACAATCTCAGAAAGTAGAGTGATAGCTGTCTGATCCGGGCGTCCGCTGGGAAGTGTGATGTGTCTCCACCAACTAGCAGGAATGACATTTCCGGTAAAATTAATCTGGCCAATAGCCATCACGGACCTGGTTGGGGTAGAAATTGTCATGCAGCACCCGCCAATTCTTTGTCGTGGGTAAACTCGCCGTTCCAGTTTTTCTTCATGGGGAGTCCACCTTTTAGATATTGCCGATAAATCCAGACAGCTCCCTTACGAAGCAGAACGGGCGTGTAGGTATCGAAGCTATCGAAATCATCCGGCTCTATTTGGTTGCGCCGCTCGGTGAGGTACTGATCGCGAGCGTAAGCCTTAACACGCCAAGCTGGGCGACTGGATTCAGGGCGTTCGTCATACAGCCAGTTATGCTCTTCAAGAAATGCACTAACCCGCTGAACGTTGACGCCGTTCAGTTGTTTGCAGAATTTCACAGGGGTAATTCCTGGCTTAAACAGGTTTTCCAGATGCTCGATGTATTGCGCCTGACGGTGGGCGTAGCCGATCGCCTTATTAGTGGCTTCATACTGATCAGCCCACGCACGCGCAGCGGCAGCCGGATCGCTAAAGTTGGGGATTTCGTTGGTTGGGGAAAAGTTATAAGTTCCCTTCTTCCGAATTGCTGGGAGCACTTCTGAAGTAACCCAGCGCTTAAAACGTTTAGCTTGAGGTTTGCGGCTTTTTAGGATAAGTGAATAAAGCCCAGACTCATTAACCAGCATGGGTCTACGACCTGAACCCGAATAATGTTCGTGTTCACAAATATCCTCATCATCTACCGCCAGCAACGCTTTGTTTGTGTCGGTCAGCCCCAGAGCTGAACATACGTCCACGGCAAAAAACCATGGAGTCTGATCAACCAGTACAGTGCGCACTGATGCCAAAAGCTCACCAGCGCTTGAATTAAAATCGAATGTTCTGATATCGTTGCTCATGATTTATCTCCGCAAATCAAAGTAGCCAGTTAGGGGTGCCACTCTTTCCGGCTTTTTTCTTGCCAATTTTTCGCTCCGCTGCCGTAGTTTGTCCAAGCGCCCATTGACGAGCGCGGGCCAAGCAATCGTCGAAGACCCCTTTCTTGCTGAACTGCGACATGCGGCGATAGTGTTCAATGCCAGCGTCAGCCCCCCCCCCCCCTTCAGCAACATTCGACGGAAAGCCCTCTGCGACCAGATGGTCTATGATGTATTTACAGATGAAGGTTTCGGGGGTCATGCCACTCACCACACTCGCGAGGGGGAAATATTTCATCAAGCGAACAGCTACTCCCCAGGCTGTTAAATGCGGAAACAATTTCTCGACATGTAGCTAAATTAGGGCTTCGGGCACCCACTTCATAGTTACCCAGCCTTGACTGACTCCAACCCAACATTCGCGCAAACGCCATTTGGGTTATGCCGAGTTTTTTTCGTTCACATGAGATTTTGTTCATTTTTTCATCTTTGTTTGAAATAATACCCCATTAAACACATTTCGTGATTGAAAGTAAACACAATACGTGAGAGAAACAAAACACGTATTGTGATAAAAGAATTTTTATGAAAACAGACAACGAGATAGGCAACCGCTTAAAGCGGTTTAGAGAAATCGCAGGAATGAGCCAATCCGCCCTCGCTGAACGATGTGGATGGGCTTCGCAGTCGCGAGTTGGAAATTATGAGTCTGGCTCCAGAAAGGTCAGCGCTGATGATGCGATAATACTATCCAAGGCTCTTGGCGTTAGCCCCTCCGTATTACTTTTCGGAGAGCACGGTAATGTAAGTTACGCAGGGCTAAACGAACCAAAAGGCAATTACCCCGTCATTAGCTGGGTAAGCGCAGGGGCATGGTCTGAGGCCATAGAGCCATACCACCGGAAATCGATTGATCGTTGGTATGAAACCACTGTTGATTGTTCTGAAAGTTCGTTCTGGTTAGACGTTAAGGGTGACTCAATGACGTCGCCTGTAGGGTTGAGCATACCGGAAGGCATGGTGATCCTGGTTGACCCAGAAGTGGAGCCGATTAACGGAAAGCTGGTAGTGGCGAAACTGGAAAGCGAGAACGAAGCAACGTTCAAAAAGTACGTTATTGACGCTGGCAACAAGTATCTTAAGCCGCTAAATCCACAGTACAGCATGATACCCATTAACGGGAACTGCCGGATTATCGGTGTTGTGGTAGATGCGAAGATAGCGAATCTGCCGTAGTGCTGATCTAGCCACAGAGCGGTGGGTGTGGCGGAATGAGAAGAGTAGAAAAATATAATAATTACTATTTTATAGAGGGAGCATTGATGAGCAACGAAAGCGAAATCAGTGACATGACAATTCAAGAGCCTCTCTTAAGCCTTGAGGTCATTAGCAAGCGCCCAGCTCTGGGTGGCACCGCCCACTTAAAGAATACAGTGATTGCCTCTGATGGTCTGGAATATGCGGTAAAAAGCATAAAAGATGGCGAAAACTCAGAATTGAAAGGGTTGCCAAACCCTAAGCAAATACCAGCTTCCGAGTGGCTATGCACTCGACTAGGTGAAATGTGTGGATTACCAACACCTCCATGCAGAGTAATCAATGACACGTCTGAGAGTGAGCATTTATTTGGATCTAGGTATGATTTAGCAGCAGCGGCAAAGCCTGAAGATGAAGTCAACTTTGCAGCCTCATTGATGTCACCATCTCCAATTCTAAGGAAGCAGGTTTGGGCTATTTATGCGTTTGATCAGTTTGTTTATAACATTGATAGACACTTAAAAAATTACCTTTACACCAGAAATCGGGATGGTGATGTAACGGTACAGGCTTTCGATTTTAGTCTGGCTGCAATGGTAATGGGTTGGCCTAACAAGGTAGGTGATGGGCTAATACCTCCAGGCTATAACACCACAAATTACTGGAACGCAGTAAAGAGCTTGACATACAATGATAAGACATGTAGAGCTTCTGCACTGAAAATTCTTGAAAACATTGGAAGGATCAACGCCGATGATATCGAAAGAATTTTTCTTGAAATGCCAGGCGAGTGGATAAACCCGCTACATAAGGAGGCATTAACTTCTTGGTGGGTAAGTTCTGGTAAAACCGATAGGATAAACGCAGTAAGGGCTGAGGTGTTAAAATGACAATGTACAAATACAGCATAATCAGGATAACGCCAAGCCCCGTCCGCGCTGAATCAATCAACGTGGGGTTTGTCATTACATCTCCCGGCGGAGTGGCCGATGTCCGCATTCTGGATTCCTCCAGCAAGATTAAGGCCGTAACCAACGATTATTCGATGGAAAATCTTGAGTCGCTAAAGATGCAACTTGAAAAAATGCTCAGTGACTGCTTGACGATAGAGCAAGCAATGTCCTTTTTCCAAGGAAGCGTTACTCTTTCTCCCATTGGTACATTTTCAGCCGAAAGCGCATTCGATTATGATGAAAACATCAATAATATCAATAAACTATACATATCCCCCATAAAGGCAATTAAAAGATCTTCCGTAACTCAAAAAAGGATAATTACTGAGCTTAAGGGAGAATTTGAGCGCTTTGGAATCATGGGGAAAAACGTTAATGAAATTCATGACCATAAAGTTGTTCAGGGCTATCCTCTTTCAGAGGAAGAAGGATTGTATGCTGAGCTTCTTCTCAAAAATGGCGTATATCATTTAACTGAGACGCTGGATTTCAGAAGTTCAAATTTAAAGCAAAAACTAGGTGATTCAGCAGTAAAAGCTATCACCATGAATACCGCCAAGGCAGTTTGGCGTGATGAAGTGAACACATTCCTAGTTTATGCGGCAGATGCCTCGCAAGAAAGAACGTACTCTCAGCAGATCAACTTAGTAAATAGCTATGCAGATAAAATGTTCAACTTGCTAAGTGCAAGTGATATGTCTGCTTATTTCGAGCATATGGTTGAAGCTGCTGGACGCAACATGCCTACACATTAACTCCCCCACCCGGCCCCGCGCCGGGTTTTTGTAACCCATCCTTTTCTAATGTCACACGAGTACACATCGTGCAGCCTCATTCAGCTCAACACCCCCCGCGAACCTTCGTACGCATAAATAAATATTTAAACATAAATTTCAAACACATATCGTTATAATTTAAATATAATCACATTTTGTGTTGACACCACAAAACACAAAATGTGATTATTACTATCAGCACAAACAAAGAGCCTTGCTGGAGAGATGGAATGAGAGCATTAAGCTAGCCACTTTTAATTGATAACGCTCAGAACGATGGTGAAACACTGCAAGTTATCTTAGAGCTTTTATATGACAAACATAGAGAGCTTAGCGAGCAACAGGTGAGTGCATTAATTGGTGTTGCGTGGAACCTAAGCAGCGGTATTGACACCTATCTTACAGCCGAGCTTGACCGTCAATGTATTTAAGGGGGGGGGGATGAGTATTGATATTGATTCGTTGCTTATTTCGGTAGTTAGCAGAAAAAAAACGACAGAAGAGTTAGAGGTAATAAGTGGTACAGGCTCGTGTATTGTAGAGGCATTCACCGATGGAATAGCAGCTATTGGAACACTTGCTTATTGGGCTGCTGATAATAAAACCATGGAAGAAGATGAAATGCGCACAGCCCTTAAAGGTATTGGCATATTCCTTTCAATAGCTGCTCCATTGATGGATAAGGTTGAATTTATTACCACCGAAGCATATGGCGAAGTTCGTGACAGGACTAAAGGCGGGTTTAAAAATGAATCCAAATAAAATCGACTACAACTGCATCAGCGAAAATGAAATCATAGACGATGGCGGTATTGATGCAGCATTCCAGTTAAAAGACTTGCCTGTATACGTAGTCTATCGGCACGGACGTTATAAGAAATGTTTCAGTCGTGATACAGCAATCAACCGTCTGGCGCATTTCATGACTGAGAAAGTTTACGCTCGCGCTGGTATCAGGTCTCACCAACCAGACACACGCATTGTTCGTAATGGTGTAGAAATGTGGCAACGTGGTGAAGTATTACCAAAATATCGGGAAGCACACGCGCGTTGTGAACGCCGTATACGCCGATTGCTCGCGCATAAACGAAAAATAAAGGACTGGCAAAAACGTTATGACGCATGGGTTGCGAAACGTGACGAGTTAATGAAGTCCAAACCGTATTAATTAAATAACTTAATCAATTTTAATTACAGCGCCAGCGCTGGGGAATCCCCTACTCTAAAATCTGTGGAGTGTTAATTGTGAAAAATAACAAACCATTCAGCCAAATTGAATTTGAACGCAAACGAATATCACGTTTATACGTGGATTTTTGCCAGCGCCATTATGGTAGCAGCATGGCAATCATGAAACTTGAGAACGGTAGTAAAACCACCGTGGAGGTTTCAGAGAATAACGTTAATGCCTGCATGGTGAAGTATATCGAGAATGCAGGAGTAGAAGAGTTTGGACTTGACGCAGCCACCAGCCAGATAAAAACGCTCTACATCAACATGCAAAATAAAGACGGTAGCAAGTTAACGCCTCTCGGCGTCGAGGTGATGAGTGAAATTATTTTGGCTGCTGTAACTGATGCTATCGACAATAACGGCGCTAATGTTCTGGAGGTGGGGAATGCCTAAAATAAAATCGCCGTTGACATTTAATCGTAAAGCTACTAGCCCCAACCAACGACTTCCTTTTTTTAAAAAAGCTAAACGCGGAGAGTTAAGGGGTGGTTTTTGGGCGGTACCAGAAATGGGAGGATATGGCGGAGGATGTGAAACAGGAAAAGATTTAGCCCTTATTTACCTCCTGCATTTGAAAAACCACGCTCAATTTTCTGGTGGAATCCTTCAGCGTATAGCTCTTGATATGCTTTTAGATGATGAGTCCTCGATAAGCGATAGCCTACAAGGGCAAATTGTCGGTTTCTTTTGCCAGATTGAAGAGATACTTATTTCAACTTCAAAACATATCAATCCAAAACAAACCGAGGATGAATTATTGAACTTGGCTAATAAGGGGCTATATGGATATAACCAAGCCACCGAAAAATACGCCAAGGAAATAGAAAACGAGAAGGAGACAAATCATGTCTCATGAAATAACGCTAGAGCAAGCAATGGAGCGAGCCGAACAAGCAGAGGTTATAGCCAACCTGCTTAAACATTACCCGAACCGGCTTGAAAGCAATGAAGTTAGCGCAATCGCTGGTTTACTGGCTCGCTTAAGTGGAAATGTTTTTTGCTGGTTATCAGACGAATTAGCTGAGCGGGAGAAAAACAATGCTTAAGCAGATCTCGACCATGCAAACAACATTAAATATGCCAACCGACAAAGCACGCGAGGTGGTTCGGCGTGCCAGCAAGCGTGGTGTCGTAACCCTAACCGGGCATCGCGTACCGCTGCGTATCTATAGCCGGGCTATGCAGGTTCTTAACCGTTTACAGCGGGGATCTATATATCCTCGGCACACATATCAGCATGGCTTTCTTTCCCTGCGTATCGGCCACCGCTGGCGGCTGTTATCGAAGGATGGCGGCCATCATTGGGAAGTGATGAGCCACCAGCGCTACAACAAAGAATTAAAGGTGCGGGCATGAAAGTTGATTACCAGGACAAAGGGGCTATAGCCACGATCACTATCACCAGCACCGTCTTTGAGTTCCGCAAGCACAATCGGGTGATAGATGCCGTTCTATTTGCGGCAAATGTCAAAGTGGTGCGATCGGGCTTGTTTCTCATGAAGTCGGTTATTTCTGGTCCATCAACGGAAATGTTACGGGCATATAAGACGGTTGTACGGGAGGCGGCAATATGAACACACCCAATATAGCCGGAACGCTTGAAGAGCAGCACCAGCTAGCTCTGGAATGGACTTGTGAGGCGTTTCTTATTCACCAGGTTGCCATGCATCGCCGTGCGATCTACCGCCATCGTTACGGGGATATAGCTATCTGTTCGATTGCGCTACAGGGGTTTATTGATACCCACCTTGAAGATTCCGGGTACTCAATGGAACGCCGCTTCAACTGGTACATGACGATATTGGATACAGCTCACGAGGATGCGGTGAAGCATGAAAGTTTTCTCGCTTATTGGGGACAACCAACAAAGTTAACGCACGGCGGGATTCACTGGTTCAACTGCCTGCTGGATCAATTCGGTGACATGGTGCAAGAGCTTGGCCCAGATGTCGCCCGTAAGTTAATGGGAGGCGAAAGTGAAAAATCGCATTGATGTAGAAAGCTTGAACACGATCGGAGAGCTGCTGATTGCCCTATCAAGCATCAACCAAAGCATTGGTGATATCGCTATTCAGTTAGAACTTGGCAGGGATCGTGATGATGCTTGGCGCTTCCGGGCTGGTATAGCGAAGAAAAAATGCGGAAAAGTGCGCCGAGCCATCTGCGACAAATTGGCGATCCTGCGCCAACGGGAAAAAGAAGCTGTCGAGGCAAACCGCCACCATCATAACGAATATCTGATTGATGAAATGAAGCGGTATTTTCCAAAAGCGGCATTTCTGGCCTGCGTACATCGAGCAAAGCTAAAGGCGGAGGTTAGCCATGGCGAATAAAAAAGAATTGTCTGTACTTGAGAAGGTATTTACCTGCGAGATCCGTGGCGTGGCTTTCCAGTCAAAATCAAATCTGGTAGCTAAACTTGTTGCTGATGGGCTATTGGAGTACCGGAAAGAGAGTGAACAATCACCATTCGGCCTGATGACGTGGGAACATTATGTTTTGACCCACGCGGGGCGAATTGCATACGGTGCAAGTTGTGGGGATGCGGAGGTGAACGGTGCCTAATAAAACCGAAAGCGGTATCATCTCGGATGAAGACATTGAAATGTTGACCGGTTATAAAATTCCGTCAAAGCAATGTGAATCCCTGCGTGATGCTGGGATATTCTTTGTAACTCGTAGAGATGGTCGCCCAAGTACAACGTGGGCGCACTTCAACGACCCGTTGTCGCATCGACATAAAACGCCATGCGATGACAACTTTCAACCAAACTTCGGAGCGCTGGACTGATGCCAAGAGCACGAAAAAACAAGGATGATACCTGGATGCCCCCAAGGGTGTATATCGGGCGGTCGGCATATGAGTATCACCCCAAGGGCGGTGGGAATATCCGCTTATGTGACAAAACTTGTACTCAGGCGCAGGTGTGGACAGCCTGGGAGGCGCTCATTAATGACCGACCTGATGATTCATTACTCTCTGGGCTAGTTGAACGTTTTTTCAAGTCAGGTGATTTTGTTGAATTGGCAATTGAAACACAAAAAGATTACAGGAAATATTCGCAAAAAATCCTAGCAGTATTTGGTCAGATGCCCTCGGACTCAATCAAGCCTGAGCATGTTCGTAGGTATATGGATAAACGTGGCACTAAAAGCCGTACCCAGGCAAACAGGGAAAAGGCTTTCATGTCCCGCGTTTACCGTTGGGCCTATGAGCGGGGTCTGGTGAAAGGAAACCCGACCAAAGGTGTCCGCCAATACAAAGAAACGAGTCGTGAGCGTTATATCACTGATGATGAATACCAGGCGCTTTATTCAATTGCTCCAGACGTTGTAAGGGTTGCTATGGAGCTGGCTTACCTTTGCTGCGCCCGGCAGAATGACGTTCTCGATATGAAAAAAAGTCAACTGGTGCCAGATGGTATTCTGATCAAGCAGAGTAAAACCTCGGTAGCACAGATAAAAGGATGGAGCCCGCGACTTCAGGCAGCTATAGGTATTTCTGAATCGCTCCCTAATACCCCAGGGATGAGCAGCCTATACATCATACATCAGCCATCCGGCAGTAAGTATTCAAGGGACGGATTTAACAGCCGCTGGAGAAAGGCAAAACAGGAGGCTAAAGAGAGATTTCCGACACTAAGTTTTGATTTTACTTTTCACGATCTAAAGGCGAAGGGAATTTCTGACCTAAAGGGCAATCTCTACGAAAAACAAGCCATTTCAGGGCATAAGAACGTAGAACAAACCGCGCGATATGATCGAAAAATTTCGATTGTTCCCGTAGTCGGTGGGCAGTAACGGAAGCATTAATATTATGAAGGTATATTATGAAATGACAGATAAAAAACAAAAAAACCACCTTGCGGTGGCGTAATAATATTTATAACTAATTGTTTTTATTATCTTAAATCGATGGTGCCCGGGGCGGGACTTGAACCCGCACAGCGCGTACGCCGAGGGATTTTAAATCCCTTGTGTCTACCGATTTCACCACCCGGGCGAAAATTGGAGGCGCGTCCCGGAGTCGAACCGAGGTGGGCGGATTTGCAATCCGCTGCATGGCCACTCTGCCAACGCGCCTTTATTCTGCCTATTGACCTGATACTTCTGGTCATATCAACAAGTTTTCACTTATAACTTATTGATTAAATAAGATTTTTTCATTTCCGTTTCAGGAATGGACGCTATTATGGACTGGTTACGTGCTGATGGCAAGCCCTTTGTCGCCGGGATAAAACCGAACGCTCAAAAGCTCACCACGGCAGCCCATTATTTACAACTCTCGCTGTATTTAACAGCAAAATGGTTGTTTAGTCGGCACAAATTCATCAGTCCACTGCATAGCAATGTCATCATCCTGAGTCAGCGTCAATGCCGGGTAACGACAAAAACGTACAACATCGCCCACCACCAATAAACCTGGCGACTGAGGTTGATACTGCGCCAGCAGTCTCGGTAATGTCGCCAAGGTTGCGGTCAGTAGCCGTTGTTGTGGCTGAGTGCCACGCTCAATAATCGCTAACGGCGTGGTGCCTGCCATACCATGCGCAATCAGTTGCTGAGAAAGTCGATTGGCATGGCTCAATCCCATATAGAACACTAACGTCTGTTCGCCTCGCGCCAGCATCGGCCAATCAAGTGCGGGTTCTCCCTCTCGGCTATGTCCGGTAATAAAACGCACAGACTGCGCACAATCGCGGTGTGTCAGCGGCAATCCGACTGCGGCAGCGCACCCTGTAGCCGCCGTGATACCCGGCACAATACAGCAGCGAATACCCTGTTGCTGCAAGAAGTTCATCTCTTCTCCGCCGCGTCCAAAAATAAACGGATCACCGCCTTTCAGACGCACCACTCGCTGCTGCGCTTGCGCCAACTCCGCCAGCAGTTGGTTGATCTGGGTTTGCGACAGTGGGTGACGTCCACGGCATTTGCCAACGTCAATACACAGTGTCGTCGCAGGTATCAGTGTCATAATCTGCTCGGAAACCAAGCGATCGTGCACGATAACATCGGCCTGCTGGATCACACGCAATGCCTTGATCGTTAACAGCTCGGCATCGCCAGGGCCAGCGCCCACCAGCCAAACATCGCCAGGATTAACGGCCTCTCCTGCCGGAATCGGGCAGTTTTTCGTTACTTTTTTCATCTGTTACCTTTACCCCGTTATCCAGCGTGCTGTAAGGCGATGGTTTCACCGTGTTGTCGTATCAATGCTTTAAGCTCAGGAATACAGGAACCGCAGTTGGTGCCGCATTTGAGCTGAGTGCCTAACGCTGCCGCCGTCTGGCAGCCACCGCGTATTGCCTGCATAATCGCCCCCTCCCCTACACCAAAACAGCTGCATACGGTGGCGCCCATTGCATCTTGTTCAGTGCAGGCGCCGCCAGACAGTAAAATTCGGCTGCGCTCCGCAAGCGGTAAATCGTCATTCAAAAGCGTCTCATAGATCACTGCGCTTGCTAGCACCAGCGGTTCGCGTTGTGCGTAAAACGCCATCACAGCCTGCTGACCTTGCCAACCAACGGCATAGAACAACCCATCGCCACTCTGTGCCCATTGATAGGTCAGTTGCTGAAAGGTGCTCGCCATCGATGCGGTGTAACGCGCCAGCCATTGCCAACCGTCACCGAAAGGCTCACGCTCTGCCATACGATAATGACTGATACCCGTTGCCGTGATTTTGCTCCAGTAACCACAGGGAGGCGGAGGCTGTTCCCCCAGCAGGAAAATTTCGCCAAACCAGCGTGTGGCCCACGGCTGGATGCGTATTCGCGCGTGTTTACTTTCCGGTTGTCCTGAATGGGGATCGGTTACTGGCGCAATCAGGCTCCCTACGCGAGCTTGTCCACTAAACTGTTGATTCCAATGCATCGGAACAAAAACGCTGCCACGCTGTTGCCCGCTGTCCAACTGCGCCTTGGCTAACATCCATCCGTGCGCTGAGCTCAATCGCACAATCTCACCGGCGTGTATACCGTTGTCGGCAGCATCCTGCGGGTGCATCTCACAATAGGGTTCACTCAGGTGACGCAGCAAACGGGCGGCTTTTCCCGTTCGCGTCATGGTGTGCCACTGATCGCGAATACGCCCAGTATTGAGTATCAATGGATATTGACGGTCGGGGGCTGCGGCAGGCAGGCTGGGTACAATAGGGATCAACCGCGCTCGCCCATCAGGGTGCCAGCATCGCCCCTCACTGAATAATCGCGCGGTTCCTTGAGTTGCATCCGCGGTGACCGGCCATTGAACCGGCGCTAACGCGTGCCATTGCGCATCGCTTAATGTTGCCAATGCGCTGATATCAAACGCACGCGTACCGTGATTCTCAAAACCAGACAGCGCTGCATGTTCGCGAAAAATCTGTGCCGGATGGGTATAGGGAAATGCGGCGGTGAAACCCAGGCGCTGTGCAACCTGGGTGAGTATCCACCAATCCGCGCGCGCTTCACCGGGCGATGGCAGAAAAGCCCGCTGGCGCGAAATACGCCGCTCTGAGTTAGTCACGGTGCCGTCCTTTTCTCCCCACGCCAATGCGGGCAGCAGCACGCGCGCGCATGCCGTGGTGTCGGTATGGCGCATAACATCTGAGACGATCACCAGCGGGCAGCGCTGTAGAGCACGCCGCGCCCGATCGGCATCCGGTAATGAGACCACCGGGTTGGTCCCCATAATCCATACCGCTTTCACTTCGCCTTGTTCAATCGCCTGAAAGAGCGGAACCGCGTTTAACCCAGGGTGTTGGGCCACACGGGTTGTTCCCCAGAAACGTCCAACGCGATCGATATCCTGCGGCGTAAACCCCATCTGCGCTGCCAGTTGGTTGGCAAGACCCCCGACTTCCCGTCCCCCCATCGCATTCGGTTGACCGGTTATCGAAAACGGTCCACTGCCGGGATACCCCAGCTTGCCGCTAAAAAGGTGGGCATTGATGATGGCATTGCATTTATCACTGCCGGAAGACGATTGATTGATCCCCTGCGAATAGACCGTCACCACGTTATCCGTGTCGGCGAACCAGCGGTAAAACAGCGTAATCTCTTGCTGTGACAACGCGCAAAAATCGGCGGTCTGTTCCAGTGTCCAGCGCTGTGCATGATCTAACGCCGTCTCGCCGTCGGTCAGGTCGAGATGGCCGCGCCGATCGTGCTGTGCCAGATAACGCAATAATCCATTGAACAACCCCGCATCGCTGCCGGGACGCAGTGGCAAATGCAAATCGGCAATATCGCAGGTTGCCGTTCGACGCGGATCGATAACCACAATGCGCAGTGCGGGCCGCTGTTGCTTCGCCTGTAACAGACGTTGATACACCACCGGATGAGCCCAGGCGGTGTTGGACCCCACCAACACCACCATGTCCGCTCGTTCGATGTCCTCGTAACTGCACGGCACCGCATCCGCGCCAAAGGCGCGTTTGTAACCCATCACCGCCGATGCCATACACAACCGAGAGTTGGTATCCATGTTGGCGCTGCCGATAAATCCCTTCATCAGTTTGTTGGCCACATAGTAGTCTTCGGTCAACAGTTGGCCTGATCCGTAAAACGCCACCGCCTGCGGACCGTATTGATCGATAATGGCACGCAACTCATTCGCCACCTTATCCAGCGCGTTATCCCAGGCAACGCGTTTGCCGTCGACCATCGGCCACAGCAGACGGCCCGCCAGATCGAGCGTATCACCCAGCGCCGCACCTTTGACGCACAACCGCCCAAAGTTCGCCGGGTGCGCTTTGTCACCGCTGATGGCAACCTGCCCTTCGGCTGTCACCTCCGCCAGCACACCACAGCCTACGCCGCAGTAGGGGCACGTGGTGCGGCAGGTGTTCATGATGCCTCCGCGACAGGCGAAAACGATGCCATGGCGCGATGTGCCACCCAGATTTTTCCCTGTTCGACTTTCACCGGCCAGGCGCGAACCCGCAGGCAGTCATTATCAGGACTGATGCCATCTTCAAGCCGAATGCGTTGTTTATAGAGCGGCGAAATAACCACAGGTTCACCGTCAACATCGCCAACAATACCGCGATACAGCACGTTGACCGCGCTCCCCGGTTCATGGTTGTCCAGCGCATAGATGTGTGGCACCGACCCCGCCAGATGGAACAGGGCGATTTGCTGTTCCCCCACACGTGCCGCCATGCCGGCGTTGGGTGGAATATCCGCCACGGTGCCGACGCAGGTCCAGCCTTCTGTGGTCAACGTCGCTTCAGCTGTAGGTATCGGCAGTGCATCGCGCGGTGCGGGGCGAGGTTGTCCGCGCTCAGCAATCTGCACCACACCTTCATCGGGCACATCGCTATTGATAAAGCCACGAAACAGCGCCAGACGATCGGGGCTTTCCAGCGTGGTGCGCCATTCGCATTGATAACTCTCCACCACCCGTTGCATGTCACTTTCCAGCGTGTCGGCAACGCCCAGCACGTCATCAATGACAACCTCGCGCAGGTAGTCGATACCGCCTTCCAGATTATCCATCCAGGTGCTGGTGCGTTGCAGGCGATCGCCGGTTCGGATGTAAAACATCAACAACCGGTCGATAAAGCGGATCACGGTGTCAGTATCCAAATCACTGGCAAATAAATCCGCATGGCGCGGTTTCATGCCGCCGTTACCGCAGACGTAGAGATTCCAGCCCTTATCCGTAGCAATTACGCCAATGTCTTTGCTCTGCGCTTCAGCGCATTCACGCGTACAGCCGGACACGGCCATTTTGATCTTATGCGGGGCGCGCAATCCCTTGTAACGGTTCTCCAACCGGATAGCCAGAGCGGTAGAATCCTGCACACCGTAACGGCACCAGGTTGATCCCACACAGGATTTCACCGTGCGCAGCGATTTGCCGTAGGCGTGACCGGTTTCAAACCCGGCGTCGAGCAATTCCTGCCAGATAGCAGGCAACTGTTCGACCCTGGCCCCGAACAGATCGACTCGCTGACCGCCGGTTATCTTGGTGTAGAGCTGATAACGCTGAGCCACCTGTCCAATGGCGATCAGCGCCTCGGGCGTGATCTCTCCGGCGGGAATGCGCGGCACCACTGAGTAGGTGCCGTCTTTCTGGATGTTGGCAAAGAAACGATCGTTGGTATCCTGCAAAGGCAGATGCTGCGGTTGCAGCAGATAGTCGTTCCAGCAGGAAGCGAGTATCGAGCCAACCAGCGGTTTACATATTTCGCAGCCACGCCCTTGCCCATAGTTGGCAATCAGGTCATCAAAGGTGTGGATGTCATTGACGCGAATCAAGTGATATAACGCCTGACGATCGTAAGCAAAGTGCTCACAGATGTCCTTTTTAACCTCAACGCCAGATTGCGTGAGCTCATGCTCCATGACCTGTTTTACCAGCGCCACGCAGCCACCGCAGCCGGTTCCCGCTTTGGTACCGCTTTTTATCGCCCCCAACTCATGGCAACCGCTCGCCACTGCCGCACAAATATCCGCTTTGGTAACATTATGGCAGGAGCAAATCTGTGCGGTTGCAGGCAAGGCGGCTACGCCCAGCCCTTTCGCCGGTGCGCCTTCGTGCGTGGGAAGAATAAGGGTTTCTGGATGCGCGGGTAGCCTCATGTCGTTGAGCTTCATTTGCAGCAGCGTGCTGTAGTCGCTGCTGTCACCGACCAACACCGCGCCCAGCAAGTGCTTGCCGTCCTGCGACACCACCATGCTTTTATAGACTTCACGTGGACCATCATGCCACTGATAGTGTCGGCTACCCACGGTTTTGCCGTGAGCATCACCGATAGACGCTACCTCGACGCCCAGCAGTTTTAATTTGGTGCTCATATCGGCACCGGTAAAGGGTTGATTCTGTCCGGCGAGGCTCGCCGCCACGCTGCGTGCCATCTGGTAGCCGGGTGCCACCAGCCCAAATACCTGCTGTTTCCAGCAGGCGCATTCACCAATGGCGTAAATGTTGGCGTCAGACGTTTGCCCGAGATCGTCAATCACAATGCCGCCGCGCGCGCCGATCTCCAGTCCCGCGTCACGGGCCAGTTGGTCACGGGGACGAATGCCTGCGGAGAACAGCACCAGATCGCTCTCCAGCTCACTGCCATCGGCAAAGCACAGGCGATGGCGTGCCGCCGAACCATCCACAATCGCCTGTGTGGCTTTCCCGGTATGCACCTGCACACCCAAGGCCTCAATCTTGCGCCGCAGCATCGCGGCACCGCCGTCATCCAGTTGCACCGCCATCAAACGCGGCGCGAATTCCACCACGTGGGTTTCCAGCCCCAGTTGACGCAGGGCATTGGCCGCTTCCAGCCCCAATAACCCTCCGCCGATAACCACGCCACTGTGCGATTGCGCGGCACAGTCAGCAATCGCATCGAGATCGTCCAGGGTGCGATACACCAGGCATCCAAGACGATCGCTGCCTGCCAGCGGCGGCACAAAGGGATACGACCCTGTTGCCAGCACCAGTTGGTCATAAGGCGTTTCTCTTCCCTGAACATCGATTACGCAGCGGCGCTGACGATCGATGGCCGTCACTTCGCACTGGGTACGCAGTTCGATGTCATGACGTTCAAAAAAACCCGCTGACACCATAGAAAGATCGTCAGCGCTGCGTCCGGCAAAATATTCGGACAGGTGAACCCGATCGTAGGCAGGGTAGCGCTCTTCGCCAAAAACAATGATGTGGTACTGCTGATGCAAACCACGCTCGACCAACTGCTCAAGAAAATGGTGGCCGACCATACCGTGGCCAACAACAATCAATACAGGTTTACTCATCATACGACTCCTCGCAGACTGCGGCACGGCTTCAACCGCCGTGGAAGAGAGACCAAATAGCAGAGGAGCAGGCTCAAGGGCTGTCCCCGCCTTCATCACCGACAACAGATGTGCACTGTCCCCGGCATCACCGAACAGCAGCGCGCCACGCAGGCGTCCGGCGCGAAAAATCAGTTGGCGATAACGCAGCGTCAGCGGATCAAACAGCGTGTGTACCTCGTCATCCGTCTGCGGCGTCAGCTCACCGGCACTGACCACCTCAATCCCGGTGACTTTGAGGCGCGTTGCCAGCATTTCTGAGTGATAATCCTCGACGGGGTGTCCCGCTAAACGCTGCGCCAATACCTGAGCCTGCGCCAGACAAGGTGCAACCAGCCCAAACGTTTCTCCCCGCAGCTCACAGCACTCGCCTAGCGCGCTGATCGCGCTATCCTGCGTGCGTAACTGCCCATCGACCAGAATGCCTCGCGCACAGGGCACACCGCTGTTACGCGCCAGTTCACACTCCGGCTGAACGCCGGTCGCCACCACCACCAACCCGGCAGACAGGCAGCGGCCATCGGTTAGCTGCACCTGTTCCACACGGGGGTTTCCCCGCAGCGCGGCGACCTCTGTCGACATGAGGCACTGGATGCCCCGTGTTTGCAGCGTCTGCACCAGCAGCGCGCTGGCTGTCGCATCCAGTTGTCGGTCCATCAAGATCGAGGAACGATGCACTAGCGTCACCGGAGCCCCTCGCTGCCGCAGCGCTGCCGCCGCTTCAATGCCGAGCAATCCCCCACCGATCACCACCACGGGAACCTTGGCACTTACCGCAGCAAGCATGGCTTCGACATCTTGCAGGGTGCGAAACCCCACGACACCCGCCAGGTGAACGCCGGGCCACGGCGGCATCATCGGACGCGCCCCGGTGGCAATCACCAGATGGTCATAACCGGTTTCACCGCCTGACGTGACGACACAACGCCGTTCACGATCAATGTGGTATACGGCTTCCCCCAGGCGGTAACAAATACCGTGCTCGGGTGCCACTGCGGGCAACAGGATCTCCGTAAAGGATTTTTCGCCGCCCAGCACCGGGGAGAGCATAATGCGGTTATAGCTGGCGCAGGGTTCAGCACCGAACACCGTGATCCGAAAACACGGCTCTGCGGCGTGCAGCAGGTTTTCCACCAGCCGGGCGCTGGCCATGCCATTACCGATAATCACCAGTCGCTTCATGCTGCTACTCGCTTATCAGGCTGCTTTGGGCTGTTTTTCATACAGAAAATAGAGCACCTGCTGGCGATACTGGTGGTAGCGCGCATCGTCTGCCAGCGTGACGCGAGATCGCGGACGAGGCAGATCGACGGTCATGATCTCTCCCACCGTAGCCGCCGGACCGTTGGTCATCATCAATACCCGATCCGACAGCAACACGGCTTCGTCCACATCGTGCGTGATCAACACAATCGTGGTGTTAAGCCGTTGCTGAATGTCCATCACGGCATCCTGCAAATGCGCGCGCGTTAACGCATCCAGCGCACCAAACGGTTCATCCATCAGCAGCACTTTGGGTTTCATCGCCAGCGCGCGTGCAATGCCAACGCGCTGCTTCATGCCGCCGGAAATCTCGTTAGGTCGCTTGTCGCTGGCGTGACTCATATGCACCAGATCAAGGTTGTGCAAAATCCAGTCATGGCGTTCCGCTTTGCTCATGGCGCGACGCAGCACCTGATCAACCGCTAGCTCTACATTCTGGTAGGTGGTAAGCCACGGCAGCAGTGAGTGATTCTGAAACACCACGGCCCGCTCCGGTCCCGGCCCGGTGATTTCGCGGTTATCACACAGCAATCCGCCGTCACTTGGCGCAGTTAATCCGGCGATCAGGTTGAGCAAGGTGGATTTGCCACAGCCTGAGTGACCAATCAGGCTGAGGGTTTCACCGGCCTGAATATCAAAGCTGACGTTGTCCAGGGCCAGAAACTCGCCGCTGGCGGTCGAAAAGCGCTGGCTCACCTGTTGGACTTGGATAATTGGCGTTGATGACATGGCGATATCCTCTTATTGGTTGTCGTAACTAAAACGTTTTGCCAGCAACATCAGCCCCTGCTCCAGCAGCAACCCCACAACGCCGATAACCAGAATAGCGATCAAAATGTTTTCCACGTTCAGGTTGTTCCACTCGTTCCAGATCCAAAAACCGATGCCAATGCCCCCGGTCAGCATCTCGGCGGCAACGATCACCAGCCAGGCAATACCGATAGACAGGCGCACGCCGGTTAACACATGGGGCAGCACGGCAGGAAACAGGATTTTCCACATCAGGTTCCATTCGGAGAGGTTGAGCACGCGCGCGACGTTCAGGTAATCCTGAGGAATACGGCGCACACCTTCTGCCGTGTTGAGGATCATGGGCCAAATCGAACAGATAAAAATGGTCCAACTAGAAGCGGGTTCTGCGCGCTGAAACAGCAGCAAACCGATCGGCAACCAGGCAAGCGGGCTGACCGGGCGCAGCAGTGCGATAACCGGGTTGAGCATGCCAGCGAGAAAACGAAAGCGGCCAATCATAAACCCGGTGGGGATCCCCACCAGTGCGGCCAGCCCAAACCCGATAGCGACGCGTTTCAAAGAGGCCAATACGTTCCAGCCAATGCCCTGATCGTTAGGGCCCGCGACATAAAAAGGATCGGCGAACAGCACGGCGGCTGATTGCGCCGTCTGCCACGGCGTCGGGAATCCTTCACTATTGAGCGCGGCCACTTGCCACACGCCGAGCAGCAGTACGATGCCCAACAGTGCCGGCAATATCGCCTGCGCCAGACGCCTGGCCTGAACCGGCCAACGAGGCGTCCGTGATGCTGGCGCGGAAACCGGGGGCGACGATGTTATGGGGCGAGCGGTCTCCGGGAGTGAGAGCACCTGCGCGCTGTGAGGCTCGGTTTCCACAACCTGTGCCACAATAGGAACAACCTGTGCCTGAACTTTCATGGCTAGCCTCGCTTATTCACACTAAAACCGTTGGCGTATCCCACCGGATCGCTGCCATCCCAGCGAATGCCGTCGATGAGCGTACTGCTGCGCATGTCGCTGCCCGGCAGCGGCACATTGCCCACGCTGCTGGCAGCCTGCTTGTAGAGTTCGGTACGGTTGATTTTTTTGGCTATCGCCAGATAATCCGGATCGCTATCGAGCAACCCCCAGCGCCGGTGCTGGGTCAGAAACCACATACCGTCAGAGAGATAGGGATAATTCACCGCTCCGTCGCGGTAGAAGCGCATGGCGTGATCGTCTTTCCAACGCTTACCCAAGCCGTTGTCGTAATTGCCCTGAATACGCTCGACGATCTGCTCCGCCTTGGTATTGACGTAGGCGCGTCCGGCAATAACGGCAGCCGTTTCACGCCGATTGTCATCGGAAGCATCAATCCAGCGCCCGGCCTCCAGCACCGCGGCCGTCAGCGCACGGGCGCTGTGCGGATTTTCATCGACCCAGGCGGCGCGAGTGCCTAATACTTTCTCGGGATGATCGGGCCAGACCTCTTGCGACGTCGCGGCAGTAAAACCGATCCCTTCGCTGATGGCACGCTGGTTCCAGGGCTCACCCACGCAGCAGCCCACCATGTTGCCAATCTTCATGTTCATCACCATCTGCGGCGGTGGCACCACCACGGTGCGGATATCGTTAAACGGATGGATACCCGACGCGGCCAGCCAGTAGTAAAGCCACATGGCATGCGTACCGGTGGGAAAGGTGTGCGCAAAAGTGTGTGTGCCCGCCGGACTGGCGGCGATAAATTGCTTCAGTGACGTCCCATCGGTCACACCGGCATCACGCAGTGCATTCGCCAGCGTAATGCCCTGCCCGTTCTGATTCAGGGTCATCAGCACCGCCATATCGTGCTGTGGACCCGCCAGCCCAAGCTGCAAGCCGTAAACCTGGCCGTAGAGAATATGCGCGGCATCCAGCTCGCCGGAGACCAGTTTGTCTCGCACGGCAGCCCAGCTCGCCTCTTTACTCGGCACGATGCTGATACCGTATTTTTTATCGAACCCTTTTTCTGCGGCCATCACTACCGAAGCGCAATCGGTCAGAGGGATAAAACCTACGCGGATCGTGGTTTTCTCCGGTGCGTCAGAACCGGCCGCCCAAACGCTATTCATCAACCCCGGTAATAAAAAACTTCCGCCGAGTGCGGCACTTCCCGCGAGAAACTGGCGGCGGGAAAATGATGTGTTGTTTTTCGTCTCACTCATCAACGCGACCCTTACGTCAACAGCCGGTAGGACTGTAAAAAACAAAAAAGGCGTCCATAAGCCATGCGCGAACGCATGCTGATGGACGCCTTTGCCCGTGTTCCCCAGCTACCGCCGTTGGCAGAAGAGGAGCACTTAATCATGTTTACTGTACGAATCCGTTGCGATCCCCGAGGTTTCGCAATGATTCATCGCTGCACGAAGTTAAAAGCAACAACCATACCAACATCGGTTTAACACAAAAAAAACTGCAAATAGTGTGCGCTGAAACAGCGTTAACACCATAACTTGCAGGGAGATAACCTTCACAACGCTAACGGCAAGGCCATTGCCAGCGAGCAGCCAATCGCTCTATAAGCTGAAATATGACGCACAGGATTGCACACTAATCTGGCAACGCACGCACGATTAGTGTGCATATAAAGCCGCTGACGACGGCGTCAGGGAGGACTTTGGAACACATCGGCCACCGCCAACATGGCAGTGGCAATCTCCACCAGCTTTTTATTTTGACTCATCGCCAGACTGCGCAGCGTTTTATAGGCTTCATCCTCCGTCATGCCGCGATGCTGCATCAGCATGCCTTTGGCACGGTCGATTTGCTTGCGCTCGGTTAAGGAAGCGCGCATCTCGGTCAGTGCGCTATCGAGGCGTTGCAATCGACGTGATTGCGTCTGCACCAACGATAGCAAAGAGCGCCCCAACTGCGGACACACCCCATCGCTGCTGATCCACTGGGCTGCACTCTGTGAGGTCGCCATCTCTTCACCCGGCATAAACACCGAATAACCATGCGCATGGTCCTGTTGCTGTTCAAGCAAGCTTTCAACGCTGGCGGCCTGATCGCGGCAGGCCGCTTCTGCGGCCGCGATACGCTGCTGGCACAGCGCCATCAACGTGTGCTCCAGGGCATCTTCCAGGCGTTTCATCCCATCGATACGCGCCGTCGCCAGTGCGAACCAGCGCATGCTTTCCCCTGCATTTATCGCGCCCGCTGCCGTGCGCGTGCAGGCAATACGCCGCAAGCGCTCAAACTCGCGATCGGTGCCCAGTTGCTGCCAGCGAGCCTTGTTGTCATCATCGGCAAAATCGACAAAGGTATCGAAACACCGTTCTTGCCGTTCAATCAAATCCAGCAACGCCTGCTGGCGATCCGGGGTAAATGCGCCGGTGGCAAAGGCTGCCGCACCTAGCGCGCGCTCTTGTCCGGCAAACTCTTTGCCCTGCATAAAGCTGAACATGGCAATCAGCGCCCGGGCAATGCCCGGCTCTGCGGCGGTATCAGACACCTCAAAAACCAGCGCCAGCAGGTGACGAATGGTATCGTTGAAGGCAGTCATCACGTCTGGCTGAGACAGACTGCGCTGCCGTAGCTTTTGGCGTAATGCCGGCAGCAAACTGAGGCTGTAAACCACACTCGCCGCCCGGCTGAACAGTCGACTCGCCTGAGGCAGCAAATCGGTGCGTTGTTCGAGTTGCAGCAGATGGGCCATCACCTGCGCTTGTGCCACACCGACATCCTGCTCGCGCAATCTCAGCTCGTCAGGCGCCACGCTCTGTTGCGCACACAAAAACAGGTTCGAGGTTCCGCGCTCCCGTTGCAGCATATGCACCAGTTGGCTTATTTTGCCAACCAACTCACCGCTTTGCAGCAGGCAGCGCAGGCTGTTCAGTTCACACTGCCGCGAGGTCATCAAAAATTGCAGGGTGGTTTCAGGGTTCGCTACCATCAGATTACTCCGCGCACAGGCCTTCTCATCAAACACACTGCTATCACAGCGGTGAGACAATTTATTGCAAAGATCGAGTATTGCAAAGATCGAGCCAACCTGTATCACACTGCAAATAAACAATGTTGCACAGAATAGTGTGACAGCAATCAAGCCGGTAAATAGGCAATAATGTTATTTACTGACAGGATAATTCGTTGCGTTGTGGAGTGGTATTATGATGAACCATTTAGAGCTACAAGCCTTACGTCAACTCTTTTTTATGAATATTGAGGAAGCGGCCACCTATATTGCCAACGGCGCTGAAAGCGAAAGCTGGCGTTTATGGGAAAGTGGCTCACAGCCGATACCCACAGACGTTATTGATACGCTGGCGCTGATGAATAAAAAACGCAAGCAGCGGCTCAATGCCATCATCGAAAAAATCAATAATCGCATCGGGAATAATACCATGCGGTTTTTTCCGGATTATGCTGACTTTCGCACCGTCTATACCGAAGGTGATTATATTGAGTGGAAAATATACCAATCTGTTGCCGCTGAACTTTACGCGCACAACCTGGAACGGTTATGTTAAGGATAATAAATGACTCATTCGATTATTTTAGTCGGCCCGCGTGCATCCGGTAAAACGACGGTGGGCAAAATGCTGGCAGCCCAGCTGCACCGGCATTTTATAGACACTGACGATGTAGTGCAAAAACAAACGAATAAAACCATCGCGCAAATCGTGGATGAGCAAGGCTGGGATCATTTTCGCGAAATCGAAAGTCAGATTCTCAAAGACGTTATGTTGGGTGATGCCGTGGTAGCAACGGGCGGCGGGATGGTGATATCGGAAAAAAACCGTCATTATATGAAAAATAACGGCATGGTGTTTTACCTTGCCACCTCTGCCGATACCGTGGTGGCTCGACTGAAATCAAACCCAGCGGTCAGTCAGCGCCCCTCACTCACCGGCCTGTCTATTACTGAAGAAATCACCGGAATTATTAAAGAACGCGATCCGCTTTATCAGGAAAGTGCACATTACGTCATTGATGCCAATAAAGATAAGACCGAGGTATTACAACAAATTTACGCGCTCTGCGTTCCGTTATAATCGGTAGCAAAATGATAAACAAAAATCTATTTTCATCACGCCCGAACTCTCTATTGAGAGATAAATCACAAATCAACCACTTTATTACGCGGGAGAAAATCACCATTACCCTCAAGAGAAATTAATCAATAGCGCATCGTCTGCCTGGTGTTACATATCCGTATCTTTTTCATTGAGTAAATAGAAAGGTATATCGGGGTTTTCAGCATAAAAATTAACATCAATAACATTTATCGGGTTTGCCGATAGAGACAATCTATGAATTAATAAAAAAAAAGGAATTATTCATTTCCCGAAGGGATTGTTAGCATTAAAACATCTTAAAAACCGGCCGTAAATCTGTAGGTTATGTCAATTGAACACGACAGGACACCAAGATAAGACTGGTATTATGCATCAGGGCAGGAAAACGACAGAGTTTCCTTTTTCACTCAGGCGTTTTTCTCACAAGGCTAACTATGAAAAACAAATATATACCAACCGCCTTCGGATTATATCTCAATTATCTGGTGCATGGCATGGGCGTGATATTAATCAGCCTGAACATGCCGCATCTGGAGCAACAGTGGCAGACCGACGCCGCAGGGGTGTCCGTGGTGATTTCATCGCTGGGCATTGGCAGACTGAGCTTGCTGCTGCTGGCGGGGATGTTGTCCGACCGTTTTGGCCGTAAGCCGTTCGTGTATCTGGGGATGGTATGTTATCTCGGCTTTTTCGTTGGCATTCTCGGCTCGCACAGCATTGCTGCCGCCTATTGCTTTGGCTTTCTCGCCGGGATGGCAAACAGCTTCCTCGATTCCGGCACCTACCCGTCACTGATGGAAGCGTTCCCCTCTTCCCCCAGCACCGCTAACATTCTCATTAAAGCCTTTGTCTCCAGCGGACAGTTTCTCCTGCCGATGATCATCAGCCTGTTGGTATGGGCAGACCTGTGGTTTGGTTGGTCGTTTATCATCGCGGCGGGCATCATGCTGCTCAATGGCATTTGCCTGTTCCGTTATCCATTCCCGGCACATCCGGGAAAAGCGGCACAGAAACCCCTGGCTGCCGACGTTCCTGTGACACGCACGACCACACAACACGCCTGCTCGTTGGTGGATCTCACCAGCTATACGCTGTATGGCTACATCGCCATGGCAACGTTTTACCTTATCAGCCAATGGCTGGCGCAATACGGCCAGTTTGTGGCGGGCATGAGCTACACCATGTCAATCAAACTGCTCAGTATCTACACCGTTGGCTCTCTGCTCTGTGTGGTGATCTCCGCTGTGTTAGTGAGAAAAACTGTCAGTTCGACATCACTGTTGATGCTCTACACGTTTATCTCTTTCGTGGCCCTGCTGGGTGTGTGCCTGTATCCCAGCCCGAACACCGTTATGGTGTTTTCTTTCGTGATTGGCTTCTCCGCTGCGGGGGGCGTGCTACAACTGGGGCTAACGCTGATGGCAGTACGGTTTCCCCACGCCAAAGGCAAGGCCACCGCGATTTACTACAGCGCAGGCAGCATCGCCACCTTCACGATCCCGCTCATCACTGCCAGACTTTCACAAACCAGCATTGCCAGCATTATGTGGTTTGATACCGGGATTGCTGCCGTCGGTTTCTTGCTGGCGTTGTTTATCGGCTACCGTAATCGGAAAACGCGCGACAACCTTCTTACCGAGGATGAACTTCAGGTTGACGATGCGCTGCGTCGTCCATCCTGATACCGCTCCGCTGTGCCCTTGGGCACAGTAGCATCAAACGCTAAAATTGCAGGGTCTGGCAGGCGGTAAAGACAAATTTTTTAAACCCCTGAGCCGCCGCTGACAGCATTTTGTCTTTACGCGTAGCCAGATAGATATAACGGGTTGGGCCGGGATCGCGGATGCGCATCACATGCAGATCCGAGCGTGAGAGCGTGCTGATACGCGGCATCACGGCAATGCCGTAGTTGACGCTGACCAATCCCACCATTGCCGTATCTTCTTCAACGTAGCAGGCAATTTCCGGGATCAGTTTTTTCTGCATAAACATCTTATCGATAAACTGACTCAGCCCGCTTTTCGGCGAAAAGAAGATAAACGGATAGGAAATCGCCTCTTCCAGTGAGATATCTTCCTGCGCTTGCTGAGCCAACGGGTGTTGGCATGAGGTCACCAGCACCAGTTCCTGGCTTATCAGCGGCAAAAACTCTATTTCATTCTCATCCGCGACGAGCGAACAGATAGCCATATCGTATTTATCCGCTTTCAGGTCGTCCACCAGCGCTGACGTGGTGCCCTGATAAAAACAGAAGCGCTTGTTGTCATTACCCGGTTGATGGACAAAACGATCGACCAGGCGCGGCACCACGGTTTCACCCATGGTGTAGATAAATGCCAGACTGATCACGTCATCCTGTGGGCCGCACATCTGACGCAGCGCCAGACGGCCATTCTCCAGTTCCAGTAACGCATTGTCCACATAGGGTAAAAAAAGCTTGCCCGCATGGGTAATGCGTACATTCCTGCCCGATTTTTCAAACAGCATCACCCCCAGCTCTTTCTCCAGTTCTGCAATAGCGTGGCTGAGCGACGGCTGCGTAATAAACAGGCTCGAGGCCGCTTCAGTGTAATGCTGCTTTTCAGCCAGGCGTTTAAAGTAGTGCAGCTGTTTTAAATTCATAACCAGCCTCTTGGCAAGGTATCACGGCATCATTCGCACGCAGTGAGAGTGGTGAGTTCCTATTGCCAGCATATCCCGCTTTTACCGTTGCCACTGCCCGTCAAACAGGGCTAATGCAACATTGTTTCGGTGCTGTGCAATATAAGCGGTACGCCTGTCGGCGCAACAAAAATGCGCTGCGTAACGCAATTGTTAATGAGTAAAAACATAAATCAGACAAGAATGACACTGCGTTATAGCATATATACGCCATCTGATAAATTGAGAAAATAATACTGCCTGCGAGATCACAAAATAGTGTCTGCTCGTGAACACAATGTGATGCACACCCGCCTTTTTCCAGATAGCGTTATTGTAGGGCACTTGTGAAATAAAAACATTTCATCAACATCCCCCCTCTCCCCTTTCTCACATTGCACAGCAATAAAGTTGGCAACTAAAACGGCATATTACGTATTTATTATTCCCCGCATTTAATACATTACATAACGAGAATAAACCATCTCTCACGCAGCACCGCTCATTATTGAAATACAAAAGGTCAGGAAAAACGAAAACCGCTATCCCTGGTTATAAAAAATATCAACAACAAGCAGAATCATTAACGAAATGCGGAGAAAAGCATGAGCCAGAATAAGGCCTTCAATGCGCCCTTCTTATTAGCCGTCGTCGGTATCTATCTCAGTTATTTTTTACATGGCGTCAGCGTTATTACGCTGGCACAAAACATGACATCCCTTGCGGAGAAATTTGGTACTGACAATGCGGGTATTGCGTACCTGATATCGGGCATTGGCTTAGGCCGATTAGTCAGTATTCTCTTCTTTGGCGTCATCTCTGACAAATTTGGCCGCCGTTCTGTCATCCTGCTGGGTGTCAGTTTATATATTTTGTTCTTCTTTGGTATTCCCGCCAGCCCGAATCTGATTGTCGCCTTCGCCCTGGCCGTGTGCGTCGGCGTTGCCAATGCGGCGCTGGATACCGGTGGCTATCCGGCACTGATGGAGTGTTATCCCAAAACATCAGGTTCAGCCGTCATTCTATTAAAAGCCATGATCTCCTTTGGGCAGATGTTATATCCGATGCTGGTCAGCTACCTGCTGCTCAGTCACATCTGGTATGGCTATGCGATGATCATCCCCGGCGTGCTGTTTGTGTTGGTATCGTTACTGCTGCTGAAAAGCAAGTTCCCCAGCCAGTTGGTGGATGCCTCCATTGCCAATGAATTACCGCAGATGAACAGCAAGCCGCTCGCCTGGTTGGAAGGGGTTGCCTCTATCATTTTTGGCGTTGCCGCATTCTCTACCTTTTATGTCATTGTGGTCTGGATGCCCAAATATGCTATGGCATTTGCCGGTATGGCAGAAGCCGATGCGCTGAAAACCATCTCGTATTACAGCATGGGTTCACTGGTGTGCGTATTTATTTTCGCCCTGCTGTTGAAAAGCATGGTGCGTCCGGTATGGGCCAACGTGTTTAATACCGGGGTTTCGGTGATTACCGCCACGATTATTTATCTCTACCCGTCACCGTTGGTGTGTAATGTGGGCGCCTTTGTTATCGGCTTTTCAGCCGCAGGCGGGATATTGCAGCTCGGCGTTTCTGTGATGTCCGAATTCTTCCCAAAAAGCAAAGCCAAAGTCACCAGCGTTTACATGATGATGGGCGGTCTGGCTAACTTCTTAATTCCGCTAATCACGGGGTATCTGTCAAAAATCGGTCTGCAATACATTATTTTGCTGGATATCGCTTTTGCCCTGTTGGCCTTTGTTACTGCCATCTTGGTTTTTATTCGCTACTACAAAGTGTTCAAAATCCCGCAAAGCGATTTACGGTTCGGCGAACGTTTCTTTCAATAACGCCGCCTCAAGAATGTGAATATAGATTTCAAAACCTGAACAGAACGGCAATCGACAATTTGCGCGATAAGCGCCCGCCTATTGCCTGAATAACTGCACCACCAATTATTACCTTGTGTAAGGAGTTTAGAATGGATGTTACCGCAAAATACGAACTGATTGGATTAATGGCTTATCCCATCAGACACAGCCTCTCGCCGGAAATGCAAAACAAGGCGTTGGAAAAAGCGGGTTTGCCTTTCACCTATATGGCTTTTGAAGTGGACAACACCACCTTCGGTAAAGCAATTGAAGGCCTTAAAGCGCTGAAAATGCGCGGCACTGGCGTTTCCATGCCCAATAAACAATTAGCCTGCCAATATGTGGATGAATTAACACCGGCCGCCAAATTGGTCGGTGCCATTAATACCATTGTTAATGATAACGGGTATTTGCGTGGTTATAACACCGATGGCACCGGGCATATTCGCGCCATCAAAGAAAGCGGTTTTGATATTCAAGGCAAAACCATGGTGTTGGTCGGCTCGGGTGGCGCATCAACAGCAATTGGTGCTCAGGCAGCGATTGAAGGCATCAAAGAGATCAAACTGTTCAACCGTAAAGATGAATTTTACGAGCAGGCACTCGCCTTCGCAAAACGCGTTAATGACAACACCGATTGCACCGTCACTGTCAGTGATTTAGCGAATCAGAAAGCCTTCGCCGACGCCATCGCACACGCCGATATTCTGACCAACGGCACTAAAGTCGGCATGAAGCCACTCGAAGATCAATGCGTTGTGAGCGATATCGCCATGTTGCGTCCGGAACTGTTGGTCACCGAATGCGTTTACAACCCGCACATCACCAAGCTGCTGCAAATGGCTATGGACGCAGGCTGCAAGACCATTGATGGCTACGGCATGCTGCTGTGGCAAGGGGCTGAGCAGTTCAAGCTCTGGACCGGTAAAGAGTTTCCGCTGGAACACATCAAAAAAGTGATGGGCTTTAACGCCTAAAACACGTCGGTACGCGGCGTATTCCTCACGCCGCGTTATCGGACTGTGTGGAAAAAGATGACGTAAAGGGAAAAGCATGAAAACCGTAACCGTAAAAAATCGGGTGTTTGGCGAAGGCGCACCAAAAATTATCGTCTCGCTGATGGGCAAAGACATCGCCGCCATCAAATCTGAAGCCCACCATTATCAGGACGGCGACGTCGATATTCTGGAGTGGCGCGCCGATCATTTCGATGACGTTACCTCCATCGCCAGTGTGTTGGAGGCTGTGCGCACGCTGCGCGACGGCATCCCCGACAAACCCCTGCTGTTCACCTTTCGCAGCAAGCAAGAAGGTGGGGAAAAAGCGCTCTCTGCCGAGGCCTACATTGCCTTGAACAAAGCGGTGGTGGAGAGCGGGTTGGTGGACATGATCGACCTGGAGCTGTTTACCGGTGATGCGCTGGTGAAAGATACCGTGGCGTTTGCCCATGCTCACGGCGTGAAAGTCATCATGTCCAACCACGATTTTCACAAGACGCCACCAAAAGAAGAGATCGTCAAACGCCTGTGCAAGATGCAGGAATTGGGTGCCGATATCCCGAAAATCGCCCTGATGCCGCAGAACAAAGACGATGTGCTCACCCTGCTGGCCGCCACGCTGGAAATGCATGAGAAGCACGCGGACCGCCCGATCATCACCATGTCCATGTCAAAAACCGGTGTTATCTCCCGTCTCTCCGGCGAACTGTTTGGTTCAGCCGCCACCTTTGGCGCACTGAAAAAGGCCTCTGCCCCAGGGCAAATTGCCGTTAAAGATTTGCGCGCCGTATTGACGGTATTACACCAATCCTGAATAGCGATGGCACGGCTATAGCCGTTTGCGCCGCCAAGAGCAGCGCACGTTCATTCGCTTATCACGAGGAGTTGCAATGAAACTGGAAAAACCGAAAAGAATTAATGGCCGAGTGCCGGTGCTCTCGGCACAGGATGCGGTCAATTACATCCCCGATGAAGCCACCCTGTGCGTATTGGGGGCCGGCGGTGGCATTCTGGAAGCCACCTCACTGATCACTGCCCTCGCCGACCGCTATAAAACCACGCAGTCACCGCGCAACCTGTCGCTGATCAGCCCAACAGGATTAGGCGACCGCGCCGAGCGTGGCATCAGTCCGCTGGCACAGGAAGGTCTGGTCAAATGGGCGCTGTGCGGCCACTGGGGACAGTCACCGCGAATTTCCGATCTGGCAGAACAAAACAAGATCGTCGCCTACAACTATCCGCAAGGGGTGCTGACGCAAGCAATCCGCGCCTCCGCTGCTCACCAACCGGGTATTTTGAGCAATATCGGTATTGGTACCTTTGTCGACCCGCGCCAACAGGGCGGCAAGCTGAATGAAGTGACCAAAGACGATCTGATCAAACTGGTCGAAATCGATAATCAGGAATACCTGTTCTACAAGGCCATTGCGCCGAATGTCGCCTTTATCCGCGCTACCACCTGCGACAGCGAAGGATACGCGTCTTTCGAGGATGAAGTGATGTACCTCGATGCGCTGGTGATTGCACAAGCGGTACACAACAATGGCGGTATCGTGATGATGCAGGTGCAGAAGATGGTTAAAAAGGCCACGTTGCATCCTAAATCTGTGCGCATTCCCGGCTATCTGGTCGACATTGTGGTGGTTGATTCAACGCAAACCCAGCTGTATGGCGGTGCGCCCGTCAACCGCTTTATCTCCGGCGATTTCGTGCTGGATGACAGCACCAAAATGGCCATCCCCCTCAACCAACGCAAACTGGTAGCACGTCGCGCGCTGTTCGAAATGCGCAAAGGCGCGGTCGGTAACGTCGGGGTCGGCATCGCCGACGGCATCGGTCTGGTGGCTCGCGAAGAGGGCTGTGCCGATGACTTCGTGCTGACGGTGGAAACCGGCCCCATCGGCGGGATTACCACGCAAGGCGTAGCCTTCGGTGCCAACGTCAATACCCGCGCCATTCTGGACATGACCTCTCAGTTCGATTTTTACCACGGCGGTGGGTTGGATGTGTGCTACTTGAGCTTTGCTGAAATCGACCGACACGGCAACGTTGGCGTGCATAAATTCAACGGCAAGATCATGGGTACCGGCGGGTTTATCGACATCAGCGCCACCTCGAAGAAGATCATCTTCTGCGGCACCCTGACGGCGGGCAGTTTAAAAACTGACGTCGGCGACGGCAAGCTGTCGATCGTGCAGGAAGGGAAAGTCAAAAAATTCATTCAGGAAATCCCGGAGATCACGTTCAGCGGAAAAATTGCGCTCGAACGCGGGTTGGATGTGCGTTACATCACCGAACGCGCCGTCTTCACCTTAAAAGCCGACGGTTTGCACCTGGTTGAGATCGCTCCCGGCGTCGATCTGGAAAAAGACATTCTGGCACAGATGGACTTTACCCCGGTCATTTCGCCCGACTTAAAACTGATGGACACACGCCTCTTTTTCGATGACGTGATGGGCTTTGTATTGCCTGACGCTGAACAATAACAGGAGTAAAAACGATGGACTTTGCCTTAACTGAAGAGCAAGAGCTGCTGCTTGCCAGTATTCGGGAATTGATCACCAGTGATTTCCCGGAAGAGTATTTCAGAACCTGCGACCAGACCGGTACTTATCCGAAAGAATTTATGCGGGCGCTGGCCGATAACGGCATTTCCCTGCTGGGCGTGCCGGAAGAATTTGGCGGCATTCCGGCGGACTATGTCACCCAGATGCTGGCACTGATGGAGGTGTCTAAAAACGGCGCTCCGGCGTTCCTGATCACTAACGGTCAGTGCATCCACAGCATGCGTCGTTTTGGTTCTGCCGAGCAGTTGCGCAAAACCGCTGAGAGCACGCTGGCTACCGGCGATCCAGCCTATTCACTGGCCCTGACCGAACCGGGCGCAGGCTCGGACAACAGCAGTGCGACCACCAGCTACACGCGTAAAAACGGTAAGGTGTATCTCAACGGGCAAAAAACCTTTATCACCGGTGCCAAAGAGTACCCTTATATGCTGGTGCTGGCACGCGATCCCGAACCGCAGGATCCGAAAAAAGCCTTCACCCTGTGGTGGGTGGAATCGAATAAGCCCGGTATCAAAATCAACCCGCTGCACAAAATCGGCTGGCATATGCTGACCACCTGCGAAGTCTATCTCGATAATGTCGAAGTGGAAGAGAGCGACATGGTGGGCGAAGAAGGCATGGGTTTCCTGAACGTGATGTACAATTTCGAAATGGAACGCCTGATCAATGCCGCGCGCAGCACCGGCTTTGCCGAGTGCGCCTTCGAAGATGCCGCACGTTATGCCAACCAGCGTATCGCTTTTGGCAAGCCAATTGGTCATAACCAGATGATCCAGGAGAAACTGGCGCTGATGGCCATCAAAATCGAGAACATGCGTAATATGGTGCTGAAATGCGCCTGGCAGGCGGATCAGGAGCTGTCATTACGCACCAGTGCCGCGCTGTGCAAACTTTATTGCGCACGCACCGCGTTGGAAGTGATTGATGATGCCATTCAGATCATGGGCGGACTGGGTTATACGGACGATGCACGCGTATCCCGTTTCTGGCGTGACGTGCGCTGCGAAAGAATTGGCGGCGGCACCGATGAGATCATGATTTATATTGCCGGACGGCAGATCCTGAAAGATTATCAAAGTAAATAACTGACGGGCTGAGACGCCGGTTCACACTGGCGTCTCAACCGAATATCCCCCTCACAGCAACAATTCTGAACTCTCGCCAAACTCCGTTATATACTCCAATCCATTCAGACTATTTTTGAACTGCTTACGGTATTCGCTGGGTGAACAGCCAACATGGCGCATGAATAATTTGGCGAAGTGATCGACATTGTCATACCCGACGCGAAGGGCTATCTCGTTCAAACTGCACTCGGTGTTAGTTAGCGAAAATTTTGCCTCAGTGATCCGGCGCTTAATCACATAGTTGATGGGAGAGATATGATATTCCTTGGTAAATTCATGGCAGATATAGCTCACGCTGGCACGGAACTTTTTAGCGAGCTGATCCAGGGTTATCTTTTCCCGATAATTATTATTCAGATAAACCAAAATATCTTTTACCAACACTTCCTTGCGGATATATCCGGATTCTGAACGGTAGGCATTCTTAAAGTTTTCATAAAACAACGCGGTCAAGGCATAGCCGAAAGCATCGTAGACTGGCGAGGATAAAAGATTTTTTTGCTGGGGTAACATCACGCCCAGTTCGTGAAATATACTCTTTATTACTTCTTTTCCTTTCACCACCGAAACCACCGGACAGGAATTGGACTGCATGATCTGATTCTCATCCCTGTCGCGGAATTTAAATCCGTAAACGGCACAGGTATAGGTGGTTGCCGGGGACGCATTATCGGAGGCGACGGCGTGCAATCGGCCACGCTCCACCACCACAATATCCCCGGTCTGTGCAACATAATTGGACGAATCGATGATAAGCCGGGCTACGCCACTTTTCACGTAGATCAGCTCCGTTTCAGCATCATGCACATGGTGTCCTGACTCCCAGTTTGGGTCATCACTGATCACAAAACGGGACAATTTGGGCGTCATTCCCTTTTCAAACAAGGTATCGGTATTATTGTCAAACCAGCGCTGATACATGACAACCTCCACGGGAAGCAGTAAGGTGTAAGCCAATTATTTAGGGGTAAAGTAGCGCAACGACCTGTACTGTATATCACGTTTTAAACCACGCAAAACAAGATTGTTTGCATATCATGCAAGATTACACCGCCTGATTGCCCCACCAGAAAAGGGGGTGTTTTTAACGCATAACCCTGACTACTTTTTCTCATTTAAAATACGCACTTCCTACATACAGAAAACATCACATTTACAATTCGCTGAGATTTTCATTATTTAGTGAGCGTGTTAATAATTCCAATTAAAAAAAAGCCTCGCATTTATGATGCGCATCACATCTTATTTTCACCCTTTGTTTTCAGCGTGAATGCACAGTAGCAAATGTCACTGTGATGTTTAAAGGTGATAGCGCATTAGCAATATGTCATGGAATACATTTATCTGCCGCCGCGCACAATTTTTTTGCAAGATTGTTGGTAACTAAAACATATTATCATGTCGTTTTTTACCCCTGTATCCCGCACACTATTTCCATCAAAATTTTATATCTCTCTGAGGCACATCGATATTATTTTTCGATGCACCGCCTGCGAGCGACCAATAGGAGACGCCATGAAAATAATAACCTGCTTTAAGCTGGTGCCCGAAGAGCAAGACATTGTGGTTACCGCCCAACGCACGCTCAATTTCGACCGCGCCGATGCAAAAATCAGCCAGTTTGATTTAAACGCCATCGAGGCCGCCATCCAGTTGGCCGGTGCCGATGGGCAGGTCGCGGCGCTGAGCGTCGGCGGCAGCCTGCTGGACAACACCAAAGTGCGCAAGGATGTGCTGTCGCGCGGACCGAATGAACTGTTTCTGGTACAGGATGCACAGTTAGACAATGCGCTACCCAAGGATACCGCACAGGTGTTAACGGCGGCGGCCCGCAAGATTGGCTTCGATCTGCTGCTGTTCGGCGAAGGTTCTGGCGATCTCTATGCGCAGCAGGTTGGGCTGCTGGTCGGTGAAATGTTGCAGTTGCCTACCGTCAATTCCGTGAGCCAGATTGAATTGCTGGACAACCGGGTGCGCGTGGAACGCACGCTGGAAGAGGAAGTGGAAATTCTTGAGTTGCCGCTGCCCGCTGTGCTTTGCGTAACATCAGATATTAATGCGCCAAAAATCCCCTCCATGAAGGCGATTCTGGGCGCGGGGAAAAAGCCGGTAACCCAATGGAAAGCCGACGATATCAGTTGGCAGCGCACTGCACCTCACACCGAGCTGGCGCAGATCCACGTGCCACCACAGGCGGAACGTAAGCACATCATTCTGGAAAGCGATTCGCCGGAAGCGATCGCCGAACTGGCCGAACACCTGAAAAAAGCGCTGAACTAACCCGGAGAATATCATCATGAGTCAATTAACCAATGTATGGGTGTTCAGCGATAACGTTGAGCGCTACGGCGAATTAATGACGGGCGCACGCCAGTGGGGACAGCAGGTTTACGCCGTTGTGCAAGATGACACGCAGGTTGCCGCCGTTAAACCGCTCGGCGCGCAGGGGCTCTACGTGTTGGGCAAAACGGCACAGCAACGTATCGAAAACTATGCCGAAACGCTGGCATCGCTGATCGAAAAACCGGCAGCGACGGATTTTCCCGCCACGCTGATCCTGCTGGCGGCCACCAAGCGCGGTAAGGCGCTGGCGGCCCGGTTAAGCGTGCTGCTTGATGCCGCCGTCGTCAACGACGTCACTACCCTGACGGTAGAAGAGCACGCGCTGTATGCCGAACATCGTATGTACGGTGGCCTGGCGTTTGGCAAAGAGAAAATCAATACCGCGGTTGCCATCGTGACGCTGGCAGCGGGTGCCATCGAGCCCGAGACGGCCAATGCGACGTCTGAATGTCCGGTTTATCAGGCTAACTATGTTACACCGCGCCAGGAAATCCTGTGTGTTGAACGCCGCGCCAAATCGTTGAGCAGCGTCGACTTGAGCAAGGCCAAACGCGTTGTTGGCGTGGGCCGTGGATTAGTTTCACAAGAAGATTTGCGCATGGTTCAAGACCTGGCAACGGTATTGGGCGCGGAAGTCGGCTGCTCACGCCCGATTGCTGAAGGGGAACACTGGATGGAGCGCGAGCGCTATATCGGTGTCTCTGGCGTGCTGCTGAAATCCGATCTCTACCTGACACTGGGGATCTCCGGTCAAATCCAGCACATGGTGGGCGGCAACGGGGCAAAAACCATCGTCGCCATTAACAAAGACAAAAATGCGCCGATCTTCAAATACGCCGACTACGGTTTGGTCGGTGATATCTACAAAGTGGTCCCGGCGTTGGTTGAGCAGTTGACCCGCTAACCCTCGTTTGTTGGTCTTTTCGTTAACAGCACGTATCCCGCCACGCCACTGTGGCGGGATAGGGAGCAGGAACCATGTCGGAAGAAAAATTTGATGCCATCGTCGTCGGTGCCGGGGTTGCGGGCTGCATCGCCGGTTATGTGATGGCGCAAGCCGGGCTTGATGTATTAGTCATTGAACGTGGCAACAGCGCAGGCAGTAAAAATATGACCGGTGGACGCCTCTACGCCCACAGTCTGGAGAGCATCATACCTGGGTTTGCGCAACAGGCCCCGGTTGAACGCAAAGTCACGCGAGAAAAAATTTCCTTTCTCACCAACGAAAGCGCCGTCACCATGGATTACCACAGCGAACAGCCGGATATCCCCGCTAAAGCCTCTTATACCGTGTTGCGTAACCGGTTCGATCCCTGGCTGATGGAAAAAGCCGAACAGGCTGGCGTGCAGTTTATTCCCGGCGTGCGGGTAGATGCCCTGTTGCGCGAAGGCAACCGGGTCACCGGCGTGCAGGCGGGGGAAGATGCGCTGGAGGCAAACGTGGTGATTCTGGCCGATGGTGTGAATTCGCTGCTGGGCCGTTCCGTCGGTATGGTCCCGCCTCCATCACCGCATCACTATGCGGTCGGTGTGAAGGAGCTGATTGCCCTGCCCGCATCGCAAATCGAAGACAGGTTTAACCTGGCACCGGGAGAAGGTGCGGCCTGGCTGTTTGCCGGTTCGCCTTCCAACGGGTTGATGGGCGGTGGTTTTCTCTACACCAATAAAGACTCAATTTCACTGGGTCTGGTCTGCGGTTTGGGCGATATCGCCCACGCCAGTAAAAGTGTGCCGCAGATGCTGGAAGATTTTAAACAACACCCGACGATCCGCCCCTTGATTCAGGGGGGAGAGTTGCTGGAGTACTCGGCACACATGGTGCCCGAAGGCGGGCTGGAGATGGTGCCCAGTCTGGTGGATGACGGCGTGATGATCGTCGGCGATGCGGCCGGTCTATGCCTCAATCTGGGCTACACCGTGCGCGGCATGGATCTGGCGATTGCCTCTGCACAGGCAGCTGCCAACGCGGCGATTGCCGCAAAACAGCGGCAGGACTTCTCATCCGCCAGCCTGATGGAATACAAACGCACGTTGGAACACAGCTTCGTGCTGCGCGATATGCACCACTATCGCAAGGTGCCCGCCATGATGGAAAACCCACGCATGTTCACCCAGTACCCACGCATGGTGGCCGATATCATGAGCGATCTGTTCATCATTGATGGCGGCCCTAACGTGCCAGTGCGGGCAAAAATCATGAAGCGTGCCAAACAGGTTGGCCTGATAAACCTGTTGAAAGACGGCATCAAAGGAGCGACAGCGCTATGAGTCACGACAACAGCGTCAATGTGGACGTCAAACTGGGCGTCAACAAGTTCCATGTGGATGAAGGCCATCCACACATCATTCTGGCCGACAACCCCGATATGGCTGAGTTTCGTAAATTGCTCAAGGCTTGTCCGGCGGGGCTCTACAAGCAGGATGAGGCAGGAAATATCCATTTCGACTCTGCCGGTTGTCTGGAATGCGGTACCTGCCGGGTACTGTGCGGTGAAACCATTCTGGAGCAATGGGAATACCCGCAGGGTACGTTCGGCATCGAATTCCGCTTTGGTTGATCCCCCCGTAAAAGTGATCGACGGCCGTCCTGGCGGCCGTTAAACACTGAGACAAAAACACATGACCGTTTCAATAGCATTTAACGCTGAACGTCGGGCGTTATACCGTCAGCAAGGATTCTGGGGAGACGCCTCACTCGCCGACTATTGGCACCAAACACAAAGCGCCATGCCGGACAAGATTGCCGTGATTGACCATCAAGGGACGTCTTACACCTATGCCGCGCTAGACCGCGCAGCAAGCAGTGTTGCAAGCTTTCTACTCACCTGCGGGATTGAACCCGGCGATCGCGTCGCTTTTCAGCTACCAGGATGGTGTGAGTTTACGGTTATCTATCTGGCCTGTCTGAAGGTGGGCGCGGTATCCGTACCGCTACTCCCAGCCTACCGTGAAACCGAGCTGGTATGGATCCTCAATAAATGCCAGGCTAAAGTGCTGTTCGCCCCCACCCTGTTCAAGAATACTCAGCCTATCGACCGGGCCATTCCACTGCGTGGGCAGTTGCCTCACCTGCGGCACATCGTAGCCGTGGATAAATTGGCTCCCGCCAACGCGACCACGTTGGCGCTCAGTCAACTATTGCAGGATTTTGCACCACTGGAGACGCCGATCCGCGTGCACGGCGATGCATTGGCCGCCGTACTTTTTACCTCCGGCACGGAGGGCGTGCCCAAAGGGGTGATGCTGACACACAACAATATTCTGGCCAGCGAACGCGCCTACTGTGCGCGACTGAACCTGACCTGGCTGGATACCATCTTGATGCCAGCACCGTTGGGCCATGCCACCGGCTTTTTACACGGTGTCACCGCCCCCTTTATCATCGGTGCGCGTAGCGTACTGCTGGATATTTTTAATCCGACAAACTGTCTTGAACTGCTACAGCAGGAACGCTGTACCTGCGTGCTGGGCGCGACGCCGTTTGTCTACGACCTGCTGTGCTGCGTACAGCAAAAACCTTACGACCTGTCATCGCTGCGCTTTTTCCTGTGCGGCGGCACTACGATCCCTAAAAAGATCACCCGAGATTGTATGCAGATGGGCATCAAACTGCTCAGCGTGTACGGGTCAACGGAAAGCTCACCGCACGCCGTCGTGAGGCTGGACGATCCCACAGCACGGATCGTCAACACTGACGGGCAGGCGGCGCCGGGCGTTGAAATCAAAGTGGTCGATAAAGCGCGCAACACCGTTGCGTATGGGGAAGAAGGTGAAGAAGCGTCGCGCGGCCCAAATGTATTTATGGGTTATCTGGATGAACCGGAATTAACGGCGCGCGCGCTGGATGAAAATGGCTGGTATTACAGCGGCGACCTGTGCCGCATGGATGCCGACGGCTATATCAAAATCACCGGGCGCAAGAAAGATATCATCGTGCGCGGCGGCGAGAATATCAGCAGCCGCGAGGTGGAAGATCTTCTGATGCAACACCCGCGCATCCGCGATGCGGGTGTGGTCGCCATGCCCGATGAACGTTTGGGAGAACGCTCATGCGCCTATGTGGTGCTTAAAGCCCCCTACCACGTGCTGACGCTAGAAGATGTGATTGCCTTTTTCAGCCGTAAACGCGTGGCAAAGTACAAGTACCCCGAGCATCTGGTGATCGTCGAGAGTTTGCCGCGCACCGCATCCGGGAAAATAAAGAAATACCTGCTGCGACAAGACATTCTGCAACGCCTCGGGCTGGATGAACACCAGCAAGTCCACCCTTCCCTGTTCTCCGCCTGATCCCAACAACAAAGGCTCTCGCTAAGAGAGCCTCAGACTGATGACAAAGCCCGTTGTTAGGCGAAGTGCGGCGATGGGGTCGTAGCGGCGTAAGCCGCCGGAGCGCCCCTCGTCGTGATTCGCCGGGAAACACGGACGTGCCGAAAACGGTTTGTCAGCAATCTCAGTCTCTCGCTAAGAGAGCCTGATTGTTATGCCAATAATCAGTAACCCGCGGTACAGGTTATCACTTACGCCAATGCCTCCCAGCAGGCAGCCTCGCTCAATGGGCAGTCACATTCTTGCTGCGCCGCATCCGCGGCCATCTGCTTTACCGCTAATTCACGAAACAGTGTCGGGCTAACGCCTACGTGTTTGTGAAAGAATCGGGTGAAGTAGGCTTCATCATTAAAACCTAACGTCGCCGCCAACTGTTTGATGGTTTTAGCGGTATAAACCAACTCCCGCTGCGCTTCCTGAATCACTCGACGATTGATCACATCCAGACTGGACATCCCCAGCGTCAAGCGGCACAGACGGGAAAGATGGCCGGGAGTCATACCCATGTGCTGCGCATAGCTGTTCACCGCCAGCCGTTGGCGAAAGCGCTCCTCAACCAGGGCCAGAAACTTGTTCACCTGCGCGGTCTTGCGCGAACACACTTCATAGGTTTGCGGCGCACTGGCCCGCCCACTAATGCGCGCAATGTGCAACAGCAAAGACGTCAGCAGCGACATGCCCATGGCCGTTTGTGTCGAGCTCGGTGTGTGCCATTCACGCAACAGAACCTCAAAAGCGTCCTGCACCACCGAACATTCCTCCGGCATCTGAGCCAATGAAAACATACAGGGCGTTGCCAGAAGTTTTATCACATTGGGCGCCAGCAACTTAATGACCGACTCCAGCGGCTTTTGTGAAACCGTCACCGTTAGCCCTTCAGAATCAGGCGTGTAGGCCAGACAATGCACGGTTTGCGCAGGCACCAAAATCAGGCAAGGCGCTTGCGCCGTGTAATGGCTGTAATTGAGCAACAGATCGACGCTTCCACGCTCGATAAACAGCAGTTGTATCAACGTCTCATGTACGTGGGGGGATACTTTCCAGTTCAGCGCGCGGGAACGAAACGAAATCCGCTCTACGTTGAAGAAGTTCTCCCAGCTTAGCGCTGTTTGCTCGCCATAGAGCGTATAGGCAGGAATAGTGGTTGCCATAACAGATTCCCCTTAACGCACCGGGTGGGCAGCATGAGCAGACGTCTGCTCACGGCTGACAATGGGTTGAATACGCGCAGCCCAGATAAACAACGCGCCACAAATGGCAACAGTGGCTCCCAGATACAAGGCATACTCATACCGGCCGGTAATATCGATGATTACCCCAGAAAATACCGGTGCCAAGATACCCGCTGTGGTGCCGAATACCCCGTTCAGTCCCACCAACAGCCCGGTATTGCTTTGCGAGAATGTCATCGGGATGGAGAAATGTGCGCCCATCGTAAAGCAGAGAAAAAAGTTGGAAGCAGAGATTAACGCTGCCGCCGCGCCCAGGCTGTTAGCGCGTGTACCCAGAATCAGAAACATCCCTGCCAGCAGCAGCCCCAACATTGGCGTAAACTTCCGGCCTGCGCTTTGTCCCATACGCCGAACCGCCCAATCGGTAATTGTCCCTCCTAAAGGATAGGCGATGATGGCGGCCAAATAGGGCAACATGGAAAATATCGCACTTTGTTTTAAATTGATGCCGCGCCCCAACGCAAAATAGGTCGGAAGCCAGGTCATAAACAGGAAAAACAGATAATTAGTACAGAAATAGCACAGCGCACAGCACCACACGGAAGGTGTTGAAAAAATATCGCGCCGACTCAATGGCGGGCTATTTTGCGTGAGATTATCCCGTTGTTGACCCGCGTAGATATAATCGCGCTCTGCCTGGCTAACAACCTTATCGTCCTGCGGGCGATTAGCGCCCCAGCGCCACCACAGCAGGCACCACAGCAGTCCCGGCAACGCCAAAATGTGGAACACCCGTTGCCAGCCCCAGAGTTGTACGATCGCCGCGGCAACGATCATTGCCACAGCGATCCCGGCGGGGCATCCAACCTGTAACCATCCGGTCGCTTTTCCCGTTTCACTTTTTGGCACCCAGTGGGCCAACAGTGAAAAGTTGGCCGGCACCAGCAACCCCTGCCCAACGCCAACCAGGATACGTAACGCCATCATGGCCCCCAGTGTCTCGCCTAACGGGGTAAGGAAAGTAAAAAGCGCCCACCACAACGTGCCTGTGACCAGTACGACACCGCCGCCCAAACGATCGGCAAGCATACCGGCAGGCAACATGGTTACGGCATAGCCAATAAAGAATGCGGTGGAGATCCAGCCGAATTCGGTGGCACTCCAGCCAAACTGTTGCATTAACGCAGGCCCACATAGGGACATGCTGCTGCGGGCGACAAACATAACAAAGTAATCGACGATCAGCAGGGCAATGATACCCCAGCGTCTGTTTCCAAGAGATGCGTTCATGATGACTCCCATGGGGGGAACGCCGCAGGACGTGCCTTACGGCGGTCACTATTGCAGGGTGTAGGGCGTTATCACAAAATGACGCCGCGGCTTTCAATCAACGGACGGGCGATGGTTAGACGCTGCACCGTACGTGGCCCTTCCTCAAACCATAACGCGCGTGCATCACGGTACATTCTCTCTACCGGGCCATAAGGGTTATCTTCGAAATAGCCAATACCGCCGAAGATTTCCAGGCAACTGTCAGAGACCGTGCGTACCGTGTCGATGCCGTGCAGTTTGCACATGGCGGATACCATTTCGATATCCTCACCGCGATCGAATTTCTGCGCGCAGTCACGCAACATGACGCGTAACGCATGCACCTGGGTGCCCATGTCCGCCAACGTTTGTTGAATCGCCTGGCGCGCCACTAGCGGTTTACCGAAAGTCACTCGGTCTTTGGCTCTCGCAATGGCCAGTTCAAGAAAACGCTGCGACATTCCGAGACAGGTTACCGCGATCATCGCGCGGGAATGCGCCAGGGCATTCATAAAGATATCCAGCCCATCGCCTTCCTGACCCATGATGTTATGTGCTGGCACTTCGCAATTTTCAAAGCGCAGATAAGCATGCCCAGCCCCTCGGCATCCCATCATGTGCGGCATCGGATCAATGTAGTAACCGGGGGTATTCGTTTCGATAAAGAATGCGGTGAGGCCGCCCTTTTTCCGCTTGGCTTCATCGGTAACCGCTATCACGTAGGAAGCATCGGAAATATCGGTGTGTGAGATCAGCGTTTTACTGCCATTGAGTATATATTTATCGCCCTTTCTTACCGCCGTGGTGCGAATATCAGCCCCCGAACCGCAATCGGCTTCTGTCAAAGCAAAATTGATGTAGGCATCTTTATTGGCCAGTTTGGGCAACCATTTTGCGCGCAGATCTTCTGCCCCGTGATCGTGAAGAATTCGCCAATTCAAGCCGTTGGCATGATGCAGATTCATGCGCATCCCACCAGGGCCGCGACAAAATTCTTCCATTACAGCAAAGAATTGCTCGCAGTTAAGTCCCATGCCGCCATAGGTCTCAGGGATGGCCAGACGAAACAGATCGTTTCTGCGGCAAACATCATAATAGGCATCGGGAAAAACATTGGTTCTTTCCACTTCCAACTGTAATTCTTCCAAATCATTTTCCGTCACACGGCGAACTTTTTCTTTCAACGCAACCAGTGCCTGCTCTGATAATAGGGCCATGATATTACTCCATTTAGAATGAGTAGATTTATTGTGTGTTCCCGTTTCTAAACTGAGTATAGATTTGGTGCTAATTATCCAACCAGCGACATTTAAAACACAAAACTGGACAAATCAAACATAAAATAAAAAACCATTTAAAATCAAAGAATAAAAGAAAATCAAAAAAGTAATCAGTGCTGAAGCAGCCTATGATTTATTATTTCATATGACTATTATTTTTAGGATCGATTTATCCAGGAAAATAAATAAAATGTCTATGGGATTATTTTTCTTTCACGTTATTTTAATGGAAACATTCATCACAAAAATATGACCTGCGGAGGCTTATAATGAAGTTATTATTCTCTACGCCAAAAAACAGTAAACCTGCGGCGACACAGCGCTCAATGCGCCACAAAAATAGCACCAAACCCTCCTTTTACATGCCGATACCCCAGTTCTACCAGTGTGAGCACTGCCTGCGCCTGATGATAGACGTTGCTGGCAACAACCCATCCCAACCACCTGATTGCTGTGGTCACGTAATGAAACACCTTCTCGCACAGACACCTGACGATGCTCATCACATCACCCTCACGGTAAGAGGCGGTTTCGAGAGCAATAGCCTGAGCGTCACTGTCGGTCAACCTGTACACCCAATGACGCTCCCGCATCACATTGCCTGGGTGTATCTGTATACCTTCCAGGGGGGGCAGTTAAAATTTATGGCCCCAGGAGAAGAAAGCACAGTGATGTTTGCCCTGGCAGATAAAGATGCCTACGTTTATTGCGATCGCGCCATATGCAAAGGGCGCGACTGCAAATTCAACTGTAAGCGTGGTTTTTGTGTATGGATCTATTGTAACCAACATGGATTGTGGCATTACAGCCTGTAGCCGCTATTGCCGATCTCTCGTTGTCGATCTCTTATCACTCATCCCTCACACATCATCACCCTGAAAATCGGTGCGTGATCGCCCACTCATTTGATAATAAAAATAGTTATCATTTACTTTTAAAAAGAGTAAACGCCCATTAAGATACGTCATGTTATTTCAAATCATTACAAAAGATGCATTTAACATGGATGTTACATTCAGCCGAAATGCACGTGCTTTACTGCTGCCACCATCAGGCATGGATGCATTGGCGCTTAATGCATATCACTCGCGAACCGGCCTTTAATATCTCTATTTTGATGATTTAAAACGACAAAAAAAATCACAGTATTTTTTCTTTGCGCGCTTCAACCACGGAGTTTTTTAACATGCAGCAAAATGTACCACGCCGCCTGGTTTTTAATACCCTCTATCGCACCCTTTTCGCCACAGGATTGACCGTCCTTTCCACTGGAGCGATCGCGGAAAATGTAACAAATGAAACGTTTGTTGTTACCGCCACACAGACAAAACACACCACGCTCAGCGCACCGGCCAGCGTTTCGGTCGTCACCCGCGCCGAACTGGAAAAAATGTCGGTTAACGACGTTTCTGATGCTGTCAGAAAACTGCCCGGTATCAGCATTAATCCTTCAACCACCTACGGCCGCAAAGAGATCAAAATTCGTGGCATGAAATCCGACTATACGTTATTGCTGCTCAATGGCCGACGCATCAACTCGCGTGAAGCGCTCGCCAGCAACATGGGTAACGATTTCGATCTCTCCACGATCCCCGTCTCCGCTATCGATCGCATTGAAGTGATTCGCGGCCCGATGTCATCCCTGTACGGTGCCGACGCGCTGGGTGGCGTCGTCAACGTGATCCTGCGTCAGCCGGGTGAAACGGCAGCGGGTGAAATAGGTTACGGTTTTGAAGCCCCCACGGAAGGCGATGGCGGCGGGCGTAACCGCTTGAGCGGCTACCTCAGCGGCCCGTTGTTGGACAATAAACTGCTCGGCAGCGTGATCGTTGACGGGGGGAAACGTGATGCCTGGCGCACCAATCAATCCCGCAACCCCAACTCGGATGCGCTGGAAGCCCGCGATACCTTCAATGCACTGACCAATCTGACCTGGCTTATCGATGACAGGCAAAATATTGAATTCGACACCACTTACGCAAAAGACGATCGTGATGTGATGTGGAATAACAACGGTGCATCACCACGAAATATTCAAAAAATGGAACGCATTGGGTTTGGCCTGACACACAATGGTAGTTGGGAGTACATCGATACGCGCTTACGTTACTACTTCGAAAGCGTCGATTTGATGGATAACTCGCAACTCAACGGCGGCAAAGCCTACATTACTCAGGATAATAAAACCCTGGATGGGCAAGTCTCTGGCTACCTTGGCGATCATTTGATCACAGCTGGCGGCGAATATCGGAACACCGAATTACAACACAGCCTGAACTTGCAAAATGGCAACGTGGCGGTAAGCCAGAAAGCGTTTTTCTTGCAGGATGAATTTAAACTCGGCGATCTGGCTCTGACGTTTGGCGGTCGAGTCGATTCGCACGAAATTTACGGCTCAGAATTTAGCCCGCGCGCCTACGCGACCTACAGCCTGAGCGATAACTGGGTGGTTAAGGGGGGGGTAAACAAGGCGTTCAAGGCACCAACCATCGCGCAATTTACCCCAGGCTTCGCCGTGATCTCTTGCCGCACTTTCTGCCATACGGTAGGGAACCCTGACCTGAAGGCAGAGACCGCTGTCAGCTATGAGTTGGGCACTGCCTATGAGGCTGAGCATTATGGTGCGGGTCTGACCCTGTTCAATAACGACATTAAGGATATGATTCAGGCTCAAACCTGGGACGGCAAAGCGACACTGCTCACCTATGAAAATGTGAATAAAGCACGCATTCGCGGTATTGAGACTTCCGTATGGGTCGATCTGACCGAAAGCCTCAATTGGGCCACCAATTGGACCATCGTCGATGCGGAAGATCGCAGCACCAAAATGCGTCTGAAGCAGACGCCTAAGAATACGGTCAATACCCAGTTAACGTGGCAAGTACTGGACAACCTTTCTACGTCGCTCTCCTATCAATACACGGGCAATCAATATCTGCTCGATAAGCAGTCGAGAAGAACCAGAGGGTTCAATACCGTCGATCTGGGCGCGACCTATACGCCGATCAAACACGTTGATCTGAAATTGGGTGTCACCAATATCACCAATGAAAAACGCGATTATATGGCTACCGCGAATGACTACTTCCTGTCAGGTCGGACAATTTATGGGGGTATCAGCTATAAATTCTAAGTTGCTGTTATCAACGCGCACAGCCTGATTGGCTGAGCACAAGAACCGGGGGAGTGAGCCGTTATTAGTGGTTCACTTCCCCATTAGCACCTCACGCGTATTTCTCCGACGCGTTCGCTATAACCCCGCCAGAGAGCGTTTAAGCCGCACTTTATCCTCTGCTATCTGCGGCGCTTTAATCACATCGAATGAGCCAAACACCGGCAATATAGCAAAACCACAGAATTTATAGACTGCGGTGGTTGAGGAAAACAAGTCTTCCAGGGAGCGCCCGGCATAGAGTCGTTGGGCCGGATCGTCAAACGCCTCTTTAGGCGTATTCATGGTCAGCGAAAGCAGGAATGTTTTACCGTGCAGCTTGCCACCCGTTCCATATTGCTTACTCGGGTCGTTCGCTATGCGGCCATCGTCAATCAAAAAACTTTGCTGGCTCATCCCTGCCGTGAAGACTTCATCAACATATTTCTTGTAGAGCCAGGGCGTACCAAACCAGAACACGGGCGACTGGGTGATGATAATATCTGCCCAAAGGTGTTTCTGAACTTCCTCGTTAATGTTATAGCCCTTCTCAATATAGGTTTGCTGGGTGCGATACCCTTTTTTGTCCATCTCATTCTTAATCAACGCAACATACTCTCGATTAAGCGCCCCTTCGCTAAGGCCAGGATAAGTCTGATGTGCATTGATGATAAGCACGTTTTTTACGCGAGGCTGTGCTGCACCAATGGCACCAGTGGCAAACCCGGGTAACACTGCGGCAGCGGTAGCCACCAACCCGGCTTTAATAAAGTCACGCCGCTCTTGAGCCACGCCCCCCACAGTATCGCTTTGTTTACCAACAAATTTGCAGTAAGGGAACCGCCAGTTCTTGTCTATCATGTCAATTCCTTTTGCCGTTTTATAGAGAAAAGCCCACCCACCCACGATGGCTAGAATAAGCAGGTATAGCTAACGAGGATGACAACGATGGGGCTTTTTTTCTGATGCCGAGGGCGAGCACGTAGGAGGACTCCACAAAGGAGACCTAAAAGAATAATGGGATAAACGGCGCGGAGATAATGCAGAAACAAAAAAAGAACCTTTCGGTTCTTCAAATGTTGGAGCGGGAAACGAGACTCGAACTCGCGACCCCGACCTTGGCAAGGTCGTGCTCTACCAACTGAGCTATTCCCGCATCATGCTATAAACACTGGACATCGCAACGGTATAAACGGTTACGCGGTTAGCGTTGGCCACCAACCTGTCCATGGCGAGCATTTTACTGACCTGCCCTGACCAGTCAATAAAATTATCCCTTAACGCTCATCGATTGCTGTTTTTTACGACGTCGAGGTCAGGAATCCAGCAAATCGCGCCACGCTGCACTCAAATACTGGAACATGGACCAAAAGGTCAACACGGCGGCGATGTAGAGCGCGATAATGCCCGCCCCTTCGACCATAGGCTCAGGACGCCAAAGTAGCCCAACCAGCGCCAGCATTTGCGCCGTTGTTTTCACCTTCCCTACCCAAGACACCGCTACGTGACTGCGTTTGCCAATCTCAGCCATCCATTCGCGCAGGGCGGAGATAATGATTTCTCGCGCAATCATCGTGGCGGCCGGCAAGGTTATCCACCACACATGGTAATGCTCAGCCACCAGCACCAACGCCACTGCGACCATCACTTTGTCAGCGACCGGATCGAGGAAAGCACCGAAGCGCGTGGTTTGCTTCAAACGACGCGCCAGAAAACCATCAAACCAGTCGGTAACCGCCGCGACCACAAAAATAAAGGCGCACAGCAGCGGAGCCCAGACAAAAGGAAGATAAAACGCCAGCACAAAGAACGGAATAAGGACAACGCGAAACAGAGTTAGCAATGTTGGAATGTTCAATTGCATAGGGATTGGCTACTTTGGCTGGTGTGGGTTGGTGGATATGTTGCTACATTGTCCCTAGTGTTTCAATGCATGAAAGATTTTTTCTGCCAATGCATGTGAAATTCCTGGCACATTCGCAATATCATCAATGCTGGCATTTAACAGTGGCTGCATTCCACCCAGGTATTTCAGCAGCATTTGTCGACGCTTCGGCCCGACCCCTTCAATCAGTTCCAGTGAACTGGTGTTTTTTACTTTTGCACGTTTTTTGCGGTGCCCGGCGATAGCGTGGTCGTGCGAGTCATCTCGAATATGCTGGATAACGTGCAGCGCTGGCGAATCCGCAGGCAGAGCGATCCCTTCCCCGGTCGCTTCGAAAAACAGCGTTTCCAATCCTGCTTTACGCTCCGTGCCTTTGGCTACGCCAAGCAGCAGCGGTTTGCGTTTGTCCCACGGCACGTCTAACTCATCAAACACCGCAAGCGCCTGCCCCAATTGGCCCTTACCGCCATCGATAACGATCACGTCGGGAATCTTGCTCTCTTCCAACGCTTTGCCATAGCGACGTTTCAAAACCTGATTCATCGCCGCGTAGTCATCCCCCGGCGTAATGCCACTGATGTTGTAACGACGATACTCCGAGCGCAGCGGCCCGTTGGCGTCAAACACCACGCAGGACGCCACGGTCTGCTCGCCCATGGTATGGCTGATATCAAAACATTCCATACGCGCGATGTGTTCCAGATGAAGCACCTCGGCCAACGCTTTTAAGCGCTGATGGATGGTAGATTGCTGCGAGAGTTTGGTGACCAATGCCGTGGCCGCATTGGTACGTGCCAGTTTCAAATAGCGGGCGCGATCGCCGCGCGGTTTGGTTTGGATATGAATGCGTCGCCCCGCGACCTCAGACAGCGATTCTGCCAATACCTCTTTCTCTGACAGCGCAAAATCCAACAAGATTTCGCCCGGCAGTGTGCGAGATAAACTGCCTTGCAGATAAAATTGCCCGACAAACGTCTGCACCACTTCCGCCAGTTCCGTGCCTGCCGGCACTTTTGGGAAATAGCTGCGGCTCCCCAGCACTTTGCCTTGACGAATAAACAGCACATGTACACAGGCCATACCGGCATCGAAGGAAACACCAATCACGTCCAGATCTTCGCCATCGCCCGAAACAAATTGCTTTTCGGTGACGCGACGCACCGCCTGAATTTGATCGCGAATACGTGCCGCTTCTTCGAAATCCAACTGACGGCTGGCGGCTTCCATACGAGCGACCAGTTGATTGAGCACCTGCTGATCTTTGCCTGAAAGGAAAAGTCGCACATATTCTACCTGCTGGCGGTAGTCTTCTTCACTGACCAGACCCGCAACACAAGGCCCCAGACAGCGCCCGATCTGATACTGGAGACAAGGCCGCGAGCGATTTCGGTACACGCTGTTTTCGCACTGGCGAATGGGGAAAAGTTTTTGCAACAGCACCAACGTTTCACGCACCGCATTGCCGTTTGGAAAGGGGCCAAAATATTCCCCTTTGGCGTGCTTGGCACCGCGATGCACCGCCAAGCGCGGGTGAGTATCACCGCTAAGAAAGATCATCGGGTACGATTTATCATCACGCAGCAATACGTTATAGCGCGGCTGATAAAGCTTGATGTAGTTGTGTTCCAGCAGCAGCGCTTCGGTTTCTGTGTGAGTGATGGTGACATCAATCTGGTGAATAGCCTTCACCAGCGCTTCCGTCTTACGACTGGCAACGTTGCTGCGAAAATAGCTTGCGAGGCGCTTTTTGAGATCTTTTGCTTTACCGACATAGATGACCGTGTTGCTCTCATCGTACATACGGTATACACCAGGCTGGCTGGTGACGGTTTTTAAAAACGCGGGGGAATCGAAATGTTCACTCACTACTTAACCTTCGCTCACTGCCTGTTATTCACTGCTCATGGACGGCTCCGCGTTAAACAATCCGTGGCGGATAGCCAAATGTGTCAACTCAACATCACCACTCACATTCAGTTTGCTAAACATGCGGTAACGGTAACTGTTTACGGTTTTCGGACTCAGGCTCAACCGTTCGGAAATTTCCGTGACCTTTTGCCCCTGAGTGATCATCATCATAATTTGTAATTCGCGTTCAGACAAACACGCCAGCGGGGTTTCGGTGTGCGGAGCCAATTGGCTCAACGCCATGCGTTGTGCAATATCAGACGCAATATAGCGACTACCCGCATGCACCGCGCGAATGGCGCAGATGACTTCCTGCGGCGCAGCCCCTTTGCTGAGGTAACCCGCAGCACCCGCCTGCATGACTTTAGCAGGTAATGGATTCTCGGTGTAAATGGTTAGCATGATAATTTTAATTGCAGGCGCAAAACGCACTATCTTGCGCGTGGCTTCAAGCCCACCAATGCCCGGCATGTTCATGTCCATCAAGACGACATCGACAGGATGCTGGCGGCACCACTTGACCGCATCTTCACCACACTGCGCCTCGCCAACCACCTTTAACCCTTTGGTGTCGTCGAGAATGTGCCTTATCCCTGTGCGCACCAGTTCATGGTCATCTACAAGAAAAACGCTAATCAAAAATTATTCTCCGAAAAGGGTGTAACGCTGAACGCCAGGCAACCGCAGATGGAAGCGACAATTTTTTGAGAAAATGATAAAACAGCGATATTTCACATTTACACCTTGCATAATTCGCGTTGCAGGACAGCGACAAACGAGAAAAATGTGTGTGACACATTCGAGCAGCCTCTGCACTTGGCCGAAAGGTGAACGTTAGAAACGCCGTTCATTAATCTCGACACTCACTCAAAAGTGATTGGGATCAACAAACGTAACGACCGCGCGTGCAACGTGAAGTATGACGGGTATATCAACGTATTTAGCAACAATAACCCAGTGTCGCTGAATCAGAGCAACAAAATACCTAAAACATCATGATACACATCAGTCACAGCCATGCCACATAAATTTGATGTTTCAGCGGTAAGAGAGTGGTTTTATTCGTTATTCAGTGGATTGAGCACGCTACGTTCATTGGCGTGGCATTGGACTCTTGCTATAAAAAAGCGCACATGCATTAATTTAAACAGCCTTTACATTTTCTTTTCGGTGCGCTGTCATTCCCTATTCTCATATCTATGTTGATAAGCTGACATATACAATTGAAATGAAATGTATCGCTCGCAACATTTACAATACATAATGCGAATCTTGTCAGTTAAAAAAGATAAAAAAGTTGCGTTGCGAACAGAAAAGCATCATTACTTCCCTGACATAATCAATCCAACACCACCGCGTAACGCACTATGCTATACTCTCGCGCATTCCAAAGCCCCACTGCGAGAATGAGCCATCATGCTCATAGCAGAATAAGGCGTTCCACAATATTGTGCTTGTTAAGGAGAGCGCATGAGCAACGTAGATTTTTCTACTGGCAAATCCGTTGAAACACTGGCAGATGAAGTAACCTGTTTAAAAGCAATGATTACGCTGCTGCTAAAAGCCATCGGTCAGGCTGATGCCGGAAAAGTGATCATCAATATGGAAAAACAGATCGCTCAAATCGACGATGCCGCGCAGGCAGAAGTCTTTTCCACCACGCTGAAACAGATTAAACACGCTTATCGTCAATAACAACAGCAGGTTAAGTCTGAAGGCCAGATCCTTCTGGCCGTTTCTATCTCGGCACACCGTCTCAGTGTCACATCTGACGTTCACTCATCAGCGTTTGCAACTTGAGCAACAGCGCGTGTTCCATCGATTTATAGTGCGTCAAATCCAGAACATAAACCTTATCGAACAGGCGTTTTCGGGAAAGTTGCTTGATTTCATCGACCAGCGACTTTAACTCACTGTAACACCCATTAATTTTGTACTCCGACGACTGCTCGGTACAGATAATCTCATGGATTACCTGGCTGAGTGCCGAAAGCGGGATTACGGCATTTGGATCCTGATAGCTTGTTTCAACCACTGCCAAGAGTTTTTCTATCCCCATGAACCCCTCCTGATTGAATGAAGTTGTTGCATGACATATCTGGAACGCTACGCTACGCATCAAGGCCAACAGCGCTTAACAACGTGCAAGCCGTAGTGCAAAAAGTATAGCAGGTCTACATCAAACAGGAGACGCGAGACACTCCGTCAGTGATCTACGTCGCGACAGAAACAATGCATTATGCTGCACCATCATTATGCCATGACGAAATGGAAACCATGACTCAACAGCCAGAAGATTATTTAATAATGGAGGAAGAGTAAATGAAACGTAAATAAGAGGTGGATATGTTACATCCAAGGATAATGAATAAAAAACAAATACCGTTCCTATGAAAAGCGCTTATTACAAATAACAGGTTTAATAGCGAGGAATAAAGCAGTGTGGAATGTTGGTGGGTCGTGCAGGGTTCGAACCTGCGACCAATTGATTAAGAGTCAACTGCTCTACCAACTGAGCTAACGACCCAACGCCGTGGATTATTCTCTCGTTGCCTGCCGCTGTCAAACGGTTAATTCGATTTTTTTCTTTTCGCTCCCAACCATGAAAATCCGATTGTCGGCAAAAGCCGATTTTGTTAGTCTTGCCCGCGTTTATATCCGTCATCTCAATTCCTAGTATGCCAGCCTTGTTCGAACAGAAAATACACAGACGTAAAACGTGCGAATGTTCACCTTCTCTATGCCACGTCCTCGGTATCATGCGCGGCATTGTCAGGTTGGTTTAACAGGATCTATTTATACCTATCACTATCATCAGAGAGCCATTCAAGAGCTCAACACAACATCACCGACAAAAACAGGAAACTTAACACATGGTAGATAACGTCAAAGAGGTCGACGACCTTACCTCAGGCCATGATGAAGGCCTAAGGCGCAACCTGACTAACCGGCATATACAGCTTATTGCTATCGGTGGCGCTATCGGCACCGGTTTATTTATGGGGTCGGGTAAAACCATCAGCCTGGCTGGCCCTTCGATCATCTTTGTCTATATGATCATCGGGTTTATGCTGTTCTTCGTTATGCGCGCAATGGGCGAGTTACTGCTCTCCAATCTGGAATACAAATCTTTCAGCGATTTTGCCGCTGACCTGCTGGGGCCCTGGGCCGGTTTTTTCACCGGATGGACCTACTGGTTCTGCTGGGTGGTAACGGGCATCGCCGATGTGGTCGCCATCAGCGCCTACACCCAGTTCTGGTTTCCCGAACTTTCGCAGTGGGTATCTTCTTTATTGTGCGTGCTGCTGTTGCTTACGCTCAATCTTGCTACGGTCAAACTGTTCGGAGAAATGGAGTTCTGGTTCGCCATGGTCAAGATCGTGGCAATTGTCGCACTGATTATCCTCGGCGCAGTGTTGGTCTTCATGCACTTCCCTTCCCCATCAGGTTCAGTCGCCTCTTTCACTAATCTGTGGGATCACGGTGGCATGTTTCCGAAAGGGATAAGCGGATTTTTTGCCGGATTCCAGATAGCGGTCTTTGCATTCGTAGGGATCGAACTGGTCGGTACTACCGCCGCAGAAACCAAAAACCCGCAGGTGGTGCTACCGCGCGCCATCAATGCCATCCCCATCCGCATCATCATGTTTTACGTCTTCTCACTGATCATGATCATGTCCGTTACGCCGTGGAACGCGATTGCCGCCGATCGCAGCCCCTTCGTAGAGATGTTCGTGCTGGTCGGGTTCCCAGCCGCCGCCAGCGTGATCAATTTTGTCGTGCTGACGTCGGCAGCCTCTTCCGCCAATAGCGGCGTATTCTCTACCAGCCGGATGCTGTTCGGGTTGGCAAAACAGGGCGATGCACCTGAGGCATTCGCTCATTTGTCAAAACGCGCAGTCCCTGCGACAGGATTGCTGTTCTCTTGCATCTGTCTGCTGAGTGGCGTGGTGCTGATTTACCTGATTCCAAATGTGATGACCGTGTTTACGCTGGTCACAACGGTTTCCGCCATTCTGTTCATGTTTATCTGGAGCATTATCCTGTGCTCTTATCTTAAATATCGTAAAACACGGCCTCAGTTGCATGCCAATTCAACCTACAAAATGCCGTTCGGTATTGTCATGTGCTGGGTATGCCTTGCCTTTTTTGCTGGTGTAATTGTTCTGCTGACATTACAGCCGGACACATTGCAGGCACTTATCGTGACACCGCTTTGGTTTGTCCTTCTTGCAATTGCTTATCAGTTCTTGCTGAAGAAAAAACGGAGCGCTTAATCCCGTATAAATCATTGCAGGCATTCATACTAAAGACGCTTATTATTGGCGTCTTTAGTTTTTAATGGGTTCCCTGCACGGGTAACGCACCAATCAAAACAGGGTTAATAACTCTAGGCATAATTAAAGATAAAATGTGACATAGGCTTTCATTTAGCAAATAGATGATGCTATAGAGCCGTTCAATCACTCAGGCGAATGGATAGATGCCATTCCACTGATATTTCTCAGAAGCAGATACACATCGTCTTTTTCGCCGACAGGCATCGTTTCTCGCCTTACAAGGAGATCAATCTCCCCTTTCAATTTGATCAATTTATGATCATCCATTGTGGAAATAACCGCAGAGACCAGCATTTCAAGAGATGCGACACGCGTCTGAAGCCGCTTCTCATCCGCCTCCTTTTGCGCCAGCTTGATGAGTAATTGAGAAAGAAGAGTATTCATTTGAACTCCTTCATCAAAAATAATGCACCTGTGAGCAACCCAGTATAAAGTGATATACGCCTGCGGAAAAAACAGGAATTGAGATTAATGTAACACTAGAATTGCATCTTCTACTAGCATCAGAATAAAAACATTATTCAGTTAGCGCGCGGGCTGGCAAATAATACGAAAGGAGCCTGGATTAGTTACAATCGAATCCAACGGCGGTCAGTGATAAAGAGAGATGACCAGCCATCATGACGATGGCTGGTGTTGCACGGTCAGATATTAACAGCCTGCCGCACACTATTGACGGCAGTTTTCGCCTGCTCACATTGGTGCAGGATAGTTTGTGCGTGTGAGTAAAGAATTTTCCCTGCTTCAGTCGGCGTAACACCACGTCGGCTACGAACTAACAGTTGCTTTTCCAATTCACTTTCCAGCGTCGCCACCTGCTGGCTTAATGCTGGCTGTGCAATGTGTAACAACTCGGCAGCCTGTGTCAGGCTACCAATATCAACGATTTTAACAAAATATTTGAGCCGTCTTAGATTCATTTTCGCCTCCTGAGTAGTTACCCTTTAGAGGTAGCAAGAAGCGCGCCACTTTGTTCTACATTGCGATTCTCATATTCATTTTGTGAGCACAGTTGCCCGTAAAATAAGGAAAAGAAATGGTTGGCCTATTTTTTTGCACTATCGCCACGACAAGGCACAGCCAGAAAAGCAACAAGCCAATGCACCAGGATAAGGCAAAATCTGCCATATCAGGGTGCAACCCCTTATTGACAGCCTGAGGATGGGCAACGCCCATCATGACAAAATCGCTTATCAACACCATGATAATTCGAAGAATTGACTATTAGATCGGCAATCGATAAAGATTGTGCATAACACCCTTTGACAAGCCCATACGCTATCGCTATTATCCTCCGCACTCACCGATTCCTCTGTAGTTCAGTCGGTAGAACGGCGGACTGTTAATCCGTATGTCACTGGTTCGAGTCCAGTCAGAGGAGCCAAATTCAAAAAAGCAGATGTCCTCGGGCATCTGCTTTTTGCTTTAGATTCAAAAAAATAATGCAAGAATCCTTCCTGATGCGTGTGCGTTTTCCCCGCTGTATCGGGCGAATTTGGTGGTCAGATTTGGGGTCAGATTGGTTCGATAATGGAGTGACCCCCAAATGGCGTTTAACGACCTAAAAATCCGCAACGTAAAAGCATCCTCTAACCCTTTCAAAGCCTCCGATTCTCACGGTCTGTATTTACTCGTCAATCCCAATGGTTCACGCATCGGATATCTCAAATAGCGCATCAAGGGTAAGGATCACCTATTCTGCCTGCACTTGCAGCGCATAATCTTTACGGGCGCTTTGCCATGCCAGAACCGCGAGCCCCAGTGCGATAAAGGAGAGAATGGCACCAGCCCAGTTCGGTGACGCCAGGCCAAAACCGGCAGCAATGGTGGCTCCGCCCGCCCAGGCGCCCAGCGCGTTACCCAGATTGAACATGCCGATGTTTACCGATGCAGCCATTGTAGGTGCGCCGGCATGGCTGGCGCGATCCATGACCAGTTTCTGAATGGGAGAAACCGTTGCGAAACCAAAAGCGGCCATAAGGAAGACTGAAATACCGGCAACCATATGATTTTCAACACCGACCCAAAAGACCAGAAGCACTGCGCCCTGTGCTGCCAGGGTAACGAAAAGCGTGCCAAAAAGTGATCGATCGGCAAAACGACCGCCTACCCAATTTCCCACTGCCAGTCCGAAGCCAAAAAGCACCATCAGCCATGCCACACCGCTGGCTGAAAAACCGGCTTTTTCGATCATCATCGGAGCAATGTAGGTAATCGAGGTAAAAAACGCTGCCGGACCAAAAACGGTGATGCCCATGACAAGCAATACCTGTGGATCGACAAAGGCACGTAGTTCTGCGCGCAGGGCAACCGCTTTCCCCTTCTCGATGCGCGGTACCAGCAGAGCAACACAGGCCATCGTAAACAGCCCAATCGCGGCAATCACCCAGAAAACCAGCCGCCATCCAAAGAGTTGTGCCAGCCAGGTACCCAGAGGAACGCCAAGCAGATTAGCCAGTGTCAGTCCCGAAAACATAAAAGCAATAGCGCTTGCCTGACGGCCCGGCGCAACCAGAGAGGCAGCGATAATCGATCCGATACCAAAAAAAGCACCATGGTTGAAAGAGGTGATAACACGGCCAGCAATCGCCAGCGCCAGTGTCGGCGCAATCGCGGTAATGATGTTACCGATAGTGAATATAAATCCCAGTGCTATCAGCATCGTCTTGCGGGGCACTCTCGCCCCCAGAACCGTCAAAAGCGGCGCGCCGACAAAAACGCCCAGTGCGTAAGATGTGGCCATTAGCCCGGCGGTAGGGATATTGACATTAAAATCAGCGGCTATTTGCGGGAGAATACCCGCAATAACGAATTCAGTAAGACCGATTCCGAATGCGCCGACGGCGAGGGCTAAAAGAGCTATTGGCATTGAAACTCCAGCATGTACTTGTTGATTGAATATCATTAGGTAAAATTGAGTATATTCGACACTATATTCAGAGAGTTAACCCTTATGAGTGCATTTGATAAAGAAAAAGATGGCATTCGGCAGACAAGACACAAACCGGCAGAACTCGATGCAATCGACCGAAAAATATTAGGTGCACTGGCAGAAGATTCAGGGCGCAGTTACAGCGAACTGAGCGAAATCGTAAATCTTTCTGCACCGGCGGTGCACGATCGCGTGAAGCGTTTGAAACGTGATGGGGTTATAAAGGCAACCGTTGCGGTACTGGATGGCTGCAAGCTGGGTCGAACGCTGTTAACGTTCCTGGTTATTGATACCAGCAGCTATAAAGCGACCCGCGCTCTTCTTCAGTTCACCCAGCGACGGGAGGTTGAAGAGCTGCATACCGTCGCGGGGGATGGGTGTGTTTTAATAAAGGTACGCGCGGCAGACACCGAATCTCTGGAAAATTTCCTGATGGAAATTCAAAGCCTGGAGGGCGTTCGCTCTGTGCGCAGCTATATCGCACTTTCTACCTTTCTTGAGCGTGGGCCCTCTCCTGACGAAAGGTAAGCTCCCGAGCCAACAAACTGTTATAGCAAATACGGCGAAAACTGTATCTATTCTCTTTGGTACAACTGTGTTGTAATTGATAAAATATTGTCAGGTTCTTGTTGAATCAGGAAGAATTTCCTAAGCGTAATGGTGTTGATGATGGATGAAGTAAAGCGCCTTCTGACTGAAGAGATTGAACGCATTAACCGTGAAGAGAAGCGTGATAATAAAATACGCTTTAGCCTGAAGTTTATGCGCTCGCACCCTTACCTGTTCTCTGCCATGCTGATCAGCTACGTGCCCGTCGCTTTGATATTATTCTATGCGGCTTATTTTGGCCTGCCCTACCTGATTGGCTTCACCGGATTTATGCTGGTCATGTCAGTGGCGCTTTCGATAGATATCAACCCCAAATATCGCTTCGAAGATATAGACGTGCTGGATTTACGTGTTTGCTATAACGGTGAGTGGTTTACCAACCGTCAACTTTCACCTGACACAGTCAATAAACTGCTGAGCAATGAACATATCGCGCAGGAAGTCAAAAACGGAATAACAAAAATCCAATTCACAAAGGGGGAAGTGGGTTTTTACGATGTTTTTTCTCTCGCTTATCTTAGAAAAGCCGCAATATGACGTTTAGCGTATGAACCGCCCCATCCCCGGCATCAAGTGCATGCCATTCGTGCCATCCACTGCGTGGCTATTGCGCTGCGACCGACACTAACCGTCAACCCCCATGTGGTGATACGCTTTCATCACATTATCCATCACGGCAAAAAATAGGTGTGCTATGGCCAAGTTCGAGCAACTGGCTCGTCAGATGCGAAAGCAACTTCAGGAGGGGATCTGGCAGCCGGGTGACAAACTTCCGTCGCTGCGAGAAAAGTCGATTCACTCTGGTATGAGTTTGATGACGGTGCTACGAGCCTATCAATTATTAGAAAGTCAGGGACTGCTTATATCGCGCCCACAGTCAGGCTACTACGCCGCGCCACAGTTAGCCGCACCGCCGCTGGATAGCGTCTCCCCCTCAAACACGCAGGCTCGGGTGGAATTGACTGAAGATGTTGACGTTAATGCGTTTATTTTTGATGTGCTTCAAGCCAGCAAGGATCCCTCTGTCGTTCCTTTTGGCTCTGCATTTCCTGATCCACACCTTTTCCCTCAGCGTCAATTAACCCGCTCTTTGGCGTCAGTGGCGCGACGCATGCAGCCACGAAACGCCTTGGATAATCTCCCGCCCGGTAATGAGCAGTTAAGAAAACACATTGCTCAGCGCTACGCATTGCAGGGTATTTCCGTTTCACCCGATGAAATCGTCATTACCGCCGGCGCAATGGAGTCACTCAATTTGAGCCTTCAGGCGCTGACCGAACCGGGAGATTATGTCGCCATTGAATCGCCTGCCTTTTACGGTGCATTGCAGGCCATTGAACGTTTCAAGCTTAAAGCGATTGCGATAGCCACCGATCCACAACACGGAATAGACCTTGATGCGCTACATCAGGCGTTGAATGACTATCCAATAAAAGCCTGTTGGCTGATGACCAATTTTCATAATCCGCTCGGCTGCACGCTATCATGGGATAATAAACAGCGGCTAGTGGCGATGTTAGAAAAATACGGTGTGGGATTGGTTGAAGATGATGTTTACGGTGAACTGTACGCTGGATTACAACGGCCGTTACCCGCGAAGGCATTAGACAAAAAAGGCATGGTCCTGCACTGCTCTTCATTCTCCAAAAATCTGATGGCGGGATTCCGCATCGGTTGGGTGGCGGCCGGCCATCATGCCAAGAATATCCAGCGCTTACAGCTGATGAGCACGCTCTCTGCCAGTGCCCCCATGCAGTTGGCTATCGCGGAATACCTTGCGACAAGCAGTTATGACAGCCACTTGCGTCGTCTTCGCAAGGCATTGGAACAACGTAAATATGCTGCGCTCCAATCGCTCCAACGGCATCTCCCTTACGACGTTAACCTTTATCCTTCGCGCGGTGGTTATTTCCTGTGGTTAGAATTGCCCCCAGGCCTCAGCAGTACTGCGCTTTACTGGCAAGCGTTAGAGAAAGGGATCAGCATCGCGCCCGGAAAAATGTTCACAGCGGGTGACAAATACGATCGCCATTTCCGCTTGAATGTATCCTATGAGTGGGATGAGCGCTGCGAGCAAAGTGTAAAGGTATTAGCGGCACTCATTCAGCAACAAATAAAGGCTATGCACAAGACGAAAATATAGACCGCCATAGGTAATGCTATAAATCTGCTCGCAGCGCTGTGATACTAAATAGCGATTGAGCAGATTTACCTTACCAATAAGCATAACAATGAGATTATTTCATCAGCCACACCAGGTGTCGCTGCCTGATATTCTCATCGGGTGCCGTTCTCCCCGTCTTGATGCTCTACCGCCAGCGCAGTAATCAGCGAGAACGCACAGGCTAGCATCGTGCCAAGTATCCAGGCGAAGTACCACATACTTACTCTCCTTAACATGTTAGTAAGCGGAATGCTTATTCTCTTCGATATAACGCGCATCAATCCGCCCGAACATCTTGTAATAACACCAACTGGTGTAGAGCAGGATGGCAGGAACAAAAATGCAGGCCAATATTGTCATAACCTGAAGCGTCAGTTGACTCGACGTGGCATCCCAAATCGTCAGGCTGACGTTAGGGGCAAGACTGGAAGGCATCACGAAGGGAAATAACGTGATTCCTGCCGTCAGGATCACACTGACAATCGTTAATGACGAGGTGAGAAAACCCCAGCCACAGCGGTTTGCACGTGACAACAGCATAGTGAACCAGGGCAGAATCACACCCAGCGCCGGGATCGACCACAGCGCAGGATACGCGGTAAAGTTGGTTAACCAGGCGCCGGCTTGCTGAATCACCACTTTTCGCAACGGATCGGAAGGGGCGGTTTTGTCCAACGTTGAGGTAATAACGTAGCCATCAATGCCCATGATGACCCAAAGACCAGCCACTAAGAATGCGACGCTGGTCAGCACGCTGACGGCCTGCGCGGTTTTTTGTGCACGGACCTGAAGGGTCTGCGTGGTACGCATTTGCAGATAAATCGCACCGTGAGTGATAAGCATCGCTACACTCACCAACCCGGCCAGCAGCCCAAAGGGGTTAAGCAGACCGAAAAAGCCGCCGTGATAAGTAAGCCGTAAATAGTTATCCACGTTCAACGGTACACCCTGTAGCAGATTGCCAAAAGCGATACCGAACACCAGCGCAGGCACGAAGCTGCCAATAAAAATGCCCCAGTCCCACATCCCACGCCAGCGCGCATTTTCCAGCTTGGAGCGGTAATCAAAACCAATCGGGCGGAAGAACAGCGCTGCCAGCACCAGAATCATCGCAAAATAGAACCCGGAAAAAGCGGCGGCATACACCATCGGCCAGGCGGCAAACAGCGCCCCCGCACCGGTGATCAACCAGACCTGATTACCATCCCAGTGCGGGGCAATGACGTTAATCATTACTCGCCGTTCAACATCGTTCTTGCCCAAGATGCGCAGCAAAATACCCACACCCATGTCAAAGCCGTCGGTGATGGCGAAGCCGATGAACAAAAGGCCAATCAATCCCCACCAAATTAGGCGCAATGTTTCGTAATCCAGCATGATTGAAGCTCCTGTTAACCTTTAGTCTGAGTGGCGGGTGATAGCTGCTCGAAGTGGTAACGGCCCGTTTTTAGGCTACTGGGCCCCAGTCGGGCAAACTTGAACATCAGGTAGGTTTCGGCCACCAGAAACAGCGTATACAGCCCGCAAATCAGCCCCATCGACAGCAGAATGTCGTAAGCCTCAAGAGATGAATTGGCCACTGCGGTAGGTAGCACTTCACCCACGGCCCACGGTTGACGGCCGTACTCGGCAACGAACCAACCGGATTCAATCGCGATCCACGGCAATGGAATGCCGTAAAGGGCCACGCGGTGCAACCCTCTGCCCTGCCCGATGCGGCCACGGATCACACGCCAGAATGACAGTCCGAAAATGACAAGCATCAGCACGCCGCAGCCCACCATCACCCTGAAAGCGATATACAACGGCGCAACGCGGGGAATGGAATCGTTGACGGCTTGCTGAATCTGGCTTTCGCTGGCGTTGGCGACGTCATCGGTATAGCGCTTGAGCAACATGCCATAGCCAAGGTCGTGTTTGGCCGTATCAAAGCGGGCGCGAACAGCAGGATCGGCGTTGCCTGCACGCAACGTCTCCAGCAACCCGTAGGCCTGCATGCCGTTACGGATGCGGATTTCATGTTGTGCCATCAGATCTTTGATACCGACGACCGGTTTATCGAGGGAACGGGTTGCGATCAACCCCAACAGGTAAGGAAGATGGATAGCGAAATCGTTCTGCATTGTCTCCTGATTAGGAATGGCAAACAGCGTGAAAGACGCGGGTGCAGGCTGGGTTTCCCATTCTGCTTCGATGGCAGCCAGCTTGGTTTTCTGCACATCACCCATCACATAGCCGGACTCATCCCCCAGAACAATAACCGACAGCACAGAAGCCAGTCCAAAGCTGGCCGCAATGGCAAACGAGCGCTTGGCGAAGGGAAGGTCACGGCCTTTGAGCAGATAATAGGAACTGATCCCCAGCACAAACATCGCGCCTGCGGTGTAGCCAGCCGCCACGGTGTGCACAAATTTCACCTGAGCAACAGGGTTCAACACCAGCTCGGAAAAACTCAGCATTTCCATACGCATGGTTTCATAATTAAACTCTGCCGCCACCGGATTTTGCATCCATCCGTTGGCGACCAGAATCCACAGCGCTGAAAAGTTGGAACCCAGCGCGACAAACCAGGTCACCAGCATATGCTGAACTTTACTCAACCGATCCCAACCAAAAAAGAACAGGCCAATGAGCGTGGACTCGAGGAAGAACGCCATCAGCCCTTCCATCGCCAAAGGCGCACCGAAAATATCGCCCACGTAGTGGGAATAATAGGACCAGTTAGTACCAAACTGGAACTCCAGTGTCAGTCCGGTGGCGACACCCAAGGCAAAATTGATGGCGAACAACTTGCCCCAAAATTTAGTCATGTCCTTATAGATTTGCTTGCCGGTTAACACATAGGTGGTGTTCATGATGGCCAACAAAAAGGACATCCCCAATGTTAGCGGGACGAATAAAAAGTGATACATAGCCGTCAAGGCGAATTGCAACCGAGACAGTTCGACAACATCAAACATGGTAGACTCCTAGCGCGGCATGAAAAATCACACCATGCGGTTATTCCGCGTTCCAGCCGGAATAAATAGCGATGAATTAAAACAATAAAATGCTGCTCCGACGGGCAGGATGACAGCCGGAATGTTTTGCATAGACGAGATAACAATTAATAGGTAATGGTTCGGGAAAGGATTATAGCGCGCAAAAAATGACGAATAAATAGTACAGTAGAGCCATAAGCCCGAATACCTAATCCACATCAAAATAAGAATAAAGCACTTAATAAAATTAATTTTTAGATAGAAAATAACGAAAAATACAAATTTACAACATTATAGACCAGTTTAAATTTACTTCACCTTTTTAAAACCCCATTTATTGGTACAGATTAATCCCAGTGAAATATAACAGTTACTTTTTGTATTAATTTTATGACTCTCCTCTGCTGTTGTGTATCTGAGGGTGGTCTGGATCTCCCCTACCAGAATAACCGCAGTACCCTTTGGATAAAGTCAGCGAAAACGCCACATAGCGTAAATAAACCGGGTGGCAACTATCTGTCGGTGATGGTTCACAACGGTATGGCTTAGGTTAGCGGCCCATTGCCACCTCGGGGGGAGGTGCAGGTGTTGAACGTCGTGGGGCAAATGCGCAACATTAACTCACACAGCTCACAGACATATCCCGCTATTTTCTGTACGCTCAGATTACTGATACGGATTCGAACTTGAGAACGCCTAGTGAACAACTTTGACCTGTCGTTGCTAAAATATATTCAGGAACACAGCCCGGTATTTATTGAGGATGTTATGTCAAAATTTGGCAAAACAACCTCAACGTTGAAGCGTTCGCTTAAAGGTATCAACGAGTTTCTTGAGCCTGAATATCATCTGCATATCGATGGACAATCGATAATCACTGCGATCACCTATCGGCAATACATCGATTTCCTGACCAGAATCCCTTTCAATCGTTATATCACCACCGCCGAAGAGCGGATCAAAAACCTGAGTGTGGCACTGTGCCTGCACGACGTGGTGAATAAAAGCGAGTATTACCGAAAATTCAATGTCAGCTCAACCACCTTAAAAAATGATAATCCGGCGTTATATGCCTTTTTACAGGCAAATCATCTCTCCATGACTGCCATTCCCCGCCAGGGATCGCGTCTGGACGGTGATGAAATTATGCTGCGAATTACCATCTGCCTGACAATCCTTAAAACAGTCGAAATTGGCGATGACAACGTATTGGTACCGCATAAAGCCAATGAACCCATCAATAAATCCATTGCCACGCAATTTCTCACAGCGTGTAAGGATGAGATTGCCCTCGCGGCCGATCTCTACCAAAGGCAACTGAGCCAGTGTGTTACGCTAGGCTATAACAGTAAAAAGTATTTCCTGGTGTACATGAGCATTGCCCTACACCGTATGCGACGTGGGCACGTCATTGCCGACAGTGATAATCTCGATTTTATTCAGTCCTTCAATTTTACATTGCTCAACCGTGAACATGAGGATCGGTTTCTTGACCTGCTGATTTCTTCTTTGACCTACACCTGGCGGCCTTTTGCTATTTATGATGCCGCGTTGATTGCACAGGTCAGGCAATTATGCAAATCGCTCAAGCCCCTGCTCAGGGCAAACATACACAATGCCTTCCCTTTTTTTGCTGAAATTTATCCGTTTATCTACTCGGCCATCATACAAAACAAATTCAATCTTTATTTTGATGACAAAAAATTGCATGAGGTTCAGACACGTTATGCCTCACTCTATCAAGGCGTGGTACAAGCCACTGGCCCGATTGCCGATCATTATCGTATCAGGTTCTCACCGGTACATTTATCCACGTTGGTGCTGATACTCAAAAAATATGAGTTGCAAAATCGCATTCACAGTGAAGATAAAAAGCGTGTGATCATTGTTACTAACTCATCGGAAAATAAGGTAGGTTATTTTAAGGAAGTGCTGAAATCATACTTTCATATCGACATTATTGGATGCGTCAACATTAATGAACTACACACGCTCAAGCAGCTGCCCTTCGATTTACTCATTACCTTTACCAACAAAATATCCAGCTATCTGAAGTATTATCAACTGCCCTACATCAAGGTGAATTTTTATCTGGACCGCGATGATATCTCGCTGCTGAGCGAATGCGGGCTTTCGCGGGCAAAGAAGAAAATCCCTACTGAGGACTTTATTCAAGACATTGACGGGTTGGATAGCGCACAGATCCGTGCATTGCTGGAGCAAAAATACCCCGATTTCTTTATTTGACACAGCACGGACAGCGCACAGCAATCGCAGCACACACAGTGCGTGAAGATGTCGCGCGCTGCCCGGGGCAAAATAGGCCAGTAATATCGCCCTGGTGAAACCGGCGCCAAGGTGGTCGCTCCGGTGAGCAGGCTTATTCTTCAAACAACTGTTGCTGACGCCGTCCCCGACAGTAGACATCCAGCAGATTCAGGTCATCATCGAGCACCAGAATATCGGCATCCTTGCCGGGGGACAGCGACCCTTTACGATCTGCTGCGCCGGCAAGCAATGCGGGGTTTTCACAAGCGATTCTCGCCACCGAGACCAATCCGTGATCGAGGCGGCCAACAATATTCTTCACGGAATCCAGGAAGTTCATTTCCAGATGTTTTACCGTTTGATAATCACACGGGCAAACCTGACGCGTATCACCACCGTCGGCAGCGATTTCCAGTTGCCCTTGCTTGATGCGAAATGTCTCTTTGCGCAGATAGTGGTAAAACTCATAACCTTCAGGAAAATCTACGTAACCCATGCAGTCGCTCATCAATACCATGCGCCGATCGCGTTTTAACCGGTAGAGCAAATCGAAGGCTTCTGGCTTAATCGTGATCCCGCTTTGTTTCGCCACTTCCGCATAGGTATCCTGGTAATACATCAGTGCACCAACCACGCCCAACTCGCGGTGGTGAAAGCCACGCATCCCGCTGTAAGCATGGGTAAAATGGTTTAATCCCGCCTCTATTGCCGCCGTGATTTCGGCAAAGGTGGCATCGGTGTGCCCTGCCGATACCGTAATGCCCTGCGCGTGCAAATGTCGGATAACCTCCAGCGCTCCTTCCAGTTCGGGCGCTAATGTCATCAGGCGAATATGATGACCGGCTAGCTGATTGAAGCGCTCGAAGCTGGCGATACTGGGGCGTTGCAAACAATCGGCCCGTTGCATACCGAGATGCTTCTCACTGATATAGGGCCCTTCCATATGAATGCCGATGGCCTCAGCTCCATCAGCAGCCGTTGCCGTAGCGATAAAATCAGCAGCGGCCACTAACGATGCTTCAAGGAAATCATTTGGCATCGTGCCGGACGTGGGTAAATAAGCGGTAACGCCCGCTTTAACCAGATCGTGGCTCATCCACTTAAGGGAAGATTGATTGCCCTTGTAAGCAAAAGAGCCTCTGCCCCAGCCGTGCACATGGATATCGACAAAGCCGGGCATAATGATCTGCTCGCTGTGATCGATATAGTGGGAGGCGCAGTGAGGCGCGAAGCCGCAAATTTTTCCTTCCTGTATCTGGAGATAACCCGACTTGATGCCGTCGGGGAATACTATCCGGTTGGATTTAATCACACCTGAGCCAACATCATTCATGATCCCTCCTCAGCACCCGCTCAGCAAGCTCATCGGCCAGAACGGCACACAGCCCGATATAGGCGGCCGGATCGAGCAAATCAGCAATTTCTTGCACCGTAAATTGGCTCGCTATCACCGGGTCATTGCTTAACACCTTACTGTATTCGAGATGTTCATGGGTGCTGCGCATCGCCATGTTATAAACCAGTTCGTGCGCCGGATCTTTGCCCAGTTTATCCACCAGTTTCATCATGATTTTTTCGCTGTTGATTAACCCGTGCGTCAACATCACGTTGTCATGCATCCGCTCACGGTTAATCACCAGCGTTCGCGTCAGTTCTTCCCCACGCAGGATAATTTCCGCCATTAATTCAATACTTTCTTGCAGGCTGGCATCAAAAATAAAATAGGCTGAGCTGTCTGCTTCGAAGGGGCGTGGGCAAACATACAAGGTTGCCGTCAGTACCGAATATAATTTTTGCGCATTGGCAATGATCCCTTTCGCCAGCTTGGGATTCACCTTTTGCGGCATGGTGCTGCTGCCTACCGTGCCTTTGGCAAACGCTTCAGACACTTCGCCAAATTCTTCACTAGAGGTTTGGTAGACCTCTTCGGCAATTTTATGCAGCGTCGTTGCCAACAGGCACAGGTTGCTGATGTACTCAGCGCGGAACACCCGGGCATTGCGTGAAGGCACCAGCATCGAATGCATACCAAGCTGTTCCGCGACCAAGTCCTGCACGGCTCTGCCCGGCTCGCCGGTCGCATGGAAAGCGCCTACTGCGCCCCCCATCATCACGGTAAACACCCTTTTCTCCGCCTGTTGCATGCGATCCACGGCGGCCAGCAATTCATAAATCCATACCGATACCTTATAACCATAGGTGATCGGTAAAGCGTGCTTGCCATGCGTGCGTCCCGCCATCAGGGTGTTTTTATGCGCTTTTGCCAGGTTAGCCAAATTCACCAGCGTGGCATCCACAAACGTCATCAGTTTCTGGTGGAATTTTTTTACGATAAACAGGTGTGCCGTCTGCTGAATATTCTGTGTTGTCACCCCATAGTGCACATACTTGCCACTCTCGGCATCACACGCTTTCACCAGCACCTTGATAACGGGTACAAACCCATGGCCAATCTGGCGCATCAGGCGATCAATTTCGGCGAGATCGATGCGCGCCAACTGGCAGTTAGCGGCAATATTTTCAGCCGCCGCGGCGGGGATCATCCCCACCTTCGCCTGCGCCAGCGCCAACGCCGCCTCCACATCCAGCCACGACTGGACTCTGGCCTCATGGGTGAACAGATCCTTCATTCCCTGGTGGTCAATGGTTTTACTTTTTGAATCATAAAGCGCGCGCATACGTCTTCTCCTTAACGTTGTGTGATGCCGGCAAGGTGATCGTCTACCGCATTGCGGACAAACTCGACATGCGGCCCGAACACAACGTGAATGTGATTACTGGAAGGAATAAAGGTGCCCAAGGAGCCAGCCTCTTTCAGCAATTCCATGTTCATCAATTTCTGATCGCCCAGATCGATACGCAGTCGCGACACACAGTTTTCAACGCGTTTGATATTTTGCTTACCGCCCAATCCCTGGATCACTAATTCTGCTACCTTGTCGTACTCTTTGTTATTCAGCAACGCACTGTCTGCGGTTTCGTTCTCACGGCCAGGCGTTTTGATATCAAATTTGCCAATCGCGTAGCGGAATACGCCATAGAACACAATAAAGTTAACCGCGCCCAGCAAAATCAGGTTTACCCACTGGGTGTTTTCATACATCAGCCCAAAGATGCCGAAATCAAAGATGGTGCCGCGAATATAGCCAATAGACACTTCCAGCATTTGCAGCGGGATGGTCAGCAGACCGCACAATATGGCGTAGATAATAAAAAGTTTTGGCGCGATAAACAGGAAGGAAAACTCAAGCGGTTCGGTGATATTGCCCAGAAACGCCGTGAGCACAACCGTCAGTATCATCCCCTTGGCAAATTTCTTGTTCTTGAAATAGGCCATGTGGTACATCGCCAGGCCAATCGCCGGAACGCGGAACAGCGTGGTCAACATCTGTGACGATGCAAGATAGCTGCACAGGGTTGGCATAAGTTCATTCCACGCCGGGTGGTTCGGCCCTAACTCAAACAAGATCTTGTTCATGGCGGGCAGGATGCCGACATAGGTTTGGCCATCAATCAGATAAGTGCCCCCCGCTTCCGTAAAACGCACGGTCGAACTCAATACATGGTGCAGGCCAAACGGGATCAACAAACGGTTCAATGTCATATAGATCCCGGCACCGATATCAGGCGCCATCATCACCGTAGAGATGCTTCTCATTCCATAGGTGAAGACATCCCAGATAAAGGGAATAATCAGCCCCACCGGGATAGTAAAGGCGATAGCGAGGATAGCGACCGATTTCTTGCCGCTGAAAAAGGCAAATGCCAGAGGAAGCTGCAAGCGATAAAATCGGTCTGTGACTTTCGCGGCCAACAGGCCGGCAATAATGCCGCCCAACGCTTCAATTTTTAGCGTGTGTATGCCAAGCACCATCCCTTGCCCGACAAACGCCATATTTTCTGTGACCAATTGCCCCATTAATTTGAGATGAACGTGCATTGATATCAACAATGTCAAATAAGCAATCACGGAAGAGAATACCGCAATGCCTTTTTCTTTCTTGGACATCCCATAAGCGACACCCATGGCGAACAACAGTGGAATATTCTGGAACACGACGCTGCTGATGAGGCCGACGGAAGACAAAATCATCTTGCAATAAGCATTCCCCAAAAAAGGGAGCTTATCGATCATATAGGCTTGCCCCAGCGCGCTACATATCCCCATCAGCATCCCGACCGGCGCTAACACAGCGATAGGCAATAATAGGGAGCGTCCAAACGTTTGTATTTCGTTTTTAAAGTTGGAGTTCATAATAGGGTCCCTGGTGTATTTGGCATCACCATCAAACTACGCTTGCACGTTCGCCATCAAGGCCAAATACTGACTCATTCAAGGCTCATTTTTTGTCCGTAATAAAATATGATTGGGTTCACACTTCTGATAGCCGATGTTTTACCGATGAGGGAAACGCTTGAGGGGAGAAGAACACCGGGCTTACTACAGGCGAGTCGTACCAAATAAAAAAGCAGACGCCGATATCGGCATCTGCTTTTTTAAGGTTACAGCAGTGATGATCCCATCACTTCTTCAACATTACAGCCTCATGCTGTCGTATTGATGTTACGACCAATCGCCGGGTTAGCAGGCAATTGCGGAATCGACTCAATCAAACCGAGCGCCGCAGAAGCTTGATTATCCAACGCTTTCTTGAACACGAGGGTACTGGCTTCATTGCGTGTTTGCATGTCATTGAGGCCGGTAGCCAGCGCTGCAATCTGCGAAACATCCATAACATTCTCCTGAAAAATGAAGTAATTACTCTCGGAGATAACAACAGCCTTTACCTTATCGCGTGGAGCAGACTGTCAGACGTAGTATCGGATCGCTACAGACAAAGTTTATCATTTTTACTTTTCTATACGTTACAGCAACCGATTCACCCCCAGCCTTGCTGGCGTGCTCACCGTCAACATCACTGCACACCGCGTTTAATGAGCTAAAAAAAGCAGCTTAGCGTTGCTGGCAGGCTACCTTGGAGTGCACTGAACTGACTAAGTAAACGTCCTTCATCAACATCTCAAATTTGACAACATCATTTTCTCCCACCCAAGGAATGGTGTCATCGGGTGCGTTGTCATTAATGTGCTTATCCACAGCGAAATTACGTATTTTTAGATGATTACCAGTCCACTGCGGGTCAAAGCTAAGGGTTCGACGAAGTGTTTTAATCACATTATCGCTCCCCACATAAACACCACTAATGAGCACCAACGCGCGTTCTTTATCACTCAAATAGATATATACATCATACTCTTTTCGAACCAGCGATCCATTTTCCATACCCGACGACTTTACTTTTCCCTGACAAACCAGTGGATTAGGGATTCTATTTCCATAAAAAAGGAAAAAAGCACAGGCTAAAGAGAAAAAGACCAGAACGCCGATCGCAAGTGCTATTTTTTTTCTGATTTTAATAATTAACATAAGTCACACACTCTTTCCCGTCCTGCTTGCAGGTAATAATGATTTCATTCCGCTTATCCAACGCATCAGAAATGACAACCTTTTTAGATAGAAAAAACAGCACATTGTTGGAGCATAAACTCTCTACGGTGCTAGCGGAAAGCGTATCATCCTCATCGGTCAAGCGGTCATAGAGGTAGTACATCTCGCATTTGCCGTTTCCATCCATCTGTAAAGTGCTTCGGGCAGGAAAATAGCTCTCCTTTGCTGCGATCATGGTAAAACCCGCCAGGAACAGCACAGCAATACTGAGAACGCTTAATCCCCACCGAAAAAGATGTCCTTGCTTTTTTTTATGCTGGACAAGCGCGGGCTGAGGCATGGCGGGTGAACCGGCCGATTCATCGGTTTCAGTCCCTTCCGGCAATGCTTTATCTTTTCTATTATTTTCAATAACATTGACATCACTGATATTAAAAATAATACCCGACTTTGGCACAGTAACAATCGCATCATCAAGATCGAATTCACGAAGCACTTTTCTCAACAAAGAGACATAATTGTTCAGATTATTAATCGAAGGCGATAGCGCATGTTTCTCTAACGCCTCACGCATCAACAACTCACGACTGAGTAACGTGCCAGGATTCGTTATCAATGTTTCAAACAATCGGGAAACCGGAATACTTAGCGATACCGCCTCATCTTCTCGCGCTTGCCATGACAATGTTCGTTCATCCGAGTCGAATATAATTAATTGATTAATAAAATAGATCATGACAATCCTCTTTATGAAATGTCATTGCCATCAGCAGATAATCAGGCTGTATAACGACATCTTTTTAGTATTATATAACGCAATAGAAGACAAGCATCTTGCCAGGCTTTTCAAGATGAAAATTATTACTTCTATTTTTCCATCAAACGGAGATTTAAATGTGGCACAAGCAACTGAGGAAATTCTTTTTTTACAGGATATGGAGCCACATCATTGTTGTCAAAGATTATTTATCTTACCGTCGGGAATCATACCCTAGTCATGTAAAATTATCTAATCACAATGAACAAGATGATAATTCTTTAATTATTTTTACATATCCCCCTGCGTAAAAAACGTTTAGCACCTTCCCACTCAAGAAACCTGACAACACAAAATCACATCTAATCGCGACAAAACCCTAGAAATCAGAATAAAAACCTAAATAAATTTATATAATCAGTATATTATCTATATTTAACTAAAATAGTTATTATGTTGCACTTAACAAGAAACTCACCCTATTATTCGTACCGTCATTTTAGCTTTTCTGCACAAACTGTTTTCTTCACAACATAATTTATTATTGTGTTGGTTAAACCAAAACATATTAACAAGGTATGGAAATAACTTATGAAATTAACTAAAGCCGCACTGGCCTCAGCCATCGCCATGACTTTTATGCTTAGTGCCAATGCTGCCGATACACATAATGGCACCGTGACATTTAACGGAAAAATCATTGATACGCCGTGCTCTGTCGATCAGGATGATTTACAGCAGACCGTAGAGTTTGGGGAAATCAGCAAGGCCGTTCTGGAGAATGGCGGTACCTCTGACATTAAATCATTCGATATCGCCTTAAAAGATTGCAGCCTTGATACAGCAACAACGGCGAAAATCGTTTTTAATGGCGGTACCGCTGCGGGCAGCAACAGTGAACTGCTGGCATTGAACGGCGCTGCATCTGGCGCGGGCATTGCCGTTAAATATTCTGGAAGCAAAATCAAGTTTGACGGTGCCACCCCGGCAGTCAATGCATCCCCTCTGTCAAACGGTGATAATACGTTCTCCTTCTCTACCTACGTGGAGAAGCTTCCTACCCCGCAGTCAGGCACCGCTGTTGATATCACTACCGGTGAATTTACCAGCACAGCAAACTTTGTTGTGTCTTATCAGTAACGGTCACTAATTAGGGAAACAATGGCACGGACGCCGCTTTAAACACTGTCATTGTGGAGAGATAGGGTGAAAAGGTTTTTTTTATACCGTGTGATTTATTTCATTCTATTTTACATCCCTGTTTATTCCCATGCCGAATGGGATGAACAAAGAGGTGATGTGACTTTTGGGGGAAGTATTACGGCAACCCCCTGTTTTCTCTCTAATGAATCTATCTATCAACGCATTGATTTTGGACAAATCAGTACCAGTTCGCTGATCCCGTCATTTTCAGCAACGAGAATGATAGAAATAAAATTGTTAGGCTGTTCACTCGCGGCAGAAAAAGACATCAATAAAGCAGGAAGCAGTGCAAAAATTACTTTCCTCGGTCAACAGAGTCAACAAAACCCACAATTATGGGCTGTTTCTGGTGAAGCATCAGGTATTGCATTACAGCTTTTGACTGAGACAAACACGCCCATTCCTTACGGTAGTGAAGGCAGCGACTTTCAATTAATTGAGGGTGATAATACGCTTCGCTTTGCTGTAAAACTTATTGCCAATATGGACCAGATAACCGTTGGTGAGTTTTACTCCATTATCAACTTCACAATTTCTTATCACTGATATTTCGCATGCCTTATCAAATTACCGGTCTAACAATTATGTTAAAAAAACTGTTCAGCATAGAAAAGAAGCGTGTTCTATTACGTTTTGGCATTGCTATTTTTTCGTTGAGCGTTTCAGCGCTGCATGCAACAGAATTTAATATTAACGTGTTGGACGTGGATGAACGTCAAAAAATCGACCTGAGCCACTTTTCCGATCCGGATTATGTCACTCCAGGGGAATATCTGCTGTCCATCAGAATCAATGCCCGAGAAATTCAGCAAAGTAAGGTGAAATTTCTGCCGTCGGGGCCAAACAATAATAAACCGACAGCCTGTATCACGCCTGACATTGCTAACAAACTGGCGTTAACAAAAGAAGCCAGCGGCATGATCGGTTTATGGAATAACAATGAATGCGCCGATCTCACCCCGATTTCCGGGGTAAAAATATCTAATCGTATCGGTATGGGCGATTTGGATATCACCATTCCGCAAGCCTGGCTACGGTACAGTGACACCAACTGGACACCGCCTGAACAATGGGATGAAGGCATCAATGGCGCATTGCTGGACTATAATCTGGTCGGTTCAGCGCGGCGTAATACCAATAATAGGGGTTCAGATCGTTATCTGAGCAGCTACGGTACGGCAGGCTTCAATCTGGGCGCATGGCGTTACCGCGCTGACTATCGCTATTTCCGGCAGCAATCTCGTACCACGGAACGAGACCAGTTCTCTTGGGATCAATTCTACGCGTATCGTCCACTGCCGATGATGTCTGCGGACCTGCGGCTGGGCGAAATGTTTTCCGGCAGTAATCTGTTCGATAGCTATCGCTTCACCGGGATTGCATTAGAAAATAACGAAAACATGTTGCCACCGGCAATGCGTGGCTATGCCCCTGAAATTCGCGGTGTCGCCCGTTCCAACGCCCGCGTCACCGTCACCCAGAACGGACGCGTGATTCATGAGACCACCGTACCGGCTGGTCCTTTCGCGATCCAGAGCCTCAGAAGCGGTATCAGCGGCACGCTGAACGTTGAAGTCACGGAAGAAGATGGCTCGGTTTCGCGTTTTCAAACAGAAGCCGCCAACCTGCCCTACCTGACGCGTCCTGGCCATGTGCAATACAAACTGTCAGCCGGGCGACCGTCGAATAACGATCACCATTTTGAGGGCCCTGCGTTCTCTTCCGCTGAGGCCTCGTGGGGCCTCAGCAGTTCCTGGTCAGTGTACGGGGGGACGCTGCTTTCTGACAGCTATCAATCCTGGGCAGCGGGCGTGGGGAAAAACCTTTATTTGCTGGGCGCACTCACGGCAGATGTCACACAGTCGCGCGCCACGCTGGAACAAGCGCCCTCAACGCTGATGGGACACTCTTTTTCTCTGAACTGGTCAAAATTCTTTGACAGCATTGAGAGTCAGGTCAGCTTTGCTGGCTATCGTTTTTCTGAAAAAACATTTATGAGCATGCCGCAGTTCTTGTCGGCACTGAATTACGACAGTGCCCTGTACAGTGAAAAAGAGCGCTATAGCATCACGGTATCGAAAAACTTTGCCTCAGAGAAGACATCACTGTTGAGCGGTATGTCCACCTACCTGACGTATACCCACAGCACATTTTGGAATGCTGCCGAGCAGGATCGCTATGGCGTTTCATTAAATAAATATTTTGATTTCGCAGGCATAAAAGGCATTTCCGCCAACCTGTCTGCCTATAAAACCACGTATAACCAGCGTAGCGATGACAGTATTTATCTGAGTTTTTCGATTCCGTTACGGGACAAAGAACGCGTGAGCTATAGCGCGGGCAGTTTCAACAGCGACGTCAATCAAACCCTGACTTACACCAATAACCGTGCGCCGGACAATAACTGGAATCTGAGCACGCGCTATAACGACCAGGAAAACAGCTACCTCAGCGGAAATTACAATTATCTGGCCTCGACCACCGATGCCAGCGTCAGCGCGGCCTGGCAGCAAAATAGCTACACCTTCCTGAGCGGTTCATTGCGCGGCGGGATCACCGCAACCCAACACGGTGTTGCTGCGCATCCAAAAGGAAATAATGGCGGAACCCGTATCATGGTGGACACGGACGGGCAGCGCGATGTGCCTTTTGCCCAAAGCCGTGTCACCACTAACCGTGCCGGGCTGGCAGTCATCGCCAATACCAGCAGCTATTATGACGTTTCCACCCGTATCGATGTGCAGAAACTACCCAAAAATATCGAAGCGACCACCAACGTGGTGCAAGGCACGCTCACCGAAGGTGCCATTGGCTACAGAAAATTCACGGTAGTCAGCGGCGCAAAAATTCTCGCCAGCATCATGCTAGAGAATGGCAAATCGCCCCCTTTCGCCGCTCGCGTCAAAAACAGCAAAGGCCGCGATGTTGCCATGGTATCCGATCAAGGTCAGGCCTATATCACTGGCGTTTCTGAGAATGAAACACTCTCCCTCTTTTGGGAGGGTAAAAACCAGTGTCAGGTAACGCTACCGGCCACCCTCAGTTATTTAGATCAACTATTACTGCCCTGCAAATAAAACAAGCACAGCTAATCATTTGCGTTTTTTGGAGAACAAACATGAAGATTTTTTTACCCCTTCGACTGATAGGGCTGTTTATCAGCACGATTCTGACAACGCCCGTCGCTAGCAGTGCTATCAACCTTGATCGCACGCGGGTGATTTTTAACGAAAATGAGCAATCCACGACGGTAATGCTCTCGAACCAAAATGTAGAGAATCCGTTTCTGGCACAATCCTGGTTAACGGATGAGAAGCGCAACAAGATTTCTACGCCATTATTGGTGCTTCCTGCATTACAACGTATCGAGCCCAAAGGACACAGTTTGATCAGTCTGGTAAAAACCGGCCAATTGGCGCATTTACCGAAGGACAGAGAGTCGCTGTTTTATTTAAATGTGCGGGAGATTCCCCCAAAACCAGAAAAAGCGAACGTATTGCAAATTGCTATTCAGTCGGAAATAAAAGTCTTTTACCGCCCGCAACAGATTACTCCGGCAAAAGGCGAAGTCTGGCAAAACAAGCTGAGAATTACCAAATCTGGCAAGCAGCTCAGGATTGAGAATCCTACGCCCTATTACATCACGGTCAGCAATATTTTACAGCAGTCCAAAAATACCCATCAGAACCCGACACGCCTGTTGGCGGGCAATGCCTTTATGGTGTCTCCGAGAGGCAGTATTGATGTCGACGTAACGGACAACAGGGCGAATCAATTTTTCCTGTATTACGTGAATGATTACGGTGGTCATCTGGAATTGCCGTTTACCTGCACCCAAAACCGTTGCCAGCCCATCACGTTGTGATGGGGTTATTAAACATTTATTTCGAATGCTATAAAGAGAGGACTGGCCTATGCCTTTTCTAACCACCACTACCCTCCGTGCACTTATTTCAAGCGGCGGTTTGCTCCTGCTTAGCACATTCTCATTCCATGCTAATGCGCTGGAATGCCGTTTAGGCACCACGACCGGTCCGGTAAACGATTATGAAGATGTCGGGACATTAAAAATCCCCGCCACCTTGCCAATCGGTAGCCGCCTGTGGACCTCGCAAAGTTATACCCGCAACCTTGCCTGCTGGTCCTATAAGATCGTGGAATCTAACGGTGAAATGTCCTACTTTTACCCCAACCCTGAAGGGAAAGTCATTGGTGAAGGTATCGGTATCGGGATTATCTACAACGGCCTAGACCTCGGTATTATCACCAATGGCGGTACCAGCGCTTCACGCATCTCCACCGGAAGCTGGATCAATCCGGGGCCGTCCGGTACCCTTCCGCCCCCTAATCCCACCATGCTGAACGTCACGGTACAACTCTATCTGGAAAAAACCGGCAATATCACGAACGCCACCGCCGGGGTTGACGGACTAAAGGTGTTTCAGATCGATGGTGTGGGGGGAATCAACAATAAACCGGACAGTAACTACGGTCTCACGCTCTCAGGTTTGCACGGTATCGAAGTGATGCAATGCTCCGCGAACATTACTGTCTCACCGGACAGCTACGTCGATTTTGGTACCATAAAGTCATGGAATGACGCCAATGCCGGTGTCGTAGCCCAGTCCGTATTTCGCATCAACGCTTCAACGGACGGTGGGGAGGATTGCGGAAAAGGCTTTAATTTGAACGTTAATTTTGATGCGGCGGCACAGGGAAATGCGCTGGTCGGCCTTGATGGGATGGATATGGGCAACGGTTCGACGCTGAAAATTGAAGAGCAGCATACTACCAGCAATGTGACGTTCAACCAGTTTATTCCGTTTATCAGCCAACTCACTTCCGCAAACGGCGTGGTAGAACGCGCTTACACGGCACGTTTATATGCCTCTGGCCCGGCGGTTATCGGTGATACGGAAAAAAATATCATTCTGCGTTTTAACTATTATTGACCGGTGCTGCACGTTTACCGTCACGTGTTTCAAGAGGATAAAAATGAACAACCACGCTATTCGGCTGGCACGCCTGTCTACATTCTGCCTATCCGCGTTAGCATCAGTCACGGCATGGGGGGACGCGCCGTCCAACCTGACTGATGCAACCGTGACCTTTCATGTACAGGTGGTGAGTTCCCCCTGTAACCTTCAGGACAATAATGAGATTATTGTTGAAATGGGTGAAACCTCCACGCGCACACTGCAAACTCAGCGCCATGGGGACTGGCACACCTTCACATTAGGCTTTACGGAATGCAATACCGACACCTTTCAGAACGTTGCCATTCAATTTTTAGGCACTGAAGACACTAACCTTCCCGGCCGCCTGGCATTAGATAGCAGTTCGGGAGCCAAAGGCGTGGCGATCGGTATTTACTACGCCAATAGCCTCCTTGCCATCAACAACAACTCAGCGTGGATCCCCTTGCAGGTCGGCGATAATATCCTTCCCTTTTCAGCACGGATTGAAAAAACGGCAGACGATACGCTGCAATCCGGTGACTACACGGCAACGGCACACTTTAAACTGAGTTATCTCTGAACCGTGCGCGTTAGCGCACCCAAACCGGGTGGTGACAAAGGCCACAAATCTCGCGCCAAAAGAAACAAAGAAAAAACATTTTATTGGCATATCTTTAACATTTTAATAAATGTCTTAAAGTTATTTCTAAAGAGTCCGTTGTTAACTAAACGTAGGGCTGTTTGGAGATATCATCATGAGAGCATGGTTTTTGTATGGCGCACTTCTGTCATGGGCTGGTTTTTCACTTCCCACCGCGATAGCCTCTTCCACCATCAACACCGGCGTTATTCATATTGTTGGCACCATTGTTGAACCCCCTTGTGATATTTCAACGCAATCACAGCAGGTGACGGCGCAGTGTTTTCGGCAAGGACAACAACATACGCTCACCCTCGCTCAGCTAACGCAACAGCACGCATTGCCCCAGGGCGTGGGCTATATTGCCCCCCTCTCCTTAAGCGAAACGGTCAAAGTCGTGGTGATCAGTTACCAGTAACGGCAGACGCTCGTCTGCCGCCAGGCGCGATCGTTATCACGATACCCTAAAAAGTGTGGCCTTAACCGGCCACACCATCAGGAAAGAAACGCGATCCCTTGCTTAAGCACCAGATCGCAGGCTTTGGTTTTGACTTTTTCGGCCAACGGCGTGCTGCCGATATTATTCAGGTTTAGCGCCTGCCCATCCTTGGTTTGCAACATCCCGGCCATTCCCTGGGTGTAATCCGTTTGTTTCTGTTTTTCGGCGCTGTTCAGCCCCAGTTTATCCAGCAATTTATCTTTGATATTTTCAGTATTGGTGGCGGAGACCAGCTTCTGCTTGATGCAGTACTGCAAAATGCCTGCGGCATTGCCCATCGTGCCCGCGCTCAACGCCTGCGTGCCGCCGCCGAGCAAACCGGTTAAATTACTGGTTGAGCCGCCGTTTTGTCCAAGCTGGCTGGCCGCGCTGGACAGGGTATCCTGCCAGTTGGCAGCCTGAAGGTTTCCTGTCATCAACAGGCTGGAGAAAACGGCGCAGTACAAGGTGCGATTTATCAGATTCATCACGCGGTCGCTCTGGTATATGAAAACGGGTTCATGAAAACGGGTTCAATAAAAAAGGAGATACACTGCCGGGCAGTATACCTCCTCTTTATCATGGCAACATCAACGGTTGCCGCGCATTCTCCGTTACAGCACGATATTACCGACCACAAAACCGAATGCCACGGACAGCGCAATCGTTAACACCCCCGGCACCAGAAACGCATGGTTAAAGACATACTTGCCGATGCGGGTTGAGCCGGTGTCATCCATTTCCACCGCCGCCAGCAAGGTCGGGTAGGTTGGCAGGACAAACAACGCGGATACCGCGGCAAAGGAAGCGACCACCGTAACCGGGGAAACGCCAAGCACCAGCGCGGCGGGCAGCAATGCTTTCGCCGTCGCTGCCTGAGAATAGAGCAGCATCGATGCAAAGAACAGTATAACCGCCAGCATCCAGGGATAGCCTTGCAGCAACGCACCCGCAGTGCTTTGGATATCATTGATGTGCGCTTTGACAAAGGTATCCCCCAACCAGGCAACGCCCATGACGCACACGCAAGCACTCATCCCCGATTTAAAGGTGCTGGCAGAAAGCACTTTGCTGGTATCAATTTTACAGGTGATGGCAATGAGCGTCGCGATGGTCAGCATGAACACCACAATAGCTTCGTTACGCGGCAACACCGGGTTAGCAATCAACTTCACCGTATCGCTGATTGCCGTGGCGTAGCCCACAACGGCAATAATTCCAAGCAGGAACAGCAGTACCGACAGTTTGGCACCCGGCTTGATTACCAACGCACTGGCGGCGCGCACCGACACTTCGCCATTTTTAAGCCGCTGTTGATAGACTTCATCATCTTTCAGCTCTTTACCCAGAAAGTTGGTGACAACCGCCGTCAACAGCACGGCAGCAAGCGTTGTCGGGATACATATTCCCAGCAGCATCAGATAGCTGATACCGTGCGGTTCCAGAATACCGGCGGCAAAAACCACCGCAGCAGAAATCGGCGAAGCGGTGATCGCCACCTGTGAGGCGACGACGGCAATGGAAAGCGGACGAGACGGACGAATCCCCTGCTCTTTTGCCACTTCCGCAATCACCGGCAACGTTGAAAATGCGGTATGCCCGGTGCCCGCCAGCAGCGTCATAAAGTAGGTGACCAACGGCGCGAGGAAAGTGACATATTTAGGCTGACGGCGTAACAGTTTTTCCGCCAGACTGACCAGATAATCCATGCCCCCCGCCACCTGCATGGCAGCGATGGCAGCAATCACTGCCATGATGATTTCGATCACATCGAACGGGATGGCTCCCGGTTTGATATGAAGGCCAAGCGTCAGCACCAGCACCCCTAACCCACCGGCAAAGCCGATACCGATGCTACCAAGACGAGATCCTAGATAAATGGCAAGCAGAACGACAAAGAGTTCCACGACAAGCATACAATGCTCCTTAACGATGGTTAAAAGTCGTGCGATGGTATTGTTGTTATTATCTTTTTTTTATAAATGGACATCAGGCACAGGGCTAACCTGTGCCTGCGGTTAATCACTGGGAGAGTTAGACGTTTTCGTCGGTATAACGCTTCGCTTTGTAGGCCGGATGCATCAGGTTTTGGGTGGAGAAAATGTCATCCAGTTCACTTTCGGTCAGCAAGCCACGCTCCAACACCACTTCACGCACGCTCTTGCCGGTTTCGGCGCAAATTTTGCCGACAATGTCGCCATTGTGGTGGCCGATAAACGGGTTGAGGTAGGTGACAATGCCGATGGAGTTGAACACATAGGCTTCACACACCGCTTTATTGGCGGTGATGCCGTTAACGCATTTTTCCAGCAGGTTGTAGCAGGCGTTGGTGAGGATCTGGATAGACTCAAACATCGCCTGACCGATCACCGGCTCCATCACATTGAGCTGCAACTGACCCGCTTCAGAGGCCATGGTGACGCAGGTGTCGTTGCCGATCACCTTGAAGCACACCTGATTGACCACTTCCGGCACCACCGGATTGACCTTCGCCGGCATGATGGAAGAGCCAGCCTGCAATTCCGGCAGGTTGATTTCATTCAGGCCAGCACGCGGACCGGAAGAGAGCAAACGCAGGTCATTACAGATTTTCGACATCTTCACCGCCAGGCGTTTCAGCGCACCGTGCACCATCACGTAAGCGCCGCAGTCGGAGGTGGCTTCAATCAAATCCTCAGCCGGTACGCACGGCAGACCGCTCACTTCCGCCAGACGTTGTACCGCAAGGTGCTGATACTCATCCGGCGTATTCAGACGCGTACCGATGGCGGTCGCGCCCAGATTCACTTCCAGCAGCAGCTCTGCGGTGCGCAGCAGGTTTTTGTTTTCTTCTTTCAGCAGCACATAGAAAGCATGGAATTCCTGACCCAGCGTCATCGGCACCGCGTCTTGCAACTGGGTACGCCCCATTTTCAGGATGGTTTCAAACTCTTTGGCCTTGCGCTCAAAGCCGTCAGCCAACTGGGTGATAGCCTCAACCAGTTTCAGGATGGAGCTGTACACCGCAATACGGAAGCCGGTGGGATAGGCATCGTTGGTGGACTGGCATTTGTTCAGATGATCGTTAGGGTTAAGGTACTGGTATTCACCTTTGTTATGTCCCATCAGTTCCAGACCAATATTAGCCAGTACTTCGTTGGTGTTCATGTTCACCGAGGTGCCCGCGCCGCCCTGATAGACATCAACCGGGAACTGGTCCATGCATTTGCCGTTGTTCAGCACTTCATCGCAGGCACGGATAATGGTGTCGGCGATCGGGCGAGGGATGGTTTTCAATTCACGGTTCGCCAGCGCAGCCGCTTTTTTTACCATCACCATCGCGCGCACAAATTCAGGAATATCACTGATTTTATGATTACTGATATAAAAGTTCTCGATGGCACGCAAGGTATGAATACCGTAATAGGCATCGGAGGAAACTTCACGGGTACCCAACAGATCTTCTTCAATACGGATGTTATTTGACATAGTCACTATTCCTTTTTTTAATTCATGAACCGTTTTTATTATTGACCCACCGGTTCACGCTGTTTACAAATAGGGTCCATGGATTCATCAGCCAATAAAAGGTCGCACGATATTTATCAATATCGATTAATATTAAGGCGTTACGAATGCTGCGATGCGCGGCCCGAGAGCGTTTCTCAGGTCGTCATACTCCCCAGCACATTATTCAGGGTATAGAACGCACCACATCAGCGATGCGTATTCTATCTTTCGGTAATAGCGTCTGGCGCTATTTCACTCTTTTTTTATTTTACTGAAAATACGTTATCCTTATTCCGAGGTATCATCGGCATTGATAGAAACCAGTTTTTCAATACCGCGATTCAGACTTTCCAGTTTAGGAATAAATACCGTCTCGATAATTTCACGCGTCACATCACAGGCCTCCTCAACAAAGGCACTGTATTCATCACGATGTGCCAAAATATACAAGGAGCGCTTCATGTTCAGTTGTTCAGGCATATGCGTCAGCACCTGGCGCGAATACGCTTCCGATTGTAAAAAGCTGATCGGTGTGGTCACCGCCCAACCCAAACCTGCGGCAACCATCGCCGTCAAGGTATCCGCATTATCAAACTCAAGCTGATTCGGTACGCGGATATCAATTCGGCGCAAATAACGCTCAATCTGCATGCCAATCTGTGAGTTGCGGTTAAAACGCACCAAAGGCATTGCGACCGAAAGCTCGCGAAGATCTTCAATAGTCCTGATGCGCTTGCGATAATCCGGTGGCGTAATGATGAAATAACCTTCAGAAAACAGGCGATAACGCACCACGCTGTCACTGTCCATCAGCGGATCGCTGGTCACGATAAGATCCAGTTCGCGCCGAATCAACGCCTCACCCTGTTGCGGACTCAGCCCGGTTCGGATTAGCAACTGCGATGAGCTGCTCAATAAGCGTTTGGTAAACACCGATCCGCAGGTGATGGCAAAGGAATCCACTAGGCCGATGCGCAGATCCGGTTTAATGCCCTTACCCGCTTCAAGTACTTGTGCTTTCAGGTTGGCAATTTCCTGCGTCAGCACCTCACCGCGATTTTTCAGCGCAATGCCATACGGCGTCAGCACAAACGGACGGCGCGTCCGGTTTACCAGCATCACGCCAAAATCATCTTCCAACTGGCGGATGGTCTGCGACACAGCCGATGGCGTCAGCCCTAACCGGGAAGCGGCCGCTGTCATGCTTCCCTCTTCCGCCACGGTCACAAAAACCTGAACGGCATACATATCTAACGATTTATTGGCTGACATTGTTTTTTTAACCATTGAATATCGTCCGCGTTGTCATCACCATCAATTCGGTTCAGCACGCGATGGACCTGACGTTCTTTCGCATTGGCGAGAGCCGCAGACCTTGTCACTGAGACCAGCTTAGAGAGCCGAGCATCGAAAAAATGTAGAACATGTCACTGATTAATTTTTTCTTATAACTAGATTTAGCCACACTCAAGGTATCACATCGTGATAATTCACTGTGGTAAGCGAATAATTCGCTATTTTTTCTGCCTCAACCTGCCCACAACAGAGAGCAGGTCTTTGACGGCGTTTGCTGTATCCCTAGGTCTTTTATAGAGATTTGCCCCAACGCTGCGTCAGGGCAAGGTATATCGTGGTGTGTATTGCACGTGTTATCGGCGACAGATGCAAGGCCGATTTGAGGAGAGCAGGCATACGCCATGCGTTATCAAGGTGGGCAAACAGCGTGAGCCACTGCGGGCAGGTTATTTCACCTTGCGGTACTGGGGCTCACGCTGTTCTTGCGTCTGTTTGGCATCAATGCTGCGTTCTGCCGTCGGGCGCAGCAGCAACCGGCGCAGGCCAATGGGCTCCCCGGTCTCAATACAATAGCCATAGTCTCCCATTTCGATACGGCGCAGCGCATCATCGACCTTTGGCAGCAAGCGACTTTCTCTGTCGATTTGTCTGAACAACATGCGTAGTTCTTCTTCATGTGCCGCTTTGTCAACGTCATCACCACTGGTATCGTAGCGATAGATCTCTCCCTTCAGTTCCCCAATGTGCGCCAGAATGGTCTGCCGCTCCGTTTCCAACCGCCGACGGAAAAAATCCCGCTGAGCGCTATTCATATAGTCTGCTTCTGACATAGCAAGCAGCGCTTGTTCATCAATAGGCTGCGTTGAATCGTTCATTCAGGCTCCTCATGTTGTTCTATCTCCAGGCTGTGTAATCCACTCAACATTCACAGCAAGGTGCGCAAACCACGCGCTAAAATATGTTATAACATAACATTTATTTTTTTGACTCCTTATGTAATAACAAATTCACCCTGCGCAAACTGTGTTCATTCACATAAAATAAGAAAATAGCCTTATGGTTAGCCCGTTCCGTCAATGATTCTGTGTTATCAACGCTGGAAATGGTGCATAAATGCCTGCTGTAAGGACAGCAGCGGGACGGATTGGTGAGACTGCCCGGCATGAATAAAAAGCGAAACGTCGAGCTTATCGCCACCCACAGCCTGTAATCGCCACGACAGCTCGCGGACGCCATCAACCATCCGGCGCTGGCGTCGATGCTGGCGCAACGCGTCGCGCTGTGCCTCGGGTAACGCCAATTCCCACCGCTCCAGCGATTGCTCCCACTCTCCCACGGATAAAAACAGCACGGGCGTAGCGGGGAGCGCCTCTGTCACATCGGCCTGCAAAAACGCTGTCGCCACATCATTGATATACCCCTGGTTCCACCATACCGAAGGGCTGGAGGCATAGTAGTGTTGAAAGGCATGGCGGCAGGTAAACAGGGTATTGAGCGTAAACAGGCCACCGTAGGAGTGCCCGAACAAGGCTTCTCTCCTGGGATCGACAGCGAATTGTTGCCGGATATAGGGCTTGAGCTCATGTTGAATAAACGCCAGAAAGGCCTCTGATTCTCCTGCCAGCCCGATCGGGTAATAGCCACCGTACGGATTTGGCTCAGGCACCCGCTGCGCCACCGCCGGGCGATAATCCCGCTCACGCAGCGTCCCTTCCCGATAACCGATCGCCACCACGACACCCGGCGTCATACAGCAACGAGGACGCGCCAGTGTGCGCATCAGGGTTTCCGCCACCGGGAAGTGTACGTCACCATCAAGCAGATACATCACCGGCCATCCCTGTTCAGGCGCTGGCTCATCGGGCCAGGCAATAAACAGCTGATAGTCCCCGCAGGTGGAAGCAGTGAAAATCTCCTTCCGCGTTGGATAATGCTGATACAAAAATGACACCCCTCTTGTTCTGTTCCCTGTCCTGGCCCGCCAGTAGGCTGAAGCAAAAACGCATCAGCCCGGCAATTGTAATCCCAGTGCACGCAGCATGGTACCCAGTTTCCCGGCGATCTCTTCCCACTCTTTCTGAGCGTCAGAGCCTTCTACGATCCCGGCACCGGCGAAAAAGCGCACCTGCTGCTGCCGAATGATGGCACTGCGGATGATAATAGCCCATTCACCATCGCCGCGTTGATCGCTCCATCCCACAATACCGCTGAACAACCCGCGATCGTAGGGCTCCAATTCCGCAATCAACTGTCGCGCGGCTGCCGTCGGTGTACCGCACATCGCTGGCGTGGGATGCAGCAGGCAAGCCAGTTGCATGACACTATTCTCCGTTTGGCACAGCTCTCCCTCAATAAGTGTGGAAAGGTGCCACATGGTGTTGGTTGCCAACAGTGAAGGGGTCGACGGTGTGATAAGTTGACGGCACAGTGGGCGTAAATGCCGGGCAATATCTTCCACCACCATGCGGTGTTCCTGCTGATCTTTATGCGAATCCAGCAATTGCTGACACTGAAGTTTATCGTGCAGCGGATCTTGATGACGACAAATTGATCCTGCCAAGGGGTTGCTCCAGATGCGTCGCGCACTCTTGCGGATCAACAATTCCGGGCTGGCCCCGACTAAAACGCCCCCCTCCGGCAGTGGCAGGGAAAAGTGATAAGCATGGGGATTTTGCACCCTCAAATTGTGCAACACCGCCGAGCAATCTACAGGCTGTGCTACGTCCACCTCAAGCAGACGCGATAACACCACTTTGCGGATTTCCCCCTGACGCACACAGCGCAGCGCAGCCCCTACGGCAGATTGAAAATGCCGAGCGTCGGGTAGGCTGTTCACATGGGTAATCGTGGCCGCCGGGCTCGCGCTGTTGATCGATGCCAGCGAGGCTTCAGCCTGTCTGAGGGAGAAATGGTAGTGCTGCGGAATGAACAAGCAGGATGGACGACGGGTATCAAAAGGGATGGCACCGACGACAAGCGGAGCGCAAACGCCTTGTTCCCGCGCTCGCGCCATGCTCGCTTGTACCTTGTGCCATAGCGATCGGCCATTATCACCGTCGGTTTGTGCCGGTTGTGAAATCCGTTCAAAAATGCCCGAGGCAATCACACACCGGTGCGCGGAGTAATAGGAGAAATCTGCCGGTCTTTCCGGCGGGTTACTGGCTTGGGTTACAATAGCATCCAACATCGTGTCACCTTAAATGATGAAATTAAACACGCCTGATAGATCTCATGCGGATATTCACATCTTGTGAAACAGATCGCTATTTTGCGAACTTCCCCTAAGCGATTTATCAATCGCAATCATCAAGAAAACCCGTTGTTGATTGAAAATCCGTTCCTACGCACGCGGTGACGCTGACCTCAGCCCCTGGCAGAACGTTGCAAGGTTCCCGCGTCAACACGTTATTACAATTGAGAATCATTATCAACAAGGAATGTTGCGCTATAATGCCGTTGTCAGGAAAAAAGAAATAAAAACAAGAGAGGGGGAGATAAACATGCACGTCAATATTCGACGCGCACTAATAACCGTTGACACTGCATACAAAAACATACTTGTGATCTGAGATGATAATATCAAATTATCATTATCGTCCTTATTTATCGTGGTGAATTATCATCATTATACCTTCCAGGTGATTCGCAGTTGGTGTGCTTTTTTTACTTATTAAAAAGGCCGAATATCCAGTGATAGATAAACGTAGCGTTATTTGTAATTAGCCGATAAATTCGCGTGCTACGCTTCATGCAGTACCTTATTTATCATCGCCGGATAATAAAATGCTACGTATACTCAACGCCAATAGCACAACCTACTACGCAAATACCATCAAGAAAAGTGATGGCAATCTGGAAAAAAGAGACAAATTAATTCCTACGTTTCAGAATCTTCTTTCGGTAAAAAATACAGCGACGGAAATCAACATTGCAAAACGTGCCAAAAAAATCCCTTTCAACGTTGATTTGCTGGTAGATATTGCTGAAACCAAAAGTGATTTGTTAGCATCAATAAAGCTGCTCAAAGGCCGCCTCGATCAGGAGGAATCTCTTTTATTAAAAAACCGACTGTATTACAACAATACGCTGCATCGCTTAAAAAATAAATTAATTGTCACACTGTCGCAGTGCAACAGAAACATCCTTCGTATCAACAATAAAATCCCACGCTCCGAAAATAAAATAGCATTGAGTGACTCAACGCCTATCCCGCAAGAATATGACGGTTATGTCACGGACACGCTCTCCGGTGGCAGGATGACCATGAACAACTGCCTGGCGCATACTCGAGAGATGGCGAATCACGCCCGGACACAATTTGAAGCGCAAACCACGCAATTGCATCATACCTTCACCACCACAATCAAAGAGACGCAGCAAAATATCGGTGAAATAAACAGCCAGATCACCGCATTAAATACCGCGCTGGAGCAGCAGCAATCGACCGCTGATGAAGCCCTGCGCAGCGTTGACTCAAACCACTCACACAACAAAGCCATCAAAAACCTGAAATTGGTGTTAAAACAGATTAAGAAGCAGGAGAAATATAATCACAACGCGGCAACCGCACTGCACGCGTCGCCCACCCCATCGGCCGGCAGCAAGAATGCAACCGCCGCACCGGTTATGGATATCACAGCCATCACCGCTATTATCAAAGAAAATCAATCCCTCAACTCGGCATCCCGCCAAAACAGGCAACCGATTACCTATACCTTAGTCAAAAAAGACGATGAGGCCATGTTGATTTCGCTGACTCAAAATCTGGGTAAAGACGTCATCAGCAATGAATTTAAGCATGACATCATACACATCCTGACAACGCTAAAAGCAACGTCGAGCGATGCACTCCCTGATAGTGAAATTCGCAATAAACTTAATGACGTTTTGAGCGCACTTGATAGTGCCAGCACGCTAACGCCCGCGTTAATCAGCGAAGGACAATATGTGGCATTGGCACAAAAGCTGCTCCTTGCCTACAACGCCCAAGAACCGATGCGGCTGGCGCTGTTTAATCAGGCTCAGGAAATCTTACAGCCAACCCCGCCAACCTCGGCGCTGAGCAGTGAAAAAATCAATACGCTAATCCGCTATCTCACGGAGGGTGGCCTCCACGACAGCTGACCCTCATTCTGACGACTGCGGTAGCCGTTTGGTCTTCTCTCTCCGCCGTCCGCAATAAAGCCACCCTCACACCTGACAGATGCGACAAGGACAGGTAAAATGGCCGCACAGCCATAAACCGGTGCTGCCTTATACCGTTGAGCCTGACTGCGTTAGCACCTATCAATCGTGAAGAACAATGATGACCACACCGCCCTCTCCATCAGATAAAAAGCCCTGGTGGCAGCAAGGAAAAACCCCAGATTATCGTTTCTCTCTGGCCAACGAGCGTACCTTTCTTGCCTGGATTCGCACCGCTCTGGCCTTTCTGGCGGGTGCCATTGCCATCGATCAATTCACCGTCAATCTGGCAACGCCGGTGGTCCGGCAGAGTCTGGCGCTGTTACTGGTGCTGGGAGCCGCACTGCTCGGTGGACTGGCCTACTTTCGCTGGGCGCGCAGCGAAAATGCCATGCGTCAGGAACAAAACATGCCCTACAGCCCGCTACTGCTGCTGGTGACGCTGTTTGTTACCGCCATTGCCTTGGTGCTGGCCGTGGTGGTTATCGTTGGTTAACCGCCTGCCCGCTGCGCCAGATCCGGGACTACAACCCCAACGAACCGGCATGGCCTGGTCACGGTCGGTGCTATTGGCACTGATCGTCAGTCTGCTCTGTTTTCGCTTTAGTTTCGATCGCGGCTCAGGGTTAGCCCTGTTGTGCAGCGTGCTGCTGCTGATACTCGCCGTGGTGATGGTGGCGATGAGCGTGTGGCGTTTACGCTTTATGCATCAGCGCCCAGCATCGGGAGCCGCATGGGTTCGCTATGCCATCGCGTTTTGTTCCACCTCGGTGGTGGTGACGGCATTGGTGTTGGCAGGGAGCTTGTTGCACGCCTTGTCACATTGACGCACCGTTATCAATAACGGTGCGCTATGACATCAATCTGCGGTGGTGTACTCAGGAAACAGGAAGGGGTTGATGCTGCTGCGAGAGAATCCCTCTTCTTCCATTTTGATATCCAGTACCAGTGAGGCAAGATCGTCTGCGACCGCTTCGACACGGTGATCTTTCTCCTGATACAGCAGCTTGATATAGGTGCCGCAATCACCGCAGCCTTCTGCCTTGATGGCCGACTCTTCGCTGTCCAGCGACCAATAGTTGAGGTTGCCGGTTGCCTCGCAGTTACTGCATTTCACGCGCACCATGTGCCATTCACTTTCACACAGGTTGCAGTGCAGATAGCGCAGACCGCTGGTGGTTCCGAGTTGCACCACGCCAGAAACCGGAATGCCGCCACACACCGGGCAGAACTGACGATGCTCACCCACTTCGGCTTTCGCTTTACCAGGCAGTTGTGTCGCCATCTGCGCCCAATACAGAGAGAGGGCCGCCCAAATGAACGGGGCTTTATCGTTATCTTCTCCGCTGAACTGATGTGCCAGCAGGCTGTCGGCCAGTGTTTCCCACTCCTGCTCCGGCATTTTCTTCAGATGTTCCAGCGTGGTCAGCACCTGACCGTTAGCGGCTGGCATTAACTCTTCGATCAACGCATGCAGCAGCGTATGCCAGTGCGCATCACGCGGGAACACGCTGGCATCCAGCGGTGGACGATTGTTCTGCTGCGCTTGCGCCAGCACATCGGTCAAATCGACACGCAACGGATGATCGTGCAGCACCTTCTGCTGTGCCTCAACGATGGCAGCAGCAAAATTCAGGTAATCGCTGAGCGCATGGTCAGCCGCCAATTGGCGCAGACGCTCTGCACGGCTACTGTACAGGCTCTTTAAATTAGCGAACAACAACGGCGGGATCACGCCCACCGTTGATGATTTTTCATTATTTTCCAACTGATCCTGAGGGACAATGCGAATACTCATCCGGGTGATTTTTCCTGTTGTTTACGGTTGTTTTTCTTGTTGTTTTCGTTGAATCTCTCGATACCAGCGCGGATGATGCTTCTTCGCCCACGCCGCAGGTACCCAGCCTTCTACCATAGCAGTAATTGTTCCTTTCACCCATAGTGCCGCATACACATGCACCATGATGACCAGGATCAGACCAACGGCCGCCAGCGAGTGTACCAGCAGGGCCAAGCGAATCACCGGGATAGGAAACGCCGGCGCAAAGTAGGGACGCCACATCACGACTCCACTCGCCAGCAGCAGCACCAGGCAAATGATGGCCAGCCAGAACACGCACTTTTGCCCGAAATTATACCGACCTGTGTCACCGACTTCCTGATTTCTGGCAATTTTATGGATGTTTTTGGCCCATTCAATGTCATCACGCTGGATCAGGTTGTGTTTCCAGTAACGCAGGAACATCAGCAAGAAGGCGACAAACATCACCACGCCAACAAACGGATGCAGAATGCGCGCCAGCTGCGGCGTGCCGAGAATATGCAGCAACCAGTTCAGCGATGGAAACAAAAACCCTAACCCGCTCACCGCAGCAAACACGAAGCAGAATGCCACAATCCAGTGATTAATGCGCTCAGGCGCGCTATAGCGCTGAATGCGATTACTCTTTTTCATGCTGTTTACCCTCATGCTGTGCGGTGGTCGCCTCATTCTTAACCTCGTCCTCGTCGCCCTCTTCTTCGACGCGATTGGGTCCGACGCCGACATAGTGGAAGACGCTGGCGGCAAAGGTCACTGCAAAACCGATCGCGGCGAGCGGTTTCCAAATCCCCTTCCAGAAGGTCACGGTGGGGCTGATCGCCGGGTTATCCGGTAACCCATAATAGAGCTGCGGCCGGTCGGCGTGGTGCAGCACGTACATCACATGGGTGCCGCCCACGCCTGCCGGATCGTACAGCCCGGCATTGTCGTAGCCGCGCTCTTTGAGATCGACCACGCGTTCTGCGGCCAGGGTTTTCATATCCTCTTTGGTACCAAAATGGATAGCGCCGGTCGGGCAGGTTTTCACACAGGCAGGCTCTTGCCCGACCGCCACGCGATCGACGCACAGCGTGCACTTGTAAACGCGGTTATCGTCTTTATTCAACCGAGGCACATCGAACGGACAACCGGCGATACAATAGCCGCAGCCGATACACTGCTCGGACTGAAAATCGACGATGCCGTTGGCATACTGAATTATCGCCCCCTCGGCCGGGCAGGCCTTCAGACAGCCCGGATCCGCACAGTGCATACAGCCGTCTTTACGGATCAGCCACTCCAGCTTGCCGTTTTCCTCAACTTCCGAGAAACGCATCACCGTCCAGGATTTGGCCGTCAGATCGATAGGGTTGTCATAAACGCCAATGTTGTGACCGACCTCATCGCGGATATCGTTCCACTCGGAGCAGGCGACCTGACAGGCCTTGCAGCCAATGCAGGTCGTCACGTCGATAAGCTTGGCAACTTCCGCCTGATGGTCGCGGGCCTGCGGCGGCGGGGTGAAAGCGCTGGTTGCCGAGCGACGAATAACATCTTGTGATTGCATAGCCATGTGCTGTCTCCCTTACGCCTTTTCCACGTTGACCAGGAAAGCCTTGTATTCCGGGGTTTGGCTATTGGCGTCCCCCACATGTGGCGTCAGAATATTCGCCATGTAACCTTTGCGCGTGGTGCCCTCAAACCCCCAGTGGCAGGGAATACCGATGGTTTCCACCGTTTGCCCGGCAACCGTCAAGGTGCGAATGCGTTTGGTCACCACCGCTTTGGCCTTGATAAAGCCGCGCTTGCTGCTGACCTTCACCATATCTCCCGCGCGAATGCCCTTCTGCTGTGCCAGCCCTTCACCAATTTCGATAAACTGTTCGGGCTGCGCAATCGCGTTCAGGCGCGCGTGTTTGGTCCAGTGACGGAACAACTCGGTCAGCGAATAGGTGGTTGCCACATAGGGAAACTCGTCCGGCGTTCCCATACGCTGGCGGTCCACGTCAAACAGGCGCATCGCCGGGTTGTGCATCACGTTGGCATGCAACGGATTCTGTTTAAGCGGTGATTCGACAGGCTCGTAATGTTCCGGGAAGGGACCATCGACCATCTTGGTCATGGCAAACAGCCGCCCTAACCCCTCCTGATTCATGATAAAGGGACCGACACCGCTGTTCGGTGCCGCCGTGCTGTAGTCCGCCACATCACTGCCGGTCCAGCGTTTTCCATCCCAGCGCAGCACTTCACGTTTCGGATCCCACGGTTGCCCGCTTTCATCCGCCGACGCGCGGTTATAGAGAATGCGACGGTTTTGCGGCCATGCCCAAGACCAACCGGGCGTGTTGCCCAGACCGGAATCCGCATTGTCACGGTTAGCCATCTGGTTGCCTTTTTCCGTCCAGCTTCCCGCATAAACCCAGCAGAAGCTGGCAGTGGTGCCGTCATCACGCATTTGCGCGAAGCTATCGAGCAGTTGGCCCTTTTTCAGAATCTGCTTGCCCTGATCGTCAAAAACATCCTCCAGCGCATAGCCGTTGGCCTCTTTCGCCACTTCCTCCGGCGTAGGATCTTCCGGGTCCGCATAATTCCAGGTCATGTTCAGCAACGGTTCCGGATTGGCCCCCCCTTCTTTGGCGTATATCTCGCGCAGTCGCAGCAGGATACCGGCGAGAATCACCCCATCATGCAGCGCCTCACCCGGTGGTTGCGCACCGGCAAAGTGCCATTGCAGCCAGCGTCCGGAGTTGACGATAGAGCCGTTTTCCTCAGCAAAACAGCTCGACGGCAAACGAAACACTTCCGTCTGGATCTGGGCCGGATCCACATCGTTCAGTTCGCCGTGGTTTTGCCAAAAGTTGCTGGTTTCGGTCGCCAGCGGATCGATGATCACCAAAAATTTGAGTTTCTTCAGCGCTTCACGGGCCTGATTGGAATCGGCAAAGGCCGCCATCGGGTTAAAGCCCTGCGCAATATAGCCGTTCACCTTACCCGCCAGCATCAAACGAGAATAGCTAAGCGCGTCATAGCTCTTGTCCCATTTCGGTAGCCAGTCAAAGCCCCAGTCGTTTTCCTTCTGCGCCTTATCGCCATACAGACTTTTCATCAGGCTAATAAAAAATTTGGGCGTGTTCTTCCAATAATTGACCTGATCCGCCAGCAGCGCTTTGGGGGTGATTTCGTTTAAATACTGTTGCAGCGTGGTCTGCTTTTCTGAGGGCAAGTCCATGTAGCCGGGTAAGCGCAGCGACAGCAGCCCAAGATCGGTATATCCCTGAATGTTGGAGTGCCCGCGCAGCGCATTCACCCCGCCGCCTGCCATGCCGATATTGCCTAACAACAGCTGGATCATGGCGGCAGTGCGGATCATCTGTGCGCCAGTGGTGTGTTGCGTCCAGCCCAGTGCGTAGAGGATCGTGGCCGTTTTGTCGGGTACCGCCGTGGTAGCCAGCAGTTCACAGATCTTGATGAAATCGTCGAGCGGCGTACCGCACACCTCGGTAACCAACTGCGGCGTATAGCGACTGACGTGCTGTTTCAGTTGCTGCCACACGCTACGCGGATGAGTTAACGTCATATCACGCTTGGCAAAGCCGTTTTCATCCAGCTCATAGTTCCAGGTGGTATTGTCGTATTTGCTGTCTTTCTCGCTGTAGCCGCTAAACAGGCCGTCGGTAAAGGCAAAATCCTCCCGCACCAGCAGGCTGGCGTTGGTGTAGGACAACACGTACTGATGTTGAATTTTATCTTGCGTGATCAGGTAGTTGACCACGCCGAGCAGGAAAGTGATATCCGAACCGGCCCGGATCGGCGAATACATGTCAGCGACGGCGGCGGTACGGTTAAAGCGCGGATCGACCACCACCATGCGGGCGCCGTTTTTCACCTTGGCCTCAACCGCCCATTTGAACCCGACCGGATGCGCTTCTGCCGGATTGCCGCCCATCACCAGAATCACATTGGCGTTTTTGATATCAACCCAGCTATTGGTCATCGCGCCGCGACCAAAGGTCGCCCCCAGCGCGGCCACCGTCGGCCCGTGGCACAAACGCGCCTGCGTATCCATTCCCAGCATGCCGAGTGAACGTGCGAAGCGGTAATCCAATGCGCCGGTTTCGTTACTGGCCGCAGAAGAGCACAGCATCCCGGTGGTAAGCCACCGGTTAACGGTCACGCCTGCGCTGTTTTTTTCCACAAAGTTTGCATCACGATCCGCCTTCATCAAGCGCGCAATGCGGTCGAAGGCGTCGTTCCAACTGATGGGCACCCACTTATCAGAACCCGGCGCGCGGTACTCGGGCAGTTTCAGGCGCTGGTCACTGTGGATAAAGTCAATCAGCCCAGCCCCTTTCGGGCATAAAGAGCCGCGGCTTACTGGATGATCCGGGTCGCCTTCGATATGGAAGATCGAGGCCACCGCATTTTTGGCACCGTCGCCACGGCTGTACATCAAAATGCCACACCCAACGGAGCAATAGGTACAGTTGTTTCTTGTCTCTCTGGCACGCAACAGTTTGTACTGTCGGGTTTCTGCGAATGCCGTGGCGGGAGAGAAACCTAATGCGGTTACCGTGGTTCCCGCCATGCCGCCCGCACATATTCTAAAGAATTGTCTTCTGCTGACTTGCATAAAAAACTCCTAAGCCCACATTGCTCAAAAGGGGTGACACAAATAGCATTTCGTTTTTATTAATAAATAAGATAGAACCGGATTGGGGATAAAACCATATACTTATTAAGTATTATGCATTGAAATATAAAAATCGCAAACCGTTATCAAAACAACAACAGAAAAGTCACATTTACGTTCAAAAAAGCACCATTAAGGGTGTCACGTCACAATTAATGATAATAATTATCAATACCATCGGAAATGGCATACCCATCGTTATATATTTATTTACATATCGATTTTTGTGAAAAAATAACCAAGATCAAAATGAAAAAAATCAAAAAGTAATAACGAATTACCGGGTTTCGTTAATGCATTAATGATTTTTAAGAGAAGGAAATGCAATTACACCGCACAGGGAGGGTTATTTATTAAATAAACGGGCTGGATTATCGCAACCCGTTATTATCACTTAATCGGGCAAGTCACTGGCTGTCAGGCTGCGGGATTACAGCGCACGACGTCATCATCTATCTGTGCCACAAAGTCGAGCAATAGTTGACGCGCCCAGTGCGGTTCCTGCTCAAGTTGTAGCAGCCGATCAACATCGTGCCCGGCGGCCCGTAATGCATTGGCACTGTTACGCACGCACTGCGTCATGATCGCGGCGGTAAATTCCGGATGGAACTGCACCGAAAGTGCATGGGGGCCATAGCGTAAAATCTGGCAGCCATCCTGGTCGGAATAGGCCAGTACCTGTGCGTCCGGAGGCGGAATCAGTACCGATTGCTGATGTGTCAAATAAGCATCGAAGTGCGCAGGATGATCGCGCAGCAACGGGTCGTTCACGCCCTGCGCTGTCAGCGTCACCGTTTGCAGCCCAATTTCTTTGCCCTTGGGATTATCGGCAACCAGCCCACCAAGCACATCCGCCAACAGTTGGTGTCCATAACACACGCCCAGCAAGGGCAGCTGCGCATGGTACGCCTGACGCAGCCAGGCCGCCGTTGATTCGCTCCAGTCTATCCTGTCAGTAACCATCGACCAGGAGCCAGTGATCACCGCCCCGGCTACCGCATCAGGATGGGGTAAGCGCTCCCCCCGCTCTGGGCGAACCAACAACAGCTCACGCGGCTGCGCGGCCAGTGCTGCACTGAACCAGTCACTTTGTTCACCCACCACCTGGGCAATCGGCTGCGGCGGCACGCCCATTTGAATAATCAATAACGGCTTTTTATCCATGTTGTGCTTACCTGCTTCTCAATACGCGGAGTGTTACCGCTGTTCCTTTTGAACCCTACCATGCCGCCGAAACACTGTCACGAGACTGACGTCTGGTCACACCGCCGAACCCGGCGACTTCAGATACACCAGCGCATACACGTCAAAAAAGGTCACTTTGCCCTTGGCCTGCTGAATCTGCTCAACGCCCTGCTTGACCTCGGGGGCAACTTCCGTGCTTGACTGAATTTGTGCATACGCCTGTTGCGAAATGCTGCGCTTATTAAACCATTCACCGTTATAGCAAACGCGCAAATCCATCTGGTCAATATCGTCAAAGTGGTAGCGTGGACTCACATGGCACGACAGCCCCAGTGACACGCCCAGCACAAACAGCGTGAACCCCACCACATACCCGATACCGAAATAGTCGGCAAACCCCAAAATCAACATTACCGGGAGATAGCACAGCAACATGCCGCCAAACAGATAGGGGTGTTTACGGATAAAGCCGGGATTAAAGCGGATTTTGTTATCGCGCTTCTCTTTACGATTAAGCCGTTCGATGTCATCACTCAGAATACGTTTCATCTCATCCATCGGGATACTTCCTCTCCTCGCCGCCGGATTCGCCTTATCGACGCGCACCATGCTACGCCGTTGTCTGTCAGTATAGTCGCATCGGCGTTAACGAAAAAATAACATTCCGCCCAGACGGTAAATCAACAGCGTGATGCCCCAGCACACGATGACCAGGAGAAAGGGAGCAGGCGGGTTTGTCAAAGAGAAAGTATTGCGTGCACCGTCACAGCGGCACACGCAATAAAAACAGCAGTGGAACTGCGAGACTAGCGTACCGCAGGCATTTCAAGGTCGGGATCGATCAGGTTGTAGATTTGATTGCCAAATACCGGTTGCAGCAACAGTTTCTCCAACGCAAATGCCACATCCTGGCGTGAGATAAGCCCTAATGTTGCGGGCCCTTGCGTCAGTTGACCGTTATGCGTTGCCACCACATCCAGCAGCCCGCCAGGACGAACGATGGCATAATCGAGCGAGCTGCTTTGTAACCAGCATTCCGCCAGCGATTTCTCTCTCACCGCCAGACCAAAGGCGGCTTTGGCGCGCGCAGAGAGCAGCGGCCAACCGTCACCGCATCCCAGCGAAGTCACCAGCAGCATGCGCTTCAGGCCAGCCTGTTCTGCGCCATCGATGAGCGCCCGATGCCCCAGATAGTTCACCGAGCCACCGCCCAGCGTGGAAACGATAACCGCCTCCGGCCCTGCTGCCTGACAGGCTGCGGCAACCACCGCAGGCTCGCAGGCATCGCCCTCTACCACGGTTACGCCCTGCTCACGCCACTGTCTGGCCTGTTCACTGTCGCGCAACACCAGAACAACAGGCTGGTTGCACGCCAGTGCGCGTTGCAGCAGGCACGCGCCAACGCCGCTGCCCGCACCGAACAGCAACCAGGGCGTCACGCCGCCACCGCCCGCAGTTCATCCGCCAGCAAACGGAATGCGATAACCTGATGCGCCAGCAGTTGGCGGTGATCGTCGCGGCCAAGGAAAATTTTGAACATGGCATCACCCGCCGCATTGAAAAACACCACGGAAGCGGTATCCATGCCCATAAACTTACGCTCGATAAGCGCAATGTGCTGGCAGTGAGTGGCGCGGATATGGCCACTCAACCCATTTTTGCCACGCAGGTTAAAATAGCCGTGGCGATGCGTTCCGGTCGGCAACACGCTTTTGAATTCCAGAATGGCATCCGCCGTGTGACTGATAAGCGTCACTTCTCCCCATTGAGTAATGGTATCCCACACGCGATCGAACTGTTCCCCCGCCACCAGCGTGCGCTGCGCTTCCGGCAATGCTTCGGTAACCGCAAACAGGCTGGTCTGGTATTGCTCCGCGATCGCCTCTAAGGTGCCATCCGGATTTGTCGCCAATAATTCTTGTAAAGTCATTATCTTCTTCCCTTAATGAGGCAATGATTCCCCAGCATTGAGCTGAGGGATAAGCTGTTGTAACGCCTGCATCAGATTATTTGCCCAGAAACGTCCATCGTTGGTCAACCGCAGGCAGGTTGACGCATCGCGGGTTAACCCGGCTTCATGCCATTGATGCAGTAACGGTGTCAGCACATCCGCCTGCGGTGTTAGCAGCGGCAGGGCGACACGTCCAATTTCAATACCGGCTTGCAAGCGGTGCTGCCAGGCACCGGCTTTACTGGCGGGCGTCATCATCGCGATCGGTTTTTCACCGTTATCCAGCTTGGCGTAGTAGCGTTCCAAATCGCGCTCCATCATATACGCTTGGCCGTTGACGTTGCCGCCCGCGCCGCTCCCCATTGCCAGGCAGTCAGCACCTTGTTTGATAAGCAGATTGTAGAGATTGCGTTCCCGGGTGGTTTTTGCCCAGTGGCTGTTGCTCAACTGGTGCCAGCCCGCATTAGCCAGAAAGTCGGCTCCGGTGTGATAAAAATCGCGCCGTTCCATCACCGCCGGCAGCGTCACACGCTGGTTCTCTGCCGCTTTTGCCAGCGGGGTGGTGGGTAACAGGTTCAACGCATAAAGATCGACGCCGTCTAGCGGCAGATCGCTGACAATCGCTAAATCTTCGCGCCAGCTTTCTGCGGTTTGTCCCGGTAAACCGAACATCAAATCACACACCACGGCAGCCTTATCCCGGCTGCACAAGTTTTCCAAAAAGTGGATGAGCTGCTGCCGGTCAAACAAACGTGCCATGCGCTGGCGTATCCGGCTATCAAAGGTTTGAACACCGATAGAGAAACGGTTTGCTCCCGCCTCCAGACACGCATCGATGCGCTCGTCATCAAAACCGGCGCTGCGGCCTTCAACGGTGATTTCGCAGTCAGGTGCCAGCGGCAAAGAGATGCGGATGGCACGAATAATCTGTGACAGCTCGTCAGCGGACAGCGCCGTCGGCGTGCCGCCGCCAAAATAGACCGCATGAATGGGGGCGGACTGATGCAGCGGGCTTTCCGCTTCCAGCGCCAGCTCCTGTAGCAGGTAACGGGTGTAGGCGGCGGTGCTGTCATCGCGCAACTTGTTCTGGTAGAAGCCGCAGAAGGTGCAGTGCGTGGCACAGAACGGAATGTGGAGATAGAGCAGACGCTTACGCGCCGGCACCGTTTGCTGACGCAGCGTTTGCCAGCTTGCAGCAATCTGCTCTGGAGAAAGCGGTACATGATTACGCCAGGGCATCGCCATCTTCCGTGCGGCGAACGGTTGCTCGCCGGGCTGGGCGTAATACGGCGTTAAATCAATGTTCATTTCTTCTTTCATCCTTTCCACTTCTACCACGGTGAAAAGATTAGATGATAACTATTTGTATTTAGCAACACGCCCAGACGTGAATTGCCGACCAAACGGAAACGCGGCTCAAGACTCACAGCGGCGTTAACGCATTTTTCGCTTTTTTGTAAAAACCGTCAGATCCAACAAAATGAAAATACAAAATAAAATCATAACGTTAAAAATAAAAGTTAATAATATTGTTACATCAATGATAAATATCATCACTTCATTAAGATTGCTTAATTTAATTAAATACACAAAAATCAAGTGTTTATTAAAAATAATTCATGACAACCATCACAAAAACATAAATATATTTTGATCAAATGTTTCATTTGAAATACAACAATTCGCAATGCAAATGAGAATTGTTTGCCTTTCAGGGATAACAGATGAAAAAAATAATGACGCACACAGCGGTATGTTTACTACCGCTTATTTATGGCAATACCTCGCTGGCGGCCGGACAGGAAGACGAAATCACGGTCATCAGCGCCGGGCGCACCGAACAGAATCTGTGGGAAAGTCCGGTCAGTATGCAGGTTATCGACAGTGAAAAACTGAGCCGATTTACCGGCGATCAGATGGCAGAAGCGCTGCGGGATATTCCCGGGGTGGATATTGTTGACAGCTCGTTGGCCGGGCGTAAGCAGATTCGAATTCGTGGCGAAGAAGCCTCGCGCGTGCTGGTGCTTATCGACGGGCAGGAAGTGACCTATCAGCGCGCCGGCCCCAATTACAGTCTGGGCCTGCTGATCGATCCTTCCTATGTCGAGCGCGTGGAAGTGGTGAAAGGACCACACTCGGTGCTGTACGGCTCACAGGCCATTGGCGGGATTATCAATTTTATCACCCGCAAAGGTGGAGACTCGCCCATCGACGGTAAAATCAAGGTGATGTATGACAGCGCGACCGCAGGCTGGCAACAATCGGCGATCGCTTATGGTTCACTGGGGGATTTTGAATATCGCCTCAGCGGCAGCTACAGCGATCAGGGCAATCGCAGCACGCCGGATGGTCGCCTGCCCGGTACCGATTTTCGTAACAACAGCCAATCCGCCTGGCTGGGCTATCGCCTCGGCCAACACAAGTTCGGACTGTCACTGGACCGATATAAAGTCAGTACCCAGACCTACAACAGCTCCACCGACTATGACAGCTTCAGCGTGCGCATTCCCAATTTGGAACGCGATAAAATCGGTTTGTTCTACGACTGGAACGTCGGCAATAGCCTGCTGAAAAAAGTGCATGTGGACGCCTACCGGCAAAACATCAAGCGGGAATTCCGCAACGATTTGGTGCAGAGCGGCGTTGACTTCACCTATGAAGGCTGGGCAATGACCGATTCTGTGATGGCATTGAAAACCGGCACCCATGACAAACAGGTTAGCGATGGCATCACAGTGCAAACCGATCTCACCCCCTGGGATAATCACCTGTTGATTGTCGGCGGGCAGTGGTCACGCGACGATGTTAAACAAACCGCATCAACCAACGTCAATATTGGCAAAACGATCAGCTTCTTGGGAAGCCCGTACAACATCAATATCAATCCGAATATCAACTCTGGCGCACACTGGCAGCAAACTCATTGGTCGTTATTTGCTCAGGATGAATGGAAAATCACGCCAGAGTGGACCTGGACCTTGGGCGCGCGCCAATACTGGGTAGAATCACTCTCTTATGGCAGCACCAGTAATGGCATTATTACCCGCTATGGCTTCCCTGCCATGATTGGCGTAAACGGCGTTGCTAACACCAACAGTTCCAAAGCCAGCCAGCGCGAGCACGACAGCACCACCGTAACCGCCACCACGCTGCGCTATTCTGGCTTTACCAATACACAATTACGCGCCTCATACGCACAGGGTTATGTTTACCCAACCTTGACGCATAAGTTCTACGACACCAGCGCAGGCGGCGGCACCACCTACGGTAACCCGAACCTGCAAGCGGAGCGTTCGGACAACTATGAACTGGGCGCTCGCTATAAAAATGCAGACTGGTTGCTGGACGGTGCGGTGTATCACTCACGCGCCAAAGATTACATCACCACGCTCAACTGCGCGGGCAGCGCTGCCTGCGCTGGCAGCACTGATACCCGCAGCCGCTACTATGCTAACGCCAATAGTGCGAAAACCTACGGACTGGAACTGCATGCAGAATATCTGGGCTGGACGGTATCCCCTTATGTCACCGGAAATGTGATTCGCCGTGAGCTGGAATTGGAAAACCGCAGCACCTTTGACACCGGCGAACCTACATTCACCGGGCGCTTTGGCGTGAAGCATGTCACCCTGTTTAACCTGTTCTCACTGGAGTCTGATGCCTTCCTGCGCGCAGCAACGCGAGCCAAAGACCGCACCGCCGATCAGGAAACCCAGCATGCTGGCTGGGCAACGGCCAATCTGGCGTTTACCGCCACCTTCGGTAAGGATGACCAGTATCAGGTGAACTGGGCGCTGAACAACCTGCTGGACAAACGCTACACCACCGCGCATGAAGGCATTCCAGCCTCCGGATTCAGCACGGTGATTGGCGCTTCCATGGCATTCTGAGGGAAATGACATGTTAAGGGTGATATCTGCGCTGTTTATCGGTTGTCTGGCATGTAGTCTGCCCGCACAGGGAGCATCAACGCCAGCGCGTATCGTGGTCGCTGGCGGTGCTTTGACGGAAATCGTCTATGCAGTAGGGAGCGGCAGCGCAGTGGTAGGGGTGGATCAAACCACTACCTACCCGCCCGAAACACAAACGCTCGCCAAGGTCAGCCACTGGCAGCAGCTAAACGTGGACGGCATGTTGTCTTTGCAGCCCTCGCTGGTGATGACCTGGCAGGACGCCCAACCGCAAGCCGCGCTGGATCAGTTACGCCAGGCGGGCGTTCAGGTCGCGCTGTTTCAACGCACGCCCAGCACGCCGCAGCAGTTGATCGGCACGATACGCCAGGCGGCTAACCTGTTACAAAAAGTCGAACAGGGAGAGGCGCTTATCGCGCAGATCAATGCGGATCTTCAGCGGGTACATCAACTCACCGCGGCACAAAAAACGCCGGTAAAGGTGCTATTTTTGCTTAGCGTCGCAGGCAGCGGGGCCATGGTGGCGGGCAAAAACACCGTCGCCGATGGCATGATCGCACTGGCAGGGGGAGAAAATATGGCAACCCACCCTCAATATCGGCCCTATGGCGGTGAGTCGATGATCGCCGCCGATCCAGAGGTGATCGTGGTGACATCGCAGAGTATCGCGGGTGGGTTGGACACATTGGCTGCGGTGCCCGGCATCACCCACACTCGCGCCTGGCGTCAGCAACGTATTGTTGCCATCGATCAGGCGCTGGTGCTAGGCATGGGACCCAGAGTGGCACACGCCGTGCAGGCGCTAAGTGCCGGTTTTTATCCGGGGCCTTGAGTCGAGGGTAAATCAAATCACCCAGGCCCGATTTATACCAATAAAAAAGAGCAGCCGTAACAGCTGCCCTTTACTTCTTATTCTCAAGACCACACGATAAAGCTATATAAGTAATTGAGATAATACAATATTAAAGTGCCTTACTGCATATTACTCCCAGTGGGGTAGTTTCTAGCATCGTGTTAACGCCAGCATTTCTGATGTCCGCATACCACTGATAGCCCCGACTTGCGCCTACAACATCGACCCAATAGAGCGTTTCAGAAAACCCCGCGCCAGTATGTTTATTCATATCTCCCCATTCAGACACCAGGGACCCAATGCGACGGGAACTAGCATTCCCATTAATAGCAATCGAATGTGGTTGCTTAAATCCCGGCTGTTGGTCGCAGTATGTGTTGGCACTTGTCCAGTCTAACTTTGTTGAGCCGTTATTAGTAAACCACCTGTTCACTGTAAACGAGTAATTCAACGTCTCTCCCAGCCCATTTGTCGGGGTGGCGGTGATAGTCACAGGTCCAGAAGGTGGATTGTTCAGTGTTACCTGACCATTATTTACCGTTATCGCGCCAGGTTGATTTGAGTTCCATGTATAAGCACTCGCGTTCCCACTGACGTTTAACGTAAATGTTGCTGCACGAAATCCGGTAGTAGGAAATCCATCGCCAATTTTAAAGGTGTAGTCATTCGTTGTGACCCCCGTAAATTCCTCCGGAGTAAACGTGGATGTCTGTGCAGCTGTAGTGTGCGTGCCCACCGTCGCCGTTACCTGATTATCTCCGGCAACCCTGCTCGTTAGCGTGGCTTGCGCCACGCCTTGCGCATTTGTCTGGGCTGTGGGTGTCGTTAACAATGCGCTACCGCTCGTTACCGCAAAGGTCACCGTGATATCAGGAACCACATCTCCCAGCCCGTCTTTCACCACAACATGCAATGCATTAGTGTCAGAGCCGTTGGCAAGCGCACCGCTGGCTACCGTGAAATCCGCATCAGCTATCGTTGCCGTGCTGTTGTCCGCGATAAAAACAGGTCTCAAATAAACGTAAGGGCCATAAGTACCATTGATATACGTTCTCAAATCTATTGATTTAGAACCCGCAACATTACTTTTGAAACGATGGGTAGAGATGCCATCAGTATCAGTCCGCGTTGAACCTAAATGTTGGACATTGTCGCCCCAACTTGCTGATATCGTGACACCCTCAACCGCATTGCCATTTGCATCGACAACGTGAGAACGCAGCTCAACATAGTCGACATCATCAGCAATAGCATTGTCTTTTTCCACCCAGGCGCGTTCAATCACGGCCGTGTTAATGTCACCGTTAAACCTTGAGTTCTTCTCTTGCGTACTGCTGCCATTCACCGAGGCTTTCACCAGGTTGTCGCCTGACACCAGGCTGGTCAGTGCGGTCTGCGCCACGCCACTCTCATCCGTCTGGACCTCAGGGATCGTTAACGTCGCGCTACCGCTCGTTACCGCAAAGGTCACCGTGATACCCGAAACCAGATTGCCACGCCCGTCCTTCACCACAGCTTTCAGCACATTGCTCTGCTCGGTGTTTGCTGCCGCACCGCTCCCTACCGTAAAATCCGCATCAGCTATCTTCGCCGTGTTGTGATCGGCGATGAAAAGCGTGTTTACCGTCTGGTCCTTGCCGTTTACCGTGGCGGTCACCACACTGGTGCCTGCCTTGGTGTTAGTCAGCGTCGCCTTAGCGATACCGTCCGCACCGGTGGTACCGATCACCGTGGTGACTGCGTCGCCTTAGCGATACCGTCCGCACCGGTGGTACCGATCACCGTGGTGACTTGCGCGCCGTTGCTGGCCGTAAAGTCCACCGTCTGACCCGCCACCACGTTACCGCGCGCATCCGTTACCAGTGCCTGCACCGCGTTGCTCCCTGTGCCGTCAGCCACCGCATCGTTGGTGGTCGCCGTCAGGTTGGCTTCGGTGATCTCTGCCGTGCCCTCATCCGCCACAAAGGTGACATTTACCGTCTGGTCCTTGCCGTTTACCGTCGCCGTCACCACGCTGGTGCCTGCCCTGGTGTTGGTCAGCGTCGCCTTAGCGATACCGTCCGCACCGGTGGTGCCGATCACCGTGGTGACTTGCGCGCCATTGCTGGCCGTAAAGTCCACCGTCTGACTCGCCACCGCGTTACCGCGCGCATCCGTAACCAGTGCCTGCACCGCGTTGCTCTCTGTGCCGTCAGCCACCGCATCGTTGGTGGTCGCCGTCAGGTTGGCCTCGGTGATCTCTGCCGTGCCCTCATCCGCTAAAAAGCGGGTTTCCACCGTCTGGTCCTTGCCGTTTACCGTCGCCGTCACCACGCTGGTGCCTGCCTTGGTGTTGGTCAGCGTCGCCTTAGCAATACCGTCCGCACCGGTGGTACCGATCACCGTAGTGACTTGTGCGCCGTTGCTGGCCGTAAAGTCTACCGACTGCCCCGCCACCGCGTTACCGCGCGCATCCGTCACCAGTGCCTGCACCGCATTGCTCTCTGTGCCGTTCGCCACCGCACCGTTGGTGGTTGCCATCAGGTTGGCTTCGGTGATCTCTGCCGTGCCCTCATCTGCCACAAAGCAGGTTTCCACCGTCTGGTCCTTGCCGTTTACCGTCGCCGTCACCACGCTGGTGCCCGCAGTGGTATTGGTCAGCGTCGCCTTCGCGATACCGTCCGCACCGGTGGTACCGATCACCGTGGTGACTTGCGCGCCATTGCTGGCCGTAAAGTTCACCGACTGCCCCGCCACCGCGTTACCGCGCGCATCCGTTACCAGTGCCTGCACCGCGTTGCTCTCCGTGCCGTTCGCCAGCGCATTGTTGGTGGTCGCCGTCAGGTTGGCCTCGGTGATTTCTGCCGTGCCCTCATCCGCCACAAAGGTGACATTTACCGTCTGACGCTTGCCGTTTACCGTCGCCGTCACCACGCTGGTGCCTGCCTTGGTGTTGGTCAGCGTCGCCTTAGCGATACCGTCCGCACCGGTGGTACCGATCACCGTGGTGACTTGCGCGCCGTTGCTGGCCGTAAAGTCTACCGACTGCCCCGCCACCGCGTTACCGCTGGCATCAGTAACTACCGCCTGCACCGCATTGCTCTCTGTGCCGTTCGCCAGCGCGTTATTTGTCGTTGTTGTTAAATTGGCTTCAGTAATGTCTGCTGTACTTGGCTCTACAGAAATTTGCAGCGTTGAGCGAGGAGAAGCATTTCCTCGACTGTCGTAGGCTACCGCTGTTACCGTATAGACATTGCTGTTGCTATTGCGTGCTGATTGATAAGGAGGCAATGTCATTACCACAGACTGCGGCGAAACCTGCGAAAACTCACCGCCAGCCGCAACGAGTGCGCTACTGTCCCACTCAATACGATCAAGGCTATGCTGGCTGTCAACCTGCGCATTCACTGTGACCGCAGTCCCTGCTTCACCGTTAATCTGAGCAGGAAGGGTCAGGCGAATAACATCCTGTTTTTGGTATTCCAGCACGATATTGTTATTGCGTTCGACCAGATCGTAACGGCTACCCGCCAAGGTACGGCTCGACGCTACCGCAGAAGGATCGATATGCGACTGCCAGGATGATCCGAGGCGATAATTGAACTGGAGATTAAGGCTACTGTCAGATTGTCCGCCTTTGCCCGCGCGGTGTTCAGCCCCCACGGTAAATAACGGAATAGGGGTATAATTAAGTCCTGTCGTCAGGGCATACGGATCTTTCTGTCGGTTATTCTTACCGAATAACGCAACATCATTGCCACGATAGTGTTCATACATGAGTTTACCCCCCAACTGCGGGTAGGCCGGTAAATAGGCTTCTGCACGCACGTCATAACCGTTGGCGGGGCGCTCATAATAATCAATAAAGTCACGTGACTGATGCCAATCAGTCAGACCATAATAGCTGTTCACGGACAATTTTAGGTAGTCAGCCCAAGCCTCTGCACCCACACCCACCCGGCGATTTTTTCCGGTAATATCATTATCAAAAAAGGTATTAACACCGTACATCCAATTATCTTGAAAAGTACGGTAACCGATACCCGCATTTAAGGTATTACGGCTATCTTTATTCCGCGCCCCTAGCTGAGTAAACAACATATTTTTATTGTTATCTTTTAACGGCACCAGAACGTCTACCGCGCTGCCATCAAGTTTGAAATCATCATTGACGTTTAGCTGTACGCGGGCAGTGCCGTACTGGCTCAGCCACTGCTGTGCAGAATTGTTGATTTCGCTATTGGCTGCGGAGCGCGCCATCTGCTCTGCTGATTTGGCGGAATTTTTGCTGGACAACATCGTCGCCCCTGCTGCCGCCTGGCTTGCGAGCCGATTTTCTGTCTCAGCAGGCGGTTGATTGTCTACAGAGAAAGGCGATCGCTTACGCGGCACTTCAACTTCATCGCCCGTTATCAGGGATGAAAAGGGTTTAGAAAACGTTCTGTACTGGTTGATTTTTTGTAGTTCTTCAACCGAAACTCCATATCTTTTTGCAATAGCATCAACCGTTTCCCCGGGACCTAACACATACGGTTCAGTATCTGAAAAAGTATGCGCTGGAGTAGCGATAGCCGCAGCCATCGCTGGAGAAAAAGAAATACTCAGTGGAAATAGCAATTGGAAAAAGATATTTACCCACACCATTACGGTGACTTTGCGAGAAACTCTTTGCTCAAACTTTCTTTTCTTGTAAACAAAATAGTTGTATGACATATGTTAAACTCAGAATTAATAAAAAAACCAAATAATTAAGAAGCGAGAAAGGTAGCCTTTGAGTTTTAACAAAACAAGAAATAAGTTCAATGAAATATTATTTTTAGGAATTTGACTTCATTGCAGCTGCGATATATTTACAATTAATTTCAATTCATTAAGAACCTTACTTTTGAGCGTTATTTAAAAGCAATTTAAATACATATAAACTGATTTATTTAAAATCAAATCCATCAGCACGTTTTTTAAAACAACCTATATATCAGGCAACAAAATATTGACATTAATTTCACTATTATCCACGCGCTGCTGCAATTAATGTCTGTCCCAACGAAAGACCGCCAACCCCTGCCGGCAAATTCCTCGGTTGCAATACGGTAAAATCAGCCAGCTCCTGACGCAGTAATATGCTGAGCAGTCGGTTATACCGAACCCCGCCAGAAAGCACGATGGTATGGGTATTCTCCTCACGCGCCGCATGTCGAGCCAACGCGGTCAGGCCTTGCGCCAGCAACGTATTGTTGCCATCGATCAGGCGCTAGTGCCAGGCATGGGACCCAGAGTGGCACACACGGTACAAACGCTGTGTGCCGGGTTTTATCCGGGGTATTAATCGCATCCCCGGCATCCACGCATACTCACTGATGATTTTACCATGATTAATTTATGAGGCTCAGGCTTGCCATCTGGAAGGCACAAGCCTGAACGTTCATCAATGCTACATACTGAGAGAGAAAGAATAATCATTAAAGCGCTTTATTACACACCATCCAATTATTGGTGCCGCTACCACGCACATCACCCGAAGGCATATGAAGGAGTAACGTATTTAGAGAACTCCAATAATAACTGTTGAAGTTACTGTGGAACCCAGAACCTTGGTACACACTTGCATTTCCCCACTCCCCCCATAAGCTTCCATATGCACGAATACCGCTCCCTTGAGAGAGCAGAGTTGCTGTTGGCAGTGACAATCCCTGATCTGTGCACCACTGATTTGCCCCTGTCCATGTAGATGTATTACCTCCATTATTTGTGAACCACTGCTTAACAGTAAATGTATAGACCAGCGGATCTAAACCATCCTTCGATGCCGCAGTGATTGTCACAGGGCCAGAAGGCGCGTTGCTGAGTGTCACTTGACCTACATTATCAACCGTTATCGCAGCAGGCTGATTTGAGCTCCACGTGTAATCCGTGGGATTTGTGTTTGTATTTAATGTAAACGTTGCGGCGGTAAATCCTGTTGAAGGGAACTTAGCGTCGAGTCCAAACTGATGACCATTGACGGTGATATCGGTTAAACGAAGAACCTCAAAACTAGAAACCTTGGCTTTCGTTGTGTGCATGCCCACTGTCGCCGTTACCTGATTATCTCCGGCAACCCGACTTGTCAGCGTGGTTTGCGCTACACCATTCGCATCCGTCTGGACAGTAGGCGTCGTTAATGTCGCGCTACCACTCGTTACCGCAAAGGTCACTGTGATATCAGGGACCACATTGCCCAGCCCGTTTTTCACCACAACACTCAACGCATTACTGTCAGTGCCGTTCGCGAGCGCACCGCTACTTACCGTAAAATCCGCATCGGCTATTGTTGGCGTGGTGTTATCCGACACAAAAGTGACATTTACCGTCTGTCCCTTGCCGTTTACCGTCGCCGTCACCACGCTGACGCCCGCTGTGGTGTTGGTCAGCGTTGCCGTGGCGATACCGTCCGTCCCAGTGGTGCCGATCACCGTCGTGACTTTCGCTCCGTTATCTGCGGTAAAGTCCACAGACTGCCCCGCCACCGCGTTACCGCTGGCATCAGTAACTACCGCCTGTGCCGCGTTGCTCGCCGTGCCATTCGCCACCGCATCGTTGGTGGTCGCCGTCAGGTTGGCTTTCGTAATCTCTGCCGTGGTGTCATCCGCCATAAAGCGGGTTTCCACCGTCTGGCTCTTGCCGTTTACCGTCGCCGTCACCACGCTCACGCCCGCCGTGGTGTTGGTCAGCGTCGCCGTGGCGATGCCGTCCGTCCCAGTGGTGCCGATCACCGTGGTGACTTTCGCTCCGTTATCTGCGGTAAAGTCCACAGACTGCCCCGCCACCGCGTTACCGCTGGCATCCGTCACCCGTGCCTGTACCGCGTTGCTCGCCGTGCCATTCGCCACCGCATCATTGGTGGTCGCCGTCAGGTTGGCTTTGGTAATCTCTGCCGTGCCCTCATCTGCCACAAAGCGGGTTTCCACCGTCTGGCTCTTGCCGTTTACCGTCGCCGTCACCACGCTCACGCCCGCCGTGGTGTTGGTCAGCGTCGCCGTGGCGATGCCGTCCGTCCCAGTGGTGCCGATCACCGTGGTGACTTTCGCTCCGTTATCTGCGGTAAAGTCCACAGACTGCCCCGCCACCGCGTTACCGCTGGCATCCGTCACCCGTGCCTGTACCGCGTTGCTCGCCGTGCCATTCGCCACCGCATCATTGGTGGTCGCCGTCAGGTTGGCTTTGGTAATCTCTGCCGTGCCCTCATCTGCCACAAAGTGGGTTTCCACCGTCTGGCTCTTGCCGTTTACCGTCGCCGTCACCACGCTCACGCCCGCCGTGGTGTTGGTCAACGTCGCCGTGGCGATGCCGTCCGTCCCAGTGGTGCCGATCACCGTGGTGACTTTCGCTCCGTTATCTGCGGTAAAGTCCACAGACTGCCCCGCCACCGCGTTACCGCTGGCATCCGTCACCAGCGCCTGTACCGCGTTGCTCGCCGTGCCGTTCGCCACCGCATCGTTGGTGGTCACCGTCAGGTTGGCTTTCGTAATCTCTGCCGTGGTGTCATCCGCCATAAAGCGGGTCTCCACTGTCTGGCTCTTGCCGTTTACCGTGGCGGTCACCACGCTCACGCCCGCCGTGGTGTTGGTCTGCGTCGCCGTGGCGATACCGTCCGTCCCAGTAGTGCCGATCACCGTGGTGATTTTCGCGCCATTGTTGGCAGTAAAGTCCACAGACTGCCCCGCCACCGCGTTACCGCTGGCATCAGTCACCAGCGCCTGCACCGCGTTGCTCGCCGCGCCGTTCGCCAGCGCATCGTTGGTGGTCGCCGTCAGGTTGGCTTTGGTAATCTCTGCCGTGGTGTCATCCGCCACAAAGCGGGTCTCCACCGTCTGGCTCTTACCGTTTACCGTCGCGGTGACCACACTGCTGCCCGCCGTGGTGCTGGTCAGCGTCGCCGTGGCAATACCGTCTGTGCCTGTGGTGCCAATCACTGTGGTGATGGCCGCACCATTGCTGGCAGAGAAGTTGACCGTTTGCCCCGCAACCGGGTTGCCGCTGGCGTTCGTCACTATCGCCTGCACGGCGTTGGTCGCCGTGCCGTTAGCGATAGCATTATCGGCTGTCACCGTCAGGTTGGCGGCCGTGATTTCTACCATAGTGGATGCAACGACAAGCCGCGTAGTCTCACGAGCAGATGCATTGCCTTGGCTGTCGTAAGCCACTGCACTTATCGTATGCACATTACTGTTGCCACTGCGTGCCTCTTGATAAGGTGGGAGGGTGATCGACACGACCTGTGGGGATATCTGGGTAAAGCTACCACCAGCCGCCAACAACGCGCCGTTATCCCACTCAACCCGATCAAGTGCATGCCGACTGTTAATCTGCGCATTCACGGTAACCGTAGTCCCTGCGTCTCCGCTGATCTGTTCTGGCAACGTCAGACGGATCAGGTTTTGCTGTTGATATTCCAGCACGATATTATTGTTACGCTCGACCAGATCGTAACGACTGCCCGCCAAGGTACGGCTTGATGCCACCGCAGAAGGATCGATATGCGACTGCCAGGATGATCCGAGGCGATAATTGAACTGGAGATTCAGGCTACTGTCTGATTGCCCGCCTTTGCCTGCGCGATGTTCTGCACCTACGGTAAATAACGGGATCGGGGTATAATTAAGTCCCGCTGTTATGGCATACGGATCTTTCTGGCGATTATTCTTACCGAACAACGCAACATCATCGCCACGATAGTGTTCATACATCAGTTTACCCCCTAACTGCGGGTAAGCAGGTAAATAGGCTTCGGCACGCACGTCATAACCGTTGGCGGGGCGCTCATAATAATCAACAGCGTCACGCGATTGATGCCAACCGGTCAGGCCAAAATAACTGTTCACCGACATTTTCAGATAGTCAGCCCAGGCCTCTGCGCCCACGCCGACCCGGAGATTCTTACCGGTAATATCATTATCAAAAAAGGTATTAACGCCGTACATCCAATTATCTTGAAAAGTACGGTAACCGATACCGGTATTTACGGTATTACGGCTGTCTTTATTTCGTGCCCCTAGCTGAGTAAATAACATATTTTTATTGTTATCTTTCAACGGCACCAGTACGTCTACTGCACTGCCATCGAGCTTGAAATCATCATTGACGTTAAGCTGTACGCGAGCAGTACCGTACTGGCTCAACCACTGCTGTGCAGAGCTGTTGACTTCGCTATTGGCCGCAGAACGCGCCATCTGCTCTGCCGATTTAGCGGCATTTTTGCTGGATAGCATCGTCGCCCCTGCCATTGCCTGGTTTTCGAATCGGTTTTCTGTCTGAACTGGCGGTTGATTGTCTATGGAGAAAGGGGATTGCTTACGCGGCACTTCAACTTCATCGCCCGTCGTCAGGGCTGAAAAGGGTTTGGAAAATGTTCTGTACTGGTTGATTTTTTTAAGTTGTTCAACAGAAACTCCGTGCATTTTCGCAACAGTGTCAATGTTTTCTCCGGGGCCTAAAAGATAAGGCTCCGTTGAGGAAAAAGCAGGTGAGGAATCGGCTATAGCCGCCGCTATTGCCGGAGAGAACGATAGACTTAAGGGAAAAAACAATTGAAATAAGATATTAACCCATGCAACCGCAGTAACTTTTTTTGAAAAGAAACGTACTGTTGCCTTTTCCTGAGAAAAAACATTTCTTGCCATCTACAAAACCTACAATAAATTAATAGACGAAAATAATAATCGTCATAAAAATATCGATTAACCATTGCAGTGACAATCATAGATTATTGATCATGATTATTTTTAGGAATTTGATTTCATAACAAGAGAGATATATTTACAGTTATTTTAAATTCATTAAACTCATTACAATCAGCGTTAATTAAAAGTAATTTAAATACAGTTAAAACCTTAAAGTCACTATTTAAAAACAACAAAACTAAATAATATTCTTATTATCCACGCGCCGCAGCAATCAACGCCTGCCCCAATGAAAGACCGCCATCGCCCGCAGGCAAACGTCTCGGCTGTAATACAGTAAAATCAGTGAGTTCCTGACGCAGTAATGTGCTGAGCAGTCGGTTATGCAGAACCCCGCCGGAAAGCACGATAGTATGAGTATTCTCCTCACGCGCAACCTGCCGGGCTAACGCAGCCAGGCCTTGCGCCAACGCCACGTGAAAGGCATGAGCGCGCCGCGCGGGCGCAGCCTGATAGGCCAGCCATTCATGCCAGAATGTCTCCAGATCTAACAGATTGCCGACAAGCGGCATCGATACCGGGTGAGACTGGACATCGCTTTGCCATGCCAGCGTTTCCAACTGGCAAGCGGCTTCACCTTCCCAGCTTTGTTCACGCACGCCAAATCCCGTTGCCGCCGCAACCGCATCGAACAGGCGTCCGGCCGACGAACTGTGCGGCGATTGCACGCCGCGCTCAATCGCCTTGATCAACAAAGGCAGCACATGCTGAGGAAAATTCGCCGCCTGCGGTTGCTCTCGCCAGTCAGGCACAAAGCGCAACCACTGCGCCAGCAGGTTACGCCACGGCTGGCGAGCGGCTAAATCCGCACCCGGCAACGCGACCGCAGGCAGCCCGCCCCGATGAAAGCAGGAACGGTAATCGGCCAGCAGACATTCCCCCCCCCACCATTGGCCTTTTTCGCCATAGCCGATACCATCCAACGTCAAGCCAACAACCGGTCCGGCATTGCGCGGCCAGCCATGCTCCGCCAGACAGGCGGCAATGTGGGCATGATGATGCAACACTTCATGGCAGGCAATACCGGCATCGTCGGCACGCTGATGTCCGAGGCGGTGGCTGATATAGCCAGGATGGGCATCCACGGCAATCGCCGTGGGTGTGAGGCGATAGATATCCTCAAACAGTGCTATCGCGTTTTGATACTGCTGCTCGACATCGCTGTCGGTGAGATCGCCCAGATGCTGACTGACAATGGCATACCCATCGCGCAGCAGGCAGAAGGTGTTTTTCAAATCCGCCCCCATCGCCAGCAGTGCGGGCTGGTGTTCAAAACCGGGCGGCAGCGTAAACGCATCGGGAACATAGCCGCGAGCACGACGCAGCATTTCCGCAGCGCCATCATGACAGCGCACCAGCGAGTCGTCGGCGCGTTGCACGATATCGCGATTATGCAATAGCCAAAGATCGGCCAAGCCATTGAGATCGTCCAGCGCCTGCGCGTTGGTCAACGCGGGCGGTTTGCCGCTGGCATTACCGGAGGTCATCACCAGCGGGCGACCCGCCAAAGCCAGCAGTAGATGCTGGAGCGGGTTGGCGGGCAGCATCAGCCCGACTTCACTCAATCCGGGCGCAATGGCATCACACAGCGCGCCGCCACGTTGCAACGGCAGCAACACGATGGGTGCAGCAGCACTTTTCATCAGGTTGATGGCGGGCGTTTCATCCGTCAGTTGCGCACAGCGCGATAGCCAGTGCTCATCCGGCAACATCACCGCCAGCGGTTTGCCGGGACGATGCTTGCGCAGGCGCAATTGCTCTACCGCATGTTGTTGCGTGGCATCGCACGCCAGATGAAAACCACCCAGCCCTTTGACTGCAACGATCTGCCCCGCTTGCAGCGCCCTCGCCGCCAGTTCCAGTGCCGTGTCGCCCTGCGCCAGCGCATTGCCATTGGCATCGCACACCCACGCGTGTGGCCCACAATCCGGGCACGCCGTCGGTTGGGCATGAAAGCGTCTGTCGGCAGGGTTTTGATATTCTGCGGCACAAGGCAAGCACAGCGGAAACGTCGCCATCGCCGTATTAGGCCTGTCGTAAGGCATATGGCGAATAATGGTAAAACGCGGCCCGCAGTGGGTGCAGTTAATAAAGGGATAGTGATAGCGCCGATTGCCGGGCGTCATCAGCTCTTGCAGACAGGCGGGACAGGTTGCCGCATCAGGCACCACTTGCGTATCCATCGCACCCGCGCCGCTGTGCGCAATGCTAAAGTCGGCGGGTTGCTGCTCCCATTCATAAGGGTGTGATTCAATGCTGTCGATATGAGCGAGGGGTGGGCATTCGCGAGTAAGGTCGTCAAGGAACGAGGCAACCTGCGGTGACATCACCAGATGAATCAACACCCCTGCGCTGTCATTGCTGACATTGCCACACAGTTGGTGTCGATGCGCCAGTTGCCACACGTAAGGGCGAAACCCCACCCCCTGCACTTTGCCTTTAACGCGGATGCGAATACCGTTGCTCATAGTTGGAGCTAAACTCCAGAGGAATATTATGTTTTTCTTCATCAGCGTAAAAAATCACGCCCAGGTGGGTGAAACCGCCGGGTAGGCGGCTCCGCGCACTTCAGCGGGATGCTTTACGCGAAGCAAACCTAAAACGTTAGCAGATGCGCGGCATGGGTTCATTATGCGGCAGATCCAGCAGCCGTGAAGCGCCGAATATTCCGCGCAGTCGTACCTGCTTTTGCGCCGTCGCTTCGCCGATGGTGACAGCCTCTTTGCCCAGTGGATGTGCATGCAGCGCGTCAAGCACCGCTTGTTCCGCCTGCGGAGCCACCGCTAATACCAGCTTACCTTCGTTGGCAAAATTCAGCGCTTCCAAGCCCAGAATTTCACAGATACCGCGCACCGCTGATTTCAGCGGCAGCGCCGCCTCGTCAATCACCATACCGCAACCGCTGGCTTGCGCATATTCATGCAGGATGGCCGTCACACCGCCGCGCGTAGCATCACGCAGCGCACGCACCCCGTCGATCGCACGCAAAGGTGCAATCATCGGTGTCAGGGCAGCACAGTCGCTGCTCAGTTCCGCTTCCAAGCCCAATTTTTCGCGCAGATTAAGGATGGTCGCACCGTGATCGCCCAAGGTCCCAGTGACGATGAGTTTATCACCGGCACGGATCTGCGATGCGCCCCAGTTGATCTCAGTAGGGATGACGCCGATACCCGCCGTATTGATAAACAGTTTATCAGCAGCGCCGCGCGGCACCACCTTGGTATCCCCGGTTACAATCTGCACGCCGGCCTGCTGCGCGGTATGCGCCATGGACGTCACAATGCGTACCAGATCGTCGCCGGAAAACCCTTCTTCAATGATAAAGCCGCAAGAAAGATAAAGCGGCTGCGCACCGCTGACCGCCAGATCGTTGACCGTGCCACACACGGCCAGCTTGCCAATATCGCCTCCGGGGAAAAAAATCGGATCGATGACATAGCTGTCGGTAGTAAACGCCAGACGATCGCCCTGCTGCGTCAGCGGGGCCAGCGGCATACGCGCTTGATCTTCCCGTTGCCCAAGCAGCGGGTTATCAAACGCGGTTAAAAACAACGAGGCAATCAGTTGTTGCATGGCCTGACCGCCACTGCCGTGCGCCAGCGTTATCTCTTTGGGCGGTTTGCAAATATTCACTTAAGTGTCACTCCCGACGGGACTCTCTTCCCGGCGATATTGATAATAGGCGGCACAGGCCCCTTCTGACGAGACCATCAGCGCACCAATGGCGTTTTCTGGCGAGCAACGCGAGGCAAACAGCGGGCAATCCGCCGGTTTGCAGCGACCGGTCAGCACATCACCGCAGCGTGACAGTGGTTCATCGGCCACCCGCTGCTGACGGGGTTGAAAGCGACGTTCAGCATCATAGTCATGATAGGCGGCGCGCAATTGCATGCCGGAATCGGCAATCTCACCCAGCCCGCGCCATTCACTGCTGGCCTTGATCTCAAACACCTCATCCATCGCTTTTTGCGCCAGTCCGTTACCGCTGTCCGGCACAATGCGACGATACTGATTTTCTACCTGGCAGCGCGCTTCACGCAATTGCGTCACCAGCATCAGCAACGCTTGCAATATATCCAGTGGTTCAAAACCAGTGATGACAAACGGCTTATGAAACTCATCGCACAACGGTTGATAAGGCGAAGCGCCAATCACCATGCTGACGTGGCCCGGAGCCAGAAAGCCGTCGATACGGATATCCGGTTGTTCCAGCAAGCTGCGCAAGGTGGGGATAATGGTAATGTGCTGACAGAAAAGCGAAAAATTATGAATGCCGCGCCGTTTGGCCTGCTGTAATGTCAGCGCAGTGCTGGGCATGGTGGTTTCGAATCCCAGCCCGAAAAACACCACCTGACGCTCCGGGTATTTCTCCGCCAGCGCCAGTGCATCCAGCGGCGAGTAGACAATGCGCACATCCGCACCGTGACGGCGCGCATCCAGCAAGGAGCCGTTGCGTCCCGGCACGCGCATCGCATCACCGAAGGTGCAGAAGATCACTTCCGGGTGCGAGGCGATTTCGATGCAGGCATCAATACGTCCCATCGGCAGCACGCACACTGGGCAACCGGGGCCATGCACAAACTCAATCTCCGGCGGCAATAGCCGATCCAGCCCAAACTTGAAAATGGCGTGGGTGTGCCCGCCGCACACTTCCATCAGTTGCAGCGGATGTTCACGCCAGTGCGGCATCGCTGCCACCTGCTTTTCAATTTCCCGCAGCAGCGTTTTGGCTAATTCAGGATCGCGAAATTCATCAACGTACTGCATAACCGTCCCCGTGCTGGCGCATTTCGTCCAGCTCCAGCCCAACCGCCTGCATGGATTGCAATGCGTCCAGCGTGTCCTGCGCCTCCTGCTCATCCAGCAGGCTCATGGCAAACCCGACGTGCACCAAAACCCACTGGCCGATCAGTTCCGCCGGTTCACCTTCGCACACCAGCGCGATATTCACCGCGCGCTGCACACCGCACACATCCACCAGCGCCGGTTGGTGAATATCTTCACCGACCGACACCACTTTACCCGGAATGCCTAAGCACATTGTTGTGCCTCCAGCCAGGCGAACCATTCATCCATCCCCTCGCCGCTGCGGGCCGAGAGTGCAATCACTTGAATATCTGGGTTCACCCGACGCGCATACGCGATGCAGGCGTCAAGATCGAAATCCAGATAGGGCAGCAGATCGATCTTGTTAATGATCATTAACGCGGCGGCAGAAAACATATGCGGATATTTTAGCGGTTTATCTTCGCCTTCCGTCACCGAGAGCACCGCCACTTTATGGCGCTCACCGAGATCGAACCCGGCTGGGCACACCAGGTTACCGACGTTTTCGATAAACAGAATGCTGTTATCCGTCAGTTGCAGACGATGCGCGGCATCATGCACCATTTGCGCATCCAGATGACAGCCTTTCCCGGTGTTAACCTGAATGGCACTCACCCCAGTTGCGCGAATACGTTCAGCATCGTTGGTGGTCTGTTGATCACCTTCGATAACGGCGCAAGGCACATGACTGCTGATACGATCAAGCGTCTGTGTCAACAGGGTGGTTTTACCGGAGCCGGGGCTGGAAACCAGATTGAGCGCCAGAATGTTTTGTGCAGAAAAATGCTCGCGATTATGCTCAGCCAGCGCATTGTTTTTGCTCAGCACATCCATTTCAATCTGCAACAGACGCTGTTGTGGCATGCCCGGTGCGTGCGTTCCCGCCTCGCCCCGCCCGTAGTGCAGATCCGAACCGTTCACTTGCGGCAGGAAAACAACCGGTTGATGCGCGTCATGGTGATGATCGTGATGGTGGTCGTCATGAGCATGAGCGTGTCCCTGTTCTACGCTGCGCTTTGACACCACCTTACTTTCGCCGTGATAGTGGTGGTGAACATCACCGTTATGGTGGTAATGGTGGTGATGAATCACCACATAGCGCGGCGAGCCCGCCTCTTCCGACATGGCGTCATCAGCGTGATGATGCGGGTGATGATGAGCATGGGCGTGTTGGTGCGTATGCGCATGATCGTGTCCGTGGTGATGCCCATGATGATGCGCGTGGGAATGGTCATGGTCATGATGTTCATGAGCATGCTCATCACCTTCAATTCTGCGTTCCCCTTCGCCGCAGCCACATGTGGTACACATAGGAACTGACTCCTTACGGTGTTAAACCGCGTTACTCTACTGCTAGCTGTTTCAATTGCAGGCTATCGCCTTCATCAATTCGCAGGTTATAGCTGCCACACTGCGGGCAACCCGCACCGTGGCGCGAAATGTCAACTACCGCACTGCACTCCCAGCACCAGGCCCGGGCCGCGCGCACGGCAACGTGTAACTCGCATCCCTCCGCCAGCGTTTGTCGGCAAACGGATTCAAAGCAAAAGCGTAATGCGCTCTCCTCAATGCAGGACAGCGCACCAATTTCCAGCCATACGCCCGTGACTTTATGCGCGCCGTGTTGACGCGCCTGTTGCTCAATCAACTCTAGCGTGCTGTAGCAGAGGGATATTTCATGCATGCTACGCGTTCCCACGCAGGAACAACGCACGACGGCTGAGATTACGCGGCGCATTGGCATCCACCACCGGGAGCGACAGCGCCATGCGCGCGCTCTGTTCTGCCAGCGTTAACGCCTGCTGTGCCGACATATGGGGATCGATGGGCGACATCAGTGAACAGGAAAGATACTGATGGTTTTGACCGCTCGCGTCGGCAATTTCGCTCGCGATAAACGTGACATTGCCGCACGGCAATTGCAGCGCCAGACGCTCACCGGCCGTGCGCCGTGACCACACCTGATCCGGTCCCGGCAACACCAGCAAACTCAGCGTCCAGGGCGTTAACAAGCAACCGACCCACTGCTGTTCAAACAGGGTGAAACCGCACGTTTTTACCGGAATGGCGGCACGATAGAACGGCAAGGTTTGCATATCGGTGTGAGCGACGCGGGTAAATGCCGCTTCCAGCCAGACAGCGGGAGAGTCCGCGAAGCCCAACGTATCCTCAGTCACTGCGCGATCGGCCACAGCGGAAGGATCGTCAATGCGCTCACTCATACACAGTGCTCCACCGACAGACAGGTGGTGGGATACGCCGCCTGTTCCTGTGGCGTTTTTCTGCGCACCGTGATGCCGCTGGCATTCAACGCCGCCAGGATCTGCGCCAGAGCGGGTTCGATAGCACGCTGCACGCAGTCGCTGAGCCCAATCGTCGACTCCAATGACTGCGGCTCTACGCCAACCAGCATTAACCGACGAGGAAACTCGTCCGTCAGCTGTAGCGCCATCAGCACATCCGCCAACCCTAACTGGTGCGGGGAAATTTTACGGGTAAACAGCGCAGGCACTTCATTGTCGCGCAGCACGGTGACGGTGCCCGGCGCGCTGCCAGTCAGCACCGCATCAGCAACGATCATATGTTCGCGCTGGGCCATGGTTTCAAGCAACTCCATGCCCGATGTGCCGCCATCGACGATATCAATCTCCGGCGAGAACGCGTATTGCCGTTCCAGCGATTCGATAATGCGCACGCCAACTGCTTCATCGCTCAGCAGCAGGTTGCCAATCCCTAACACCAATGTTTTCATGATGAACCCTTTTACGACATCCTTCTCGTCATTCCCGCCACTGCGGGAATGACGAACAACAGCGTGACCGTTACAGCACTTTCACGCGGGTGACTTCATTACCGTTCACTGCATCAACCACGTGCACGGCACAAGACATGCAGGGGTCAAAGGAGTGGATGGTACGCACCACTTCCAGCGGTTTATGCGGATCGGCCACCGGCGTACCTACCAGCGATTGCTCGTAAGGCCCAGCAACCCCTTCAAAGTTACGCGGTCCAGAGGTCCAGGTTGAGGGCACCACCGCCTGATAGTTGGTGATCTTGCCGTTCTTGAACACAATCCAGTGCGACAGCATACCGCGCGGCATTTCGCCAAACCCGACGCCACGGTACTCTTTGTCCGGGGTAAACTCCGGCTTGATAAAGGTCTGGTGGTCACCCTTGCCGATATTGGTCACCAGCGCCTGCCACTGCTGCGCCAAGGTATCTTTCAATACGCAGCAATGCACGGTACGGCCAATCACACGCCCTAACGTGGAGTGCAAGTGTTTCTCTTCCAGCGTTTTACCGGTCAGCGCTTTATACAGACCAGCAACCTGCGCGAAATGGGCTTGCGTGTCTTGGTGTTTGGCGGCCAAACCGCACAGCAACCAGGCCAGCGGCCCGACTTCGACCGTTTTGCCGTAGAAGGTCGGCGCTTTCACCCAGGAATATTTGCCATCATCCTGCCAGCCGGTGTAGTTGGGGCGCGTCAGCCCTTCCCACGGTGCCAACGGTTCATCATCTTTATACCAAGCATGCTTGCCGCTTTCTTTGATGCCGTCGATCAAAAACGCATCGTTGTGGGTGGTGATCGGACGATATTTGCTGAAATCCCCGTTTTCCAGATAACCGCCGGTCAGCAGGAAGCTGCCGCCTTGGTTGTCGGTCGGCAGTTCAGGCACGCTCAGGTAGTGATCGGCCCCTTTGCCCAGCGTCAGCCACTCAGGGTAGTGCGCCGCGATAACCGCGCAATCCACTTTGTAAACCTGCTCGATAAAATCGCCCAGACGATCGATGAACGATTTCACGTACATCAGGCGTTCCATGGTCAGCACCGCAGGAGCATCCAGGTTGATCGCGTTTGCCACACCGCCGACCGCCAGGTTCTGGATGTGCGGCGTTTTGCCGCCCAGAATGGCAACGATACGGTTCGCATCACGCTGGCATTCCAGCGCTTGCAGGTAGTGAGCGACGGCAATCAGGTTCACTTCAGGCGGCAGCGCCATGGCAGGGTGTCCCCAATAGCCGTTGGCGAAGATCCCCAGTTGGCCGCTGGCCACCAGGTCTTTGATCTTCTGCTGCACTTTGGTGAACTCTGCTGCGCTGTTCAACGACCAGGTGGATGCGCCTTTCAGCAGGGCTTCCGCTTTGTTCGGATCCGCGTTCAACGCCGCCGTCACATCGACCCAATCGAGCGCCGACAGTTGGTAAAAGTGAACAATATGGTCATGAATGCTGTGTGCAGCCAGAATCAGGTTGCGGATATACTGTGCATTGACCGGTACGTTCAACCCGAGTGCGTTTTCCACCGCGCGCACTGACGCGATGGCGTGCACCGTGGTACACACCCCACAGATACGCTGCACAATCATCCACGCATCGCGCGGATCCTGACCTTTAACGATTTCTTCCATTCCCCGCCACATGGTCCCGGAAGACCAGGCTTTAGTGACTTTCCCATGCTCAATTTCGCAATCAATGCGCAGGTGCCCTTCGATACGGGTAATAGGATCAATGGTGATGCGTTGGCTCATGCTTTACCTCGGCCTGATAATTCTTATGAACGCTTCCCAGTGCGGGAAGAACCGGCAACAACCGGATTAACAAGATGTATGCGCACACTTCAATGGCGACAAATCCCATGGAGATCAGCACTTCTTGTGCCGCAGGGAAGTAGTGGTAGCCACCGCCAGGATTGAACGCCAGCAGTGAATAGCTCAAACGCCACAGTGCCGCCCCAAACAGCATGCTGAGGCCACCGACGAACAGCCAGCGCGAATCTTCACGCGCCCCCGGCAACCGGAACAGCACCAGCGGGAACGCCATCAGCGCCGCTTCACACCAGAACATGATGGAGAAGCGATCGCCACTGAACAGATAGCCGGTTTTGTTGTGCCACAACAGTTCGCCAAAGCGCAGCACCAAGAACAGCACCAGCAATACCTGGGTGATGGCGCTCAGCTTGGTAAACAGCGGGCGTTCATTGGGTCCGCGACCTTTCAGCCCGGCCTGCACCAGCGATCCTTCAAACGTGACGATGGAGAAGCCCATAATGAAGGCGGTTAACAACGACAACAGCGGCAGCAACTCATAGCTTTGCCACAGCGGATGCACCTTGTACCCGGCCGAAATCATCAGCGAGCCCATGGAGGATTGGTGCATGGTGGGCAGCAATGCCCCGAGCGAAATGATAAAGAACATCGCCTTGTTGAGGTGCTTCAGCGCTTTCTTCCACCCGAACCGTTCGAACACCACGGGCGCAAACTCCAACGCCATCACCCCGATGTAGATGGTCATACAAACGGCGGTTTCAAACAGCACCGAGTTGGTGTTGAAGAAACCAGGAATGTAGAAGTACGGCAGGTTCCAGTAACGCCCCACGTCGATGGTGATGGACAGCCCACCCAGCGAGTAGCCGAACAAGCTGGCCAACAGCGCCGGACGCACCAAGGGGTGATATTCGCCACGGTTAAACACATAAACCGCCCAGGCCAACGCCCAGCCGCCGCAGGCAAACCCGGTGCCGACCAGCAGGTCAAACGCGATCCACAGCCCCCACGGATAGCCTCCGTTCAGGGCCGCTACCGCACCGATACCAAAGATAAGCCGCCGCAGAATCAATACGCCGCAGATCACCGCAAGCGGTGCCAACAGCATCACCGGCCAACTGACCAGACGCCCGCCCAGCGGGCTGGCTTTATGCGCCGTCATGATCGTTCTCCTGATCTTTCTTCGGATGATGCGGATCGGCGTGGTGTTCGTCGTCCGCCTTGCGTTCATCCCGGGTGTTACGGTGCACCAGCACAGAAAGCCCAGCTAACACCGCCAGCGGCAACACCATGCCTTTATACAAGGTGTGCTGAACGTGCTCAGAGCGCGCGCCGGTAGACAGCTCATCCAGTTGCGGCAGATCGAGGTTTTGGTAGGGAACCCCTGCCATTACCAATACCTGTGTACCGCCCGCCTCTTTCTCGCCGTAAATATGGCGATCGTAGGTCGGAATGGTGTGCAGGTAAGTATCTTTGGCCCCCAGCGTCTGACGCGGGTAGTGGTACTCATCGCCCGGTTTCATCGCCATACGGCGTTTGGCTTCATCAAGCAGCTCTTCGCGCGTGCCAAAGATCACCGCGCCGGTTGGGCATACTTCCACGCATCCCGGCATGCCGCCTTTATCCAACCGCTCCAGCCCTTTCTGGTTACACAGCTCGCACTTGTGCAGTTTGCCGAACGGGTTTTCGTAGTCGTATTTGGGGATGTTGAACGGGCACGCCACCATGCAATAGCGACAGCCGGTACAAACGCTGGCGTCATAATGCACGACGCCGGTTTTGGCATCTTTTTTCAGCGCGCTGACCGGGCAGACCGAGACACAGTTCGGATCGACACAGTGCATACACTGCTTCTTGATGTAGGCATAGCCGTTATCGGCCTGGTCTTTGTTCTGACCGGTACCGCTGCTCCACACCTGAATGATGTTGTTGGTGTAAGGGCTCAACTTGTCATTGTTGGACCAGGTTGGTGAACCGCCGGCATAAATCTGGCTATCCGGTCGATAGGCCGATTCGTTAACCTGCTGACACTCGGTCACGCATGCCTGACACCCTACGCACAGCGTTGAGTCGTAAAGCATGCCCAGTGCACCGGGGATCGGCGGTCGATTGGTCGCCGCTGCCTTGGCGGCAAACGGCGTTCCCGCCATAACCGCACTGGCAGAGGCTAGCTTGAAAAAATTGCGTCTGTTCACGGCTTAGCCCTCCCGGGAATCGTTACCGGCGTCTTGCTGCCCCTGTTTTTGCTGAGCATTTTTCTGTTGACGCCCCAATTCCCTCACTGCCATCAAGCTGACGCCGCCGACCACGCCCAGCACCGCGCCGAGCAGACCTACCGCCGTGGCGGAAACTTCACCCCCTTCGGGACGATCTACCGTCGGTTTCTGCGCACGCGGCGTAGGATTCTCCACATTCGCCAACTGGAAGATCCCTTTCTTAAAGCCGACGCCCTCTTCGTTACAGCCATAGCACGGGTGACCGATCCCTACCGGCCAGATACCGCCGCCGACGTCACAGAATTCAATGATCGAGCAGTTACCGTAGGTTTCCGGTCCTTTGCATCCCAGGTGATAGAGGCACCAGCCTTGACGATGCCCGTCATCACCAAACTCTTTGGCAAAGCGGCCTGCATCAAAGTGAGGACGACGTTCACAATGCTCATGGATCAGGCGACCATAGGCAAAGGTGGGACGGCCTTTGGCATCCAATGCTGGCGCACGTTGATAGGTGATGATATGCGCCACGGTCGCCAGAAAGTTGTGCGGGTTCGGTGGACAACCGGGGATATTGATAACGGTTTTGCCCGGCAGTACCGCTTCCAGACTGACCGCACCTGTCGGGTTGCTACCTGCTGCGGCAACACCACCCCAGGCAGAACAGGAGCCGATGGCAATAATCGCCGCCGCGTGTTCCGCCGCTTCACGGATATGATCGACGATGGGCTTGCCAGCCACCATACAGTAGATGCCGCCATCCTTGATCGGAATAGAACCGTCCACCACCAGCACATACTTACCTTTGTACTGTTCGATGGCGCGGTGTTTATTCTCCTCTGCCTGCTCACCAAAAGCGGCCGAAAGTACCTCGTGGTACTCCAGCGAAATGGTGTTTAGCAGCAAGTTTTCAATCGTCGGGTGAGTAGCACGCAGCAGGGATTCGGTACAACCTGTACACTCCTGAGCGCCAATCCATAGCACCGGCGGACGCTGCGCGGAGCCAAGGGATTGCGCAATCTCTGCGGCAGCGGAATCCGCTAACCCCATCGATGCGGCAAGTGCTGCACATAACTTCATAAAATCACGGCGATTAACGCCATGATGGGAAAGCATTACATTTTCCCCAGTCATTTTTTATTATTCTCCTGTAACCAGAACGGAGCTTACCCAATGGATTTCGAAAAACAGGTACACGACTGCCTCGCGTACTCCCGAAAACTGATGTGGATAAGTCTGGCGGAGTAAGCAAGATAGCCGACGCACCTGCAACTTCAACGGTGTGGGGTATAACACACAACATGTGTACGGGTATGGTAATGAGGAAATTCATTTAACAGACTTGATCTTCATCAAGCAGCAGAACATTAGCCTGCTTATTTCTGTTATAAGTGTGATTGTTTACGCATCATCCTTTTATTTTGTCCATTTACACAGAATTCAAATGAGAAATAATCTCAATAACTATATTCTCCTATTTTTTGCAGTATCGATTTCGCTGCTTAATCGATTAACCCACAAACCAAAAATATATAAATAGTTGATTTTTAGCATAATTAAATATCATATCTATTATTTTTTAATATATCTGATTTTCTCGTTTTGCACAGGTCAACATAGGATCTTTCAAAAAAAGCGTTAAATAATTTAGTTAAATAAAAACCGTTAACGCAAATTTTTTGAATCACATCACAACGCCGAATATATTGCTCAGGTAGGAGAAAGAAAAAATGGCACAAATAGGCGGTCAATTGCAGACGAAAAATAATAAATAAAAGTGACTATAACCCTAAGGGAGTAGCAGAGCGACGGGTTCTCTTAAGTGCACCGTGGTGGATGCAGCGATTGCAAGATCCTATGTATCAAAGAGAAAGCGGGTGGCTATCAAAGGGAAGCGAGCGAGGATGTTAGGTGGAACGCCCGCTGCGCGCGAATAATCGCGCAGCGGGGTAACTGAAGCGATGAGTTACTCAATGCCTTGGCTGCGCAGGTACTCTTCGTAACTGCCGGTGAAATCCACCACCTTGTTAGGCGTGATTTCCAGTACGCGCGTCGCCAGCGAGCTAACGAACTCGCGGTCATGGGAGACAAACAGCAAGGTGCCCTGATAGAGCTCCAGCGCCATGTTAAGCGCTTCAATCGATTCCATATCCAGGTGGTTGGTGGGTTCGTCCATCACCAGAATATTGGGGCGCTGCATCATCAGCTTGCCGAACAGCATACGGCCTTTTTCGCCCCCAGAGAGCACTTTCACTTTCTTCTTGATATCGTCCTGACCAAACAGCAGGCGGCCCAGTACGCTGCGCACGGCCTGCTCGTCATCCTTCTCCTGCTTCCACTGGCTCATCCAGTCAAACACGGTCAGATCGCCATCAAACTCGTATTCATGATCCTGCGCGTAGTAGGCAATGTTGACGTTTTCAGACCACTTAACGGTACCTTTATCCCCTGCCAGCTCGCCCACCAGGGTTTTCAGCAGCGTGGTTTTACCGATACCGTTGGTCCCCAAGATGGCAACCTTTTCACCCACTTCAATCAGCAAGTTAAGACCAGAGAACAGCGGGCCGTTATCAAAGCCTTTCGCCAGCGCTTCCACTTCCAGCGCGTTACGGAACAATTTCTTATCCTGATCGAAGCGGATAAACGGGTTCTGGCGGCTGGAGGCTTTCACTTCATCAAGCTGAATTTTTTCGATTTGACGTGCACGAGACGTTGCCTGACGCGATTTCGATGCGTTAGCGCTAAAGCGGCTGACGAAGGATTGCAGTTCGGCAATCTGCGCTTTTTTCTTGGCGTTGTCTGACAACAGACGTTCGCGCGCCTGCGTGGCGGCCGTCATGTATTCGTCGTAGTTTCCGGGATAAACGCGCAGCTCACCGTAGTCCAGATCCGCCATGTGAGTGCACACCATATTCAGGAAGTGGCGATCGTGGGAAATGATGATCATGGTGCTGTTGCGTTCGTTCAGCACATTTTCCAGCCAGCGAATCGTGTCGATATCCAGGTTGTTGGTCGGTTCATCGAGCAGCAAAATATCAGGATTGGAAAACAGCGCCTGCGCCAACAGTACGCGCAGCTTCCAGCCGGGAGCGACTTCACTCATCAGACCGTAATGCTGTTCCAGTGGGATACCGACGCCTAACAGCAGTTCCCCTGCGCGAGATTCGGCACTATAGCCGTCCATTTCGCCGTATTTAACTTCCAGATCGGCCACTTTATAGCCGTCTTCCTCGCTCATTTCTGGCAGCGCGTAAATGCGGTCACGCTCTTCTTTTACCGTCCAGAGTTCAGCGTGTCCCATGATCACGGTATCCAGCACGCTGAAATGCTCAAACGCAAACTGGTCCTGACGCAGCTTACCCAGGCGCTCATTCGGATCGAGGGCAACGTTACCGCCGCTCGGCACCAGATCGCCACCGAGGATCTTCATAAAGGTGGATTTACCGCAACCGTTAGCACCAATCAACCCGTAGCGGTTGCCGTTGCCAAACTTGACGGAGATATTTTCAAAAAGCGGCTTACTGCCAAACTGCATCGTAATGTTGTTGGTACTTAACACGGCGTTGACTCAAATAAAAAGTGTGATTTAACGCTCATTATGCCACAGATCACCCTTTCGGTCGCCTATCGTTTTATGCGACTGCGCCCAGTGAAAAACGACGATGTGCTATCAGAATTGAGTGTCAGCCTACCAGCAGTGTGATTATTATTTGTAAACATGGTTGATGGGACAGACTTAGAATGGCCAGCCGTGAGGGCGCTACAGGCGTGCTGTAGGCTCTCTTTAATATAGGTAGTGAGCCATTTCGAATATTCATACTGCGAGATAAAACCATGAACAGTGTTTCTACCGCTTCACCTGTTTCCCCTTTGGCATATATGCCATTAAAACAGGGGCATGGCCACGAAAATACCGGCAAGCGCTATTACCTGCCAGAGCGTATTAGGTTACTGACCAACACATCAGAAGATCGTGAAACATCAGCAGTATCAAATAAAAGCCATCAAGTAACCCTAAACATGCAAACAGGTTCAGCAACAGAAAGGCTGGCTTCGAATGTCACGCACCAGCAATCTGCGCCATCAGCACAATGTAGCCCGGTGGATGGCGCAGTTGAAACCAGGCCACCCAAGGGGCGATCAAACCGATGGATACTGCTAGGTGGACTCACCTTGATCACCACCGCGGTTGGCGCTTTTATCTATAACAGAGAACAGTTCGCATCCGCAGAGGAACCCTCTGTTATCACTATCACCCCGTCATCGCTTATTGGGTATCGTCCCGCCGCGCGGAATGGACTTAACCCCTATCGCTATAATTTTGGCTTAGGGTAATCATCATTTACATTCAGAGCAAAACAACAGCGCCAACTTACCGTCGGGTTTATTTAACTTGTTTAATTTCTTGTGGTTTAGCTCGGTAAGTTGTCCAAGTTGTTGCAGCGTCGGCGAAGCAGTATCGGGTAAGGTATGGGTTTGCGGTGACGCTTGTGCCATACGCTGCGCCGCCTTTTGCAACAGAGCAAAGTACGCCTGTGGTGTTGCCGTATCCGCAGGCGTAATCGCCATCTGACTTTTCAGCCACGCCCCCAGATAAAACTCCAAAAACGGAGGAGAGGGTTCTGGCCGTTCATAGGCAATACCACGCAAGAAATAGAGCACCGAGCGATAAGGATCGTCCTGCATGGCGTCAATGCCCACCTGGGTGGGCAGTTGCTGCGGTGCAACCTTGCCGGTAGGCCCCTCCAGCCACACCAGATGATGCTGTTGCATGTAGTCCCAGAATGCCGCCATTGAGGGTAAATGGCGCAAGTCATCGGTAATACGCAACGACAGCGTGATATCGCTATCCGGCGTGCTGGCGCGTAATGCGCTCACCGAGTGATGGCCGTCCGTCAGGTAGACCAGACCATCCGGGGCAATCACCGCGGATTTTACCGCATCGGGATGGGTCCCGGCCGGTTTGGTGCAGCGAAAACTCGTAGGTGTGGCCAGCGTCGAGGCGTCTGAGAAATCAGCCACCTTTCCCGCCCCTTCTCCCTTACAAAAATCATCAAACAGCGCGCGCGGTTTTTGTCGGTAGTGGGCGAGATCGTAGGCAACTTCTGCCCTGCCGATCGCCGGTTGGGTGGGATGAATCGTTGAGGCTTTCACGGCAATCAGCGTCCCGTTGGCGAATACCGCCCCGCTCCAGGCTGCCATCAACGCTATGATTCCGGTGAATACGAGAGCCATCGGCCCCTGTGATGGACGCGCGCGTTGTAAATGCCTGTGCTTCATAAAACCTCGAGATGGAAGACGTTGACCCGACAGATCAGCACAGTAGAATCATTTACTAGCAGATGGCAAGAGTTTCACCACAACCCCTCCAATGCACACCACATAAAACAACAGCAGGGAGCTTCAATGTTACAGACACTACACAGGCTACATCGCCCGCCACATCTCACATTGGCATTGCAAGAAGAGCAGGATGCACCGGCGTTATTTTCTCTGATACAACTGGAAAAGGCGCGTCTGCGCCACACTCTGGCCTGGCCAGACAGCGTGCGACACATCGAGGATACCCTGACAACCATCAAAGAGAACCGTGAGGATTTTTTTGCCGGACGCGCAGCGGTCTATCTCATCCGCTGGCAGGGGGAGATCGCCGGTGTGGCCTCATTTAACAGCCTGAAGGATTCACAGGGAGAAATAGGTTATTGGATGGCTGAACGCTTTCAGGGGCAAGGCATCGCCTCGCAGGCGATCGCGTTGTTAATCGATTCATTCGCCAATGCCGCCATACTGGACACCTTTATCATCAAGGCCGCCACGGTGAATCAGCGCAGCAATGCGCTGGCCCAACGTTTGGGTTTTGAGTTTGTCGAGTGCTTACCCGCAGCAGAAAAAATTGGGGATAACGTTTACGATCAAAACCGTTATCGCTTGCAGCGCGCGGCGGCGCGATAAGTCGCTGCTCGGTGGCGAATGTCATTTTGGCAAAAAATAGTGATATTCGTCACAAAAATATTGAACCGACGTTCTCTTTGGGCTATTCTTTAAAACGTGATGAACATCACACTTATTAACGAACCCAAGGAGACTGATTATGAAAATGTTCCGTGATATCAGTAAATTCTTCAAAAAAATGGGGAATGTCTATGTCAGCTACTGCGAACGTATCGGCTCAATCATCAGCCCGTTCTGATAACAGCCACTTTCCTCTCTAAGGCCGCCTTTTCTTAACAGGCGGCCTTTGTTTTTCTCTGCCCACACCTTACCTTCTGCCAAGAACCGATTATAACTGCCGCGATTATTTGATTGTGATCGCACTGCGGTGACGTTGTTTCCCCAGCCGTTCGTTCGTTACCTATCCTTAAACCTGATTACATTGGGTATTCACACAAGGACGCGCAATGAGCAAGGTACAACAACAAGATATTGAGCGATTAATCACGCTGCTGGGCGGAAGCGAGAACATTGTTACTCTCACTCACTGTATTACCCGCTTGCGCTTTGTGTTGCAAGATCCTGCCCGGGCCGACGCGAAAGGCATTGAAATGCTGCCGATGGTCAAAGGCTGTTTCATCACCGCCGGGCAGTTTCAGGTGGTGATCGGCACAGAGGTGGGCGATTATTTTCAGGCACTCAGCGCGCGCACGGGCAAGGTCAAAGCCAACAAAGAGCGTTTGCGCCAGTCTGCACGTCATAACATGACGTTTCTCGAGCGCGGTATTTCTCACTTTGCTGAAATTTTCTTCCCGCTGCTGCCAGCGCTGATCAGCGGTGGGCTGATTTTGGGGTTGCGCAACGTGATTGGCGACATTCCGTTCTCTGACGGGCAAACCCTGATCCAACGCAATCCTGCCTGGCAATCGCTGTATGATTTCCTCTGGCTGTTGGGTGAAGCCATCTTCTTCTACCTTCCGGTCGCCATTTGCTGGTCGGCGGTGCGGAAAATGGGCGGCACGCCAGTATTGGGCATCATCCTTGGCATTACCCTGGTGTCGCCACAACTGATGAATGCTTACCAGATAGGCCAGCAAATCCCAGACGTCTGGGATTTTGGCTGGTTCGCCATCGAAAAGGTCGGTTATCAAGCGCAAGTTATTCCGTCACTGCTGGCTGGCATTACCCTGGCCATGATTGAGACGCGGTTGAAGCAATGGGTGCCAGACTCACTCTATCTGGTGGTGGTGCCTGTCACCGCCCTGCTGGCCTCCGTGGCACTGGCGCATGCGGTGATTGGCCCGTTTGGCCGCTTGATCGGTGACGGCGTCGCCTGGGTGGTGAAAGGGCTAATGACCGGCAGTTTCGCACCGATAGGTGCCGCACTGTTTGGGTTTCTCTACGCACCGTTGGTCATTACTGGCGTGCACCAAACGACGCTCGCCATTGATATGCAAATGATTCATAGCATGGGAGGAACCCCAGTATGGCCACTGATTGCATTATCGAATATTGCTCAGGGTTCCGCGGTAATTGGCATCATTATCATCAGCCGCCGACACAACGAGCGAGACGTTTCCGTGCCAGCGGCCCTGTCCGCCATGCTGGGTGTCACTGAACCTGCCATGTACGGCATCAATCTGAAATACGGCTTCCCGATGCTGTGCGCCATGACGGGATCAGCCTTGGCCGGGTTGCTGTGTGGATTGGTCGGCGTCACAGCGAACGGCATTGGCGTTGGCGGTTTACCGGGTATTTTATCCATCAAGCCCGCCTTTTGGGCCATCTATTTGGCGGCAATGGCGATTGCCCTGGTGATACCAGCGCTGTTAACCATGGTGGTCTATCGCCGTAAACTGCGCAACGCGACCTTACCTTTCCAGTAAGTTATGCGTTCAATACGCCGCAGGCATCAGGCTTATCACTTGGTGCCTGACAAATCTAATAATTCGCTCGTAATACCCGTTCATCGGCGATTACCGACGCATCGTTGCCTATCCTTGATCCACCACTTCGCCCCATACAAAGAAAAGGGTAGAGAAATGAGCAAGGTACCGCCACAAACGATTGAAGACCTGATTAAGCAGCTCGGAGGGAGACAGAACATTGTCACGCTCACGCACTGTATCACTCGATTACGCCTGGTATTACAACACCCCGAACAGGCCAACATCGACGGCATCAAAACGCTTTCCATGGTCAAAGGGTGTTTTACCCATGGCGACCAATGCCAAATCGTCATCGGTACTGACGTTGAGGCCTATTACCAGGCATTACAGGCCGCCATCGGTAAAGCCCCTGAAAGTGAGGAAACCACCCCGCACGCCATGCACCACCGGATGTCACTGTGGGAACGGGCCATTTCACATTTCGCAGAGATCTTCTACCCGCTGTTGCCCGCCTTGATCAGTGGCGGTTTGATCCTCGGCGTGCGCAACGTTATCGGGGACATTCCACTGATTGACGGTCAGTCGCTGATCGAGCGTAGTCCAATTTGCCACACGATCTATGATTTCCTCTGGCTACTGGGCGAGGCCATCTTCTACTATCTGCCCGTGGCAATTTGCTGGTCGGCGGTGAAAAAAATGGGTGGCACACCGGTGCTGGGCATTATTCTCGGCATCACACTCGTTTCACCTCAGTTGATGAATGCCTATTCTATCGGTCAGCAAATACCGGCGGTGTGGGACTTCGGCGGGTTCACGATACAGCGTATCGGCTATCAGGCGCAGGTTATTCCTTCCCTGCTGGCCGGTATTGCGCTGGCAATGATTGAGCTACGTCTTAAAAAATGGATACCGGCTTCGCTGCATCTGGTGAGCGTCCCGGTGTTGTCGCTGCTGCTGGCAGTCTTTCTGGCGCACACGGTGATAGGCCCGGTTGGGCGCAGCATTGGCGATGGTATCGCCTGGGCGATCGCAAGCGTGATGACCGGCAGCTTTGCTCCAGTCGGTGCCGCGCTGTTTGGCTTTCTCTATGCGCTACTGGTGATTACCGGCGTACATCAGACGACGTTGGCTATCGATTTGCAAATGATCCAAAGTATGGGACACACCCCGGTTTGGCCGCTGATCGCCCTGTCAAACATTGCCCAGGGTTCTGCGGTGATTGGCATTATGCTGATCAGTCGCAAGGTGAATGAACGGGAAACCTCCGTGCCAGCGGCGATTTCCGCTATGTTGGGCGTGGCAGAACCCGCCATGTACGGTATCAATCTCAAATACGGTTTTCCCATGCTGTGTGCCATGATTGGCTCGGCGCTGGCGGCACTGTTGTGCGGCGTTAGCGGCGTGATGGCCAACGGCATTGGCGTCGGTGGCTTACCCGGTATTCTGTCTATCAAGCCCTCATTTTGGAGCGTGTATCTGGTCGCCATGGCGATTGCGGTCGTGATACCCGTGATACTGACCACCACGATGTACCGACGGAAACAACGGCTGGGCGCATTGCCCAATGGGTAATTGCGTCCTATAACTAGCGTATAAATAAAGCATAAACAGGCAATGGCATGACAGCACCGCTTCCCTGGTGGCGCACGGGCGTCATCTATCAAATCTATCCCAAAAGTTTTCAGGACAGCACCGGTTCTGGCACTGGCGATCTGCAAGGCATCATTTCGCGCCTGGCGTATCTGCAACAGTTAGGCGTCGATGCGCTGTGGCTTACGCCAGTATATCCCTCGCCGCAGGTGGATAATGGCTACGACGTTGCCGACTACTGCGACATCGACCCCGCCTATGGCACGATGGACGATATGGAAGCGCTGATCGCGCAAGCGCACGGGCGCGGCATACGCATCATTATGGATATGGTGTTTAACCATACCTCTACCCAGCATCCCTGGTTTGTGCAGGCCCAAACGCCCGACAGCGACTATCGCGCTTTTTACTGCTGGCGCGCGGGAACGGAAACCACGCCGCCCAACAACTGGCGTTCAAAATTCGGCGGCAGCGCCTGGCAGTGGCACGCCCCCAGCCAGCAACATTACCTGCACCTGTTCGCACCAGAACAGGCAGATTTGAACTGGGAGCACGCGCCGGTGCGTGAGGCGTTGCAGGCGGTCTGCCACTTTTGGGCTGACAAAGGGGTGGATGGCCTGCGTCTGGATGTGATCAATCTGGTGTCAAAACAGCAGGACTTCCCTTCAGACAGCGAAGGGGACGGCCGACGTTATTACACTGATGGGCCACGCATGGTGGAGTTTCTCCATGAATTCAACCGCGCCGTATTTTCACCGCGCGGGCTAATGACTGTCGGTGAAATGTCCTCGACCACCCTTGAACAGTGCCTGCACTATGCGCCGCTGTCGGGCAATGCGCTGTCGATGACGTTCAACTTCCATCATTTAAAGGTGGATTACCCCGGTGGGGAAAAATGGACGTTGGCAGCCCCCGATTTTGTTCAGTTAAAGGCACTGTTCAATCGCTGGCAGCGCGGTATGCATAATAAAGCGTGGAGTGCGCTGTTCTGGTGTAATCACGATCAGCCACGCATCGTTTCTCGTTTTGGCGATGAGGGCGACTATCGCACTCCGTCGGCCAAAATGCTGGCGATGGTGCTGCACGGTATGCAGGGCACCCCCTATATTTATCAGGGGGAAGAGATCGGCATGACCAACCCCGGTTATAACACCCTTGAGCACTATCGCGATATCGAAAGCCTGAATGTCTACGCGGAACGTCTCGCCAACGGTGAAACGCCAGCGCAGGTGTTGCGCATTCTTGCCCACAAATCACGCGATAATGGGCGCAGCCCGATGCAGTGGTCAGCGGCGCCGTCTGCTGGCTTTACCTCAGGTACCCCCTGGATCTCCCCCGGCACAGGTTACGCGGAGATCAATGTTGCGCAGGCACTTGCCGATCCGCACTCGGTGTTTTACACCTATCAACGGTTGATCGCCTTGCGTAAAGCGCTTCCACTGCTGACCTATGGCGACTATCAAGACCTGGACCCTGAGCATCCACGCATCTGGTTCTATCGCCGCCGCTGGCAGGGACAACAGTTGCTGGTGCTCGCCAACCTCAGCCGGGACATGCAGTATTACACGCTGCCGACTCTGCCTCCCCTACAGGGCTGGCGTCTGCTGCTGAGCAACTATGATGACCCGCCCGTACACCCGGCGTCACTGACGCTGCGCCCTTACGAAGCCATTTATTGGCTGTCTGACACCGAACTCTGAGGGGGGAAGGCCGCGGCTCACTCCTTCATCACGGCGAACAGCTTCAGCGTTAAATCACCGCCGTGATCGGGCACCGAGATAGCACAATGCCCGGAAGCCAGCGCATCCTGCACGCCGGAATGTTCAAGGTCGACCACAAAACAGAGGTTTTCCCAATTCAGCGGGATCGCCGCAGGAATGTGGCTAACGGGTTGTAGCGCTTTGCCCTGATCCACCGCCGCTTTACGCGCATGGACGGCATGCCGCGTCCCAACCTCACACTGTGTCATGATATGTGCGCGCAGCCGGTGTGAAGGCCAGGAAGAGCGCGCCAGCAGATAAATTCCGGAGACAGAGTCCAGATTATGCGGCGGCAACTGCCCGACCCACAGGTGATCCTTTTCACGCATCAGCGCTATCCCCACGGCCCGTGCAGGCAAACAGGTTTCAAGTAACGCACTGAGCAGTGAAAAGAGAGACGGGAACACGTCGCCAAGCCGGGAATGATCATAGCGTGGAATATCAGCCGAGCTCCACGCCTGCGTATAGGGCAACAACGGCCCGGCGAGTTTAACCAGCTCGCGATAGACCAATTCCGGATGCAACGCTGTCGCCAGACTGACCTCACTCAGCACAGACTCGTAGCGATTTAGCACATTCAGCAGCCAAAACCGCGGGATATCGGGCTGTCCATTTTGCTCCGGTGGTTCATGGCGCAGCGCCAGCAGGCGACGTTTCATGCGTGAACGTAACAACAGTTTCTTCGACAGCGCTACCAGCATCGGTGAGGCGGAAAACGTCAGCAGCGGTGGAATGAACGAGGAATCGATTTCCCAGCGCCCTTGCGCGTTACGATTAAGTCGCGCAAAGGGATAGGTTTGATAACCATGGTTCTCATCAACGCTAAAGCGCACACGGATCGCGCGGCTTGCGGGCACACCGCTTTCGCTGGATTCTCTACCCGATGTTCTGACTGGATAGGCTAATGCAGTCGGTTCCTGCGCACGACAACGATGAGGTAACAGATTACGCGGGTGCTCGTTGGCAGGGACCGCCAGCAGCACATCCACCTGTTGCTGCCGTTGTGCCAGATGTTGTTCCAGCGGTATTGCGCAGCAAAGCGCTGACACACCGGCGGTGTCAATCCGAGAGCCATCGGGCAGACAAAGGCGCAGTTGCTTTAACGTTAATGACTGATGTTGCATTGCCTCTTCATCAAGTTGCAGCGCTTCAACACCCCACGCATTTGACAGTGATTGAGGTAATAAGTATTTGCGGCTAAGTTTGTTGCGCGCCGAGGTAAACAGAGGTGGCCGGGAAGAAAACAAGGTGCCTCTGTTCCATCGAGGCCTTGGCGTCTTCATGCTTGACGGTGCTCCTCAATATCTTCATGCATTCTGGCAATGCCGGTTTGTACCGCAGAGTATCTCAACTGAAGTGTGTGATGATAATACCCGCATCAGCCCCGCACCAAAGCAGTAATGCACTTATCCGTTAGTGATATTATTTACAGGTAAGAGTAACGTTAATGACGGCAACACAGTAGCAGATATGCTAGCCAGGAAGAAACAAATTTACCCACTGAGAAAATAAATGAGAATCTTCGCTTATTGCAAAGATATTTAGCGCCGATAAACAAGTAACGGATTTATTCGATGAGTCGGCGTGATATAATAACAGCGAGATAATATTTCCTTGAAAATAGTCAGCGTATTAACAAAGGCGAAAAAACAGCACGGTAATAATCACATTATCACCGTACCTCGTTGAAAAATAACGTTAGCGGCGCGCCAGCAGCAGGCCAAGCACGATCCCTATCGATGCGCCCACACCGACACTGTGCCATGGCTTTTTATGCACATAACCATCCGCACGATTTGCGACTTGTTTTGCCTTGGCATAATAACTGTCGGATATACCTAATCTCGATTTAACTTCCAATAGGGCATTTTCCGCATTTTTCTTTAACTTTATATAGGCCTCATCAGCACTGTCGCCAGAATAACGCAATATATCATCCAACGTATCTGCTAATAATTTAGCATCGTCTTCAATACGAATATCTTCAGTCGGTTGTTTTTTATCAGCCATAATCTACTCCATGTTATTTCACACAACGGTAGATTAACTATAGTCAAGTTCTTGGCACCTTAGGACCTCGATGGCCACAGACCATTCCGAAAATAGCAATAAAGGCGGCTATCAGACCAACATGACGCGCAGAAAAAAGCCGCCGCAACCGGTAACAGCTGCGACGGCGTTATAGCGCAACGCTAATGCATTACATCAGCGGCCGCGCCATCTGTACCAGTGAAATCAACGGCTGCGGATAGAGACCCAGCAGCAACACCGCGATGGCGGAAATCAGTACCACCACGCCGCCTGCGGTCAGCGCCCAGTTATTGGGCGTATCACGCTGACGTTCTTGCGGTGCGGTGAGATACAGGCTCACCAACACGCGCAGATAGTAGTAGAGGCCGATAGCACTCCCCACCACCACCGCGCCTGTCAGCCACCACAGCTTGGCATCAACGCCCACGGCCAGCACATAGAATTTGCCGAAGAAGCCGAGCGTCATCGGGATACCGGCCAGAGAGAGCATCATCACCGTCATTACCGCAGACAGAATCGGCTTGTGCCAGAACAGTCCGCGATAAGAGAACAGAGAATCCGCATCTGGACCGCGGTACGGGCTGGACATCAGGCTGACGACGCCAAAAGCGCCCAGACTGCTGAACAGATAACCCGCCAGATAGACGCCGACGGTTTCCAACGCCAACTGGTGAGTTTGCACCGCTATCAGCGCTACCAGCAGGTAACCGAGGTGCGCAATGGAAGAGTAACCGAGCAGACGCTTGACGTTGCTTTGCGTGACGGCCATCAGGTTACCAAACAGGATGGAGGCAAACGCAATCACACCCAGCGCGGTTCTGACCGAGTCACTGTCCACCATCGGTGCATACAGGAACAAACGCATCACAGCACCAAAAATGGCGATCTTGCTGGCGGTCGCCAGGAAGGTCGAGACCGGCGCTGGCGCACCTTGATACACGTCCGGCGTCCACAGGTGAAACGGCACCAGCGAGAGTTTGAACCCTAAACCGACGATCATCATGCCGAGACCGGCCAGCAGCAGCGGCTCGTGCAGCGTGCGATCGGCCATACGTGCGCCCAGGCTGGCAAAGCTCAGGCTGCCCGAATCAGCATACACCAGCGCCATCCCAAACAGCAGGAAGGAAGAGGCGGCAGCAGAAAGCAGCATGTACTTGATGCCCGCTTCCAGTGAGCGACGCTGACGAAAGGCATAGCTCACCAGACCAAACAGCGGCAGGGAGATAAGCTCAATACCGATGAACAGCGATGCCAAATGGTTAGCGCTCGCCAACAGAACACCGCCCAGTGCGGCAATCGCCACCAGCAGATAAAACTCGTCGCGGTTATCCGGATAGCCTTCCAGCCACGGGTAAGCGAACGTGCAGGTCGCCAAACTGGCAAGCAGCACCAGCGCGGTGTAGAACATCGAAAAACCGTCTACCCGCAGCAGCGGCGTCACGTCCATCGGCCCGGCGTTACCCACCAGAATCAGTGAGACCAACGCAATGTTAAGACCGATCACCGTGACAGTGGCATTGAAGAAATGGTTGCGTCGCCACGCAATGCACAGCATCACAACCACGGCGGTCAAACCGACGATTAACAGCGGCAGAAGCGCGACCAGGTGTTGAAGAGTTATTGTCATGGCGAATTACGGCCTTGTCGTTGAAAGTGTTGAATCAGTCACTGATGACATAAACCAATGCTGAATATTAGCCATTGCCGCATCAGACGTATTCAGGATGGTCTGCGGGAACAACCCGAGCAGCACCAGCAATACCACCAGCAACATCACCATCGACAATTCACGGGTGGACATCCCCGGCAGTTTCTCCTCGGATTTTGGTGTGCCGTAGTAAGCGCGTTGCATCATCACCAGCGAGTAGACGGAGGCGAACACCAGACCAAAGGTCGAAATCACGGTAATCACCGGCACGACAGGATAGCTACCGAACAGAATCATGAACTCGCCCACGAAGTTGCCGGTACCCGGCATCCCCAGCGTCGCCACCGCGAAGAACAGCGACAGCGCGGGCAAGAAACGAATGCGTGCCCACAAACCGCCCATCTGGCGCAGATCGCGCGTATGCAGACGCTCATACAACTGGCCGCACAGAATAAACAGACCGGCCGCAGAAAGCCCGTGCGCAATCATCTGAATGACCGCCCCCTGATAAGCCAGATGGCTACCGGAGTAGATGGCGATCATCACAAAGCCCATGTGAGACACCGAGGTGTAGGCAATCAGGCGCTTGATGTCGGTCTGCATAAACGCCATCCAGGCGCCGTAGAAGATACCGATAACGCCCAGCCACATCGCGATGGGGGCAAATTCATGGGAGGCATTCGGGAACAGCGGCAGGCTGAAACGCAGCAGACCGTAGGCTGCCGTTTTCAGCAAGATACCCGCCAGGTCGACGGAACCCGCCGTCGGTGCCTGACTGTGCGCATCCGGCAACCAGCCGTGCAGCGGCACCACTGGCATCTTCACCGCAAAGGCGATAAAGAAGCCCAGCATCAGCATGTATTCCACGCCGCGCGACATCGGCGTGTGCAGCAGATCGGTGTAGCTGAAGGTCCATACCCCGGTGGCATCGTGATGCACAAACACCAACGCCAGAATGGCGATCAGCATGATCAGGCCGCTGGCCTGGGTGTAGATAAAGAACTTGGTGGCCGCGGTAATACGCGTTTTCCCATCGGAACCTTTGTGTCCCCACAGTGCGATGAGGAAATACATCGGCACCAGCATCATCTCCCAGAAGAAGAAGAACAGGAACATGTCGATCGCCAGGAACACGCCAATCACGCCACCCAGGATCCACAGCAGGTTGAGGTGGAAGAAGCCCTGATAACGTTGGATTTCATTCCACGAACACAGGATTGCCAACACCCCCAGCAGACCGGTCAGCACCACCATCAGCAGCGACAACCCGTCCAGTGCCAGGTGAATACCGATACCGAAGCGCGGGATCCACGACACGTTGTATTCAGACTGCCACAGCGGCACATCAGCCTGCGCCGTTAAAGAGTACCCGCCCTGCGACCAAAGCAGCAGCGACAGCACCAGCGTTAACCCCATCGATATCAGTGCGATCCAGCGCGGCACGCGGGTGCCGAAGCGCTCGAGCTGCCAGCACAGCAGGCCGCCGATAAAGGGGAGAAGTATTAGCCAAGGTAGTAGCATGGCGTTTTGCGTCCCTAATTTTAAGAAATCTGAAAACTTGCTGTGGCGGAAGCCATTATTATTGGCCTCCCGCCCCTGCGCATCATTACTGCGTGTCTTTCATCGCGTTTATCTCACGGCACTGTTTCATCAAAAAACAGGCCATCAGATAAACTGTAACAATGCCAGCACCACAACCGCCCCTATGCCCATTGACGCAACATACCAGCGCAGTTGACCATTCTGACTGACGGTCAACCCTTTGTTGCCCCAACGCACCACCACGGCAGGCAAACCCATCATCGCGTTCAACGGGTCGTGCTGTAGCAGTTTGGCAATCGCCAGATACGGTTGTACGAAGACTTTGTCATACAGCCAGTCAAATCCCCAGGCATGGAACCACCAGGTGGAGAAGAAGCGACCCGGTGCACTCTGCGCTACGCTGGTCACGAACTGGCGTTTACCCAGCCACAGCACGGCAGCCAGCAAAATACCGGCAATCGCCACCACGCCAGACGCGATTTCCAGCGTCAAGGTACGGTCATGGCCGAGTTCCGTGGTCTGCGGCAGCACGCCGTGCAACGGCGGCACAATCAGCGCCCCGACGAAGGTTGAGAGCACCATCAGCACCAGCAACGGAATGTGGTGAGACAGCCCTTTACCTGCGTGCGCTTTGGTCTTCGCTTCGCCGTGGAACACGATAAAGATCATGCGGAAGGTGTACAGCGACGTCATAAACGCCCCGGCCAGCCCCGCCATCATCAGATCCATATGGCCGTTAGCCCAGGCACCCGCCAGAATTTCATCTTTACTGAAGAAACCTGCGGTGATCAACGGCAGCGCCGCCAGCGCCGAGCCGCCAATCAGGAAGCTGACGTACACCAGTGGAATGGTTTTACGCAGCCCGCCCATCTTGAAGATGTTCTGTTCGTGATGGCAGGCGAGAATCACCGAGCCGGAGGCCAGGAACAGCAACGCTTTAAAGAAGGCGTGCGTCATCAGGTGAAAAATCGCCGCGTCCCACGCCTGCACGCCCAACGCCAGGAACATGTAACCAATCTGGCTCATGGTGGAGTAGGCCAACACGCGTTTGATGTCGCTTTGCACCAGCGCGGCAAACCCTGCCAGCACCAGCGTCACAGCACCGACAACGCCCACCAGATGCAGCACATCCGGTGCCATCAGGAACAAACCGTTGGTACGGGCAATCAGGTAAACCCCCGCGGTCACCATGGTGGCCGCGTGAATCAGCGCAGAAACCGGTGTCGGGCCCGCCATCGCATCCGCCAGCCAGGTTTGCAGCGGCAACTGGGCAGATTTACCCACCGCGCCGCCCAGCAACATCAGCGTTGCCCAGGTAATCGCCGGAGACCCTTCTGCCAGTTTCTGCGGTGCCAACACCATCAGCTCGCGGAAATTGAGCGTGCCCAACTCTTTGAACAGGATAAACAGCGCAAAGGCCAGGAACACGTCACCGACGCGCGTCACCACGAAGGCTTTCATCGCCGCCGCACCGTTCTTCGGATTGGTGTAGTAGAAACCGATCAGCAGATAGCTGCACAGCCCTACCCCTTCCCAGCCGAGGTACATCAGCAGCAGGTTATCCGCCAACACCAGAATCACCATGCTGGCAATAAACAGGTTGGTGTAAGCGAAGAAACGGGAGTAGCCCTCTTCACCGCGCATATACCAGGAGGCAAACAGATGGATAAAGAAGCCAACGCCCGTCACCACCGACAACATGGTGAGAGACAGACCATCCAGCGCCAAGCGGAAGGCAATGTCAAAGTTGCCTACTGCCATCCAGGTCCACAGATGTTGATTGAAAAAGGTCACGCCGCCTTCATGGTGCTGCGCAAAGAAATCAATCGCGACCCAGCAGGTGGTCAATGCGGCCAACCCGATAGACCCCACGCCCACGGTAGCGGCGGTGTTTTCCGACCAGCGACCGCGTGAAAATGCCAACAGCAAAAAGCCGAGCAGCGGGAATAGTATGGTTAAGTAGAGTAAGTTCATCCGCGCATCTCACTGACAGTATCGATATTCAGGGTATGACGACGGCGATACATCTGGAGCAACAGCGCCAGACCGATACTGGCTTCCGCTGCCGCCAGCGTGATCGCCAGAACATACATCACCTGCCCATCCGCTTGCCCCCAATAGCTGCCGGCAACCACAAACGCCAGCGCGGCGGCATTGATCATTACTTCCAGACTAATCAGCATAAACAACAAGTTACGCCGAATAATCAGGCCCGTCAGGCCGAGAAAAAATAAAATGGCAGCCAAAGCTAACCCATGTTGTAACGGGATCATGCACGCTCCTCCGCCAGTTTCTTCTCGGTCTCTTCTTTAGCCTGGCTATCGACCATCTTGTCCTCACGTCCCACGTGGAACGCTACCACCAGCCCGGCCAGCAGCAGCATAGAGGCCAACTCCACCGCCAACACATAAGGTCCAAACAGCGTGATGCCAACGGCTTTGGCATCAATCATGTTCCCTGCAATTTCCGCGCTGCTGATACTGAAAATGGCGCGCACCACGACAAGCAGCAGAACCAAAGCCAGCAACGCCGGGCCAATCCACACGCTCGGTTTCAACCAGGCACTTTCCTGTTGGTCTACGCTATTCAAGTTCAGCATCATCACCACGAACACGAACAGCACCATGATGGCACCGGCATAAACGATGATTTCCACCGCACCGGCGAAATAGGCCCCCAGCGAGAAAAATACGCCGGAGATAGCCAGCAGTGAGACGATTAAATACAACAATGCATGTACGGGGTTAGTGTGGGTAATCACACGTATGGTCGCCAGAATGGCGATTAACCCCGATACATAAAACGCGAATTCCATGCTCGGCTCCTTAGGGCAACAGGCCTTTGACATCAATGGGTTTGGCTTCGTTTTCGGCGTCGCCCTTCTCTTTCCCATCGATAGCCATGCCCGCCATCCGGTAGAAGTTGTATTCCGGGTATTTACCGGGCCCAGAGATCAACAGATCTTGTTTCTCGTACACCAGATCCTGGCGCTTGTACTCGCCCATTTCAAAATCCGGCGTCAGCTGAATCGCGGTGGTCGGGCACGCTTCTTCGCAGAACCCGCAGAAAATGCAGCGCGAGAAGTTAATGCGGAAAAACTCGGGATACCAACGGCCATCCTTCATTTCCGCTTTCTGCAACGAGATACAGCCGACCGGACAGGCCACGGCGCACAGGTTACAAGCCACACAGCGCTCCTCACCATCCGGATCGCGCGTCAGCACAATACGGCCACGGTAGCGTGGTGGTGGGTTAACCGGCTCTTCCGGATACATTTTGGTTTCACGCTTTTTAAAGGCGTTGGACCCGACCATACAGATACTGCGTACCTGGGTACCGAAACCAACCACAATGTCTTTTATCTTCATGGTTCAGTTCCCTTTAGTGTGCGTTGTACAAAATCACGGCCGCCGTCGCCAGCAGATTGAGCAGCGTTAACGGCAAACAGACGGTCCACCCGAAGGTCATCACCTGGTCATAGCGCGGACGCGGCAACGAAGCACGGATCAGGATGAACATCATCATGAAGAAACCGGTTTTCAGCGCAAACCAGACGAAAGGCGGTAACAGCGGGCCATGCCAGCCACCGAAGAACAGCGTTACCATCAGCGCCGATACGGTCACGATACCGATATATTCACCGACGAAGAACAGACCGAACTTCATACCGGAATATTCGATGTGGTAACCATCCGCCAGTTCCTGTTCCGCTTCCGGTTGGTCGAAAGGATGACGGTGACACACCGCCACACCGGCGATGGCAAAGGTCAGAAAGCCGAAGAACTGCGGGATCACGTTCCACAAATGCGCCTGAGATTCGACGATATCGCGCATGTTGAACGAGCCCGCCTGTGCCACCACGCCCATCAGCGACAAACCGAGAAACACTTCGTAGCTCAGCGTTTGTGCGGATGCACGCACCGCCCCCAGCAGGGAGTATTTGTTACCGCTCGCCCAACCGGCGAACAGCACGGCGTATACCGCCAGCCCCGCCATCATCAGGAAGAACAGCAGGCCGATGTTTAAATCGGCCACGCCCCAGGTCGGGGTGACCGGCACGATGGCAAAAGAGAGCAGCAGCGAGGTAAAGGCAATTACCGGTGCCAACGTGAAAATCACGCGGTCGGTAAAGCGCGGCACCCAGTCCTCTTTGAAGAACATCTTGATCATGTCCGCGACCAGCTGCAACGAGCCGCCCCAGCCCACACGGTTGGGTCCGTAACGCCCCTGGAACAGCCCAAGAAGACGACGTTCGCCCATACTCATGAATGCGCCGCAGGTGACCACCACCAGCAGGATCACCACGGCTTTGCCGACGGCGATCAAGGTATCCATAACCTCCGGTGTTAACCAGCTCATTGTGCAGCCTCCCGCAGACTTTCAATGGTTGCCCCTGCCAGCGACGGCGCAATACCTGGGAACCCTAACGGCAATCCGACCTGTCCCTGACGCAGAGCGTCGCTCAGGCGCAGCGGCAGACGCAGGGTCTGCCCCTGACAGCGCAGCTCAAGTAGCGCGCCTGCGTTAACGCCCAGCAGCGCCGCATCAGCAAGACTGACCATCACGTAAGCTTCATCCATACGTTGTTGAATAACCGTAGAGCGCTGTGTCATCTCTTCACTGCCGAACAGGTGGTAGTAAGGTGCGACGCGCCATTGCCCCGGCTGTGCGTTAAACGCTGCCGGAATGGCGTCGAAGTAACCTAGCTTGCCTTCGCCCGCTTCGATCAAACGCACACCCGGATCGCCGTGGCGCAGATGACCGCCCACTTCGTCCTGGAATTTGTTCCACGCCTGCGGGGAGTTCCAACCGGGAGACCAGGCAAACGGAATCTGCTGGCGCGCGGCCGTCGGGCTGTTGTTCCCTTCCATCGAGAAGGCGAACATGGTGTCTTTGTCTTGTGGCTGACGTGGTTCATGCACGCTGATGTTGGCGCGCATGGACGTACGACCACTGGAGCGGTTTGGCGAACGCGCCAGTTTCTGCCCGTTGATGCGGAAATTGGCATCCGGCGCAGCGTCTTTGACGCCTGCCAACTGCGGCAACGCGGCCACACAGGCATCGATAACGTGGTCCAGTTGCGTCCAATCGATCTTACGGCTCTGGTAGGTGGTCGCCAGCGAATGCAACCAGCGCCAGCTTTCCAGCATCACCACGCTGTTATCGTAGTAGGCCGGATCGTACACCTGGAAGAAGCGCTGAGCGCGGCCTTCCTGATTGACCAGCGTACCGTCACTTTCAGCAAAGCTGGCAGCCGGGAGGATCAACGACGCGTTGTCCATGATCGCGGTGCGCTGATGATCCAGCACGATCAGGTTGGTGGCTTTAGCCAGCGCCGCATCCACACGTGCCTGCGGAGCGTGGCGATAAAGATCGTTTTCCAGCACCACCACGCTATCGGCGGCACCGCTCTCCAACTGCGCCAGCGCATCGTCCAACGAACCGCCGCCGATCATTGACAGGCCAATGCTGTTCGCGGCGGAGGCAACAAAAGTCACACCGACATCAGAACCGCGTTGTTTGAGCGCTTTCGCCACGTTGGCGGCCGCTTCGATAATCGCTTCGCTGCCAGAATGGGTGCCGGAGATAATCAGCGGCTTTTTCGCCCCTGCCAGCGCCTGCACGATAACATCGATTTTCGGTGCCAGCGAGGCATCCAAATCGGTGACTGCCGGGGCATTTTCATCCAATGCATGGGCAATGGCGAAGCCAAGGCGTGCCTGATCCTCTACCGGTGCACGGTAGTTCCAGGCCGCAATGTCATCCAGACGGGTTTTATCCACCGACGTCATAAACAGCGGGTGCTTGGCGTGCTGGCCGATGTTGAGAATGGCCGCAATCTGCCAGTCGGCCACTTTTTGCGCCGCTGCCATTTCACGTGCTTTACCCTTCACCGCCTGACGTACTGCCAGCGCGATGCGCGCGCCGGTTTGGGTCAAATCTTCACCCAGCACCAACACGGCGTCATAGCTTTCGATATCACGCAGCATCGGCGTACGTACACCGCTGTCGCGCAACACGTTGAGGATCAGTTGTAGACGCGCCTGCTCAGCGTGGGCAATACCGGTGTAGAAGCTTTCCGCCCCCACCAGCTCACGCAGCGCAAAGTTGCTTTCCACGCTGGCGCGCGGAGAACCGATGCCGATGACGCGTTTTGACTGACGCAGCACATCCGCCGCCCCTTGCAGCGCCTGTTCGGCGTTGAGGGCAATCCAGTCATCGCCACGACGCTGCATCGGCTGACGCGGACGATCTTTCGCGTTGACATAGCCGTAGCCAAAGCGGCCGCGGTCACACAGGAAATAGTGATTCACACTGCCGTTATAACGGTTTTCGATACGACGCAGCTCGCCGTAACGCTCGCCCGGACTGGTGTTACATCCGACGCTGCACTGCTGGCAAACGCTGGGCGCAAACTGCATATCCCATTTGCGGTTGTAGCGCGCAGAGTGGGTTTTATCGGTGAACACCCCGGTCGGACACACTTCGACCAGGTTGCCGGAAAACTCGCTTTCCAACACGCCATCTTCAGGACGGCCAAAGTAGACGTTGTCATGGGCACCATACACGCCCAGATCGGTGCCACCGGCATAGTCCTTGTAGTAACGCACACAGCGATAGCAGGCGATGCAGCGGTTCATCTCATGCGAGATAAACGGCCCCAAATCCTGATTGCGGTGAGTACGTTTGGTAAAGCGATAGCGACGGAAGTTGTGTCCCGTCATCACCGTCATATCCTGCAAATGACAGTTGCCACCCTCTTCGCAGACCGGGCAGTCGTGCGGGTGGTTGGTCATCAGGAATTCGACGATGGTTTTACGGAACAGTTTGGCTTCCTCATCGTCGATGGCGATAAATGCGCCATCGGTTGCGGGGGTCATACAGGACATGACCAGACGGCCACGCGTGTCCTCCGCATTCTGGTACTGCTTCACCGCGCAGAGGCGGCAGGAACCGACGCTACCCAGCGCGGGATGCCAGCAAAAGTAAGGAATATCAAGCCCCAGCGTCAGACAAGCCTCTAGCAGGTTGTCCGAGCCGTTCACCTCATACTCTTTGCCGTCTACATGAATCGTAGCCATAGTCAGCATGCTTCCATAATGGCCCGTGTTGCCACAGGCGCTAATCAAAAATTCTGTAATAAGAGCAGGCTATCCGCCAGCGGAGACGTGCTTCGTCTCCTGTTATTGTCGGCTTGATTACCAACGCTCTTTCAGCAGGTTCGGCTGAATACCGCCAATCGCTTTGGTATTTCCCAGATATTGCGGCGCAATGCCCGCTTCAAATTCGTCACGGAAATACTTGATAGCACTTTGCAGCGGCTCAACGGCACCTGGTGCATGGGCGCAGAAGGTGTTGCCCGGCCCGAGGAAGCGGCACAGCTGTTCCAGCGTTTCGATATCGCCGGGTTGCCCTTCGCCTCGCTCCAGCGCACGCAGGATCTTCACGCTCCACGGTAAACCGTCGCGGCACGGCGTACACCAGCCACAGGATTCACGGGCAAAGAACTCTTCCAGATTGCGGGTCAGCCCCACCATATTGATCTCGTGATCCACCGCCATTGCCAGCGCGGTGCCGAGACGGCTGCCTGCCTTGGCGATATGCTCGAAATCCATCGGCAGATCGAGGTGAGCCTCGGTGAGAAAATCGGTACCTGCACCGCCCGGCTGCCAGGCTTTAAATTTAAGCCCATCGCGCATGCCGCCCGCGTAGTCTTCCAAAATCTCGCGCGCCGTGGTGCCAAACGGCAGTTCCCACAGACCGGGATTTTTCACACGGCCAGAGAACCCCATCAGCTTGGTGCCAGCATCTTTACTCTTACCAGCAGACAATCCCTGATACCATTCGGCGCCGTGCGCGATGATCGCAGGCACGTTACACAGGGTTTCCACGTTGTTCACGCAGGTCGGCTTGCCCCATGCACCGGCGGAAGCCGGGAACGGCGGCTTGGAGCGCGGATTCGCGCGACGGCCTTCCAGCGAGTTGATCAGCGCGGTCTCTTCACCACAGATATAGCGTCCGGCACCGGTGTGCACGAACAGCTCGAAATCGAATCCACTGCCGAGAATATTTTTACCGAGCAGGCCCGCCTGTTTGGCTTCTTCGATAGCGCGACGCAGGTTAACCGCAGCTTCCACGTATTCGCCACGCAGGAAGATATAGCCGCGATACGCCTTGAGCGCGAACGCGCTGATCAGCATACCTTCCACCAGCAGGTGCGGCAGTTCTTCCATCAGCAAGCGGTCTTTGTAGGTGCCCGGCTCCATCTCATCCGCGTTACACAGCAGATAGCGGATGTTCATGCTTTCGTCTTTCGGCATCAGGCTCCATTTCAGACCGGTGGAGAAGCCTGCACCGCCGCGCCCTTTCAGGCCGGCGTCTTTTACCAGACTGACCACTTCGTCCTGCGCCATGCCGCTGAGCGCTTTCTGCGCCGCCGCGTAGCCATTCTTGGCGCGGTATTCGTCGAGCCATACCGGCTGCTTGTCATCGCGCAGACGCCAGGTCAGCGGATGCTGTTCGGGCGTCAAAATCCTGTTCATACTCATTGATACGGCTCCAATAGCGAATCGATATCGTCAGGCTTGACATGACTGTGCGTATCCTCATCGATCATCATCGACGGGCCTTTGTCACAGTTGCCCAGGCAGCAGGTCGGCAACAGGGTAAAACGGCCATCAAAGGTGGTTTGACCGGGCTTGATCTTCAGTTTTCGTTCCAGCGCCGCCTGCACACCCTGAAAACCGTTGATATAGCACACCACGCTGTCGCAATAGCGAATCACGTGCCGTCCGACCGGTTGACGGAAAATCTGGCTGTAAAACGTCGCCACGCCTTCCACATCGCTGGCCGGAATTCCCAGAATGTCGGCAATGGCATGGATAGCGCCATCCGGCACCCAGCCACGATGCTTCTGGACAATTTTCAACGCTTCGATGGACGCCGCGCGCGCATCTTCGTAGTGATGTTTCTCATGCTCGATGGCATCGCGCTCAGCGTCGCTCAATACAAAAACAGACTCGTTCGGCGCGGCATCGGCTGCGGCGTTAATAGGTTGTTGAGTGTCTTGATCATGCATAATTAGCGATCCACATCTGACATAACGAAATCAATACTCCCGAGGTACACGATCAGGTCAGACACCAGACAACCGCGAATCACGGAAGGGATCTGCTGCAAGTGTGCGTAGCTCGGGGTGCGAATACGGGTACGGTAGCTCATGGTGCCGCCGTCGCTGGTCAGGTAATAACTGTTGATGCCTTTTGTCGCCTCGACCATCTGGAACGACTCGTTTTGCGGCATCACCGGCCCCCAGGAAACCTGGAGGAAGTGGTTGATCAGCGTTTCGATGTGCTGCAACGTGCGCTCTTTCGGTGGCGGCGTGGTCAGCGGATGATCGGCTTTGAACGGGCCTTCCGGCATGTTGTTCAGGCACTGCTCCAGAATCCGCAGGCTCTGACGCAGCTCTTCCACTTTCAGCATCACACGGGCATAGCAGTCACTGATGCCGTCGCCGACCGGGACTTCAAAGTCGAAGTTTTCATAGCCGGAGTACGGACGCCATTTACGCACGTCAAACGCCACGCCGGTAGCGCGCAACCCCGCCCCGGTGACGCCCCACTCCAGCGCTTCCTTGGCGTTGTACGCCGCCACGCCTTGCGTACGTCCTTTCAGGATAGTGTTTTTCAGCGCCGCCGTTACATAGGTATCCAGACGCTTGGGCATCCAGTCCAGGAACTCACGCAGCAGACGTTCCCAGCCGCGCGGCAGGTCGTGTGCTACGCCGCCGATACGGAACCAGGCCGGGTGCATACGGAAACCGGTGATGGCTTCCACCAAATCATAAATTTTCTGGCGATCGGTAAAGGCAAAAAAGACCGGCGTCATGGCACCGACGTCTTGAATAAAGGTACTGATGTAGAGCAGGTGGCTGTTTATTCTGAACAGCTCTGAGAGCATGACGCGGATAACGTTCACACGTTCCGGCACCACGATCCCTGCCAGTTTCTCGACGGCCAACACGTAGGGCATTTCATTGACGCAGCCGCCCAGGTATTCGATACGGTCGGTATACGGGATATAGCTGTGCCAGGACTGGCGCTCGCCCATCTTCTCCGCGCCGCGGTGGTGATAGCCAACATCAGGAATACAATCGACAACCTCTTCACCGTCCAGTTGCAGGATGATGCGGAACGCCCCGTGTGATGAGGGGTGGTTCGGTCCGAGGTTAAGGAACATGAAATCTTCGTTTTCCGTCCCGCGCTTCATGCCCCAGTCTTCAGGCTTGAAGGTCAGGGATTCCATCTCCAGATCTTCTTTCTGCTTGGTCAGCACAAAGGGATCGAATTCGGTGGCGCGCGCCGGGTAGTCTTTGCGCAGCGGGTGCCCTTCCCACGTCTGCGGCATCATGATGCGCGTCAGGTGCGGGTGCCCGTCAAACGTAATACCGAACATGTCCCACACTTCACGCTCATACCAGTTGGCGTTGGGGAACAGTTTCACCATGGTCGGCAGGCGCAGGTCATTTTCAGACAATGGCACCTTGATCATGATGTCGCGATTACGTTCAATAGAGATGAAGTGATAGAAGACGGAGTAGTCTGCGGCAGGCAAGCCGTCACGGTGAGTGCGCAGGCGCTCATCAACCCCGTGCAGATCGAACAGCATCACATAGGGTTTGGGCAGTTTTTTCAGGAACGTGACAACGTCCAGTAATTGCTCACGCTTTACCCATACAACCGGCATCCCGGTACGGGTTGCCTGCACGGTAAAGGCTTCGGGTCCAAAACGGTTACACAGCTCGCCAACGACGGGATCATCCCGGTGATCGCGGGTAGCCCAGGCCGGCTGCGCGAGGTCGTGCGTCGTTAAATCTGTCATAAATATGTCACCACGGTAATTTTGCCATTCTGTTAATGGTGCGGCTGCCGTTTATTATCTTGCTACTCTGTGAGAGTAGTATTACGCAGCCAATCTGCTTGCCATTAACAGATTAAATCTCGTCGGGCGAACGCAGGTTCGTCACCGCAATACGCTCTTCGCGTTTGCGTTCGCGCTCGGATTGCATGTTGGCGCGATACACGCCCTGCTCTCCCACCACCCATGACAGAGGGCGGCGCTCTTGACCAATAGACTCTTTGAGCAGCAACAGCGCTTGCATGTACGCTTCAGGACGCGGCGGGCAGCCCGGGATATACACATCCACCGGCAGGAATTTATCGACGCCCTGCACCACTGAGTAGATGTCGTACATGCCGCCGGAGTTGGCGCACGCCCCCATGGAAATCACCCATTTCGGCTCCAGCATCTGTTCATACAGGCGCTGAATCACCGGGGCCATTTTGGTGAAACAGGTTCCGGCCACTACCATGAAGTCAGCCTGACGCGGCGAAGCACGTAATACTTCAGAACCAAAGCGCGCCACGTCATGCACGGCGGTGAACGAGGTCACCATTTCCACATAGCAACAGGAAAGACCGAAGTTGTAGGGCCACAGTGAATTCTTGCGCCCCCAGTTGACCGTGTCATGTAAGGCATGCTCCAGGTTTCCCATGAAGACACTGCGGTGAACATGCTGTTCCAGAGGATCGGTAACGATCTCCTGGCGTTGCAGGGGATAACGGTCATTCTCACCGTCCGGCTCTATGCGGGTGAGCGTATAGTCCATCTTAAAGTGCCTCGCTGTTACTGCGGATGAGTGTTGGTAGTGTTAACCGGAAAGTCAGACTTGATAACCTGCCGTTTTGAACGCGTCGGCGTCCAGTCGAGCGCGCCGATTCGGACCAGGTAGACCAACCCCGCCAACAACACCAAAATGAAAATGGCAGCTTCGATGAAGCCCAGCCAGCCGCTTTCCCGAATGGAAACGGCCCAGGCATAGAGATACAGGGCTTCAACGTCGAAAATAACGAAAAACATGGCAACCAGATAGAACTTGGCGGACAGGCGCATGCGCGCAGAGCCAACCGAGTCAATCCCGGATTCATAGGGAACGTTCTTTGCCCTTGCCCTGGCTCTCCCGCCTAGCAGGAACCCGCCCAGCAGCATGAAACCGCACAGGCCGACGGCAATGATAACGAATAGCGCAAATGCCCAGTGATGGGCGAGGATTTCAGTCGTTGTTGACATACTCTTGCTTACTCATCAAAAGTGACGTTGAACACCTGCTCTACTGGCAGTTAATGCGTCACATCGATTAAAAGGAAGGATAATCACCCTGCAAACAGTGCGGAAAACATCTCCGTTAAGCGCTTTTGCAGTGGTTGCGTCCTTTATTTTGTAACCTTTTTTCAACCTTACTAAAAATAACAGTACAGAACTTAACATGCACGCTGTTTTGTTAACATTTCACTTTTCACACTTTAGCTAAATCGAGTCAGTCTGGCTCTGGCGGGTGCAATTGTTAACAACCTGCTAGCTAAAGGATAGGTGATAATGCACAAGCACTATACCATTTTCGTGCGGAAAACCCGGTCCCCCTTAGCGTTAATAGGGTTATTTTTTGATCCAACACACATTTTTGTCAATTTAGTTAGTAAAAAAACCCAATTGTCAGCGGCAATGTTAACAGCTGAAAGTTTGCAACATTCATTTGAAAAATAAGAAACAGCTTTTCATAAAATACAAAACCTTAGAAAGCGCGAGGAGTAACGATAAGAGGAACGCGAGTGAATGGGAATAATCACGAAGTGGGATAATCATAAGGGAGTAAAAAACGGGCATAGCCATGACGGCGTCCTGCTACTACGCCATACCCGTATGAACGCGTGCCACGTTCTGAATTACATAAACAGGGCGTTTTTCAGCGCCGCATCCCCCTCGCTTGCGCTGCTATCATCGCTGGCTGAGGCTCCAGAGAGCAGCGTACCGCGATAGTAGTGGCCGGACTCTACCACATTGAAAATGGCATCGGCCAAGGTGTTGCTTTCTTGCAGGCGTTTGCACAAAAAATATTGCGTATCGGGAAGTACCGGCAATCCATCTGCCGTACCCAATACTCTCAATTCCGGGTTCATCATCTCAACAGTTCGCACCGTCACCCCTAACCCGGCCTTCACCGCAGCACGCACGGCCGGAAGCGTTGACGCGACATAGGCAATACGCCAGGGGATCCCCGCCTCATTGAGCAAGGTGATCGCCAATGTGCGGAAATTGCTGGGTTCATCCAGCAACACCAGCGACACGGGTTCGTCCTGGCGAAAGCGATAATCCGCCGCGCAATACCACATGGTCGGCGAGGTGCGCAGCAAAATTTGCTCAGCGCTATCGCTCGACATGGTAGTGATGGCCAAATCAATCGCTTTTTTTTCCAGCATACTGTGCAGTTCTGGACTAGGCTTTACGCTAACGTCAATGGTCAGTTTGGGAAACAGCGTGGTCACGCGATGCAGAAGCGTAGGCAAAATGTTATCTGCCGTATCTTCACATGCGCCGATCGCCAGTGTGCCGAGCATGTCGCTGTACATCAGCGAGGTGCAGGCTTCATCGTTAAATTGCAGGATCTTGCGGGCATAACCCAGAAACTGCACGCCGTGTTCTGTCAGCAATTTGTTACGACCGTGGCGGGCAAACAGCTCTTTCCCTACCAGTTGTTCCAGTCGTTGCATCTGTTGGCTCACCGCAGATTGCGTGCGGCAAACCGCCACGGCGGCGGCGGCGAAAGTGTTCAAATCCGCTACCGCTACAAACGTTCTGAGTAGATCGAGATCAAGATTGAGTACCGATCGATTTGCATTGGCCATACGATTTTCACTTATCTATTTTAGTATTTAACAAACATTCCTGGTGTTTTATTACATGTATCGCTAATAACAATACATGTTGAGACAGTATCGCAGTCGTTCGATTAGGGCAAAAAAATACTCACGTTTCGTTACCATTATCGCCTTTTCACCCAGCAGCTAACGCCCCCACCAAATAGTGTCGGGATCATTCTCCCCTCGGAAAAAAAACAACCGCTCCGTCTTTATACTGGAAATTATATTTTCACGCTCCGAATAAATAGCCTGACGAAAAGAAAGGCGCACAGGATGCTTTATCTCCCTTTTTTCAAAAAGGGATTAGCGCAATGCGAAGGGGATATAAATGCACAATAACAGTGCAGCCGCCCGCAGCATTGCACTAAAATCGACGATCATTCTTCAAAAGGGGTAAACACAGGAGTACATTAGGCAGGTTATGCTATTTCATCGCGAAATACGCTTTTCCTGAAAAAGGTTCGCTCTATCTATGATGTCTCCCATTGAGAAGTCTAAAAAGCTGGATAATGTTTGCTATGACATTCGCGGCCCGGTGCTAAAAGAAGCCAAGCGTCTCGAAGAGGAAGGAAATAAAGTACTCAAACTGAACATCGGCAATCCTGCGCCATTTGGTTTCGATGCACCGGATGAAATTCTGGTCGATGTCATTCGTAATTTACCTACCGCGCAGGGTTATTGCGATTCTAAAGGACTTTATTCCGCGCGTAAGGCCATTGTGCAGCATTATCAGGCGCGCGGAATGCGTGAAATGACGCTGGAAGATGTCTATATCGGCAACGGCGTCTCCGAGCTGATCGTGCAATCTATGCAAGCTTTGCTTAACACCGGCGACGAGATGTTGGTTCCTGCACCGGATTATCCGCTGTGGACCGCCGCAGTCTCGCTATCCAGCGGGCATGCGGTGCACTATCTGTGTGATGAAGAAGCCGGATGGTTCCCCGATCTGGACGACATTCGCAGCAAGATCACGCCCCGCACGCGCGGCATCGTGATCATCAACCCCAACAACCCTACCGGTGCCGTCTACAGCAAAGAACTGCTGATGGAGATCGTGGAAATTGCACGCCAGCACAGCCTGATTATTTTTGCTGACGAGATCTACGACAAAATCCTGTACGACGAGGCGCAGCACCACTCCATCGCCGCGCTGGCACCGGATCTGCTGACGGTGACCTTTAACGGTTTATCTAAAACCTACCGTGTGGCCGGATTTCGTCAGGGCTGGATGGCACTTAACGGTCCGAAAAAGCACGCCAAAGGCTATATCGAAGGCTTGGAAATGCTGGCGTCAATGCGTCTGTGTGCCAACGTGCCGATGCAACACGCTATTCAGACCGCGCTGGGCGGGTATCAGAGCATCAGCGAGTTCATCCACCCCGGTGGACGCTTGTATGAGCAGCGTCTGCGCGCCTGGGAACTGATCAACCAGATCCCCGGTGTCTCTTGTGTCAAACCGCAGGGGGCGCTCTACATGTTCCCGCGTATCGACGCCAAGCGTTTCAATATCCACGACGACCAAAAAATGGTGTTGGATCTGCTGCTGCAAGAAAAAGTGCTGTTGGTGCAAGGCACCGCGTTTAACTGGCCGCATCCGGACCACGTGCGTATCGTCACGCTGCCGCGCGTAGATGAACTGGATTCCGCTATCCACAAGCTGGGCCGTTTCCTGTCGCACTACCATCAGTAACCCCTTGCTTGCATCACGCCAGCGCGTCATGTTTCATGACGCGCTGGCGGCTTTCCCCCGGTTTACATCCTTCCCGAGAGCGGCCACAATAACCCACTATGGTGCTGCCGTCTGAGAGAACACGATGAATCAGAGTCACTTTTTCGCCCACTTATCCCGCTTGAAACTGATTAGCCGCTGGCCGCTGATGCGCAACGTGCGCACCGAAAACGTGTCTGAGCACAGCCTTCAGGTGGCGTTTGTTGCTCACGCGCTGGCGGTGATCAAAAACCGAAAATTCAACGGCAACCTGAATGCAGAACGCATTGGGATGCTGGCGATGTATCATGATGCCAGCGAGGTGTTGACCGGGGACATGCCGACCCCTATCAAATATTTCAATGCGCAGATCGCCCATGAGTATAAGAAGATTGAAAAACTGGCGCAGCGCAGCCTGATTGCCATGTTGCCGCCCGAATTACAGCAGGATTATCGCCAACTGATTGACGACAGTTGCTGTAGCGAAGAAGAGCACGCCATCGTCAAACAGGCGGATGCCCTGTGCGCCTACCTGAAATGTCTTGAAGAGCTTTCAGCCGGTAACAGCGAGTTCGCCCTTGCCAAAACCCGACTGGAAAAGACGCTGCAACAGCGCCAAAGTCCGGAGATGGACTACTTTATGGAAATATTTATTCCGAGTTTTAGCCTGTCGCTGGATGAGATTAGTCAGGGTTCCACCCTGTAAGTTATTATCAGCGTGCAACGCTGGCGTTGATATCGGTATTTCTGTTCGTGCTGTTAAGGTTTCGTGCGCGAAAGCTCGCGTGATTCTCTGTACACCAAGGTGCACGCGCCCGACATGGGGCGGCTCAATCGCCGTCGCCCCATGGCCCCTGGCTTTTCGCAAGAAATTGTGCCGCTACGCGGTTCCCTCGGCACCCGTGTCCGCTATTCGGGCCATCAGCGACGCGCTCCCGGCGCGGCGCTGCCTTTCGCCGCATCCATGCGGCTCACCCGGCGGCCCCGCCCACCTCGGCACAATTTTTTATGCGAATCAAAAAAACCTAAAACCCATAATTAAAAACCATAGAGCCACGGCACCATAATGACACTGACAACCATTACCAGCACGGTGAATGGCACACCCACTTTCACGAAATCGCCAAAACGGTAGCCGCCCGGGCCGAGCACCAGCGTATTCACCGGCGACGAAACCGGTGTCATGAAGGCCGCAGAGGCGGCAATAGCCACAATCATTGCGAAGGGATACGGCGACACCCCCATCTGCTTGGCGGCGGCAATGGCTATCGGTGCCATCAGCACAGCGGTGGCGGTGTTGGAAATAAACAACCCAATAGTTGCACACAAGACAAACAAGCACACCAGCATCACCTGCGGCCCTGCCCCGCCCGCGATGTCCATCAGGCCATTCACAATCAGCGTCACACCACCGGTCTGCTGGAGTGCCAGCGCAAACGGCATCATCCCGACGATCAAAATCAGGCTCGGCCAGTGGATTGCGCGGTAAGCACTCTCCATGTCGATGCAGCGAAATTTGCCCATCAGCAAGCAGGCAATCAACGCGGCAATCGCATTGGGGATCTCGTCGGTCAGCATCATGGCGACCATCAGCGCCAGACAGAACAGCGCGTGCGGAGCCTGGCTCACCGCGGGCGCAACGTCATCCACTTCGGCGGGCAAGTTCAACACCAGCATTACATGCTTTTGCGATTGCAGTTGGCGGATCATGCGCCAGTCGCCAATCACCAGCAGGATATCGCCCAGTTGCAGCGGTTCGTCTGCCAGCAACCCATCCATCGCCTCACCATTGCGGCGGATACCGACCACGGAAAGCCCGTAACGACTACGGAAACCTACGTCATAAAGCGTCTTGCCAATCAGTTCGGAATCAGGAATCAGCGACACTTCCGCCATGCCTACATCGCGCGCCTGTTCGGAAAAGTATTCACCGCGCAGCACCATCGGTTCCAATCGCTGCGAGGTACAAAACTCACGCAAATCGATCTCAGAGGCTGACATATCAATCAGCAATACATCGTTTAAACGCAGTTCGGTGTTGCCCGCCACGCTGACCATCACGCGACGGAACTTACGCCAGCGCTCAATCCCCACCACGTTGGCACCGTAGCGTTGGCGCAGCCGCAAATCGTCAAGGCGGTGGCCGATAAAAGGAGAACCGGGCAGTATCGCCAAACGACGCGCCCTGCCCGTCAGTTTATAATCGCGGATCAAGTCGCGGAACGTCTTGCGCTTCCAGCCCTCTTTGTTCGCTGCTTGCGGGTCGATACCGCTTAACCAGAATCGAGCCACCAGCATGTAAGCGATGCCCAGCAGCAGCACCACCATGCCAATCGGCGTGACGCTGAAAAAGCCGAAACCGTGGTTACCATCACGCATCAGCTCACTGCTTACCACCATGTTGGGCGGCGTTGCCACCAGCGTCATCATCCCGCTGATCAGACCGGCAAAACTGAGCGGCATCATCAGTCGCCCCGGCGAGGTTTTCATTTTGGCCGAAACGCTGAGCACCACTGGAATAAAGATCGCCACCACCCCGGTGGAACTCATGAACGCGCCCAGCGCCGCCACGGTCAACATCAGCAGCACCAGCATTTTGATCTCGCTGCTGCCCGCGACGCGGATCAGCCACTCCCCGACCTGATAAGCCACACCGGTTCTGACCAGCCCTTCGCCAATCACGAACAGCGCGGCAATAAGAATCACGTTGGGGTCGCTGAAGCCGACTAACGCATCCGACAGCGTTAAGGTACCGCTCAACACAAAGGCGATGATAACCAGCAGCGCCACCACATCCATGCGTAGCTTATTGGTGCTAAACAATAAGATAGCGATCAACAGCAGGGATAACACCCAGAGCAGTTCGCGGTTCAAAAGATCCTCCCGAAAAAAACGCGTAAACCAGCGGCAACACGGTCACTCACAACCGTCAGACGGTAACAGCCTAAAAAAGCACGCTTAACCCAAGTCTGTTCTGGTAGTCTGCCATAAAAAAACCCCGCCAAGGCGAGGTTTTGATCATATTTAGTTACGCTTTTATACCCTAAATAATTCGAGTTGCAGGAAGGCGGCAAGGGAGCGAATCCCGATGAGCTTACATAAGTAAGTGATTCGGGTGAGCGAGTGCCGCCAACGCACATGCAACTTGAAGTATGACGGGTATATCAATCGGTTAGCTTATGCACTCGTACCCCGTTCAACGTGGGTGTCAGGGTCAGTTGCGTCAGCGATGTCAGAACCATATCAACATCCTCTAACGCCAGGGTATCCGCCGGTGCGTTAACGGCAATCACCTGACAGCCTGCGGCTAACCCGGATTCCAACCCGGCTGGCGCATCTTCTACCACCATGCATTCATGCGGTTCCAGGCCCAGGCTTGAGGCACCCAGCAGGTAAGCATCCGGCTGCGGCTTACCGCGAGCCACCTGCTCGGCGGTGATAAACACCTGCGGCTGCGGCAATTGCCCGGCGCGATGGCGCGCATGGGCGATAGGCACGGTGCCTGATGTCACGATTGCCCAGGGAATGCCAAGCGCGTCAAGCTGCTCAAGGAGTTGGCTTGCGCCCGGCATCGCCTGCACGCCCTGCGTGTCCGACGCTTCGGTGCGCTCCAACTCATCAAATTCACGCTGGATCTCCGCTTCGCTTTTACCCTGTAAAAAGTGGCGCAGCGAGGTGATCGCCTGTTTGCCATGGATAAAATCGAGCACCTCCTGGGGTTCAATCTCATGGGCAACCGCCCAATTAACCCAGGCACGCTCCACGGCCGGTAACGAATCCACCAGCGTACCATCCAAATCAAACAGAAAACCTTTACACTCCACAACCACCTCTTTGTTTTATTTCACCGGTTCAGGCATTGATAATTTGCGCAATCTCTACGGCGCTCAAATGATACTGGCGCGGACAGGACATCCACACCGCCAGCATACGATTATATTTTTCCCACATTTTGGTCTGTGCGTTGAAACCGTGGGTACCGGAGTCAAAATGCGGGTAGCGCCCTTCCACATGCACCATAAAACGCACAAAGCCGAGGTAGCGCGCTTCGGTCGCGGCATCAAAGCCCAAAAAGGTCAGGCGGCGCTGATCCAGATCTTTGCGATCTTTCAGGTTATCCCAGGAAACCTGCAAGGCATGGTGCATTTCCATGATATTGATGATGGTGCGGCACACTTCTTCACTGAGTTCGCCAAATTCCCGATCCAACTCACGCATTTGCAGCCCATAGCCGCGCTCGACGATGGTTTGCAGCCGACGATAGCGTTCTGCATTGTCCGGATCCATCATCGTCATCATTTTGTATTGATTCGAAAGGATCAATCTCTGGGCATTGGTCATTTCCATCGTGCTCTCCTGAACCTCTATAGTACCGGCCTGACGCCGCTGACTCGTTTAACCTGATACCAGAATCGCATACCCCAAAGTGGGAAGATAGCGCTAGCCTCCGGTTTTTTGATTTAAAACAGAGGGGAAGGACAAAATAATGCTATTCACACGCAAAGGGTGAAAAGGGTCACAGATCATCTAAAAAGGTTTTATCCAGCTGTTTAAAAGCACGTTTCAGCACGTCGGCCAGCATCTGATAGGTAGGTTTACCTTCGATCGGCGCCAGCGCCAGCCCAGCCTGTTGCAGTTTAAGGCGGAGATCGTGAAACCATTCGGAGAGCGTTGGCGGTAACGGTGATACCGAACGGCGACCCAGCCACCACAGCCCCTGTAACGGCAGACTACAGGCAAACAACGCGGTAGCAACCGCCGGCCCCAGTTGGCCGCCCAGCGCAATCTGCCAGGTTAAGGTGAAGACGGCCAACGGCGGCATAAAGCGAATACCGAACTGCGTCGCGCGCACCACGCGGTTTTCAGGGAAAACAGGCGCCAGACGTTTATCCAGCGGCCAGGTTTTCATATAATGCTGCCCGTAATGGAGTACACGCCATCCCCCGCGTTTATCAGTAGGTTGAGATTTCATGGCGACTCCTTTGTTACCGTTTCAGTTATTACCATTTTCAATTGCATCATCAAAATAACAGATAAAAAATAAAATCCTAAAACAAGCCAGCAACTCTATTTGATAAACTTAAAATATATTTTGTGTTTGCCTTACGCTATCGGTATCCTACCTCGGCGTAGGCCGCCATCTATACTAAAGTAGTCATGTCACTGAGCCAATGTGGTCATGCTGCATGCCAGAATAACGATCCTTTCACCATCGTGCTTGATGATGAATGCCGTTTTCAACTGTATTAACTACAGCATAGGCAAAAAACAGGGGGCCATTGGTGCGGGCGCGACATTTATCGCCTTATTTTTCGCCACATGCTTTTCAGGGCCGATATGTCATCTTCGCACGCCGTGCATCCAGTATGCTATGCGGATAGGCCATATCGGCGCTTTTTCATGGTCATGTCAGGGAAATCACACCGTGCCATGACGTTAGTCATAAATGTCAGCGGCTGTTTAGGCTACGCTACGCGCTGTTTGACATTTGTTCACCATGTATAACAAGTAGGTACTTCCATGTCGAGTAAGTTAGTACTGGTTCTTAACTGCGGTAGTTCATCCCTGAAGTTCGCTATCATCGATGCTGTTAACGGGGAAGAGTACCTGTCAGGTCTGGCCGAGTGTTTCCACCTTCCTGAAGCCCGTCTCAAATGGAAAATGGATGGTGCCAAGCAGGAAGCTGCGCTGGGCGCAGGCGCTGCACACAGCGAAGCGTTGAACTTCATCGTTAACACCATTCTGGCACAGAAACCTGAACTCTCCGCACAACTGGTTGCTATCGGTCACCGTATCGTACACGGCGGCGAGAAGTTCACCCAGTCTGCCGTGATCAACGACGACGTGCTGCAAGGCATCAAAGATTCCGTGCCGTTCGCACCGTTGCACAACCCGGCTCACCTGATTGGTATCGACGAAGCGCTGAAATCATTCCCGGCGCTGGCAGACAAAAACGTTGCCGTATTCGACACTGCATTCCACCAGACCATGCCGGAAGAATCCTACCTGTATGCGCTGCCGTACAAACTGTACTCCGAGCATCACGTTCGCCGCTATGGCGCACACGGCACCAGCCATTTCTATGTGACCCAACAGGCCGCAGAAGCGCTGAACAAGCCGGTTGACGAAGTTAACCTGATCACTTGCCACCTGGGCAACGGCGGTTCCGTAACCGCAGTGCGTAACGGTAAGTGTGTTGATACCTCCATGGGTCTGACCCCGTTGGAAGGTTTGGTCATGGGTACCCGCAGCGGTGACATCGACCCGGCCATCATCTTCCACCTGCACGATTCCCTGGGCATGAGCGTTGAAGCTATCAACAAGCTGCTGACCAAAGAATCTGGCCTGCTGGGCCTGACTGAAGTCACCAGCGACTGCCGCTATGTTGAAGACAACTACACCACCAAGGCGGATGCCAAACGTGCCATGGACGTGTATTGCCACCGTCTGGCCAAATACATCGGTGCCTACAGTGCGCTGATGGAAGGCCGTCTGGACGCTGTTATCTTCACCGGCGGTATCGGTGAAAACGCGGCCATGGTGCGTGAACTGACGCTGAACAAGCTGGGCCTGCTGGGCTTTGAAGTCGACCACGAACGCAACCTGGCTGCCCGCTTCGGCAACGGCGGCAACATCAGCAAAGAGGGCTGCCGCCCTGCGCTGGTGATCCCGACCAACGAAGAGTTGGTTATCGCGCAAGACGCCCTGCGTCTCACCGCGTAAGACAAGTAATCCCACACCGTCAGCCAAGGCTGACGGTGTCGTTTCTGACTAAGCTGTTTTTGACTCAGCGAGCAACCGTAAAGAGGTTTAGCCGTGTCCCGTACAATCATGTTGATCCCCACTGGCACCAGCGTTGGTCTGACAAGCGTCAGCCTGGGTGTCATTCGTTCCATGGAACAAAAAGGCGTGCGCCTGAGCGTGTTCAAACCGATCGCGCAGCCGCGTTCAGGCGATAATACGCCGGACCAGACCACCACCATCATCCGTGCCAACTCAGCCATCACTGCGGCTGAACCGCTGAAAATGAGCCACGTTGAAGCGCTGCTCAGCACCAACCAGCAAGACGTGCTGATGGAAGAGATCATCGCCAACTACCACGAAAACACCAAAGATGCAGAAGTGGTGCTGGTAGAAGGTCTGGTGCCGACGCGCAAACATCAGTTTGCCAACGCGCTGAACTATGAAATCGCCAAAACCCTGAACGCCGAAATCGTGTTCGTTATCGCACTGGGCAACGACTCTCCGGACCAGTTGAAAGAGCGTATTGAACTGGCACGCAGCAGCTTTGGCGGCAGCAAGAACAAAAACATCACCGGCGTTATCATCAATAAACTGAATGCCCCGGTGGATGAGCAAGGTCGTACCCGTCCTGATTTGTCTGAAATCTTTGACGATTCCAGCAAAGCAGACGTGCCGAACGTCGATCCGAAACAGCTGTTTGCCAACAGCCCGTTGCCCGTGCTGGGCTGCGTGCCGTGGAGCTTCGATCTGATCGCCACCCGCGCTATCGACATGGCAAAACACCTGAATGCCCGCATCATCAACGAAGGCGAAATTCAGACCCGTCGCGTGAAAACCGTAACCTTCTGTGCGCGTAGCATTCCGCACATGCTGGAACATTTCCGTCCGGGCTCTCTGCTGGTGACCTCTGCGGATCGTCCTGACGTGCTGGTGTCCGCGTGCCTGGCCGCCATGAACGGCGTAGAAATCGGTGCCGTGCTGCTGACCGGCGGTTATGAAATCGATGCCAGCATCGCCAAACTGTGCGAACGCGCCTTCCAGACTGGCCTGCCGGTATTTATGGTAGACACCAACACCTGGCAGACCTCGCTCAGCCTGCAAAGCTTCAGCCTGGAAGTCCCGGCTGACGACAGCGAACGCGTTGAGAAAGTCCAAGACTACGTGGCCCGTCACATCGACAGCCAGTGGATCGAATCCCTGAGCGCCGCGTCTGAGCGTTCTCGTCGTCTGTCTCCGCCGGCATTCCGCTATCAGTTGACCGAACTGGCACGCCAGGCGGGCAAACGCGTTGTGCTGCCAGAAGGCGACGAACCGCGTACCGTGAAAGCCGCTTCTATCTGTGCCGAACGTGGTATTGCACACTGCGTGCTGCTGGGTAATCCGGAAGAGATCCAACGCGTTGCTGCTGCGCAGGGTGTAGAACTGGGCAAAGGCATTGAGATTGTCGATCCGGAAGCGGTTCGCGAACGCTATGTTCCGCGTCTGGTTGAGCTGCGTAAGAGCAAAGGCATGACCGAAGTGGTTGCGCGTGAGCAACTGGAAGACAACGTGGTGCTGGGCACCCTGATGTTGGAACAAGGCGAAGTTGACGGTCTGGTTTCCGGTGCCGTTCACACTACCGCTAACACCATCCGTCCGCCGTTGCAGCTGATCAAAACCTCTCCGGGCAGTTCACTGGTCTCTTCCGTGTTCTTTATGCTGCTGCCGGAACAAGTGTTTGTCTACGGTGACTGCGCCATCAACCCGGATCCGACCGCAGAACAGTTGGCCGAAATCGCGATTCAGTCCGCCGATTCCGCCGCCGCGTTTGGTATCGATCCGCGCGTTGCCATGATCTCCTACTCCACCGGTAACTCCGGCGCGGGCAGCGACGTGGAAAAAGTGCGTGAAGCCACCCGTCTGGCACAGGAAAAACGCCCGGACCTGGTCATCGATGGTCCGTTGCAATACGACGCCGCAGTAATGGCCGACGTTGCAAAATCCAAAGCGCCGAATTCACCGGTTGCGGGTCAAGCTACCGTGTTCATCTTCCCGGATCTGAACACCGGTAACACCACGTACAAAGCGGTACAGCGTTCTGCTGACCTGATCTCCATCGGGCCGATGCTGCAAGGCATGCGCAAACCGGTGAACGATCTGTCCCGTGGCGCACTGGTAGACGATATCGTTTACACCGTGGCCCTGACCGCCATTCAGGCTACCCAACAGTAATCTCGGGTTTCTGAATTATTCAAAGGCCGCGCTTTCGCGGCCTTTTGCTTTTGTGTCATAGTAAGTCGTTAAAAAATACCCTTATTTGCCAAAACACAGCTATCGATTAAAACAACAAGCAAGGACACACAGCATGAATCTGGTTCACTATCTCGGCAAGCAGACGCTGGGGGTTTTAGCCTGCTACCAGCAGGGCAAGGTGGTGATGCACATTTGCGGCGTCTACCCACGCGCCAACAATGCCCTGCGGGTTTTCTTCCCCAAAGGCCACGCGCTGGCCGTCGGCGATTTCGCCACGCTGCATCTTGATAATCGCACCGGCGTGGATCAGTTTGATGCCAACATTTCCGTTTACCGTGCCTCTTACAAAGGGCGCGTGGCGGAGGTGGATGAAGATTGGGTACTGCTGGAGCCACGTGAGTGCCAGGTGATGTATGGGTTAAGCTGCGTGCTGGACATTCGCGCGCCGGACTATCACTATCCTCAGGATACGCGCGAAGAACGTCCGGTACCGTTTACGCCACTGAATGCGCTGCCAGAGACGGAACACCATGATTTTACCAACAAGGTAGGCGTGCTGGTCACCATGGCAGAAGAACAGCCCCACACCACGGTTCTGGCGTTTCTCTCTTCGGTGGATAATGATGTGTTTCTTATCACCTTCCCTGAAACGTTCAAATCCCGGCAGCTCAAGCGCAATCCGCACTGTTTCTTTGCGATGGATGAGCGCTCACACTACACCTTTGAACGCGCCATTGAGTGGAACTACACCTTGATTGAGGGCGATGCCCATCTGATCCCGTCACACAATCCGCTGTTCGAGCAGGTGCGCGAGGCGTTTATTCACAAAAATCCGTGGGAGATGGCCTTCTTCCTGCGTGAGGATCTGGAGATGTACCACATCAAGAGCCGTCAACTGGTGTGTCCCGGCTCGCGACAGGCTGTCGCTAGTGCATAATCGTGCGCGCTGCGGGCCACCACTGGCAGCCCGCAGCACAAGAGCAACCCGATTACTCTTCAGCGTCGTCCGATGCGGCGACCGCGCTATCCGATTTAACAGGATCACGCGTGATGGGTTTGCCGTAGCTTTGCTCGTTGTAACGGCTCATCCACAGCGACAGGGCTTTGAGAGAATCCGGCGTGAACTCATCGCAACGCGCCGTAACCTCTTGCGGTGTCATCCAGCACACCTCAGCCACTTCTTCTTCCTGCAAGGCGAACGGACCGTGGGTAACGCAGCTGAATAACGCCCCCCACACCCGACAATTGTCACCGTCAAAATAAAACAGGCCATGATCGGCGAAAGGCACACCGGCAATGCCCAGCTCTTCTTCCGCCTCACGACGAGCAGATTCCAGCATCTGTTCACCGGTCTGCACTACGCCCCCGGCGGTCGCATCCAACCAACCGGGGTAGAAATCTTTTGTTTCGGTACGGCGTTGAACCAGTATTTTTCCCATGCCGTCATGAACAACGATATAGGTGGCGCGGTGACGTAAACGTTGAGCGCGCATTTGCTGGCGGCTGGCCTGGGCGATAACGTCATTGTTCTCGTCAACAATATCCACCCACTCGGTGCCTGCCGCTTGACTTTGCTCCACCATCCTCTGAACCCTTCAGTATTGGCGCGTTGCGACGCGCGTCTGTTTTAAACGTACTAAGCGTTAGTCGTGCAAGATCGTTGATAACTTAGTGACTAATAGTCACCTGTGCAATAGGCTCGCCACCCATTAAGGGTAAAACCGCAAGCGTGCCCTGTGTCAACATCCCGTAACTGGGCACATTCCCCCCCTTTGGCAAGCTGACGGAGCCAGGGTTAAAACAGTAGATTTCCCCCTGACGCTCAGCCACAGGAAGGTGGGTATGCCCATACACCAGCACATCGCCCGCCTGCAACGGCGGAAGATGCTGAGGATGATAGAGATGACCGTGCGTCAGGAAAAGACGCTGCTGTGGCAACAGCACCTGCTGCCACGGTGCCGTCATCGGAAAGTCGAGCAGCATCTGATCCACTTCGCTGTCACAGTTACCGCGCACCGCCACAATGTGACGGGCAAACGCATTCAATCGGCTCGCCACATCAGCCGGCTGATAAGCCTCCGGCAGCGGATTACGCGGACCGTGATTGAGGAAATCCCCCAACAGAATCAGCCACTCGGCACCGCTGCGAGTAAAAATATCGAGAACCCGCTCCGTCGCCGTTAGCGAGCCGTGAATATCTGAGGCAAACATCAACTTCATGGTGATCCCCGAAAAAAAAACACTACGCGATGCGGCAAAGTGTAACAAAATTACCGTACGCATCTCTTGTCCTTTTTTCATTTAGCAGGTGGGTGTCGCACGATTACACACATCAATGTGCTGAGGATAGAGGACCAAGGCCGTCGCTCAACCAGCGGTAAGCACCGCATAAAAAAAACGTACTGAACACTCCCTGTTCAGTACGATCCTGAGTTACAGAATCCGTGTCACAGACACGCGGATAATAGCAAATTGAACAATCTCGCCCTTCTGCCCGATGCAGCGCGCAGGGGAAAGCGAATCACTATCATGCTGCAAAGCGCATACCAACGCCGAAAAAGCGTACCGGCGTTGAATTACGCGGGCAACATGAGCCGCTTTGCGCTTCAGGCTGCGCTGTTTTGCAGCATTTCGCCCCATAATGCAGCAGGGTTTGCCAATCCCAAGGGCAGCGTGGCGTACTGAAATGCAGCGTTTTTTTACCAGATAGTCGCGGTATCTCGCTCAGAATCACCTATTATCATTAGCATTCATGATAAAAATACGGATAGGTCCCGCGTTACATCCTTAAAGCGCCATCTGAACCGATAGGGAATAAGTGAGGCAACGATGCAACTACTGATTACGGGCGGTACCGGCCTGATCGGCCGTCTCCTGATTGCTCGATTACTGTCTTTATCTCACCATGTCACGGTACTCACCCGCGATACAGCGCGTGCCCGTCAGGTACTCGGCGAACGCGTAGAGTATTGGTCAACGCTGCAAAATCGCACCTCGCTGGATGACATCGACGCCGTGATCAATCTGGCAGGCGAGCCGATTGCCGATAAACGCTGGACGCCGCAACAAAAGCAGAAACTGAGTGAGAGCCGCTGGCACATTACCGAGCAGTTGGCCACGCTGATTAAAGCCAGCGCCTCGCCGCCCTCGGTATTCATTTCTGGCTCTGCGGTCGGCTATTACGGCAATCAAGGTGCCGAGCTGATCACCGAAGAAGAATCGCCCACGCCTGAGTTTACCCATCAACTCTGTGCGCGCTGGGAGGAATTGGCGCTGAGTGCGGAGAGCGATCGCACGCGCGTGTGCTTGTTGCGTACCGGTATCGTGCTGGCAGAAAACGGCGGCGCGCTGGCAAAAATGCTGCCGCCTTTCCGCCTCGGACTCGGTGGCCCACTCGGATCCGGCAAACAGTACATGCCGTGGATTCACATCGACGATATGGTCAATGCCATTCTTTACCTGCTGGATAACCCGATTCTGCGCGGACCGTTCAACATGACCGCGCCCTATCCGGTGCGCAACGAGCAGTTCTGCGCCATGCTGGCCCACGTGCTGGATCGTCCCTGTTTTATGCGAGTGCCCGCGTTTGCGCTCAAATTGCTGATGGGGGAAGCCGCCACGCTGGTATTGGGTGGACAGCGCGCTATTCCGCACCGGCTGGAGGCGGCTGGCTTTGGCTTTCGCTATTTCGAGCTGGAAGAAGCACTCAAGGATGTGACCGGGAAAAAATAGCGTAAGGGCGCATCGCCGAACGTCGGGAAATGCGCCCTGTTGCTGACAGTAGCGGCTACTTCAACGCGCCAGAGAGAAATTGCTGCAAACGGGGGCTGGTCGGGTTGCCAAATACGCGATCCGGCGGGCCTTCTTCTTCGATCACACCCTGATGCAAAAAGATCACATGGCTCGATACGTGACGAGCAAATTCCATTTCATGGGTGACAACCACCATGGTTTTGCCCTCTTCCGCCAGTTGCTGCATGATACGCAGCACTTCGCCTACCAGTTCAGGATCCAGCGCCGACGTGGGTTCGTCAAACAGCAATACTTCCGGCTCCATCGCCAGCGCACGGGCAATGGAGACACGCTGCTGCTGCCCACCGGAGAGATTGGCCGGATATTTGTTCTGCGCGTCGCCGGTAATCCCCACTTTATCGAGATAACGCACCGCACGCTCACGGGCTTCCGCTTTGCTCAATCCCAGCACCTGTACCGGCGCTTCCATGACGTTTTCCAGTGCCGTCATAAAGCTCCACAGGTTGAAATGCTGAAATACCATGGTCAACCGCGTGCGTAGCAGTTGCAGTTGCTTCTTATCAAACACTTTCAGTTGCCCGTCGGTGTCACGCACCATGCGAATCTCTTCATCGTTGACGAAAATCGCCCCCTCGCACGGTTTTTCCAGAAAGTTGATGCAGCGCAGCAACGTACTTTTCCCCGATCCGGATGAGCCGATAATCGAAATCACATCGCCCGCTTTCGCCTGAAGAGAAACGCCCTTCAGCACTTCGTGTTCCCCGTAACGCTTGTGCAGTTCCGTCACCATCAGTTTATGGTCTGACATGCTGTTTTTCCTGATGTTAATGAGATGAACGGGTATGAATATGCCGCAGCCAGCGCCGTTCCGCGTGTTTAAACAGGCCGATCAGCACAAAAGAGATTGCCAGATAGATCACCGCAGCAATGCCAAAAGCATAAAACGGTTGATAGGTGGAAGCGTTAATATCTCGGGCAATTTTCAAGATGTCCGGCACCGTCACGGTAAACGCCAGCGCCGTGGAGTGGAGCATCAAAATCACCTCGTTGCTGTACGCAGGCAGTGCAATACGTAACGCGCCGGGCAAAATAATGCAGCGATACTGTTTAAACCGGGAAAAACCGTAGGCTCTGGCCGCTTCAATTTCGCCATAAGGCACCGAGCGGATCGCGCCGGCAAAAATCTCTGTGGTATAGGCGCAGGTGTTCAGCGCCAGTGCCAGCACCGCACAGTTCAGCCCGCTGCGGAAAAACGCATTCAGCATGTCGGTGCCGCGCACGATCTCCAGGCTGTAAACGCCGGAGTAAAACACCAGCAACTGCACGTAGAGCGGTGTGCCGCGAAACACATAGGTAAAGACCCACACAGGAAAACTGAAACGCCGCCGTGGAGATACGCGGGCAATCGCCAGCGGGATCGCCAGCAGGCCGCCCATCACCACCGACGAAATCAGCAGCCACAGCGTCATCGCCAGACCGGTGAGACGATACCCATCACTCCATAACAAAGGTTGCCAGTACTGTTGCAGGATCTCACTCATAATTCACCTTCTTCACGCCCTGCGAGTAATGGCGTTCCAGCCACCACAGCACCCCGTTGGAGACCGTGGTAAAAATCAGATACATCACCCCGGCGACAATGGCGAAATAAAACGGTTCATGCGCCCCTTTGCCCGCCAACTGGGTCACTTTGACAATGTCATTCAGCCCCAACAGCGACACCAGCGCCGTTGCCTTGAGGATCACCTGCCAGTTGTTGCCGATACCGGGCAAGGCAAAGCGCATCATGGAAGGAAACATGATGCGACGAAACACCTTCAGTGGCGTAAAACCGTAAGCCACGGCCGCTTCAATCTGCCCAGGCGGCACAGCCAGATAGGCACCGCGAAAGGTTTCAGTGAAATAGGCACCGTAGATAAATCCGAGCGTGATAATCCCCGCCGAGAGCGGATCGATATCGATTTGTGCGATACCTATCGTTTCCGTCACGCTGTTGAGCGCAATTTGCAGGCCATAAAAAATCAATAACATTAACACCAGATCCGGCACGCCACGGATCAGGGTAGTGTACGCGGAGAAAAAACCGGACAGCAGGCGATTGGCAGAGAGTTTAGCTCCCGCACCAATCAGCCCAATGACCAACGCCAACAGCAACGAGCACACCGCTAATTGCAGCGTCATGCGCGCTCCGTCAAGAATCAGGTCGGTATAGCCGTAGAGCATCGCGTGTTTCCGTCTAAAAATGCACACTCTGCCTGCATAATGCAGGCAGATCCCGGCAACACGCCATTAGCCGCCGTATACGTCAAAATCGAAGTATTTCTTCGCGAAAGTGTCGTAGGTGCCGTCTTTGCGAATCTCTTCAAACGCTTTATCCAACGCGGCTTTCAGCGCTTTATCGTCTTTGCGCAGCCCCATGCCGGTGCCTACGCCGAAGAATTTATCATCCTTCACCGCCGGACCCGCGAAGACATAATCTTTACCCGCCGGTAATTTCAGGAAGCCTTCGCTGCCCGCCACTTCATCCTGGAACGCGGCATCGATACGGCCTGCGGTCAAATCGGCGTAGATCAAATCCTGGTTCTGGTAAGCCACCACATCAATGCCTTTGGGCTGCCAGTTGGCGTTGGCAAAAGCTTCCTGAGTCGATGCCTGCAACACGCCGACACGTTTACCGCGCAGCGACTCCAGCGTCGGTTGGATGTTCGCCCCTTTCTTCTCAATCAGACGCGCGTTAGCAGCGTAGAGTTTTTCCGTGAAAGCAATCTCCTGCTGGCGCTTCTCGGTGATGGAGAGCGAGGAGATGATGGCGTCTATTTTTTTCGCTTTCAGTGAAGGGATCAGCGCGTCGAAGTCACTTTCCACAAAGGTACATTCAGCCTTGATGCGCTTGCACAGCTCTTTAGCCAAATCAATATCAAACCCCACCAGTTCACCGCTGGCATTCTTGGACTCAAAGGGTGCATACGTCGGATCGGTGCCGATTTTGAGATTCTTGGGAACATCGGCCAGCGCGCTTCCCGCAGCAATAACTAAGGCCAACGGCAGAATTCTGAATAATTTTTTCATTTCGCAACCCTTATCTTGATGGAATGATGATCAAAAAGAATGAATATCACTAAGCGTAAAGGGGCGGTCAGACGCCTGCGCGCTCTTGCGCGAGAGGGATGCCAGCGCCGCCAGTCTCATCAGCAGAAACCCTGCAAAATCCACGCCATAATCGCAGCAAAATACGGATAAATCCGAAATCTGCCGCAGGCGCGTAGTGATAGGGGCACCCTGACGAGGATGATGATACGAGGGTTGTTCGGAAAAGAGACGGCGCGCTTTCCCGGCAACATATTGGTGCAAATCAATCAACGCTTGCACCATAACAACGCACCACCGCTTAAGCGTAGTGCAAACCTTGCGCCGACAGGCAAGAAAGCGCGAGAAAAGACGAGGGGAATTGCACCTGATTGGTGTGTATTTGCATCACTCTGCCAGATTGGACGGCGTTAACTGCCTTGCCAACGGGTAAACAACGCCTCGGGCAACGCAATATCAAACTGATCGAGCACGCGGTTGACCGTTTGGTCCACCACGTCTTGCAAGGTTTGCGGGCGGTGATAAAACGCGGGAACGGGCGGCATGATCACCGCCCCCATTTCTGCGGCCGCTGTCATCAGGCGCAGATGGCCGAGGTGCAACGGGGTTTCACGCACGCACAACACCAATGGGCGGCGCTCTTTTAATATCACGTCTGCGGCACGAATCAATAAGTTATCGCTGTAGCTGTGCACAATGCCCGAGAGGGTTTTGATGGAACAGGGGAGAATCACCATTCCCGCCGTGCGAAACGAGCCGGACGACAGCGAGGCCGCGATGTCACGACTGTCATGCACCACATCAGCCAATGCCTGCACATCGCGCACGCTGTAATCACTCTCCAGCGTCAGCGTTTGTCGGGCGGCTGGGCTCATGATCAAATGGGTTTCCACATCGTCCAACGACTGTAACACCTGCAACAGGCGCACGCCATAAATCGCGCCGCTGGCACCGGAAAGTCCAATGATGAGTCGTTTCATGCCAAACCTCGAAATGCTGCTGTGCAAAAAGGATAACGGGCTGACTTTGCCTTATCCCCGCCCAATAAGCAACAAAGGGAGGCGCTTACGCACCTCCCTTTTCACTGTCATTGCCGATCGGCTGCCAGGATGACATCAACCTTCGTTATGCAGTTCCAGATCTTCGACTTCGTTCTGACCACGCAACGCTTTCGCATCGTCATTACGCAACCCTTCCAGATAATCGAGATAACCCTGATCGACATCTTTGGTCACGTAAATACCGTTAAATACCGAGCATTCAAACTGCACGATATCCGGGTTTTCTTCCCGTGCGGCGGCGATCAGATCGTCCAGATCCTGGAAAATCAGGGCGTCGGCACCGATAATCTTACGAATCTCTTCCACTTCGCGGCCGTGGGCAATCAGCTCATTGGCGCTCGGCATATCAATGCCGTACACGTTGGGGAAACGAATTTCCGGCGCGGCAGAGGCCAGATAAACGCGACGTGCACCGGCTTCACGCGCCATTTCGACAATTTGCTCCGAGGTGGTGCCACGTACGATGGAGTCATCCACCAGCAGCACGTTTTTGTCGCGGAACTCGGCGCGGTTGGCGTTCAGTTTGCGACGCACCGAGTTTTTACGCTGTTCCTGGCCCGGCATGATAAAGGTACGGCCCACATAGCGGTTTTTCACAAACCCCTGGCGGTACGGTTTATCGATAATGCGCGCAATCTCCAAGGCGATATCACAGGAGGTTTCCGGAATCGGGATCACTACATCGATATCCAGATCTTCCCACACGCGGGCAATCTTCTCGCCCAGCTTTTGGCCCATGCGCACACGGGCGCTGTAGACCGAAATTTTATCGATAAAGGAGTCCGGACGAGCGAAATAGACATACTCGAACAGGCACGGGTTGCTTTTCGGGTTCTCGGCGCACTGACGGGTAAACAGTTGCCCTTTCTCGGTGATGTAAACCGCCTCTCCCGGCGCTACGTCACGCAAGAACTCAAAGCCAAGGGTATCGAGCGCCACGCTTTCCGAGGCCACCATATACTCGATGCGGCCATCGGCCAGTTCGCGCTTGCCGATCACCAATGGACGGATACCGTTGGGATCGCGGAAAGCGAATAAACCGTGCCCGATGATCATCCCGACGCACGCATAGGCACCGCGAATCATCTTGTGGGTAGCAGCAACGGCAGCAAACACGTTGTCAGCATCCAGCGGATAGTGTTGGAAACGATCCAACTCGCAGGCAAAGATATTGAGCAGGATTTCAGAATCAGAGGTGGTGTTAACGTGGCGACGCCCTTGCTCAAACAGCTGTTTGCGCAGTTCATGGGCGTTGGTCAGGTTACCGTTGTGCGCCAGCGTGATGCCAAACGGGGAATTGACATAAAACGGCTGGGCCTCCGATGCGCTGGAGCTGCCTGCGGTAGGATAACGTACATGCCCCACGCCCATATTGCCTTGCAGGCGCTGCATGTGACGCGCCTCGAATACGTCCTTCACCAGGCCGTTCGCCTTACGCAGGCGGAAGCAGTTCATGGGATCGATGGTGACGATGCCTGCGGCATCTTGTCCACGGTGCTGTAACACCGTTAACGCGTCATAAATCGACTGGTTTACCGGTGTAAAACCGGCGATACCGACAATACCGCACATGTTGTCTTTTCCTCATCAGCGCTACCGCAGCTCTATGTGCTGCGGCAAGAAACTTGACGTGCTTTGCAGGTAGTCGAAAAACCACCTGATGATATAGCTAAACTGCGGGATGAACTGAGACCGTTTCCAGTCGTCGCTTTGTGAAAAACCGGTAAAGGTATCCAAAAAGAACAGCAGCGCAGAGACAATCAACACGCCGCGCAGCGCACCAAAGCAAATGCCCAGTACCCTGTCGGTGCCTGAAAGCCCGGTTCGTTCAACCAGTGAACCAATCACATAGTTGACGATCGCTCCCACAATCAATGTCGCAATAAACAGAATGGCGATGGCAACCCCGTTGCGCACCAGCTCGTCTTCAAAACGCGTGAAATAGACCGACAGGTATGGGTAATAATGGCTGGCGACAAAGAATGCACTGCCCCAGGTGATCAGCGAAAGCGCCTCACGAACAAAGCCCCGGATCAAACTGACCAGCGCAGAGAAACCAATAATGCCAATGATGACGTAATCAACCCAAACCATGAATTCTCTCACTCACGAACGATGCCAACACAATCTCTCTCGCACCAACAGCGATTACCGCCGGTTCAACAGAGCATAGCGCCGCTCATCATCCTGTTCGCGGCGCATTCTAACAGAAAAAGAAAACGTTTGCGTAGCCTATTTCCCAACGATTTCACCGATAGGTGAATTTGCTGGCAACCCTTAACGTGCGCTGTAGTTCCTGACCTGCCCGCTCAATCCACTCAGTTGTTGCAGCTCGCCGAGGGCGGACTGTAATTTCTGTTTTGACGCATCCGGTCCGACGTAAATGCGGGTTATCTCTCCCGCGACCGGCGTCGATGGCACCGTATAAGCGCGGTATCCCGACAGGCGCAGCTTGGCCACAATCTCATTCACTTTATCGGCATTTTTCAGCGCGCCCAGTTGCACCACGTAGGCTTGCCCTGCTGGTGCGGCTTCCGGCTTCACTTCCGGTTGCGCGGCGGGCTGCTGCGCGGGTTGTGGCGCAGGCGTTGCCGGCTTGCTTTCCGGTTTCGGCTCAGGCTTCACTTCCGGTTTAGTTTCCGGCTTCGCCTTGGGTTTGGTTTCCGGTTTCACTTCCGCTTTAGGGGTGACCGGACGCGCCGCCACGGCGGGCGGGGCAATTTCTATCGGTGCGGAAGACGACGGTGGCGTACTGCTCGGCGGTGCCTGCATGGCGCCGTCATCCTCTGGCGCGATCACACCGCCCTGAGCCGGTTGTCCTTGCATCGCCTGCTGCGCACCCTCCGGCGGCTGGCTGGGCAACGACTGGTTCAATGAAGGCAATGATTCTGCCTCCGTGCTGTCGCCCGGCTTTGGCACCAGAGGAATCGCGGCAAATTCATCTTCGTAATGTTTCTTTTTGCCATCCAGCAGAGCAGGCAGCACAATAACGCCCAACGCTACCAGAATAATGGTGCCGACCAGACGGTTTTGAAACTTACTTGCCATTCGACCCCCTCTCCTCCCGCGCTTCCATGACATGCGCTACCGTATGAAAAGATCCGCACACCACCACGGTATCCTGCGTATCTGCATCTTGCATCGCCTGATGCCAGGCGGTCGCGACATCGTCAAACGACCGGCTGGATTCAAGGTGTGCCGCTATCAATTCAGCGCCTGCACCGCGCGGCCCCTCCAGTGGGGCGCAATACCATTCATCCACCACCGGCTTGAGCTGCGCCAGGGTGCCGGGAATATCTTTATCAGCCAGCATACCGATCACCGCACGCACTTTGCCCGTTTTTGGCAGTTGCGCCAAACGCCCGGCCAGATAGGCTGCGGCATGAGGATTATGCGCCACATCCAGAATCAGTGTTGGCTGTTCGCTCACCGTTTGGAACCGGCCCGGTAACGCCGCACGGCGCAGCCCCTGTTCAATAGCAGCCAGAGGGACGTTAATCGGTCCCTGATGCAGCGCGGCCAGCGCCGTGGCGGCGTTGGGCAGCGGCACGTTCGGCAGAGGTAGCGTCATGCGCGCTCCGTCAGCCGCTTGCCAATACCAGCCGTCGCCTTCCAGCGCGAAGTGCCAATCGCGACCGCGCTTGCACAACAAGGCCCCGGTCTCTTCGGCCACGGCGGCAATAGAGGCGGGCATATCCGGCTCCCCCACCACGGCGGGAGTATTACCACGGAAGATACCGGCTTTTTCGCGACCGATGCTTTCGCGATCGTGCCCTAACCAGTCAGTATGATCGAGCGCAATACTGGTCACCACCGCCACGTCGGCATCGACGATATTGGTGGCATCCAGACGCCCGCCCAACCCCACTTCCAGAATCACCACATCCAGATTTGCCTGCCTGAACAGGTGCAGTGCCGCAAGGGTGCCAAATTCAAAATAGGTCAACGAGACATCGCCACGTCCTGCTTCAATCTCGGCAAAAGCCTGAGCGTGGGCCGCTTCCGGCAATTCCTGGCCTTGAATGCGCACCCGCTCGGTATAGCGCAGCAGATGGGGCGAACTGTAGACGCCGACACGCAACCCCGCCGCCATCAAAATGGCTTCCAGCGTGCAGCAGGTGGTGCCCTTTCCGTTGGTGCCCGCGACGGTAAACACCGTTGGGGCCGGACGCAGCAGATGAAGACGATCGGCAACCTGTTTAACGCGCGTCAATCCCATGTCAATGGCAGTGGCGTGCAGGTGCTCCAGATAATGAAGCCACGCGGCCAAAGGCGACGTGGCTTGGGGAATGAGAAGATTTTCCATGAGTCCCGTTCACTGGCTTACGGTTCATTGATACAGGGTGCACAGAACGGCCTAAGCGCAATCCTGTCACACCCTGTTCATGTGTCACTTATTGCGCATCATCCTGCGGTTCAGTGGTCACTTCCGGCGGACGAACTTCAGCGGTGTCCACCGGCTCAGGGTGGTTGGTCAAGCGAGACAGCATGCTGGCTAACTTGAAGCGCATTTCCGGGCGGCGCACGATCATGTCAATCGCCCCTTTCTCCAGCAGGAATTCACTGCGTTGGAAACCCGGCGGCAATTTTTCACGCACCGTCTGTTCGATAACGCGCGGGCCAGCAAAACCGATCAGCGCTTTAGGTTCGGCAATGTTCAAATCGCCGAGCATCGCCAGACTGGCGGAAACGCCACCCATGGTCGGGTCGGTCAACACCGAGATATAGGGCAGACCGCGCTCGCGCATTTTTGCCAACGCCGCGCTGGTTTTCGCCATTTGCATCAGCGACATCAGCGCTTCCTGCATACGCGCACCGCCGCTGGCGGAGAAACACACCAACGGACAGCCATCTTCCAGCGACTGCTCCACCGCACGCACAAAACGCGCGCCGACCACAGAGGCCATGGAACCGCCCATAAAGGCAAATTCAAAGGAGGCGGCGACCACTGGCATGCCGTACAGCGTGCCTTTCATCACCACCAGCGCGTCTTTTTCGTCAGACTGCTTCTGTGCGGCAACCAGACGATCTTTGTATTTCTTCGAGTCTTTGAACTTCAGCGCATCCTTGGGCTCCAGCTCACTACCCAGCTCAACCACGCTGTCCTTATCCAGAAACGCATTTAAACGCGCACGGGCGGAAAGCCGCATGTGGTGGTCACACTTGGGACACACCTCAAGGTTACGCTCTAATTCAGCGCGGTAAAGCACCTGACCACAACTGTCACATTTGGTCCATACCCCTTCAGGAATATTGGCCTTGCGGGTCGGTGTAATGTTGCTCTTGTTAAGAATTCGTTCAATCCAGCTCATTGATAACCTTTCTGCTTGAACCTGGCCGTAGCCAGTCCGCTCTGCCCCGTCACAACGCCCGTTTGCCGTAGCCTGAACCGGTGTTTACACCCGTGTTTCAAGGCGCTGGCAACACAGGTCGTCATCGGGGACAGACCATAAATGCCGCTCATTAAACCATAACACTCCGGGACTGTGGATAGAAAACTGGTCAAACCGGAGCGATTACCGCGTTTATTCTTGTGAACGCGACGCGCTATTCGCACGGGCCGCCGCTCGTCTATGCCGCCAGATTTCAATGATCCCCGGCAAGATAGAGATGAAAATAATCGCGACAATCAATAACTTCAAGTTTTCTTGCACAATCGGCAGGTCGCCAAACAGGTAACCTGCGTAGGTAAACAGTAATACCCACAGCAATGCCCCTACCACATTATAGAGAGCAAAGTGGCGGTAGCGCATGTGTCCCATACCGGCGACAAACGGCGCGAATGTTCTCACAATCGGTACGAAGCGCGCCAGAATAATCGTTTTGCCGCCGTGACGGGCATAAAACTGATGCGTTTTATCCAGATAACTGCGGCGGAAAATTTTCGAATTGGGATTACTGAACAGTTTTTCCCCGAACAAACGTCCGATGGTGTAGTTGACCGCATCCCCCAGTATGGCCGCCGCAATCATCAGCGCCACCATGGTGTGCACATTCAGATCGTTGCTGGGCAGCGCCGCCAGCGCACCGGCGACAAACAGCAGGGAATCCCCCGGCAGAAACGGCGTCACTACCAGGCCAGTTTCACAAAACAGGATCAAAAACAGAATGGCATAAATCCAGACACCGTATTGCGCAACCAGTTCCGCAAGGTGAACGTCAATATGCAGAATAAAATCGATGATAAAGCGTATAAACGCGACAAGTTCCATCATGTGCATGTTTCACGGCGCAATGCCGTGACAATCCTCGAGTGTTTAGCGTGGCGCGGCACAGCCGCCCGCCACGGGTCAATCTTCCAGAAACAGAGGGCCCATTGGCGCAACCGGCAGTTCGAAACGCGCCGGATAATCTACCGCCACCAGATACAGACCGTCGGCGCGCGCCGTGGCAGCCGCCAGCGTGCGATCTTTGGCCGCCAGCAGTTCAGCAATCCAGGATTCAGGCTGATTGCCGCATCCCACTTCCATCAGGCTGCCAACGATATTGCGCACCATGTGATGTACGAACGCATTGGCTTTAATATCTACCACGATGTAAGCGCCATGACGCGTAACCTTTAAATGATTTACATTGCGCCACGGCGTGCGCGACTGGCATTGCACGGCGCGAAACGAGGTGAAGTCGTTCTCACCCAGCAGGCTTTGTCCGGCGCGTTCCATGCGCGCCGCATCCAGCGGGAAGTGGAACTGCGTTACGCCACGCGCCAGTACCGCCGGGCGCAGGCGATGATTATAGATAATGTAGCGATAGCGACGCGCCGTGGCGCTGAAACGCGCATGAAAATCGTCATCGACAGTTTTCACCCAGCGCACGGCGATATCCCGGGGTAAATGGGCATTGACGCCCATGGTCCAGGCCGCATCTTTGCGCTGAGCCTGAGTGGTGAAGTGCACCACCTGCCCGGTAGCGTGCACGCCAGCATCGGTTCTGCCCGCACAAAACACGGTAATCGGCGCATCGGCCACTTTACTCAGCGCCTGTTCCAGATGCCCTTGCACGCTCTCTACTTCAGCCTGACGCTGCCAGCCATAATAGCGACTACCGTCATACTCAATGCCCAGCGCCACCTTGATACCAGCAGGCTGCAGCGGCAAATCTCTGTCTGACATTACCCCAGATACTCCTGCACCAGCCGTTCTGCCGTTTCCACCGCCATCAATGCGCCGCCAAAGCGCACGTTGTCCGCCACTGACCAGAATTGCAGCAGTTCGGGAACGCCGTAATCATTGCGCAGGCAACCAATTTTCAGTTGAACGTTGTCAGAGGCATCTTCCACCTGCGTCGGGTAGTCATCCTCATCGCTGAGTTGAACCTCTTCAGTGCGCGCCAGTTCATCCCGGGCCTCCTCCGCAGACAGCGGCCGTAATGCTTCAAGATGCACAACCTGCGCATGGCCGTAAAACACCGGAGCCTGTAAGCAGTTGACGGAAATAGGCAGCCCTTCGTCCTGTAACACCTTGCGCACCTGATCCACCAACCGACGCTCTTGCGCCACGCTGCCTTGCGCATCCGCCAGAAGCGGCAGCACATTAAACGCCAGCTGTTTGGCAAAAAAGCCCGGTTCCGGTGGAATGCCGTTCAGCAAACGGGCACTTTGTCCGGCCAAATCGTCTACCGCCGCTTTGCCGAGTGCGGACACGGAGAGCAGATTGGTGACGTGAAGGCGTGACAGCCCGGCTTGATCGATCAGCGGTTTGATAGCCAGCAGCAGTTGACTCACCAGACTGTCTGCCACCGCCACGATATTGCGATTGCGGTAATCGGCCAGCACATGGGTGTTGACCCCCGGCACCACCAACGGGACATCCGGCTCCAGCGCGAACAGACCGCTGCTGTCAATCACCAGGCAGCCTGCGTTACCGGCATCTTCCGCATAGCGGGCGCTCGCTTCGCTACCGGCGACAAAGAAAGCCAATTGTGCCTGGGACCAATCAAAATCGGCCACATCCTCGACCTGCCAGGATTTGCCGTTGACCCTTACGGATTCCCCCACGCTGCGTTCGCTGGCGAGCGGATAAAGCGTGCCGATAGGAAACTCGCGCTCTTGCAACAACTCCAGCAGCGCCGTTCCCACCGCACCCGTTGCGCCCAATAGCGCAATATTCCAGCCGTCAGACATGTGGTGTTCTCCCATTCGTCAATACCTCTTGCTCGAGCGGTGTATCACCGCCCGAATACCCTACGCGAAAAACGTCGTATTTCATGACACCCTCTCACCGAACTACGGCAAGACGGCAGTGAAACCCAATGCATTCAGACAGGCCACACTGGCCTCATCAGAACAAGTGACACGCAGCGAAGACCATTCGCGGCGCTCCTGATAGTGTTTACGCAGACGATCAAATCCGCCAGGCTGGCCAGCAGACTGGCGCAACAGTGCATCATCACGACGCACATCATACACCAGATGAACCAGACGCTTAAGCAACGCTTGCTCGATAGGAGCCGTTAGGTGAACATCCGTGATATCCGGGGCAGGCAACAGCGATGACAGCGGCACCTGCTGAGGTTTACCGATAAACTGGCACAACGCCTCAAACACCTGCGTGGTACCGCGCGCCTTGCCTTCCAGCGTGTAACCGGCAATATGCGCCGTACCCACGTCAGCGCGCGCCAGCAAATCCAGCGAAAGCCCCGGTTCTGGCTCCCACACGTCCAACACCACGCGCAGATCCTTTCCCTGCTGCAACGCTCGCAGCAGGGCAGTATTATCGACCACCGGCCCGCGACACGCGTTGATCAGAATACGTCCGGCGGGCAAGGCAGCGAGCACCGCCTCATCAATCAGGTGCCAGGTATTATCTGGGCCACCCTTGGTCAGTGGCGTATGCAGCGTGACAATATCAGCGTCACGCAGTAACGCCTCCAGCGGCAAAAAGGGGCCAACATCGCCCCTGCGCGCCCGGGGTGGATCGCACAGTAACGTCTTCACCCCCCAGGCATTGAGGCGCGCCTGCAAACGCCGTCCGACGTTGCCGACACCGACAATGCCGACGGTTTTGTCGCGCAACTGAAAGCCGTCTCGCTCCGCCAGCATCAATAGCGCAGAAAAAACGTATTCCACCACCGCGATGGCATTGCAGCCTGGCGCGGCGGAAAATCCGACGCCCTGCTCACTCAGCCAGGCTTCATCCACATGATCGGTACCCGCCGTGGCGCTGCCGACAAAGGTCACTCCCGTATCCGCTAACAGGGCGGCGTTGACCGGCGTGACGGAGCGCACCATCAGGGCCTGTGCCTGTGCCAGCGCCTCAACCGGCAACGGTCTTCCCGGCACAGCCACCACCTCACCCACGCGGCTGAACAGCTCGCGTGCATACGGCATATTCTCATCAACCACAATTTTCATGTACGACCCCGGTCAGGCTACGCTTGCAAGAAAAACAGGGGCACTATTTTGCCACCGAATGGTCAAGAATCCCAACGCTATCCCCATCGCTTAGGGCCTGGCGCGATACCCTTCCGGCGTAGCCCCACTTTGCTGACGAAACATGGCGATAAAGGCCGATGAAGAACTGTAGCCGACCTCCAGCGCCACTGACTGCACGCTCATGCCCTGACGCAACAATGCCAGCGCTTGCAGGTAGCGTAGCCGCTGTCGCCATTCGCTAAATGACATACCGAGCAATGCCTGACAGCGCCGCGACAGCGTGCGTTCCGTGCTGTAAACCTCGGCGGCCCATTGCGCCAACGTTCGGTTATCCGCCGGACATTGTTCCAGCGCATGCAGCACCGGAGCCAGCAGGCGATCGTCAGTACCCGGCAAATAGTTGCGTTGGCGCGGTGCCACCGTCATTTGATCGCACAGTACGTGGCACAAGCGCAGGTCAGGCTTATCGTGTGGGATCAGCACGTCGCGCGCGAACAAATCATCCTGAATCGCCTTAAACAGCGGGCCAACCTCGAGCAGGCATGGCGTTTCGGGAAGTTCTGCATACCAGCGCGCATCGAAATTGATGGTGCGGATCGTGGCCTGACGTTGGTTATAGCAGGCGTGCTCGACCCCCTGCGGCAACCAGATAGCAAAATGGGTCGGTGCCCAAAACCGCTCCTGTGCGAGACGCAGCACCACAACGCCAGAAACCACATACAGCAATTGTCCCCACTCATGACGATGAGGCAGGTATTCCGTATCCGCGCTGACCGCCTCGGTACGCAAAAACACCCCGTGCGGCGGTATGCCTTCAGGACGGTAATAAGATCGTTGCCGGGTCATGTTGTCTGTCTTGCCGTTAAGGATGTCTTGTTTTCACTATATAGAACGAACCCGCCTGACGTAAACTGGCACACCACGTTAATGAGAATTGTTATCATGCAAGCGCTATTCCCCCTTATCGCCGTCCTGTTTTGGTCATTTAACGTGATCGTTAATAAACTTTCCGTGGGTGCCATCGATCCGGCAGCCATGTCATTCTACCGCTGGCTGTTGGCTCTGCTGGTACTGACGCCCTTTATGCTGCCTCAGCTGCGACGCCACGCGGGCACCATCAGGCTACACTGGGGAAAATTATTGTTTCTGGGGTTTCTCGGCATGGTGCTCTACCAGAGCATGGCCTACTATGCCGCGCACAGCATCAGCGCGCTGATGATGGGTATTCTGGTTTCGTTGATCCCCTTGCTCACGGTATTGATCAGCATTCCACTGCTTGGCGTAGTGCCCACAGTCAGCTTACTGTGCGGCAGCCTGCTCTCCTTTTTCGGCATCAGTTGGCTTATCAGCGGTGGACATCCGGCACTGATTCTGGCGCAGGGCATCGGGCGCGGCGAAGTAATGATGTTTATTGCCGCGTTAGCCTATGCCTTGTATGGCGTATTAACCAAACGCTGGTCGATTGCTCTACCCACCTGGGTATCGCTCTACGTGCAAATTGCCTTTGGCGTCGTGCTGTTGCTGCCTAATTTGCTGTTGGCTGAAAGCATCGCCTTGAATGCGCAAAATATACCGCTGGTGCTGTTCGCCGGTATTTTTGCCTCGATCCTCGCCCCGTGGATGTGGATCGTCGGGGTAATGCGTATCGGGGCCAACAATGCCAGCATTTTCATCAATCTGACGCCGGTGTTTACCGCACTGATCGCCGTGACGTTGCTGCATGAAACGCTGCACAGCTATCACATCGTGGGCGGGGTCATGGTATTACTCGGGGTTGTCATGGCGCAGCGTATGCGCACTCCGCGCGCTCAGCACAACGCGATTTGTACACCGGATACCGATACGCCACCCGAGCAACTGCATGACGCGGAAGCAAACCGCAAATAAGAAGGTATTTTCCCCTATGATCTGACTATTCTCGCACCAGACACCTTGCTATGATTTCTGTTGCCTATTCAGGGCTCCCGGGGAATGCAGGGTGCCTTTCACGCAGTGAGGAGTCCATCATGCAGCCTGTCAGCAGTCCGGGAACCCCAACGCCGGGAGATCGCCCACCCGCGTCGCCGACGTCGGCCATTGCCTCTTCTTCTTCCAATGCGGCGGCGGCGAATTCCCCACTGAGCTTTACCCAACGCGCGACGCTGGACACGCTGGTGGTCAAGTTACAGGCGCTGATGTCGCTCAGTAACAATGCCATCTGGACCACGCTGCGTCAGGACATCGGCCTGGCCCCGAACCAGACGCTGCTCGGACAGCATTTTACCGCCGCTGAGCAGTCATTGCAGAACCAGCTGGTACTGGCTCAGACGCAGCAAAGCAGCGCCCGCCATCCGTTGTTGCAGCGCCTGACCGATCTGCTGCCGCAGGGAAATAACAGCCAGCGCGTCACTCAGTTTTTACGCCAGGAATTTGGTCATACCGAACTTAAAGCGCTGACGCAGCCTCAGTTACAACGGGTGCTGACCTTCTTGCAAACACCGGCGGATGCGGCACCGCTAAATTCCGCTTCCGGCAAGGCACCCGCGCTGGCCACAACGCTGGTGCAAAATGCGCTCACCAATGTTGCCACCAATGCAGCGACCACCGCCCTGCTGCAACGTCCGTTATCCAGCGTCGAACAGAACAGCCTGAATCAGATGGTGGTGCGGTTATCCGCGCTGCTGGGGGAGCCAACAGAAAAAATCTGGACGTCATTGACGGCAATGCAACACCAGCCGCCGGGCACGCCGATCCCCGCCCGCCATCTGCCGCTTCTGATGCAATATTTGCAGACGCAAACTGACCTGCACCATCTGCTGACTACCGGCAATGCACGCGGCGATACACCCGCGACCGCCGCTTCGACCCTGGCATCGACGACAACCGCGGCAACCGCTGCCGGCACTTCGGCACAGCCGCCAATGACCGCGACCCAGTCCACCTTGCACACGCTGTTGCAACCCGCATTGGAAGCCAATGAACGGCAACTGTTGCTGGACTACAGCCAAAACCGTTTCAATGCCGGGGTTCAGACACCGCTCACCCAACCACAACTCAACGAGCTGGTGACTTTTTTGTTCGCCCACCGCATGCAGCGCGCTTCCGATGGGGAACTGACGATACAAAGCCTGTTCCCGCATCCGCAGCCGATTGTCAATCCGCTGGTTGCCACCTTGCCACCTGCCCTCCAGGCCGTGTTCAACAAACCGCTGTTTTGGCCCATTGTCAGCGTTTGCGTGGTGATATTCTTACTGTGGGTGCTGTTTTAACCAATAAAAAAACCGGGGCACAAGGCCCCGGAGAGGTTGCTGATAAACAGCCCTACTCTCATGGTCATTCCCGCGAAAGCGGGAATCTCTTGCAGGCAAACGTGTTTCTTCTGGCAGAGATCCCCGGCTTTCGCCGAGGATGACGAGAGTTTAGGGTATAGCGATTACGCTAACTTACGCATCACCAACGTGGCATTGGTGCCGCCGAAGCCAAAACCGTTAGACATCACCGTGGTCAGCTTACGCTCGGTCGCTTCCGTCACGATGTTCATGTCCTGCGCCAATTCATCCAGCGTATCAACGTTAATGCTCGGCGCGATAAAACCGTGCTCCAACATCAGCAGGGAGTAGATCGCTTCCTGTACGCCCGCCGCGCCGAGAGAGTGCCCGGTCATCGCTTTGGTTGCAGAGATAGGCGGTACCGCCTCGCCAAATACCTGACGAATCGCCCACAGCTCTTTCACGTCACCCACCGGCGTAGACGTACCGTGGGTATTGATATAATCGATAGGCGTATCCACATCCTGCATCGCAAGCTTCATGCAGCGCACTGCGCCTTCACCCGACGGAGCAACCATGTCGGCACCGTCAGAGGTGGCACCGTAGCCGACCACTTCGGCGTAAATGTGTGCACCACGCGCCAGCGCATGTTCCAGCTCTTCCACCACCACCATACCGCCGCCGCCGGCGATAACAAAACCGTCGCGATCGGCATCATAGGTGCGGGACGCTTTTTCTGGCGTTTCATTGTATTTGGTAGACAGCGCGCCCATGGCATCAAATTCACAGGCCAGTTCCCAGCAGAGCTCTTCACCACCGCCAGCAAACACGATGTCCTGTTTACCCAGTTGGATCTGCTCTACCGCATTCCCGATACAGTGCGCAGAGGTAGCACAGGCAGAGCTGATGGAGTAGTTCACGCCTTGAATTTTAAAGGGCGTGGCAAGACAGGCGGACACCGCAGAGCCCATCGCTTTAGTGACCACGTACGGGCCAACCGCTTTCAGGCCACGCGCGCTACGCATCGCATCCGCGCCGAACACTTGAGAACGTGCTGAACCGCCGGAACCGGCAATCAAACCGACGCGCGGGTTGTTTTGGTAAACCTCAGGTGCCAGCTTGGCATCGTCAATGGCTTGTTCCATCGACAGAAAAGCATAGACAGAGGCATCGCTCATGAAACGCACGACCTTACGTTCAATGAGGCCGGTAGTATCCAGCTTCACATTGCCCCAGACGTGACTACGCATACCGGAATCTTTCAGCTCTTGTGAGAACGTAATACCCGAGCGACCTTCCCGCAACGATGCCAGGACTTCCTGCTGGTTATTACCAATGCTTGAGACGATCCCCAGGCCAGTAATCACTGCACGTTTCATTCAATACCTCTTTCCGCATAAATGTATTTTGGGATTTCGTCACGCACTTTAGCGTACAGATGTAAGCTGAACAAGTCCGATCACCCAACCTTTTACAAAATTTGCGCCCTGAGCACCTGCTGAGTAAAATCACGCTATCGCTTTAAAAATGAGTCAATTATCGTGAAAGACCATGCTATTCAGCACGGTACGCTCTCCTGGAACGAACAGGGTACACCTGTTTCGCAACAGTTTGATGACGTTTACTTCTCAAATCAGGATGGGCTGGAAGAAACCCGCTACGTTTTTTTGCAAGGTAACCACTTCCCGGCGCGCTTTGTTGAACACCCCCGCCCACAGTGCATCATCGCGGAAACCGGCTTCGGCACTGGCCTGAACTTTTTAACGCTGTGGCAAGCATTCGCTGATTTTCGCGCGCAGCATCCGCACGCGGCACTGCGTCGCCTGCACTTTATCAGCTTTGAAAAATTCCCATTGCGCGTGGCCGATTTGCAACAGGCGCACGCCCACTGGCCGACGCTTGCCCCTTACGCCGAAGCATTGCGACAGGCTTGGCCGTCGGCGCTGCCGGGCTGCCATCGCCTGATTCTGGCTGACGGTGCCATCACCCTCGACCTGTGGTTTGGTGATATCAACGACTTGCTGCCAACGCTGGACGATTCCCTGACGCATCAGGTTGACGCCTGGTTTCTCGATGGCTTTGCCCCGTCCAAAAACCCGGACATGTGGACCGAGAACTTGTTTCACGCCATGGCACGCCTGTGCCGGGCCCAGGGCACCTTTGCGACCTTTACCGCCGCAGGGTTTGTGCGTCGGGGGCTACAGCAAGCCTGCTTTGACGTGGAAAAAATCAAGGGCTACGGACAAAAACGCGAAATGCTGCGCGGCGTGCTGCCGCACGCCATTCCGATCTCAGCGACAGCCCCCTGGTATTCGCGCCCGGCAGCGAGTACCACAGAGGATATCGCGATTATTGGCGGCGGCATTGCCAGCGTGCTGACAGCGCTGGCGCTGTTACGACGCGGCGCACGGGTGACGCTCTACTGTGAAGATGAGGCTCCGGCGTCAGGCGCTTCCGGTAACCGTCAGGGAGCCCTCTACCCGTTACTCAACGACAAACACGATGCGCTTTCCCGTTTTTTCGCCACCGCGTTTGGTTTTGCCCGCCGCCAGTACGACACGCTGTGGCAAGCCGGTATCCCCTTCGAGCATGACTGGTGCGGTGTAAATCAGATTGCCTACGATGAAAAAAGCGCGCGTAAAATCACGCAAATCTTGCACGGTCACTGGCCAGCAGAGGTGGTTACGCCGCTCAGCGCCGATGAGATGGACGCAACGGCCGGATTAGCGATAGGTTTTCCCGGTGCGAGCTATATCGAGGGTGGCTGGCTGTGCCCGGCAGAGCTAACAACCCATGCGCTGAAACACGCACAATCGCTCGGGCTGGTGGTGCATTTTGCTACTGGCGTCTCTGCGCTGGAAAAAACCGCATCCGGCTGGCAACTTCGATTGGCAAACGGGCAGCAAAAGACCCATCCCGTGGTGGTGCTGGCTAACGGACAGCGGCTCAGCGACTGGTCGCAAACTCAACAGCTCCCCAGCTATGCGGTGCGCGGTCAGGTGAGCCATATTCCCACTACCCCGACACTGCAACGCTTGCAACGCGTACTGTGCTATGACGGCTATCTGACCCCAGTCAGCCCTCACCATCAGCAGCACTGTATCGGTGCCAGCTACCAGCGAGGCGTGGTTACCACCACGTTTAGTGCCGACGAGCAGCAGGAAAACCACCAGCGCCTGGTGGCCTGCTTGCCCGAGGCAAGCTGGGTGAATGACATTGATGTCAGCGACAACGCAGCGCGTCAGGGCGTGCGCTGCGCCACCCGCGATCATCTGCCGCTGCTCGGCGCTGCGCCGGATTACGCGCAGACGCTAGATCAATACGCGTCACTTGACGTGCAGCGGCACACGCCGGAGCGTGTGGCGGTAGCTCCGGTTCATCAGGATCTGTTCGTTATCGGTGCGCTGGGATCGCGTGGATTGTGCTCTGCCCCGTTGTCCGCCGAAATCCTGGCCGGGCAGTTGTACGGCGAGCCGTTACCGCTCGATGCAGAAACCCTTGCCGCGTTGAATCCGAATCGTTTTTGGGTGAGAAAGCTGCTGAAAGGCAGAGCGGTGTAACGAAGATAGCCGCCACTGACGATGGGATAGACAGTGGCGGAACAGAGAATCGATCAGTTAATCTGCGAAGCGCGCTGAAATAAATCGTCCCACATGCCATTGACCAATATCTGATCCGGCGGCGAAAGCTCACCGTTTTTAATCGCTTGCTGCACGCTGTCGCACACGCGCTGATAGAGCGCCTGAACCGTGGTTTCGCCCTGTTCTTCGGCCTCTGCCACCGCCAGCGTCAAATGACCGCGCAGGTAGCCACCGGCAAAAAGTTCATCATCGCTGGCATGCTCTACCATATCATCAATCAGAGCGAGAATACGCCCTTCACATTCTGCGATCATCTAACATCCTCACTATTAACGTTTATCCGCATCAGTTGAGATCGGCGGGATACGGAAACTGCTCCGCCGTCAACGGCGGCGTATTGTAAAACGATTGTAATGCGCGAATAAAGCGCAATGGCCGCGCCGGGATACCCTGCTCGAGATAGGCCATCACTTGCGCATGCACGGTGCGCTGAAACGCGATGCGATCGGGTTCGATATCCCCTTCCAGATTGTCGCAACTGACATTAAACGGAAAGCCCGATGCCACGCAAAACAGCCAGTCAAACGCCTGTGGCTTGATTTCTACCTGCTCGAACTGTCCCTGCGTTGTCGCATCGCGGCCATCCGGGCAGTACCAATAGCCAAAATCCACCAGCTTACGTCGCGCTTCACCGGCAATGCACCAGTGTGAAATCTCATGGAATGCGCTGGCATAAAACCCGTGCGCGAACACGATACGATGATAGGGAAACTGGTCATCGGCGGGCAGATAGATAGGCTCATCATCCCCTTTCACCAGTTGGGTGTTAAAGTCCTGCTCAAAGCACTGCGCGAACAAGGTGATGAGATCGCGGTAATCGTGCGCGGTGCTTACGCTTGAGGTGGTCATGACCAGAGATGTCCTATCCATTGGGCAATATCGCTGCCGTGATTGTCATAAATCAGCTTCACGCTCATACAGGCCGACACCACCACCAGCATCGGACGGATCAACGTTTGTCCTTTGTTAAGCACCATGCGAGCCCCGAGACGCGCGCCCAACACCTGCCCGACCAGCATCACCAGACCAACGCCCCAGACCACCTGACCGCCCAGGATAAAGAACAGCAACCCGCCAAAATTGGAGGTGAAATTGAGCACCTTGGCATGCGCCGTGGCTTTAGGCAGGCTAAAACCGCTGAGCGTGACAAACGCCAACGCATAGAAAGAACCGGCACCGGGGCCAAAAAAACCATCATAGAACCCGATGCACCCGCCCGCTAAAAAGGCAAAAGGAAGGCCTGACAATCGTTTCTGGCGGTCTTCTTCACCAATTTTCGGCATCAACAGGAAATAGAGTCCGATACCGATCACCAGAACGGGCAGGATCTGGCGCAAAAAATCCGCGTGGATCTGCTGAATCAGCCAGGCACCGAACGTTGAACCGACAAACGTCAACGCAATGGGCAGCTTTTGTTCACTTAACTTCACCGCGCGCTGACGGACAAAATAGAGGCTGGCAGAAAAAGAGCCACCGACCGCTTGCAGTTTATTGGTGGCCAGCGCTTGTGCCGGGCTCAGCCCCGCCGAGAGCAGAATGGGGATACTGAGTAACCCGCCCCCGCCCGCGATAGAATCGATAAAACCGGCAAGCGCGGCAAAAGCAAACAACACCCCGAGCATTTCAGGGCTGACTAAAAACCATTCCATGACTTAGTTCACCAACAGATGTTTATCGAGTAATGCCTGACACGAGGCCGGTAACGGAGGTGGCGTTTTCACTGGCGCTTCAGGGCTCGGCTGACGTGGCGTGAACCAGCTGCTCAACTCCGCACCGCAACCATCACCAGCGGGTGGCGCTTCCTGATCCTGACATTCCAGACTGTCTGCCGGACAGCGTAACCGCACGTGCATATGCGCCCGGTGCGCAAACCAGGGACGCACTTTACGCAGCCAGTCGCGATCCTGTCCCGCTTCCTGGCACAGTTGCTTCTTGATGGCCGGGTTAACGAAGATGCGGGTAACCTCAGTGTCCTGCGCCGCCAGTTTGATCAACGCCGTTACCTGCGGTTGCCACTGGCGCGGATTAATCTGGCGACCATTGGCCGCCACCAGATCGATAGGCTGCGGTTTCAGAAGTTGCTGCGCCGTCCAGCGTTGCAGCGGCATCTGTAACCAGATATCCGCATCCAGCCCGGACTGATGGCTGGCATGGCCGCTGCTGAACCGACCGCCTGCTGGCATCCCCATATCACCCACTAGCACAAGCCCGCCAGTCTGCTTTTTCACCTTGGCGCTCAGTCGCGTGATAAACGCCAGCAAATCCGGATGACCGAAATAGCGGCGTTGATCGACACGCATCACTTGATAATTGACGGATTCTAACGGCAGCGGCTGCGCACCGACAATGCAGCCGTTAGAGAACGCACCAATAGCCTGTGCCGCACCGGACACCGGATGTGCGATCTCTTGCCACGGGGTTTTTGCCCATACGCCGGTGCTCAACAGCACGGCAATGGCCCCCACCCACCCTTTTTTCATGTTTTATTTACCAACGAGGAACCTGACTCACGACGTCACCACACTGGGCGCGCTGACGCAACAGATGATCCATCAATACAATCGCCATCATGGCCTCCGCAATCGGCACTGCACGGATACCCACACAGGGATCGTGACGTCCACGGGTGATCATTTCCGTTGCTTCACCCTGGCGGTTGATGGTTTTCCCCGGCACCGTGATGCTCGAGGTGGGTTTCAGCGCCAGATGCGCGACAATCGCCTGTCCGCTGCTGATGCCGCCCAGTACACCGCCCGCATGGTTACTCTGGAACCCTTGCGGGGTAATTTCGTCGCGGTTTTCGCTGCCGCGTTTGGTGACAACCGCAAATCCATCGCCAATTTCCACACCTTTTACGGCGTTGATGCTCATCAATGCATGGGCCAGATCGGCATCCAAACGGTCGAACACCGGCTCACCCAAACCAGCCGGTACCGATTCGGCGACAACGCTGACCTTGGCACCGATGGAGTCCCCCTCTTTTTTCAGGGCACGCATCAGTTCATCCAGTGCATCGATCTTGTCGGCATCGGGGCAGAAAAACGGGTTTTGTTCAACGATATCCCAGTCTTTCAGTTCGCAGTTGACATCGCCCATCTGCGCCAGAAAACCACGCACCTGAATGCCGTGGGTCATTTGCAGGTATTTTTTGGCAATGGCCCCGGCGGCCACGCGCATGGCGGTTTCACGGGCCGAAGAACGACCGCCGCCGCGATAGTCACGCACGCCGTATTTTTGTTCGTAGGTATAATCGGCATGACCGGGACGGAACACGTCCTTGATCGCACTGTAATCCTGAGAGCGCTGATCGGTATTTTCGATGATCAGGCCAATGCTGGTGCCCGTGGTGACCCCTTCAAACACACCGGACAAAATACGCACCTGATCCGGCTCGCGGCGCTGCGTGGTATAACGCGAGGTGCCGGGGCGACGGCGATCCAAATCGTGTTGCAGATCCGCTTCGGTCAGCGGAATGCCCGGCGGTACGCCATCAACGATACATCCCAACGCAATACCGTGGGATTCGCCGAACGTGGTGACGCGGAAGAACTGGCCAATACTGTTGCCTGCCATCACGGCTCCTTTCTGTGTAACATCGCTATTCTGTACAGCATTATGATTTATGTTGCCGGGATGAGCCCGGCATAACCAGTCTGTTTATTGCCGATACGCCGCGAAATGGTCGTGGCAATCCACCAGTTGATCTTTTGTCAGCATAAAGACGCCATCACCACCGTGCTCGAATTCCAGCCAGGTAAACGGAATATCCGGATACTGATCCATCAAATGCACCATGCTGTTGCCCACTTCGCAAATCAGCACGCCCTGCTCATTAAGGTAATCGGGCGCACAGGCCAAAATACGGCGCACCAGATCCAGCCCGTCATGACCAGCCGCAAGACCCAGTTCCGGCTCGCGACGAAACTCCTGTGGCAAATCCGCCATGTCTTCCGCATCCACATAAGGCGGATTGGTGACAATCAGGTCATACGCGAGCGGTGGCAGCGCGCGGAACAGGTCGGAGCGAATCGGCGTGACCTGCTGTTCCAGGCCGTGTTGCTGGATATTCTGCTCGGCGACCGCCAACGCATCGCTGGAGAGATCGACGGCATCCACTTCTGCGTCGGGGAAGGCGTGCGCACACGCAATGGCGATGCAGCCGCTGCCGGTACAGAGATCGAGAATATGCTGCGGCTCATCGGCGATCAGTCCCGCGAACTGCTGTGAAATCAGCTCACCGATTGGCGAACGCGGCACCAGCACGCGCTCATCGACAAAAAACTCCAACCCGCAAAACCACGCCTTGTTGGTCAGGTAAGCCACGGGCAGACGTTCATTAACGCGGCGAATCACGCGCTCAACCACACGCTGGCGTTCCGATAACGTCAGACGCGAGCCAAACATATCCGCAGGGAAATCAAGGGGTAAATACAGGGTTGGCAGCACCAGTTGCAGCGCTTCATCCCACGGGTTATCGGTGCCATGTCCATAATAGAGCTCGGCTGCGTTAAAACGGCTTACCGCCCAGCGCAGCATATCTTGCAAGGTATGCAGGTCGTTGACCGCCTCGTCGACGAAAATTTTATCCAAGTTAGTCCTCCACAGACCCCACCCGTCAGGAAATGCCGCTTAGTTTGCCATGAAGCCAACTACAAATCAGCAGATATCACCCACCCGCGCAGGAAATCCTGTGCGTTGCCTATCAATCGATTCGGCCTCTCGGTTGTTGGGCAATTTCGGGTTTGTTATTAAAAAGGTAGCGCAGGCACTATTACAGGTTACACTGGGACCCATGAAATTTATGGCAAATGCCGTATGAAGTGATGCCCTAACGCCAGGCCGCCCCATCGGGAAGCAGATACGCCGACGTAATAAGGACCAAGAGATACAACGGGGTGACCGAATGAGTAAAAAACACGCGTTGAATGATGGCGACGCACAGCTATTCCGCGCCTCCGTGGCCGGCACCAAGACGCTGCGCCAGGATACCTATGTGCACCGTCCTCAGCGCCATCATGTCGAAGGGAAGCTGCCGCCGCGCAAGGCGTTGCAGGAACAAGTGGATGCCAGCTTTTATTTTTCTGACGAATTTCAGCCCCAGTTGGACAGCGACGGCCCGATGCGTTACGTGCGCCCCGGCAGCAGTCATTACGAGCTGAAAAAACTGCGGCGCGGCGACTATTCCCCGGACCTGTTTCTCGATCTGCACGGATTGACCCAGTTGCAAGCCAAGCAAGAGCTAGGCGCCCTGCTCGCGGCCTGTCGCCGTGAACACGTGTACTGCGCCTGTGTGATGCACGGCCACGGCAAGCATATTCTCAAACAGCAAACGCCACTCTGGCTGGCGCAACATCCAGATGTACTGGCTTTCCATCAGGCGCCCAAAGAGTTTGGCGGTGACGCCGCGCTGTTGGTGTTGGTGGAACTGGATGCGGTGTACGGTCAGATAAAAGCGGGCACCGAGCCGCCGCGCTAACGCGCCCGGCTTGCGCGCTATCGCCTGACATTGGCGACGGCGCAAGCGTGGCTCAGGATTTGAGCGCCAACTGTGACGGGCTGGTTTGCCAATCGAACACACCAGCGCCCGACTGCGCATCCAGCGTGACGCAGGCCACCGCCGAGGTGGCAAACATCGGTGCGCCGGTTTGCGGGCTGAGCTCCGCCACCAGATACCCCACCAAGGGCAGGTGCGAGACGATCAACACCGATTCGATCCCCTCACCGGCCAATGCCAGCAGATAATCACTGACAAATGCGGCATTGCCTCCCGGGGTCAGTTCCGGCACGCATTCTTCTTCATCAGGCAGGGAAAGGATACCACGCAAGGTGGACAGGGTTTGCTGGGCGCGGAGATAAGGACTCACCAAAACACGCGTAATGGCCACACTCTGATCATGTAACCATAAAGCCATCTGACGCGATTCTTCAACACCGCGCGCACTGAGCGGGCGAAGCGCATCGCTGGCTGCGTCAGGTACTGCATCACCATGACGCATAATCAACACTTGCATATAACACCGTTATAGTAAAAAACTTCGTTCTATTATGCTGTTAGCGCATATTTCCCGATAAACACCCTTCCATGCGTACAGGGTCTGGGCAGGGAGAATACGTGTCATTTTGTTGCAAATTTAACCGAAGCACGAAACGCTTTTTTACCTTAGATAGGAAGCTGGAGTCAACCGATTTGCATAGGCCGCTGAGGCATAGGCATACCTCGCTTCATCACCAGAACACGCAGTGTGGTAAGATTACATACATGAATCATCAGGTTAAGTGACGACCTTGTCTCAATCACCTAGGGCAGCAGAGCAAAAAAAAGCGAAAAACAACATTTTTGCCACCACGACAGCGTAAAAAATCAGAGTAAAAAACCATTAAAACCTACCAGGTAAAAATTTAAAACTAACAGCGCACATAATTTGGCTTTTTCATTCCTTTTTCCTTTTTATCAAATTCCTCACATTGTTAAACAAGGGGGGGGCATCTATCTTTATGAAGAGCGGTTTATGTAAGTTGTTATTAAATTTATTTAAAAGCTCACCATAATCTATTATTCCGTGCTGCTGGCAATGACAGCGAAAGCACCGATTGCACCTTTATTTTCATTGTTTATACCCTAAATAATTCGCGTTGCAGGAAGGCAGCAAGTGAGGAACTTACTCAAGTCAGTGATTCGGGTAAGTGAACACCGCCAACGCATCGGCAACGTGAAGTGTGACGGGTTTATATTGCCCACCAGAGAAAGCGATGCCTTAAAAAAGGGGTGAAGGTTTATATCCTGCACGCTTTGTCCGTTTTCCCTGCGCCAGTGTGTCGCGGTGAGAATGAAAAAATCTGCGCGCTGCCACGCTTTCCTATTTTAAAACGTCATTACGTTTAACGGAATTTCGGTGTGCGGTGCTTGTATGAAGGAAGGGCAATGAATAAGCAAAAAGCAGCGCTCGCCGCACTCTCCTCTTTATTTCTGTTTATGCCAACCACGTTTGTTGAAAGCGCCACCATTACGGGCAATATCGCCGTTTCCCTGACGGTAAACTCGACATGTCTGGTTAACAACGTGAGCAGTGGCACATTCGGAACACTGGCGTTTGGTCAGGTCGCGGATTTAAACACCAACGTGGACGCAGAGGTGGGCACGACGGGCCTTTCGGTGCTGTGTTCGTCAGGCACCGCCGCCGTGCTCACTATCGGTGCTGGCGCAAATGACGCCAGTGCCGTACGCCGTCTCACCAACGGTGCAGGCACCCCGACACTGATCTCCTATCGCCTTTACAGCAACAGTGCGCGCTCCACGGAAATTGCTATCGGTGGTACCCTTAACGTTCCCGCGGGCACCGGTGTAGCACAAGCAGTGCCCATCTATGGCCGAATCCTTGCGTCCGAGCAAACGCTCAAATACCCCCCTGCGGGCAACTATACAGACACCATTACAGCGACGCTTACCTGGAACTGATAAACAGGAGGACCCTATTGCCATGAAGGCTTGCACCGGGAAAACCACGGGCATCAGCGCAGGGCGTTTTTTCCGCGACCTCCTGCCGTCGCTGGCCGTGCTGCTGAGTCTTGCCAATCCGGTGTTGGCGGTAACGGTCAATGGGTCCTTTGACGTGACGGCCACCTTGCAAAATGGCTGCCTGTTTGGCGTTAACAGCAGCAGCTCAAGCAATATGGGTACCCTCAGTTTCGGCTCACAAAGTGCCACTGCCACGAATGTGGATGTGGTCAGCAGTGCAGGCAGTGGCTCAATCGTCGTCACCTGCACGCCCGGTGCATCCGTTTCCATTGCGCTCGATTACGGCGCAAACGGCGGCAGCAGTGCACAGCGCTACCTGAAAAACAGCGCAGGAACTCGCACGCTGCCCTATCAACTCTACCGTGATGCCGCGCGTTCTCAGGTATGGGGTACTGGCACACTGGCGCTCACCGTGTCCTCTTTTCCCAGCACGACACAAACCTATACGGTATATGCACGCTATTTTGGCGCAACACCGCTGCCTGCGGCCGGGCAATATACCGACAGTGTCACCATCAATGTGACGTATTAACCGCAAGGTGTGGCGCGAGCGGCGGTCATTGAGATACGCGTAGCAGTGTCAGTCATTACGGCGTTATTAAAATAATAAGGCGTTGGCATGAAATTAACGAAAAGCAGTGTGGGTCGATTTTTATCTGTAGCGGTACTGTTTGTCTGTTCAGGCGCATTTGCTGCCAGTTCGTTGCTGGTGTGGCCGATTTACCAAATTATCGAGGCACATAACAGCAGCTCAGCGCTATGGCTGGAAAACAAGGGTAATAACACCGTGGGTTTGCAAATTCGCATTATGACTTGGCGTCAGATGCAGTATGAAGATCGCTACGCCGATCAAACCGAAGTGATACCCACTCCGCCCTTTATTAAACTGGAACCGGGTCAGCGCAGTATGATCAGGTTGATGCGTGTTGCCCCACCATCAGTCACTCAGGAACGCGCTTTTCGCATCGTGATTGATGAAATAGCCACGCCTTATCTGCCGCAAACCAGTAACGCCCCCTCTGGCGTTCAATTCCAGATGCGTTATCTGTTGCCCTTGTTTCTCCGGGGCTCGGGCCACGATAAGCCGAATGCGGCGGCGGCTCCCTTGCAACTGCACTGGCGCATTGCCCCGGTCGATGGAAAGCCCTACCTCTATGTACGTAATGAGGGCCAAACGCATGCCCGCCTGAATAATGTGTTTTGGTCCACCTCACCGCAAGGAAAAGGACCTCGTACCAGCATCAGTGAGGGCTTTTTAGGGTATGTTCTGCCGGGTCAGGAGATGCGCTGGCCGCTTCCGGCATCAGCGGCAGCACCCGGTGCAAATGCCATTCTGTATACCCATTTGGCGGATACCCCTGACCCTGTCGTTATCACGCGCGGCTAAACCTGATGTCAGGAAGGTTGAAGCATTCATCACAGCGTGTTTGCCCAAGCGCATTCCTGTTTGCAGGGGGCATTATGCTGTGCGCATCAACCGTGTTTGCCGCCGAGGAGTTCGGCGACTTGCCGCCCCCGCCTACGGCTCCCCCTGCTCAGCAACACGCCCTTTATTACCTGACGCTGGCGGTCAACGGATACAGCGATAATCTGGTCGTCCCCGTTAGCGTTAATGGCGATCGCTACGCTGCGGACGCCAGCGAGCTCGCCCGCAGACATATAAAACTGCCTGCCAATGCAGCAGGTCAAATAGACATCAATTCGTTGCCTGATGTAACGGTATTCTATGACAGCCGGGTGCAACAGCTCCAACTGACAATACCCACGGATTGGCTGCCACAGCAGCAAATCAGCGCAGGCGACAGCGGCGGCATTCAGCGACTGTCTGCGCGCAGCAGCACCGGCCTGCTGTTTAATTACAACCTGTTTTATACTTCACCGCCCCAGCAGGGCGACACGATGAACGCGCTGATGGAACAGCGCCTTTTCAGCGACTACGGCACCTTGTCCAACTCGGGGCTGTGGGTAATAAAAAGCCCCTACACCGACAATGGCAGCCGCTATCGTCGCTACGATACCTATTGGCGCTACAGCGACAGTGAGCGGATGGTCAGCTACCAGCTTGGCGATCTCATCAGCAACTCGCTTACCTGGAGCCAATCAGCACGTATGGCGGGTCTGCGCATCGGGCGTAATTTCAATCTGCGACCGGATATCGTTACCTATCCCATGTTGCAATATGCAGGCTCTGCTGCGGTACCCAGCACGCTGGATTTGTTTATCAACGGCTTTAAAACCAGCAGCATGGCGCTCAACTCCGGCCCGTTCACCCTGACCAATACTCCCTATCTCAACGGTGCGGGTGAAGCGACGATCGTTACCACCGATGCACAAGGGCGACAGATTGCTACCAGCGTGCCGTTTTATGTCTCTAACACCCTACTGCGTCAGGGGCTTAGCGATTTCGACCTCTCCGTTGGTGTGCTGCGCCGAACCTACGGGCTGGGGCAGGATCGCTATGCGTCAGATCCCGCATTCAGCGGCTTCTATCGCTATGGTCTCACACAGAGCCTGACGCTTTCCGGCCATGGAGAAACGGTGCGTGACCTCTCCCTGCTCGGCGCAGGCGCAGACATGGCCGTGGGGCGCTGGGGTACGCTTAGCACCGCTTACAGTCACAGTGAACGGGACGGAGGCGGACAACAATACGTCTTCGGTTACTCCTACTATGGTAATACCGTGGGGTTCAACCTTCAGCACCAGCGCCGCACGTCGCGCTATCAGGATCTCAGCACTTACACCACACCGGGTAACATGAGCAAAGAGAGCCTGCAAGCTACCCTTAGCAGCCTGTTATTTGGTCCGGCAAACGGCACCGTCGGGGTGGGGTATTTCGCCATTACCCCGTTTAACGATTCGCGCACTGAGTTGGTCAATCTCTCCTACACGCGGCAACTGTGGGGCAACAGCACGCTCTATCTGGCGGCCAACAAAACGCTGGGCGATCGCGGTTACAGCGCACAGCTCCAGGTGATTATCCCCTTTGGCAACAACGATACGTTCAACACCAGCGTGCAACGTAACAACCAGGGAGAGAGCCTCACAACGCTGGGTGTGACGCGCACCCTTCCCCTCGACGGCGGTTTTGGCTGGAACCTGGCCTACAGTGCTGGCAACGATCCTTATCATCAAGGGGCGCTCAGTTGGCGCGGCCCGTATAACCAGCTACAGGGAGGAATCTATGGCAACGAGGGGAGCCAAACGCAATGGGGAGAAATGAGCGGCTCGGTAATCTATCTGGATGGCAGCCTGTTTCCCAGCAACCGTATCAATGACGCCTTTATTGTGGTCGATACGCAAGGCTATGCCGACGTGCCCGTGCGCTACGAAAACCAGTTAGTCGGCTATACCAACCAGCAAGGACGACTGCTGATCCCGTGGGTAACCTCCCACTACCCGGCCAAGGTGGAAATCGATCCACTTGCTTTACCACCTGACGTCGACATCTCAGGCGTTGAAACCCGGTTAGCCGTGAAGGAAGGCAGCGGCACGTTGGCCTCTTTTGCCATCAAAAAGGTACGTTCAGCCAATATCGCGCTGCGAAACAGCCACGGTGAAGCGCTGCGCGTCGGCACCTGGATTACCGATGAAACCAGTGGCAACACCACCATCAGTGGCTATGACGGTTTGGTCTACTTCGCTCATTTAGCTATTCACAACCGCCTGTCGTTTACTCAGGAAGATGGGCGTCGTTGTCACGTGCAATTTTCACTGCCAGAGCAGCAATCCATGCCGGCACGGGTTGGCCCGCTGACATGCCAACCCGATAACCAAGGATAAAAGATGCGTATACTTTTCCTGTTCTTCTCACTTGTGCTGCTCGGTTTCAGTTATGCCCCAGTGACATGGGCGCAGTGTCGTGTGCCCAGCACCTCATCTTCGCTTGGCAGCGCCAGCTCGATCACGCTCAACGGTGCATCGCAGACCTCTCAAGCCAGTACCGGTTTTAACTGCGATGCGCCCACGCTGTCATTGGCAGGCACCAACCGCGTCATTGCGACGTTCGGCACCGGGAATAACGCCTCCGCGGGACTGCGTCAGTTAAAACACACCACGAAAAGTGACGTTCTGCCTTATACGCTTTGCGTCGATCAAAACTGTAACAACATACTCGCCCTTAATGGCTCATACACCTGGAGTAGTCAGACGCTCTTGGGGCTATTAGGGTTGTTTACCGGCCCAAACAGCACCTTGCCGCTGTGGGTAAAAACAAGCACCGGTGCTGTGCTTTCTGCCGGCACGTATACCGATGTTATCGCCGTTAACTGGGACTATCGCGTTTGCGATGTCGGTATTGGTGAACTCTGCCTGTACTATTCCGGCACACCGACCTCTAACATCACGCTAACGCTGACCGTCACCAACGATTGCCAGATCAGCAATACCAACAATATCGAATTTGGCAGCGCAGCCTTTCCCTCCGCCTTCACGGCTATCAACAGCAGTCTGGGCGTGCGTTGCACCAAAGATGGCGCTTACAGCGTGGCGTTAACCAGCACGCACCCTGACGATGCCAATTGGCGTCGGATGACCGCAAGCGTTTCCGGTACCAATTATTACCTGCAATATCAACTTTACCGCGCTGACAACAGCGCCTGGACGGAGAGCAACAACTATGCGGGAACCGGCACTGGCTTGACGCAGACCATCCCGTATACGGCACGCATCAATGCGAGTCAGGCAAATAAACCGGCAGGAAGCTACAAAGATACGGTGAGCGTGGCGGTGACCATCAATTGACGCCCTTCCGGCTGATGCCGGAAGGGGGAAAGGATTAAGGGTGAAAGCGGGCCGCACTTGCCTGCATGGTCAACAGGCGCTGGCACGGGGCAAAACGGGGGCCATACTGATGCTCAAACGTTTCCAGCGTTTTGACGACCGTATCGATCCCCAGATGATCCATGTAGTGGAACGGACCACCAAGGAACGGTGGAAAGCCAATACCAAATACCGCACCGATATCACCGTCACGCGCGCATTGGATCACGCCTTCATCCAGACAGCGTGCTGCCTCGTTTAACATCATCATCACGCAGCGTTGTGCCATCAACGCATGATCGAGATGCGCTTTTGGCGTGACGCCCAGCAAAGGATAGATGGCACTGTCTACCTCACGCGGCGCGCGCCAGAAACGGCGCGGGGTGCCATAGCGGTAAAAACCCTTGCCGTTCTTACGCCCTTTGCGCCCATCCTGCAAAATGGCCTCGAAGGTGGCCGGAGCCTGAAAACGCTCGCCCCATGCCGCCACCAGTATCGGCACTATCTTGGTCGCCACATCAATGCCCACTTCGTCGAGCAGGGTTAACGGGCCAACCGGGAAACCGAAGCGTACCAGCGCGGCATCCACGGTCTCCACCGGCTCGCCTTCCAACAGGCAATAAGCTGCCTCGTTGATATAGGGAGCCAAAATGCGGTTGACATAAAACCCGGCTTTATCGGCCACCACAATGGCGGTTTTCCCTTGCTGGCGGGCAAAAGCTACCGTGGTGGCGATGGTTTCAGCGCTGGTGCCTGCATGGGGAATCACTTCTACCAACGGCATTTTGTCTACCGGGCTGAAATAGTGCAGACCAATGACTTGCTCAGGGCGCTGCGCCCGTTCGGCGATCTGGTGTATGGGCAAGGAAGAGGTGTTGGACGCGAACAGGGTTTCCGGGCGCGCATGCTGTTCGATATCTGCCACCATGTTCTGCTTGAGCGCCAGATCCTCAAACACCGCCTCGACAACGATATCGGCATATTCAAAACCGTGATAATCGGTGCTGCCGGAGACCAGCGTCATCAGGCGCTGGCGTTCCGCCGGTTTCATGCGTTTGCGCTGCACGCGTTTACTCAGCAATTCCCAACTGTAACGTAGCGCATGGTTGATACCTTCTTCGTTGATATCCTTGATGCGCACCGGAAGCTGTGCGCGCTGGGCGGTAACGCAGGCGATACCGCCGCCCATCAGTCCACCACCGAGCACGCCGACACGGTGTATTTCACGCGGTTCGGCTGAAGCTCCCGCCTGTTTTTTCAACGCATTGGTGGCAAAAAACAGACTACGCAACGCCGCTGAGGCGGGTGTCATCACCAGTTTGCCAAATGCACGCGCCTCCTGTTTATACCCTTCGGCCAGCCCTTTATCCATGCCCCGCCGGACCACTTGAATGATGCGATCGGTGGCAGGATAGTTGCCCTGGGTTTTAGCGCGCGTCTTCTGCTTTACCACTTTAAATAACACGTGACGTACCGGCCAACTGTTCACCAGACGCGTGCGCCAGGGCAGTATCGGCTGCCGCCGTTTACCCTTTTTCAGCAACGCGGCCGCCGTTTCCAGCAAAATACTGTTGGGAACGGCATCATCGATCATCCCGAGCTTGAGCGCCTGCCGCGCTTTTACCGAGCGGCCCGTCAAGATCAAATCCAGCGCGCGATCGACGCCAATCAGCCTGGGCAAACGCTGAGTCCCGCCCGACCCCGGCAACAAACCCAACTGCACTTCCGGTAATCCCAGCACTGTCTTGTCATCCAGCGAGCAGACGCGATAATCGCAGGCCAACGCCAGCTCAAACCCGCCGCCCAGACAAGGACCGTGGATCGCCGCAACCAGAGGAAACGGCAAGTCGCCAAAAGCGGCAAAGGTTTCCTGCCCTTGCCGCGCCAGCGCTTCCGCCTCTTCCGCCTGTGTGCAGGCATCAAGCATGGTGATATCCGCCCCCACAATAAACGAGTCAGGTTTGCCCGATATTAAAATGACGCCACGCAGCGCCGCATGTTGCTGCGCCTGATGCAGCACCGTTTGTACTTGTTCCGCAAAGGCGCTTTTCAGGGTGTTCATCTTCTCGCCCGGCACGTCCATGGCGATCACAGCAATATTGTCTGGCCGAACGTACAGCGAAAACGCCGAGGGAGCTGTCTCTACCTCGCTCGGTGCTTGCTCGATAGCGTGCACTTGTTTCATGGTGTGACCTCCAGAACCATTGCCGCCCCCAGTCCCCCCGCCGCACAGGCGGTAACCAGCCCAAACCCGCCGCCGCGCCGTTGTAACTCATGCAGGGTCTGCGTAATCATTCTGGCCCCCGTGGCCGCAAACGGATGACCGTAAGCAATCGAACCGCCCAGCACGTTGAATTTGTCCATGTCCACGTCTCCCAATGCCGAGGTACGCCCCAGCTTATCCCGTGCAAAATCAGCGCTGGCGAACAGTTTGACGTTGGCCAGCGTCTGCGCCGCAAAAGCTTCATGCATATCGATAAGCGTAAGATCGCCAAGGCTAAGACCCGCACGATCCAACGCCAGCGGCGTGGCATACGCCGGTCCCAACAGCATATCGTGCTGAACACCAATGGCAGTGAAAGCATAGCTTTTCAGGTAGCCCAGCGGCGTTAACCCGAGGCTGCGCGCTTTTCCTTCACTCATTAAGAGTACAGCGGCCGCACCGTCGGTAAGGGGAGAGCTGTTGGCCGCGGTGACAGAACCGTGCAGGCGATCAAACGCGGGCGACAAACGGGCGTAATGCTCCAGCGTAGAATCATGACGCACGTTGTTATCTTCTTTGAGCGTTTGACGGTATGGCGGTACGTAAGCGGTCATCACCTCTTGATGCAGCACACCTTGTTGCCAGGTTTTCGCCGCCAGCCGGTGCGAACGATGAGCAAAAGCATCCTGGTCGGCGCGAGAAATGCCGTAGGTTTTTGCCATCTGTTCTGCGGTATCACCCATACGCAGCCCGGTGGAGTACTCCGCCACGGGCGGCGAGACCGGCACCAGATCGCGCGGACGCAAGCGTGACAGCAGTTTGAGCCGTTGCCCCAACGTGCGGGCCTTGCTGAGATCCAGCAGCGTCATCGCCAGATTTTTGGTTACACCGATCGGCGGCAATGAGAACGTATCAGCCCCGCCCGCAATTCCCACCTGCGCGGTGCCCGCCATAATGCTTTCGGCCACGTTGACCACGGACTGAAAGCTGGTGGCACAGGCACGGGAAACCGTGTAGGCATCGGTATGCACACACATTCCGGTGCCCAGCACAATTTCGCGCGCGATATTGGGCGCAGCCGGCATTTGTACTACCTGACCAAACACCAACAGATCGACCCACTTGGGATCGATGCCATACCGGATCAGCAGTTCGCTCACCACCATTTTGCCCAAATCCATGGCGGGAATACCGCGATACGCGGTCGCTTGACGAGCAAAAGGCGTGCGCAATCCACTGACGATCGCGACCCGTTCGCCGCTCCGGGTTATCAGGGGTAACACCTCGCTCATAAACACTCCTGTAAACAGAGAATTAAGTATATGTTCTAACAGGTCAGACCTGAATAGAGTGTTAACCAGAGCATTACATTAAGCAAACCTGTTCACTACAAAATGCGAGCGCACGCTCTCTGCAAGAGGAGGTGGAATCTAAAAGGGGATGGCAAGACGAAGAGTGGGTAGAGAAAACGGGGACGAACACAACGTGCGGCGCGCTGCACCGCACGTTATCACCGGGATGCTTAACGCAGTCCCAGTTGGAAAATCAGCGTTTCAGCCTGGCAGCTGAACGTGAAATCGATATCCAGTTGTACGCCGCCGTTCACGTCAGCAAAGCGACTGTCGATCTGGCACGGCTCAGATTCTACTGCACGGGCTTTTTCCGTTAGCGCCGCCAGCGTGGCCTGCGCAGCAGCACGGTCAGCAAATACTTTGCTGTAGGATGCCGTACAGTCAGTGTTGTCCATTACAGTACCGACATCTACGCAGCAGCAAGCGGCGGTTTCTTCAGCAGAACATTTATTTATCGCGTTTGTCATGATGCTTTTCCTCTACGGGTAACGAACTGCCCGGGCAGATTTGATCCGGTTCAAAAATATCACTTTTCCCGCTATTTTACTCAGCAGGCTCGCCAAGCACTAGGACTTACTGCACGTAAGGGCATTTAGTGATCAAGCTCACATCGTTTTGTTATTATTAGGTAAATTAACGCACCTTAGACCGCGAATTTCTTAACGAATGTGTTAACTGGATCTGGTTTTTACATCAATCTGGAAATATTTCGAACACAAACTTGCAACATTTCCATACTCCCCACTTATACTTTCGCCAACTGGTCTGATTTGTCAGTCCACCTGCGCCCCCTACAATGCGCGTCCCTTGTTACGGTATGTAACAAAGTCAAATAACAAGTACACGATGAGGTTTTGGTCATGAGCCAGAAAAACCTGTTTAAACACTCCGCAGTAGCGATAGCAGTGGCACTGGTTTCAGCACAAGTTTCCGCCGCAGGCTTCCAACTCAATGAATACTCTTCATCCGGGTTGGGGCGTGCGTTTTCTGGCGAAGGTGCCGTGGCCGATAATGCGACATCCGGCAGCCGCAACCCCGCCACCATGACAATGTTCGATCGCACCACGGTTTCTGGTGGTGTGACGTATATTAATCCGGATATTGATATTACGGGGCGTAGCACTCGAGCTCCAACCTATAACGATGCTAGTGCAAAAAATATCGCGCCGCACGCCTGGGTGCCAAACATGCACATTATCATGCCGTTAAATGACCAGTGGGCGATCGGTGCATCAGCTACCACCAACTATGGGCTGGCGACGGAGTTTGATAACAACTTTACTGCCGGCTCCATCGGTGGCAAGACTGACTTGCTGACGTCTAACCTGAACCTGAGCGCAGCCTATCGCCTGAATCAACACTTTAGCTTTGGTTTGGGCGTCAATGCCGTATATGCCGATGCCACGATTGTGCGTCATCTTGGTGAAGCATCCGCAAGTGTCCCAACGACTAGTCCATCCACTGAGGCTGCGCGTTTGGAAGGCAAAGAGTGGGGCTATGGTTGGAACGCAGGTATCCTCTATGAAGTGGATAAAAATAACCGTTTTGGTCTGACTTACCGTTCTAAAGTCGATATCGACTTTAAAGGCGATTACAGTAACCAACTTCCTACATTCGCGCCGGGCGGGCTTAACGGTGCAACCATTCCAGGTAAGTTAACATTAAACCTGCCTGAAATGTGGGAAATCTCCGCTTACCACCGAGTCGCCCCGCAATGGGCGGTGCATTACAGCATGGCGCTGACCAGTTGGAGCACCTTTAAAGAGCTAAGAGCAACCGATAATGCTGGTGACCCGCTGTTTGAGAAACAAGAAGGTTTCCGCGACGCCTACCGCCTGGCTATCGGCACCACCTATTATCATGACGATAACTGGACCTTCCGTACCGGTATCGCCTTCGATGACAGCCCGGTTCCTGCCGATAAACGTTCCATTTCCATTCCCGATCAGGATCGCTTCTGGTTAAGCGCGGGTACTACCTATGCGTTTAATAAAGATATGTCCGTGGACGTTGGCGTATCCTATATGCACGGCAAGAGCGTGAATATTACCGAACACGCTCCTGCAAGATTGGGCGGTACCGAGTACAACTTTAGTTCCAAAGGCCGCGCCTGGCTCTACGGCGTTAACCTGAACTACACCTTCTAATCACGACTCGTGATCGATAAAAAAGGCCGCTAATGCGGCCTTTCTTTTTGATCAAAGTAACGCAACGCTCGCAGTTTACTCCGGCTTCACTTCAATGTAGTTCAGGTGCAGCGTGTCACTGGTGTAACGGCGGATCTGGTTGGTGAGATCGATATCGCCATCCAGTTTCTTACCGTAAGACGGCACGATCGCTTTCAGTTTGCCCTGCCATTCTGGCGTTGCCACCTGCTGCTTAAACACTTTCTCCAGCAGACTCAGCATGATCGGTGCAGCGGTTGACGCCCCCGGAGAAGCGCCCAGCAGCGCGGCAATGGTGCCATCCTGCGAGCTGACGATCTCGGTGCCCAACTTCAGCACACCGCCTTTATCCGCATCTTTCTTGATAACCTGAACGCGCTGTCCGGCAACCGCCAAGCGCCAGTCTTCCTTTTTCGCCTCGGGGAAATACTCTTTCAGTGTCGCGAAACGATCGTCATCATCCATCATCACCTGTCCAATCAGGTATTTGACCAGATCGAAATTATCCAGCCCGACATGCGTCATCGGCATCAGGTTTGACAGCGTGACAGAGCCCGGTAAATCCCACAGTGAACCATTTTTCAGGAACTTGCTGGAGAACGTGGCAAAAGGACCAAACAGCAGCGCAGGTTTACCGTTAAAGATACGCGTATCCAGGTGCGGCACGGACATCGGCGGTGCGCCCACGGAGGCTTTGCCATACACTTTTGCCATATGGCGTTTTACGATGTCAGGATTGTCGGTGACTAGAAACTCGCCGCCCACCGGGAAACCACCATAGAGATCCGCTTCGGGAATACCGGATTTTTGCAATAACGGCAGCGCCGCCCCGCCCGCGCCAATAAAGACAAACTTGGCATTGATGGCATGCTCTTTTTCGCCGTCCTTCAAATCCGCGTAGGTAATGCTCCAGGTGTGGTCCGCATTACGCTTTATCTCGCGTACTTCAGCATTCAGGCGCAGTGAGAAGTTGTTTTTGGTCTGTAATCCGGAAACCAGCTGGCGCGTGATTTCACCGTAATTGACATCGGTGCCAATCGGCATGCGCGTGGCTGCCACTTTCTGCGCCGGATCGCGCCCTTCCATCACCAACGGTGCCCAGGATTGGATCGTGGCGTGATCGTCGCTGAACTCCATGCCACGGAACAACGTACTGTGCTGCAACGCCTTATAACGCTGATTCAGGAAGGCGGTATTCTCATCACCCCAGACAAAGCTGATGTGCGGCACGCTGTTGATAAACAGATTCGGATCGTGCAGAACGCCATTCTTGACTTGGTAAGACCAGAATTGACGCGAAATCTCGAACGCTTCGCTGATCTCAACCGCTTTACTGATATCAACGGAGCCGTCGGCTTTTTCTGGCGTGTAGTTCAGTTCCATAAAGGCCGAGTGGCCAGTGCCCGCGTTATTCCAGCCGTTGGAGCTTTCTTCGGCAACCTTATCCAGACGTTCAACCATGGTGATTGACCAGTCGGGTTGCAGTTCCTGAAGATAAGTCCCAAGAGTGGCACTCATGACACCCCCACCGATCAGTACTACATCTGTGGTTTTTGCAGTATCCGCTGCACTTTCCGCCCATGCGGGCAAGACTGCGGTACCCGCCAGATTCAGGCACAAGACCAACGCCCGTAGTGTTTTCATACTTCTATGCCTCTGTTTATTTTAATTTTGTTGTTACAGGTAAATTGCTACTCCAACCATCCCGAACGTGCGACATTCCCACGCGGCAGCCAGGCCTTGTGTGAAATACCTATTACAGCGCACATCCGCACAACATTATTGTTACAAAGGCGGTGAAAATAAATTTTTTGTAATTAAATAAAAAATAACAATACAATTATCATTGATTAACAAGCAGTGGTAGCAACTGCTTATTTTTATTATTGCAGTTTTTTATTTTGGGTGAATCCGCGTAAAGCAAAAGGCTCCACCGGGAGCCTTTTTGAGTATGATGCCAGAGAAAGGGCTATTTGGCAGGTGCTGCGGGAACCGGATCAGGCGCATCGATCTCCTGAAGAGAATCTTCGATGGCTGCGGCGTTCGGGTTCGCTTGTGGAGCCAGACGGCCACCGCGCGCCAGGAAATCATGCCGTTGGAAGTAGGCTTCGCGCACCAGCAGATAAGGATCGGACGAGTTTCTCAGCAGACCATCCGAATCCAACAGTTGTGCACGCGTCTCTACCCCTTCCACGACCCACTTACCCGCAGAAGCCCAGAACGTCAGGTAACTCAGCACCGGATAGAGCGTATCAACCATACCGCCACCGTCTTCACGCAACGTTGCGCTGCCATAGCCCGGCAATACCAAATACGGACCATAGCCCACGCCGTAGCTTCCCAACGTAGTGCCGAAACGGCGCGGCTCTTCTTTTGCCAGCTTCGGATTCGCCACCGAGGCAAGATCGAATAACCCGCCCATCCCCAACAGGGTGTTCAGGAAGAAGCGGTTAAAGTGAATCATGGCCTTGTAGGGATCGCCTGACACAAAATAGTTTGCCATCGCGGCGGGCTCTTCCAGGTTACTGAAGAAATTACTCAGCCCATTACGCGCGGGTTTCGGCACATAGTCACGCCAGGCAACGGCTACCGGCCGGACGACATAAGGGTCCAGCACATTGTAGTTAAAGTTGAACATGGTGCGGTTGAATCCCTCAAGTGGGTCGGAACGCCCTTGGGTTGTTTTATCCGAAGAGCTGGCGCACCCAACCAGCATGACACTGGCCAGCACCACCCCACTCAAACGGTTATTCATAGTGATTCTCCCTGATAAAATTGCGTTTCGCCCACGTTACAACCTTATAGTCCCCCGACGGATCTTAACGCATGGATGATGCAGAGCGCGCCCGGGTAAGAAATAGTCGTTGTTAGTGTAACATTTTATTGCTCTTCATCGAGGAAAGCTAACGTAATAGTGCTTATCTATGCACGTGTTACCTAATCAGCAGGCAAAGATAGCCGCTTTTTACGACGCAGTACATCAGTCCCAATGCCCTTAGCACGCACATTCTTCACATTTTTTTGCCACTGATTGACGTGATATTAAGCAAACGCGCATTCATGTGCTTATGCTTACAGCCAAAATGCGTATAATGTCCTCGCTGAAGTCTCCATAGTTAAATGGATATAATGAATAAACAACACATCTACATGTTTTTAAATGATTTAATTAAGTAAAAATAGAAATTAATGTACCCCAATATGTACACATCACAGCAATTCCAATGCAATGAGACATTAACCGATCTCCCCGCCCCACTCCCCCCCCCCTTTAAGATGCGCTCGACCTTATAGCCGAGCGGCGAGGGCTTTTCGTTTAGCCTGCAACGGTGTTGCAATAAACATTACTGTGCATAACCTTCGGTTTCTCCTCCTCACGTTCTGGCATCTGCACGCGCACCGATATGAAGGTGTCACGCGGAATATCGATCGGGTCGCCGCTCGCGTAGCCCTCTATCTCATTGCGAGCGAACGCGGGCGCGTCCGGGTGTGGCCGGTGATAGGTTCGAATGACGATAGAGCCGTCAGCTTCAACGTCATAATCATTCCAGACTCGCTCAAGCCCGTTACGGCATTTCGGGCAACTGATACCCCCCTCGATACCGCCCCAGGCAAGATCGGCATTCAGGCCCAAACAGCCGGAAATGCGGTAGACGCCTTCGCTCAGGCGCTCGGTGGTGATGCCTTCTGCTTCGCTGGTGAGTTCGCTGGTGCCGTCTGCATACAGCTTCACTACCGGGCTTGCTGTTTTCCAAAATCCGTTTGAGTCGGCTACGGCGTTATTTCCAGATGCAAGAATTGTCCCAGACGCAGAACTTGGAAAAGTGAGAACCCTCTCACCTGTCGACGTAGGGTTGCCTCCGCTACCGGCTCGAATAAATAACCTCGTTATCCCGCCATTATTGGTAAGTTGTGACCAACGGCCCACACTGGACTCAGTGAAACCGCTTGCCTCTAGAGATACCGTGGCGTTAGTGGCTGAAATTATCGGACTAGCTGTGAATTTTTTTACTCCACTTATAGTTTGAGCGGTATCAAGGGTCGCTGGGTTTGGTAGGTTTTGGTCCGTCCACAATTCATAGTTAGCGGGGATTGGGCCATCTTGAGTACCGGCAAGTATTTTCACCCCCCTCCTTTGTGTAACTGCACTGCCGGTGCCGTGATGACCAACGCTAATTGCCGCCCATGTGTCACCGGTTTTAAATAAAATCGCTGGTCCATATGTTTTAAGTAATGTTGATTCAGCGCCGCCGGTAAAAGTTGACGGTCTGAATAATTGACTGCCGTTAGTAGCGGAATTCATAAATGCTATCTGTTCGGCTTCCGTGGCAAATGTGCGTTGCGACCCCAACCCGCCCCAACCCCACGCGCCGTTAAGCATCACCGATCCAGCGGTGGCATCAAATGCGCTTACTTGCTTTACAAGATTTTTATCAGTCCAGAGGTTATGCGTGATGGTGTTGGAGCCGCTAGCATTGCCCCCTGAAACTCTAACACCTGAAGAACTACCGTATCCGATAGACAACACACCCCATGTATCTACGGATTTAATAACGATACTAGCCCCATAAGGCTGGGTGTAAGGTGTGTCAGTTACATTACGGAAAATTCTAGAACCATTAGCAGCGGAGCGTACCCATGTTAAAAAATCAGCAGATGTGCGGGTGAAATCCTCACCTAAACCGCCCCAACCCCATGCGCCGTTAAGCATTATAGAGCCTGCGGTTGCGTCGAATTGGCCGGTTTGCTTTACGAGATTTAAGCTATTCCATATATCCACCCAGCCATTAAATACGCCGTTGTTAAAATTTCCTTGCGCAATTCTTTGGTTCCCGACATCGGCTGTATATGCGAGAACGCCAGCACTAGCAGTTGAAAACCGGGTAACTAAAAAATACCAGCCATATGATGTGTTTGGGCTTCCGGCTGTTCCGGCTGGTACTCGATACAAGCCTGAGCGAGCAGTTGCTAATGATGCGGCTAATGTTGTCGTTATCGGCAACAAAGGCGCTGACAAGCTACCCAACCCAAAAGAACCCTCAGCACCGGCAATCATTGTACTGCCAGCCGTTGAATCTAAAGAACTGGTTTGTTTTACAAGATTAGCGGTATCCCATAATGTTTTCCATCCAGACCATACGCCATTAACCAATGTTTTAACCGAAATTGGCAATGCGTTGTTACCAATTGGCGTTGCGATTAGGGTGCCATAGTTATCATTATATTTTTGCCAAAAGTAATTATGTGAGGATGAATTAATGCCATTAACTATGACGGTATTACCAGCATAGAATCCAGTTTTTGCGGATTTTAAATAAACGTGTAGATCTGTAGTTTCGGTAAGGTATACCGTATTACCTCCAAGCCCGAACGAACCATTTGTACCGCTGAGCGCAAGTATCCTATTAGCTGTAAAGTCGGTTGAGTTATCCTGCTTAACCCCTGTCACCTTTCCATCCAGCGCAGCATCCCAAGCCTGCTGTGAGCGAACGGTGACTTGGGTACCGTCTGGTGCTGTCAGCGTGACGTTGCCGGTACCGGTGGCGAGCTGCTGGAAGCTATCAAAGAAGGTCTGATAGTCAGAGAGCTGCACGGAGAGCTTACGCCCGAAGTCGGGCAGCGTGGACGGCATGAAGTTGACGATCGCATAAGAGAGCCCCGAGGCGGTGGCTTCCTTCACGTTCGAGACGCTTACGATATGGTTATCATCATCTACGCGGTCGATCTCATAGATGCGGTCGCCGTTGGCCGTGCTGATGATAAGAGCGTGGCCGCGCCCGATCCCGTTGATATCCTGCTTCCAGGCTGTGCCGGTACCGACGATAGATTTAGTGCCCTGCACCACCGCGATGGTGCCGGTTGTGTACCATGCTTTCAATTGATTACCCTCACTCACGTTGGTTGTTAGTTCTAGCCACCGGCCATTATTGGTTGTATTGAAATGTTGGATTTTTTAAATTTTGCGGCATTGAATGTAAAATTCCAGTCATGCCGGAATGTAGTTCCTGATGATGGCTGGCGATACATCTTAATTTTAACTAATGCAAATCCGCTACCAGGAGGAATAGTTAGCTCTACATAGCGAGGATCATTATATATTACGGTCCCCCACATATTTAATTGCAAGTCATCATCAACATAAACACCACCATAGCCGCCACCGCTTGAGGTCCCAGCCATATGCCACACAGTATCGATCATTCCTGACAACAATACAGATTGCTCAAACTTGGTTTTTTCAACCTTAAACATATGATATTCATAGCTACCTCCCGCCAATCCCAAATAGCCAGTAAAGTTTCCAACTAATCCGTATTGGAATGCATAAAGATTACCACCCACCAATTTATCTGCGTATACAGTTCCTCGGAACTCACCATCATTGAATTCTGATGAGCCGTTAGCACCTATCTTCCAGCCAGCAACTTCAGACTGGAAATTATTCGACTGTAAATCCCCCCGGATTACGGCGTCGTGAAATTCGGCAAACCCATTTTTGTTTATTATCCAGCCTTGGGTGCCAGCAGTGTAGTTGGATGATTTGATTACATCACCGATCATTGCATCCGTGATACGTGCCGTGCCTATAACCGCCATATCGATTAGCACTTGCCCTGCCTCGTTGATGTAGAACGGCATGAACGATTGGCCGGTGGCTGGGTTGATGATGAAGCCGAACCGCTGAGCCTGGAACAGGATCTCGGTCTGCAACACGGCGGGGTTATTCGGGTCGCTGGCAAGGCCGATCCCGATACCGGCAATGACGTATTTGCCGTTCGCGGGCTTGCCCTGCACCTTCATGTTGAGCTGGGCGCTCAGGGAGCCATCCAGATTCGCGACTGCGGTCGAGACGGTACTGACGGCGGCGGTAGCCTGGTCGGCCTTTGTCGCTGCTGCTGCTGCCGCTGCCGCTGCATCTGTTGCCGCCTTGTCCGTCACGGCAACCCACGATGAGCCATTCCAGCGCTTTGGTGTATTGTTTCCACTCGTGGTATCAATCCAAAGGTTCTGGCTGAGGCGCTTATCTGCTGCCGGTGCGGCGGTACCGTAAATCACTTCCCCCTTGTTTCCTGCTGCCGTCGCGGCGTTCTGTGCTGCCTGCTGTGCATTGGTAGCTGTGGTCTGCGCGCCGTTGGCTGCATCCTGCGCCATATCCACGCTCGCCGTGAGCAACTGTATTGATTCAGTTGTCGCCGATGTCAAATCAACAACAGTGGAATTAAGCTGTTGAAAATCGGCCTTAGTTTCGTCGGTTTCGGCCTTGAGCTGTGTCATTTCGATGGCCTGTGCGGATTGGTAATCCGCGAACGCCTGATCGATACGCACCGCATAGCCTCGTGTATCTTCGTTCTCGGCCTTGAGCTGCTGCAAACTGCTGGCCGTGGAATTCCGCTCGGTCACAATCACCTGGTCAACGCGGCGAATTTCCGCGATGCGGTCGCCCTGCTCCTTGCGCTGAACCATACTCTGAGCGCCGTTCATGATGGCATTATTGATGATGCCCAGCGCGAACGATTCACCGTCATCGGTCTTGAGGGTGTTGCTGATGTCTGACTGCAAATCTTCCACATCATCTTGCAGACGCTTGAACACTTCGGTTTGTGTTAATTCATCCAATACTACATCTGTGATAGCACTAACATCCGTACTCGACTCCCCGCGAATCCACCCCGTCCACGGCCCATGATTACCTGACTTATCAACGATACGGGCATTGTAATAAAATGCCTGACCAATACTGAGCCCCATTTGCTGATACGTGCGAGCGGGGTAAGCCACATCAGCCAGCAGCAACACATTCTGGCCATCGCTCGTCGGTGAATACAGAATCTCCGTTTTCAGGGTATCGTCTGTGTCAGCGGGGAAATTCCAGTCAAGCTGGATGCCAAAAACGAGCGGTGTTGTGACGAAGCTTGCTAGCGCAGGAGGGTTACCCTCTTTACCGTTAAGCCGTGTTTCCTGCGCGTTGGCCCACATGCTGGATATTTCTGCCGCATTAATAGCCCGGACGCGTGCCTGATACAACCCAGCGTAAATGCCGGATACTTCAAAGCCTAGCGCGGAAGTGCGCGGAGCATTTATCCAGTTACCATTATCACGCCGCCATTGAGCTTCATATGCGATCGCACTGTCAGCCCGATCCCACGTCACACGCAGTGTCGTAATATTTATGCCCTGTTCGACCGTGTTATAACTGCCAATTTCAACATTTGCAGGCGCGGGTTGCACTGACGGAGGAACAACACTGACAGGCCGCGATTCAATACGCGCGCCGTTATCAATCTTGTCCCATTTGTCCGGGTCATACTCGACGCCAGTGATATCGAATGACAGACCGCCATCAGCCTCAGCCACGCCAACGATACGGTATAGCTGTAAAGCCAGGTCAGTGGCATCTATCGCCCATACAGATTCTACAATTGGCGTTTCGCTATAGCCTGTTGTGACCGTAATGATTTTATCGTTTACCGCCTCAATGGTGCGCCCTTCTGCTTTCCCGCTCGGCAGATTGACAATCAAGCGCTCACCAACGGCAGCAGAAGAAACGCGATCGAGCGTGATGTTTCGCCCGTCAACCGCGCTGATGCGCCCCCCTAAAGGACGTCCTGCCAGTAACGAATCAGCCACCCCTACAATCGAACCAGGCACCGGAATATCGCCATCCAGCCCCATCGTGTACGCGATAGCCCGATCCGCATCATTGGTGTGCAAAATCCATTTACCACGGCGGATCGCCTCCGTCTGGCGAATACAACCAATCGCTGTGACTTCGGCCTGTTTGATTCCGTAACGTTTAACCAGCTTGTTATCATTGACGGCCTCAACAGCATCCTGATAACTATTTGCAGGATCGGACCAGGCCACCATAGCCTGGCTGTAATGCGTTTTCTCGCTGGCGTTGCTGTAGGTAAATTTCCCGTCTTTCACGTTGGCGCGCGTGACGATGTAATCAATATCACGAGGCATGTCAGCAATCACGTTCATCTGATTATTGCCCCAGAACGTAGCACCGCGAAAAATGGCGGCCAGATCGTTAAGCACCGTCCAGGCTTCTTCCTGCGACTGGATATACACATCGCATAAAAAACGTGGCTCCGTGCTGTCACCACCGCGGCCATCTGGCACTTGCTGATCGCAATACTGCGCAATCTGGTATAGCGTCCACTTCGAAACGGAGAGGTTTTCAGCTTTGATGCGGTTGCCAAGACCAAAGCGATCGCTGATCTGGATGTCGTAATACACCCAGGCAGGGTTATTGGTGAACGCCCATTTAAAGGTTCCGTCCCATGCCCCGCTGTAGGTACGGGCTAGCGGATCATAATTTGAGGGAACGCGGATAATGCGCCCATCGGCCTCACAGGAAATCACCGGGATATTCTGGAACTGCTTCGCATCAAACTGCACAAATAACAGTGCCGTTTCCGGGTAACGCAATTTCGCATCAATGATTTCCGTGATGGCATCAATAACCATTTTATCGGCAATGCGGTTACTCGTTGAATTGGGTGTAATGCGGCGCACGCGGATTTGCCAGCCAGTTGTTGCATCCGGCAAATCAATACGATGACTGCGCTCATATTTCGTTGTAGTTTTTCCGTCAACCGCTGTTTTCAGCAGTTCCTGATAGCTGCCACCATCCGTGGCCACGTCAATCGCGTACTCAATGCGATAACCGCCAACATCACCGTTATCGTACTGCTGCTGCAATGCAGACCAGGAGAAACGCAGACGCACAGCAGAAAGTTGAGTATTGGTGAGCGACCGCACCCAGGCTGTCTGGCTGGTTAATTCTGTGCTGACGGTAATTTCATTCTCAACACCAGGGAAGCCGGGGACGTAGGATTGATCGGGCGTGCCGGAACGAAACTCCCATGTCACCCCCGAAAAATTAGGATTGCCGTTAGCATCAGTGATCGGTGTACCGTCCAGAAAAACACGGGTGCCATCCAGCCCACCGCTAAACTCACCCTCCCCCAGCGCCAGCAGGAGTTTTGCGTAGGACGTAGACTGAATAGAATCCGGCGACTCAACCGGCGTCCGGGCATTGCCGCCGCCACCTTTGCGACCATGAATCGTCATGAGTACTCCAGAAACAAAAAAACCGCTAAGAGCGGCTTAATAAGTGAACGGAATGATTACTGCTGATCTTCTGCGTAAATTCCCGCAGAGATAATTGCGCCTCCGATTCGGCGACGTCCATACAGGATGGGCACAGGATTGCCCTGAGCGATGGAATTAACCGGTCCACCGAAAGCGTAGGAAGGTTTGTTATCAGGAGATTCCCGCACTGAAAGCCCTCCTTGCATCGGGGTGAGCATTTGAACTATCCCTCCAATCGCCATCGATATCCCTATCGCACCCACCAAATCGCTCGCCCACAATGCCGCGCCCCAAGGGGCAAAGGTTCCGATAGCCAGTAATGTGATACCGAGTATCGTTTGAAACACTCCCGCCTTCTTGCTCCCAATAATTACCGGAGCAATACGGATTTCATGACTGACATTAAAATCCAACTCATCACGAGTAAGATTCCGTTTACCGTCAAATACTGCGTAAGTTAACCCCCGCACCTTGCTTGTCAGCAGGAACTTTTCAAAACCGGGGATAATCACGCTCAGTGCTTTTATCGCTTCCTGACGACTTTCAACCGCCAGACGGTGCACGCGCCCGAACGTTGCGCCCAGAACGCCATAGAGGCGGATAGTTTTCAGGGGTTGATACTCAATCGCGACCGACATTAGCGCCTCCCGTATAACGCAGGCGGGTTATGGTTCTGTCCAACCAGTAGCCACCGTAGGGCGCTTTCTGGCTCAACTGGTTGTACATGTGATGGATCATTTCACCGTTACCGGAATAAACCCCGGCATGATTCGGTTCGCTGGCGCGCACTTGCATAATGATTACGTCACCGGGTTGTAACTCACCGCTGACAGCAGTAAACCCTGCTTCGGCGTAATGTTTCATATAAAGGTTTTCGCTGCGGTTCCACCATCCATCCGAGCGCTCAAAGTTGGGCAGCGTGATATCTCGTTCCAACTGATACCAGTCACGCACAATGGCGTAGCAATCCCAGATGCCATGCACAAAAGGACGCCCCAGCAACGGCCTGATACCCTCCGTAGGCATAATGGTGCGAATATCCCCCTCCGGCCAACTGGCGATAACCCACGGCAGTTGCGACACATCACATTCAGCCAGATCAACAGGGCTCGGTTGCGTGCTGGCATCCGGGTGACTATGGACAATGGCAACGATGGTCCCGCTATCCTCCGCCTCTGCGTAATCTTCCGGGTTCATGGTGAAATGCTCTTCCGGCTCCAACGCCTGATTGCGACAGCGTACGTAGCGCTGTTTCCTGCCGCTTTGCACAATCAACCCGCATGCCTCATACGGATGCACGTGCTCGGCGTGGGACAGTATTTCTGTAATGATTAATTTGCTGAGTTTCATTATTCACCTCTTAATCAGCGCAGAGCCGGGGAATCCGCCGAAGGGCAATTCAGCATCTTCACCAAAACGCGGTTTACAGCCGGTTGACAGCAACCCCGAGCATTCATCCAGCGCAGGATCGTCAACAGGATTGCCATCCGCATCAAAACAGGCAGTGCCGGTATAACCACATGACGCCCCCCGATACTGACCGCGCATACACCAGGTGCACAGGTTGTGTATCTGCCTTGTGGGGATCATGATGCCCTGCAGGTCTGCCGGTGATGACAATTTGAAGCTGACTGATTCGTCATCTTCTGCGGTTTTGCTGTCGATATACCAAACCTCTAACCGCTCCTGCGTTGGATCGGCATCGGCGTTACCTTCAGGATAATTTCGCGCATCAAGATAGTGCGCAAACGTGGTGTGAACCCGCACAGTAGCTTGCGCCAGATTCTGATAAGCCAGGCAGAGTGCGGTAATGGTGCCATCGATATTACCCACCGCCAGAGTGGGCGTAGGGGCGCTTCCATCGCTGGTCATTTCCAGCCCTTCAACCTGCGTAGGCCAGGCTTTGTATTCTTTGCCCTGCCACCAAATCGATTTGGCGAGTATCTTTGCTGCATCTTCACCCGCCGCCTCAATTTCCTCTGAGGTATGAGCGATAGCATGACTGTGAAAATACAATTCCGGGCCATCAAATGCAGTGCAATCCACTTCGAACAGGCGCACGCGATCGCCCGGCTCCAGTTTTTGGGAGTCCCTATTTAATGACATAAAAATCCCGTAATAAGGTATTTAGTCTTGATGAGATATTTAATGAGGTTTACGGATGGTAGGCAGTCACAAACGTTGCAGTGAGTTGAAAAACCTGATCGCCACGACTGTTTTTACCCATTGCGGTAACGTTAAATCCATCAGGGCAGCAGTACAGCCCTAACTCAGCGAGCGGGTTCACCCATCGAAACGGCATATACCCCTTGTGACGACGCAGAAATGCAATAATTGGCTGAATACTGTCATCATCGCCAACAAACGTTAACGGCCAGCTTTGTGACTCGCCGTTAATCCCATCGCCTGCCCGCTGCGTGTAACCGTCACCGAACTGTATCGATCGGGTTCGCTGTGTAAATGCCCCCTCTGGATTGACGCGGGGACAAAAACCGAATGTTTCGATAGCCAATTATCGTCCTCCAGAGATAGCACGGTTAATGGCTCCACCTTGAGATAAATCGCGATCACGCAATCTCTTGTATTCGCGTTGGATTATCTGCGTAAACTCACGAGCAAAATCCTGATTACCATTCCCCGCAACAGATGTTGTACCGTTTTCATTAATGGTCACGTAAACATCCCCTCCGTTATTCGTTGCCTGAACACCAGGCATGATCGCCCTGACACCGAGCGATCCATTTGCAGCACGAGTGAGTGGCATTATGGCCTCTGGCCCAGCCTCACCAAACACCCCTGCACCTTTCGCAAAAGCAAACAACTGAGGTGTACTGTACACACCTCCGCTGTATGCGCTCAGCGATGGTGACTGATAAACACCGCCCTGAGCATTGAACGAAAGATTATTGTATGCGCCAGTGGTAAAAGCGTTGCTTGAGGCTGTTGCTGCACCGGAAAACGCAGATGCGCCAGCACTAAACAAGCTACCAAAAACACCACTGGCAGAACTGGCTGCATTTGCCACGGCCATGTTAACCAGCACGTTCTGGATGATCTTAAGGACACTAACGCCCCAATCTTTCCAGCTATTTTTATTACCGTTGAGCATTTCAGTGATTGAGCCCACCGCCCCACTCATCGCGGTCTTCATCCCTTGAGATGCCTGGGTAGCGTAATCGGTAGCATCGTCAGCCCAATCAGCAAAACCGTCGCTCATACCTCCCATCCAGTTATTGCGCTGGTCATCCAGTGAGGTGTAATACCCCTGTTGATCACTCAGACGTTTATCCAGATAGCGCTTATTCAGGGCAATGGCTCGATTGAAAAACTCATCATCTATTTCACCAGCCTGATGCTGACGCCGTAGCTCATCATCTTTCTGGATAAACTCGCGGCGGATGCTGATCATTTCCTGCATACGCTCACGAACACGAGAGCCCTCACCGAAACCAACAAGATTAGCGTCATTAGCCGCTTTGGCGTTGGCATTGGAATCAATAAGCCCGTTCTCATATTCAGTCGCCTTTTTCCGTATTTCAGCCTGATCAATCAACGCTGCATTGCGTAAAAGCTCCTGTTTTTGAATGCTGGAAAGGGTCGATAATTCACCTTGAGAGGTTTGATACCTGATTTTTGCTAACTCAGTATTTGAGCTACCCAGTGCAAGTTGCTCACGCTGTTGTTTAATCAGGCGATCATAGGTATCAACTGCCTTTTCTTCGTCAGTCTTTGGTCCCTTCTTCTTCGGTTTATTGGCTTCATTTTGTCTGAAGGTAGTCTCAGCATCACTAATATATTTTTGACGCCACCCTGAAGGGAGATTTAGATCGTCAGCCTCAAATTCTGCTTGCCTGCGAGCTCTTTCTAAATCTTTAAGTCCTGACAAAATTCGATCACGTTGTTGCTTAGTGATTGCGGACTGCTGTTTATCATCCAGTGTTGAAAGAACAGGACCAGCATATTGAGGCTGTGAAAACATTACAGTTTGCCGAGTAACCCGATTTAACCTTTCGTACATGTCCGCCAGAGAATTCACAGCCCCCGACATTTCAACCATCTTGTTGATTGCCTGGTCTTGTAATTTCCTCTGATTCGCTATCGTGTTATTCAGTAATTTTTGGGTAGCGTCTAAGTCTCTTGTTGCTTTATCGAGTGTTCTTTGTGCTTCTGCGGCCTTAACTGCATACCCACCGCCATCCCCCCCCACCAATCCTCTGATGAGTGAGTTATATTTTTCCAACTCAGCTGCTGCTGATTCCTGAGATTTTTTTAAATCATCTACGCGCTTTTTCAGGGCGGTAATTGAATCACTAGAATCCGCGATAGCTCCGCCAAGCTGCGCCATGTTCATTTCTTTAGATTTAGCAACAATACCATCAAGTGTGCTGGCGTACTGTATCGCTGATTGTCGTGCTTGCTCTTGCTGTTGATAAACGGCATACCATGCAGTGGCGCCAAGCATAACCATGCCAGGTATACCACCCAGCATTCCGCCGAGAGACTTTAGGCCGCCCAGCGCCAGATTTGATGTCGATGCCAACCTATTAACAGATGCTTCAGACACAGCCACTGCACGGTTTGAATTAATCAATGCAGCATTGGCCGCAATCATTGCGCTACGCTTTGCAGTTAAATTCTGAGTGGCGATCATTGAAGCATTAGAACCTTTCGCCACATTAGTTTCGGCTAGAGCTAGATTGTAAGCCGATACTGCCGCTTCCGCGTCTGCCACAGCTTTTCTCTGTACCATTTGTGCAGCATTAAGTTGTGCTGCAGCATTACTGATCTGCTCTTTTCTATTCCTGATGATCTCTGCAGTAGCATTGGACGCACCGGAAGCCATATTGCCAAAATACCGAGCGGCACCTACAGCCACCAGCACCCCGGCAGCAGTAGCAACTTCGTTAATATTGTCAGCTAACGAATCCAGCGTTCCCGATAAGGTAGCTGTCACGCCGGACGTCTGATTAACTCCGCCGACCCATTGCTGGAAAGCATTTTGCACCTTCGTTACCGAGCCGCCAACGGTAGCAGGCATGGCCTCAAACTCTTTTTGCATCGCCCCAAGCTGGCTGATTAATGCAGGAACTACCTTATCAGCAGTAAGTTTCCCGTCATCAGCCATGGCCTTGAGGTCTTTACGCGCAACTCCCATTCCTGCCGCCAGCGCACGGATAACCCGATCACCATTTTCGTTTACAGAGTTGAACTCTTCCCCGCGCAGGACACCCTGTGCTAATGCCTGGCTAAATTGGGTAATAACAGAACTGGATTCCTGAACACCCGCGCCAGAAAGTTTCAGGCCGGTAGCCAATGCTTCAGTGACTTTTAGTGCATCTTGCGATGAGTAACCGTATTCACGCAGTGAAGCGGCCGAGCGGGCAAATAGTCCGGCATTATCTGCAAATGCCGTTCCTGTGCGCTGACTCAGCGCCATCAACGCAGCCTGATTACTGGTGAAGTCTTGCGTAGATATCGACGCCTGTTTCAGCCGGGCATTAATCATGTTCCACTGATCGGCCAAATTAATAAGATTTCCGGTTGCAAATGCACCCGCCAGCGCACCAGTCATTCCTATCGCCGTAGACTTTACAGAGGCAAGCTGGGCATTCACTTCCGCTAGCGCACGGCGACTTTCACGAGAAGCTGCCGCAGCCTGCCGCCCCCCGTTTTGCATGGTCCGGTGATAATCAGCACCCATGCGTGAGGCGCGGGCGATCTCTGACTGAAATGATTGCGAGTTGGCTGAAATCTTAATGATCAACTCGCGCAGCGTTGCCATATCATTTTCTCCGGGCAATAAAAAACCCCGAAACGGGGCTTTGAATGTTTAACTTAGTTTAGTTCAGCAATATCTTGGGCGCTGATGAGCCACATAATTTATTCCATTGACTATCAAACTCTTCATCACCTTCAAAGGAGACTCCTCCTTGAGATGGTATTGCAATAAATCTCTTTTCGCCCGTATATCCACCATAGCTATTTTTTGCATTCACTTTTCCGCATGCTATTTCAGATGAATCGCCACTAGGAAAGACAACACCAAATATTGCAGAATCAGGGTCTTTTAAATTGCGAGAAACAAATTTCTTTGCTCTTTGAACTAATGTGTTATCAATATTTACTGCTGTAATAGTGGTTTTTTCATCATCAGGTTTCTTTTCATAAAATTTGAAGTAAGCAAAAACACTAATAATGATTAGCACAATAAAGATACACCACCAATATTTACTCACAGGACTTACCCCTTAATGTCAAGTTGATTTAACTTAACATTAACGATGTCAAAGATCACTACATAGCAGCCTGAGAAAGAAATGCCTCAAGATTGCCAAACGGATCGGCGTCCTCTTCTTCCTTGCCTGACCAGTCAAGCATAGCGTCAGTAAGTGGCACTTTTACACCCTGAGCGCCATATACTGCACTGACGATCTGCGCCGTTTGAATATCTCCCCGAGCATCACTGATTGGGGAAAGTTTGTCGTACTCAATCCACATCATCAGCTCGCTGGCTGTCATTGTCTGACGCATTTCTGACAGCGTGCGCCCCAACCGGAGCGCCAGCGCCATCAGAAACTGCATGCCAGGTTGAGTTACTTTTTTTTTGCTATCTCCGCGTCGTTGATGATGTCCAGCGCCTGGCGCAGCAAGCGACTATGAACAGGACCATAAACGCTTTCCACCTCTTTGAGGTTATCGACTGAAAACACAGGTTCACCATCTTCATCACGCAGAATATCGATAAACAGCGTTGCATCTGCATGAAGATTACGGCGGACGCGTTCAGATACAGATAATGATTCTCTGTCATCGTTGGTTTTTACCGCGTCTTGCCAGCGCAGCCACGCCTCTGCACTTGGCTCTCGCAGGGTGACTTTCACCCCTTCCCACTCTGGAACCTCGATAGCCTTTGTGAGAAAGCCAGCACCAGGAGCCAGCGCCAGAGATTTAATGCTTTTCTTTGCCATGCGTTTGTTGCTCCGGGTTAGCTGATGGTGACGGTGCAAGATGCGGATGTGATCGTAACCGGCGAGGGTGCCGAATCCGTAACCTCACAGGTATAAACTCCCGCATCACCTGATTCAGCAGTCGCCTTATTGAATGATGCGGATATGCGGCCACTGATTGCGGAACCATCTTTCAGCCATTTGTAAGAATATGGAGCGATACCACCGCTGGCCGCAACGGCCATCGTCAATGCAGCACCCTCTGCCACAGTTTTTGTCGCAGGAAGATTAGTTGTTAACACCAATGGCCCAGGCACAATGTTTGTAGGCTTGCCTTTAAGTCGCAGAGAGAACGTTGCAGCCACCGCGCTGTTAGTGGTAGCAGACCATGTGTGCTGCCGTACCTCTGACAAAAATTGGAAACCGTTACCGGACGGGAAAATGACCTGGAAGGCATAGCGCGTGTCATTGTCATATGCATCGCGCAGAGCATCTTGCGCCGCATTGCGGTAAAAATTACCAGACAATGAAATTTCAGATGGTGCAGGAAGGCCATTGATGTTCTCGGTCTCATCTGAACATAACGCGGTCACATCAATATCGTTCTTCTGCCCTGCGGTGAACTGGATTTCTTTGATAGTGCAACTCAGTTCCAGGAACGTGGCTGTATTAATCCCCTCCAGCGTTGTTGGCGCTGATGAGATTCTGATTACCGTTTTTTGTGACTTTTCATAAAGCGCGGTCATGGACGTCTCCAAATAAAAAACCCGCTCAATGGCGGGTCAGGATAGGGTTGGTATGGGGTTAGTCGATAAACTGTAGTTCTGCTGTCGCGCGGTATAACCCGGTATCGGGATCATACCCAGGCGTCAACATCTGATTACCAGGTGCAAGTGGCGACAATGCCGCGATCACTTCTCCACAAATATTACGGGCGGCTGCGATTGACGCCGCATACACATCAAACTGAACGGACGATGCGGTTTCTGCCGGGCCACACAGCACATCAGCGGATGATTGCGACACAAACGAGAACACCACCCACGGCGGCGAAATCGCTGGCTCACCCTCGCTATTCAGCGGAATGATGTACGGATAAACATTACCATTTGCTATCCCAGCTATCAGTGGATGGATATCGGTTTCTGTCATTTACTCAGCACCTCGTCAATCGCACGGTTTGCCCGAGCAATGGCAGCGTTGGCGGCTTCCTCCTGCCTTGTGTCAAACGCGGGGCGAACAAAAGGATGCGCAGGCATATTCACCGTACCCATTTCGACAAAGCGCCAGTAAAAGGCATTGCGGGGGTTTTTCGCCTTCATGGTGTTATCGCTGTTACCCGTTCGGGGATTCACACCGCGAATATGCACGCCGGAAGAGATTTCTCCCTTTCGCCGTGATTTCTGCGTAACCACCACAACGTTTTTGCGCATTTTCCCAGTGCGAACGGGAGCGCGATCGATAACCTCATCTTTCAACACCTCAGCACCGGCGCGAGTGGCATCGCGCAGCACCTTGTTGTTTTCTGCCCGACTCAGCTTTTCCAAATCCCTGGCAATGTCATTCAGGCCGGAGAAATCAAGACCAAAATCAATCACGCTTCACCCCCTGCTTGCACAATATTTCCAGTCGAGTGCATTTACCGTCTGGGATAGGTGGGCCGATAATGTCCAGCGTTAAGCCTTTAAAGGGTCCGTTCAGGGCCAGTAACCGTGACGCCGCAGAGACATCTGACCGATAACGCATCCACACACGGATTGTCGCCTCGGCAGATACCGCACCAGAAGCCACCAACTCACGCCCGCTTATGGGTGCAACCTCGGCCCACGCAGTAGCAGCATCGAACCACGTCTTGATGGGTTGCCCACTATCATCGCGGGTTGTTGTGAAGTTCTGGATGGTGACGCGGTGGCGTAGTCGCCCTATTCTCATAACGCCTCACAGACCGTAAATACGGTAGGGTTGCAATAGTGATTCGACAGCAAAGGGAAGAGGTTGCACCGATAGGCCAATGACAACCGCTTCCCGGTTTTCATACCAATGACCAATTAACAGCAGCATGGCAACCTGAACATCTTCCGTCAGCAGGAGTCGATCTTCATCCTCTGCATACCCCTCAACATCTTCATTTTCGTAGAGCTTACGGCGGGTATATGTCTGAACACGTTTTCCTGCCGCAAGGATATAAGCATTAAGCAGAGTGTCTTCATCACTGCCAGTTTCGACACGGCAATGCGCTTTAACCAGGTCGATATCCAGCATGACGGCCCCTTATTTTTTCGCCTTTTTGGGCTGTGTTCCGGCTGTTCCGGCTGTTCCGGCTGTTCCGGCTGTTCCGGCTGTTCCGGCTGTTCCGGCTGTTCCGGCTGTTCCGGCTGTTCCGCAGGATTATCCACAACGATTTCTTTTGCATAGCCCTTTTTAAGTAATTCCCGACCATGCTGTTCCCGTGTTTCAAACTCTACGCCCTCAACAACGACTACACCGCCGTGGTAAATGGGTTTGGTGGCAATAAGTTTCATGATGACTCCAAAGAAAAAGCGGCCATCAAGCCGCTATAAAGAAATGGCATAATTAGCCACCGTTTCCAGCAGGTACGGTGAACGAACCATAGACAAAGGCTTCAGGGCGTTTAACCGCCAGCGCCAGGCGCTCTTCGCAGCGAATGGTGATCATGTTCTTTTCAAAGTCGTCGGCGTTCTCGGTAGAGATAACCACATTGGTTTCCTCACGATCGAACACCTGAGCACCTGCACTAAATGCACCTGTCAGGAATTTTCCCTGGAATGCGGCAGCTTCGGTAGCAACAACCGGAAGTCCCCACAGCGTTGGTCCAGTCAGTGCCGCAGGGTTAGCCAGGATGTAGCGCCCCTGCGTATCCTTGGTCAGTTCAATCTTCGCCCAGTCAATGAAGTGCAGAACGTGACCAGATGCCGGGAAGCGAGCCAACTGGGCCTGCAACATCGCCAGACGTAGATCGTCAATCCCGTTTTGCTTTTCTACCTGAAAAGCAGCGCTGTAAGCTGATGCCTGTGGGATAATGCCTTCAAGATGCACCCCAGTACCATCACCGAACAGAATTTCCTGCTCTTCCACATATTTAAGCCCATAACGCATTTCAGCATCGACTTGAGACTGTAACTGAGCAAAGTCATCCAGAATCTGTTTTGATGCTTTAAACAGATGCGCAATGGTTCGTACCGGGGTGATTTTTTCTTCGAACTCAATGTCGCTGTAGGGCTTCTTTGTGTTTTCCGCTACAACCGCTGCATTGTTGGTGAAACCGGTCTGTTGTACCCAGTAAATGGTGTTCGAACCCGTTGTGCCTGGCGCAATCAGATCGCGAATAAAAAGGCGTTGTTTGGGTGCAGTATCAATCCCAGGCAGACGATCCGGCGCAACAATATTCCCCGGAACATCGCTGGAAATCATCGCCGCCTTCACAGGAATAGAGATACGTTTACTGGCAGCCACACTGGCTGCAAAAGTTTTCAGGGCTTCAGCAGAAATCACCTGCTGGCCAATAGACTCAATAACCTGTTTCGCATTTGCCAGCGGCATTTGTGCCACATGCTGCTCCAACTCGCCCAGTGCCGCTTTAAGCGTTTTTTCAGCAGAGACCAATGCATTAAATTCAGACGCCATCTTGTCAACAGCCGCTTTCGTCTCTTCAGACAATTGGCCTGATTTTTTCGCTTCACCCAGGGCTTCCTCTGCCTTGGCATTAAACTTTCCGGTTGCCTCTTCAATGCTGGCAGTGACTTTTTTCAGAATTTCGTTTACTTCGGACATAATTGCTCCAGATTATTTGCGCGCCGATACCAGGCTGCTTAATGCAGCATTCAGTTCAGCAAGAGTTTCAGGTTTGATTTCACTGGCAGCGCTCGGCGTGCCTTCATGTTCTGGAGTAGCGCCAGGCGTACCCCCGGTTAACGATTTGATGAGCCGACGACGCTCTGAGCGAGGTGTATTGGATTTAGCCAGCAGCGCATCCAATTTGCGGAGCGCAGCCGCAGGAGAATCATCGCCGTCAGATACGGCATCAGCTGAAAGCAGACTATCTGCAAGTCCCTTCTCTACGGCATCGCTACCACCGATATAGCTTTCCGCATCCATCAACTTTGCTACGGTGTCAACATCCAGACTGGAGCGCGCCGCATAAATATCTGCCATTGCGCTGTCAAATGGCTTCAGGTAGTCGGCCAACTCGGCAAAATCATGGCGATTACCCATCGCGACGATCCAGCAGTTGTGGATCATGAAAAAGGCTCCACGCCCTATCTGAATCTCATCACCAGCCATCGCAATAACAGAGGCTGCGCTGGCTGCGATACCCAGCACTTTCACCGTGACTTTTCCTTCGTACTCACGCAGCAGGTTATAAATCGCCAAACCTTCAAACATATCCCCACCAGGGGAATTAATGTTTACGGTGACATCAGCGCCATTCATCGATCGTAATGCACCGGCAATGCGTTTTGCTGTAACACCTTCATCCCAATAATCACGCCCGATCACATCAAAAACAGAAATGGTGTTATCGTCACTCGCCGCCGCCCGAATGCCACCATTCCAGCGCTCAAGGGCTGAGGGCAATGGCTCGCAGGTAATCCCCGCGCAGGGGCGACCCACCGGCGCTGCCGGAAGTTGTTTTTTTGTCATGGGGAAAAGCTCCTACGCAGCCTGTTTCAGGGGCGATTGTTCGAAAGGAATATCAGGAAATACATGGCTATGAAGTTGCCGCAGTGCCAGCGCCTGCGCCGCCAGATTCCCGTTCTTCAAATCTTCCAGCGGAGTCAGGTTCAGTTGCACAGTGAAGATATCTCCACCTTCAATCGGGGGAAGGTTTTCGAGACGACGCACGTCATTTCGGGACATCCAACCATTCTGTAGCGCGCTTGTATAATACGCAGCACGTCCGGCACTATCAGCCCGTAACAGACCTTCAACAGAGAACTCTGCAAACAAGTCCTCATCACCCATCAGCAGGCAGCGGGCAATTTCTTGCTCAATATTAACGAGCAGGGGGCGCAGGGTATGCGTGAGAAACAGCAGGTTCATTCCTTCCAGACTGGACGCCCAACTGCTTTGTTTGGTGACATGCCCAACCATAAAAGGCGGTACGCGGAACCAGCGGCAAATCTCTTCAATGCTGAAAGATCGACTTTCCAGAAGTTGGGCTGCCTCCGGGTTCATCGTGACATTCTGGTAAGTCAGTTCATTTTCCAGAACCATCAATTTCCCGGCATTTTTCGAACCGATGAAACTGTTTAAACTTTTACGTAATCGTTCACGCTGATCTGGAGTCAATGCTGATTTCGAAGAAAGGAACCCCGTACTTTGCAGACCATTTTCGAAAATTTTCGCGGCTGCCTCATCCACTGACATCGCGGCACCGAAAACATCTACCCCTGCCATCGTCGGCATCATGCCGCAAACACCATCCAGACCGAACCCGCGAATATGCATCAGGCGATCAGGAGAAATGTCCCTCTTTTTGCCGTTCTCGGTATAGGTATACTGCAAGCGGCCGTTATCGAGCCGCTTTACCACCATGTTCTGGGGTAATAGCGGGATCAGCGAAACCAGTTTGGTTCCGATGAAAAGCTTCTCAACGAAAGCGTTACCGCGTAAACAAACGCTGGCCACCACCAGTAGCATAAACCGGGATGGCGTCATTTCCGGATTCGGACGACGACATAGCACCTGATAGGCCGCATTATTCTGAGCAAGTTTTCGCGAGCCGTCCGGCTGTCGCTCATAAACTTTCAGTGGCAATGTTGAAACGGACTCGCTCAATAGCCTGACACATGCCCATGCAGCAGACAGCCTCATGATTTTGTCTGCCGTAACTGTTTTACCACTACTGCTCGTGCCAAACCATTCACGCCAGAATGTCCCGTTAGTCAGACTAATGGGTACGCCGAGCCAATTTAAAAGGGCGCTTTTTACGCGCCCCGGTTGTTTGTTCTTAGCCATCAGATACCCACTATTATCGGATCATCAAAAAAGCCCTCAACATCCCCCTCTTCGGGAACGAACCCTTCCGCAGCACCGATAGCCATCGCAGATGCGACCACCCCGTCAATACGCCCGGTACTCTTCTTTTTGGCAAAGATACGGTTTTCTTTCTGGTCAGCCTCTGTCACAGCAGAAGCTGCATTCCAGCGCAGGCAGGGATTTGCACTGATGATAATTTCCTGATCGTCCAGTAATTGCTCAAATAACTCTATCGAGTGTGGCATCCACAACCCGGAGTCCTGCGCTTTGTAATAGCCTTGTCCGTGAGGAATAAGCGGGATGGAAACGTCAGCCTCTTCCAGTTCGGGCTCAAGGTACTTGATGCGGTACTGGTCAAATGCCACCGCCCGGATAAAGAACTGCTGAGAAAGGTCAGCCATTCTTTGTGCGACAAATCCATACTTCACCGCCTTGCCTGGTGTGGTATGGATGAATCCTTTACGCTCCCACGCGTCATAGGGAACACGATCCGTTTTGGCGCGTTCTGCCAAGGTCTCTTTTGGCGTCCAGAATTCGACCAGTAACTTACGCTGTTTGGGGAAAAATAATGCTAATGCGGTCAGGTCTCGCGTTCCTGAAAGGTCTAGTCCGCCAAAACACTCTTCACCTTTTAATTCTTCGGGATCAAAATTATTCTCACAGCCCATCCAGACATCACTGCTCATCCACGGGTTGGCAGCATCAACCCATTGGCAGAAATTAAGCCGTCTGACGATACTCTCTTTCGCAGGCATGCCACGAGCCTGGGTAACCTGTTCCCGTAAATAGCGCTCGTTGAAAGTATGCCCCAGAGACGGATTTGCCTTTTTCCAGCAACCCTCATCCTTAAAAGGGTCTTCGCCTTCATCCAAAGAACAAATGAACGAAAAAAAGCTGTCGTCTTCCAGCGAACCTTCGGCAACCTTACGCCCGTACTCGTGATAATCGTAACAAACGCTGGTTTTGTCATGGCCGCTGTTGGTTATCATGAAAATCAACGCCTGCCGCCGACCTTTCGTACCGGCACGCATCATCTCGACAACCTGGTTACTTTTGTGCTCGTGAATTTCGTCAATCAGCGCACAATGTGGGCGTGGACCAGACTGCCCGTCATCTGAACTTATAGGCCGGAAAAAAGAGCCTGTTTGTAAAAAAGCCAGATTCCATTCTTTCCCTGCACCACCGGATTTGTGTATGCGTTGTGACATTGCTGGAGACTGGTCAACCATCGCCACGGCGTCACGAAAAAGGATCATTGCCTGGTCTTTTTTCGTTGCAGCCGCATACACTTCTGCACGAGGCTCTTTATCAGCGACCAAACAGTACAGCGCGATGCCCGCAGCCAGCGGCGATTTACCAGAGCCTTTCCCTGATTCAACATACACCATGCGATATCGGCGATAACTGTCCGAGTTTTTCCACCCGAAGATCGAACCAACGACAAAATATTGCCACGGCAACAAAATGAAGGGCTTTCCCTCATGCTCACCGCCGTTGAGCTTCAGCACCTTTGCGAAAAAATCTATCGCGCGCTGAGCGGCCTCAGCATCCCAGACTAGCGAACGGGCATGGCAAGAACCCAGATCGGAAAGGTGACGCTTGCAGGAATTTCGAATATCTGGCCCAGCAATTTCTTTACCGGATGTTACGTCCTGCGCGTACTGAGTGACAGGATCAAGCAAAGTACTTTTCGAGCGGGTCGTCTTCTTTTTTTCCACCATCAACATGTACCTTAGACCGCGCCGCAGGCGTCAGACCAAACTCCACCAAATAACTCTTGAACCTGCGATCGGCATCGGCCAGCATGGCAACTGCCGGGTTAGCCTTGATAAGAAACCCACCCTCCGTTTGGACGGTATACGTCCTGCCTTCATCGGTGATGGTATTGCGCAGTTGCAGAATGTCGGCATAGATGTCACACAAACGTTCTAGCGCAAAAACATCTGCTGTCGTTAAAACCCCCATGCCATCGAGAAGCACGGTCATACGCCCCCAGGCCGTTTTCCCCCAATCAGTAAGGTGCGCAGGAGGGCTGGGAATTTCGCGTAATGGTTGTGGCTCTTTATCATTGAGTTTGCGTTTGCCCGGATTGCCGGTCACCACTTTGAGGTGGGTCGGTTTCGGGCGTCGTCCTGCCATCGGAACCTCCCAGAAAAAAACTTTTCATTTCGCGGTTGTGCACAAAAAGGAGGGCGGTCGGTATTCAATAGGTAAGCTCCTGAACTTTCGACCCGCCCTCCCCGCACGGTGTTGATAATCATTATCAATAGCAGTTATTGATATTCATTCTCATTTAAACCAATGTGAATTAGCATCAAGCGGCAGACCATCCTCTGTGCATCCGATGACCTTTCCACTCTTCTCCATGCGCTGTTTGGTTGAGTTATGATGTGGATTACACAGCCCTTGCCAGTTCTTTCGGTCCCAGAATAAATGTTGAGCAACCGCCATATCCTCTGGGGTTTTGGCTTCATGCATCTTGTGAGGCTTGATGTGGTCAACAACAACAGCAGGCTCATACCTGCCAGCCTCAAGGCACATGGCACAAAGAGGATTAGCCCGGAGATATTCAAGTCGTGAGCGCTGCCATTTGCTACCGTAGGGTTTCAGTTTTGGCATGGTTCAATCCAAATAGAAATCATCTCTAATGTGAGGCTCGCGTTAATTCTGCTTCTCGTATCCCTGCCAGTTGGCTGTTAGCTAGGTCAATCGCAGTCAGTAGCGGGTCAATCCAGTAAACGGCCTGCGCGTATGTCAGTCGGCAGGCGGTGGCAATGGGGCTAACACTGATTGGGTCAGACTTGCCGGTAACGGCGTGCATGGCGCTGGCACGTATATCGTTCGTGTAGTCGAGCAACCGGCTAGCAACATCATCAGGCACGCACTGGCGGCCAGCCGGATCACGTTTGATGATGGTGCGGTAGACAATCTGCTTTTCATCGGATTGGGCCTTAATGTTGGTGCCGTACTGATTAGCCTGGCGTGCTATTTCATTGAAGCGTTGAAACTGGAAAGCCTGACCAGCGATTACGGCCTGTTGACCAGCGTTGATAGCGTCAGATGCCTTCTTGCCGCGTTCTGCTACATCAGCATCCCAGCGTAAGCCCTGCACGTACCAACCGATGGCTATCCCTGCCAGCAGCGCAAGAACCGTTATTTTCCAGCCTGAGAGGATAGACATAACGACCGCTCCTTATCGCGTCGAGCAACAAGTCCTGGAAGTTTCTTCTCGCCGCTATACACCCAGCGAGGAAACTGCTCACACGCAGCCACAATGTTTCCAGCACGGAATAACTGAAACATGGTTGAAGCCTGAATCTTTGGGCAGCCAGCATTAAAGGCAATGCTCACTGCTGCGCTGAATGAGTTATCTGGCAACCTCTTTCCAGCGGCGTATTTATCAACGCAGCTTTCAGCCTCAAGGATGTTTTTTTGCCAGTCAGCGGCAATCTGCTGGTCCGTCTTACGGGTGCCATCAACGACGCCATGCGTATTGCCAATGCCATCTGTCAAAATGCCTGCCGGACATACATAGGGGTCACGGCGGCATGATTCGGCATTGCCGATAAGCTCCAATCCAGCCTGATTGGTTCGCACCTGGCCGTTGTTCATCACAATGCCGATGATGACGCTGACAGAGCACACCACACCTGCTGCAATTTTTCTTTTGCTCATCATGCACCGCCTCGCTCTCTCAACTGATATTCCTTTCTGCGGTAGTACCAGTTGATAGCAAAAGTGCCGATAGTGCAGGCCATGCCGACGATGATCGCCCAATCACCAAGAGTTAACCCGGCCATTTTGTCGGCAAGCAGCCATACACTTTCTTTTGTGGCTTGAGCGTAGGCTCTGGCAGACGCACCCAGTCCAATTAGCCCCGTTCCGCTTCCGTATGAAAGCCTGCTGTAGATAGTGCTCATTCGTGTCATAGCCTCACCTCCCAACAGGGATGGCGCTGTGTGATTTACAGGAAATAAAAACCCCGGCGTTAGCCAGGGTCTGTTTTTAATGCTTCAACTTCATTTTTCGTTTGGCGGTATCGCTCTTCTTCAAACTCAACGCCAAGTGCATGGCGCCCTAACTTAATCGCGGCTTTGATCGTTGCCCCTGAGCCCATGAAGAAATCAGCCACCACATCACCGGGACGGCTACTGGCTGCAATAATGTCGCGCATCATTTCAGCGGGCTTTTCGCAGGGATGTTTGCCTGGGTAGAATTGCACAGGCGGATAAGTCCACACATCGGTGTATGGCACCAGTGCGGATACCGTGAACGGACGGCGCAGGTTTTCATATTCTGCCACCAGCTCGGAATATCGGCGTGACAGCGTAGTGTAATCATCCACCAGCGCATGATGCTGTTTATCAAGACCGCTTGGTTTCGAGCGTTCGGCAGCAATGCGATGAAATAGAGCCTGTAATTTCTGATAATCCGCTTCGCTGGGTAGTTGCCATTGGCTATCACTGAACCAGTGCGATGCCATCTGCTTACCCGTCGCTGCATTGATATCCTTTGATGACACTTTCAGCGCTGCTCGTGCATCCCGAAAGTAATCAATCAGGGGGCGTAGTACATCGCGCTTCAACTCACTGCATTTAGCCGCGTAACCATCATTTTTCGGTTTATACGGACCTGCGTAATGTTCAGCAAAGATGATCCTTTCTGTCGCTGGGAAGTAAGCCCGTAAATCTTCCTTACAACACCCTTTCCACTGACCGCTCGGTTTTGCCCAAATGATATGGTTTCTAACGTTGAACCGCTCTCGCATGAGTAGCTCAATGTTTGCTGCAAGATGCCAGCCGCAGAACACATACAGGCTCCCAGCTGGCTTCAATACCCGCCAGAATTCCGCAAACATTATGTCAAGCCAGGCAAGATACTCCTGTGATGATTTCCACTGGTTATCCCAAGCGTTCGATTTAACCCGGTAATACGGTGGGTCAGTGGCTATCAGGTCAATGCAGTTATCCGGCAGGGTTTTGATGAATTGCAGTGAGTCTGCATGAAAAATATTAATACTGTTTAAATTCACAGTGTTTTGCATGGATCAATCAGCGTCCTTTTGATAGGCTCACTGTGCTTTGTGCACTAAAGCGTGGGCCTCGGTTCGCTTGTGATCTCTCCGTATGAGCGAATGACCGGGTTTGTGCTGCCAACACACTCCCGGTCGCCCATTTCTCACAGCAACAAAAAAGCCCACTCAATGGTGGGCTTTCGAATTTATGGCAACATATCAAATACACTGTAAATATAGCCAATATTGTTCGGTTTTGCAATGATTATGTCGCCAAATGTACCGAACGTGATTCACTTCTCATTGTTTTCACCGTAAGTAATGCAGAACTATCCAGGCTGGCTACGCAAGCAATTAAACCCAGCCAATGGTGACGATAGTTTTCCGACCACGTTGATTTACTGACACCTGATAATTCGGCCAGCTCACTATCGTTGTATTTGCGCAACACCTCAACAAACCCGCATGTTGCCGCATAGCTCTGAACCGCCAACCAAACCAGCGATTCAATACGGCGGCGCGCTTTCTCTGTGGTGCGCTTTCCTGTCAATGTTGCGCGGTATTCGTTCCAAACATTCTGGCAAATCATCACCTGATAGTCGTAATTCAGATCATACCCATAGCAGTATCGTATCCATGCCTCTTGATGGGGTTCCAGATGCCCTAAAGCTCTACGCCATGATGCAGTGCCGTATGTGATAGGGTCTATCGGAGGCATTGGCTTTCTTCTGCTGCGTGTTTCTGTACAGTGCATAGCGTCAGTTGCAGCACAAACGTTCCGGCCCTCAAGCTGAACTATACGAAGGCGCTTGCGGGGATGTGCTGTTGTTCGTGTCATCGCTGAACCGTTCAAAGCATCAAGTTGCCCTTTACCGCTTCTGCGGTCAGCAAGCGCCGTACTGACACAGCCACGTAGGTATTCAATATATTGCTGGTTCATCATGCCACCTTCCGCTCAATAACGATTGCGCCAATGCCCAGCGCCCAATCAAGGAAATGAAATAACAGCTCGACCTGGCTACCGTGTTCCTCTTCCCAGGCGTTTCTGTCTTTGTGTATCGCGTCATGACAGTGACGGCATACAGGGATAACGAAGAAATCATGCGCTTTGGTTCCCATGCCACCCTGCCCATGCCCGATGATGTGGTGAGGGTCGTCCGATGGATTACCACAACCGCAGCACTTCTGCGTTTTTACCCAGCGGGTCCATTTTTCACATTCCCAGCGTTTCAGTTTTGGGCGCAGCATGAAGCCTGCGGCGGGCTCGTTATCAATAGCCAGCTTGAGAATGGGTTTGATTTTCTCGACCTTGCTGTCGATGATTTCGTTTGCTGGGGTGTGTACTTCCCATGTAATGTCACACTCACGTTGTGGGCCGTGAGCCTCTGTGACAACGGGCATGCGTAGGGTTACATGAAGTGCATCACGTGGGAGTAAATCGGAAACATTGTGCAGCACTGACCACCAGCAAATTTCCGGTTCTGTCAGCAGGTGAGTTTCAGGGAAGAAAAACCAATAGCAGGCTGAACGAACAACATACTCGGCGATATTTCGTGCTACGTGGCCTCGAAGCACATCAGGATTTTCACGCAACTCATTGTCATGGTGCCAGCATAACCGAATTGCGCCTTGCTCAGTTTCAAGAATTACAGACTGCTCATGATGATAGTCACCTTCCCATTGGCACCCTACGCCCTGCTTCAGCCATGCCACCAGCGCGTTTTTACCACCAGTAGCATTTAAAACGCGTTCATGTGTCAGGAATCCCATCCACTTATCGTTAATCAATGGCTGCTCTGTATGCAACACCCCAGATGGCCGGTCTTTCATGGTAGAGGGCGCAGGGCTGACAACAATAGGTTGGCGGAACATACCTAACTTATCCCGACCAGGACGCAGTATCACTTGCCCCAACTCAGGGACAACCACGCCGGAAAGCAGCATTTTCATTGCACACCGTCCTTATTGCCTGTCCACTCATACACTTCACGCCCTTCTGTCAGCAGGTCATTAAAATCACCGCTTTTGGGCCAGCGTATCGAAACGGTTTTCAGGTCGTTTTTTGCCAGCAGGTTGGCATTGGCGCACATAAAGGCGGCTGCGTGTCCGGCAAGGTTCTTATCTGCATCAGCAAAAATAATCAGGTGTTCAACACCGCGTGGGGCGCGGAATTTCTTCATAAACGAAGTATTCAGCGTGGCCCATGTATTACAGCCGGTGATTTGATGGCATGACAGCGCTGTTTCTATGCCCTCAGCGATGCCGAGCGTGGTCGAAACCGGAAACATGCGAATAGCCACAGAACCGGCATGTTCAAGGTAGGTTTCTTCTTGCAGCTTGGTCAGTTTCTTTTGTGCTCCCGCTACGTCAGCCTTTTTATCGCCATCCAGTAACGTGCGGTGCAGGTAGCACAATGCTCCTTTGTCGTCGGTTGCTAGCGAGTAAATAGCCTGGTACATACCGCCGTTGGCCCGTTGTTTGTCACAGAAGCGTACAGCCTCTTGCGGAAGGGAGTTTATGCCACGGCGTTTTAAATAACGGTCTGCCCCCGTTCCGCGCAGGGTCTGTAGTGTCGGAAATTTGCGGGTTAACTTTTCACGGTGCGCCATAGCCGCTGATTTTGGTGCCGGGGCTTGCGCTTCATCACGAACGTAAACATTACCGATAAGGCGATCGACTTCAGGGGCCAGTGTCGCAAAGTCTTTTCCCGTGGATTTTATCAGTAATGACCAGCCATCACCGGAACCACAGACACACACCCAGGTGCCAGCCCCGTTCTGATCATCAATGCGCAGTTTCCCACGCTTACCACACATTGGGCATTCGCCTTTGAAGTGGTTTTTACCCGTGACTGGCGGTAGCCCGTAATATTCCAGAATCTGAGGCCAGTGCCCGAGAGCGGCTTGTGTTGTTTTCATACTGCTTTCCTTCTCGCTGCCACTTGAGCCTTAACCACCGACATATGGGCGACAACCTCACAAGTTGGCATGTGTATTTCTTTAAGCCTGGCGAGGTCTATGAATACAGGACCGTTATAGCCACTGGCCCGGATGTATGCGGTAATAACCTGCGCGTCATTAACGTCAACCTTCATGCTGCGTTCCTCTGTGCTTTTTCCTGCTGCTTGGCATATGCAATACGCAGCGATTTGATGTAGTTCATTACCTCGGGTGTGGTTTCCTGCGGCGTGCGGTGCAACCCTTTGGGCCATACGCCAAACTTCTTGCGGTAGGTGTGAGAGCACCAGCCTTCGCTTACTGGTTTGCCCTGTGCGCTACGGGTGCGTTGATAGAAAAGAATTTGTGACCACCACGATTGCTTCATCGCGGCGGTGTGCTTTTCTTTGGCCTTGCTGACTTTGGTTAACCCGCGACTTCTGTCGGTTTCAACATCTTCACCAGCCAGCGGTTTGAAGCCGCATTTAGGGCAAATGTAGATTCCGGCAGGCTTCACAAAATGGCAGGAGGGGCATTCTTTCGGCAGACGTTCTACCGGATCGGGTTTTGCGGTGTTGGCAGGGGCATTTTCCATGCCGTCAGAGCTGGATAGCAGGCCGTCATACTCAATATCATCGGGATAACCCAGTTTGTGAACGGTGCCGGAGTGATCGAATATCAGGCAGAAATCTTTTCCAGCGGCTTCGCGTAAACCACGGCCAAGACACTGAATCCAGCGAGTTTCTGATTTTGTCGGACGGGCGTAAATGATGCAGCGCACATCACTGTCAAACCCGGCAACCAGTACCCCCACGTTGACAATGATTTTTGTGATGCCTTGCTCAAAGCGGCGTATGGTCAGTTGGCGCTCATCATGTAGCGTTTTCGCCGTCATGATTTCAGCCGACACACCCAGGCGATTGAATTCAATTGCGACGAAATTGGCGTGGGCCACATCAACGCAAAAACACACCGTCTGGCGGTTTTGGCCGTTCTCCAGCCAGTTCTGAACGATATCCCCGACCAGCTTGGCTTCGCTCATTACCCGCGACAATTGGGTTTCGTTGTAGTCAGCGCCGTAATCGCTATTATCTACCGTTTTAACGCTGCTCAGGTCTGGCGTTGATGGGGCGTAAAATTCGTATTTGCTCAAAGCACCAATGGCGATTAGTTCTTTCATCGTCGTCGGCTTAATCAGGCGCTGATAATAATTACCTAACCATTTTGGAAATGGCGTACCAGACAGACCAATCACCTTTACGTTGGTGTTGGCGATCAGGTGTTTGATGAATTCCAGAATCTTTTTGCGCTTAAGATGGGCTTCATCGATAAACAGCAGGTCGATGTTGTCAGGCAATTGACGACGAATCAGCGTATCAGCGGACGCTATCTGAATCAGACGCGTCGGGTCATAGGCCGGATGGTCACGCCATACATAACCAATTTCCTCGGCAGGCAGGCCGTATTCAACAAAACGGGCGGAAGTCTGGTCTAACAGCACGGTGTAAGGGGCCACAAACATTACGCGCATGTTGCGGGAAATTAGACCGTCAGTGATGAACGCTGCAAGGCCTGTTTTGCCGCTACCCACCGGGCTATAAATCATAAAACTGGCATAAGACTTCCAGTTCTGACGCAGTGCGTTCAGTCCCCGTCCCTGCGCTAAATTTGGCGTAATGTTCAGCATCTCGTTTCCTCAATCACCACTACTGTATAAATTTCCACATTTCGGCAATTCAAAGATCGATCTCTGTAAGATCACCTCTGTTGGTAGTGCCTCTCCTGCCCCCACACCCCACCCCGATCTCCCCCCTTTCCCCCCTCTTACCCCGCCCCTCTCCCCCGCATAAAAAAACACCTGTTAAAAAATTCATGCTGCAATCCTCACGACAGGGGCCAACGGTGGCAGTGAAGTCATGCCCTGATTGGCTCTGGCGTAGCGTTCTACGTACAACCGCAAACGCGTATTTGCCTCCCTGCGTCCCGCGTTTTCCTTGCGGTAAGAAACCGGCTCAGCGTCATATGCGGTCTGGTACGACTCCGCGTAGGCATGCGCGATTTTTTCCCGCTGACCACGCGGTAACTTTCCCAACATTTCCTGAATCCAAGCGCCATCCTCACGGCAATACGCGACTGGCATAACAGGTTTCACAAAGTTGAATGTGTCCATCTGGCACCTCCGAAAGCATTAAACGGTTGTGTTGTTAAGGCAGATGGCCACCAGCACTATTCGCGCGGATGTGGGATGATTTGGGGCATACAGGGTTGCTCAGATGAAGGGCAAAAAACGCTGTAGAGCAACACGATGCTCTCTTGGAATTTAGTAATGACTTGGTAGCCGTTTTCGTCGATAGCACGCCGTTCGTCAGCGTCTATAACGCCATCTTCAGTGGCCCGACGAATTAGCTCAGAATGTTTACCGATAAACTCTATGGCTTCCATCAGCCGCATATTCACATCGCCATTCTCGATCTCTTCGATACTCGGAAGGCGCACGTTAACGCTGTTTGACTGCCGGGAAACCGCATCAGCAAACAAGGTTGTTCCACCAGCTTGCTGTAATACCATCAGCCAGCCGATCGGGAAGATTTGGTTACTGTCCGGGCGCAAGCGGTTAAACAGCGCATTTTCAGTAACCCCTAACCATTCAGCAGCCTCGGCATATCCACCAGGCAAGCCCGTAATGATTTTTCTGGCTACAGCGATCACCCATTCGGGCTGTTTCTCTGCCTGCCAATCTGCTGGTCTAGTCTGTGACACAGTTGATCTCTCCTGGCTGTGGTTACGGAAAATTTGTTCACGACCGATAATTAGCTAAGAGATTGAGATTCATGCTTAGCTCGTGGAAATGGGCATACTTCTTCTGCGTTAACGCTGCCATCAGGCTTTTTGGTGACGAAAATTTTTCGTCCTGTTCTTACAGCCTTGCTGATAGCGGTTTGATGCACTCCGATCAAATCAGCAGCTTTGGCTTGCCCACTCTCTTTAACGAACTCTGCGAGTGTTAGTTTTTGCATTGATTGACTCCATGAACGAATGCCATGAAAGGAATATTACCCAAAGTATTAAATTAATCAATACTTGCGGTATTTTAATTTTTAATAACTCCGGTATTAGAATGAGGGGATGGAAAAGAAAAAGTCATTGACGCCAGAACAGCTCGAAGACGCCAAGCGCCTAAAAGCTTTGTATGAGTCGAAGAAAAAATCATTGGGGATAACCCAGCAGCATATTGCCGATGAGTTGGACATAACTCAGGGGGCCGTAGGGCATTATCTTAACGGCAGAAACTCTCTGAACGTGCCAGTAGCATCTGCGTTTGCGAAAATCCTTCAAATATCAATATCTGACTTTAGCCCTTCATTGTCCAGAGAAGCGGCGGGATACTCCACCTCTGCTGATAGCAATGTGTCTATAGTTTCAAGATACAAGCCAGGTCAAGAGTATCCTCTGATCAGCAAAGTTCAAGCTGGGGCTTGGAACGAAGCCGTTGAAGCATACACTCTGCGGGATGTTGACCACTGGTATGAATCTGATGCACACATTCAGGGTCAGGGATTTTGGTTACTCGTTGATGGTGAATCAATGACATCACCGTCAGGACTAAGCATTCCTGAAGGTACCTTGGTTCTCTTCGACACCGGAAGAGAAGCAGTCAACGGCAGTTTAGTCGTTGCCAAACTGACCGACTCTAACGAGGCCACGTTTAAGAAATTAATTATTGATGGCGCTCAACGCTATCTCAAAGGGCTTAACCCTTCATGGCCTATGACACCCATCAATGGAAACTGCCGTATCATTGGTGTAGCCATTGAAACGAAGATGCGCCTAGTATAGATATTCATCTGTATTAATTATATTTTTTCGATAGAAAGGTCACATATAGTGGCCTTTACCATCCAACCTCCCCCTCATCACCTACCCAGCGACCAGTATCAACACCAATTGAATAAATCATTTATCACATCTACAGCTGCCACAAACATTACTAAAAATAAATTCTTTTATAAATCATCAAATTAATACCGCGCGTATAATTTTTAATACTTATGGTATTGTCATTTTATAATACCTGCGGTATTTTTAAATCATCGAGACAGCCAACCGTCTCAGATGACCGCTTAGACCCCTGAGCATTGCAAAGCCAGGGCGAGTGCGAGGGGTGTAGGGGTAGTGAGAGCTACGTCGTGACCATAGCAAAGGATTTAGCGGATTTACCCTGCCGATGCTGGTTCAGGTCGGTAGGCATAAAACCACTAAAGCAGAGGTGACAACGTGATTAGTAATCCAAACGTAATCGTTATGCCACGCGGCAAGGGTGATTTTGCCATTGCTGTTACAGATGGAAGTAGTGATTTCAAAGACGCGATGTTGATGGTTGCGGCGGGAAACAAGGAAGAGGGAGAGGACTTTATCGACACAATGGAAAGTGTTCTTTATTTCGCAGCCAAACGAATTATTGAGTTAGAAAAACAAAAGTTATCTGTTATCCAATATGCTGAGAAAGGCTGTGTAGGCCTTGATTTTTACCCTGCAAGTGTTGTTCCTACCTATAAAAAATCATGTGCAGAATGCTTAATATTTAGAGAAGGAGATGGCTACCTTCTTGGAAGGGCTTTTTTTGACGATGAGGAAAAGTTTGTCAGCTTTATCGTACATGCCGTTAACGGTTCAGGTGGAGCGTTACATCCACATGAGTATACTGCTTGGGCGTCCCTGCCAGAGGGTGGGTCTATTTCAAAGAATTTATAAAATTCTCATACAGCGAAAGGTCATTTTTACTTACAGTGTCCATCGGAAGCATCTTCTCGTACAAAGGAAACAGATTTTCTCTGGTTAGAAACTCTATCGCCCTTTCTTTAAGTTCCTTTGCGCGAGTGATTCTTACTTCAATAGCTGATGCAGCCCTACCGATACTGGTTATCTGCCTTTTGCTGGCTTTATCTAGGTCGAGATTTTGGAGTGCGCGAAGGACCTCTTCGATCTCTTCCTGGTAAAGCTTTTTCATATCATTTGAGCTCAGCATTAGATCCACATGCCGAATCTGACCAACAATCAAATATTCAAGTTTATACTTTGGCTTTCCGTCTTTTTTCTCTTCCTCTGTAAGCTCTTTTTCCTCTTTTTGAACCCATTCTTCTTTAGCAACCTTACTGTTTTGGTTAGCTGCCATGCGGATGAGTTCCATTGAGGCAAACCGACCTACAGACAAGGGGTCTCTTAATAGTGCAATTTTTTCTGCAAGCCGAAGGATACCAGTTGTGCCACTCGTAAGATCAGCAGCCTGTCGCCAATAATCAAAAAGGCGAGACTTACGCGTCGCTACAGCCTCTTTGTATATTTCAAAGTCGACCTCTTTCTCTATTTGTTGAATTAATACATCAAATTTTTCTTTGAATATTTTAGAACCACAAATATGCCCTATGCAGGTCTCAAGGTCATCTTCGGTTACAACAATGCCTCCTTTCATGTGCGTAGCATGACAACTTTTTATTCCACACGTTCGTGGGGGCTCGTTTTTATAGTAGCCGATGAGCGCTTTGAGGTTTTTCCCTTTTAGATCGAGGTCTTGAACATAATTGGGACGAGAATAAATTTGCTCCCAATCATCCAGCTTGAGCAAAACACCGCCTTCTTTCACATAAAGCATGTTTTTCCCTTATCGGATTGTAGAGGCTGAATAATAACACAATCGATAGGTCATTTTGCAAACAATCGCAGTATGCATCCCATAACGCTACTCTCTCTAGGAGTTCTCGATGTGCACACAGATAAATGAGCAGGCCAGCCAGCAGCACAACAGGCACCTACTTACTCCCGCACAACATTTACGCCTGGTTAAAAGCATGCGGTCACATTGTGACTACCTCGAACGGTGCGGTATTCCACCAGCAGCACGATTCAATATGGCCATGAGTATTGGCCGTGAACATTACGCCGAAATATCTCAATGAGGAATTATCTCAATGTCATGGATTAGTACTTATACAGGGCGGCATTTTAATTATCAGCAGCCATCACCCGATGATATCTGCATTGAAGATATCGCCCACGCACTTTCCCAAATCAACCGGTTCTGTGGTCACACTCAATACCCCTATTCAGTCGCGCAGCATTCTGTCGGTGTTAGCTACTTAGTCCCACCGGAATTCGCTTTTGAGGCGCTGATGCATGATGCCCATGAGGCGTATGTCACCGACATGATGTCGCCGCTTAAGCGGTTGCTGCTTGATTACCAGCAGGTTGAGGCAGATATAGCGGTGATGGTGCGTATCAAATTCGGCCTTCCCTTCAAAATGAGCGCCGCAGTTAAACACGCGGATTTGGTCATGCTGGCAACTGAAAAAGAAGCACTGCTTCATCCGAGCGCTGGCGAATGGCCGATTCTGAGCGGAATTGAGCCATCCGATCGGTTGATTGTTCAGATGAGTCCGGGCGCTGCAAAGCGCGAATTTATGGCCCGATTCAGCGAGCTATCACCTCAGTAATTTTCGCCTTCACCAGGGCAACTACTGGCGCGGTTTCGCGTCGCCGGATTAGTAACCGGCACACAACAGGGAAGAGCGCTAGCTCATGACAGGCTCATACACCTAATCCATGAGTGGGTTGGTGCAACAACCACAGCGCTCTTCTCGTTGTGGAAACACAACATTCCCTTGTCTGTGTCTTTGGCGGTCAACCGATCTTCTAACCAACCTACGGAGGATGAAGATAATGTTCTGCGGTTGACCGTCCTTTTTATTCACAGAAGGGTGGCGGTTTCACTTAACTCATTTACTACTTGAGTCAATCTGAAAGTCTAAGCCCGTCCCCCTTCACCCTTCTGTGTGTGAAAGGAGAAATAACCATGACTGAAAATGCAGAAAATAAATGCACGCCATTCAGCCAACAGCTTGCCTATATCAATAAAGGCACTCTTGATGCTGAATTAACTGAAACCCTCGCAATGATTATTCAGGCTGTTCGGGAAACCCGTAAAAAAGGCTCAGTAACACTGGTACTAAGCGTCGAAATGCTGAACACCCGTACAGATGACCAAATGAAGGTGACACCGGACATCAAATTCAATAAACCGAAATTGGACCTGGCCGATACCGTCATGTTTTCTACTGCTGATGGCGACCTGCTACGCGATGACCCTGACCAGATGAAAATGGACCTGAAAGTCATCGATACGACAAGCAAGCCAGCGCCCATTTCATTGCAACAACACGGCTAACCAGCTTCATAGCCTAACCACTCTCAAGTAATTCATTTATTACCCAACAAAGGACAATCATTATGTCGCAAGTTGTCGACGGCTCTGCCGTGTCTGCAATCTGTAATTTGGCTATTGCAGCACATAAACCGAATACTTTTATCCCGGTTGCTGTAGTACCAGAAAATCACACCGTTGAATCGCTGGAAGAGTACGGATTAACACCCTCAATTGTTCGCCAGCACGTCAGCCTTGTTTCTGTTTCGTCACTAATCGCCTACGTTAAAAAATACGAAGACGAACGCACCGCTATCTTTGCTGATAATACCAAAACGAAAGTTGTTGCCGTTCTGGATTATCACAAAGCACCCACCCTACCGGAATGGGGGAAACATAAAGCGGTCTATGATTGCCCGTTCTCGAAAGAGTGGCTGGCCTGGACGAAACAGGATGGACAGCCATTGAATCAAATCGTTTTCGGTGAGTTTATCGAAAACCATATCGGCGATATTGCTGCGGTAAGCGAAACCTATCCCGGCCCTTCCGGTGTTGAATTGCTGGAAATGGTTCTGGCGTTCCAGGAGACGCGTAAGTCTGAGTTCAAATCGGTTAAGCGCCTGCATGACGGCACAACTCAGTTTGCGTATACGGATGAGAAAACAGGGGGCGGTAATACCACTCTCCCTGAAAAAATCAGCCTGGCAATTGCGCCATTCCATAACGGCAACCCTTACAAAGTTGATGCACGTTTCCGTTACCGCATCAAAGAAGGCCAGTTAATCCTCTGGTATGAGCTGATCGACCCCGAGAAAATTGTTGAGCACGCATTTAGCGAGATTGTCACCGAATTGCAAAACGCTCTCGAAAATATCCCGGTGTACGAAGGTTCTATCTAACTCCCATCAGTAATAAATGCTGCCTTATGCGCGCCCAGTGGTGCGCATAGTGAAGTATTTACCCGACACAGGAGAACACTATGGCGACCTTATATCAGCGTTACCAAAAGAAAGACGAGTTAAAATCGGATATGACAGCCAGAAAAGCTTATCTGGTGCCAATTGCTGAAATTTACACCGAAGATGGCTACAACGTCCGAGAATTAAATCAGGCGCACGTAGCCGAGTTTAAAGATGCGTTTATGGCTGGCGAATATATCCCGCCACTTGCTGTAGAAATTACTGAACGCGGTGTTAAGGTCATCGATGGTCACCACCGCTATTATGGTGCGCTTGCAGCTACCGAAGCTGGATGTGAAATTCTAAGACTCGAATGTAAGGATTTTATCGGTACAGAAGCCGATAAAATAGCATTTATGGTCACCAGCTCCCAAGGGCTGGCACTTACTCCGTTAGAACGTGGTGCGGCTTATTTTAGACTTGAAAACCAAGGCTGGACCAACGCGCAGATCGCTCAGAAGGTTAAGCGGTCTGAATCCGACATAATACAGCACCTGCAACTTCATAAAGAGTGTTCAGGCTATATAAAAAGTCTGGTAAGGGCTGGTTCTCTGAATTATGCCCTGGCTATCGATATCACTCGGGAACATGGGGTTTATGCTGACACAGTTGTCGCCAAATTCATGGAAAAAGCCGAGTCAGCAGGCAAGAAAAAAATCACAAAGTCGATCGCCAAGCCACAATTCCCCGCAGCAAAAAAAAATCGCCTTATTGAGTTGGTTTATAAGTCAACTAAGCTGATTAGCCAGGACCGGCAACATGACTATTTAATGCTGCCAAAAGGCGTTAAGGATGAGGTAATGGAGATTTTCGAAGCGTACAGAAAATACGTCGAGGATCAAAATGAACCTCAGCCAGAATAGAGCCCCTTTGTGGATTGCTGAAAAAGCAGTGTCTCTGCTAAAGCAAGTTAACACTGGCCGAAAAAATCCATTACGTACCCACGGAAAGAAATATCACACATTGCGGGTTAATAAACGTTGGCGTTTGCTGTCGCATGACGGCAAAAGCTGGAACCTGATAACGCACAACGATTACGACAACCTGATCGACAGATAACGAGCCTTGCCACCAGCAAGGCTTTTTATTCGAGGTTCCCCATGCGTCACATCATTCGGGGCGAACTGACCCCAAGCGAAAGAAGGGCAGCAGAAGAAGCCCTTAACAACCACCAGCAACGATACGGCAATCATGCTCGCCGCAAAACCACCGAAACATACCGCGTAAAAGTTGGTGAAGAAATCGTAGCAGTTGAAATAGCAAACAGGACTGCCTCTTACGTTGCCACTGTAATGAATCACCATCGCTCACTGCAAAGTATGTGTGGGGTTCCAGCATGACGACATTCCAAATAACAATGGCCCGCCCGGACGAAGACGAAATGAAGCTGTTTTGGAAGCTGTTTCACGCCGCGGAGCGGGTAGATGACCGTTGGCACGGCAACACAGTGCCGGGCATTGCCGAAGAACTGGCGCGCACTGACCTCACGCGCGAAGAGAAAATGTTTCTCCTGCGCGCCTGGCAGGTGTTGGTAGACGGTCACGGCGGCTTTGGCCGTCTCATGGGTGCGTTCGATACCTACGTTCATAACTTCCAAAATGCCGGTGTCGATTACGTGGACCTCAAGCCATCTCTGCAAGAGCTGTTCAGTGACGGTCACATCCTGCCGGTAGTGCTCGAAGCCTATGAGGAAGCCAAGGCATCAATCCCTCACCACAACGGGATGATGCAGTTATCACAGGCTTTAGCCTCAGCAAACCGCCGCATCAAAGAACTTGAAGCGCAAATACGCGGAGGTGGGGTGTGAGTGATAAGAAAATAATGGCGGTGTGGACAATTGAACTTAACGTTAACTGTCCGAAATGCGAACACAGATTTGATATTACCGATGAGCCAGATTTTTGGGAGTTCGCCGGAATTAAGCATGCTGGGCAGGAAAAAGAAAACTGCGAGGCCACGTGCCCAAAATGCGGGCATGAATTCAAATGTGACTTTGTGTATTGATGAGGGGTATATGGCGAAGCGTAAGTCAAACCGTCAGGCCCGTTTGTTGCTGTACGTGCCGATCGCTGGATATGGGGAATGCTTCAAAATCAGCAACCGGCGCTGGCAAGTGTACAGCTTGAATCATCCATTCGTTTGGCAGCACGTCAAGCCGTCCCGCCGCCAAAGACGTGCTGGGAAAACCAACTTTTAGGTAAATAACATGGCTGAATTAACAAAAGAAGAAAAAGCCTGGGTGAAGAAAGTAAATGCCCTGCTTGCTAAATGCCCGTCAGATCGAATTGGGTTTTATACCGTTGGTGACACAACTGTATTCCTGTTCGACGTGACACGGATTGATGATGTTACCAACGCTATGGATAGTGGTAGTAAAGATTTCGGACAATGCGTTGAAGATTTAGACGCTGGGTTTGACGAAAGCCTGAGATTCCCTGAATCAGTAGAAAGCGTGGCGGGATAAGGACTAAATAACATGAATACTTTGACTAATGAAATTGTTAGCGAAGAACGCCTATGTGAGTTATTCGCCTCATTTGCTGACGACAAGCATATTCAAGAGCAGTTTGGCGACGGTGATTATGCGAACGAATCAGGCGATATCATGAGCATAATCGCAGAAGTAAAAGCACTCCGCGCACAACTGGCTAGCCTACCCGCTGACTGGTCTAAGGATAGCAGCCTTGAAACGTGGTTCCCGCTGAGTGCTGAGCATATCGCCCGGTTAGAAGCACAACTGGCAGAGCTGCGGGGGCAAGCGTCGCAAAGTAATCCGCCAGAGCATCTGTTACCCAAAGGGAATGCCAGGGATGTGGCATGGCGCAGAGGTGCATTTATTGAAGGATGGAAAGCCCGCCCCGTTCCACCAGCCGAAAATATACTTTTCGAGCCTGAACCAACGGACTCAGCGAATGCCCCTCTCAGTTTTAGTCCCGATCAAGATACTGCATGGGTTGTTGGCGCAGAGTGGATGCGGGAGGCATTTAAGAAAGCCAACAAGCACTTAAAATTGGCAGGGGATGATGACCATTCCCCGCAAACTGTAAGTCAGCCGGTTGCATGGCAATGGTTCTATCTCAAACAGTGGCATGTCACTAATGACCCTGAACGCGCGCGTGATGTAGCAGAGGGTGGCGTTGAGGTTCAGCCTCTTGGCGTTTGCTCAGCAAGCCAGCCATCCTATCGTGACGGCATCGAGGCCGCTGCAAAATGGCTGGATAAGCAGCGAGAGTCATTCGATAACGAGCATGGAAGGCATGATCCGGATACCGGCACGTTTGAGTTCGGCAGCGATGCTCAACTGGAACATTCCAGCACGCTAGCAGAGTTGTCCGAAGGTATCCGTGCTCTACAACCAGCCGCAAGCCAGCCGGTTGCATGGCGATGGTTTGACGGTCGCGGATACAACTCAACTACCGATAAGAAACAGGCTGACGAGTTGGTCAAGGATGGTGTGTCCGTGGAAGCGCTCGGCCCACTCCAGGCACCAGCCGCAAGCCAGCCTGTGACAGACTGGAAAGACGAGTTTTCCGGGGCATGCCTCACTCTCGCGACAATTACCGATCTGCTCGACATTCCAGCAGATGACGTAAACGGAGAACCGTCGCAGATATTCGACGCTATCGAAGCGCTGAAACAGCGCGCAAGCCAGCCTTACACGGTGCCGATTGGTGGCGTAACGGCAGAACACCAGCGCGTTATTGAAATGCTGCTCAAAGTTTGCGGGGCCGCATTCGAACTTGCTGATGATACCTGTGAGCAAGAGGTTGATGGCGAACAGTGCATTACCGCCTCAAGCGATTCTTTTGCGAAACTTTCCGACGCTCTGGATGAAATTGAGAACACCTTACCGACCGAAGATGCTGATAGACCGGATGTGTTTCTTGCTTGGGCGGCAATGCCTCGTGCGGCGCTGAAATCAATTCTCCAGTCTGGCAACTCTCCTGCGTGGATTGGCATAGATTGGGCTAAAGGGTGCGGGCCGGTCGCTCATGTTGATGAAAGAGCTAAGGGGCATGGCTCCATATGCTGGACAAAAACAGGGCGAGAACTAAACCTCAAGCATGGAACACCTCTTTTTGTTGGCAACTCTCCGGTAATTCCGGATGGTTGGGTGCCGGAAGGGTATGCGCTGGTGCCGGTTGAACCGACGCCAGAGATGATAGCGGCGGCGATGAATTCTGATGATGTTACGTTTGATACAAAAGACGAAACATTATTCTACGTTCATCATGATGCCATTTACGCAGCAATGATTGCCGCAGCTCCGCAACATAGGGGGGAATAAATTACTGTTATACAGTGTTTACAGCTATGCTCTCGTCATGAGAGGTGTGTATGCGGAAATTTGTGAGCGGTGGCGTGGTTTTTCTCTTCCCGGCAACCGGGGAATTCGTCGGCGATGTAAGAACGAATGATGGCTCGAAACCTGGCTATCTAATCAGGGAGGGCGACGGCGGTCAGTGGCAAGCTCAGCGCTTTGAAAATGGCGTGTGGCTGGATATAGAAGATAAGCAGTTTGAGACAGAAAACGAGGCATTCAACATCGCATATGACCACTACCTATCGGAACAGGAGAGGATGCGAAGGTTGTTTGCAAAAGAATAGGCCCGTACCTGCCAAATTCCAACGACCCTCGCTATCAGCAAATGGCTGATGCCAACGGAAAGAAATAATCATATCAACCATAGAGAAACCGCCTACATGGCGGTTTTTTGTTGCCAGGAGAAAGTATGGATCACCTGATGATCGACATTGAGACAATGGGCAATAACACGCAGGCACCAGGCTAAGTACGTATCTGCTATCTGGCAGCGCTTGTTTGCGCCCCACCAGCGCGAGGACTAATTATGCAAATTGAATTTATGACCGAAGAGGAAGTGTCTGCCCTTATCAAAAAGAAGAGAACTGCAATTTGGCGTTTAAGAAAAGAGTGTGGTTTCCCTCAGCCAGTACTAACTTACCCATCTCGTTATAACCGTTTCGAGGTAGAACGGTGGCTCGCTGAGGGCGGAGTTAACCGCCAAGTTTCTTAACGTGCCAGAATATCTTTTCTGCATACAACTCATAAGCAGTTTTCTGCTCATCAAGCCAGTCGTGTTTGTTATACACGGCCATCACACCTCCCAGTTCATGCCCCAGCATTTTTTCTATCACATGGGGCATAACTCCCTCCCCTGATAAATTTGTCGCCAGTGAGCGCCGGAAATCGTGCGTTCTCCACTCGGGAATGTCTATCTTCTCCCTCAGCTTTCTCATGTATAGATTTGCCGAAGAAATATCGATGGGTTTATCCAACTCTTGACCCGGAAACAACACAGCATTACCGCTGTTAAGAAGCCGCTCAACATATGGCTTAACGTGATCAAAGATCGGCCGCCGTATAACATTTCCCATCTTTGAATGACCGCTGGGCGTTATCCAGATCATATCTTCAAAATTGAACTCACTTGAAGTTGATAGGCGTAGCTCCGATAAGCGGGGCCCCCATAGCATTAACAGTTGGTGAAGCTCCCTGTTGGATGATGTGATTTTTGAATTTTCTAAGGCTATCCAGACCTTAGCAAGTTCTGTATACGTCAAAACTCGACTGCCGATATCTGGTTTTTTACCAATATTTTTGACGCTTAGTTTTGATAACTCACATGATGGGATCAACTGTCTGCTTATGCACCAGTTTATTACTGATCTCAACTGGACAAGTAATACGCGAGCCTTCTTGCTGTTGGCCTTTTCTTGTTTATCGAAGAATCTCACCCACATTGCGACAGGGATGTTTTGTGCAGGCATTTCCTCAAATTGCGTGTACATAGTGTTGTACACAACAGAACGGTACAATGTTTGTGTGTTTGGCTTGAGTGTTGATGCATACTTGTCCCACCACTGGTCCAGGCATTCCTTAAGCGTCAACATACCGTCACTGCGGGCAAAATAATTTTTGGGGTTTATACCCTTCATGTACAATGTACGCATCTCACCAACGATAACGCGTGCATCTTTAAGGGTTGTGACTGGATACCGACCAACAGTGAGACGAACGGGCTTACCATTCCAGCGGTAACGAAACTGGAAGGTTACCGTGCCAGACGGGGTTATGCGGGCGCTAAGGCCGTCACCGTCAGTGATCTCCGGTGGACCTTCATACGCTTTACCGTTGATGCTGCGTAGCTTTGTGTCACTGAGTGCCATGCTTATATCCTGTACACACTAAACAGGGGCATTGTGTACTCAATATGTACGCAATAGCAAGTGAACAAACCGACGAAAAAGAAAAACAACAGTGAACAAAAACGGACTAAGCAGCACAAAGCAATTGATGCAAAGAGGCAATTCGAGGTAGGATACAAACAGGGGTGAAATGGTCAAAACAACCCTAAACAATGTCTCCATAGTTAAATGGATATAACGAGCCCCTCCTAAGGGCTAATTGCAGGTTCGATTCCTGCTGGGGACACCAGAAGCCTGTTCAGCAACATCCACCGATACCCACCAATCATCTTAAAAACAATGTGTTAACCAATACTCATTGTTCGCCAAAGGTCACTCCCCCCTACATTAACGTTACTTTGTTGGTATATCTGTTGGTATCGTAAGCTCGGTATGCGTTGTACCCACATCAGGAGGCGCAACCGATGGCGCTAAATGGTGTAAAAGTGTGGTGGCTCTTTTCCCTTTGTTCAGCCCCGCGTAAAGTAGAGTTTTTGGCCCTTTACCTCCGTCAAAAAAAGGTCATCTGGCGTGAAAAAGGCTGGTTATACCGAAGAGCAGATGGCGTTGTCCCTGAAACAGGCCAAACTTCGTCAAAGTGGTATGTGCAAGTGTTTCACTTTGCGGGTAGTTGAATTCTAAAGATAGACGAGCCGAAACCTGTAGTAATATATTAAACACCCCCAATATTACCCCAAACAAATGAAAAAGAATCGTTTTTCTAAAATGAAACCCCGGGGTTCAACATCCAATAAGGAACAGCTTCCTCAATTGATCTATTATTATATTTATAGTAGTGTTTAAAGTCAGGGATTTAAACTTTTAGCCTGTGAGGGAACATGGGAAATGGAAACAATATATACCGGTGGTGTACAGGCAAAACTCTCGAGGAAGTACATGGGTTAAGGAGTCAGTCACAATCCTACTTCAGGGATGATCCTGTTTATCTCGCCCCCAAAAAAGGCGAGTGGATTAGTCCGATTGGGCAATGTCAACTTGAGATAAACCCAATTGCAAATGGTGTATTTATTTGGACTGAAACGAAAGGGGCCGGACATGTCTTCGTTTCAGTTCATGATAATAATAATGCTTATGTTTATACATACGGCCGATTTGGCAGACGATGGTTTGGGTCCCTTTTAGGCGATGGGATTCTTAATTTTTTGAAATATGAAGATGCGAGGATGTATTACAGGAATGAGTTGTACAGAATGGAAGCCAACGTGTTTCGCATCGATGATGCAGATATACTTATCACGCGCAATTATTTTGAACGCCTGTGGGAAGATAGCGTACCCGTAATCCAGACATCAGAAATGCGCAATGTAACTAAAGCACGTGGTAAAATCATTGATCAGTACGATGTTACTGGCAAAAACTGCACCACACACACCACTGATGGCATTAAATTTTCTGGTTCGAGCGTCTTTGAAGCTGGATATACCACTAACTCTCAGATGCGTGTTGAATTAGAAGAAGATTTCTCTGTCCCAGTATCATTACAGCGTTTTTTGATGAGAAAAAGCACCGAGAGATCATTACAAGTTATTGATATAACCAGTGTGTTTAAAAAGCAATATCCGAATATAGATAACCTTAGCCCAGTTGAGGAGACACCAGGATCCAGGGGAAAGGCAGCCCTCGCAGAAATAGCTTCAGCGTTAGGGTATGGCTCATCTTATTCCGGTGGTTCAGTGGGTGGTTTATTAGGAGGTTTTAGCGATGCTAACCCGTAAAATAAAAACCATCGTGAAATGGTCTGCGATTACATTTATTTCATGTTGCTATTTTATTGCACTTTTTTTTGCCAAAAGAAATTTTTCCGATTTTACAGAAACCGAATCTCGGCGAGTTTCAAGCAGCATGACAATTGGCGAATATCATAATGCAGTGAGTATAGCGCAAGTTAACTCGGGCGTGATAGATGAAGTTGGCTTTTTCGGTTTTTTTATTTGTATTGCATTGATTCTTTTTATATTCAAAAAAAATGATACGATCCAGACAAAAAGAAACGGGTCAATGTTTTTTTTAAGATGGGGTGGCATTATATTTATATTGTCATGTTATCTGATAGGGGTTTTTATATCATTGCAGCCCATGTCTGTTTTTATGGAAAACGAAACGCTACAGCTTTCAAATCCTGTTTCAGCACAGGTTTACTCATACTCGCTTCAACAGATAAAAGAAGCATCAGACCGTATTTTCTATGGTTATGTATATGGATTCTTAGTATGTATGCCATTAATAACAATCCTGTTTAAAAAGGTCCGCACCACATAAGAGACACTTTTTAGAGAAAATCATCTCAGCAAGACCTTTTCAAACTATTTTTAGTGGGTCGCTTTTTTAGTTCCGTTTTTATGCGTGTAGGGATTGTAATTCCCTTTAGTGCTAAAATTATTATATTGCGTAGAATCTTTTGTTGTCCTCTTATACGGAGAGACATATGTGCCATTGTTTTTAACGTACCCATTGACTCTTTCATGGCTTGAACTACTACCAGTGCTGTAGCTATAACTCTTCGGCGCTTTATAGGCTCCCTTATAGGATGAATGGTGTCCGCCTCCTTTTGCAAAAGCACCTGTAGTGAGAGCAATAAAACAAAATGCAATAATTACCTTGATCATGATTATCACCATTAACGAGTATAAATAAGCCTGGCCTCTTGTTGTACTCTGCTCTCGTTCCTGAGGTATTCATTCCTTGACCTGGCTCGCCTGATACTTACCGGCCTTGACTGAAGTATCAACCAACACGTGCATTCTCACTGTTCTGGAACCAGCGCGCTTTGCCAGTGTAGTGATATCTCACGGGTAAATCTGTATTACGTAGCAGGATTTTGGTTTTCTCTCAGACAGACCCAAAGTCTGCCCCGCCTAAGCCACCATTGTGCTACGAATAGGATTCGTAAAGTATGGATGTGCCGAGGCTACGATACAAAAAAGACGCATGTCGCGTCTGGTATCGTCGATAGTAAACACAGGTTTCCACGTCCGGCTGCCGATTTTGCGGCAACAGGCAATTTTTCATACAACGGGTATAACGTATCAGAAAAACCGCAACACCCGGTTCCTAATACAAAAAACCACACCCCGGTCAATTAGCATTGACGCGCCAGGTGTGGTTTTATTTATACAGAGGTTTTTATTCTGAAATTATCAAGAATAATGCGCCAATAATGTTGGCGTTTTTATTAGCTGTCCTGCGTGCACGGAGCAGTTGCTCTCTGCTTGCATAATGGTTTTGCAAAAAATACATTTCGCACCATGCGGATTCCACGGTGAAACGTCAAAATGCGACGTTCGGTATTGGGAACCGTGACAACACGGACATTTTAGAAATAATGTAGAAATAACGAACCAATCCTTTACTTACAGCGCAACCACGTTCGCGGCTGCTGGGCCTTTAGGGCCATTTTCAATTGAGAATTCAACTTTCTGACCTTCATCCAGAGTACGGAATTCGTTGCTCTGAATAGCAGAAAAATGAACAAAAACATCTTTGCTACCGTCAGTCGGGGAAATGAAGCCAAAACCCTTGTCTGCGTTGAACCATTTTACTAAACCAGTCATTTTGTTAGACATATCTATTACCTTCTTAATGAGCCTTTCGGCGAACAGGGCTTGAGAACAGGATGGAATCAGAGCGTAAAGATGAAACTCAAAAAGAAGGGGTATCGAGGATAACTCTTAGATAGCACTTAGATGTGAGAACTGCTTTAGTAAACTGCGTTGATCATGTCTGCTTATCAAACCGACGCTGTCATTAACGCATAAAATGGTTGGCATTGCAAGGGGTATCAAGAAATCCTGTTTTGCACTGAGGGAGTGACACCTGCAACGCGGGGGCGGCGGTTGCATAGAAAATGTTTGTTTAACCGGGCAGATCTCAGCGGCTTAGCATGAAAATCCGCCACAAATAAAATATTGAGACAATAATATAGCAACAGATTAAATAATTACGCAGCACAATAAATTGCAAAAAAAGAAGCTATCACGCTGGCATTGAATTATCTCTATGAAATTGTTAGATTCACGCCAAATATTTACGCACCCCCTCCCGTTTTACTCGTTCAGGTCATAATGGAAAAAATACCTGTTCAATACCATGGCGTTGTGCAATACACATTTATAAGGAAATTTTATGTTTGATATCTACAAACCTATAATAAAGAAACTGGTTGTCGGCCTTGGCAAAATCGCCATCTTTTTCCTGGTCGTGCACTATTCTCTGCCCTACCTCGAACATATGCTGGGTGCGCGCCTGGACAGCATTCATACCTATTTCCCGTGGGTAATGGGTGCATCCTTAGCGTGGGTAATCCTTCGGTTGTTGCTGAATATTGTGACCAACTATGGTTTCAAGGATGGTATCCCACAATTTTCCAACGGAATAGCCGCCAACATTCGCTATCCGCTCAGAGATGACGCCGATGCGCTGGTGGTGAAGTTATCCGGGTTGATGGATATCTGTGATACCAGAAACAACCGCGCCGATCATGCCAGATCCTACCTCAACAGCCGCGAGGCCTACGACGTCAACATAGAGCCCAACAAAAAAGGCATTATTGATAATTCCGCGTTCGACTATCTGATGCTGAGCTATGACATCGAAAAACGCAGCGAATTGATCGAATTTATTGGCAAATTACTTCAGTCCTTACCGGAAGAAAACAGACCGGAAGCCACATCGGCCTACGGTGAAGCACTGGCTATTCTGGATAAATTTTCGGCGGTAACAGAAACACAGTTGGAAAAGCATCACGAAACTACCCTTCCCTACGTCGCCTTCAATTTACAACGTGCTGCCATGCTGGTCCGGTGGGGCTTCACCTGTAATATGATCAATGAAGAGGAGTGGGATCTGTTTAAAGCAGAAATTCACGCGGCCTATCAGACCTATTTCGGCGATACCGGTTTCGGCAAATTTACCTACGATTACCTGATTGCGGTTTATCTGTTCCACGCCAAAGATAATCTCGATATGGTTCGTGAACGCTTGTACGGGTTAACAGAATTACAGAAAAACAACTATCTCGATTTGTCATGGGAAGCGATCAACGCCCTTTCCAGCGCCAAATAATTAGCTGTTAATAGCCAATACCCTGTTCCAGAATTTGGAATAGGGTTTATTACCTATTCCCCTCAACCACCTGCCGCGCCATTATTACCTTATAAAGGCACTCCATCGCCTTACCCTCTAGAACATTGTGTACAGCCTTTACCTCTTATGTGAGATATAAAAACATGCCACTGCCCATTTCAAACGATACCATCCCCCTACTATCCCCAATATCTCCCCCTTCAGCACAAACCCCTTGTGCGACGCTTATAAAGGAAGCCATGAAGTCACTCCTGTCTTTTCAATTCGGTGATTTCCGCGCCAGGATTGTGGAAATATTCCGAGTGTTGACAGACACCCACGGTGAAAAGCTCACGTGCTCACAGCTTAATCTTCAGTTGGATGCGCTGTTTAGCAAAGAAGAGGGATGGACACACTTGAAAGGGACATCCACATATACCACCGTAGAGCAAACCGTCTATCGCAGCAGGCAGATCGAGGACACCACCTACCTGATAACTGCACCAGCCCACGATCTACTCGACGACCGTAGCAATGAAGCAATACGATCGGGTGGCCATTCAGCCGCCGCACTGTTGGAAGAAATAAAAAAAGAATTTACAAGAGGCAATGTAAAAACCTTAATGCCTATCGCACAAAGTAATCCGCTCGGATGCTTTGGGCTACGCGGCCACTTTGTGCTATGTGAGGTCGATATTCACGAGGGAAAAATCCAGACAATAACCCTGCATGACCCTAAAGCAGGATTAATTGATGGTTTTTATAAGGGTGACAAGCACCTTAATAGGCAGTTTCTCAACCATGAAAGTCTTGGGTTGGACAAAAAAGGTATCCTCACCGCACAGCATCACGGGCATCAGCACCTCTTGAATGGCAATGACTGTGGCCGTTATACCCTTTATTACGTGGACACCATTGTAAAGACCGGCTCTTTAACGCAAGCATCAGCAAAAGAGGCTATGGCATTTTTCACAGCACGGCGTTAAATACACTTACACGTCATTCGCTTGACCATGATTTGCGCAATGCAAATCAACCATGACAGCGCAATGTTTGCATACCAAAAACCCTAACTCTGCTATGGGATTGCAGTTTTCCCCTCGAACCAATAGTGGTATAACACCTTTATAGTGCTGTTATACCATTAAATAATAATATCTTTTTTTATTGTCACGTCAGGGGAATAATTATGGCTGCATCTGATTCCGCGCAGCAGCAAAGCAAACCCGCGTCAGCGCCCATTTCAGGTATCGCCCTGTTGGTAGCCAGCGCTTTCTTTATGGAGTTTCTCGATGGTACGGTGATCGCCACCGCATTGCCCGATATGGCGCGCTCGTTCGGCGTTTCTGCCGTTGACCTTAATATTGGTATTACGGCTTATCTGTTAACGCTGGCGGCGCTGATTCCTGCCAGCGGTTGGGTTGCGGAGCGTTTTGGTGCCAGAACCGTTTTCAGTGCGGCTTTGGCGATATTTACCTTTTCATCATTGCTATGCGGCCTGGCGGAATCCGCAACGCAGTTTGTGTTGTTACGCGTGGTGCAAGGCATTGGCGGTGCCATGATGGTGCCAGTTGGTCGTCTGGTGGTATTGAGAACCACGCCCAAAGACCAACTGATCAAGGCGATCGCCACGCTCACCTGGCCCGCACTGGTGGCACCGATCATCGGGCCGCCGCTGGGAGGGTTCATCACCTCCTACGCCAGTTGGCACTGGATTTTTTTTCTCAACGTGCCCTTGGGGATTATCGCCATTATTATCGCACTGCGTTTAATGCCGAATCAGAAACCGACAGAGAAGCTGCCGTTTGATGGTCGGGGCTTTCTCTCCACCGGGATCACCATGCTGTGCCTGGTTTCCGGGTTGGAAATGCTCAGCCAGCAGCAGAGTCACCCGGCTTATGCCTTTGCCGTCATCGCTGCCGGCATGCTCGCCCTGCTTTGGGCGATAAAACACCTGCGCACCGCGTCTACACCGCTGATTCGCCTCGACGCATTGAGCGTTCCCACCTTCCGCATCACCATGCGCGGAGGATTTGTTTTACGCGCCACCATCAGTTCCGTTCCCTTCCTGCTGCCACTGATGTTTCAGGTTGGATTTGGGATGGATGCCTTTCACGCTGGCGCATTGGTGTTGGCAGTTTTTGCCGGTAACCTGGCGATGAAACCCGCGACAACACCGCTGATCCGCTATTTTGGCTTTAAAAACTTGCTGATTGGTAACGGTATTCTGTGCGTACTGTCATTGTTAGGCTGCGCACTGTTAAGCCCCGATACACCGCAAATGGTCACATTGGTGGTGCTGTTTTTGGGCGGCCTGTTTCGTTCCATGCAATTCACCGGAATCAGTTCATTGGCCTTCGCTGATGTTCCCGCGCAAGAAATGAGCTCAGCCAACACGCTTTTCAGTACCTCGTTGCAGTTGGCTAATGGCCTCGGTATCACGCTCGGCGCGCTGTGCATTCGCTCGGGTGCCTGGCTCAGCGAGACGTTTATGCTGCCCGCCATACCAGGAATCAGTTTTCGCATCGGGTTTGCCCTGATTGCGCTGATTACCGCGCTGGCACTGTGGGATATCATCAAGTTAAGTGCGGACGCGGGCAACAATGTTTCTCGCAAAACTAAATGATTGACCTGCCAGCGAGCCTCTGGTTTTCCATATTGCGCTAGTTTTCGCCGTATTGATTGTTGTGGCCAATTAACGTTGGCCAACTATCAAAAAACGCGCCACATCCACAGTTTCCGTACGGAATAACGGAAATCATCTATTATTCATTTTAAGTATTAAAAAAGCTCTTTTTTTGGCCGATAGTGACTTCAAGGGTTTGTGTTCTGTGCGCATAAAGATAAGCTCGATGCAGTAGCGGGCAATGGCTAAAGCATCGATAACCAGCGGTTGCTGGGCCAGACGTCGCGTGCCTCAAAGCCCAACGCGTTGAGATTGCACATTAATATGTTAAGTGGCTGTTTTGTCAGAAATATTTTACTGACATTTTTATCTTTTTCGCTTTATTTCAAAGTGACGTGTTGGCATTAAATACTGCCAGTAATGAATATATAAAGGAGTTATATTGTGGTTATTCCAGATATTCAGACTCAAAATCTACATGGCGCCACTTTTCAACCTAACGTCTCTACCGTTGATGTGATCAAATCACCCAATGCGGTTGCGGCAGTCAATACTGAAAGTAAAACCGGATCGTCATCTACTGGCTCAGATCCTTCAGATACCTTCTCTCCGGCCAACAGCACCAAGGTGACCCTCTCTTCTGACAAGGCGCGCGCTGCCCGAGGCGATTCGGCTGAGAGAAAGCCGGCCGAGCATCAGAATGATGATGAAGAGGCTGCGGCGGGCAATGACTATTCACTGAGCATGACAGGCATTCCTCTGTTCGGTGGGAAGCTGGTTTCAGTGATCAAATACCCTGATGGTCAATCAGAAATGTTTGATACCCGGACGGGAAAACGTATTTCTCAACAAGACCTTGCATTGATCGGTGTGCTGCACGGTGTTGATCCCGAGGAGATACTGAATTTTGAGAGTAATGAATCTTACAGCGGGCTTACGGCCGCTGAAGTCTATCAGCGTATTCAAGAGTTGCTCGGCAAGGAAAACGGAAGCGACGTGTAATATCAATGACGGCTCAGGGCCCGCGCTGATATCTGCCTTGTCCGCGCGGGCTGCCGTATAACGTGATGAGGTTAATCCTGTACGTGACAGCAGGGGCACATATGCACCTCAGCGGCGCTGATTGCCGTGACGCCCGCACAATCCCACTCTACGCGCACCGCTTGTCCTTCAGGGAGTGAATGGTGCAGATATTTGCTGACCGCGTCCTCGGTCACTCCCGTTATCTGTTCCGTTGCCAGTAGCGTATCCCCGACATAGACGCGTGCCACCGCATGAGCCGGTTTTTTTTCATCACCTTGTAGCTGATACAGATGATTCACCGTTAATTTGATACTCGCCATCACGCGCCTTCCTGAGGGCTGGCGGTATCGTCATCCAGGCTGGGGTAATCGGTGTAGCCTGTTCGATCGCTGGTATAAATCGTTTGTGCGTTCAACGCATTGAGCGGCGCACCGAGGCGTAAGCGTTGCACCAGATCGGGGTTAGCGATGTACCACCGTCCAAACGACACGGCATCTGCGCCGCCTTCATCCAACAGCGCCTGTGCCGAGGCTAGCGTCAAACCATCATTGGCAATATAGGCACCGGTAAAATGCTTACGCACCAACGGGCCATAAAGCGTGCTACCCGCAATATCTTCACGGCCAAAGATAAAGGCCAAACGCCGTGTATCCAGCTGTTGGGCCACATAGGTAAACAGCGCCGCCGGATCGGAGTCCTTCATGGAGTGCGTATTGGACATCAGGTTCAGGTGCACGCCAACTCGGCCAGCGGGCCAGACGGTAAGCACCGCATCCACCGCGTCGAGCAGAAAACGTGCGCGGTTTTCAATGTTGCCACCGTAGCGGTCCGTCCGCTGGTTTGAGCCATCGTGCAGGAACTGATCGAGCAGGTAACCATTGGCTGCGTGTATTTCCACACCGTCAAAGCCAGCGCGTTTGGCATTGGCGGCCGCCTGACGGAAATCCTCAACAATATCAGGGATCTCATTGGTTTCCAGCGCGCGTGGTACTTCGTAGCTCTTATAGGGGCGAAGCGTAGCGACGTGGCCCTCCGGTGCAATCGCACTCGGCGCAACCGGCAGTTTCCCATCAAGGTAGACAGGATCGGAGATACGTCCGACATGCCACAATTGCAGGACAATTTTCCCACCGGCAGCGTGCACACCGGCGGTAATACGTGCCCAACCGGCAATCTGTTCATCAGACCAGATACCCGGCGTATTCGGATAGCCTACACCCTGCGCTGAGATAGAGGTGGCTTCACTGATGATCAGTCCTGCATTGGCGCGCTGTACGTAGTATTCCAGCATCAGCGGCCCAGGCGTTCTTTCGTTAAAGGCTTTCATGCGCGTTAACGGAGCCATCACAATACGGTTAGGCAGCGTCAGTTCGCCGATAGCGACGGGCTCGAATAGATTCGGCATAGCATTTTCCTTTCTCAGAAACCGGCCTCAAAGCTGGTTTAGGCAACCCTACTGTGTCTGGTGTTTTATCACGGCACTCATGTCCGATTCGCAGCAAATAGTGCGAGACAGATCACATTATAGAGGCAAAGTGCCCGTTTGGAGCCGCGATTATCCACGACGAGGATGAGAAGCATCGAAGGGGAAAATGAGTGAACAACAAAGCGTAAATTCGAATACTTTTTCTGGGTTGACACCCTTTCTCGCGTTTTCCTGTCAACCCCGCAATTATTGGTAGCATTAATCGCCACCGCATGCCTTTTTTTCCCTTAAAGACGCTTTCGAACAGGCTGCTTTTTAATGCTATTTATTGCATTTTCCTCCTTCCCCCTATTGATATTCAACCCCCACCAGGCGTAGATTTAGCGCCGATTCCATCATAACGGGCGCGCCCTGTTTATGACAGACGGAAGGCCCTCGCTCTGCGTCGGTTCGCAGGGGTAAATGCTTTCCAAAAAGACGCACAATCGGAATCGTTGCAGGCGTATGTTTGCTGGAGATGACAATCAGTGAAGTATTTTTTTATGGGTATCTCATTCATGCTGATGGTGTGGGCGGGTACTTTTATGCTGATGATTTAGTGACAGGTCATCGCGAGTTCGATACCAAACAGCATAAATAAATAAAATCGAAAAAAGAAATGAATAAGGGCTGAGTGAAGAATCACTCAGCCCATTTTGTTGGCGTCGTTGGTAAGAAAAATCAGAAAGAGAAACCGGGAACAAAAAGCAGAATACCGCCGCTTATCGCCAGCCAGGGGCCAAACGCCAGCGGCTGCTCGAAATCGCCACCGCGCCGCCATCGCCACAGACAGGTCATCACCAAGCCACCCAGCGCCGCTAACAGCACCAGTTGCGGCAGCGCTTGCCATCCAAGCCAGGCACCGAGTGCCGCCAGCAGTTTGAAATCGCCCACCCCCAACGCATCTTTGCCCGTCAGGGTTTTAAACAGCCAGTAGACCACCCACAGGGCAAGATATCCGGCCATGGCACCAATAACGGCACTCTCCAGTGGCACAAAGGCGTCACTGAGATTGATGAACAATCCGAGCCATAACAGCGGCAGCGTCAAGGCATCCGGCAGCAGCAACGTCTCGGCATCAATCGCCGCCAGCGCGATGAGAAAGGCAAGCAGTGTCAATGCCCCCAGCAACGATATCCCCGGCGGCCACAGGCTGCCGGCTGCCACAAACAAGAGCCCGGTTGCCGCTTCCACCAGCGGATAGCGCCAGGCGATAGGCTGATGACAGCAGCGACTGCGCCCGCGCAGCACCAGCCACCCCAGCACCGGCACGTTATAACGCAGCGCAATCGGCTGGTGGCAACGCGGGCAGTGGGAGCGCGGCCACCACAGATCGTAGCGAGCCTGCGCAACCTGCACGTCGCCGTCAGCGCTCAACGCGGCGTCATCGCGCCACTGCATTTCCAACATGACAGGCAGGCGATGAATCACCACATTCAGAAAACTACCAATAACCAGCCCCAATACCAAAAGCGCGCTGCACCAGAGCAGAGGATACGCTTCCGAAAACGCTACCAGTTGTTCCACGCCGTGCCTCGCATATCATCATCCTCGTAATGGTTGGCATCGCCTTTGCGCGCTATGGTTTCACACGCCACAAGCAGCAACAACCGGTAAAACATCCGCACATGCAAGCTTGTGCACGCGTACGCAGTTAAAGCGCCAAACGCCCCTGGAAACGCAACAAACGGCCACCTTGCGCATCGGCATTACCCTGCGTGGACAAGATGCGTCCAATCGCTTGCGGCATGGCATCACCGCTCGCCAGCCGCCCATCAAACTGGTATTCCCCGCTGGCAGCCAGACTTCCTTTGCCGGTAATTTGTACATGAGGCGATTGCTGGCGTAGCGCCATTTCCAACCGCCCTTCGTGGCAATTGAGCTGCACCTGGGGCTGAGCCAGCGCAACCGTGCCAAGCGGCGTGCCTAATGCAGCATCCTGCCAGTTCAACGTTGCCGACAGCGATTGGCATCCACGCGGATCGATAACCGCTTGTTGCAGTCGCAACTGCACGTTCCCTTGTGCGCTGACCGGGACAATCAGCGGCAATTTATGCACCACGTAAGCCGCCGGTACAGACACCTGCCACTGGAAAAGTTGCGCCTGCTGCCAGCCCCGGATCACGCCTTTACCGCTCGGCCCGTCGGGGCTATCGAACGTCAGCGCCAGCGCGGGCATCAGGTCAGAGAAGGTGACATCCCAGCTCACCGCGCCCACATTGCTACCGCGCCAGCGAACCACATCAACCTGCCCGTGCCAGACGGTGCCGCTAACACCGTTAACCGCCAGATCCGGCGGTAGCCATCGCGTCAACAGCCGCGCGGGGGCATCCAGCGCCAGGAAAAACAGATAGCCCAGCATCAGTAACAGGGCACCCAGCGCTTTCATTTTGAACGCTAGCCCCCTGTTTGCGTCAGTGTGGAGAGCATTAGCTTTCATTAACACGCTCCATCACCAGTTTGCTGATATCAACCCTGCCGGGCGCACCGTCCACGGCATTCACATCAAGCTGGAGCACGCTCACACCCAACTGTTCCATCTCACCCAACCACTGCATCAGCAAGGTGAAATCACTGCGCTCCAGCGTCACCGCTACCTGATTACCTTGCGGTTGCAGCCGTGCCGCTTTCAAGCCGTAACGGCTACTGCTTTGCGAAATCAGCACCGGCAAGCTGACATGACGCGACTCCTCGGTCGCTGATGTCGAGGGTGCTGCCGCCTGTGCGATACGCGGGGCTTGCTGGCGCAGCCAGGCGACCGTTTGTTGCTCCCTGACCAGGGTGCGCTGCCACTGCTCGCTGCGCTGCTGCCAGGGTTGCCACAGCAGGAAATAGCAGACGGCCAGCGCCAACGCGCTGCCCGCCAGCATCAGCAGCCGACGCTCACGCGGCGTAATGCTGAGCCAATAGCGGTGCCACTGCGTCATAACGGCGTTTCTCATGGCTGCCCCTTTAACGTCATCTGTGCTTCCACGCGTGCGCCATTCTGGCGAATTTCACCGTGTTGGATCTGGTAATAGGTTTCAGCCTGTTGCTGGAACTGTTCCAGTTCGGGATAAGCCGGTGCGCTGTAAGCCAGACGAATCTCCCGCCGGTTGCCGTCATAGGCCAGCGTGCTCAGGCGTATATCCTGATTTTCGCCCAGCAGCGCCTGTAAGCGGTTCATTGATTGCAACAGGCGCGGCGTATCGCGCTCGCCGCCTGCCTGCTGTAAATGCTGTTGCATCTGCGCCCGAGGATTCACCACCTGGGTTTCTGCGGGGAATATCTGGCGATAAACACGCACACTCTCTTGCTGCCAGTAGGTCGCTTGTTGATACAGTTGGTAATGCTGCCAGACAGCATCCGCCAGCAGCAACAGCAAATAGCAGCCAGCCAGCGCCGCCACCCCGCGCCAGGCATTCCAGCCGTTGCGCCATGCTCTCGCCGGTGCGAATTCCCCCTGATCCAGCCCTAAAGCCGACAGCCTCGGTGCCTGTGCAGCCAATTGCAGCAGCGGTGTGGCGGGTTGAGACGCCCAGATGCCAACGGAAGGTACCGGATGGCTGTAGCTGTCACCGTGCAGAACCGACATCTCTTGGTCAGTGTCATTCCCCGCTGCATCGGGTTCGTCATCGGGGTTGGCCTGTGGCAATGCGGCCAACAACGCGGCATGCCAGCTCTGCTCCGCCGCCAAACCCTCACCGGTTGTGTGGCGAAACAGCCACAGATCGCGGTGGCAGAGTGCGCTGAGACCAGAGATCGGCAGAGGCAGTGCCATCACATCCGGCAGTATGATGTCCGGTTTGATGGCCAGCGCGTCGCACAGCGCTATCCAGTGCGCCATCTTGCTCTTTGCGACGACAGCAACCGTAGCACGATCGCCTTCCCATGCCAGTACGGCGCAGTGTACGGTTTCCACATCAACCGCCAGACGCTCTTCCAGCATAAACGGCAGCGCCTGCTGTAGCTGGCGGCGGGCCTGTCGGGCAATGGTCAGCGAGTGAAACGTCACGGCGGTCGTCGGCACCAGCACGGTGGCAGAGTGAATACCGGGATACCCTGCCAGCAGCTCACGCAATTGCGCTACGCCGCCCTGCCCTTGCGTTACAACGCGTGCCTCACGGCCGTGCGCGATCAGCCATTCAACATCCGTGTCATCCCCCGCCAGTCGCAGGATCAGACGCGGCTTGTCAGAAGCCCGCACGCGGTCATTCGTCTGACGTGAAGAAGCCAGCGCGCGGCCGGGCAATATGCGTTGAAAATTAAACGTGTTCATACTGTTCCTGTTCATGGATTCACCGTGCGGTAACCGCCTGAGTACCGTCGTACCACGGACACCGTTTTTCCATCCCGATGCAGCAGGCTGGTTTGATAGACGTCGCCACTGTCACCCATGCGAACCCGCATATGGGCAAAAAACCAATCACTTCTCGCCACCAACACCCGCTGCGCGCTGCTTTTGTTTATCGAGGGAAAACCGTCTTGCGATAAAAACGCCGTGCCGCTCTGCCATCCCGCCACAGGGCGCTGCTGCAACAACATTTTTGCCTGCTCTGCGTTTAGCGTGTTGAGAAACAATGCGGAGAGCAGCGGTGCCTGATAGTCCCGCAAAGTATTAATATTTATCTGCAACTTTTGCGTCGGCAGTGCGCAGACGAACGGCAGCAGGCGCTGGTAAAGCGCAGCATCCACCCCTTGCACCATGCGCAATTCACTGATATCCACCATCGACTGGTTGGCCGCACGGTAGGGATCAGGCAATGCCATATAGGTTTCATCTTCAGCCCCGTTCGCCATCGGCTGGCTGTCTTCGTCGATCCAATCGCGCACCGCCGCCACAATGGTCACCGCCTGTGCCGGATCGACCCCGAGATTGATCAGCAGCCAGCGGAACACCAGCGCGGGATACGGCGTGCTGACCGCCGTGCTGTCGTCGCTGATGGTTTGGTTAATAGCATTCAGGTTGAAACACGCCAGCCCATCCTGCACATAGCCGAGGATCTCCCCGCCCTCAACCGGAAACTGACGTCCGCGCTGCGCCCAGCTTTGCGACAGCGTGGTGCGTTCCGGCGTGATCAGCGCATCACGCAGGATCACCTTACCGACAAAAGCCTCCGCACCAAGGGCATACCATTTAGCCTGCTGGTGCCCCAACTGGCGCTCGGTGCGCATAAACACCTTGCCTTGTCGTTCAGCGATGCTGGCGGCAACCGTGACCATCAGCGCCAGGATCAGCAATACCACCAACAAGGCGACACCGCGCTGGCGCGACCTCATGTTTTCTCTCCCGGCGCGATAAGGAACAGGCGTGACACTTCACCGTAATCGCGCAGCGTTACAATCACTTCAATCCCCTGCGGTAACTGCGAGGCGTTGCCCCACGATTTCTGCCAGCCGTTACTGCCGTAAAAACGTAAGCGAAAGCCCTCCACCTGGGTCAATATCGCTTTCTGCTCCGGCTTTTCACCGGGAATAGGATCGACGTAGCGATAAAACAGCCGCTCCAGTTGGTTATCACGCAAGCGATACGCCACGCCCTGTAATTCGCTGCGCGGTAAAATACCCAGCGGGTTAAGCCAGCCATTGCGAGTGAAACGCAGGTAGTCGTCCTCACTTTGCATCTGCTTGCTGCCGGTAAAAAAGAACGCGGCGCTGCCTCGACCATGGCGAGCAATGATGTGTGAAAGATCGTCTTCTACCTGACCAAACGCCCGCTGTAACTCCGACAATCGCTGCGCTTTGCGTGCTGAAATTTCATCGTTACGCATTACACCGTTCAGTATCTGGAATGCGCTAACGCTCAGCGCGGCAAAAATGCCGATAGCCAGCAGCATCTCTACCAGTGTAAAACCGCGCTGTGCACGCAACGGTATTGCTGTTACACCGTCAAGGCGGGCCGTTTCGCCCTTCATTGTTTCACCACATAACTGCGCAGCACGGCATCGGCCGCACTGCTGTTTTTGTCACGCCGCACTTCAACATCCAGCGCGCGAAACTGCGCATCACCGGTTTCAACGCCTTGCCAACGCCAAAACCAGCGCTCACCGCCCAGCGAACTGACACCGCTGACCCAGCGCGTTTCCGGCCAGCGTTTCTCCAGCTTTAACTGTACCTGCTGGTTTTCTGCCACCCAGCCGGCGAAGGTTTTCAGTTCCAAACGGTTCAGGGTGCTGACCTGGTAAATAGCCGTCCTCATCACGGCCAGCCCCGCCAACGCAAACACCGTCAACGCCACCATCACCTCGAGCAGCGTCATACCGCGCTGCGGTTTCATAACCGCGCCCCCTGAATATTTGTGCGTTTTTCTGGCGCATCCTGCGACGTCATGATGTTGCCGACGGCATCCACCTGCACCCAGGCGTTCTGCGTTTTCGGCTCGGCATTGAACACCAGACGAAACGGCGTCACTTCCCCGCCGGGCAAAATCAGGATGTCAGGCTCATCGTCACGCCCGTTAGACACCTCTTCGTGGGCATTGCGTTTCAGCGCTTTTTTACTTTTGATATCTTGCAGTTCAAGGCGCAAGCGTGCGGGTAACGTTGCTGAAGGCGTGATGCTTTGTGGTCGCCAGGGCTGCCAGTGATAGCCCAAAAACTGATCGCTGTGTGAGCGTGACGTCTCGCCACCGTCATTCGGCAATAATTCAATAAACTGCCACCGATTCTGAGAAATACGCACGCCAAGCACATGCTCGTTCAGTTGGCTCTCTTCCACGGCAAAATCGAGCTGCGCGCGGAAATAGGCCATCTGCCAGGCGCTGTCGCTCTGCCTGTCGGAAGGAAAGGCCATCATCACCAGGCTGGCAGCAATCCCTGCCAGCAGAGCAACCAACATCATCTCCAGTAGTGTGAACCCGCGTTGCTGTTCCATCCTGCCCTACCTTGCGTGACCCACGCTATTTGCCACCGATGTTCCAATTGCCGATATCGTCTTCGGTGCCCGGCATGCCATCCGGCCCCAGAGAGAAGATATCCAGTTTGCCGTGCTTACCCGGATTCAGCAGTTGATAATCCGCGCCCCAAGGATCTTGCGGCAAACGACGGATATAGCCGTCCGGCTGGTAATTCTTCGGTTCAGGCTGGATCACCGGTTTCTTCACCAATGCGGTCAATCCCTGCTCCGTCGATGGGTAGCGCTGGTTATCCAGACGATACATATCCAATGCGCTTTCGAGCGCCACAATGTCACTCACCGCTTTCTGGCGATCGGCTTTGTCTTTGTTCCCCATCAGGCTGGGCACCACCATGCTCGCCAGCACCCCGAGGATCACAATCACCACCATGATCTCCAGCAGCGTAAACCCCTGCTGAGCCGGACGACGCCGCCTTGACTGACGGTGGGTAGGGTTATGTTGTTGCATATTGTCTTCCTTATTCCTTACCCCCTTGAACGGGGATTACGTTACATGCTCATCATGGTATTCAGTTGCAACAGCGGCTGAAGGATGGCCAGCACGATAAACAGCACCACGGCGGCCATCGTCACCACCAACAGCGGTTCGAACAGCCCGAGCGCCATGGACATCTGCGCGTTGAACTCCCTGTCCTGATTATCCGCCGCCCGTTCCAGCATGCTGTCCAGCTCGCCGCTGCGTTCACCGCTGGCGATCATGTGGCGCATCATCGGTGGAAACAGTGCCGTTTGTTCCAGCGCCTTGTGCAGGCTGACACCCTCGCGCACTGCCTCTGTCGCTTGCGACAGGCGATGGCGCGCATAATCATTGCTCATTACATCGCCGCTGATGCGCATCGCCTGCAACAGCGGCACCGCGCTGGCGTTCAGAATGCTGAGCGTGCGCGCATAGCGCGCGGTATTGAGGCCACGCAGGATACGCCCGATCACTGGCACGCCGAGCTGGCGACGGTGATATGCCAGGCGACGCGTTTCCTGCTTGAGCAACGCGCGTGCGACCAGGGCACCGACCACCAGTGCAATGGCAATCCACGGCCCGGCGCTGCGCACCATATCGCTCAGGCCCATCAGCACACGGGTTGACAGCGGCAGCACCTGTTTCATGTGAATAAACTGCTCGACCACCTTCGGCACCACGACAGACAGCAAAATGCTGACCACGGCAATGGCCACCACCGTCAATACGCAGGGGTAGATCAATGCCTGCTGAATACGGCTGCGCATCTGCTGGCGCTGTTCGGTGTAATCCGCTAACCGGTTCAATACCGTATCCAGGTGACCCGAGGTTTCGCCTGCGGCGACCATGGCGCAATAGAGACGGGTAAAACAGCCGGGAAACGCTTTCATCGCCTCCGCCAGTGAATGCCCTTCCATCACCTTGCTGCGCACGCCGCTCATCAGGTTGCTCAACGCCGGCTTTTCACTCTGACGCGCCACCGCATCCAGTGCCTCTTCCAGCGGCAGCGCTGCGGCTACCAGCGTTGCCAACTGGCGCGTCAACAGCGCCAAATCCGCCGCGCTGATACGCGTGGTGCGGCGCAGCGAAAAACGCGGTGTCGCGGATGTGCCGTCGCTGCCTTGCCCCTCGCTTAACGCCAATGGCGTCATGCCGCGCTCGCGCAGTAGCTGTCGCGCGTGGCGAGCAGAGTCAGCCTCCTGACTGCCGCGACAGCGTTTTCCGTGCTCGTCCAATGCCTGATAGTGAAACAGCGCCATCTCACTCCTCCTGCGTTACTCGAATTACCTCTTCCCAGGTGGTCAAACCGGCCAACACCTTGTTGATGCCGTCCTGGCGGATGGTGAGACGTTCCGGCCCCAGCAGGCGGGCAATCGCCAGTTCACCGTCGCCACGGTGGATGGCGGCGCGAACGTCGTCATTCACCAGTAAAAGTTCATGGATCCCGGTACGGCCCCGGTAGCCGGTAAAGTTGCACTGTGTGCACCCAACGGCCCGATACACCGTGCTGTGCGGCGTAATGCCCATTTGCTGCGCCTGCACGGCATCAATCGGGTGTGCTTCACGGCAGTCAGGACACAGGGTGCGCACCAGTCGCTGCGCCAGCACCGCCAGCAGCGAGGTGGACAGCAGAAATGGCTCGATGCCCATATCCTGCAAGCGTGACAGCGCCCCCAGCGCGCTGTTGGTGTGCAAGGTGGAGAGCACCAGATGGCCGGTCAGTGAGGCCTGCACCGCTATCTGGGCGGTTTCGCCATCACGGATTTCACCGACCAGTACCACGTCCGGGTCCTGGCGCAAGATAGCGCGCAGGCCGCGCGCAAAGGTCATGTCCACCTTGGTGTTGACCTGCGTCTGTCCGATGCCTTCCAGTTCATACTCGATAGGGTCTTCCACCGTCATGATGTTGCGCTCGGTGGCATTCAAACGGCTCAGCGCCGCATACAGCGTGGTACTCTTTCCTGAACCGGTCGGACCGGTCACCAGAATGATGCCGTGCGGACGGTTGATCAGTGCGTCAATCTGTTGCCGCAACGCTTGCGACATCCCCAGCGCGGCGAGATCGAGCTGAACGCTGTTCTTGTCGAGCAGACGCAGCACCACGCGTTCACCATGGCTGGAGGGCAAGGTGGAGACACGCACATCGACGGCGCGTCCGCCAATGCGCAGCGCCATGCGGCCATCCTGTGGAATACGCTTTTCGGCGATATCCAGACGTGCCATGACTTTGATACGCGACACCAGCAGTGACGCCAGCTTGCGCTGCGGGCGCAGAATCTCGCGCAGCACGCCATCCACGCGAAAGCGAATCAGCAGGTGGCGTTCGTAGGTTTCAATATGAATATCCGAGGCTTTGTTTTTGATGGCTTCGGTCAGCATGGCGTTGATCAGACGGATAATCGGCGCGTCATCGTCAGCGTCCAGCAAATCGTCGCTGTCCGGTAACTCTTCCACCAAGGTGTAGAAATCCATCTCGTTGCCAATATCTTCCATCAGACGCCGCGCTTCATCGGAATCGCGCTGATAGCAGACGATCAGTTGCCGCTCGAACTCTTGCGCACTGACGCGCGCCACGGTGAAAGCGCTGCCCGCCACACGGCGCGCTTCCATCAATGCGGTTGCCGTCGTTGCCGCATCACACATCAGGCTGTGCTGCTGCGTTGCGCCATCCTGTAACAGCAGGATGTGATGGGTGCGCGCGTAGGCAAACGGCAGGAGTGGCCGCCATTCCGGCATGCTGGCGTTAAGCTCGCTCATCGGCCACCCGTGGGGTAGAGCGCGGTAATGGCGGTTTTCACCTGAAGGAAGGTGTGGGTGTTACCGCTGCCAGGTAAGCGCAACTGTTTGTCATGCAGCAGGTTATCGCGATTATCTCCTTCACGTTGCTGCCCGCGCTCTTCGCTGAATGAGCGGTATTTATCGCTGGACGCCGTCTGATACTGCTGGCGATCGCGGATGATGGTGGGGCGAATAAACAGCATCAGGTTACGTTTTTTGACCTGTTTGCTGTTGGAGCGGAACAGCGCACCAATCACCGGGATATCGCCCAATATCGGCACGCGTGACGCGCTCTCGGTGGTGCTCTTGTCCAGCAGGCCGCCTACCACTACTGTTTCGCCGTTGCCTACCAGCACCGCGTTGCTTACCGTGCGGGTGTTAAAGGTCACGCCCAATTCGGAACTGCTGCTGGAGGCGGAATCCGCCACGCTGGAGACCTCTTGTTCGATCTCCATCAGTACCGAATCCCCCTCGTTGATCTGCGGTTTGACCTTGAGTTTTATCCCAACCGTTTTGCGCTCAACGGTGTTGAAGATACGATCGCTGGCCGTGGTCTGCGATCCCGCCAGCACCGGCACTTCCTGGCCGACGTTGAAGTTGGCTTCCATGTTGTCCAGCGTGACAATGCTTGGCGTCGCCAGAATGTCGTTTTTGCTGTCGCTGGAAATGGCGGTCAGCAACATCGACCAGTTGCCCTGGTAGAATCCTGCCGCCAGACCGTTAACGCCGCCGAGCGCCGTACCCAGCGCGGTGGGGATGGTGCCATCTTTGCGGTATTGATCCACGCCGGTCACCACGGTGGAAAGCGGCAGTCCGGTGTTGGTGAACTGCGTCATTCCGGCGTGTTTATTCCCCCACTGAATGCCGAGATTAAGGCCATCGGCGTCCTGCACTTCGGCAATGATCGCCTCTACCAGCACCTGTGGACGGCGAATATCGAGGCGGTTGATCACCTGTTCCAGATCGCGCATCACATCCGGCGCGGCATTGACGATCAAGGCATTGGTCTGTTCATGCGACTTGATAGAGATATCGCGGCGCAGCGCGGTCCCCGGCTGCGTCGTTTGCTGATCTTTTTGCAAGCTGTCGCTGACGCCGGTAAGCACCTCCACTAAATCCGCGGCCTTGGCAAACTTGAGATAAATCACCTTGGTGTTACCCTGCGCCGCCTGCTGCCTGTCGAGCTGTTTGATCATGGCGATCACCCGTTCGCGCGATTTGGGTTCGCCGCGCACCAGCACCGCGTTGGTGCGCTCGTCGGCCACCACGTTGGCGGTCATCGCGCCCGGCAGCGCGGTTTTTTCATCAGACTTATTCAGCTCATTGACCAGTTTCACCACTTCGGCAGAAGAGGCATAGGAGAGCGGCACCGTCACCACGTTGCGATCGCCGGTGCGGTCGACGCGCTCAACAATCTCCATCAGGCGTTTCACTACCGCTGCGCGACCGGTCATCAGCAACACGTTAGACGGCTCGTAATGCACCACGCTGCCAGAGCCTGCATTGTCGTTGAGCTGGCGTAGCAGCGGTGCTAAATCACGCGCGGCAACGTTGTTCACCGGCACCACGCGCGTCACCACTTCATCACCGATACCCGGCTGCTTGTCCGTCGCGACCGGTATCGATGAGGTTTTGGCATCTTTGGCGGCAATCACCTTTAGCACACCGTTATCCATCGGCACCACGGCAAAACCGTACACGTCCAGCACGCTGAGGAAGAACTGGTAATACTGCTCTTCGTTCATCATGTCGTAGCTGCGCACCGTGATAGACCCGCGCACTGCGGGATCGATGATCACGGTTTTATTCAGATTCTTACTGACGGTATTGATGAACTCCTGAATATCCGTCCCTTTAAAGCTGGCAGAAAATTCCGCGCCCCAGCACCAGGCAGAAACCATCATCAGAAGGCCCGCCCCCGCCAACCGCAAGCCTGTCATCCGCCGCCCTTTGCTAAAAACACGTTGCGCCACCTGTTCGTCTCCCATTACGGCTCATCTCTGCCCGCGTGCTGTTCACTCTCATCGTCCGCCGCCCCATCAAGGGTCAGCGTAATATCCTGGCGCTGTCCGTCGCGCTCTATTGTCAACGTCAATTCGCTCAACTGCGGCAGTTGCGCCATGGCTTGCTGCCCTTGCTCCGCATCACGCAAATCCATGCCGTTAAGCGCCACCGCCAGATCGTTGTCATGCAGCCCCAGGCGGTAGAACAGTTCGGTTTTTTTCCCCGGATTCAGGCGATAGCCCGCCAGCGCGTTGTCTTTCATCTGCGGGGCGATCGAGAGGTATTCCATCACCTTCATCGGTTCTGATTTCAACGAATTACGCACTGTACTCAGCGCCGCCGCGGGCGGCTTGGACGCGCTGCTGCTGTTACTGCTGGCTGCGCCAACTTCATCACGGTACAGGTAGAGCGCTTCATAACGCCCCTGGTGTTCAAGTACGATACGATCGGCAGAGATGGTCACAATCCGGGCTTCATAGCCGGGAACGGCGTCACCGACGCCACGGCTGAATTGCCGACCATCTTTGGCGATAATCACTATGGCGCGATCGGTCTGTCGGCTTGCCAGAATGCCGGTCACGGTCAATTGCAGGGAAGAAACGGGGATATCCCCCGCCAATACGCCTTCTGGCACAGGCTTGAGTGAGGTAGCACTGGGAGAGCGACCGAACAGCGTATACACGGTGGTTTGTGACGGCGTTGACGTGGCATGCGCCGGTGAGAGCGAGACGGTGTTCGCGACAGGTTGCGCAGGCAGCCACACGCGCCAGGTCCAGACGGCGAGCTGTTGGCAAATCAGCAATAACAGCAGCCCCATCATCCCGAGCCTGAGCCAGGAGGAAGGCAGGCGCGCGCCGATAGACAGTAAACCTTGTACGCGTTGTTGTATCACCTGAGACATTCTCCTTTCCCCACGCCGGAGAGGCGTGGGGAATAGCGTTACACTACGGCGTTACTGCGTTGCTGCATCACGCGTGATGGTTTGCGAACCCGTCGTGGTGATGGTCTCGTCGTTCACGCTGTCTTTCAGCTTGACGTTAGACACCCCTTCACCGAAGCTCCAGGCCTGTGCACCACTCAATACGTTATCAAACGTGACGTTTTTGAACTGGCTGTCATGCAGGAAGCCAATGGCCGTCGCTTTGACGTTGCGGAACTTCACATCTTCAAAATCGAAGTTCTTATGATACGCGTCGCGGCCTAGATCAAACCCATACGCGGTATCCATTGCTGCCTGAGTCATACCATCCACCGCGATGCTGCTCTTCTTGTTGGAGCCATCGATAGTGATGTTGTACACGGTGATATCACGGAACTGGGCCGGTTCTTTGGCTGGCAGGGTATCGTTGGTATCCGCGCTGTAAGCGATGGTGAAAATAAACGGCTCGTTGCCGCCGATATCTTTCATCGCGTTATCACGGAACAGCACGTCACGCGCACCACCGCCGTAATACGGACGGCTCTTCATGCGCAGACCCACGTCAGTCAGGTACATAACGTTGTTTTCAGCCACAATCTTCTCGATCCAGGCACCGGTATGGCTTCCTGCAACCACCGCACCGTGACCTTCACGGAAGTAGTTGTTGAAGATCCAGGCACCGCTTTGGGCTTTCTGACCAAACTCAGCCACACCTGCACCATAACCTGCGGCGAAGTTGACGCTGTCATCCCCGGTATCGAAGAAGTTGTTATAAACCATGACGTTTTGGCTGTTACCGAACTCAATACCATCGGCGTTGTTGCCGTCATAGGTTTTGTGTTGCAGCCCGTGCATTACCACGTTTTCTGATTCCAACGCCATCACACCGTGATAGGCCGGGTTCAGCACCGTCAAGCCGCCGACATAGAGGTTGCTTACGCCACGCAGCGTCATCATGGATGAGCGGCGGTTTTTGTAGGCATCTTCCAGCGCCACACCTTCATCGACGGCAGCTTGCGTCTGGTTTTTCGCCAGAATACCGTCATCTTTGACTTTGCTGGCGCTACTGGCACGAATTTGCGGCAGTGCGTTGCCCATTTCATCGGTGAAGGTCGCCGCAGGTTTACTGGTGCTCAGCCCTGCCACCCAACCATTACCATCAATGCTGCCTTTACCCACGATACGGATATTTTTGAATGTTCCCGCTTCCGTATGACCGTGATCGTTAGCTTCCAGCACGTTAAGCAGAGAGGGAGGACGTTTGGTCAGCATCTCGCCTTGAATGCGGTACGGGTAAAGGTAATAGCCTTTCGCTACCGGATAATCCGCCGGATTTTCGGAGCCGAGCAGTTTGGTGCCTTCCGCAATTTCAAAGGTCATGTCGCTGTGCAGGAACAACGCACCGGTCTTGAAGACCCCGCCCCCACTCAGCAGCACCTTACATCCTTGCGGATACGCCTGAATGGTGCAGGAATCGATCGCTTGTTGAATGACCGCAGTAGCTAGCGTTGTACCATTGTCTGCCGCGCCTTCTACTTTCACGTCAATCACATGCGGCGTTTTGCTGGTGCGTTGCGTGAGGGTTTCACTGTCGACCGACTCTTTGCCATCGGCATAGACGGTACGCACCGTAAACTTATATTCGGTATCCGGTTTCAAACCGTCCGTGCTGTCGGCAGTGAAGTTGTGGAACTTGACGCGCACGTGCCAGTTATCCGCATCAAATTTGCTGTAAAAGTTATCGATGTACGGTTTGGCAGGCGAGTGTTTATCCTGGTTTTCCAGCGTGCTGCCGAGCAGTTTGCCGTTCATGTACACGTTATAGTCTTTGATCTCGCCGCTCGCGGTCGTGGGCTTTTCCCACGCCAGCGAGATAGAGCTGTCATCAAAGGCCAGCGTCGGCACCTGCAATTTCTGCGGTGCAGCGGAGCGGTCAACCGGCGTAGTGGTATGGCTGGAGTTATTATCACAGCCCGCTAACAGCCCCCCCAATACCAAGGTGGCGCACAACGTTAATCGGGTTCTGGGTAAAAATTGCGTCATAAAATCATTTCCCATGTAATAGTAAATATTAACTAGTGAATATTAACTGTTCTATTGCTAGCCTTGAAAACAGTGTTGAAAACCATCCCTGGCGAATAATCAGTCAGGCAGCGATATTGACAATTTTCCTGCGCCCGCATTTTCCAAAACATATTTTTCGACGGCTGCGATAGATTTACCCACGGCATAGGTATAAGGCGGTTCCCAATCAATATCATTGGTACAGGTTTCCAATGCCCAGTTTCCTGGTGCTTTACCTGCACTCTCCGCAGCGGTTTTTTCTTGTTCTTGCAATGCTGTGCATTTTTCAATGGCTACCTGGTTCAGGTTTTTAGCTTGTGCGCCATTAAACCAGGAGCCGTTATCTTTAAACTTGCTGCCTTTATAGGCACCAATAATGGTACTTTCCTCTGCACCCGCCCCTTGGAAATTAAACACGTTCCCTTCAGATAAAATAGAAGAGGCAAAACCCATACCGATGGAATAGAGAATCGGATAATCAGCATCGGTGGCACCACGGTGGTAGTTATTCACCAGATGCACCTGGCCAAAACGCACGCGCGGTGCACGTTGGGTTAAATTGCTCCACAGGTTGCCTTCAAAGGTAATGCGGTATTCGCCTTCATCGCTGTCACCTGACCCGATAATGGTAGTTTTATCGTGCTCTTCGAAAACGTTATAAGAGATGGTCAGGTAATCCGCGCCATCCTCAATATCCAGCAAACCGTCATGACGTTGAATGTGTTTACCAAACAGCACCGGCTCTTTGCTGTCTGGGTGCTCGCCGTCGGTAAAGGTACAGTGATCGATCCAGACATTTTTACTGGCATTGATAGAGACCGCGTCGTAACGCGCGTTCCAGTTACCTGATGCGCCATCACCGGCATCCCAGGCGGGTGCAAAGTCACGCGGTGCCTGGAAGGTAATATTACGGATAATGATGTTGCTGTTATCCGTCTTGTTGAAGGTATGGCTCAGGGTATTGATTGACAGATAACCCTCTTCCAGCTTTGCATCTTGTCCTACGCCCAAAATGGTGGTGTTGGGCGGCACCTGGAACTGGATCTGCGCTTTCTGGTTGTTGGCATACTGCGAGCGCTGGCCGTTCTGTTTTTTCAACAGCGTGAGTTCGGCTTGCGCCGTTACCGCCTCTGCACCACCGGCATTGATCGTCGCTTGCAACTGCGCCAGATAATCCTTATCGAACGCCTTTACATACAGGTCAAAATCAAAGGTGGTTTTATTGGGCTTGGTTTTGTAATAGGTGGCGTCCGCGTAGGTACCATTGCCCAAATCATCACCACGAATAGTGCCAACCCAATAGATAATTTTAGGCTCCAGCTTGGCAGCCAGTTCCGCCGTGGCATCTCCGGCAAGGTAATTCGGGCTGCGTGTATTGCTTAACGCCTCTTTCAGTTCCTGACGAGAACTCACGACGTAAATACTTTCCGCCCGCGCCCCTTCACCACCGGTTGTGGCCGCTGCGGTACCATCCACATCCTTATACTGTGCCGTCCAACCGAACGGTGCAGTTTTAACCGGTAGCGTTTCATCAGCCAGTTCGGTATGCGATGAACTGTTATCGCATCCGGTTAAAAATAAAGAAGACAATGCGACACAGAGAACGCTATAACGGAAACGCCGACTATTTTTGACTGACATAAAGTTTTATCCCTCAGTATTGTGACAAAAAAAGGCAACATAATGCCCTGCGGCTTTTTTTCACCGCATATAAAAATTATTCTTTAGATTCTTTGATATATTTTAATTATTTAGATAAAAAAACACCCTGACCAAGGGTCACCATGGCTTGTAGTTGTTAAATTTTATTTAACGTAAAAATTACTTACATTTTTACATGCAAATTTTTCACATCATTTATTGACCGCCATGTAGAAAATCACACAAAAGAAACGATATACCTTTATTAATAAAACACTATTTCATTAGCGGAGTCATTAAAGCATATCTGCGCCTTTTTTTTGAGACTGAGTTCAAGGTTTCATTAGTAGTGCAAAGGTAAATTATGACTTTTTCATGAAATCCAATTTCCGTCACAGAACCATCAGGTAAAAGCATTTAGCGCTGTTAATTTGCCATAAAATCGGGCATGTAAAGAAACCCTCAAGCCACATCTGTTGTGCATGCCGCCGTTGTCGCCCGTCTCGCATCTTGCCTGACGCGCAGCGGCACATGTTGACTGTAATAAGGAAAATCCCTCGTGGAACCGATAGCCAGCCCTCGCCTTGCGCCACGTATGCCCCTGACAGCGACCTATGCGATGCCGGGATATCTGTTGGCGACCTATGCGTTATTGCTGCTATCACTGGGGTGGTTTGCTCACCAACGCTGGATAGAAAGGCCCACGAGCGTTGTGGCATCGGCCACCCCAGCGCAACCGCACAGCGAAAATCCACCGAGCGAGAATACGCCGCCATTGGCACCCGCCGTTGCCCCGCCGCCGCCGCCAGCCGATCCGGCCCCCTCCCCAACGGTAACGCCAAAACCGGCCAAAGTAGAGAAGGGTCAGGTGCCGCCGCTGAGTTACAGCGCGCACGTGTTCACCTCGGATCCGTCCCGGCGCAGCGTGACGCTCAATGGGGTGCGTTATCAGGAAGGAGAGAGTCCGATGGAAGGGTTGGTTATCGAACAGATTCAGCAGGACATCACGTTATTCGATGCCAACGGCGAGATTTTCATTCTGGATGCGCTGTCCGACTGGCCGGGCGGCGATATCAAAGAGGTGGGCGCTGAGTAGCGCCCGGCGACGTAATGAGAAGCGTATTACCTGAAATCTTTTCTGATGAAGTCAAGAAACGGGGCCAGTGAGCGGTTGAACTCTGAACACTGCGCCTCTTTAGGCGTGCCATCCTGCAATAACCCTTGATACAGGTTTTCGCTGCGCGCGGCCAACGGCGTGAAATGAGCAGTGCTCCACCCTTTTTGCTGCGCCACGGCCAACGCGGCGCGTTGAAGCGTACCATCATCAGGAATATCACTGCGACTACATTGGGATTTCAAATAACGGCTTGCCGCCACCAACGACGCAATTTGATTCAGTTGTTCGGCGGTACTGACTGAAGACACCGACGATACCGGCGTACTGGAGCGCGTCGGTGCCTGGCAACCGACCAGCGTAATGCACAACAAGGTGACTGCTGAAAACGTCAACAAAGGGGACCGCATGACTACTCTCATCTTTTGTTGTAATGAAAACCGGAGGAGGAGTGTAGCAAAACCGCCCGCGAGATGGCGTAACGCCAAACCCACTTTGCTCACAAAATGAAAAAAAAGAGACGGGATGCGCAAAGGAAGCTCCCCGGCTGACACCGGGGAGAAAGAGGACAGGACTGTCAGGCTACCGATGATTTTCCGGCAGAGAGAAGCCCATCAGCACGAAACATGGCCTTGATACCGCGCACCGCCTGACGAATACGATCCTGATTTTCAATCAACGCGAAGCGAACGTGCGTATCGCCGTAATCACCAAAACCGATGCCGGGAGAGACGCACACTTTTGCCTCCGCCAGCAACCGTTTGGCAAATTCCAGTGAGCCAAGATGCGCATAAGGTTCAGGGATCTTCGCCCAGACGTACATGGACGCTTTGGGTTCATCCACCATCCATCCCGCTTCATGTAGCCCTTTTACCAACACATTACGGCGTTGACGGTATTGCTCGGCAATATCGCGCACGCACTGCTGATCCCCTTCCAGTGCCGCAATGGCGGCGACTTGCAACGGCGTAAAGGTGCCGTAGTCGTGATAACTTTTAATGCGCGCCAGTGCATTGACCAGCTCTTTATTGCCCACCATAAAGCCGATGCGCCACCCAGCCATGTTGTAACTCTTGGACAAGGTAAAGAATTCAACGGCGATATCCTTCGCACCTGGGACTTGCATGATCGACGGGGCTTTCCAACCGTCGTACACGATGTCAGCATAGGCCAAATCATGTATCACTAGCACGTTATACTGCTTCGCCAGCGCCACTACGCGCTCGAAGAAATCCAGCTCAACACACTGCGCGGTTGGGTTTGAAGGGAAGCCCAGAATCATCATTTTGGGTTTGGGAATACTTTCGCGGATGGCTCTTTCCAGTTCGTTGAAGAAATCAACGCCCTCCACCAGCGGCACAGAACGCACTTGTGCGCCCGCGATCACCGCGCCGTAAATATGAATGGGGTAGCTGGGATTCGGTACCAACACCGTGTCACCGTGATCCAGCGTTGCCAGCATCAGGTGTGCCAACCCCTCTTTGGAGCCAATGGTGACAATGGCTTCACTTTCCGGATCGATCTCAACGCCATAGCGTTCGTCATACCAACGCGAAATGGCCCGGCGTAAACGCGGAATACCGCGTGATGTGGAATAGCCGTGGGTATCATCCCGCTGTGCTACCGTACACAGTTTCTCGACGATGTGCGGCGGTGTCGGCCCATCCGGGTTACCCATACTGAAGTCAATGATGTCCTCGCCACGACGACGGGCGGCCATTTTCAGCTCAGCGGTAATGTTAAATACATACGGGGGAAGACGATCGATGCGCGCAAAGCGGCGCGGAGAATTGGAATCAGCCATAACATCCTCAAGATACGTGAGCGCCCGGACCATCCGAGCGACGCTTAGCCCTTGTGGGCTAATGGTTACGCTATCGTAGAAATTGTTGGCTGTCGAGAGTGCGAACAAGAAAAATGTAAAGTGAGATCGCCTATCACCAAATTTTATGCTGACATTTGCCATAACCCTTCACGGTTCAGCATATTGTTTCAAAGCATCGCAGATATTTCCCATTACTTTTTTTTGTTATCAACGCGATGGTATGAGTAACCTGAATAAGGCTCCAATAGCCGTTGAAAAATAATGACGCACTGCATTATTAGTGGGCCCAACTTTATGGCATTGCGCCAAAATGAAGCAGACAATAAAAAGTAAAAACCACTTAAAAAACAACAAAATAAAAAGAATAAGAAAACAGTATGGCCGTGCTTTTTTATAAAAAACCGAGGAAATAACAAAATAACGCACAACGCAGACCAAAAAACCAACTTAAAAAGCAATCACTTTATTTAATCGCCAAAAAAACCCACCACTACGACATATTACTCTAAAAACATCGCCATATTGACAATAAAAAGCCTATGAATATTATCAAAGGTAATCAGCTGTTATCCAGATAACAATCACTGACGCGCCTGATAGCGATTTATCATTTATTACGTCAAAATTTTAATGAGGAACAATAATGGATATCAAAAAGCCCTATTTGCTTTTTCTTGGTGATGCGCACGATCAGTTAGCCGCCAAGGTCGCTATCGGCATCAAGCAGTGGCACCCCGAATATTGTGTGGGTCAATACCGCATGGCGGACTGCCACGCGGATTGCGGCCTGCCCGATCTGGATATCGCCGCAGCACGCGCCGCCGGAGCACAAACCCTGGTGATTGGCGTGGCCAACCGTGGCGGCATTATCTCTCAACAGTGGATCGCCATTCTGCGTGAAGCGTTGGAAAGCGGTATGGATCTCGCCGCCGGGCTGCACAACAAACTTGCTGACGTGCCTGAATTGCGCGAGCTGGCGGCGAAACTGGGGCGTTCGTTGTTTGACGTGCGCCATCCAACGGAAACCTACCCGGTGGCAAACGGCCGCAAGCGCAGCGGCAAACGCCTGTTGCCCGTCGGCACCGATTGCTCCTGTGGCAAAATGTACACGGCGCTGGCTATCGAAAAAGAGATTCTGGCAAGCGGCGGCAAAGCAACGTTCCGCGCAACCGGCCAGACCGGCATTCTGATCAGCGGTGCGGGCGTCAGTATTGATGCTGTGGTTTCTGACTTTATCGCGGGAGCGGTTGAAGTATTGGCACCCGCCAATGATGCGGATCACTGGGATGTGATTGAAGGTCAGGGCTCACTGTTCCATCCGTCCTTTGCGGGCGTGACCACCGGGATTATTCACGGTGCACAACCGGATGCGCTGGTACTGTGCCATGAGCCGACACGCAAAACCATGCGTGGCGTTGACTACCCGATCCCCGATCTGGCGGCCTGCATGGCGCTCAACCTGTCAATGGCGCGGCTGACTAACCCTAACGCCCGCTTTGTGGGCATCTCGGTAAATACTTCCGCGCTGGATGAGGACGCCGCCCTCTCTCTGCTGGCAACCATTGAAGCCGAATTCGGCCTGCCGGCGGTTGATCCGGTGCGTCACGGTGTGGGCCGTATCGTTGAAGCGTTGGCCAGCCTATGACCGAACTTACCTTATCTCGTGAAAGCTGGCCGCTGCGTGAAGTGTTTACCATTTCGCGCGGTAGCAAACGACAGGCCGATGTGGTGGTTGCCGCCCTCCGCGCCGGTGAGATTACCGGCTACGGTGAGTGCCTGCCTTACGCGCGCTACGGTGAATCGGTCGAGAGCGTCACTGAGCAAATCGCATCGCTTGAGAGCGACTTGCGCAACGGGCTGGACAGACTCACGCTGCAATCTCGCTTGCCTGCGGGAGCCGCACGCAACGCGCTCGACTGCGCCCTGTGGGATTTGGAGTGCAAGCTGTATCGTCAGCGCATCTGGCAACGGCTCACTGTGCCGACGCCTCACACGCTGGAAACCGCCTATACCCTGTCGCTGGACACGCCAGAGCACATGCGCCAGGCGGCAGAGAAGCAGGCACACCGCCCGTTGCTGAAGCTGAAGCTGGCCGATCGGCACGATCTGGAACGGGTCGCCGCCGTGCGGGCGGGTGCCCCCTCAGCGCGCCTGATCGTGGATGCCAACGAAGGATGGGATGAAGCGCTTTACACCCATCTGGTGCCGGAGCTGGTCAAACTCGGCGTTACCATGATTGAGCAACCGATGCCCGCCGGAAAAGATGAAGCGCTGGCATCGCTGCCCCGCCCCATCCCGATCTGTGCCGATGAATCCTGTCACGACAGCCATTCGCTGGCTGCACTGGTGGGGCGCTACGACATGATTAACATCAAACTGGATAAAGCTGGCGGCTTAACCGAAGCGCTGCGTCTGCGTGATGAAGCAGTCAAGCTCGGGCTAAAAATTATGGTAGGCTGCATGGTCAGTACGTCGTTGGCGATGGCACCTGCGTTTATCGTGGCGCAGGGGGCTGATGTTGTTGATTTGGATGGTCCGCTGTTGCTGCAACGCGATCGCGATAACGGGCTGGACTACCAAGGCAGCATCATCAACCCGCCTTCAGCCGCGCTCTGGGGTTAGTGCTGATTCGCGTGTGGTCTGACATGCACTTTCACGGTCAGGCCATTTACCTTGTTTAGGAGTGTTGTAATGCAACGTATTGTGTATGTTGACGGTCAGTATGTAGAAGAGCAGGACGCCAAGGTTTCCGTTTTTGACCGCGGTTTTTTGTTCGCCGACGCCGTCTACGAAGTGACTGCGGTCATCAATGGGAAGCTGGCTGAATATGACGGCCACATCACGCGCTTGCAGCGTTCCTGCCGTGAACTGGCACTGCAACTGCCGGTCTCTATTGATGAGTTGAAAAAGGTCCATTTGGCGCTGATCGACAAAAATCAGCTGCACGAAGGGGCTATCTATTTACAACTCAGCCGCGGCAACGCGGGCGATCGCGATTTTCATTTTCCCGGTGCGGAAGTGAAATCCACGCTGGTGCTGTTTACTCAGGCGCGTTCGGTTATCGATAACCCGAAAGCGGAAACCGGCCTGCACGTCGTGACCTGCCCGGACATTCGCTGGCACCGCCGTGATATCAAGACCGTCAGCCTGCTGGCGGCCTGTCTGGCAAAAGAAGTGGCACACAGCAAAGGCGCGGATGACGCGTTTCTGGTGGAAAACGGGTTTATCACCGAAGGCAGTTCCTGTAACTGCTATATCGTGCTGGCCGACAACACCGTGGTAACACGCCAACTGAGCAATGACATTTTGCACGGTATTACCCGTCAGTCACTGCTTGAACTCGCCGCCAGGGACAATATCGCACTGGAAGAACGCCCGTTCACGCCGGAAGAGGCCTACCACGCCAGCGAGATTTTCCTCAGTTCAGCCACCACCTTTGTACTGCCGGTGGTTTCACTGGATGGCAAAACCATCGGCACCGGCAAACCCGGTCCGATCGCCAAACGACTGCGGGAAATCTACATTGCGCGGGTGAAAGCACAGGTCGAGTAACCGCGTTATTCAAACTAACGTCAAAGTCACTTGCCCCCTCGTCATCCTCGGTTTTCCCTCCTCGTCATCCTCGGCGAAAGCCGGGGATCTCTGGCAGAATAAATGCGTTTCGTCTGGCAGAGATTCCCGCCTTCGCGGGAATGACGGGGGTGGCGGGAATCTCGGGGTGGCGGAAATGACGCTGGGCGTTTTTGTTATTCCGGCAACAAGGTATTGTCCGAAGCATTTTCCAGCACCATCTTCTGCGGGGATGCCAGCGGGATGCTGGCAGTACGCAGGCGCTTGATAATTTCAAACAACAAGTCGCTTTTTGCCCCCGCGACCATGCGGGGACTGGGAACATAACCGGTCACACTCAGCACCATCCCGGTCGGCGTAAGCTGGCTAAAGGTTACCGAAGGCGCGGGCGTTTCCAGAATGGACTCATGATCGCCATAAGCACTGAGCAGGATATCCCGAATGATTTCAGGATCGGCATCCAGCGGGAAGGTTAAGGCCAACGTTGCCACCCCCATCGCATTCCCCATGGTGATATTGCGTACGTTTTGCGAGATAAACTGCGAATTCGGCACGATCACCGTGGAGCGATCGCCGAGTTGAATTTCCGTTGCGCGCACATTGATACGCCGGATATCCCCTTCTACCCCACTGATGTTAACCAAATCCCCAACTTTGACCGGACGCTCGGTAAGCAAAATCAGCCCAGAGATAAAGTTTTTAACGATCTCTTGCAGACCAAAACCGATCCCGACCGACAGTGCGCTGACAATCCACGCCAGCTTGTTCCACTGGATCCCTAACGCAGCCAGCGTCAACAGAATAAGCAGGATATAACCGATATTGGTAAACAGGGTGACCAGCGAGGCGCGAATCCCCTTTTCCAGCGTGGTCTTCGGCAGAAAATCATCTTCTAACCAACGCCGGGATGAACGCAACACATAGATGCCAATCACCAGACACGCCGCGGCGTTCACCAGATTGGCCGGGACGATGCTTAATGACTCCAGCCCCTTTCCGCCCCAGATTTCCACCGATTTTTGCAACAACTCGATCGGTGTCGTAGTGCCAAAAGTGCCGTTTAGCAACGCCACGGCACCCATCAGAATCAGAAAGACTTTCCCGCACACCGAGACCAGAGAGGTAGCCTGCGCCAGATGGCGATCGTCCAGATTCAGAGAGCGTTTAATACGTCGTCCGCTGGCGGTATTCGGCGAAAAAATGCTTTCACTGAGATCGGTCACCAGGGTTATCAGCAGATACAGGCAGGAAAGCACCATACCCACCCATATCAGCTCATAAATCAAGAAACGCGCCAGCGAGATATAGCCAATCGCCAGGGAAATCAGCACGGCAATCGCCGTTAGCAACGTAGCCAAATGCACCAGCCCTGACAGCGTGGAGCGCACTTCCGGCTGTTCGCCGGCTTCTACCATCTGCCGTCGCACCTGATTGCTGCGCAGCGCAATGGCTCCGACGGTTAACGCCAGCGCCAATGCAGACAGCCCGTTCCCAACGATGGTGACGGCAACGGAGGTGCCCACCGTGGTGTTAAGCTGTTCAAGCATGCCAAACACAAACATCAGGCTGGCGGCAATAATCGGGAACGGGTCCATCGCCTTGGCAACCGGATTAGCCATGGCAGGCAAACGCCAGGATGGACGGTGATTGGAAAGAAATGCCCGACCCAGCCCGGCAATCATGGCGCTAAACACGGCAAGTCGCACCAGATTATCGAGAAAACTCCCGATGGCGACCGGTATATCGCCAGGGCGCACCAACGTATAGTCCAGCAAATTAGCGGCAAGCCCGATGGTAGTGACGGAAGAGAGCACGGTAGCAGAGGCAAGGAAACTGCGGCGCAATCGCCCTTCCGGCAACCAGCGGATCCCGGCGCGTGCCAGATATTTCTCCAGTAGCCGCTGGCCCGCCGTGGCTAACGCCAGCGCCAACAGCAGATAAAACAGCGTTCCGTACCGCCAGTCGGGCTCCCAGGTCGCACTCAAGGTGTCGCTGAGCTGCGACTGAAATTGCGTCAACCGCTTTTCATCCTCGTCCTGAGACGCCAGCAACGGGGACCAGAAACGCCCCCCCAGAATGCTGCCCGAGTTAAGCGCCAGTTGCGTTTTTAGCGCATTGCGACGCAGCGTAACGATCTGCGCCGAAAGATTGAGGGCACCGGTACGAATCGCCTGAATCTGTTCCAGTTGTGCATCCAGTTTGGTTTTTTGCACATTCAAACTGGCACGTTTACGCGTGACCTCGCTGGTTTCCGTTATCGCCGCACCCGGCTCCGGGGCAGGTCCCAGCACATCCACCTGCGCCTGAAGCTGTGCCTGAAGCGGTGCCAACGCGGTTGCGAGATCGTTGGTGTTGCCGATCAACTGCTGCACGGCGTCATTCAATTCGCCGTATTTACTGTCACTGGCGGCGTTGGAGACCTGCTGCTTGATGCCATCCAACTGCTTTTGCAGTTTGGCGACTTCACTGTCTACATTGATTTTTGCGGCGGCAGCCACATCCACAGGCGTGGTGTTTTCAGCGGCCGTAGCCGGTAGCGAGGTGCACAACAGAGCAAATAATGCGGCAAAAATGACGGGAAGCCATACCTGCACGGCTCGTTGTGGCACTCGCATCAAAAGGTTTCGTTGCATCAATAGGGCTCTTCTCTTGGCAATTGTCAGACCTGCATGTGCTTAATACACAATAGATTGCCGTTGTACGCAAGGGGGATGTGTCAGCGCCGTAACGCCGTATGTGGGCAGATAAGGTTACAGCCTTATGAGTCAAAAGTTATCGACGACTAAGCATAGGGGAAAAAAAGAAAGAGAAATATATCACTCCAAAGAGTGGACTCACATCAATTAATATTGGTACACAACACAACAAGAAGAAACAATTAAGAATTTGATTACACTGAAAATACACTCCCCCATACCATAATCATAAAAACAAAGTGTTAGCAAATTTTTTCTATTAAGGGGCAAAAATAATTTTTGTCATCCTTTTTTAAAAAATCTAGTGGAGTAAACAATGAAAAAGCATTGCTTTGTTCATTTATCCCATCCCCAAAAAAAGCAAAATAATAATATTCGGTTGCTCCCCCAGGATGGAGCAGTGACAATATATAACGTTGTCTTAAAGATGCCTCTATTACGCTTGCTGTTAATCACAGCATTTTGCGTAAACGCCTCAGTGGCTCTCGCTGACGGTTCTGGTGCTGACAACCCTTTCCCGATTGATGGCTACGGAGGCAACGCGGGCGTAGGTGGTGGTGGTGGACGATTTGGCGCAGGGGGGCTGGGTACCGGTGCAGTAGGTTCTGGTGGCGACGGTTTGAGCAATGGGAATGGCGGTGCTGGCAGCGCAGGCCGTGCCGCATCCGGTGGTACGGCCGGGAGTGCGGGCACTGGCGGTGTATCGGGCACATCGATTAATCCTCAAGGAACTGCCGGTGGAAATGGCGGAAACTCCGTGTGCGGTGGCTGTTCGGGACCTATTGGTGCGGGCGGCGGTGGCGGTGGCGGTGATGGCTTGGTTGGTTCAATAAACGGTATTTCTGCCGTTATTCGCGGAGGAAATGGCGGGAACGGGGGTAACGCCACTGATGACGGAGGCAGTGCTGGCGCCGATGGCGGCGGTGGCGGCGGTGCCGGTGCGGGAGCAGTCATTATCGGAGGAGGAACAATGAGTTCCTCAAACAATATCTTCGGGGGCCGAGGGGGAAATGGCGGAAACGCATTTGCTCAAGGCGGTGCCGGGTTAGCTGGTGAGGGTGGTTCCGCGATTCGCGCACAAAACGTTACTCTCAATATCGGAAATCATGCGATTACCGGTGGTAATGGTGGCAATGGCGGTAATGGCGGCACGCCCAGCTTTAACCGGGGAAGGCGTGGCGCGAATGGCGGCGCAGGCATTAACGCGGAGAGCGCCACCATAACTAATAGCGGGACGATCACTGGCGGTAATGCAGGGACGGCAGGCAGTTTCCCCACAAGCGCCCTTCCTGTCGGAGGATTCGGCATTACCGGAAAGAATATCAACATTATTAATAATAACAACATTCAAGGTGGCTTTAATACAGATGGTTTAACCCGGGCAAATTCAGTTTATTTCACCGAAGGCAGCAATAGACTGGAATTGCAATATAATTGGTTTTTTAATGGCAATATTTCTGCTAATTCAGGCACCACTAACACATTCTTATTAGGGGGCACGACCAGCGACCTGGCGACCAACACCGCGGGGGTTCAACAATCGACCATCTTTGATGTCTCGCAATTCGGCAACAAATTCCAAAACTTCTCCAGTTTTTACAAAACCGGCTCAAGTACCTGGAGACTAATAAACACCACAACGGCCAATACGCCATGGACGCTGGCGGCAGGCATTTTGCAAATTGCCGCAGATGGCGCACTGGGTAGCACGGCAGGCACCCTGACACTTGATGGCGGTACGCTGCAATTCACCAGTAACGCCACCTTGTCGGCAGCAAGAGCGGTGAACATCACTGACGCAGACAGTGTTTTTGATACCCAGAATAACGCTGTTACCATCAACAGCACCATCACGGGAAACTCCCTGACCAAAAATGGCAGCGGCGTACTGACGCTTACCGGTGCCAATACCTATAATGGCACCGCCATCAATCAAGGTACCTTGGAGGTAGGCGGCAATGCAGGTTCAATCAGCGGTAATACGTCTGTTGCCAATAATGCATTACTTTCTTTCAACCGCTCCGGCACGCTGACCTACAGTGGCTTGATTTCTGGCGATGGCGCGCTTCGCAACACAGGCACAGGCACCGTCATACTGACGGGAAATAGCACTTATACTGGCGGTACCACGCTCTCTGGCGGCACGTTGCAATTAGGTAATGGCACAACATCAGGTTCCATCACCGGCAACATCATCAATAACGCAACGCTAGCTTTTAACCGCAGCAATGCGATTAACTATAGCGATATTATTTCCGGTAGCGGTGCAATCAGTCAAAACGGTAGTGGCACGACGACGCTGAGTGGCAACAATAGCTATAGCGGCAACACTTCTGTGAGTAATGGCAGCCTGTATATCAACGGTAACCAGACCAGCGCCACCGGAACAACCACAGTCAGTAATGGCGCAACGCTGGGTGGCAATGGCATTATTGGCGGCTCTGTCACCGTGGCGAATGGCGGTATCTTATCACCCGGTGCGGCCTCTGGAAGTGTTGGAACCCTGACAATTAACGGGAATCTCAATCTTAACAACACCTCGGTACTCAACTACACCTTGGGTGAAGCAGGCGTCATCAACGGCAGCAACAATGATTTGACCGTGGTTAACGGCAATCTCACGCTGGATGGTCTACTTAACGTCACTGAAACCGTTCCCGGTGCATTTACCCCAGGTCTTTATCGCCTTATCAATTACAGCGGCACATTAACCAATAACCAACTGAATCTTGGAACTCTCCCTGAGACGAGTGGCATGTTTATTCAGACATCCGTTGCCAATCAAGTCAATTTGATCAACAGCGCAGGACTCACACTGAATTTTTGGGACGGTGGCGCACTGGCCAATAAAAACGACGGCGTTGTTAATGGAGGAAATGGTATCTGGCAGGCTTCTACGCCCGGCAGTAACGATAACTGGACCCTCGATACGGGCACGATTAACACCCACTGGAGCAACGCTGCGTTTGCCATCTTCACGGCGGACCCCGGAATAGTCACCATTGATAACAGTGAAGGACAGGTTATCGCAGCGGGAATGCAGTTTGCGTCAGACGGTTATACCCTCAATGGCGCAGCGCTAACGTTAGTTGAAAGCGAAGCCGGTTCAGGAGAAACCATTATTGAAGTCGGCGATCATACCTCAGCAGGTGCCGGTTATGTTGCCACCATTGATGCCCTGTTGCAGGGGGCAACCACGTTAGTGAAGAGCGATCTGGGCACATTGATATTAAACGGACTCAATACCTATTCCGGCGGTACGGCGATCGAAGGCGGCACTCTGCAAGTCAGTACAGACAGTAACCTCGGTACCTTGGCGAGTAGCCTCAGCATGAACACCGGAACCCTCGCCACAACCGGGAGTTTTTCCTCAACCCGAGCAGTCACGCTGAGCATTGGCGGCGGCACATTTGCTGTAGCACCCACGACGACACTGACACTGAGTGGCGCTATCGGCGGTTCAGGCTCACTCACCAAAGACGGAAGCGGCACGCTGGCACTTACAGGAGCAAGCAACTATACAGGCCAAACCGATATCTTGAACGGTACGCTACAGCTAGGTAACGGTCTTGGCACAGGCTCCATTAGCAGTAATGTTGATATAGACACCAATGGCGTGCTGGCATTCAATCGTAACAACAGCCTCCTGTATGCCGGTATTATTTCGGGTAGCGGTCAGGTCAATCAACGCGGTAGTGGTGTTACCCTCCTGACAGGAGAGAATACTTACACTGGCATCACCACTGTCACTGCCGGAACGCTACAACTCGGTAATAACGGCAGCACCGGCTCAATAGCAAGCGATGTCAATGTGGCGAGCGGTGGCACACTGGCGTTTCAACGCAGCAATTTACTTACCTATGGAGGCAACATCTCAGGTAATGGCGCTGTATCTCAAACCGGTTCAGGAAATACGGTATTAACGGGCAGCAACACCTATCTGGGAGCAACCAACGTCACTGCCGGTGGGCTGTATATCAATGGCGATCAAACCGCAGCCACGGGCATCACCACGGTCAACAACGGCGCCACACTCGGCGGCACCGGTATTATCGGCGGTGATGTCACCATTGTCGACGGCGCTACCCTGTCCCCCGGCGCGGTGGGAGGGATCATTGATAAGCTGACCATCAATGGCAATCTCACGTTGAGCAGTGGTTCAATACTCGATTACAACTTCGGATTACCTTATGAAGTGGGGGGCCCCCTTAACGATCTGGTGGCAGTCAACGGGGATCTGGTTCTGGATGGGACCATCAACGTCACGGCCACGACAGGAGGCTCATTTGGTCCCGGTATCTATCGCGTCATTGATTACACAGGAACGTTGACCAATAACGGCCTGGAGCTCGGTGACATCCCTCCCGGCAGGGTTGAGTATGTGCAAACGTCGGTGGCGAATCAGGTAAACCTGGTGGATACCACTGGTCTGACGCTGAACATGTGGGACGGCGGCGCGGTAGGTAATAAAAATAACGGTGAAGTCAATGGCGGTAGCGGTGTCTGGCAAACCGCTACCGTGGGTAACGATAACTGGACGGTTTCCGATGGCATATTAAACGCCCCCTGGCAGGACGGCGCTTTTGCCATTTTTCAGGCGGAAGCAGGCGCTGTTACGATAGATAATAGCCTGGGTCAGGTTACCTCATCGGGGATGCAGTTCGCCTCTAATGGCTACGTTTTGAATGGCGCTGCGTTGTCGCTGGTAGAAACCGAAACCGGCTCAGGGCAGACCACGGTGCGAGTAGGCAATGGTAGCCTGCCAGGAGCAGCCTACACAGCCACCATTGATGCCATCTTGCAAGGCGACGTGCAGTTGGTGAAAGCCGATCTCGGCACACTGGTACTTAACGGATCCAACACCTATACCGGGGGCACGGCAATCAACGGCGGTACGCTGCGTATCACGAGCGACAGCAACCTTGGTCAGTCCGATGGGGGGTTATCTTTTAATGGAGGTACGCTCGCCACTGACGCTACGATGGCCACATCACGCGCGATCCAATTGAACGCCCTCGGCGGCACAATCGACATCGCCCTCGCCTCCCCGTTAACTACAAGCGGTATTATTTCAGGTGCAGGAACCCTGACCAAAATCGGTACCGGTTTACTTGCACTGACAGGAGAGAACACTTACACCGGAAATACGGCACTTAACCTGGGGACATTACAGATTGGCGATGGCGGCAGCACCGGTTCAATCGTCAGCAATGTGATCAACAAAGCTACGTTGGCGTTTAATCGTAACAACACGCTCGTCTACGATGGCGTTATTTCCGGCACCGGCGTGGTCAACCAAGTGGGTACCGGCTCCACCGTATTGACAGCAAACAATACCTACAGTGGCCTCACCACAATCTCTTCTGGGACTCTGCAACTGGGCAATGGCGGTAGCACAGGCTCACTCGCCAGCAACGTTAACAACAATGGAGTATTTGCATTCAATCGTAGCAATACGTTGATTTTCAACAACACCATCACCGGTAGTGGTTCAGTTGATCAACGAGGCAATGGCACCACCGTTTTAACAGGATCCAATAGCTATCTCGGCAACACGCTGATTTCCGCCGGTACGTTACAACTGGGCAACGGTGGCAGCACGGGCTCAATTCTTGGCAACGTAGAGAATTCGGGCACACTTGCCTTTAATCGCAGTGACGATTATTTCTTTGACGGCCTTATTTCTGGCAGCGGCGGAATACGGCTATTCGGCACCGGTATCGCCACGCTGACGGCCAATAATACCTACTCAGGTTCAACCGTTGTAGAAGCAGGTACACTGCAAGCAGGCGCTCTGAACGTATTCAGCCCAGATTCCATCATCACGGTCGGGCAATCGGCCACGTTGGCACTCGATGGGCTAAGCCAAATCATCGCCGGGCTCAATAATGCTGGCACGGTAAACATGACCGACGGCAGTGGTCCCAGCGCAACGCTGACAGTTAAAGGCGATTATGTTGGGAGTGGCGGGATCATTGTGGTCAATACGCAGCTCAGCGGTGATGCCTCCCCCTCCGATCGCCTGATCATTGATGGCGGTAACGCCTCAGGCAATACTTCACTTCTGGTGAAAACAGGCAATAGTTTGGGTGGGCTGACCAACAAAGGCGTTGCCCTGGTACAAACTGAAAATGGCGGCACGACCAGTGCGAGTGCTTTTCAACTTGATCCCAACTCCGACGGATATAACAGTACAGGAATATTGAACGTTGGCGCGTATAACTACAGTTTAAAACGCGGTGGTGATGGCGGCGAAGCGCAAGATTGGTATTTGGTTTCGCTACTTTCGCCTGTGGTTGGTTCATACCTGCAAGAACGCCAATCGGCGATGGCGATGCATAAACATACGTTGCACGACAGGCAGTGGCAGGTGCCGGGGCAAGAAGATTCGTATACCTGGTTACGCATGGAGGGCTCAATGGTTCAACACGATGGTGTTGATAACCAGGAAACGGAAGACAGGCGCTGGGTGCTACACGGCGGGAGTGACATCGCACGTTTCAGCGACGGGCACGACGGCAGCATTCGGGTTGGGCTGATGGCGCAATATGGCACCAGTTCCGGCAACAGTGAGGATGAGGTATCACGTTCATCCCACAGCGTTAAAGGCTACAGCGCAGGGATCTATAGCACCTGGTTTGCTCACCACGATCCGCAAACCGGCCCCTATATTGATACCTGGTTGATGCATGGGCGATTTGACAACGACGTGACAGGCCAGGGACAGCGTACCGAGAGTTATCGCTCACGCAATACAACAATGTCCATTGAGAGCGGATATAAACTCAAGATGGCTGAATCACCCACGGCACGGTATTACCTGGAGCCACAGGCTCAGATCATTTATTCCCTGTATCGCGCAAAAGATCACACAACGGCCAGCGGCTCCGTAGCATCCGATATGTCTGATAATAATGCCACTACACGTTTGGGGGTCCGGTTTTATGAAGACAGACTGGACAAGAATGGACAAACGTTGATGCAGGGGTTCATAGAAGCCAACTGGTGGCATGGGCCATCATCACAAACCATGCGCATGGATGAAACGACAGTACGGGAACCGATGCCTGCCGATCGGGCCGAATTCAAATTTGGCGTGAAAGGAAATGTGATGCATAACCTGAGTGTGACGGGCGCTGTCGGCGTAGATACCAATATGTCATCTTATAAGGCAGGACGGGTCTCACTCGGTGTGAATTATTCCTGGTAATCGCTCGCCGTTATCATCAGCGGTCATGATAACGGCTTTCCGACATAGCGTACTGAATGATGGACTCGCCAATGGAACTGTACAGTGATTCACCGTACGGCAGAAAATCAGGCGCAATGCGTTGACTCACTGAGGCGTGTGGGTATAATCCAGCCCACTATGGTTATCCACCATAGTGACATCGCAATATATGCGCCCTTAGCTCAGTTGGATAGAGCAACGGCCTTCTAAGCCGTAGGTCACAGGTTCGAGCCCTGTAGGGCGTACCATTTCGAAGTAAACAGACGTCAAGCGACGTCTTTTTTTATTCCTAAAATTCAGTGAATTAGCTATAAACTCGCTGTTTTCAGTCAACCAGACTCTACCGACATCTACGTACATCAAGTAGGATTTATTGGTATAAGTGATGGTACAAGCCCGTTCAATGAATTCTTATACCAACAGCCAGCGTATGCCGACACCTCAATATGGAGATCTGCTATGCCACTCACCGATGTAAAAGTCAGAAGTGCCAAACCAGAAGACAAGGCTTATAAACTTACCGATGGTGAAGGGATGCATCTGATGGTGTAAGTATCCCGGTAAACCGAACCATGCACTTTTAGAGATTTTCGCTACATGTAATCTTCTACAGCAAGGCTCCTCAACCATAAACCTGTACTATATATCTCCCGTGTCCAAGCATATCGCAGGGAATGCGGTGAATATGGCCCTTTTAATCCAGCAAGCACAGTTTGCGATCGTCATCAATTCATCGTGCTTTTTAGGCTAGGTTTATCGAACAGTGCTCTTGGCAGGCGTATTACGCTGGCGATGCACTGTGCCAAAATCCTCAATCAAGCCACTAAGGCGCTGCGCTTGTTAGCTCCCTAGCGGATTTCTATGGCATAGAAATCCGCTAGGGAGCATAGAAGTCTATCGGTGACAGAATACGTTCTCTGGAGATATTGCTATCGGTTGTATTTTCATTAATGCACTCCTCCATACTGATGGAGTGATCTCGAAAAATAGACCATGAATTATCGAACTCAATGAAGAGGGGTCTCTTTTAATTTGTCACCATCGAGCTCTCTGTCGCTCGCCCAAACACATTGCCCCACTAACTCGCCCCACGGTATTGGGTGAGTTGGTGGAGCGAGGCATGGGGCAGAAGAAGGTGGCCGCGTTGCGACCATGCGCCGGAAGGTATACCTCCCGGCTTGAATGGCTGTCCTTTAATCTACTGCACTATCGCCATCTTTCCTACGTTGCCTGTTGAGATAGCGTGAAGGCCAGATCGCTTCAGGACGTGTATGCAAGGCTTCTGCAATTAATCGTTCTCCCTTAGGCCAATGGCGCAATAGCGTATTTCCCAAAGTAGATGATGCCAGCCCGGCCTGTCGGGAAACTGCTGCCAGTGTTGTGCCCTTCTTTTTTAAACCAGCGATGATATCTGCCGGATGCCAATCTTGTTGTGCCATCGAAAGCTCCTTAGGTTGATGCCCGGCCAGCGTCAGTGAAATTGCTTATCTGACTAAGGCGTAGTATTTAGGCACTTCCGTTGTAGCATTCGCTAAGCGGTATTTTCTTGAGAGTTACTAAAGAGGGAAAACCGGGGTATTACTGATAGCTGATGTAAAAATAGCATCTCTCCCGCGTCCCACCATCACTGGCTTATGGTGGGACGCGGGAGATAAAAGCGGGCTCAAAATCATCAAACGAAGCCGAGGGCAGGCGAATTTATAACCGCTGGCTTAGATGCTTTGCCGGAACCTGGCTCTGGTGCAATATCGCCAATATCAGGATATCTGAACCTTCAGCAATGTAGTAAATCATATGGCTAACATGTGGGAAGCTGTATATTTCTTCATCGAATTCTTCGGTGCGGTTTTGCCCCATAGTTGGCATTTCAGCTAAGCGAATTAGCACTGTTCTTAGGCGAGCCAGGTAGTCTTTTGATTGCTTGGAACCCCAGTTCTTTAGGGTGTAATCACGGATACTGATAAGATCGCGTTGCGCTTCGCCAGTTAACCGGTAACTCACGCTTTAATCCTTATATTGATCCATTAATTCATCGAAAAACGCGTCGCCATCAACGACATTTCCTGCATCGGCATCATTGCGAGCACGCTGAATTTTGGCCTTTAGCAGTTGCAGCTTCATCGCTTCCATATGCTCATAATCTTCAACGGAAACGACGACAGCAACGGGTTTGCCGTTGCGGCTGATCTGTACTGGTTCTCGCTGTGCTTTGAGCAACATATCACCAAACTGAGTTTTGGCCTCATTGGCTGTGAGAGTATGCATGACATCACCAAATCGCATGAATCGTTCGATTCGTTCATTGTAGCTTTTGTCTAATTATTAGTCACCCTCTTTTGTCCTATAAAAGGCCACCCAACCTATCCGTTGATAGGTCGCGGTGTTGAGCACTGCATTCCGGCGTTGTATCGGCAATTACAGGCGGTAAACTGAGCAGAAGTAGCCTCCTATTGAGGAACCCGATAGGTCAGGATAGCTACACTGCTGCGGATAACATCCAGAGTCCGCGCTAATGAAAAAAGCCAACAAAACCACCTTCCCGCACGATGCGACATTTAAGCAGTTTTTGACGCATCCGGTGTCCGCCCGAGATTTTATACAACTGCATTTACCTGAAAAGCTGTTGGCGCTTTGCGATCTCACCACCTTGAAGCTGGAGTCCGACTCGTTTGTTGAGGACGACTTAAGAGCGTTTTACAGTGATGTGCTTTACAGCCTACAGACCTGCGTAGGAGCAGGGTATGTTCATGTGCTGATTGAGCACCAGAGCAAGCCGGACAAGCAGATGGCATTCAGGCTGATGCGCTACGCGATTGCCGCGATGCAGCGGCACCTTGATGCGGGAAACAAGAAACTGCCTCTGGTGATCCCGATACTGTTTTATGTGGGCAAGCCGAGCCCTTGCCCGAACTCCACCAACTGGCTACAACTGTTCGACGATCCGGCTTTAGCCAGGCAGCTATACAGTGAAGATTTCCCGCTGGTTGCTGTGACGATCATACCCGATGAGGACATCATGCAGCATCGCAGTATGGCCGCGCTGACACTGATACAAAAGCACATTCGCGAACGGGATTTGTCTGACTTGATGGACCGACTGGTAACGATTATGCTGACGACTAACATGACCAGACAACAGGTCATATCGCTGATAAATTACATGGTACAGGCAGGCAACACATCAAATGCTGAAGCTTATGTAAGGCAACTGGCACAACGTGTGCCGCAACATGGAGATGAACTGATGACCATAGCGGAACAGTTGGAACAGAAAGGTATTGAAAAAGGTATCGAGAAGGGTGGGCGCGAAGCAACGTTGAAAATAGCCAAAGCCATGCTGCAAAAAGGAATGGATTTCGCCACTATCATGGAAATGACGGGGCTATCTAAAGAGGACTTGGCTAAATTCGGCCATTGATACGCATTCTACTGGCGCATCTTTTACCGCCCAGAGGCGGCCTCTGCACTATGTGCAAAGGCTAATCTCAACCCTGTTCATTCAAGCTTCATCGAACAAACACACAGTCGCCCTCTAAAAGACTCCCCCTATCTGCCGCCTTCACAAAATCAGCCCACCATTGCATCAAGGGGCGGAGTTGTTCCAGATAGTCGCTGCGGTTATAGGCGCGGCGCACCTCGTTTTTATCCACATGGGCCAGTGCAGCCTCAATCACGTCGGGTGGATTTCCACTAACGAATGGAAGATAGCCGTGAATTGGATTACCGAACATTTAAACGCCTTCGAACCACAAACTGATTCATCTGAGCTCAATTCCCAGAATCAGAAGACCTGGGATAGCTGGTTTGACGGTGAAGATATAACGCACGATTTCATTCCGGAACGAGAACAACCAGACGCACAAACCAGAGATGACAACTGACACTCATGTCTTATCGTCTCCCTACCCTGCAACACCTTAACGTCGACACAAAACGACATGTTGGTATAAATGTTGGTATAAAATTTATCGAACACGATTTATTCATTTAAATTCAATGTAATGAATAGCCAATTCGAATCCTGTAGGCCACCTAATAAAAACCAATCAAATGACTACGCTCGGATGTCCTAACGGGTGCTATAGCAATCATAACGGACATGACGCTTCCCATGAAACTAACAGAATTCAACGGAACAAGAATCTGCGTGCTTGCCGACGATATGAACAACAGCGAATCGATTGAAATCGCTTTAATAGTGAATTAATTTTCGCTTACCCTTGTGTTACCGTCACTCGCAACACATAAGAAAAAGAATGCCACTAAAAATCACGGTTCTTCTTGAAAATCGTCGAGGGAAAGATTCCCAATTAATAGCTAAAGCTGGATTAAGCCTGCTGATTCAAGACCAAGATACCACCGTGCTCTTCACCAAAAATAAAGAAACTGTCTCTTGATATTGATTATTCTCCCTACCGAATGCAATTCTCTCGTACTCCATTGGACATTAGCCAATCGATAATGTGGTCTGGAGAGATTCATATAAACAAACCGCATGCCTATGGCGTATTAGCAGGAACACCAGACTCGCCTGATTATATTCAGGATGAAGGTGTGCTGATTTATAAATCTTCGCGAGGATTAGTGATTGTAACGGGCTGCGGGCACCGGGGAATTGGTGGGATTGTAGAACACTGTAAAAATATTACTGGCATCAACCAGGTTTACGCGTTGATCGGTGGTTTTCATCTTCGATGCGCTTCGCCCTCTACATTGCTCAGCACGAAGAAACTGATTGCCGAACAGCGAATCGAGAAAGTCATGGGTTGTCACTGTACCGGATTATGGGGACGACTGTGGATACCAAACATGACATCGCCAATGACGGGCGATGTCATTTATCTAGACTGATTGAATAAAGCGCACGCGCTCTGGAGCCTCAGCGCTTTAGCCAGCGTTCAAAATCGTCTTTCCAGTCAGGATGCCAGCGAGACAGTGCCGGACGGTTCTCAAGCATGTCCTGACAGGCCCAGAGAATACGTTTTGCATCTGTCTCGCAGCTGACGGCGTTATCGGGGCAAATAATATAGAAATCACCGTGTTCAAACCGGGGAACAAAGTAGTCAATGACCTGTGCCGCCGTCCATGCTTCATCAGGCTTGATCCCTTTGCGTTCGTCCATGCCGGGGTCATTCATAGCTGTCCACGTGTAACCCGGAACCAGTAAATGCGCGGTTAACCTGCTCCCGGTATCCATCAGTAACTGGTGTGATAATTGCTCTGTCAGTACCTTCACGGCAGCTTTTGAGGCATTGTAGGCGGCAAACCCAGGTGGCGTGGTAATGCCTTCCTTTGACCCCAGATTCACCACCGCACCGCGCTCCTTCATCTTAAGCATCTCTGGAAGGAACAGATGCTGGGTGGCCACGATTGAGGTTAGGTTAACGGCCATCTGATGTCGCCACCGATCAGGCGAATCGCAGGCACCTGCGGCAACTTTGGCACCGGCATTATTGAAAAGCAGATTAACTTTTCCGTAGGTACTGTAAGCCGTTTTGTGCAGTTGTCTCAGGTCCTCCTCCCGGGTGACATCACCGATGACCAATGTAATTTCAGTGTCAAGTTCATCGGCCAGCACCTGAAGAGCTTCCCGATCGCGGTCGAACAGGCAAAGCTTCATGCCCTGATGTGCAAACTCGCGTGCCGCTGCTGCGCCAATCCCCCTTGCGGCTCCCGTAATCACGGCAACGTTTTCTGATTTAATGACTTTTTCATTCATGATTAACTCCGTCGTGTGATGTAGACAGAAAGGGACATCAGGATAAGCGCAAGAAGGGAAAAACCCGCACCAACCCAACCGGTAGAAATCCAACTTCCTCCAGAGGCGATAACCAAACCACCTGCGGCTGCGCCCAGGGCGTTTGAAATATTGAAAGCGCTGTGCGTCAGCGATGAGGCCAGTGTCTGGGCCTCACCGGCAATGTCCATCATATGCGACTGGAGCGCAGGCACGAGAGCAAACCCGCCCCCCAGCAAAAACAGCACCATGAGCGTCGGCAGTTGTAGGGAGCCCGTCAGAGAAAACAGAACCAGAAAAACCACATTCCATATAATGATGCCAAAGATCGATGGGATAAGCGCTCTGTCGGCTAGTCGCCCTCCGATAATATTACCGGCAACCATACCCGCCCCCCAGAGAATCAGGATCCAGGGTACGGCTGACAAAGAGAAGCCAGCCATTTCGGTCAGCGCGGGGGTGATAAAGCTGTATACTGCAAACATACCCGCAAAACTGACTGAAGCCACCGCAAACGTCATCAGTATCTGGGGGCTACGCAGCGCCCCAAGCTCTTTAACGGGAGATGCAGTACCATCAGCAGCAATGGAGGGAACGCACAGCGAAACGATTGCTGCCGTCAGCACCAGTCCCGCAAACACGCCCCAGAAAGACATTCTCCAGCCCAGAATCTGTCCAACCCAGGTAACCAGCGGAACGCCCGCCACGTTTGCCACCGCAAGCCCAAGCATCACATAGCCGATATAACGTGCCCTATGCTGTGGTGATACCATAGAAGCAGCAACCAGAGCCGACACGCCATACCATGCACCATGAGGCATTCCGGAGAGGAAGCGAGCAGTCAGCATGGAGGGAGCGTTCCACGCCATGGCACTAAATGCATATCCAACCATGGCAATCATCAGCAGAATGAGCAGAAGTATTTTGCGTGGCAGTCGCGCACCCAGTACAGCGATAGCTGGAGCACCGATCACCACACCAGCCGCATACGCGCTGATGTAGCCACCGGCTGCTGGAATCGAAACATCCGTGCCCTGAGCGAGATCGGGCAGAAGGCTCATCGGGGCAAACTCCCCGGTACCGATGCATAATCCTCCGGCACCGAGCGCAAGCATTGCGGGCAAAAGACCTAAGGGTGGGCGGATACGTCCATCTGCCCCTATCATGCTGTTTTCTGACACTGAGTCTAACTCCTGAGAACGTGATTTGTACTGTGCAGGGTGATGAGTGTTATTTCTGACTGCTTGCCAAGGCGAAAGGGAAATCCGTTCCAAATCCCTGTACCGTTACTCACGTACAGCGTCATCGCTCCCAGAGGGTACTGGCCTGATACAAACCCGTTGTTGGCGGATCCGATGAGTTTATCGAGTCCGGAAATCATGCCTCCGTGAGTGTGACCAGAAAGCTGGAGGCTAACGCCCATCTCTTCGTTTTGTCGGGCGTTTCCCGGACGATGATCAAGCAGAATGACCGTGTCATCAGGACGGCGTGCTGCCAGGGCATCATTCAGTTGGGGACCCTGCAACCCATATTTCGGAGCGACAGCATCAGTAACGCCAGCAAGGTAGATTGCAGCACTCCCCTGGGTAATACGGGTAGCGGAATTGTTCAGGAAGGTTAACCCGAGTTTTTCGAATGTTTTCACCCAGTCCGGGGCACAAAAATAGTACTCGTGGTTACCTGTCACAGCCCAAACCCCGTGTTTTGCGCGCAGGTCGCCCAGAGGTTCAATGTCCCCATAGCGGGACATCACCCAGCCGTCAACCATATCCCCAGTGAGAACGATAAGATCGGCGTTGAGGGCGTTGGTTCGGGTGACCACGTCCTGTACCCAGTTCCGAGGCAGAAGTCTGCTGGAATGGAGGTCGGCGAGTTGAACTATCGAGAATCCTTCAAACTGAGGAGGCAGCCCCTTAAGCGTTATCCGGACGTGATTGACCTGCGGGGCCCTGATGCCCTGCCAAACAGCGACTGATGACAAAATGACGGCCACGGCCAGCAACAGCCCCCGTAATCCAGACTGGTGTGTGAGAGGCTGACCGAAAAGTATCCTTAAAATAAGGTAGAGTGCGTCACGGAGCAGGAGAAGCCCAGCCAGAAAAACGGCCACACCAAAGAGCCATCCCACCAGGATCATCAGCGGCCGAGACAACTCAGGAGAAAACATATTTCCAGTCAGAAGCCGAGTAAACCAATGGAACTCACACACTGCCGCAATCAATAAACCAATGATGATTTTCAGGACAAGTGAAATGGTTAGCGGCCTGACAAATCTGAAAAGCAGGTATAACGCAGGAAGCAGAGTCCAGATATGGAACACGTGAATCTCTCCAGGAGGTCTGATGAAAAAGCATCCCCCTGAGAAGATCGCTGGTGGGTTGCATCTCTATGTTGAATCCATCTAAACTTAACATTCCTTAAAGGCGATTTTGTGTCATTAAATTTAATGACACGTTGAAATCAACTCAACGGTCCATTATCTATGCCAGCCAAAACTCCCACCACGCTTACCCGCAGCGACCTTGCCGACCTCAATGCCTTTTTAATCACAGAAAGAATGCGCAGTTTTACCAAAGCAGCGGTTGAACTGGGGATTACTACTTCGGCCCTCAGCCATTCCATACGCAATCTGGAGACCCGCCTTGGCGTCCGGCTGCTTAACCGAACCAGCCGGACCGTTTCACCGACCGAAGCCGGGACCACTCTGGCACTGCGGCTTACCACTGGGTTCAGGGAAATTGGCGACGCCCTGGAAGAGATAAACCTTATGCGAGATCGCCCTGTAGGTCGGCTGCGACTTAACGTGCTGAGCGATGGTGCCCGTTTGGTTATTGCCCGACATCTTCCGCGCTTTATCAGCAAATATCCTGATGTTGAAGTCGAAATCAGCGTGGACGATCGCATGGTGGATATCGTGTCCGAGGGCTTTGATGCCGGGATACGTTTCGGTGGCACAGTACCTGAAGACCTGGTTGCCGTTCGTCTTGGCGGCGAACTTACATGGGTGGCGGTGGCTTCTCCACGGTATCTTTACCAGCACACTCCCCCTTCCATACCGGAGGATTTGCGACTTCATGACTGCATCCAGATGCGCACTGGGCAGGGGATTATCTACAGGTGGGAGTTCCGCCGGAAAGAGGATTATCGCGTGGTGGATGTAACAGGGCCTGTTTGTGTCAGCGAAACGGCGCTGGCTATCGAGCTGGCCCTGTCGGGAGTCGGTATTGCCTACTGTTTGAAAGACAGAGTGCGTGATTATATCCGCGATGGCAGTCTCAGGGTCGTCCTACCAGAATGGTCCCCCATCGAACCGCCGATGTATCTCTATTATCCGGGGCACCGACGACTGCCACAGGGTTTGAAAGAACTGATTGAGGTACTGCACGAAGAAATCACACACACAGACAGAAAAGGCTAACGGAACAGCAGACCACGGTTAAGGCCATGAGAATACGGTCAGAACAGTGGCCATGCCATAAAGTCCGATTCCATATACCAGATGCGTCACAAGGCTTAACAAGCGCGCCAACCACGGGCGGGAGGTGCGGGACGCCGCGATGCCAAAGCCAAACGCGGGCTGCAGCATCATGAACGGAGCCGGTAACGTTAACACACCGACCAGCAGACCCGTTAACAGACAAGGTTCATGAAACCAGCCTCCTCCGGCCAACATAAACGGTATAGACGCAAAAAGTATTCCGGTCAGGTAATGAAATGCCCAGCCAGTAAAAATCTCTCCTTGCATTCGGGACGTCGAGACGATTGTGTGATGCCAGAATTTTCCTCTGGGGAGCCATAAAATCCAGCGACCAACCAGCGCATAATTCAGTGGCGGAACGTTCAGTAGGTGTTTCTGACACCATGACCATAAATCCATGACCAACGTTGCGCCGATACCTGTTATGACCGTTTGAAGAACAAGAATCATATCCAATGTCTGCTTCCTTTTTTGATGACATACTAAACTGGGAACCAGTGTGCAACTTAAAGTAAGGTTCAAGTCAACAATGAAAGAACTGGATATCCGAGAGATTGCTAACCTTTCTGGCGTTACCCCCTCAGCGTTGCGGTTTTACGAAAAGAAAGGATTAATCACACCTGTTGGCCGCAATGGCCTGAGGAGGCAGTACCATGAAAACGTGCTGAATAAACTGCAACTGATTGGGTTAGGACAGGCCGCTGGGTTTTCTCTGGATGAAATGGCTACGATGTTCAATACGGAGGGTAAGGTTGCTATCGACCGCGAGTTGCTCCACCAGCGCGCTAAGGAGATAGACAACACCATTCGCAGGTTGCAACTGTTAAGTCGGGGGCTAAAGCATGCTGCCCGCTGTACAGAGCCGGAGCATACTCAGTGTGAAGAATTCAAGAAAATTGTCTCGAGAGGGCTTCGACTTCTCAGGTAAATATTTCTTAGCGGACAACCGATACGCTCCCCATCGAAAACGGTTAAGCAGAATGGAACGTGCCTGATGTCTAAAATGGCACTCCTCCTCAAGCATAAATTAACTGTGTCGCTCTGGTTTTACTTCCTTATTTATCCGCACCGTAGCACCCCGCAATTAAAACAGGAAAGCTAATGATATAAACATCTAAATAAATGAATTGATATACACACAACAAAACACCGAGGGACACATCGCCATATAAAAAACTCATTTACAGCGCATCTCGCAAAAAAAGAAAAAACAATATATTTTTAGTGACTTTATATTGCCAATATCTATTTTAAATAGCATGTATAACCGAGATAAGCGCCATACCTGCGTGCGCTCCTCTGCGCTTAAGCAAACGCTTAGCGAGTGATAGACAAAAGGAGATTGGCATCATGTCGTTACAAACAGGTCAAAACCAGATCCTTACAACCTCGCAGTTGACACTGAGAATAAAATACACCACTCCATCTGGCTTTCATGGACAGGTAGATAACACTGTATTTCTGATCAATAAGTACACCATGATCAACATGGATGAGGACATGGTATTTTTAAATCAACCTAACCTGCCCGATCACAATATAGCTCCAGAGGGTATTCCACATGAAAGCACTATCTCATTGGATCTCAGCAAAATTGACGCAGACGTCAGTAAAATTTCAATAATTATCGCTATCGACGGTGATGACGGTGAAGACATTTCTGCACTTAGTAGTCTGATGCTGATCGCGGAGAATATTGCTCAATTCAGCCCAGAGATTCAGCACTGTCACGAGCAGCTGATGGTACTTGCAGAGATTTATCGCCACGAGGGAGGGTGGAAACTGCATGCCGCGGGGCGGGCGCTCAGCAATGGGATTGAATCGCTGTTACAGAACGAGGAGATGCCCACGCAACCACCGGCTGTCATCAGTCTGGAGAATAGGCTGAGGGTAACAGCACCACGGTTGGTCCGCATAGCAAAAACGGTCATAGCCTGTCTGAGAAAGTGTGAACTGGAAACACTGAAAGCAAAAGTGGCCTTTGTGTTAGATGCCTCCGGCTCGATGAGTAGACAGTTTAGTCGTGGTTACGTACAGGCTGTACTGGACCGCATTGCGATACTGTCAGTCGAGTTCGACAATGATGGCTCAATGGATGTGTGGGCTTTTGGTCAACAACATGCAAAGTACCCGAATGTAACGCTCGAAAACCTTGACGACTACATCACCACGATACAACAGCAGGGAGAAAGAGTCGGAAGGGAGATCTTGCCGGGATTAGGAGGTAGGAATAATGAGCCGCCGGTAATGGAAGAGCTCATTGACACGTTCTATAACAGTAAATTACCCGTATATGTCGTCTTTATCACTGACGGTGGCATCAATAAAACCCGAGAGATCAAAGATGCGATCCGCCGCTCCGCCAACTACCCTATTTTCTGGAAGTTCGTCGGCCTCGGCGGCTGTAATTATGGCCTGCTGGAAGTTCTGGATACGTTTACCGACAGGCGACTTGATAACTCCCATTTCTTCGCCATCGACGACTTTGCCACGATGTCAGATGAGTGTTTGTTCGATCTTTTGCTGGAAGGGTTTAAACCCTGGCTAGATAAGGCAAAGGAGGCACAAATCCTTTAATCCTCCGCGCGCCATGGGACATTGATGCCAATCACGGCGATGAAATATTTTTATGAATAATATGCTATCGAATAATTCATCACCCATATCATCCTAAAGATTTGTGAGAAATAACCGTTAGTATTAAGAAGATAGAAATGATACGTCTCTCACATTCAAGCATATTTTCAGGACAGCGTTGTCAGATGCTCTGGCATCCTGATACTCAGGAGAACAAGGAATGATCGATAGCATAGCGACCTCTGGATTGCATAGCGTGACCTATTCAGGACAAAATAGCCGTACGGTAAACAGCCAACCTGAACAACAGAATATCGAGGATCGTCATTCGGTATCTGCTGGGGAAAAAAGCGATCTTCAGACGGTGCATATCAGCCAAGAGGCCCTTACTAAATTTCAGGCGTATGCGGAACAACAAAAGGCGGATGGTGCGGCATCCACCTGGCAAAGAACGGCTGAAGGTGCAGCCGTTGCTCAACAGGGCCCGGTTAGTGAAGCAGAGCAAACCGCACGGGAAGCGCTTATAGCCGCTAGCCATGAAGAAATGCGAGTCGAACACGCCAAAATGTCGTATCAGGTGTGGGGAAATCTTTCAGCGGTAACTGACGAGATTGATCAGACTTATTCCTCTTTCCTGGACCAACTTGCCGAAGACAACCCCGATTTAAAGGACGCGTATTTTGGATTTAGTGTTAATAAAGATGGAACACTATTTGTGACGCAGGCAGAAGGGTTGAATAAAGAACAAATTGAGCGGTTGAATAAGGCATTGAATGACGATGATGGATTAGTCAAATTGGCTAATGATCTAGCCAACGCACAAATTGCGGTATTCGACTTCGAGCGCGGATTCAACACGCAAAAGACATTTAATCGAGATAACTACGGTCAAACCATTGATATGGGTATTGATTTACTCACCAGGTATCTCGCGCGCTCCGCCCCTCATGATGAGTCTGCGTCAGACATCCATCAACGGAATTGGGATAGCAACTGGCTAAACCAATTGTAATACCGCTGCTGCCTAAGCAAGCGATAACGAAATGGCCTTAGAAACAAAAAGGGGGGGCTTTCGCTCCCCTTTCAGGCTGTTCCATCAACGATGATGAAATCATTTATACAGGATTGCTGTGCCACGCAGTTGATCGCCACCAGCAGCAGAGACAATCTTGTAAGACGTTGCGCCCGCGGCTTCAGCCTTGGCAGCCACTTGCGCTTCGAATGCGCTCAAGGTTTCTGCACCACTGACCTGAACGGTACCCACTTCTTGGGCAGCAAAGCTACCGAAAGAAACCAGGCCGAGAGCAACAACTGCGGCAAATTTTTTGATGGTATTCATGAGAGTAATCCTTCTGTTTGATGTTTGATTAAAAGGCTGTTTGCCTTCGATGTGATAAATCATAGCGCCATCATTCAGAAGTGAATATCAGATAAAATTGCCATAATTATTCAAATACATTGATTGATTTTACTCTCCTCTGTCGGTAATCGAAATGCCTGATATCAGTGCCAATCCGGGGATATGCAGTTCAACCTGAGTGATTGATGTTGGCGGCGCAACGAACCTTCCGCGCCAGGCACCCACGCGAGGATTTTTATTGCGGTCGTAGCTGAAATTCAATCTCAACGAGGTGGGGAGCTGCGCTTTTCCCGTATCACTCAGCGTAAAATGCTGTCCCTGTGCCTCGATATAAAAGGATGAATTCATTATGTCAGGCGTCATATTCTCATAGATGGTTTCGCCACCAAACGTATCTGCCGTGGTCTCAAACCGCAATTCGATCAGCAACTCTCCATTTTGGCGCACAGCACGCATCACCTGCGCCTGCGCATTGGTGCTTGGCGTCGCTACCGTCGGGTGGTCAGCCGCCAGCACCGCCGAGGTGCTCAGCAGCAGCAGACAAAGCCCTGCCACACTGTGCCGCCGAGCATCACGCCAATGCGCGTTTATCCATTTCTTCATCACGGCCAAATTCCTGTGTTCTGTCATAAAAATAACGCTGCGTACGGTTCGTGGTACACAGCGCAAGCAAGTGGTTTACTGGGGGTCTGCTGCGGTAATGCCAAAGGCATTCAGTGAGGCACGGAAAATATCCGTGTTATCAACAAACCGTTGGCTCTCTTCCGGCACATTGTAGGTTGCCAGCCCCTTGTTGGGTTTCGCCACTGAGCGCAAGAAATCCGCGCCGGCACCTTTAGCATAAACGGGGACCAGTTCACGCGTGTGGGTATCAGTGTGCCAGCGCACCAGCGGCAGCGCCCCGGCGCCCTGATTGACAATGTCGGAGAACGCGTCGTTATTTGAATCTGGTCCCTGCAATAACCCATTGCCGTGATCGGTGGTAACAATCACCAGCGTGTCATCCCAGGAGCTGTTCTTTTCTACCCAGGCTACCGCCGCTTCAACCGCGTGGTTGAAATCGATCTGCTCTTCAATCAAACGCGGCAGGTTATTGGCATGCGCAGCCCAATCCACTGCCCCACCTTCCACCATCAACATAAAGCCGTTGGGATTCTTGGCTATCAGGTTTAGCGCACCACGGGTCATGGTCGCTAAATCAGGCTGATTATCCAGCAACTCGCCAGCAGCAACGCCCACACGATTAAACTGCAACGTCGCATGGTTTTGCACCGTACCCACCAGCTTGGTTTTGTTAGCCATATTCAGTTTGCCATCCGCCAATGCGACAAAATCTGCTTTGGTTTCAATGTGCTTATAGTCGGTTTTGCCCGCCACCAAACGATCCCACACCGCTTTGCCGCCGACATAGCGGTAGGCCTTATCATCCTTCGGCGTCGTCGGTTTGCCGTTTTCGTCATAGGCAGGATGGCCGGAACCCATCACCACCGTTGCCAGCCCAGATTCCACGATCTCTTTGCCAATAGCGGCGTATTCGTTACGGCTAACGTTATGCGCAAGGAAACCCGCTGGCGTCGCATGGCTCCACTGCACAGAGGTGATCACCCCCAACGCTTTGCCGTTTTCTACGGCATATTCACCAATGTGCTTGAGCTTTTTGTCATCGTTGGACCAGTTAATGGCGTTGTTGTAGGTCTTGTGGCCGGAGGCCAGTGCGGTTGCTGCCGCAGCGCTGTCGGTAAAATCCGCGCGCAGGTATTCATAACCGGCAAAGTAGCCCGGATATTTACCCAAGCTGCCCTGAAAGGTGCTGTCTACTTTGTCTTTGTTCCAAATTTTATCGGCATCAAACGTAACAGACTTATCCATCGTGCGGGTTGGCACGTTAGAGGTGTTAAGCGGATAGGTGGAAGCAAACAGTTTGATATCAAAGTCATCATAGACTTCGTGCCCCAACGCACCGTGCCGATAATAGCTTGCAGCATGCCAGGTGTTGATCCCCGCGCCATCGCTGATAAGCAGAATCACATTTTTCGCTTTTGCGGGTGCCGAGCCCTGCGCAATCGCCCAGGGCGAGAGCACAGCGCTAATAGAAAGAACCAATAATGCGGTGGAGAGCTTTCGCATGGAGAAATTCCTTGTGTAATGATATAACGTAACAATTGGAAACTCTCCGACACATTACCTGCACTTTATGACATTTTCTTGACGCGCATAACGATAGTTTGCGTTGACATTGAAATTTCATCCCTTAATTCGAGCCAGGTGGAAAAATGGCTGATACAAAAACAATTATCATTTGATAAATAAATTGTGTAGATTAAGCACATCGTTATAAATATAATTACATAACGATGTGCTGTATTTCAACCCACGCTATTTATGATCATCATCAATATTCGTTAAAATAATCTCGTCTGAAATTCCGTGTCCGCCCCTCCCTTCAATCAGATAAATCACCGCCACAAGGGAGAAAAACGAGATATATAGAAAATACTAATAATGGCATATCGAAAAAATCCATTATCCTTATACAGTATATGGATATAGTATTTTTTTAACTTAAATAACAGCGTTGATAGATTTTAACAAACAAACAACAGATAAATAAAAAACAGCCAAAGACACATACAAAAAAAATAAAACCATGCTTTTTTTTACTAAATTTTTTTCATATTTTCCTTATAAGCCAGCACGAGGTGAATGTTATTAATACTTCGTTCAATGATGACATTGTCGTAACGTCTGATTGTATCCGAAATAAAAGCCGGAGAGTCGAATGTCGGCTATGCACAGAGGCATGTTCATCTGCGGCTCTGTTTATCACCCACGCTGGTGTGGTCAACATTATTCCTGATGCCTGCTCAGGCTGCGGCGGATGCATAGCAGCGTGTCCAGTAATGGCGATAACAGGCTCATTTCCCGAACGTCAAACTGTTGATGACCATTTATATTTGGATGCGATTACCGCCCCGTCGGTGAAAGAACTTTTACTCTATTATCGTGCAGGGTACCGTACGTTGGTTGTAGATGATAATCATTTCTCATGGTGTGATGTCGTCGACCGCACAAATAACCTGTTACGCGCATGTCACCAAGAACCCTTCTCACTGAATCATTACCGGCATGATGATAATCATGCCAGCGCAGAACCAGTAGACGCAGTTATCGCGCGGCGTCGTTTTCTACGTATTGGTACGGTTCAGCGGTATTTACGAAAAAAGAGAGCGCCAACAAACCGATTAATCAGCGATATTTTCCCTGACTATCAACTGTTCAGTATCAATATCAATAAAGATACCTGTTCATTATGCAGTAGCTGCTTGAAATTATGTCCAACGGGCGTTTTCCATTATCAAAACAAGCAATTGGTTATTGAATCAGGCAAGTGCGTTGGGTGCCAACTCTGTCAGGCAAGCTGCCCGGAATCCGCTATTGAGATGAGAGAAGAAATAACAAAAAAAACACAGACGCATTATTCCTTTAACGCTGCATGTTGTCCTCGCTGTCAACAACCGTTCCCATCGTTGAATCCAGGTGAGCACCTGTGCCCGGCCTGTTCCATGCAAGAAAAGCTCCGTTTCACTGGGGATCGTATCGGCATGAAAAGCCTGAATTTCTCTGCGTAACGGAGGATGAAAAATGAACATCATCAATAGCACGACCTTTCCGTGTATTAACGATCCTGATTTCGCACAGTACGCTCAACGTTATATCGAGATTGAGCAAAAGACCTTACAGGCCATCACACGGTATGGTCTGCCGTTTGAATCCACCGGCGAAAGCAGCGATAACGCACTTGCCCTAAAACACCAACTGCGCGCCATGGGAGCCCAGTTTTCCAACAATGACAAAAGCATTCACATCAACTGGATTTCTGATGCATGCGTTGCCTGCCGCACGGGAGCAGGGAGTTACACCGCGTTCATTTCGCTAAAATGCCATCGTCAATGCTATTTCTGTTTCAATCCCAATCAACAGGATTATGACTACTACCAACACCATCTGCGTCAGGCAGCAACGGAAGTTGAACAGATTGCTGCCAGCGGAGAGCCCCTGCAATTTGCGGCGTTGACCGGGGGAGAACCACTATTACACAAAGCGGAAGCGACCGGTTTCTTCAAACAGGTTCAGCACCATTTTCCTGATATTCACGCCCGGCTCTACACTGCCGGCGATCCCCTGGACGAGCAAACCGCACAACAGCTGCAACAAGCCGGGCTGAAAGAAATTCGGTTTAGCATCAAAATTGACGATCCGGCAGAGAAGCAAGCCCGCATACTGCGGCGCATTCGCCTGGCAAAAAAATATATTCCCACTGTAATGGTGGAAATGCCGGTTATTCCCGGCAGCGGCGAACAGATGAAAGCGTTATTGCGCGAACTTGATGCCCTCGGCGTTGACGGTATCAACCTGCTGGAGTTTTGTTTTCCTCTGGCGAATGCCGCCGCGTTTCGCGAACGCGGTTTTACCCTGAAATATCCCCCCTATCAGGTGTATTACAATTATTGGTATGCCGGCGGGTTAGCCATTGCCGGTAGCGAAACATTGGCGCTGGAATTGATGCTGTTCGCGTTAGAGAGCGCGTTGAGGCTGGGCGTACACTATTGCTCTTTGGAAAATAAACATACCGGCCAAGTGTTCCAGCAAAACCACCTCAGCCCGGTTGACAACACCTACTATTTTTCTCCCCGAGACGCTTTTTTCAAATGCGCTAAAGTATTCGGCTCGGCCATTACTGCCGTGAAAACCCTTCTGGCCCAACACCACATTCCCGTCAGACACAGTCAGCAACATCACTGTATTCAGTTTCACCCCTCGGCCATTTCCTTGCTTGGTGCATTGCCCGTTGAGGTTTGTCTTTCACTCAACGTTATTGAACACCTTTCAGAAACCGAGCGTTACGTGAAGGAAGTGCAATTACAACACGTAACGCCATCCACCTTTTCACTGGCCGACATTTAAAGGATATGACGATGACCCCTCATCAATTCCCGCAATACCTCATCCAGCGCACCGTGGGTTACGATCTTTTACGCCGGTTGCTGATCGAAGAGCCCACGCCTGCACTGTTGAATTTTCTCCAGCAGCAAGATCTGGCGACGCTGTTCCCTGCGATCGCTGACGCGAATTTCTCTTCAGCAGTAGAAAGTGTGCAGCACGCGCTGGCAGGAGAACCCTTTATCACCGGTGAGAGCGCCTTTGAAAATCTGCATTGGGATTTCACCCGCTTGTTTATCGGCCCTGAGACGCCCCCTGCACCACCGTGGGAATCCATCTATGTATCGCGCGATAAGCTGTTGTTTCAACGTTGCACCCAAGAGGTGAAGCAGGTTTATCAATCCTGCGGGTTGACCATGTCTGACGATGACGGCGAGGCCCCAGACCACATCGGGTTCGAGCTCGATTTTCTTTATCAGCAAAGCCAGTCCGTTGCCGAAGCGTTGCACAGCGGCGCGGCGCTTCAGAACGTCATGCTTTCTCTGCTAAGGCAACGTGATTTTCTCCAGCAGCATACGCTGGCGTTCTGTGATGCGTTTTCTCATAACGTAAAAACACACGCAGAGACCGATTTCTATCGCGGCATCGCTCAGCTATTGCCGGTGTTTTTAACCCACGATGCACAGCAACTCAATCAGGTCGTTGACATGGAGACTGTGCAGGCAACGTCATAACAAAAACGATAACACGCTATGCCCACCGCCATGTCGGCAATGCCGTATTGGCAGATCCGACGGCGGCAGGGTTTTTATGCAATGTGAAAGTAGGAGTATTACATGATCAATAATTTACTTTCTGGAATCAGTCGGCGTGCGTTTATCCAGATAAGCTCCGCGGCAGCCGCTATCGCAGCGTTGCCCATGAGCCGCGGATTACGCGCTGAACCGACTACCGCCCAGCCGGCAACGGCTGTGACGGACAAAACAGGCACCTGGAAACCCGCAGCATGCTGGCATAACTGTGGTGGCCGCTGCTTGAACAAGGCGTTGGTGGTAGATGGCGTAGTAGAACGTCAAAAGACGGATGATACTCACAGTGACACCCCTGATAATCCTCAACAACGGGGATGTCTGCGCGGCCGCTCCCAGCGTAAACAAGTCTTTGGTGCCGACCGTATCCGTTATCCCATGAAGCGTAAAAACTGGGCCCCTGGCGGCGGTGATAAATCGCTCCGTGGGCGTGATCAATGGGTACGCATCAGTTGGGACGAAGCGCTGGACATTGTGGCCAGCGAAACCAAGCGTATCAAAGAAAAGTATGGCAATGAGTCAATCTGGCTCACCGGCTCTAACGGCACGCATTACCTTAATATGTACGCTAACTACGGCGGTTATACCTCAGACTGGGGAACGACGTCCTGGGGAGCATGGAAAGACACACCGGAATATATCGGCGTTCATGATGGGTGGGTCCGTTTCGGCACCAACGATCGTCTGGACTTACGCAAATCTCAGCTTATCGTCCTGTGGGGAGCCAACCCCGCCTGGAGTAGCCCGGGCAGCCCGACCTATCACTATCTGCAAGCGAAAAAGGCCGGTGCGCGCTTTATCTGTATTGATCCGAGCTACCATGCAACCTGTGAGCTGCTCGATGCCGATTGGGTTCCGGTCAACCCTGGCACAGACCATGCGCTTGCACTAGGCATTATGTATGCCCTACTGGAAGAGGACGATCCGCAAAACAACCCGCTGATAGATTGGGATTTCCTGAACCGTTGCTGTGTTGGCTTCGACAGGGAGCACATGCCTGCAAGCGCTAATCCCGATGATAATTTCAAAGATTATCTGTTGGGCACCTTTACCCACGAGCCCAAGAATCCTGAGTGGGCCGCCGAAATCTGTGGTGTTGCGCCAGACACTATCCGTAGCCTGGCAAGACAAATCGGTGGCACTCGCCGCGTCGCCCTGCTCACTGGGTGGGCACCAGCCCGTATTCACAATGGTGAAGGATGGGTTCATGCGTTTTCAACGCTCGGTTTTATGACCGGGCATATGGGCCGTTCTGGCCGAATGACTGGCGTATGCTGCCATTACACGGCTGGCAACGGCGGTACACGTTTGGTTAACGGCGGCGGTACAGGGCTCCCCAACTTCCCAAACCCGATCAGCAGCACCATTAATCACAACGAGATCAACAGGGCATTGACCGAAGGCAAATTTCGCCAGCGCGGTAAGGGCGAGAAACAGGTGGATATCCAGATGATGTTCCACACCTTCAATGCCACGATGCAAACGCGAGCCAATATTACGCAAGGCATCGCTGCGCTAAGGGAGAAGGTTGAGTTCATCGTCTCTCCCACTTATGTGTTGCACACCAGCGCCAAGTATTCTGATGTGGTCTTGCCGGTCACGACCGAATGGGAACGGGAAGGCACCATTTTAAACCCCAGCAACCGCGACGTGCTGATTGTGGCAGTGAATATTGTTAAACCGCTTTATGAAGCGAAAAGCGATCAATGGATTGCAAAAGAGATCGGCAAACGTCTGGGCGTTGATGTTGATAAAATCTTCCCGATTTCTGAAAAGCAGCAGTTTTTCAATACGCTACAAGGGGCTAACGTCATTGATGAAGACGGTAAGACCAAGGTTCCCTTGTTAACCATCACTGAGCAGGATCTGGCAGCATGGGGGGTTAAGGGGAAAACGCAGCAGGGCAAAACCTCTCTGAATGCATTCCTGACCCGTGGCACCTATCAGGTAGAGCGCACCGAAGGGGATAATTACGGCTATATCGCCTATAAAGATTTTGTCCAGGCCCCAGAGAAGAATCCACGCGACACGGATAGCGGGAAGTTTGAAATTTATTGCGAGAAACTCAAACGAATCAGCCATGAGTACGGCTGGAATGAAGTACCTCCTATTCCTGCCTATACCGCCAAGCCCAAAGGGTATGAAGAAAGCTTCTCAGATTGGAACGCTAAAGTGAAAGGCGAGTATCCCTTCCAGGTTTACAATCCGCACTATTTAAGACGTTCACACAGTACGTTGGATAACGTGCCCTGGCTTAGAGAAGCCTGGCCCTCACCCGTCTATCTCAATAAATCTGATGCCACCCGCCTTGGCATCCGCCACGGTGAAACCGTGCTCATTACCAGCGCCTCAGGAAAAACGCTGCGCCCGGCCTGGCTGACCGAAACGTTGAAACCCGGCGTTGTCGCGCTGCCTCACGGCAGTTGGTTCGAGCTTGATGAGGCCAGCGGCATTGATTTGGCCGGGGCGGATAACGCTATCTCGGAACAGGTCGCGACCGGGTTTGGGACATCGGGCTGGAATACCGTGCTGTGCGACGTGAAAAAGTGGCAAGGCCCGGCATTGATTCCTGATGTAGACAGACCACAACGTATCATTTTTGGTGAGGAGCGATAACGATGGAACAGGTTGGATTCTATTTTAATGCCGCCGCGTGCATCGGTTGCAAAACATGCGTCATCGCTTGCAAGGATAAAAACGATCTGGAAGTGGGACGTAATTTTCGACGGGTCTACGACTTTGAGGAAGGTACGTTTCCCAAGCCGAAACGTTGGCATCTTTCTATCGCGTGTAATCATTGCGACTCGCCTGCCTGTGTCAGCCATTGCCCCACCAAGGCGATGCATAAGCGCGAAGAAGATGGGGTGGTCGTGGTCGATCACACACTGTGCGTCGGCTGCCGCTACTGCACCTGGGCATGTCCTTACGAAGCACCGCAGTTTGATGAGGCGTCTGGCATGATGACGAAATGCGATACCTGCCTGAATCTGCGCGCCAAGGGGGAAAACCCAGCCTGCGTGGATGCCTGCCCCATGCGAGCCTTGGATTTCGGTCCCATCAGTGAACTGCGGAAAAAATACGGCAACAATGCGGATATCGCAGGTCTGCCCGACTCATCGCTAACCCGACCCAACTTGATCGTGGGTACTAAAACACAGCGAGGATACTGACATGCACGAATGGCCATTGATCTTTTTTACCTTGCTGATGCAAATCACTGTCGGTTGTGTCGTCACCGTTTGGTATTGCCATACATTCATTTTCACTACGTTGACCGATGATAAACGGCTGAAGCTGGCGAGTCCCGCACTCTTGTGTGCGTTACTGTGCGGCGGCGTTGGCTTATTGGCATCCGTTGCGCATCTGGGTAACCCGTGGCATGCGCTATTTACACTTAGCCATGTCGCCTCATCCTGGATGAGCCGCGAAATCCTGTTCACAGCGCTGTTTATGGGCTTGCTATTTTTGACACTGGTTTATGCACTGGTGAAAAAACAGCTACCTACCGCACTGCTGGGGCTCACCGCGTTGGTCGGCGTGGCGGATATCTTCGTCATGTCAGCCATTTACGACCATAGCCGTTTTATCCTTTGGCAAGGATGGGGAACCTATGCGGGCTTTTATGGTTCGGCGTTTATGATGGGCAGCCTGTTGTATGCGCTGTGCCTGTGGCCCCGGTTACACCAACTGGCAGAGGATGAGAGTGCGCGTGCCATGACACCTTTGCTTCGCTTCTACCTGCTGGGTTTTGTGCTGGCTACGGTTGCGGTCATTGTCATGTTTTCTGCCGTTGCCCCCAACCTTGCGCAAGGAATCAGCATTAAAACCGCTGCGGTGAATGTCGGAACACTGACGCTGTGGCGTTACCTGCTGCTGGGCATCGCACTGGTCCTGCTGGTGACCTATGTCACCCGATTGCCACGAAAATCATTGCCTGCCCTGCTCTCAATGGCGTTGATGATAACCATCACCGGCGAGTTCTTGGGGCGCTACGCGTTCTTTAGCGTCGGAGGGTGATCGTGCGCTAACCATCAATGGGCTGGCTAACAGCCCTTTTTTTATGGCGCAGAACAGGGGATGATTACGCGTTTTTTTGTTTACGGATGAAATCTATCAACATTTCAGCGCTGGGCAGCAAAGGACGCGCGGGTAACCACACGGCCCCAATATCCATCGAAGGGATCACGTTACTCACATCCCGCCGGACAATACGATTGCCTTCCAACGACCAGGGGCGATACACAAAATCAGACAAAATGGTGACACCGTGGCCTTGCGCCACCATACCCCTTATCGCCTCAATGGAGGTCGATTTAAATTTGATGCGTGGTTGCAGATTTTGCTCAGCCCAGTAATGATTGACGGTAGGGATATGGTCATCCATATCGAGAAGCAAAAAATCTTCTTTCGCAATGCTCTCTAACGTAATCGTCGGCGCATCCTGTAATGGGTGGCCGGCACAGGTCCATAATCGCCGAGTCGAACGAATGAATATCTCTGTCGCAAAATCCTCTGGCAGCATGATGTTAGACACCAGCATCAAGGCCAGATCAACCATCCCGGCCCTTATCGCCTGACACAATCGGGGAGAAGGATACTCAACCAGGCTAAATTGCAAAGAAGGAAAGCGCGCCGTAATCGAGCTCAGCAGCGCAGGCAGCATATAGGCCGAGAGGGTTTCAGTGACACCAATGCGCAGCGTTCCACTCAGATCGTTAGACGGAATCAGCATATCATCCGTCGCGAGCTGAACGGTGTTTAATACCTTTCTGGCATGGCGTAATAGACGCTCTCCGGTTTCCGTCAGGCGTATTCCTTTGGCATGGCGGGTAAACAGCGACCTTCCGCATTGCTCTTCCAGATTTTGCAGCGCAACCGTCATTGACGATTGGGAAACATTGCAAAACAACGCTGCCTTAGAGATTTGTCCGGCATCGGCAACAGCGACAAAAAATTCAAGTTGGCGCAGCGTAAATAACATCGAAAATCCATAGCATAAATGTGGATAATCCATATTATCATTCATCAGCCGCGATGAATGTCGATGAGATCAGATCATTCCAGCAAAATGACCTCATGCTGCCCCTTTAACAGCGGCCCGCTTAAAATCTTGTATCCGTCGCGATCAAAACCGTGAGCGACCTTGGTCAAGCGTGCTGCATCAGCGATGTCTTCTACGGATCCGAGGTAATACCAGTTGTTGATAACATGAATCTGCCGCACATCGCCGTGCTGCTCCACCAGCCCGACGGCGCCCGAGTAAGGCCAGTTGAACACGCGTAGCTGTTGCAGCCCATCGAGCAGACGCAGTTGATGCTCTACCACCGGTTCCTTGCCACAACAGGCACCTGCGCATCGCCCCAGTTGATGTCTGAAACAAGCACGGCCATGCGGCTTTTTTTCCAAACCTAACAGCCCGTAACACAGCAACTCACTGTCGGCGATATCCAGCAGCGCTTGCTGCGCAGCGCGCCGGTTGGAGAACAAGCCGTATAAATCGGGCGTATGGGAAAAGTCGATCTCTTTTGCCGAGACAATATGGGGAGCGCCGTTACGCAAATGCAACGAGCAGAGCTGGCGACTGCGCCGCAGCCGTTTATTGTGCAACGGCTGTAGCTGTTTGATCATTTGCGCTTCCAGCAACAGCGCGCCAATCTCACCCGCCGTCAAATGATAGCTGATGCGGCGAGACTGGTGCAGCATGCGCGCCTCGGAAACGGTCCTGAAATGCGACATGACACGACTGCGGATATTGACGCTTTTACCGATATACAGCGGCATGACATCGCTATCGCTATGGAAGACATAGACGCCTGGTGCTGCGGGCAATCCCTCAAGAAACGGGCGCAGGTGCTCAGGGTAGTGATAGGCCTCCATGGCATCTAACGGCTTATCCATAGAGGCTTGATACGGATTCACGGGGATACTCGCCATTACTGTAATTGCATACAGTGTAGCAAATTTTCACCCGTTGAAAAGTCCCCACTCAACCATAGCGAAACTCAACCCCCTGGGTCCCGATGGGAAAGCTCCATTTCTCCAGAATGGTGTTCCCGCACAGCACGCGGCAGGTACCGCACTCCAAACACCCTGCGGAATCAAACAGATATTGACCTTGCTCATCCTGTTTATACAGCCCTGCCGGACAGGCTAACATCAGCTTGTTGAACGCCACCGGGTCAGGGTTGGCAATCAGTACAATGTGCGGATTGCCCTCATCAACATAAAACTTGTTAACCCCCAGCTTGATATCCACATTGACCTTACTCATAACCAACGCACTCCTTTAAAACCATCTTTCAGGATGTTCATTACCCCGACGTTTCCGATGCGGGAGAACATCTTGTTACGCAGAGGACGTTGCGGACCGTTGATGGTAAACAGATCCTGCATCATGCCCGTCATCATCGTCGGATAAGCGCTGAAAAAACGTGGATTGTCTAAAAACGCTGGCAGATTTTTATACAGCTTCATGTCTTTGAGAACGAAGCTTTCATCCAGCAGCATCTGATAGCCTGACAACCCCTGTCGGCTGAAATCGTCACGCTGTTTGGCCGCGATAACCGCTTTGGCGGCAGCGTCTCCGGAAGCAATAGCCAAATCCATACCACGTACCGTATAGCCGACGTTCAGACAGAACCCAGCGGCATCACCGGCAATCAACACACCATCACCGATCAGCTCCGGTACCATATCCAAACCGCCTTCAGGCACCAGATGCGCCGAGTATTCCAGCAGTTTGCCATCACTGACCAACGGGGCAACCAGCGGATGTTGCTTGAAATCCTCCAGCAGTTGCGGCACGCTTTTGCTCAGCTTGTCTACGTTGTGCAAACCGAGCACCAAACCTAATGAAACGGTGTTCTTGTTGGTATACAGGAATCCGCCCCCCATCAGGCCCTCAGAAGGCGTACCGGCAAACAACCAGGCCAGTCCATCATCTCCAGCACAACCAAAACGCTCGGCCATCTGTTCCGGGGTAAATGCCAGCAGTTCTTTAACCCCCACCGCCACTGTATGGGGATTGACATGGCGCACCATACCCAGCTTTTCCCCCAACAGTGAATTAACCCCGTCAGCCAGAATCACAACGCGCGCTTCAATTTCGTCTTCGCCCGCTCTGACGCCACACACCTTCCCTTCTCGCACGATCAATTCGTCAACGCGTACGCCGGGGATCAATTGCGCGCCCGCAGCCTCCGCCTCCCCCATCAACCAGGGATCAAACGTGGCGCGTAACACGGTGTAGGAGCGCTCTTCGGGCAGCGCAGAAGCCGCGTGCTGGTAGTCCAGCGTGACGCCGCTATCCGCTGTCAGCATGGATATTTTCTCTCGAGTGACCTGACGCTCCAGCGGCGCGCGTTCGGCAAACCCCGGCATGATGCGCTCCAGGCTGTGGGCATAGAGCCGCCCACCCGTCATGTTTTTTCCACCCGAGACATTGCTGCGTTCAATCACCAGCACATCCAGCCCGGCTTGTGCCAATACGTAGGCGGCTGTGGCACCGGCCAGCCCTCCCCCCACGATGATGGCGTCAAAAATATCGTCTGCCATAGTGTGTTAATCCTTTACCTTGCGTTAACGGTTTAACCGGGCGGTTAACGCCGGCAGAATTTTATAAAGATCGCCGACAATACCGTAATCAACGCTGTTGAAAATCGGGGCATTCTTGTCTTTATTGATGGCAACCAGCGTTTTGACGTTGTTCACACCGACCATATGCTGGATCTGCCCAGACACACCGGCGGCAATATAAAGATCAGCGTGCAGCGTGGTGCCGGAAACGCCGATATAGCGCTGATGTTCCATCCAGCCTTCCCCCTCTGCAATGGGGCGCGAACAGCCCACTTCCCCGTGAATCGCCTGAGCCAATGCGCTCGCCAGTGCGATATCCTGCTGTTTGCCAAAGCCCCGTCCGACGCCAACCACGCGCTTCGCCTTGGCGAGATCGACCGTGCTACCGGGTTTGGCCCGACGCGCAATCAGTTTCAGCGGATGCGCTGGCGGAACAAACGCGCCCGGCTTTACACTCGCGCTGGCCGCACCGTTAACGCTTTCCTCAGCGCTACTGCCACAGGTGACCACAGCGTAGGGCGAGAGCAACTGTTGCGTCTCATGAGCCAAGCCGCCATAGAACGGATGAGAGGCAAACACGCCGTCTTCTTCTACTCGCAAGCGAATAACATCATTGACCACCGCAGCATTAAGTTGTGCACCCAGTCGCGCGGCGATGGCTTTGCCGCGTTTGCTGGCCGCCAGCAACACCAGCGCCCGAGGTCCTGATTCACGAATAATGCTGACAAACGATGGCACATAGTCTTCGCTGACAACGCCTTCCTGCGGCGTGAAGTGATACACGATATTGGCGCCGAGATTGACGCACGCCTTCACCTGCTGTTCATCCCCCACAAATAAAACGTTAACTTCCTCGCCCCACTGGCGGGCGTTGGCAAGTAGACCGGCAAGACGATCCGTATTGTCGGCGTAAACAAAAACGAGCGGTAATAGCGTAGCCATGATGGATTCCTTGCGTAGGGTTATTGATTCAGCGCTTTACGAAGATGATCGGCGAAGGCAGCGATATTGTCGTCAGAATCGCCTTCGATGCAGATGCCAAGCCTGTCAGCTTGTTCCGGCGCACAGGCGCTAACGCGGATCGCTGTTACCGGGCCAGAGTCACAGACCACATCGGCCAGACTCCACTGGGTCACCGTTTTTTTACTCGCCGCCAGAATCGCTTTCATTGACGGCAGGCGCGGCGTGTTGATATCCGATGTCACGGAGATCACCGCAGGCAAGGTCAGTTCCAACTCTTCCACCACATCTTCGAGGTCACGCTCAACGCGCACTTTATCGCCGACAACGGTGATTTTGCTGACCGCATTGACGCAGGGCAGATTGAGCCGCTCGCCTATCTGGATACCGGTTTGTTGTGCATAGAGATCGCCAGAACCTTCGCCACAGATAATCAGATCGAAGCCTAGTTTCTGCGCGGCACAGGCCAGAATCTGTGCTGTTTCGGTTGGATAGATCCCGTCACAGGCGTCATCGGCGATCACCGTTAACGTATCAGGCCCACGAGACAGCACGTCCTTACGAATTCGGGCGTTTTCCAGCAGGGTCTTACTGCCCACGCTGAGCGCCGTCAGTTGGCTGCCGGGCTGTTCGCTTGCCAGCACCGTTGCAGCCTCTAAGGCATTAAGATCGTAGAGGCTGATTTTCAGATTGGCATTATCCACACACAGCGAGCGATCCGCGTTGGTGGTGATGTCTTGCTCGTCATGGACGATTTTGCAGCAGGCGATAAGTCTCATAGTGAGCGCTCTCCCTAAAGATGCCTGAAAAAAGAAGGTGGTTGAAGCGGGCCACAGAGCGCAACAGATCGCTGTGGCCAACAGGTCAGTGGCCTGATTCAGGCCAAAATATGTTTAGCGATCACCATGCGTTGTACTTCACTGGTGCCTTCGAAGATCTCTGTCAACTTCGCTTCCCGCATCAGTCGTTCAACCGGATACGACGAGGTGTAGCCCATGCCACCGTGCAGTTGCACTGCTTTTTGGGTGACATAGGTGGCAGTTTCAGAAGCATAGAGCTTGGCTTGTGCGGCTTCGCGCGTGTAGGGGTGTCCGGCCATTTTGGCGGCAGCGGCACGATAGACCAGCATACGGGCACAATCGACCTGGGTAGCCATCTCTACCAGCATCCACTGTACCCCTTGATTAGCGGCAATGGGTTTACCGAACTGGATACGCTCTTTGGTGTAGGTGAGCGTGGCATCGAGTGCACTTTGGGCAATGCCCAGCGCAATGGCCGAGCAACTTAGCCGACCGCCATCCAGCGTTTCCATGGCGATAGCAAATCCTTTCCCTTCCGCGCCCAAACGACAACTGGCTGGCACCACACAGTCGCTGAAGCTGACGGCACAGGTATCGGAACCGTTCATCCCCATTTTCTCTTCCGGCAGGCCGATGCTAATGCCGGGGTTATCGCGCTCAACCAGAAACGCGGTAATGCCCTTTACCCCTTGGCTTTTGTCGGTCATGGCAAACACGATAAAGAATGCCCCCTGCGGTGCAGCGGTGATCCAAAGCTTGGAGCCGTTGATGATATAGTTATCGCCCTGACGCACTGCGGTGGTCTGCTGTGCGGCAGCATCACATCCGGCGCTCGGCTCCGACAGGCAGAAACAGCCAAGGCTTTCCCCCGTCACCACCTTCGGCAGCAAACGTTGCTGTGTCTGCGCGTCGGCGTATTTCTGAACGATCGGCCCGGTCAGGGAACATTGCGATCCCATGATCATGGCATGAGCAGCACTCACCTTTGCCATTTCTTCCGTCGCCACTATATAGCTGATCGCATCAGCATCGCTGCCGCCGAATGCCTCGTTAATATTAAAACCAAACAGGCCTAATTCAGCCATTGGCGTAATACTTTCCTGCGGGAAACGGTGCTGTTTATCAATAATAGCGGCAATGGGTTTAATATCGCTGTCCACAAACTCTCTGACCATATTACGAATCAGCGTTTGTTCTTCGTTAAGTTCGAAATTCATTTTTACGTCTCCCGATAATCTTGCTGGAATAAATAGTTATTCCCTGGTGTTTCATATTTTTTCGGTACGCGGTTACAAGATAATTACCGCGCACCGGCGTAGATCACGTCCTGAATAACAGAGGTGGTTATCCACCGAGCATAGTGATAGAGGCGGGCAACACAGCGTAAAGCAGCAACATAAAGGCCATGGCAACCAACGGAATGGCTAACGTCAGCATACCGACCGGACCATAGGCTTGTTTATGGCTGACACCGCACACACTCAGTACGGTAATAATCAATCCGTTAAAGGGCGGCGTGGTACTCATGCAGGCCATGGTCGCCACGCGGTGCAATGCACCCTGATCCACCACCGCAGCCGGAAACATAGAGGCAATCAGCGGCATGGCGATACTGAGTGCACCCGAGCCGGAACCGCTGATAAACACCAACGCACCGACGGCAATGGCGGTCACCATCAATGGGCTCAGCCCAGAGTGTGCAATCGCCTGAAAGGATTCCTGAAACGCAGGCAGCTTCATGACCAGCGCGCCAAAACCGACGATGACCGCCGTGTTAAACAGAGACACCACGCCCTCCATGGTGCCTGCCGCCAGGTTGCCGATAATCTCTTTCCAGTTGAGATAGCGAGCGTAAATAATCAGTGCCGAAACGATGGCGCAAAACAACGCAATTGCCGGGTCCCATTTCAAAATATTCAGCACCGACAGCAACAGCAGCATCGGCAACAGCGCAATGATCACATGGGGCTGCGGCTTATCTTTTGCCGCACTCTGCGGAGCATTGCTTTTCCCGGCGGCGGCATCGTCATCCACCCACCCTTCTCCGCTGGCTTTCACTTTGCGAAACAGCCATGACAGATAGAAGATCACCAATGTCGCCTGAAAAGCGGCCGTCAATAATCCTGGCACTAACCCCGCAGTGGCTGATGTGCCGAGAAACTTCATCGGTATCAGGTTCTGGATTTGGGGAGAACCCGGCATGATCATGACAAAGGTGCCCGCACCGGCAAAATAGACAGCGGGGATCAGCCTGCGCGGCAAATTGGCTTTTTTGAACATGCTGACCATCATGGAGTAGACGGTAAACAGCGCCACAAACACCGAGACACCGCCATAGGCCAGAATGGCACAGGCTGCCACCAACGAGGGGATTACCGCCCTTTCACCAAATTTACCGATGATGAACGATGCCACGCTGTCAGCCGCACCGCTGATGGCCGTCAGCTTGCCGAATATCGCCCCCAGTACGAAGATAAAAAAGAAGGCGCCGAAATAGCTGCCAAGCCCCGTGGTGTAGATTTTTAATATCGCATCCAGAGGATTCAGACCATCTGGCGCGGTTAACCATGCCGTCACGGCTAAAAACAGGCTGGCGGTAAAGACAGAAATAAAGATGTGTATGCCTTTTATACACATCACCATCAAAATAATTAATCCGAGAATCAAACAGAAAATACCCATGATATTCTCTCTTCTATTTATTTATCAGCGTCAGAGATGATTAAATTAAACAACCATTCGCCTTGGTTGAACGCGGTGTAATATGCCGCGCTCAACCCAGTTTCATTAATTTACCAATCGTCGCATATTCATTTATGCTGAAAGCACATCGGCAAAAGTCTGTAATGCCGTACGCGCCTGCTCGTAACTTTTTGTTTGTTGATCGATTTCAATAATAATGGAGGGAATACCTTCCTTATCGAGCTGCTTTTTGATAATGGGTGCATCAAACTCTTCCGGATCGCAAAACTTGGTTAACAGATACACCACGCCCTGCGCATTATTTTTCCGCACCATATCAACCAACACACTGCCGCGTTTCTTCTCGGGATCGTGTAGCAATGAGCACCCTTCGAGCTGGGCAATCTGCAAGGCCAGGCGACGGTAGGGATCGCTGTCAGGAGGAACGTCTTGCCGGAATTGGCGGGATTCGTGAGCCACTTCATCAGCCACGATCGCCATATGGTTGTCAGCAAAAATTTGCAGAATGGCAGGGCTGTCCGCGATGATGCCGGTCACCACAATGTTATGACCCTCCCACTGCTCGGTTGGCAATTGTGTGCACAGTGCGCTGATCTCACGCACACGCTGGGTATGTTCCACCACGTCCATGAAATAGCCGCTTTTTATCACGGTATTACGCATCAGCGGGCTAATGGTACGCGGGTAGCGAGCGGCAACCTGTGAGAATTCACGCAGCGCGGCACGATGCTGATTAAACAGTTCAATGGCGCGATCGAGCGCTTGCGGCGTGACAGGCTGCCCGGATATCTGCCCTAATTGCTGGGCGATACGCTGATACTGTTCAGTCAAAAACGCAATACCAGCCGGCATAGCGCGATTCTGTGGATGCACCAGTTGGATAAAGGGCACCTGCGGCACCCCCACCTTCCAGTTTTGCCCCAGGCATTTAAGGGTGTCACACAGCACCGGAATCATCACCGCCGACAGTTTATTCAGTGCATGATCCAGACCCAGTTCCAGCGTGGACAGCGCCAGCGCGCAGTAAAACGGCGGGAAGTATTTCTTGGCCTCCGAGATCTCCTTCCCTTCTGCCCCCCACAGGCCGAACGGTACCATGCCTGCCGCATAAACGATTTCATTCGGGGTATATTCCGGAAAACAGCCGACAACTTGCTTACCGCTTTTCAGCAGCGCATTAAGTTGCTTGCCGGGGTTATTAACGATCTCCTGCAACTGTTCAATTTTTTGATTTACGCGTTCCATCACAAGCCCCCTTTGTGCGCAGCCGCTTTATTGGCAGCCATAATTTCCGTTAGTGCCTCAATGCGAGTCACGTATTGCGCTTCAGAGAAACCGCGCGGATCGGCCTGATCGCCATCAAACGTGACAGTAGGGATGTTCAGTTCGTGACGAATGCGGCGCTCAATCTCTGGCATGATGCCGCTCCACAGCTTGCAACTGCGGTTGACGTGAATGACCGCGCCATCAATGTGGTTCTGGCGGCCCACATCAATACGCATATCTGCCGCACGTTCCAGCGATACGCAGTTAGGCACGTAGGAGTAAGCGCGCATCATTTCGTCGCTGTTTTGGTAAATCACGCCAAACGCCGTGGCATATACCGTGGCGGTAACGTTTATTCCCTGCTCTTTCAACGGCGTGGACGTGGCGCGCAAATAGGGCCAGCAGGCGATGCCTTCAAACAACACGCGATATTTCTCTTCACCACGGTAGGTGGACTGCTGCTCTTGAATATTGTGTTCCATCTCTTCACACAACTGCTCAAAGGCTTCTGCCGCTTCCAGTCGCCCGCGCGCGCAGACGGCCACCGCCATGTGATTAAACAGATCGAAACCGTTCATGGGTGAAGGTTGATACTGACAATATTCCGCCGCTTTCAGCCAGGCGCGGCCAGTGCGTTGCGAAATTTCACACACTTCCTTGAACCGCTCCTCTGAGTACGAGCGCCCGGTGATTTCGGCCAGGCGCGTAAAAGCGTCGTCAAACTGCGCCTTGATATAGCGCACCGTGGCGTCATCGGTGTCGTAGTCATTTTTGAACGGGATATCGATCAGGATCAGCGGGATATGCAATTCATAGGCAATATTTTCATACCACTTGATCATGCAATTGCAGATGTTGTTACAACACAGTAGAAAATCCGGCTGCGGCATATCCATCTCTTCGCAGTGCTTGATATCCGCGTAGGAGAGGCTGATGCGGGCATAGGCACAAATATCGTTGGAATATCCCAGACTCTCGGCATGTTCACACATGCGCAGGCCACCACCTTTCGCCGCGATTGCGGCCGCCTGATTTTCTGGGTACACCACCGGGATATCCAATGTTTCCGCGATCTCCTGCGGAAAGTTGGAGGCGCACCAGCCGATTTTTTCACCGCGATTTTTCGCATCCCAGGCCCGTTGATAAGCTTGAGCCGCGATGTTCTGCAATTTTTTCTTTGCCGGAACCGGTTCCGACGTTTGAGGGGTTACATTGCTCATAGATGTGTTCCTGAAAGAGGTGCGTCGCTCGCGAGTAACGCGCTGCACGCTTCAAACGCATAAATAGCCGCTCCTATCGCCCCGTTATATTGTGATAATGGCGATGTCTTGATGGGAGCACCCAATTCCTGACTGACATAGCGAACCACTTCAAAATTCTTCGCTACGCCGCCGGTCATGATGACCGGTTGTTCAATACCGACGCGTTTTGCCAGCCCGGCAATACGGCTGGCAACGGATTTGTGAATACCATTGATGATGTCGGGAATGGTTTCGTTATTGGCGAGATGTGAGATCACTTCGGATTCGGAAAATACCGTACAGGTTGAACTGATGGTGACGCGCTTTTGTGACTGCGCACCGAGCGCTGCAAGCTCATCGATGCGTGTCTCCAGCACCCGCGACATGACATCGAGAAAACGCCCGGTGCCCGCGGCACACTTATCGTTCATGACAAAATTAAGCAGGCGCCCCTGCCCATCCATATGCAGGGCTTTGACATCTTGCCCACCGATATCAATGACCGTTTTAACGCCGGGAAACAGATAGTTGGCACCTTTGGCATGGCAACTGAGCTCGCTAACCTCTTTGTTGGCTTCCTTGAGGGAATGACGGCCATAGCCGGTGGCACACACCCAACGGATAGCACTGCGGGCACCGCCATACAGGCGCAACACTTCCGCTATCGATTTTTCCGGTCCTGACGTACCCGCCCCAACCGCAAACAAGGATTGTGCGACGATCTCTGTTCCGTTACGCATGATGATGCATTTCGAGGCGGACGAACCGATATCCACCCCCATGGTAAGTATCTCTTGCATACAGCCTCTCTTCGGTACTGACCTGTTCCGATGACACAACCGCCGCGTTAGCTATTCCCGCCAAATGCCGACATCTTTGCTGGCTTCCAGCTTGGCAACCTCATCCGCGCTGTAACCGAGTTCCTGTAGAATGGATGGCGTGTCTTCACCCAGCAAAGGGCCTCGCTGATAGTCCGGCAGGCCGCTTTCCAGCAAGCTGATGGGGGGGCGTACCAGCGCCTTTTCGCTACCGTTGGCGTACTGCATGCGATAGAAGGTATCGATGGCCCAGGCCTGCTTATCTTCCAATACCTCTTCCCACAGTTGCGCCACACTGAAGGGAATGTCGTTAACCAGAAAAATTTCCCGCCACTCATTGACGGTCTTCTGCGCCATCTGCTGCCAAATGATGTCGTAGAGTTCGGGCGAACGTTTGTGTTTGGCGACCTCTTGCAGGTGGGTGTAGCGCGGGTCTTGTGCCAGATCCTCACGGCCTATACAGGTGATAAATTTGCTGTAATAGGCGTCATACACCGGCATGCAAATCTGGATAAAGCGATCATCTTTGGTCTTGTAGGCCAAAATAAACGGGCTGGTAGTCGTGCGGCGATCGATAGGATAAGGCTGACCATACTCTTTATATTGCGCGGCCTGGATCATGATCGCCTGCGTGTAGATCGAGGTATGCAGCAAGTTGGTGGATACGTACTCCCCTTCACCGGTATTTTTGGCATGGATATAGGCGGCTAACACCCCAGACACCAGCGCCATAGCGCACTGGTGATCGCCTAAGCCGGGGATCACGTTCATCGGCACCGTGCCTTTCTGATACAGCGATCCCAAAATACCGCCACGCGCATAAAACGCGGTGTAATCAAAGCCGGGCAAATCCTGATCTGGGCCGGTGTCGCCATAGCCAGTGACGCAGGCATAAACCAGATGGGGGAATTTTTGTTTCAGGGTTTCATAATCCAAACCAGCACGATCGCGCGCTTTTGGCCGCCAGTTAGTCAGGAAAATGTCTGCTTTTTCCAGCAGTTGAAATAATATTTTTTGCCCGGTGGCCGTTTTGGTGTTCAGCGCAATGCCGCGTTTATTGGCATTCTCCAGGTCAAAGGTAGTGTTTTCATGCTGATCTAAGGGACGGCCTTCCGTTGGCGCGGTGTAACGTAAATTATCCCCGTCCAGAGATTCTATTTTAATTACGTTTGCCCCCATGTCTGCCAGAATACGTCCGGCAGCAGGAACGGCGATAAATGTCGCCAACTCTACTACGGTAACGCCCGCCAATGCTTTTTGCTTCGCCATACTTTTCTCCTTAATCGATTATTTTGGCTCACGGCATAATGTGGGAAATCGCGTTATTTCCCACGGCGAATTGATTACTCTTCGCTGACCTCTGCGGCATGGGTTAATAATTTCAACTGCTGGACATCAATTTTCCCGCAGGGGGTATAAGGAAACTGTTCTAAAAAATGAAATTGCGCGGGGATCTTGTAACGCGCCAACTGTGGCATTAAAAAGTCACGCAGTATTGATTCCGTGATGTGATAGCCAGGTTTAATGCAGAGAGCGGCAATAATTTCCTCTCCCAGCGCCTCCGATGCAATGCCAAATACCTTAACAATCTCAACGCCTGGATATTCTAAAATCGCTTCTTCTATTTCTCGTGGACTGATATTTTCACCGCCGCGCACGATGATCTCTTTTAGGCGATAGGAGTAATGTAAATACCCCTCGGCATCCATAAAGCCAACGTCACCGGTATGTAACCACCCTTCACTATCAAGCACGGCTCGTGTTTGTTCCGGGGCATCGTCATACCCCTGCATCACATGAAACCCTCGTGAACAGATTTCACCCGAAACCCCGCTGGGGCAAAGCGCACCGGATTTGGTGTGAATAATCTTTATTTCAACAAAAGGCAGCGGTTTGCCAACAGAAAAGCATTTAACGACTAGCGGATCGTTAAACAGCGTTTGGGTACAACAGGGTGACGTTTCTGTCTGACCATAAGAGACGGCAAGATGCCGCATGCCAAGATGCTGCGTAATATCCGATATCAGGCGCGGTGAGCAGTAGGCACCCGCCACAATGCCTTTATCGAGGCTGGAAATATCATACTGAGTGAACGCATCGTGCTGCATAAGGCGGCTGAAAATGGTCGGAACGCCATGCAAAATCGTACAACGATAGTGCTCAACGGCCTTCAGCACCGCCTCGGCGCTGTAGTTATTCAGCAACACAATTTTGCATCCCTGATGCAGGGCAAACAACAGCCCGGAAGAGAGCCCGAAACAATGAAACAGCGGCACAGCCAGACACAGTGTATCCGCGTGTGTCACCCCCAAACGCTGGGAAGAGAACAGCGCATTATTAATAACGCTATGATGACTGAGCATCACCCGCTTGGGTGCCGCAGTACTGCCGGAAGTGAGCTGTAATGTCAGCAGATCGCTGCTTTGCACTTGCGTCTGCGCCTGCTGATAATCCCTCGATGACAATGCCGTACCGAGCGCTTTTATTTCGTTGAGCGACAATGCACCAGGAAGCGTCTTATTTTCCAGGGCGATGGTTAAGCGCAAATGCGATAGTGATGTCTCTTGCACCAACTCAGCAACCACGGCAGCGAAGTCGTTATCCCGAAAACCATCTGAAAAACACAACGCATCAATCTGGGTTAAGCGGATTAAATTGAGAATTTCCCTTTTCTGAAACTGAAAATTAAGACCAATGACCACCACACCGATGTTAGCGGCAGCTAAAAAACAGATGATCCATTCAACGCTGTTTGCAGACCAAAGTCCCAGACGGTCACCTTTTTTTAACCCGGAAACCAATAATCCGCGAGCAACCTGATGAACCTCATCATTTAATTGCTGCCAGGTAAGCGATGCTCCGCTCTGAGAGGTAATCAATGCCACACCGGATGGATTGCGCATCGCTGCTTTATTTAAGCATTCGCCAACGGTGGTCGTTAATAGATGCATAAAAACCCTATTCAGTACTGTTCTAATTGCGCGGTGAGGTTATTTACCAACCCGTTTTAATGCGTTCATTGTGAAAGTGTGCACGGGTAGATTCTTGGTAAATTGCGAACTTTTTTTCGTCATTTTCACCAAAGGATGAAAATTGTGATTTACCTCTACCTGTGATTTTCACTGAAGAGAAAAATGAATAAAATAGGCGATGTGTGGTTTTCGAGTGAGTGAAATGAAGCAGCTCAGTGAGCGTAATGTGAAAGGTTTGTAATAAATAACATGGCGGGAATTTTATTAATTTCCAACAAAGGTTAGACATAAAAGGAAATAAATAACCACACGTTTGACTTTATGAGACGACGATTCATTTTTAAGGTATGTGTGCTTGATTTTTGTTCTGAATGACGATAGACCACATAAAGAATATGTCTTTTATGAAGGCAAACGTGATGAGAAACATTTTTACAACGCAGGATATTCCTGACCTTGAGCGTTTCGGTGCGTTCAGAGATATTGTGAAGGGCCGTTTTCTCTCCTCGTACGAGTGCGGAATGAGTGCCCCTCCTTCCCAATCGCGCTTTTACGCCAATATAACTGAACGACGGGTGCTCGATCTTCAGTTTCTGCAACTGGAATCAAATGGCCACCGCGCTACCAGTACGCCGCGTTCACAGGGGATGAGCCAGGAGGGCGATTTTTACATTGAACTACAGCGCTTCGGCACCAGCCAACTGTCGCAGGATGGCCGCACCGCCTTTTTACGTCAGGGGGATTTTTGCTTTTTTGATATGTCGAGGCCGGTAACCTGGTCTTTTGATGATGACTATTCGTTATTCAAGATTCTGATCCCGAGAGAAAAATTTTCCAGTCGACTGGGCAATACGCAGAATCTCACCGCCAAAGCGATACGCGGTAACAGCGTCACTGGCGCGCTGGTGTACAGTTTTATTCTGAAATACGTGCCTTTTCTGGATGCGATCCCGCCGCTGCATGCGCAACATCTGGCGGATATTTTGCTGAATTTGATCGCCACCTCGCTGAGTGAACTGAGCATGACAGCGCCGACCCAGAGCCTGGGGCACTCAACGCTGTTTTATATCGCGCAGCAGTATCTGGAAAAGCATCTTTCCAACCCGCAACTGAGCGTCAATGAATGTGCCAGTGCCTGCGGCATTTCGGTACGTTCGTTGCAAAAACTGTTTCAGGAACAGGGCACATCAGTAAACCGTTGGGTACAGCAACAGCGATTGGAGCGCTACAAAGCGGCGTTAATGAACCCACTAATGGCAGATAAAAATATCACTCAAATCGCTTACGACTGCGGGTTTAACGATATCTCAAACCTTAGCCGTCGCTTTAAGGCTGAGTTTATGGTTACGCCGTCGGAGTACCGTAAGATGCACGCGGTGCGTCGGCCGCACCGCGCAGCGGCCATGGCCTAGGTTTTGCCATAACGCCACCGGTTCTGACTGCTCACAAATAAAACGAAATGGGTGCTACCACCTGCACCTGACCCTCACTGTTCAGCGCATGCGGCGGCGGTGCCGGCAGCGGCGCAGCGCGTTTAACGATGTCCAGCGCTTCGCTATCCAGAATGCGGTTGCCGGACGTCGTGACAATCGCGGCGTCAATCACCTCACCTTGCGCATTCAACACCATGCTGACATGGCTAATTCCCGTCGCCCGATAGCGCAATGCGGCGCGAGGATAACGTTTGAATTTCGCTAAATGCGTATGCAACAAGCTCTCCCAGCCCACCTGCCCGCTGATCGCTTGCTGAGCCGCGCTGGTGAAATTGGCAGCGCTGCGCGTTGCCTCTCCGGCGCTGTATGCCGAGGTTGCAGGTGCACTTTCCGCGACCTGAGGCGCCGGTTCACTACGCACCTCCGGCTGTATCTCTTTTTTCTGCGGGCGCGGCTTTTCGCGCACTTTAACGCGTTTTTCCAGCGTCCCTTGCGCCACTACCGGTAAGGTATCCAGCACGGGCTCGTCGGGTTGTTCCTGCTGCTGGCGCGGTTCGGGCGTTGAAAAGACCTGCTTGGGTCCTTCAACCACCTGAGGCGGCGCTTTTTCCAATTGGTAGGCACCCAACTGTACGCTGACCACCGGTGGCAGCGCGCCTTTCTGATTTTGCATCACGCGCGTTGACCAGACGACCGCGATCGCCACCACGCTCAAATGAAACAGAATACTGGCGGCAGAACCACCAAGATAAAAACGTCGGGGAAGGGGGAAAACACCTATGCTGCTCATTGCCTCTGCTCGCCATGCCACATTATCCGGTACAGCAACAGGGAAACATGTTGCTACAGCGTAAGGGCTTAATACTTTCTTTACAGAAGATTATAGACACAACGCGAATGCAAATGATATTTATTATTTATTACGTACAACACCCAAAAAAAATAAGAAACGATCGCCATTCGTGCCAAAAACGGCACGCTAGCAATGTAGTAGAGCTGATTTTTCACGCATTTTTAATATTTTACCCTAAATAATTCGGGTTGCAGTAAGGCGGCAAGTTAGTGATTCGGGTAAGCCAACTCACCTGCAACTTGAAGTATGACGGGTAACACCAGGCACATGACTATAAACAAACCATTGCGGCATTTTATCGGCAATGCCTATCAATCAACCTATCATCAATTGGAACGTTTTTTCCAGAAGCGTTTGGGAAACCGCCATGATGCCAGCGATCTGTCGCAGGATGTGTTCGCTAAGTGGCTCAACCGACGGGAGGATACGCCGGTTCAGGAATCCCGCGCGTTTCTGTTTAAAATCGCCAACAATGTACTGATTGATTACTGGCATCGCCATCAGAAACAAGAACAGTTGCAATCGCCCATGGAGGAAGAGGCGCACCTGAACCACGCGGGTTCTGTCTCTGACGATCCCGCCGAGGTGCTAAATCACCAGCAGCGCTTACAGCGTTTGTATGATGCCATCGAGACGCTGCCACCGCGCCAGCGGGAAGCGTTTGTGCTTTGCCGGTTTGATGGCCTGTCACAAAGTGAAATTGCTGAAAAAATGGATATTTCTGTCAGTATGGTAGAAAAACATATCGCCAAGGCCATGTTGCATTGCAAGCGCTATGTGGAAAATGCGGTACACAGTGAGGAAGAACAATGAGCACAGGGCCTGACGTGCAAACAGACCCGCTATCGGTGGCGGATATCGATGAGCAAGCGGCGCTGTGGTTTGCCCGTAGCCAAAATCGCCACCTGCCACGCACGCAGCGGCAGGCGCTGGAAGCCTGGCTGGCGAACTCGGCGCAACACCGGCACGCTTTCGAGAGTATGTTTACGCTCTGGCGCGATGCCGCCGAACTCCCGCGCCCGGCGTTGGCTTCCCGCCCCGCCCCCCGGCGGTTTTCCTGGGGATATCGCCCGTTCAAGCACCTGGCAGCGGGTCTGTTGATGCTGTTCGCACTGGTGTTGCCTTACAGCCAGTGGCCTGCCCTGCTGCAAGATAATATGACATTGGCGACGTCCGACCAGCCGAAAACCTTTCAGCTCTCTGACGGCAGTCGCATCATGCTTAACCGAGATTCACACCTGCGCATCGCCTATCAGCACGATCAGCGCCGGCTGTGGCTTGAGGCGGGCGAAGCCTACTTTAGCGTTAGCCCCGATCCGCAGCGCCCTTTTTACGTTGAGATTGACGGGCGCCAGGTGAAAGTGGTCGGTACCGCTTTTGATATCCTCAAAGCGGGAGAACGGGTATCCGTTGCCGTCTCTCAAGGTGTGGTGGCGGTTACCACTGCGCTCAATGCCCCTCAGACCTTACTGCACGCGGGTGAGAGTGCAACCAGTTACTCACGTGGCGATCGTCTCAGGGTAAATCCGGTTGAACTCGCCGCAGTGGGAGAATGGCGCTTCGGCCAGCTCAGTTTTGATAATCAACCGTTGCGCGAGGTGCTTGCCACGCTGAAGCCCTATTATGCGGTGAATGTCACGTTGTCGGACGCCGCGTTGGGCAACCTCCCCCTTTCCGGGCAAGTCAATCTGGACGATCCAACCGCCTTTTTTAATGCGTTACCCCTGCTGTTGCCCGTTAATGTGGTTTGGCAGGATCAGAACAATCTATTGATAAACAAAGAAAAGAAAAAATAATGCAAAAATTTGTGTTTTTCTAGGTGAGGATAATTCTCATTCTTAAGTCTTCCTTCATGACTCTTTTATTTTGGCATGATGCTGAGACCGAAAAACATGATAACAAGAAACCGTTTCCCCTCTTTCAGGCCGCAGAAACTGACCATCGCCGTCTGCGCCGGCCTGCTTTGGTGTGGACAGACTTTCGCTAAAGACGTACAGGTAGCCCTGCCAGAACAATCGCTGGCAACATCGATCAACGCCATTGCCCGCCAGGGCCAAATCCAAGTGCTGTATGACGCAACCGCAGTAAAACAGCTGCGTGCGCCCGCACTCAACGGCACTTTCACGCCGGAGACTGCGCTGCAAAAAATTCTGCTCGGCACCGGGCTGGAAATGGTGCCACAGGGTTCGGGCTTTGTGGTTCGCCCACAAAAAACCGCGCGTGATGCGCTGGTGATCCCGGAAACCAGCGTGCAAGGGGTGGTAGGCCGCCATCCAGCCACCGATGTGATGTCCGCGCCGCAATACCTGACTTCCGAAGAGATTGCCCAACGCAACACCGGTGATGGCAACGTGACGGACCTGCTGAAAACCAACCCGGCAGTGCAATTTGCCAACGGCGACAGCAGCTCACTCAATCAGGGCGAAATCAAGCCGTCGCGCATTTCCATTAACGGTGCCTCCAGTTTCCAGAACGCCTACAAGCTCGACGGCGTGAACTTCAACAACGATTTCGATCCGGCTAAAAACGACAATGGCGAAACGGAAACCCGCATCGACACCGGCGATCAGGGGATCTACATCGACAGCCGGTTGATCGATAGCGTTGCCGTGTATGATAACAACATCCCGGTGGAGTACGGCGGATTTACCGGCGGCACCGTTGATGTGACCAGCCGTCGCTGGCGCGGAGAAAACAGCGCCCACGCTTACTATCGCACCACGCAATCCAGTTGGACCAAGCTGTTTAATGACGACGCCCAGGCGATAGACAGCAGCAAGAATGACACCAGCAACCCGGCGCGTTTCCAGAACCGCTACAACAAGGAAGATTTCGGCGGCTGGTTTGAAACTGGCGTAACCGACAATTCCGGGCTGCTGTTCTCCGTCTCACGGCGCAGTTCCACTATCCCCATGTACACCACCGGCGGCGAAGGCGTGATCCTCAATGACGCCGGTGAGTTTGAGATGATTGAAAGCGCGGCGGGTCGTCGCAATCAAAAACGGGTTTCGGACAACTTTTTCCTCAAGTATTCGATGAACCTGAGCAGCGCCACCACGGTGGATATTTCCGGTAACTACGCCGACTACCAGAGCCGTCTATTCTCCAGTTCAGTGCTCAACTCCGGCTACGACAACGCCCACACCGGGCTCGGTTTTACCAGCACGCTAAAGCACCGTATGGCGTTGGGTGAACTGGAATTTACCGGCAGCTACCAGAAACTGAAGGATGAGCGCACGGCCGATCAGGGCAATTACGTTGAGGTCCAAGACTATCCCTTTTCTGTGCGTAGCGGTGGACCGGGTAATCTGATTTCCGAGCAGGAAAACCTGTCGGCTAAAAGCGTGATGCGCTTTAACGAAACGGAGTGGCTCGGCATAGCACACCAGCCAAGCGTAGGCTTTGAAGTCAACAATACCGAAGGACGCTATATTCGTCGCGATGATTATTATCGCTACCGACTAACGTTATCCCAATGGGGTGATTCGTTATTGGTCAACCGTTTCCTTGCGGGCACCTATAGCGCCAATTATACCAGCTACGCGCTGTTTGCCGATGATACCCTGCGCTACGGGAAATTAACCGTGCGCCCCGGTGTGCGCCTCGATCGCGATGATTTCGTTGAGCAAACCAACATTGCACCGCGTCTGAGCGCCACTTACGATCTGTTTGGCGACAACGATACCTTGCTGATCGGCGGCCTGAACCGCTATTACGGGCGTTCGATGCTGACGTACGCCTTGTACGGTGCGCAAAATGCAGGGTTGCAGAACTGTCATTATTGTTCTCTCGACCCTAACGATCCCGGCAACGAGTGGGAACAGCAAAAAGACTTCGAGGGCATGGAGTCGCTCTCTACACCGTATAATGATGAACTCTCTCTCGCGGTTCAGCAACGGGTGCTGTCCACCACCTGGCGCTTGCAGTATGTCCATCGTGAAGGTCATGATGAGGTGCGCAGCCGCACCAAGTATCCCGGCACCAGGGGCGATCAGGGTAAAATTCGTACCTTCGATAACGGCGGTCGCAGCTCGCACGATGCGGTGACCTTATCCGTGCGTAACAGCCAGCCCTGGGAATGGGCCGATGCCACTCACGTGCTGAATGGCTCTGTCTCCTGGCAGCAAAGCAAAAACAACACGCCGAGCGATCAGGGTTATTCTTTCTTCGATCCCAGCACGCGTCTGAACTCCGATAAAGTCTGGTACAACGGCAAAGTCATCGATGCCAAAGATTTGCCGTCCACCAACTATAACTCGCCGCTCAAGTTCAATCTGGAGTTGACCAGCGAATGGCAGGAGTACGGGTTAACCCTGTACAACCGTCTGCAATGGTGGGGTTCGCGTCAGCAAGCGGTGCGCTACGGCAACGAATACTACAACGATGCCGAATACGGACAACTGCGCAAATACAGCAAAGAACATTTTGCCAGCCGCTATACCTGGGATGGTCGCGTCACCTGGAAACCCGATTTTGCCTACGGTGCCAGCGTCTCCGTCGAGGTTAATAACATTCTCAACAACAAAAATGTCGCAGACACCCTTGTCTACAGCGATCAGGTGTTACGCGTTTACGATCCGGGTCGTCAGTTCTGGTTACAGATGAATTATGACTTTTAATCTCAGCTAAACAGAACGCCGATCATGACAACAATCAGACAGTTCATTTATTTAGTCAAACCTTTCTGGGGGAGCCGCGGCTCCCTGTTTTGCTGGTTTCTATTGCTGCTTTCGCTGGGCTTAACGCTCTCCTCCGTGTGGTTCAACATTCAAATGAACCAGTGGAACGGCAGCTTTTATAATGCCTTGCAGCAGTTGGATGGACAGCACATTTATGTTCTGCTGCGCCGCTTCGTGGTTCTGGTCACCGGGTTGATTTTGGTTATCGTGCTTGGCGCGTATTTTCAACAGAAATTACTGATCCGCTGGCGCGAACGGATGACTGCCGATATTACCCGACGCTGGCTGTCTGACCACAGCCGCCACTATCAGCTCAAGCTGGCTGCAACAGAGCCGGATAACCCCGATCAGCGTATTGCGGAAGATATTCGCCTGCTGGTGGAATCGACGCTAAAGCTGCTGGTGTCTTTCCTGCATGCCACACTGACACTGATTTCGTTCACCGCCATTCTGTGGCAACTGTCCGGCAGCCTCTCTTTCTCGTTGGGCACTAGCAGTTGGCACATTCCCGGGTATATGTTCTGGGCGTGTATCCTCTATACCCTGTTGGGTATGGCAGTAACGCAGTGGATAGGTTCACCGCTGCGTCATCTCAACATGGAGCGGCAGCGCCACGAAGCCAACTACCGCGCTGCGCTGCTGATCCGCCGCCAGCACAGCGATGCGATTGCCGGGCAACGGGGAGAAGGCGGCGAGCGCCACACGTTGATGCAGCATTTCATCCATGTGATGGGCAACTGGAACCAGCTGATTCGCTACGAACGTAACCTGTCGTTTTTTACCGTCGGCTATCAGCAGGTCACCGCCCTGGCCCCCATCTTGTTCGCGCTGCCGAAATTTCTGGCCGGTGAAATTATGCTTGGCGGGTTGATGCAATTGCGTCAGGCGTTCGCCAGCGTCGCCACATCGCTGAGTTGGTTCGTGTTTGCCTATAAAGAGATTGCCGCCTGGCAGGCCACGGTGGCGCGGCTTTACCACTTCGTCGTATTGTTGGACGGCGAGGAGACGCCATCAGCACAGGCTACGGAGGGCGCGGCACGCTTGCGTGCGCAACTGACGGTGATGACACCGAACAAAGCACCGTTACTGACCGGCGTTACGCTTAAGGTGCAAGCCGGTGAGTTACTGCTGCTTACCGGGCCATCGGGTCTGGGAAAATCCACGCTATTACGCACCCTCAGTGGCCATTGGCCCTACTATACCGGCAGCGTACAACACGATACTCACACCCGTTGGATCCCTCAGGGCAGCTATCTGCCTCCCGGTCGTTTGGATACGCTGCTCGCCTATCCCCGTTCGAACCAGGTATTCAGCGTTGAGCAATACCGCAATGCACTCAGCCTTGTCGGGTTGATGCCGTTGTCCGACCGATTGGAACAGGATATCGACTGGGCACAACAACTGTCTGGCGGTGAGCAGCAGCGCGTACTGTTTGCCCGGCTGCTGTTAAACCAGCCGAAATTACTGTTGCTGGACGAAACCACCTCGGCACTGGATGAAACCAGCGCACGCACGCTGCTGCGCCAGCTTAAACAGCACCTGCCGGACAGCGCCATCGTACTGGTGAGTCACCAAACTTTTTTACGGGAAGAAGCCGAGCGCGTTATCGATTTAACCGGATACGCCCCCGTTGCAGAGCAACTCCCGTTAGCAGAAGGAACGCTTCATGCGTCATAACCCATTCACTTATCGCGTTGCCATCGGCATCATGAGTCTGACGTTGCTGAGCTGCGCCAGTACCGATCGCCACTCGGCTGCCAGCGCTGTGCCGACGCGCACGGACATGCAACATTTCACACTGGACAACGGGCTTGATGTCTATCTGCTGCCACGCGCACAGAAAGGCATCGAGATGCGCCTGCTGGTGAAAAGCGGCTCGCTACAAGAAAACGAACAGCAGCGCGGGTTGGCGCACTTCACTGAACACATGGCGTTCAAAGGCACCACCCATTTTCCCGGCACCAGCGGGTTTAAACAGCTTGAGCAACAAGGCATCAAGCTGGGCAATCACGTCAACGCCGTGACCAGCTTCAATTCCACCACCTACAAGCTCTCGCTGCCACAGGCTACCCCTGAACAGACCGCAACCGGCCTGCAACTCCTGTCCGACTGGGCACAGGGCATCACATTCGAGCAGGACGCGTTTGAAAAAGAGCGCGGAGTGATCGTCGAAGAGTGGCGAGTACGTCAGGGCGTAGGTTTTCGCATTAATCAGGCACTGGAACAGTTGCGTTATCACGGTAGCCGCTATGCTGAACGCGACCCTATCGGCCTGCTGGATATCGTTCGTCAGGCACCGGTAGACGAGGCAAAAGCGTATTATCACACCTGGTATCAGCCTGAACGTATGGCGCTGGTGATTGTCGGTGAACTGGATCAATCCGCGATAAAAAGCGCGATTTCGCGTTATTTTTCCGCTAAACCCGTTCAACCCGCCACGCCGGATAATCCAGAATGGCAGCGCTTTGCGCCACAATCCGCCCTGTTGGTCTCCCCTATTTTTGATCGTGAATATGGCGATCGGGTGATCCAGTTTTCCTTGCAGCGCGATGCCGTCGCACCGCTGAATACCGCCGCCGGGCAGCGTGACGATCTGTTGGATAATCTCTGGATACCTATCCTTAACCAACGCCTTGGCGTATTGGTAGACAACGGCGAACTCCCTTCCGCCTCGGTCAACGAGCAAGGGGCATTGCTCGATGAAAAACGGCGCCAGCAACTGATGATTGTGCGTCCTTCAGGGCAAGATTATCAGGGCGCGTTGCGCTTACTCTGGACGGAAGTGCAGCGCATGGCGACATCCCCCGTCAGCGATGACGAACTGAACGGTGTGCGTCAACGCCTGCTCGCCAAGCTCAGCCAGCAGGCCGCCACCCAGCAGCGTTATCAGAATGACTATTTGGCCGATCAGATAACCACGGCGTTAGCCTTCCAGATGCCATTGTTTGACAAAAAGCAGCAGCTTTTTATGACCCATGCGCTGATCAAAGACGTTAAGCCCGCCGATCTGCAACGCCATATCGCGGCGTTTCTCGATAGCGCATCGCCCCGTTTGGCCCTTATCGGCCCGGATAGTGACAGCGCTACATTTCAGCCCCAGGCGTTCACCACGCTCTGGCAGCAAATTCGCCGCTCTCAGCCGGGTCCGTTTGCATTGCAAGCCCGTGCGGTTACGTTAAATCTGCCCGCCCCCACCGCCGGAACTGTCAGTGAACGTCAGCCACTGCCGCTGGACAATACCGAACAGTGGACACTGAGCAACCGCATTACGGTTATCGTGAAAAGTGATAAGGCGCTGCAAGACGACGTGCAAGTGTCGTTGCGCATTCCCGGCGGCCGTTCTCTGGAAACCGAGGCAACCCCCGGATTGGTGGAATGGGCGCTGAAACTGCCGGAAAGCAGCGGATACGGGAGCTACAGCAGTCGAGAACTGGCGCTGTTCAGCAAGCAACACAGCCTCACGCTCCAGCCCTACAGCGAGATGTTGTATCACGGCTTTCGCGGCAGTGCGCCGGCCGATGAACTGGAAACCGTGCTAAAACTGCTTTACCTGAAAATCACCCAGCCCCAGTTTAACGGGCAAAAACTGGAACAGTACAAGGCCAGCTTTGCCTCCTCGCTGAAACAGATGCCGGTAGAACGTCAGTTTCTGGATAACATTAATCGGGAAAGCTACCTGCATGGCGATCGCCTGACCATCAGCCCCGAGGGTAACTGGCGGCAGTTTACCGCCTATCAGCTTCAGCAAAGCCATCAGCAGTTGTTGGGGGCTACGCAAGATATGACGCTGGTGATTGCGGGTGCGGTAGATGTGCCAAAAGTGAAAGCAGCGGTGGAACGCTGGATTGCGGCGCTACCGGCTACGGATCAACGTCTGCATTGGCGCGATGTGGGCATCCGTCCCAAAATGAGTACGCTGACCAAGACCTATCCGCTCGCCAGTTCGGATAAAAGCATGATCAGTATCCAGTTCGCCGCTCCCGCCCAGTGGTCAGCGCAAGAGGCTGTGGCGCTGCAACTGCTGGATACTATCGTGAGTCAGCGTTTGCGGTTTGCGCTGCGTGAACAGGCAAGCGGTATTTATGCGCTGGGATTTTCTTCCATGCTCGCCAAGCTGCCTGTGCCCTACTACACCGGTCGATTGAATTTTACCACCGCACCGCAACGCGCAGAGGAAATGAAACGGCTGACCCAGACGGTGATCGCGTCATTACGCCAACACGGTGTGACGGAGAAGGAGCTTAACGAAGCCAAAAACATCTGGCGTACCGAAAAGCAACCCGCCTGGCAGAGCGCAAGCTTCTGGGCTGATACGCTGGCACAAACGGCAGCCGATGATAAAAACTTTGCTCGTCTGGATCAGGAACTCGCCCTCTGGAACCGCCTTACCGTGGCTGATATCAATCGGGTGGCGGCACGCTATCTGGGACAGAATGAAAAAGTCTTCATGCTGACCCCGCCGTGAGACAGCAAGGCCATGACGATTTATCTCAAATAGCGACGGTGAGGGGTTTTCAAGATTGACGAAAATCCAAATATGGTCCACATTCAGACCATGTTTGGGTTTATCCGTCACTAGGCATCGCGTGATACAGGATCGCCCTGTGATACGTTCCGCGATATTACAAGTAAACCACAGGAGTCGCCATGAGAGTCGAAACCATCAGCTATATTAAAAAGCACGCGGCTGCACTTGAACTTTCTGAGCCGATTTTGGTTACCCAAAATGGCATGCCTGCTTATGTCATTGAGTCTTTTGAAGAAAGAAAGCAACGCGATGACGCGATCGCACTGTTAAAACTGCTGACGATTTCCGAAAAAGATCTCGCCGAAGAGCGGGTATTTGCACGCGACGAATTATTGGACGGCATTTAACGTTGCAATGACAGGGAGTCAGTATGACCACACTGCACGAGACAGGGATCGATGTCACCTATACGGAAACGGCAAAGTTCTGTGTAAACAAAATAGCGTTCTTCCTGCGCAGTAACAACATCGATCCCCGCCCTGTGTTACGGCTTGCGATCCAAGAGTTTGAAAATAGAGTCACGGCTTTCCCTTCAAGCTGCCCTATCTCACCGCAGCTATCTAAATTGGGCTGCATGAAATACCGTGAATGTAATACAGAAAGCGGTTATCGGTTCTTTTATTCCATCAACAGCGAACAAAACAGGATTGTCGTGCATGTCATTCAGGCACAGCGCGAAGATATCCAACAGCTTCTTTTCGATCGCATCATCGCACGCTAAGGCCGGTGTCCGGATCGCGCTACCAAAAGAAATCCACTTTCTGTTTTAACAGGCTTCTTGGCATATAGTCATTCAACCCAACCATCATGCAATATTCGATCAAGCCACTGAGCGAGGTGGTTTGCGCTTTAATGTATATGCCGTTTAAGCGATTTTGCACCGTGCGATAGGAAAGGCACAGCCTGCTGGCAATCTCTTTTGCCGAGAGCCGTCGGATAGCGAAGGATATTATCTCTAACTCTCGCTGAGTAAAAATATCAACGGGTGGGGTGAGTGTTATTACGGAAGGTTTACTATTATTGAAAAACTCATATACCGAATAGAAGTTGAATGCTTTGGCATAAAACATTGTCCCTAACACCGTGCCATCGCTATGGTATATCGGGAATTTTGCACAGTGCCACGGCGCAAGTATCGCATCACGACCAAAATACGCCGTTTCGATAACATCGGCCCCCTCTTTACTCTGTTCGGCTTTTCTATCGTGCGCTTGTAATTCGGGAGCCAATTCACTCCAGGAGACCGGAATCTCTGAATCCAGCCGACCTTCAACATCAAACCCTTTAGGGATGTTGCAAAAATTCATTGCAGCTTGATTCATATAAACAAATTTTGATTCGTTGCTTTTTATTCCCCAAGGGATCGACGCATGTTCCATAACAGAAACAAGGGGAATATTGTCGAGGGCACTATGCACGATGGTTTTCTTCTCTTTATTTTTGCCATCATTCATACTGTCCTCTGTTGCAGAGTCAATCAACACGCCATCTCACATTATAAAAATTATGATTATTATTCAGAGTGATAAAAGAGTCCCTGGTGTCAGCCTATCGCCTTTGACCAGGGTATTATACGCCTCATAGGATAGAGTACAATATACTCTAGTTGAACGAGAGGTATCAAACAGGTGCAATTAGCTTACCCGTGACTGAGGTTATTTTGCTGTTGACCGGGAAAAACATATTTAAATGAATAATTAGACTAAATAATTAATAGCTTATAAATAATATAAAACAAAAGGTACTGGGTATCCAATAAGGGCAGGCCAAACCTGCCCTTATGCAGTTATTTCAATAACCGCGCTTTGCAGCTTTTTCCTTTGATTTTTCCTTTAAGCAGTTGCTGCAACGCACGTTTGGCGCTGGCCTTGCGAATGGCCACGTAAGCATGTACCGGGAACATATCAATTTTACCAACTTCTGCCGCCGTCAATCCCGCATCGCCGGTTAATGCCCCAAGAATATCACCGGGCCGAATCTTGGCCTTTTTGCCGCCGTCAATGCACAGCGTCATCATCTCCGGCTCAAGCATCGCTTCCGCGTTGCGCGTGAGGGAACCCGCAGACGCCCACTGCACTTTCATGCCGAGCATGTCCTCCAGCAGGTTCACACGCGCCATTTCCTGCGGTGTACACAAGCTAACCGCCACGCCTTGCTGACCGGCACGCCCGGTACGACCGATACGGTGCACATGCACTTCTGGATCGAACGCCAGTTCAAAATTGACCACCAGTTCCAGATCTTTAATATCCAGACCGCGCGCCGCCACATCGGTCGCGACCAGCACACGGCAACTGTGGTTGGCAAAGCGCACCAGCACCTGATCGCGATCGCGCTGTTCGAGATCGCCGTGCAGCGCCAGCACGCTAATACCACGCGCTTCCAGCGTTTCGAACACGCTCTGACAATCACGCTTGGTATTGCAAAACACCACGCAAGAACGGGGTTGATGATGATTCAAAACGGCCACTAACAGCGGCAAACGCTGTTGCGGGGTGGTCTCGTAGAAATGCTGTTCAATCGCAGGCGCGACTTCATCGTCTGTCACGTCCACGCGCAGCGGCTCGCGCTGAACGCGGGCGCTGATCTGTTCGATCTCCTGCGGGTAGGTGGCGGAAAACAGCAGGGTTTGTCGCTCGGGCGAGGTATAGGAGATCACGTCATCAATCGCGTCGCTAAACCCCATATCCAGCATACGATCGGCTTCATCCAGCACCAACACCTTGAGGTTGTCCAGCAACAGGGACTGTTTGCGCAGGTGTTCCTGAAGCCGTCCCGGCGTTCCCACCACAATGTGCGGCGCATGCACCAGCGAGTCAAGTTGTGGCCCCATCGGTTGGCCGCCGCACAGCGTGAGGATTTTGATATTCTGCGTAAAGCGCGCCAGACGGCGCAGTTCTTTACTGACCTGATCCGCCAGTTCACGCGTGGGGCACAGCACCAGTGCCTGCGTGGTAAAATCACTCACCACGATGCGATTCAACAAGCCAATACCAAATGCCGCCGTTTTTCCGCTGCCGGTCTTCGCTTTGGCACGCACATCCACACCGCTTAACACGGCAGGCAGCGCAGCCGCCTGAACGGGCGTCATTGCGCTATAGCCCAGTTCATCAAGATTAGATAGCTGCTCCGCAGGCAGCGCCAGAGAAGAAAAAGAAGTTGTACTCACAGTGATTGCTCTACCAACGACGACAAAGGAAAGGCACGCTGTCATCAGGCACAGCGCAGGTGAGCCGCAATCATAGCAGAATTTGTCACGATTAACCGATTTACCGCGTCAGGCCAGTGCAGTAAACCCGTTACTTACCAGAAAATCCTGTCCTTGCGGTGACAAGATGGTGTCTGCCAACAGACGAGCTTCCGACCTGACCGGGTTCAACAGTGCCAGCATGTATTCCGCGGTGATGTTGTAGGGCGCTGGCACGACCACCACGTGTAAATCCGGCTGGTTCAGCAATAGCGGCAAGTAACTGGAATAGCCGATGTGCATATCACTCAGCCCACTTCGGATCAGATAGCTCCCAGCGGTCATCCCCGGTGGGACATTGTGCGTCATTGAGCCGCCCACCAGCGGTTTGGCCCTGTCGCGCAGTAACCTGCCAGTACCAGGATGATAGTGTTCTATACGATCAAACAGTTGAAAAGCGTAATCGCCACCGGGATCGTTTCCTGGTGTTGACGTTGAGAGCACAAACCGGGCATCGCACAGTGCGGACAGCCAGTGCTGCGAGGTCAATTCCGGTACATTACGCATCGCAATGCACAGGTGATTGCGGGTAAAGACCATCGTGTGATGCGCCAGCCCCAGCGTTTTCAAGCGCAGAGGGTGAGCGCAGTTTGCCGATGCAAAGAGATCGACCTCATCCTCTTGCTCGATTTTCTCACTCAACAGCCCTGCCGGGCCGAACGTTGCCATCACCTGCAACGAATGGCTTTCAGAAAATGCAGCCAGCAGCGGTGTCAATGCGTTACGCAGGCTGCCCGCCGCATAGAGGCGTATAGGAAGGGTCATCGCGGCTCCGTTACGGTAAAGAGGGGGATCAGTGCCTGATAAGGCGACTGCGAAGGCGTCTCGAGCGTAACCTGTCGCACCGGAATACCGTACAGGCGGGTTAGATTCTGTTCTGTCACCACCGTATCGCGGCTGCCATAGAGGTAGTGTTTGTCGGCCATCAGCAACAACGCCTGCTGCGCGATCGCCAGCGCATGAGACGGGTCGTGCGTAGTGAGCAAAATACACAGCCCCTGCTCACGCGCCAACTGAGTCAGCAATTGCAGCACCTGCGCCTGATTGTGCAAATCAAGTGCGGCGGTCGGCTCATCGAGGATCAGCGTCTGGCATTCCGAAGCCAGTGCGCGCGCTATCAACACCAGTTGCCGCTGCCCGCCTGACAGCGCGCTAAAATCACGCTCGGCCAGCGTCGCGATGCCCAGCATCTCCAGCGCACGCTGCGCTGCGGCAATATCGTGCGCCGTCGGCAGGGAAAACAGCGAGATACGCCCTGCTCGCCCCATCAGTACCATATCCAGCACGCTGTAGGAGAAAGGCGGCATAAAAAGCTGCGGCACAAAACCTATTGCCCCGTCCCGTTGCACCGTCCCGGCTAACGGCGGCAGAAAACCCAGCAGCGTGTGCAGTAATGTGGTTTTTCCCCGACCATTGGCCCCCAAAATGGCGGTGATTTCCCCAGCCCGGCAGCACAGTTCGAGCGGCGGGAAAAACGGCTCTCCCGCGTGATAGCCATACGCCAGCGCCTGTGTGGATAATCTCATCAGTGACATAGCATCAACCTCTGCGCTGCCGTTGTGTTTTATACAGCAGCACGGCAAACAGCGGTGCGCCAAACAGTGCAGTAAGGATCCCCAACGGGATCTCCGCATCACTGAGCGTACGCGCCAAATCATCCACCAGCACCATAAACCCACCGCCAAGCCAGAACGATACCGGCAATAAACGTCGGTGATCGGCCCCCACCAGCATGCGCGCAACGTGGGGGATCACCAGCCCAATCCAGCCAATGCTGCCGCTCACGGCCACCTGTGCAGCCACCACCGCCGCGCACAGGCTCAGCACCAGCCAGCGCACCGGCTGCACTGCCATGCCCAGCGTGCGCGCATCCTGCTCTCCCATCGATAGCACGTTAATGTGCCAACGCAGGCGCAACAGCAGTCCTCCCGCCAGACCGAGTGGCAGCGCCAGTGTGACCAGTTTGTCCCAGTGGGCGGTGGCGAAACTCCCCAACAGCCAAAACACAATACTTGGCAGTTTTTCTTCGGTATCAGCCAGATACTGCATCAGGCTGACTAACGCACCGAAAAAGCCGCTGATAATGACACCCGCCAGTATCAGGATCAGGACATTCTGCTTGCCCAACGCGGCAGCCATCATGAACACCAGCAGCAGGGCGGCCATGCCAAACGTGAACGTCGAGAGCAGCAGAAACAGTGGTGTCCAACTCAGCAAGATCGCCAGCGTGCCGCCAAACGCCGCACCGGCAGAGACGCCAATAATGTGTGGATCAACCAGAGGGTTGCGAAACACGCCTTGCAGCGTGGCACCGCTCAGAGCTAACCCTGCTCCAGCACACAGTGCGAGTAGCACCCGAGGTAAGCGCACACTCCACACCACCTGGCGTTCAATGTCACTCAACGTCGGATTGCTGTCAGACAACGGCTCGACCAGTATCTGTACAATACGCCACGGGGAAAGGCCATAGCGCCCCAACCCCAATGAGCACAGGGCAATCAGCAAGGTCACCACCACCACGGCCAACAGCGTAATACGATAGCGTTGCGCCGTCATTGTGCTGCTGGATTTTCCGCGCGGTAATCCATACGGTAGAAGCGCTGGTAATAGTCATTCGCGGCTTTTTGCATATCCACATCGGCAAAGCGTTCCGGATAGAGCTTTTTCGCCATCCACAGTTCGCCAATGGCTAACGCTTCTGGCATCGGGTATCCCCAGGCTTTGGCGTATTCCGGCATCAGATAGACCCGATGCTGTTTCACCGCATCGATGGACTGCCAGGCCGGGTCGTTGATGATGTGCTGCACCACGTCCGGGTAGCGATCTTGCACGAAAATAACCTGTGGATTCCAGGCCAGCACATTCTCAATCGAGACCTGTTTGAAGCCTTTGATGGAGGCTGCCGCCACGTTCATGGCACCGGCGTGGGACATCATCAGACCGGTATATTTTCCTGAGCCGTAGGTGGTCAGATCGGGGTTAGCCATATAAACACGAATGCGCTTCTCTTCAGGGATAGCCGCGATGTGGGCACTGACTTTTTCCCGTTCGCTGAAGGTATAGTTGATAAGCGCTTCCGCCTGTTTCTGGCGCTCCACCACGTCACCGATCAAGCGGATGCCGGTTTTAAGCCCTTCGTTATACGCGGTATTTTCATCGCTCATGGTCGGGTTGATTTTGTCAGCCTCGCCAGGCTTGTCCTGACGCAGGGAGACAGCCACCACCGGGATACCCGCGCGTTCAATCTGCGAGATCATCTCCGGTGGTGCATAGTTGGCGACAAACACGACCTGCGGTTCGAGTTTCAGCAGGCTTTCAATATTCACCTGTGTCAGATCGCCCGGCATCGGTAAATTTGCCAACTGAGGGGCAAGGCGCAGATAGCTGTCCCCTAATTGCTTTTTCCAACTGGACAGCACGCCGACCACACTCTGTTGCGCATCCAACTGCACCAGCAGATTCAGCGTTTGATGCTGCAAGACCACCACGCGATTAACGTGATCGGGGATGGTGACGTTGCGCCCTAACTGATCGGTAACCTGACGCGCCGCCCACGCAGAGGAAAACGCCATAAGCAGCCCGACAACCCCGAGTGTGTAACCTATTTTCTTTATCATGTTGATGTCCTGGTGTTTCGATATATACAGAACAATACAACGACCGCGTTCAAGAAAATACTGATCTCGCTCATAATGCGATTTCATTACCACCAGAGAGGTAGTGCCGGAGATTCGCTAACCAGAGACCCCCGGCTTACGCCGGGGTGATGAGGGGACGTGGGTTGCGCAGGTTAGCGCGCAACCAGTTGGCTAATACTTTCTGCCAGAAAATCAATTTCTTGCGGCGTATTGTAAAAGGCCAGAGAGGGTCGTACGGTTCCTTCATGACCAAAATGACGCAAAATGGGCTGTGCACAATGGTGCCCTGAGCGAACCGCAATCCCAGCCTGACTGAGATGACGCCCAACCGCCTCATTCTCATGCCCGGCCAACACAAACGACAGTACGCTGGTCTTCTGCGCTGCGGTGCCAACCAGCGTCAAACCGGGAATGCGTGACAGCTTTTCAATGCCATATTCCAGCAGTGCATGTTCGTACTGGGCGATATTTTCGATACCGAGCGCCGTCACATAATCGATCGCCGCCCCCAGCCCGACAGCATCGGCAATATTTCCGGTGCCCGCTTCGAACTTGTTCGGCGCAGGTTGATAGCGCGTCAGTTCAAAGGTCACATCGGCGATCATGTTACCGCCCCCCTGATAGGGTTGCGCCTCGTCCCACACGTCCTGCTTGCCATACACCACGCCGATCCCGGTTGGACCGAAGATCTTGTGGCCGGAAAACACGAAAAAGTCGGCATCCAGCGCCGTGACGTTCACGGGAATATGTGAGACAGATTGCGCCCCGTCAATGGCGATACGCACGCCAAAGCGGTGTGCAATCGCCACCAGTTCCTGAATCGGCGTCACGGTTCCCAGCGCATTCGAAACGTGGGTCGCCGAAACAAACCGGGTTCTGTCGTTAAACAGACGCACGTACTCCTCGACGATCAGTTGGCCTCGTTCATCCACCGGTGCCACACGGATCACGGCACCCGTTTCCTGCGCCACCAACTGCCACGGCACAATATTGGCGTGATGCTCGAGCAGCGTGAGGATGATTTCATCCCCCGGTCGCAGTAACGGCTTCACGTAGCTGTGCGCAATCAGGTTGATGCCTTCCGTGGTGCCACGCACAAAGACAATGTTCTCGGGCCCCGGCGCGCCGAGAAAACGCGCCACTTTTTCGCGCGAGGCTTCATAGGCGTCAGTGGAGCGAGCCGCCAGCGCGTGCGCGGCTCGGTGCACGTTAGAGTTTTCATGCAGGTAGTAGTGGCTGATGCGCTCAATCACCTGACGTCGCCGCTGCGTGGTGGCAGCGTTGTCCAGCCACACCAGCGGTTTACCGTCCACCTGTTCAGACAGAATGGGAAAATCCGCACGGATACGCTCCACCGGCACCAGCCCGACACGCGCCAACGGCGCTGGCGTCCAGAGTGATGATGCGCCCGCCGTGGCGGGGGTAATCGCACTCGATGGCGCATTCGCTTGCCCCAAAGGCAGCACGCGAGGCGTATACGCGGGGTCAATATCACGCGGCACAGGAGTTCCACTGCCCAACAGCGCCAGCAGATCGCGCTCGTCTGGCAATCCGTAATCCCGCGCGGAAGGCGGCTGCCCCCAATGGTCTGACCGCGCGTCGGGCAAGCCCGGCGGTGTCAGGGCGCGGTGATTAAGCGCCGGGTTATTGAGAGTCCGGTTATTGATAGTCATAGTATTCACCCACTTCAACGTCCTCCAGCACGGCGATCGCATCATCCGCCAAAATCGCCGCAGAGCAATAAAGTGAGAGCAAGTAGGAGGCAACGCCGTTGTCATCGATGCCACGGAAGCGCACGGAGAGTCCACGCGATTGTTCGTTGGGCAACCCGGACTGATAAAGCCCCAACACGCCGCGTTTAGCCTCACCAGAGCGAATCAGCAGGATATTGGTTTTACCGCCCTTGCCTTTCGGGTTCTTTAAACCGTCAACAAACAGCTTGTCGGAAGGAATCAGCGGAATGCCGCGCCACAAGATAAAGGTGCCACCGTGCAGGTTAACGGTAACCGGCGGCACGCCGCGACGCGTGGCCTCACGCTGAAACGCGGCAATGGCACGCGGATGCGCCAGGAAGAAAGAAGGCTCTTTCCACACCTTGGCGATCAACTCATCCAGATCGTCTGGCGTTGGGCGTCCATTGCGCGTCTGAATGCGCTGCGACTCAGCGATATTATTCAATAAGCCGTAGTCGTCATTATTGATTAACTGGCTTTCCTGACGCTCTCTCAGGCTCTCAATCGCCAGCGCAATCTGTTCTGACGCCTGATCGAACGGGGAACTGTAGAGATCGGCAATCTTGGTATCGACGTTAACGATGGTGGCAATCGAGTCCAACTGATATTCACGCGGCTGCGTCTGGTATTCGATATACCCTTTCGGGATCTCGATACGGGTTGGGTCCTGGCTGCACAGCACATCCAGCGGTGTATCCCCCTCCACCACTTTGTTAACGCGATAGATGCCCGACTCCAGCCCCTTATAGTCGAGGAAACGGCTTACCCAGCGCGGCGTAATGGCGCCGAATTGCGGCGCAGTTTTGGTGACGTTAGCCAGTTGGTAGGCGGCTTCACGCCCCAATGCATTAATGACTTTTTGTTCTGCCATGATGATACCTTCGTCTTATTTGCCGGAAATAAAGGGGATGACTCTCAGTACTGAGGCAAACGGGTATCCACATCCCGCGCCCAAGCGTTAATGCCATCTTTCAAATTCAACACGCGGCCCTGATAGCCAGCGCGCTGAAGCGCACGGATGGCGAAAATACTGCGCTGCCCAATCTTGCAGAGGAAAACCGCATCCACCGCAGGATCAAATTCATCGATACGCCGCACGATTTGACCGAGCGGCATCACCTTAGCCTGAGGAAATTTCACAATCGCCCGTTCATGAGGCTCACGGATATCAATCAGTTGCACTGGCTTGTCTGATTCCAGCCACGCCTGTAGCTCCTTGGCGGTAACGCTCTCGATCGGTATTCCGTCGTTTGAGGGTTTAAGGCCGCAAAATTCCTCGTAATCGATCAGTGCGTGAATCGTTGGGTGCTCACCACACACCGGGCAACCCGGATCTTTCTCCAACCGCAGTTCACGCTGTTTCATTTGCCACACATCCAGCAGCAGTAGGCGACCAATCAGGCTATCGCTACCGCCGACAATCAGTTTGATCACCTCGGCGGCCTGAATGGTGCCGATAATGCCGGGCAGTACTCCAACCACACCGCCCTCGGCGCAGGAAGGCACCAGTCCAGGCGGTGGCGGTGCCGGGTACAGGCAGCGGTAGCACGGTCCCGCTTTGGCATAGAACACGCTGGCCTGCCCTTCGAACTGGAAAATAGAGCCGTAAACGGTGGGTTTGCCCAACAGTACGCAGGCGTCGTTGATCAGATAGCGGGTGGGATAGTTGTCGGTGCCATCCACCACAATGTCGTACTCCCGAATAATATCGAGCGCATTCTTGCTGCTCAGCGAGGTGTTGTAGGTCACCACCTGAACATCAGGGTTGATGGCTTTGATTTTGTCTTTTGCCGACGCCACCTTCGGACGGTCGATGTCCTTGGTGGTATGAATAATCTGGCGTTGCAGGTTAGAAACCTCAACGAAATCAAAATCCACAATCCCCAATGTGCCAACGCCTGCTGCGGCCAGATAGAGCGCGACCGGCGCGCCTAATCCACCGGTGCCGACCAACAGCACCTTCGCGCTTTTCAGTCGCTGCTGCCCCTCCAATCCCACTTCCGGCAGCAGTAAATGGCGGCTGTAGCGCGCAATCTCGGCGTGAGATAATTCGGTCAGGCGGTCATCGGGAATGATACTCGGTGTACTCATAGCGTTGCCTCAGAGCCACCGGCAATCGCAGGCACCAGCAACACTTCATCCCCCGGATTGATGGGCGTTGCCAGACCGCCGCTGTGTTTGATATTGGTGTCACCCACATACAGGTTGATAAAGGCGCGTAGTTCGCCTGCGTCGTCATACAGGTGCTGCTGAATATCGGGATAACGCGTTGCCAGCGCGGCAACCAGTTCCCCGACGGTGCTCCCTTCCAGACTGACTTTTCCCTGCCCCTCGGTAAAGGCGCGTAATGCGGTAGGAATCAATAATGTAGCTGCCATCGCTTTTCTCTCTCTGTCTGTTCTATCGGGTGATAACGCTGTGCATTTGCTGTTCGGCATGTCCTATCACGGCGCCGTTTGCACACGTTCTTGTTCAAAACGTTGTCGGCTCTGCGTCAACCGCCAACTGGTCAGATCCCCGGCCTGCCGTTCGGCAACCGCGACGATGATGTAGGCGTAAAACGGCAGAGCGTGCTCGCGGTCATACTCGGACGGGATGGCCGGATGATCCGGATGCGAGTGGTAAAACCCCACCACATCAACACCCTGCGCCAATGCAGTGCGCTCAGCGCGCAATGAGTCATCGGCGGTTATCACAAAGCGGTGGTATTGCTCTTCGGATTCCCGCGCATTCACGATGGGTAAAATCGCCGTAACCCGCGCATCACCGTTGGTCGAAAAATGGCCCAACAGCGCCCCGCAGCACTCATTGGGATAGGCTTTTTCACCTTCCTGGCGGATCTGGTGTGCAATTTCGGTGGTTAACTCAATCATCGGTTTCATTCCAAAAAGGGTCTGCAAGGTAGCGGGAGCCGGTATCGCACAACAGCGTTACCACCACCGCGTCGGCGGGTAAGGTGCTCGCCAGTGTAGTGGCCGCCGCAACGTTAGCGCCGGAGGAAACCCCAACAAAAATGCCCGCCCGGCGTGCCAATCGCCGCGTGGTGGCGTAGGCCTCTTCGGTGGTGACGGTGATAACGCCATCTTGCAAGGTTTCATCCAGAATGCCGGGCTTGATGCTGCTCGCCATATGCTTGGTGCCTTCAATACCGTGAAACGGCGAGGCGGGCTGAACAGCCAACGTTTGCACCAATGGGTTTTCCTGTTTGAGCCGCTGAGCAATGCCGACAAAACTGCCCGAGGTACCCATGCTGGCAATAAAATGGGTGACGCGCTGCTGCGTTTGTTGCCAGATTTCCGCCCCCGTGGTGGCAAAATGGGTCGCGGGATTGACCGGGTTGTTGTATTGGTCAGGATAGAAATAGCGCGCGGGATCGGATGCGACCTGGGCTTTAACGGCCAGATAGGCACCGTCAGATCCTTCCAGCGGATCGGTTTCCACAATCGCTGCGCCATAGTGGCGAATGATCTGTTTACGTTCTGCGCTGGTGTTCTGCGGCATATACAGCACCACCTTATAACCCAACGCCGCGCCCATCATGGCGTAAGCAATGCCGGTATTACCGCTGGTGGCATCAATAATGGTTTTTTCTGGCGTCAGTGCGCCACGCGCAATGCCATCCAGCACCATGGCTTTTGCCGCACGGTCTTTTACCGAACCACTGGGGTTCATAAATTCCGCTTTCGCCCATAGCGATACCCCAGGCGCAACGTGAGAAAATAACGGCAAGGCGATTAATGGGGTATTGCCCACCCTATCCAAAATAGTCATGATTACATCCGTATGCAGGGTGCATAATTATTATTAGAAAAATAATTTCAAAAATAATGAGCGATATAAGTAGACCCGCGACGGCTTATTCTTATTTTTCATAATCCATAACCGGATTAAATAATCATCTTCGTCGCTGATTATTATTTTGCTGCGTCTATATGCTGATTAAATGCCGTCGCCATCGCGGTACTGCGATTGCAACAGGCTGGCCTGACGTACATTGCTGTCCGGCGGTACGTCGCGCGTCAGCCAGACGTTTCCGCCAATGCTGGAGCGGGCACCAATGGTAATACGGCCTAATAGTGTGGCACCGGCGTAAATCACCACATCGTCTTCCACGATCGGATGTCGGGGATAGTTCTTTTGCAACTGGCCGTTATTGTCAGTGACAAAGCGTTTGGCACCGAGCGTGACCGCCTGATAAAGCCGCACGCGTTTGCCAATAATCGCCGTCTCGCCGATCACCACGCCCGTGCCGTGATCGATAAAAAATCCTTCGCTAATTTGTGCTCCGGGGTGGATATCAATACCGGTTTCGCCGTGCGCTTTTTCGGTCATGATGCGCGCCAACAGAGGCAACCCCAATTGATACAGTTCATGAGCCAGCCGGTAATGCATCACCGCATGAATACCGGGGTAGCACAGCAGTACTTCATCCTGGCTGCGCGCGGAAGGATCGCCCTGATAGGCGGCCTGAATATCACTGTCCAGACGTTGTCGAATCGCTGGCAAGCGCGTGGCGAACTTGCGGATGCGTTGTTCTGCGTCCTGCGCTTCGGGTGAGGTGACGCCGTGCGGCGTTGAGGTGCCTGCGAGGTAGTGCAATTCAAGCGCGGCCTCTTCCGCCAGCGCATCGAGCGCCGTGCCCAGCAGATAGCCGACGTAGTAATCTTCCCCCTCTTTACGCAGATCGGTAGCCCCCAATCGCATGGGATACAATACCTTAATCAGCGTATCGACAACGCTATGGATACTCTGTTTTGAGGGCAGTAACCGTTTATTCTGATAATCGCCCTGAGAAAAACTGTCGCGCCATTGCTGTCGCACGCGACGTAATTCATCAACAACCCCATCCAGATGCCAATGATTATTTCGTTGAGAAATAAACACTAATTCTCCTAATTCCGACATAATGTTTTTCCCCTCGAATACCTGCAATGGATTTAGACAAATTGCTTTTCTCAATTTTTATGCGTGATTCCCCAACAAAACAAATACTGTTATCGGCTTTGTATAGCCAAGAAATGGATAAACCAAACTGAACAAAAAAGCTGAATGTGAAACAGCACTAAACCTAACCTGGCACATTCCAGTATGATCGGGTGATTGAAAACCACAGGATGCTTGCTATGAATACCGTCGCATCGACGCTTTGCCGTTCTCGGCGATTTCACCGTTTGCCCTATGCTTTAGGGATACTGACCATGCTGTTGCTGCCAACCGTGCAGGCCAGCGAAGCGCTTTGCAGCAAGGTGAGCGCGCCCTCAACCAAGGCATTATTATCCACGGTCGCGCATCCACCCGCCTCCAAACCGCAAGCGATACCGATCGTGCACACGGAAGGCACCTTGCCGCATCAGGGCATCTACGATATGTCTAACGCGGCACGGCGTGATTTCAGCTATATGCGCGATCTGGCCTTAGCCTGGCAACGGACTCAGGATGCTGCGCTGCTGTCACGCTTGACGATCTATCTGGATGACTGGATGAAAACCTATCAACTGAGTTTTAACCCTATCGACGAAACCAGCTTTGACGGACTGATTGAAGCATACCGGTTGACCCACAGCGCCCTGCCGGAAGCCACGCGAGAGCGCACCCGCGCCTTCCTGCATGCAATGGCGACCGGGTATTTGCAGAAGATGGCCGAAAACCAGAACAGTGCCAAAAAAATCTGGAGCAACAACTGGCAAAGCCATCGCGTTAAGTTAGTCGCCATGAGTGCGGCGGCGATAGATGACGATGCGTTGCTGACAGAGGCCAAAGCGGCGTTTATCCGTCAGTTAGATGCCAATATTCACGCTGATGGCGAAGTGATGGATTTCACCGAACGCGACGCGTTGCACTACGTGGTCTACTCACTGGAGCCGCTGCTGCGCGCCGCCATGGCAGCGCAATTGCAAGGTGAGCACTGGATTGATCTGCAAGGCCGCCATGGGCAGAGCCTGCGTACCGCGCTGGAATGGCTGAAACCCTATGCCGACGGTGAAAAAACGCACCAAGAATTCGCCAATACCAAGGTGCGTTTCGATATCGAGCGTCGCGCAGCTGGCGTTAAAGGGTTCGATGGACAGTGGCAACCCAGCAATGCCGCGAATGTCTATTGGTCTGCCAGCGTGCTGGATCTCCGCTATCTGGAGACAGCGCGGCAGCTCAACAAGACGCCGGCGCGCTGGTTGTGGGCCATTACGCCCTGCCAGTGATGCAAGCCTACGATCGTTGCAGCGCTCGCCATACCCGTTCCGGTGTGGCGGGCAACTCAAGCAAAACGTGGGGCTGCGCGTCATCCCGGCGCGCCACCGCATCCTGCAATGCACACCAGACAGCAATACCCAGCATAAACGGCGGCTCACCCACCGCCTTGGAACGAAACACCGTGTCTACCGCGTTATCCGTGTGCGGCAACAGTTGCACGCGAAAGTCATGCGGAATATCCGCCACGGTCGGGATCTTGTAGGTGGCACCGCTATCGGTCAGCAAACGCCCTTGTGCGTTCCACACCAGTTCCTCGGTGGTAACCCACCCCATTCCTTGTACAACCCCCCCCTCTACCTGACCGATATCCAGCGCCGGATTCAGTGAAGCCCCCGCATCATGCAAAATGTCCACGCGCTTTACCTGATACTCACCGGTCAGCGTATCGACCACCACTTCGGCGCAAGCTGCACCATACACAAAGTAGTAGAAGGGTTGTCCACACCCGGCGTCACGATCGTAATGGATACCCGGCACCCGATAAAACCCCGTTGCCGACAGTGACACCTGATTGAGCCATGCCAACTGCGCGACCTGCGCAAAGGTAAAATGCTGCTCACCTGCACGCACCACGCCATTGCAAAAGGCGATATCGTCGGGAGCGCAGGAGTAAAGGCGACACAGCAAGTCGACCAGGCGCTGCCGAATGACTTCCGCTGCCTGCTGCGCGGCTTTGCCGTTCAAATCGGCACCGCTGGACGCCGCCGTCGGGGAGGTATTCGGCACCTTACTGGTATCGGTAGCGGTGACCTGAATCGACGCGCTATCAATTTGCAGCACCTGTGCCACAATCTGCGCCACCTTGGTATTCAGCCCCTGCCCCATCTCGGTTCCGCCGTGATTAACCTGCACGCTGCCATCGGTATACACCAACAGCAAGGCACCCGCCTGGTTGAGAAAGGTCGAGGTGAAAGAGATACCGAACTTGATTGGCATCAGCGCCAGCCCGCGCCGCAGCACAGGATGGTGCGCATTGAAATCCTCAATCTCGGCACGACGTTGATCGTACTGGGCGCTGCGCGTCAGCCGTTCGGTGATGTCATCCAGCAGATTCTGTCCCACCGGTTGGTGATAGTGGGTGATATTGCGCGCGTTAATACCGCCGTCGCGCGTGCCATAATAGTTGCGCTTGCGCACTTCCAGCGGGTCCAAATGTAACGTACGTGCAATGTGCTCAATCACCTGCTCGATGGCAACCATGCCCTGAGGGCCACCGAAACCGCGAAAGGCCGTGTTGGAAACGGTATGGGTGCGACAGCGATAACCGGTGATACACACATCCCCCAGATAATAGGCATTGTCAGCGTGGAACATGGCGCGATCGACAATCGATCCCGACAAATCCAGTGAGTGGCCGCAATTCGCGGCTAAATCGATCTTCACCCCGCACAAGACCCCGCGCTCATCAATGCCGACCTGATAGCGCACAAAAAAAGCGTGGCGCTTGCCGGTAATACGCATATCGTCACGCCGCGACAGGCACATTTTCGCAGGCCGTCCGGTCAGCCGCGCCGCCAGCGCGCACAAGCAGGCAACGCTCGCCCCCTGAGACTCCTTGCCGCCAAATGCGCCGCCCATACGGCGCATCTCTACCGTTACCTGACTCTGGCTGACACCTAACACCGAGGCAACCCGCTTTTGTACTTCGGTGGGGTTCTGGGTGGAGGCATGGACAGTGACCGTTTGATGCTCGCCGGGATAAACCAGTGCCGCCTGCGTTTCCAGATAAAAATGCTCTTGCCCACCGATATGAAATTCCCCCGTCAAACGCTGTGCCGCGCGGGCCAGCGCCGCATCCACATCACCACGCTGTTGCACAAAGGGGCGTTCAACGTAATGCTGCTTTTCCAGCGCTTCACGCACATCCAGTATCGGTGTCAGCACCTCGTAGTCGATGATTGCCGCCCGCGCGCCCAAGCGCGCCGCCTCACGGGATTCTGCCGCTACCACCAGCACCATCTGCCCGGCATAGTTCACTTCCTCATCGGCCAGCAACGGATCGCCCGGAGCCAGTGCCCCGATATCCGGGTTACCTGGGATCTGCTGCCGGGTCAGCACCGCCACCACGCCGGGAATGCGATAGCAGGGTTCAACATCAATCTTCAGAATGCGGGCATGGGCGTGATCGCTCAGGCGCGGGCAGAGGTGCAGCAGCCCCTCCGGTTCGGGTCGATCGTCGATGTAACGTGCTTCCCCGCTGACGTGCAGGGCGGCACTTTCGTGAATACGGCTGTGCCCAACAGCGCCAGACAGCGGCTGAGAGAATTGCGCCTGCAACGCCGTTTGGGTGAGTGTAGGCTGCAAGATGTTATGCGACTCGGTGTTATTCGACATGGTGTTATGCGACATGGTGCGTAACCTCCATGGTGACGTCTTCACCTTGTAAGCAGAAGAAGTAACGCAGCAGCAAATTCCTGGCGAGCTGCATGCGGTAATCGGCGCTGGCGCGCGCGTCACTGAGTGGTGTGAAATCCTGCGCCAGCACCTGACTGGCCGCCATAATCGTCTCCCGGTTCCAGGGCTGATGCAGCAGCGCACGCTCACAACGTTCAGCTCGCCGTGGGATCGCATCCATGCCACCGAAAGCGACGCGCGCCTGCACAATACGTCCCTGTTCGATATGCAGAGAAAAAGCGCCGAACACGATAGCGATATCGTCATCGGCCCGTTTGGATACCTTCCACGCGCGAAAGTTGTCCAGCAGCGCCCCACGCGGGATCAGGATCTCGCGAATAAATTCGCCCGGCGCTAACGCCGTTTTGCGGTAAGCCAGGAAGAATTCTCGCAACGGTATCGTGCGAAGATCGCCCCCCCGCTGTAGCAGCAACCCAGCATCCAGCGCCAACAGCATGGGAGGGGTATCGCCTATCGGTGATGCGTTGGCGATGTTGCCCCCAAGCGTAGCGCGATTACGGATCTGGCGTGATGCAAAGCGCTGCAACGCCTGAGCAAAAGCCGGGAGCGCGGCGTGTAAGCGATGTTCGCACTGAGTAATGGTTAATCCGGCACCGAGATGGATATGGTTGTCATCCGTATAGGCGTCACGCAGTGTCTCCACCTGTTCCAACGCGATCGCGGAAGGAGGAGCCGATCCGGCTTGCGCCATCTCCAACATCAGATCGGTTCCCCCCGCCAGCAAGCGCGCCTGTGGATATCGCAGATAACAGGCCGCCAACTGTTCCAGCGAGGTTGGCATAAAGCAGCGCTGCTCCTCACCGAACGGCACCTCGGTGACCTCTCTCGCCAATGCATTCAACCGTGCGACGGTATTCGCTTCCTGTCGGGTGAAACTGTCCTCTGTCGGGTGTTCGCACAACTGGCGCGCCGTGTCCATGATCGGTCGATAGCCGGTACAGCGGCATAAATTTCCTGCCAATGCCTGCTCCGCCTGCTGACGATCCCATCCTATGTGCTGTTTTTGCAGCACAAACAGCGACATCACCATACCCGGCGTACAAAAACCACATTGTGACGCATGCAGATCCACTACCGCCTGCTGCACCGGATGCAGTTCTCCCTCCTGCCGCAGATCTTCTACCGTGATGAGCTGTTTACCCTGCAATGCGCTCAATGGCGTCAGGCAGGCACTGGCAGTTTCATAACAGATACGTCCCTGCTCCACGCGGCCCACTACGACGGTGCAGGCGCCGCAGTCGCCAGAACCGCAGCCTTCTTTGGTTCCGGTGCGACGCTTACGCTGGCGCAGGTAGTGCAATACGGTCAGCGCAGGATCGCCATCCCGCTCCACGACTACGGTATCGTTGAGTAAAAAAGCGGTCATGCGGCCACCTCCTGACAGTCAGCCTGCCAAACGGGACGCCCATTGACCCAGGTGGCAACCACATTACGATCGTCACCCAGCGTCATCAGTACAAACAGCCGCTCCATAATGTCCTGACACTTGTCATCACGCAGGCGTTGTAAGGCGGTGACCGCAGGATCGATAACCACGAAATCTGCGGTTTTCCCTGCCGCAAAATTGCCGATTTCATGCTCCAGATCGAGCGCACATGCGCCTCCCAACGTGGCGTGGTAGAACGCCTCACAGGCTGACAGCCGGTACTGTTGTAACTGCCCGACTTTGTAAGCATCTCCCAACGTTTGCAGCAGACTGAACGATGTTCCCGCACCGACATCAGTACCCATGCCGATACGCACGCCCTTGTGCCAGCTCTGCTGCAAACGAAACAGCCCGCTGCCGAGAAACAGGTTAGAACTGGGGCAAAACGCCACGGCAGATTGCGTCTGGTGCAGACAATCCCACTCCGCCTCATCGAGGTGGATAGCGTGCGCAAACACGCTGCGCCGACCGGTCAACCGGTAGTGGTGATAGACATCCAGATAGTTGTCCCGATCGGGATAAAGCTCGCGTACCCAAGCCACTTCCTGCGGGTTTTCGCTCAAGTGTGTTTGCAGCCAGGTATCGGGAAATTCTTCGCGCAGGCGCTGCGCGGCACTCAGCAGCTCCGGTGACGATGTCGGCGCAAAACGTGGGGTGATGGCATAGCCCAGACGTCCACGACCGTGCCAACGCCGGATCAACGCCTGACACTGGCGATGGCTGCTTTCTGCCGTCTCAACCAGATTGTCCGGCGCGTTGCAATCCATCATCACTTTGCCCGCAATCAATCGCATCCCCAACCCTTGCGCAGCGCTAAACAGTGCCTCTACGGATTCAGGATGCACGGTGGCGAATACCATGGCGCTGGTGGTGCCGTTACTCAGCAGTTGTTGCAGGAAAAACGCGGCCATCCGGGTAGCATAGTGCATATCGCCATAGTGGCTTTCGGCAGGAAAAGTGTAACGCTCAAGCCACTCCAGCAACTGCTCACCGTAAGCACCAATAATTTCGGCCTGTGGAAAGTGAATATGGGTATCGATAAAGCCCGGCAAAATCACTTTTCCGCGATAATCGATCAGCGACCAGCCCGTTTTGACACGCGCTTCACCTTGCTGCCAGGGCACTAAATCGACGATTTTTCCCTTATCAATCAGCAATACGCCGTCTTCAATATAACGGGCATGCTCAACGATCTGCTGCGGATTCTCTGCGGGCGCGACAATATCGAAAAAAGCGCTGCGGATAGCGTAACGGTTGCATACGGTCATGCTGTTTTATCCTGAGTAATAAACGAAGGGTTATTTAATAAACAGCAATTCCCGTACCACAATAAAACCGGCCCGGTGGTCATTTATTTTTTATGATATGCAAACGGTTGCATTTTTAAGCAAACGATTACCTTGTCGGAGCCACGTTATTACACATCGCTGACGCAATAGATCTATTTCTAATAATGCACCATGAAACAGCAAAAATAGCTCCCCATGCCCTTATAAAGTGCATGGTTATGACATTTGATTTGTGTTTTATTTGTCTATTGAACAGGAGGAGAGATCTGTTCACTCAAGATTATCGGCACGTATTGCAAATACCATGAGATGATGAATTAACGGTAAACCAACTCAAGACGCGTTCCAAAGCTCTTTTTGGATATTGACCAACTCATAATATTCGCCCTTTAACCTTGAGAGCGCATCGGGCGTCCCTTGCTCTACAAGAACCCCGTTTTTCATCACAATCACTTTCTCTGCATTCTTAACGGCCCCCATTCTGTGTGTTACCGTTATGGAGGTTTTTCCTTTGGTGCTTTGATAAAAACGCTTAAAGAAATCTGCTTCAATGCGCGGATCCAGTGCGCTGGTGGGTTCATCTAAGATAACAATGCCACTGTTCGATGAATATAATGCCCTGGCAATAGCAAGCCGTTGCCATTGTCCGCCAGACAGGTCCGTCCCGGAAAACTCTTTCCCCAACAGATCGGTATAATCTACTCCTGCGGGTAATGTAAACCCTGCCTGCAAACACACACGTTCTAGCGCCTCTCTGTTACCCCCATTAGCCACATCCCCCAGGTAGATATTCTCCTCAACACTGAGCACATAATGACCAAAATCTTGAAAGATAGCAGATATATACTCGCGCCAAACGGTGATATCAATCTCATTAATATCTATACCTCCCAGAGTAATTCGCCCCGATGTCGGCGTATAGAGTCGGCATAATAATTTAACAAGAGTGCTTTTTCCCGCACCGTTCTCTCCGATTAAAGCGATATGCTCACCTTCTTTTATTTGAAAGCTGACATCACTCACGGCACATCGCTGCTCTCGATACGAAAAAGAGACATTTTCAAATATTATTGTCTTATCATCAGGTAATGTAAAATACATGGCACGCTCATCCTGACACAGGTTTTCAATGTCATAGAGTTTTCTAAAATACTCAAAACAGACGGACAGGTAAGCTAACGTATAGACCCCCCATTGACATGTCAGGCCAAAAAAAGTGATAGACTGAATGACGCCAAGTAACTCGCCTGTTGAAATTTCCCCCTGTGAAATATGGTTTGAAAACCAATACATTACCGATGAGGCGCTAACAAGATAAAGTAAGTTCCAACCTTGTGGTCTTAATATCTGTTTTTTCCTGATCTCATTTAAATCACATTCAAGCTGGTGAAAACTTTCTCGATGTTTAGACATGAAAAAATTTGACAAATTAAAAACTCTTATTTCTTTAGCTAGCGTAGTATTCAACAAAACCGAAATAAAATATTTGATTAATCGTGACGCACCACTCTTATCCGCAAAAGCGTTGAATATATCTTTTTGTGATTTTGAAACAGCAAGAGCAACCGGATATGCCGGAAACAGCAATGCAAAAGGCAGCCACCAAACAATAGTCGATATCAATAAAGACAGAGAAACTAATGTTATCGAGTCTCTGAAAACACTCACCAAGTTGACTAATAAATTCAGTGGTTTATTTGATGCTTCTCGTGACAAGGTTTCAAAATCATTGTGAATCTTTTCTGTCTCTATCACATTCAGATCATTTATTCTGGAAACGGACAACATTATCTTTTTTTGCGTTAAAAAGGTTGCTTTCTGATTCAAAACACTTTGCAGCGTGCTGACTATCGGGGCCAACACACCAGGAATAACAAAGGTCACTACCCAGGCAATAGAGGTAATAAAAATGTCAGTTTGGTTAGCATGGCCGATAAGATTCCCTAGCCTAATGCCCAACATAACACTTAATGTCGGCATAATGCCTTGAATTACGACCAAAAAAACAAATAACACTGATAGCAGTGGTGAGGATGAAAATAAAAGAAAAATCGAATAATTAAAGAGCTTATAAAACTCCACAAGCTTATTCATCACACCGCCCAGTGTTAGAAAACGTCACGCTTCATGCAGGAAGCGACTTACCATACCACTCGTAAATAACATTGCAATCAGTACGTTATGCCTAATTTTCAGAAGTATAGATGAAAAGTGCAAAGCAGACATAAGTTAAGGGTGCATTTGGGGAGAAGATAAGGTATCCGCCATGGATACCTTTTCAAAAAAACAACATCAGAAATTATATTGCAGAGAAACACGATTCTGCCAAAACGAATAATCGTAAACCGGCGAGGTTTGTACCCCAAGGAAATTAGACAAACTTAATCCTTTTAAGGCACCATCAAACTGGTAAATACCAAAGACCACATATTCAGACTGATTACGGCTGGGCGCGCTGGCTGAACTTTTCAGGTCCATAAAGGAATAGTAAGTCCCGATGCTCAATGCAGGCATAATCTGATAGCTGATACGTGTGGAATAGGCATTGCCGGTACCGAGATCCTGGGTGCTGGTAAAATACGGCTGTGCGAAATATTTACCCGACGAGGTGCTGCTGGAATACGGTGTTACCAGCGCCCCATTCAGGTAAGCCTCAGGGTTGGAGACAATGTGGTTGTAGTTGATAGACCACTTCACGTTGCTGGTCGGCGTCAGGGCCAATTGCACACCGTAAGAGGTGCTATCGACTTCGCCGCGCAAACGCTCACCCTCGCCGCTACCGCGAATAAATTGCACGCCGATATCCGGCTGCCACGGCGCGGCTTTCCACTGACTGTGCGCTTCGCTATAAAAAATATTCACGTAGTCATCATAACTTTCATACCATAACTGGCCAGTCAGGGTCATGTCGCCCACCTGCTTTGAACGACCCGCCCCCACGGCCCAAGCGCCGTTGGTTTCTTCTTTAATCGCGCTATAAGCACTGGTTGCCAGGAATTTATCACTGCGCCACGGCTTGTAGCGGTATATCTTGGTGGCGTGTACGAAATCGGTTTTATCGCCCCAATGCATATCCACAGCGCGAAACAGAATGGGCGTAATACGCCAGTCATAGTCGCTCATAAAGGGAATATCGATGCGCTGATCGCCCGCCGTAAAGCGGAAATCCTGATACTGCCAACGCAACCAGGCTTCGCCAAAACCGTTTTGATTGGTCGCCAATTCCGTCACACCACGCCCAGCGCCCGGTGAACGCCACTGTTGTTGATAAATCCCACCAACGCCTGCGCTAATACCGTAATACGGTGCCGTTTGGAACAGAATATTACCGCCATAGCTGGCCGTATCCTGATTATTATTCCTGACGAAATAGGCATTCTTGGTGGAGTAATACAGTGAGCGTAACGAACCATGAACAGAACCGCAGCGTAATGCATCAAGCGCATTATCTACGCCGTAGGCATTTTGTGTGCAGGTTTGTCCCAGATTACTGCTCAGCGGTTTTATTGCTGCTGGCGATTCGGCAAACGCGAATGCGGGTAATAACAGTGCGGCTGCGGCGGTACTGATGGAAAATAAACGACCTGTGCGAATATCCCCGGGGAATAAAGATACAATGCTATGTTTCACAGTTAGGTTCCTACTACAGAATTAAAGGAAGCCACCTTGTAACAAGGAATAGCCAAATATACCCGTCATACTTCAAGTTGCAGGTGCGTTGGCTACGCTCATTCACCCGAATCACTTACTTGAGTAAGCTCATCGGGATTCATTCGCTTGCCGCCTTCCTGCAACTCGAATTATTTAGGGTATAGAACAACAGCGATGACGTTATTTACGCAGGCTAATTATTATGTTGATGATCACCCTCCGCAATTGCGGAGGATGAAGAATAATTGAGAGTCTTTTTTTATTATTTCAACCGTATTTTTATTTTATTACGCGAGATTATCCATACGTTGCCATAATTTCTCCGCGGCCTGACGTGCGTGGAAATAAATCTCCTCGACGTCAAACGGGAAACAGCGATTTTCATACACCAGATTCCCTGCCACCATCACACTGTGCACGCTGGCGGAATTCAGTGCGAAGGCCAAATGCCCGGCCAGATTTTCAGCACACAGCGGCGTCGGGGAGTGGTAATCGCAAATGGTTAAATCAGCCTGATAACCCGCAGCCAATGCGCCAAACTGCGCACCGAAGTTACGTTCCAGCAACAGGTTACCGTTATGCAGAAAACGCAGGAAACTGTCTGGCCACAGCGTGCCACCTGCATCGCGGTGCTTGAAGCAAGCGAATTTCAACTCTTCAAACATATCCGCACCGATACCGTCGGTTCCTAAGGCCACATGGCGATACTCCGCCAGGCGCGGGTTGTACCCCACCTGATTGTTCATGTTGGAACGGGCGTTATGCACCAGACAAGCATCAAACTCATTGATCACCGCCACGTCCTGCGCCGAAAGAAACAGGCCGTGCGCGATCAGGCTTTTCTCGTTCAGCAATCCCGCCCGCGCCAGTCGCACCATCGGATCAACACCATAATGGTGATGACTGTGAGACACATCATAGCGGTCTTCCGCAACGTGAATATGCAGCCCGCTCCCCGTGCTCTGAATCGCATCGGCCAACAGTTCCAGTCCGGCATCGCTCAGCGTGAATGGCGCGTGAGCCCCAATATGCGCCTCCACCAGATAGGGCGTTTTGCCCGACTTTTTATCCAGATCGATACGGTGAGCAAAACGGATATTTTCTTCCACGCCGCGCCGCAGTTCATCCAGCCCGCCATTGCGATCGGTGGTTTCATAGCAGGTCATACCACGCAAACCGGCAGTGAGAAAGCCACGGCGTAAAATATCCAGCGATCCGCCGATCAGCGACGGGGAGGCATGGTGATCGATAACCGAGGTGCAACCTTGTTTAATCGCTTCCAGTGAGCATACCAACCCGCTGTAATACAGCGACTCTTCATCCAGCGCGCGGTCCAGTTTCCACCACAGGTTCTTTAGCGTGGAGATAAAATCCGGACAGGGGTCAATACGCGCCAAAATGCCACGTGCCAGCCCGGAGTAAAAATGGTTATGGGCGCAGACGATGCCCGGCATCACCAGCCGCCCCTGCATCTCTTTCACTGTCGCCGCCGGATAGCGCGCCGTCAGGTTTTTTCCCACCGCCACGATCGCCGTGCCGTCAATGGCGATATCCACGCCCTCATCCACCCGAGCGGGCTCAAACTGCACCGCCGTTGCGTTACGCAAAATCAGCATGAATTACGCCTCCACCGCGCCAAGTAAATAGTGATGATGTTGATAAACCGTTGAAATAATGCGGCACATGTCTGCCAGCTCCGGTGGGGCACTGGCAATATGGCCGTGCGGGTCAATCGCCAGGTGATAGACCTGCTGCTCATGGCGTACCAGAATGCCATCTTCATCCAACAGGAAACCAGGATTGCTGCTGGCGGCAAAGTCCTCACGCAAATTGAAGATGGTGACTTTATCGCGGTAAGGTTTGCCGTCCCACGGGCAGAACTGGGCGCAGTTACCGCATTCATTGCAATAGGCATCAATATGCAGCGTTTGGAACCGGTCACGAAAACCGGGTACCGCAATGGAGATATTGGCGCGGTTAGGGCAAACATCCACACACTTGGCGCACACATAGTTACACGACAGGCACCGCTGTGCTTCTTGCTGGGCAAACGCATCCTGCTCATCCGTTGCGATCAGTTGGACGTCTATCGCCCCTTTGCGGCGATAGATATCCGCCGGATCGGTATTCAGCCAGCGTTTGGCCGCATGATCGTCACGAATATTCTCACGCAGCAAAATCGCATCCGTCGCGCGTCGCGCCGCACCGATTGCCGCCACAATGGAAGCCGGACCGCTTTGCGCATCACCAATCAGAAACACATTATTGCGCTGCGTTTCCTGCGTTTTGCTATCCACCACCGGGGCACCCTTGGCCGACAGGGGAATCCCCATCTGTGCCAGCGCCGCATAATCCGGCTCTTCCCCAACGGCGGAGATAAGGGCATCCAGATGCAGCACGTCGGTGCGCTCGGTCGCCAGCGGACGGGCCCGCCCCTGCGCATCGGGCTCGCCGGGTTGCATCACCCGTAGCGTCACAGCACCGTCGCTATCAAACCGTTCCGGATTCACCCAAAAGCGGAATTCAACCCCAGCGTGACGCGCCTCTTCCACTTCTTCGCGCCAGGCAGGCATATCGTGCTCACCGCGACGGTAGAGAATGGTGACCTGCTCAACGCCGGGTACACGCAGCGCGGCGCGCGCGCAATCCATCGCGGTATTCCCCGCGCCGACAACACCCACGGAGCGCCCGAGCGTGAGTGATTCAGCCCGGTTGAAACGCCGCAGAAACTGAAATGATGACCACACTGCGGGGTTATCCCCGGCCAGCGCCACATCGCGGCTACGGTAGGCCCCGGTACCGACACAGACATAGGAAAAGCCGCGCTGGTGCAACGCCTCAATCGTCAGTCCGCTGTCGCAACCATATTCAAATTGCACGCCGTGCTGCGCGACAAAATCAATATCGTGTTGGATCTTTTCCGCCGGAATACGGAACTGCGGCACCACGTGGCGTACTACGCCACCGGCACTTTGCTCACGCTCGAATATCGTGACCGGATGCCCTGCACGCGCCAAAAAATACCCGGTTGCCAGCCCTGCCGGACCGGCACCGATCACCGCCACCGGATGACGGTTGCCAGAACCGGCCGGTTTGCACCAGCGCTGCTGATATCCCGACCAGCCTTTTTCCAGCGCAATACGTTTCACTTCACGGATATTTAACGCACTGTCGTAATCCAGTCGGGTACAGTTGGACTGGCACTGGTGATCGCAAATGTGACCGGTAATGGCTGGCAGCGCGTTACGCTGATAAATCAGTTCCAGCGCCTCGGTATAGCGCCCCGCGCCGGCCAGACGCAGGTATTCGGGAATATCCTGATGGATAGCGCAGGCGCTGACACAGGGGGCGACGTAACAATCGGACGGCGGTAAAACGCCACCGGCATCAATGGTCTCTTCCCGCTTCCAGGCTTTCTGGTGGTATTCCGCCGTTAGCGCCGCCTGCGCCAGCGTCTCTAACCGTGACACGTCCACCGCGCTCATCGTCCAGCCCGCAGAGTTTTCAAGCTGTTGCGCACAGGCCGCCAGACGCAGGTACCCACCGGGTTTCAGCAGATCGGTCGCCATGGTAATGGGATGAATACCGGTTTCATGAATCGCACGGATATTGAGCTGACTGGCCCCGCCGGAATAGGAGATGGGCAGTTTTCCGTCGAAATGGCGTGATAACACCGCTGCGACGTTAATCGAAATGGGAAACAACGCCCGGCCCGACATGTACATTTCATCGCCCGGTAGACGGTGTTTATGATTGCCAGCACCCAGCGTGTTGGTCAGTTTTACGCCGAATTCCAACCCCTGTTGGTGTGCCAACGCCAGCAGCCGCTCCAACATGCCCAGCGCTCGGTCTTGCGGCAAGTCATGCAGGAAAGAGGACTCTTTTAATTGGATATAATCAAACCCGCAGCCATCCAGAATTTCGCGAACGCGCGCATAGCCAAGCAGCGTCGGGTTCAGTTTCACAAAGGTATGCAGGCCCTTTTCTTCCAGCATATAGCGGCAAATCGCTTCGATTTCGTCGGGAGGGCAGCCGTGCATGGTTGATAAGGTCACGCCGGTGACCAGCCGGGAAGGAATACGCTCCGGTAGCATTGCCAGTGCAGTGCTGTCAGGGTGCACCACACCATCGAACAGGGTATCAACGTTCGCGATCCACTGCGCCAGCGTCTGGCGATAGCGCTGAAAGGCGGGTGAATCGGCGGCATCCATCAGGGTGGCAATAAACGTTTGCATCGGGGCTTGTTGAATGCCTTTCAGGTCATAGCCTACGCTCATATTGAAAATAAATGAGCGGCCTTGTTCAGGCGTGCGCGGGGCAAACAGACACTCCAGCAACCACAGGGCAAACCACGCTTTGAGATATTCATCGGCGGCTTTTACCAGCGTAAATTCGGTAGACCATTCGGTATTGAACCCTTCATCCTGCGCATCAATACAGGGTTTTTCCAGCTCCAGTTTGTCCAGAATCTGCACCGTTTTCAGTTCAATAAAACTGCCGCCGGTCAGCCATGCGGTAATGATATTTTGCGCCAACTGGGTATGCGGACCTGCCGCTGGCCCCACCGGGGTGTCGCAGACTTCGCCGAACACGCGCATTTGCCGAGCGGGATTGCGGCGATAGAACTGGCTCTCAGGGATGCCAAAAATAGAGCGACTTTGCTGGTATTCAGAAAACATTCTTTCCAGCAATTGCTCAAACGGAATGGGACGCATCACATCACCCACATTGCTCTCCTTTATTGGTTCTTTTTTTAAAATAAACCGAACGACATTGTTATTGTGGTTAAAGCAATATGCAGGCCAGAAATAGGCCGTCGGGGAGCGCGGCGTGGGAATAAGGCGCTATAGCGTGTTCTGCTGACCAGACGAAATACCTATGCCGAGGGTGAAAGGGCGGGATGCTCAGGGTTAGCATCAGGTTTTTGCAAATTAATAATCGCATTTCTCATTTTGAGAAAATAACCGGGGTTTCCCCGCGATGCCCCGCGTCATTACGCGCCAAAATAACCCCATACGCAGGCACAGAATTTGCATTACTCCCTTATCAGTCATGATTTATGCGAGGTATGCAATGGGGCTTTTTACTCAGGCAGCGGAATTGGAAAAAAATAACCGGGCTTTTGCCTTTATCCAGATCGTCGAAAGCCGGGGCTCTACACCGCGCCACAATGCCAGCATGCTGGTTGATGAAGACGGCAACAGTCTGGGAACCATCGGCGGCGGGATGATGGAGCGGTTGGTGCTGGAGCAAGCGAAAGAGGCGCTAGCGCAAGGGCAATCCCGCGTATTTAGCGGGCGCATGGCGCGTCAGGGCGAAGGTGCCGTTGGCTCGGATTGCGGTGGCGCCATGAAGATACATATCGCGGTGCAGCCACGCCGGCCGCAATTGGTGCTGCTGGGTGCGGGCCACGTGAACCGCGCCATCGCCGTGGTGGCCGCCCCGCTCGGCTTCGAGGTAGCGCTGATGGATACCTGGAAAGAGAATCTGGATCACCCGGATCTCCCGCCTGCCAGCCGCAAATTACTGGTTGAGAGTTTCACTGCCGGTATCCAGCAGCTGACACTGGATGATAACTGCTATGTGGTGATCGCCACCAACCATCAGGACAGAGAAGCGTTGGAACACACCATCGGCAGTCCGGTGCGTTACCTTGGCTTGCTGGCCAGCCGAAGAAAGATCCAGACCTTCCGTGCCGAGCTTGAGAAGCGAGGCGTCGATGCCGCTGACATCGCTGCGCTGCGATCGCCGATTGGGTTGGATATCGGGGCGGAAACCCCGGAGGAGATCGCCATCAGCGTGATAGCGGAAATTCTTCAGGTGAAAAGTGGTGCCAGCGCGGTATCACTCCAGTCCACCACGCTGGCTGTCGTATCAAAATAGCCTATCAGAATAGTGTCTTCACCAACGCGGCGTTAAACGGCTTGCGGCGCAGAAAGCGCCCATGCCCGGCGCGGCCGGTGAACACACCCTCACGCCACACCACCTCACCGCGGCTCAAGGTCATGATCGGCCAACCCTGGCATACCATGCCCTCATAGGGAGAGTAGTCGCCGTTATCATGCATCTCATCGTGCCGCAGCGTAACGCGCTGGTGCGGATCAAACAGCACCAGATCGGCATCCGCACCGGGCATCAGGTTACCTTTCTGCGGCCACAGGCCAAACAATTGCGCCGGACGCGTGCTGGTCAAGGCGACAAACTGCTCAGGACTGATTATCCCCGTCGATACACCGTTCGAATAGAGTAATGCCAGTCGATTTTCCACGCCTGGCAACCCGTTCGGACAACGGCTGAAATCCCCACCGGAGAGCATGTGACGTTGATGCAGTGAAAAATTACAGTGATCGGTCGCCAGCGTGGCGATACTGCCCTCTGCCATCCCTTGCCACAGCGCGGCCTGCTCTTCCTGTCCGCGCAACGGCGGGCTGAGGATGTATTTCATCCCGTCAGGGTCTTGGTAACGTTGCTCATCCAGCAGCAGGTATTGTGGGCAGGTTTCTGCCCACACCGGCTGCCCGTTGCGCTGCGCCAGACGGATATAATCCAGCCCCAATGCGTTGGACAGGTGAACGATATACAGCGGCGCGCTATCCGCTAACGACGCCAGGTTAATCATGCGCGCGATCGCCTCCGCCTCACAAGCGACGGGGCGACTCAAGGCGTGATACATCGGCGCGGTGTTCCCCTGTTGCACAAAGGCATCACGACGCCATCGAATCGCCGCATCATTTTCCGGATGTACCGTGGTTAACGCGCCCACCTGACGCAGCCGCTGCAACGCCTGCAACACCGCCGCGTCATCCAGTTTGTACTGATAGGTCAGGTAAAGTTTGAAGCTGCTGATCCCTTCTTGCTCCACCATCGACGCCATTTCATCCAGAATAGCATCGTCGACATGCTGCACCACGCCGTGAAAGCTGTAGTCGATCGCCGCCTGCCCCTCTGCATAGGCATGATAGCGCCCCAATTGATGATGCAGGTTGCATCCCGCCGGACCAAAGCCCATATGATCGACAATAGTCGTGGTGCCGCCGCACGCCGCCGCACGCGTGCCGGAAAAAAAATCATCGCAGCTGCGGCCAATGCCGACATCGATATTGAAATGGGTGTGTACATCAATACCACCGGGCATCACCTGATACCCGGTTGCATCAATCACCGCCATCTCGGGCGTGATGGCGATATGGGGTTCACGCCGTACGATCCGCCCCTGTTCGATCAGCAGATCCTCGTGATACTGCCCCTGATGATCGACCAACGTGCCGCCTTTGAGTAAGCGCTGCATAGCATTCTCCTGCATCAAGTTGAAGACGGTTAATCCATCAAAGGACGGCCTTCCCACACCACTTCGCGATAGTGTTGTCGATCGGTATCGCCTTCAGAACTGACTACCAGCACACAGGAGGAGGAATCCAACCCCAACTGTGCCAGCAACGCTTCTCGATCCGGACTGTGCAGTATCGCCGCCAAGACGCCCATACCGACAGCGCCCGATTCACCGGACACGATGCGCGCATCCTGCCCCAGCGGATTGCCCAGCACCCGCATACCCAGCGCGGTGACGCGGTCTTCACAGGAGATAAACTGGCGGGAACAATCTCGCAGGCGCGGCCATCCTAACGGGTTGGGTTCACCGCAGGCCAACCCCACCATCATGGTGTCCATCGCACCGCCGACAGCGACGATCTCCCCGTGTTGCGCTGAGCGGAACAAACAGTCAGCGCGATCGGGCTCCACGATCACCGCATGCAATTTATCTGCACCATAGCAATTCACCAGATAATCCAGCACCCCCGCCGCCATCGCACCCACGCCAGCCTGAAGAAAAACGTGCGTCGGTGTCGGCCAGTCGTTCTCGGCAACCTGTTCTACCGCTTCCACCGCCAGCGTCGCATAACCTTGCATTATCCAGGCAGGGATTTTTTCGTAACCTGGCCAGGCGGTGTCCTGTACCACTTCCCAGCCCTTTTCTTGCGCGGTTTGCATGGTCAGGCGCACGGTATCGTCATAGTTCATATCAGTGACGATACATTCCGCCCCCAGCCCGGTGATGTGTGCGACACGCTCCGCAGACGCCCCCTTGGGCATATAGACCACCGCCTGTTGCCCTAACGCGTTGGCCGCCCAGGCAACGCCTCGACCGTGATTGCCATCCGTGGTGGTGGCAAAGGTAATGCTTTCCGCCAGTGCCGCGCGGCCTTGCTCAAACGAAAAATCCTCCAGGGAGAAGTGGTATTTTTCGCACACGCAGCGGGCGATGGCATAGGCACCGCCGAGAATTTTGAAGGCGTTGAGCCCGAAACGTTGAGATTCATCTTTCACCAGCACCTGCCCCACGCCCAATTCAGCCGCAAACGCCGTCAGCGAGTGCAGCGGCGTCGGGCGATAACCCGGCATCCGTTGATGAAAGTTGCGCGCCTGTTCCGCCTGTTCCCGGCTGAACAGTGCTGCGCCGTGCGGCGTAAAGTGAGCGTTGTCGGCAATCTGCATCCGTAGTGAAAACGTTGACATGTTGGCATCCTGATTTTGATTAATGAATTCATCGCTATTCCCTATCCATACATCAATATCTGTGCCAGTTTGTAGTTGCAGCGCCCAGTGCAATGTCGAATAATCGAAAACAGGAGATCACTGTGAGAATGAACGAGTTTCTTCTGCACGGGATTCCCGCCTTCGCGGGAATGACGCCTTCCTTCGTCATCCTCGGCGAAAGCCGGGGATCTCTGTGAGAATGAACATGTTTCTTCTGTAAGGGGTTCCCGCTTTCGCGGGAATGACGGAGGGGAACGGGAATGACGGAGGGGAACGGAAATGACGAATTCTCAAAATGAGAAACAGCCGCGAGGCGCTTTACCCGATATAAGAGCGTAGCCCATGACCAGCCAGACCCTGTCTCTGATGCACATCCAGCCCACCATTCGGCATTTCACCCAGATGCTCAGTCAGGTATTGCGGCTGGAAGTGGAGATCGTTGATAACCGGTTGCTGCGCGTGGCAGGCAGTGGACCCTATCGTAACCGCATCGGCCATCCCTCGGATAACACCCGCCTGCTGCAATACGTCATTGATAACAAGCAAGAGAAAGCGGTTATTCACTCGCAGCACGATCCGATTTGCCAGGGTTGTGGTCAGTACGGCAACTGCGGCGAGCTGGCGTTTCTTGGCCTGCCGGTGATGCACGGTGAGCGCTGTCTGGGCGTCATCAGCCTTGCGGCCATCAATGCAGAACAGCAGCAGCGATTGCAGGACAATATCAGCGTATTTTCCGATTACGTTCGCCATATCGCTTCACTGCTGATCGCTAACCTGACGAAGAATCCCACTGCCAATGATGGCATGGATGTGCTGTTCACCACGCTCATCAACAGCATGGATCAGGGCATTCTGGTACTGGATGAGCGTGGCATTATGACGTTTGCCAATCAGAATGCGCTGACGCTGCTCAACGCCCGTTGGGAAACCCTGGCCAACACGCCGGTGACCATCCGTCCGTTGGTGGCCAGCAAAGATTTCGCCAACGGCAATGCACAGCATGTGATCGCCTTTGCCGCACAGCAGGAAGTGGTGATCGGGCAGCATCATAACGGTAACAACCGGCAGTTGTTCCTGTTTGCTTTCCACCAATCTGAACGTCCCGCGCCACTCAATGAGGCAGACAGCGAACCGCGTATCGGCCAGTTTATCGGCAATGCACCGGCGGTACAGGCGCTGAAACAGCACATCGCGCGTTTTGCCGATAGCCCCTCCAGCATCATGATCACCGGTGAGAGCGGCAGCGGTAAAGAAGTTCTGGCGCGTTCCATTCATCAGGTGGGACGGCGTAGCATGCACCCTTTTATTGCCATCAACTGTGCGGCGATCCCTGAGCATCTGCTGGAGAGTGAACTGTTCGGCTATGTTAAAGGCGCATTTACCGGTGCCGCCCCGAATGGCAAGGCGGGGCTGATTCAGTCCGCCCATCTTGGCACCTTGTTCCTCGACGAGATTGGCGATATGCCGTTAACGTTGCAGGCCAAGCTGCTGCGAGTACTCGAAACGCGCGAAGTGATGCCGCTGGGAGCCAGCAAGCCAGTGGCGGTGGATATCCGCATTATTTCTGCCACCCACCAAAATTTGACGCGCGCGATCGAAGCGGGAAACTTTCGCGAGGATCTCTACTACCGCCTGAAGGTGATACCGGTCGAGATCCCACCGTTGCGCGAGCGCACGGCAGATATCGAACTGCTGGTGCACCACTTTCTCAATCTGCACACACGCCGTATTGGCAGCACCTACCCTGGCGTGAGCCGCGAGGTAATGGCCTTGCTGCGAGATTATCGCTGGCCGGGCAATGTGCGTGAATTGAGCAATCTGGTGGAGTATCTGGTGAATATCGTGCCCGACGGCGAGGTGATTGATCCGACGCTGTTGCCGCCGCATTTTCATCGCGCCACAACCCCCCCGTTGCCCGCCGTCGAAGCGGTTACAGCAACAACACCCGCCGTGCCCCCGAGCCTGAAACAGCTGGAACACCAGCGCATTATCGAGGCGTTAGGTCGTGGCGTGAACAAAGCACAACTGGCGCAAGAGTTGGAGATCAGCGTGGCGACGCTGTATCGCAAAATCAAAAAATACGGGCTAGGTGATATTCACTAGCCCGCTCTCATCGCTAACGCCGCCGGAGCAACTGCTGGTACTGTTCCGGCGTATCCATATCCCAATGAATCGCGCTCTCCGATACGGGCACCCGCCGTTGGCCGTGACAGGTAATCAGCGTTTTCATCGAGGTGTGGTTATCCGCCGCCAGCACCGCATCGCGCAGGGCGGGTGGCAGCAATACCGGGTGCCCTTTCCCTTGAGCATATTCCGGAATCAGACAGGTCGCATCGCGCTGTTGCCACAGCGTGCGATACACCGCCCCGCTGACGGCAGGCATATCCCCCAACGCCAGAAAGAAATGCCCGCCGCCGAGCGCCGCCGCACCACAGCGAATGGAGGAGAACATCCCCTCGGTAAAATCCTCGTTATGGCACAGCGTGATGCGCCCATTGTCGCCATAGCGCCAGTTCAGTTCAGCACCGCGAAAACCGGTCACCAACACCACGCGATCGCAAAAGGAGAGTGCCGCCGCCAGCGCGCTGTCGAGCACCGTTCCTTCCCCCCAGGGCAGCATCATTTTCCACTGCCCCATACGGCTGGAAAGCCCGGCCGCCAGCATCAGACAGACTTTCTCACTCATGCAGCCAGCTCCACCAGCATCACTGTGCCAACACCGCTTTGATCGAGGTGATAATCGGCTGATAGCCCGTGCAGCGGCACAGGTTGCCCTCCAGCGCCTCGCGAATTTCTTCATCATTCGGTTGAGGGTTGGCATCCAGCAAGGCCTTGGCGCTGATCAACACGCCGGGCGTACAAAAGCCGCACTGCACGCCACCGTGGCGAATGAAGGCCTTTTGCAGTTTTACCCCGACAGGATCCTGATGCAGTGCTTCGACCGTGGTGATTTCAGCGCCATCGCACTGTGCCACCAGCAACAGACAAGAGCACACCGCACGCCCGTTCATGATCACCGAGCAGGCACCGCACTCACCGACGGAACAGCCTTCTTTGGTGCCGGTCAACCGACGGTCTTCACGCAGGTAATCCAGCAGGCGCGTATTGTCATTCACCGTGGCCTGCACCCGAATGCCGTTAATCTTCATTGCTACATCAATCATCTGTCACTCCTGCTGCGCCAGTCCTGTCATTACCTGACGGAACATGTCGAGATAAACTGGGATTTTGTAAGGTGCCGACCAACGACCACCAATCGCATCGGTGACCAGGGTTTCCAATGCTGCTGCGGCATTATCAATCACTGCCAGTGTCGGCGCGTGCCCCAGCAGCGCCTGCTCGACTACCGTCAAGCGCTGTGGCTTGCCAAACACGGCGCCATCGACCAAACGGCACAGTTCGATGTTGCCGTGCGCGTCCAATCGAAACAGCGCGGTGAGGCTTTGGCGCGTGATATTCACGGCAGTACGCCGCCCCAGTTGCAGATAAAAAGGGTGCAATGCGCCCGCCGGAGGCGGCGGGAGGATAATGCGTGTGAGTAATTCGCCGGGTTGTAGCTGGGTGCGATAGCCGCCGGTGATAAAAGACGCCAGTGGGACGCGGCGGCATTCACTGGCAGTACGCAACTCCACCTCAGCACCATAGACCATCAGCGGCGGCACGGAATCCGCACAGGGGGCGGCATTGACGATATTGCCGCCAACGGTCGCCCGGTTGCGCAGTTGCAGCGAACCCACCGTGCGACAGGCGGTTACCAGCAGCGGGTAATGGCGCTGCAACCGTTCATCGCAGACCAGATCGGTAAAGCAGGTGCCTGCTCCGATAGTAAGGGCGTCACCTTCAGCATCAATTCCGCGTAATTCGCGCAAGCTGGAAATATTCACCAGCCGCACCGGCGTGGTTTTTAAACGCGCCTGCACCAGCACATCTGTGCCGCCGGCCAACACCTGGGCACCGGGTTGGGCCAACAGCGTTAACGCCTGATCCAGACTGGCGGGCTGGTTCACCTCAAGGGTATTGAGACGCAGCACCTGCTTACGTTCACCGTCATGGGCTTGCACTTCACTCTGGCGTGCCGGTTTTTTCAGGTTGTAGCCCAGCCGTACCTGTTCCAGCGTCAACGGCAGCGTGCGATTCCAACGGCCAATGGCGAAACTGACCGCATTGTTGAGCGCGGCACCGCCCAGTTCCAGCACCGGCTCACCAATCACCTTGGCACCGTAAGGCCCGGCCTTATCGTGATTTTCTACCGCAATCACGTTAATGTTGGGGATATCGCGAATCGTCGGCAACAGGTAGGTGTCGAAGTTCTCGGATTTCACTTCCCCGTTTTCGATATTGAAATCTTCCAGCATGCCGTAGCCGATCATCCCTTGCACCACGCCGCCGTATACCTGCCCTTCAAACCCCACGCGGTTCACCACCTTGCCCACGTCGTGTACCGCCGTGATATCCAGCAGCGTGATTTTCCCGGTACGGGTATCCACCGCGACATCTGCCACCTGACACCCGTATACCCAGGTAAAATAGGGGCTGCCGCAGCCTTTTTCCTCATCCCAGTGAATGGAGGGCGCGACATGCCAGCCATAGGCGGAGAGATTGGCACCGGTCGCCTTGGTGAGCGTCACCACCTGAGCGAAATCCATGCAACGCGTCAGGTTGGCACGGTTGAACACCTTGCCGTCGCGCCACATCAGGGAGTCCACGCCACTTGCCCCCAGTTGTGCAGCAACCGCATCTGCCATGCGCTGTTTGATCTTGCTGGCGGCATTGAGCACCGCTTGCCCGCCCATCAGCGTGCCGCGCGAGGCAACGGTCGAGCCGCCGTCAGCTATCATCGCGGTCGCCGGATCGGTAAAGGTTATCCATGAGAGCGGCAGGCCGAAGGCTTCCGCCGCAATCATCGACATCGTGGTTTGCAATCCTTGACCATTCTCAGACACTGCCGTGGAGATATTGACGCTGCCATCGGCATTGACCTGAATCAGCGCGGATGACGCATCCAGCCCTTCCGCACCGAGCGAACAGCCACGGTGGCTTAACGCCAGACCGATGCCGTATTTGATCGGCCCCCCCTGCGCATTCAATAGCTGATAGCGTTCGCGTTTTGCCATAAATTCAACGCTGTTAGCCGCTTTCGCCAGCACTTCCTCGGCAGAGACCGTGTGTTCGCTGAACACCTGTCCTGCCATGCTGGTATCCCCTTGTTGCAGGATATTACGCTGACGCAGTTCAAGCGGTGACAGGCCAAGCGCCGCCGCCACTTCATCCATCAGCGACTCGTTCGCCAGAATCACCTGCGGCGCACCAAAACCGCGAAACGCCGAGGTGTAGTTGTTGTTGGTGTAGACCCCCGTGACATCAACGCGCACATTCGGAATGCGGTACGGCCCCGCCGCCTGCACCGAACTGCGCCAGGTGACAAACGGCGTTTGCCCGGCATAGCTGCCACCATCCGCCAGCACCTCAATCTTGATGGCTTGAATACGTGCCTCGTCATCCAGACCGATTTTGTATTTCATCTTGTACGGGTGGCGTTTATAGCTCTCCCGCATCGATTGCTCACGGTTGTAGGTAAATTTGACCGGCCTGCCCGTTAAGTGACACAACAGCGCCGCACGGCACGCCAGGTGGTCAATAATGTCATCTTTGCCGCCAAACGAGCCGCCAACGATCGCCCGCTTGATGTTGACGCGCGCTTGCGGCAAACCGAGGTACTTCGCCACAAAACCGCGCACGCGGTGCGCATTCTGTACCGACCCTGACAGCGTCATGATCTGCTCGTTATCGTCGATCCAGGCAATGATCGACTCCGGTTCAATGTAGGCGTGCTCCTGATACCCCACCTCATAGTCCCGTTCGAAAATATGGCTGGAGGCCGCGAACCCTGCGTCAATGTCACCTTTGATGGTGTGGTGGTGATTGATCACATTGCTGGCGCTGCCCGGGTGAATCAGCCGTGCATCCGGTTTTAGCGCGTCTTCTACGCGGGTGATGGGCTCAAACGGCGTGTAGCGCACGCTGATTCTATCCGCAGCCTGACAGGCCGCTTCGTAACTTTCCGCTGCAATCACCGCAATCACATCGCCGCGAAACGCAATATTCTCATTCACCAGCGGCGGATAGTCGGCCATCACCACGCCAATGTGACTTTCGCCGGGTACATCGCGCCAGGTGGCAATTTTCACCACGCCCGGCACCTGTAATGCGGCGTCGAGATCGATGTCCTCCACCCGCCCCGCCGCGATATCTGCATAGCGACACACGCCGTACAACATGTCTTTCAGGACGATATCATCACCGTACACCGCGCTGCCCTTGACCTTGGCCAAGCCATCCACGCGCGGCACTTCATGGCCGACCACTTGCATTTCCATCACGTCTTTCTCATCTGCTGCCATGGTTAACCTCATTGGTGACGCGGACTGCCATCAGCCAGCAATGCCTCGCCTTTGAGCGCGGTAATCGGACCGTAGGCGTTGGGCTGGCGATGCACATCAAAGTTGAACGTGGTGCGTTTGTAGATCTGGCAGAAATCGAGATCGCAATGGGCTATCGCCACTTCATCGCCTTTGGTCAGACAGCTGGCGACCACTTCACCCGATGGCGCAATGATGCAGCTCCCGCCAATGTGTTCCACGCCCTCTTCCGTTCCCGCTTTCGCCACCCCCACCACCCAGGTGCCATTCTGATAAGCCCCCGCCTGCATAGAGAGTTGGTTATGAAACAGTGACAGATCGTCGTGCTCCGGCGCAGGCGCATTGTGCACCGGCGTGTTGTAGCCGATCAGCACCATTTCCACGCCTTGCAGCCCCATCACGCGATAGGTTTCACACCAGCGACGGTCATTACAAATCGCCATGCCGACCCGGCCGCCAAAGGCGTTAAACACCGAGAATTCTGTTCCTGGCGTAAAATAGCGTTTCTCCAAATGCTGAAAGGCGCGCCAGGGTTCGTGCTCACGGTGCCCCGGCAAGTGCACTTTGTGGTATTTGCCGACGATAACGCCGTTTTTATCCACCAATATTGAGGTGTTAAACCGCCGTTTTTCCCCCTGTTCCACGCTCAGTTCGGCGTATCCCAGACAAAAGCCCACTTGCAATTCACGCGCCAAATCGAACAGCGGCTGTGTTTCGGCACCCGGCATCGCCGCCTCGCACCAGCTATCCAGTTGGGACTCATCGTCGATATACCAGCGCGGAAAAAACGTGGTGAGCGCCAACTCGGGATACACGATCAGATCCGCACCCAGTTGGTGCGCCTCGCGCATCAGGTTCATCAAGCGTGCCACCACGGCAGCACGGGAATCTTGTTTATTGACCGGCCCTAACTGGCCGATAGCGACATTGACATAACGCGCCATGTGATTTTTCTCCTGTAAACGCATCGGGTATCAGGCGCGATCGGCGCGCTGTACGACGGCACCCAGCAGAACGTTCGCGCCCGCGATCAAATCCTGTGGTGCCGTAAATTCGTTAATGTTGTGGCTCAACCCCGCCACGCTGGGCACGAAGATCATTCCGGCCGGACACATGGCAGCCATGATTTGCGCATCATGCCCGGCACCGCTAGGCATGCGGCGCGACGGTAAGCCACGCAGGCGCGCCTGTGCAGCAACCAGTTCGACCATCTCCGGCGCAAAGGGCGTCGGCTCAAAACGCGCCAGCATGTTGCGTGACACGCTAATCCCTTCTTCGTGCGCCGCCTGTTCGGCAAATGCCCACAGGCGCTGTTCGGCCAGACGCAGTGCCTCTGCGTCGGTATTGCGTAAATCCACAGTCAAGGTCACGGTATCGGGGATCACATTGACCAGATTTGGCGTGAACACCAGATGCCCGACGGTAGCGACCTGATCGCCACCCAGCTCTTGTGCCAGTTGGCGAGCAAACACGCCGATCCTAGCGGCGACGTAACCGGCATCGTGACGTAACCGTATCGGCGTGGTGCCCGCATGGTTCGACACGCCCTGCAAGTGGAATTCGGTCCATGAAATCCCTTGCACACCTTCCACCACCCCAATCGCCAGCCCTTCTTCATCCAGCACTGGGCCTTGCTCGATATGCAGTTCGAAATAGCTGTCCACCCGGTTATTCCCCACCGATGCCGGACCGGCATAACCGATTTTCCGCAACGCATCGCCTACGGTGACACCGTCAATACCGCGGGTTGCCAGCGCGGTTTCCAGCGCCAGCCCGCCCTGATACACCAGGCTGCCCATCATGTCGGGTTGAAAACGTGAACCTTCTTCATTGGTGAAAAACGCCACCGCAACGGGACGACGCAGCCGCACACCGGCATCTTTCAAGGTGGCAATCACTTCCAGCCCAGAGAGCACGCCGTAGTTACCGTCATACAGCCCGCCGGTTGCCACGGTATCAATATGCGATCCCATCATCACCGGCGGCGTATCGGTTAATCCGGGGTAGACACCCACGGTATTACCGATGGCATCCACCGTTACGTTGAGTCCTAACGCCTGCATGCGCGCCACTGCCCAATCACGCCCCTGCCGGTCTTCATCGCTGAGCGCCAGCCGACACACACCGCCCTGCGGCAATGCGCCTATCGCGCCCAGTTGATACAGCGACGCCATCAGGCGTTCGCCGTTAATGCGTAACTCGCTTGTCATGACATAACCTTTTTTATCGTGCTGCCGCGCGCCATCAACGATGCGCCCAGTGCGTCATCCGCTTTTCAATGAAGGCGAAGATTTCATACATCACCACCCCCATGGCGCCGATAACGATCAACCCCGCAAACACCAACGCCATATTCATGTTGGAGCTGGCCGACATCATCAGATAGCCAATACCCAGATTGGAGGCCACGGTTTCCGAAATCACCGATCCGACAAACGCCAGCGTGATGGCCACTTTTAACGAGGCAAAGAAGTAAGGCAGCGATCGGGGCAACCCCACCTTTTTCAAAATGTCGAAACGGGATGCCCCCAGTGAACGCAGCACATCCTCCATTTCAGGCTCTACCGTCGCGAGCCCGGTCGCGACGTTGACGACCACCGGGAAAAAAGAGATGAGAAAAGCAGTGGCAATGGCCGGAATGGTACCGATGCCAAACCACACCACCAGTACCGGCACAAAGGCCACTTTGGGAATCGAGTTAAACCCGACCAGCAGCGGATACACCGCTTTGTAAACCAGCGAGGACGCACCGACCGCAACCCCCAACACCAGCCCTACGGCTACCGCCAACACAAAACCCGCCAGCGTGGTGTAGAGCGTTTGCAGCGAATGCGCGGCGATGGGCCGCCAGTCCGCGACCAACGAGCGGAAGACATCGCTCAATGACGGGAACAGGTAGGTCGGCACATCCAGCCCCACCACAATCACCTGCCACAGAACGCCGAGCAGGACCAGCAGTGCCCAAGGGGCTATCTTGATTAACACATGACGAGATATCACGACGGGCCTCCGTTAGGCATGATGTTGTGAAGAGATGTGCTCGCGCAGTTCAAACACATAGCGAGAAAACGCATCGGTGTAGGTCACCTGAAGATCGCGCGGACGAGGAAGTTCAACCTCCCGGCGCGCGATAATCCGGCCCGGCCTGGCACTCATCACATAGACGGTATCCGCCAGAAACACCGCTTCACGCAGATCGTGCGTGACCAGCACCACCGTAAACGGCGCTTCCTGCCACAGATCGCGCAACATGCACCACAACTCTTCACGGGTGAACGCATCCAGCGCACCGAACGGTTCATCCAACATCAGCAAGCGCGGTTTGTGGATCAGCGCGCGACAAATCGAGGCGCGCTGCTGCATGCCACCGGACAACTCCCACGGGAATTTGTCTTCATACCCTTCCAGCCCAACCCGTTTCAGCAAGGCTCGCGCCTGCTCTTCATACTCGCGCCCTTTTTTACGTCGCGTAGAGCGGTAAGGCTCCACGATCTCCATCGGCAGCATGACGTTTTGTAGCGTGGTGCGCCAAGGCAGCAAGTTAGAGGCCTGAAACGCCATGCCGACGCATTTCTGCGGCCCCACCACTTCGCGTTTGTTGACGAAAACGTAGCCCTCACTCGGCGAGAGCAGCCCCGAGGTCAACTTCATGAATGTCGATTTACCACAGCCGGAAGGTCCTACCAGCGCCACGAACTCATTTTCATTGATACTGAAATTAATGTCCTTTATGGCCAGCTGTTCGCTGTTGCTGTACGCCAGACTGACATTCTCGAACTTAACGAAACTCATTGTTCACCACCTGAAATCATGCTGCCTGACGGAAATTACCGCACGGTACGATCGGCAGATGCCGGTAACAGCGCACTGGTAAACAACGCCTCCGTTTTCGGCGTCTCTTTCAACTCGAACGCGGACACCACATCACTGATGGAGTTACTCAAGCGCTGGGTATCCACACTGCCCAGACCGTTTTTCTTGGTTTCTGGCGTTACCACCAACTGATCAAACGCCAGTTGCAGGCGACGGGTTTCCAGCGGCAAATCGATCAGTGAATCCTGCTCCTTCACAAACTTGGCGGCGCTGACGGGATCGGCGAGGGTTTCCTGCACCGCTTTGTTAAAGGCACGCAAGAAGGCTTTGATGGTGTCAGGGTGTTTTTCCAGCATCTCTTTGCTGGCGATGATGGTGTTGCCGTAGAGATCGACGCCATATTGCGCATACGGGAAGATAGTCAGGTCATCAGCCTTGGCACCGCGCGCTTCGAGATTCAGCAGATTGGTAAAATAGAAGCCGGAAATCGCATCGACGTTTTTGCGCACCAGCAGGTTGGCGGTAACGGTGGGGTCAGCCGATTGCCAGGTGACGGCGTCTTTGCTCAACCCCACTTTCTTCGCAAAAGCTGGCCAGGCTTTGCGCGCGGCATCAAAGACCGGAGCCGCAATGGTTTTCCCTTTCAGGTCTGCTGGCGTTTTTACCCCAGTGCTTTTCAGCAAAAATACCGCGGCAGGCGTGGCGTTATACAGCATATAAACGCCTTTAATGCCGGTGCCTGGATGCTGGGATTCTTGTTCAATCAAAGCATTGAAATCGGCAAAGGCCATATCATAGGCACCGGTTGCCACACGAGTCACGGCACCCGCGGAGCCGTTACCGGAGTCGATCTGTACGTCCAGCCCTTCCTGGGCGAAATAGCCTTTGGCTTTAGCCATCAAAAACGGTGCAGAGGGCCCCTCAAAGCGCCAGTCGAGCGAGAATTTTACTTTGACAGGATCTGCCGCATAGGCGGATGACGCCAGTACAGATAAAGACAGTAGCGCCGTACAACCCAATTTGTGCAGTGTTGCGAATCTGGATGTCAACATCACGAATGTCCTCAATAGTGAAAGTCAGTGTGTAGCCGAATTAACGCCGGTTTTTGTCGTCCGCCGATGGGAGCGGAGCACGTTGATACAGGTCGCCAATCTGCTGATGAATATCTTCCATGCGTTGCATGCGTTGGCTTGCCCTCTCGGAACAGCAGGCCGCCAGCTCATTGCCAATAAAATTGACCATGCTGATGGCGGCGGTGTAGGAATCAAAAATGTCGCTGTGCTTTGCGGCACATGGGATGACCACATCGGCCAGCGCGCAGACATCAGATACCGGGGTATTACTGAGCACCACAATGCGGGTGCCATAGCGTTTGGCCACGCGTACCAGATGTAGCAGCAGTTGGATCTGGCGGGGAAAATCCACCACGAACAGCACATCCGTCTCGCGAATGTCCGCCAGCACGTCGGCAAATTTCGCAGCCGGATCGTTTATCAGTTGCACATCGCTCAGCGCATGAGAGAACAGCGACTGGGCATAGAAAGCAGGGGCGTAACTATTGCGAAACCCCAACACCCAAACGCGGCGTGCATCACGCATAAGATGCACCGCGCGTTCCAGCTCTTCAGGCATGCTGTCGCGCTGCATACCCGCCAGATTTTCGCGTTCCCGTTCGATATGCACATCAAGCCGTTCACGCACCGTTGTCGGATGTGGCGTGCGCTGTGCCAGATTAGTGAGCGGCGAATAGCCCATCGGCTCAATACCGCGACATTTCATGCGAAACTGATTGAAATCCTGAAAACCGAGGCGACGAAACACCCGCGCCGCGGTCGATTTAGAGACGCCCGCCAGTCGGGATAATTCCGTCGCGCTATAGCTTGCCAATTGATGTTGATGCGCCAGAATGACATCGACCAGCTTCTTCTCTGCCGGGGACAACGCGCCATAGATAAGGCGGATGGCAGTGTGCAACTCAGCCAATACGCTGGTGTGTTCTTCAGGTGCGGTTAGCGCGTTATTCATCATGACCTCGGTCTGCGTGGTACTTAACGTTTCGCGGTGCAAAGCAGCCACAAATGGCACATCTGTTTTATGAGAAAGCACATAACGAAACGCCTGTACCAACCACTAAGCAAAGGGCGCGCCAAAACCTTACCAATTCAAAGGTAATTATTTATCTACATGAAAAATATGGTTTTTATTGAGTAATCAGAAACGGCCTAGCCGAAAAATGGCGGCGGTGATGCATGTAGTATTTCAACTTTGGTGCAGATTTCACGCGTTTTGCACCATGACAATGCAGGGAGGCAAAGTAAAAGGGTACTCACTGTGGAAATTTTGTTAGCTTTGCCAGATCTCTGATAATTAAACTTAGCGTATCCGGATTATTGACTAAAAAAATCATCCGGAGATAATTATCACGTTGAAATATATGGTAAAGGGTGGAAGGTTTAAGCAAGCTGTCCAGGTTATAGGCTTTGTAGACCGGGTTGGTCATGAAATAAACCTTGCATAAATAAACAAATCTTTCGCTTAGCATCTTTCCTGTAATAATATGGTACTCAATACGGGCAATCGAAGCATCAACATCCTCAAGATTCCCCTCCGCATCTGTTCTTAGATAAAAATAATCATCCGGGCTGCCCAAAGCATGCACTGCCTCGTGGCGCATCGTATCCGCAGCCAGATTGACATAGTATTGCTGCTCGGTATATCCCTCATACTCTCGCTCGTCAGGGGTGTAATCTGCCGGAATAAACTCTGCATTGATAAATATTCTATCGAGTGGATCGTTAACGTAGGAAAACCCTAATATATTGCTCTCAGCGCGCGCTTCGTCCATCCCGCTCTCTCGTTTTTTTACCGCGATAATAATATTATCTTTAGCTTCATCACCAAAGACCAGCTTCATTTTATTTATCTTATCGCAAAAAATTTCACTAACATAATCCCTAACCTTTTTATCTGTTATCCTTAATTTATTCAACATATATTCATCGAACTCAGAATAATCATTACTGATTAAATAGCTGGCGCTGGATAGCGTTGCTTTTGTTTTATCAAAGGCTTGTAACATGATAGTAGAGACAGCAGTATATTGATGCTCCTTTTCAATCACATCGAGGCTTTTATACGCGTACTGTTCAGGATCCCTGAAAAGCACTGTTTTCTTTTCTTCAATATACAAATCTGCCTGCTGAACCGATGTGACAACTTTTTTTCCACTACGCTCAAGCAAGTTATACACCTCATGCATATTCTCATTGTTGTATAACTTAAACGGCAACCCAGACAAATCTGATCCATCAATATTAAAATCATGTCCTCTTGAATTACCCGACTGCCACTTGACCGATTTATCAGCCAAATCTCTGTCGAGAGAAAAGATCATCTCTTGTGCTTCAGAAGGGGTAGTAATGATGATTTTCTTAGTGCCAAAATCCTTAACAATGCTGACATCTGTGATTAAAAAATTAGGATTGATTTCACCATCATTATTCTTTCCATAAAGTTTAAAGTAAGTGGGGATAGCATTATCACTCACTGGACTCTCTAATGCATGAAAGAAAACATCATTATTGGATAAGTAATATAACTTACTGTCAAGCTTAATGTCTTTGTAAAAGCCATTGATTCCCACATAAGGTTTGAGTATTTCACTGGGTGAATCAAATTTCAATCCAGCACCAACATTTCGCTTCAATAAAAAACTGATATCGTTGCTTTCATAGAAATCAGCCGTACACAAAGAGAAAATCTGCCGTTTAGTTCTGCACATTGATGAGCGAAGTTTATAACGTTGCCGTCCTGAGTTAATGCCTGCCCCCTGAGGCATTAAATAATAGGAATTTGATTTCTGGTTCTTATAAAGATGAATACCCTCCTCCTCACCGGTTAACTCACCTAAAATATAGGTATCATCACCATTAGCCTTGATGCTTATTAATCTGTCTTCATAAGGAAGATACTCTTTCGCTTCACAAATAACAGCGCCATCGATGCTCTTCGACGGTGTTAACGCATGCATAGCGAGTTGACTAATGGTCTGTGAGTCTTTAGCACTGAGCAATATTTTATGTTTATTAATCTCGTTCACAATAGTATTGTCGATATAATAATCCTGGTCATAAGTCTCCCAAGGCAATCTCTCTAATGGATATTTGATGATTGAATAGATTCCAGTGACAAGATCAGGTTTGATAACAAATTTCCCACCTGAATAGGTTAACGGCAGCAAATCACCCTTACCTTCTAAATACATCGTCATACTGTCATCAACATGAAATCTAAAATACTCATCTGATATTTTTAAATATTTATTATGATATTTATCGAATTGATATTTCCTCCCTGCCGTTATCGGCCCGACATTGTGGTGTTGGATATCCATACTGACCAATTCATTCTTTAGTTTTTGATCAGACTCAATCAGTGATATCAACGCTTCGCTTGCCAGCGGCGTATGCTCACTTTCAAAAACCCATTTCCCCGCACGCTGAGTAATAGGCCGATACCCTCTGTCATCCTTGGCCATGTACCTGAAAACATTATCTGATATTTGAATCTCTAAGGCTGGCTTGAAAACATTGCCGACAAGCGCATAAGCCATGCCGTCAAATCTGATTAAAATTCCATCACCGTAGATTTCTGGTGAGCTATTTTTATAAAAATAAATATTTTTGGCGTTTGTCCAGAAATTTTCAGCCAAATTAAACGTGCTTTTAACTTCATTATTAAAAGGTAAGTTTTTATCAATCACCCAACAATTATGTTCATTATAAAATATTAATCCTTTGCTTTCCTCATCAGCGAAATGGTTGGCGACTCGGTCAATATAAACTGTCTTCTCTGGCCTCTGTGTTTTAATAATCAAATTATTATTTTTATGCTTGATGTTTTTGACAATGCTACTGATTCGTTTATCATCATTATTGTTTGCTATCTCATTTACCGTTTTGGTGAGCAAAGAGGATACAATATCTTTTGCCAGAGATAAGGTATAGTTTTCCAGATCCTCGAGATAATCTATAGACAGTTCTTTGTTATCAATAGAGTCAGAAATCATATCCAGAACGGTAGCGAAAATTAATGTTACCAGTCGTGTCTTATTATAGGTGGGTAACCATGTAAAAAGCCCACCTAATGCAGTCTCTATCTTTTGGGAAAGGGCATTAAAATTAGTGTAATTTGTACAACCCATGCCATAAATTTCGTAATGTAAAATCACACGCCCCTCTTCAATCAGAGAGGTCACTGGGCTCTTTACTGTTTTACTGATAACTCTTAATATTTTTGAAACTGACAACGCTTCCCGTTGATCGTGACAGTCCGTGGTTTTCACCCTCACCACGTCGTCGATAGTTGCACTCTGATTTTTTTCTCTTTCTTTTGGTGAATATATTCTCTTTTTGATATCATACATAACCTGAGAACGCCGATTGGCATTAAAGGAAAATCCTCTCTCGACTGAGCCATTTTTGTTTTTATTGACAGAAAGGTAGGGATCGACTTTCCCATCAACGCCAGGACGTTTCTTATTTGTTCTCTTTCGCTTATGATTATTTTCGAGGAAAGAAAAATGATGGGTTTTCCCTTTGAACATAGCGTTATGTTCTTTTATTAAAACACGAACTGTTCTTTTATCTTTTTTAGACAAGCTTTCAACAATCCGCCATAGCTTTACCAAATGGATATTTGCAAGAAAAAAGGACAGGTTATTTATTTCATTAGCAAAAGCGCCATAGATATATTTATGCGTATACTGAATACACTTTAACAACAGCCTGATATTTCTTTCTCTTTTATTTTCAATTTTTTTTACATCTGGTGATGATTCTGAACGCCTAAAAATATGATGAAATTCATTTCTTAAATGCCGGTCAATTTTTTCATCGCGTGTAAGATTAATTATCTCACTCAGTATGTTTTTATTTTTAATAATTACTCTTCTGCTCTGTCGCGCCACTCTATCAGGAGGGGCGTTAGCATGATCTACAACGTAACCGTCGTCAAAACTGGATACTACCAACTGATTTATCACAGAAATATCATTGTAAAACTCCTCTTCTGATATTTGCCACAATCCAGTTACAGGATCAGGAATGCCAATAATAGTTTTGTCGGTGTAAATGGAAGGGTTCACAAAATCATCGTCATTCATTTCATAGGGATATTCAGAAGAATTTTTAATGTCCAAATAAATACCCCGATCGTTGTGATAATTATTTTTATCACTATGCTGTTTTTGGGGGGAGTGGTTATTGCGATAATAAACAACTCCGGCAAATCCAGCGCCAAGGAGCAGACTGCCAAAAACCAATGCTTGCTTTTTTGTCAGATTGAACCCAATTTTCTGTTCATTAACACCTCTTGTTTTCTCTTTCAACGCCTCACTTTCATCTATCAGCTTTTGCCCCGAGAGGGATATGTGAGAAAACGCACTCTCGTCAGTACGTCGTGGTAAGGATGTGCCGAACGAGAAAACCCGTGTAATAAACGAAAATATGCTGAACACATCCGCCCGCGGGTTCGCTTCCTCGGCCAAGGTTTTTCTCGCCGCCGATGCAACAGGCCGGCCATTGGGCTGATGATGTAATCGATGAGCGGTAGTCATTTCATTGAAATTTTTACAATAAGGCAAATTTTCGAATGAATGCTTTTGGTTTGTTTTTACATGCATCAATAAATGCTCCGATTGTTACCAACATAACTCGTCATTAATAAATATCATTAGCTATTAGCCCTATGACTACTTACAGAGAAAATTATCATCGTGCATGACATCTAAATAAGACAAACAAGTCCGGTTATAACAGCAAAACATGATCCCGTGCAAAATCACGAATCAGCAGCGTTAATGTATCCGGGTTATTTAACAGAACGATAGCGCGAAGATAATTATCCCTGACGAAAAGCTGATGAAACACGGCTGGTTTCATCAGACTCTCTATATTGACTCCAGCATATATAGGGTTGCTCATAAAATATGATTTACAAAGATAGACAAATCGATCATTGAATGCATTTCCCGTCAGGATAAAATACTCAATCCGGTCGATAGCGTCCTCAACCTGTTGCAGTTTCCCATTTTCATCTATTCGATGATAAAAGTAATCATCAGGATTGCCTAATGCATGTATGGCTTCGTGGCAGAGTGTTCCAGACATCAAGTTTACATAGTACTCTTGCTGGCTAAATCCCTCATAATCACTCGCATTCATGGTCAAATCATCAGGGATGATATCCGTATTTAAAAAAACCCGATCAAGAGGGTCATTAATAAATGAAAAACCTAAAACATTACGATTCACATCTATATTTTTCTTATCCGATGCTATCGGATGGTTTTTGTTTCTGACAATAAGAATAATATTTTCTTTATTATGCATGCTAAACAACTGATTTATTCTACCTGAGATCTTAGTGAATGAATCAATAAAAATGTCAATCACTCTTTTATCAGAAATCTTTAACCGCTCAATGATATACTCATCAGCTAAATAACGATCGCTTTTGACAAATCGACTTGACTTATCAACCATTTCTATTGCATTACTATAGGCTTCATTGAATATCGCTGATAAAATGACATCACTCTTTTCATTCTCTATTGACGCTAACGTTATATAATCAAATGAATCAGGCCTGTTGATGATTTCTTTTATTGCATTATTAATATAATAATCGGCATCTTTTATGGAAGTAATGCTCTTTTTGCTGCTCAAATCAAACAGTTTTGTGACTTCATCACTATCAAATTTTTCATGTAACTTGCGTAATAACTGCTCAATATCTTCACTTCCCTTTTCAGCGATGATACCTTCCGAACTGCGTTGCTGCCACCTTAGTAATTTTTGTGAATACGTTTTGTCTAAGTCCAATACGATTTCTTGTGCTTCTATAGGCGTACTCACGATAGTTTTTTTATCATAAAAATCTTTTATGATGCAGACATCTGAAATGACGAAACTGGGGTTTATTTCGCCCTCTGCATTTTTTCCATACAGTTTAAAATAAACAGGTGCAATTCTATCTTCGGCGCTGTCCACTTCACTGGCATGAAAATAAACATTATCATTAAAAAAATAATAGAGCTTATTTTCATCATTTTTATTTCGGTAAAAACCGTCAAGATCGCGGTATGGCTCTAACATTTCCTTTGCGTTGAACAATTTAATGCCATTATCGACATTCCGTTTAAGTAGAGAAGTAAACTCTGCCGTTTCATAATACGCGTTCATGCACCCTGAAGGTACTTGCCGCTTTACTTTGCATTGCAATGTTTTGGTATTGTATTTATTTATTTTGATACCACTTTTTTTTTGAAAAGAATAATAGGTATTTCCTCGACTGTTTTTATATAAAAAAATACCATCATCAGCATGTCTCTCATTCGGTAATAAAAAATAATCATTTCCTAAGTCTGTAACCGCAATCATTTTATTGTTATAAAGAAAAAAATATTTTCCGTCTAAAACGTAGGCACCATCAATTTTTTGGGATCTATCATATTGATGTTCAGCAAGAAAAGTATCATCAGAAAAGGATTTGGCTTGCATGAATAACTGACTACGGGGCATCCTCTCAACCACGCTGTTATCTAGATAATAATTTTTATCATCATGGGAGGAAAAAGGTTTTTGTAACGCTTTTTTATAGTATGAAAACTGTCCTTCTGCAAGGTATGATTTTGTATAAAACTGGCTATCTTTTTCTCTCAAGGGAAGTATATCTCGATGTCCATCAACATACAGAGAGCCGAACACATCTTGCTTAACCCTGTAATAACCTTCATTGATTTTTAGATATCGATTGTAATTTTTATCGAACTGGAATTTTCTGGATAATGTTATTGGCCCAACGTCGCTGTGTGCTACGTGATTCCTAACCAATCTATTTTTGATGTTTTCTTTTTCTGTTAAAAAATGAACCAGATCGCTGCTCGCAGAATGGGTTATTTTACTTTCAAACACCCACTTTCCTGCTCGCTGTACAACAGGGACATACACACTGTGTTTCAATGCCAGGTAGCGAAACACTCTCGGATTGACTTGAAATTCTTTTGCCGGATAAATTCTATTTCCAATAACAATATACAGTTCATCTAAATGTCTTATTAAAATCGAATCACCATAAAACTCGGGTGAGCTGTTTCTAAAATAAAACACCCCCTTTTCATCCCTCCATATCTTATCAATCAATCTCTTGGTTTTTTTTACTTCGTGATTAAATTGAATGTTTCTATTTACAACCCAATGATTGTTCTCATAAAAAAGATATTTATTTCTTCTTTCATCGATGAAGTGGTTAAAAAAGTTTTTTACAGGAATATCTCTTATAGGGTGAGCTGTTCTGATTATTAATTTCCCTTTGCGATATTTAACATCATTAGTCATGGCATTAATCTCTTTTTGACCATCAGGCTTTATCATGTTATTGATCTGTATGGTTGATAAAGAAGAGATCATATCCTTCGCCAAATTAATAATATTATTATCAATATCCTCGATATAGGATAATGATAACTCCTTGCCTTCGATAGCATCAGAGATCATATCCAGGACGGTAGCCGCTATCAGGGTAATCAAGTGCGTTCTGTTATACATAGGAATCCAGGACAGCAGCGAATTGATAGCACTTTCAATTTTTTGAGAGATTGAGTTAAACTTACTGTGATCGACACACCCCTTGGCATAGATACTGTAATCTAACACTATCCGCCCCTCCTCAATCAATGAGGATATCGGGTATCTTATCGTTTTGCTAATCACTCGTAATATATCTGACAGCGCTAAACGCTCTCTTTCATCGCGACAATCTGTAAGTTTAATTATTTTAACGTCATCGTATGCTGGTGCATTTTTTTTAGTCTCCGTCTCTTTTTCAATGTGTCTTTTTCGAACGTACAAAACACGCGCTTTCGGAAAATGCGTCGTTACATTAGCCTCATTGGTATAGCCCTGTTTTTCATGCCTATCAGGGTATTTTTCAATAGTAATTTTTTGGTCAGGATACCGCGCTTCCGCAGGATAAATCGAACCGTTATCCGCTGAGATAGGCTGAATGGAATCGCGTCCCCACTGCCGGTAGCGAGAATAACCTAACCACCATCCTGTGCCGCCTAACATAATGAGTCCAATAGCTATCGTTGATTTTCTCCCAAGTGAGTAATCAGGAAGTACAGGTTTATCATTTATCTCACTGGTTTTCAGTCTCTCCGACTCTACATATAATTGATGCCCACGCGCCATCAGCGTTGAGAGTGATAGATTATTGTCTTCATAGTGTACATTGCTTTCTCGTAAACAGGTTTTTGTTAATTTGGTGACAGTTTGATTTTGATGCCTTAGGTTTTTCCTGCCGCTTGGACATTCAGTGGAACTGGCTATTTTGTTAATTTTAGCAGGCAATATATTTTTCTGCATTGATGGTTTTATTGCATCCTCAACGGATAAGTATTTTTTTTTCTCGTCCGCTATAATAAGCCTCACATCCATAGGCAATCTCATACAAGAAGTACGTGGTCATGATATTGAAAACATGATTAATCATATACAGGCTTTAGATAAGCGGATACCAGTTAACGATGATTTATGCTTACCCTTTTATTATATTGATTTTTTTAGTTTTAATGAATGGCCGAACAATAAAACCCCCGAGAATATAAATAATATTCAATATAATATTTTCCAAACTAAAAAATTAGCGCAGTTGGCTATCCTTGGAACCCCGCCGATTATAACCAGAAAAATTTTGCTGTTTGACATCCAGAGACTTCTGACAATTCACACAAAAACGCACGCCAGGTAATGCTTTGCGTCTTGCCTCCGGGATCGGCTCACCGCACTCGGCACAATGCGACAAACTCTCACCAGAAGGCAGTTCATTTCTTACTCTGGCAACAGCGTCCTCAACCGTGCTGTCTATTTGCTCCTGTACCGCACCATCCCCTGCCCAGCCAACGGCCATGTTATGTACTCCAACGCGAATCATCTTGTCTTTATGGTAGTGTGGATGGGTAAAATTGTCTTTTCAAGCTTCATGTTTCCGTGTACTGTACATAAAAACAGTAACATCAAGGATAGCTTTCATGTTTGTTGAACTTGTTTATGACAAACGTAACGTTGCCGGACTGAACAACGCCCACACGCTTATCGAAAAAGAACTGATAAAACGCGTACACCGCGCCTTTCCCGATGCTGAAGTCAGGGCAAAGGCCATGCAGGCGAACGCGATAAATTCTGATGCCAGTAAATCTGACAAAGCGGTCATCAATCGCCTCATTGAAGAGATGTTCAATGATGCAGATGAATGGCTGGTTGCAGACTAAAAAAAATGCACTATGACAATAAATTACGCAAACTTTGCAATATCATTGACCAGCACGCTGATGGTGTCTGGGTTATTGATTAATATTACACCACGTAGGAAATCATCATATTGGAATAAAAGACTCAAGCTCTCAGGTTTGATCAAGCTATCCAAGTCATAGGAACTGTAAACAGGGTTGCTCATAAAGTAGAGTTTGCACATGTGAAGAAACTCTCCTCTGATCTGTACATTCCCTCGGATATAGAGCTCAGTGCGTGCTAACGTTTCTTCGATAGTGCCAAAATCGCCATTCCCATCAGAATAATGATAAAAATAATCTTCAGGGCGACCCAACGCATGGATCGACTCATGGCACATAGTGGCAGAAACTGCTTTGGTATCCTTAGAGAGTTTCTGAGATTTGATGTGCGGTGGGAGTGACCCATATTCTTTAGCGTGAATAAAATCCGTCATGATAAAGATTCTATCCAGTGGATCGTTTGAATATGAAAATCCAGCAACATTATTTTTCCTACTCAGGTCACCGTTGTCCATAGTCTGTTTTTTTTCATGCTTATTCATGACTAGAAAAATATTCGATTTATCATTTTCATCAAAAACAAGATCCATACGATTCAGTTTAATCAATAACGTATCAATGAATAATTTTTGAGCAGAAAAATCAGAAATTCTCAACCTATTCTCTACGTAGTCTTTCACCTCCGGAGATTGTTTTTCGATCAGCATACGGACTTTCGAAATATCTTTCTTAGTCTTATCAAAGGCATCATTGAATACCTCAAAAAGATAGGCATGAGAGGGAGAATCTGCAATAGACGTGATACTATTGAAAGAATAATCATCTTTATTCTCGAGAACATCAATTTTGTAATCATCAATAAATTCATTACTGTATTTTATTGACGTTACTAATTTTTTACTGCTGAGAGAGAAAAAATCCTTGACATGTTGTACATCACCATTATCCAATAATTTTTTTTTCAAGTTGTCCAACGATGTGAAAGAAGTTTCAAAAGGCTCACGTTTAATATCGGAATTTTGCCATTTTGATAAAGCGCTTGATACCTCAGCATCTAAATTAAAAACCATTTCAAGAGCTTCTGATGGCGTAGTGATTATCGTCTGCTTTGTGTCAAAATCCTTGATAATACAGACATCAGCAATGATGATATTTTTGTCTATCTCACCCTCATTTTTTTTACCATAGATTTTGAAAAATACAGGAACCATACCGTCGCTGATAGGTTCCTCTTTGGCATGAAAAAAAACGCCATCATTAGATAAAAAATAAAGGGAATAAGAAGCCTCTTTTTCTTTAAAAAAGCCATCAGCATCTCCATAGGGCTCAAGGTGTTCAACTGGAGCATCAATATTTATACTATGATCAGAGTTTCTTCTAAGAAGCGTAGTTATGTCCTTTGACTCCATAAAACGTGCGGTGCATAGTGATAAAACCTGCCGTTTAGCGATGCAGCGTGAATCGCGAATTTTTAACTGTTGTGCTTTGAATATCTCATTAACTTTTTTTGGCATGATAAAATAAGTATTGCTTTTTGAATTTTTGTATATTTTTATATTATCATCCCTCCCCAATAAATAAGTATCATCCCCATTATTAGATATCTCTATAAAGTTTTTATCAAAGATAATATAATCCACTCTATTGATAGTGACTGCACCATCAATGTTATTCGACTTTGACATATACTGAGAAAATGATTTTTGGAAACTGAAAATACCGTTAGCCGTGTTTAAAAATCTTCTTTTAGATATTTTATTAATCACGGAACTGTCTAAATAATACTTACCCACATCATCCTGTTCAAGTGGCTGTCTCAAGGCTATTTTATATACATCATACATATTTCCTAACAGATCAAAATGAACATGGTATTTACCAGCATCAAAATTAACAGGTAAAATGTCATGACACCCTTCAATATAGCTCGATGAAAAATCATTAGTTTTAAAAAGATAATAATTATCATCAATTTTTATGTATTTATTATGCTTGCCATCATACTGATAAAGTACCGATGGACGAATTGGTGTCACATTTTCATGAAGGGTATCCTCACTGACCAACTTTTCTCTTATTCTTTCATTGTTGACCAAAAAATCAATAAGATCCTCGCCTACGTATGGTGAATGCTTACTTTCAAATTCCCATACACCACCGATATTAACCACGGGCGTAAATACATCATCTTTATTTGCTACATAACGATAAACACCATCCGAAATAAGCGTTTCAGAAACAGAATACATCTCATTATCAACAAAAACATGAAGTATATCATCTATTCTTGCCAACGTTCCATCCGCATATAAATCCGGAGAGCTATTTTTAATGAGATAAATATCATATCCTTGTTGATAGATTCCATACGTATTTTCCAATATTTTTTTTGTTTCAGGTGTGAAACGAACATCTGGACTTATATGCCAAGCATTATCATCATTATAATAAATAACTTTTTTACTCATTTCATCGACAAAATTCCCATATTCTCTATCGATAAAAGTTATTTCATCAGGGTCTGAAGTTTCGATTGTTAATCTGTTATTTGTGTGTTTTATTTTTCTGGTCATCTTAAGAATTTCATCTTCTAAATTTTTAGACTCCATGTCATTTATTTGTTTTGCTGAAAGTGAAGAAAGCAGATCTTTGGTAAAACTAATAAAATAGCCATATATTTCACTTACGGAACTCACGGATAACTCATTCCCATCGATGGCATCGGCAATCATATCCATAGAAGTTGCAGCCATTGATAAAATCATCCGACCCCGGTTATAATGCGGTACCCACTCCATAAGCAGATCAATACTTTCATCTATTTTCTTAGTTAGCTCAACAATATGCATGTCTGTTGCACATCCCTCCTCTTTAACATTATAATCATAGAGAATTCTTCCTTCTTCAGCGAGTGTGGATAGGGGATGCTTTATTGCCTTAGCAATGAGTCGCAAGGTATCACTCAGTGTTGGATTTTCTCTTTCTTTTTGACAAAAAGTGAGATCAATAATCTTCACTTCGTCTTTTTCTGGTTTTTGCGCGGTAACATTTTCACCTTTTAAGACATGCTCTCTTATTGCTGAATAGAAATAATCATTCCTGTTTTTATGCAAAACCTGGCCGTGCGTAATAGTGTGTTTATACATATCCATCACATCGTATGGCATATCGACATTCTTATTTGAATATATATCACTGATGTATAACTTAACATCCTGGCGCAGTCTTTTACCCTCCCCCCCTTTCCTCGCTAACTTCACTTCGTCTAAAATCAATAATAACTTATCAATAAAAAACACCCCATAGATGAAAGAAACGCCACTTAACCCATTTTTCCTATTTTCATGAAGATAATGCAATGTTAAATCAATACAGGCCAAGATCAACTTCGCATCCCTTACCTGACCGTTTTTAGCATTACTGACCTCGACTGTTTCATTCGCTTTGGAGTATAACAAATGCAGTTCATTTCTAATTCGCCAATCGATCATTGGATCATTCAAAAAAAAATTTATTTCCTCTGAAACCGATATCTTTTTTTCCTTTAAGTCATTATGTGACCGCTGCACCCTTATTTTCATATCAACATTAAAAACCTTATTATAAAAATCATCCAAGTGTAGAGGTGCTAACTTTCCAATGACTTCAATTTCCTTCAAATACTCATGCAGTGTTATTTTAAACTCTCGAGTCACAGAGGAGTGATTAGTGAGTGAGTTTTCGCTGGCGTTTAGCACAGCGTTTTTATCGGAATCCTGTTGTATTGCGTTTAATCTCTGCATGCTGTAGGCGTTATTACCCTGCACAATTTGATGCACAGCAAAAGAAAGAGAGTCGTTTTTTTCTACGCTTCTATTTTCAGTAGATGGATTCACATTGCCATAAGTGCTGTATATTTTACGCCCAACTGTCGCTGTTAAAACTAATCCAGCCACAATACCAACAGCACGCTGAAAAGCGGGATGCCACATTCTGCCAAAGAAGCCATTAGTAGGCCTTACATTTTCGGATGAGCCAGGCTCACTTAATAAATGCTCGCTATCACACCCGGCAGCACCTGGTTTTTTGCTAAAAGAGGGTTCTTCTCGCGAATTTTTTACAACTATTATATCTTGCAAGCATGTCGCAGTGATGTTACAAGTTTCTTGCTCAGGAAAACCTGTTTGTGAAAATAACACTATATTACGATTAGTATTATTGCATTGTATTGCTTTTGGCATAAAAGACATCCATTTTATTAAAAATTACATGACCATCAGATATTCAAAAATACAAACAAAACAATCAATAGTGTATTTAGTGATACCGAATTTTCATATCATTAAACGATATAATATCGATGAGTGAGATCATTGGTATTAACCAATGGACCGAGAACTTGAAATTGATTGATAGGCAATTATTTTTGCATTGCTCAAAAAACAGGCTATCGCATTCACCATCATGTTAGCCACTGATGACTCGGCCCCGTTTTTATACATGCACTGATAATAAAGGAGTATTGCCTCCCTCTTTCGGGTCATTGTTCTGGTAGAAATGATGGCAGTAGTATCGGGGAGGGCTAAGGCCTGATGGCATTACGCCCGTCCACGTTCTACTGAGGTGATTGATAATGAAAAAAAGCGTTAACGTAAAATCGTTTTACTATGGTTTTCCGGTATTTTTGGCTTCAACTCGCGACCCCATCACGCAACAACTGAATATCGCGCCACTCTCTGCCTCTTTTTCACTCGGCAATACGCTGATGATTGGCGTAAATAAAAGCAACAAAACTCACGACAATATCGTGGCCGGTTCGGATGTGGTGATCAATATCCCCCCGCATCAGTTGTGGTCTAAAATTGAGCAGTTGGGCCGTGTGACCGGAAGAGAAATTGTGCCTGACAGTAAATTGAGTCAGGGTTTTTCCTACTGCTCAGATAAAGCGGATTTAAGCGGATTTACCCTGGAAGCCTCCACGCAGGTTTCCCCCGATCGTATTGCAGATTGCCCGATTCAGGCTGAATGTAAAACCGTCGACGTTATTGAGAAAGCGGCCTTCATTTTGGTGGAGTTGGATATCAAACAGGTGTGGATCGATGAATACCTGTTGAACGAAGATGGCTCCCTCAATACCGCTCAGTGGAACCCGCTTATCTATAAGTTCCGTGAATACAACACCACCACGCCTGCATTTGGGTTTAACTTTAAATACGGCAGTTGATGTGCTGATTGGCGGACGAGGCAGGACGTAAAGATTTTAAATCTCCCTTGACGATGTGGCGTTATTTCCGGTAACTCTCAACGTTTGTTTATGTTACGGTTTCTTGCTGCCGACTCGCTATAGCATTCAATGGGATATGCCACGATGACTCGATTCTCCAGATTACAGATTCACCTGCATTGGATAACGCTGCTGCTGATTGCGCTGGCGTATGCGGCGATGGAATTGCGGGGCTGGTTTCCACGCTCATCCTTTGCCTTTTCCGCAATGAGAACGTTGCATTACAACGCAGGGGTTGCCGTTTGGGTATTGATGTTTATCCGCATAGGGCTCAAGCACAAATACCAAACGCCCGCGATCGTGCCTGCGCCACCGCAATGGCAGCATCACCTCGCCACGCTGACGCATATCGTGCTTTATGCTACTTTCCTGGCATTGCCTTTATTGGGCATTGCCATGATGGCATATGGCGACAATGAATGGTCGCTCATGGGCTTCACCGTCTCCCCTTTCGTCACGCCCGATGAAGACACTCAGTTCCTGCTGAAAGACATTCACGAAACGCTCGCCAATCTGGGCTATGTGCTGATTGCCCTGCATGCAGGCGCAGCACTCTTTCACCATTATGTTCAGCGCGACAATACGCTGCTGCGCATGATGCCGGGCAAATCCGACACCACTCAAACGCGCTAAACGCCAAGGCCAGAGCATATGCTCTGGCCTTGTACGCTTACCCGGAGAAACGTTATTCCAGCGCTTTCCCTTTCAATTCAGGGATCAGGAACAGCGTCGCCAGAATATCCAGCACGTAGATAGCGGCAAGCAGCGCGATCGCCATCTGGAAAGAGTAAACGCTGGCTACTGCACCAATCACCACGGGGCCAAAACCCCCAATACCGCGTCCAATGTTGAACAGCACGTTCTGCGCGGTCGCACGGGCATTGGTTGGATACGCTTCAGACATCACCGCACCATAGCCACCCATCATACCGTTAACAAACACGCCGAGCAGCGCACCGGCCCACAGCATGGTCATGGGATCGGTCAGTTGAGAATAGGTCAAAACCATAACGACAGCGCCAACCTGGAACAACAAAAACGAGGGTTTGCGGCCAATACGATCCGCCAGTTGTCCAAACACCCAGATACCGGCGATCATGCCTAAAATAGTCACCGAGGTCCACATGGCCGATTTGGTCAGGTTGAAGCCCAGGGTTTTGGACAGAAAGCTTGGCATCCAGATCATGATGCCGTAATAACCAAAGTTCTGAACTGAGGTGAGCACCACGATCCCGGCGCTGACTTTACTGGTCGCCTTGTCTTTCATCAGCAGTTTGAAAGAAGACCAGGTCGAGGCTTTTTTATCGGTCTTACGTACAAACACTTCCGGCTCGTGCAGGCGGTGACGAATAAACCAGGCCACAAAGGCCGGAATAATCCCCACCAAAAACATGCCACGCCAGCCGATGTGCGGCAGCAGCGCAGGGGTAATCAGCGCTGCACCTAAAACGCCAGCCTGCCAGCCCAGTGCAACATAAGAAGACGCGCGGGCGCGATGCTTGGCGGGCCAGGCTTCCGCCGCCAGCGCCATACCAATGCCAAACTCACCGCCCAGACCGATACCGGCAATGGTTCGGTAGATCAGCAAATCCCAGTAGCCCTGCGCAAAAGCACACAGCCCGGTAAACACAGCGAACAGCACAATGGTCCAAGTCAGAACACGAATACGACCGTAACGATCGCTCAAGGCACCAAAAATCAAACCACCGATCACAGCGCCGATCAGTGTCCAGGTGACCAACGATCCCGCCTGACCGGACGTCAGGCTCAAATCCGCAGATATCGCCGTCAGCATAAAGCCGAGAATCAGCAAATCAAATCCGTCCATGGCGTAGCCCACTGCCGACCCTGCTAATGCTTTCCAACTGTAGCTGTCAACGTGTTCTTTTTCCGTGCTCTCCGGCCTTGACGCGGGTGCACTTTGTGAAGGAATGGATTCCATCCTGCTCTCCTGAATCATTGTTATAAGAATATGAAATTACGTGCCTGGTATTGCCACCCTTGCCCTTGTGCGCCACCAGTATCATTTTTGATACAAGCATGACTAGCAATAGTCATACCACTTTTCCTCCAACACCCACGCAAACGTTTACTTCGCAAAAGCGCCCAACGACGGAGTGCGAAATGAATAATAATTTGATTTATAACGAGTTATTTTTCAGCCATTTCCTAAGAACAGGGGAATGCCAATTTGTACTAAAAGGGTTGTGCACTGATTACGGTAAACACCAGCACCAAAATAATGCAAACGCACCATATTATCACTAAATCAGTGCAATAAAAGAATTCACGCCTAACATGCAAACCTATGCACTGATTTCTCATCTTTGGCCTTAAACAGTGGTAGGCAGCAAAATTTACCCGTTTGTTTTATTTTTGATACAAAATAACAAGCAATAGTTAAAAAAAATCCTCCTGAAAGCGGAGGATGTTTGGCAGAGCAACCCCTTGCATCGCTGGATGCCGGGGGGCGAATCGCACACTAAAACCGTTTTTTTCCCGATGAGTAGCTGGTCACCAACGCGTTAATCGCCTGATAGCGCACCGCTACCGATGCGGTTTTATCTGCCAACGCCGGTTTTACGATATCAAGCAATCGAATCATTTCCGTCTTAGCCTGATGCGCGAAATCAGGGCTAACTGCCTGATCGGCATACAATGTCACATAGCTATCCGCCAGACCGCGTAAAACGTAATAGGAAACCGCGTTATCAGGATCGCTCCCAATCAGGCTGTCCAAATCGCGGCGCAAGACAACATAGCTATCCGTGCCATCCAGACTCTGAGTAAATGCATGATATACCGTTGTAAAATCCATCATTGCCACCTTTAGTCGCGGTTAGTCAACCACATAGGGAAGCTACCTTTTCTAAAACGAATACCGCAACTTGTCAACTGTGTTCAGCAATGGATATCTAAAAATTGACACAAACGAACATCACCCATCGTTTTTTCTTATTACCACAAACAAATACTTTCTTAAAAACAGCTTATTGCTAAATCCCCTACTAGCACATTTCGATTTTTGTCTAAATTTTTAGACAATCATATTGACGAGCATTAAAAAAACGAGCAACACTAAAAACCATAACATCAGCCCAGGTTTACCAACGTGGTTGGCCCTTAGGGTTAACCGGTAATGGCTGACAGTACAGAGGATCAGGAGTCCCTATGCCGCCCCGTTTCACCACAGAAGACATCACGGTGTTGCTGGAAGAATTACGCCAATTTTCCACCACCCACGGTCAGGATGGCGTCACGCGTCTCGCCTTCAGCCGGGAGGACGAGGCGGCGCACCGTTATCTGGCCGACATATTGGCGACGCAGGGGCTTGAGGTACGCCGGGACGCGATGGGCACGATATTCGCGCGGTTGCCCGGTCATGACCGTTCGCTTCCCGCGATTGGCACCGGTTCACACATTGACTCCGTGCCGAGCGGGGGCGCATACGACGGCACGCTGGGCGTGATCGCTGGCCTGTATGCACTGGCGCAATTCGAACCCGGCGAGCTAAAACGCAGCCTGGAACTGGTGGTGTTCCGTGCTGAAGAGTCGAGCCGGTTTGGTTTTTCCTGCATCGGTAGCAAAGTGCTGACCGGGCACATCGAACGTAGCGCGTGGATGAAAAACACCGACGATCAAGGATTAACGGTATTTCAGGCACTGAGCGCGGCAGGTTATACCGAGCATGAACTCGCCAGCTGCGAGCTTGCCCCCACACGCTACGATGCCTTTATCGAACTGCATATTGAGCAAGGACGCCGCCTTGAAAACGAAGGAAAAACCCTCGGAATTGTTGAAGGCATTGCGGCACCAACGCGCTTTCGCGTGACCGTAACCGGTCTTGCCGACCATTCCGGTGCCACGCCGATGTACCAGCGTCATGACGCTCTGGTCGCCAGCGCCATGATCATTGAAGACGTGCACCATGCAGCCTGTAAAGAGATGGTCTATGGCACCGTTGGCACCGTCGGCAAACTGGACGTGTCGCCCAACGCGATGAACGTGATCCCCGGTCTGGTGAAGTTTTATGTTGATATTCGTGGCATCGATAAAAACAGCATTCAACGGGTAGCGGATCGTCTGGCCGATTCCGTCAGCAAAGTGGCGAAAGAGAACGATGTGCAGATTGCGCTGGAATCGCTGGCCGCTGAAACCCCGACGCTGCTGAATAAATCGATTTGCAGTGTGTTAGAAGAAAGCGCCGCGCAAGAGGGGATTACCAGCATGCGCATGGCGAGCGGTGCCGGGCACGATGCGATGTACATGGCCAGTCACTACCCCACGGCGATGCTGTTTGTGCCTTCTCGGGAAGGCATCAGCCACCACCCGGCGGAATACACGGCACCGCAGGATATCGCACTGGCCGCCACGGTATTGAAAAACACGCTGGCGCGGTTAGCCAACGCCTGAAGCAGAAACAACAGAGCGCGTCATCAGTAGCGATCGAGGGTATCACGTAACAAACGCAGGGCATCTTCCCCTTTGGCGGCATTTTCCCACAGCGCATCGAACAGGGATTGATGGTGGTGAATCGCCTCTTTTGATGAGGAAACCCACGCCACCCCGGCGCTGATATTGGGTAATTCCCCCAAACGGAAAGGGCTGGAGGCCACCGAAAGCGCCTCACTGTCGTTATAGAAAATCTGGAAGGTAGAAGAAGGGATGGTCTGTTTGGTGATGGCTACCTGAACGATATCCTTTTTCTCTTCCAATACCTGGAGCAGGTATTTCACTTCCTGACGCGCCGCCAGCACACGCTCCATGCGCGTACTGGGTGAAATATTCAGGGAACCCACCAGCCCGAGATGAATAAATTTCTCGATGTGCTGAATACCGATCAGGTTATGAATTTTCGGCAAATGGGTATTCAGGTGGGATTTACGTTCCGACAGGATAGCCAGCGTTTGTAATGACTTCGGGTCAAGTTTGTCGCCCTGCACCGTCGTGCTGTCGGTTTCCAGCAACATCTGTTGCAGGTAGGCATCGTATTTTTCTGAGGTGAGCAGATAGGAGAACGGTTCAAAGTGAGAATAAATACGCGTAGAGCCCTCTTCAAGTTGACGCATTCTCTCAAAGAAGCCGCTGGCATGGGGATAATACTCCATGCCCACGCCCAGCAACGTCTCGACAGTGGTATTCAGGCACTGCGCCAGACGCTCAAGGGTTTCGATCTTTTTTATTTCGCCTTTTTCCAGACGGTATACCGCCGCACGCGATATACCCAGTTCGGCAGCAATCTGTTCCGCATTAAGCGACGCGGCAATCCGGTATGCACGCAACCGTTGCCCAATAGCCAAATAATCGATCGACGTGAGGTTCATGATTCCAGGCCACTGAATAATTTGCATTATTTTATCATCAACGGTTCTGACTGACAAATGTAGCCACCCGCGGAGAATACCGTGATGGCGCTTCATTATAGCGGTAACTCATAAATACAACGCCACACCAGGGCGAAAACATTATGCGCGGATTGGTTTCTCTTTTTTACACCGCGCCAGGGAAATTTATTTTATCTATATCACCGGAGTTTTTATGACAATGCGTGACGATGCCGCGCGTGCCTGTTCCCGTAGAGGAAGTACCGCACGCGAAAATGCCGCCAGCGTGCTGAGTAATGAATGGGTCAATGATGAATATAAACATCTGCGCGTGCGTGTCGATGCGCTTGCGGCACAGGTGAAACCGGGCCAATTCTTTAACCTGCAATGCCCGCAAACGGAGCAGGATAAACCGTTTTTCCGCCGCCCGATGAGCACCTGGTTTGCCAATGCGGAGCAGGGCTATGTCGATTTTCTGTATAAAGTGGTCGGTGCCGGAACGCGCGGTTTGTCGACGCTGCGCCCACAGGATGCGGTGAATGTGCTGGGTCCGCTGGGCAACGGCTTCACGCTGCAACCGGGCCATCGCCATATTCTGGTCGCCGGGCGCGGCGTCGGTCTGGCAACATTGGCACCGCTGGCCGAGCACGCGGCGGCGCATCATGTTCAGGTTACCGCCCTGCTGAGTGCGCGCGATCCTGAGCACTTGATGTCGCAGCAGCGTTTTCTCGCCAGCGGTGCCACTGTTATCGAAGTGACGGACAGTGATGGCTCCAGCGCCATGGCCCAGGTTGAGCAACGCATTCGCGCCGTGCACCAGCAGCGCCCGATCGATGCCGTCTATACCTGCGGTTCATCCCGCGTGATTCACCTGTTGCAACGCCTCTCACAGGAGTTGGGATTCAGCGGCGAAGCCGCACTGGAACAGCAGATGGCGTGCGGTTTGGGCATGTGCTACTGCTGCGTTCGTCCCATGCGCGATAAAGAGAGCCACGCGCTCAGCGATAAACGCGTGTGCTACGACGGCCCGGTATTTCCGCTGCATGAGGTGGTGTTATGACGGATTTGAGCGTCGATATTAACGGACTGCGTCTGGCAAATCCGGTGATGCCCGCGTCAGGCACCTTTGCCGAAGGATTGGCCGACGTGATTGACTTTAATCGCCTTGGCGCTTTCGTCACCAAAACCTTCACGCTGCACCCGCGCAGCGGCAACCCGCTGCCGCGTGTGTGTGAGCTGGATTCGGCCATGCTCAACGCCATTGGTATTCCCAGTAAAGGCGTTGAGGACTTTATTGAACATACGCTGCCGTTTTATCAGCGCTATGCGCCGCCGCTGATCGCCAGCATATCCGCACCGACTGCCCAGGAGTTCGCTACCCTGGCAGCGCGCCTGAGCGAAGTGCCGGGCATTGCCGCTATCGAGGCCAACATCTCCTGCCCCAACATTGAAGAAGACGGCCGCGCCTTCGCCATTGAACCGGTGGCAACCGCCCGAGTGATCAAGGCGTTGCGTCAGGCGACTTCCCTGCCGCTCTGGGCCAAACTGACGCCGAATACCTCGGATGTCGCCGCCGTGGCGCAGGCGGTAGAAAACGAAGGGGGGGATGCGGTGGTGGTGGGTAACACGCTGTTGGGCATGAGTATTGATATCCACAGCAGGCGACCTCGGCTGGGCAATATCATGGGAGGTCTCTCCGGCCCGGCCATCAAGCCCATCATGCTGCGCATGGTCTACCAGTGCCACAAACATATTTCCATTCCCATCATCGGCTGCGGCGGTATTTCCAACGCGGAAGATGCCATCGCCTACCTGCTGGCAGGGGCGAGTGCCGTACAGGTGGGCACAGCAACGTTTATCCAACCGCAAACCATGATTACGCTGCTCGATGACCTGCACCACTACTGTCAACAGCAGGGCATTCGCCATATCCGTGAACTGACAGGCGCGCTGAATGATACCCCGCTGCTGGCAGAGGTACGCTAACGGAATTCGGGTTTACGCATTCCCACTAATCCCGGCATGGCATCGCGCATTAACGCCAAAAATTTGCGCAGCCGTGCGGGATAGTAGTTGGCATAAGGGTAGAGCAAGAAAACCGGCAGTGGTGAGGCTTGCCACTGCGGTAACACATGAATCAGCCGACCGGAGCGGATGTCATCCTCCACCAGCCAGGCCGAAATAATGACCGCGCCAATACTGCTTAATGCGGCCTGACGCACGGCATACAGACTGTCTGACGTGAGCCGTGGAACAATGGAAAAGTGCTCGCTCTGCCCGGTTTCACTGTGGGACAACGTCACATCGTAGTGATAAAACTGCCGGATGGCGATCCAGGGCAACGCCGCCAAAGCATCAATATCTTCAATGGCGTTCTTAGCCTGAGCCAACAGCGTGGGAGAGGCCACGATGATACGCGGCACCTCCGCTAAACGCGTGGCAACCGTCGCCGGATCGGTGGCTGGCCCAACGTGTATCGCACAGTCAATATTGTCGGCAATAAAATCCGGTGATTTATCGTTCAGCATCCACTCCACGGAGAGTTGCCCGTACTGATTGAGAAATTGCGTCAGCGGCGCAATAAGCTGTTCCTGACCAAACGCATGCGGAGCACGCACCCGAAGCACGCCCGTGGGTTCAGCATCCGCCCCTTTCAAATCGTCCTCTAGCGCCTCCCAGGCGGCGATCAGCGATCGCGCGTGTTGGTAACAGCGCTCACCGTCATCCGTCAGCTTCATGGCATGGGTAGTGCGCAGCAGAAGCTTGGTATTCAGCAACTGCTCCAGCGCTTGCAAACGGCGGCTGATGGTCGCCTGAGTCGTCCCCATCTGCTGCGCCGCTGCCGACAGAGAACCACTTTCAATAATGCGCGTCAGCGTCTGCATCAATTCTATACGATCTATGTTGCTCACTATGCCATCACTCATACGCGATACGTATAACTGTTTTACCACTTATCCGGCTACAACGCGACGCCACATTGCTGAACAATACGCCCCAACACGACAGCACAACGGGGAAATTCACATGTCGACCATATCAAACACCGAGAGCGAAAGCGTCGCACAGCCGACCCTTTCCGGCCTGATGACGCTCATCCTTGCCATTGGCGCGGGATTCAGCGTGGCATCAATTTACTATGTTCAACCGATTCTGCCGCAGATAGGTCATGACTTGCAGTTGACACTTGATGGCATGGGGCTGGTGCCCACGTTGACGCAAATCGGTTATGCGCTCGGCATCCTGCTTTTATTACCGCTCGGCGATCGCTACGATCGGCGTAAGATCATTGCCGTTAAAAGCGCGGCGCTGACTGCCATGCTCTGGCTGTGTAGTCAGGTGACAGGGCCAACCGCACTGTGGCTTTCCAGCCTGCTGCTCGGTATGGCCGCCACTCTGGCGCAAGATATCGTGCCCGTCGCGGCCATTTTGGCCCCAGCGGGAAAACAGGGAAAAAATGTCGGCACCGTCATGACCGGTTTGTTGATCGGGATACTGCTGTCTCGAACCGTGAGCGGCGTGGTGGGTGAATACATTGGCTGGCGGGCTATGTACCAGTTGGCCGCCGTCAGTATCGCGATTATCGGTGTTGCCCTGTGGCGTATTCTGCCTGCCTTTGCGCAACACTCGGCCTTGAGCTACCCAGGTTTACTGCGCTCTATGCTGCAACTGTGGCGCAGCTATCCGGCACTGCGCCGTGCGGCACTGGCGCAAGGGCTGCTCTCTGTCGGGTTTAGCGCATTCTGGTCAACGCTGGCGGTGATGCTGGAACAGCATTACCAATTGGGCAGCGCCGTCGCCGGCACCTTCGGTCTGGCAGGGGCCGCCGGGGCACTGGCCGCCCCACTCTCAGGCAGCCTGTCGGATCGTTTTGGCGCAGGAAAAGTCACACAGTTAGGCGCAGCACTCTCGGCCCTCTCTTTTGCCGCCTTGTTCCTGTTACCCGCACTGCCGCTGCACGGTCAATTGGCCCTGATTGCGCTTTCCGCCGTGGGCTTTGACCTGGGATTACAATCCGCATTGGTTTCCCACCAGACGCTGGTTTACAGTTTGAACGCTCAGGCACGTGGTCGGCTCAACGCCCTGCTATTTACCGGCGTATTTATCGGCATGGCGTCAGGATCGGCACTGGGTGCCAAAGCGATGTCGATCGCCGGTTGGCCGGGCGTCACCCTGCTTGCCACACTCGCCAGCGTTATGTGCCTTATCGTCAGGCTGCGTTCAGAAAAATAACGCTGAATAATCACACCGGGCGGCAAATCATGCCGCCCGTTATTAAAAAAATCCCACTTAAGACTCGCTTTTTAATAACACGGCTACACTTAGTGTATTCGCATCCTGCGTTTTTCTATGCTGCCATTTAAAATCATTAACATAGACTTATCGGGGCAGAGAAATTCTCTTTTCGCGGGATACTTTACTGACATGGATAAGTAATGCGGACATGTCAGCATGGGGGACAAGGGATACCATTGCATGAATACACGCGCGCAGTCGACAGAACAACGCACATCACCGTCTCTGCAAAACCTGATGGCAGGTTTTATCCTTTTTATTATTCTGGCCGTGGTCATACTTAATGGATGGGTGGTTTTTAACTCCTATCAACGCACCCTTGAAGCCACCGAAAAGCAGGCGGATAACTTATCTCTTTCGCTGTCACGTCACGCCGAAGACACCTTCTTGCAAGTGGAACTGTTGCTCCAGGATCTCAATGAACGCATTGAACAGGATGGGTTTGGTGGGCAACAACTGCCCCGTCTGCAACAAACGCTGAAAAATCGTAAATCAACGCTGCCGCAACTGCACGGCATCTTTATCTATGACGCTTCAGGACACTGGCTGGTAAACGCCGCGGATTACACGCCTAAAAATGCCAATAACTCCGATCGCGAATACTTCAAATATCATCAAAATAATCCCAGTAACAGTTTGTATATTGGTAATGTCATCCGTAGCCGCACCACTGACGATCTGATTATTCCGGTTTCGATGCGTTTGAATAATGGTGATGGCAGTTTTGCGGGCGTGCTGCTCGCCACCATCTCTATCAATTATTTCAAACTCTATTACGGCTATTACTCGATGGGCGAGACTGACGTATTAGCCATTTTGCTGTCGGACGGGCATATCCTGTATGGGCGTCCTTTTGATGATTCACAAATTAATCGCGATGTATCCGCAAGCCCGCTGTTTGTGGAGCATCTGAAAACATCCGCCAGCGGTACGGCCACCTTCTATTCCGCCGTTGACCACGTTGAGCGCATCTATGGCTATACCCGGCTGAAACGCTACCCGATTGTGATTGCGGCGGGTTATAACAAAACCCAGGTGCTCTCCAACTGGAAAGTCGACTCCACCATTTATACCGCTATCGCCCTTACCTTGCTGCTGATCATGAGCAGCATGGGCGCGATCGTGCTTAAGCAGATCAACATCAATGAGAAGAACCAGATCGACCTGACTAAAGTGCGCGACCAGCTCACCGCGATGAATCACACGCTGGAAACGCTGGCGCTGTTGGATGGCCTCACCGGCCTGGCAAACCGACGACAGTTTGATATTTTCCTGCGAGAGACCATCGCGCAGTCGGCCCTTTCCGGCAAACGAATAGCGCTTATCATGCTCGATGTCGATATGTTCAAGAAATATAACGACCATTACGGCCATGTCGAGGGTGACAAGTGTCTGCAAACCGTGAGCCATGCGTTAAGCAGTATGCCGCGCCGCAAGGAGGATTTGATTGCACGCTACGGCGGCGAAGAGTTTGTCATCATTCTGATGGATGTGACGGAAGAAGGCGCCGTGGCCTTCGCGGAGCGGGCGCTGGAAGCCATCAGACACCAGCGCATCCCCCATGAACTCACCACGTTGGATGAAAAAGTCGTCACCGCCAGTGCAGGCGTCTACCTTTTTGTCGGTACCACACCGGCTCAGGCACCGGAGAGCGTGATTAATCGCGCAGATAAAGCGTTGTATCAGGCCAAGAATAACGGCAGAAATCGCGTTGAAATTGCGGAGGAAGAAGCCAACAGCGGTCAGGTGCGGGCGAATTTATATTGATACAGAGCCTGACAGCGCGCGTTGCTTCTGACAAAATAGCGCCATCCCCCGTAGTTTTATTTGATGGATTTCCAGAGAGATGGCAGCGAAGATTATTGATGGTAAAACGATTGCGCAGCAAGTGAAGGATGAAGTTTGTGCGCGCGTCAAGCAACGTCTGGCCGAGGGCAAGCGTGCGCCAGGGCTGGCGGTTGTGTTAGTCGGCGATAATCCCGCCTCACAGATTTACGTCGCGAGCAAACGCAAAGTGTGTGACGAGGTGGGCTTTGTCTCACGCTCTTATGATTTACCCGCTACCACCACCGAATCCGCGCTGCTGGCGCTGATTGATGAACTGAATGCCGACAACGCCATTGATGGCATTTTGGTTCAGTTGCCACTCCCCGAAGGCATTGATAACACCAAAGTCATCGAGCGCATCGCACCCGATAAAGACGTGGACGGTTTCCACCCCTACAATGTCGGCCGTCTGTGTCAGCGCGACCCGCTACTGCGTGCCTGCACGCCGCGCGGCATCATCACGCTGCTGGAACGCTACAATGTGGACATGTTCGGCTTGAACGCCGTGGTGGTGGGAGCTTCCAATATCGTTGGCCGCCCGATGAGTCTGGAGCTGCTGCTGGCAGGTTGTACCACCACGGTCACCCACCGTTTTACCAAGAACCTGCGCCAACACGTTGAGCAGGCCGAGCTGCTGATCGTGGCAGTGGGCAAACCGGGCTTTATCCCCGGCGAGTGGATTAAACCGGGCGCCATCGTGATCGATGTTGGCATCAATCGCCTGGACAGCGGCAAAGTGGTGGGCGACGTAGAGTTTTCCGTCGCGCAGGAGCGCGCGTCGCTAATAACACCGGTACCCGGCGGCGTTGGCCCGATGACCGTTGGCACCCTGATTCAAAATACGCTGCAAGCCTGCGAAGAGTACCACGACGGCAACGCGTGACAGCACTGAATACGGTTAACGCATCACGTTAACATCGCGCGCTCAGGCGCGCCTTTTTCTTTCTTACAGCAGGATGTTATGGAAACTTTTCATCTCGATAAACACCCGCACGTTGAACTGTGCGATCTGCTTAAACTGCTTGGCTGGAGTGAAAGCGGCGCTGCCGCCAAAGCCGCCATTGCTGACGGTGGCGTCACCGTTGACGGCCAGGTAGAAACGCGCAAACGCTGCAAAATCATTGCCGGTCAACGGGTCACCTTTGCCGGGCAATCGGTCACTGTAGCGCCCTAAGCGACAGCCTGTCGTTTGACCCCATAAAATTCGCCCGCGACGGTAAACGTTCGCGGGCGAATTTTTTAGTGCAGTAACACGTTACGTGCAGTAGCGTTACTTACGACGCCAAACCGTACCCTGTGGGCCGTCTTCTAATACAATCCCCATTTCCGTCAGGCGCGCACGCGCTACGTCGGCCAGCGCCCAGTCTTTGGCTTGACGCGCGTCGTTACGCTGTTGAATCAGGGCTTCAATCTCTTGCACTTCATCATTATCCGCCTGAGAACCGCTTTGCAGGAAAGCTTCCGGGTCTTGCTCCAACAGCCCCAACACGCCCGCCAGACGGCGCAACGCGGCTGCCAGCGCATCGGCGGCCACCGCATCTTCCGCTTTCAGGCGGTTGACATCGCGCGCCATGTCAAACAACACCGAGTAGGCTTCCGGCGTATTAAAGTCATCGTCCATGGCCGTGCGGAAACGCGCTTCAAACGCCTCGCCCCCTTGCGCCGTCGCCGCCGCATCGGTACCGCGCAGCGCCGTGTACAAGCGCTCTAAAGACGCACGAGCCTGTTTCAGGTTCTCTTCGCTGTAGTTCAACTGGCTGCGGTAATGACCAGACATCAGGAAGTAACGCACGGTTTCCGCATCGTAATACTTCAGCACATCGCGCACGGTAAAGAAGTTGTTGAGCGATTTAGACATCTTCTCGCGATCGATCATCACCATACCGGAGTGCATCCAGTAGTTGACATAGGGACCGTCATGGGCGCAGGTCGACTGGGCAATTTCGTTCTCATGGTGCGGGAACATCAGATCGGAACCACCGCCGTGAATATCAAAATGCTCGCCAAGCTGTTTGCAGTTCATGGCGGAACATTCGATGTGCCAGCCGGGACGCCCTTCGCCCCACGGAGATGTCCAGTGCGGCTCGCCGGGTTTGGACATTTTCCACAGCACAAAATCCATCGGATTGCGTTTCACTTCCGCAATCTCAATGCGCGCACCCGCTTTCAACTGTTCCAGATCCTGGCGAGAAAGCACGCCGTAACCCGGCGCACTGTCGACAGAAAACATCACATCACCGTTGCTGGCCACATAGGCATGCTTACGCGCAATAAGCTGCGCCACCAGTTCGATGATTTCGGCGATGTGGTGCGTGGCACGCGGCTCCAGATCGGGGCGTAAAATGTTTAACGCGTCAAAATCAGCGTGCATTTCGGCGATCATGCGCGAGGTCAGCTGTTCGCAGCTCTCTCCATTCTCTGCGGCACGTTTGATGATTTTGTCGTCGATGTCCGTTACGTTACGCACATACTTGAGCGAGTACCCCAAATAGCGCAAATACCTGGCAACCACATCGAAAGCCACAAAAGTACGCCCGTGACCGATATGACACAGGTCATACACGGTAATGCCGCATACATACATGCCCACGTTCCCGGCATGAATGGGTTTGAATTCCTCTTTTTGGCGACTCAGCGTATTAAAAATCTTTAACATCAAAACATTCCATGATATTCGCGGGAGAAGTGGAGTATGCGCAGCTAACGGAACAACGCCATAAAGGCGGGTTCAGCAAGCCCAGCAGCGTATTGAAACCTGAACCTCGGGCTATTGCAAGACTGAGACAGCGTAATAGGAAGATAATTGACAAGGATTAAAAAAACAGAAACCCGGCAATGGCGTGCCGGGTCTCGTGTTACTGCTTGCAAACCGAAGCGGCGTTAGCGCAAATTCGGGTTACTCATCACTGAGTATTTCCCGCTGCCCAACAGCGCGATAGCCAATGCGGCAAAGAAGAACACCGCCGTCGGTTCAGCGCCCCAGGCACCGGTTTTCGCCAACGAAACAAAGCCCGCTGGAGCCGCCAGGAACTGCGCAACCACCATGGTGCCCGCAACCACTAAGGCGGAAGGACGGGTCAGAATGCCGAGAATCAACAAAATTGGAGCAACCACTTCACCAGCGAAGACGCCATACGCAATAAACGTCGGTAATCCCGCATTGGTCAGCATGCCCGCGATAGCACCCACTCCATCAACAACTTTGTGCCATCCATGAAAAATCAACAAAATGCCAAAAGCGAGACGCAGCAGCAGTTTGCCTGCATCGGGTTTATCCAGTACACGATTGATTAAGCCCAGCATGATTCACCTGTTAGTATTGTTAGTAAACTCAGTAATACGAATCATTTAAGACTAATCTGACTTGATTGCAAATCCTACCTCCAAATAAGTAATGTTTGATCTACAACAAGAAAATTTTTATTCAATAAAATAATGCAAATGTATGACATATTGTCAATTTTATTGACACTGTGTTACTTTTTAACCAAACGGTCCACATTTGCCCGGCGAATAGTTCCCTCGTCATACTGACTCGCGCAGCCAGTTATGCTATAAGAGCGCCTTGGTTATTCAGCCTTTGTGCAGGCAGAGCTGCTCGGCGGCTCGTGTCTCGTCCTTCTGGTTATCAGGGTTTACTCATCATGATTACATTACATACAAACTTCGGTGACATCGTCATTAACACGTTTGCAGACAAAGCGCCTGCTACTGTGGAAAACTTCGAAAACTACTGCCGTAACGGTTTTTACGACAACACCATCTTTCACCGTGTGATCAATGGGTTCATGATCCAGGGCGGTGGTTTCGCACCGGGTATGCAGCAAAAAGCCACCGAAGCGCCTATCGCCAATGAAGCCAATAACGGCGTGAAAAACACCCGCGGCACGCTGGCTATGGCACGCACCAACGATCCGCACTCCGCTACCGCACAGTTCTTTATTAACCTGGTGGATAACGATTTCCTCAACTTCCGCTCAGAACGTGCAGACGGCTGGGGTTATTGCGTGTTTGCCGAAGTGACTGACGGCATGGACGTGGTTGACAAGATCAAAGACGTGGCAACCGGCCGCAGCGGCATGCATCAAGACGTTCCTAAAGAAGATGTGGTGATTACCCACGTGACTGTCAGCGAGTAATCGCAGCAGCATGGCAACACTGTTTATTGCCGACCTGCATCTTAACGTACATGAACCGGCGATCACCGCCGGTTTTCTGCGTTTTCTGGAGCGTGATGCCCCGCAGGCGGACGCGCTCTACATCCTGGGCGATCTGTTCGATGCCTGGATTGGCGATGACGATCCGCAGCCGCTGCATGCCAGTGTCGCGCAAGCGCTGCGTCAGTTGCATCAACGCGGTGTCCCTTGTTACTTCATTCACGGCAACCGTGACTTCCTGCTGGGCAAGCATTTCGCCGCGCAGGCAGGCATGACGCTGCTCCCCGCCGAGCAGGTAGTGGAGTGCGATGGACGCCGGGTCCTGATCATGCACGGCGATACCCTGTGCATTGACGACGCGGCCTATCAGAAATATCGCCGTCGGGTGCACAATCCCGTCATCCAGTGGCTGTTCCTGCGTTTACCCCTGCGCCTGCGTCTCAAGGTGGCGGCAAAAATGCGTGCGGCCAGTCAGCAGGCAAACCAGAGTAAGTCGCAGCAGATCATGGATGTCAATCAACAGGCGGTGCAGGCGTGTTTACAGGCGTATAACGTCAACACCCTGATTCATGGCCATACCCACCGACCCGCCATACACACCGTCATAACCCAAAGCGGCGAAGCGCAACGCGCGGTGCTGGGTGCCTGGCATGAGCAAGGATGGATGATAAAAGTCACGGCTGACGATACCGCCTTGATTTCCTTTCCCTTCTGATTTTCTCCGCTTTTTCGCCGCCTTTTGTAGCAAACCTGTGATGCCGTTAACGGCAATAATACTGCGATTTGTCCCTACGCAACCGTTTTCCTTCCCGAACGCTCATGGTATGATCTGCGCCCTCCAGCCAGAGCGTCATTCGTTTTCTGGCCGACGCAGCCATGCGTCTCAATACGTCATATCACAGGAGCACTACAGGCATGTCATCCAACGCTGCCCCGGCAAAAATTGCCATCGTCATGGGTTCAAAGAGTGACTGGGCTACGATGCAGTTTGCTGCGGAAATTCTCACCACACTCGCTGTTCCCTTTCACACCGAAGTCGTTTCAGCGCACCGCACGCCGGACAAACTGTTTAGTTTTGCAGAGCAAGCCGCACAAAACGGGTTTGATGTGATCATTGCGGGCGCAGGCGGAGCAGCGCACTTGCCCGGTATGTTGGCAGCGAAAACGCTGGTGCCAGTGCTGGGTGTGCCGGTTCAGAGTGCAGCATTAAGCGGCGTTGATAGCCTGTACTCCATTGTGCAAATGCCGCGTGGCATCCCGGTAGGCACGCTGGCCATCGGCAAAGCCGGTGCCGCCAATGCTGCCCTGCTCGCCGCACAGATTCTGGCGCTGCACGATGGCGAGCTGGCGGTTCGCCTTGCCGCCTGGCGTCAACAGCAAACCGATGAGGTACTGGCACATCCCGATCCGCAGGAGGAGGCATGAAGCCCGTTTGCGTATTAGGAAACGGCCAACTGGGCCGAATGTTACGTCAAGCCGGTGAACCCTTGGGGATTGCCGTCTATCCGGTGGGACTGGATGCCGAACCGGAATCCGTGCCGTTTCATCACGCGGTCATCACCGCCGAGATTGAACGCTGGCCGGAAACCGCATTGACGCGCGAATTGGCTGAGCACGCAGCCTTTGTTAACCGTGATATTTTTCCGCGCCTGGCCGATCGCCTAACGCAGAAACAGTTGCTGGATTCGTTGCAGTTGCCTACCGCCCCCTGGCAGTTACTGGCTTCAGCGCAAGAGTGGCCCGGCGTCTTTAGCAGACTGGGCGAGTTGGCGATCGTCAAACGTCGCGTGGGTAGCTATGACGGCCGCGGTCAGTGGCGTTTGCGTCATGACACCGCAGCGACCCTGCCACAAGAGTGCTACGGCGAATGCATCGTGGAACAGGGCATCGCCTTTTCCGGTGAAGTGTCGATGGTGGGTGCGCGTAGTACGGATGGACACTGCGTGTTTTATCCGCTGACGCACAATCTGCATGAAGAGGGCATTCTGCGTGCCAGCGTTGCGCTGCCGCAACCGGATGCGCGCATGCAGCAACAGGCGGAAACCATGCTTGCTGCCATCATGAATGCGCTCGGCTACGTCGGTGTGATGGCGATGGAGTGCTTTATCGTGGGCGATCGTTTACTGATCAATGAATTGGCCCCCCGCGTGCACAACAGCGGCCACTGGACGCAAAATGGCGCGTCCATCAGCCAGTTTGAACTGCACCTGCGCGCCATCCTGGATCTGCCGTTACCGAAACCGGTGATTGATGCACCGGCCGTTATGATCAATCTGATCGGCACAGACGTTAATCCCGCCTGGCTGGCACTGCCGCTGGTTCATCTGCACTGGTATGACAAAGACGTTCGCCCAGGGCGTAAAGTCGGCCACCTGAACCTGACGCACAGCGATCGCGCTCAGCTACAACACACGTTACAGGCGCTGGTGCCCTTGTTACCTGAAGCCTATCACTCCGGCTTGCAGTGGGCGCAAGCAACGCTTTAACCACTGTACGCTTCCCACCGTGTGGCGTTACGCGGTGGGAAGTGCATTCCCGCACTATCCCCCTCTGTTGGGTAAGCAAACCATAAACCCCTATTTTTTTTATGGTCTTATTTTGGCGTGACATATGGATTATTAGGTTTATTATTAATCGCTGGTGAATTAACGCTATTTATTAGCAACAGTGCTATTGGTTATTATTTGGCATAATTATTACGTTAAAGTATCAAATAAGAGACCTTATAAATAAATAACGTAAAGTATCATCATTGATATTTTATTTATGGCCGAATTTTGATAAAATTAAAACACGTCAATTCATTTCTGTGATCGTCTCAATATTATTCGCTGACCGCCTCAATATAGAATGCCGCCACAATCAGTATTGACTCTCTAACATACGATTGCGTTATAAAAACGCGTGGATGTTTATTATTTATACAATGTTGGTGCCGTTGCCAATATTGACATGATTTGCAAACTGTGTTCACCAAGGAGAACCCATTATGAGCACAATTCAAGAAAGCGGTGCGATCGTCGCACCCGCTTCTGGTTGGCATAAAAGCGACACCGTCTGGATGCTCGGCCTGTATGGCACAGCCATTGGCGCGGGCGTGCTGTTCCTGCCGATCAACGCCGGTATTGGTGGATTAATTCCATTGATAATTATGGCAATTATTGCTTTCCCGATGACATATTACTCACACCGCGCACTGTGTCGATTTGTTTTATCCGGTAAAAAAGGCGGTGAAGATATTACTGAAGTGGTCGAAGAACATTTCGGTGTCGGCGCAGGAAAATTAATCACACTGCTCTACTTTTTTGCAATTTACCCTATTCTGTTGGTTTATAGCGTTGCCATTACCAATACGGTAGACAGTTTTATCACTCACCAACTTCATTTACCGTCTCCGCCGCGTGCCATACTGTCCCTGGTATTAATTCTGGGCCTGATGTTTATCGTTCGCTTTGGCGAAGCCATGATTGTAAAAGCCATGAGCATTCTGGTTTATCCTTTTGTCATGGTATTGATGCTGCTGGCATTTTATTTAGTTCCGCATTGGAATTTAGCGATTTTTGATAATATGTCATTCACCAGCAGCGCAACCGGCAATGGACTGTTGTCTACCCTGTGGTTGGCGATCCCGGTAATGGTATTCTCCTTTAACCATTCACCGATCATCTCCTCGTTTGCCGTTGCCAAGCGTAAAGAGTATGGCGACGATGCCGAGCCGAAATGCTCCCGCATCCTCTCCTACAGCCATATCATGATGGTGCTGACTGTGATGTTCTTTGTGTTCAGTTGTGTGCTGAGCCTGTCACCCACGGAACTGATGGAAGCCAAAACGCAAAACATTTCCATTTTGTCTTACCTGGCCAACCACTTTAATAACCCGGTCATGGCCTATCTGGCACCGGTTATCGCCACCATCGCTATCTCCAAATCGTTCCTCGGCCACTATCTGGGAGCGGGCGAAGGCTTTAACGGCATGATAATCAAATCGCTGCGCAGCCGCGGTAAAACCATCGGTCACGCCAAACTGAACCGCATCACGGCGCTGTTTATGCTGGTGACCACCTGGATTGTCGCCACGCTCAACCCCAGCATTCTGGGCATGATTGAAACGCTGGGTGGCCCGGTTATCGCCTGCCTGCTGTTCCTGATGCCGATGTACGCCATTCAGAAAGTCCCGGCAATGAAGCAATACAGCGGACAGATCAGTAACGTATTCGTTACCGTGATGGGTCTGATCGCCATTACCGCCATCGTCTATAGCCTGCATTAATCCCACTCAGAAGCGGCACTAGGCCGCTTCCCTGTTCCCCTCACTGATGTCAGGAGACGGTCGGCATAGGTTGCCGGCCGCCTCCTGGCACACCTGATGACGGAATCTGTTGGCAACGCCTTGGTGCTGCCAGCATCTTGTTAGAGGAAATCGCCATGGTCAGCGTATTCGAGATTTTCAAAATTGGTATTGGGCCGTCGAGTTCGCATACCGTCGGGCCGATGAAAGCGGGCAAAATGTTTACCGATGAGTTGGTCAGCCAGTCACTTATCGCTTCCGTCACCCATATCGTGGTGGACGTGTACGGTTCGCTCTCCCTGACCGGCAAAGGACACCATACGGATATCGCCATCATTATGGGGCTGGCCGGAAATCTGCCGGACAGCGTGGATATCGACAGCATTCCGGCGTTTATTCAACGGGTAAAAGAGACCCAGCGCCTGCCTCTGCTGGGGGGCGACTATGAGGTGGACTTTCCGCTGGAAACCGCTCTGCGTTTTCAGGCGGAAAACCTGCCGCTGCACGAAAACGGCATGACGATCCGTGCCTACCAACAGCAAACCTTGCTGCACAGCAAAACCTATTACTCCATCGGCGGCGGCTTTGTTGTCGATCAGGAGCATTTCGGCAAGACGCTGACCACGGAAGAGAGCGCGCCCTACCCGTTCTATTCCGCGCAAAAGCTGCTGCAACACTGCCACGATCACTGCCTGTCTCTGTCGGCGATTGTGATGAAGAATGAGATTGCCCTGCACGGACGTGAGGCTATCGAGCACTACTTTGCCGACGTGTGGCAAACCATGCAAAACGCCATCCATCGCGGCATGAACACCGAAGGTATTCTGCCCGGCCCGCTGCGCGTTCCGCGCCGCGCCTCGGCACTGCACCGTTTGCTGTTTATCAACGATCGTTTCTCTAAAGACCCCATGGATGCCATGGACTGGGTAAACATGTTCGCCATGGCGGTCTCGGAAGAGAACGCCGCCGGTGGACGTGTGGTGACGGCACCGACCAACGGCGCGTGCGGCATCATTCCCGCCGTACTGGCCTACTACAACCAGTTTGTCCAACCGGTGACGCAGGAATCCTATCTGCGCTATTTTCTGGCGGCGGGTGCCATTGGCGTACTGTATAAAATGAACGCCTCTATCTCTGGAGCGGAAGTTGGCTGTCAGGGCGAAGTGGGGGTTGCCTGCTCGATGGCGGCGGCCGGGCTGGCGGAGCTGCTGGGCGCCAATCCGGAGCAGGTGTGCATCGCGGCTGAAATCGGCATGGAACACAATCTGGGATTAACCTGCGATCCGGTGGCTGGTCAGGTACAGGTGCCCTGTATCGAGCGTAACGCCATCGCCGCGGTCAAAGCCATCAATGCCGCACGAATGGCGATGCGTCGTACCAGCGAACCGCGCGTCTCGCTGGATAAGGTGATCGAGACCATGTACGAAACCGGAAAGGATATGAACGCCAAATACCGAGAAACCTCACGCGGTGGACTGGCGATCAAAGTGGTGCTGTGCGAATAACGCGGTATCGCCTTATCGTCCTCGGCTCACACACTCATGTAGTCCTCGGTTGACACACTCATGTCATCCTCAGCTCACATTCACGTCATCCTCGGCGAAAGCCGGGGATCTCTGGCAGCGGGAACGCGTTTAGCCTGTAGGAGATTCCCGCCTGCGCGGGAATGACGGGGAAATACGAAAGAGCCCGAATGGATACCAGAGTGACAGGCTATTGCCTCACGACTTTTTCTCGTTTTCCGGGCGCGACCAGATAATGTTGTTTTCCGCCGCCGAAATGTACCAATCCACCGTGCTGTTCGCGACCGGTTTCACTGCGGCGGGTGCGCTATGGGCTTGCGGCGGGAATGCTGAGGCTTTCTTGCGAATACGCATCGGCGTGCGCTGTTTCTCTCCGCTGATTTGCGCATGGAAGGCGGTGACATCCGCATCAAACAACACGCCTTCCAACTGATGCAGGCGGTTCAAACCGCGCAGAATACACAGCAGGCTGCTCAAGGTTATCGATTCACCCAACTCTGCGCGTTTAATGGTGGCGATACCCAACCCGGCGCGTTCGGCCAAATCAACCTGCGACAGCCGCTGCTGAATGCGTGCTTCTTTGATTCTCCGGCACAGTTCAACAACAATGTCGCCTTCACTCATACTGCTGAATTTCATGTTACGACTTTACCTGCGCCTGATTAAATTCCGCACATTTTATCATCACTTTTTCATATGGCACGGAGAATCGTACAAAAGACAGGTTTTTTTACGATTTTTTCTGCTGAACCCTCAACCAAAGCGTCCGGTAATGTAATCTTCCGTTTTGCGCTGAACCGGAGAGGTGAACAGCGTATCGGTAAGATCGTACTCAATCAGCTTGCCCTGGTGGATAAAGGCGGTGTAATCCGATACCCGCGCCGCCTGCTGCATATTGTGTGTCACCAACACCAGCGTGAAGCGCTGTTTTAATGCCCCCATCAGCTCTTCAATCACCAGCGTAGAGATAGGATCCAGCGCGGAGGTCGGCTCATCGAGCAGTAACACTTCGGGTTCAATCGCGATGGCACGGGCAATCACCAGACGCTGCTGCTGACCGCTGGAGAGCGTCAAGGCATTATCGCCCAACCGGTCTTTCACTTCATGCCACAGCGCCGCGGCACGCAGCGCACTCTCCACGGTTTCGTCCAGCAAGCGCCGATCGCGGATGCCTTGCAGGCGCAAGCCGTACGCCACGTTGTCATAGATGGATTTAGGAAACGGATTGGGGCGCTGGAACACCATGCCCACCCGCCGCCGCAGCGCCGAGACATCCCACTGGGCATCCCTGACGGAAACCCCGCGCAGCCGGATATCGCCTTCAATACGGCAATTTTCCACCAGATCGTTCATGCGATTAAAACAGCGCAGCAACGTCGATTTACCGCAACCAGACGGGCCAATCAGCGCGGTCACCTGATGCTGCGGAATGCGCAACGAGATATCGTTCAGCGCCTGTTTTTCGCCGTAATAGAGGCTGAGATGATCCACTTCCAGCGCCGTCTGCTCGTCGCTCAGTTGGCGGATATCCAGCAGCGGTGATGCATGCAGGGGATTGGTTACTCGCATAGCCTTTTCCTAATAAAATATCGCTTCAAGACGAGAAATCCCGTCACAACGTCAGCGCGCGGTATTTTTCGCGCAACACGTGGCGCAAGCCCATGGCCGCCACGTTCAGCCCGACCACAATCACCACCAGCAACAGCGCCGTGAGATATACCAGCGGGCGCGCCGCTTCCACATCCGCACTCTGAAACGCCAAATCGTAAATCTGAAAGCCAAGGTGCATGAATTTCCGTTCCAGATGCAGATAGGGGAAGATATCATCCACCGGTAACACCGGTACCGACTTCACCACCCCCACCAGCATCAGCGGCGCAGTTTCACCGGCAGCCCGCGCCACCGCCAGGATCAGACCGGTCAGCATGGCGGGAACAGCCATCGGCAGCACCACGTGCCACAAGGTTTCCGCCCGCGTCGCGCCCAACGCCAGCGAGCCGTGGCGCAGCGACACGGGGATACGCGCCAGCCCTTCTTCCGTTGCCACAATCACCACCGGCAACGTCAGCAATGCCAGCGTCAGCGATGCCCACAGCAGCCCCGGTGTACCAAACGTCGGGTTCGGCAACGCATCGGCATAGAACAGCTTATCCAGCGTACCGCCCATCAGGTAGACAAAAAAGCCCAACCCGAACACGCCGTACACAATCGATGGCACGCCCGCCAGATTGGCAACGGCGATACGCACCCAGCGCGTGAAATGATTTTTCCCTGCATACTCATTAAGATAGATCGCGGCGATCACCCCTAACGGCATCACCACAATCGACATCAGGATCACCATCAGCACCGTGCCAAAAATGGCCGGGAACAGATGGCCGCTGGCGTTGTCCGGCGCATCGTGGGTGAGCAGGTAGGCCATTTCATGCCCCCAGTGCCGCACTTTATCCCAGCGGTTCATGCTATTGGGAAACCAGGCCCCTTCGATCTCTTTGAGCGGAATGCGATACAGCGTGCCTTCGGCGTCGCGCAGCAGTACCTGATTGCGATCGATCTCCTGATTGAGCGTAGCCAGCTGCCCCGACAGCGTATCAAACCGACGCTGCAACTCACCGCGCTCGGCCTGAAGTCGCGCCAGCGTTTGGGTATCCAACGCCTCGACGCGCTGCTTTTGTTTCTCCTCCAGCCGCAGCGCCTCAACCCGTTGGTTGATTTTTCGCATCTCTACCAGCCGGATACGCTGCGTTTTATTGACAAAACCCTGCACCAGTTGAATACGGCGCTGCAAGGTCGCGGGCAGATCTTCGGCCAGCAGCGGTTGACCATCTTCCAGCATCCCGGCCAGAAAACCGTAGGCAACCCCGTTGTGTGCGCGCTTAAGCACCAGCACATCGGCGGGCAGCGATCGCGCGGTGATCTCCGAAGAAAGCAGCGTCTGGAAACTTTGCCCGTAACGCTCCCGCATTCCGACCTTAACCAGATAGCGTGCCACCTCATCGCCAGCGGCGGTTGACGTGGAAGGCGCGGTCAGCGTTTGACGAGCATACCTTTCGCCCAGCAGCGCGCGCGGCGCTCCCGCCACCTGCTCGGTTAGCGTGAACTGCCACACCGGTTGCGGCCACAAATAGCGCCCACCCTGCCAGGCCAGCATCACCACCACTGCCAGCATCGCCAACAGACTGACGCCAATGGCCGCACCGGTTAACCAGACCCAGGGCGTGCCGCTGCGAAACCAGTTGCGCGTTTGCCCTTCAGGGACGGTCGATTGAGATGTCATGCGTGATCTCCCTCATCCCGGTAACGTCGGCGTAGCCGCTGACGCAGGGTTTCGGCCAACGTGTTGACCACAAAGGTAAAGACAAACAACACCAGCGCAGTGAGAAACAGTACGCGATAATGCCCGCTGCCCATCACAGCCTCCGGCATTTCGATGGCGATATTGGCCGCCAGTGAGCGCAATCCTTGCAGCAGTCCCGCATCGACGATGGGCGTATTGCCCGTTGCCATCAATACGATCATGGTTTCGCCGACGGCGCGGCCAAAACTCAGCATCAGTGCGGCAAAGATACCGGCGCTGGCAGAAGGCAACACCACGTGCCACAGGGTTTGCCACGGGGTCGCACCCAGCGCCAAAGAGCCTTGACTCAGCCGCGTGGGCACATTGAACAAGGCATCCTCCGCCAATGAGAAAATCAGTGGGATCAGCGCAAAACCCAACGCAATCCCCGCCACCAGCGCATTGCGCTGCACAAAATTGCCGTCCATCCATTGGAACAGCGGTTGTCCGAACAGGCGCACTTCCAGCGCCGGGGCAAACCCGCAAACCCCGAGCACGATCAGCAGCAGCACCGGCATCAGCAGCAGCACCTCGCGCCCCTGCATCCAGCGCGCCGTCAGCGCCCCCACGCCCAATACGCCCAGGGTACAGAGCAGCGGCAAGGCCAGAATGGCGGAAAGGTAGGTTTCAACGTGCGGCGCAAGCCAGAGCGCGGCAATCAACCCCACCACCACGGTCGGGAGCGCGCCCATGACCTCGAGCGTCGGCTTCACCCAGCGGCGTAAACCCGGCGTCATAAAACAGGCGGTGTACACCGCCGCAGCCAGCGCCAGCGGCGTGGCAAACAGCATGGCGTACAGCGCCGCCTTCAGCGATCCGGCCAACAGCGGCACCAGACTGAACTTGGCCTGATAGCTGTCGTCTGCCGCCGTTGACTGCCAGATAAAATCAGGTTGGGGGTAGTTCTCATACCAAACACGCTGCCACAGGCCGCGCCAGCCGATATCGGGGTAAGGATTATCGACACGATAGGCATACCATTGCGTTGGCGTCTCAAGCAGTAGCGCTTTGCCGTGCGCCGAAAACACCATGCGCTGTGCCTGTGCGGCAACCTGCTGGGTTAATACAGCGGCAGATTGCTTGCTGGCAAACAGTGAAAGCGCCCCCTGCGGCGTCAGGGTGGCAAATACCCGACGCAAGGCTTCCGGCACCAGTTGCATGCCTTGGGTTTCGCGCTGAGGAAAATCTCGAATCTCGGTCAGGCGCAGACCATCCGCGCCAGGCACGTCAAACCACTGAAATATTTTACCACTCTCGGTATACACCAGCAGTGAATAACCGCCGGAGAACAGCGCCAGCCGCCACGGCCCGGCAGAGGGCAAAGTCGCCGTGCCTGAAAGCGTCAGCGTCTCGCCACTGACGCGCCATGAGCTCAGTTGGTTGCCGCTTAAGCTGTAGATAACATCACCACGGGGCGTCAGCACCAGGTCGTCAACCGGCGTATCGCCGAGTGCCACACTGGCGACAGGCTGCACACTGTCAGCGGAAATGCGGCCCATGGACAAGCGGTTATCCTGCGTCACCCACACGGCGACCGCGTCCACCACCGTGGCGGCAGCGTTAGCGGCCATCGGCGGTGTGGTTTCGCGCAGTGCCAGCGCCAGATGACGTAGCGGTGTGCCATCCGCCGTCAACGGCAGGGGCGTCTTGCCAAACGGATAGCGCCAGGCAGGCTGTGCATTACCGGCGAGCGGAATAAAGGGAGCGACAATCGTGATGTGGCCGGTGGCAGAGAGCAGCGCGTAATGGGGCCGCCCTTCGCCGAAGGCGACGGCACGGGTAATGGGCGTAACGCTCAGTGCGGTGCGCGGTAGAGATTGCGCGCCAGCAAACACCATAAACTCGCCAAAGCCACGTTGATCAATGCGATAGCCTAAGGAACCGTCATCGCTGATCCCGACCGCGGCAGACGGCGCCGACGCCACGCGCGGCGACGCGGCGTACTGTGTCACCGAGGGGGAAACAAACAGCGGTGCAACCACGTACAGCAGATAGAAAAAGATCAGCACCAACGCCATCATCACCAGCAGGCCACTGCCAACCACGATATGCTGCGTTACGCGATCCAGACGCCGCCGTCGGGCATCCTGATAGGCAAATCTGCTGTCTGTTTCTGCCATTATCCCTACACCACCCGTCAGGTTCTGTTAGTGAATGGCGAACAAAAAGCCCTGCGTCGCCCATCCCGCACGATTGAGGTTGTCTCAAACACCGTGGCGGATTGCTTTTCTCTTCCCCATGATGAAATCGGGGTAGCATATGTTGCCTTTACACTCATAATATGACAATGGTAAGACGTTCTGTAAGAACGATTTTAATGCACGTCCACACCGGACGCGGCATCCAGGTCATTTTGTAAACAAAATAACCGTAATCCTTCAGCAATGAGACGGCGTCGCGTAAAAAATGGGTTGCAAAGAACAAGATAGCGCCACGTCGTCATAAATCCGCCATCATTGGCGTGTAGAGAGTGGGTGCAGCGTCAGTAAACGATTTAACGGAGTGACAATGAGTCAGGACAAGCTCTTCATTGAGAAAGAACTAAGTTGGTTATCCTTCAACGAACGCGTGCTGCAAGAGGCAGCGGATCAGAGTAATCCGTTAATTGAGCGCATGCGCTTTTTGGGCATCTACTCCAACAACCTCGATGAATTTTACAAAGTGCGCTTCGCCGATCTGAAAAGACGGATTCTGATCAACGAGGAACAAGGCTCCGCCGGCGGTTTACGCCATTTGCTGAGTAAAATTCAGGCACGCGTACTGAAAACCGATCAGGTGTTCGATAATCTGTACAACGAACTGCTGTTGGAGATGGCGCGCAACCACATTTTCTTGGTGAATGAGCGTCAGGTCTCCCCGCTTCAGCAGGAGTGGCTGCGCGACTATTTTCGCCAAAACCTGCGTCAGCACATCACGCCGATTCTGATCCTGCCAGAAACCGATCTGGTGGAGTTTTTGAAAGATGACTACACCTATTTGGCGGTAGAGATTATTCGCGGCAACGAGATTCGCTATGCGCTGCTGGAGATCCCGTCGGACAAGGTGCCGCGCTTTATCAACCTGCCGTCAGAATCATCGCGCAGAAAAAAAACCATGATTTTGCTGGATAATATTCTGCGCTACTGCCTGGATGATATCTTCAGAGGCTTCTTTGACTACGATGCGCTCAATGCCTATTCCATGAAAATGACGCGCGATGCCGAGTACGATCTGGTCACGGAAATGGAGTCCAGCCTGCTGGAATTGATGTCTTCCAGCCTGAAACAGCGCCTGACCGCCGAACCGGTGCGCTTTGTCTATCAGCGCGATATGCCGGATGCGATGGTGGACATGCTGATGCAGAAATTAGGCATCTCCTCCTACGATTCCATCATTCCCGGCGGGCGTTACCACAACTTTAAAGACTTTATCAGCTTCCCCAATATTGGCCGCCCGAATCTGGAAAACAAGCCGCTGCCGCGCCTGCGCCATACCCGCTTCAGCCATTTTCGCAACGGGTTTGATGCCATTCGTGAACGTGACATATTGCTTTATTACCCGTATCACACCTTTGAGCACGTACTCGAGCTGCTGCGTCAGGCGTCGTTCGATCCGAGCGTACTGTCGATCAAAATCAATATTTATCGCGTAGCGAAAGATTCGCGCATTATCAACGCGATGATCCACGCTGCACACAACGGCAAAAAAGTCTCCGTGGTGGTGGAATTGCAGGCGCGCTTTGATGAAGAAGCAAATATTCAGTGGGCCAAGCGCCTGACGGAAGCCGGTGTACACGTGATTTTCTCGGTGCCGGGGCTGAAAATTCACGCCAAGCTGTTCCTGATTTCCCGCCGTGAAGGGGAAAACATCGTGCGTTACGCCCACATTGGCACCGGCAACTTTAACGAAAAAACCGCCCGGCTTTATACCGATTATTCACTGCTGACCGCCGATGAGCGCATCACCAATGAAGTGCGCAGCGTGTTCAACTTTATCGAGAACCCTTATCGCCCGGTCAGCTTTGAGTATTTGCTGGTATCACCGCAGAACTCACGCTCCCGGTTGCGCAAACTGATCGATAACGAAATCGCCAACGCGCTTGAGAACATTCCCGCAGCGATTACGCTCAAGGTCAACAATCTGGTCGATAAAGATCTGGCCGAAAAACTGTATGAAGCCTCTGCGGCAGGTGTAAAGATCAACCTGCTGGTGCGCGGCATGTGTTCGTTGATCCCCTCACTGCCCGGCATCAGCGAGAATATTCAGGTCATCAGCATTTTGGATCGCTATCTTGAACACGATCGGGTGTATGTGTTCCATAATGGAGGAGACGACAAAGTGTATATCTCCTCAGCGGACTGGATGACACGTAATATCGATTACCGTATCGAGGTGGCAGCAGAAGTGCTCGATCCTGCGCTGAAAAAACAGATATTGGACACGCTGGATCTGCTGTTCAGCGATACGGTTAAAGCACGTATTATTGATAAAGAGCTGAGTAATCGCTATGTTGCACGCGGCAACCGGCGTAAAGTCCGCGCGCAGACGGCCATTTACGAGTACCTCAAGGCCCTTGAGCAACCCGACGAATAGGCAAGAAAAATGCCCCTGATACAAACCGATACCGATAAAGAAACACCGCAGGAATTCGCCGCGGTTGACCTTGGTTCCAACAGTTTCCATATGGTGGTTGCCCGTGTGGTCAACGGTGCATTGCAGGTGTTGAGCCGCCTTAAACAGCGGGTGCATCTGGCGGATGGTCTCGACAGCAACAATATGCTGAGCGAAGAGGCGATGGAGCGCGGCTTAAGCTGTCTGGCGCTGTTTGCTGAGCGGCTGCAAGGTTTTTCGCCTGACAACGTTTCCATCGTGGGCACCCATGCCCTGCGTGAAGCCGCCAATGCGCAAACCTTTTTGCGCCGCGCGGCCGACATTATCCCTTATCCGATCGAGATCATTTCCGGCCATGAAGAAGCGCGCCTGATTTTTATGGGCGTTGAGCACACTCAGCCGGAAAAAGGGCGCAAGCTGGTGATCGACATCGGCGGCGGCTCCACCGAGTTGGTTATCGGGGAGAATTTTGAGCCGATTCTGGTCGAAAGCCGGCGTATGGGCTGTGTCAGCTTCGCACAGCAATTTTTCCCGAACGGTGAGATCAGCGAGCAGAATTTCCGGCGCGCGCGTTTGGCAGCGGTACAAAAGCTGGAAACCCTCTCCTGGGAATACCGCATTTATGGTTGGGATTACGCCTTGGGCGCGTCCGGCACCATCAAATCCGCCCATGAAATTCTGGTGGAAATGGGTGAGAAAGACGGTCTGATCACCCTGGAACGGCTCAATATGCTGCGCGATCAGATATTGCAGTTTAAGACCTTCAAATCCCTGAGTTTGCCGGGCATGTCGGAAGACCGGCAATCGGTGTTGGTGCCTGGACTGGCGATTCTGTGCGGGGTTTTCGATGCGCTGGCCATCAAATCGCTGCGTCTGTCGGACGGCGCGCTGCGCGAAGGGGTGCTGTATGAAATGGAAGGCCGTTTCCGCCATCAGGATATTCGTATCCGCACCGCGCTCAGTCTGGCTAGCCACTACAATATCGACAGGGAACAAGCGCGTCGGGTACGGGAAACCACCGAGTTGCTGTTTACCCAATGGGCGGCGCAAAACCCGTCGCTGGTGCATCCGCAGTTAGAAGCGATCCTGAAATGGGCCGCCATGCTGCACGAAGTCGGCCTGAGCATCAACCACGCGGGCATGCAGCGCCATTCCGCCTACATTCTGCAAAATACCAACCTGCCCGGCTTTAATCAGGAACAGCAGTTGATGCTGTCATTGATGGTGCGCTTGCAGCGCAAAGCCATCAAGCTGGAAGAACTGCCGCGTTTTAACCTGTTCAAGAAAAAACAGTATTTGCCGATGGTGCAGATTCTGCGGCTGGCAAGCCTGCTCAACAACCAGCGGCAGGCAACCACGCCGCCGGATTCGCTGCGCCTTGGCACCGATGATAACCACTGGACGCTCACCTTTCCGCAGGGCTATTTCGCGCAGAACGCGCTGGTACAGCTCGATCTGGAAGCCGAGCAGGCGTACTGGCTGGATGTCACTGGCTGGAAATTGCTGATCGAAGAAGCGAACTAACGCCCTGCGCTCCCTTTAGGGGGAGGGAATCAGACTGATGTCCAAGTCACTTCCTTCCTCGTCATCCTCGGCGAAAGCCGGGGATCTCTGCGAGAGGAAACGCGTTTCACCTGCATGAGATTCCCGCTTTCGCGGGAATGACGGTGAAAGTAGGCTGTTTTTCAGCAATCGCGCAGGCGTTTCCCACTGCGCTAAGCGTCAGCCAGAAGATAAGGGGTATTTTCAGCAACCGGTTCAGCAACGTCTACGCGAAAACGCCCGACCAGTTCTGTCATATCCGCCACTTGTCCATCCAGCATCTGACTTGCCGTCGAGGCTTCAGCCACCAGCGTGGCATTCTGCTGGGTGACCTGCTCCAACTGGCTCAATGCCACGTTGATCTGGGCGATTCCCAGAGATTGCTCGCCCGCCGCGATGGCGATATCCCCCACCAGCGCTTTTACTTTGCTGGTGCCGTCGATAATCTCATGTAAGCCGCGATGCGACTGCGACACCAGCGCACTGCCCTCCTCCACGCTGGAAAGGCTGTCGGCGATCAGCGCCCGGATTTTATTGGCTTCATCGACGCTACGCTGCGACAGTTGGCGCACTTCGGTTGCCACCACCGCAAAACCACGCCCGTGCTCTCCCGCTCTGGCCGCTTCCACCGCCGCATTGAGCGCCAGCAGGTTGGTCTGAAACGCGATGGCGTCAATCCCCGTGACGATTTCGGTAACGCGTTGACTGGTTTGCTGGATCTTGCTCATGGCGTCGCGAGCTGATGAGGTAATATCACCAATAGTGCGCACCTGCTCATCGACCGTGCTGGTCAGTTCGCGTGCCTGAGCAGCAAAATCGGCGGTCTGCTGTACGGTGGCGGTAATCTGCTCCATGCTGCTGGCGGTTTCCACCAGCGAAGCCGCCTGCTGCTCCGTGCGTTGCGCCAGATTATGATTGCCGTAAGCAATTTCATTGCTGGCCCGTCCAATGGTGGTAGCGCTGTTTTTGATTTTTATCACCAGATTCGCGATGCTCTCCAGCGATTGGTTATAGGCTCCATTAAGCCGTGACAGCTCATCGGTTCCCGGCACGGACAGGCGCTGCGTCAAGTCTCCGCCCATCTCGGCGATGGTGGTTAAGGTATCCTGCAACTGTCGGTTGATGCTGCGCATAATCACCGCCGCCAGCGCCAGCGCCAACCCGATCGCCAGCAGCGTGCCGCTCAGGTAGATGATCCAGGCCCGCTGTGCAGTAGCAGACAAGCGCTGGACATCGCCAAGCAGCGTGGTAACCGCCTGTTCTTCGATACTTTTAAGCTGTTCGATTTTCTGTGTTTGCAATGAAAACCACTGAGCCCCATCGATATTCCATTCCCCTTGCGGTGCGGCGATCGCTCGTTGGCGCAGTGCCTGCGCGTCTTGCGCCAGGCTGGAGCTTATTGCACGGTCAAACGCCTGGCGCAGTGATTCCGATGCCAGGGTTCTGAAACTGGCAATATAGGCATCGCCGCGTCCTACCAATTGGTTCAGGCGAACAAACATGCCCTCACCAAAACGGTTGGCAGAAAAAACGTTAGCCAGCACCGCGCGCTCAATCCCCGCCTGCTCCTTGGCATTCAGCAGGCTGTAATACGCGGTAATTTGCTGGGTGATCCCTGCATCGCGCACCAAATGCGCCATCAGTCCAATCCCTTCCAACAGCGCCGTCACTTTTTCGCTATAGGCACCCAGCGCGGCATTCACCGGTATCGACATGCTGTTTACCTGACCCCGGAGCGTCTCCAGTGTGTTGAGCGAATCCGCCACCTGGGTAAAGTTTTTAGCCACATCGCCGCCTAACCAGGTGGTATCCATGTCGCGGTAACGCTGCTGAAAAGCGGTAGCGGCTTTGTCCGTGTCCTGACGCTGCGTCTGCAACTCGGGGCCAAAAGCGTTGCCCTGACTGCCAAAATAACCGGCGCTCATCCCTCGTTCCCGTTGCAGTTGATGCACCAACTCTCCCGCATCTCGCGCTAATTGGATCTGCTTTTCCATCCGGTTCATTTCACGTTCTGTCTGACGACGCTCATTCATTCCCAATGCGCTGAGCCACAGCAATGCCAGTACCATGGGTAACAGCGCGAGGAGGAATTTATTACGTATCGAAATGCGGTGAAGTATCTGCATTATTAAAAGCCGCTCCGTATTCCCTTTAAGGGCAGGTTTACTGTGTCAAAACAACGAACATCACGCCTGCCCATCTGCGTCGATAAGCAAGGCTTATTCTTTAGTGTCGGTATCGATGACCGGCGTTGCGCCGATTTATTATGTATGGCACAGAAACCCTAAATATTCACGATGGCGCGCGCGGCGAAATCCATCAGGATCACAAAAGTAAGTCTAAGGATTGACCAACTTCATCAATTATGAATAAATAGAAACAGCGCATAAGCGTGGATACGAGAGTGATAATAATGGCTACCCTGATTCACAAACGACGACCCTCCCTGTCAACCCTGTCCCACAAGCGACGATCGTCCCGAGAGAGACGAAGCGGTTCGCGGATTGCGCAAGCGATTCTCCTGATCAGTTTCTTTATCCTCGTAGGCCGTTTCGCTTACTCCTCCGTTAGTGCCTTTTTCCATCATCAAGATAAACAGCAACGTATCGAACAAACGCTGAAATCATCGCCGGTCAACCCCACACTGTCCTTCGTTAAAAAAGAGTAACGCAGACGCGGTTTCAACACTTCAGTGTCACATCTTACGCGATCCCTTATACTCTCCAACAATAACCAAAACGAATGGCGAGAAAAAACCGGTAATGATGAACAATGATGTCTTGCGCAGCGTGCGCTATATGCTGAATTTCAATAATGACCACCTGCTGAAGATTCTGGCACTGGTGGAGATGACCGTCCCTCCCCAGCAGTTGGCGAGCTACGTCAAAAAAGAGGGAGAGGAAGGCTATCAGCCTTGCCCGGACATCGTGATGAGTTATTTCCTGACTGGGCTGATTCTGCAAAAACGCGGTCAAGATGAAAAACAGCCTGCGCCGCAGTTTGAACGCAAGGTGACCAATAATATTATCCTGAAAAAACTGCGCGTCGCTTTCTCATTAAAAACGGATGATATTCAGGCGATTCTGCTGACACAAAATTTTCGCATTTCACTGCCGGAAGTCACCGCAATGATGCGCGCACCTGACCACAAAAACTATCGCACCTGCGGCGATCAGGTTATCCGCTACTTTCTGAAAGGGCTGGCGGCGCGGGTACGCAAAGGATAAGAGCGCCCCGTCAATGAAAAGGCGTGAGCGTTGTCTGACTATCCACCGTAAAAGGCACTGACAACGCTCGATTTCTAGTACGTGCACGTGATAACCACTGAGAAAAACGATCATGCCAAGCGTCAAAAAACTCTCGGCCATTCGCCGCCGCATTTCACTGTTGCTGCTCGATGATCCTGCACTGGTGGAAAGCATCATTACTCAGCAGCCTCCGGTTGCTGAGGATGAGAAAACGCGGCTTCTCGACCACACCGCTGAAATCTGTACGCTGCTCACCGAATTACACGCTGCTGACCTTGCTGACCTGCTGGAATCGCTGCCGCCCGAAGCGCGGCAGGCGCTGTGGTACCTGACCCCGCTCGATAAGCGCGGCTTTGTGCTGTATGAGGCCTCGGACACCATTTCTGACGGCCTGATCGCCCAGATGAGCGACAAAGATATTCTGCGCGCCATCCGCCCGCTGGATATCGATGAGCAGGCGCAGTTAGCGCGCCGTCTGCCACGCCATCTGCTGGGCCGTATTCTTACCGCACTGGAACCGCGCCAGCGGGCGCAACTGCGAGAAACCATCCAGTACGATGAAGAGTCTGTCGGCTATCTGGTTGATTTCAATCTGCTGACAGTACGACCGGACGTTACGCTGGCCGTGGTACAACGTTTTCTGCGTTGGCGTAAAGTGATCCCCGACGCCACCGACAAGCTGTTTGTCACCGATCGCAAAAACCGCCTGCTGGGTGAACTCACGCTGACCAATATTCTGCTGCACAGGCCAAACACAACGGTTGAGCAGGTGATGAATTCCGAACCGATTCTGTTCGAACCGGAAACAGAGACCGATGATGTCGCCAGCGCGTTCGAACGCTACGATCTGATCTCCGCCGCCGTTGTGGACAGCAAAGGCAAGCTGTTGGGACGCGTCACCGTGGAAGATATTCTGGACCGGGTCAACCGCACCAGCGACCACCATCTGCGCCGCTCGGGCGGGTTGACGGCGTCAGAAGATGTCTATGCGCCGGTAGCCAAAGCGGTAAAAAACCGTTCGGGCTGGCTGGCCATCAACCTGTGCACCGCCTTGATCGCATCCAGGGTCATTGGCTTGTTCGAAGACACGCTGGCGCATTTGGTGGCGCTGGCGACGCTGATGCCAATCGTCGCCGGCATCGGCGGCAATACCGGTAACCAAACCATCACCATGATCGTGCGCGCGCTGGCGCTGCACCAGTTGGATCACGGTAAAAAATCGGCATTATTGCTCAAAGAGTTGGGCGTTGCCGTTGTCAATGGTCTGGTGTGGGGTGCCGTGCTCGCCGTCATCACCGTGCTGCTGTACGGCAACATCGCCATGGGCGGTGTCATGATGTTGGCTATCATGCTCAACCTGCTGCTGGCCGCCACCATGGGGGTGACGATCCCGTTAGCAATGGTAAAACTGGGCCGCGATCCCGCCATCGGCTCCAGCGTGATGATCACGGCGATCACCGATACCGGCGGCTTTTTTATCTTCCTCGGGCTGGCGACCCTGTTTTTACTGCCCTGATGCAGGTAAAACCCCTGCCCCGGCTGACGGCTGGCAGATATGAAGCGTAGGTGGCAAGCCGGTACGAGCCGGATATTCCCGCGCCACCCGCTCACACACCTCTGCCGTTAACGCGGAAGGCAACAGCGCAACCACACAGCCGCCGAAACCGCCGCCGGTCATGCGTACCCCGCCGCGCTCACCGATATAGTCGTCAATCAACGCAACCAGCGTGTCGATGGGCGGCACGGTAATAGCAAAATCGTCACGCATTGAGCGGTGCGATTGCGCCATCAGACGGGAAAGACGCGGGATATCGCCCGCCGTGAGCGCCGCAGCGGCTTCCAGCGTGCGCTGATTTTCGGTAACGATATGGCGCGCGCGCTGCGCCACTACTGCATCCAGCCCCGCACGATTGGCCTCAAACTGTGCCAATGAAACATCGCGCAGCGCCTTCACACCAAAATGCCGCGCTGCCGCCTCACACTGCGCGCGCCGGGTGTTGTATTCACTGTCCACCAGCCCGCGCCGCACGTTAGAGTTAATGATCAGCACATCCAATCCCGGCGGGATCGGCACTGCCGTGCCTTGCAACGAACGGCAATCAATCAGCAACGCATGGCCTGCGACGCCCTGCGCGGAAATAAACTGATCCATGATGCCGCAGTTGCAGCCGACAAAGTGGTTTTCTGCCTGCTGGCCGTTAAGCGCCAGATCCAACGGGCTGAGCGCTAATCCATAGAGCGTTTTAAACACCTGCCCGACCGCCACTTCCAATGACGCCGAGGAACTGAGCCCGGCACCGGTTGGCACGTTTCCGGCAATCACCATATCCACGCCGCCCAGGGTCAATCCGCGTGCCAGCAGATATTTCACCACGCCGCGAATATAGTTCGGCCAGAGATACTGGGGATGCGGTTCAATGGCCTGCGTCAGGTCAAAGCTGTCCTGCTGCTCTTCCATATTAACAGCCACCACCCGAACCAGACTGTCGGCGCGCGGGGCGGCAGCAATCACCGTGTGGTAATCGATGGCACAGGGCAACACAAACCCGTCGTTGTAATCCGTGTGCTCACCGATCAGGTTGACGCGTCCGGGAGCCTGCACCTGCACGGTCGGCGCATAGCCAAAGGTGGCATTGAACACCGCATCTACCTGTTGCCGCACGCTGTTAATTCGTCCCATCGTTCACCTCATGCTGTTGCCGAAAATGAATATCGCTTACGCTGCGCAAGCGCTCTGCCGCCTGTTCCGGCGTCAAATCACGCTGCGGCTCCGCCAGCATCTCGTAGCCCACCATAAATTTCCGCACGCTGGCCGAACGCAGCAGCGGCGGGTAGAAATGCGCATGCAGTTGCCAGTGGGGGTTATCGCCTTCAATAAACGGTGCACCGTGCCAGCCCATGGAATAGGGAAACGCGCACTGAAACAGATTATCGTAACGGCTGGTCAGCTTTTTCAGCGCCAGACACAAATCGCTGCGCTGCGCGGCTGTCAGTTGCGGCAACTGCTTCACCGCACTGCGCGGCAATAGCAGCGTTTCAAACGGCCACGCGGCCCAGTAGGGCACCACCGCCAGCCAGTGTTCCGTTTCCACCACACAGCGCACCTGCTCCGCCTGTTCGCGCTGGGCATAATCCAGCAATAGTGGCGTGCCATGACGCTCAAAATAGGCGCGCTGCTGCCCGTCTTCTTTCACGATATCGGTCGGTAAAAAGCTGTTGGCCCACACTTGCCCATGCGGATGCGGGTTAGAACATCCCATCATCGCGCCTTTATTTTCAAACACCTGAACCCACGGGTACTGTTTTCCCAGCGTCTCGGTTTGTTCGCACCAGGCCGCAACTACGTGCGCCAATGCCGCCAGCGAGAGTTCCGGCAATGTTTTACTGTGGTCCGGCGAGAAGCAGATAACGCGACTGGTGCCCTGCACGCTTTGGGTTTGAAACAACGGATCATCGCTTGCCGCCAGCGCGGGGGTTTGCTCCATCAGCGCGGAAAAATCATTGCGAAACACATGGGTGTGGGTGTAATTCGGATTCACATCGCCGGTAACGCGCCGGTTGCCTGCGCAGAGAAAGCAATCCGGATCGTGAGCCGGTAACTGACGCCTATCCGGCTCATCCTGCTGGCCCTGCCAGGGGCGTTTCGCACGGTGGGGAGAAACCAACACCCATTCGCCGCGAAGCGGGTTGTAACGACGATGCGGGTGCTCTGTGGGATCGAATGACATTCCTGACACTCCTTAAACAGCAGCGATATCTTTGGTGCGTTGACGGGTGCATGGAGGTGTAACCCGTTTTCACGCAGCGCGATAAAAATCGCAAAAAAGCCAGTTGCAAACGCTGTGTAAACGATTACCCTCATTGTAGGCAGTAAGCGTGATAAATGAGAATAGCGACGCACGCGATTGATATTGATACCGATCACATAAACCGATAACCATCAACACAGACAGGGAAACCACCGATGGCAACCATAAAGGATGTTGCGCGCCTGGCCGGCGTCTCCGTGGCAACGGTTTCACGGGTCATCAACGACTCGCCGAAAGCCAGCCAGGCATCGCGGGATGCGGTGCATAGCGCCATGGCAGAACTGCGCTATCACCCCAACGCCAATGCACGCGCACTGGCGCATCAGCATGCAGAAACCCTGGGGCTGGTGGTGGCGGATGTTTCCGATCCGTTCTTTGGTGCGATGGTAAAAGCGGTCGATAGCACCGCCAGAGCGACGGGCAATTTTTTGTTGATCAGTAACGGCTACCATGACGCGGAAATGGAGCGTCAGGCCATCGAACAGTTGCTGCGCCACTGCTGCTCGGCGCTGGTGGTGCACGCCAAAATGTTGCCCGATGCAGAACTGAGCGCGTTTATGCACCACGTCCCCGGCATGGTGCTGATCAACCGCATTCTGCCCGGATTTGAGTCGCGCTGTGTGGCGCTGGACGATCGCCACGGCGGCTGGCTGGCAACCCGGCATATGATTCAGGAAGGGCATCGTGCCATTGCCTTTCTCTGTTCCGATCACCGGATTTCTGACGCCGAGGATCGCTTACAGGGCTACAGCGCCGCCCTGCACGATCAAGGCATTGCGCTGGATAACCGGCTGATCGCCCGCGCCGCGCCGGATGAAGCCGGTGGCGAGGCAGCGATGCGCGAACTGCTGAGCCACGGCGTGCCTTTTAGCGCCGTGGTGTGTTACAACGATTCGATGGCGGCGGGCGCATTGGCAGTATTAAGCGACAACGGCATTGAGGTGCCACAGGCTGTTTCTCTGATAGGTTTTGATGACGTGCTTATCGCGCGCTACTTGCGCCCACGATTGACCACGATCCGCTACCCGGTGATAGCTATGTCGACGCAAGCCGCCGAATTGGCCATTGCGCTGGCACAAGGCCAGGCGCTGACGGCGGTCACCAACACTTTTACGCCGACGCTGGTGCGTCGCCACTCGGTGCAGTCCCTCACCCGCACAGGTTAACCCTGTTAGCCGAGGATACGGGCATCTCAGAACCGAGTTGTCCGCTCACTTATTGGTTACGTTTGCTTACCATCCCCACTCAACTCCCTGCGATAAGCTATTCAACTTAGCGCTATTCCCACGATATAATTATACTTTTGCGTATTTTATCGCATTTTTAGCTTTTTCGTTACCTAGAATGGCGTGGGAAACGTTACCCCGCCTACTATTCGGAGCTCTCATGACCCATATTGCGCAATTTGCGTTGGCATTGCTTGTCGTTGCCGGTTTAGCGCTGCTTGTCTGCCGCGACCGTAAAAGCATTCGTATCCGTTTTATCATTCAGCTGTTAGTGATTGAAATTTTGCTCGCCTGGTTCTTCTTGTATTCCAACGTGGGCTTGGGCTTCGTAAAAGGGTTTGCCGCCGTCTTTGATAAATTGCTGGGGTTTGCCGGACAAGGGACCGATTTCGTGTTTGGCGATATGATCAACCACGAAAAGAATCTGATTTCCTTCTTCTTCAAAGTGCTGTGCCCTATCGTGTTTATTTCGGCATTGATCGGGATCCTGCAACACATCAAGGTGCTGCCTATCGTGATTCGCGCCATCGGTACGGTGCTGTCCAAGGTGAACGGCATGGGGAAACTGGAGTCGTTTAACGCGGTCAGTTCACTGATTCTGGGGCAATCGGAAAACTTCATCGCCTATAAAGATATTCTGGGCAAGATGTCGGAAAAACGCATGTACACCATGGCAGCCACCGCGATGTCGACGGTGTCGATGTCTATCGTCGGTGCTTACATGACCATGTTGGATTCCAAATATGTGGTGGCGGCGCTGATCCTGAATATGTTCAGCACTTTTATCGTGTTGTCATTGATCAACCCGTACAAAGTCGATGCCGAACCTGAGTTGCAACTGCGCGATTTGCATGAAAACCAAAGCTTTTTTGAAATGCTGGGGGAATATATTCTCGCCGGTTTCAAAGTGGCCTGTATCGTCGCGGCCATGCTGATCGGCTTTATCGCGCTGATTGCCATGGTTAACGCCATCTTCAGCGCCGTGTTCGGTATCAGCTTCCAGGAAATGCTGGGCTACGTGTTCTTCCCCTTTGCCTGGATTATGGGGATTCCCGCTAACGAAGCGTTGCAGGTCGGCAGCATCATGGCGACCAAGCTGGTGTCCAACGAATTCGTTGCCATGCTGGAACTGCAAAAAGTGGCGAGCCAGCTGTCACCGCGCAGCGTCGGGATCCTCTCCGTGTTCCTGGTGTCGTTCGCCAACTTCTCCTCTATCGGCATCATTGCCGGGGCTATCAAAGGGTTGAACGAAAATCAGGGTAACGTGGTGTCCCGCTTCGGCCTGAAGCTGGTCTACGGCTCTACACTGGTCAGCATTCTCTCTGCCTCAATCGCCGGGCTGGTGCTGTAATTTGCCATAACGATCGTCAGGGCGGCCAGACGGCCGCCCACTATCCGCTACAAACCCTGACATTTCTTCCACATTTCCTTCATTATTATTTGAGTAAAACACAGTAGACTACCCTCATTGTGTTAATACTGGCTGCCACTCGATTCGTAAACCATGATGAATACCACTCGTCTTTTTCGTCTGCTGTTGCTTGCGTTCGCGGTTATCGCCGCTGTTGTCATCTGGCGTTACTTGCGCCCTGCCGATTCTCCGACGGCGGCCCCAGCAGCCCGTCAGGAAGCCAGTAGCAACGCGGCTCCCGCACGCAATGCGGGCGGTGGCGGCGGACGGCGTTCTGCCATGCGCACGTTGCCGCCCGTGCAGGCAGCGACCACGCGCGCTGCGGCGGTGCCGTATTACCTTTCGGGTTTAGGCACCATTACCGCGGCCAGCACCGTGACGGTGCGCAGCCGGGTTAACGGCGAGCTGATGGCGCTGCATTTTCAGGAAGGACAACAGGTCAAGGCGGGCGATCTGCTGGCAGAAATTGACCCACGCCCTTACCAGGTGGCGCTGACACAGGCACAAGGACAACTGGCGAAAGATCAGGCCGCGCTGGCCAATGCGCGTCAGGATCTGGCGCGTTACCAACAACTGATTAAAACCAACCTGATTTCCCGTCAGGAACTGGATGCGCAGGCGGCACAGGTGCATCAGTCTGAAGGCACGGTCAAGGCCGATGAAGGTTCGGTCGCCAGCGCCGAATTGCAGCTCACCTATAGCCGTATCACTTCGCCGATCAATGGCCGCGTGGGGCTTAAACAGGTGGATGTGGGCAACTACATCACCAGCGGCGACAGCACCGGTATTGTGGTGTTGACCCAAACGCATCCGATTGATGTCATCTTCACGTTACCGGAAGGGGATATCGCCACGGTGCTGAGCGCACAAAAATCGGGCCAAGCCGTGCCGGTTGAGGCCTGGGATCGCGCCAACCAGCACAAGCTGTCACAAGGCAGCCTGCTCAGCATGGATAACCAGATTGACGCCACCACCGGCACCATCAAGCTGAAAGCCCGTTTTGAAAACAGCGACGACGCCCTGTTTCCCAACCAGTTTGTCAATGTGCGCATGCAAGTCACCACCTTGCAAAATGCGCTGCTGGTGCCACTGTCTGCCATTCAGATGGGCAGCGAAGGACGTTTTGTCTGGGTGCTGAATGACAAAAATCAGGTCAGTAAACACAGCGTGACCGTCGGTATTCAATACGGCCAGGAGATGGTGGTGACGGCGGGCCTGAATGAGGGCGATCGCGTGGTCACCGACGGTATCGACCGCTTAACCGAAGGGGCTCAGGTGGAAGTGATTAGCGCCGCTAACACCACCACCACACCGCCGTCCAAACACGCCACACGCGGGGAGAAACCCTGATGCAAGGGGAGATTCCGGCAGGCGGAGGCCCATCCCGCCTGTTTATTCTGCGCCCTATCGCCACCACGCTGTTGATGTTGGCGATCCTGCTGGCGGGGATTATTGGCTATCGGGCATTACCGGTCTCTGCGCTACCTGAGGTGGATTACCCGACCATTCAGGTGGTAACACTCTACCCCGGTGCCAGCCCGGATGTGATTGCGTCGGCGATTACCGCGCCCCTTGAACGCCAGTTCGGGCAAATGTCCGGGCTGAAACAGATGTCGACGCAAAGTTCCGGCGGCGCATCGGTGATCACCCTGCAATTCCAGCTGACGCTGCCGTTAGATGTCGCGGAGCAGGACGTGCAGGCCGCGATCAACGCCGCCAACAATTTGTTGCCCAGCGATCTGCCCTACCCGCCGATTTACAGCAAGGTTAATCCAGCCGATCCGCCGATCATGACGCTGGCGGTGACGTCCACCGCCATGCCGATGACGCAAGTGCAGGATATGGTGGAAACCCGTATCGCGCAAAAAATGGCGCAGGTCTCTGGTGTCGGTCGTGTTTCGCTGGCGGGCGGGCAGCGCCCATCGGTGCGGGTCAATTTCAACGCCAACGCGCTGGCCTCTTACGGGCTGGATAGCGAAACCCTGCGCAGCGCCATCACCAGCGCCAACGTCAATTCCGCCAAAGGCAGCCTGGACGGCCCGACGCGCGCCGTGACCTTGTCAGCCAACGACCAGATGAAGTCAGCGGAGGATTATCGCCAGTTGATCGTTGCCTGGCGCAATGGCGCACCGGTACGGCTGCGCGATGTCGCCAGCGTAGAACAAGCCCCGGAAAACACCGCGCTGGGTGCCTGGGCTAACCGTGAACAGGCGATCATCATCAACATCCAGCGCCAGCCGGGTGCCAACGTGATCACCACCACGGACGGCCTGCGTAATCTGTTGCCGACGTTAACCGCCAGCCTGCCGAAATCGGTGACCGTCACCACGCTGACCGATCGTACCGCCAGTATCCGCGCATCGGTGAAGGATGTGCAGTTTGAACTGATGCTGGCGATTGCGCTGGTGATCATGGTGATCTACCTGTTTTTGCGCAACGCCATCGCAACGCTGATCCCAAGCATTGTGGTGCCCCTGTCGCTGGTCGGCACCTTCGCCGCCATGTATTTCCTTGGTTTCTCGATCAATAACCTGACGCTGATGGCACTGACCATCGCCACCGGCTTTGTGGTGGATGACGCCATCGTGGTGATCGAGAATATTTCGCGCTACATTGAGAAAGGGGAGAAACCGCTGCACGCCGCGCTTAAAGGCGCGGGGGAAATTGGCTTCACCATTATCTCACTCACCTTCTCGCTGATTGCGGTACTGATCCCGTTGCTGTTTATGGGCGATATCATTGGCCGCCTGTTCCGCGAGTTTGCCATTACGCTGGCGGTCGCGATTCTGATCTCCGGCATCGTTTCGCTCACGCTGACCCCGATGATGTGCGCCCGGTTGCTCACCCATCAGAGCCTGAATCGGCAAAATGCCTTTACGCGCGCCAGCGAACGCTTTTTCTCACGGCTGGTCGCGCTGTATGGCAAAGGCTTACGCCGGGTGCTGAACCACCCGTGGATTACGCTCAGCGTGGCAATCGGCACGCTGGTGCTTACCGTGCTGCTTTATCTGTGGATCCCCAAAGGCTTTTTCCCGGTTCAGGATAACAGCATGATTCAGGGCACGTTGCAGGCACCGCAAAGCGTCTCCTATGCCGATATGGCGCAGCGCCAGCAGCAGGCGGTATCGCTGATCATGCAAGATCCGGCGGTGCTGAGCGTCTCTTCATTTGTCGGCGTGGATGGCACCAACGCGGCGCTGAACAGCGCGCGTTTACAGATCAACCTCAAACCGCTCAGTGAACGGCGCGATCGCCTGACGGACATCATCACCCGCTTGCAGGAAAAAACCGCGCAGCTCACCGGCATCACGCTCTATCTGCAACCGGTGCAGGATCTCACCATCGATACCCAGGTCAGCCGTACCCAGTACCAGTTCACGTTGCAGGCGATGTCGCTGGAGGATTTGAGCCACTGGGTGCCGCCGCTGATGCGTGAACTGCAACAGCTGCCGCAGCTCCAGGATGTGAGCAGCGACTGGCAGGATGATGCGGCGGTGGCTTATGTCAACGTCAACCGCGATGCGGCCAGCCGCCTTGGGCTGACCATGTCCGCCATCGACAACGCGCTGTATAACGCCTTTGGGCAGCGTCTGGTCTCAACGGTCTACACCCAGTCGAATCAATACCGCGTGGTGCTGGCGCAACAGACGGCGCACACCACCGGGGTCGGCGCACTGAATGAAGTGCACATTAAAAACAGCGATGGCAACAGCGTGCCGCTGAATGCCGTTGCCACGCTGGAAGAGCGGCGTGGTCCGCTGGCCCTGAACCGTATCGATCAGTTCCCGGCCACCACCATTTCGTTCAACGTTACCCCCGGTTATTCCCTTGGGGAAGCGGTGCAGGCGATTACGGCGGCTGAGCAACAGTTGCAGATGCCGACGGATATCGTCACCCACTTTCAAGGCAGCGCGCTGGCGTTTCAGGCGGCGCTGAGCAGCACCGTGTGGCTGATCGTGGCGGCGATTGTTGCGATGTACATTGTGCTCGGCGTGCTGTACGAAAGCTTTATTCACCCGATTACCATTCTTTCCACGCTGCCGACCGCCGGCGTCGGTGCGCTGCTGGCACTGATGGCGGCGGGCAACGAGCTGGATGTGATCGCCATCATCGGCATCATTTTGCTGATCGGCATCGTGAAGAAGAACGCCATCATGATGATCGATTTCGCGCTGGCGGCAGAACGCGAGCAAGGCATGACCCCTTACGATGCCATCTATCAGGCGTGCCTGCTGCGTTTTCGCCCGATCCTGATGACCACCCTGGCGGCGCTGCTGAGCGCCGTGCCGCTGATGCTCAGCAACGGCGTCGGTGCCGAACTGCGCCAACCGCTCGGCATCTGCATGGTGGGGGGATTGATCATGAGCCAGATTCTGACGCTGTTCACCACGCCGGTGATTTACCTGCTGTTTGACCGACTGGCACACCGTTTGCGTCGCGCCGAGCAGCCCGAGGAAGACCTACAGTGAAGTTCTTCGCGCTGTTTATCCACCGCCCGGTCGCCACCGCGCTACTGACGCTGGCGATTGCGCTGTGCGGCGTGCTCGGCTTCCGTCTGCTGCCGGTCGCCCCGCTGCCGCAGGTGGATTTCCCGGCGATTGTGGTTTCCGCCTCGCTCTCCGGGGCCTCGCCGGAAACCATGGCGACCTCCGTCGCCATGCCGTTGGAACGCTCGCTCGGGCGCATCGCCGGGGTGACAGAGATGACCTCAACCAGTTCGCTGGGCAGAACCCGGATCATATTGGTGTTCGATTTCTCGCGTGATATCAACGGCGCGGCGCGCGATGTACAGTCGGCGATCAACGCCGCGCAGAACCTGCTGCCCTCTGGCATGTCAAGCCGCCCGACCTATCGCAAGGTCAACCCGGCCGACGCGCCGATTCTGGTGCTGACGTTGACCTCCGACACCTATAATTCGGGCCAGCTATACGACTTCGCCACCAATCAACTGTCGCAGCGCATCTCCCAAATGGACGGCGTGGGTGATGTGACGGTCAGCGGTGCTTCGCAGCCCGCCGTGCGCGTTGAGTTGAACCCTCAGGCGTTGTTTAATCAAGGTATCGGATTGGATGCGGTGCGTCAGGCGATTGCCAAAGCCAACGTAAAACAGCCTTTGGGCAACATCGATAACGGGCAAGCGCGCTGGCAGGTGCAAACCAACGATGCATTGAAAACGGCGGCGGATTACGCACCGATCGTGGTTCATTACAACAAGGGTGCGCCGGTACGATTGAGCGACGTGGCGCAGGTCAAAGACGGCGTGCAAGACACGCGCAACGCCGGGATGGCAAACGGCAAAAGCGCCGTGCTGGTGGTGGTGCAACGCGCCCCCGATGCCAATATCATCGCCACCGTGGATAACGTGCGCGCCGCGCTGCCGGACCTGGGTGCCAGCCTGCCCGCCGCCATTCAACTGAATATCGCGCAAGACCGCTCACCCACCATTCGCGCCTCACTCGCCGAGGTGGAACAGTCGCTGGTGATTGCCGTGGCGCTGGTGATACTGGTAGTGTTCTTGTTCCTGCGCTCCGGTCGCGCCACGCTGATCCCGGCGATTGCCGTGCCGGTGTCATTGATTGGCACCTTTGCGGCCATGTATCTGTGCGGGTTCAGCCTGAATAACCTCTCGCTGATGGCACTGACGATTGCCACCGGGTTTGTGGTGGACGACGCCATCGTGGTGCTGGAGAACATTTCGCGCCATATTGAAGCAGGGATGAAACCGATGCAGGCCGCGCTGAAAGGGGTGCGCGAGGTCGGCTTTACCGTACTGGCGATGAGCCTGTCGCTGGTGGCGGTGTTCCTGCCGCTATTGCTGATGGGCGGATTGCCGGGGCGCTACTTTCGCGAATTTACCGTTACGCTGTCTGCGGCGATAGCCATTTCGCTGATCATTTCTGTCACCCTGACGCCGATGATGTGCGCGCGCCTGCTGCGCAGCCATGAAAAACACAGCCAGCCGCGCAAGCGCGGTTTTGGTCGCCTGTTAGTCGCGTTGCAACAGCAGTATGGCCGTTCGCTGCGCTGGGTGTTGCAACATGCACGCTGGGTGCTGGTCATTCTGATTGGCACCATCGGACTCAACGTGTGGCTCTATATCTCGATTCCCAAAACCTTTTTCCCGGAACAGGATACCGGCCGCGTGATGGGCTTTATTCAGGCCGATCAGAGCATTTCATTTCAGGCAATGCGCAATAAGCTGCATGATTTTATGGTGATCGTCAGCGCCGATCCGGCGGTTGATAACGTGACGGGCTTTACCGGCGGCTCGCGCACCAACGCAGGTTCGATGTTTATTACGCTCAAACCGCTGGCAGAACGCAAGATGAGCGCCCAGCAGGTGATTGCCCGCCTGCGCGGCAATCTGGCGCAGGAGCCGGGGGCCAACCTGTTTCTGATGCCGGTGCAGGATATTCGTATCGGCGGACGAGAGTCCAATGCCGGCTACCAGTTTACCTTGCTGTCCGACGATCTGAACGAACTGCGCGCCTGGGAGCCGAAGATTCGCCTCGCGCTCAGCCAACTGCCCGAACTGGCTGACGTCAATTCCGATCAGCAGGATAAAGGCTCGGAAATGGCGCTGACCTACGACCGGGATACCCTTGCACGCCTCGGTATCGGCGTCTCCAGCGTCAATGCCTTGTTAAACAATGCGTTCGGGCAGCGGCAAATTTCCACCATCTATCAACCGCTCAACCAGTACAAAGTGGTGATGGAGGTAGAATCCAAATACACTCAGGATGTTAGCGCGCTGGATCAGATGTTTGTGCTCAACAGCGCCGGCGAGCCGATTCCCCTTTCGGCGTTCGCCAGTTGGCGGCCGATTAACGCCCCGCTGTCCGTCAATCATCAGGGGCTGTCAGCGGCGTCAACCGTGTCGTTTAATCTGCCGGAGGGGGTATCACTCTCTGACGCAACGGCAGCCATTGAACGCAGTATGACCGCATTGGGGGTACCCTCCTCGGTGCGTGGACAATTTGCCGGTACGGCACAGGCCTATCAGCAATCACAAAGTGCGCAGGTACTGCTGATCATTGCGGCGATCGTCACCGTCTACATCGTGTTGGGGATCCTGTACGAGAGCTATGTGCATCCGTTGACCATCCTGTCGACGCTGCCGTCTGCCGGGGTTGGTGCGCTGCTGGCGCTGAAAGGGTTTGGTGCCCCCTTTAGCCTGATTGCCCTGATCGGTATCTTGCTGCTGATCGGTATCGTGAAAAAAAATGCCATCATGATGGTGGATTTTGCGCTGGAAGCGCAGCGCGGCGGGCAGTTAACTGCGCAAGAGGCGATCTTTCAGGCCTGCTTGCTGCGCTTCCGTCCCATTCTGATGACCACGCTGGCCGCGATTTTTGGTGCGCTACCGCTGGTGTTGACCAGCGGTGACGGCGCTGAACTGCGCCAACCGCTCGGCATCACCATCGTCGGGGGGTTAGTGATGAGCCAGTTGCTCACGCTCTATACCACACCGGTGGTGTACCTTTATTTTGATCGTCTGCGAGGCTGGCTGGCACGGCGGCGTAACCTAGCCAACGTCACGTCGTCTTGACGTGCAGCGAGTGAACAAGAACAACCCTGATTTCGTGAGGCCCGTTATTTCATGCGTTTTTCGTCCACCCCGTCAACGGCCCAACCGGCTTCCGTGCGCTGGCAGCTTTGGATTGTCGCATTTGGCTTTTTTATGCAAACGCTCGATACCACCATCGTCAATACAGCACTGCCGACGATGGCGCTCAGCCTGAATGAAAACCCGCTGCGCATGCACTCGGTGGTGGTGGCCTATGTGCTCACCGTGGCGGTGATGCTGCCTGCCAGCGGCTGGCTGGCGGACAAATTGGGGGTGAAACGGGTCTTTTTTGCCGCCATCATCATTTTTACGCTGGGATCGCTGCTGTGCGCACGTTCAGAAACCTTGAATGCACTGCTGATCTCGCGGGTGATTCAGGGCGTGGGCGGTGCCATGATGGTGCCGGTCGGTCGTCTGACGGTGATGAAGATTGTGCCGCGTGACCAGTTTATGGCCGCCATGACCTTTGTCACCATTCCCGGCCAGATTGGGCCGTTGCTCGGCCCGACGCTGGGCGGGCTGCTGGTGCAGTACGCCAGTTGGCACTGGATTTTCCTGATTAACCTGCCGGTGGGAATTATCGGTGCTATCGCCACCTGGTTGATCATGCCGAACTACACCACCGAAACCTCGCGCTTCGATCTTCGCGGTTTTCTCTGGCTCGCCATTGGCATGGCAACATTGACCTTAGCCCTGGACGGACACAAAAGTCTGGCGTTGCCGCCGATTGCCATTGTCGGTTTGATTGCTGTCGGGATTATTGCACTGCTGAGCTACTGGCTGCATGCGCGTCACAATGAAAACGCCCTGTTCAATCTGAATCTGTTCAACACGCCCACCTTTTCCATTGGCATCAGCGCTGGTTTTCTGGCGCGTATCGGCAGCGGCATGCTGCCCTTTACCACACCGCTGTTTTTACAGCTGGGCATGGGATTCTCGCCGTTTCACGCCGGATTGATGATGATCCCGATGATTATCGGCAGCATGGGCACCAAGCGTATCGTGGTCAGCATCGTTAACCGCTTGGGCTACCGCACCGCACTGGTAGTTTCTACCCTGGCGCTATCGCTCAGCACCCTGCTGTTTGCCACCGTCGCGCTGTTGAACTGGCTGTGGCTACTGCCACTGGTGTTGATACTGGTAGGCGTTGCCAACTCAGTACGTTTTTCCACCATGAACACCCTGACACTGAAAGACCTGCCGGACAACATTGCCAGCGGAGGCAACAGCCTGCTGTCGATGACCATGCAGCTTTCCATGAGCCTCGGCGTGAGTCTGGCGGGCATTCTGCTCGGTATTTTTGCCCAGCAGGGGACGCTGGACATCGCCAGCCCGGCAACCGCCGAGGTATTCCGCTATACCTATCTGAGCATGGCCGTCATATTGGCGCTGCCCGCCCTGCTGTTCCTGCGCGTGCCGCCGGACCAAATCAGGCAGAACGTGCTGCCGGGAAAAAGGTGAGGATACGATGAGATTCGGCATTACCGCTAAACTGTTTCTCGCCATTTTTGCCACCTGCATGCTGGTGCTGATCACCATGCATTGGGGCGTGCGGATGAGCTTCGAACGCGGCTTTGTTGATTACATCAAGCAAGGCAATGCGCAGCGCGTCGAGCAGTTGCGTGATGCATTGCAGGAACAATACGCGCAGTACGGCGATTGGACATTCCTGCGTAACAATGAACGCCTGGTGTTCAAACTGCTGCACACCATGGACCAAAATGAAGATGACGGCAACAGCATGCGCGGCTGGCGAGTCCGGCTCTGGGTGCTGGATGCCCAGCGTAACCGACTGTTTGGTTCTCCCGCGCCGATTGCCGCCGAAAGCACCTGGCAAGCCATTCGCCATCAGGGCGTGGTGGTCGGTTGGGTGGTGGCATCCCCCAGTGAACGCCTGACGCGCGATGCGGATATCAATTTCGACCGGCAGCAACAGCGCACCAGTTGGTTTATTGTCGGGCTGTCAACGCTGCTCGCCATCATTGTGACCTGGCTGATGGCGCGCGGCCTGCTAGCACCGGTAAAACGGCTGATGCAGGGCATTCACCGTCTGGCAGCCGGGGAGTTTACCGCTCGCGTGCCGGTCAATACCCGCGATGAGCTAGGCCGACTGGCGCAGGATTTTAACCAACTCGCCACCGCACTGGAAAAAAACGAGCAGTCGCGCCGCGCCTTTATGGCCGATATTTCCCATGAGCTGCGCACGCCGTTGGCGGTACTGCGCGGCGAACTGGAAGCCATACAGGATGGCGTGCGCAAAGCGGATTCAGGCTCCCTGCTCTCGTTGCAAAACGAAGTCTCCACGCTGACCAAGCTGGTGGATGACCTGCACCAGCTGTCACTCTCCGATGTCGGCGCGCTCGCTTACCGCCGGGTTTCCGTGGATTTGATCCAACTGCTGCATATCAGCGTTGCATCCTTCAACGAGCGCTTTCAGAAAAAACACATCAAGGTCATCACGCAGTTGCCAGAGCGCGCCAGCGCCTTTGGCGATCCGGACCGACTCAGCCAGCTGTTTAACAACCTGTTGGAGAACAGCCTGCGCTACACCGACAACGGTGGACAGTTACAGATTCGAGCCCATACTGAAAATGGCGTGTGCACCCTGATATGGGAAGACAGCGCACCGGGCGTCGACGCCGAGCAACTGGCGCGGATTTTCGATCGCTTCTACCGCGCAGAACGGTCACGCAATCGCGCCAGCGGCGGTTCAGGGCTGGGATTGGCTATCTGCAAGAATATCGTTGAGGCCCACGGGGGACGATTGTATGCTAGCGCTTCCTTACTCGGTGGTTTGCAAATGACCGCCGAATTCCCGCTTCATCCACCGGAATCCTGAAACGCCGATGAACGAAACCTTATCGAACGAGACGCTGCCAGAGCAGGTGCTGATTGTTGAAGATGAGCCCAAGCTCGGCCAGCTTTTGGTGGACTACCTTCAGGCCGCAGAGTACCACACACACTGGATTACTCACGGCGATGAGGTGTTGCCCTGGGTGCGTGAGCACTCACCGTCGTTGATTCTGCTGGATTTGATGCTGCCAGGCACCGATGGCCTGACGCTGTGCCGCGTCATCCGCCAGTTTTCCAATGTGCCGATTATTATGGTTACCGCGCGCAGCGAAGAGATTGACCGGCTGCTGGGATTGGAAATTGGTGCGGATGATTATATCTGCAAACCCTACAGCCCACGGGAAGTGGTGGTGCGGGTGAAAACCCTGCTGCGCCGTTGCCGCTGGCAGTCTGCGCCGCCGCCCGAAGCGGGGCTGGAAGCCGCCTTGCAGATCGATAACCGCCGTTTTCAGGCCAGCTACCTCGGGCAACCGCTCGATCTGACACCGGCAGAGTTTCGCCTGCTGAAAACCCTTTCGGCAGAGCCCGGTAAGGTTTTCTCGCGCGAAGCGCTGCTGGATAAGCTCTACGACGACTACCGTGTCGTCACCGATCGCACCATTGATAGCCATATCAAAAATCTGCGACGCAAGCTGGAGCAACTGGACGAACAGACATCGTTTATCCGCACCGTTTATGGCATGGGATACCGCTGGGAAGCCGGCTCCTGTGAAGTGGTCTAGCGCACTGAGGCTCCCGACCAGCGGGAACCCGTTAATGACCGCTTACTTCACCACACCAAACGGATCCGGCACGGTGTGTTTGTTGGCGTTGTTCCAGTAATTCTGCACGATCCAGCCGTATTCCGGCAATCCGTCGATAAAGGGCTTCAACATGGCATCGGCTGAAGGTTTCTTCCAGTCGGCTTGAAGCTCTGCCCCTAACGCGTAGACCGTTTCCAACTGCGCGCCCGCTGCCGTCATGCGTTGCATCGCCGCATCCGCTTCATACTTACTCCAGGCACCGGAGGCATCCACCACCGGATAAACCTGATAGCCGTCATTCAACATGGCGAGCGTCGGGAAGGCAACGCAGGTACCCAGCGTTACCCCAGAAATGATGATGTGGGTACGACCGGTCTTCTTCACCAGATCTTCCAGTGCTTTACGGAATGACGGATCTTCATAGGCATTGATGATCCCGGTGCGACGGTAAATGGGTTCATCTTTAAAGATCTCTTTCAGTTCCGGCAGGGTGTCGCCGTTTTGCCATTGCGCATTGGACGAGGTGATCAACACCGGAATCTTTAACGCTTTCGCCATTTCGGCCAACGCGACCACGTTGGCTTTATAGCCGGATGCCTGATTGAAATCACGCGTACTGGCCATCAAACCCACCTGCTGATCGATAAACAGCATAATGGTGTTTTCGGGGGTTGGCTTGTCGTAGGCCACGCGCCCGGCTTTACGCGCGTCGGCGGTGCTAACCTTGTTCGGCAAAATCTGATCGGCTATCGGGCTGATGATGTCGGCCGGACGATCCTGAGCAAACGACGGAGCGCAAACCCCAGCCATCAACAGCGATGCGATCGCGACGCTAAGTACCTTTTTCATTCCATTCTCCTGTTTCGTCAATGTAGTAGTTGTTGCTTATGCGCGGCTCAGCCAAGCCGGAACGACATCGGTGCCTAACCCCGCGCCGTAGCCAAAATAGATATTCAAACCGGCTAACGGTTCGAGATAACGGGCGTTGCGCAGCGTGCCGGCATCCACCGGTTTGAAGCCGGTACTGGCAATCAAGGTCTGCACAGTGGCTTTGGCTTCCGCGTCATCCCCGGCATAAAACACGGGCGCAACCTGCCCTGCGACAAAGGCTGGGCCTTCTGCTACCACCTGGGCAAACGTGGTGTTAAACGCTTTGACGATATGCGCCGTCGGGAACGCTTTGGCGATCTCTTCCGCGGCTGACGTGCTGTGGCCGAGCGTCAGGCTCATGTAATCAGCCGACAGCGGGTTGGTAATATCAATCACCACTTTGCCGCTGATATCGCCCAGTGAAGAGAGTGCGCTAACCGCATCATCGTAGGCGGTCGCCAGCACAATCACCTGCGCACCTTGCGCGGCAACCGTGGCAGGCAGCGCCTGTGCACCGCTAAACTGCGCGGCTAATGCCTGTGCTTTGTTAAGGTCACGCCCTGTCACGCGAACCTGATGCCCTGCCAGCGTAAAACGCTTAACAAAACTGGACCCCATATTGCCAGTGCCTACAACGGTGATGATCATGATGAAACTCCTGGTTAATTAGCTGATATGTATATAGTTAGTGAATGAAACACAGGTTTCGCTTCATGGTTTGGGAGTTTACAAGTCTTATAATCAGAGATATATACGGTGTTTAGAGATGAATTGTCTCTGATATAGAAACAATCATGCGGAGTGCAGAATGGACAAGTTTCAGGCGATGAATACCTTTGTGGCGGTCGTTGAGGCAGGCAGTTTTGTCGGGGCTATGGATACCGTGGCGTTGTCTAAGCCGGTGGTGTCACGTCACGTTGCCGAGTTGGAGGAGTACCTCGGTGTGCGTCTGTTGCAGCGCACAACGCGCCGATTGTCGTTGACGGAGGAAGGGCAAAACTACTATCTGCGTTGCAAAGAATTGTTGGCATCGGTAAAAGAGGCCGAATCGGAAATTACCGCCTGCTCGGCGGAGGTTCATGGGCGATTACGCGTCGGTGCGCCGCAAACCTTCGGCGTGAAATACCTTGCGCCGCTGTGGGGTAAATTTGTGGAAGAGAACCCGCAGGTAAAACTCGATATCATTCTGTCCGACCGCGTGGTGGATCTGGTGGAAGAAGGCTACGACGTGGTGATTCGCATCGCACAATTGCCTAACTCGATGCTGGTGTGTCGTCCGCTCGCCAAAACACGCATGGTGCTGTGTGCCTCACCGGCCTATCTGGCGCAACAGGGTACACCGCAACATCCGCAGGCGCTGCGCGATCATCGCGTTATCTCGTACAGCTATTGGGCACCGGGCAATGAGTGGCACTTCTCTCCCAATGACGGCAGTGAAGCTATCACGGTGAAAACTCAACCGCATATTCATGCCAACAACGGGGATACCTGCCGTTATGCCGCGCTGGCGCATCAGGGCATTATTCTGCAACCGGATTTTCTGGTGGGTGAAGATTTACGCGCAGGTACGCTGGTCGAAGTATTGCCCGATTACACCACGCTGGAGCTGAATATTTACGCCGTCTACCCAACGCGCAAATTGCTGCCGCTGAAGGTAAGACGCTTTATCGATTTTCTGGCCGAACAGCTCAGCACTCCCCCCTGGTACGGCTGCACGGGCACGTCGGGAAATCAGCGTTAAAGCCAGCTCGTCAAAAAAACTGTTCGACTTGATGAAAAATCTGCCCTGTTTCGTATTGCTCCGGCTGTTAACATGGATAACGTCACAACAATAACTATGATTATTTTTTAGGTTTGTCTCACCGACAACAGGCAAGATGGGGAACGCTATATCATGTCAGGTTTAGTCAACGGCCAGTGGGTCAATGGCGATGTCGCCGCAGAAGAGATCAAAAATGGGGCTTTTCAGCGCCAGGAAACGCTGTTTCGCCAAACAACACTGATCCCAGAAGCGGGCCGCTATCAACTTTTTGTTTCTTATCTCTGCCCGTGGGCGTCGCGCACCTTGATGTTTCGCAAGCTTAAGGGGTTGGAAAATATTGTTTCCCTGTCCATTGCGCAACCGGTGATTGCAGATAACGGCTGGGAGTTTACCACCCCGCAAGAGGCGGGCGAGCACGTTGCCCCCGTACGTTACCTGCATCAGTTGTATACCGCCAGCGATGCCCATTACACCGGTAAAGTTTCAGTGCCAGTACTGTGGGATCGCATTGAAGGGCGCATCGTTAATAACGAATCGGCCGATATCATTCGTCTGTTCAACAGCCAGTTTGATGCCTTGACCGGTAACCACGAGGATTATTATCCCCTCGCCCTGCGCCCCACCATTGATCAATGGAACGAGTTGATTTACCACAACATCAACAACGGCGTGTACAAAACCGGCTTTGCCAAAACCCAAGAGCACTACGAAAACGCCGTGACGACACTGTTCGATACGCTGGACCGCGTTGAGACGCATCTGGCGACGAATCGCTATATTGCCGGTGATACCATTACCGAAGCCGACTGGCGACTGTTTGTGACTTTGGTGCGTTTTGATGTTGCCTATCACGGTGCGTTCAAATGCAATATCCGCCGCATTGAGGATTACCCTCATCTGTCGAACTACCTGCGTGAGCTTTATCAGTGGCCGGGCATCAAACAGACGGTCAACATCGACCACATTAAAGCGGGTTATTACGGTATCCGCTGGCTGAACCCGACCGGCATTGTGCCGCTCGGTCCACAGGTTGATTTACAACGTGCGCACAACCGCGCCAGCCTCGGGAAGTAATCCTCGTTGCCCACGCCAGCGTGCGCGTGGGCAATAGCCACACTTTTTCTGCGTCGTTAGCTGATTTTTACCGACATTAGCGCTAGAATCCCCCTCCTTTACTGTTCCCCCGGGGAACAGCCTGACTTGTGATCAGACCAGAGAGACACCATGTTTAAACCGGAACTGCTTTCTCCGGCCGGTACGCTGAAAAATATGCGCTACGCCTTCGCGTATGGCGCTGATGCGATCTATGCCGGTCAACCCCGTTACAGCCTGCGGGTGCGCAATAACGAATTCAACCACCAGACGCTGGCGCTCGCTATCAATGAAGCCCACGAACTGGGGAAAAAATTCTACGTGGTGGTGAACATCGCCCCGCACAACGCCAAGCTGAAAACCTTCCTGCGCGATCTTCAACCCGTGATTGATATGGGGCCGGATGCGTTGATCATGTCCGATCCTGGCCTGATCATGCTGGTAAGAGAAAACTTTCCGCACATGCAGATTCACCTTTCGGTGCAAGCCAACGCGGTGAACTGGGCGACGGTGAAATTCTGGCAGCAGATGGGACTGAGCCGCGTGATCCTGTCCCGCGAACTGTCACTGGAAGAGATTGCCGAAATCCGCCAGCAGGTGCCGGAGATGGAGCTGGAAATTTTCGTGCACGGTGCGTTGTGCATGGCCTACTCTGGCCGCTGCCTGCTTTCCGGTTATATCAACAAGCGTGACCCCAATCAGGGCACCTGCACTAACGCCTGCCGTTGGGAATACAAGGTACAGGAAGGCAAGGAAGACGATACCGGCAATATTGTTCACCTGCACGAACCGATTCCGGTCCAGAATGTAGAACCCACGCTGGGTATTGGTGAGCCGACCGACAAAGTGTTTATGCTGGAAGAGAACCTGCGCCCCGGTGAATACATGAGTGCCTTCGAAGATGAGCACGGCACCTACATCATGAACTCGCGCGATCTGCGCGCCATTCAGCACGTGGAACGCTTAACCCAGATGCACGTGCACTCGCTCAAGATCGAAGGCCGTACCAAATCCTTCTATTACTGCGCACGCACGGCACAGGTTTACCGTCAGGCGATCGACGATGCTGCCGCAGGCAAACCCTTCGATCCGACGTTGCTGCAAACGCTGGAAGGCCTGGCACACCGTGGCTACACCGAAGGTTTCCTGCGTCGCCACGTTCATGAAGATTACCAGAACTACGAATACGGCTATTCGGTATCGGATCGTCAGCAGTTTGTCGGTGAATTTACCGGTGAGCGGCGTAATGGATTGGCTGAAGTGGCAGTGAAAAACAAGTTCTCCCTCGGGGACAGCGTGGAGATGATGACGCCGAACGGCAACATTCAATTCACGCTCGATGCGCTGCAAAACGCCAAAGGCGAAGCCATCGATGTCGCACCGGGCAACGGGCATATTGTGTACCTGCCGGTGCCGGATGACGTGGCGCTGGAGTTTGCGTTATTGCTGCGTAACCTGCCGAGTGACGTGACCACCCGTAACCCCAATGCAGCGTAAGGCGGCGTAAACCCCCTTATGTGTCGTCCTCGGCGAAAGCCGGGGACCTCTTGCAGAAGAAACGCGTTTAGCCTGTAAGAGATTCCCGCCTGCGCGGGAATGACCGAGGAGCAAGATCAACCTGCGACTTTTCGCAAATTTTAGAAACAGATCACATCAATACCCCTACTATCTGGTTAGTATTGCCTCGCTGAGAAAATCTAGAACGAAAAATAAGCGTAGTGATACTACTAGGAACCACCTCCTTGGCCAGCCCAATCTCCCTTGGGCTGGCTTTTTCTTTGGCTTTTTTCCTGCTTTATCCCTTGTTCTGATACCGTTCACGGCCATTTCTGGCTACGCTGTTTATACTTGCAATTGCCTCTTTTCAGCGCAAAAAAGGAGCACGCCATGAGCCAACACCCCGTATCCCTGCTGATTCTCAATGGTAAAAACACCGATAACGATACCTTGCGCAACGCAGTGCAACAGCACAGAGAAGCCGGGTTTACGCTGCATGTGCGCGTGACCTGGGAACACGGTGATGCCAAACGCTACGTCGAGGAGGCCGTACAGCTTAAGGTGGATAATGTGATTGCTGCCGGTGGCGATGGCACCATCAATGAGGTCGCCAGCGCATTGGTGCAATGTGGGCCAGCCCAGCGCCCAGCACTCGGGATCATCCCGCTTGGCACCGCGAATGATTTTGCCACCAGTTGCCAGATCCCGCTTGATATCGAACATGCACTCGCATTGGCGCTGAAAGGGCACCCGACGCCTGTCGATGTTGCCTGCGTCAATGACAGCCATTATTTCATCAATATGGCGACCGGCGGCTTCGCCACACGCATCACCACAGAAACGCCCTCGAAGATGAAATCCGCACTGGGCGGTGCTTCCTATGTGCTGCACGCCCTGCTGCGTATGGATATGCTGACCGCAGAGCGCTGCGACATTCGCGGCCCGGACTTTCAATGGTCAGGTGATACGCTGGTGATCGCCATTGGTAACGGACGGCAGGCGGGTGGCGGCCAACCGCTGTGCCCGGAGGCGCTGATTAACGATGGGCAGTTGCAACTGCGCGTGCTTTCGGCCAAGGAGTTACTGCCCAATATGCTTCAGGCACTGTTCACTGGCAGCGAAAATCCAAACGTGATCGCTGCAACCTTGCCCTGGCTGGAGATCGTTGCGCCTGACGACATCACCTTTAACCTGGACGGCGAGCCGTTAAGCGCCAACCGGTTCCGCATTGAGATCCTGCCCGCCGCCTTGACTTGTCGGTTACCACCACAGTGTCCGCTGCTGGCATAACGCGCTGTCACTCCCGCATAAGCCGTTTGCTGTTAGCCAGATAAAGCGTCACCACCAGCACCAGAATAGCGGCAGCATAAGCCAGAGTATCCAGCGGATCTTTGTGGTCTACGATGATCAGGCGAATAATCGCGGTAATGCCGATATAGACAAAATAGCGCAGCGGGAAATGGTAGCCCGATTGAAAATACTTCACGATGAGCGCGATAAACTCAAAATAGAGAAAGTAGATAACAATCCCTTCGATGAGCTGAAAAGAAGAGTCTTGTTCACTGCTGATCAGCAACACTTTCGCCAGATGAAATGTCTCTTTCATCAGGAAAATCACCAGAATGGTCGCCAGCAATAATAACCCAACATTGAGTATCGTCTGAAGCATTTGGGCCACTTTAAGCCCGCGCGCAGAACCCGGCATATGCAGTCCTTTATCCATAGAGAATTACCTTACATCATCATCAACGCACCATGCAGCACAGTGGCATGGTCCTGCAAGGGTACGGCAGGCAAATGTCGTTATTATGTCGCTGAGGCTTATGCCGTCAGTCGTTATCATGTCATCGTTCTGTTTTTACCACACTCTCCGCCACTTTCACTCATAACGTTTTGGCATTATTTCATTACGTCACTGACACCATGGGGAGAAATGACATAGCCAGGCAGCACGCTACCTGGCTATGAAGACAAGCGGAGTCGCCAGAATCCTCAGGAGGCCACTGGCACGGTTTTCTCGTCGCGGTTCATACAACTGTAGATCACCGGCAATACCAATAACGTCAACACGGTGGCAAAACCCAGACCAAACATGATAACCACCGCCATGCTTTGGAAGAAGGCATCGCTCAGTAACGGGGCCAACCCCAGTACCGTGGTAAACGCCGTAAGCAGGATAGGACGCAAACGGGAGGTCGATGCATCGATGATGGCGTCACGCAGCGGTTTTTGCTCGCGTTGCAGACCGATCTCCTCCACCAACACAATACCGTTACGAATCAACATCCCGCTCAGGCTAAGCAGACCAATCAACGCCATGAACCCAAACGGAATACCCGTCAGCAGAAACCCGACCGTGACGCCGATCAACGCCAGCGGTACGGTAAGCCAAATGGCGATAGCATGTTTCACCGAGCTGAACATCAATACGGTGATGATAAACATCACGATAAAGGCAATGGGTAGGCTGGTGAGCAGCCCTGCCTGCGCCTCTTTGGTGCTTTGATAGTCACCGCCCCATTCGAGACGATAGCCATGCGGCAGCGCGATGGCATCAATATCAGGCTTAATGCGCCCCAACAACTCGGCGGAGGTTTCACCACTTTGTGAGGCGGGATCGGCCTGTACCGTCAGCGTACGCGTGCGATCGCGACGCATAATCAGCGGATCTTCCCACTCGGTCGTGAAGCGGTTAACCACGTTATCGATCGGAATAAATGCCTGTCGCGCCTGACTCCAGATCATCACGTCATTGAGCCGGTCGGCATTCAACCGCTCCGCATCCGGGGTGCGCAATACGATAGGCATCAGCCGTGTCCCGTCACGGTACAACCCCACATTGATGCCGCCAAAGCTCATCCGCAACGCGTTGTCGATCTCACGCTTGTCGACCCCCAACTCACGCCCAAGATAATCCGAGAACTGCGGGCGAATCACTTTGCTGCTCTCCTGCCAGTCATGCATCACGCCATCCGAATCCGGATCGGCACTCGCCACCTGCTCTGCCGCGGCAGCCAACGAACGCAGAATCTCCGGATCGTTGCCAATAAATCGCGCCTCAATGGAGCTGTTATTGGACGGGCCAAACATGATGCGCTTCGCCTGCCCTTTCACCGCCGGATAGTTATCACGCACATAGGCTTCAATGTCTCGAATTAATGTAGGGATCTGATTTAGCGCATCGGTACGCACCAGTATCTGCGCATAGTTGGCGTATTGCCGCTGGGCGTTGTAGGTCAGCATAAACCGCAACGCCCCCTGTCCCACCGTCACCATGGTGTTGTCAACACCGGGCTGCTCACTGATGTGCTTTTCGATTTCCGCCGCAATCTTCTCGGTATAGGCGATATCGGTGCTGTAGGGCAGCCAGAGATCGACAAAGAAGATAGGCGTATTCGACGGTGGGAAAAAGCTTTGCCGCACGCTGCCAAAACCCACCACAGCGGCGACGAGCAAGCCGGCCAGCAGCGTTAAGGTCAGGGCGCGCTGGTTGAGCAATTTACTCAACAGGGAACGATAGACGCGAAATAGCCAACCATCGTAGGGATTTTTCACCGGCTCATCCGGGTTCTGCGCTGCCACCTTCTGCTTTTCAAACGCCCACTTGGTGAAAGCGGGGGTTAATGTCAGCGCGGTAAACCAACTCAGCATCAGCGAGATAAGCAGTACCTGAAACAGCGATTTACAATACTCACCGGTGGAGTCGTTAGACAAACCAATAGGCGCAAACGCCAGCACGGCAATGATGGTTGCGCCCAACAGCGGGAACATGGTCTGCTTCACCACGCGGTTGATCGCATCCATCGCCGTGGCACCGCGTTGCCGACCGACCAACACCCCTTCAACGATCACGATGGCGTTATCGACCAGCATACTGAGTGCGATCACCAACGCCCCAAGCGAGACGCGCTGCAATTCGATATTCAGCAACTTCATGATCAGCAGCGTGCCCAACACGTTCAGCGCCAGTGAAGCCGCAATCACCAGGCCGCTGCGTACCCCCATAAAAATCAGCAGCGTACCAATGACAATCGCCAGCGCCATCAGGAAGTTCATGATAAAACCATTCACCGCCCCCTCGACTTCATGGGACTGGTCGTAAAACACATTCAACGCCATACCTGCCGGTCGCTCGGCTTCCAGTTGAGCCAGCCGTGCCTTGATAGCCTTACCCACCACAATCACGTTTACGCTGGGGGCGAAGGAGACACCGACGGAGAGCGCCGCCTGCGTGTTGGCGCGGTAAATATTGTTCGGTGAGTGCGTCACGCCCTGGCTGATAGTGGCAATATCACGCAGGTAGACGCTACGCGGGCTGCCCGGTTCGCTGATCAGCAGGTTGCCCAGCTCTTGCACGCTGTCAAACTCACCGGTGGGGTGCAAGCGGATCGATTCGCTACCGACCAAGAGTTCACCGGCATTGGACACCACATTTTGCCGACTGAGCAAATCATACAAGCGCTGCGGCACAATATTGGCCGCGGTCATCTGAGCACGGGAGATCTCTATCTGCACCTCTTCCGGCAACACCCCGACGATCGCCACTTTCCCGACACCCGGCACCACTACCAGTTCGCGGCGCAATACCTCAGCAAAGTTACGCAACTCCTGATTGGAATAGCCATCGCCATACAGGGAAAAGAAGTAGCCATACACATCGCCAAAATCATCGTTGACGAAAGGCGGGCTGGCACCGGGCGGCAGTTGGCGTGCCGCATCGCCAATACGACGCCGCAGTACGTCCCAGATTTGCGGTAAATCATCCGGCCCGTACTGGGCTTTGATATTGATAGTGATTTGCGACAGCCCCACGCTGGAGATCGAGGTGATGTTATCGATATAGGGCAGTTGCTGAATGGCATTCTCCAGCGGTAAGGTCACCTCTTCTTCGACCTGCTGCGCGGAAGCGCCGTCATAACGGGTAACCACCACCGCCGTTTTGATGGTAAACGCAGGATCTTCCAATCGGCCAATATTCAGAAAGGCAATGACGCCCCCCAGACCTAACAATAAAATCGACAGCCAGATGCGAGTGCCGTTGTTGATAAAGTTCTCTGTCAGTTTCATTAGAGACCTCGCTCACGAACCCATGCTCGCACTTCCTGGTCTGGCGCTAATTCACGGGTGCCGGCTGCCACAATCCGCTCGCCTTGAGACAACCCGGAAACGACCTGAATGCCGTTCGCCGTCAGTTGACCCAGTTCAACCTGGCGTGAGGTGACAAACAGCTTGCCATCACGTTCATTAACCACCCACACATGCGGTTTATGCTCGGCGCTGGTATCCGGATTGAATACCGCCTCCACCGGAACCACCACCGCCATCGCAGCCGTGCTGCCGGGGAGATTCCCCAGATTGATCTTCACCCTACCGCTCATGCCCGACAACAACGGGATATCTTGCGGACGTGGCATGGTCAGCACCATACGATAGGTCAGCGCGCCCGACACCGTTTGTGCGGTGTGCTCTTTATAGCTGGCGACAAACTCACGTCCCGGCAGGTTGTTCAATTCAACCACTGGCTGATATTTGACGTTGTTGGCATCGATAATAATAAAAAGGCTTTCGGGGATACTGAATTCCACATCCAGCAATTCCAACGCGTTCAAGGTGGCAATAGATTGTCCTGCCGCGACAATTTGATAATTGCGGGCGTTGACCATGGCGATAACACCGGGAAACGGAGCCCGGATTACCGTGTCGTCCAGCTCTTCTTTCGCCAGTTTCAGCGCCGCCTGCGCCGAGTCGCGTGCAGCACGCTGCACGTCCAGTTCGGCACGCGCCACGATGTGGCGCTCGCTCAATGCCGCGTAGCGGTTGAACTGGGTTTGAGACAGGTTAAAGGTGGCCTGGCGATCCTGTAGCCGCAGTCGTGCATCGTTGCTGTTAAGCTCCGCGATCGTCTGCCCTTGTGTGACCGATTCTCCTTCACGCACCAGCAACCGTTCTAACTGACCGGGACGTTTAAACGCCAACTCGGTTCTATCGCCAGCAATAATTCTGGCGGGAAAGATACGCACCCCTTGCTGCGCGCTGTTGCTCACTTCCAGAATACTCACTGGCCGTACCGTAATACTTTTTTCGGTCGCCTCCCTGTCACAGGCAGAAATAAAAAACGCGATAAACGTAACAACGATTAATTTTATTTTCACGATGCAATCTCTTCGGATCAGATTCACGCGCCGCTGCGTCATCGCCATAACCATTACAGCGGTAAACGCCATCGCAGCAAGGTGAATCAGGCCTGGCACCTGGTTAGCATAAACATCTCGTGCACTGACAGTGCGTGTTCATCAGGCGCTCGGTGAGAGCGCCTGATGGGAGCATCAATAATCCACAGGTTCACGAATGATCGGGCACGTCATACAGTGACCGCCGCCGCGTCCACGGCCCAGTTCACTGCCAACGATCTCAATGACTTCCACCCCTTCCTTGCGCAGTTGGGTGTTGGTCTTGGTATTTCGATCGTAGGCGAGCACCACGCCGGGAGACAGGGCGACCATGTTGTTACCGCTATCCCACTGCTGGCGTTCGGTGTCGTAATCGTTACCGGCCGTTTCCACCACGCGCAGTTTTTTGAGGTTCAACGCGCCCGCGATGGCTTCGGTGAAGGTGCCCTTGTCACGATACAGTTTCATCCCGGTTGGGCCATCATCCGGACGCAACGAGAAGGTGCGAATCTGGTTCACAATGGCAGGGTAAAGGGTGACCACATCGCGATCGCAGAAGGTAAACACCGTGTCCAGGTGCATGGCAGCGCGCAATCTCGGCATCGCTGCAATCATCACCCGCTCAACGCCCGAGGCTTTATTGGCAAACAGGGAGGCCGCCAGTTGGGTGATGGCTTGATGCGACGTGCGCTCACTCATACCAATTAGGACGGTTTTATTGCCAATCGGCATCACATCGCCGCCTTCCAGCGTGGCGGTGCCGTGGTGTTTGGTGGGATCGCCGTACCAGATATTGATATTGGCATTGGCAAAATCCGGGTGGAATTTGTAGATGGCGGTCGTCAGAATGGTTTCTTCATGGCGAGCGGGCCAGTAGAGCGGGTTTAACGTTACGCCACCGTAAATCCAGCAGGTGGTGTCGCGGGTATACAGCGTATTCGGCAGTGGCGGCAGCAAATATTCGGTAATGCCCGCCGCGTCGCGGATCAGATTGAGCTCTTCGTGGTCGGCATAGCCCTCTTTCGCCAGTTCGGTGGTCGACAAGCCGCCAATCAACACTTCAGCCAAGGCGCGCGGTGCCAATCCGTCCAGGAAGCTGCGGGTTTCTTTCAAAATGCCCAGAGAGACTTCATCCGGCACAATCTGCTGATCCAGAATCCACTTTCTCGCTTCCGGCAGTGCCACCGTTTCCGCCAGCAGATTATGCATTTCCACCACATCGACACCGTGTTCACGCATTTTGGTCATAAAATCAAAATGGTCGCGCTTGGCACGTTCAACCCACAACACGTCATCAAATAACAGTTCATCGCAGTTGCTCGGCGTCAGCCGATTGTGTGCTTTGCCCGGTGCGCACACCATAACTTTATGCAATTTACCGACTTCCGAATGCACGCCATATTTCTTTTCGGACTTCTTTTTTGTCGACATAATAAGCAGCCTCACTTAGATAGTAATAATGCCTGTCGCAATGCTGTAGATTGCAACAATGGCGGCGACCATAACGATAGCGAAAATCCCAAGTTCGGTTTTATTGAACAGCGCAACCCGCTGTTCGCGTTTGGCCATGATGTACAGCACGGTGCCCGGCCCATAAATCACGGCCGAGAGCAGCAGGTATTTCACCCCTCCGGCGTACAACATCAACAGGGCGTACAGGGTGGCGAGCAGCGCAAACGTGAGATCTTTGCGGTGATCGCGTTTGTCGGTTTCATACGTTTCCCCCGTCCAGGCCAGTTTCAACCCGTAAGCGGCGACCAATAAATAGGGGATAAGGGTTAAGGAGCTGGTCAACTCGATCGCCAACTGAAAGGCATACTGGCTGAACAGCATCAGGATCAAAAATACCTGAATGGTGATATTGGTGAGCCAAACGGCGGCAGAGGGAACGTCATGCTTGTTCTCGGTCATGAAGATTTTCGGCATGCTTTGGTGCTTGGCGGCGGAGAACAGCACTTCGGCAGCCAACAATGACCAGGACAGGTAGGCACCCAGGACAGAAACGATCAAACCAACGCTGATAAAGACGCGTCCCCACGGTCCCACCACGGCTTCCAGCACGCCCGCCATGGATGGTTGGCGCAGGCCAGCCAATTCAGGACGCAGCAACACGCCGTAAGAGAGCAACGTCACCAGCACCAACAGCCCTAATACGCCGATAAAGCCCATCACGGTGGCAATCCCCACATGACGGCGCTCTTTGGCATAGCGGGAATAAACGCTGGCCCCTTCAATTCCCAGGAACACAAAGACAGTCACCAGCATGGTGCTGCGGATCTGGCTGAACAGAGATTCAGGTTCCTGCGCTGGCATAATCGCTGCCGCCGCATGACCGGCATAACCATAGTCGTTAAGGTGCTCAAGATCGGGCGTTACGGCCGCTGTCACAGGCGAACCCCAGAAATTTTGCATGAAAATGTCGCTTTGAAACGCGAAGATCAGCACCCCGACAAAGGCAATAATCGGGACAATTTTCGCCACCGTGGCAATGGTGTTAATGGTGGCGGCGTTTTTGACGCCATTGAGTACCAGGAAATGGAACCCCCACAGGATGATTGACGACACCACCAGTGCAGAGATAGTGTTACCATCGCCAAAGACCGGGAAAAAAGCCCCCAGCGTGGATTTGATCAGCACGAAATAGGAGACGTTGCCGATACAGGTTCCTGCCCAGAATCCTAATGCAGAAGCAAACCCCAGATAATCACCAAATCCCTCCTTCGCATAGATAAAGACCCCGGAATCAAGATCGGGTTTACGTTGCGCCAGAGATTGAAACACAAATGCCAGCATTAACATGCCGCCACCCGCGATGCACCATGCGATAATGGCACCAAATCCCCCGGTTGCGCGTCCAAATGTCGCCGGTAATGAAAAAATTCCCGCGCCAATCATGGATCCCACGACCAACGCCGTGAGAGACCATAAGGACAGCTTATTTACTGATGAGCTCGCCATGGTATTCCTTCCTGACACAAGGCCTTTGATGTGATGGGCTAATGAAGAGTATTAATTTTCTGACCTACTCTTATTCTGTAAGGATACAAACAACAAGATTTCGTAAAGGGAAATATCCGATTTGAGAGTAGTGAGTGGCACTCACTCCTATTTATTGTGGCTATCACTTCAATAATATTATAAAAAGTCGCAATATCCAGACGACACCCATCAATCGTAAAGAATTAGGATATTGATTACGCCACACTGCTAAAAACATTAAATATCATGAAGTAAAATAAGGAAAAAAGGGAGAGAAACGGAGTGGCAGCGCATCCGGCACGGACAATGCGCTAGGCGGGAAGCCCTTTTAACACTACGCTTATCTTCATGAAAAACAGGGATATAACCATAGGACTTACGGCCAAAGGTGAATGTGCCATGATCAGAGATGTCAGCCAACACGCCTTGAAAAGTTTGAGTTGTTTTGCCGCCGTCACATTTTACTCAGCCAGTCAACTTTGCGTTAACGAATGTTTTATTAATGCTAACGCCATGAGCATTCTCTACTTTCTCTCCACAATAGCTAAGCCATTGTTTTTCATTCTTATTGGATATTTTGACAACATCGACAACCTGACAAAAAAAGAGGTCAGGATAAAAATAAAAAACGTGGTATTCATCATCGTCTTTTGGAATATTATCCTGTCATTGATTACATTCCAATATATTCAACAGGGATACATACTACAAAATGGAATAATGTTAACCATTGGCGTAATTTACATTATCTACCCCCTTATTATTAAAGCGATGCGTAATGTAAAAATGACATTGGCATTTTTTGCGAGCTTGTTCGCTATTATTTTTCTCTTCGATATATTCAGCCCATTAGATATGCGCGATGATCCACTCTTTATACACAGCTATTCATTTGTCTGGGTATGGGGGGGTTACTATCTTGTAGGAAGAATGCTGGGAACCTCTGCGGGCAGGTTGTTTACCCACCAGCCCGGCATCATCTGGCTGGCTCGCATGATGGTGGTGCCGGTAGGTATCTCGATGTTCTTTTACGAACGCTTTCTCTCAACCCACGCTCAAAATATTGTCACGCCGTGGCTGATGCTTGAGCATCTGCATCTGCTGACCATGTGTTTGGCATTATTCATTGTGTTTGAAAATATCACTATAAAAAACAAAATTATAACTCACGTCGTCGAGTTTATTGGCCCGGCAATGATCGGTGTCTATATTGTGCATTACAGTGTGTTCTATTTCATTAGCACACTCTATGACTTTAACTACGTCAACCTGAAATTTGTTCTGCTGGTCTTGGTGTTTATTGCATCAGTGCTGTTGTGCCGTTTGCTGCTGCTCAACAGGTTTACCGCCAAGATCATCTCTTTCTGACACCACAGGCGTCAAACGGCACTGTCGGCGGCGTAGCGCCGCCGACCGCTTAACGGTCTACCACCATTGATGAAAATGATGTACCGGCCCAATCCCCTGACCCACTTCCAGTGAATCTGCCGCCAGTAATGCATGCTGGAGGTAATGCTTCGCCGCTTGAACCGTATTTTCCCAATCGGGGTGCCGGGGGCGCAGTGCCGCCAGCGCCGCAGACAGCGTGCATCCTGTGCCGTGGGTGTGACGAGTCTTTACCCGTGGCGCGCAGAAACGTTGCGGTGCATGCCCACGTTGAAACAGCCAGTCCGGGCTCTCCGCGTCACTCAAATGGCCCCCCTTGATCAGCACCGCCCGGCACCCCATCTCCAGCAGCCCTTGCCCTTGTGCTTTCATCTCACTTTCTGTGGTTGCCGCATTGCACGCCAACAGCGCCGCCGCCTCCGGCAGATTAGGGGTTATCAGTGACACGCGCGGCAGCAGCGTCTCACGAATCGCGGCGACCGCTTCAGGCGCCAATAGCGGATCGCCGCTTTTCGCCAGCATCACCGTATCCAACACAATATAAGGTACGGCATAGCGTTGCAGGCGCTCGGCGACCGCTTCGACAATATCACTTTGCGCCAGCATGCCGATCTTCGCACTGTCGATACGCACATCGCTCAGCACGGAATCCAGTTGAGCCGCCACAAAATCAGGTTCAATACGATAAACCGACTGAACCCCCTGCGTATTCTGCGCCACCAGCGCAGTGATCACACTGGTGCCATAGGCGCTTAGGGCAGAAAACGTTTTCAGATCGGCCTGGATCCCTGCTCCACCGCTAGGATCGGTGCCTGCGATTGTTAACGCATTTATTCGGGGAACCTGCTCTTTCATAAGGTGCATGTCTGTGCCTCCTGGCGCAATAGCGCAAGCGCATCCAAAAACGCAGGCGTAAAACTGCCCGGCCCGTTGGCTTGCGCGGCGGCACGCTCCCCTGCCTGTGCCATTACGGCACAGGCTGTCGCAACCTGAGATAATCGGTCCGCACCGCGCGCACAGAATGCCGCAACGACGGCGGAGAGTGCGCACCCGGTACCCACCACGCGCGTCATCATCGGATGACCGCCCTTTACCGCCCAGACGCGCACACCGTCCGTGACGTAGTCCACCTCTCCCGTCACCGCCACCACCGTTGACCAACGCGCCGCCAGTTCGCGTGCGGCAGGGATGGCCGTGAAGGAAGCGTCCTGGCTATCAACGCCTCGGCCCTGCGAATTGACACCAGACAGCGCGATAATTTCCGAGGCATTGCCGCGAATCGCCGCCGGTTTGCAAGGCAGCAATTCGCGCACAAAATCGGTACGAAAGCGCAACCCGCCAACCGCGACGGGATCCAGCACCCAGGGCTTGTCCGCCTGGTTAGCGCTATGCACGGCGGCCAGCATCGCATCGGCACGCGTTGCTTCTAAGGTCCCCACGTTGATCAGAAGCGCATCGGCCAACGCGGCAAACTGTGCCGCCTCGCCCGGATCCACCACCATCGCAGGAGATGCACCGAGCGCCAGCAAGACATTGGCGGTAAAAGACTGGACCACATCGTTGGTCAGGCAATGGACTAACGGCGAAGCCGTTGAGAAATCGTGCAACGCTGCCGCCGCGTGGGCAGCAGAAAAATCGGTGGGCAGGTCGTTCATTATCACTCCCAACCGGCGTGTAAGAAGACGGTAGCCGATCGGAATACCGAGACTTCCCTACGCTGGCATTATCCAGATCAGGTGGTACGGGTATTTCTCAGCCTTCACAAAGAAGGGCACCCCGAGTCATCGCAACATCAATTTACTGTGTGACTGCCACAGCAAAACATATTCAGGATAATCATCAAACCACAGTGTGTAAATTGATTTGTATTCGCCTACCGTCAAAGGGCGGCTGCCTGACAGGGCATTCATTCGCCGCTGAATGAAAGGAACGCTAAACGGTACGGTTTTTCACTCGTTCCCCCCAGATCCCTTCGCCTGTGCGTATGCCACGCTGGCATTATATTCTTCCCTGTTACGCTTATACCCTTAAATAATTAGCGTTATGCGCAGGGAGAAAATGAGCGCGCCCCGATAAGTTGACACGGGTAAGGGATTAGGGATGTCAATGCCGCTAACAGACAACCCCGCTTAAGTATCGATTGATGAATTAATAAATAGCGGCAACCGCGAGGCGTTGCGTTATTAACCAGCTAACGATTAACGCTCCTGCTTTACCCACGCCGCCTGTTACGCATTTTTTTACATAAGGCGCTATAAAAAAATATTTCATGCCGACGTATCTGGTGTATATTGGAAAATCAAAAAATATCTTGTAAGCTAATAATGTCTCTTCTTTTTAAAGGAACACCATGATGAGTTTTGACGTGCTAAGTAATATTCGTTCTCTTCGCGCTCAGGCCCGAGATACCGATCTTGAAACCCTGGAAGAGCTGTTAAGCAAATTCACTGCAATTGTGGAAGAGCGCCGCGAAGAAGACAGCAAAATTCAGAAAGAGCAGGCAGAACGTTTGGCAAAACTGGATGCCATTCGTGCTCAGCTTCTTGAAGACGGTATTGATCCGGCTGAACTGCTGGAAAGCGTGAAATCCAAACCGGCCAAGACCAAACGCGATCCTCGTCCGGCGAAATATAAATATATTGATGAGAATGGCACCGAACAAACCTGGACCGGCCAAGGCCGTACGCCTAAAGCGATCCGTGAAGCCATTGATGGCGGAAGCAAAACGCTGGAAGATTTCGAGATTTAATTTGTTCTCTTCCTTGCCGTATTAGCGCGCATCACTTGTCTTGTTATGCATGGAGTAACGTTGTACTCCATGCATATCTTTTCTAATCCGCGATCGTTATCACCACCCGTGTTTCGCCGTCCTTAAGAAAAAGTTTTCATCCCCCAAGACCCGATTAAAAATGGCGAAAAATTAATACCGCAGGTGTATTAGCGTGCGTATCAATCAGGATCCGATTTTCTTTGATCGTTTGCAGCCAGCAAAAGAAGTGATATCCCTAAGGTGCAATGCTGCGATGAAAGACGGCTTCGATGTTATATCCATCAGGATCGCGCACAAATGCCGCATAATAATGGGCATGATACAGATCTCGAATTCCCGGCTTTCCGTTATCCTGTCCGCCCGCCGCGATTGCCGCATGATAAAAAGCATCTACAACGTCACGCGTCTCAGCACTAAATGCAAAATGCGTCGCCGGACAAGGTAATGCTTTTCCCTGATAGATCCAAAATTCGCCGCCCGGATCGCTGGACTTTCCATATCCTTCCAACACGCCAAAACTTATCGCATGATTAAAATCTTTGATCAGACGATAACCTAACGGTGCCAGTGCACTTTCATAAAACTGCCGACTGCGATCAATATCTGTCACCGGAACACTTAAATGATCTAACATTGAACGTTCCTTCTGTTATAAACATGAAACCGCTTGCCCATTGATGCTTCCTGTTTTCATCCTGAAAACAGATCTCGTTTAGCGAAAGCCTATGACAACGTTGCCGCATCGTAGCCTGAACCCGCCCTATCGGATGCTGACCCTGGTCAATATTAATGCAGGACAGCATAACGCGTTAATGCCGGAGAGTAGCGCTGTTGTCTTTTTGAAAAAAACGACACCGGACATTAATGCCGGCAACCGCCGCCAGAACGATCAGGGTTCCCGTCAACTGCCACCCATTCAATGGGCGATGCAACACCCAGGCATCGACTAAAATGGCTACCACCGGGTAGATAAAAGCGAGCCCGCCGACCACTATCGTCGGAATTTTTTGTACCGCACTATAAAGTAGCACTGACATCAGGCCAGTGTGCACAAAGCCAATCACTACCAGCAACCCCCAAACGTAGCTGACAGAGGATGCTGTAGGCAGCGAAACAAAAGGCAGCAGCATCACGCAGCCAACCCCTAACTGAATAAACACCATCAGGCAAGGAGATACATCGCGCAATGCCTTGGTAATCGCCGCTGTAATGGCGTAAAAAAAGGCGGCAGCCAATGCAAACCCTATCCCATAGACGTATTGGACAGAATCCTGATCCTGTTGCTGACCGCCCAACATAATCAGCGTCACACCGGAGAAGGCAATGACCATCCACCCGAGCTTATAACGTGTCAGTGTTTCATTGAACAACACCGCCCCTAGCGCAACCAAAATAAACGGCTGTACGTGATAGGTTATTGTTGCGACTGCAATAGAGGTCTGTGCGTACGCGATGAACAAACAAACCCAGTTAAGCGTCAGCGTAATGCCGCCTAAAACAACCGCGTAAAACTGCCTGCGCGACAGCATGCCTCGACGTAAAAGGCCTTGCGCAGCACAGACCAGCGCCATGGCTAACGCGCCGAAAGCGCAGCGCCAAAAGACCACCGTTAACGCGGGTAAGTCTGTGGCTAACACAAACCACCCCACCGTTCCTGAAATGACCATGGCGATCACCATCTTCAGCGATCCCGCCCCCCACTCAGCACGTTGATCGAATGCCATACCTATACCCCACACAATAAATAACATAACGAACGATTGTTCGACAAAAAGAACACGTGGTATAATGGCCATCTCAGTATTGACTGTCAAACAGAACGATCGTTTTTTATGGAGAACGATATGCAACCCTCGTCAACGCCGATCGGTATTCTCGCCATGGCGGTAAAACGTGAACGCGAGCGGATAGGTATTTCCGTCAGTGAATTGGCCAAACGTGCCGGTATCGCAAAATCTACGCTATCCCAATTGGAATCAGGCAGCGGTAATCCCAGCCTGGAAACGCTGTGGGCGCTGGCGATGGCGCTTGATGTGCAGGTAACGCAGTTGATTGCAGCACCCCAGCCCCGGGTACAGGTGATCCGTGCGCATGAGGGCGACATCGTAGCTGCTGAACAGGCACACTATTTTGTGACACTGCTCGCCGTCTGTCCGAGGGGGATGCAACGCGATATCTACCGCGTGACCGCGCAGCCGGGAAGTGTACGCCGTTCTATCCCTCATCAAACCGGTACGCTGGAACATGTCATGATCAGCAGTGGGCGCGCCCTGCTTGGACCTGAGGGGCATGAGATTACGCTTAACGCTGGTGACTACATCAGCTATGCCGCAGATGGGCCGCACACCTTCGAAGCATTGGAGAAGGATACTTGCGCGGTAATGATTATTGAGCACCCATAGCGAGGCGCTCTTCGCAGGGCGCATTGGCTAACGCACCGCGCCTTTCACCATCAGCGTTCTTGCTGCTGATCGACATTGTCAAAACCTAACCGGCCGATAAAAGGCAGCCGTAACGCCGGTGGATTCATATCGATGCCCAGGTTCATACCCAGCAGGTTCACTTCCAGGCCTTCTTCCAGCGCCAGCGTAACGCCCAGCGCCCCCAGAACCGAAATCTGAACGCCGCTGCCCGAGGGAGCCAACCCCACCGGGTTCACGATTGAGCGATAGTCTTTACCAATGGCGTTAGCCGGCATATCAAGCTGTAATGCAGGCACTTCACGACCGATGTGCGCGAGAAAGGTATTGCTGTTCGGTCCAGGCCAGGCACGATAGGTCTGCGGCCAGGGATAGCTTTTGATCGCGGCATCGATCTGCGGGATCATCGCCTGCGCCGCCTCACCGCGATGTTCAACCAGCAGTTTCGGCGTTGCACCGTACCAAAATCCGTCAGGTAGCGTGTAATTCAGGCGTACCACATTGTCGCTTCCCCAACTGATCACTTCATAGCGCCGGTAGCGCGTTTCTCCTTTGGCTTTCAGGATAATCCAAGGGTGAACCGCCACCAAACCACGCCAGCCGTAGGTCGGCGCCGCATACACCTGAACAATGGCGGTATCGCGCCAACGCATGGGATCGGGTGCGACGCCGGCGGAGTCACGCCGAGCGGACCACCATCCCTGGCCGCTCAGCGCTTCACCACCGCGCGTCGAGTGTGCCCAGCTTTGCCAGAATGACAGCAGCAATATGCTGACGATGGTCACACCTACGATCTTGGTAAACTTCATCAACCCCATCCCGTTAATGCCAGCAACAAATAACGCTTCATTGTTGCATCATCAAAGAAATCAAGGCGGTCAGCAATACCTTTCGCCGTAAAAACGTTCAGAGTGACCATGATGCCAAACCTGTGCCGAACATCAGGCAATATCAGTCACCCGCACAGGGCGGATGACGACTCAGCCGCCCCTCTCAGCGGCGATTATTCAGGTAGCGTGAAGGCCAGATCTCTTCCGGGCTCACGTTTATCGCTTGTGCGATAAGCCGCTCCCCCTTGGGCCAGCGCCGCGTTAGCGCATTCGCCAGCGTTGATGATGCCAACCCAGACGCCCGAGACAACGCCGCCAGCGATGTCCCCTTCCTTTTTATGGCAGCAATGATATCTGCTGGGTGCCAATCCTGTTTTTCCATGTACGCCTCCGGTTCGATGACTATGAGTCACTACGTTACCACAAAACTTTACCGTTGTGACTAATAGTCCGTGGACTGATAAGCATCAAAAAACAATGCTTACTCCATGAAAATACCCAATTCCATCAAAGCCCGTTTGGGGCAGCGCGTAAGATCACTCAGGTTGCAGGCTAATCTGTCGCAAGAAGCTTTTGCTGAAAAATGTGGGTTAGACCGCACATATCTCAGTGGTGTTGAACGCGGCGTGCGCAATCCTACGCTGGAAGTGCTCTATATCATCGCCGTTGGGTTTCAAATCGATCTGGTTACACTGTTTGCTTTTGACGATGACGCCCAAGCGCCATCATCTGTAGATCAATAGCGCGCAATGTCTGTGGCGATTATTCCTCGCCTGTTATTCATCAATTCTCCCCAATAGTCCCCTCGGTTCTGTTTTCCCCCTGCTGTGTGGAAAAAACAAATCTGTGCTATACCTTTATTATGTTTATCCCGGCACCTGATTTAATTCGTTAAATCCTAAGGAAACACAACAATGGCAACGCATTTACTGACGCTGTGGGATATATTGGTCACGGCATTTTCACTGTTCTTTTTTATTGCCTATCTCTTTATTCTTTTCCAGGTGGTATCCGACCTGTTTCGCGATCAGGAAGCCAGCGGCCTTTACAAAGCGGCGTGGATTGTTTTCTTACTTTTTATTCCGCTCCTTACCTCTCTCATCTACCTTATCGTGCGCGGCAAGGGCATGGCAGAGCGACATCGCGCGCAGGTGAAAAAATCAGTCTCAGCAACTAACGAATATATTCGTGAGGTCGCGGGGAAATCGCCCGCCGAGCACATATCAGAAGCTAAGAAGTTGTTAGATGATGGCATCATTACTGAAGAGGAATACCAAAAACTCAAAGCGAAAGCCCTGGCTTGATTGATAGAGATTAGCTACACGCCGATATTTATTCTTCTGCAACAGCGGAAAAGGGACGGCGATGGCGATAAAATGAAGTATAACTTTGTGACACTTTCTTACGCGGCAACGAGAGAGCGGCGTTTGCGGTTCTGTTTTAATCATCGTCTGGATGAAAACAACGTAACTATCGTGGATGATGGTTAGCAGGCTATACCGATGAACGCAAAAACACTCACAACGTTACTGTCTCTTTGCCCGGCATTTTTATTAAGCATCGCGCACGCAGCCGATCGTCGTCTGGTACAGGAACCCGCTTATCCGCAGCACATTTGTTCCACCCTGACGCCCGAACCGGGAAATAATCAGCAACGGATTCAGCAGGCCATCGAACGCTGCCCTGCGGGTCAAGCCGTGAAATTAATCGCCGCCAACGGCCACAATACCTTTCTAAGCGGCCCGCTGAGTATGCGTTCCGGCACTTGGCTGTGGGTAGATAAAGGTGCCGTGCTCGCGGCCTCCGCCAACCCCGCTGATTACGACAAAGTCAATGGAATGTGCGGCACGCTCAGCAACCAGAAGGGGCAATGCCAGCCTTTTATTCATATTGATAACGCACAGGGCGGCGGTATTGTCGGCGAGGGCACGATTGATGGAGGCGGCAATCAGATAATGGAAGGCAAAACTGAAACCTGGTGGCAGCTGGCGCGACGCGCGCAAAAGGAAGGGGGTAACCAGAACGTGCCTCGTCTGATTCAGGTGGATAACGCCAAAAATCTGACCTTTTATCACATCCGTCTAACCAACTCGCCTAACTTTCATCTGGTGCTGAATAAGGTACAAGGGATCACAGTGTGGGGAATTGTTATTGATACGCCAGCGGATGCGCGTAATACCGACGGTATCGATCCGGGTGCGGCAACCGATGTAACAATAGCTAAAAGCGTTATCCGCACCGGTGATGACAATATTGCGATTAAAGCAGGCAACAGCGGGCCAACGCGTTTTATCTCGATAGTAGATAACCACTTCTATTCCGGTCACGGCATGTCTCTCGGCAGTGAAACCAACAGCGGCATCAGCGATATTCTGATTAAAGATCTTACGCTGGATGGCACAACCTCAGGCATCAGAATTAAAAGTGATTCGAGTCGCGGTGGAATCGTCGAAAACGTCCACGTTGAGAATGTGTGTTTGCGCAATAATAAATGGCCGATTACGCTGGATACGGCTTATGAAGGCAAAAAGGGCAACCTTATTCCCTGGTATAAACATATTTCGCTGAAAAATGTGTCCGGGAACAGCGGCAAGGTGGTACTCAACGGCTATGACAGCGAGCATCCCCTTGATGTGACCTTTGACGCTGTAAAAATCGATAATCTTCAGGGCTGGCATCAACAGAACGCCATTGTCCGTGTGGCCGAAGGCGGCTTGACCCCAACGCCATCGACCATCGCCAACGCAACAGCGGTGAAAACGGCGTATGCCTGTGAAGGCAAATGGCTGCCTTTCCCGGCGATGCGCCAATAACCAAACCTGACAGAGCAACTCTGCCGTCGGCACAATCTGACGGCAGATTTATCTGACGCTCACCAACAGTTCATCGTTTTCAGTAAGCCGCCGCCAGGCATTTTCGACCTCAACAGGAATATCAACATGGCCGATAAAGCCAGCCCCTGCTGGCCCGTAGCCGGTTTCATCATCGCGCAGGCGTTTGACCTCACCGAATATCATGGAGATATAGCGTTCGAGCGTCCATATGCCCGCACGTTGTCCGCCAGTAATCATCAGGGAATCGCCCACGTTGACTAAACGCGGCACAAACACCGGCCAGTTGATAAATCGACCGGTTAAATTTTTCTGTCGCCAGCTGTGCTGAAAAGATTCGAAGGTTCTGCGCTGCATGAGCGGGTCCTGAACCAGCAATATCGTGGTGGGGAAAGATGACTGGGCCAACAGCCGGTCTCTGCTGAAATCCGCATTTTGACCACAGTTGGTCGAGCGGTTTTCTATCTCTATTTTTTCCCAGGGGATGGCAAAAACCTGATGCGCTATCTCGGCGAGAATATCCGCTTCCCCCTTCCCCTCGGTCTCAATGGCAGCCGTGAGCGGATCCTGTTTTACCGCCTGCTGTAGCAGCGCGGTGGAATGGCCGATCCCCCCGCTCAGTAACACAGGAACGCCGGTTTGCGCAGCAAAATCAAGCGCGCCGATAATGTTCGGCATGATGGCGTGACCCGCCAAAATCAGCAGGTCCGGGCTCAGACGTTCATGGTCGCCGAGATCGTCAAGGGCGAGCCAATCCGCCAGCGTATTCAAATCGCGAATGGCTTCATCAGAGATATGCATTGTGTTTTCTACCTTATCGAATGCACTGAAAGCGGCATCGTCGGCAACAAGATGATAATTTAAGACAGGGGTACTATAGACTATGACGGAGCTTGCCCAATGACAACGCCCATTAAAGAAACGGCCAGCAGAGATTGGGTTAATCTTCGTCGTGATGACGAAACCGGCATAGAGAGCTTACATGCCCATTTTCGCGGTCATGCCTATGATTCCCATGACCACGACGAAGTGTTAGTCGGGGTAACACAACAAGGGCTACAACAGTTTACCTGTCACCGTTCGATGCATACCAGTCATCCAGGGCGAGCCATCCTGATCGAACCGGGGGCTGTGCACGATGGGCATGCCGTACACGCTGAGGGGTTCACCTACGCCATGCTTTATCTCCCTCAGCGCTGGGCGACAGGTATGATGCAACAACGCGGGTTATCCGACGTGTCCGCATTGGAAGCCGCGTTTAAAAATACCCTGACGGACGATCCGAGGTTAATTTTTGCAATCCAACAGGCCTTTTTCGCCATCCATCACCACGAAGGCCGACTCGCTCGCGACCAGAGTCTGGATCATCTGCTTTCGCTACTCGCTCGACATGTTGTGACCCGGCCAGCGTCCGTTTCCAACGATTCTCTGCGCCAAATATACCAACTCAAAGATCATCTGCACGACAACATGCATCTGGATATCGGGCTAGATGAACTGGCTCGTCATTCGGGGATCGACCGGTTTCGCCTAAGCCGCCAATTCAAAAAAGCGTTCGGTCAATCTCCTCATGCTTATCTGGTTCGACTCCGTCTGCGCACCGCGCGCACCTTGCTTGCCATGGGAAATGAGCCCGCCAAGGTTGCCTCTCTGGTGGGCTTTTCGGATCAAAGTCATATGGGCCGCTGGTTTCAGCGTGCCTATCGGCTTTCTCCGGCCGCTTACCAACGCCAATGCACAAACGTTCTAGACGGAGGTCGCTCCCATCTCCGATGATTGCCAATGAAAGCAATAATCGGAGAGTGATGGCTGATGTTTGATACAAAAATCGTGTTTGTTGTGCGCAATGATTTACCCACTTGGCAGCGGTTAAACGTAGTGGCTTTTCTGGCGACAGGAATCGCCTCGGCTCACCCCGATATTATGGGATCACCTTATGTGGACGCGCAGGGGCACCATTATGGCAATATGTCTGGGCAGCCGATGCTTATTTTTGAAGCCGACCTCAGCGGACTGCAAACGGCGCATCGTAAAGGGCTTGAGCGTGAACTGATACTGATTCCTTACGTACACGCCATGTTCTCGACTGGCCATGACGATGCTAACCGAGCGGTATTTATGGCTGAAGATACTAATAACCTTAATCTTGTTGGCCTTGCAATGCGCGGTCCGAAAAAAACAGTGGATAAGGTAATAAAGGGACTATCGTTGCATCAATAAACCGCGATATATCCGATAAATAGCGGATGCCTCAGTAGTGAGGCACCGCTTTATTTCCTGGTGGTTTATATACAGTTTAATGAAATTCTCTCTCTGCGTTGTCCAAAAATGAGGTGTCATTACCTGAACAGGGTAGCGCCTTATCGTTTTGACACCCAAAGGACTATTATCTAAGCACAAATAGAGAGGAATGATTATGAACAATAACGTTATTGCCATCTCCAGATTCCAGGGAACCATTGAATGGGATAAAGTTAAAGAAGATGGTGTCAGCATGGCGTTTTCTCGCCTGGGAGAAGGTGAGACCTATATTGACCCAACGTTTTCTGAAAATTTCCGAAAATCCAGAGTGGCAGGCATCCCTTCTGGGGCCTGGCATATTTTCCGAGCCAAATCCAGCACGCCAGAAGCACAGGCAAGAACCATAGTAAACACGCTGAAAGAGGCAGGATTTACTAACAAAGATGCTTTTGCCTTTGAAGTCAATAATAAAGCCGGAAGTAACAAGACAGCCACCAAAAATGAAATGGCGAATAACCTCTTTAATCTGATACAGCGTATTATTGATTCAGACCTTCCTATCTGTACCAATAATTTATATATCAAAACTAATATTGACACCTGGAAGAACAGCGTTGCATGGGAATTGCATGATGATTTCTTTCAGAAAATAAAAATTTGGCCGGAACACTGGAGAACGCAACCGGACTATCCTGATACGCTTTACCCTTGGGGCAAAGGAAACTGGAGTTTCTGGGAATACTCATCTCAAGGGACGGTAAATGGCATTAATGGCAACGTCTTGATCAGTAAAATCAATCCGCTTCTCTAAGGCTTGAATCGCGAAACGCGCTAAAACCAGCGGAGAATATCGCAGGATATTCTCCGCTGAAGTCGATGAAGAGGATGTCATCGGGCTTAGCGCCACAACCCGGAGTGTAAGCATCCCGCTAAAACGAACCATTCACTTTAAAGATCTTTCGACACACTGGTTATGTCCCGTTCTAAAGAGCGCTAAACAGTAGATAAAGTCATAAAGGGGGCTGTAGCGGCATAAATAGTCTGTAAAACACTGGGCAAGGCACATACATGCATAGCGTGCGGTCGTGACGACAAGGCAAGGACAGCGAGCATTCCTTTATAGCACCACCTACAAGCCGATATAAAAGCGTAGCTAGGGCACTTTCATCAGTGCTTCACTTTTTAAATGCCTTAGCAAAATAAAAAGAAGCGATATTTGCAATTAAAATAAAATACTGACTATTTACTATTTGATGTCCTGGTCTATTTTCAAAGAGATAACCGAATATTGCAGAAATTCATGCAAAAATTTCTACTCAAAAGCGAGGGAGTACTCTCATGAATTTCCAACTTAAATATGCAAATAGCACATCACCAGATCCCGTCCAGGCTGTTGCCGATTTTGCCAGTAAGATTAGTCATGAAGATATCAATACGGTCATTTTTTTCTGTTCTCCTGACTACGATTTAAACATTTTAGGCAGAGAACTAAAAAAATCCTTTTCCTGCGCGTGTATAGGTTGCACAACTTCAGGGCAAATTGGTGCACAAGGGTTTCAACGTACAGGCTTAGTGGGGTTGGGCTTAAACAAAAATTTTAGCGCTCACACATTTACGATCCACCCTTTGGAGAACTATGCAGAAATAGCCGCTGAAATTGCTGAAGCTATTCACCATGATAGTAAAGATAGACCCGCACTTAACCGTTTTAGTCTGTTGCTGGTCGATGGCCTCTCAATGATTGAAGAGCGTCTGGTCGCAAGCCTTTATCAACAAATAGGTAATATTCCGATTATTGGCGGTTCTGCTGGCGATGACTTACGTTTTGAAAAAGCGCATGTCTATGATGGGGATGGTCATTTTATCTCTAACGCAGCTATATTTGCGGTCATTGAGACCAAATCGACGGTCGTCACGTTTAAAGTTCAGCATTTCAATCACAGCGAGATCGAATTGGTTATTACTGAGGCCGATCCAGAGAAACGACTTATCTTTGAGATAAACGGTGAACCAGCGGCACTTGCTTACGCGGAAGCCTTGGGGTTAACCGTATCTGAATTAACCCCAACCATCTTTTCCAGTAACCCGCTTGTGCTCTCCTTGGGCGACGATCCCTACGTTCGAGCCATCCAAAAATGGAATGCCGATTTTTCTCTTACCTGTTACTGCGCTATTGAAGAAGGGCTTATCGTTTCTATCGCTAAAGCGGAGGATCCTGTCCAAACGCTAGAACGGGCCTTCAACAAGGTTAAAGAGACGCTAGCGGACCCCGTCATTATCGGTTGTGATTGCATCCTGCGTCGCCTCCAATTTGAACAAGAAGGACTCGACCAACAGATTGCCAACATCATGGTGAAAAACCGCGTCGTAGGGTTTTCCACTTACGGTGAGCAATATAACGGATTGCATGTGAATCACACCTTCACCGGCATAGCCATTGGGGGATAGTGTGTTGAGCGAAAGAACCCATTCCACGCCCACGGTATCAGGCATGTCCAACGCTGAGTACGAACGTAAGCTGGCGGCCAGAGATAAAACGATCGATGTATTAAAGCGCCGTATCATTCGAGAGAAGGCACAAGAGCATGCAACACCTTTCGCTATTCTCAAACAAAACGTGCGCTTGGAAAAAGTCGTCTCTCATAAAACCTTGGCATTAGAAAATGAACGCGGTGAGTTGGAAAAAGCACTCAAAGAGCTACGGTTGGCTCAAGCGCAACTCCTTCAAGCACAAAAGATGGAATCCATTGGTCAACTCGCCGCAGGCATCGCCCACGAAATAAACACGCCTACGCAATATGTCTGCGATAATGTGGGCTTCGTGAAAACCGCCGCGTCGTCGCTTATTAGCCTACTGGAAACGACGCAAATACTGTTCGATGCCATACGAGAAAAATGTGCAGAAGAGCCCGCCGTGGCCGCATTCGACACAGCGCGTAAACAGTTGAAAGTGGATTTCTTGTGTCGGCAAATCCCTGGGGCGTTAGACGAATCCCTTGAAGGTCTTGCTCATATCGCAAAAATCGTCGCCGCCATGAAAGAATTTTCTTACCCTTCTCACAACGAAAAAGAGCAGGTGGATGTACGCGATATTATCAACACAACAGTTACCGTCGCACGCAACGAGTGGAAATACGTTGCTGAACTTGAGACTCATTTCGAGGATAACTTACCTCCTCTTCCCTGCCTGAGAGATGCCATTGGCCAGGCAATTTTAAATCTGGTCGTCAATGCCGCTCATGCGATTGCTGACACTATCCAGCAAACCGTTAAAGAAAAAGGCCATATCGCTATCTCTGCTGCTCGATGCGGTGAATACATGGAAATCCGTGTGCAAGACGATGGTACTGGTATTCCTGCTAGTATTCGTGACCGCATCTTCGATCCCTTTTTTACGACTAAGCCCGTAGGTAAAGGGACAGGCCAAGGCCTTGCTATTGTTTATTCAATTATTGTGGATAAACATCAAGGACAGATCCGGTGCGAGTCGGAAGAAGGTGTGGGTACAACATTTATCTTACTGCTGCCGCTTAACGCTCCCCCTGAGGACCCTCCTGCATGCAAGTGATGTTCGTCGACGACGAAAGCAGAGTGCTCTCCGGCATTGAACGCGCGCTGATGATGCAAAACATCGAATGGGAATGTCGATTTGCCAACAGTGGGCAACAGGCACTCTCCATGCTGGAAGAAAAACCGGCAGACGTCGTGATATCCGACATGCGCATGCCCTTTATGGATGGCGCTGAATTACTCTCACAAATACGTACACACTGGCCTGGTACCATACGAGTCATCCTGTCTGGCTATTCTGACCCGGATGCCACTGAACGTATGCTGGACGTCGCTCACCGCTTTGTCTCTAAACCCTGTGACAGCAATATGCTGATAGGCATGGTAAAAAACACGTTGTTACTGCGCGATATGCTTCAGGATCCCGCAGTCGTCAATATCATAGGTCATGCGAGTCACTTGCCAACAGCCTCAAGCGTGTTTGTCGAAATAGGTCATCTTCTCGCGCATTCTGACAGCGATACACGGCACATTACACGACTGCTAAGCAGTGACCCTGCTTTAAGCGCAAAAATTTTACAACTTGCCAACTCGACCTATTTCTCCAGAGGCAGCCACATAACGAATATCGCAAACGCCATCGGCCATTTGGGGTTGGATCACGTTAAGATTCTCATCCTTGCATCGCAAGTATTTTCAGACGCCAAAACAGATCCCCATATAGCGCAATTACAACAAAGCGCCCTGCTGGCCTCAACGTTAGCAGCCCAAATATCGGGTCATCAAAGTACTGCACAAGTCGCCGCACTGCTTGCCAATATCGCACAACTGATACCTGAAATCAGACAACACCATGGTCTGACAGCCACAACACGCAGTAACACCACCGTTAACGCAGCCGTAAGCGCCTATCTCTTGTCATTATGGGGATTGCCCCTAGATATTGTGGAAGCCGTTGCGTACCACGAGCAGCCCTCTCTCATCACAGACACTGAATTCTGTGTAGTCGGTGCCGTGCATGTCGCTGTTGCTCTCGCTAATAGCACCCCCCTTGACATGGACTATCTTGAACAAACCGGCATGCTTAGCAAGCAACCGTTATGGCAAAACATGCTCGCCCATATACAGGAATGCAATCATGACTGAAATAGCGCATCCCCGCGTGCTCTGTGTAGACGATGAACCCAATGTACTCTCAGCGATGGAACGAAATCTTTATGGTGAGTTTGACGTTACAACCGCACGCAGTGGTGAGGCAGGACTGGATGCCGTTCGTTGGGGAGCATCGTTTGCCGTGATCGTGTCAGATATGCGAATGCCTGGTATGGATGGCGCAACCTTCCTCGAAAAAGCACGAGAAATCGCCCCCGACAGTGTACGCATCCTCCTGACGGGTCAAGCTGATATTGAATCGTCTATCGCGGCAATCAACAAAGGCGCAATCTTTCGTTACCTTTGTAAACCTTGCTCGAAAGAAGAACTGGTTTTGGCACTCAACGATGCCGTTGGGCAGTATCAGCTTGTTCGTCTGGAAAAAGAATTATTAGAAACCACACTCAGCGCATCTGTAAAAACGATGACAGAAGTACTCGCTATGGTGGCCCCCTGGGCCTTCCAGCGCTCAGCCTTTGCCCAATCCGGCGTGCAACATGCGCTGAAAAAACTCGCGTGGCCTGATGAATGGATATACACCATCGCAGCGGCATTGAGCCAGATCGGCTGTGTTGGCATTCCAATCGATATCGTTCAAGCTGATGCAGCGCAACGCCCCCTTTCTGAAGAAGAAAAAAAACTGCTAGAAGAACATCCTAATGTTGCCGCTCGGTTAGTGACAAACATCCCGCGGCTTGAGAAGGTCGCCGATATTATCCGTTACCAAATGACAGCGGCTCCCGTCGATGCGCCTGTTGAAGTCATCAGGGGCGCACAACTGTTACACGCAACGCTACTGTTAGAACGCCATGCAGCCAGAGGGTTAAGTCTGGATCATCCGAGAGAAATTCTGCGTGGTGCACACCCCGCCATTCCTGAATACATCATTAAAAGTCTGACAGATTTTCGCGCTAATCTGGCGGGTATCCGCACGGTACGGATTGGTGAATTAAAAACCGGTTGGATAATTGATGAGGATATCCGTACCAACAATGATTTGATGGTGCTGACCAAAGGGCATGAACTCACCGATACCGCAATATCCGCATTGCAACGGCTCCTCAGTCTGGGCGCTATCGAAGAGCCTATTCAAGTTTGTGTCACCCGTGAGACTGAAACGCACTCGTGATGCGTTGAGGCAGTGTAGATAAGAGCGCTTAAAGTGCCCTTTTTTTACGACGGAGGCGTTGGTGCCTTAAATCACTCTCTCCTTTGCGTCCATTCATCAGGTAGTGTACCTCGCAGAGTACACGGTATCGGGAAAAGAACGCGGCAAGCGCGCCATGTAACTCATGAGCCCAAGTAAGGCGATCCATGCCAAGTTCAAAGAACTGACGTACTGCTGAGGCATCTTCACGGCGGTGGAAAACATCATTTCTCAACTCTCGGAGAGGATCGGCATGTTTCTTCATCATCCTTCCTAGCTTATCCGACATTGGGATGAGCTCTTTGAACGTTGCAGGCCGATTTTCTCCAAGCAAAAGGCGCATTTTAAGATCCCCAAATCCCTCGCAAGTGGCTCTTAAAAAACCAAGCCACGTCGAAAGATAGATCCGGTGGTTGACCTTTTCTCGTTGACTAAGGTAATTGTTTTTATCCCACTTTTTACTGAGCGACATATAATTTTCAAGCATAAGATCTGCTGCCTGGAAAGTATGAGCGTAAAGTGTGAAGACAGGATCTTGGTTACGACTTGGAAGCTCATCACCGGGAAGGCGTGAATCAATATCAATAGCAAACATACGAGGCTTGTTTGCCAGATAACACAGGTCATACCTTACACAAACTAACTCCCCCATAGAGAGTGCGTTCTTGAGACTCTCGGCAAGCTCAGTTTCACTAACAAAGCCATACGTTGCGAGTTCATTGCTGGCAAATTGGGAAAGCCACCATAAATTGAATCCCCCAATTTCCCCGTGTTCACCAAAATCGAAATCAATGCATCCCTGCTCAAAGCTCACTGCGCACCCAGCACCGTGTTTATAATATTCCCCACCGCCATCGAGCGTTCCACGAACAGGAATATCCATTTTAATCCAGTGATCACAACTGGATGGTAAAGGAATGCCTGACCGATACATTAATTGAACCGCAGCCATAACGTTTTTTTGAAAATCCGAAATCAAATGCGCGAGTCCATCATCCATATTTTCTCCGGCTATATCATAACGGTGTTACACCATAAATTTATTTCTGCATTAATGTGATTATTAATAATTGCGCGATGACAAACCATGATCAAAATAAAAAAGCCCTCAATGATGAGGGCTTAGCGATGTTTTACTGCTTTTACGTGCCGGCTGTTGCCAGACGCGAAATCATTCCCACTCAATCGTAGCAGGCGGCTTGCCCGACACGTCATACACTACGCGGGAAATGCCATCGACTTCGTTGATGATGCGGTTGGAAACGCGACCCAGGAAGTCATAAGGCAGGTGTGCCCAGTGTGCAGTCATAAAGTCAATGGTTTCGACGGCACGCAGAGAGACCACCCAGTCGTATTTACGACCGTCGCCCATCACGCCGACCGAACGCACCGGCAGGAACACGGTAAACGCCTGACTTACCTTATGGTACAGATCGGCATTGTGCAGTTCTTCGATGAAGATCGCATCGGCACGGCGCAGCAGATCGCAGTACTCTTTCTTCACTTCGCCCAGCACGCGCACACCAAGGCCCGGACCGGGGAACGGGTGACGGTACAGCATGTTGTACGGCAAGCCCAGTTCGAGACCAATTTTACGCACTTCGTCTTTAAACAGTTCTTTCAGCGGTTCAACCAGACCCAGCTTCATCTCTTTCGGCAAGCCACCCACGTTATGGTGAGACTTGATGACGTGCGCTTTGCCGGTCTTGGACGCCGCAGATTCAATCACGTCAGGGTAAATGGTGCCCTGCGCCAGCCATTTCACCTCGGCTTGCTTACTCGCTTCTTCATCGAACACTTCGACAAACACGCGACCAATGATTTTGCGTTTAGCTTCCGGATCGTTTTCACCGGCCAATTCAGACAGGAAACGCTCTTCCGCAGCCACGTGTACGATATTCAGACCGAAGTGATCGCCGAACATTTCCAGCACCTGATCCGCTTCGTTCAAACGCAGCAGGCCGTTATCCACGAACACACAGGTCAAACGATCGCCAATGGCACGGTGCAGCAGCATCGCGGTAACGGAGGAATCGACACCACCGGAAAGGCCCAGGATCACGCGATCGTTACCAATCTGTTCGCGCAGGCGCACTATCGCATCATCAATGATTTTTGCCGGTGTCCAGAGCGCATCACAGTGGCAGATGTCGCGCACAAAGCGTTCCAACATGCGCTGTCCCTGACGGGTATGCGTCACTTCCGGGTGGAACTGTACACCGTAAAAACGTTTCTCTTCGTTCGCCATAATGGCAAACGGGCAGGTATCGGTGCTGGCAACGGTAACAAAATCAGACGGAATGGCTGTCACTTTATCGCCGTGACTCATCCATACGTCGAGCAACGGCGCACCGCTTTCACTCAGCGTATCCTGAATATCACGCAGCAACGCGCTTTCCACTTTGATTTCAACCTGGGCATAACCAAACTCGCGCTCGCTGGAGCTTTCCACACGTCCACCCAGCTGCATTGCCATGGTTTGCATGCCGTAGCACACGCCCAATACCGGTACACCGGCCTGGAACACATATTCCGGCGCGCGCGGACTGTTGTGCTCGGTGGTGCTTTCCGGGCCACCGGAGAGGATGATGCCGTTCGGGTTAAATTCGCGAATCTGTGCTTCGGTAACGTCCCATGCCCAGAGCTCGCAATAAACGCCCAGTTCACGCACGCGGCGCGCGACCAGTTGCGTGTACTGCGAACCAAAATCCAGAATGAGTATGCGGTGTTGATGAATATTTTCTGTCATGAGAGGCGTATTCCAAAATACGTAAGAAGCAAAAAATAAGAGAACCCGGCGAAGTTTACCGGGTTTCTGTCAAATCAGCCATCACATCGGCAGATTGGCCTGCGGGCCAAATCAACCCATCCGATAGTTCGGAGATTCCTTGGTGATGGTCACATCGTGCACGTGGCTTTCCTGAATGCCTGCACCGCTGATGCGGACAAATTCGGCCTGAGTGCGCAATGCGTCAATGGTGCCGCAACCGGTCAAGCCCATGCAGGAACGCAGGCCACCCATCTGCTGATGCACGATCTCTTTCAGGCGGCCTTTGTAAGCTACGCGCCCTTCGATCCCTTCCGGCACCAGTTTATCCGCTGCATTATCGCTCTGGAAATAACGGTCAGAAGAGCCTTTGGACATGGCACCCAGCGAGCCCATCCCACGGTAAGATTTAAAGGAACGGCCTTGATACAGCTCGATCTCGCCCGGCGATTCTTCTGTCCCTGCCAGCATCGAACCTACCATCACACAGGCGGCACCGGCAGCGATGGCTTTGGCGATATCACCGGAGAAACGGATGCCACCATCGGCGATAACCGGAATGCCTGTGCCTTCAAGCGCTTCTACCGCGTCGGAAATCGCGGTGATCTGCGGTACACCCACGCCGGTAACGATACGGGTGGTACAAATAGAGCCAGGGCCAATACCGACTTTCACTGCGCTCACGCCCGCGTCAGCCAGCGCTTTGGCGCCGGCACCAGTGGCAACGTTACCGCCGATGATTTGCAGATCGGGGTATTTGGCACGGGTCTCACGAATGCGCTGTAACACGCCCTCAGAGTGGCCGTGCGAGGAGTCGATCAGCAGCACGTCAACACCGGCAGCAACCAGCGCATCGACGCGCTCTTCATTGCCCGCACCCGCGCCAACCGCCGCGCCGACGCGCAGGCGACCGTGTTCGTCTTTACAGGCGTTAGGTTTACGCTCTGCTTTCTGGAAGTCTTTCACGGTGATCATGCCGAGCAGATGGAAGCTGTCATCCACCACCAGCGCTTTCTCAACGCGTTTCTCGTGCATTTTTTGCAGCACCACGTCACGCGCTTCACCTTCACGCACCGTTACCAGCCGGTCTTTCGGCGTCATCACGGCGCTCACCGGGCGTTCCAAATCGGTCACAAAACGCACGTCACGACCGGTGATAATGCCGACCAGTTCGTTATCGTCGGTCACTACCGGGTAACCGGCAAAACCGTTACGCTCGGTCAGCGCTTTGACCTCACGCAGCGTGGTGGTTGGCGTCACGGTTTGCGGATCGACAACCACGCCGCTTTCATGACGCTTCACACGGCTGACTTCTTCCGCCTGGCGTTCAATCGACATGTTTTTATGGATGAAACCGATGCCGCCTTCCTGCGCCAGTGCGATAGCCAAACCGGATTCCGTCACGGTATCCATGGCAGCAGAGAGCATAGGAATATTCAGGCGAATCGTTTTTGTGAGCTGAGTGGTGAGATCGGCAGTGTTCGGCAGAACGGTCGAGTGAGCTGGGATCAGGAGGACGTCATCAAACGTCAGTGCTTCTTTGGCAATACGTAGCATGGGCAATATCTCATGTGGGGATGCGATAAAATATTGCCGTGGCATTATACAGAGCGTAATCGGTTGCCTCCAGCTTTTTTTATAAAAAAACTTGATTAACCTTTCAGGCAAGGTAGTATCGGTTAATTAACCCTCTGTTTTAAAATTTGATCTCGCTCACTAAATCGGGTTAGCCAACGCCATGTCCCAAGCGCCTTCATCCGCTATTTTTACCGTCAGCCGCCTCAATCAAACCGTCCGGCAACTGTTGGAAATGGAAATGGGGCAAATTTGGCTGTGCGGCGAGATATCCAATTTCTCCCAGCCCGCGTCAGGCCACTGGTACTTTACCCTGAAAGATGAGCGCGCCCAGGTGCGCTGCGCTATGTTTCGCACCAGCAATCGTCGCGTGACGTTTCGCCCGCAAAACGGACAGCAGGTGCTGCTGCGCGCCACGATTACCCTGTACGAGCCGCGCGGTGATTACCAACTGCTGGCAGAGAGCATGCAACCCGCAGGCGATGGCCTGTTGCAACAGCAGTTCGAACAGCTTAAGCAGCGGTTAGCGTCAGAAGGGTTGTTCGATCAGTCGTTCAAGCAGGCGCTCCCCCGCCCCGCCAACAGCGTCGGCGTGATTACTTCACCCAGCGGCGCGGCGCTGCACGATATTCTGCATGTGCTACAGCGGCGCGATCCGGCACTGCCTGTGGTGATTTATCCGAGTCAGGTGCAGGGCGAAGAGGCCCCGGTGCAGATTGTTCGCGCCATTCAGCTTGCCAACCAGCGGCAGGAGTGTGATGTACTGATCGTCGGGCGCGGCGGCGGTTCGCTGGAAGACCTCTGGAGCTTTAACGATGAACGGGTGGCGAGAGCCATCTTCGCCAGTCGTATTCCTATCGTGAGCGCGGTCGGCCATGAAACCGACGTCACCATTGCCGACTTCGTGGCGGACTTACGCGCCCCCACCCCGTCGGCAGCGGCAGAGTTGGTCAGTCGCGATCGCAACGAACTGCTGCGCCAACTACAGGCACAGCGTCAGCGGCTGGAGATGGCGATGGACTATTCACTGGCCCAGCGCCAGCGTGATTTCTCCCGGCTCTACCACCGTTTGCAGCAACAGCATCCACAGTTACGGTTGGCGCGCCAGCTTAACCAATTGATCACCCTGCGTCGCAGGCTCGATGAAAGTATGCAACAGCAACTTCGTCGCGCGACCCTGCGCAGTGAACGGTTGCAGCAGCGACTGACGCAGCAGCAGCCGCTGTCACGCATTCACCGTGCGCAGCAACACCTGCAACAGATGCAGTATCAATTGCAGCGGCTAATCACCCGGCAACTGAGTGAGAATAAACAGCGGTTAGGTGAGGTCTGTTCCCATCTGGAAGGGGTCAGCCCGTTAAAAACGCTGGCTCGCGGCTATAACGTGACCACCACGCTCTCCGGGCAGGTTCTACGCGCTACAGCTCAGGCCGCACCCGGCGACACGCTAAAAACCCGGTTACAGGACGGCTGGGTTGAAAGCCAGGTTACGCAGGTCACGCCGGATGCCAAGAAACGCGCACGCAGGAAATCGCCTTAGCTATTCCTGCACCGGAAGGTAACGGAACAGCACGCGTTGGCGTGAAATCAAACCGTGGCCGCGCTGACAGAAATAACTCACCGAACCACAGGCAGATAAGGTTTGCAGAGGCTGTTGACATTCCGGGCAATGTGCGTGTTGCTGAAAATGTTGATGGCATTGCGAACACTGAAACTGGCTTGCCTTCAGCCAGTGCAGGGTGTGTTGGCAATGCGGGCACAGAATCTCCATGAGCTCCTCCCTTTCAGGCTTAAGCGATGCCCCAGGCGCGTAACAGATAAACCCCGAACGCCGTGGCAAAAAACGAGCCTACCGTGGTCATGGCGATAATATTGGCCGCCAGCGTAGCGTTCCCCCCCATGGCCCGCGTCATGGCATAGCTGCCCGCCGCCGTCGGGGTTGAGGCAAAAAGAAAGATGATCCCCAACTGCACGCCGCGAAAGCCTACCAGCCAGCCGCCGAGCGTCAGCAAGCCTGGCACTACCACCAGTTTGGCAACGGTGGAGAGCGCCGCGACGTTACTGGTGCGCAACATGGTTTTGAGATCCAGACTCGCCCCGGCACACAGCAACGCCAATGGCAATGCCAGTCCAGAGATCTGCTGACCCGTTTGCCGCACCACGTCGGGCAGCGCCAAGCCAGACTGAGAGTAGCCCACCCCCAGTAATAGCCCAATAATCAGCGGATTGGTCGCGATGCTGGTCAACAGCGCTTTTTTACTGACGCTGCCGCCATCCTGCCCTCGCCGTAAACTGCGCGTTAAGGTGATAACCGATAGCACATTGAACAAGATAACGGTGATGGTCAGGTAGAGCGAGCCTATTGCAATCCCCTGCTCGCCATAAGCGCGCACCGCAAACGCCAGCCCCATGATGCCAGTGTTGGATCGAAATCCGCCCTGCACGAAAATACCGCGCTCACGGGGATCTTTCACCAGATAAACAGCCGCATACTCTAGCAATAAAAACGTGGTTACCGTGCCCACGGCACCATACAGGATCATCGGGAGATGCGTGGCGATAGACTGTTGGCTGGTCGCCACGCTGAAAAACAGCAGGAAGGGCAGCGCCAGATTAAACACCAGCTTCATTGCCGAATCGCAAAAGGTGTCATCCAACTGCCCCAAACGGCGCAACCCCATGCCAATCAACAGGATTAACAGGTTGGGCATGGTGACATTAAAGGCAAAACTCCAGGTTTCCCAAGACATAGCGTACGCTTTCACACAGGGTTGACGGTCATTACTGATTCACAGGCCATAATAAAAATGGGGCGAATCATCGATTCCGCCCCATTCTGGTTACTTGCCTTTCTTGATGTGCTGCATCAAGCGCTTACGCTTACGCAACTGATTGGGCGTGAGGGTATTGCGCTTCTCGGCAAAGGGGTTTTCCCCCTCTTTAAACTGAATGCGAATCGGCGTGCCCATCACGTTCAGCGAACGGCGGTAGTAGTTCATCAGGTAGCGTTTGTAGGAATCCGGCAGGTCTTTGACCTGATTACCGTGGATCACCACAATCGGCGGGTTGTAGCCCCCGGCGTGAGCGTATTTCAGCTTCACGCGACGGCCCTGAACCAGCGGCGGCTGGTGATCGTCAACGGCCATCTGCATGATGCGCGTCAACAGCGAGGTGTTCACACGCTTGGTCGCACAGGTATAGGCTTCATGCACTGACTCGAACAAGTTACCGACGCCGCTGCCATGCAGCGCAGAAATAAAATGCACGCGCGCGAAATCGATAAACCCGAGGCGCAAGTCGAGCATGTCCTTCACCTGATCTTTGATCTCTTGCGACAGCCCATCCCATTTGTTCACTGCGATAACCAGCGAACGCCCGGCATTAAGAATAAAGCCCAACAGCGAGAGATCCTGATCGGAAATACCGTCGCGCGCATCGATAACCAGCAGCACCACGTTGGCATCTTCAATCGCTTGCAGCGTTTTGATCACCGAGAATTTTTCGACGGTTTCCGTGACTTTGCCACGTTTACGCACGCCCGCGGTATCGATCAGCACGTACTCGCGGCCATCGCGCTCCATCGGAATGTAAATGCTGTCACGGGTGGTGCCCGGCATGTCATACACCACCACACGATCTTCACCCAGAATACGGTTGGTCAGGGTGGATTTGCCCACATTGGGGCGACCGACAATAGCCAGTTTGATGGGCATACTTTCCGGATCGAAGTTATCTTCGGCATCCTCTGGCTCATCGGTATTTTCGCCGAGCTGCTCCGTCCAATAGGCGGCGTTAGCCTCTTCTTCGGTCAGTTCAACCGGTTCATCTTCCTGCTTGGCGTAAGGCAACAACACGTTTTCCAGCAACGAGGTGACGCCGCGCCCGTGGGAAGCCGCCATGGGATAGACTTCACCCAGCCCCAGCGAATAGAAATCCGCCATCGCGATATCCGCATCCACACCATCAATCTTGTTGGCGACCAGGAAAGTGGATTTCTCGCGGCTGCGCAAATGCTGTGCGATGCCCAGATCGGCAGGCATCAGCCCGGCGCGCGCATCCACCATAAACAGCACGATATCCGCTTCTTCGATGGCGAGCAGCGACTGCCCCGCCATCCGGGTTTCCACGCCTTCTTCCGAACCGTCGATACCGCCGGTATCAATGATAATGAACTCCTGCCCTTCCACTTCAGCACGGCCGTATTTACGGTCACGCGTCAGCCCAGGAAAATCCGCCACCAGGGCGTCACGGGTACGCGTCAGGCGGTTAAACAGGGTAGATTTTCCCACATTCGGGCGCCCAACGAGCGCGACGACAGGTATCATTTCACAACCTCATTAATTATATTTCAATATGTTACAGCAAATCGACTCGCTGACATTTAAAAGACGAAACGGCCCCTGATGCGTTCAGGAGCCGTTTCAAGGCTCACACCGCCTGCGCGGTGCAGCCCAGATACATTCTGTTTTCTAGCGGGTAAACGCGTATACGTCGCCGTTCTTAGCCTGAATCAACAGCTTATCGCTGGCCACCACCGGGTCGCTCAGGAAACCGGCGCTGTCCACTTTATGCTGCGCCACGAAACGGCCATCCGCAGTATTGATCCAGTGCAGATAACCTTCGGAGTCACCCACTACCAGATAGCCATTATACAACGCCGGACCGGTCAGGTTACGGTGCAGCAGATCGCTTTGTCGCCACAGATTCACGCCGCCGTTGGTGCTGAGTGCTACCACGCGATCGTTTTGATCCACGACGTAGATGCGATCGCCATCAATGACAAAATCCTGCACGCTGCCCAGCTCGCGTTTCCACACGATCTGGCCGGAGCGCAGATCGAGCGCCGTCATGTTGCCGTTATAGCCGAGTGCATACACCAGTTCACCGGCCACAACCGGCGTCGTATCCACATCGTTCAGGCGATCGATTTCGGTCGCGCCGCTCGGTTGAGAAATACGCTGCTGCCAAATCAGTTGCCCTTGGTTGATCAGCACGGCGTTCACACGACCGTTGTCACCGCCGACAATGGCAGCACCAAACGCCGTTACAGGCGCAGATTCACCACGCAGAGAAAGCGTCGGGATATCCAGGTTTACGGTCCACTTGATGGCACCGTCGATTTCATTCAGCGCTTGCAGCATACCGTTGCTGGTGTGCACCAGCACTACGCCATCACTCACCACCGGGCGTGATAACACTTCACCCGCTGCCGTGGCTTGCCATGCGAGGGTACCGTCTGCCGCATTAAGTGCAAACACCTCTGCACGCTCGCTGCCGACATACACACGATCGCCAGAGACCGTCACGCCGCCGGAAAGCAGCGCGGATTCACGCGACGAGAGCAGCCCACGTTTGGTCGACAGATCGGCGCGCCACAGCTCTTTGCCGTTTGCCAAATCCATCGCCTTCACCAGACCTTTGCGATCGGCGGCAAAAACGCGATCGCCCTGCCAGGCTGGACGCAAATTGGAGTAGTGCCCTTCCAGGCCGCTCCCCACAGAACTGCTCCAAACTTTGGTTGGCGTAAACTGATTCTCAACCTTGGGCAGCGGCGACATGGTCACCACGTCTTCTTCGCCGCTGAACAGCGAACATCCGCTCAAAAAAGCCAGAGAAAGCATCCCAACCACAAGTGTTTTACGCAATTGCATGACGTTCCTCTTAGCCCGGCAGATTATTTAATTTCATACGCAGCAACGCCTGCAATGCCTGTGGCGGATTCGCCGCCACCCCTTTATCGTAAGCCGCACGCGCAGCCGCGTTATCGCCTTTGCTCACCAACGCATCGCCGCGCACGTCTGCCACCATGGCAGCCCATCCCGCCTGTTTGATGGTATCCAGCGTTTTCAATGCGTCATCGGCCTTACCCTGCTGCACCTGAACGCGCGCCAAACGCAGCGCGGTCAATGCTTGCAGATCGACATCTTTGGTTTGCGTCAACGCCGTGCGCAATTGGGTTTCCGCCTGAGCGAACTCCCCTTTGTCGGCGTGATAGCGTGCCAGTTGCAAGGAAGACAACACGCCGTAGCTGTTTTTATTCTCAACCGCGAATTTTTCCGCCGCCGAAACGCCCGGTGCATCACCTTTCGCCAACGCCTCACTGGCCTGCTGGTAAGCCAACGAAGAAGACATGGCACCTTCAGACTGATGATTCTGCCAGTAACGCCACCCGACCAGGGCACCGATACCCAGCACAATCCCCACCACCAGCGCTTTACCGTTTTCAATTAAAAAGCGGCGCAACGCATCAACTTGCTCATTCTCAGTGGTATAGACTTCCACGGTGTCTCTCTCCTCAATCCAGTAACGTTGCCAGACGCGCGGCAACGTCCGCCTGCGCCAATGTATCCTGCTCGCCGCTGCTCAGATTTTTCACCACCACCTGACCGGAAGCCACTTCGTTCTCGCCCAGCACCAGCGCGATACGAGCACCCCATTTATCCGCGCGAGCAAACTGTTTCTTGAAATTACCGCCGCCGTAGTTGGTCATCAATTTCAGCTCAGGCAGTGCATCACGCAGCGTTTCAGCCAGTTGCATGGCCGCTGACTGTGTGCCGACGCCGGAGGAAATCAGATACGCATCCACGCCGGGTAGTGCGGCGAAATCCGGATTAACCGACTGCACCAACAGCACTAAACGCTCAAGCCCCATGGCAAAACCGACAGCAGGCGTGGCATGTCCGCCGAGTTGCTCCACCATGCCGTCATAGCGGCCGCCCGCACACACGGTGCCCTGCGAACCCAGACTGGTGGTAACCCACTCGAACACGGTGCGATTGTAATAATCCAGGCCGCGCACCAAACGCGGATTCACCGTAAATGGGATACCCGCTTGCGTTAAAAGTTCACCCAATTGTTCAAAGTGTTGGCGAGATTCATCATCCAGATAATCCGTCAGCACCGGCGCATCATTGAGAAGCGCCTGTACCTGTGCATTTTTGGAATCCAGTACGCGCAGTGGGTTGGTGTACATGCGACGCAAGCAATCTTCATCCAACTGATCTTTGTGTTGCTCCAGAAACGCGATCAACGCGTCACGGTAACGCGCCCGCGCCTCCAGCGAACCGATGGAGTTCAGTTCCAACGCAACGTGTTCGGCAATGCCGAGCTCACGCCACCAGCGCGCGCTGAGCAGAATCAGCTCGGCATCAATATCCGGCCCTTGCAGACCAAACACTTCGCAACCTAACTGATGGAATTGACGGTAGCGCCCTTTTTGTGGACGCTCGTGACGAAACATCGGCCCCATGTACCATAACCGCTGTTCCTGATTATAGAGGATGCCGTGCTCAATACCGGCACGCACGCAGCCTGCGGTCCCTTCCGGGCGCAGTGAGAGGCTATCGCCGTTACGGTCGTCAAAGGTGTACATCTCTTTTTCGACCACGTCGGTCACTTCGCCAATCGCCCGTTTAAACAACGGCGTCTGTTCAACGATGGGCAGCCGAATTTCACTGTAACCGTAACTGCGGAGTACTTTTTTCAGGCTATCTTCAATACGCTGCCATAGGGCCGTTTCGGCAGGCAGATAATCATTCATGCCGCGTATGGCTTGGATATTTTTTGCCACGTCAGTTCTCTATGCGTTGTAAATGTTCCATGGAACCCGATTATAGGGGGTTCAAGGCGCTCTGTTCAATGTTAAAGCCAGCGCCGGATTTAACGACCACTGGCGATGCGAGAGCAGATTACTTGTCCACCACGTTGACCGTGATGCGTTTATTTTCATCCAACATCGCCGCTTTGGCGCGAATTTTCGCTTCCAGTTGGTCAATCATGTCGTCGTTGTCAAAGCGCTCTCTCTGGCGCACGCCATCTTCATAAAAGCCGCTTTTCTTGCTACCGCCGGTCACGCCCAGCGTTGAGACCAGCGCTTCGCCCGGCCCGTTGACCACGCAACCGATAATGGAAACGTCCATCGGCGTGATGATATCTTCCAGACGCTGTTCCAGCGCGTTGACCGTGCCGATAACATCGAATTCCTGACGAGAGCAGGTCGGACAGGCGATGAAATTGATACCACGCGCGCGAATACGCAGCGATTTGAGGATATCAAAACCGACTTTGACTTCTTCAATCGGATCGGCCGCCAGTGAAATGCGCAGGGTGTCGCCAATGCCTTCCGACAGCAACAGCCCCAGACCGATGGCCGATTTGACCGCGCCGCTGCGTGCGCCGCCTGCTTCCGTAATCCCCAGATGCAGCGGCTGATCGATACGCGCCGCCAGCAAGCGATAAGATTGCACTGCCAGAAACACATCCGACGCTTTCACACTCACCTTGAACTGATCGAAGTTGAGGCGATCGAGGATGTCCACATGACGCATCGCGGATTCCAACAGCGCTTCCGGTGTAGGCTCGCCGTATTTCTCCTGAATGTCTTTCTCCAGAGAACCGCCGTTTACCCCGATGCGAATCGGAATGTTTTTATCGCGCGCACAATCGACCACGGCGCGAATACGCTCTTCGTTGCCGATATTGCCGGGGTTGATACGCAGACAGTCCACGCCGTACTCCGCCACTTTCAGCGCAATACGGTAGTCAAAATGGATATCGGCCACCAGCGGAACGTTAACCTGCTGTTTGATCAGTTTAAACGCTTCCGCCGCGTCCATGGTGGGCACGGAGACGCGAACAATATCCACGCCAACGCGTTCAAGAGACTTGATCTGTTTTACCGTGGCGTCCACATCGGTGGTTCGGGTGTTAGTCATCGACTGCACAGCAATCGGTGCGCCGTCACCAACAGGCACCTTGCCGACGTAAATGCGCGTTGATTTGCGACGGACGATGGGTGCTGGGTTATGCATTACTTCTTCTCCACATTTACAGCATCACCGGCACCGGAAATTACTCCGCCGCCAGCGTCAGACGAGCAATCTGGTTGCTTCTTACAAACCGGGTCAAATCCACCGGTTTACCTTGATACTGGATATGTACTGCCGCCGGTGCGCCGATCTTCAAGCGATAAGGCGCCTGACCGCTCAGGTTTAACACACTGCCGCTGCGCTGTACGCCGCTGTAGAGTTTTTTGCCAGCCGCATCTATCACTTCCAGCCAGCAGTCGCCGCTAAAGGTCATGGCAATGGTGTTGCCATTGTCACTGGCAGGCGTTGCGTTCGGTGCAGCAACGGGCTCGGTAGCGGTAGCCGTAGACGAGGGCGTGGTAACCGGAGCAACAGACTGATGCCCATTACCGGCCTGCGCTGGTACACCCGTGGTCGTTGCTGTATTTGCAGCAGGCGTATTCACCGACGCCGAATTCGCGGGGGTGTTTGCCCCTTCCGGCGCGGCTGGCGCCATCTGCGTCAGATCGATGGTTTGTGAACCGGTAGTGGCAAGCGGAACGGCCGTTTGCCCCTCAGCCTCATCCGGTGAATTAGCCGCAGCGTGATCGACCATAGAGCTGATCTCTTGCTGCTGCACCTGATAATTCTGCCACCACCACGCGCCGGTTAACCCGAGCACGATAAGCACGACCAGCCAGGTAAAGGTCATCAACCAGCCGTCGCGTTTTTTGCGGCTTTTTCCCAAGGCAAAGCCTTGCATTGAAGCCACGTTGGCGATTCTCGGCACCACGTGTTTATCCAATGCTGGCAGCAGTTCGCTTTCCGGCAAATGCACCAGCTTGGCGTAAGAGCGGATATAACCGCGCAAAAAGGTAGGTGCTAAATCGGGAGAGGTGCTGCCCTCTTCGATCTCTCGCACGGTGGTCACTTTGAGGCATAAACGTTCAGCGACAGTTTGCTGTGTCAATCCCATATGCTCACGCGCCTGACGCAGACGCTCGCCAGGAGTGGCAGGGGTGGTATTTTCTAGAGTGGCTTCAGTATTCATTCGCTAAGAACTGCTGGTACTGTTTAGAGTGTGGAAAACTTCGCGCCAGCCTGTCGCCATGATAGTTACGCTCATCATCACGGCCCGCCAACGCGGCGAAACGAATCTCTAACCATAGACTCTCAGCGCTGGCTGGAAGGCTATGGTGATAAATATCCAAAAGGTGCCTGGCTTCGTTAAATTGTTGGGCAGTCAGTCGATGCCCCACTTCACTGAGCACCCTGTCGCCTTTTGTCGGGTCATAGTGTAGCGCCCGAACTAAAAATGTGCGTGCCTCATCACATTTTCCCGCTTTGAAATGGCAGTATCCCGCGTTTTCCAAAGCCTGCGCAACTTCCCGATAATCAGGATGTTGCGCCGCAGCGCTGAACTGTTTCTGCGCCGCTACATACTGCCCTAAACTACAGAGAAACGCACCGTAATTATTCATTACGCTGGCATTTTCCGGTGCCTGACGCAATGCGGTTTGATAGCGCCGTTCCGCCGCGCCGTATTCACCGATACGCTGTTCGTACAACGCCATGCCCAGTTGGGTACGATAATCGTCCGGAGCGGCCTCGACAGCACTCGACAAGTTACGCCGCGCCGCATCAAGGTCATCGCGTTTCAGGTATGCCATTCCCAGTTGCAACCGCGTGGTGACAAATGCGTCAGTCGCCGACGGGCGCTGCACCTTGGCACACCCACTCAACAGTGGCAGTACAATGCCGAGCGCGAATAAAACACCACGCGGTACATACTGCTGACGTGGTACATACGCTTGCTGAATACGAGGTGTCATCCTGACCCTCCGCTGATAAACGGATTCCCTGTCCGCACGCTGAATCCCGCGTTGCCGTTATTGCGGCAAGTACCCTCGCGCATTCAGCCAATACGCGCTAACCCTTGCGGACGCCATCATATGCCGATGAACGGCGTTTGGCACCCTGATTCGATGTCAAATGCCATTTCACCAAGCACATTAAGACATTAGACCGCTTTAACCTGAATTGGTTCACCTGCACGTTTGGTGCGCAGCGTCCGCTTGGTGCGATCGACCACTTCGCCCGCCAATTGACCGCACGCTGCATCAATATCGTCACCGCGCGTCTTACGCACGATGGTGGTGAAACCATACTCCATCAGCACCTTGGAGAAACGGTCTACGCGGCTGTTGGAACTGCGACCATAGGGTGCGCCCGGGAACGGGTTCCAGGGAATCAGGTTGATCTTGCAGGGGGTATCTTTTAAACACTCGGCAAGCTGATGCGCATGTTCGGTGCCATCATTGATGTGATCCAGCAGCACGTATTCCACCGTAACGCGCCCCTGATTGGCATTGGATTTCTCCAGATAGCGACGCACAGCGGCTAAAAAGGTGGCGATGTCGTACTTTTTGTTGATCGGCATGATTTCATCACGGATATCATCCGTCGGCGCGTGCAGCGATATCGCCAAAGCGACATCGATCATATCACCCAATTTATCCAGAGCGGGCACCACGCCAGAGGTAGAAAGCGTCACGCGGCGCTTGGACAGACCAAAACCGAAATCATCCAGCATGATCTCCATGGCGGGCACCACGTTGTTCAGGTTGAGCAACGGCTCACCCATGCCCATCATCACGACGTTAGTGATCGGGCGCTGGCCGGTGACTTTCTGGGCACCGATAATTTTCGCAGCACGCCACACCTGACCAATGATTTCCGACACGCGCAGGTTACGGTTAAACCCCTGCTGCGCGGTAGAGCAAAACTTGCATTCAAGGGCGCACCCCACCTGCGAGGAGACGCAGAGCGTGGCGCGATCCTCTTCCGGGATGTACACGGTTTCGACCCGTTGCCCACCGACCAGAATCGCCCATTTGATGGTGCCGTCCGAAGAGCGTTGTTCAGCCACCACCTCCGGTGCACGGATTTCGGCTATCTGCTCAAGCTTCTGACGCAGCACCTTGTTGATGTCCGTCATGTCAGCGAAATCATCGCTACAGTAGTGGTACATCCACTTCATCACCTGATCGGCACGGAATGGCTTCTCGCCAATCGAGGCAAAAAAGGCGCGCATTTGCTGACGGTTTAAATCCAACAGGTTGATCTTTTCACCGTCGGTTTTCACGACAGGTGCAGCATCAGCAGCAGTGGAGGAACAGGTGGTGGCAGACAGGGTGGTGCTTTCCGCCAAAGACGGGGACTGGGACATGCTCATAATGGTAACTCTGGCCTCGTTGTTACACGTTGTGGCGCGACAAATGACGATAATATGAATAGGAAACGCCCCGGACAAACAGTGCGTGCTCATCCGGGGCGCGGCATTGTACAAAGTTTAAAACAGCGATGCTACCGCCGTCGCGTTTTTTTACGTTTGGCGCAAGAAAAACCGCCGCAACGCATCAACGTAGACGCGGGCAGATCTCTTCGGCGCTGAAGAAATACGCAATTTCACGTGCTGCGGATTCCGGGGAATCAGAGCCATGTACCGCATTTTCGGTAAAACTGTCTGCGTAGTCAGCGCGCAGCGTACCTGCCAGCGCGTTCGCCGGATTAGTCGCCCCCATGATGTCACGGTTACGCTGAATGGCGTTTTCCCCTTCCAGCACCTGCACCATGATTGGGCCAGAGGTCATGAAATCTACCAGGCCATCAAAAAACGGCTTGCCTTGATGCTCGGCGTAGAACCCTTCCGCCTGTGCACGGGTGAGTTGCACCATTTTGGCGGCTACCAGCGTGAAGCCAGCGCTTTCAAAACGCGCGTAAATGGCACCGATGGCATTCTTGGCTACGGCATTGGGTTTTACGATGGAAAAGGTACGTTCTACCGTCATATTGACCTCATTATGTCACACGCTAATAACGACCGGATTAAAAGAATTATCATACCAGTCAGTGAAAGTGGCGCCGATTATAGGGTGGCTGCATTCCCTTGCCTATCGGCTTATATAACATTTTCTTAAAAAAATCGTATCTTTTTGTCTCGCCATTATGCACATCACCACACCGGAGGGTGCATACCGGTGTTACCGCAATCGCCGCGCGATCACACTTCCCAGAGTCATTTGTTACCTTTTGGGTAATTTGTTTTTAAAACAATAAGATAACTAGAACTCTTGCACGATTCACTGCTAGGCTTTACCCGTACGCTACTCCTTCTCAGGTGATACCTGACAGACGTTACCCTTAACAATAGCCACGAAGAGGGCAAAAAATGAAAAGAGCCGTCAATGCGTTGCAGAACTTCGGCAAATCGCTGTACGGTCCGGTGCTGATCCTGCCAATCGTCGGGTTGTTTATCGCGTTTGGTAATGTGTTCGGTAACGGCAACCTGGCCGAATACCTGCCTTTGCTGCACCACCCCATTATTCAGAGTTTTGGTCAACTGATCGCCAAATCCGCCGTTGCCATTCTGGCCAATCTGGCGCTGGTGTTTGCCGTTGGTATTCCCATCGGCCTTGCCACGCGTGATAAAGGCTATGCCGCGCTGATCGGGCTGGTGACCTTCATCATTTTTATCAACGCGATGAACATTACGCTGCAACTTCAGGGCAAACTGGTGCCCGCAGCGGAGATGCGTCCTGCCGGACAAGGCATGGTGCTGGGCGTGCAAGTGCTGGAAATGGGCGTGTTCGCCGGTATCCTCATCGGCGCGTTTGCCGGTTATCTGTTTAACCGTTATTCCAGCAAACAGTTTAACGGCGTGATGGCTATCTACTCTGGCCACTGTTTTGTCACCATTCTGGCGATCCCCAGCGCAATATTGCTCGGTTTTGTCATGAGCACCGTCTGGCCCTATGCCCAGCACGGCATTAGCGCACTGGCCTTTGCGATTAAAGGCGCAGGCCCGTTTGGGGTCGCTATTTACGGCTTCCTTGAGCGTATTCTGATCCCAACCGGGCTGCATCATCTGGTCTACACCCCATTCCTGTATACCGAACTGGGTGGAACCGCCGAGGTGTGCGGCAAGCTGTATCAGGGTGCACGCAACATTTATTTCGCTGAAATGGCCTGCCCCAGCGTCACACAGCTGAGCCCGACCGTCGCCTGGGACGCACGCGGTATCAGTAAAATGTTTGGCCTGACTGCGGCGGCACTGGCGATGTACGTCACGGCCAAGCCAGAAAAACGCATTGCCGCCAAGGCCATCCTGATTCCCGCCGCCTTTACCTCTTTCCTGCTCGGCGTCACCGAGCCGCTGGAGTTCTCCTTCCTGTTCGTCGCGCCGTTACTGTTTGTGGTGCACGCGGTGTTAACCGGATTGGGGATGATGCTGTTTTCAGTGCTTGGCGTACATGCCATTGGCGCTAACGGCGTGATCGATTTTCTGCTGTATAACCTGCCGCTGGGCATCGCCAAATCCAACTGGCCAATGTACATCGCGGTCGGTCTGACCATGTCGGTGATCTACTTCTTTGTGTTCCGCACCCTGATCCTGTACTTCGACATGCCGACACCGGGACGTGAAGCGGATGAAGACGAGACGCGGCTCTACTCCAAAACCGACTATCAGAGCAAAGCGCAGGAAAAAGGCAGTAACGTCCCCGACGGTGCCACCGTTATCGCCGGACTGGGCGGCAAACCCAATATTGAGGTGGTCGACAACTGCTACACCCGATTGCGGGTGACAGTGAAAGACACCGCGCTGGTTGACGACCAGCAGTTGAAAACCACCGGTGCCAAAGCCGTTATCCGCCAGGGCAACAATGTTCAGGTGGTGTATGGCCTGCATGTAAAAACCGTTCGTGAAGCCGTAGAAAATGCGCTTTAAAAGGAGACAGACGATGACCAAACCCCCTTTCATCCTGACCATTGCCGGTGGCGGCAGCACCTATACGCCCGGCATCGTGAAAAGCCTGATGGTACGCCTGGCCGATTTCCCGCTGGCTGAAATCCGCTTGTACGACATCGACAGTCAACGTCAGGACACCATCGCGCCGGTGGTCGAAAAGGTGATTCGCGATCACAGCGACAGTATTCGTTTCTGCGTCACCACCGATCCGGAAGTGGCCTTTTCCGGCGCGCATTTTGTGTTTGCACAGATGCGCGTTGGACAATACAAAATGCGCGAGCAGGATGAGAAGATCCCGCTGCGTCACGGCGTGGTTGGGCAGGAAACCTGCGGCCCCGGTGGATTGGCCTACGGCCTGCGTACCATCCTGCCGATGGTGGAACTGATCGATCTGGTTGAACGCTTTGCACATAAAGACGCCTGGATTGTTAACTACTCCAATCCGGCGGCCATTGTCGCGGAAGGGATCCGTCGCCTGCGCCCTGATGCCCGGGTACTCAATATCTGCGATATGCCAGTGGCAGCGATGCGCAATATCGCCGCCGTGCTGGGCGTAAAACGCGAAGAGATTACCGTCGATTACTTCGGTCTGAATCACTTTGGCTGGTTTACCCGCGTGCTGGTCGAAGGGGAAGATCGTTTACCGCAGCTGCGTGAGCACATCGCCCGTTATGGTCTGCTGACGGCCAATGCCGCGGACACCGATCCGCAGCATGCCGATCCGTCCTGGGTGAAAACCTGGCGCAATATCAAACCGGTAATGGATCATTTCCCGGAGTTCGTGCCGAATCCCTATTTGCAGTACTACCTGATGCCTAACGATATCGTCGCGCATCAGGACCCCAACTACACCCGCGCCAATGAAGTGATGGATGGGCGTGAGAAGAAGCTGTTTGCCGCCGCCGCCACCTACAAACAAACCGGGATTTTGCCGGACGCGTTCCACGTTGGCGTGCACGGTGCGTTTATTGTCGACGTTGCCTGCTCGCTGGCGTTCGACCTGCGCCAGCGCCATCTGGTGATCGTTGAGAACAAAGGGGCGATTGCCAATCTGCCCTATGACGCGATGGTGGAAGTGCCCGCGTATATCACGGCTAACGGACCGGAGCCGGTTCGTATGGGCAATGTGCCGACGTTCCACCGCGCGCTGCTGGAACAGCAGTTGGCCTCCGAGCAATTACTGGTGGAAGCGACCCTTGAAGGCAGCTACGAGAAAGCGTTACAAGCGTTTACACTTAATCGCACCGTGCCCACTATGCAGCATGCCAAAGCAATCCTCGATGAGATGATCGCAGCAAACCGGGAATATTGGCCGCAGTTGAAACAGGCCTACCGTGACGGCGTGGCGGTCAACGCAGGCAAATCCGAATAGCTGCTTGTCGGAAAAGGAAAAATGGCTGACAATATTTACCACTGTTTCACTCAGGGCGGCATGCACTGCCCGTGCGTGGGGTTTATATGTCAGCTTCCTCTTCCCGTTTGTTTGTTTCTGCCGACTGGCTCGCGGAGCATCTGGCTTCCGATGACATCACACTGATCGATGCGCGCATGTTACCCCCGGGTGAAACCAGCCGGGATATCCATGCTGAATACCGCGCGGGGCATCTGCCCGGCGCGGTTTTTTTTGATATTGAAGCCCTGTCCGATCCCAACACGTCGTTACCCCATATGATGCCCAGCGCAGAAGCGTTCGCCAACGCGATGAGTGAATTGGGCATCAGCGATCAGCAGCCGCTGGTGATTTACGATGAGGGTAATCTGTTTTCCGCCCCACGAGCCTGGTGGATGCTAACCCACTTCGGCGCTCGCCAGGTGGTGATTCTTTCCGGCGGACTGGCGGAGTGGAAAGCGCAGGGTTATCCCATCGAGCAGGGAGAGGTGCATCCCGCGCACGCGCATTTTAATGCAGTGTTGACCCAAGGAGCAATCCGCTCTCGGGAACAGGTATTGGCGATCAGTCGCGATGGCTCGGCGCAAATCGTCGATGCGCGCCCCGCCCCGCGTTTTCGCGGGGAAGTGGATGAACCGCGCCCCGGTCTGCATCGCGGCCATATTCCCGGCAGCCTGAACGTACCCTGGGGCGATCTGGTGACACAGGGTACCCTGAAACCCAGCCCAGAGCTGGCGACGATCCTGCACAAAGCGGGCATGGATTTCAGCCGACCGATTGTTGCCAGTTGTGGCTCCGGCGTTACCGCCGTGGTGGTGATCCTGGCGCTTGCGCAGTTGGGCGTGTCCGATGTCACGCTGTATGACGGTGCCTGGAGCGAATGGGGCGGCCGTGATGACACCCCTATCGCGTTAGGCTGATTGCCACGCAGGAGCAGCACCATGGATAGCCGGTTGACTTCACTGGTTCACCACGGCCGAGACTTGACGCGCGCGGAACACCGCGTGCTGGTGTTTATCGCCGAGCATGCATCGCTGGTCGGCAAAATCACTGTGCGTGAACTGGCGCAGCAAACCTATGTCTCGACGGCAACCATCATGCGCCTGTGCCAAAAAATGGGGTTCAGCGGCTACAGCGAATTTATCTATCACTGTAAGCAATTGCTCGCAGACGTGCCGCGTTCGTTTCCGGCAAACCCCACGTCCGTTACCAGCGACGGTATCCCCGAAGCCTATCGCCATTTTGTCGCCAATTACGAAAAAACCTTTACCTACGTAACGCCTGCGCTGATGGACGCCTTCTGCCATATTCTGCGTCACGAGAGCCATTTTTTTCTTTACGGTGCCGGGTTCTCTCACCTGTTCACCGAGTATTTCGCCAAAAAGCTGCAAATACTGGGTAAAGATGCGTTTGTTTCCGGTCTCGGGGACAGCAAAGGGATTTTTCTCAGCAACGCGCCCAAATACCGCATCTTTATCGCTATCTCGCGCAGCGGTGAAACCGAGCAGGTGATTGAAAAAGCGCAGATCGCCCGAAACATCGGCATGACTGTGGTCGCCTTCACCCGTGCGTCGTTTAATCCGCTAGCCAACGTGGCGGATTTACACTTTCGCTTGCATGATGATGCCATTCATTTTGCGGCCGAAGCGGGAGAGATTAGCTCGTTCGAGTCTAATTTGGTGTTGCTGATTGATTTACTACTGCTGCGGGCGACCACGGGCAACCCGGCCTAGATGGCATCCCCTCGGCAGGGGATGCACAAGGTCAGTTACGCGTTGCCTGTCTGTTTGAACTCGCGCAGGAAGCTGCCCCACTTACGCTCATAAAACGGCGTGGCGTGGTGCAGAAAATAGTGGCTGACGCCGCCCTTTTCTTCCTTATCGACGATACAAATATCCACCGGCTGATCGCCGACCACCGTATCGCTGGCAACGGTGCCCACCGCCTGGACCACCGCATCTACCTCATCCATATCGACCAGTTCCAGACCGATCAGCAGATTCGGTTGCGCTTCACCTTCCTGGATCTGTACCACCCACGCGCGACGTACCGGCCGGTGTTTGGCAAGCAGTTGCGTCAGTGAATCGATCATTTGATCCGGCGACGGTTCCGGCAGACTGAGATGCACTTCTACTGGCTCATCTACCACACGGCTTTGCACAAAGCCATTGCCCTCTCCCGCCAGCATGTGTTCCACCTCCTGCGGCAGGAACTCTTTGCCATAGGGGAGTTTAGGATTAAGGAACAACGTCTGCCCCTGCGTTAATTCAAACAGTGAGCGGGCTGGCAGCGCCAGAAAAGCGGCTTCCGTTGAGATAGCCATCTGCAAGGCATCCAGCGACGAGAAAAATGGGATAGCGGTGCTGCCATCGGGTTTTTCCCAGTGCTGAATCTCAACCTGGCTGCCCACAGGCAGGGTACTGGCGCCCTGTTCACTGGCGTCATCGCTGTTGCCGATGATATAGACGGTGGCGTCCATCAGTTCGGTGAAGAACTCAGGCCGATGGGCGGGCTCAGTCGCCGCCTTCATCAGCACCTCTTCCAGCTTGTTTTGCGGTGTAAATGTCATACTGTTGTTATCACTCAAGCCTTATTCACTCAATGCTGGTCTTCGCTCAGCAGCAGATTGGCCAGCGTACGTACGCCCAAGCCGGTCGCGCCGGTCGCCCATTGATCCACCGCCCCTTTACGGTAGGTGGCGGAGCAGTCGATATGCAGCCACCCTTTCTGATAGGACGAGACAAAGTGCGACAAGAACGCCGCCGCCGTGCTGGCACCCGCGCTATGCGCCGCACCTGCAACGTTATTCAGCTCGGCAAAACTGGACGGCAGTTGTGAACGGTGAAACTCTTCCAGCGGCAAGCGCCAGAACGGTTCGTTTTCCTGTTTTGCACTGGCGAGCAGGCGTTCAGCAAAGGCATCATCAAAGCTGAACAGCGCGTGATAGTCGTTACCCAACGCCGTTTTGGCCGCACCGGTCAGCGTGGCACAGTCGATAATCCACTGTGGCGCTTGCGCACTGGCATCGATCAGGCCATCTGCCAGCACCAGACGCCCTTCCGCGTCGGTGTTCATCACTTCAACGGTTTTACCGTTGCGGTAGCGCAAAATGTCGCCGAGACGGAAAGCGTTGCCGCTCACCATATTGTCAGCGCAGCACAGATAGAGTTTAACGCGACGGGTTAACCCTTGAGCAATCGCCAGCGCCAGCGCACCGGTAACCAGCGCCGCACCGCCCATATCGGATTTCATCGAATCCATGAAGCCACTCGGCTTCAGGCTGTAGCCGCCGCTGTCAAAGGTGATGCCCTTGCCCACCAGACAAGCAAACACCGGCGCATCCGGGCTGCCCGTCGGGTTAAAATCCAACGCCAGCAACACCGGCTGGCGTTCAGAGCCGCGCCCTACCGTATGCAGCCCGATATAGTTTTGATCGCGCAGATCTTCAGCCTTGGTGATGCGATAGTTGACCGCATTGCCGCCCACATCGTGCAGCAAATCCACCGCACGCGTTGCCAGTTGTTCTGGCCCGAGATCTTCGGCGGGCAGGTTAATGGTGTCGCGTACCCAATCGACAACTTTCAGGCGCAGATCCAGCGCTTTGCGCTGCGCCTCTTCCAACGGTGCCCATTCGACAGTACGCTTGCCTTTTGGTGCGCGGTAGCCTTGCCAGAACGCCCAGCTGGTTTCCAGATCCCAGCCTTCGCCCACCAGTTTGACGTGTTTGATGCCTTGCCCGTCAATCTTGCGCGCCGCACGCTGAATGATGCCCAGCGCTGCCGCTTCGGGCAGATGAATGGTGAATCCCTGTTCGTTCGCGCTCAATGACGCTTTTTCTCCCCAACGTGCATCGGCAGGCTGGGTGGAGAGTGAAATCTGCATAGCTTCGCTTGTCATATCAGCTCCGTGGATATTATTTTCAACAGCAGCCTATACCCGTCATGTTTCAATTCGAATTATTCAGGGTGAGGGGGCTGAAAAAAAGGGCCGCCCGTCAGGCAGCCCCGAATCATCATTCTGCTTCGTCTAACCACACCAGCAGTATTGCTTCCAGGATTTTTTCATTGGAAGCGTCCGGCGCGTCATCAAAATCGTCCAGTTCGCAAATCCAGCGATGCAGGTCGGTAAAACGCACGGTTTTCGGATCCGTGTCAGGAAACGCGTCATACAGCGCTTCACCAATGGCACGGCTGTCAGTCCATTTCAATCCCATGTTCTGCTCCTGTTAATGCTCGCGGGCATGGTTAATGGTGTAACGCGGGATCTCAACCACCAGATCGTCGCCCGCGACACGCGCCTGACAGCCCAGACGACTTTCGGGCTCCAGCCCCCAGGCTTTATCCAGCATGTCATCTTCATCTTCTGTGCTTTCCGCGAGAGAATCAAACCCTTCGCGCACAATGCAATGACAGGTGGTGCACGCACAGGACTTCTCGCAGGCGTGTTCGACTTCAATACCATTGCGCAGGGCGACGTCCAGAATCGTCTCGCCCACTTTGGCTTCCAATACCGCGCCTTCAGGACACAAATCCTGATGCGGCAAAAAAACTATCTTAGGCATGCTCACACCTCGTCCACAGAGTGTCCTGCCAGCGCCCGACGAATGGAAGCATCCATACGACGTGCAGCGAACCCCTGGGTTTGTTGATCTACTGTTTTTATTGCGGCTTCAATCAGCGCAACGTCATCACCGGCACTCACCTGTTGCAGTGCCGACACCGCCTGAACGATAGCCGCCTGTTCTTCACGACTCAGCAAGTCCGCATCGGCGGCCAGCGCGCTTTGCACACTTTCCAGCACCCGAGCAGCTTCGACTTTCTGTTCCGCCAGCATGCGCGCAGCGACATCACCCTGCGCATTCTGCATCGAATCGGTGATCATCGCGGCAATCTCATCATCGCTCAACCCATATGACGGTTTGACCTGAATCGCGGCTTCCACACCCGTGGATTTCTCCATTGCCGTGACGCTCAGCAAGCCATCGGCATCCACCTGGAAGGTAACGCGAATATGCGCGCCGCCCGCGGGCATGGGCGGAATGCCGCGCAGCGAGAATCGCGCCAACGAGCGACAATCCTGCACCAGCTCACGCTCACCTTGCAGCACATGGATCATCATGGCAGTCTGACCGTCTTTAAACGTGGTGAACTCCTGTGCGCGCGCCACCGGGATGGTGGTGTTACGCGGAATCACCTTCTCGACCAGGCTCCCCATGGTTTCCAGACCGAGCGACAGCGGAATCACATCCAGCAGCAGCATCTCGCTGTCTGGCTTGTTTCCCACCAAGATATCTGCCTGAATGGCCGCGCCCAGCGCCACCACTTTATCCGGATCGATGGCGGTCAACGGCGTGCGGCCAAAGAAATCACCGACGCGGGTGCGCACTAATGGCACGCGGGTCGAGCCCCCCACCATCACCACTTCCTGCACTTCATCCGCCTGAACGCCCGCGTCTTTCAGTGCCCGACGGCAGGAAAGCAGCGTGCGTTTCACCAATGGCTCGATAAGCGCATCAAACTGTTCGCGGCTCAGTTCACTCTGCCAGTTGCCAACCTGCACCGTCACCGACGGTGCGGCGCTAAGCGCAACCTTGGCATGCAAGGCCGTTTCAATCAATTCACGCTGCACCCGTGCATCAGACCGATCGTTGACGCCTGCCTGCTCACGCAACCATTCCACCAACAGGTGATCGAAATCGTCGCCGCCGAGCGCCGAATCACCGCCGGTCGCCAGCACTTCAAACACCCCGCGGCTTAAACGCAGAATGGAGATATCAAAGGTACCGCCGCCCAGATCGTAGACGGCAATCACCCCTTCCTTGCCCGAATCCAGCCCGTAGGCGATAGCTGCCGCCGTTGGCTCATTGAGCAAACGCAGCACGTGCAGCCCGGCCAGACGCGCCGCATCTTTGGTGCCTTGACGCTGAGCGTCGTCGAAATAGGCAGGAACGGTGATCACCACGCCATCCGGCACGCCTTCCAGCGCCGCTTCAGCACGCGCCGCCAGCGCCGACAAAATATCAGCAGAAACCTGAATCGGGTTTTTATTACCTGCCGCCGTTTGCAGCACCGGTAAGCCGTTGTCGCTGGCCTGAAAATGGTACGGCAAATGGGGATAGCGTTGTTGAATATCGGCCAGAGAACGGCCCATCAGTCGTTTAACGGAACTGACGGTGTTGGCGGGATCGTTCACCGCCTGCGCCTGCGCCGCCCAACCGACATCAATGCTTTCTGCGCCATAGCGCACCACCGACGGCAGCAGTTCGCGCCCTTCGGCATCTGCCAGCGGCTGTGCTTCACCGCTGCGCACCGTTGCCACCAGCGAATTGGTGGTACCGAGATCAATACCCACGGCAAGACGGCGCTGATGTGGTGCTGCGCTGAGGCCGGGTTCACTAATTTGTAATAGGGCCATATTGAGCTTCCATCAATTGGCTGTCAGCGCCACCGTTGCGCCGACGAAATAAAAAGACGTTATTCGATTATGTGCATCACTGCGCAGATTAGCGATCCAGCAGTTGTTCTTCGAGTTGTTCCACCTGCTGTTGCAGCTTATCCAAAAAGCGGAGTTTACGCACCGTATCTGCGGCCGCAGACCACGCTGCCTGCGCCAGCTCAGACTGCATCTGCGTCGTGCGCTGCCGTGTCATGGCCGTTAACTGGTCAGCAAAATCAGCCAGCGCGGCGTCGGGATCGGCCTGATGCGAAATCGCATCCAACCGTTCGCGCAGTTCCAGTTGCTCCATCAGAAAGGCGGTATCGCGCATCGTATGTTGCTCGTTACCCAGATCAAAACCGTGCAACGATAACATATATTCTGCGCGTTTCAGCGGATGTTTCAGCGACTGGTAAGCATCATTAACCGTCGCCGCCTGCTGTACGGCCAGCAGACGCTCGCGCTCGGGGTGCGTGGCAAAACGATCGGGATGGAACTGGCGTTGCAGTTCCTGATAACGAGAAAGGAGCAGGCTGCCATCCACATCGTAGTGAACCGGCAGCCCGAACAACGTAAAGTAATCCATAGTGCGCTCGGACAGTGTGGCGCTAACGGGTAGCCGCCCTGCGCCAATGCGTCACGAGCATGCCCCCCGCTAACACGGGCAAAACGAATCAGACCGTAAAGCTTTCGCCGCAGCCGCATTCGCCGTTAACGTTGGGGTTATTGAACTTGAAGCCTTCGTTCAACCCTTCTTTGACGAAATCCAACTGCGTGCCGTCGAGATAAACCAGGCTCTTGCCATCGATGATGACTTTTACCCCTTTATCTTCAAACACCACATCGTCGTCATTAAGGTCGTCAACAAACTCAAGCACATAAGCCATACCTGAGCAACCCGACGTCCGCACGCCCAGACGCAGGCCAACGCCTTTGCCTCGATTTACCATAAAAGCGCTGACACGTTGTGCTGCGCTATCGCTAAGAGAAATAGACATACACCAACCTCGGTATCGTTAGCACGCCTACTGCCCAACGCATACACGCCGGGCAGTCGGTTCGCCGACCCATTATTTCGCTGTGCGTTTGCTTTTGTAATCTGCGATCGCTGCTTTGATCGCATCTTCCGCCAGAATAGAACAGTGAATTTTCACCGGTGGCAGTTCCAGCTCCTCGGCGATCTGGGTGTTCTTGATCGCCTCGGCTTCGTCCAGAGACTTGCCTTTCACCCACTCAGTGATCAGCGAACTTGAAGCAATGGCGGAGCCACAACCGTAGGTTTTGAAACGTGCGTCTTCGATAATGCCGTTGTCGCTGACTTTGATCTGTAATTTCATTACGTCGCCACACGCCGGTGCGCCCACCATGCCGCTGCCAATCGAAGGATCGGCGTTGTCAAAGGAGCCGACGTTGCGCGGATTTTCGTAATGATCAATAACTTTTTCGCTGTATGCCATGATTAACGTTCTCCGTGCTGCGAATTAATGATGAGCCCATTCGATGGTGGTCAGATCCACGCCCTGCTTGAACATCTCCCACAGCGGAGACAGGTCACGCAGACGTCCGATGGATTTCTGTACCAGATCGATGGTGTAGTCGATCTCTTCCTCGGTGGTGAAGCGGCCGAGAGAGAAGCGGATCGAGCTGTGCGCCAATTCATCATTCATGCCCAGCGCACGCAGCACATAGGATGGCTCCAGGCTCGCAGAGGTACAGGCAGAACCGGAGGAGACAGCCAGGTCTTTCAGCGCCATGATCAGGGATTCACCCTCAACATAGTTAAAGCTGACATTGAGGATATTCGGCGCGCCCTGCTCCAGGTCGCCGTTGAGGTACACCTCTTCAATATCCTTGATACCGTTCCACAAGCGATGGCGCAGCGCGCTCAGGCGAGCCATTTCCGCCACCATCTCTTCTTTGGCAATACGGTACGCTTCACCCATGCCGACGATCTGGTGCACCGGCAAGGTGCCGGAACGCATACCGCGTTCGTGACCGCCGCCGTGCATCTGCGCTTCAATACGGATACGGGGTTTACGACGCACATACAGCGCGCCAATGCCTTTCGGACCATAGATTTTATGACCGGAGAAAGACATTAAATCGACTTTGGTCTTACTGAGATCGATAGGCAGTTTGCCCACGCTCTGCGTCGCATCAACGTGGAATACGATACCACGGCTACGGCACATCTCGCCGATAGCGGCAATATCCTGTACCACACCGATTTCGTTGTTCACGTGCATGATGGAAACCACAATGGTGTCTTCACGCATTGCCGCTTCGAGTTCATGCAGATCGATAATGCCGTTGCGCTGCGGCGCGAGGTAAGTGACCTCGAAGCCTTCACGCTCCAACTGACGGCAGGTATCCAGCACGGCCTTGTGTTCGGTCTTGCTGGTAATGATGTGCTTGCCTTTCTTCTGATAGAAGTTAGCGGCACCTTTGATAGCCAGGTTGTCGGCTTCGGTCGCGCCGGACGTGAACACAATTTCACGCGGATCGGCACCCACCAGATCGGCAATTTGGTTACGCGCGATATCCACTGCCTCTTCCGCCTGCCAACCAAAGCGGTGAGAGCGGGAAGCCGGGTTGCCAAACGTACCGTCCAGGGTCAAAAACTGCATCATTTTTTCAGCCACGCGCGGGTCAACCGGCGTCGTGGCTGAATAGTCTAGATAAATGGGTAACTTCATTGCTCATAAACTCCGTACATCACTTCAAAACGTACAATGCGTTTTGATTTTATTATTCCTGCGAGGATGAACTATCAGGCGCGCAGATTGACATTAATGGTTTCTTGAAAACGTCCGTTAGCGGTGCGGCGCGTGTCGGCATCTTGGCGATCCGCCACGTCCAGCACTTCCTGATTATTCACCAGTTCGTCCAGCGTGATATTGTTCAAGAAATCGGTGATACGGTCGCTGAGATCGCGCCACAGCGTGTGCGTCAGGCAGCGATCGCCACCCTGGCAGCCTTCACGCCCCTGACAACGGGTCGCATCGACGGACTCGTCGACGGCAGAGATCACGGCACCAACGGCGATTTCATTGGCGTTTTTGCCTAGCAGGTAACCACCGCCCGGCCCACGGACGCTGGAAACCAGCCCGTTTTTGCGCAAGCGAGAGAACAGTTGCTCGAGATAGGACAGCGATATTCCCTGTCGCTCGGAAATATCCGCCAAAGGAACCGGCCCTTCTTTGGAGTGCAGCGCCACATCAAGCATGGCGGTAACGGCATAACGGCCTTTTGATGTCAGTCTCATAATAGTGGTACCTGTAGATAAAACAGCTTATTATCGAACACGGTTATTATAACATGCACTGTAAATGCATGTACTTACATAGCACCCTTCGAGTCTGACATTCCCGAGTGTTTTAGTCAACTATTTAACCGAGTAATTCACTCAAGTATTTACGCTATGCTTTTCTAGTCCTGACCGTCATGCCGGTTTTTTTGTACCGAGCTCAAAATGCCGCGCAGAATGGCCAACTCCTGCTCTTCCGGGCGCGCACGGGTGAATAAGCGACGCAGCTTGTGCATCACCTGCCCCTGATGGGCCTTACGAATAAAACCGGTGTAGTGCAGCGTTTCTTCCAGATGGGTATAGAAACGTTCCAGATCGTCAACCAGCGGGTAAGGTTCTTCTGCGATCTGGGGTGCCCCCTGCGCCAGCAAATCCAGATGCGCAACGCGAACTTCATAAGCGATCAGCTGTACTGCCATCGCCAGATTCAACGAGCTGTACTCGGGATTGGCGGGAATACAGACGTGATAGTGGCATTTTTGCAGTTCGTCGTTGGTCAACCCCACGCGTTCACGGCCAAACACCAGCGCCACCGGTGCGTGCTGCGCTTCGTGCGCACTGCGCACGCCGCACTCGCGCGGTTCGAGCATCGGCCAGGGCAGCGAACGGGAACGCGCGCTGGTACCCACCACCAGGTTACACCCGACCAACGCCTCATCCAGCGTATTGACCAGCGTAGCGTTTCCAATAATATCGCTGGCACCTGCGGCCAGTGCGATCGCCTGTGAATCCGGTTTGATCAGTGGGTTCACCAGATAGAGGTTCTTTAACCCCATGGTTTTCATCGCTCTGGCGGTGGACCCCATGTTGCCCGTGTGCGAGGTTTCCACCAGAACGATACGAATATTCTCTAACATGTTGACTCGGCAGTAAGAAAGAAGAAAAAGAGTGAAAAACAGGATTAGTGTATCACAGACTTCGCTATTTTCTCTTTCCCCTGCTATACTGCGCCTCGCTTTCTGTTCTTTAACATCCTAGTGGACGATACCATGCATCCGATGCTTAACATCGCTGTGCGCGCTGCGCGCAAGGGCGGTAATTTAATTGCCAAGAATTATGAAACCCCCGACGCCGTTGAAGCGAGCCAAAAAGGCAGCAACGATTTTGTCACCAACGTTGACCGCGACGCCGAACGCCTGATTATTGAGGTGATCCGCAAATCCTACCCCCAGCACACTATTATTGGTGAAGAGTGCGGCGAAATAGTCGGTGAAGACGATGCAGTGCAATGGATTATCGATCCGCTGGATGGCACCACCAACTTCGTAAAACGTCTCCCCCATTTTGCTGTTTCCATTGCGGTGCGCATTAAAGGCCGCACTGAAGTCGCTGTGGTTTACGATCCGATGCGCAATGAACTGTTTACCGCCACGCGCGGTCAGGGCGCACAGTTGAACGGCTATCGTCTGCGCAGCGGCAACGCGCGCGATCTGGAAGGCACGATTCTGGCAACCGGCTTTCCTTTCAAACTGAAACAGCACGCTACCCCATACATCAATATGGTGTCAGCCCTGTTTACCACCTGTGCCGACTTCCGTCGTACCGGTTCTGCCGCGCTGGATCTGGCCTATGTGGCAGCAGGCCGCGTAGACGGTTTCTTCGAGATTGGCCTGAAACCCTGGGATTTCGCCGGTGGCGAACTGATCGTGCGTGAAGCGGGCGGTATCGTGACTGACTTCGTTGGCGGCCATAATTACCTCTCTTCTGGTAACCTGGTGGCGGGCAATCCGCGCGTGGTGAAATCCATTCTGTCCACCATTCGTGAACAACTTAGCGAAGCCCTGAAACGCTAAGGCTGTCTTTTGTCCCGTTCGCCGTCGGTGGCCGGGACAACATCTGATATTTTTCCTTACATTGCGTTCCTGTTAAGTTTTGGCGTATGGTAATACGATAATGATTATCAAATGCATTACATCTGTCTGATTTGTATTAGGAGAGGCTTAATTCATCAGGGCAGATGGTAACGGGACGACACCATGTTTAAAAAATCCATCAACTCGCTGTTCTTCACGGCACTCCTTACTACACCACTTTTCAGCCACGCCACGCAGTATCCCTTAACCATCACTGATATGGCGGGCAATACCGTCACGCTGCAACACGAGCCGAAGCATCTGGTGCTGCAAGACGGGCGCGATATTATGGCGCTGGCACTGCTGGATCGCGACGATCCGTTCCAGCGGTTGGTGGCGTGGAACAACCTGCCGAAAAAGCAGGATACCGCTACCTGGAATCTGTTGAAGGGCAAATGGCCGGACGCAGAAAACATCCTTGATATGGGCTTTGGCGACAAAGGTGATATCGAGCTGGAAAGCGTGCTGGTGAAAAAACCGGATTTGATGGTAGCGCAGCTGCGTGCCAAGGCGTCGCTGGAAGGCAATGGCGTGGTGAACAAGCTGAATGAACTGCACATTCCGCTGCTGTTTGTCGATTATGAAATCGATCCGGCCAAGAACACCGCAGACAGCATCGACCTGCTCGGCAAGGTGCTTAACCGCGAAGAGAATGCCAAAGCCTATACCGATTTCTACCGTCAGCACGCCACCGACATCCAGCAAAAAACCGCAGCCATTACCCCCAAACCGCGCGTGTTTATCGAACCTATCGCGGGCAACAGCGATGCCTGCTGCTTTAGCCATAAAGATAACGGCTGGGGCGGTTTGCTAAGAGCGGTTGGGGTGACCAACATCGCCGCCGATCTGCTGCCGGGTGCCACCGGTTTTATCTCACTGGAAAAAGTGATTGCGGAAAAACCGGATGCCTACATCATGACCGGTTCCAAACGCGGCAACAGCGCCAACAAAATTCTGTCGTTCGGCTATGGCGCCACCGCTGAGGATATTCAGGCCAAAGCCGATGTGCTGTTAAGCCGTCCGGGTATCGATCAGGTCCCCGCTATCAAGGCCGGTCAGGTTTACGGGGTGTATCACCACTTCTATAACCATCCGTATAACATTGTCGGCATGGAATATCTGGCGAAAATTGCCTATCCGCAAGCCCTGGCAACGTTAAATCCGGATCAAACCTACCACGATATCGTGCGTCGCTTTACCACGCTTCCGGACACGCCGTTTATTTTCAGTCAAAAGTTGGCCAAGTAGTCGATGAGTACAACCACTGACATCAGCCGCCAAAAGGCGGCTGAATCGGATATCCTCCGTCACTATCAAGATATTCTGCGCCACCGGTTGCTGATCATGCTGCTGCTGGTCGTCGCCATTGTTGCCTCCCTGCTGCTGGATTTCACCATGGGGCCGTCTGGGCTTTCGCTCGACGTGCTGTGGCAAACCCTGACCAACCCGGCACAGGCCGATGCCGGCACGCGCGTGATCGTGTGGGATATCCGCCTGCCCTATGCGCTGATGGCGCTGATCGTCGGGCTGGCCTTAGGGCTGGCAGGCGCAGAGATGCAGACCATCCTGAATAACCCGTTAGCCAGCCCGTTTACCCTGGGCGTCTCCTCGGCCGCCGCCTTCGGTGCTGCCTTGGCGATTGTGTTGGGGATTGGTATCCCCGGTATTCCGGCCCAGTGGTTTATCTCCGCCAACGCCTTTCTCTTTGCGCTGATGGCCGCACTGCTGCTCGATGGCATTACCCGCTGGACCAACGTTGCGACGTCCGGCGTGGTGCTGTTCGGCATCGCGCTGGTGTTCACCTTCAATGCGCTGGTCTCCATGCTGCAATTCATTGCCAATGAAGATACCTTGCAAGGGCTGGTGTTCTGGACCATGGGCAGCCTGGCTCGCGCCTCATGGGAAAAGCTGGGCGTACTGCTGTTGGCACTGGCGGTATTGATGCCGCTGTCGTTTATGAGTTCATGGAAGCTGACCGCCCTGCGCCTTGGAGAAGATCGCGCCACCAGTTTTGGCATCAACGTGCGCCGTTTGCGTCTGACGACGCTGTTGCGCATCAGTATTCTCTCCGCGCTGTCGGTGGCATTCGTCGGCCCGATCGGTTTTATTGGCTTGGTCGCGCCGCACATTGCCCGCATGGTCTTCGGCGAAGATCACCGCTTCTATCTGCCCGCCAGCGCGCTGATTGGTGCGTTGGTGTTGTCGCTGGCGTCGGTAGCGTCTAAAAACCTGATCCCCGGCGTGATTATTCCGGTTGGGATCGTGACATCGCTGGTTGGGGTGCCTTTCTTCCTGAGTATTATTCTGCGCCACCGGGGGAATGTATGAACCAGACGCTGTCTCACGCCGGTTTGCGCATCTCCCGTTTCGAGGCTGGTTACCCGAAACGACAAATCATTCACAACCTCAATGTGCCGCTGCTGCCGCGCGGTAAAATCACGGTACTGCTCGGCCCGAACGGCAGCGGCAAATCAACGCTGCTGCGCGCACTGGCCGGACTGGGCAATGCCCAGGGTGAGCTGCATCTGGACGATACCGAACTGATGCAGTTGCCGTTCGCCAAGCGCGCGGAACAGGTGGTTTACCTGCCACAATCTCTGCCTGCGGGCGTGCATCTGCACGTGCTGGAATCGATCATCGTGGCGCAGCGAGCTTCCGGCGGTTTGAACTCGCGCGAGAAAGAGAATGAGGTGTTGACGCTGCTGCGCCAGCTCGGCATTGAACATCTGGCGATGAGCTATCTGGACCAGCTGTCCGGCGGCCAAAAACAGCTGGTGGGGCTGGCGCAATCGCTGATTCGCCAACCTTCCCTGCTGTTGCTGGATGAACCGTTAAGCGCACTGGATCTCAACTACCAGTTTCACGTGATGGATTTGGTGCGTAAAGAGACGCGCAAGCGCAATATCGTTACGCTGGTGGTGGTGCACGACATCAATATCGCCCTGCGCCATGGCGACCATGTGCTGATGCTGAAAAACGGTGAACTGATTGCCGATGGCGCACCCGCCGAGGTGATCAGCGCTGACAGTTTGGCACAGGTGTACGGCGTACGCGGACGCATTGAGCGCTGTTCGCAGGGTATACCGCAGGTGATGATCGATGGGTTGGTGTCTGAACCGACGATTTGATTACTGACGATCCCATCTTAAAACGGTCATTACCGTCCACCTCCGTCATTACTGCTCCTACACTGCTCCTACTCCGTCATTCCCGCGCAAGCGGGAATCTCTCGCAGAAGAAACGCGTTTCTTCTCACAGAGATCCCCGGCTTTCGCCGAGGATGACGAAGGGGAAAATGACTTTGCCATAAGCCTAACAGGCTATTTCTGCTGCGGCGGCAGTGTTACCCAATATCCCGGTTGATACGGCAGCGGCAAGAATTTCTCATGGAAGGTTCTGAATGTCGCATCCGGATCGATATCCTTAAACAGATCCGGATGCAGCCATTTCGCCATCGCCTGAATCGCGACAAACTGATACGGGCTATCATAGAACTGGTGCCAGATGGCGTGCGCCTTGCCGTTGGTCGCCACCGGCAAGGTTTTGAACGCAGAACGTTGCATCAGCGCAGCCAGACGTTTAGTGGCTTCCGCCGTATCCGCCCCCGGTCCCACGCCCACCCACTTGTTCGCCGTGTTGTAGTTCTTCCAGTTAGCCCCCGTGACAATCACCACATCGGGGCGAGCGCTGATGATAAATTCTGGGTTCAAGGTGCCAAAGGTGCCGGGGATCGCCGTTTTGGCGATATTGCTCCCGCCAGCGACTTCCACCATTTTGCCAAAGTTTTCATCACCAAAGGACATGCAGCACTCGTCATCATAGCCGCCAGCGCGGTCGATCATGACTTTCGGACGCGGCCCCTGATAGTTTTTCAGGCGATCTTCCACCATGGCGATCTGCTCACGGCGGAACTGAACGATCTCCTCGGCACGCTGCGGCTTGTTCAGTAGTTGCCCCATGATACGGATGCTCTTTTCCGCATTCTCAAACGGCTTCTCGCGGAAATCAATAAACACTACCGGAATACCCAACTGATCCAGCTTTTCAATCAGTTTGCCTTCATCCGTTGCCGCTTTCGATTCCAGGTTCATCAGCACCAAATCGGGTTTGAGCGTTAACGCCTGCTCAACGTTAAAGGTGCCGTCTTTCGCGCCGCCAAACGTTGGCAACGCGGTGATGCTCGGGAACTGTTTTTCATAGGCCTTGTAGCCATCAAAATCCGCTTTGGGCAGATCGTCGCGCCAGCCGACCACGCGTTTAAACGGGGCCTCGGTGTCAAAGGCCGCCAGCAGGTAGATCTGCCGTCCTTCGCCCAAAATGATGCGTTTGGCTTCAGCCGCAATTTCAACTTTACGACCACTGACATCTTCAATAACGATCGGGGCAGCATACGATAGGCAGGTAACACTCCATAGCGCGATGGCGGCTATCCAATGTAGCGTTTTCTTCATTTTTATCCCTGATTTTTATATGGATAATGAGACTCATTATCATCTTTGAAATGATATGCTGCGCGCCAGAGCAGACGCAATGGCTTTTTGACATCAGGCACGTTCAGAGAGAAAAATCAGAAAGGCGTGTCAGGAGAACGGGCGGATACCACCGGTGATGGCAGGCTGCGCCGTGAGGTAAAGCAGAACGCCCATGCCAAACAGCACCATGCCACCCGTCAGCGCCAGCGTGCTCCAGGCGGTCTGTTGCCACAGCGCAGGCGCGCGTGAGCGCCCCATACGTTCAATCACTCGGCGGCAAAAGAACACCAGCAGCGCCAACGCCGAGAGGGTAATGGCCGTGCCCAGCGCCATAGCGAGCGCGGAAGCCACGCCCCAGGCAAACACGCCGATCACTTTGGAGAACAGCAGCACCAGAATGGCCCCCGAGCAGGGACGCAACCCCATGGCACACACAATCGCCAATCGGGTACGCCAGCCATCACCGCGTTGCAATTCTTCCTGGGAAGGAAGATGGCGATGACCGCAACCGCATACGCCATCATCAGTCACTGGCAAGGAAGGCGCTAACGGTAACGGTCGCGCCTGTGCGGTGAACACCTGCATACGCCGAATGTGTGGCCTGCTGGCATGCCGGGCATGGGTAACCGCCGCCCACAGGCGTTTGAGGGCCCGCCCGCTGAGCCACAATCCCAATAGCGCCACCAGCATAAAACTGGCCTTTTCCATCCAAAAACTGCTGGCGTGCAGCGCCCGGCTGGAGAGTTGCAGAACCCCCAACGTGACGCTCACCAGCGCAATCGCCATCATGCCTTGTAGCAGCGATGATGCCAGCGTCAGTTTCAGACTGCTTTTAAGCTGTGCCGGATGGGTGGCAAGATAGGTGGTAATCACCACTTTACCGTGCCCCGGCCCCACCGCGTGCAAGATGCCGTAGACCAGACTGAACGCCAGCAGGCTCAGCCCCGCCTGATGCGGCTGTTCTTGCACCGCCTCGAGCAGCGCTGACATCTGCTGATGCATCACCTTCTGCCAGGCAACGCTTTGCAGCAGAATATCCGGCCAGTAACGCAGCGCTACCTGAAAGCCTACCGCCAGCAGCAATAAAAAAGCCGCTAACGGCCACAGGCCAAGGCACAGTCTCACGATGCGGTTGCGTTTTCGTTTTTCAAACACAGTCAATGGCATTCCAGCGTAATTCGTTGTGCAAACTGTTTGCCCAGCGCCAGATCCTCATCGGGGGCATCGGCTTTATCCAGCGACAGCGCATAAGAGCGTAAATCTGCGCTGGGTTTCGGGGTAAACAGCGCTGTTTTACAGTGTTCCGCCAGCGCGGGCGCAAGGCGGACAGCGTTTTTATCCTGATAGGACATATCGACAAAATAGGTCGGGTCATAGGTAGAAATCTGTAGCGGCGCGCCTTTCAAAGCCTGCGGGTGCGCCAGCGGCAACACAAATTCCAGCACCGCTTTGTTGCCCTGGCGCGACAAATGATATTCGGTCGGCATCGGTTGAAACTTCACCGCCGCGTTATCCCGGTAGATCTCGGTGAAATAATGCTGGCCCAACACGTTTGCCATCACTTCAGCCGCCAGCTTTTTCCAGATTTCTGAGTCACTTTTCGCCTTGCCCGCATCGTAAAGCAGGTCTGCCGAGGTAATCGGATCCATCGTCCAATGCATACGCAACCCGGTAATGGTGTCGTTCTCACCTTCAACCGTGGTTTGGATATCGATAAAACTGTGGGGATGCGCCCACACCGCAGGCGAGGCAAGCGACAGCAGCGAGAACAACACGCCCCGACGCCACCCTAACCGAGCACCACCGCGACCGAAAGTGTTATAAAGTAACATAATGTATCGTCTCTTGACGCAGATAATGGCACCCAGATTTTCCGGGTGACAGACTGATGACAAAATCACTTTACCTCGTCATCCTCGGTTTCCCTCTCGTCATCCTCGGCGAAAGCCGGGGATCTCTGCCAGAAGAAACGCATTTCACCTGCAAGAGATTCCCGCCTGCGCGGGAATGACGGGGAGAGTTGAACGTGATACCCGGTTTTATGAGCGTTGAACCGGGGTAGCGGGTCGCAAAAACAGCGCGGGAACCACCAGCGCCGCCATTACCCAGAATGTACCGTTCTGGAGATGTTCAAACAAAAAGCCCGACACCACCGTCATCACCGCGATACTGCCGCCCATAGCCAGTGCCGAGTAGACGGCCTGCAAACGCAGCACGTCGCCACCGCCACGCGCAGAGATAAAGCGCATCGCGGCCAGATGGCACAGGGTAAAAGTACCGCAGTGCAATATCTGTATCACAATCAGCCAGGGCAGCGCTACGGTGGCCCCCATCAGGCTCCAGCGTACCATGCCCGCCAACGCCGACAGCAGCAGCAGATCGCGGGCGCTGAAACGCCCGAACCAGCGCTTGCTGAACATAAACACCACCACCTCAGCCACCACCCCCAGCGACCACAGATAGCCAATCACCGCTGGCGAATAGCCCGCATCCTGCCAATAGATAACGCTAAAACTGTAATAGGCCGCGTGCGCCCCTTGCAGCAGCGCCACACACAGCAGAAAGCGCCACACGCCCGATTCACGCAGTAATTGCGGCCAGGGGGTTACGGGCGCGGTATGTTCGCCGCCCGCGCTGGCCTGTGGCATCACAGAAGGTCGCAGCAACATGCCCAACAGCATACAAACCAACCCGGCGGTCAGCGTTGCCAGGATTGCCGTGTGTCCCCAGGCGGCCACCAATTCACCGGTTACCGCGGAGCCAATCACAAAGGCTATCGATCCCCAGACGCGCACTTTGCCATAATCCATGGCGATCTGGCGTTGCCAGGTGGCGGCCAGCCCATCGTTGAGCGGCACCAGCGGCGAAAAGAACAGATTAAAACCGACAATCACTAGCAGCAGCCACGCCCAGGCATTTCCCAACCAGAAACCCAGCGCAAGGATCAGTGACAGCAGCGCCAAAAGACGTATCGCATTAATAAGATGAGCGGGATTTTTTACACAAGGCGTAATGAAGAGACTACCCATACAGCGCGCCACCAGTCCGGCACCGAGCAGTAAACCGATGTTTTCCGCGCTAAGACCTTCCCCTTTTAGCCACCCGCTCCAGAACGGCAGGAAAATACCGTAGCAAAAAAAGTAGGTGAAATAACTGAGCGCCAGCCAGTAGGTGGATTGCAAAACCATCGTCTCTCCTTGTAAGCCATGCAGCACCTGGTGCCGCCACTCGGCCACAGACCATCATTGCGCCCCAAAAAAGGCGTCTTAGCCTAACAGGTAAGGCGGAGGCTTCCCAGCGCGGGCTCGCAAAATTCAGTTTATCAGGCGCGGAGCAAAGACCGTTGCGCCGGATCCTCACAGGGGACGCGCATCTGTAACAACGCAGACCACAGCGCGGGCCAATCGCCCTCATGATCCACGTCGTGCACTTCACGCACATCGGCACAGCGCCCGACGGCAGCAACAAAAAAGTGAGCGATAACCGAAGGGACAATGCGATCGCTATCGCCGCTGAAATGCAGTTGCGGCACAGCGGCAACCTTGCTCGCGACATCAGCCGGGTTGAGCGATTCGGGCATGGTGGCGACACGGTGTAAGCGATTAACGGCGACGTGGTCGAGATTGCCCGCCACCGTGCGCAGCAGGGCAATGTCGTTACGCCGCGCCGCAATCAACACCGCAATAGCGCCGCCGCCAGAATACCCGGTCAACACCACCGGTTGCCCCGGTGTCTGGCGCAAATAGTGCGAAATAGCCGCATCCATCGACGCAACAACGTCGGGTGCAAAGCGTTTGCCTGTCCAGTATTCAGGCTGACAGACTGAAGCGTGCTCGGCGGCGGTAAATTGGCAGGGGCGCGCCAGATAAACCACATTGGCCGCCGTATCCTCCGCCGCCAATGCCAGCCCCATCGCTCGTCGCGGCGTGGGATCGTGCGCTACCCGGTAGCGATCGCGCCAGGCGCGACCATCGCCCTCGATGTACACATGCAAAGGCCTGTCGACACGCGTAATGCGCACGTAGGTGGTTAAGTGAAAGGGAGCGACCCACAGCGTGCCATGTTGCAAATCACCGCGCAGCGCCAACTGATCGGCATGAGCGCGCGGATCGGAGTGGCATCCCGTCAAACTGGTGGTCAGTATCCACAGCAGCATGCTGAATGGCACAAGTAGTGGCGCAAAGCACGCACGGATCAGCATGGCGTCTGCCGAGGCCACTGAGCCAGTTGCTGGGCCATTGCCTGCACCACGGGAGTCCACTGCCCGTGCTGCGGTTGACGAAACAGCGTGACGGAGGGATACCAGGGCGAGTCATCACGTCCCAGCAGCCAGCGCCACTCCGGCTCGTAAGGCAGCATCACCCAGGCGGGTCGACCCAACGCACCGGCCAGATGCACCGGGGAAGAGTCCACCGAAATCAGCAGATCGATGACGCACAGGATCGCCGCCGTGTCGTCAAAATCAGTGATGTCATCACTCAACGATAACAGATTGATACCAGCAGGCGGTTCCTCGGCTTGTAACGCGGCAGTGCCTTTTTGCAGAGCAAGAAAACTGACGCCGGGCTGTGCCAGCGGCGCAAGATCGTTCAGGGTCATGGAGCGATTTTTATCATTGTTGTGTTCGGGTCGCCCTGCCCACACCAGCCCCACCAACGGGCGCGGTAAATGCGCCAGACGCTGTTGCCAGACCTCAACACGCTGGGGATCGGCAAACAGATAAGGAACAGAGCCGGGCAAATCCGTCAGTTGCAGGCCCAACGCCATCGGCAGGCTCATCAGTTCACAGTGATAATCAAAGGGTGGCGGTAAGTTCCCACGCACCACAATCTCATCCCAACCTGCACAGCGGCGTGCCAGTGCCAGACAGTCGTTGTTCACTTGTAAAATGATGCGCGCACCGCTGCGCTCGCGGGCCGCTTGCACCAGACGTAAAAACTGAAAGGTGTCGCCGAAGCCCTGTTCGTCGTGAATCAGCAAACATTTTCCGGTAAGCAACTGCCCTTCCCAGCGCGGTTTTTGCACATGGCGACACACTTTGGCCGTGTGTTCCATCTGGTAGCGAAAGCGGTATTCGCGCCAGCCGCGGGTAAAATCGCCGGTCACCAACAGCAGTGAAGCCAGATCGAAACGGGCCGTCATCTCACCGGGCCGGACCCGCACCAGCATGGTCATAATGCGCAACGCGGGTTCCATTTTTAACTGCGCGCGCAGCGCCCGCGCCAGCAGATGCCACAGCGTCGGCGGCCCGTTGCCGTTCGCCAGCGTTTGCGTCAGCAAGGCTTCCACCTCGGCATGGCGGCCTTCGGCAGAAAGGTCGAGCACTTGCTGATGACAAGCAGCAATCACCTCGGCGGACAGCGCCGTGCCGGACGTCGCGCCCTGCGCGTCAACCCTGTCCGGTGCAAAGGCGCGTAATGCGTCCAGCCAGCGGCTAGCCTCTTCCGGCCGTTGGCGTACTCTCGCCAGATCGGCAAGGTTAAGATAGGCTTCTGCGCAGCGTGGCTCGAGGGCTATCGCCTGCTCAGCCAACTCGGTAGCGCGATCTAGATGACCGAGTTCGCGTAACAGCGACGATTGATTGATACATGCCTGAACAAACTGAGGGTCGTGTATCAGCGCCTGCTGATAGTGATGTAATGCTTGCTGGCTCTGGCCTAAACGGCGCAGCGTGTTCGCCAGATTACTGTGGGCGTGTGGACTGACGGGGCGAGCAGCCAGCACCTTGCGCAGACAAGTTTCGCTGAAAGGCAGATCGCCACACTCTTGCGCGATGATACCAAGGTTATTCCACGCATCCATCAGGTGCGGATCGGCAGCAACCGCCTTGCGCGCCGACTGCTCGGCCTCCTTTAGCCGCCCCTTTTGACGATACATCTCCGCCAGATTGCTATGAAACAGCGCAGGGGCTTGCGGCGAGCGGGTCGCCGTCTCCAAATAGGTCACCGCACGTTCTTGTAAACCATAGGCATGGGCCATAACACCGAGTAAATGCATGGCGCCGGGCTGTTGAGGGGCTACACGTAAAATGCGCAGACAGAGTTGCTCTGCCTGCGCCGCCTGACCAGCCCGCCAGTGTGCATACGCGCGCCGCAAGGCCGTTTCCACGGTTAACGGTGCCGCCACTGGGTGAGTCGGATTGAGCACAAAAATCTCCCTGATGCCAGCACATGAACTGAAACAATGCGCCAGAGGTGTGATCACACCGCTGGCGCAGGGGAATCAGAACTGCCAACGCAGTTGCAGATTACCGGTGTGACTTTGATAATGTCGGGCCGCTTCGCCGGTATATTTTATCGTTACGCTGAGGTCACGAGAGCCGACGAGAGAAACCCCCGCCGAGAACACCCCGGTATCCACAATCGGCTTCGAACCACGAGCCACGAATGAACTTGCGCCAGTGCTGTCGGCAGAGAAACTGGCTACCGATTGCAACGCATCGTCATGGTATTCATGACGCCATCCGCCCTGGATAAACGGCTGAATTTCACCGTCTGACATTTTGAAGCGGTGATCCAGTTTCAACGCCAGGTCGCTTTTCAGCGAGGTTACCGTGGTGTCGTCAACCCGCAATCCCGCACCGTTGCCGCCAGATTCGGTGTAGCCGTCCTGACCCAGTTTGCTGTAGGTCAAGGCAGCGATCGGCGTCAGTCGGGTCCACAGGGTTCCCATCGAGAGGGGATACCCCACCAGACCGGAGGCAACAAACTGATTGCCTTTGAAGCCCGCCGTGGCATTACCGTTAAAGCCGGTGAAATCAATCTGACGTTTAGTGCCGTAATGGTGGAAGATACCGCCGGTGGTCAGGTTGACGTACCACGGATCGCCTTCATAGTTGGCATAGCCGAACACGCCGTAAGATTTGACATGCGCCGAGCTGCCCAGATTATCGCCGCTACTGTTCACCATCGTGGTGGTGTAGCTGCCTAATCCCCCCAGACGCCAGTTGTCGTTGACCTCACCATCGCCCCCTAACATCACGCCAACGAAGTGCCCGTCGTAGCCCGCGATATCCCCTTGCTGGCCTCGGTTAACTTTGCCGCCAAAACCCTGCCCCCAGGCAACCGGGCCGTCATCATTTTCCCCGGTCGAAATACCGCTGCCCGCTCCCGCCAGACGAATGGCTTCGCCGCGTTGCGCCAATACGTCCAACACCGACATGGCGGGCAGTGCTGCCGCCTGTGCCGAGGCGGAGGCGATCGCCGCCGGACTCAGTTGCGCACCCGCGCGGTTGGCTTCTGCGGTATTGCCTACCGCAGCACCGGCATTAAACAGATTGAGCAGCGACGATTCCGTACCGCCATAGTTGAACAGGCCGTTCAATGAGGAGACGGCGTTTGACGTCGTCGCGTAACCGACCGGCTTGTAATCGCCATTACAGTCACCCAGCGTCACCACCAGGTCACTGGTGCTGCCGTGCGTTACCGTATTACCGGTCAGCATCCCGGTGTAATTATCAGCCCAGTAATCCAGTTTGTCGGCGTTGTAGTCGGTGCCATCACTGTTTGCCCGAATTACCACATAGCGCTGCCCTTGTGCGAAGGCATATTGGCCGTTACTCATCAGCCCCACGTTAGATCCGCTGGTAATATTGGCGCTGCCGGACACCACCAGGCGGCCATACCCGTTGTAGGAGTTGATATCACCGTTGGTGGCAAGGTAGTTATTTACACCAAACAGCAGGCTGGCACCGCCCCCCTGTTGATAGTCGCCATCGATGGTGAGCACATTGTTGATCATCAGCTGGGCTGAGCCATTCACCAACTGGCCTTCTCCCAGAATGACGTTGTCATTCAGCAGCGTGCTGCCTGTAACAAAGGTCAGGTCACCGGCCGCAATGGAAATGGTGCCGATACTACCCTTGTCATACCCGGTCAGGGTGCCGATGTCCTCGTCTTTGCCGCCAAAGAAGGTCAGACCGCTGGTGGAGTAGATATTCCCGGCAATAACCCCGTCGTTATAAATCGACCCGATACTCCCGCCATCAATGGAGAGCGCGGCTAACTCACCGCCGATAATGCCTTCATTACTGAGCGAGCCAAGGGTGCCGCCGTCGTAAATCCCCATGGCGATATTGGTGTCGATGGAGCCAGTGTTGAAAAACGTCCCGACATAGGAACCGCCTGCAACCACCAGCCCCTCCTCTGCATCAATCAGCCCGCTGTTGTGAATGGCGGTGATGGTGTTGACAGCATATTCCGGGTTGCCAAACGCGCCGATGGCCAGATTGGCACTCAGGGTGCCCGAGTTGAAGAAGGTGCCGACATATCCGCCACCCGCTACAATCAGCCCGTCTTCAGCATCGATAAGACCGGTATTGGAGATAGACCCTATCGAACTCATCTCTTCGACATTGTCACCAAACACGCCAATACCCAGGCCAGCACTGATGGTACCGCCGTTAATTAACGACTCTATGCTGGCGTCATTTTCCAGCACGATCCCCTCATCGCCGGTGATCAATCCGGTATTACTGATGGAATAGATACTGGAACTGTTGAGCAGGATAGCGGCATCGTTCTCAGAGGAGATCGTACCGGAGTTGACCAGTTCATACAGCATGGAGTCATTTTCCAGCACCACGCCTTGGTCACCGTAGATTTCGCCAGAGTTCTCGAAATAGCACAGGTTACTGGCGTTGACTAAAACGGCAGTATCTTCATCACCTTCGATATATCCGGTGTTTTTGAACTCCCCCATGAAGCTGTTGTTCTCGAGGTAAACGCCCTTATGTCCGGTGATGGTGCCCGTGTTAAACAGCGAATCAATGTTACCCGCATCACTCCACAGGCCAATATTGTCACTGGCAGAAATTAAACCGGAGTTGGTTATCGGACCGATTGACCCGGTGTTGTAAATCCCATCATTGCCTGTGATAACGCCGGCATTGCTGAGCGAGCCAATGGTCGACGTATTGGTAATGCCAAAATCGGTTCCGGTGAGGGTACCGGTATTGGTGATACTCAGATAATCCTGTGCTGTTGTAATGCTCAGACCACCTTGGCTGGTGGAAACATCGATCGATGCAGCGGATGATGGGTAAGTAGAAAGAACGCCTAGTACGGCACTTACTGCCACCACCAACGGTTTGACTTTGAATGACGAAGACCTCATCCGGCACTTCTCCCAAATAGTATAACTCATTGATATTTCATCATTCCGCTGATATCGATAGCATTTTAATTAATAACGGTGAATAAACATGATTTACCGTTATTGATTAGAAGCAACCTTCCTGGAAACAACGTCTTTGCGATAAGAACTGTCTCAAAGGGTAGACGGGGCGTGGCAGAAAACTTTCATATTCTGATTGTTGCTTTAGGCGCATCAGAGGACGGATATCAGAGGGTTACGCGGAGATAGTGAGGAAGAGCGATAAAAAAAACGCCAGCCCGAAGGCTGGCGTTGGCATACAGGTTACTGGCGATCAGGCATAAACCGGGAAACGCTCGCAAATAGCGAGTACTTTTTGTTTCACGCGTTCAATGGTCGCTTCGTCATTGATGTTATCCAATACGTCACAGATCCAGCCTGCCAGCTCACGCACTTCCGCTTCCTTGAAACCACGACGGGTTGCCGCCGGAGTACCGATGCGGATACCGGAGGTAACAAACGGGCTCTTCGGATCGTTCGGCACACTGTTTTTGTTAACGGTAATGTTAGCGCGACCCAGAGCGGCATCGGCTTCTTTGCCGGTCAGGTTTTTGCTCACCAGATCGAGCAGGAACAGGTGGTTACTGGTGCCACCAGACACCACGTTGAAACCGCGCGTCAGGAAGACCTCAACCATGGCCTTGGCATTCTTCGCCACTTGTTGCTGGTAAACTTTGAACTCAGGTTCCATCGCTTCTTTCAGCGCGACCGCTTTACCGGCGATAACGTGCATCAACGGGCCACCCTGGCCGCCAGGGAAGACGGCAGAGTTCAGTTTTTTGTACAGATCTTCATCACCGCCTTTCGCCAGAATCAGGCCGCCGCGCGGACCCGCCAGCGTTTTATGGGTGGTGGTGGTGACGATATGCGCATGGGGAACCGGGTTAGGATAAACGTCAGCCGCGACCAGACCCGCAACGTGCGCCATATCGACAAACAGATAAGCACCGATGCTGTCAGCGATTTCACGCATTTTTGCCCAGTCAACCACGCCTGAGTAGGCAGAGAAACCGCCTACGATCATTTTCGGTTTGTGGGTTTGCGCCAGTTCAGCCATTTCCTGGTAATCAATTTTACCGCTTTCATCGATACCGTAAGGAATAACTTTGTACAGCTTGCCAGACAGGTTAACCGGAGAGCCGTGAGTCAGGTGGCCGCCGTGTGCCAGGTTCATCCCCAGAATGGTATCACCCGGTTGCAGCAGCGCGGTATACACGGCAAAGTTAGCCTGAGAACCGGAGTGCGGTTGCACGTTGGCGTAGTCGGCGCCGAACAGCGCTTTAGCACGGTCAATCGCCAGTTGCTCTACGATGTCAACGTATTCGCAGCCGCCGTAATAACGTTTGCCAGGGTATCCTTCCGCATATTTGTTGGTTAACTGAGACCCTTGAGCCTGCATAACACGTGGGCTGGTGTAGTTTTCTGACGCAATCAGTTCAATATGTTCTTCCTGACGCACCACTTCTTGCTGCATCGCGTGCCACAGTTCGGCATCGTAATCGGCAATGTTCATTTCACGCTTTAACATCCGCATCTCCTGACTCAGCTAACTATATGTACAGTAAAAATGCCCGCAACGGGTATTGGCCTATAGTGTAAACCGTTTATCCCCTTGCATGATAGGGCTTGACAGAGGTTTTTACGCAAACGATTAGCTTCAAGCAGCACAAGGCTTAGCGGCCTAATGACTTCATGCGCTGGCAAGGGAGTTTTCTTCATCTGCATCCTGCATTTTCTTCATTTTGTGTTCCCGTCGACACAATAAACACCAACACCAAGCAGGGATTTACAATGCGGCAACGCTCGAATAAGATGCATTAAAAATACATCTTATAAAACCACCTGGAGTCACCATGCTAGACGCAAAAACCATCGCTACCGTAAAATCAACGATTCCCTTGCTGGCACAAACCGGCCCGGCACTGACCGCCCACTTCTATCAGCGCATGTTCACTCACAATCCTGAGCTGAAAGACATTTTCAACATGAGCAATCAGCGCAACGGCGATCAGCGAGAAGCGTTATTCAACGCTATCTGCGCCTATGCGGCCAACATCGACAATCTCTCGGCACTGCTGCCTGCGGTGGAGCGTATTGCACAAAAACATGCCAGTTTCTCTATCCAGCCCGCACAATATGGCATCGTTGGCGAACATCTGCTTGCCACGCTGGATGAATTGTTTAGCCCCGGCGAAGAGATATTGGATGCCTGGGGTAAGGCCTATGGCGTGTTGGCTGATGTTTTTATTCAGCGCGAACACGCCATTTATCAGGATGCAGCTAGCCAGCACGGCGGCTGGGAAGGCACTCGCCCCTTCCGTATCGTGAAAAAGCAGGCGCAGAGTGCGCTGATCGCCAGTTTCACGCTGGAGCCGGTCGATGGCAAACCGGTGGTGGATTTTAAACCCGGCCAGTATTTAGCAGTCTATGTTCGCCACGACAGCCTCACTCACCAAGAGATTCGCCAATATTCTCTGACTCACGCCCCCAATGGCCGCACCTACCGCATTGCGGTGAAACGCGAGGATCAGGGGACGGTCTCCGGCTATCTCCATGACATTGCACAGGAAGGCGATATCATTTCACTGGCAGCGCCCCACGGGGATTTCTTTTTATCGGCCTCTCCTACCACGCCGGTCACGCTTATCTCTGCGGGTGTAGGGCAAACCCCATTGCTCAGCATGCTGCACCAGTTAAAAGATCAAGCACATGGGGCGGACGTTCTGTGGTTGCACGCCGCTGACAACGGCGATGTGCATGCCTTTGGTGATGAACTGGCGCAGATTAGCCAGCAATGGCCCGCATTGACACGTTACGTGTGGTATCGCGAACCCGGCAAAGACGATCGTCCCGGCGAAGATTTCCACCACCACGGCGTAATGGCGTTGGACACACTGGCGTCACGTCTGACCGATGTGACCATGCATTTTTATCTGTGCGGCCCGGTGGCCTTTATGCAATTCGTCGCTCGTCAACTCCTCGCATTGGGCATCGCGCCCTCACAATTACACTACGAGTGCTTTGGCCCGCATAAAGTCGTGTAATACACCGACTCGCAAGCCCCTACCGCGCGGACAAACGCACGCGCGGTAATCTTATCCACGATCACAAATTTATGCTCCCGCCCGATCCGGTAATGATAAAAAACGGTATCGATCACAAAAATCCTCTACGCCATAATTAAAATAACGTTTCATTTTATAAAAACGCGGTTTTAGCTTCTTAATGCGCTCCGCGGCCTACCTGCATCCCACTTTTTTGGCCGAACTAACAAGGAGTTTGTGTAAGAATCAGTAGCACTGCGGCAAGCCTGTTGCACACCACCCAAACGACGTCGTCTTTTTTACTACTTTTCGCTACAAGGGATGTATCTGACCATGTCTACACGATTTTCTCACCGCATTACGCTCGCGCTGCTGATTAGCGCTTCCGTGGGCTATGCCCATGCACAAAAGAATGCTGCACCTGCTAGCGAAACGCTGCCCGCCACGGTGTTGGGAGAACACACCACGCTCGAAGGCATCGTCGCACACCGCGATGCGCGCTTGCCCGCCACCATTATTGTGCGCGACCAGCAAGGGCACCGTCGCCAGACGCAAACCGATGAGCAGGGCCACTATCAGTTGGATGTGTCTGAATTGACGGCACCGCTGCGCCTTTCTGCGGTAGAGTCCGGCGGCAATAACTGTTTGCTGAACAATCAGGCGCGCGCCATCTGCCTGAGTGCGTTGTTGCCAACCGCCCAATCGGGTAAAGGCAACACCGCCAACATCAACCCGTTTACCGATCGCATCGCCTCCGACATGGCTGCGGCGGCAGGTTATATCGGCCCGCAGCAACTCTCCGATGACGCAGGCACGCCAGCACTCTCAGCGGCAACCTGGAAACAGGCTAACGCAGTGTTTCATGCCGGTTTCGGCCCCGCGTTAAAACAGGCGGGTATCACCAACCCGGCACAGTTTGATCCCCTGCACTACCCGGCCGCGCAGCAAAAAGCCGTTCACCAGTTGGTCGAGGTGATCAATCACAACCGCAACTACCATAACGACAGCGGACAAGCGGGCCACACCGTGCTAACGGACAGCGTGTTCCGGCCGATTGTCGGGCTTAGCGCCGATGGCAGCTACGAAGGACTGGATTACGGCTACGCGCGTCGTCAGTTGGATGAGATCAAAAAGGCCAAGACGCGCATCTTTATCGTCGGTGATTCCACCGCCGCCAACTATGAGAAACTGCGTTTCCCACGCATGGGCTGGGGACAGGTGTTTGAGCAGCAATTCCGCCATGACGGTAGCGTCAAAGTGATCAACGGCGCCCGTGCCGGACGCAGCTCGCGCGATTTCTTCTATGAAGGCTGGTTCCGCCAGATGCAGCCGCTGATGCAGCCCGGCGACTACATTTTCATTCAGATGGGCCACAACGATCAGAACTGTAACGGTGCCAGAGCGGTACGCGGCGCGGCGGATGTCGGCAACCTGTGTACCTACCCCAACGATGCGGCAGGCAAGCGCCAATTCCCGCAGGGTAAACCTGACATGTCATTCCAGAACGCGCTGGAACGTTACATCACCTATGCCCGCCAGCACCAGATGATCCCGGTACTGTTGACACCGACCACCCGCGTGAAAGATGCACAAGGCAAAGATGGCACTCCGGCCGTTCACAGCCACTTCACCCGTCAAAATGCTGAAAACGGCTTTGCCTTTATCGGCGACTACAGCCAAACCATCAAGGACACCGCGAAAGCCAACAATGTCCCGTTACTGGATGTTGAACCCGATACCATTGCGCTGGCTAACCGGGACAACGGACATCACTGGAAACAGTATTGGCTGGTGATCGATCCTAAACGCTACCCGTACTACAAAGATCAGGGCGGCAGCATCACCAAACCGGATACCACCCACTTCCAGCAAAAAGGCGCGATTGCCGTAGCCGAGATCGTCGCCGACAGCATTCGCGCCGACGAGGCGCTGCGCCCGCTGGCCGATTATCTGCTCAAGAAAAAACACTAAGGCTTTACTCCCCTGAGCGTTTGCTCAGGGGCGCTTTCCCATCGTGCGAACGGATGGGCTTTACCTCTCGGACACTACAGTTAAGGAATGATCGGTATGCTTAAACCTCTCTCAGGCGCGATTGCGCTGGCCGTTCTGGTGGCAGCCCCTTGGCAGCACGCCGTCGCCAGTACGGATGTGAACGCGGTGGTTTCTGCCACTGCACCGGCTGCACCCAATACCTTTAAAACCATTGGTGAGGCTATCGCCAGCGCGCCCGCCGATACCACGCCGTTTGTTATCTACATCAAAAAGGGCACCTACCACGAGCGTCTGGTGATTACCCGCCCTAACGTGCATTTTAAGGGCGAAGACCGTGACCACACCATTATTGCCGTGGATACCGCTGCTGGTGCATTGAAGCCTGATGGTTCCAAATGGGGCACCTCCGGCAGCTATACGGTGAAAATTGATGCACCTGATTTCAGTGCCCGCACGCTGACCATCCGCAACGATTTTGACTATCTGGGCAATGAAGCCAAAAAGAGCGATGACCCGACCAAGATAAAAGATACCCAGGCCGTGGCGCTGTTAGTGGCAGAGAACAGCGATCGTGCCTACTTCCACGATGTCAGCCTGGTGGGTTATCAAGACACGCTGTATGTCAAAGCGGGGCGCAGCTTGTTTGAGAAATGCCGTATCAGCGGCACCGTGGACTTTATTTTCGGTAGCGGCACGGCGCTGTTTGATGATTGTGATATTGTCGCCCGCACGCGCGTTAATCCCGGTGATGAATCCTACGGCTACCTGACCGCCCCCAGCACCGATATCAACCAAAAGTACGGTTTAGTGATCACCAACAGCCGGGTGTTCAAGGAAGGCAGCAATGTCCCCGCGAAAAGCTATGCGCTTGGCCGCCCCTGGCACCCAACCACCACCTTCCCCGATGGCCGCTATGCCGACCCTAACGCTATCGGACAAACGGTGTTTATCAACACCCAGATGGATGATGTGATCTACGGCTGGGACAAAATGTCCGGCAAGGATATCAAAGGCGAGAAAATCTGGTTCCAGCCGCAGGATTCGCGTTTCTTCGAATACCAATCAACCGGTGCGGGCGCAGAAAAAAATGACGGACGGCGTCAGCTCACCGCAGAGCAGGCCGCAGAATACAGTAAGGAAAAGGTCTTGGCGGGTTGGACACCTACCGCGCCTTGATAGGACGTTGCACGATCCCCGTCATCCGGGGATCGTGGCTTACGCATCAGATCGCCGCTTCGTCTTCTTCGCCGGTACGGATACGTACCACGCGCGCCACGTCAAACACGAAAATCTTGCCGTCCCCGATTTTGCCGGTCTGGGCGGTCTGAATGATGGTTTCGACACAGGTATCGACGATGTCATCGGCAACCACCAGCTCGATTTTTACCTTGGGTAGAAAATCGACCATATATTCTGCACCGCGATACAGTTCGGTATGCCCTTTCTGGCGTCCGAATCCTTTTACTTCCGTGACGGTCATGCCGGTGATACCCACTTCGGCTAACGCTTCACGCACGTCGTCCAATTTGAACGGTTTGATAATCGCATCTATTTTTTTCATGAAATAACCTTTGTGAACCTGTTTCTCTTCGACCGCAGTCGGGCATCAGTAACAAACATTCAGTGAAACGGTAACGCCAGGCGCAACAACGCGCAGCGCGCTGTCACTCTTTAAAATCGTTGGCATCCAACGCATGACGGCCAAGCAATTTATAGAATTCGGTGCGGTTACGCCCCGCCATTCTGGCCGCCTGCGTCACATTGCCTTTGGCAATTTGCAGCAGCTTGCGTAAATAGTTCAGCTCAAACTGGTGACGCGCCTCCACAAAGGTTGGCAACGCGGTATTCTCGCCTTCCAACGCCTGTTCTACCAGCGCATCGTTAATCACCGGCGCGCTGGTCAACGCCACGCAGCGTTCAATCACATTCACCAGTTGACGCACATTACCGGGCCAACTCGCCGTCATCAAGCGTTTCATTGCATCGCTGGAAAAACTGCGAACGAACGGCTTATGGCGATTAGCCGCTTCACGCAGCAGATGATTTGCCAGCAGCGGAATATCCTCGGCCCGATCGTGCAGCGCGGGCAATTTCATGGTCACTACATTTAAACGGTAGTAGAGATCTTCACGAAATTCGCCTTTTTCCATCGCGACCGGCAAATCACGGTGCGTGGCGGAGAGAATGCGCACATTGATATCAATATCCCGGTTGCTGCCCAGTGGGCGCACCTTGCGCTCCTGCAATACCCGTAGCAGTTTGACCTGTAGCGACAGCGGCATATCACCGATTTCGTCAAGGAACAGCGTGCCCCCTTCCGCCGCCTGAAACAGCCCCTCGCGGCTGCTGACCGCGCCGGTAAACGCGCCTTTGGCATGGCCGAACAGTTCAGACTCCAGCAACGGTTCCGGCAGTGCGCCGCAGTTGATAGCGATAAACGCGTTTTTTGCGCGCGGACTGGCACTGTGGATGGCCCGCGCCAGCACCTCTTTCCCGGTTCCGCTCTGCCCGTTAATCAGCACGCTGACGTCAGATTGCGCTACCAGCTTAGCCTGTTCCAACAAACGCAACATCACCGGGCTGCGCGTAACAATGGTTTCTCGCCAGTGGGATTCTCCGGCAGGGGCGCTGAGCGCTAACGCATCATCGATCGCTTTATAGAGCGCGTCGCGATCCACCGGTTTGGTCAAAAAGCCAAACACCCCTTGCTGCGTCGCGGCCACGGCGTCCGGGATCGATCCGTGGGCAGTAAGAATAATTACCGGCAGTCCTGGCTGCTGCTTCTGTATTTCAGAAAACAGCGCCAAACCGTCCATTTCATCCATGCGCAAATCGCTGATGACCAAATCAATGCTATCGCGTGCCAGCACGCGCAGCGCTTCAGCGCCGCTTTCAGCCGTCACGACATGAAACCCTTCACTGGTCAAACGCATACCCAGCAGTTTCAGCAAGCTGGGATCGTCATCGACCAGCAGCAAATCAGCCGTTTTTCGAATTGTCATGGGCGTGTAGGCTCCTATTTTGACGCCGCAGGCGCAGCGTGGCGCTCCGTCGCACCAGACTCATGCGAAGCCGCAGGCTCCGGAAGTTCACCGCTCATCGGCTTGCGCGTGGAAAGCTGACGCTCAATATCCGTCAGGTTTTCCAGTTTGCGCGTCGTTACATCGAGTTGATATTGCAAATTGCTCTGTTGAACCCGCATCGCTTCAAGCTGTTTGTCGTTGGCCTCCTGCAAACGCTGAGTACGTAAGCGTTCATCGGTCAGCGCCAGCCAGAACGTTTGCTTGTCCTGCCAGGTTTGCAGCAGCGGGCGCAGCGCCGCTGGAAAGTCAGTTTGAAAACTGTTCAGGCGATCGAGCGCCTGACGCCGTTCCGCCGGGGTGATTTTGACTTGATCGAGTAAAATGCTCTGCTTGAATGCCTGATCCCAGGTCCCGCTCCCCAGCGTTTGCACCGCCTCACGCGCCTGTTGCGAGGTTAACCGCTCCGCGCAATCCATCGCACGCAACCAATAAAGGGCGTTATTCACCGCATCGCGATCGTCAGTGCGCCACAGGCTATCGCACTGGATCAGACGGTAATCGCTCACTTGTTCTCTCGGCGTGACATTTTCAACATCGCGTATCGCAATACGGTGATGGGTGCTGTCAACGCAGCCCGCAAGCAGCGCCACGAGCGCCAACACCGATCCGCGAACCCTGCCGTCAGAGCACCTTGCTTTCATTTGTTATTCATTCTCAGCGGTTAAGGGCAATTCAATACGAAAACAGACGTCAGCATAATCCACCGGTATCAGACTCAGTTCCCCGCGCATGCGACGAATACAGTCGCGCGCAATGCTTAACCCAAGCCCGCTGCCTTTCACCGCGCCTTTGCGCTGGTGACTTCCCTGATAAAAGGGCTCAAAAATCATGCCTTGTTCTGCTTCTGGGATCGGCGCACCGTCATTGGCAACGTCAATCTGCACCCGGTGTCCGTGCTGGCGACTCCGAATCCAAATGTTACCGGATTCCTTGCCATAGTGCACCGCATTGGAATAGAGATTATCGATAACGCGCATCAGCAAGGTGGTCTCGGCCCAGCACTGGGTAACATCAAGCCGCGTTTCGGTGTGGATCGCCTTGGTGCGCGCAGGCAGGCTGTGCGAAGACATCACGATATCCACCACCTCATCAATGTCGACAGGCTCCATCTCCGTTGGGGTATCCGCCAGCTTGCGATTGTAATCCAACAGTTGATCGATAAGCTCCAACAGGTGCCGGCTGCTGTTATCCAGAATAGCGACCACGTCTTTTTGATCCGGCGTCAACGGCCCGACAACTTCGTCGGCCAACAGCGAGGTGCCTTCGCGCAGGCTCGCCAACGGCGTTTTTAGCTCATGGGAGATATGACGCAGAAATTCGTGCCGCTGCGATTCCAGCCAGGAGAGTCGCTCACTCAGCCAGATAATCCGCTGTGCCAGCGTGCGAATCTCTCGTGGTCCCTTAAAGGTACTGGTATTGCCGAGCGAGCGCCCTTCGCCCAGGCGTTTAATCATGCGCTCCACGCCGTTGACCGGCCCGATGATCATACGGGTAAACAGCACCACTAACAGCAGACTGACCATAAACAGTACCAGCGACTGCCAGCCGAAAAACTTACCGCGCTCGGCGATGCCCTGTTGCAATTGCTGCCCACGAGAAAACACCACTTCACGCGTCATTTGTAACAGTTGGGCATTGACCTGCGCAAACTGCGTCAGTTGTTCCTGCGCCGCGTTGGTCGGCGTGCTATTGGCACAATCAAGGGTCGCCAACGTGGCAAGGTGTTGGCTTAGCTGCTGGTAAGTACGCGGGTCGGGCAGGACATTGCGGTGCGCTTCCAGCATCTGCGCATACTGTTTGTGTTGGCTTTGGTAGAGGGTAGCCAGCGTGCTGTCATCCAGCACGCAGTATTGGCGATAGCTACGCTCCATCGCCAGTGCGGTGCCGCTCATCGCCTCACTGCGGCGCGCGTCCACCAGCATGGATTTGTTAATGTCCGCCGCTTGTTCGCTCAGGGTATCCAGGCTGTCATACGCCTGATAGGCCAGTACCAGCAGCGGCAAGAGCACCAGCAGGAACGCCATAATCACTAATTGGCGCAGAGAGCGCGGAAACAGACGCCAGCGTTTCAAGGAAATCATCTCGTTGTTTATTCATCCGTCATGATGCTAACGAAGTGGCATAAAAGCGCAATGTTTTTCCCATCCGCAAGCGGGTGATGAAATCAATCAAGACGTGGAGAAAAGAGAGTCAGTCGCTGCCCGGTTGCATCTCTGCTAACCGGGCAACTGAATAGGCGGTGCCTCACTCAACGTGTCGCCCGATGTTTGATAAAGCTGCATGGCAGACTGTTATCGGTGTAGTGGACGATAGGCACCCTTTCTTGTGGCGTCATTCGGGGTGTTATGAGCGCAAAGCAATATCATCAACAGCGCAATCATAACGAGGTGAATGAGCAACGCGTGACATTATGCACTAATCATGCCAGTTCGCAATATCGATTTTAATTGATTGATAAATAATAATTTAAATTTACATATATCGCTTTAAAGGCGATAGCGTGCCTTTATTAACATCATACTACGTCGCCGATCGCTAAAATCTGTCGCCAAAAAAAGACGCTTTATGCAACTCGGGATATCAACCTAATAAAATCATATAATTAAATGTCTCCAAATAGAGACATCAATAATGCCACTTGTCGCTGTATCGCGACAAATGTCGGTTTTGTAGAAAAAAACGCCTCGCCACCCAATAAAAAAGGGGCTCATCGCCCCTTTTATCGTCAATACCCGGCTACTCCTTAACCAAGCTGACGACGCGCGTTGCGGAACATGCGCATCCACGGGCTGTCTTCACCCCAGGTTTCCGGGTGCCAGGAGTTGCTCACGGTGCGGAAAACACGTTCCGGGTGTGGCATCATCACCGTAGCACGTCCACTGGCGCTGGTGACTGCCGTGATGCCGTTCGGAGAACCGTTCGGGTTCGCCGGATAGTTCTCTGTTACCTGCCCAAAGTTATTCACGAAGCGCAGAGCGACCAGATGTTCATGCTCCAGCGCCGCCAAGTGGGCGGCATCGCGCACTTCAACGTGCCCTTCACCGTGAGAAACCGCGATTGGCATGCGCGATCCCACCATGTCATTCATAAACAATGACGGACTTTTGGTGACTTCAACCAGGCTAAAGCGCGCTTCAAAGCGATCGGACAGGTTGCGCACAAAGCGCGGCCAGTGGTCTGCGCCAGGGATCAGTTCGCGCAGATTGGACATCATCTGGCAACCGTTGCACACACCGAGCGCCAGCGTTTGCGGACGTTGGAAGAAGGCAGCAAACTCATCGCGCACCCGCGCATTGAACAGAATGGATTTCGCCCATCCCTCGCCCGCGCCCAGCACATCGCCGTAAGAGAAGCCACCGCAGGCGACCAGCGCCTGGATGTCTTGCAGATCGCGACGACCTGCCAGCAAATCACTCATATGCACATCGATGGCGTCAAAACCGGCGCGATGGAACGCGGCCGCCATTTCAACGTGAGAGTTAACGCCCTGCTCACGCAGCACAGCCACTTTAGGACGCACGCCTTTGGCGATAAAGGGTGCGGCAATATCCTGCGCAGGATCGAACGTCAGCGAGACGTTCAGGCCCGGATCGGTCTCATCCTGCTTCGCAGCATGTTCCTGATCGGCACAGTGCGGGTTGTCACGCAGGCGCTGCATCTGCCAGGTGGTTTCCGCCCACCAGGTGCGCAGCGTAGTGCGGCTCTCCTGATACACCACATCGTTGCCATGGGTAATCACAAAGCGATTGTCCTGCGCGGCATGGCCCAAACGGTGAACGATATCCGCCAAACCATTGTCGGCCAGCACCTGTTCAACGTGCGCCAGACGATCGGCGGAGACTTGAATTACTGCACCCAGTTCTTCGGTAAACAGCGAGGCCAGCGGATCGTTGCCCAATGCCGCGATATCAACCTCGATGCCGCAGTGACCGGTAAACGCCATTTCTGCCAGCGTCACCACCAGACCACCATCAGAACGGTCGTGGTAGGCCAGCAGCGCATCATCCGCCACCAGCGTTTGCATAGCGTTAAAGAAGCCAGCCAACTGTTGCGGGTTACGTACATCCGCAGTATGGCGGCCCAGTTGACGGTAGACCTGTGCCAGCGCTGTCGCGCCCAGCGTATGGTGTCCAGCACCCAGGTCGATCAGCAACAGCACGTTATCACGATCGGCGCGCAGCTGCGGCGTGACAGTTTTACGCACATCTTCCACACGGGCGAATGCGGTGATCACCAGAGAAAGCGGAGAGGTGACGCTGCGCTCCTGATCGCCCTCTTGCCAGCGGGTTTTCATCGACATGGAGTCTTTACCCACCGGAATGGTCAATCCTAATGCCGGGCAGAGTTCTTCGCCGATGGCTTTTACCGCTTCGTAAAGTCCGGCGTCTTCACCGGGATGCCCCGCTGCCGACATCCAGTTTGCAGAGAGCTTCACGCGCGTTAACGCGCCTATCTGGGTCGCCGCAATGTTGGTTAACGCTTCCCCCACCGCCAAACGCGCGGAGGCGCCAAAGTTACGCAACGCCACAGGCGCACGTTCGCCAATCGACATCGCTTCACCGTGGTAGCTGTCGAGGCTTGCGGTGGTGACGGCACAGTTTGCCACCGGGATCTGCCACGGTCCGACCATCTGATCGCGTGCCACCATACCGGTAACGGAACGGTCACCAATGGTGATCAGGAAGGTTTTCTCTGCCACCACTGGCAGATGCATCACGCGCTCTACCGCTTCAGCCAGGAAGATACCTTCGCGGTTCAACAAGGTGCCCTCGGTAGTCTGGCGCTTAACGTCACGCAGCATTTTTGGCGTTTTGCCCAGCAACACATCCAGCGGCAAATCGATCGGCTGATTGTTGAAGTGGCGATCGTTCAGGGTTAAATGTTGCTCTTCCGTGGCTTCGCCAATCACCGCATAAGGGGCGCGCTCACGACGGCACAGCTCATCAAACAGCGCCAGTTTCTCCGGCGCAACCGCCAGCACATAGCGCTCTTGCGATTCGTTACACCACACTTCCAGCGGGCTCATGCCCGGCTCGTCGTTGAGAATGTCGCGCAGTTCAAAGCGTCCGCCGCGCCCGCCATCACTCACCAGTTCCGGCATGGCGTTGGACAGACCGCCCGCCCCCACGTCGTGGATAAACAGGATCGGGTTCTCTTCGCCCAGTTGCCAGCAGCGATCGATCACTTCCTGACAACGGCGTTCCATTTCCGGGTTATCGCGCTGTACCGAGGCGAAATCCAGATCGGCGTCCGATTGACCAGAAGCCATAGAAGAGGCCGCACCGCCGCCCAGGCCGATGTTCATGGAGGGGCCACCCAGCACAATCAGCTTGGCACCTACCGTGATTTCGCCTTTTTTCACGTGATCGGCACGGATGTTACCAATACCGCCCGCCAGCATCACCGGCTTGTGATAACCGCGCAGTTCGCTGCCGTTATGGCTGTCCACCTGCTCTTCATAGGTACGGAAGTAACCGGTCAGCGCAGGGCGACCAAACTCGTTGTTAAAGGCCGCGCCGCCCAGCGGGCCATCAAGCATGATGTCCAACGCGCTGACGATACGATCCGGCTTACCGAAATCTTCTTCCCATGGCTGTTCGAAGTGAGGGATACGCAGGTTGGAGACTGAGAACCCGACCAGACCCGCTTTGGGTTTGGCACCGCGCCCCGTCGCCCCTTCATCGCGAATTTCACCGCCGGAACCGGTCGCCGCGCCCGGCCAGGGAGAAATGGCCGTCGGGTGGTTGTGGGTTTCCACTTTCATCAGAATGTGTGTCGGTTCCTGATGGTAGGCGTAGTGCCCTTGCGGATCGGCAAAGAAGCGCCCTGCTTCGGAGCCTTCCATCACGGCCGCGTTATCTTTATAAGCAGACAGCACGTGTTCCGGCGTATGTTCGAAGGTGTTCTTGATCATTTTGAACAGCGATTTGGGCTGTGTTTCACCGTCAATCACCCAATCGGCATTAAAAATTTTGTGGCGGCAATGCTCAGAGTTGGCCTGGGCAAACATATAGAGTTCAATGTCGGTCGGATTGCGTCCCAAACGGGTAAAGGCGTCCAACAGGTAGTCGATTTCATCTTCCGCCAGCGCCAATCCCAGACGCACATTGGCCTGTTCCAACGCCTTACGCCCTTCAAGCAGAGCGTCTACCCGTTTCAACGGGGCGGGTTGATGCTGCGCAAACAGCTGTTCTGCCTGCGCCATCTCAGTAAATACGGTTTCCATCATGCGGTCATGCAGCAGCGCGCCCAGTTGCTGCCACTGTTCATCGCTCAGCGTCGGCGCATGAATATAGAAGGCTAATCCGCGCTCCAGACGAATCACCTTGTCCAGGCCGCAGTTGCGCGCAATATCGGTAGCTTTGGAAGACCAGGGAGAAATGGTGCCAGGACGCGGTGTGATCAACAGTAAGCGCCCACTTGGCTCATGCTCCGCGAGAGAGGGGCCATATTTTAACAGTCGTGTCAGTTTGACCTGCTCATCGCTGTTCAGTGGTGCACGCACGGCGGCAAAGTGAACGTACTCCGCATAGATATCACTAATTGGCAAAAAGTGCTCTTTGCAGCGCGTTAGCAACTTATTTACACGGAAGGCCGATAGGGCAGGTGAACCACGCAGTATTTCCATCATCTAAAAAATCTCTCGTCTTCGATGTACTGAGTTTCAGTACGTCAGTGGGCGCTACTTTGTCGCGCAGCCAAGGGGGGAAACGCGCGTCATTATAGAGAATTGTGACGCGCGACGAAACCGTTTGCGCAGAGTTTGTTGCACATCTTATTTTTGACGTGGTCAAACTTTAACCTGATGGATAACTGTTGCACACTGGCGGTTTGTTAAGCAAAATGCCCCCACTCTGGGAGAGTGTAGACAAAAAAACTGCCGTTACAGACAGAAAGGCCACACGGCCGCCGAGAGATAACTATTTGAAGCGTTTAACATTAAATTATTTTTTCATCGGGGTTATTACGTTACTGCTGATGTTGGCGCTCTGGCCCAACATCCCCTGGCGCAGCGGCCAGGATACACAGCTCAATCAGATCCTTTCTCGGGGCGAGCTGCGTATCAGCACGCTCAATTCGCCGCTGACCTATACCCTCAGTAACGGAACCCCCTCAGGACTTGATTATGAACTGGCTAAACGATTCGCCGATTACCTTGGCGTGAAGCTGGTGGTATCGGCGCGTCCAAATCTTGACGCCTTGTTCGATGATCTCGACAACGACAATGCCGATCTGCTCGCCGCCGGGCTTATCTACAACCATGAGCGACTGGATCGCTTTCGCGCGGGGCCGACCTACTATTCCGTTTCGCAGCAGTTGGTTTACCGTATGGGTGCCACGCGCCCTAAAAACCTGGAAAAACTGAGCGGTCGATTAGCGGTCACATCGGGCTCAGCCCATATCGCCACACTACGCGATTTGAAAAGCGGTAAATATCCGGCATTGAGCTGGGAAGCCGCCTCGGATCTCAGCACGCAAGATTTGCTCAAACAGGTGGCGCAGGGTGCGTTGGATTACACGCTGGCGGATTCCGTCACCATCGGTTTGATGCAGCGCATTCACCCGCAGCTTTCCGTTGCGTTCGATCTGAGCGACGAAGAGCCGGTCACCTGGTATATGCGCCGCACTCAGGACGACAGCCTGTACGCCGCCTTGTTGGACTTTTTCAGCCAAACCGTGGAAGACGGCACGCTGGCCCGTCTGGAAGAGAAATACCTCGGCCACGTAGGCGAATTTGATTATGTCGATACCCGCACCTTCCTGAGCGCCATCGATAATACCTTGCCCGATCTACAGCCGCTGTTTGCCAAATATGCCAGCGATATTGACTGGAAATTGCTGGCAGCCATCTCTTATCAGGAATCGCACTGGAACCCGTTGGCGACCTCGCCGACCGGCGTGCGCGGACTGATGATGCTGACGCGCAACACCGCAGAGAGCCTGAATGTGACCGACAGGCTCGATCCGGAACAGAGCATTAGCGGTGGCGCACGCTATTTGGCGCACATGATGGAAAAAATGCCGGAAAGCATCCCAGAGGATGAAAAGATTTGGTTTGCACTGGCCTCGTACAACATGGGCTATGCCCATCTGCTGGATGCGCGCAAACTGACGGAAAAACAGAAGGGTAATCCCGATAGCTGGGCGGATGTGAAGGTGCGTCTGCCGATGCTCAGCCAGAAACGCTATTATGCCCAGACCACTTACGGCTATGCTCGCGGCCACGAAGCCTATAACTACGTTGAAAATATCCGTCGCTATATGCTGAGTCTGGAGGGGTATCTGACCGAGAAAGCCAATAAAACCCAGCAGCAGGAACTGTTAGCAAGCGCTTACCCTGCCGTACCGCCAGAAAAACTCGGCAAATAACCGATCAGGTAGCACCGTCACACTTGGCGGCTTTTTCTTGCGCGCGCAGCGCTTTATGCTGTGCGCGGCGTATTCGGAAAAAATCGCTGAGGGTTTGGGCGCATTCGGCAGCCAGTAGGCCAGACGTGATCGCTATCTGATGATTCATACCGGGATGGCGCAAGATATCGACCAACGACCCTGCTGCCCCGGTTTTTTCATCGTTGGCACCATACACCAGTCGGCCAATACGGCTGTGCACCATTGCCCCTGCGCACATCACGCAAGGTTCAAGCGTCACATACAGCGTCGCGTTGATTAAACGGTAGTTCTGCAACACTTTTCCGCCCTGACGCAACGCCATGATTTCGGCGTGCGCGGTCGGATCGTGATGACCGATGGGGCGATTCCAGCCCTCACCAATCACGTTATTATCCAGAACCAGCACCGCACCGACGGGCACCTCCCCCTCCTCCTGCGCCCGTTGGGCCAGTGTCAGTGCATGACGCATCCAATATTCATCAGGCGTGTCACCGCCATCAAGGGTGTCGTTCATGGTGCCTCCCGGGTATTTATCGCGCATTTTTGGTCGCGCGCATTATACAGGGTGTAAAGAAAAAGCAGAGTGCTTATTGCCTGGCCGATGCCGTTACTCCAGCTGTTGCAACGTCCCGGCACGCGTCACGCGCCAGCGGTGTTCGCAAAAAAACAGCAGCGGATTATCTTGCTTGCTGTCGCTATACCCGCTGTGCAATTGAAGTGGCGCACCAAGCTGTTTTTCCATCTGCACCACCTTCTCCCGTCCCAGACAACGCAGCGGCAATACCCAACCGCCATAGCCCCGTACCATCTGGCTGCCCATCAGTTTGACGCCGGGCAGAAACGCGGCGTCATGGTAAACCTGCTCGACCAGACGCTGCGGCGAACCGGTTACCAGCCACACTTGTGCATCCGAAGCGGCGAGATACTCGGTCAAGCGCTGCTGCACCAACGGAAAGGGCGTCACCCAGCGACGAAAACGGGCAACAAACCCCTGCTCTAGCGCCCGTAAATGCGCCTCACGCCGACCAAAGGTAATGGCCCAAAGCAGAGCGCTCATTGGCCAGCGCGCCGCCCTGCCGCGTGCCAGCAATACCAGCCCGGCCACCGGCAGCACCGGAATAACCAGCAGTAAATTTAACGGCAGGCGTTTAAGCAAGTAACGCAAATAACAGCCAAACATGTCTTGGCGATGCAAGGTGCCGTCCAAATCAAAAAACACGATACGTGTCGGTGATTGTTCACCCAAACCATTTTCCTCTTGCCAGGGTAATCACTACGTTACGGGAAAAAACGAGCACGTACGGTGCCCATTTCCTTATTTTTAAGGCAACAGCGCATCGCGCAGATAACCGTGGTGTATTGCCAACCGCTGCTCGGCCTCTGCCGCGCTGATACCGCTGAGGATCATCAGTATAGCGGGTTTGGCCGCATAGCCGGTTTCTTGTAACGCTCGCTGCGCCTCATCACGTGCGGCACCCGTGGCTTCCATCACGATACGACAAGCGCGATCCACCAGTTTCTCATTGGTCGCTTTTACATCGACCATCAGATTTTGGTACACCTTTCCCAGCTTAACCATCACGCCCGTGGAGAGCATGTTGAGCACCAGCTTTTGTGCCGTACCGGATTTGAGGCGTGTCGAACCGGTCAGCGCTTCCGGTCCGACTACCGGTGAAATCGCCACCTCGGCCAGCGCCGCAATCGGGGATGCGGGGTTGCAAGAGATGGCGACCGTACCACAACCCTGGCTGCGTGCATATTTCAACGCACCAATCACATAAGGGGTGCGGCCCGACGCCGCCAGCCCCACCACGGTGTCTTGTGGCGTCAGCGACAGCGCCACCAGATCGCCCTCACCGAGGGAAGGATCGTCCTCTGCACCTTCAACCGCCTTCAACAGCGCGCCGGGTCCACCGGCTATCAACCCGATAACCAGCCCGTGGGGCACACCAAAGGTCGGCGGGCATTCAGACGCATCAAGAACCCCCAAGCGCCCACTGGTACCCGCCCCGAGATAGATCAGTCGCCCGCCCGCTTTCATTCTGGCAGCCGCCATATCCACCGCGCGCGCAATCTCCGGCAGCACCAGGCTTATCGCCTCGGGCACTTTACGGTCTTCCTGATTGAACAGCGTCATCATTGCAAGCGTGGTTTGGCTGTCCAGTTCCATCGTTGCCGGATTACGGGTTTCTGATACCAAGGTGGCTAAATTCATGTTTTTCTCCCTGACACACGGTGTGCGCTGCTGACCCAGCCATAAAAGTAGGTTATTCTGCCATAATAGCTAACGATAACTCGTCTGTATCGACAGTGTTTCCGCCCTCAGCGCCTATTCTATCTTCACGCCAGGAAGGTGTGCATGTCTGCCTTGTGTTCAACAGGGCGGCATGGCGTATTTTCACGCAACAAGGCCAGCACACCGCAACGAGGATGAGAGGCTTACTCTGGTTCAATCAATAGCGAAGAGAAACACCGGTGAATAGCCGCTGGATAACGACATGGCGTAATAAAGGGGTTCTGCTTGTGCTGTTCAGCAGTCTGTTACTGCTGACGGCAACGCTGCGCGCGGATTGGGATTTCGTCACCATTAATCAGCGCACGGAACAACTTTACGGCCCTGCAACACCGGAAGCGCGTAAGCGAATTAATGAGTGGCAGGCATTATTAGGTTCATTGCCCGGCAGCGATGAAAAAAAACTATTGGAATCGGTAAACCGTTTTTTTAATGAACGGCTGCTATTTCGTGACGATCGTGTCATCTGGCAGCAGGAAGATTATTGGGCAACGCCCATTGAAGCGCTGCGCAAAGGAATGGCTGACTGCGAAGATTATTCTATTGCAAAATATTTTACGCTACGCAGGCTCGGTATTCCGAATGAGAAGTTACGAATTACCTACGTTAAAGCATTACGCCTTAATCAGGCACATATGATCGTTGCGTATTATCCCACTCCGACCTCTATTCCGCTGGTGTTGGATAATCTAACGGATAAAATATTACCCGCAACGCAGCGTACCGACCTCATCCCCGTTTATTCCTTTAACGCAGAGGGACTATGGCTGCCCGGCAGTGATGGCAGCAATAAACGGGTCGGCGACAGTAAGCGGCTTTCACGTTGGCAAGATTTATTGACCAAAATGCGGGCCGAAGGTTTTTCTCTTGAAGAGTAGGATTAGGCTATGTCTCTGTACAAACAACTTTTGATAGCCATCTGCTTATTCGTACTGGTGATTTTTAGTGGCAGCTTTTTTGTCAGCCTGGAAAATTCACGCGAGCAGTCGAATAACCAATTGCAATCCCACGCGCAGGATGCCGCCACCGCACTTGGATTGTCGTTAACGCCCAATATCGACGATCCGGCCATGGTGGAATTAATGGTCAGCTCGATTTTCGATAGCGGCTATTTTTCCAGCATTCGGGTGCGTGATATTAAAACCGGTGACGTCACGCTGGAACGCATCGCCTCGCCTGAAATTCCCAATGTTCCCGCCTGGTTTGTGCGGCTGGTTAATCTGACACCGGGCAGCGGTGAGGCCATGGTGATGCGCGGGTGGGAGCAGGCGGCAAAAGTGGAAGTGGTCAGCCACCCGATGTTCGCCGTTACCCGTCTGTGGCAAAGCACCTCCGCAGGAGCCATCTGGCTATTGGGCTGCGCTGCGCTCGGTTTATTGATTGGCGCGTTGTTGCTGCGCCGCCAGTTGCGCCCGTTGAACTACATGGTGAAACAGTCGCTGGCGATCACCCGCCGTGAATACCTCACTCAGCCGGACTTGCCCAGCACACCAGAATTCCGCCGTGTGGCGCAGGCCATGAATCTGATGGTCAGCAAGCTGAAGATGTTGTTTGAAGAAGAAGCCGAGCGAAGTGAACGCTTACGTCAAGAAGCCTATCAGGATCCGCAAACCGGTCTGCCTAACCGTCGCGCTTTTGAGATGCAGTTCAACGACAAGAGCAGCGATGAAGAGACGCCGCCGGGCTATCTCATTATGATTCGCATACAGGATCTGGCAGGTCTCAACCAACGGCTCGGCGGTCAACGCACCGATGCGCTGCTGGAAACCATGGCGAAAATGATGCGTACCGCACAGAAGCTCTATGCCGAACAGGAGAGCGTGCTGGCGCGTTTGCGCGGCGGTGAATTTGCCCTGCTGTGCCCCGGCATGGCAGAAAAAGAAGCGCACACGCTGGTCGTCGCACTTTCACACAACCTGGAATCACTCGCGCTAACGGGCGAGATCGACAGCTCGCCGGTTGCCGCATTGGGCATGGTGCCGTTCAAGCACGGCGATAGCCTGAAAACGCTGTTGATACAAGGTGACCACGCGCTCACGCGGGCAGAAAGCTCTCCGCTGCATCACGCGCCCTTGGCAGAAAATGAAGCCCATTCACCGGCCGAGGCCGATCGTCACCTGTGGTTTAATCGCCTGGATACGCTGCTGAATGAGGAACGCCTGCAACTGTTCTTCCAGCCGGTTTGCCGCTGCGCTCACCCCGGCGACGTGCTTCACCATAAGGTACTGGCGCGTATCAACGATGAGCAAGGCAACAGCATCGCAGCGGGATTTTTCCTCCCCTGGATCCAGCGCTTTGGCTGGAATGCCCGGTTAGATCAGGTGATGATAAAACAAACATTGGATTATCTGTCACGCAGTTCCGGTACGCTGGCGCTGAGTCTGTCGGGCAGTACCGTGCTGGATTTAAACCTGTTGACGCAAATGCTGGCACCGCTTAAGGGCCATCCCGAGCGGGCGCGCCGTGTGATTCTTGAGCTGGATGAAAACCAGTTGCCGGAAACCCATCATCTTGAAGCGCTGATCGCAATGCTCAGCGAATACGGTTGCCAACTGGGATTACAGCACTTCGGTGGGCGTTTTAACCTGATAGGTAACCTGGCGCAGTGGGGGCTTGCCTACCTGAAAATTGATGGCAGCTACATTCGCAATATCGATCGGGAAAACGATAAAAAGGTGTTTATTGAAGCCCTTTACCGCACAGCCAACAGCATCGATTTGCCACTGATCGCTGAACGTGTCGAAACCGAGGGTGAACTGGATACGCTGCGCGGCATGGGGCTACAGGGTGCTATGGGACGTTTGCTGGGAGAACCGTTCCCCGCGCCGGATAACACGCTGTTGCTGAAATAACGTCTAATAGGGATAGTGCGTGCAGACAGACTTGCCTGCACGCACCAGAGAGAGAAAAGCGCGGCAACGTGAGGCTTAAAACATCGCCTCATCTTCGTCGTTAATCAGCTTGCTCAGCCCGCCGTTGAGCGCTTCACGTGCATGGGCCCGGTTAATCAGCTTCAACTGTGCCGCAGCAGGGAAATCGGTAATATTGATAACACCTTTCTGCGTTAGCACCTGAATCAAATCCTCAAGCACGCGCACCATTTCCAAATCGCTTTGGCGTAGCTGCTGCAATCCATTGAGCATCACTTCCTGATTTTTCCGCCACAGGATCGCTTCCGGAGAATCTTTTGCCAGTTTACCGGTCATCTCGTCAAAGGGCACATCCGCCACTCTGACTAAAAACCCTTGGCTGTCACGCTGGATATAGTACATGCACCACCTCTTCTCTCCGGTACGGTATGGCTGCCTCGCCCCGGAGAAGGTCGATGCCTTCTCCGGGCGCAAGTAATGCAACTCAGTTTACCGTCTGTTCGGGCTTGCTGACCAGACTTTCCAGCGAAGGCATTGATCCACTGTAATGCTCAAGCGTGATAGAGACATTCACCGTACCGCCCGCGTTGCCCGAGAAGTCACCTTGCGTGCTGACTTCAATGGTGGGAGAACCGTTATGATCGGTAAAGCGGATATAACGGCTAAGATCGGCCCCTTTGTCCAGATCGCCGAGCAGATCGTGCAGATTGATCTTGTCACCTTCACCCGGGTTGAAATCTTTGATGACATCAAAACCGGTATCGCCTTTTTGCCACATAAAGGTATCCGCCCCTGAACCACCAATCAGCGTGTCGTTGCCCTTACCGCCGATCAAGATATCGTTGCCGCTGCCGCCGTACAGGATGTCGTTTCCTTCACCGCCGTTAAGCAGGTCATTGCCACCCTGACCAAACAGGATATCGTTACCCGCACCGCCGTACAGTTTGTCGTCACCGTCGTTGCTGGACGAGAGATCAAACGCCTGATGGTGATCGGTAATGTAATGGTGCATATCCTGCACCGTTACGCTGGAGACTTTCATCTGCTGCGCGATATAGGTTTGCAGTGCCGACAAGCCGTTACCTTCGATACCGTCAAAGCGCACCACATCGCCAAACAGGATGTCATTGCCAATACCACCGTGCAAGGTGTCGTCTCCGCCGGGCAACGGTTTGTTGCTGCCCAGGATAGCTTCACTCAGCTTGCTCGGATCGATCTTGCTTTGAACAATACCGTCGGAGTCGTAACGCGTCAGACTGCTGGCATCGAGCGATTTGCCCACGCCAATGGCTTCAATGGTGTTATGCGATATCGACTGCAACAGCTTGAAGGCAGTGTCTGCGTTTTGCTGGCTGTAGTAACGATTGTAGTAGCCGTAGTCCCCGTCGTTGTTACCCCAGCCGCCCAACGTGGAGATTTCATAAGTGCCATCGCCCTGCGCATGTACCCGTCCGACAACTTCGTGGTCGATATAACCATAACGATTATAGAAGTATCGATTGACATCGCCATTAGCACTGATGACCTCGCGGTTCTCCCCCATAATTTTCATGTTATAGGCTTGGCCGACTTGGTAATTGAAACTGTCGATATTCAGCACTTCATTCGAATTACTACCCACCTGTACCTGATTGGTTTCATCCTTCTGATAATAGGTCGGCTCGCCGTCGGTAATAAAATAGGTCAGGTTAGTACCGACATTATTTTTCACCGCCGCACTTTGGAACCAGTTGGCCGTGGTTTTAAACACGTCCTCATAGTTAGTACCGCCGCCGTTACCACCGCCAACCATTGAGTTCAGTACGCCGGTAAGCTTGCTCAGCGCCGTCGAGTCTTTCAGATCCACCGATACCGTGCGGCCAACCTGCGTGTCAAAGTCAGCGAGGAACACGTTCACTTTCCCTGCATGCGCACCGTTGGCACTGTTGATCAGGCTGTTAAACACGTTTTTCAGAGAAGCAACCGTGTTGGCGATATCGGTAGTGGTCATACTGCCCGAGCTGTCCACCATAAACGCGATGTTATAGTTGGTGCCTTCCACCAGTTGCAGACCGGAAACATCGGCTATCATCACATCGTTGCTGTTGGTGCCCTGTACAGAATCATCCCCGGTAGTGCCGATGGCTGCACCGTATTGCTCAACGCCTTCCGTCGAATAACCGGTCGCGCTGTCATGGTTGAGTTTTTCAGTTGACGTTGCTTGAGCCACCACCTCGAACTTGCCTGCCGCCACTGGCACGTACAACGTGACCGTTCCCGACAACGCGTTGGCATTGTGCGCGTTGGCAATGGTGTAAGTGCCATCTTTGCCCACGGTATAGGTCGCATCATTGTTGATATGGTCAACCACTTTGGTGCCTTCCGGCAGGCCGGTCAGGGTAATGCCCGACAGCGTTTCACTGCCGTCAAGATCGGTCAATGCGGCTGAGACATCCAGCGTATGTTCCTGGGTACCCGTGTTGGTTTCTTTGGTTACCGTAGGCGCATTGCTGCCTGGCGCCATACTGGTGCCATCACTGTAAATCACCCCGCCCAGATTGTTACTCACCTGATTGGTGAACGAATGGGATTGTCCGTTGCTGTCGGTGTAGTTAACTTTGACGCCATCAAGGGTATTGACGCTCGTTGGCTGATTATTATTCGTGTTGTAAGTAGGATTATAGGTATAGCCATCCTCTTTCATCACAAACACATAATCTTTATGCGCACTGTCATTATTAACTACTCGGTTTCCACCAAAAGAATCCAAGGGTTTTAGTTCATCAGGTCGTCCACTTTGACGATAGAAATATCCGCTGTTCGAGTGGACAACGAAAATATCACTGTAGCCATCATTTCCGCTGGTATTACCCTGTGTATAGTACGAGTATGTACCGGTACCCACCAATGTCGGGATCGGATCCCCCTCGGTTAACCAGACGCGCACCCCATTGCCGACGGCAACAATTTTTCCATCCTGAATATCAAAGCCACCGTTGGTACTGCCGCCGTTAATATGAATCACTTCACTGCTTGGCGTACTGTTGCCGCTGGTAATGTCCAGCGTCACCGTCGGTGCATCCGCCACCGGGGTAATATCAATGTTGAGCGAGGTTTCCGCACCAACGTTGCCCGCTTTATCCACCGGTGAGAAATGCACGATGCCATAGGGTGAACCCGACGCATTTGCCGCAGGATCAAAACGCAAATCTGTATTGGTCGAGTTAAACGACTGTCCTTCCGTGACGGGTTTCCAGGTGCCATTATCGTTGTAATACAGCGTACCAGCGCTGGCCGGTGGCAATGAAGAAATCACCACGCTGGACGTATCGCCAGAAACGCCCAAGCTATCCCAACCGATATGCACCGGCGTATCTTCCAGCCCGGTTACCGTCTCATCGTGCGCGACAGGCGGCTTGGTATCCAATATGGCTTGATCGTTATCGTGGGCCTGATTACCCGCCGGATCCGTTGCCGTTGCAACGACCTTAATCTTGCCTTCTGCCAATGTGCTCAGATCGGCTGAGGTACTCCATTTACCATCAATAACAGGCACATCAGTAAGTTTGACCTCTTTTCCCTTACTGTCAGTGAAGACCAATGTCACGTGGTTTTCCGTGCTGGTGCCCTGAATAAATTGTCCGGCTAATTCGTGAGCATTGAGATAGCCATCATTACCGGCAAAATTGGTGATATCAATTTCAGGTAAGGTTTTATCCATGATGGCACTGGCGCTGTCTTGCGCGGTGTTACCTGCGGCATCCGTTGCCGTCGCCACCACGGTGATTTTGCCTTCTGCCAGCGAACCTAAATTAATCGTGTTATGCCATTTGCCGTCAAAGACCGGCACACTGCTGACGGTGACTGACTTGCCGTTGCTGTCGGTAAAGGTGAGATTGACGAAACGCTCGTTGCTCGTCCCCTCAATAAAGGTTCCACCCAACTCTTGCTGATTGATATATCCGTCGTTACCCGCAAATCCAGTGATATCTATCTCGGGGGCGGTGACGTCCAGCGTCGAGTTGGCGGTGTCGTGCGCCTGATTACCGGCCGGGTCAGTGGCGGTGGCTTTGGCTTCCACCTTGCCTTCCGCCAGACCGCTCAGATCGGCCGTGGTGCTCCACTTGCCGTCCACTACCGATACGTTCTTGACCTCAACGGTTTTGCCATTGACGTCGGTAAACACCAGATCCACGGTTTTTTCGCTGCTGGTGCCGCTGACTGGCGTGGCGGTGGACTCGCTGGTATTGATATAGCCATCATCACCGGCAAAGTGCTCGATATCGACCGTCGGACCGGTGACGTCCAGGGTGGAATTGGCGGTGTCGTGCGCCTGATTACCTGCCGGGTCAGTGGCGGTGGCTTTGGCTTCCACCTTGCCCTCGGCCAGGCTGCTCAGATCGGCCGTGGTGCTCCACTTGCCGTCCACTACCGAGACGTTTTTCACTTCAACGGTCTTGCCGTTGACGTCGGTAAACACCAGATCGACGGTCTTCTCGCTGCTGGTGCCGCTCACCGGCGTTGCGGTGGATTCACTGGTATTGATAAAGCCATCGTCACCGGCAAAGTGCTCGATATCCACGCTCGGTCCGGTGACATCCAGCGTCGAGTTGGCGGTGTCGTGCGCCTGATTACCGGCCGGGTCCGTGGCGGTGGCTTTGGCTTCCACCTTGCCTTCCGCCAGGCTGCTCAGATCGGCCGTGGTGCTCCACTTGCCGTCCAC